>NZ_JAMQCO010000009.1 GCF_023702225.1 Aureimonas altamirensis | reverse complement strand
GATGTTCACGTGCGGCTTGTTACGCTCGAATTTGCTCTTGGCCATGTATCGGTTTCCTGACGCTTAGCTCTGTGAGAACTGCGGCGCGACATATAGGCTTGCAATGGGAAAGACAAGCG
Source organism: Aureimonas altamirensis (assembly GCF_023702225.1). Lineage (GTDB taxonomy): Bacteria > Pseudomonadota > Alphaproteobacteria > Rhizobiales > Rhizobiaceae > Aureimonas > Aureimonas altamirensis_B. The sequence goes on along the minus strand of NZ_JAMQCO010000009.1, from coordinate 245,119 downwards.
TCTCGCGGTTGACGGCCCGATTACCGGCTGCGACGGGCCGAGGAAGGTGGCCGGGCGGCGGCATCGTGGACTGGCGGAGTGGAGCGGGTAGCGGGAATCGAACCCGCGTATTCAGCTTGGAAGGCTGCTGCTCTACCATTGAGCTATACCCGCGCACGTCCGAAACGCCATACCTTGCGAGGCGGTGGTGGAGGGAGTTGGATTTGAACCAACGTAGGCTAAGCCAACGGATTTACAGTCCGTCCCCTTTAACCACTCGGGCATCCCTCCGTACCTGCCTTGCCGGAGCCTGGCATGGAAGCGGCGCCGCCGATGGGCCATCGCTGCTTCGGGCGGCGTTATGAAGAGGCGGGACCCTTCTGTCAACAGGGCGTCGCGCAAAAGCGGCGCGTGGCCGCACAGGTCATTGTTCCGGCGCGCGAAACCGCACGGCCGGACGCTTCCACGAACGCTCCAAACCCGGTATGAGCGGGCATGAACGATCACCCGTCCCACACGCCCAAAGATTCGCATTACGCCCGGCTGCGGCGCGCCCATCGCGACCGCGCCCGCGAAACGGCGCCCGCTGCCGAAGAGGGCATCGTACGCCTGTACGGTCTCCACACGGTCGCTGCGGCCCTCGCCAATCCGCAGCGCAAGGCGATTCGCCTGCGCGTGACGCGTAACGCGCTGAACCGCCTTGGCATCGAGGCCGACTCCATCTCCTGCCCGGTCGAAATCGTCGATCCGCGGCAGCTGGACGGCGAACTCGGCGGCGATGCCGTACACCAGGGCGTGCTTCTGGAAGCAGAGCCGCTGCCGGGCCGCGGCCTTGGGCAACTAGGCAGGACGGATCTCGTGCTGGTGCTCGACCAGGTGACCGATCCGCACAATGTCGGCGCGATCCTGCGCTCGGCCACGGCCTTCGGCGCCGGTGCGGTCATCACCACCGGCCGACACTCCCCGCAGGAATCGGGCGTGCTGGCCAAAGCCGCGTCCGGTGCGCTGGAGGAAATCCCCTATATCCAGGTCGTCAACCTCGCCGACGCTCTCGAAGGCCTGAAGCGCGACGGCTTTCAGGTTATCGGGCTGGACTCGGATGGTCCGCTTGCGCTGGAGCCCGCGTTCGGCGCGGGCAAGGTGGCGCTCGTCCTCGGCAGCGAAGGCAAGGGCCTTCGGCAGAAGACACGGTCGACGGTGGACGCCCTGGCTCGCCTCGAAGTGCCGGGCGCCATCCGCTCGCTCAACGTCTCCAACGCGGCCGCCGTATCGCTCTACGCGGCGCGGCGCTACCTGTCGCAGGCCTGAACAGACCGGTCTTTCGGGCAATCGGACAGCAGCCGCCGCGCGGCGCGTGCTTCGGCGCGGCGGCGCACCTCGCGGATGGACAATAGCGTCGATGCAGCGTGCGACGGCGCGGAAGCACGCTCGCGTCGGCGCAACCGCTCCAGCACGAGCAGCTCGAACATCAGTCGCCGGCGGAGCTGCTCCACCTCCCTCGCCTGCCGCTCCAGCCGTATTTCCTGCATATACACGTGGCCCTGTCGCGTTGCCCTGATGCGATTGTGTCAAATGGGAGACGCGGTTGTGAAAAGCGCGCCTTATCGACGCCATTATTCGTAGCGGAAGCGCCCGTCAGATGCCATGCTGCGCACGGATCACGGATAACCATCGGGAGATACCGTGACAGGGAGGGGTTCTTGCGGGCGCTACTTGCATTTTCGCGCGCGGTCGACCGGCTGAATGCCGGCTTCGCGGTGATCGCCGATTATCTCGTGCTGTTTGCCGTGCTGATCAGCGCGGGCAACGCCGTCTCGCGCTATCTCTTTCACGTCAGCTCGAACTCGATGCTGGAAATCCAGTGGTACATGTTCGCGGGGATGGTACTGCTCGGGGCATCGTATACGCTCAAGCTGAACGAGCATGTGCGGGTGGATCTCGTCTACTCCGCCCTGTCGACCCGCAACCGCCTGCTGGTGGACATCTTCGGCTTCCTCGTCCTGTACCTGCCGGTGATCTTCTATCTTTTCTGGCTGTGCTGGCCGTTCTTCTGGCGCTCGTTCACCACCGGCGAAACGTCGATGAATGCCGGTGGCCTGACCCTGTGGCCGGCGAAGGCGACCCTGCCGCTCGGCTTCGGCCTTCTGTTCCTGCAGGGCCTGTCCGAACTCATCAAGCGCTTCGCGGCCCTGCAGGGCTTGATGACCCTCGAAACGCGCTACGAAAAGCCGTTGCAATAATACCCGCCGCGACCGCCGGGGAGGAGACTTAAGACGCATGTTCGAATATGGCCCCATGCCGCCGCTGATGTTCGGCTGCATGATCGTCTTTCTACTGATCGGGTTTCCCGTCGCCTTCTCGCTGGCAGCCGTCGGCATGTTGTTCGGTGTCCTCGGCATCGTCTTCGATCATTTCAGCCCCGCCTTGCTGAACGCCCTGCCGCTGCGCTTCTACGGAACGATCTCCAACGACCTCTTGCTGGCGATACCGTTCTTCACCTTCATGGGCGCGATCCTCGAGCGGTGCGGCCTTGCGGAAGACCTTCTCGAGGGCTCCGGGCAATTGTTCGGCCCACTGCCCGGCGGGCTCGCCTATGCGGTCATCCTGGTCGGGGCGGTTCTCGGCGCGATCACGGGCACGGTTGCGGCCTCCGTCATCGCGATGGGCGTCGTGTCGCTGCCCGTCATGATGCGTTACGGCTATAATATGCGTCTGGCGACCGGCGTCATCGCTGCATCCGGCACGATCACGCAGGTCATCCCGCCATCGCTCGTGCTCATCATCCTGGCCGACCAGCTCGGCCGTTCGGTCGGCGACATGTATGCCGGCGCGATCGGGCCGTCGATCCTGCAGATCCTGCTGTTCCTGGCGTTCATATTCGTCCTGTCGCGCCTGAAGCCCGAGATGATGCCGCCGCTGCCGCCGGAGGCGCGCACCATGAGCGGCTGGAAGCTGCTGTGGCGCGTCGCCAAGGCGATGGTGCCGTCGCTGGCGCTGATCTTCGTCGTGCTCGGCACGATGTTCCTGGGCCTCGCCACGCCGACCGAAGCGGGCGCGATGGGCGCCGTCGGCGCCATGATCCTGGCCGCCATGCATCGCCGCCTGAACTGGCGCCTGATCCGCGAGGCGATGGCGATGACGATGCGGCTGACTGCAATGGTCGTCTTCATCCTGCTCGGCGCCACCGTCTTCAGCCTCGTCTTCCAGGGCATGGATGGCGGGCACTGGATCCAGTATCTCCTGTCTCACATACCGGGCGGCGCGGTCGGCTTCCTGATCTTCGTCAATATCTTCATCTTCTTCATCGCCTTCTTCCTCGATTTCTTCGAGATCGCCTTCATCGTGGTGCCGCTGCTGGTCCCGGTGGCCGAGGCGCTGGGCATCGACCTGATCTGGTTCGGCGTGCTGCTCTGCGTGAACATGCAGACGTCCTTCATGCACCCGCCATTCGGCTTCGCGCTTTTCTATCTGCGCGGCATCGCGCCGCCGCAGGTGAAGACCTCGGACATCTACCTGGGGGCGATACCCTGGCTGTGCCTGCAGCTTGTCCTGGTGGCGATCCTGATCTTCTGGCCGGAATCGGTGACATATTTCCTGACGCCCGAGACCGTCGTCGACCCGGCGAGCATCCAGCTGAACATTCCGATGCCCGGCGAAACCGGTGGTCCGGCCGCTCCGCCAAGTTTCGGTGCGCCGCCTGCGCCGAGTTTCGGCGCCCCTCCAGCGCCCAGCTTCGGCGCCCCTCCCGCGCCGAGCTTCGGAGCTCCCAACTGATCGAAGGAAAAGGGGCCGAAGCCCTCCTTGGGCAGGGGTTTGGGACACCAGCCTAGAGCCGCCATGGCGACCGCATATTTCTTTGGCTGATTTCTTTTTTAGTGCACTCTCAGTACCCAAGGGGGGCCTCTTTCAAAGACGTGCTTGCGCTATTTTTTATAGATCGCGTAATATGTGTACCATGGGTGCACCAAAAAAATATAAGCTGAAGAGCATTCTCGAAGCCGTCCCTGCCGGTTTCGTCGTGGATGCACCATGGCTGGAAGAACATGGCGTCAGTCGATTCCTGACCCGCAGATATATAGAGAGCGGCTGGCTGGAGCGCCTTGAGCGCGGCGTATTCCGCCGTCCGACCCCGCAGCCGGCCCCGCTCGACTGGCAGACCTGCCTGCTCTCCATACAGCATATCATGAACTACACGGTCCATGCCGGTGGCAGCACCGCACTCGGCCTGCTAGGCCATATCCACTACCTGCCGCTCGGCACGTCCCGGCCCGCATGGCTGTATGGCGACGCCATACCATCCTGGCTGGCACGCCTTCAGCTCGACGCGCCGATAGCGACGCGCAGCCTTTCCCTGTTCAGCGACCCGGACCTCGGCCTTACCGAAAACAAGTCGGCGGATGCGACCACTTTGCCGTGGGGTTGGGCCATGCGGATATCCTCCCCGGAACGCGCCATCCTCGAAGCCCTCGACGAACTGCCGGAGCAGGAGAGCTTCCATAATCTCGATATGGTGTTCGAAGGGCTCACCACTCTAAGCCCGCGTCGCCTCGCAACGCTCCTCAGGAGCTGCCGCAAAATCAAGGTCCGTCGACTGTTTTTCGTGTTCGCCGACCGCCACAAACATTCCTGGCGCGAACGTCTCAAGGCAGAGGATTTCGACCTCGGCAGCGGCGACCGCGCGCTCGTGAAGGGCGGCCGAATACATCCCCGATACCGGATCATGGTCCCTCCGGAATTCGTCCAGGCAAAAGAAGAGACCGATGGCCCGTGAACCTTACGCCGCGCAGGTATCCCTGCTGGTGCGCCTCCTGCCAATCATCGCGAGGGAAAAGGCTTTTGCCCTTAAAGGCGGCACAGCCATCAATCTTTTCTACCGCGATATGCCACGCCTGTCAGTCGACATCGACCTGACCTACCTGCCGGTGCAGGGCCGCGCCGAAAGCCTTGCCGACATCAATAAAACGCTCGACCGGATCATGACCGCCGCCAGCCGTGGCATCGCCGACCTTGTTGCGTGGCGCATCGACGGCGGCGGCAGCGGCGCAACCCGCATCCGCGCTCGCCTCGGCGGCGCCGAAGTCAAAGTCGAAACCTCGCCCGTCACGCGGGGCGTCGTCCACGACCCAGAAGAACGCGCCGTCTCTGCAACCGTGGAAGACGAGTTCGGCTACGCTGCCGTGCAGGTGGTCTCCTTCGAAGATTTGTTCGGCGGCAAGCTCCATGCCGCAATGGACCGTCAGCACCCGCGCGACCTGTTCGACGTCAAGCTCCTCTATGAGAACGAGGGGCTTACCGACGAGCTCTTCCGTACATTCCTCGTCTACGTTGCCAGTTCGCCACGTCCGTCGCACGAACTGCTCCGGCCGACGCTGAGCAATCTCGATCAACCATACGCGCGCGAGTTCGTCGGTATGACGAACATCCCTGTCACTCTCGACGATCTCATAGCCACGAGAGAACGCCTCATTGCCGATATCCGCACACGCCTTGATGCTAATACCCAGAAGTTTCTGATCACGCTACATGACGGCGAACCGGACTTTGAAGCCATCGGCCTTCCGCAGGCGGCAGCACTTCCAGCTGTGCGCTGGAAGCTGATGAACCTGAAGAAGCTCGGGGCCGAAAATCCTGACAAGCACAAGGCACACAGGGAAGAGCTCGATAAGCTCTTTATCTGAAGGTGAACCAGACGCTGAAAAGAAGCCTTCCTGGCGTTTTGATACGCCCGGCCCAATGCCTTTAGAAGCCGCGCACGCATTCGGAACTTCCGAAGGGGCCGAGCGGCCCCTTCTCCCTTTCCCGTGTGTGGCATGCCGGGAGTTGCTATTTGCCCGCCGCCTGCTGCCCGTAGACATAGGTGTCGTAGGAGTATTCGGCGACGCGGAACCACTCGTAGGTCTGCGAGCGGAACTGGCTCCAAGGCTCGTAGATGGCTTTCCATTTCGGGTTCTCCTCGTTCAGCCGGGCGTAGAGCGCCATGGCCGAATCGTAGGAGGCGTTGAGAATATCGCGCGGCAGCGGCCGCAACTGGACGCCCTTGCCCACCAGGGAGCGGATCGCACTCATGTTCTTCACGTCGTACTGCGCCAGCATGTTGGTGTTGGCGGCGGCGGCCGCCGCCTGCAGGGCCGCTTTGTACTCTTCCGGCAGCGCATCGTATTGCTGCTTGTTGAACATGAAATGCACGGTCAGTCCGCCTTCCCAGAAGGCGGGGTAATAGTAATAGGGCGCGACCTGATAGAAGCCGAGCTTCTCGTCGTCGTACGGGCCGATCCACTCGGTTGCATCGATCGTGCCGCGCTCCAGCGCGGGATAGATGTCGCCGCCGGCAAGCTGCTGCGGCACGACGCCCAGCGGCTCCAGGACACGGCCGGCAAGACCGGCGATGCGCATCTTCAATCCGTCGAGATCGGCGACGCTGTTGATCTCCCTGCGGAACCAACCGCCCATCTGCACGCCGGTATTGCCGCCGGGCACGCCGACGACGCCGTAATCGGCCAGGAATGCGTTGTAGAGATCGTTACCGCCGCCCTGGTAGAGCCAGGCGTTCTGCTGGCGAGCGTTGAGACCGAATGGGATGGTTGCACCGATGGCGAAGGTGGGATCCTTGCCGACGTAATAGTACGCAGCCGTGTGACAGGCTTCCACCGTGCCGTCTTGCACGGCATCCAGCGCGGACAGGCCGGGCACGAGTTCACCCGCCGGGAACACGTCGATGGTGAAGCGGCCTCCTGTCAGCGCCTTCACCGAGTCCGACAGGCTTTTGGCGCCACCGAAGATGGTATCCAGCGTATTCGGAAAGCTGGACGTCAGGCGCCAGCGAATTTCCGGCTGGCTCTGCGCCAGGGCGGGCGTCGCCAAGGCCGCCATCGATGCGGCGCCGGCGCCTGCACCTCTCAAGAAACGACGTCTGTTCAAAGTCTTTCCCCCCTCAGCGGCGCTGGAGACTTCTCCAGCGCACGTTGAGAGTGAAGCTTAGACCTTGCATTTAAACAAGACGATTTTCGCGGCGGCTCCCGACGCTAGTTGCCGGCCGCCTGCCGGCTGTAGTTGTAGGTATCGTTCGTATATTCGGCCACGCGGAACCATTCGTAGCTTTGCGAACGGAACTGGTTCCAGGGATCGTAGAGCGCCTTCCATTTCGGGTTGGTCTCGTCGAGCTGCCGATACAGCGCCTGTGCCGAGTCGTAGGCCGCGTCGAGCACGTCGCGCGGCAGCGCGCGAAGCTGTACGCCCTTGGCCACCAGCGAGCGGATGGCCGTCATGTTCTTGGTGTCGTAGTCGGCCAGCATCGAGATGTTGCAGGCCTTTGCCGCCGTATCCAGCGCGGTTCGGTAGGACTGCGGCAGCTCTTCGTACTTGGCCTTGTTGAACACGTAGTGGACCGTCGGCCCCGCTTCCCAGAAGGCGGGATAATAATAATACGGCGCAACCTGATAGAAGCCGAGCTTCTCGTCGTCATAGGGTCCGACGAACTCGGTGGCATCCAGCGTACCGCGCTCCAGAGCCGGATAGACGTCGCCGCCGGCGAGTTGCTGGCCGACGACGCCGAGCGGGGACAGCACCTGCCCGGCGATGCCGGCAATACGCATCTTCAGACCCTTGAGATCTTCAACGCTGTTGATTTCCTTGCGGAACCAGCCGCCCATCTGCGTGCCGGTATTGCCGCCGGGCCGCGCCACGACGTTGTATGGCTCCAGAAACCGGTCGATGGCCTCGTTGCCGCCGCCGTTGTAAAGCCACGCGTTCTGCTGGCGTGCGTTGAGGCCGAACGGAATGGAAGAGCCGATGGCGAAGGTCGGATCCTTGCCGACATAATAGTAAAGCACGGTATGAGCGCACTCGACGGTCTGGTCCTGCACGGCATCCAGCGCCGACAGGCCGGGCACCAGTTCTCCGGCCGGAAAGACATCGACCTTGAACTTCCCATCCGTCAGTTCGGAGATCGTACGCGAGAAGAGCTGACAATTGCCGTACAGCGTATCGAGCGTGTTGGGAAAGCTGGAGGTGAGCCGCCATCGGATCTGTGGCGCCTCCTGCGCGATGGCGGGGGCGGCAAGCGCTCCACCGGCGGCCACGCCCCCGGCTGCTAACCCGGATTTCAGCAGAAATTGACGACGATCCATGTTTCCTCCCGACGCGGAACGTTTTTCCGACGCGGGATATGACGTCAGCCGACCGCCGAAGACAAGCAGGGATAGCGCTCTTGACTGACATTCGCATCGCCTGCGATTCTGGTGATGCAAGCCGCAGGCGACTGTGCTACATGCGCGCTCGGGCCGGCTTAGCTCAGATGGTAGAGCACCTGATTTGTAATCAGGGGGTCACGGGTTCGATCCCTGTAGCCGGCACCAACCGCACCTTGGATCGCGAGCGGGCATCTGCCGTCACTCGGAAGTGTTCGTCTGACGCCGAATGAAGCTGAACTTGCCCTGAGGCTCAAGGATGCCCCAGGCGACATCGTCCATCGTAGCAATGCCCGATTGTCGCATCTCGCTTTCCACCTCGGCGCGGGTCACCCTGTCTCGACGCAAATTATCCTCGATCAGGCATCCATCTCGAATGACGATGCGTGGCTCTCCGTCAAGGAGCCTTTCGGCGCGCGGGCCGGCGCCGAGCGGGCCGTAGGAGTAGCGAAAGCCGCCTTCACCATAGGCCTCGTTCGCGGCAGCGGGGATCATGCTGTTCTGCGTCTGGCGACGCCATAGGTGCGGCTCCACGGCAAGCACGACGTCTGCAATGTCGCGCTTTGCCGAAACATCGATTGAGACTTCGAAGAAGATACCGTTTCTGACGATAGCCGGGGCACTGACGGACATTCGTGCCGCAGACCCTTCGATGACATGGGGCGAAGGCATACGCCCGCCCATCAATCCCGTCAGCGCAACTCCGAGGAATGCGGCCAGCAGCAGTATAGAGAGCGGGCTGGCGTGGCGGTGCAATGCGCTTCGCGGGCTGGCGTGTCCGGCGTGTAGTCCATCTGGATAACTCACCATGAGCGATGCCCGCCATTCGGCTTCTGGACAGATGTCATTCGGCTACGACCCATGAAAAATTAGGGGCGTGAGAGCGGCAAGCAATCCCTCTGCCGCCCCAGTTCGTCGCACCGACGGAACGGAGCGGACCGGCGCTCCTTATCCCGTTCGACGAAGCAAGGAGGATACGATGTCCAGGACAAGCAATGTCGGCGAAAACCCCAACGACAAGATGCCGGATGGCAACCCGTTGAAACCGGGTGAGGTCGTGACCGACGACGATGCCAGCTCGGCGGAGATGGAGCGTGAAGTCGAGGAAGACCTCGACGAGATGGACGAGGACGGTGACGCCGAGGACATCGACGATGTCGGCGCCGAGGGCCTGCGCCTGCCGGGCGATGAAGGCCACCACCGCCCGGCCGATGAGGAAGACGAGCAGCCGGGACTGGCCTGAGCCCGATCGCAGGATACGAACAGGGGCTCGCCTCGGCGGGCCCCTGCGGGCAAGCCCAGGCCGGTCCGCTACGACAATTGACCGCAGCGACGGGGCAGCGTCATGCGGAACGGTTGTCGACCCCAACGCTTCCTTTGCTTCGACACAGGAGGCAGCCATGCCAAGCGAAAAACATGATACCGGGAACAGGCCGGACGAGCGTCCGACACCGGGAAGCCAGAACCGTCCGATGACGGAAGAGGAAAAACTGGATACATCCCTGGAAGATACCTTTCCGACATCCGATCCGGTTCCGGCAAGCCATGTGGACGGCCCAGAGGTGGTTCATACGGATCGACCGAAGGCCGACAGGGGCCCAGCGGAGCGGAAGGGCTTGTCGCCGACCTACGATGACGGTGTCGAAGTCGGAGAGGAAGATGCTCCGCTCGACGATGCCGGCAATCCTTTGAACGACGAGGCCGGAGCAGGCCGGCGATGAGCATCACCGACAAGGGATTGTCCATCCTCGTCTTTGCTGCCTATCACCGGCTGGCCAGTGGCGAGAGCGTCAGAGACGTCGTCCTGAGAGACGGATCGGGCCATAAAGCCGATCCGGACGGCGTATCGGAACTGGCGAACGCCGAATTGATCGAAGTCGACGCCGATCGCGCCAGGCTGACCGATCGTGGCGTCGAAGCGCTGGACCGGCTGATAGACGCCATTCGAGCGGCTTAGCGCTCCAAGCAGGCGGGATAGCTACGGGAAGATATCGAAGCGGCCATCGCCGTTCCTGTATCAGCCGGCGCTACCCGCCTGATCCCAGTTCGGCAAACTGCGCGTCAAGCCGAAGCTGGGCCGGATCGGGGTCGGCGAATCCCCCGTCGACCAGCCCGTTGCGCCAACCGTGCCAATAGGCGCGAGAAACCCCATCCAGCGAACATGGGGTACCGCTGAGCCCGTCAAGATAGCCGCACAGCACTTCTCCTTCATCCAAAGTACGAAACTCCGCGACGGTTTCGACGGGTTGAAAGATCTGCACGGAGAACGACCCCTTCACCAAATGGGATACCCGCCCGACACCGGGGCTTTTACTGACCCCACCGGGGCCTTCAGAATAACGGCGCCTGGCCGCATCGTCATCCTCCTGCCCTGTCAGAGTCCAGGGCCGACGAATGGCCGGGCTGCTCCAACAATGAGGCCCTTCGATGAATCATACATTGTCGCCGTTCCCCGCCGATACGCAATTGCAGCAAGAGGCCGTATCGCACACGCCGTCCAAGACGCCGCCGTCGCGGCGCGTTCGCTCAACCACCCGGTCCGAGGAATATGTGGCGCGCCTCGCCGTCGCCGATTCGGTCCGCGACGACGCCTTTCGCGTCCGCTATCGCAGCTATGTGGCGGGAGGACATATCGAGCCGAATGCATCCGGCCTGTTCAAGGACATCTACGACGACATGCCGAATGCCAGCACCGTCGTGATCTACGATCGCGATGTCGCCATTGCATCGGTGCGAACCTGCACGCTGGCGCGCGGAACGGACCTCACCTCGCCGGCGCGCGACGCATTCCGCGACGAGGTGGACGATTTGTTGAACCGGGATACAGGCAGCCCATTCTCGGGCCGCGGCATCGAGGTTACGCGCCTTGTCCGCAGTCCGGAAGCAGAGAACAACCAGGGGCTGGTGTTCCTGCTCTATCGCATGGCCGGATACGTGGCCTTGTGCGCCCATAGCCAGGTGCATCTGGCCTGCGTCCGCGCCAACCACGCGCCCTTCTACCGCCGGCTCGGTTATGAGGCGGCCTCCGACCTGCGTCCCTATCCCGGGCTGAGTTGCCCGATGCGCCTCATGGCGAGCGATCGCGTCCGTTACGACAAGGTGCGGCAGGCCGTCCCCGCCATGGACCCGCTGGCCGGCTCCACCGGCAATCTCGACGGCTTCTTCAAGGGCGAAGCCGTAACCCTGTCGCTGAAGGGAGCCTGAGCGATGCTCCAGTTTCTCGTCATCGTCTTCGCCATCATTCCCCTCGCCTCGTTCAGCTGGGGCCTGCAGCGACATTTCCGCGCGCCGGACGGCATGCCATCGGGCATGCGCGCCCTCACCGCCGCCAGCACCGTGGCCACGCTCCTGTTTCTATACCTCGTCGTCAGGGGCGATATCGCAGGCGCGCCGGCCGCATGCTTCATCGCCCTCGCCTGCGCGTCGACGGCGCTGTTCTGGTGGGCGGTCCGGACGACAAGCCACCGGCCGCCGCAACTGGCGCACAGCGAATCCGATCCCGATGCACTGCATCAGGAGGGCCCCTATAAATTCGTGCGCCATCCGTTCTATCTGGCCTACTGCCTGTTCTGGTTCGGTACGGCGGTGGCTGCGGGCGGAATACAATGGCTGGTCGCAGCTCCTTTAATCATATGGTATTTCGCAATTGCAAAAACCGAGGAAAGACGGTTTCTCAATACATCGATGGCGGCGTCCTACGCGGAATACCGGCGTCGGACCGGAATGATCGTTCCAAGGGTGCACGGGATGCTGCGGCGGTGATGCGTTGGAATTCAGTCAAAGCCTTGTCGGGGGAAGGCGCAGCTACGCTGCGCCGCCTCCTCCGGCTGAAGCCTCCGGAGTCGCGCCAGGAAGACGAAACCCTCCGCGACCAGGCCAGCCTGCTATTCTACCTGAGCATGCTCTTCGCGGCGACGGGCGTCGTCAACGCGGTCTTCATTGTGCTCAACTTCCGTCCCCTCGAGCGCCCGCTGCTGCCGCTGGCGGGCGTCGTCATCCTGTTCATCTACGCCTTGATCCTGCATGCGGCGATGAACTGGCGACGCACCAACCGGGCATTCGCCTACCTGAAACGCGCATGCTTTCTCTACGTCGTACTCGGCATCGCCTGGGGCGCCTTCATCAACCTGCTCGCCTATTATGGCGATACGGGGCGGCACGCCCTGATCATCGGCCTTGCGCTGGGTGTCGTATCCACGCCGATCATCTGCGTTCCAGCCATCGTGGCCTTCAGCTTCTTCGTGCCGGTCGCAGTCCTGTCGGTCGTCGCAGTCGCATTTCTGGGCATGGCCGATACGGTCACGGCCATCGCCTTTACCTGCTATACGCTCTACGCCATCGTGGGCATCATCTGTACGAACCTTGCCTTCGACGGCCGCTCCAGAGCTCAGGCCGCGCTACGGCGCGAGATCGCCACGGTGAACATCTTCCTTCGGGAATACCAGGAGGGCTCTTCCGACTGGCTCTGGGAAACGGATGCGACGGGCCGTCTGCGGTCCGTTCCGACAAACCTGGCGGACGTTGCCGACAGCAATGCCGATGCGCCGGCCGAACGGCGCCTCGACACCGTCATGCAGGCGTCGGAGGAAGCCGACCGCCATCCGCAGCTTGCCGATCTCATCGACAGAGGCCTCGCCTTCCGCGATATCACCGCCACCGCGAAGAGCGGCGCGCAGCAGCGCTGGTTCGCCTTGACGGGACACCCGGTGCATAGCGACGATGGGCGGGTTACCGGTTTCCGGGGCATCGGCCGCGATATCACGGAGCGCTACGAGGCAGACCTGAAGCTCGCCTACCTGGCGCGCCACGACGGTTTGACCGGCCTTCTCAACCGCAAGGCCTTCGTGGCCCTGATCGAGGATGCCTGCCGCGGCGACGGCCGCTTCGTGCTGGTCAGCATCGACCTCGACGACTTCAAGAATGCAAACGACACCTATGGCCACCACCTCGGCGACGAGTTGCTGGCAACCGTCGCGGATCGTATCCGGTCCACCCTGCGTCCGACGGATGCGGCGGGGCGGCTCGGCGGCGACGAATTCGCCGTGCTGTTTGTTGACATGGACATGGAGGACGGCATCACGGCGGCGAAGCGGCTGTCGGACCTCATCACCGCTCGCATGGTGCTGCACGGACGAAGCGTGAAGCCGAGCGCCAGCCTCGGCGTCGCGGCATCGCAGGACGAAGCGATGGATGCCTCGCGCCTGTTCTTCATGGCCGACCTCGCGCTGTACAAGGCGAAGGCCGAAGGCAAGGGTATCGTCTGCGGCTTCACGCGGGCGCTGGAGGACGAATATCATGCCCGGCTGCTCCAGGAGGGCGAGCTGGCCGACGCGATCGATGGCGGCCACATCGCGGTCGTCTACCAGCCCATCGCCGATCTCTTCACCGGCCAGGTCGTCTGCCAGGAGGCGCTCGCGCGCTGGTGGCATCCTGACCGGGGCTCCGTATCGCCTGAAAAGTTCATCCCCGTGGCGGAGGCCAGCGGCCTCATAGACCGGCTGGGAGAGCTGGTTCTGCGGCGCGCCTGCCAGGCCGCCACAAAGTGGCCGGGCACCGTGCAGGTGAACGTGAACCTTTCGCCGCAACAACTGGCCAGCGGACGTTTTCCGGGCCTGCTCGCCGACGTCCTTGCGCAGACCGGCCTGGCGCCATCCCGCCTAGGGATCGAGATAACCGAGAATATCTTCATCGACTTCTTCAACGAGGCGCTGGACCAGCTCTCACAGATCAAGGCTCTCGGCGTCAAGCTCGTGCTCGACGATTTCGGCACCGGCTATTCCTCGCTGGGCTACGTCCGCAGGATCAATGTCGACGGCCTGAAGATCGACGCCAGCTTCCTGCGGCAATTGCCGGACCGCAAGGTGGAGGCCATCATCCGGACCGTTGCCCGCCTGACGGCCGACCTCAATATCCACCTGGTGGCCGAAGGCATCGAAACCCATGCGCAGCTTCAGTGGCTACGGGCCAACGGCATCCATTTCGGCCAGGGTTACCTCTTGGGAAGGCCGCGGGAAGACCCGCCCATGGAGCAGATCGACATCGTTCCCTGACGCGCGATCTACGCCGCGCGCGTCACCTGTGCATCGCCCCTCTCCTGCCGGGGCGGCAGGATGCGCGCCGGGATTCCGACGGCGGTATGATAGGCCGGCACATCCTGCAGGACGACCGCGTTGGCGCCGATGACGGCATGGTCGCCGATCGTCACGTCGCCGAGAATCTTGGCCCCCGCGCCGATATCGACATGCCCTCCAAGCCTGGGCGACCCGGTTTCGCCGGCTGCCAGCGTGACCTGCTGGAATATCATGCAGTTGGGCCCGATGCGGCTGTCGGGGTGTATGACGATGCCGTTGGGGTGCGGCATCAGGAAGCCTCCGCCGATATCGGCTTCGAGGTTGATTTCCGCCTGCGTCACCACGGACCAGAAGCGATGCGCGTTCTTCCACCACAGCCGACGGACCGAGCGTAGCAGCCCGGTCGAATGCGACGCCTTCTGGTAATTCCGGATCGCCTGCATCAAACGCCTGGACGGATCCCAGAAACGCTGCGGCTCTTCCCGCGACCAATCGGCCCGGGACGCCGAAACCTGCTCAACACCCACCTTTGCCATGCGCCGAGACTCCCTGGATACAACGCTCTTGATCGGCGTACTCCATGGGAAGCTATCTCTGCTGGAAGCCTAAACGCGCAAGGGTTGAACAGTCCCCACTTTCGGTTGAGGTTGCGCCCCAAATCGTCAGATGGGCGTAGTATCGTATAGCTAATTGCAGTTGGAACCCCGCCTGCGCTTGCAGGTTGCGCTTGAGACCCTACGAATCTCTTTATCGTGAACGGAGGACATACGCATGGGCATTTTCGACCGCATCAAGAATGCAATCTGGGGCGAAGCCGAGGCAGCGGAGCCGGCGGCAGCTCCAGCCTCTACGCCATCGGCGGACGTACCGCCGCCCTCGTCGCCGGCATCGACGACGCCGGCGCCGTCCGCTCCGGCCACGCCGGCGTCCTCCACCGGCACTCCGCCGGCGGCATCGACCGGCAATGCGCCGGTGGACATCGGCGTGGTGCTGGACAATGCGGTTTCGAAAAGCGGCCAGCAGTTGAACTGGCGAACCTCCATCGTCGATCTGATGAAGGCGCTGGGGCTCGACAGCAGCCTTTCCAGCCGCAAGGAACTGGCACAAGAGCTCGGCTATACGGGCGACACGAACGATTCCGCCACGATGAACATGTGGCTGCACAAACAGGTGATCCAGAAGCTGAAGGACAATGGCGGCAAGGTGCCCGCCGACCTGGCCTGACCCAAGCCGACGACACGCGTCGTCCGAACGTGACAGGGGCGACCCGCCTCTGTCACGTCGCGCGTGACTTGACGGCCGATTTGGTGTAGGAGGCACGCAGGATCCGGCAAACTTCGAGCATGCGGTGCTTCCGTTGCCGGCGCACCCCTTGCCCTATCGAACCCATTGCCGTTGGATTGCGGAGCGCGATCCTGCCTTCATAAGGATTGCCGACATGCCGTTTCCCGCCACCAATGCCGCGCTTGCGCGCGCCCTCGCCACACGCTCCTACGACGAGCCGACTGAAGTGCAGGCCGCCGTGCTGCGCCCGGACGCGGAGGGCCGAGACCTTCTGGTTTCCGCACAGACCGGCTCCGGCAAGACGGTAGCCTTCGGACTTGCCATCGCATCGACCCTTCTGGGTGACGCGGAGCGGTTCGAAGCCGGCTCCGCCCCGCTGGCGCTGATCATCGCACCGACCCGCGAGCTGGCGCTGCAGGTACATCGCGAGCTGACGTGGCTGTATGCCGAAACGGGCGCCTCCATCGCCACCTGCGTCGGCGGCATGGACCCACGCACCGAGCAGCGCCGCCTGCGCGCCGGGTGCCATATCGTGGTCGGAACGCCGGGCCGCCTGCGTGACCATTTCGAACGCGGTGCGCTGTCGCTGGCCTCGTTGCGTGCCGTCGTGCTGGATGAAGCGGACGAGATGCTGGACCTTGGTTTCCGCGAAGATCTGGAACTGCTTCTCGAAGCGACGCCGGACGACAGACGTACGCTTCTGTTCTCGGCCACGCTGCCGAAATCCATCGTCAGCCTGACCGGCCAGTACCAGACCAACGCTTTGCGCATCCAGACGAGCAACGGCACGAAGGCGCATGCCGATATCGCCTACAAGGCTATCCGCATCCTGCCCAACGAGACCGAACATGCGACCGTCAACCTGCTGCGCTACCATGACGCCGGCAGCGCGATCGTCTTCTGCAACACGCGCGAGGCCGTGCGCCGCCTGCACGCCAGCCTGGTTGAGCGGGGCTTTACCGCCGTCGCCCTTTCCGGCGAACTGGGCCAGAAGGAACGCAATGCCGCCATGCAGGCCCTGCGCGACGGGCATGCGCGCGTCTGCGTCGCGACCGACGTCGCGGCGCGCGGCATCGACCTGCCCAATCTTGGCCTCGTCATCCATGCCGAGCTGCCGTCCGACAGCGAAACGCTGCAACATCGCAGCGGCCGCACGGGCCGCGCCGGCCGCAAGGGCGTCTCGGTGCTGCTGGTACCGCCGGCGCGCCGCCGCAAGGCCGAGCGACTGCTGGCCGAAGCGAGCGTCCGCCCGCAATGGGGCCCGGCGCCCTCGCCGGACGACATTCGCCGCAAGGACGAGGAGCGTTTCCTGTCCGATCCGGTGCTGACCGGGGAATCCACCGAAGAAGAAACCGCGCTTGCGGAAAGGCTGGCCGACGGCCGTTCGCCGCTGGAGCTGGCTGCGGCCCTGGTGCGGCTGTACCGCCAGAAACTGCCCGCCGCCGAGGATATCGGCGATCCGGGATTCGACATGGGCAAAGGCCGTCCGGAGCGCGAAGGGGCCCCTGCCGCGCGTGGGCCCGTCGGCGAGACGGTCTGGTTCAAGCTGGGGGTCGGCCGCAACGCCAATGCGGATCCTCGCTGGCTGCTGCCGATGATCTGTCGTCGCGGCAAGATCAGCCGGCAGGAGATCGGCGCGATCCGCATCTTCGAACGGGAGACGCGTTTCGAGGTGGCGGAATCCGCGGCAAGCGGTTTTGCGGAAGCGGCGCGCCATGCCGATGGCGACGACGCCGCGATCACGCCGAGCACCGCGCCGGACGCCAGGATGTTCTCCAAGCCGCCTTTCGGCAAGCAGGGCAAGCCGGCCTATTCGAAATCCGGAAAGCCTGCATCGGGCAAG
Organism: Aureimonas altamirensis; assembly: GCF_023702225.1. GTDB lineage: Bacteria > Pseudomonadota > Alphaproteobacteria > Rhizobiales > Rhizobiaceae > Aureimonas > Aureimonas altamirensis_B. The sequence goes on along the minus strand of NZ_JAMQCO010000009.1, from coordinate 227,756 downwards.
CCTTCTTTCGGCAAGCCCGGCTTCGGCAAGCAGCGCAATGCCGGAGCCAAGGTTCATCGCAAGGGCCAGGCCGCCGGCTGACCCGAGAGGTTCGGGGCGGCTTCGATATCGAAGCCGCCGCGATACACCGTCAGAACTGACGGCCGAGCTTCGCGTCCACCGAGTGGCGGTTGGCGCCGACGGCGAGGAAGTAGAACGTGATGGCCGCCCAGAGGATCGATTTCTCGGCGCCCGAATAGCCCTCGCCTTGCGTGATCCAGTGGAACCACACGGTGACGAGCAGGACGACGGTCGTGCCGAGGGCGGCCGGGCGCGTGAACAGGCCGATGGCCAAAAGCAGCCCACCGAAGAATTCGGTGATCGCCAGAAGCGGCGACCAGAAGACACCCGGATAGAAGCCGAGCCCCTCCACCATTCCGGCCGCGCCGAACGGGTTGAGGATCTTCGGGTAGCCGTGCGTCATCAGCGCGACGCCGCAGACGACGCGCAACAGCGTCTCGGCCGGCGTGCCGAGCGCGGCGTAGACGCCGGAAAGCGCCGGTATGCGCAGCGGTGTGCGATCCATGTGATTGTTCATGTCATGTCCTGTCATTCTGTGGAGCAGCCGCCGAACGGCCATTCGCCCGCAGATCCGTGTCCACCGGCAGGCTGCCATTGAGGTTCTTGTCGTCGATCAGGAATGACGGGTTCGAGGGGGCGGGTCGTCCCGCGCGGGCGGCTGCCCTTCGAGCAGCCCCGCCTCGTGCGCAGGTAGCCAAGCGCCATCGGCGCTCCTTGCAGCCGAGCCCTGGGTACTTCCAAGCACCGCGATACCGCATTTGGCATCCGCCTTCGACTGGATCGGCAGCGCGGCGGCAGGCTCGACCGGGCAGCTGCGCTGCACCTCCTGCTGGGAGGGGCAACCGCCGGCCATGACAAGTCCCGCACGCGACGCAAGGGTTGCCGCGAGGCTGAAGGCGATGACCATCAAGATGCGCAGGGCGTAGCTCACGGGCCGACATTTACGGGAGGCTCGACCGGGCGGCAAGCGCTTATTGCCGCGCCACGGAACCGCTCAGCCGGCCACGACGCCCCATAAGGCGACGCCGGCCCATACGATGTTGCCCGATATGATGGCGAGCACGGCGAACGAGCCGAGATCCTTGGCCTGCTGTGCGAAGACCGAGAATTCCGGCGACACCCTGTCGACCAGGAGTTCGATGGCGGTGTTGACGGCCTCGAACGCGAACAGGCAGCAAAGGAGCACGAATTGCCCCAGCAAGGCGCCGGCCCCTGCCCCCGTCCAGGCCAGAAGACCCAGCAGGGCGGCGGCGCAAAGCAGTTCGTGCCGGAACGCCGTCTCCGACATCAGGCGGCGAAGACCACCCATCGAATAGCACAGGGCGCTGGCCAGATGCCGCAGCCCCGCCTGTTTGGCGGGAGCCGAACGAAAGCCGGTCTCGGTGCTCATGAACGCGTCCCCGGCAGTTGCGCGACCTTGCCGCCTGGCCCCGTTCGGCATGCGGCGAACATGTCGAGCGGCGGCTGGTAGATGGAGGTCGAGACCTCCGAAAGGCCCAGCACGGTATGGAAGACGTTGTCGTGCGACAGGGGCGCATCCGCAAGGTTGCGCACGCAACCCGGATCGAGGCCGACGAGCGATGCATAGGCCGGGGAGAACCATGCGATCATCGGCACATGCGTCTGCGTTTCGGGCGCCATGAAATAGGGCGCGCCATGCAGGAAAAGTCCATTCTCGCCGAGCGACTCCCCGTGGTCGGAAACGTAGAAGAGGTTGGATGCCAGTTCCTGGTGCCTGCCCAGCAGACGGATCGCCTCCGCCAGGATATGATCCGTATAGGCGATGGTATTGTCGTAGGCGTTGACGATTTCCTGGCGCGTGCAATCGGCGAACTGGCTCGTGCGGCAAGCCGGCTTGAAGCGTTCGAAGGACGCCGGGTAACGGGCGAAGTAGGCCGGCCCGTGGCTTCCGAGCTGGTGCAGCACGATCACGCTGTTGCCCCTGACGGTATCGAGCGCGGCGGCGAGCCGGTCGACGAGTACGTCGTCCAGGCATTCGCCGCCCTCGCAGTAGCGATCGTCCGGCTTCGAGGGCAGGAACTCGTACGGTATGCGGTCGGCGACCTGCATGGAGCCCGTATCGTTATCGTACCACGCAACGGAAAGCCCGGCGTGGGACAGGACGTCGGCCAGGTTCTGCGTCGCCAGCGCCTTCGGCTCCGTATAGTCGTCCCGCGGATAGACCGAGAACATGCAGGGCACCGAAACGGCCGTCGATGTGCCGCAGCTGGAAACCGCGTCGAAGCTGGCGACGTTCAGCGCCCGTAACTCCGGCGTCGTATCCCGCGTGTATCCGGCCAGGCCGAAATTCTGCGCCCGCGCCGTCTCGCCGACGACGAACACCGTGACGACGGGCTTCTGCGACGTCGCGACACGCTCGGACTGGTGTGCATCGAGCCCGAGTGGCTGGGCGACGATGTTGCGCTCCCGGGTGAGCCGGTCGGCGTAGCGGATGGCGGCGCCGATGGGCGCGACGGGGTTGAGACTGGCCATAAGATCGCGATGGGCGCGCAACGTGCCGGAAAAAGCCTGGTAGTTGGCGAAGACGATGCCGAGCGCCAGAAGAAGCGCCGGCACGACGACGAGGCTGTTGTGCAGCACCTTGGACCCGAAGGGCCGGTGCCGAACCCGCACCGTCGCGATGAAGGCGGCGGGCAGCAGCCCATAGACGAGAAGGTGCAGCGCCATGTCGGGCGTGACGAGGTGTCGTGCCTCCCCCGGCGTCGTCAAGAGGATGTTCTGGATCATCTGCCGGTCGATCAACGTCCCGAACGTATCGGCATAGTAGGACGCTGCCGCGGCGATCAGCACGAGCAGCATGAACAGCGGTTTGATGAGGTACTGGACGGAGACGGTGGCAAGCCCTGCCAGGAACAGGGCGAAAAGCCCCGCCGCAAACATGGCCAGGGCGTACGAATGCCCCTCGAAACAGGCGAACGCCTTGGCCCAGAATGTTCCGTTGGTAAGGAAAAGCATGTAGGCGGCGGTGAGCGCCGATAGCGCGACACTGCCGATCACGGGCCGGGAAGGACGCATCCTGCCTCCATCTGCGAAATTGCGGATGGCGCAGGCAGTAGCGGCCCCACATGTCGGCCCACTGGCCGCCACTATACGATTTCGTATAGTCGTTGGCGCCGTGTGTGCGGGAGTGCCGGATGAAACTGTTGCTGATCGAGGATGATTCCGGCATCGCCGGCTATATCGGCGCCGGCCTTGCCGAGGCGGGCCACGGCGTCGACCGGGCAGCGGACGGATTGTCCGGCATGGAGCTGGCCTGCACGCGCGATTACGACGCCCTGATCGTGGACAGGATGCTTCCGGGCCTCGACGGGCTGTCTTTGGTGCGGGCGCTGCGCTCGGCGGGGCGCGATGCGCCGATCCTGTTCCTGACGTCGCTGGGAGGCGTCGACGACCGGGTGGAGGGGCTGGAGGCCGGCGCCGACGACTATCTTCTCAAGCCCTTCGCATTCTCCGAACTCCTGGCGCGGCTGAACGCATTGACGCGGCGTGGGCCTGCCCGCCGCGAGGAAACGGTGCTGGAGGCCGGGGAACTTCGGATGAACCTCGTTTCGCGCAGCGTGACGCGCGGCGGCGTCGCGGTGGAGTTGCAGCCGCGCGAGTTCCAGCTCCTGGAATACCTGATGCGCAACAAGGGCCGCCTCGTGACCCGCACGATGTTGCTGGAGCGTGTCTGGGATTTCCACTTCGACCCGCAGACCAACGTGGTGGAAACGCATATAAGCCGCCTGCGCGCCAAGGTGGACAGGCCGTTCGGCAACGAGGTCATCCGCACGGTGCGCGGCTCGGGCTACATACTGGAAGCCTGATCCCCATGTTCCGCACCCTCGCCTTCCGCTTCGCCGGAACCTATGCGCTGATATTCACCCTGTTCGTCTCGCTGATCCTGGGGGTCGTCTACATCGTCGCCACGCAGGAGATCCGCGGCATTTCGGAGCGCGAGATCCAATACGACATGCAGGCGCTGCGCTCGGCCTACGACAAGGGCGGGATATCGGAGCTGTCCTTCGTCATCGGCGAGCACGCCGAAGGCGCACCCGGCGACGATTTCTACCTTCTGGCCGAGAACGGGCGGATGATCGCCGGCAACATCCCCGAGCAAGTCTGGCACGAAGGCTGGCAGGAAATGCGCCTGCCGCATTCCATCGTGCAGGGCGACCAGGACCTGAAGGACGCCGCCGCGATGAACAGCGACGACGAGGTGCGCCTGTTCAGCTTCGGGGAGACCATGGGCCCCTATCAGGTGCTGGCCGGACGCAATTCGCATATCCTGCACGAGACGCAGGAAATCGTCCTGTTCTGCCTGCTCGTCGGCAGCGTCGCGATAGCCATCGGCGCCCTGGTTACGGGTTTCGCACTGAGCCGGGAACCGGCCGCCCGGGTGAACGCCATCCTTGCGTTGACGCGCCAGGTCACCTCAGGCCGCTTCGACGGACGCCTGCCCGTCAGACGGCGCGGCGACGAGATCGACCGGCTGGCCGAACATATCAACGTCATGCTGGCGCGGATCGAGCGGTTGATGGACAGCTTGCGGCAGGTGTCCACCGACATCGCGCACGATCTGCGCACGCCGCTGGCACGGCTGCGCCAGCGGCTGGACCGCCTTCAGGCGCATCCGCCGACACCGGCCGAGTTCGATGCCGCGATGGACGACGCAATTGCCGAGGCCGACGGGATCATCGAAACGTTCAACGCCCTGCTGCGGATTGCTCAGGTGGAAGCCGGCGTCCGCAGGGAACGGTTTCGAATGACCGACCTGTCCGCCCTGACGGCCCGGATCTGCGATATCTATGCCGATGTGGCGGCCGATGCCGGACATGCGCTGAGCCTTCATATGGATGACGCCTTGCAGGTTGCCGGCGATCCGGACCTCCTGACGCAGATGATGGCGAACCTGATCGAGAACGCGATCAACCATGCGCCAGCGCCGGCCCGCATCGCCGTTACCTTGCGAGGTCAGACGGACAGGTCGGTGCTATGGCAGATCGAGGATGACGGGCCCGGCATACCTGAGGCCGAGCGCAGGAACGTCTTCCGCCGCCTCTATCGCCTCAATTCCAGCCGCAGCACGCCGGGCAGCGGGTTGGGCCTCTCAATGGTCGCCGCCATCGCGGAGTTGCATCGGGCCACCGTCCGGCTCGACGACGCCGCGCCCGGCCTGCGCGTCAGCCTGCGTTTCACGCAGCCGGTCGACGAAGATGGAGGTGCTGGCGGCAACCCCGGCGCTGTCGACGACGGAAATATCGGCAAAGCCAGCTGACTCCAGCCGATAGGCGGCCTCCCGCCCGAACACGCCGGAAAGTGCCGGCCGGCCGCCGACATACCACGTGAACGGTGGCCGGCCGCCCCGTACTTTCAGCGCCAGCGGGGCCCCGGAAGAGCCGGGAGCGAGCTCGATCCGCGCACCCGCCGGCGGATAGACGATCTGCGGCGCATCGCCGGGCCGGAGCCGCCCGGCGGCCACGCCGACCTTGCGCATATGAGACGGCAGCCGCGCATTGCCCGCCGCCAGTATCCCGGGCGGCGGCCCCGGCAACCTCTCGGCGCCCCCGAGGCGGGCGAAAACACCCTTCAGAAGCGGAAGGGCCGCATCCTGTCCGACCAGGCCGGCAACCGGAACGCCGTCCGGACGCCCAACCCACACACCGGCGACATGCCGTCCGTCATAGCCCAGGCTCCACGCGTCCCGGTAGCCGTAGGACGTCCCGGTCTTGTAGGCGAGGCTGCCCGGCGGGCCGCTGGCGGTCGTCGGCGCGCCGGCCAGGATGGACGTCACATACCATGCCGCCGCCTGCGACAGCATGCGGTGGCCGCCCTGGCGAGGCCCCTCCTCGTAGGAGAGCGGCATGGCAAGCCCGCCATTGGCGAGGCCTCCGTAAAGACGCAGGAGATCTTCCAGCGACAGGCCCAGCCCGCCGAGCCCGATGGCCAGTCCGGGCAGGCTGTTGCGCCCCAGCTCCGGAGCAGCCCCCGCGCGCCGCATGCGCTGGACCAGCCGCGCCGGACCGACGGCGCGCAGCAGTTCCACGGCGGGCAGGTTGCGCGACAATTGCAGGGCGCGGCGCACCGTCATCACGCCCTCATAGCCATGATCGAAATTCTGCGGCCGGTAGCCTGCGAAACTGGCGGGACGGTCGTCCACCAGGCTTTCCGGGTGCGCCACGCCGCGCTCGAAGGCCAGGCCGTAGATCAGCGGCTTCAGGGTCGAGCCGGGGGAGCGGCGCGCCCGTGTCAGGTCCACATAACCCTGTCGCGTGCGGTCGAACATGTCGGCGGAGCCCACCTGCGCCAGAACCTCGCCCGTCCGATAATCGCCCACCATCAGCGCCAGCCCGGCACGGCCCGGCAAGCCGGCGGATTCGCGACGCGCGTAGTCTTCCATTCGCGCTTGCAGTCCGGCATCGATGGTCAGGCGATACAGCGTCCGGGAAGGGTCCTCGCGCCGCAACCTGTCGGTCAGATGGGCGGCAAGCATCGGCATTGCACGGCGTTGCCGGGGCACCGGCTCGCGCATGGCGCGCTCCGCCTCCGCCTGCGGCAGGACCCCAAGCTTCGCCATCCGCGCCAGGACACGGTTTCGCGCACGTTCCGCCCGATCGGGATAAAGGTCCGGCCGGAAGCGCTCGGGCGCTTGCGGCAATGCAACCAGAAGCGCGGCCTCCCCCGCCGTCAGGCGCCGCGGCTCCTTGCCGAACCAGGCGAGGCTGGCGGCCCTTATGCCTTCCACCGGGCCGCCATAGGGTGCCAGGCGCAGGTACAGCGTCGCGATCTCGTCCTTGGTGAAACGCCGCTCCAGCGCCAGCGCGACCATTGCCTGTTCCAGCTTGGCGGCCATGCTGCCGGTCGGCAGGCCGCGCACCATGCGCGCCACCTGCATCGTCAGCGTCGATCCGCCGGAGACGATCCGCCCGTGCCGCGCGGACTGCCAGGCCGCACGGCCGATGGCCAGCCAGTCGATGCCGGAGTGGCTTTCGAAGCGCCTGTCCTCCCAGGCCATCAGCATGGACAGGAAACGCGGATCGACGTCGGCCAGCGCCACATCCATGCGCCATCGGCCCTCATCCACGGGAAAGACCCGAAGCAGCACGCCGTTCCTGTCCAGCGCCACGGCGCCCAGTTGCGGCTCATGCCAGCCGGCAAGCCGCCTGGCGCCCTCCTGACGTGCAAGATCGAGCACCGCGAACAGCGCGACGAGGATGGCCAACAGCGCCGGCAGGATCAGCCAGCGCCGGACCTTCATCGCAGCGGACCGACGACTTCGACGAGGCTCTCCGCCGTCCGTGCCCGGCGTCCCGGCTGGTACATGTTCTCCACCAGAGCGGCCGGGTGCAGGAAGCGTCCCGGCGAGACGGCCCGGACGATATAGGCGAAGCGCATCGGCGCGACGTCGCCATCATCCTTGTCGACCGAGGCGATGAAGCGGTCGGCCCGAAACTCCGTGTGCGCGGCATCGTCCGTCAGCTCCAGGAAGGACAATGCCGCCACGTCGCCACCCCTCAGAATGGACGGGTTGTCGATCTCGAAGCCGGCGGGCAACGGATCGTCGATGATGAGGCGCGCCGATTGCCGGTCGATCGGCGTCACTTCGATGACGGCCACGAGCCTGTCTCCCTGCGCAACGGTGTCGAGAGAGGCAGGCGCACCCTCCAGCGTGTAGGCGCTGCGCGCGATCGCATAGCCGGCGCTTTCGGCCGGCAGGGCCACCGTCGGCTTGCCGCGCACGGTGACCTCCGCCGTCAGTGCCTTGTCGCCGGCATTGCGGATCGCCGCCGGTACGGCCAGCGAAGCCGCATCGAACCGGGTGGCGTAGGCGCCTTCGCGCCGCTCTCCGTCCAGTTCGAGCACGGACCTGTCGCGCGTCACGATGGCGTGTGCCGCCAGCAACGACCACGCCTCGTCCTGGGTCGACATATAGCGCGCGGCAGCCCGCTCCACGCCGACCTTCCTGACCAGCGGATCGAGATCCGTACCGGGAATGTCCTGCTCCAGCCCAAGTGTCAGGACGCCTGCCGCATCGCGCAGGGCCGAGCCGTAATCGGAGCGGCCCAACCGGTTTCCATCGCCTTCCAGCGCTGCCGCCACCGCCGTGCGGTAGACCGCTTCCGAGCGGACACGGTCTGCGTAGAGGGCGAGCGCGGCGGCCAGTTGGGCGCGGGCCAGCGGCGTGGGAAACTCGTCCATGCGGTTGTCCGCCACATAGCGCAGGTCGCCGATCGCCGCGCGCCCGTTGCGGGCCAGAACGTAATAGGCATAGGCCGCGGACGCCCAGTCCGGCTTTTCCGGCAGGTAGGCGACCTGGTTGGCGAGGTTGTCGAGCGCCAGCGACAGCGCCTCGGCGGGTACCGGTTGGCCCTTGCCGGCGGCGCGCGACAGGAAGTCCGTGACATAGGAATCGAGCCACAGGTCACCGTAACCTGGAGCCCACAGGCCGAAGCTTCCGGAGGAGCCCTGGTTGGCCAGTATGCCGGAAATGGCCTTTGCGACACGTTCGCCGACATCGGGCCCTTCGCCGAGGCCCGCCGAAAGGATGATCTCGTCCAGATAGAGCATGGGCAGGACGCGGCTGGTCAATTGCTCCGTACAGCCATAGGGATAAAGATCCAGGGCCCGCACCGCGCCCGCCACGTCGAAACCGGGGAAGCTCGATACCGTCAGCGTCGCGGAGGCGGTATCCGGCGCGAGATCGGCGAACAGATCCTGCCCCAGCGTCAGGCTGCGGCCCGCTGCCAGCTCGAAGCTGGAGCGGCGCACCACATCCGGCCGGAGCGAGCGGACGGCGACACGCAGCTCCTTCTCCAGCATCTCTCCATCCGGCGGTGTCATCTCGAGCGTCAATGTGGCCTCGCCTTCGCCGATGGCGGCGATCTCGACGAGGCGGCGCACCCGCTGGCCTTCGGCAAGCTCGACCGTGCCCTCCACCGCACCATCCAGCCGCAGGACGCCATCGCCGCCGCGAAGCGCGTAACGGACGGCTCCGGCCGGCCCATCGGCATGGGCGAGGTCGAGCGCGATGCGGGACGTATCGCCAGGCCCGAGGAACAGCGGCCGGCTGATCTGCGCGACGACCGGATCGCGCACAGTGACGGTGGTATCCGCCTGGCCGACGCCCGTGTCGCTCCAGGCGACGGCCATGAGCTTCAATTCGCCGTCGAAGTCCGGAATATCGAGCGCCACGACCGCGCGGCCGGTTTCGTCCACCTCGACCACGCCGGAGAAGAGCGACACGAGTTCATCCATCGGCGGCGGGCTGACGGCGTCGGCGCCGGCATCGCCGCCGGAGCGCACCGAACCCGGCGCGCCTTGCATGCGGTCGATCAGCCGGCTGTAAAGATCGCGGATGTCGACACCCAGGCGGCGCTGGCCGAAATACCAGTCGGCGGGCGACGGCGGGGAAAAACCGGTGATGTTGAGAATACCGGCATCGACGGCGGCCAGCGTCAGGAAGGCGCGCTCCCCGGGCCGGACCCCGGACACCTCTACGGGAACGTCCAGCCGCCGGCGCGGACGAATGGCATCCGGCGTCTCGATGGCGACGGACAGCGCCTTGTCGGCCGGGTCCACCGCCGCATAGGCAAGCCCGATGGCGCGCGCCGGCATCTGCCGGGCCTCGATGTCCATGGGCCGCCAGGCGAAAGCCGCCACATACGCGCCGGCTCCCCATTCGGCGGTCACGGGCAGGCGCGCCTCTCCGCCGCCGGCCGGTATATCGACGACCGTCCGGGCGATGACGCCTTCGCGCATGACGACGATCTCGGCGCGCCCGGCAAACCGGGGGTCGATACGCACCACCGCTTCCTCGCCCGTGGTGTAGCGGGATTTGTCGAGTGTCAGGCGGGCCATGTCGGGCGTATCGGCCGAGCCGGCCGCGACGTACCAGCCCGCATTGAAGGACACGCTGGCGGGCACGGCATCCGCGGCGGTGACCACGAGTTCGTAACCGCCCCAGTCGACCGGCACGGACAGGGTTGCCGGATCCCCGGCGGCAAGGTCGAGCGCGCCGTCCGCGACGCGCTCGACACGCCGGATCGGCTCGAAGTTCCAGCGGCCATTCGTGGAATACCACTGGAAATCCGTGCTGATGCGGTTCAGCACCCAGTTTGCCTGCGGCGCGGCGACCGGCTGGCCATCGGCGTCGAACAGCGCGACGGCGAAGTTGGCCTGCGTCCCCTGCGGAACCGCCCCATCGAAGGCGGGGCGGATGGCAAGCCGCGCCCCGCGCGAGATGAGGGGCGCATCGACGCGGCGCTCCACCGGGCGGCCGCCGGCATCGGTGACGCGCACGACCAGTTCGGCCGAAACCGGACGCGTCGTGCCCGGAATGTCGAGCACCGGCAGCGCCAGCACCGCATGGCCCTCGGCGTCTGTGGCGGTCTCTTCGAGCGCCTGCCGTCCGGGCGTAATCTCCTCGTCGGCAAGGCCGAACAGCCATCCGCTCAAGTTCGGCAGGCTGCGCACGGCGTTGAGGACGACCTCGCCCTCCACGGTCAGGTCGGCGGCCGGCGCCCCGAACAGGTAACGCACGTCGAAGTATATCTCCGGCGGCATTTCCGGGTCGATCGGCCCCGGTTGCGGCAAATCGAAATCGATCTTCTGCGGCTCGAAATCCTGGACCTGGATGCCGGTCGAGGCGATGGCAGGGCGCGCCGGATCGATGTGCAAGGCCATGCGCCAGCCGCCGCGCATGGCGGCGGCGGGCAGCACGATCGCCTCGGCGCCGCCGCCGGCATCGGGCGTCGTCACCGCGCGGCGCTGATATTCGACCCCGTCGGGCCGCGTGACGACGAGCGTCAGCGCGGCGCCCTGCATGGCCCTGGCCTCGCCATCGCGGACGAGCATCGTCAGGTTGACGGTGTCGCCCGGCCGATAGATTCCGCGATCCGGTGTCAGGAAGACATCCATCGGCCCTGCCGGTGCGCGCCCGTCTACCCCCCTGTCCGTCAGGTCGAATGGGGCGGCCGTCATGTCCAGGAAGACGAAGTCCCGCCCATCCTCGCGCGCGGCCATCAACACCGCCGGCCTCTGCCCGCCGTCCCCGGCGCTGAGGCCCGGCGCGAATATCGCGCGCCCTTCCGCATCCGTGCGAGCCCGCCCGAGCACCTCGTTGTTGGCGGCGACAAGCTCCAGCTCTATCCCTGCCAGCGGTTCGGCCGTGCCGAGCGAACGGGCGGAAACCGAAAGTCCGTCGGCGCCGGACAGCGCGGTCAGCCCGATATCGGTAAGGACGAACCATTGTTGCGCGGGCGCGTCGTCCTCGCGCTGCCGGTTGGCGGGCGCCGCCGACAGGATGTAGACGCCGGGTTGCGCTTCCGACAGCACGTCGCGAAGGGGAATGGCGGTGACCGTCTCCGCGTTCGTGGCGCCCGAGACGTCCATCTCGCCGCGCCATACCTCCTGGCCGGTCTCGCCCGCGATGGTCTCGAGCTGATAGGCGGCGAGCTGCGACAGGAACGTGCTTTCGCCGATGGTCCGCGCCAGTTGCCGGTCGCCGATCCGCAGCAGGCGCAGGTTCAGCCGGTCGGCATTGATGCTCGTGACGGGAATGGAAACGGCCCCGCCGGCAGGCAGGACATAGGCGTTGCCGGCAAAATGCGCGGCGGGATCGCGGTCGCGCACATAGATGTTTGTTTCCACCTGACGCGGCAGCGTCTCTCCGGATGCGGCGGGAATGCCGGCCCGTGCAAGGATGCGGTAGCGCTGCCCGTGCGCCACCCCTTCCACGCAGATCTGGCTGCCGGATGCCGAGACGGGATAATCGTCGCCGCCGTCGACCGACAGGAAGTCTCCGGCCGTATCGCCGCCGGACAGGGATGGCGCCAGATCCTCGGAGAAGTTCAGGCAGATACGCGGCGTGGCGGCATTGTTGTCGACGCTGTTTCCGACGATGCGGAAGCCGTGCGCCGCAAGCGCCTCGTCGAGCCGCGTGCGGATGGCGGCGTCGTCGTCCAGCGTCACGGCAAGCCGCCAGGCGGCGATCGCCGGCTTCCACTCCCCATCGTCGCCGAGCGCGGTGGCGATCGCATCGAGCGCCTGCCCCTGCAGGATCGGGTCGGCCGCCAGGACGAACGCCGACACCGACGCCGTACGGCGCAGAGCGGCATTCTCCTGGCGGGCATCCCAATCGTCGGGGCGCGTATCCAACGCCTCGCGCGCCACAGTCAGCCAGGCGGCAGCGTCCTTCGACGGGCCATCGCCCGACAGCCGCGCGTTTCGCGCCTCGTCGATCAGCGATGCCGGAAGGAAGGGCAACTGCCGTTCGCGGGCGGCGACGGCATCGGGATCGCCGGTGGCGGCAAGCACGATGCGGCCCGACGTCGCACCGGGCGCCTGCCGCAACTCCCCGACCTCCTCCTTGAGGAAGCACCAGCCGCTCGACCGGTTGAGGGTGAATGCCTTGCAGCGATTGTCGGAAAGGCAGGCCGTTTCGCAGATGTTCTCATCGACGTCGCGGAGGATATCGTAGTCGTGGCCGAAATAATCGGCGTCCGGCGTGGGCACGATGCGGCGCTCGGCCGCCTCCGCCGTCGCCGCTCCGGCGAGCAGCAAACCTGCGACGAGTACCGTTGCCGCCAATCGACCGAATCCAGCCATGATGTCATCCCCCCGCTGACCGTGGCGGAGAGTAGAACAACGCCCGGTGAACGCAAAGAGACGGCGCCTAGACTGCCATGGCCGGTGCCGCGGAACGCATCCTGACGCGGGCGGCCACATGATCGCCCATGCGCAGCGCCAGCGCCACGGCGGGCAGCGTCGGGTTTGCCTGGCCTGCGGTCGGGAAGACGGAGCTGCCCGCAAGGTACAGATTGCCGAGATCGAAGGAGCGGCAATCCCCGTTCACCACGCCAGCCGAACGATTCTGCGCCATCCGCGTCAGCCCGATCTGGTGATAGCCATCCAGCGCCTGGGCGCGGGCGTGGTCCACCAGCGCGTCGGGCGGAGCCAGATAGCGCAGCGTACCGATCCGTTCTGTCTGCAGCCAGCGATCGAGAATCGCATGCGAGCGCACCACCGAATTGAGATCGGTCTCCGAGAAGCGGAGATCCACCGCCAGCCGACCGTCCGCAGACAGGACGGCCCGGCTGTCCGGGTTCGGCGCATGCTCGGCATGATAGCGCAGCAGGTAGCGGCCTTCCGGATTGCAGAGCGCGAATGTCTTGCCCTTTACCCCCCGCTGCAGCAATTGCCTGGCAATGCCCTGGCAGGCGCGGAGATCGATGCGGGATCGGCGCAGATTGGCGAAGTGGCCGGCCAGCCCGCCCTGCCGCGGCCCCACGGGCGCAAGTCCGCTCCGCACCCTGGGCAGGACGGAAAGGCCCTTCATCGCCATGTACAGGGAAGACAGCAGTCCGCTGCCATGCGCGGGATCCGAGATCGAATAGCTCTCCAGCCAGAAGGCCGCGTTCAGCAACTCCTTCTGCATCTGGATGGCGGGACCGAGCGTCAGGCGCCGTCGGTTGACACCGCCCGCCCGCTGCCGCTGAAACCACAGGCTCCGTGCGAAACGTGGATCGTTAAAGCGGATTTCGGCGAGGTATCCGGTCAGGTGCCCGCAATAGAAACGGCCCAGCGGCCCATTCGCGCCACCGAACAGCTCCGGCCGGTCGCGCTGCGTATGGAGAAGCAGCCGCGTATTCTCGAGGCCGCCGGCAGCCAGCGCGAAAGTCCGCGCGGCAACCCGCACGACGCGTCCGGCGCGCTCCACCTCCAGGGCGGCGACACGCTCCGACGCCGGATCGACGATCAGGCGGCGGGCTACGCAGCCCGTGTGGATCTTCAGGTTGGGCAGGTTGCGGATCGCACCGGCGTGCAACGCGGCGATATCGCTGGAACGGCTCCACCACTCGATGTTGCCGTCATCAACCGTCCTGTCGCCCGGCGCGTCACCCGGAGGCTCGGTCGGCTCGCATCCGAGGAATCGCAATGCCTCGGCATAGTAAGGCGCCAGTTCGGCGTGGGCGATGGGCCAGCCGGAATGGGCGACATGCTCGCGCGCCGGAAAATCGATATCGTCGAAGCGGACGCAACGGCCGCCCCAAAGGTTGGCGGTGCCGCCCAGCGCGCGCATGACGGCGGTATCGGCGCCGACATGATGGTCGTTCAGCAGTTCCACCGCAGGCACTTCGGCCCTGTGGCCGGACGAGACGGGGTATCCCGCCTCCAGAACCGTCACCGCGAGGCCCAGTCGTGCACATCGGAAAGCCAGCGCCAGGCCGACAGGGCCGGAGCCGACAATGCAGATATCCGCAACCGCGGCGGTATCCGGCGTGTCGTCTATGATCATACGCCTGCCAAGCGTTCCCGCGTCCGGTTCGGGCGAATGCCCATCGTCAATGGACGCGGAGCCTTGCACGTCTTCGCAGGTGCAGCAAGGCGAAACTACAACTTTAGGTGTACAATCAATCTTAAGGGGTCAGTAGCTTCCGCCCTGGGCGATCAGTTCCTCGATCGTCATGGCGGCGGGAGCCGGCCGCGAAGCGGCAGGCGCCATGCTCGCGGCGATGCTGCGCGGCGAATGGCGCGGCAATGGCCTGGAGACGAACATGTCCTGGGTCTGCGTGGGGTTCTTGCGCTTCTCGTAGAAGGCGTTGCCGCCGGCGATGGCCACGTAATGCATGTTGTTGTACGGGTAGGAATAGCCGGCCGTATGGAAGAACATGGCGTTGTTGCCCACACCCGAATGCCGCGCACCGCGAAGCACCTTGCGTGCCGTGGCTTCAGCCAGGTCCCGTCCGGCGCCCATCGGCTTGGTGAGCACGCCGGGGGCGAACTGGTTTTTCTGGCCCACCACTCCGCACACGGATGGCGGATAGCGGCCCGAGTTCTTGCGGTTCATCACCACGGTTCCGACGGCGACCATCCCCTCCTCGCTGGAGCGGTTGGACTCGAAATACATGACCCGGGTCATGCATTCATGCTCGCTCATGGTCTGCCGCTTGACCGAGGCGCAGCCGGACACGAGCATGATGGTCGACAGAAGAAGAAGGGTCGGGGCGCCTAGCCGCATCGGAGGGGTTCCAGCCGTCGCAAACAGGCTGGCATTCTATCGACCCAGCCTTAACGCCGCGTTGACGCAACCGGTCTCATTCGACCGTTTCGGCCGCGTCGACGATGCGGAAGGCCGCCTGCGCCCTGCCCTGGAAATGATCGAGCGTCACCGACCCTGCCAGATGCAACGGCCTGTCGCCTCCGGCCAGAAGGCGCTCTGCCAGCGGCGTGCCCCCCGCCCGGAACGCCACGGCGGAGACGGCGGCGCCGTCCGCTGCCGCCAGGCGCACCCGGACATGGCCCCCTGCCCCGAAAAGCTGTGCATTCTGCACCCGGTGGCGCGGCATCGCGAAAACGGGCTGCGCGTGGCCCGCGCCATAGGGCCCGGCGCGGCGCAGGGTTTCGGCCAGCTCGAGCGTCAGGCCGCGCGCCGAGATGGCACCGTCGAGGCGAAGCCCGTCGGCATCGCGCAACGCCTCCACCTTGTCCGAAGCGGCCTCCTCCACGAAGCGTCGCAATTCTCCGAGCCGTTCGCGCCGGATGGTTAGCCCGGCGGCCATGGCGTGGCCACCGCCTTTCTCGAGAATGCCGGCCAGCACCGCCTCGCGCACCAGTCCGCCGATGTTGAAGCCTGCGATCGACCGCGCCGAGCCGCTGCCCTTGCCACCCGCATCGAAGGCGATGGCGATGGCCGGGCGGTTGAAACGCTCCTTCAGCCGTGCCGCGACCAGCCCGACGATGCCCGGATGCCAGTTTTCGCGCGCGGTGACGAGCACCGAAGGCCCGGGGCCGTCTCCCTGCTCGCCCAGAACCTCGAGCTCGGCCTGGTCCAGCATGGCGCGCTCCATCGCCTGGCGCTCTTCGTTCAGGAGATGGAGCTGGCCGGCGATCTCGTCGGCCTCGTTGATGTCGCCGACCGTCAGCAGCCGGCTGCCCAGCGCCGGATCGCCGATCCGTCCGCCGGCATTGATGCGCGGTCCGAGAAGAAAGCCCAGATGGTGCGACGAGATGGGCCCCGACAGGCGGGCGGCGCGCGCCAGCGCGGCAAGCCCGACATTCTGTTGAGCCCGCATGGCGGCCATGCCGCGAACGACAAATGCGCGGTTGAGGCCGACCAGCGGCACCACGTCGCACACCGTGGCCAGCGCCACGAGATCCAGCTCGTCCATCAGGTCGGGAAGGTTCGACGCTCCGCGCGCGCGAAGAACGCGCGATACGGAAACGAGCGTCATGAAGACGACGCCGGCCGCGCAGAGATGGCCGAGGCCCGACAGATCGTCCTGCCGGTTCGGGTTCACGACGGCAAGGGCCGGGGGCAACTCCGCCCCTGTCTGGTGATGATCCAGCACGACCACGTCCGCGCGCCCGGCCACGGCGGCGATGGCCTCGGGGCTGGTGGTGCCGCAATCCACCGTCACGATCAGGCTGGCTCCGGCATCGGCAAGGGCCGACAAGGCTGCCGGATTGGGCCCGTAGCCTTCGGTCAGCCTGTCCGGGATGCGAATCGGGGCCTCGATGCCGAGCCGCCGCAGATAGCGATGCAGCAATGCCGCGGATGCGGCGCCGTCGACATCGTAATCGCCGAAGATCGCGATCCGCTCTTTCCGCGCGATGGCGTCGGCGATGCGCGCCGCGGCCAGGTCCATGTCGGTCAGGGTGGACGGATCGGGCATCAGGTCGCGGATCGTCGGCGTCAGGAAGCGTTCCGCATCGCCGGGCGCGATGCCGCGCGCCGCCAGCACGCGCGAAACGATGTCGGGCAGGCCATGAGCCTGGCTCATCTGCGTGGCGAGCGCCTCGGAACGCGGATCGAGGGCATGGACCCAGCGCCGCCCGCCCAGCGAACGCTCGACGTTGAGGAAAATCCGCTCCGTACCGTAGGCCGACATCAGAGACCGAATTTTTCCCGGTCGTAATGGCGGGCGCGGATGTGGCGGACCGTGCGCGAATAGGAGCGCATCACCAGCGTATGCGTCTCGATGCGGTTGCCGTACATGCGCACGCCGTTCAGAAGGTTTCCGTCCGTCACGCCGGTCGCCGCGAAGATGACGTCGCCGCAGGCAAGGTCGTCCAGCGTGTAGATGCGATAGGGATCGTGTACGCCCATCTCCTCGGCGCGGGCGCGCTTCTCGTTGGTGTTGAGCTGCAGCCGGCCCTCCATCTGGCCCCCCATGCAGCGCAACGCGGCCGCCGCCAGGACGCCCTCCGGTGCACCGCCGATGCCCATATAGACATCGATCCCGGTCTCTTCCGGATCGGTCGTGTGGATGACGCCGGCCACGTCGCCATCGCCGATGAGGCGGATGGCGGCGCCCAGAGCCCTGATCTCCTCGATCAGTTGCGCGTGGCGTGGCCTGTCGAGGATGCAGGCGGTGACCTGCGATACGGGTACGCCCTTCGCCTCCGCCAGCGCGGTCAGGTTTTCGGAGGCGCTGCGACGCAGGCTGACGACGCCCGGCGGATAGCCGGGCCCGATCGCGATCTTCTCCATGTAGACGTCGGGCGCGTTGAGAAGGCTGCCCTTGGCCGCGACGGCGATGACGGTCAGCGCGTTGGGCAGGTTCTTGGCGCAGATGGTGGTGCCTTCGAGCGGATCGAGGGCGATATCGACGTCGGGCCCCTCGCCGGTGCCCACTTCCTCTCCGATGAAAAGCATCGGCGCCATGTCGCGCTCGCCCTCGCCGATGACAATGCGCCCCGCGATATGCATCTTGTTGAGTTCGCGGCGCATCGCATCGACGGCGGCCTGGTCGGCCGCCTTCTCGTCGCCCCGGCCGCGCCAGAGGGCCGCTGCGACGGCGGCGCGCTCCGTGACCCGGGCGATCTCGATGGACAGCACGCGGTCCAGCGGGCTTTGCCTTTCGCTTTCACTCATTGCCATGCCTCCCAGAAGGACCGGAACCGACGCCGTCAGGCCAGCTTTTCGATGCGGATCATGCGCGGGTCTCCCCGCAGGTGGCCATCGCGTTGCACGGCGTCGAGCGCCTTGCGCACCGCTGCCTCGGTCGTGTCATGCGTAATCAGGATGACGGGCGCAACGCCGCCATCCTCGTCCTCGCGGCGGCGCTGGACGATCGATTCCAGGGATATCTGGTTTTCGGCCATCCGCCGGGCGATGGCGGCGAAGGCCCCCACCTCGTCGGCGACCTGCAGCCGGATATAGTATCCGCCTTCGTGCGCCCGCATCCGCGCCCGGCGATAGGGCGCAAGCTGCTGCGGCGCGACGCCCAGCGTCGGAACGCTCGTGCCGGCGGCCACGTCCAGTATGTCCGACAGGACGGCGGAGGCCGTCGCGGCGCCGCCTGCGCCGGGCCCGGCAAGCAGGATGGAACCGAGAAGGTCGGTGTCCACGGCCACCGCGTTGACGACGCCGTCAACCCGCGCCAGCGCCGCATTGGCGGGTATCATCGTGGGATGGACGCGCTGCTCGATACCGGTATCGGTGCGCTGCGCAACGGCCAGCAGCTTGATGCGGAAGCCGAGTTCGGATGCCGCGCGGATATCTTCCAGCGTGATGGCCGAGATGCCTTCGATGTAGATCGCATCGAGGTCGATTTCGCAGCCGAAGGCCAGCGAGGTCAGGATCGCCAGCTTGTGGGCGGCATCGAAGCCGCCGATGTCGAATGTCGGGTCTGCCTCGGCATAGCCGAGGCCCTGCGCCTCGGCCAGCACTTCGGCGAAGGCTATGCCTTCGCGCTCCATCCGCGTCAGCATGTAATTGCAGGTGCCGTTGAGGATGCCGTAGACCCGGCTGACGCCGTTGCCGCGCAGGGCTTCGCGCATGGTCTTGATGATGGGTATGCCGCCCGCGACGGCCGCCTCGAACAGGATCGTCGTGTTGCGGCGGTGGGCGAGCTTGGCAAGCTGCACGCCATGATGGGCCAGAAGCGCCTTGTTGGCGGTGACCACCGGTATGCCGCGGTTGAGCGCGGCGCGCACGCTGTCCAGCGCCGGCCCGTCGGAGCCGCCGATCAGTTCGACATAGATGTCGATGTCGCCTTCGGCCGCCAGCTTCACCGGATCGTCGAACCAGGCCGCGGCCGAAATATCCACGCCCCTGTCACGGTCGCGGCTGCGCGCGCTGACGGCGGACAGCACGATTGCGCGGCCGATCGTATCGGAGAAATGCTCCCGCTTGCCGGCCAGGATACGCGCGACCGACGCGCCGACGGTGCCAAGCCCGGCCAGGCCGAGCTTCAAGGGGGAAGCCATCATGATCCTCTACGCTTTCACGCCCCCGGGACGAGACCGCCCGGGAGCCCTATCACTGGATTGCATCACGCGGATGTCCGGACGACCCGCGCCGTGACGCCGGCTCAGACAGCCGACGCCACCTTCTGCCCCGCCTCGTCGCCGCTTGCAAGAAACCGCCGGATATTGCGTGCGGCCTGGCGGATGCGATGCTCGTTCTCGACCAGCGCGATCCGAACGTGATCGTCGCCATATTCGCCGAAGCCGATGCCCGGCGCCACGGCGACATCGGCCTTTTCGATCAGGAGCTTGGAAAATTCCAGCGACCCCATGTCGCGGTAGGCCTCCGGTATCGGCACCCAGGCGAACATGGTGGAGGGCGGCGGCGGCACCTGCCATCCGGCGCGGCCGAACGATTCGACCATCACGTCGCGGCGATGATGGTAGATGTCGCGCGCATGGCGCACCACCTCGTCGCCGGCGTTGATGGCGGCGGCGGCGGCAACCTGGATCGGCGTGAAGGCGCCGTAGTCGAGATAGGACTTCACCCGCGCCAGCGCGGCGATCAGCCTTTCGTTACCGACGGCGAAGCCCACGCGCCACCCCGGCATGGAGAAGGTCTTGGACATGGAGGTGAACTCCACCGCGACGTCCATCGCGCCCTCCACCTGCAGCACCGACGGCGGCGGGGCCCCGTCGAAGTAGATTTCGGCGTAGGCGAGGTCAGACAGGATGATGATCTCGTTGCGGCGGGCGAAGTCCACCACTTCCCGGTAGAAGTCGAGATCGGCCTGGTAGGCCGTTGGATTGGCCGGGTAGTTGAGGATGATGGCGATCGGCTTGGGGATCGAGTGCCGCACCGCGCGGTCGATGGCCCGCATGAACTCCTCGTCCGGCCGCGCCGGGATGGAGCGGATCGTGCCGCCCGTCATCAGGAAGCCGAAGGCGTGGATGGGGTAGGTCGGGTTGGGGCACAGCACCACATCGCCCGGCGCGGTGATCGCCTGCGCCATGTTGGCGAAGCCTTCCTTGGAGCCAAGCGTGGCGACGATCTGCGTATCCGGGTTCAGCGTCACGCCGAAGCGGCGCTGGTAGTAGGCGGCCTGGGCGCGGCGAAGCCCGGCGATGCCCTTGGAGGCCGAGTAGCGGTGGGTGCGGGGATCGCGAATCGCCTCGCACATCTTGTCCACGACGAAACCCGGCGTCGGCAGGTCCGGATTGCCCATGCCGAGGTCGATGATGTCCACCCCGCGCGCCCGCGCCGCAGCCTTCTTGCGGTTGACTTCCTCGAAGACGTAGGGCGGAAGCCTGCGGACCTTGTGAAATTCTTCCATCGTAATTGTCCTTGCGCCGATTTGGGGTTCTTCGACCCGGCCATCCGAAGGACGGCAACAACGAGCATGACCGGGAAATCGTCCGGGGCAGCTCGCGTTGACGGTGTCGTTTGCGGGCGCTCCCCTCAGTTCGTCTGGGCCGGACCGGCTGCCCGCACACGGGCCGCGGTAGCCTGCAGTTCCGCGACGCTCTGCTGATAGCGCCCGGCGCTGGAGGGCGCGGCCCCGCGTGCGGCCGCGCCGGCATGGCGCTCCCGCGTTTCCGCGACCGTATCGTCGCCGACCTGGGCGGCGGCGGCGGTGGGATAGGCTCCGATGAGCGGATATCCGTTCTTGTCGAGGCGCTGGCTGGATGGGCCGGGGTCGATCCGGTCCAGTACGGGCGACAGGCGCAGCGGCGCGTCGTTCTGCGGAAGATAGCTCTGGCAGGCCGCGACGAGGGGCAGACACGCCAGAAGCGCCATTGCACCAGCCCTGCCCATCGACATCCGCACCATCGCGTATCCCCTTGCGTCTCCATCCTTCCATAATCGCCATGCGCGATGCAGGAAAGCGCAAATTTCATCGACGATGTCGGGCACGCCTGCGTGTCCGCCGCCCGAATCGGCGCTATAGTGGTGGGCAAAGCGCCAGGGAGACGCCGATGAGCCACACCGCCGACACGCTCGACGAAGGACTTGCGGCCTATGCCGTGAAGGATCCGGAAGCCTTCGCCCTCAACATGGCGCGCGCCGTGGAACAGGCGGGCAAGGCGGCGTCGGCATGGCTTGCCCCGCGCGAGAGCGGCGCGATGGCCGACCCGACCGGCGCCATCTACGCGGAGATGGCGGGCTCGCTATCGGAGGTCGCAAATTACTGGTTGTCCGAACCTGCCCGCGCCTTCCAGGCGCAGACGCGGCTGATGGCGGGCTATCTCGGTCTGTGGACCGCGGCGGCGCAAAGGCTGGCCGCGGCAGAGCAGCAAGCGGCGGAGACGCCGGCCGGCGTTCCCGACAAGCGCTTCTCCGACCCCGAATGGCAGAAGAACCTGTTCTTCGACTTCCTGCGGCAGGCCTATCTGCTGACGGCGCGATGGGCGCAGGACATGGTAACGGAAGCCGAGGGTCTGGATGCCGGCACCCGCCAGCGGGCGCGCTTCTATGTCGGGCAGATCCTGAATGCGATCTCGCCGTCCAACTTCGTGCCCACGAACCCCGAGCTCTACCGGCAGACCGTGGCGGAAAACGGCGAGAACCTCGTGCGCGGCATGACGATGTTCGCCGAGGACATGGCGCGCGGCGCCGGCACGCTCCGCCTGCGGCAGACGGACGGCGCCGGTTTCTCCGTTGGCGTCAACCTGGCCGCGACGCCCGGCGCCGTGGTGGCGGAAAACGACATCTGCCAGATCATCCAGTATGCGCCGGCCACGAAAACCGTCTTCAAGCGGCCGCTGCTCATATGCCCGCCCTGGATCAACAAGTTCTACATCCTCGACCTCGCGCCGGGCAAAAGCTTTATCGCCTGGCTGGTCGAGCAGGGGCACACCGTCTTCGTGATCTCCTGGGTCAATCCGACCGAGCGCCACGCCGCAAAGGACTGGCTTTCCTACATCGACGAGGGGATCGTCTTCGCGCTCGACACGATCCGCAAGGCGACGCGCCAGGCCGAGGTCAACGCGATGGGCTACTGTGTCGGCGGCACGCTGCTTTCGGCGGCGCTGGCACTTCTGCACGCCAGGGGCGACGACCGCATCAGGACGGCGACGCTGCTGGCGACCCAGGTGGACTTTACCGATGCGGGCGAGCTCAAGGTCTTCGTGGACGAGCGGCAGATCGCGGCCCTGGATGCGGCCATGGCGGCGTCCGGCACGCTCGACGGCGGCCATATGGCCACCGCCTTCAACCTTCTGCGGTCCCAGGACCTGATCTGGCCCTATGTGGTCGGCAACTACATGAAGGGCAAGGAACCGCCGCCCTTCGACCTTCTGTACTGGAATTCCGACGCCACGCGTATGACGCGCGCCAACCACTTGTTCTACCTGCGCAACTGCTATCTGGAAAATCGCCTGTCCCAGGGAAGGATGGAGCTGGACGGCACGGTCGTCGACATGTCCTCGGTGACGATTCCCGTCTACAGCCTCGCAACCAGGGAAGACCATATCGCCCCGGCGCGCAGCGTCTACGCCGGTGCGCTGGCCTTCGGCAGCGACGTCACCTATGTGCTGGCCGGCTCGGGCCACATCGCCGGCGTGGTCAACCCGCCGGCCAAGGGCAAGTACCAGTACTGGACGGGCCCCGCGCCCAGCGCCGGCACGGGCTTCGACGCATGGGCCGAGGCCGCCGCGGCGACCCCCGGTTCATGGTGGCCGCATTGGCAATCCTGGATCGAGCCGCATGCCGGACCGCGCGTCAGGGCGCGCAAACCCGGCATCGGCGGCAAGACCATAGAGCCCGCGCCGGGGCGCTACGTGCGCGGGGCTTGAAGAGCGGGCCCCGAGGTGCGACATGGGGGACAGCCAAATTCCATGCAAGCGCAGCGCCCATGACCACCTACCTCGAAGCGGAAGCCAATCCGCAACGCAATACCGGCAGCATCCGGCTTTACGACGAAGCCGCCTTCGCGGGCATGCGGAAAGCCTGCCAGCTCACCGCCCGATGCCTGGACGAACTCGCCGGGCTCGTGGCGCCGGGTGTACCGACGCAGGTGCTGGACGATTTCGTCTTCGATTTCGCCATGCGCAACGGGGCGCTGCCCGCAACCTTGAACTATCGCGGCTACACCAAGAGCACATGCACCTCGATCAACCATGTCGTGTGCCACGGCATCCCCAATGAGAAGCCGCTGAAGGAAGGCGACATCGTCAATATCGACGTGACGCTGATCGTCGACGGCTTCTACGGCGATTCCTCGCGCATGTATCCGGTGGGCAGGATCAAGCGGGCGGCGGAGCGGCTCTGCGAGATCACCTACCGCTCGCTGCTGCTGGCCATCGACGAGGTCAGGCCCGGTGCGCATCTGGGCGATATAGGCGCCGCCATCCAGGACTATGCGGAAGGGGAACGTTGCTCCGTCGTGCGCGATTTCTGCGGCCATGGCGTGGGGAAACTGTTCCACGACGCACCCAACGTCCTGCATTACGGTCGCCGCGGCGAAGGGGCGGAGCTCAAGCCCGGCATGATTTTCACCATCGAGCCGATGATCAATCTCGGAAGACCGCATGTGAAGGTCCTGTCGGACGGATGGACGGCCGTGACGCGCGATCGCTCGCTGACGGCGCAGTACGAGCATACGGTCGGCGTGACCGAGACGGGTTGCGAGGTATTCACCTTCTCGCCCGGCGGGCTCGACACGCCCGGCATCGTCGTCGACCCGATCAATCTCTGAGACGATCCTTCATGGTCAAGCGTGGACGGCGCGGCCTTGGCGAAGCGGCGGGTTTCGGGCTGGCGCGGCACGGCGTACCGACGCCGCACGAAGAGGTAGCCGCTCCCGCGCCGCCGGATGCGCCGCATTACGCCGGCCACCGGGACCGCCTGCGCGAGCGCTTCGAGGCGGCGGGCGCGGACGCCCTGCCCGATTACGAGCTTCTGGAACTCGTCCTGTTCCGCTCCATCCCGCGGCGGGACGTGAAGCCGCTGGCCAAGGCGCTTATCCGGCGCTTCGGCAGCATCGCCGACATCGCGGGCGCCAGCGTTTCGAGGCTCATGGAAGTGGACGGCATCGGCCACGCCACCGCGCTGGACCTGCGGATCATCGCGGCCTTTTCCAGCCGCGCGATGAAGGCCGACGTCGCCCGGCGCGATGTCCTGTCGTCCATCGCCAGCGTGATCGATTATCTCGGCGCATCGATGGGGCAACTCGGCCGCGAACAGTTCCGCATCCTGTTCCTCGACAACCGTAACGGCCTCATCGCCGACGAGGTGCAGCACGAGGGCACGGTGGATTATACGCCCGTCACCCCGCGAGAGATCATGCGCCGCGCGCTGGAGCTGGACGCCGTATCCATCGTGCTGTGCCACAACCACCCTTCCGGCGACGTGACCCCGTCGCTCGCCGATATCGACATGACCCGGCAGATCATCGGCATGGCGACGCCGCTCGGCATCCGCGTCCACGATCATATCATCGTGGGGCGCGGCAAGAGCCTGTCGATGCGCACGGAACGCTATATCGACTGACGGTTCGCGTCACTGCAGCAGGTGCTCGGAGCCGAAGCGAAGCTCGCGCGGGCGGATCAGCCCCTGATGCATGACGTGGACGGAGTGGATGGTGGCCTCGACCTCCGCCCGCCAATGGTCGAGAAACCTGTGCAGCCGCGGAAATTGCGGTGCGACGTCCTCGAACTGCCAAAGGAAGCTCTGCAGGAAATCCGGGTGGTCGGGCATATGATAAAGAACTTCCGCCGTGGTGGCGGAAAAGCCGGAAAGCATCTTTCGGAACGCGGGGTCTGCAACGCGACTGATCATGGACGCAACACTCCTCAAATGCGAAGCTGCGGACCTTCGGGCCGCACTTCAGGGATGCTGCGCCCAACCGTCCCGGCCAAGCCGCGCACCATCAGGTGCAGCGCAAGAATCTTCCCAAAGTTTCAGCCGTTCGGCAAGCGCCCTCCAGTAGACCGGATCGCCGCCACCGTATCGATGTCGCAACTTGCCGCCGCACCCAGTTCCACGAGGCGGACGGACGCATGATCGCGGATCAGCCGCCTTGCGCCGGCGTCCCCGGACAGCGTCCCGACCGCCGCCGCCATCGACGCCGGCAGGATGACGGGATTTCGCATCGCGCCATCATCCGTGGCGGCGACGACCGTTCCGCGTGCGAAGGCGGCGACGAGCGCATCGAAATGCACAGTTTCGAGAAGGGGCATGTCGGCCGGCACCATCATGACGCCATCGGCCGGCAAGGCGGCGGCGAAACCGAGCTGCACCGAAGCCGCAAGGCCCGCCTGGGGATCGGGGTTGATCACGACGCGCGTCGGCAGCCCCTGGATGGACGGCGCCAGGCTTTCGACGTCATGACCCAGAACGGTCGTGATGCGGACAAGGCGGCTGGCGGCGAGGCGACGGAGAATCCGCACGATCTGCGGAACGCCATCGTAGAGCGCCAGCAGTTTGTGATGCGGCGCCGTACGGCTGGAACGCCCCGCCGCCAGCAGGACCGCCGACACCTCATGCGGCGGCAACGGACCCACCGGCAGCAAGGTCGCGCACGGTGCGAGCGCGCGCAGCGATGAGGGACGCCAGGATCGACACAGCGATCTCCGGCGGCGTCACCGACCCGATGTCGAGGCCGATCGGCGCTTCGATCCGCGCGATCCCGGATGGATCAACACCCGCCGCGGCCAGCCTTTCCACCCGCGCGGCATGCGATTTGCGGCTGCCGAGCGCGCCGATGTAGAAGGCCGGCGAGGTACAGGCGGCAACAAGGGCCGGATCGTCGATATCCGGATTGTGGCTCAGCGCCACCAGGGCCGACTGGCCGTCCATAGGATGACGGGCCAGATGATCCTGTGGCCACGCCTCATGAAGCGGAAAGCCGTCGAAGCGGGCGACCGAGGCGAAGGCCCCGCGCGGGTCCACGATCTCGATCCCGAGTTCCGCCATCGCGGCCATCGCGGCAAGCGACTGCGCGATATGCACCGCCCCGACGATGATCAGCCTCGGCTGCGGCAGATAGACCTTTACGAAGACGCCCCGCTCGGGCAGGTTCATGCATGCGGCCCGGCTTGCCATGGCCTGCGCGATCTCGTCCGCGTGGTCGTCGCGGGAAAAGTCGTCGGCCATGACGAGGCGGTTGTCGCCCGATTCGAGGTCGGTGATCAGCGCCACGGGACGACGGGTCCGTCGCGCCTGGTTCAGTGCGGCCAGGATGGCGCGATCCATCAGGCGATCCGCTCGACGAGAATCCGGATGCGCCCCCCGCACGACAGGCCGGCCTGCCAGGCGCGCTGGTCGGAAACGCCGAACTCCAGAAGGCGCGGTCGTCCGTCGGCGATCACGTCCTGTGCCTCGGCGATCACGTCCGCCTCGACGCAGCCGCCCGAGACCGAGCCTTCGAACGCACCGTCGGAGGCGATCAGGAGATGGCTGCCGGCGGGCCGTGGAGACGAGCCCCATGTTTCGAGAACGGTGGCGAGCGCGGCGGTACGCCCCTCGCCCGTCCAGGCTTCGGCCAGTTCGAGAACGTCCATGCTGCGCGCCTTCCGTTGCCCTTACAGGCTGTGAAACTGGCGCTCCTTGTAAAGAAGGCTAGGCGCCGCGGGCGCGACCTTCAGCCCCACGACCTCGCCGATGATGACACGGTGGGTCGCGACGATGCGCGAATCCGTGACGCGGCAGTCGAAACTGGCGAGCGCGCCCTTCAGCATCGGCGCACCGGTTGCTGCGGTTTCCCAGGCGGCCAGGGCGAAGCGCTCCTCGGCCGGCAGCTTCCCTTCGCCGGCGAATGCGCGTGCGACGGCCTCCTGCCCGGCCTCCAGCACGTTGACGGCAAAGGCACCGTTTTCGGAGAAGCGGTCGTTGCCGGCGCTGGACAGGTTGAGGCAGACCAGAAGCGTCGGCGGATCGTCGGATACGGAGCAGACCGACGTGACCGTCGTTCCGCGCAAGCCGAAGCGGCCATCCGTCGTGACGACATGCACCGCCGCCGCGAAATGGCTCATCGCGTTGCGGAAGTCGAAGCGGTCGATCAACGGCCCTGTCAGCAAATCCATGTCCAAATCTCCCCGGCACATGCGCCGTATCGCCTTTCGGCGATGAGACGATCCACGTCCTCGGAGTAGAAGTTAAGCATCATGCGCGGTTACACAACCTGCCCATTCGGGTGAGCGCCATTCGTCGCCGTCGCTTGCGGCCTCATGCTTTCAGCATATACGTTCGCGGGAATCCAGTGTCGGGAGCATGCATAGGGTGATGATCCGCAATTCGAGGTGGCTATCTGGCTGCGTAGCCTGCCTGGCGCTCCTGACCCAGCCCGCGCCGGCACAGCAGGCCGAACTGGGGGTCGCCGCGCCGTTGAGCGGGCCATACGAGACACTTGGACGGCAATTCCTGGAAGGCGTTCGCGCGGGTGCGCCCGGCCTTGCCATCGTGGAACGGGATACGCCATGCACCCCGCAGGGCGGGCGCGACACGGCACTGGCATTCCTGGCGGCAGACATCCCGCTGGCCGTCGGATTTCTTTGCACGCCGTCCGCCGAGGCCGCCCTGCCCGCCCTGGCCGACGCGGACGTGCCCACCCTGGTGGTGGGTGCGCGCAGCACGCGGCTGACGGATGTCCGCCGGGGGCAGGAACGGCGCGTCTGGCGTCTGGCGCCGAGGCCCGAGGGCGAGGCTCAGGCGCTCGCCGCCGCCATCGCCGATCTGTGGCCGGGCCTGCCCTTCGGGATCGTCGAGGACGGATCCGTGCGCGCCCGCAGCCTTGCCGACGAACTGCGCGCCGCATTGGCGCTGCGGGGGCTGGAGCCGGCGTTGATGGACAATTACCGCCCCGCCGAAGACAGGCAGTTCACGCTGGCGCGGCGCATAGCGCAAAGCGGCGTTACGCGGATCGTGGCTCTGGGCGGCGTCGCCGACACGGCCATCATCATGCGCGATGCGGCGTCGTTGAATATCGACCTTGCGGTGCTGGGCGGAGAGAACCTGATCGACGAGGCCAGCGAGCCCCCCTTGCCGGATGGCGTGCGCGCGATCGCGCCGAAGGGCTTCGCCATCGCCGATTCCGACACGGCGGCACCGCGCCGGGAGGGGTATTTCCAAGACGGCTACTCGGCCGGCCAGATCGCCGCATCCGCCCTCTCCACGCAAGCGCCCGGCGCCGCATTGGGCGGACAGACGTTCGATACCGCCGCGGGGCCGGTGCGCTTCGATACGCAAGGCGAATCCGGCATGCCGCGATACGACATCGTGGAGTGGCAGGACGGGCGGTTCGTCCTGCAGCCGGAGGGCTGATCATGGTTTGGCGCACGGGCCCGCGAAATGCGTTGACCGACATCGCAGGTATCGCGGTTGGGCATGCGGACGACGCGCGGTTGCGCAGCGGCGTGACGGCCATCCTGTTCGACGCGCCCGCGGTCGCCTCCGTCGCCATTCATGGCGGCGCGCCCGGCACGCGGGAAACGCCGCTTCTCGATGCGGAGAACCTCGTTTCCGGCATCGACGGAATCGCGCTGTCGGGCGGATCGGCATTCGGGCTCGACGCCGCTTCCGGCCTGCAATCCGCCCTGCGGGCGCAGGGCCGCGGCTTCGAGGTTGCCGGTATGCGCGTTCCCATCGTGACGGGCGCCATCCTGTTCGACCTCATCAACGGCGGCGACAAGGATTGGGGGTTGCATTCCCCCTACCGGGACCTCGGTTACGCCGCCGCATTGGCCGCCGGTGACGACTGTCGGCTGGGCACCGTGGGCGCCGGCTTCGGGGCGACGACGGCAACGTGCAAGGGCGGCCTCGGGACGGCCTCCTGCATGCTGCCCGGCGGCATCACCGTGGCGGCGCTGGTGGCGGTGAACGCGGTCGGCTCGCCGCTCTTTTTCGGCACACGTCATTTTCGCGCCGCCGCCTTCGAGATGAATGGCGAGTTCGGCGGGCTCGGCCTGCCGCCCCGCACGCCGCAGGACGCGCGGCCGCCCGCCACCAAGATGAACCCGACGCCCGGCGGCAATACCACGATCGCCGTCATCGCCACCGATGCCGTGCTGGACAAGGCGGCTGCCAAGCGGCTGGCCGTCGCCGCGCATGACGGGTTTGCCCACGCGCTATGGCCGGCCCATACCGACTTCGACGGCGATCTCGTCTTCGGCGTGGCGACCGGCGGCAGCGACATCGTCCCCGACCGCGTAGCGCGCATAGACCTCGGCGCGGCGTCGGCCGCCGTCATGGCGCGCGCCATAGCGCGCGGCGTCCACGCCGCACGCCCCGACGCGGGCGACATGGTACCCGCGTGGAGTACGCTGTAGAGCGTGATTGAGGCGCGGCGGCGCGTCTGTTAAAGGGGCGTTTCTCCTCAAGCCACAGCGCCGAAAGTCATAGCCGATGATCCCCCGTTATTCCCGCCCCGAAATGGTGTCCATCTGGTCGCAGGAAACGAAGTTCCGCATCTGGTTCGAGATCGAGGCGCACGCGGCGGACGCCCTGGCGGAGCTGGGCGTGATACCGAAGGAAGCGGCCAGGACGATCTGGGAAAAGGGCGGCGCGGCAACCTTCGACGTCGACCGCATCGACGAGATCGAGCGCGAGACCAAGCACGACGTGATCGCCTTCCTGACGCATCTGGCCGAATTCGTCGGGCCGGATGCCCGTTTCGTCCATCAGGGCATGACCTCGTCCGACGTGCTGGACACCTGCTTCAACGTGCAACTGCAGCGCGCCAGCACCCTGTTGCTGGCCGATCTTGATGCGCTGCTGGCCGCTCTCAAGCGTCGCGCCTTCGAGCACAAGGACACGGTCACCATCGGCCGCAGCCACGGCATCCACGCAGAGCCGACCACCTTCGGCGTCAAGATGGCGCTGGCCTATGTCGAGTTCGAGCGCGCGCGCGCCCGGCTCGTTGCCGCGCGCGAGGAAATTTCCACCGCGGCGATCTCGGGCGCGGTCGGCACGTTCGCCAACATCGATCCGCGTGTCGAGGAACATGTCGCCAAGGCCATGGGCCTGCACGTAGAGCCGGTATCGACGCAGGTGATCCCGCGCGACAGGCATGCGATGTATTTCGCGACGCTGGCGGTGATCGCCTCGTCGGTGGAGCGGCTGGCGGTGGAGATCCGCCATCTGCAGCGGACCGAGGTGCTGGAGGCCGAGGAATATTTCTCGCCCGGCCAGAAAGGCTCGTCGGCGATGCCGCACAAGCGCAACCCGGTGCTGACCGAAAACCTCACGGGCCTCGCCCGCATGGTGCGCTCCTATGCCTTCCCCGCCATGGAAAACGTCGCCCTCTGGCACGAGCGCGATATCTCGCACTCTTCCGTGGAGCGGATGATCGGCCCCGACGCCACCATCACGCTGGACTTCGCGCTGGCGCGCCTGACGGGCGTCATCGACAAGTTGCTCGTCTATCCCGAGCGGATGGACCGCAACCTCAACCAGTTCCGCGGGCTGGTCCATTCGCAGCGCGTCCTCCTGGCGCTCACCCAGGCCGGCAAGTCGCGCGAGGATGCCTATCGCCTGGTGCAGCGCAACGCCATGAAGGTCTGGGAACAGGGCGCGGACTTCCTGCAGGAACTCCTGGCGGACAAGGAAGTCCGAGAGGCTCTTTCGGAAGAGGAACTGCGTGAGAAGTTCGACCTCGGCTATCACACCAAGCATGTCGACACCATCTTCCGCCGTGTCTTCGGGGATGTGACGCCGGCGTCATGACGCCGGTGGGAACCGGTTAATCAATGCGGCGTTTTGCCGGCAGAAGGGTGGCGTATCGCCGCCCGCCGGAGATGACGCCATGCCGCTGCAGTCCACCATCCTGACAAGCACCATCCTTGCGATGACGCTGCTCGGCCTCGGAATGATCTAGGCGTCAGCCTGCCTTGCGCAGGCGGGCGTCCATCGCCGTGTCCACGTCGATCATCAGCATCTGGTGGTCCGAGAACGGCATGTCGATGATCTCGATCCGGCAGCGCCCCATCAGGTCGCCGGATACGATGCAGGGATCAAGGCTCGCCTTCCAGGGCCCGAGCCTGAATGTCGGCGCCATCTGGCCGTTCAGATAGGCGAAGCGCCCGTCGGCCAGGAGCGGCGCCAATTCCTGCGGACCGCCGAACATGTTGAAATCGCCGGTGATGATGGTGGGCGTATCGCGCTCCCGAGCCCATGCGGCCAGTTGTTCGAGCTGGCGATGCCGCACCCGCCGCAAAAGCGAGCAGTGCGCCAGCAGCACCCGGACGCCCGGCAGGTCGATATCGTAGACCAGCCGCTTCTTGCCGTCGTCCAGATACCGCGCCGTAAAGGGCAGATCGCCCGTAGCCAGGAAGGCGCTGGACTTGCCGCGCGAAACCGACAGGCGGCGAAACCGCTTGCCGGCGCTGTATTTGCCGTCGATTCGCACCGTGCGGTGATGGTCTTCGCACAGGACGGGAAACTGGTCGAAGAAGCCGTTGGTGACGGAGCCCTGGTCGATCTCGAGGAAGCAGGACAGGTCCGGTTGCAACTGCCGCAGCTTGTCCTTCAGGAAGTGGAGCGCACGCAGCTGCGCCTGCCGGGGCGTATAGATGTGGTGGTGCGCCCGCCCGAGATGGTGCTTGAGAGACCCGTCGATATCGCGTGCATATCCGAGATTGGCGTAGACTATCCGCAACTCGCACCCTTTCCGACGAAGCGGCCTGCCGGCCCGCGCCACATCCATGCACGCCCCATCGGGCGAAATTCCGGCATGGATATTGGCGTTGCGCCCGCGAAATTCAACTTGCCGTCGACGGGCGGGCACGATGCGTTTGCCCGGCGTTTCCACTTTTCGCCGATCTGCTCTAAATGCGGTCCAGCCACAGCACATGGATGCCCGCCGCAATGCAACTCGACGCCGCCTTCTGGACGACCTGGTCGGTCGCGACGGGGATACTCAACTGGGGCATCATCTTCGGAGCGCTGATCTACATTCCCTTCCGCCGCTCGCCCGCAGCGGCGCAGGCCTGGATGATCCTTTTCTTCTTCCTGCCCATCGTGGCGCTGCTGATCTACCTGGCGCTCGGCCATGCGGAGCATCCGCGCTGGCGCAAGGACAGGCTCCGGCGTCTTCCCGCCGTGCTGGGCCGCGCGCTGGGCGACCTGACGCTCGAACAGCGCTCCGGACATGAGGAAGGGCTTGCCCCGCGCTACGCCATGGCGGCACGGCTTGTGCAGCGGCTGGGCCGCCAGCCATGCCTGCCCGGCAACCGGATCGACCTGGATGCGGACTACAACCGCGTCGTCGAACGCATCGTCGCCGACATCGACGGCGCCAGGAAGCACGTCCACATGCTGTTCTACATTTTGATGATGGACGAGGCCGGGGACAAGGTGCTGGCGGCGCTGGAGCGCGCGGCGCGGCGCGGCGTCACCTGCCGCCTCCTGATCGACGCCGTCGGCTCGTCCACCGACCGGCGGCGAATCGCGCGCCGCCTGGAAGGCTCGGGCGTCGCGCTCCGGGTCATCCTGCCCCTGCGCTTCTGGAACCGGGCGACGCGGGCCGACCTGCGCAACCATCGCAAGATCGTTGTGGTCGACGGGCATGTCGGCTGGGTGGGATCGCAGAACATGCATCGCAGCGAATACGAGCCGAATACCTTCTACCGCGAGGTCATGGCGCGCGTAGTCGGCCCTGTGGTGCTGGAGATGCAGGCCGTCTTCATCGGCGACTGGTACCTCGAAACGGAGGAGGATATCGGCTCGCCGGATCTGATGCCCGTCACAGATTTCGCGGACGCGGAAGGCGGTGCGCTGGCACAGCTTCTGCCGACCGGCCCGGACTATCCGGGCGCGCAGGTGGACACGCTGTTCACCGACCTGATCCACAACGCGCGCGACCGGGTGGTGCTGGCGACGCCCTATTTCATCCCCAACGAGCCACTTCTGCAGGCCATGCGCACCGCGGTCGCAAAGGGCGTGACGGTTTCGCTGTTCGTGACCTACACGACCAATTCGGCCCTGATCGACCATGCGCAGCGCTCCTACTACGACGATCTCCTGTCGGCGGGGGTGGAGGTGATGCTGTACCGGGAGCGGTTCCTGCATGCCAAGCACCTGTCGATCGACGAGGATATCGCCATCATCGGCTCTGCCAACATGGATCGCCGCTCCTTCGAGCTGAATTCCGAAGTGACGCTGCTGATCTACGACGCGGAAATGGTCCGCAAGCTGCGCGGCATCGAACGGGACTACCGGGCAAGCAGCGAGCGGCTGGACGCGGAAAGCTGGGCAAAGCGCGGTTTCGCCACGCAACTCGGGGAAAACATCATGCGGCTGATCAGCCCGTTGATGTAAAGGCGCACCGAACTTGACAAGCATGCCGCGACCGCACATCTGGCAGCCATGCGCGTATCAGAAGCCGATATCCTTATCGTTCCCGGCTATACCGGGGCCTCCGACCAGCACTGGCAAAGCCGATGGGAGCGCAAGCTTTCCACCGCCAGCCGCGTCGTGCAGGCGGAATGGACAAAGCCCGTCCGCGAAGACTGGACGAAGGCGGTGGCCGACGCCGTCAACGCCACCACGAAGCCCTGCGTGATCGTGGCCCATTCGCTGGGCGTCGCCAGCGTGGTACAGGCGATCCCCCTGTTCAGGAAACCGGTTGCCGGCGCGTTCTTCGTGGCTCCGCCGGACGTGTCCAACGAGGCGATCCGCCCACGGCACCTGATGACGTTCGGCCCCTACCCGCGCGATCCGCTGCCATTCCCGTCCATCGTTGTGGCCAGCCGCAACGACCATTACTCGAGCTTCGAGGCATCCGAGGATATCGCCGCGGCCTGGGGATCTCTGTTCATCGATGCGGGCGAAAGCGGCCATCTGAATGCCGACAGCGGCCATGGGCCCTGGCCCGAAGGCCTCCTGACGTTCGGCAAGTTCCTTGCCCGGCTGAAGGCCCCGCCGCATCATCATTGACGCGGCGAAGCGACATCGACGTCAGCGCCCCGTCGAGGCGCGCAGGGCGGCAAGGCCCGCATTGAAGATCGCCATGTCCGACGACAGGGTAACGAGGTCGACGCCCATCTCCTTCGCCCGCGCGGTCTCGTCCGCATCGAAGACGTAGAGCGCGGTGAACTTGCCGCAGGCGCGCGCCTTGGCGGCGATGGTCTGGATCGCGGCAGTGACTTCAGGCCCGTCATGGCTGAGGCGACCGCCGGTCAGGGCGATCGACAGGTCCGACGGGCCGATGAAGACGCCGTCCAACCCCTCGACGGCCAGGATTTCGTCGAGCGCGGCGTAGGCCGCCGGCGTCTCGATCATCGCAAACGCCAGCGTGTCGCGGTTGGCAGCCTCGAAATAGGCCTTTCCGCCGCCGTAGCCATGCAGCATCACCGCGCGCGTCGGGCCATAGGAGCGCTGGCCGAGCGGCGGATATTTGGCCACCGCCACGAGCGCGCGGGCATCATCGGCCGACTCGATCATGGGCAGGATGACGCCCGTCGCACCGTAATCCAGAACGCGCGACACGGTGGCGTAGCCGCCCACGGGCACCCGCACCAGCGAGGCCGTGCCCATATGCGACGCGGTGGCTATGCCTTTGCCCACGCTGGCCTCGTCGTGCATGCCGTGCTGCATGTCGAAGGTGGCGAGGTCGAAGCCGCCCTGCAGCATCCGCTCCAGCAATTCCGGCTGCGTCAGGCTGGACCAGGCGGATATCAGGAAGCCGCGCGCCTCCAGCCGGCCGCGCAGATCGGGCGCGGGCATCAGGCGCTCTTGACCTGGGCTTCCGCCTCGACCAGCAATTCGGCCATCCGCCGGCGTACCTGATGCTCGGACTGGGCGACGCCCGCAGCCGTGAAATCGGCCATGATCTTGGCGAAGACGTCTTCCTCGCCCTCTTTCTGCAGGTCGGCCTTGACGACGTCCATCGCGTAGGCGTCGGCATCGGCGCCGCTGCGGCCGAGCTTTTCCGCCGCCCAGAGGCCAAGAAGCTTGTTGCGCCGCGCCTCGACCCGGAACCGCAACTCCTGATCATGGGCGTAACGGTTCTCGAATTCCTGCTTGCGGTCGTCGAATGTCATCGGGCTGCCTCTTCCATTTCGGGCGTCAACGCGCCGTGTGTAGAACATCGCCCCTCACATTTGAAGCGCCGGCGCGCGCCGGCTTGAAGACGGGCAGGAAATTCGGGGTAACGATTGTGAAAATCCGCCATTTGGTCTATTGACCCGGCTGAGAGCAGAGTTTTTTCCCGCCTGGGCCTCCCACCCATGGCGCTCCAGCACGATCGAGCACACGCAATGACACGTCGCCGCCGTATCTACGAAGGCAAGGGCAAGATTCTCTACGAAGGCCCGGAACCCGGCACGCTGGTGCAGTTCTTCAAGGACGACGCCACCGCCTTCAACAAGAAGAAGCACGAAGTGGTGGACGGCAAGGGCGTCCTCAACAACCGTATTTCGGAATATATTTTCAGCCACCTCAACCGGATCGGCATCCCCACGCACTTCATCCGCCGCCTCAACATGCGCGAGCAGCTGATCAAGGAAGTGGAGATCATCCCGCTCGAGGTCGTGGTGCGCAACGTCGCCGCCGGCTCGCTGGCCAAGCGCCTCGGGATCGAGGAAGGCACCGTGCTGCCGCGCTCGATCATCGAGTTCTACTACAAGGCCGACTCGCTGGACGACCCGATGGTCTCGGAAGAGCACATCACCGCGTTCGGCTGGGCCAGCCCGCAGGAAATCGACGACATCATGGCCCTGGCCATCCGCGTCAACGACTTCCTGTCCGGCCTGTTCCTCGGCGTCGGCATCCAGCTCGTGGACTTCAAGATCGAGACGGGCCGCCTGTTCGAGGGCGACATGATGCGGATCATCGTCGCCGATGAGATCTCGCCCGATTCCTGCCGTCTCTGGGACGTGCAGACCCAGGACAAGCTGGACAAGGACAGGTTCCGCCGCGACATGGGCGGACTCGTCGAGGCCTACCAGGAGGTCGCGCGACGCCTCGGCATCATGAACGAAAACGACCCGCCCCGCCCTTCCGGGCCGGTGTTGGTAAAGTGACGCAAAGTCCTGCGTCCCGACCGGCGCCGGCTCTCAAACTCGTATATTCGCAAGGCAGGCTGAAACAGTGATCAAGGCGCGTATTGTCGTTACGTTGAAGAACGGCGTTCTCGACCCGCAGGGCAAGGCCATCGAGGGTGCGCTCGGCACCCTCGGCTTCGGCGGCGTCGGCAGCGTGCGGCAGGGCAAGGTCTTCGATGTCGAGATCGAGGGCGAAGACGCTTCTGCCGCCGAGGCGAAGGTCAAGGCCATGTGCGAGAAGCTGCTCGCCAACACCGTCATCGAGAATTACGCCGTCGAAATCCGTTGACGTCGCGGCGGGCCCGCCCCGCCCCATCCACGGCCCGGAGCTGAACCTTATGAAATCCGCCGTCGTCCTGTTGCCAGGCCTCAACCGGGACCGCGACATGATCGCCGCCCTCCGCACGATCAGCGGGCAGGAGCCGTCGACCGTCTGGCAGACCGAAACGGACATTCCGCCCGTCGACCTGATCGTCATACCCGGCGGCTTCTCCTTCGGCGATTATCTGCGCTGCGGGGCCATCGCGGCGCGCTCGCCCGTCATGCGCGCCGTGGCCGACAAGGCCAGGGCCGGCGTGCCGGTTCTCGGCGTATGCAACGGGTTCCAGATCCTGTGCGAGGCCGGGCTTCTGCCGGGTGCGCTGATGCGCAACCGCAGCCTCAACTTCGTCTGCCGGGAAGTGAAGCTTGAAGTGGCGAACGCCGATACGCGCTTCACCACGGCCTACAGCGCCGGACAGGTGATCCGGTGCCCCGTCGCCCACCATGACGGCAATTACTTCGCCGATGCCGATACGCTCGCCCGGATCGAGGGCGAGGGCCAGGTCGTCTTCCGCTATGCCGAAGGGACCAATCCCAACGGGGCGATCAACGACATCGCCGGCATCGTCAATGACGGCGGCAATGTCCTGGGCCTGATGCCTCATCCGGAAAACCTCATCGAGGCGGAACACGGGGGCACCGACGGGCGCGGCATCTTCGAAAGCGTGCTCGGCATGTCCGGCAGGGGCCTCGCCGCGTGACGCCGCTTCTGCGCCTTGGCGCCCTTGCGGTTCTGGCAGGCGTCCTCGCCGCATGCAGCGGCAAGCCACGCGAGGCATCGATCGATACGGGCGGCGAGCCGGCCCTGAAGGTCATGGAGCGTGTCGCACTGGCGGCCCGCGACTGCTGGTTCCGTGGACGCGATACGGCCTTTTCCGGCTACAGCATGGCGCCGGAGCTGGACTCCCATTCGGGCAGGCCGCGCATCCTCGTCGTCCCGCGATCCAACCCCGGCGGGCTGCCTCTTCTCGTCGTCGAGGGCCAGGGCAAGCCGGCGCGGATCCAGACCTTCGGCCCGTTGCTGAATGGACCGAGCGGTCCCCGGATCGCCGCCGACGTCGCCCGCTGGCAGGGTGGCGACCGCACCTGCGCCAATGCATAAGCCTATGCAGCTTGGGTTGCTCGGGCTGGCCTGCACCGTGCTCCTGTGGGGCTGTGCGGCAGCTGAGACGGCACCGGCCGCGATGCCTGCCGGCGCGAAACCGAGCGGCGACGCGCTGACCCGGGTCGAGGCCGACTACGTCGTCCAGACGGCACGCACGCTGTATCGCGGCGCCACGGTGGACCGGGCGGCGCGCTTCGTATCCGGGCCGGCCGGCGCGCATGGCGCATGTGTCCGCTCGCCCGTAGGGGCCGTTACCGGCGGCGACTATACGCTCATCGTGCTGCAACGCCGCGTCACGGATGACTATATCTCCCAGGCAGCCGACGACGCGCTCATCCTGCGGAGCGCATCGGAAGTCGCCGAATGCCGCGCCCGCGCGGCGGAGGCCGGTTTCTGGCTTCCGACGCGATAAAGAATTCGAACCCCTTCCCGTCCGCCATCATGCCGGACACCGCCTCAGGACCGCCGACGATGAACGAGATCGCCATCACCCCCGACCTGATCGCCGCGCATGGGCTGAAGCCCGACGAATACCAGCGCATTCTCGATCTGATCGGCCGCGAGCCCAGCATTACCGAGCTTGGCATCTTCTCGGCCATGTGGAACGAGCATTGCTCTTATAAATCCTCCAAGCGCTGGCTGCGGACCCTGCCCACCAAGGGACCGCGGGTGATCCAGGGGCCGGGCGAGAATGCCGGCGTGGTGGATATCGGCGACGGGGACTGCGTGGTCTTCAAGATGGAGAGCCACAACCACCCATCCTATATCGAGCCCTATCAGGGCGCGGCCACCGGCGTCGGCGGCATCCTGCGCGACGTCTTCACCATGGGCGCGCGGCCCATCGCGGCCATGAACGCCTTGCGCTTCGGCGCCCCGGACCATGAGAAGACCCGGCATCTGGTGGCCGGCGTCGTCGCCGGCGTCGGCGGCTACGGCAACTCGTTCGGCGTGCCCACCGTGGGCGGCGAAGTGAACTTCCATCCGCGCTACAACGGCAACTGCCTCGTCAACGCCTTCGCCGCCGGTCTGGCGAAGACCGACGCGATCTTCTATTCAAAGGCGGAGGGCGTCGGCCTGCCCGTCGTCTATCTGGGCGCCAAGACGGGACGCGACGGGGTCGGCGGCGCCACCATGGCCTCGGCCGAATTCGACGAGAAGATCGAGGAGAAGCGTCCGACCGTTCAGGTGGGCGATCCCTTCACTGAAAAATGCCTGCTGGAAGCGTGCCTCGAACTGATGAAGACGGGCGCCGTCATCGCCATCCAGGACATGGGGGCAGCGGGCCTGACCTGCTCGGCGGTGGAGATGGGCGCCAAGGGCGACCTCGGCATCGAACTGGACCTGAACGCCGTGCCGGTGCGCGAAGACGCGATGACGCCGTACGAGATGATGCTGTCGGAAAGCCAGGAGCGCATGCTCATGGTTCTGGAGCCATCCAAGCGCGAAGTGGCGGAAGGCATCTTCCGCAAATGGGGGCTGGATTTCGCCGTGGTCGGCCGCACGACGGACGATCTGCGCTTCCGCATCCTGTTCGACGGCAGGGAAGTGGCGAACCTGCCCATCAAGGAGCTCGGCGACGAAGCGCCCGAATACGACCGTCCGTGGCTGGAGCCGCGCCCGGCCGAGACGCTGCCTGCGGCGGACGTGCCGGAACCGGCAGACTATTCCGATGCCTTGCTGCGGGTGATCGGCTCTCCCGACATCGCCTCGCGCCGCTGGGTCTTCGAGCAATACGACACGCTGATCCAGGGAAATTCCCTGCAACGCCCAGGCGGCGATGCCGGCGTCGTCCGCGTGGACGGGCATGCGACCAAGGCGCTTGCCTTTTCTTCCGATGTGACGCCCCGCTACTGCGAGGCCGACCCGTATCAGGGCGGCGCTCAGGCCGTGGCCGAATGCTGGCGCAACCTGACCGCCGTCGGTGCGCTGCCGCTCGCGGCGACGGACAACCTCAATTTCGGCAATCCGGAAAAGCCTGAGGCCATGGGCCAGTTCGTCATGGCCGTACAGGGCGTGGGCGCCGCCTGCGAGGCGCTCGGCTTTCCGATCGTGTCCGGCAACGTCTCGCTCTACAACGAGACGCAGGGGCAAGGCATCCTGCCCACGCCCACCATCGGGGGCGTCGGCCTGATCGCCGACAGGGCGCGGTGCGCCCGCGCCGATACGCTGGCCGACGGCGACGTCATCCTTCTGATCGGGGGCGACGGCACCCATCTGGGAGCCTCCATCTATCTGCGTGAAATCACAGGCAGCGAGGCCGGCGCGCCGCCGCCGGTCGATCTGGCCGCCGAGAAGCGCCATGGCGACTTCGTCCGCGGCCTGATCGCGGAGGGCACGGTCAAGACCTGTCATGACCTTTCGGATGGCGGGCTCGTCGTTGCGCTCGCGGAATTGTGCATGGCCTCCGGCGTCGGAGCGCGCATGGATACCGCGGGCGGCCCGGCCCATGCCGAGCTGTTCGGCGAGGACCAGGCCCGATATCTGGTCGCCGTTCCACGCGATGCCGCGGCGGCCATCCTGACCGCGGCGCCCGCCGCCGGCGTGCCGGCGCGCCTGATCGGCGAAGCCGGGGGCGCCATGCTGGAAGTTTCGGGCATCCTGCAGGTTTCCCTTGCGGCGCTGAAGGACCGGCACGAAGGCTGGTTCCCGGCCTATATGGCCGGCGAATTGCCGTCCCTGCAGGCGGCAGAATAGACACGGCCTCATTGCGGTTGCGCCGCCGAGACCCTATCCTTTCGTCCGACGGTGCCGTGACAAGGAGTTGAACTTCATGCCGATGAACGCCCAAGACATCGAACGGATGATCAAGGACGGCATTCCCGACGCGGTCGTGACGATCCGCGATCTGGCCGGCGACGGCGACCACTATGCCGCCGAAGTGGTGGCGGAGAGTTTCAGGGGCAAGACACGGGTGCAGCAGCACCAGATGGTGTACCAGGCCCTTCAGGGAAATATGGGCGGCATCCTCCATGCGCTCGCACTGCAGACGAGCGCGCCGGCCCACGACCAGGAACAGCGGAGTTTGACATGAGCGGAATTCAGGACTGGATCGACAACGAGGTGAAGACGAACGACGTGATCGTCTTCATGAAAGGCACGCCGGCCTTTCCGCAATGCGGCTTTTCCGGCCAGGTCGTGCAGATTCTCGATTATCTCGGCGTGGAGTACAAAGGCGTCAACGTCCTCTCGTCCGACGATCTGCGCAACGGCATCAAGGAATACGGCTCCTGGCCGACGATTCCGCAGGTGTACGTGAAGGGCGAATTCGTGGGCGGCTGCGACATCCTGCGCGAGATGTTCCAGGCCGGCGAGCTGCAGCAGTTCTTTGCCGACAAGGGCATCGCCACGGCGGACCGCAGCGCGGCAACCGCCTGACACGCCGACCGGCGAACGGGATCTGAAAAGGCGGGGCGCCGGCGCCCCGCCTTTTTCGTCGTCAGCCGATCACGGCTCGCAGATCGTGCCAGCCCGCTTCGTCCGGCGCTACCATGAGCCCTCCGGCGACATGGCCGGGCCGATAGACCGACCCGTCGAGGCGGCGCACATAGGCGCCCGCCTCCTCGCACATCATGGCCCCGGCCAGATGATCCCACGGCATCAGCTTGACGTAATAGAGGTAGTGCAGCGCGCCGGACAGCGCGAGGCGATACTCCTGCGCGGCGCTGCGGAAGCTGGACAGGATCCGCGTTTCGCCGAATCCGGCCAGCGTGCGCCTACGTTGCTCCAGCGGCAACTGGCTCGTCGCCGCAGCACCGACCATCTCCGCCAGCGGCACGGGTTGTGCATAACGCAGGCGCTTGGCCTCATCGGAGCCGCTCTTGAAGAAGACGCCGCCGCCCTTCTCGCCCATCATCGCATCGTCGCCGAGCGGATCGTAGATCACGCCGGCAATCGTCTCGCCCTTGCGCACCACCGCGGCCATGACGCCGAACATCGGCGCGCCGCTGGCGAAATTGGCCGTTCCGTCGATCGGATCGACGACGATGGCAAGGTCGGCGCCGGCTACCTTGTCGATGAGGGCGGCGTCGGCAGCCACGCCCTCTTCCCCGACGAAGGCCGCATCCGGAAACGCCTGCCGGCACGCCGCCTCGATGGCACGCTCCGCAGCCTCGTCGGCCTCGGTGACGAGATCGACCGCGGATGTCTTCTCACGGATGTCGCCTGCGGACAGGCGGCGAAACCGTGGCATGATCTCGGACCGGGCGGCCTGGCGAAGAATGTCTGCAAGCCTGTCCGTATCGAATTGCGTCACGAGCGTTCCTTTCACGAGTCTTTCGGCATGAGGGCGGCGAAGTCGAACAGGCGCGCGTCGTGCAGGTGGCTCGGGTTGATGTTGCCGAGGGCCCTGGCGATCACATCCTTTCGTCCGGGATTGTCGCGTTCCATGTCGGCCAGGAACGCCTTCATGGCGTTGCGTTGCAGCCCATCCTGACTGCCGCAGAGATCGCAGGGAATGATCGGGAAGCGCATTGCCGCGGCGAAGCGCGCGATATCGGCTTCGGACGAGGCGATCAGCGGCCGCAACACGAGCAGGTCCCCGCCATCGTTGAGCAGCTTTGCCGGCATCGCCGCCAGTTTGCCGCCATGGAACATGTTGAGGAAGAAGGTTTCCAGGCTGTCGTCCCGGTGATGACCGAGGACCAGGGCCTCGCACCCCTCCTCACGGGCGATCCGGTAGAGGTTGCCGCGACGCAGCCGCGAGCAGAGGGCACAATAGGTTCCGCCGGCGGGTACCTTCTCCTTCACGACCGAATAGGTATCGCGATACTCGATCCGATGGGCGATGCCGTGGGCCTTCAGGAAATCCGGCAGGACATGCTTGGGAAAGCCGGGCTGCCCCTGGTCGAGATTGCAGGCCAGGATGTCGACGGGCAGGAGCCCGCGCCATTGCAGGTCGACCAGGAGCGACAGCAAGGTGTAGGAATCCTTGCCGCCGGAAACGCCCACGAGCCACCGCGCGCCCGGACGCACCATGGCGTGCGCGCTCATCGTTTCCCGAACCTCGCGCAGCAGGCGCTTGCGAAGCTTGCGGAAGGAAACGCTGTCGGGCGCATCGTCGAACAGCTTGTGCGCGCCCTCGCCTTCCTCTGTCAGGTTCTGCGGTTCGCCAGCCTCGTCCAGCATGTTCGGCCCTCGTCCGGGATCATGCCAAGGCAATACGTCAGGCTGTGTCGGAACGGAACCCCGACCCTGTATCGAAGGGCAGTTTCATGACGGCACTGGCCGTCATCGGACGCGACAAGTAGTAGCCCTGCAGGTAATCGCAGCCGATATCGGCCAGCGTTCGGGCGGCCTCCGCGCTTTCCACCCCTTCGGCCACGACTTCCATGTCCAGCGCATGGCCGAGACCCACGAGCGCGCGCAGCAACCGGACCACGCTCTCGCCCTTCGCCAGGTCGGCAGCAAAGCTGCGGTCGATCTTGAGGCGGTTGACGCGCACGTGGCGGATCGATTGGAGCGACGAATAGCCTTCGCCGAAATCGTCGATGACGATCCGTACCCCGGCCTTGGACAAGGGCATCAGCCGGCTCTGGATCACATTCAGGTCGAGCGCGGTTTCCTCGGTGATCTCGACCTCGATCCGGTCGGGCGCCACCCCCCTGTCCGCACATCGCTGCAGCAGGATCCGGTCGGCCGGAATCTTCGCCGCCTCGCGCGGGGAAAGATTGACGGCGACCCGGATCGTGTCCGCCCCTACCTCCTCCAGAAGGAGCAGCATCGACAACGCATTTTCGACCACCCGGCGGAACAGGTTCTCCGCCTGCCCGATCCGGCCCGCCGTTCGGACGATCAGCGCGGGGTTGACCGGGCCATGAACCGGATGCGTCCAGCGCAGGAGAGCTTCGAGAGTGTCGAGGCGGCCCGAGCGATGGTAGATCGGCTGGAACCAGACCTCGACGGTCGACTTGTCCAACGCCTCGCTGAGGTCCCGCTCCAGATCGCGCTCCAGCTCGATGCGCTCCTGCAGGGCGCCGTCGAACACGGCATGGCGGTTTCTTCCGGCGG
Organism: Aureimonas altamirensis; assembly: GCF_023702225.1. Lineage (GTDB taxonomy): Bacteria > Pseudomonadota > Alphaproteobacteria > Rhizobiales > Rhizobiaceae > Aureimonas > Aureimonas altamirensis_B. The sequence goes on along the minus strand of NZ_JAMQCO010000009.1, from coordinate 184,093 downwards.
ACTTGGCGGCGTAGAGCGCCGCGTCGGCCCGTGCGAGCAACTCCCCGACACTGCCCTCCGCGGCGATGCAGATGCCGACGCTGCCACTGACCGGGCTGGACTCGAAGGTCTCGAACGGTGCGGATACGGTGGCTAGAATACGGGAGGCGAGCGCCTCGACCGGCTCCGGCCTTTCGTCATCGACTTCCAGCAGCAAGGCGAATTCATCGCCGCCCAGCCGTGCGATGGATGTCCCGGCCGGCGTGGCCTCGTGCAACCGCCGCGCCACTTTCTGCAGCACGCGGTCTCCCGTCGCGTGACCGAAGACGTCGTTGACCGCCTTGAAGTCGTCCAGGTCCAGCAACATCAGGCACACCGGCCTGCTCGACGTCTGCAGCGACGCCTCGAGGCTGCGCAGTATGCCGCTGCGGTTCAGCAACCCGGTCAGCGCATCATGGGTCGCCCGATGCAGCATTTCCCGGGCAGTGGCGTCGGAACTGGCATTTGCGATCTCGAGCGACTGAGCCATCTCGCGCGCCTCATGCGTCAGCCTGGAGAAGTCGCGAAAGGCGAGATCGCCCTCACGGGCGGCCAGCAGCAGCGCCAGCATGTAGATCGTCACGGTGATGCCGAGCAGGACGGAATTGAAATCCGCGTGCCACAGAAGACAGCCCACCACCACCGCCAGCGACGGCGTAACGAAGAGGCTCGGCACCGGGGAATAGGATACACCATGCGTTACCGCACCGGCGGTGATGCCGCAGAGGACGGTCAGGTAGAAAATCGAGTCCGGCGTAGTGAAGCCGGAGGACAGGATCGCAACCGTCGCCCATACGATCCCGGACGAGAATGCAGCGAATCGGTGCATCATCAAATGCCAGGCGACGGACCCAGGCATGTTGGCGGCAAGTGGCCTGACCGGCAACCTGCAGAGGGTGTAACGCGCGACATTGACGGTCAGCGACGCGGCGAACCACGCAAGGCCCAACGCCGACAGGTCGGCCTTGACGGCCACGGCCAGAACCGCGAGGCCGAGCATCCCGTTGACCGGAATGGCGCGCCGCAGGCTGCGTCGGACCGCCGTGAGGCGATCGGCCTGGATCATGTCGTGCAGGGATGAGGTACGGCCGGAGAGACTGGACACAGGAAAAGGGGGCTTCGGTCGCGGTGACTGTGGATGCCAGCCTATATCCAAAGTTGTGCGATTGATACCGCAACCGACGATCTATGTCTGGAAGAGGTCCAAACAAAAAGGCCGCCCCGAAGGACGGCCTTTTCCGTTTGGCAGTCGCCGATCGCTTAGCGCGAGTAGAACTCGACCACCAGGTTCGGCTCCATCTGAACCGGGTACGGCACGTCGCCGAGGCCCGGAACTCTGGCAAAGGTCGCGACCATCTTGTTGTGATCGACCTCGATGTAGTCCGGCACGTCACGCTCTGCGAGCTGCACCGATTCGAGGACGACGACGAGCTGCTTGGACTTCTGGCGCACTTCGATGACATCGCCCGGCTTGCAGCGGTACGAGCCGATATTGGTGCGCACGCCATTCACGCTGACATGGCCGTGGTTGACGAATTGCCGTGCGGCAAAGATCGTCGGCACGAACTTCGAGCGATAGATGATGGCGTCCAGGCGGGACTCCAGCAGGCCGATCAGGTTTTCGGAGGTGTCGCCACGGCGACGGGCAGCCTCTTCATAGATCCGGCGGAACTGCTTCTCGGAGACGTCGCCGTAATAGCCCTTGAGCTTCTGCTTGGCGCGCAGCTGCGTGCCGAAGTCGGAAAGCTTGGACTTGCGGCGCTGGCCATGCTGGCCCGGGCCGTACTGGCGGCGATTGACCGGAGATTTCGGACGACCCCAGATGTTTTCACCAAGGCGTCGGTCGATCTTGTATTTCGCGGATTCGCGCTTGCTCATCGCATTTCCCTTGAGCGTTCGCCCGGTCGAACCATTCGCCGAGCCCAGGAAAACGCGCCCTCCTTTGCCCGCGAGCGGGCCGACAGAGCGGCCAGGGGCCGTTCACGGGACACGTAAAAAAACCGGCGGACCTTGCGGCCCGCCGATGAAGGCTTCCTTAAACGAGCGCGGCGCGCGCGTCAAGCGAAGGGCTGACGCTGCCCGGAACGGCGCGAGATGAACCAGACCGCATGGACGACGCCCGGAATGTAGCCGAGCAGGGTCAGGATGAGATTCACCCAGAAATGCTTTCCAAGACCGGTGGTGAGGAAGACGGCGAGAGGGGGAATGAAGATTGCGATGATGATGCGCAGGAGATCCATGGACCGCTTTCCACATTAATGCGTTCATTGATGCAACCGAAACGCCGGGGCTTCCCTTCCGTTCCCAAAGGGACACCCGCCGCCAAGGGGAGCCGCCATGCATCGAACCCTCGTGACACTCGCCGTCTGGTGCATCGCCGGTGGTCCGGCTCTGGCCGATACGAGTTTCCTTCAGCGTTTCGAGGGGCGTTTCAGCGGCGGCGGCACGATCCAGCGAGACGTGGACCCGTCCCCGCGCAAGGTGACATGCAATCTGACGGGCGCCATGACCGGAGCGAACACGCTGACGATCCAGGGGCGTTGCCGCGCGGCGGTCATCTTCTCGAGGCCGGTTGCGGCAACGATCCGCTACGACCCGGGCAGCGGCGGCTTTTCAGGCACCTACGACGCGTCGGCCACCGGCCCCGCGCGATTGTCCAACGGGCGGCTGGACGGGGACCGTCTGACCCTGGCCGTCACCTATGCCAAGCCGATCTACGGTGACCGCAATGCGACGATGACGATCAGCAACGCCGGTGACGGCTCTCTCTCCATGGTGGTGACGGACCGGATCGACGGCCGGGCCGCGCAAACCTCGGCGATCAGCCTTCGGCGGTAAGGCCGAAGCCGTGGACGAGCCGTCGCGCGGGGTAGTCGGGATGCCCCGCCGTGAAGATGGCCCGGTCGAACCCCTCGGGCAGGCTGGACGGCGTATCGGCCATCAGCCGCTCGGCCTGCCGCGCGATCGCCTCGGCCGGATCGAGCCAGTCCACCGGCCATGGTGCCACCTTGCGGAAGGCTCCTACCAGGAAGGGATAGTGCGTGCAGGCCAGGACGACGATGTCGGTCTTCCGGGTGCCGCTTTCGACGAAGCATGGCGATATCTCGGACAGCAACGTTTCCGGCCTGGCCCGATCGCCGCGCATGTGCGCTTCGGCCATGGCGGCCAGCCGGGGCGATCCGACCAGTTGCACCTCGCAGTCGCGCGCGAAGCTCTCGACGAGGCCGCGCGTGTAGTCTCGCCGCACGGTGCCCGGCGTCGCCAGAACGCTGATGAGGCCGGAGCGCGTCTGTTCGGCAGCGGGTTTGATGGCCGGCACGGTACCGACGAAGGGCAGGTCGAAGCGCGCACGCAGCGCAGGCAGGACGAGCGTGGAGGCGGTGTTGCAGGCGATCACGGCAAGAGCGGGATCGTGATCGCGGACAAGCCCGGAGAACATGTCCACGATGCGCGCCAGAAGGGCCGCCTCCTCCCAGTCGCCATACGGGAAGGCGGCGTCGTCCACGACATAGACGTAGCGCCGGTCGGGCATGCGGGCGCGCAACTCGCGCAGCACCGAAAGGCCGCCTATGCCGCTGTCGAAGACGAGGACCGGCTTCTCGCTCATCTGTCCGCGGGCCTCTTCTCCAGGGCGCGGATGACGCCGCGCAACGCCCGGATCTCCGGTTCGGAAAAGGCCGCCCTGGTCAGCATGTTGCGCAGATTGTGCACCATCACGTCGCGTTTTTCCGGCGGAAAGAAGTAGCCCGCCGTATCCAGCGCATCTTCCAGATGGTCGAACAGCCGATAGAGATCGTCCTTCGAGGCCGGCGTCAGGTCGGGCACGAAGAATCGCGGCCGCCCCTCGAACGGATCGCCCGAACGCATCCATTCGTAGCTCATCAGCAGAACGGCCTGGGCGATGTTGAGCGACGCGAAGGCCGGGTTGACGGGAAAGGTCACGATTTCGTCGGCAAGGTCGACCTCCTCGTTCGAAAGGCCGAACCGTTCCCGTCCGAAAAGGATGCCGCATGCGTGCCCTGCCTCGACGCGGACGCGCATGCCCGCGGAGGCCTCGTCCGGGCCCCGGACGGGCTTGGTGGAATAGCGGGGCCGCGCAGTCGTCGCGGCGACATAGGTCAGGTCGGCGACCGCCTCCTCCACCGTGGGGAACACGCGCGCCGCCTCGATGACGTGGTCTGCCCTGGAGGCGGCGGCGACCGCCTTTTCGTTGGGCCACCCGTCCCGCGGGTTGACGATCCGAAGGTCCGACAGCCCGAAATTGGCCATGGCCCGCGCGACCATGCCGATATTCTCTCCAAGCTGCGGCTCCACCAGCACGATCGCCGGCCCGCCGCTCATCGTTTCGACCGTCCTGTCGGTTCCAGCCACGTCGACCTCTTCATCCATCCATCACGCCGCCTGATAGCCTGTCGCGGCGCGACGGAAAAGCGCCGCCTTGCTTTGCACATGCGAAGCTTCTTGCTATAGCCGCCCCGACGCTTCCCGGCCGCCTGCCGCATCGGGCACGGCCGCATCCAACCGGAGGAATGGCATCGATGGCGAAAATCAAGGTTGCGAACCCGGTCGTCGAACTCGACGGCGACGAGATGACGCGGATCATCTGGCACTTCATCAAGGACAAGTTGATCCACCCCTATCTCGATATCGACCTGGAGTATTACGATCTCTCGGTCGAGAACCGCGACGCTACCAACGATCAGGTCACCGTGGACGCGGCCAACGCCATCAACAGGCATGGCGTCGGCGTGAAATGCGCCACGATCACGCCGGACGAAGCCCGTGTGGAAGAATTCGGCCTGAAGAAGATGTGGCGTTCGCCCAACGGCACGATCCGCAACATCCTGGGCGGCGTGATCTTCCGCGAACCGATCATCATGAAAAACGTGCCTCGCCTGGTGCCGGGCTGGACGCAGCCCATCGTCGTCGGCCGCCATGCCTATGGCGACCAGTACCGCGCAACCGACTTCAAGTTCCCCGGCTCGGGCACGCTCTCCATCAAGTTCGTCGGCGACGACGGCGAGACGATCGAGCACGAAGTGTTCAAGGCGCCTTCCTCCGGCGTCGCGCTCGGAATGTACAACCTGGACGATTCGATCCGCGATTTTGCGCGCGCCTCGCTGAACTACGGCCTGATGCGCAATTATCCGGTCTACCTGTCCACCAAGAACACCATCCTCAAGGCCTATGACGGGCGCTTCAAGGACATCTTCCAGGAAGTCTACGAAGCCGAGTTCAAGGCCGAATTCGAGAAGCGGAAGATCTGGTACGAGCATCGCCTGATCGACGACATGGTCGCCTCGGCGCTCAAATGGTCGGGCGGCTACGTCTGGGCCTGCAAGAACTACGATGGCGACGTGCAGTCCGACATCGTGGCGCAGGGCTTCGGCTCGCTCGGCCTGATGACCTCGGTGCTGATGACGCCGGACGGCAAGACCGTCGAGGCGGAGGCCGCGCACGGCACGGTCACGCGCCACTATCGCCAGCACCAGAAGGGCCAGGAGACGTCGACCAACTCGATCGCCTCGATCTTCGCCTGGACGCGCGGCCTCGCGCATCGCGCCAAGCTGGATGACAATGCCGAGTTGAAGACCTTTGCCGAAACGCTCGAGCGCGTCTGCGTCCAGACGGTGGAAGCCGGCCACATGACGAAGGACCTGGCGTTGCTGATCGGTCCGGATCAGCCCTGGCTGTCCACGACGGGCTTCCTCGACAAGATCGACGAGAACCTCGCCAAGGCCATGGCTGCCTGACGAAGACCGCCTGAAAAGACAGGGGCGCCCCGGCCGATGCCGGGGCGCCCCTTTTTGTTTCTACATCGACGTCAGCGCATGACGGGCATGGAAAATTCGGCGCCGGACTTGATGCCCGACGGCCAGCGCGTCGTCACCGTCTTGGTACGGGTCCAGAACTTGATGGAATCCGGCCCATGCTGGTTCAGGTCGCCGAAGGAAGACCGCTTCCAGCCGCCGAAGGAATGATAGGCGAGCGGCGTGGGGATCGGCACGTTGACGCCGATCATCCCGACATTGACGCGCGCCGCGAAATCGCGCGCGGCATCGCCGTCCCGCGTGAAAATGGCGACGCCGTTGCCGTATTCGTGCTTCATCGGCAGGGCAAGCGCGGACTCGTAGTCCGGCGCGCGGACGACCGACAGTACCGGGCCGAAGATTTCCTGCCTGTATATGTCCATATCGGGCGTCACCTCGTCGAAGAGGCAGGCGCCGACATAAAAGCCGTCCTCGTAGCCCTGCAGCTTGAACCCGCGCCCGTCGACGCGCAGCTTCGCGCCCTCTTCGACGCCCTTGTCGATCAGCTTGAGGATCTTCTCCTGCGAGGCCTTCGTCACGACCGGACCGAAATCGGCGGTGGGGTCGGTATAGGGAGCGATCTTCAACTGCTCGACGCGCGGAATGAGACGCTCCATCAGTGCGTCCGCCGTCGCCTGCCCCACCGGGACGGCGACGGAGATGGCCATGCAACGCTCTCCGGCCGAGCCGTAGCCCGCGCCGATCAGCGCATCGGCCGCCTGGTCGAGATCCGCGTCGGGCATGACGATCATGTGGTTCTTGGCGCCGCCGAAGGTCTGCGCCCTTTTGCCGTAGCGTGCGGCCTCGCCATAGACATAGGCGGCGATGGGCGTGGAGCCGACGAAGGAGACCGCACCGATATCGGGATGCTGGAGGATGAGGTCCACCGCTTCCTTGTCGCCGTTGACGACATTGAGGATACCCTTGGGAAGGCCCGCCTCGATCATCAGTTCGGCAAGACGCATCGGAACGGACGGGTCGCGTTCGGACGGCTTCAGGATGAAGGCGTTGCCGGCGGCGATGGCCGGCGCGAACATCCACATGGGGATCATAGCCGGAAAGTTGAACGGCGTGATGCCGGCGCCGATGCCGACCGGCTGGCGCATGGAAAACATGTCGATGCCCGGGCCGGCGCCCTCGGTATATTCGCCCTTCTGCAGGTGCGGAATGCCGATGACGAATTCGCACACCTCCAGCCCGCGCTGGATGTCGCCCTTGGAATCCTCGACCGTCTTGCCGTGCTCGGCGGACAGAAGCTCGGCCAGCTCCTGCATGTTGTCGTTCAGGAGTTGCACGAACTTCATGAAGACCCGGGCGCGGCGCTGCGGGTTGGTGGCGGCCCACCCCGGCTGAGCGGCCTTCGCCGCGTCGACAGCGGCCTGCAGGTCTGCCGCGTTGGCCAGCACAAGCTGCGCGCTCGCCTGCCCGGTCGACGGGTTGAACACATCGGCGCTGCGGCCGGATGTACCGGCCACGCGGGCGCCGTCGATGAAATGGCCGATGCTGCTCATGCGGGAATACTCCTCCGTTCCTGTCGAGGCGCAGGGTATCGGCTCCTGACTTTATTTCAATGTCACCGCTCGCAAAACCATTGTGCGGAAACTATAGTCGGCACCCATGGACTGGGACGACCTCAAGATATTCCTCGCCATCGCCCGCGACGGGCAGATCCTCGGCGCGGCGCGCCGGCTGGCGCTGAACCATGCGACCGTTGCGCGGCGCCTCGACCGTCTGGAGGCCAGGCTCGGCCAGCGCTTGTTCCTGCGCCGTTCCGGCGGGTGCGAATTGACTGCGGCCGGCTCTGCCCTGCTGCCGCGCGCGGAGCGGGTCGAGGCCGAGCTGCTGGCTGCCGAGGCCAGTTCGCGCAGCGCGGGAGGCCAATTGACGGGCACGGTGCGCATCGGCGCGCCAGACGGATTCGGCACGGCCTTCCTTGCGCCGCGGCTTTGGCGGCTGCTGGATGGGCAGCCGCGCCTGACGCTGCAGCTCGTGCCGGTGGCGCGCGCCTTCTCCCTGTCGCGGCGCGAAGCCGATCTGGCGATCACGGTGGAGAAGCCGGACCAGGGGCGGCTGGTGGCCCGCAAGCTCGTCACCTACGGCCTCGGCCTCTATGCCGCACGCGGCTACCTCGCCTCCCATGGAGCCCCCCCGGATACGGAAGCGCTGTCGCGGCATCGGCTGATCGGTCATGTCGACGACCTCGTCTACAGCCGGTCGCTGCACTATGCCGAGGATGCCGGCCTGCGCTGGCAGGCAGATTACGAGATTTCGTCCGCCGTCGGTCAGGTCGAGGCCGTCGCAGCGGGCGGCGGGATCGGCATCCTGCACCATTTCATGGCGCGCGGCAGGCCCGACCTGCAGCGGCTGCTGCCCGAAATCGCCATCTCCAGAACCTATTGGCTGGTGTCGCACCAGAGCACGGCCAACCCGGCTGCCGTCCGCCATGTGGCCGATGGCATCCGCGACCTCGTCAACAATGAACGGGCCGTCTTCGCCTGACCGGGCGGATCAGGCGGCAGCCGAAGTGACGACCTGCGATTCGGCCGGCTTCTGCATACCCGACAGGCGGTTGTCGACGATCCGCCAGCGGTCCATCGCGCCTGCGCACAGGGCAGGAAACAACCAGGCCGGATCTCCCGACTCCACCTTCACGCGCGGCAATGTCAGCAACTCGCGGCGCGTGGCGCCGGCCACCACAGGCCCGTGGAGGCTCGAGAAAGCCAGGGCGTAGCCCGCCTCTTGCGCGCAGGCGATGACCTCGGGCGTCATGTCGTTCATGGTGCCGAACGGATAGGCGAAGGAACGGATCTCGCGGCCCGTCTCGTCTTCCAGGCGGCGGCGCGAATCCTGGAGCTCCGCGAGGGCCTCGTGGCGCGGGAGCTTGCCGAGCGACCGGTGCGAGATCGAGTGCGAGCCGATGGTGATGCCGCCATCCTGTATCTGCCGCACCTCGTCTAAGCTCATCAGATCGAACCCGGCCGGCCGGCCGGCGAGGATATACGCCACGGACGGAACCCGATGTTTCTGCAGGATCGGCATGGCGACGGTGCGCACCGATGGATCGCCGTCATCGAACGTCACGAGAACCGAGCCATCGGCCAAGGTCTTTCGCCCGGTGACGAACGCCTCGACATCGGCCAGCGAAACCGATTTCCCGGTCTTGGCCAGATAGGCCATCTCGCGGTCGAACTGAGCGGCGGAAACCGTAAAGGGGGACTGATGGTCGTCGCCGAAGCGATGATAGGTCAGGACGCGGATTTCAACTCCGGCGACTCGCCTGGAAGGCATGACGCGGCCAAGTCCGCCGACGAGGCCTCGTGCACCCTTCTTGGCGATCCATCGGCTGGTTGCAATGCTGTGGCCTGGCATGAAGCGCCCCTCTCGAAAACGGTTCCCGCGCGCCGGTCGGCCGCCGCGGTCCGGAACATGCGATACAGAAAGACCGGGTTGCCGATCAGGTAACGGCGCGCCTTCCAGGGCTGCCGAAGCATCAGATGCACCCATTCGATGCCGAAGCCGCGCATCCAGCGCGGCGCGCGGACCAGGCCGCCGCCCCAATATTCGAACAGCCCGCCCACCGCGACCGTCAAGGCATCCGGCAAGCCGGCGCGATGCCTGTCGATCCACTTCTCCTGCAATGGATTGCCCATGCCCACCAGCACGAGGTTCGCCTGGCAGCGGCGGATGTCGGCCACGACGGCCTCACTGGCCGACGCGTCGATATAGCCGTGATGCGCGCCGACGAAGTCGACCCCCGGGAACATGGCCTGCGCGTTGGCGCGGATCGTATCTATGCGCTCGGGTGCACTGCCGACGAGATAGCAACGTATGCCGCTTCCGCGGCTGAGCAGCATCGGGACGAGATCGGTGCCGTTGACGTTGTCGAGAAGCGCGACGCCGCGCCCGCGTGCGGCCCAGCGAACGCCGGTGCCGTCTCCGTACACCACATCGGCACGGTTGAGAATCGCCCGGTAGGCGGGGTCCTCGCAGGCATTGTTGAGCGTGTGCGCGTTGACGAAGAACAGCGACCGCGGACCCTCGCCGCCGATCAGGGAGGCGAAGCGCTGAAAGGCCGCCTCGATCGTCTCGTTCGCGATGGTGACGCCCAGAATCTGGCAGCGGTCCACGATCACATCTCCGGAAAGGCCGAGGGCCGGAAGGCCTCGGAACCGGACGAAGTTTCGCACCCGCGACGCGGTGGCATCAAGAAGGGCCCAACGACTTCGGGTTGAGAGCCGCATCCACCTTTGGTGGAAGATTTACGACCGTCCTTCGGGCAGCGGTTTCAGCCGGCCAGTGCGGCCGCGTCGGCGCGCCGAATGGGAGGCTGCAGGTCGGTGATACCGAGACGATGGCGGATCGCGCCCTTGTCCCCCACCAGCGTCTCGATCGTGTGCCTCTCAAGCGCGCCGAGAAAGGCGTTCAACGCCTCGCGAAGGGCGGAATTGAGTGCGCAGCTATCCACCAGCGGGCAATCCACCGCGCCGGTCTCGAAGCATTCCGCCAGCGAGAAGCTCTCCTCCGTCACCACGACGACCGCCTTCAGCGAAATCTCCGACGCGGGGCGCGCAAGACGTATGCCGCCATTGCGGCCGCGAATCGTCTCGATGAAACCGGCTTCCACCAGCGGCTGCAGAATCTTGAACAGAAAAAGCTCCGAGACGGAGTAGGCCGCGGCAATTTCGCCTACCCGGCTCAGCTTCCCGGAGTTGGCGGCGCAGTACATGAGCATCCGGATCGCATAGTTCGTCTGACGCGTTAGGCGCATCGGTTTCCTCCGAAAGCTGGGCGGCGCAAAGGCTGCCCGATACCGTTAGAACAATTCCAATCTTAATGAAAGGCCGCTCAACCATACCGGACCATAAAATTTGAGTTTTCAACTCAATTTTTCAACCGCACTATTTTAAACTTTAGATGATATTGCAAAGTCCATAAATCCAGTTGATCATCGCCATAAAAAATGATGCTACTTCAATCGTGCCTTTTTTTGAGGCGGATGGGACGCTGCAGCCAATCGGGAAGCGGGCGCGCGATGCGCTCGAGGGGGACTTACAACAATATGGAATATTTCCTGCAACAATTGATCAACGGGATCACCCTCGGGTCGATCTACGGGTTGATCGCCATCGGATACACGATGGTCTACGGTATTATCGGCATGATCAATTTCGCCCACGGCGAAGTGTTCATGATCGGCTCATTCATCGCACTTACGACATTTCTCGTCCTGATATCCTTCGGACTGACTTTCCTGCCGCTCATCCTGCTGCTCATCGTCATCGTGGCGATGTTGTTCACCTCGCTGTGGGGCTGGACGATCGAGCGCATCGCCTATCGGCCGCTGCGCGGCTCGTTCCGCCTTGCGCCGCTCATCACCGCCATCGGCATGTCGATATTTCTTCAGAACTTCGTCCAGGTGACGCAGGGTGCGCGCGTCAAGCCGCTGCCGCCGCAGATCCAGGGCAGCATCCAGGTGATACCGGGCGTGCAGATCTCCTACATGCAGATCACCATCATCGTGCTGACCCTGGTCCTGATGACGGTCTTCTCGCTCATCATCTCGCGCACCTCGCTGGGCCGCCAGCAGCGCGCCTGCGAGCAGGACGCCAAGATGGCCTCGCTGCTCGGCGTCAACGTCGACCGGACGATCTCCCTGACCTTCATCATGGGCGCCGCGCTCGCCTCCGTCGCGGGGCTGATGTACCTTCTCTATTACGGCGTCATCGATTTCTACATCGGCTTTCTGGCGGGCGTTAAGGCCTTCACGGCGGCGGTCCTCGGCGGCATCGGCTCGCTGCCCGGCGCAATGCTGGGCGGCTTGCTGATCGGCCTCATCGAGACGTTCTGGTCGGGTTATTTCTCCGTCGAATACAAGGATGTCGCCGCCTTCTCCATTCTGGCGATCGTGCTGATCTTCCTGCCCTCGGGCCTGCTTGGCCGCCCTGCCGTCGAGAAGGTCTGATCGCCATGTCCAATATTACGCCAGTCGACGTCAGCCCCGAGGCTGCCGAGATCACCGACGAGCAGCGCGCCGCCGCCATGCGGGGCGAGCCGCCCTTTTCCAACGCGCCCGTCAAACGAAGCAAGATCGCGACCGCACTGAAGGAATCGGTCGTCACGGCCGCGGTCGTCGCGGGCCTCGGCCTGTTCTTCCTGCTGCTGCGCACCGACATAGCGCCCGGTGGGCTGGTCCTGTCCTATCGCTGGGACATGTGGCTCACCGCCATCGGCCTTGCCTTCGTCGTCCGCTTCATCCTCAGCCTGACGATCTTCCAGGCAGAAAAGCCGCTCAAGGAGCGTTTCGGGGGCAAAGCGCTGCCCGGCGTCGGAAGCCGCGTGCGCAAGGTCCTGGCCGCAGCGTTGTTCCTGCTGGCCCTGACCTTCCCCTTCGTGATCGGATACGTGCTGCCCGGCCGGGAACGCTACATGATCGACCTCGCCATCCTGATCGTCACCTATGTGATGCTCGGCTGGGGACTCAACATCGTGGTCGGCCTGGCCGGCCTTCTGGACCTCGGCTACGTCGCGTTCTATGCGGTCGGCGCCTACTCCTTCGCGCTGCTCGCCATCAATTTCGATCTCGGCTTCTGGGTCTGCCTGCCGATGGCCGGCCTATTCGCCGCACTCTGGGGCGTGATGCTGGGCTTTCCGGTCCTGCGCCTGCGGGGCGACTACCTGGCCATCGTAACACTGGCCTTCGGTGAGATCATCCGCGTCGTCCTGTTGAACTGGGGCGAGTTCACCGGCGGCCCGAACGGCCTCCTGGGCATTCCGCGTCCGACATTCTTCGGGCTGGAGTTCGGGCGGGGCGAAGGCTCCTTCGCAGACTATTTCGGGTTGGAGCCCTCGACGCTCCATCGCTTCATCTATCTCTACTACATCATCCTCGCTCTCGCCCTCCTGACCAATTTCGTCACGATGCGCCTGCGCAAACTGCCCATCGGCCGGGCCTGGGAGGCGCTCCGCGAGGATGAGATCGCCTGCCGTGCGCTGGGCATCAACACCACCAACGTCAAGCTGACGGCCTTCGCCACGGGCGCGATGTTCGGCGGCTTCGCCGGCTCGTTCTTCGCGACCCGGCAGGGCTTCATCTCCCCCGAAAGCTTCACCTTCCTGGAATCGGCGATCATCCTCGCCATCGTGGTTCTGGGCGGGCTCGGCTCGCAGATCGGTGTCGTGATCGCCTCGATCGTCATGATCGGTGGCATCGAGCTCCTGCGGAACCTGACGGTCCTGCAGGCCGTATTCGGGGCGAATTTCGACCCGACCGAGTACCGCATGCTGATCTTCGGCGTCGCCATGGTGGCCATCATGGTCTGGAAACCGCGCGGGCTCGTTTCCTCACGGTCGCCATCGGCAGTCTACAAAGAGAAGAAGAAGATCGGCGCCGACATGGTGGCCCAGGGCGAAGGGCACTGAGCATGATCGCCAATACGGAACAGACACGAATGGCATCCAGCCAGCGGTGGACGGCAGACCCCGTCCTGACGGTCGAGCATCTGACGATGCGTTTCGGTGGCCTCACGGCCATCGACGATCTCTCCTTCGAAGTCGGGCGCGGAGACATCACCGCGCTCATCGGCCCCAACGGCGCCGGCAAGACGACCGTGTTCAACTGCGTCACCGGCTTCTACAAGCCGACCGAAGGCCGCATCACGCTGCGGCGCGGGCGCGGCATCCCCGCGCGGGCGGTCGAAGACCTGACGCGCAGCGGCCGGCAGCACCTTAAGGCCGAAGGCGGCGAGCTTTTCCTGCTCGAGCGCATGGCCGACTTCAAGATCACGCACACCGCCGGCGTCGCCCGCACCTTCCAGAACATCCGCCTGTTCGGCGGCATGACGGTGTTCGAAAACCTGCTCGTGGCGCAGCACAACCGGCTCATGGTGGCTTCGGGCTTCACCTTCGCCGGCCTCGTCGGCCTGCCGTCGTACCGCCGTGCGCGCGAGCAGGCACAGGATCTCGCGGTCGACTGGCTGAAGCGGACGGCCCTGCTGGATCGTGCCGACGACCCGGCAGCGGATCTTTCCTACGGCGATCAGCGCCGGCTGGAAATCGCCCGCGCCATGTGCACCCATCCGGCGCTCCTGTGCCTCGACGAGCCGGCAGCGGGCCTCAACCCCCGCGAATCGGCGGAGCTCAACGACCTGTTGCGATCGATCCGCGACGATGACGGCGTTTCCATCCTGCTGATCGAGCATGACATGGGCGTCGTCATGGAGATTTCGGATCACATCGTGGTTCTGGACTACGGCAAGAAGATCTCGGACGGCACGCCCGACAGCGTACGCAACGATCCGAACGTCATCGCCGCCTATCTCGGGGTCGACGACGAAGAGGTCGAGGCCGTCGAGGAAAAGCTCGAAAAGGGCGACGTCGACGCGGCCATCGCCGAAGCCAACCTAGACCAGGGAACCGCCCGATGAGCGCCGTCCATCCCAACGCAGCGCCCGCCTCGGCGCCGCTTCTGTCCATCCGCGGGGTCGAAACGTTCTACGGCAAGATCCAGGCGCTCCGTGGCGTCGACGTGGACGTCCACGAGGGCGAGATCGTGACGCTTATCGGCGCCAACGGCGCCGGCAAATCCACCCTCATGATGACGGTTTGCGGCAACCCCCGCGCCCGATCGGGGCAGATCGTCTATCGGGGCGAGGACATCACCCATCTGCCGACGCACGACATCATGAAGCGGCAGATCGCCCAGTCTCCGGAAGGCCGCCGCATCTTCGGCCGAATGACGGTGATGGAAAACCTGCAGATGGGCACCACCCTGATCGGGCAGGATCATTTCGACGAGGACCTCGAGCGCATATTCACCCTCTTCCCGAGGCTGAAGGAGCGTATCGAGCAGCGGGCCGGCACATTGTCGGGCGGCGAGCAGCAGATGCTCGCCATCGCCCGCGCTCTGATGAGCCGTCCGAAGCTGCTGCTTCTCGACGAACCCTCGCTGGGCCTCGCTCCGATCATCGTGAAGCAAATCTTCGAAGCGATCCGCGAATTGAACCGAAACGAGGGGCTGACAGTCTTCCTGGTGGAACAGAACGCCTTTCATGCCCTGCGCCTGGCGCATCGCGGCTATGTGATGGTCAACGGCACGATAACGATGTCCGGCACTGGACGCGAACTTTTGGCGCGTGAAGAGATCCGCAGCGCCTATCTCGAAGGCGGGAGGCACTGATGCAGCCGGAAATGACGCTTCTCTGGGAAGTCACCTTCTTCGAATTCGTGCTGGTGACGGCGGTCATCGGCGGCGGCATGGCCTACATGATCGGGCGCTCCACCGCCATCACCTGGAGCGGATGGGGGCTCATGGCCTTCTATGTGCTGCTGCTGACGATCGCCGTTCGCTTCATCCACTTCAGCCTGTTCCACGGAACGTTCTTCCTTCCGTTCGAAACCGTGTCGACCGCGCTGCACTACGCGGCGATCGACTACGTCGTTCTGTTCCTGCTCGCCGCCATCGGTCGCTGGCGTACCCGCTCGTCGCAGATGGCGCGCCAGTACCGCTTTCTCGACCAGCGGGCTTGAACTGGGCACGGATTGACGCCGCACAAGAATTAATCTTCCGGCGGCGTCTTTCCCATTTCATAATCCCCTGGACTGGTCTTTAATCCAGCAAGGGCACCGCACGGCACCAGCATTCAGAGAGCCTGCCGGGGGTGGATCGTCAACAATATGGGAAGGTCATGATGAAGAAAGCACTTTTGGCCGGTGTGGCCCTCAATCTCGTTCTGTCCGGCGCGGCTCTCGCCGACATCACGATCGGCGTCGCCGGTCCGATGACGGGTCAGTACGCCACGTTCGGCCAGCAGCTTCGCGTCGGCGCCGAGCAGGCCATCAAGGACATCAACGCGGCCGGCGGCGTCAATGGCGAGCAGTTGAAGCTGTCCATCGGCGACGACGCCTGCGATCCGAAGCAGGCCGTGGCGGTTGCCAACCAGTACGCATCGGAAGGCGTCGTCTTCGTGGCCGGCCATTTCTGCTCGGGCTCGTCCATCCCGGCCAGCCAGGTCTATGCCGAGGAAGGGATCGTCATGATCTCGCCGGCGTCGACCAACCCGGACTTCACCGACAAGCGCCCGGCCGACGGCATCTACCGCGTCTGCGGCCGCGACGACCAGCAGGGCGAAGTCGCCGGCGCCTATATCGCCGAGCATTTCGGCGACAAGAACGTGGCGATCCTCAACGACAAGTCGGCCTACGGCAAGGGGCTGGCCGACGAGACGGAAGCGTCCCTGAAGGCTGCCGGCAAGGAGCCTTCGCTGGTCGAAGCCTACACCGCCGGTGAAAAGGACTACACCGCGCTGGTTTCGAAGATGAAGCAGGCGGACATCGGCCTCGTCTACATCGGCGGCTATCATACCGAAGCCGGCCTGATCGCCCGCCAGATGAAGGAACAGGGCGTCACCGCCGTGATCATGTCGGGCGATGCCATCGTGACCGACGAGTATTGGGCGATCACCGGCGACGCCGGCGAAGGCACCCTCATGACCTTCTCGCCGGATCCGCGCAAGAACCCGATCGCCGAACCCGTCGTCAAGGAGATCGAAGCCGAGGGCAAGTCCGCCGAAGGCTATGCGCTCTACACCTATGCGGCGATCCAGGCCTGGGCCGATGCCGTGAAGGCTGCCGGCTCGACGGAGTACGACGCCGTCGTCGAAGCACTCGACGCGGGCGATTTCTCGACCGTCATCGGCGACCTGAAGTTCGACGACAAGGGCGACGTCACCTTGCCCGGCTATGTCGTCTACGAATGGAAGAACGGCAAGTACGACTACGTCGAGACCGCGTCCGCACAGTAAGCGGACGTCATTGCCGAAGTGCCCGGACCGGGGCGGCCTTGCCGCCCCGGTTCTTTCAATTGCAGCGTTTCCTACCCATATGGAATCACTCTAGACCATCAGGCTGCGGATCACCGGGTAGGCAAGCCGGTATCGGCGGTAAGCCGCATCGAAGGAACTGGCCGGCGCTTCACGCGGGGAGAACCGGCTTGCAACCGGCGGCATCGTCATGACGTCATCCGGCGCCGCGCCCTCGGCGGCGCAGAGGCCGAGACGCGCGGCGCCGAAGGCCGCACCGAAATCGCCGGACGCGGGCAGCACGATGTCCCGCTTGAGCACGTCCGCCAGGATCTGCAGCCACGCAGCGGACCGGGATCCCGCGCCGACGGCGATCAACGGTCCCTCGCCCCTGACGCCGCCTCCTGCCTCCTGACAATCGCGCATGGAAAACGCGACGCCCTCCATGACCGCGCGGGTCATGTCCATACGTGTCGTCTCGGCGGACAGGCCGACGAAGGCGCCCCGGACCACAGCATCGTTATGCGGCGTCCGTTCCCCTGCCAGATAGGGCAGGAACAAGAGGCGCGAGGCCTCGTCGGGGGCCTGCCCGATCTCGCCGGACAGGGCCTGCGGCGTCTGCCCCACAACCCCCGCCAGCCATTCAAGCGAACCTGCCGCCGACAGCGTCACGCCCATATGGTGCCACAGGCCTGGAATGGCATGGCAGAACGTGTGGAGGGCGGTTTCCGGCGCCGGCTCGTAGCCGCGCGACGGCGTGAACAGAACGCCGGACGTGCCCAGCGACAAAAAGCCTGTTCCGGGCTCGGTCACGCCGACCCCGCATGCGGATGCGGCATTGTCCCCTGCGCCGCCCGCGACGACGATACCGGCGTGCAAGCCCAGTTCGCGCGCCAGTTCGTCCCGCAGCCGGCCCGCGGCCTGTGTGCCCTCGACAAGGCCCGGCATTGCCGTCCGGTCCATCCCGGTCTTTTCCAGCATGCGGGCAGACCAGCGTCGCGCACCGGTGTCGAGCCAGGACGTGCCTGCCGAATCCGACAGGTCGGACAACAATTCGCCCGTCAGCCACAGTCGCAGGTAGTCCTTCGGCAGCAGGACATGCGAAAGGCGCTCACGCAGCCGCGGCTCATGGCGCGCTACCCAGACCAGCTTGGGAGCAGTGAAGCCGGGAAACACGATATTCCCGGTGATCGCGCGTGATTCCTCGTCATCGAGAGCTTGCGCTTCCGCGTGGGCCCGGCTGTCGTTCCACAGGATACAGGGCCGCAGAACCGCATGACCGGCGTCCAGCAGCGTGGCGCCATGCATCTGGCCGGACAGGCCGATAGCCCGCACCTCCGCCATGGCGTGCGGCGCGTGGCGGGCCAGTTCGGAGATCGCAACGCGGGCCGCTTCCACCCAGCGTGCCGGATCCTGTTCCGACCAGCCGTAGTGCGGCCGCTGGACGGACAACGGCGCATGCGCGGCGGCGACGGCCGTCTGCCGCTCGTCGATCAGCAGGGCCTTGAGGGACGAGGTACCGAGATCGAGCCCGAGATAATATGCCAACAGCGCCTCCCGTGATGCTGCGTCATCGTTTATAGGCTGACGAGCCGAAGGCAAGCTTGGGGTTTCGTCATGAGTCGCATCGTATACACCAACGGTTCCTATGTGCCCGAGGATGAAGCCCGTATCTCGGTCTTCGATCGCGGCTTCCTCTTCGGCGATGCGGTCTACGAGGTCACCAGCGTGCTCGAGGGCCGGCTGATCGATTTCCCCGGCCACATGCGCCGCCTGCGCCGCTCGCTTGCCGAACTCGCCCTTCCCTCGCCGGCCGGCGACGAAGAGCTGCTCGACATCCATCGAGAACTCTTGCGTCGCAACGACCTTGGCGAAGGCGGCGTCTACATGATGGTCTCGCGCGGGGCGGCCGACCGCGATTTCGTATTCCCGCCCGAAGGCACTCCACCGACGCTCGTCGCCTTCACGCAAAGCTGGAACGAGGCGAAGTCGCCGGAGATCGAGACCGGGCTGAAGGTGGCCTTCGTACCCGACCTCAGATGGGGCCGGCGCGACATCAAGACGGTGCAGCTCCTTTGGCCGTCCATGGCCAAGATGGAAGCCCGGCGGCAGGGCAAGGACGATGCCTGGCTGGTCGAGGACGGCATGATCACCGAGGGCACGTCCAACAATGCCTTCATCATCGACGCCCGAGGCCACATCATCACGCGCGCCCTGTCCAACAGCATCCTGCATGGCACGACACGGGCGAACCTGCTGCGCCTTGCCGCGGAAAAGGGCCTTGTCGTGGAGGAACGCCCCTTCTCCACCGACGAGGCGCGCAACGCGGTGGAGGCGTTCATCACCTCGGCCGGAGCCTTCGTCATGCCTGTCACGGAGATCGACGGCGTCGCCATCGGCGACGGCAGGCCCGGGCCGATTACCCGCACTCTGCGGCGCATCTACATGGAAGAGGCCCTGCGCACCGCGATTTGACATCGCGATCAATCAGCAGTCACTGGCGGCGAAGCCCGCCCCATGCAAGATCACGGCACGGATCATCCGGCAGAAGGGGAGCATCATCCGAATGGAAACGCGTGATATCGTTCAGATAGCCCTGTTCGCGGCTCTCATGGCCGTACTGGGCCTGTTTCCGCCATTGACCGTACCGTTGATCGGCATTCCCATTACCGCGCAATCCATGGGCCCGATGCTGATGGGCGGCGTGCTCGGCGCCCGCAAGGGCGGCCTGACGATGCTGCTGTTCATCCTGCTGGTCGCCGCCGGCCTGCCGCTGCTGTCTGGTGGGCGGGGCGGTCTCGGCTACCTCATGGGTCCGTGGTCGGGCTTCATCTATGGCTGGCTTGCGGCCGCCATCGTGGCGGGCTGGCTGACGGAGCGTGCCTGGGGCAGGCTCAACTTCGTCACCTCCTTCCTGATCTCCGTCGCGGGCGGTATCGGCGTCGTCTACGCGATCGGCGTCCCGTGGTATGCGGCGGCATCCGGGATGGATCTCCTGTCCGCGTTCGCCACATCGGTTCTCGCGTTCATCCCCGGCGATCTCATCAAGGCCGGCATAGCCGCTGCCGTCGTGGTTTTGGTGAAACGGTCCTACCCGCTGATCCGGGGCCGCATCGCCGCAAGCCATTGATCGTCTTCGACGACGTAACGCTGACACGCGGCACGACGACCGTCCTGTCGCATGTCGGCCTGCGGTTGACGGAAAGGCGGATCGGCATCCTCGGAGCCAACGGATCCGGCAAGAGCAGCCTGTGCCGCCTGATCAACGGCCTGCTCATGCCCACGACGGGCCGTGTCCGCGTTTTCGACCGCGATACGCGCGAAGACGCCAAGGCGATCCGGCGCGACGTCGGCTTCGTCTTCCAGAACCCCGACAACCAGATCGTCTATCCCACCGTGGGCGAAGACCTCGCCTTCGGCCTGAAAAACCGCGGCATTCCGAAGGCCGAGATGCAGGAGCGCATCGCCGCCGCCCTGGCCGAGCGCGGGCTCGGCGGCTTCGAGGATCGACTGGTCCACGAATTGTCCGGGGGCCAGCGCCAGCTCGTCGCACTGGCCGGAGTGCTCGTGCTGCGCCCGCGCATCCTGGTCCTGGACGAACCCACCACCCTCCTCGACCTGCGCAATACCCGCATGCTGATGCGGGCCCTCGACGATAGTCCGGCACAGGTGGTGATGGCGACGCACGACCTGTCCCTGTTGTCCGAATTCGACCGGGCCATCTGCTTCGACCGGGGCATCGTCGTCCATGACGGCCCACCCGACGCGGTGGTGGCAGCCTACAAAGCCATGCAGGCATGATAGCGGGGCTGTATATCGCCGGTGACAGCCCGGTCCATCGGATGGGCGCCGGGCTCAAACTGGCCGTTCTCGCGATCGGCAGCACGATGCTTTTCGTTTCCGGCGGCTGGGTCGGCGCGACGGCCGGCCTGTTGGCGGCTGTCGCGGCCTATGCGTTGGCCGGGCTTGGGCCACGGATGATCTGGCGGCAGTTTCGCGGGCTTCTTCCGATCCTCATCCTGATCGGGCTGACACACGTGTTGCTGGGCGACTGGCGATCCGCCCCCGTTCCGCTTCTGCGGCTGACGGCGGTGGTCCTGGCCGCGAACCTCGTTACCCTGACGACGCGCAGCATGGACATCACGGCAGCGATAGAACGCGGGCTTTCGCCCTTCACGCGCATCGTCCCGCCCGGCAAGGTGGCCCTGGCGATAGCGCTGACATTGCGTTTCATACCCGTCCTGTCGGCCATCAAGGATGAGATCCGCGAGGCGCAGCGCGCCCGCGGCCTGGAGCGCAGCCTGCTTGCCCTCGCCGTGCCTTTGATCGTCCGCAGCCTCCGGATGACCGACGAGGTGGCCGAGGCCATCGAAGCGCGAAGCTGACGGACGATACCGCACTGCAAAACCCCGCTTGACTTGCAGCCCCGCCGCGGCGGACTCTGCCGTCATGACAAAGATTCGCTCCCTGTGCGTCTATTGCGGCTCTTCAGCCGGTAACGCGCCCCACTATCTCGAAGCAGCCTACGCCCTGGGCGAGGCCATGGGCCGATCCGGCATCCGCCTGGTTTACGGCGGCGGCACGCGTGGCATCATGGGCGCCGTGTCGGATGGCGTCATCCGTGCGGGAGGACAGGTGACGGGCATCATCCCGCGCTTCCTGATCGACATGGAGGCGACCGAGCGCGAGTTGAAGCGGCTGGACGAGTTGATCGTCACGCAGGACATGCACGAGCGCAAGCACAAGATGTTCGAACGCTCGGACGCCTTCGTCGCCCTTCCCGGCGGCATCGGCACGCTGGAGGAGCTTGTCGAGATCATGACCTGGGGCCAGCTCGGCCGTCACCGGAAGCCCATCGTCATCGCCAATATCGGCGATTTCTGGCGTCCGCTGGCCTCCCTGCTCGATCATATGAGCGCGGAAGGCTTCCTCCACACGGCGCATCAGGTGCGCCCGCTGGTCATCGACCGCGTGGAAGATATCCTGCCCTCCATCGAGGCCGCCGCCGCAACGACCTCGGACACCGGCCGCGCAGAAATCATCGAACGTCTTTGACGCTTCAGCAGCCGGGCATGGCCGTTGCCTTGCGGGCGCGCCGCCGGCGCTGGCCGTCGGCGACGAGCGACCAGGTGTAGATGGCCAGCGCGAACCATATGAAGCCGAAGGCGACGAGCCTCCAGGGGCCGAAGGGTTCACCGAACAGATAGACGGCCGTCAGGACCAGCAGCGTCGGCACCATATATTGCAGGATGCCGATGGTGGACAGTTTCAGCATGCGGGCACCGGCCGCGAACAGGATGAGCGGGATTGCCGTCAGCGGACCGGAGCCGATCAGAAGCAGCGTTTCGCCGGTGCTGGCGCCGAACCGCGCCTCGCCCCGGGAGACCAGCCAGACGCAGACGGCGAGCGCCGGCAACAAGAGGATGAGCACCTCCAGGAAGAAGCCTTCGGCGGCCCCGATGGGAATGAGCTTGCGCAGAAGGCCGTAGCTGCCGAAGGACAAGGCCAGGATCAGCGATATGATCGGCAGGCCGCCCGCCATCACCGTCATCACCAGCACGCCGATCGCGGCGAATGCTATGGCCACGGCCTGCAGCCGTGTCGGCCTTTCTCCCAGGAAGGCAGCCCCCAGCAGAATGCTGACCAGCGGGTTGATGTAGTAGCCGAGCGCCGCCTCTACCGCCTGTCCGTTGATGACGGCGTAGACATAGGTTCCCCAGTTCAGGGTGATGACCGATGCCGTCAGCGCGGCAAGGCCCAGATAAGCGGGCGTCAGAAAGGCGCGCATCCCCGCAAGGCGCCCGCGCCAGGCCAGCAGGGCGGCCACGAAGGGCACCGCCCAGGCGATGCGATGGGCCACGATCTCGGCTGTCGGAACATGCGCGAGCGATTTGAAATAGAGCGGCACAAGGAGGCCCCAGATCAGATAGGCGCTGATCGCCGCGGCGTACCCGCGACCGGACTCCGCCTCCGTGGTCTGCGCAGCAGGGCTTCTCTGTTCCATCGGGCCGCCGCCTTCCTGTCGTTCTGGAAGGGCAGCTCTACCACTTATGCCGGGTGCAGAACCAAGCATTCTCGTCATGGCTGCGATCAGGCACGGTGATGGACCAAACCGCCGTCAGTCGTGATCGGGATGCTGGCAGGAGCGGATGTCCGCCAGCCAGGCAAGGCCTTCGTGATCGTCCGTCGTCGGACGGCCTGGAAGGTCCGGCAATCCGTCGGTATACGGCAACTTACCTTCGGTGCCGTACTGCACGACGGGCGGCAGACCGGCAGGGTCGTCGAAGGCCCCGATGGCAAGCGCGACGCCGTCCGGCGCCTCGTATGTCAGCGGCGTTCCGCAGCGCGGACAGAAGCCGCGAAGGACATGGTTGGACGATCGGAATCGGCTGGGCTCGGCCCCGGCCCATCTCAGATGCGCCGAGCCTACGGAAACGAGGGCGGCGAAGACATTGCCGAACGCCTTCTGGCACATGCGGCAATGGCAGATCGAGGCATCGCCCGGCCGGCCTTCCAGCGTAAAGCGAACCGCACCGCATTGGCACCCGCCCTTGAGCACGGGCTTGTTGTCCAACGTCATTTCCCCTCCCCCTCCCCGGCGGCAAAGCGGTTCGTAGCCTCGACCAGGCTGGAAAGCGTGCCGGGTTCCGAGAAGGCGTGCCCGGCATCCTCCACAATTCGCAAGGTGGATGCCGGCCAGGCCTTGTGCAGGTCCCATGCGGTGACCGGCGGCGTCACCACGTCGTAACGTCCCTGCACGATCGTGCCCGGAATGTTCGCAAGGGTGCCGGCATTGGCGATGAGTTGCCCCTCCTCCAGCCACAGATCGTGGGCGAAGAAATGGTTCTCGATCCGGGCGAAGGCGATGGTGGCCTCGCCGGCCTGCCCGTCCATGCCGGAATGCTGCGGCATCGAGCGCATCGATACGGTCTTGGCTTCCCAATCCGTCCAGCTCCGTGCGGCACGCGCGCGCACGGCCCGATCGTCGGATGTCAGCAGGCGGCGATAGGCGGCGATCGGGTCGTCGCGCTCCGGCAGATCCAGCGGCGCCACGAACCGCTCCCAGGCATCGGGGAACAGGCGGCTTGCGCCCTCGCGGTAGAACCAGTCGAGCTCGCTGCGACGCCCGGTGAACACGCCTCGCAGGATAAGGCCGGAGACATTTTGCGGGTGAGCCTGCGCGTAAGCCAAGGCAAGCGTCGCCCCCCACGAGCCGCCGAAGACGAGCCAGCGTTCCGCGCCCGTCACGAGGCGCAGCCTCTCTATGTCCGCGACGAGATCGTGGGTCGTATTATCCTCCAGCCGGCCCAGCGGCGTCGACCGGCCACAGCCGCGCTGGTCGAACAGCAGAATGCGGTACCGGCGCGGATCGAAGAGCCTGCGATGAACGGGGCCGCATCCGCTTCCCGGTCCGCCATGCAGGAAAACCACGGGTATTCCGTCCGGGTTGCCGCAGAGCTCCCAGTACAGCTGATGGCCGCCACCGACATCGAGCCGCCCCTGCCGGTATGGCTCGATCGCCGGAAACAGCAGTGTCGCTCCGTCCTTCATCTACGTCTTTCCCAACTGGTCGTCCGCTCGCCCGTCGCCGCGTCGCGCCCATCCTTCAGGAGGATGCCCTCGACGGCAAGGGCATCGCGAATGGCATCGGCGGCCGCGAATTCCTTGCGTTTCAACAGATCGAGACGCTCGGCGATCCGTTCAAGGGATGCGGCGTCGAGCGTGTCGCCGCGCAGCGGCTCGATGCCGATCAGCCGAAGGCTGGCAAGCGCCGCGCCGGCCTCGCCGCCATCGAACAACTCATGCACCCGCGCGATGGCCGCGGACAGCGCCAGATCGTCCTTCAGCGCATCCATAAAACGCGGATCGGGCTCGGCGTCATGCGGCGTAGCCGACAAGCCCGCCGCACGCGCCATCCGCTCCCATCGATCCAGTTCACGAAGGGCCTCTTCCAGCCGGGCCTGGGTAAAGTCGAGGGGCTCGCGATAATGCGTCTTCAGGAGCGCCAGCCGCACAACCTCGCCCGGCCACGAACGGCCGCCGATCCGCGTGGTCGCCAGAATGTCGTTGATGGTGACGAAATTGCCTTCCGATTTCGACATCTTGCGCCCCTCCACCTGCACGAAGCCGTTGTGCAGCCATATCTGCGCCATCCGGTCGGTGCCGTGCGCGCAGCAGGACTGGGCGATCTCGTTTTCGTGGTGGGGGAAGATCAGGTCCAGGCCGCCGCCATGGATGTCGAAGACGGGGCCGAGGTGCACCTCGCTCATGGCCGAGCATTCGATATGCCATCCCGGCCGCCCACGCCCGTCGATGCCGGCCGGCGAAGACCATCCCGGTTCGTCCATCGTGGAAGGTTTCCAGAGCACGAAGTCGGTCGGGTCTTTCTTGTAGGACGCGACCTCGACCCGCGCGCCTGCGATCATCTCGTCCAGGCTGCGGCCCGACAGGGCGCCATAAGCCGGCATGGACGGCGTGTGGAACAGCACATGGCCGTCGGCCACATAGGCGTTGCCCTTGTCGACCAGGGTTTCGATCATCGCCCTCATGGCGTCGATGTGATCGGTCGCGCGCGGCTCCACATCCGGCGGAAGCGCCCCCAGGGCGGCGATATCTTCATGAAACTGCCGCGTCGTGCCCTCCGTCACCCGGGCGATGGCCTCGTTCAACGGCAGGTCCGGATGCTCGCTGGCCGCGCGCGCGTTGATCTTGTCGTCCACGTCGGTGATGTTGCGAACGTAACGAACGTGCGCATCGCCGTAGAGATGGCGCAGAAGACGGTACAGCGTATCGAAGACGATGACCGGGCGCGCATTGCCGATATGCGCGAAGTCGTAGACGGTCGGTCCGCAGACATACATGCGCACCTGCCGCGCCTCGGCCGTGAGGCCGGCATCCGCCCAGTCCAGAGGGCGGAACGCCTCCTTGCGGCGCGTCAGCGTGTTGGTCAGCGCAAGCCCGCGAAACCCGTCGTCCATGATGTCTCATACCCCGTCATAACAGGCCGCGATTGCTAGCCGGATTTCTCCGCCAAGACAATTCGCGCGCGGCGTGCGCGCTATCCGCGCCCCGCAGCAACACGAAACCGTGTTTCTTGGCTCGATGCCGGCAAGATTCGACGTTCACGCTTCGTTACAACGCTTTTACTTTTTGTTAGCTGTAACGCGCAATATTACTGAGATACTCGCCGTTATCCGGTCGCAATTGATCAGTTCAATGGACGCCGGGACGATCAGATTAACGAGACTGACGATGAAGACGCAGAACCAGACCCAGGACCCATTCCGCTCCAGGCGCGAGCGCGAGAGCGAAGTGAACCTGGTGCAGAAGTACCGGGGAATCGGGATCGCGGCGGTGGCTGCCGCAGGTTCGCGGGTGGGCCGCCTGTCGACCGGCGCTCAGCCGGCATCGCGCGCCGGAAGTCTGGTGGAAGCCGTCGACTGAGGCCGGCGCGTCAAAGCGCGAGCCGCCCCTGGGCGGGCGGCTCGGGCGCCGGACGTGGCCGCTGGATATCCGGCGACATGTCCGTCGCCGAATTGACGCGATCCGAGATCGCGTCGATCTGCCAGTCCATTTCGTCGGCACCGCTGAATACGGGCTGCAGCGCATGCGGCGGAACGTTGCGGCAGTCCAGCCAAAGCTGCTCCATATCGCGCTGCAGCGTCACGGGTTCGCGCGGGTGGATATCGGCCAATCGCCCCGCGGCCGGACGCGTCAGGATGGCCACCGTATCGATCTCGCTGCCATCGGCGGCGAGATAGGTTTCCATGATGGCGGCGAAACCGAATGCCTGCCGATCCGCCGGCCGGATGAAGTACGGGATCGGCCTGCCGGAAATCTGCTTGCGCCACTCGTAGAAGCCGCTTGCCGGCACGATGCACCGCCGGTGCGTCAGGGCCGGCCGGAAGGCGTTGCGAGCGGCAGCCGTCTCCGAGCGGGCGTTGAACAGCAGCGGCATGGAAGCGACATCGCGCGTCCACGCCGGGATAAGGCCCCAACGCGCCAGAAGCGCCTGCCGGCCCGACTGCCAGGCCTCCGGCCTGTGTTCGCTGCCGCCGATCACGATCAGGACGGGCTGGGACGGCGCGATATTGTATCGCGCCGGAAATTCTTCCGGCAGCGCGACGTCGAACCGTTGGCTCACGTCTTCGGGCGCATGGGTCAGGCAAAAACGTCCGCACATACCTGGCAGATGGCCGCCAGGAAGCGTCCCGTCAAGCGATCGGGGCGATCGTGAAAGGATGATGCATGATGACATCGCGGCTTGCCGTATCCGCCTGTCTCTTCGATCCACAGGGCCGCGTTCTTCTGGTGAAGCGCCGCAACGAACCCTTTGCCGGGCGCTGGAGCCTGCCGGGCGGGCGCGTCGAGGCCGGCGAGAGCCTGGCGCAGGCCGTCCACCGCGAGGTGCTGGAGGAAACGGGGGTTACAGCCTGCTCACCGACCCTCTTGCGCAGGATCGAGGCGGGCGATGGGCACAACAAGTTCGTGATCGCGGTGTTCTTCGGGACGGTCGAGCAGCCGGCGCAGGCCGGCGATGACGCGGCCGCAGTCGCTCTGGTGGACGTCGTCGCGCTTGCCCGGCTGGCCGAAACCGAGGGCGTGACGCCCGGGCTCGTCGAAATCGTAACCATGGCGCAACAAAGACTTCGAGAGACCGGCGGCGCGCTTGCCAGCGACAGGTCGTAGAGGCCATTCTTCACCCATGATGAAAAGCCTGCGCAATGCCATTCCCGCCATGTTCGTCGCGCTTGCCGTTGCGGGCCCCGGCGGGGCGCAGGAGGCTGCGCCGCCGCCGCCCGCCATGCCGGCTGCCTACATGAAGCCGCTCGAGCGGCTGTCGACGATCCTCGGTTCCGTTCACTATCTGCGCAGTCTCTGCGGCGCGGACGACGCCGACAGTTGGCGCGAGCGCATGACCGCTCTTCTGGAAACGCAGAAGCCGAGCGAAAGCGAGCGGCGGATTCTCGTCGCCCATTTCAACGGCGCTTATCGCGCCTTCGAATCCACCTACCGGCGTTGCACGCCTTCCGCGGAACTGGCTGTCGAACGCTACCTGAAGGAGGGTGCGAAGCTTTCGACCGAGATCGCCTCGCGCTACGGCACATGATCGGGGCGCATGGCAGCTACGCCGAAAAGCTTAACATTAATGGCAGCTTGTGGCCTTCGAGCCCTTCCCTTCCAAAAGCAAAGAGGCTTAAACGGGGAGGTCGCATCGAAACGCAAGGGGTTTGGTACATGATCGATCTGCATGGGGCCGAACTGGACGAAGCGGTGGCCGCCGAAAAGAAG
Organism: Aureimonas altamirensis; assembly: GCF_023702225.1. GTDB lineage: Bacteria > Pseudomonadota > Alphaproteobacteria > Rhizobiales > Rhizobiaceae > Aureimonas > Aureimonas altamirensis_B. Next base: position 156,177 of record NZ_JAMQCO010000009.1, on the reverse strand, counting down.
CAGGTCGCCTTCGAGTACCATAACGAAGCCTGGGCCGATGGCATGTCGGACGGTATCGAAGCCGAGATCCTTGCAGAAACGGCCATCTCCACCGCCCTTACGGAGCTTGTCCGCCGGCATGGGGAAACCGAAGTGCTGGAACTGATGGATATCCTGCGCACCCGGATCGAGCACGGCGAGTTCCGTGGTGAACGCAATCTTCAATAAGCCCATCGCCCTTGCGCTCCTGGTGGCAGCATCGGCGGTGCCGCCGATGCTGGCTGCCGTGGCCGCGCCTGCGGCCGCCTTTTCGCAGATCCAGCCCGAGGAAGGCATATTCCAGCGCCGGGAAGGCATCGTCACGGTGCCGCTGCCGCCGCTGGACGACGCGCGGCCAACGATCGGCGAACCGTCCCGGCGCGATTTCGACGAACCATCGGACATGCCACCGGCGCCACCGGGAGGTCCGGCCCATACCCCGGACGGCTCCATCCGCGACCAGGATGCGCCGCCGGGCCGCCCGGCCGTCGACGACGATGTCTCCGGCGCTCCCGGTGCGCTGCCCCTGGCGGAAGACGATTCCGATCCGCTTCCCGTCTTCTATGGCGACGAGTCGCTGCCGAAGCCCGTCCGGGATCTGCGGGAACGGCTTCTCGATGCCGCACGCAGCGGCGACGTGGAGAAGCTGAGACCGTATCTGGAGCCGGGCGAGGATGGGACCGCGTTGTCGGTCTTTCCGCTCGACGGCGACCCGGTCGAATTCCTGAAGGCCAACTCCGGAGACGGCGACGGCGTCGAGATGATGGCGATATTGCTGGAGGTGCTGGAAAGCGGCCATGTCCGCGTCGATCCCGGCCGGGACAGCGAAATCTATGTCTGGCCTTACTTCACGCAGGTTCCGCTGGAGACGCTCGACAAGCCGAAGCTCGTCGAGTTGTTCGAGCTGGTAACCGCCGGGGACTATCAGCGCATGCTCGAGAACGGCGCCTATGATTTTTACCGGGTCGGCATCTCGCCGGAAGGCCGGCTCGAATTCTTCCTAATGGCCGACTGACAGGACGTACCGGCTTCCGACGCCTGTCAGGCCGGCAGCGCCTCCGCGAAGCGGGCCGCCTCGCCGCGTGACGGCATGACCACCTCTCCCTCCCACATCACGCGCTGGCCACGGACGATGGTGCCGACCGGCCAGCCGATCACCTCGACGCCGTCATAAGGCGTCCATTGCGCGCGCGAACCGATCCACGAATTGCGGATCGTCTCACGCCGCTTGAGGTCGACGACGGTAAGATCGGCGTCGTAGCCGACGGCGATCCGCCCCTTGCCCGCCAACCCGAAGATGCGCTGCGGCCCGGCCGAAGTCAGGTCCACGAAACGCGCCAGGCTGAGCCGCCCCTTCGACACGTGATCCAGCATGATGGGCACCAGGGTCTGCACGCCGGTCATGCCGGAGGGCGATGCCGGGTAGGGCTTCGACTTTTCCTCAAGCGTGTGGGGTGCATGGTCGGAACCGAGCACGTCGACGATCCCCTGAGCGATGCCATGCCAGATGCCGCTCCGATGTGCGTCCGAGCGGACCGGCGGGTTCATCTGCAACAAAGTGCCGAGGCGCGCGTAGTCCGCATCGGACATGGTCAGGTGATGCGGCGTCGCCTCGCACGTCGCATGGTCCTTGTGATCGGCCAGGAAGAGGATTTCCTCGGCCGTCGAGATATGGAGAACATGGATTCGCGCGCCTGTTTCCCGTGCGATCCGAACGAGACGCCGGGTGGATTCCATCGCGGCGACGGCATCGCGCCAGACGGGGTGCGAGGACGGATCGCCCTCGACACGCTCGCCCATGCGCTCCCGAAGGCGATACTCGTCCTCCGAATGGAAGGCTGCGCGGCGGCGCGTGTTCCGCAGGATCTCCCGCACGCCGTCATCGTCCTCGACCAGGAGCGAACCTGTCGAGGAGCCCATGAATACCTTGATGCCGGCGGCGCCCGGAAGCCGCTCCAGTTCGGGCACGTCGCCGGCATTCTCCCGCGTGCCGCCCACCCAGAAGGCGAAGTCGCAATGCATGCGATGGTGCCCGCGAGCCACCTTGTCGGCCAGAACCGCCTCACTGGTCGTCAGCGGATCGGTGTTGGGCATCTCGAATACGGTCGTGACGCCGCCCAGAACGGCCGCCCGGGACCCCGTCTCCAGATCTTCCTTGTGGGTGGGGCCAGGTTCGCGGAAATGCACCTGGCTGTCGATGACGCCCGGCAGGATATGCAGGCCGGTGCAGTCGACGACCTCGCCGGCAGCCTCCGCCGCGATGCTTCCGATATGAGCGATGCGTCCGTTGCGGATGCCGATATCGCGGAGGCCCTCGCCATCCTGATTGACGACCGTGCCACCCTTGAGCACCGTTTCGAACCGCTCGGCCATCATCGCGCCTCTCTCCTTCGTGCAACCACGTTCTGGGCGATACAGGGCCCGAGGCGGTTGCGCAACCGCCTCGGGCCGGCCATATCTGGCCGACCAACCAGCCCCTGGATGCCACCATGCCCTCTGCCCGCCAGCCCGACCGAGCGACCCTGCATGTGACCGGCCCCGATGCCCGCCACTTCCTGCAGAACCTGATCACGACCGAGCTGGACGGGATGCCCGACACCGAGGCGCGCCCGGGTGCGCTTCTGACCCCGCAAGGCAAGATCCTGTTCGACTTCCTGGTTTCGAACCTTTCCGACGGCATCCGGCTGGACGTCTCCGCTTCGGCCCGCGACGCGCTGGCCCGGCGGCTGCAGCTTTACCGCCTGCGCGCCAAGGCCGAGATCGCGCCATCCGACGAGGCCGTCGCAGCCGCCTGGAACCTGGATATCGCCGGCCTGCGCGACATGCGCTTTCCGGACAGGACCATGTTGCGGCTTTACGGGCCGGATGCCGAAGGGGCGGGCGAGGAGGCCGGCGCCTATCGCGCAATCCGCATCGCCGAAGGCGTCGCGGAAGCGGAGGCCGATTTCCCGTCCGGCGACGTTTTCCCCCACGACGTGCTGATGGACCAGAACGGCGGCGTTTCCTTCCGGAAAGGATGCTTCGTCGGACAGGAGGTCGTTTCGCGGATGCAGCATCGCGGCACGGCGCGAAAGCGCATCATGGTTCTCCGGGCCCAGTCGCACATCACGCCCGGCGCCAATGTGGAAGCCGGCGGCAAGACCATCGGCACGGTGCTTTCTTCCGCCGATACGGTGGCCATGGCGCTGATCCGCATCGACCGTCTGGCCGACGCCCTCGGCGCCGACCACCAGCCCACTGCCGACGGAGTCGCGGTAAGCGCGGAGGTGCCCGCCTGGGCCGGCTACGCGTTGCCAGAAGCTGGCGGGAGCCAGGAAGCGTGAGCCCCCGCGCACCTCGCGTCTGGCAGCGCATGCTGTCGGGCCGGCGTCTGGACCTGATGGACCCCTCGCCCCTCGATATCGAACTGGCCGACATCGCGCATGGATTGGCCCGGGTCGCCCGCTGGAACGGGCAGACCACCGGCGAACATGCCTTCTCCGTGGCCCAGCATTCGCTTGTGGTGGAGCAACTGCTTTCCTCCGGCGGCGACGATGCGCGCTGGCGGCTGGCCGCGCTGCTGCATGATGCGCCCGAATACGTCATCGGTGATATGATCTCGCCGTTCAAGAGCGTCCTCGGCGCCGGCTACAAGGCGATCGAAAACCGGCTGCAGCGGGCGATCCACCTGCGTTTCGGCCTGCCGGCGGAACTGCCGGCCGCCACGGCACGGCAGGTGAAGAGGGCCGACAAGCTGTCTGCCTATTTCGAGGCAACCCTTCTGGCCGGTTTCACGGTTCAGGAGGCCGAAGCGCTTTTCTGCCGGCCCGACGGTGCGACGGTCGATCCGTACCTGTTGCGACCGCTGCCGGCGGCGGAGGTGGAAACCCTGTATATCGAACGCTTCACTGCCCTCGACATCTTGGCGAAGGGCGCGGCTGTTCCAGTTTCCTGCTGACACCGGAACGCCGCTGAAGGTAAAGGCCGATGTCCTATCTCGTCGTATCGTCTCTCCGGGATCTGCCCGCAACGGTTGCGGCGCATGGCGCGCTGGACCTCGTGACGCTGATCAACGCCGACACCGAAGTAACGCGCCCCGCCGAGATCGCCCCGGAGCGCCATCTGTTTCTGGGGATGAACGATATCGCTGCGCCGCTGGACGGCATGATCCTGCCGGGTGACGACCATATGGATGCCCTGCTGGAATTCGGACATCGATGGGACAGGCGAAAACCGCTGGCCGTCCATTGCTGGGCGGGCATCTCCCGATCGACCGCCGCCGCTTACATCCTGGCGATTGCGATCAACGAGGAGCTGGACGAGGAAGCGCTGGCCCGCGAATTGCGGCGGCGGGCGCCCTCGGCAACGCCGAACGCGCTGCTGGTCGCACTGGCCGATCGCAAGCTCGGCCGCCAGGGCCGCATGGTGGAAGCCATCCGCAGCATCGGACGCGGCGCCGACGCCTTTTCCGGCACGCCCTTCACGCTTCCGCTGACGCTCGAAGCGCCCGCTCCAGCGCTGCAATGAAAGCCCCCCGCGAATGCGGCTCGCCCTGCCCGCGCGGCACCCAGATGTTGCGTGCCAGGAAATGGCCGGTCAGCGCGAACCCGTCCAACATATCGCTCCAGCCGGGCGCCTCGTCATGGACGAGGCATCGCGGCAGCGGCAGCAGCCGGTCTGCCCACGGCGCACCCGCCGCTTCCGTCACCGCCCGGCCGGTGCGCGGCGATACATAGGCAAGGCCTTCGACAGCCCCCGTCAGCGCGCAGGCCGACAGATCGAGGCCCAGCCCCAGTTCGTCCAGCAAGGCGAGTTCGAACCCCAGCATCATGCCGCCGGCAAGGCGGCGATCCTGAAGATTCGGCAGCATGGTCAGGCACGCATCGTACAGGCGCTCATGCGGATCGCGTTCCGGCAGCAGGCGTATATGCGCGGCAAGCAGTTGCACGCCCTGCAGCGCCAGCGCGCTTTCCATGAAGGCGGCGGCGCGCATCTCCAACGGCTCTACGGTCAGCGTGCCCAGATGCTCGTCCAGCCGGGCGCGCCAGTTGGCCTCCACCCGGTTGCCCGGCTGCAGCACTGGCTGCTGGCGTCGCGACCGGCCGCCGCGGACCAGGCCCAGATGCCGGCCTCGCGTTCGCGTCATCAGTTCGGCGACGACGCTGGTTTCACCATGGCGGCGGACCCCCAGTATGATCGCCTCTTCGCGCCACTCCATAAGCGTCCAGTCCGATGGCGGGATGGGCAGCTCAGGACGAGAAGTCCAGCCCCATCTCGCGGTAGCGCTCCGGATCGTCGCTCCAGTGCTCGCGCACCTTGACGAACAGGAACAGGTGAACCTTCTGGTCGGCCGCCTCGGCGATCTCGGTGCGGGCTGCCTGCCCGATCGCCTTGATCGTCTCGCCCTTGCGGCCCAGCACGATGGCCTTCTGGCTATCGCGCTCGACATAGATGGTCTGCTCTATCCGCACGGAGCCGTCCGGCTTCTGCTCCCACAGTTCCGTCTCGACCGTGGAGGCATAGGGAATTTCCTGATGCAGGCGCAGGAACAGCTTTTCCCGCGTGATTTCGGCGGCGAGCTGGCGCAGCGGCAGGTCGGAGATCTGGTCTTCCGGGTAGTACCATGGGCCTTCCGGAAGCCGTTCCGCCAGCCAGTTCATCAGGTCGTCGCAGCCGGAGCCGGTCAGCGCCGAGATCATGAAGACGCGCTCGAACTCCACGCGGGAGCTGAGATCCTGCGTCAGCGCCAGAAGCTTCTCGCGCTTGATGCGATCCACCTTGTTGAGCAGCAGAACGACCGGGCGGCGGCTTTCCTTGAGGCGTCCGACGATCGTCTCGACGTCGGGCGAAACGCCGCGCTCCGCATCGACGATGGCCAGCACCAGATCGGCATCCTTTGCGCCGCCCCAGGCCGTGCGCACCATGGCCCTGTCCAACCGCCGCCGCGGCTGGAACACGCCCGGCGTATCCACGAAGACGATCTGCGTGCGGTTGCGGATGGCGATGCCGCGCACGAGAGCGCGCGTCGTCTGGACCTTGTGGGTGACGATCGACACCTTCGTGCCGACGAGCTGGTTCACGAGGGTCGACTTGCCGGCGTTCGGCGCGCCGATCAGCGCCACGAAGCCCGAGCGCGTGGGCGCCGTTTCGATTGTGGCGTCGCCGCCCGAGGTCTGGTCCTCAGTCAATTCAGATGTTCTCTTTCGATCGATGTTCGGAAAGGATATCCCGCTTCGTCATGCCGGCATAGGGGCTGCGATCAGCCTTTGGGCCAGACGCCTTCGCGGCGCAGGATGATTTCGGCGGCCGCCGTCTCGGCCTGCCGCTTCGACCGCCCCTTGCCGGTGGCCGGAGCGATGCCGTCTATGCTGGCTGACACGGTGAAGAGCGGCTCGTGGTCCGGCCCGCTCCGGTCGATCAGCGCATAGGCCGGCGGCCTGCCGACCTTCTGGTGTGCCCATTCCTGAAGTTCGGTCTTGGGATCGCGCCGCGCCGAGGCGGGCGCCGTGATGCGGCTGCTCCAATGCTTCATCACGAAATCCCGCGCCGCGCCATAGCCATGCTCCAGGTAGATGGCGGCGATCAACGCCTCCACCACGTCGGCACGGATGTTGCGCGTGCGTTGCGCCGCCAGCTTCTTCAACTCGCCGCCGTGGCGGATGTACCGCGCAAGGTCGAGTTCGTCGGCGATGGCCGCGCATGTCTCCGCAGAGACGAGCATGTTCAGCCGCACCGAAAGTTCGCCCTCCGGAGCGCTCGGAAATTCGACGAACAGGCGCTCCGCGATGGCAAGGCCGAGAACCCTGTCGCCCAGGAATTCCATACGCTCGTAATTGGCGTCGTCCCGCCCCTGCTTGAGGCTGGAATGCGTGAGGGCGAGTTCCAGCCGATGGCGGTCCTTGAAGGACAGCCCGATCAGTTTTTCCAGCCCGTGAAGGCTTTGGGTCAGCTCAGCCATGTGAAGAAACGTTCGATCCGCAGGTCGGACGGCCAGCGCCAGAATTTCAGCGCCCAGTCGCCATCGAGCGAGAAGAAGATGATCTGCGCCTTGCCGACGAGGTTTTCGAAAGGCACATAACCGACGCTGCCGCGGCTGTCGTCGGAATTGTCCCGGTTGTCGCCCATCATGAAGTAATGGCCGGCAGGCACCACGAATTCACGGGTGTTGTCGGCCATGGTCGTCGTCTTGTCGAGCGTCATGTAGCTGACGCCGTTGGGCAGCGTCTCGCGATATTGCGGCACCTCGATGCCGTTCGCCTCGATGAAGAAGCCTGCTGGCTCCTTCGGTACGGCGACGCCGTTGATGTAGAGCACGCCGTCGCGCATCTGCACCCTGTCGCCCGGCAGGCCGATCAGGCGCTTGATGAAATCGACATCCGTGTCCGATGGCTTGCGGAATACGATGACGTCGCCACGCTCCGGCTCGGAAGCCAGGATGCGGCCATCGAACAGGTTGGGCGAGAAAGGAAGGGAGTATTTCGAGTAGCCGTAGCTCCATTTGGTGACGAGTACGTAATCGCCGACCAAGAGCGTCGGGATCATGGAGCCGGATGGAATCGAAAATGGCTGGACCAGCACCGTGCGGATGACGAGCGCCAGCGCGACCGCCTGGACGACGGCGATGACCACCTCGACGAAGCTGGACGATTCCTTTTTTGCGGCCCGTTCAGCCATCTGGGTTTTCCTCGATACATCGTGTGCAGGGGGCGGAATCCTCCGCCGTGTCGCAGAATTTTCCCATGCTCTAAAGTGTTGTCGGTTTCAGGGCAATCGGCTGGCGGTCATCGGGTCGGCAGCGCCTCGATGATCACGAAGGCCTGCGCCAGCGGATAATCGTCCGTGATGGTCAGGTGGATGGCCGCTTTCATCCCGTCCGGCAGCAGGCTGGCCAGGCGTTCGGCCGCCCCGCCCGTCAACTGCATCGTGGGCTTGCCGGATGGCGCGTTGACGACGCCCATGTCGCGCCAGAAGACGCCCCGCGACAGCCCCGTGCCCAGCGCCTTCGCGCAGGCCTCCTTGGCGGCGAAGCGCTTGGCGTAGGAAGCCGCCCTCAGTGTTCGCCCGTCCGACTTGCGGCGTTCGACTTCGGTAAAGACGCGTGCCTCGAAACGCGCGCCATGGCGCGCCAGCGTCGCCTCCACGCGGCGGATGTCGATCAGGTCGCTGCCGATGCCGATGATCATGCCTGCCCCGTTCCTCCCTTTCGACGGTTCGCCTGGTAGCCTTTTACCGCGGTGTAGAGAATGAAGTAGGCCATCACCCCGAAAAGCGCGCCCAGGATCAGCGATCCGATCAGCATGGGTTCGAGATAGGGCTTCCATATGGCCGCGACATCCATGGAAGACAGGGCCTCGCCGATGCCCTTGCGTGCGCCCTCGCCGCCCGGCGCCCCGATCAGCAGCCGGCCGACCTCGTAGGTGCCGGCCCAGATCATGGGGAACGTCAGCGGATTGGCGACCGCCGTGCCCAACGCCGCCGCAGCCATGTTGCCGGAGATGCAGTAGGCGATGGCCAGCGCCATCAGGATATGCCCGCCGAGGATGGGGCTGAACGCGGCGAAGACGCCGGCCGAAAAGCCGGCCGCTATGGCGTGCGGCGTCGCCTTGAGCCGCAGGACCCGCTTCTTGAAATAGCTCAAGGACCGGCCCCACGACCGCCGTGGCCAGAGGAAGAGCCTCAGCCTGCCTCGGAGCGTTTCGGGCTTGCGGCGGCGGAACAGCATGGACGGGCGACCTAGAGAGACCGGCTGCCGGGCTTGACCGGCGGGATCGCGGCAAGCTCGGGCGGCAGGGCGTCGACCGGATAGGCCGGCACCTCGTATTGCGCCAGTGCGATCAGCGGCACGCCCACATCCACCTTGCCGGCCGACCGGTCGATGACGCAGGCGGCGGCAACCACCTCGACGCCGATTTCCTGCAGCGCTGCGATCGTCTCGCGGATCGACAGTCCGGTGGAGACGATGTCCTCCACGATGACGACCCGGGCGCCGGGCGCCACCTCGAAGCGGCGCAGCCGGAAACGGCCGTTCTCGCGCTCGACGTAGATGGCGGGCGGGCCGAGATGGCGCGACGTCTCGTAGGCGGGGATCAGGCCGCCCACGGCGGGGCCGACGATATAGTCGATCTTTTCCGGCACCGCCGCGCGAATCTTGTCTGCCAGCGCGCGGCAGAGGCGCTCCGTCAGGTCCGGATGCATGAAGACGCGCGCCTTCTGCAGGAAGATCGGACTCCGCAGGCCGGAGGTCAGGATGAAATGCCCTTCCAGATAGGCGCCCGCCTTGCGGAAGATGTCGATGACTTCGGACTGATCCACGGGAGTTCCTGCCTGTTCCTGTTGCCGTCTCAGCCGTTCACGCGGACGACGTCGGTCACGCAGGCCTTGCCGCGCAACTGGTTTAACGTCCGATTGAGATGCTGGAGGTTCCATACCTCAAGGTCGATCAGCATGACAGCGATATCCGGAGCCGAGGACACCGTTTCGAGCCCGCTGATATTGGCGTCGTTCAAGGCCGTCGTCTCGGCGATCTCGGCAAGCGCGCCGGGCTCGTTCAAGGCCGATATCCGGATCCGGGCCGGAAAGCGCATGGTCATCTCCGCGTCGAGATCCCAGCGGATGTCCACCCAGCGCTCCGGCTCGTCCTCGAAGGCGGCCAGGGCCGGCGACTGGATGGGATAGATCGTGATGCCCTTGCCCGGCTCCATGATGCCGATGATGCGGTCTCCCGGCACGGCCCCGTCCGGGCCGAAATGCACGGGCATGTCGTCCGCCACGCCCCGGATGGGAATCGCGCCGCCATTGGCCTCGCCTTCCCCGCCCTCGCCGGGAATGCGGAAGATCATTCCGGTGGCGCTGCGGAGGCTGAACCATCCGCGTTCGTCGGACTTGACGCCGTGGCGCGCGGCGCGGGTATCCTGGAAATCGGGATGCACGGCCCGCAACACGTCGGCCGAGGCGATCTCGCCGCGTCCGACAGCCGCGAGCGCATCCTCGACGTCCTTGTGCCCCAGCTTGCCGAGATAGGGCTTGAGCCCGTCGCGGGAGAAGCTCTTGCCGGCGCGCTGGAAGCTGCGTTCCAGGATCTGCTGGCCGAGGCCGGAATATTGCTTGCGGATCGCCAGCCGCGTCGCGCGGCGAATGGCGGCGCGCGCCTTGCCTGTGACGGCTATGGATTCCCAGGCCTGCGGCGGCGTGGCGGCCTTGGAGCGGATGATCTCCACTTCGTCGCCATTGGCCAGTTCGGTCACGAGCGGCATGATGCGGCCGTCGATCTTGCAGCCGACGCAGGTATCCCCGACATCGGTGTGCACCGCATAGGCGAAGTCGATGGGCGTCGCGCCGCGCGGCAGCGAGATGAGCCGACCTTTCGGGGTGAAGCAGAAGACCTGATCCTGGAACAGCTCGAGCTTGGTGTTTTCCAGGAACTCTTCCGGCGTGTCGCCCTGGTTGAGCAGCTCGATGGTGCGACGCAGCCAGGCATAGGCGCTGGACTCGTTCGACAGCCGCATGTCCTGCTCGTCGCCGTCGATGCCGTCCTTGTAGAGTTCGTGCGCGGCGATCCCGTACTCGGCGATGTCGTGCATCGCGCGCGTGCGGATCTGAAGCTCCACGCGCTGGCGAGAGGGGCCGACGATGGTCGTATGCAGGGAGCGGTAGCCGTTCTGCTTGGGTATCGAGATGTAGTCCTTGAAGCGGCCCGGCACCATCGGCCAGGTGCGATGGACTATGCCGAGGGTGCGGTAGCAATCCTCTTCCGTCTCGACCAGGACGCGGAAGCCGAATATATCCGAAAGCTGCTCCAGCGACAGGGCCTTGCGCTGCATCTTGGAGAAGACGGAATAAGGCTTCTTCTGCCGGCCGGACACATCGGCCTCGATGCCGTTTTCCGCCAGCTTGTCCGACAGCACGCGCTCGATCTCGTCGATGGTCCCGGCGTGCCTTTCCTTCAACTCCTCCAGCCGTGCGGTGACCGTCTCGTAGGCTTCGAGATTGAGGTGCCTGAACGAAAGGTTCTCGAGTTCCTCCCGCATGTCCTGCATGCCCATGCGGCCGGCCAGCGGCGCATAGATGTCCATCGTCTCCTGCGCGATGCGGGCGCGCTTCTCGGGCCGCATGACGCCCAGCGTACGCATGTTGTGGAGACGATCGGCAAGCTTCACCAGCAGCACGCGGATATCGTCCGCGATGGCCAGCAGAAGCTTGCGCAGGTTCTCGGCCTGCTCGGCCTTCTTGCTGACCAGCTCCAGCCGCTTGAGCTTGGTCAGTCCCTCGACCAGCTGGCCGATCTTGGAGCCGAAAAGCTGGTCGATCTCCTTGCGGGTGGCGTCGGTATCCTCGATCGTGTCGTGCAGCAGGGCCACGGCGATGGTGGCCTCGTCTAGGTGAAGATCGGTCAGGATGGCCGCAACTTCCAGCGGATGCGAGAAATAGGGGTCGCCGCTGGCGCGCTTCTGCGATCCATGCTTCTGCATGGCATAGACATAGGCCCTGTTCAGCAACGCCTCGTCGAGATCCGGCTTGTAGGCCGCGACACGTTCGACGAGTTCATACTGGCGCATCATGGCAGGCGCATTTCCGTGAAGCTGGCGACGATAAAGAGGGCGCGCCGAACGTGCCGGCCGCGCCCTCCTCCATATAGGTTCGTTCCGGGACGCGCCGAAAGCCCCGATCGAGCGTAATCCGGCGCTGGAACCCTATCAGTAGTCGTCGTTCTTCTCGGGTGGGACGAGGCCCTCGATACCGGCCAGCAGATCGTCCTCGGACATGCGGTCGAAGGTGATCGTCTCGATTTCGTCGGCATCGGCCTCGGCGATGACCGGCTGGGCCTGCGTGCCCGGCGCGGGGGCAGCCGCCTCCGGCTCGTCCACTTCGACGTGCTTCTGCAGCGAATGGATGAGATCTTCCTTCAGGTCGCCGGGCGACAAGGTCTCGTCGGCGATCTCGCGCAGGGCGACGACGGGGTTCTTGTCGTTGTCGCGGTCGACCGTGATCGGCTGACCCTGCGAAATCTGGCGTGCGCGGTGACTGGCAAGCAGGACGAGTTCGAAGCGGTTCTCGACCTTGTCGACGCAATCTTCTACGGTGACGCGGGCCATGCCTGTCTCCTCGATCAAGGGGATTTACGGGTTGAAGCTGCACCCTTTAACGGCTTGACAACGGCAATACAAGGGCACGCCGCATCGCGGCGCAAAAACCCCGCTAATCCGTGCTTGTTGACAAGTCAACGATGCAGTTGGCAAGCGACGTATAAACAGCTATCGTTCAGACGCTTTCGGCAGTCCATGCGCACATGGGCGCCGGACGCAGCAAAGATTTCAACCAAGACATTTTCATGACGAAGGTCTTATGCACGTATTCGACTCCCGCGAAAAGATCGCTCTTTTCATCGATGGCGCCAACCTTTACGCCACCTCCCGCAACCTCGGATTCGATATCGACTACAAGAAGCTCTTGGTCGCCTTCCAGAAGCGGGGATACCTGCTCCGCGCTTATTACTATACGGCGCTGGTGGAAGATCAGGAATATTCGTCCATCCGGCCGCTCGTCGACTGGCTCGACTACAATGGCTACAAGGTCGTGACGAAGCCGGCGCGCGAGTTCACCGATTCCACGGGGCGCCGCAAGATCAAGGGCAACATGGACATCGAGCTGGCGCTCAACGCCATGGAGCTGGTGGAGACGGTGGACCATTTCGTGCTGTTTTCCGGCGACGGAGACTTCCGGTCGCTGGTGGCGGCGCTGCAGCGCAAGGGACGCAAGGTCTCCGTCGTGTCGACGCTGGTATCCAATCCGCCGATGGTCTCGGACGATCTGCGCCGCCATGCCGACCACTTCATCGACCTGAATTCGCTGCGCGCCGAAATCGGCCGCAATCCGGCCGAGCGAGAGGCCCGGCTGGCGCGCCGCGCCGAGGCGGAAGCCGATCTCGACGACGACGCCGACTGAGCGCTCCGTGCAGCCGGACGACCTGCCCGCCGCCGCGCATCCGGCGCCGGACTGCCCCATCTGCCCGCGCCTCGCCGCCTTCCGGCACGAGTGGCAGGCACGCGAGCCGACATGGTTCAACGCACCGGTTCCCCCTTTCATGCCGGTGGACGGGGCAACATCGGTCCGCCTGCTGGTATCCGGCCTCGCGCCCGGCCTGAGGGGCGCAAACCGTACGGGACGCCCGTTCACCGGCGATTATGCGGGCGACCTGCTCTATTCCACATTGAAGACGTTCGGCTTTGCGCGGGGCACCTTCGAGGCCCGCCCGGACGACAGCCTGGAACTGGTGGAGGCCGCCATCGCCAACGGCGTGCGCTGCGTTCCACCGCAGAACAAGCCGACCGGGCCGGAAATCAACAATTGCCGTCGCTTCCTGATGCCGGTGGTGTCGGCGATGCCCAACCTGCGGGTCATCGTGACGCTGGGACGCATCGCACATGAAACGACGCTTCGGGCCCTCGGCACGCGGCTGGCAGACGCACCGTTCTCGCATGGCGGCTCGACGAAGGTGGGCCCGTACACGATCGTGTCGAGCTACCACTGCTCCCGCTACAACACCAACACCGGGCGCCTGACGGAAGAGATGTTCCACGCGGTCTTCGCCAAGGCGCGCTTCGCGCTCGATCAGACCGGAGCGGTCACTCCGCGCGCGCCTGCTTCATCAGGCGCTGCTTCTGGCGGTTCCAGTCGCGCTCCTTGATGGTCTCGCGCTTGTCGGGGGCGTTCTTGCCTCGTGCAACGGCCAGCTCCAGCTTGGCCATCCCGCGATCGTTGAAGTAGATCCGCAGGGGCACCAGCGTCATGCCGTCGCGCTGCACGGCGCCGGCCAGCCGGTTGCGCTGCGTCTTGTGGACGAGCAGCTTGCGGCGTCGCTTCGGCTCATGATTGAACCGGTTGGCCTGGAGATATTCGGGCACGAAGGAGTTGATGAGCCAGATTTCGCCGCCCTCCTCCGTCGCGTAGGATTCCGCGATGGTGGCCTTGCCCAGCCGCAGCGACTTGACTTCCGTTCCCGTCAGGACGAGGCCGGCCTCGAGCGTATCCATGATCTCGTAGTGAAACCGAGCCTTGCGGTTTTCAGCCACGATATTCGATCTCTGTTCCTTCGCCTTGACCATATCTCGCTTCAGTCCTGAAAAGGGCCGGCAATGCCGGCCCCGCATGTGTTGCGTCTCGTATTCAAATGGGGTCCTGGCCAGAACGGGTCAAATCAGTTGATGAGACCGGCGTGGCGCAATGCGGCGTCGATGGCCTCTTCCGTCTGCCGCTCGATCGGCAGCAGCGGCGAACGCAGATTGTTGCGGATCTTGCCCAGCCGCTCCAGGGCGTATTTGGGGCCGCCCGGATTCGGCTCGAGGAACATCGCCTTGTGGAGCGGCATCAGCTTGTCCTGGTAGGTCAACGCCGTGGCGAAATCCCCGGCCAGGCACGCTGTCTGGAATTGCGCGCAGAGGCGTGGCGCGACATTGGCCGTCACCGATATGCAGCCATGGCCGCCATGGGCGTTGAAGCCGAGCGCCGTCGCGTCCTCGCCCGAAAGCTGGATGAAATCCGGGCCGATCGCCTGCCGCTGCTCCGAGACGCGATCGATCTTCGCCGTCGCATCCTTGACGCCGACGATGTTGGGAAACTCCTTCGCCAGACGCGCCATCGTGTCCACGCTCATGTCGATGATGGAGCGCGGCGGAATGTTGTATATGACGATGGGCAGGTCGACCGCGCGAGCGATCGCGGCGTAGTGGGCATAGAGGCCGCGCTGGTTCGGCTTGTTGTAATAGGGTGTGACGACGAGTACGCCATCGGCGCCCGCCCCTTGCGCGAATCGCGCGAGATCCACAGCCTCGACCGTGTTGTTGGAGCCTGCGCCCGCCATCACCGGCACCCGGCCGGCAGCCACCTCGACGCAGATTTCCACGACGCGCTTGTGTTCGGCATGGGTCAGCGTGGGGCTTTCGCCGGTCGTGCCGACTGGCACGAGCCCATGGCTGCCTTCGGCGATCTGCCAGTCGACCAGCGCGCGAAAGCCCGCTTCGTCCAGGCTTCCATCTTCGTTGAACGGCGTTACGAGCGCCGTCATCGACCCCTTGAACATGACTGTCATTTCCTCTGCCGGGCCGCCCGGCAGCGGGCGCCGGCGCGGGGCGGAAACCGGCGGTCCCAGGCCCCATGCGTTGCGATTGGGCGCACCATA
Organism: Aureimonas altamirensis; assembly: GCF_023702225.1. GTDB lineage: Bacteria > Pseudomonadota > Alphaproteobacteria > Rhizobiales > Rhizobiaceae > Aureimonas > Aureimonas altamirensis_B. The sequence goes on along the minus strand of NZ_JAMQCO010000009.1, from coordinate 141,005 downwards.
ATAAAGGGCAACTGGCTAAACAAGCGTCACGCCGGGCGTGAATGGGGCGTGATGCCATCGTGATGCCATGCTTTACTCTCTCTTCACCTTGTCATGAGAGTTTTCAGGAGCTTAATCATTATCTGTCTGCGGGGCCGAGGGCCACGCGGCCGACCCGAAAGGTTCCGATGAGCGCGCATTCCCGTGTCCGCCAGCTAGCTCTTCAAACCGCGCTTGCCGGCCTGTTCGCCACCGGGGCGGCGGCCCAGTCGGCCTTGCCGTCGGGCGTACCGATGCCGACGCTGCGCTCCGCACCGTCGGCGCCCACTCCGTCGGCGCCGATGGACGACAGCCGCTTCGGCGCCCCGGTGCCGCGGCCGGCTCCGAGCTTTCCGGGAACGGCGCCTTCCGCGCCGGCAGCTTCCGCACCGGCTGCAGCCGCCTTCACCGCTTCCATCGCGGCGACATCGCGGAGCGCTTCGGTGCGGCCTGCCAGCGGCAGCCTCAAGGAAGGGCTGGATGCCACGCACAACAACATGGCCCGCGCCCGCGCCATCCGTGCGGGGATGGCGCCGAACTCCCTCGACCACAAGATCCTTACCTGGGCGATCGCGCTGAAGGGCGGTGGCGAGGTGCCGGCTGCCGAGATCGCCGCCGCCATGCAGGAGCTGTCGAATTGGCCCGGCATGCAGACGCTGCGGCAGAATTCGGAACGGGCGCTCTACCGCGAAAACCGCCCTGCCCGCGAGATACTGGCTGCCTTCGGCAGCAGCGCGCCGCAGACGCCGGAAGGCACGATGGCCCTTGCGCGGGCGAATATAGAAACCGGACAGGCCGGGCGCGCCAAACAGCTGATCCAGACCCTGTGGCGCACCGAAACGCTGGATCGCGGCACCGAGCAGAAGGTCCTCGGCACATTCGGGACGCTGCTCACCAAGGCAGACCACAAGTATCGCATGGACATGCTGCTCTACGCCAACCGCGTCAGTGACGCGCAACGCATGGCCGGGCTTGCCAACTCGGAAACGCTGTTCCGGGCGCGCGCCGCGTCCATCCGGGGCGAGGCGAACGCGGACCGCCTGCTGGCCGCAGTGCCGGCAAACCAGCATTCCGACCCAAGCTATATGTTCACCTTGGCCGAGAATCTGCGCAAGCAGAACAAGGTGCGCGAAGCGGCCCGCATCATGATGAACGCGCCGCGCGATCCGGCACAACTGGTCGACCCGGATAGCTGGTGGAACGAACAGCGGATCATATCCCGCATGCTGCTGGAGCAAGGCGCCCGGAAGGAAGCCTATCAGCTTGCGGCGCGTCATTCCGCGCAAGGTGTCGTCGCCCGCGTCGAAGCGGACTTCCATGCCGGATGGTACGCGTTGCGGGCGCTTGGCGACCCGGCAACCGCGAGCCGCCATTTTGCGCGGGTGGCCGAAGTTTCGACCCGCCCGCTCACCCAATCGCGCGCCTATTACTGGCTCGGCCGCGCCGCAGAGGCGGGCGGCCCCGGCAATGCGCGCAATTACTACGCCCAGGCAGCACGTTACGGCGCCACCTATTACGGCCAGCTCGCCGCGGCCAAGCTTGGCCGCTCGCCAGGCGACATCGCCTATCCACGACCCAGCAATGCGGACCGCCAGCGCTTCCAGAACCGGGATGCGGTGCGCGCCCTCGTGCGCATGCACGAGATCGGCTCCGACTGGCGTGCGGCACAATTGTACCGTTCGCTGGCCGACGAGCTGGATAGTCCGGGCGAGCTCGCGATGCTCGCCTCTCTCGCTGAAAGGCGAGGAGATCATTCCATGTCGCTGGATGTCGGCAAGCGCGCCTATGCGCGCGGCGTCGACGCCCCTGCCCTCGCCTTTCCGGTGGGCGTGATCCCCGACAGCGCGCGCATTTCGGCAGCTGGAAAGGCGCTTGCCTACGCCATCGCTCGCCAGGAGAGTGCGTTCAACCCCGGCGCCAAATCACCGGCCGGCGCGTTGGGCCTGCTGCAGCTCATGCCTGCCACGGCCCGTTCGCTGGCGCAGCAGAACGGCATGTCCTATTCCGAGGCGCGGCTTTTGAGCGACGTCTCCTACAATGCGCAACTCGGCTCGCAATATCTCGGCCAGCAGATCGATGCCTTCAACGGCTCCTACGTCCTGACATTCGCGGCGTACAATGCGGGCCCGCGGCGGGCGCGCGAATGGATCCAGCGCTTCGGCGATCCGCGCGGCCAGCCCATAGACGAGGTGGTGGACTGGGTCGAGATGATCCCCTTCACCGAAACGCGCAACTACGTGCAGCGCGTGATGGAGAATTATCAGGTCTACAAGATCAGGCTCGGCGCCGGCTTCTCGATCGAAAGCGACCTGACCAACGGCCGCCGGGGCTGACGCCGGAGACCTACCCTCCCTCCTGGGCAAAACGAAAGCCCCTCCCGCCAGATGGCGGGAGGGGCTTTTTGCATGTCGGTCGCCCGTCTCGAAGTGGCGAGGATCGCCTGCCGGACGCGAAAAGGGGCCCGGCAAAGCCGGACCCCTTCACTTCGGATCGAGTAGCCTCGATTAGAAGTTGCGCTGGAAGCGGAGGAAGCCAGAGGTCTGATCGTCGGAAGCAACGCCACCGAAGTCGATGTTCTGGTACTTCACTTCGGCCAGGACGTTCATGTTGGCGGTCAGGTCGTAACCGATATCGCCGACGACGGCCCAGTACTCGCCCGAAGCCGAAACATAGTCCGTGCCAGGCGTGATGCCGGGAGCGAAGAACGCGTAGTCGAAGGTCTCGCCGTAGCGGCCCGAAACACCAGCCGTTACGCGATTAAACTTCTGCGAGTAACCGGCGCCGACCGACCATTCGAGGACGAGCGGGAAGGCACCCGGGGTCGGGTTCTCAAGCGTCGCGTTGCTCGGCAGGATGCCGCCGGCCGACGTGAAGCCGCTGATGACGGCGTAGCTCGTCGGATCCGAAGCCCAGTGACCGTCGACCTTGAGGGTCGAGTCGGCAACCAGAAGGTCCTGCAGCGTCAGGCCGGCCTTGAGGGCGAAGGCATCGTTGCTGCCATCGACGTCGCGGGTCGGAACGAACGGGAAGAACGCCGGAAGGTCGTTCTCGAGACCGAACAGATCGTCGACGTCTTCAGCGTTGAAGGTCTCGTCGTACACGGCCGAAAGGAACACGCCGCCCCAGGCACCCGTGTAGGAGAGCTTGCCGTGGACGTCCGGAGCGATGTCGCCCGTGCCGTCGTCTTCCAGGCCCAGCGTGGCAGCGAAGCCGCCCGTCGCGAAGGTGTAGGAGATCTGGTTGGTGTTGAAGTCGCCGATCGGGAGATCGTCGTCGGTCGGCAGACCGTCTTCGATGCCGCCGATGTCCGAGGACCACAGCGTGTCGCGGTAACCGGCGAGGAAGCCGCCGAGCTGCAGGTAGCCCTGCTCCATCGCGAACTCGTCTTCCGGGCTGGCGCCGGTGTTCTGAGCCTGCAGACGGAAGTAGGCGCGCAGGGTGCCGAGTTCGGTCTCTTCGCGGACGTCGAGGTTCAGACGGGCACGAACCGAGGACAGAGCCTGGTAGTCGTCACCCTCGGAGTTGCCGGCCGGGCTACCCGCGACGTTGTACTGGAAACGCAAGTAACCGCTGGTCTTGATGCAGGTTTCCGTTCCCGGGATGTAGTAGAAGCCCGTGCCGTACACGTCGCAAACGCGAACGTATTCGACCGGCTCGGGCTCGACCATGACAATGGCGTCGGCAGCGCGCGCGCCGGAGACTGCGACGAGNCCGCTGGTCTTGATGCAGGTTTCCGTTCCCGGGATGTAGTAGAAGCCCGTGCCGTACACGTCGCAAACGCGAACGTATTCGACCGGCTCGGGCTCGACCATGACAATGGCGTCGGCAGCGCGCGCGCCGGAGACTGCGACGAGGGCCGCAGCGGAGCCGAGAAGAAGGCTCTTGATGTTCATTTCCTGACCTCCAGTCAAGTTCACAGGTATAGGGAGGGCCTTGATACGAAGGACAGCCTTCCCTGCCCCTTCCCCTTGAAAGAGGCAGGTTCGTCCCCCCGCCGTCTTTCGAATCCCAACATAGCTACCACTGGTTGGGACGCAATCTGTAAAACCTCTAGTTGTCGTCGCTGACGCTGGTTGGTCACACCCCTGTTGCGATTTCGCCACGATTGCGTTTACCGCCTGTTAATAATTCGGGCGCTTTCGCGGCAGACTGCACGTGAAACGCCCAAATTCGACGCGAAACTTGACCCTCCAAGTAAACAAAAAGGCCTCCGGCGTGAACCGGAGGCCTTCCATCGTCCTGGACATACGGGGCCGGTGAGCCCCGCATGGTTTAGAAGTTGCGCTGCAGACGGACGAAACCGCCGAGCTTGTCTTCGGTGATCTTGGCAGAAGCCGGCGTGCCCTGGGCGGGCTGCTCGATGTTCTGGTAGGTCACTTCGGTCAGCAGGTTGAGGTTCTTGGTGATGTCGTAGCCGACGTTACCGACCAGATCAACCACACCCAGAGCCTTGCCATCCGGAATGACGACGCTGTCGAACGTCTCGCCGTAGCGGCCTGCGACGGCCACGCCGAGCTTGCCGAACTTCACGCTGTAGCCAGCACCAGCCGTCCACTGCAGCGGGATCGCGTTACGCGAGCCGTAGGTGGTGTCCAGCGTGGCGAAGTCGGTCTTTTCCGGAGCGTAGTGGCCCTCGACCTTGAAGGTCGAGTCGGCGAGAAGCAGGTCGTCGACCCAGGCGCCGAGCTTGACGGCATAGCCTTCTTCGGAATTGGCAGGCTTGAGGCCCGGAGCATAATAGACGTCAGCGTCGGAGTCGTAGACGCCGGCAACGTATGCACCGCCCCAGCCTGCGCTGTAGGCGATCTTGGCGACGACGTCGAAGCTGTCGTCGGTGTCGGCGTTACGATTGTCCTTCGAGAAGACCGGGTTTTCCAGGCTCAGCGTGCCGGTCAGTCCGTCCATCGCATAGGTGTAGGAAACCAGGTTCGCCGTACGATCGCCGAGCGCCAGGTCCGAATCCGTCAGAAGACCGTCTTCCGCGCCACCAATATCCGACGTCCAGAGAGAGTCGTACAGACCGGCCGTGAGGCCGCCGAGCTGAAGGTAGCCGAACTTCATCTGGTACGTGGCGCTGTCCGCACCGTTCGAGTTCTGCGCCTGAAGACGGACATAACCGCGCAGCGTGCCGAGCTCGGTCTCCTCGCGAACGTCGAAGTTCAGGCGGGCACGAACCTTGGAGAGGCCATCGTAGCCCCCACCCGTCTCGACACCGCCGGCCTTGATCGTGGCGTTCTGATCGAAATTATACTGGTAGCGGACATAACCGCCGACCTTGATGCAGGTCTCGGTGCCGGGGATGTAGTAGAACCCCTTGCCGTAGACGTCGCAGACGCGGACATATTCAGCCGGCTCGGGCTCGGCGTTGACGATGGCGTCGGCCGCGCGGGCCACACCCGATACTGCGACCAAGGCCGCAGCGGAGCCGAGAAGAAGGCTCTTGATGTTCATTTCCTGACCTCCAGTCAAGTTTACAGGTTGGGTTGGGCCTTGTTCTGAAGGACAGCCTTCCCTGCCCCATCCCCCTGAAAGTGGCAGGTGCATCCCGCCGTCTTTCATCCTGCAAACTATTACCTGCAGATCATTCCAACAACGCATCAAGGCGCGATCCTGGAACAGCATCGGCTTCTTGTTGCGCGGCAAGCACGAAACAACCACCTGTGGTGTATCAAGGTGTTTATACTAACTTAATTTGTAACTTGAGGTTTATGACATGTCGTCACACGCGCGGTGTGGCGTATTAAACTATGAGTTTTGCCTTTGCATATTCTTCAATTCTGGATTGCGCCGTCGAACAGGCGAATCCATCGTCAGATGCGATGCAGGGAAGCACCGAGTCCGACGAAGTCCCGCTCCCGGCAGGTCAGCACGATCACCTGCATGGCGGCGGCGGCGCGCCCGAGTGCCAGATGCATGCGCGCCAGGCGCTTTTCGTCCGTGTTGACCAGAGCGTCATCCAGGATGACGAAGGCCGGGTGGCCGGCCTCGCGCAGGATTTCGGCGATGGCAAGCCGGGTAACGACGGCAACCTGCTCGCGCGCACCATGAGACAGCCGGTGGAAGGGTTCCTCGACGCCGTTGCGCACGACGCTGCGCACATCCATCGTGGCATCGTCGAATTCGACGATTCCACCCGGCTGCACCAGACGCAGATAGGGCGCCACCTTTTCCTTCAGCGGGCCGAGCCACTTCTCGCGCGCATCGCTGCGGCACTCCTCCAATGTGGAATAAAGCAGTCGCGCGGCCTCCGCTTCCATGGACAGGCGCGCGACGCGGCGCTCTGCATGTTCGATCTCTCCTTCCAGCCGTGCGATGCGCTCCTCCAGCGCGGACGCCCCTTCGACCCGAAGCTCGCCTTCCAAGCCATGAACCTCTTGCGAAAGGTCGCGAAGCGTACGGACCAGCTGCTCGCGGGCGCGTCCTGCCCGGTCCAGCTCCAGGCGTGCGATCTCCGGGTCCGATGTAGCAGCATCCCGAGTGCGGGCTGCGAGGGCCGCCTCCGCGGCCACCATCTCCCGCTCGGCAACGGCGACATCGTCCTGCAGCCTTTCCAGCGGCTCGGCGATGGCAGCGCTTTCGAGGCCCGCTTCCGCCTGGGCCGCCCGCGTGACGGCATGTTCGTGCCGAACATCCGCCCGCACCGCCTCTTCCGACAAGGCTGCAAGCACTCCGCGCGCCTGCGCCAATGCGTCGTCGGCGGCGCGACGCGCGGCCGCAGCCTCCTCCCTCGACAGAAGGGGTGCAGGCCGATCTGGCACGACTTCATCGGCCAACCGGGCATGCCGCGCCTCGAGCTCGGCAATTTCAAGCTCCAGCGCGGCAGGCCCGGCCGGAGCGAGGCGCGCAATCTCCGCCGCAGCCTGCCGTCGCAGGGCTGCCTGTTCCTGCGACCGATCGTACAAGGCGCGCGCCTTGTCGAGGTTGTCGACGCCATGGGGCCGGGCAAGCCGAAGCCAGTCGCGCCGCGCCTCTTCGACGCGGCGGACGAACTCTTCCGTTTCACCGCCGGCCCTGACGACGATGTCGCCGAACCCTTCGATACTGAATTGCGCCGTCCCGGATACGGGCAGGTCCGCACCGGATTCCACCGCGTGCCCGGCCGCATCGACGACCCGCGTCTCGCCGGCCGGCTCGAAGCGGATATGTGCCGACGCGGCCGAAAGGCGGATCTCCGCCTCGCGCAATGCAAGGAATGCCGCCTCGAGCCGGGCCAGGGCAGCCTTGTCCATCGGCTCGGACTCGCGGGACGGTTCCGCGCCCGCCTGTATCGCCATGGCGCGCGCCACGGCTTCCCGCCGGGCCCGCGCATCCGCCAATGCCGCAGCCAACCGCTGCAACTCCGCATCGCGGCTCCGGTGACGCTCGGCCTCTTCCGCCGCCTCTTCGGCGCTGCGGGCAGCCTCGAGTTGCGCATTGCCCGCTTCGAGCCGCTCCTTTGCGATGGACAGCTTGTCCCGGCAGTCCTGCCGCTCCTGCTCTGCCGTCCGTGCGGCGGCGATCGCCGCATCGCATTCCGCTTGCAGCGCCAGCCGGCGCCTGACCAGTTCCACCGCGCGCAGCCGGTTTTGCAGCGCCTGTTCCATGGCGCGCTCCGCCAGCCTGTGCGCTTCCTGCAACCCGTCCACGCGCCGGGCAGTGTCCTGTGCGGCGGCAAGTTCCTCGTCGGCCTTGCCGACGGCGTTTTCCAACTCGTAACGCGCCAAAAGTCCCCGTCGGTCCCCGAGCCGTTCGAGCTTCGCCTCATAGCGCTGCTGCAACTGGGAAAGCTCTGCAAGCGACTGGCGCAGTACCGCCAGCTCTTCCTCGGCCCGACGCAGCGGCGAATCCGATTTGACCCGAAGCTTATCCGTGAAGAAGCGACCCTGTAGTGCCTGCGCGGCCGCCAGCATCGCCTCTCCCTGGCCGCTGCCAAGGAAATGGCCCATCTCGCCTTCCAGCGATGCGGCAAGCATATTTCGGGCGGCGCCGACATCCACCCCTTCCGGGGCACGCCCCTGCTGGATCCAGAGCAGACCGAAGGCGCCCTGATGCTCGGCGAGTTTCGGCGCGCCGCGTTGCGGGTGAGAGAAACCGATGAGTTCGGCCAGCCGGTCCTCGACGGCGTCGCCTTCCAGCCGGCCGTCCGGCCATGCCAGCCGTGCCTGGGGCCGTGTCAGGAACGACTTCGTGAGCGTGTAATCGACAGAGCCCAGGCGAAACTCGACAGAGACTTCCGGCCGTCCGAGGCCGTCATAGGGCATGAACTCGCGGACCGCGTCGGTCTGCGCGCGATGACGGTAGAAGAAGGCCGCGCGCATGGCCGACAGCACGGTCGACTTACCGGCCTCGTTGTCGCCGACGATGATATTGAGACCCGGCTCGAGATCCGCGATCTCCATATGGCGGATGGAGGCGAAGCTTTCGATGCGCACCGACTTGATCTGCATCGTCATGCGCCGGCCTGCTGCCTGCGGTGTTCCACATAGGCAAGGCGCAACGCCAGTGCCGCAGCTTCGCGCTGCGGATCGACCGCATCGTCGGCGCGGGCACGCAGGCGCTCCATGGCGGTGCGCACGAAGCCGGAAATCTCCATCCGTTCGAAATCCGCGGCTTCCGGCCGATCGTAAAGGCCGGAATCATCGGTGCGCAACGCGAAGAGGCGCGAGCGCCAGTAAGCCAGCCTGTCCTCCATCGCCATGCGTCCATGCAGGGAGACCGTGCCGGCCAGCTTCAGGGATACGAGGCTGCGCAGCGGATCGGCAAGATCGGCCATGGCCTCGTCCAGAGCCTCGACCGCATTGTCGACGAAGACGTCCATTGAAGCCCAGTGCAGCCGACCGGTATCGAGGCGGCGAACCCTGGCGCCTTCACCCGGCGAGGCGATTTCCACCAGAGCGGCATGCCCCGGGGCGTTGGAGCTGAAGCGATCGGCCTCCGGCGTGCCGCTGTAGACGGTGCGCGGCGCGACTTCCAGGAAGCCATGCCAGTCGCCGAGGGCCAGATAGTCGAGCCGCGCAGTCTCCGCCCGCCTGTCGGAGATCGGGTTGCCGCTTTCCGCGCTCTCCGGCAGGCGATTGGCGACCGCCCCATGGGCCAGCCCGACACGCGCCGCATCGGCCGGCGTCTCCGCCCGGTCGAACCACTCGGTCACATCCTGTCCCTCGTGCCTCCGCGTCAGCGGCGCCGCCAGAACCGCGAGACGGCCATCGGCCAGCATGGTGACGTCCGGCGTATCGGCGATCCGCAGATCCACCGGCAACGCGCCGCCGGCCCGTATCCGCGACCATACGGAAACCGGCAAGGCGGCATCGTGATTGCCCGGCAGCATCACCCAGGGGCCGGGATAGCCGGCCATGGCGTCGAGCGTGCGGACGATGTCCCTGTCGCCGATCGTATTGTCGTCGAAGGCGTCCCCCGCAACCAGTATGGCCTCGCAGCCTTCCTCCCGGGCCAGGGCGGCAATGCGCGCCACCACGGCAAACCGCTCTGCCCGCAATTCGGCGCGAACGTCCGGCTCGAACCCGCCGAAGGGCTTGCCGACCTGCCAGTCCGCCGTATGCAGAAACCGAATCATGCGGAACCTTTTGCGGTTGCGGAACATCATGAGGGGTAATGTCCGGACCTGTGCAGTTCAACCGGCCGAACGGATTTGAAGCGATGAACGACTCGCTGCTTTCCTCCTACCGCAAGAAGCGCGACTTCCAGCGCACGAGCGAGCCCACCGGCGGCTCCGCCTCCTCGAACGGCCTGCTCTTCGTGGTTCAGAAGCATGACGCCACCCGTTTGCATTACGATTTCCGGCTGGAATGGGACGGTGTCCTGAAGAGCTGGGCCGTGACGCGCGGGCCGAGCCTCGACCCGGTGGACAAACGCCTGGCCGTCGAGACGGAAGACCATCCGATGGACTACGGCGATTTCGAAGGCACCATACCCAAGGGCGAGTATGGGGGTGGAACCGTGATGCTGTGGGATTCCGGGACGTGGGAGCCGGTCGGCGATGCAGCCGCGGGCTTTGCCGACGGCCATGTGAAGATGCAGCTTCATGGACAGAAGATGAAGGGACTATGGGCCCTCGTCCGCATGAAGCCGCGACCGGGGGAGAAGCGCGACAACTGGCTGCTGATCAAGGAAAAGGATGACGAGGCGAGCACCAGCCGCAACATCCAGCGCCTCGACCGGAGCGTGAAGACGGGGCGCACGCTGCACCAGATCGAATCCGGCGCCGCTGGCCGCAAGCCATCCGCCCGCAAGCGCAAGGAGCCTGCACTGCCGGCGTTTCGTCCGGTCCAGCTTGCGACGCTTTCCAAGGCGCCCCCGAAGGGCGACGCGTGGCTGCATGAGGTGAAATATGACGGCTATCGGATCCTGATCGCACGCGGCGGAAACAAGGTCCGGCTTTATACCCGCAACGGCAAGGACTGGACCGACAGGTTCGGTGCGCTCGGTCCGCACATCGAGGCGCTGCCGGCCCAAAGCTTCCTCATCGACGGAGAGGTCGTCGCCTTCGACGGTGCGGGGAGGACCGATTTCTCTGCCCTGCAGGAAGCGCTCACCGAGGGCGGCGCACTGGCGTGTTTCTGCTTCGACCTTCTGGAACATGACGGGGAGGACCTGACCGGCAGGCCGCTGACCGAACGCAAGGCCGCCCTGGAAAGCCTGATGGCGGCGACGCACGGATCTGCCCTTCATTACAGCCCGCATATCGTGGGCCACGGCCAGGATGTCCTTGCCGAACTGTGCCGCAAGGGCCTGGAGGGCGTCGTCTCGAAGCGCGCCGACGCTCCCTACGCCGCGGGCCGGTCCAAGGCCTGGCTGAAATCGAAATGCGGCCGCCGGCAGGAATTCGTGATCGGGGGCTATTCTGCCTCGGACAAGCCGGGGCGCCCATTCTCGTCAATCCTTGTCGGCGTTCATGAGAAGCAGAAGTTCGTCTATCGCGGCCGCGTCGGCTCCGGCTTCGACGGCAAGGCCCTGGATGCCCTGGCTGGGCGCTTCGAAGCGCTGTCGCGCAAGGACAGTCCGTTCGAAACCATCCCTGCCGACATCCGTCGCGGCGCGCATTACGTCGATCCCGTGCTGGTGGCGGAGATCGATTTCGCCGAACTCACCCGGGACGGTCATATCCGCCACGGCGTCTTCAAGGGATTGCGCGACGACAAGCCCGCAGGGCGCGTGGTGGAGGAAAGGCCGATGGAGGAGGTGAAACCGCGTAGCAAGGGGCGCAAGAATGCCGACGGCAAGCCGGGCGAAATCGCAGGGGTTCGGCTGACGTCGCCGGATCGGGTCGTCTTCGAGGGACAGGGCATCACCAAGCGCGACCTTGCCGAATACTACGTAGCGGTGGCCGACCGGATGCTGGTCCATGCGGCCGGCCGCCCGCTTTCACTGGTGCGCTGCCCGCAGGGCGGCCAGAAGGCCTGCTTTTTCCAGAAACACGATACGGGCGGCTTCCCGTCGCAAATGGGCCATGTCGACATCCGGGAAAAGGATGGTGAGGAGGCCGTCTATCTGTCCCTGGACGGACTCGGAAGCGTGCTGGCCGCCGTGCAGATGGGTACGATGGAATTCCATATATGGGGGGCGCATAACGACGAGGTCGACAAGCCGGATCGGCTCGTCTTCGACCTCGACCCAGACGAATCCCTGGGCTTTGCGGATGTTCGGCAGGCCGCGCTGGATCTTCGCGACAGACTGGCCGACGGCGGCTTGACCAGTTTTCCGATGCTGACGGGCGGCAAGGGCATCCACCTCGTTCTTCCGCTGGTGCGGCGGCAGGATTGGCCGACGTTGAAGGATTTCGCACGGGGTTTCGCCGAGGCGGCGGTGCGCGAAGAGCCGGACCGCTTCGTGGCGACGATGTCCAAGGCGCGGCGCAAGGGGCGCATCTTCATCGACTGGCTGCGCAACGAGCGCGGTTCGACGGCGATCGCCCCCTATTCCACGCGCGCCCGCAAGGATGCGCCGGTTGCCACCCCCGTCGGCTGGGACGAACTGGGCGGGCTCGACAGCGCGGCGGCGTTCCATCTGGGCGATATGGCCCGGCGTATCGAGGAGGCCGACCCCTGGGCCGATTACACCACGGTACGCCAGTCGATTACACGTCGGATGGTGCGGACACTGGCTTGATTCATCGCGCGTCGTGACGCACCTTCCCGCCCATGATGGGGAGGCTTCGAGCATGACGATCTATGCCTTGGGCGGCCAATCGCCCGAGTTGCCGCCGGCGGGCGCGTTCTGGGTCGCGCCGGGTGCGCATGTCATCGGGCGGGTGCGGATCGGCGAGGATGTCGGGATCTGGTTCGGCAGCGCCCTGCGCGGCGACAATGAATGGATCGAGATCGGCGCCGGCAGCAACGTGCAGGAGAACTGCATTCTCCACACCGATCCGGGATTTCCGCTGACCATCGGCAAGGGCTGCACCATCGGCCATGGCGCCGTGGTGCACGGATGCACCATCGGCGACAATTCCCTGGTCGGAATGGGCGCGACCATCCTCAACGGGGCGCGGATCGGCCGCAATTGCATCGTCGGGGCGGGCGCGCTGGTGACCGAGAAGAAGGAGTTTCCAGACAACAGCCTGATCGTCGGCTCTCCGGCAAAGGTCGTGCGCAGTCTGGATGCCGCCGCGGCAGAGGCCTTGCATCAGTCGGCGCTGAAATATGTTCGGAACTGGCGGCGCTTCGCCCGCGAACTGCAGCCGGTCGAGGGTTGAGTGATGCCGGATTTTCTGACCGATATCGTGCGCGGGCTGCCGGCGACGGTGCCCTTTGTCGGGCCTGAGGCACTGGAGCGCCGGATGGGCCTGCGTTTCAAGGCGCGGATCGGCGCGAACGAAAGCACATTCGGCCCGTCCCCCACGGTGATCGAGGCGATGGGCCGCGCCGCAGCCGAAAGCTGGGCCTATGGCGACCCGGAGCAATATGAGCTCAAGGCCGCGATCGCTGCGCATCACGGAGTGGAGATCGGCAATGTCGCCGTGGGCGAAGGTGTCGACGGCCTGCTCGGCCTCACGGTGCAACTGACGATCTCGCCGGGCGACCGGGTGGTAACGTCGCTGGGGGCCTACCCGACCTTCAACTACCATGTCGCGGGACATGGCGGGCAACTCGATTTCGTTCCCTATTCGGCCGACCGCGAAGACCCGGCGGCCCTGTTGGAACGCACCCGGAGCGTGGAGCCGAAGCTGCTTTACTTCGCCAATCCGGACAATCCGACAGGGTCGTGGTGGGACGCATCGACGCTCGTCTCCCTGATGGACGGCGTCCCGCCTGAAACGCTGCTGATCCTCGACGAGGCGTATAGCGACCTTGCGCCGGCCGATGCGTTGCCCACTCTCCTGCCCTTCCGGGACAATGTGCTGCGCTTCCGGACGTTCTCGAAGGCCTATGGAATGGCCGGGGTCCGCGTCGGCTACGTGCTCGGGCCCTCGGCGCTGATCGCCGAATTCGACAAGGTGCGAAACCATTTCGGCGTATCGCGCATGGCGCAGGCCGGCGCCATTGCCGCATTGTCGGACCAGGCATACCTGCGATCCACCGTCCGCCGGATCGTCGCTGCCCGCGAAACCTTGTCGGATATCGCGCGGCGCAATGGACTGACGCCGCTTGCCTCGGCCACCAACTTCGTTGCCATCGACTGCGGACGCGACGGCGATTTCGCGCGACGCATATTGCAGGGGGTACTGGAACGCGGCATCTTCATCCGCATGCCGGGCGTGGCGCCGCTGGATCGGATGATCCGCGTGACGGTCGGCACGGACGAGGAACTGGCGCTGTTCGAGACGGCCCTTTCGGGCGCGCTCGCCGATGCCCGGGAAGAAGCGGCCTGAAGGCCCGGATTTGGGAGAACGGAATGAACATGGTGTCCCCGCGCGCAACCGGCCGCAGCCTCCGTATCTGGGCGATGGCCCTTTGCCTCGCATCGGCCGGCGGGGGCGCGATGGCGGCCGAGCCGATCGTCGGCAACTGGAAGACGGAAAACGGCACCACCGTCGCGTTCCAGAATTGCGGCGGCGCCTATTGCGCGCGCATCCAGACGGGCGAGTTCAAGGGCCGCGAGATCGGCCGCATGAGCGGTAGCGGCAACGCTTACACCGGCACGGTCACAGACCCGCGTAGCAACAAGACCTATGAAGGCAGCGCCACCATAGCGGGCAACGCGCTGGAATTGAAAGGTTGCGTCGCGAAGATCTTCTGCCGGTCCCAGAACTGGACCCGCTGACACCTCCTGTTTCCTGGCTGCAATAGCCTGTGGATGGCGTTAACGCGGCGCTAACCCCGTTTGCCATCGGGGGTCAACAGAGGAGCCATCTCCGGTTAAGCTTGAAACCCTAGGGTATCGCCAACGCAGAAAGGAAACAGCCATGGTGCTTCGTCTGGCCGTCCTGACCCTTCTCCTGGCCATCTTCGCCTTCGGGTTCTCGACGCTCGTGCACAGCAACAACGAGGCGAAGCGGCTTGCCTTCGCGCCGTTTTCGGGCTGCTACGACCAGGGCATGGTCTGCTCGCCGCAGACCGAGGTCCGCTAGGCGCCTATTGTCTTTTCAGAGACGCTCGCCGCAGGTAAAGGCTTGCGCATGAGCGACCGTTTTCTTCTTGCCGAACCGCTTCCCGTCGAGACGCCCCCGGTGGAACAGGGCAGACTGTTCCACGATGCCGACGAAGCCGTCGCCGCGCTGACGCGGCTCTACGATGCTGCCGTCGCCTTCTTGCTGAAAAGCTTCGACACCGTGCTGGCGAACGGTTCGGCGGACCGGCGATACCGGGCCTTCTACCCCGAAGTGGCGCTGACGACGACCGGCCATACCAGGATCGATTCGCGGCTCTCCTTCGGCTTCGTATCCGGCCCGGGCCACTATGCCACGACGATCACGCGGCCGGACCTGTTCGGAGATTATCTGCACAAGCAGATCGAGCAGTTGATCCACAATCATGGACAGCCGCTGCGGATCGGCCATTCGGACACGCCGATCCCGCTGCACTTCGCCTTTCCGGAAGGCACCTATGTCGACGGCAGCCAGGCGGAGCAACTGGGCATGCCGCTGCGCGATATCTTCGACGTTCCGGACCTTGCGGCAACCGACGACCGCATCGTGAACGGCAATTTCGAGCCGGCCCCCGGCGAAGCCTGGCCCCTGGCGCCCTTTACGGCGCAACGCGTCGACTATTCGCTCGCGCGGCTGTCGCACTATACGGCCACCAGCCCGCGCCATTTCCAGAACTTCGTGCTGTTTACCAACTACCAGTTCTATATCGATGAATTCGCCGCCATGGCGCGGAGCTTCATGGCCGAGGGCGGCCATGGCTACGAGTCGTTCGTGGAGCCCGGCAATGTCGTGACGCCTGCGGGCGAGACCATCGCGGGAAGCGGCGTCTCCCCGGCCCGCCTGCCGCAGATGCCGGCCTACCACCTGACCCGCGCCGACGGCAGCGGCATCACTATGGTCAATATCGGCGTCGGCCCGTCCAACGCCAAGACGATCACCGATCACGTGGCGGTGCTGCGGCCGCATGCCTGGCTGATGCTGGGCCATTGTGCGGGGCTGCGCAACACGCAGGCTCTGGGCGATTATGTGCTGGCCCACGCCTATGTCCGCGAAGATCATGTGCTGGATGCAGACCTTCCCGTCTGGGTGCCGGTGCCGCCGCTGGCCGAAGTGCAGGTGGCCCTGGAGAAGGCGGTTGCCGACGTAACGGGCCTGGAAGGCTACGACCTCAAGCGCATCATGCGGACAGGCACGGTCGCCACGATCGACAACCGCAACTGGGAGCTGCGCGACCAGACGGAGCCGGTGGAGCGGCTATCGAAATCGCGCGCGATCGCACTGGATATGGAATCGGCCACCATCGCCGCCAACGGTTATCGGTTCCGCGTCCCCTATGGCACCCTGCTGTGCGTTTCCGACAAGCCCCTGCACGGCGAATTGAAGCTGCCGGGAATGGCGACGGCCTTCTACAAGCGGCAGGTCGCCCAGCATCTGGAAATCGGCATCCGCGCCATGCAGAGCCTGGCCGAGATGCCGCACGAGAAGCTGCATTCGCGCAAGCTGCGCTCCTTCTTCGAGACGGCTTTCCAGTAAGGCCGGCTACATCTCCTGGTAGACCGGGCCTTCGCCGCCCTGCGGCACCGTCCAGCGGATGTTGCCATTGGGATCCTTGATATCGCACGTCTTGCAGTGGACGCAGTTCTGGGCGTTGATCTGGTAGCGCAGATCCGCCCCCTCGCCGATCCACTCATAGACGCCCGCCGGACAATAGCGCTCCGAGAGGCCCGCATAGACATCGTGTTCGGATGATTTCTGCAGGGCCATGTCCTTGACACGCAGGTGGACCGGCTGGTCTTCCTCGTGATTGGTGCTCGACAGGAACACCGAGGACGTCTTGTCGAAGGTCAGGACGCCGTCCGGCTTGGGATAGTCGATCGGCTTGTGGCGCGATGCCGGCTCCGTCGATTGCGCGTCCGTCTTGCCGTGGCCGAGCGTGCCGAACAGCGAGAAGCGAAACAGCGAATTGGTCCACATGTCGAGGGC
This sequence comes from Aureimonas altamirensis, assembly GCF_023702225.1. Classification (GTDB taxonomy): domain Bacteria; phylum Pseudomonadota; class Alphaproteobacteria; order Rhizobiales; family Rhizobiaceae; genus Aureimonas; species Aureimonas altamirensis_B. The sequence continues at coordinate 124,480 of NZ_JAMQCO010000009.1, read as the reverse complement.
GCCCAGACCGACGCCGATATAGGTACCGAACCGTGACCAGAGCGGCTTGACGTTGCGCACGGGGCTGAGGTCGCGCCCGATGGACGATTGCCGCCAGCTCTCTTCATAGGTGGACAACTCGTCCCGCGAGCGGCCTGCGGCCAATGCCTCGGACGCGGCCTCCGCCGCCAGCATGCCGGAGGCTATGGCGTTATGGACGCCCTTGATGCGCGGCACGTTGACGAAACCGGCCGAGCAGCCGAGCAGCGCACCGCCCGGGAAGACGAGTTTCGGCACCGACTGAAACCCGCCCTCGGTTATGGCCCGCGCGCCATAAGAGAGGCGTTTGCCGCCCTCGAGCAGTTCGGCCACATCCGGATGGGTCTTGAACCTCTGGAATTCGCCGAAGGGAGAAAGATACGGGTTCTTGTAGTTCAGGTGCGTAACGAAGCCGACATAGACCTGATTGCCGGGCAGATGGTAGACGAAGGAACCGCCGCCCGTATCGCTTTTCAGCGGCCAGCCGAAGGAGTGCTGGATCAGGCCGGGCTTATGCTTCTCGGGTTTGATCTCCCACAATTCCTTGACGCCGAGCCCGAATTTCTGCGGCTCGCGATCCTTGCCGAGGGAAAATCGCTCGATGAGGTCCTTGGCCAGCGATCCGCGAACACCCTCTCCGATGAGCACGTAGCGGCCCATCAGGGCCATGCCGCGCTGGTAGTTCGGGCCGTGGCTTCCGTCGCGCTCGACGCCCATGTCGCCCGTGGCGACGCCGATGACCGCGCCGGCTTCGTCGACGATCAGTTCGGATGCGGCGAAGCCGGGATAGATTTCGACCCCGAGCTCTTCCGCCTTGCCGGCCAGCCATTTGCAGACCAGGCCAAGCGATACGACGAAATTGCCGTGATTGTGCATCAGGCCCGGCATGGCGAAGCCCGGCAGGCGCAGGGCGCCCTGCGGACCGTAGAGATAGAAGCGGTCGTCCGTGACCTCCTGCCTGATCGGCGTCTCTTCCTGGCGCCATTCCGGCAGCAGGCGGTCGAGCGACGAAGGGTCGAGGATGCAACCGGAAAGTATATGCGCGCCGACTTCGGCGCCCTTTTCCAGAACGACGACGGACAGGTCCGGGGAAAGCTGCTTCAGCCGTATCGCGGCCGACAATCCGGCCGGGCCCGCGCCCACGACGACGACGTCGAACTCCATGCTTTCCCGCTCGGGCAGTTCGGCGTCATTGGCTTCAACAGTCATGCAAGTCTCCCAACCCTTAACTCGGAAGAGGTTTGGAATGTTTCCACCCGGCTTTGCAACCGCCTTTTTCCTGTTGGAGAGCCGTTCGAGGCTCAATATGATGCGATCATGACGATCTTCGAGCCCGCAACGCCGAATCCCCAAACCGCCCTGGCAGCGCTTCTGCGCTGGTTCGACACGGCAGGTATCGACGGTTTCGTCGGCGAAACCGCCCGCAACCGCTTCGAGGAAACGGCGACGGAGAGCGCGGCGCGCAAGTCGACGTCGGGCCCGCCGCAAGCGCGGCCCGTCGTGCCCCAGCCTGGGCGTCCCGCCGGAGAGGCGCAGGCACGAAAGCAGACGCCGGCCGCCACTCCTCTATGGAGCACCCCGGTGCCCGGCACCGTCGCCGCCGAAGATGCGCGCGAGAAAGCGCGGCATGCCGCGTCGCTGGCGGAGTTGCAGGCCGCCTACGCCGCCTTCGAGGGATGCGCACTCAAGGCCACGGCCAAATCGCTGGTCTTCGGCAATGGCCCGGAGAACGCTTCGCTGATGCTGATCGGCGAGGCTCCGGGCCGGGAAGAAGACATCGCCGGCGAGCCTTTCGTCGGCCGTTCGGGCCAGTTGCTCAACCGCATGCTCGCGGCGATCGGCCTTGAACGGACGGATGTCCGCGTGACCAACGTCATCGCATGGCGGCCGCCGGGCAACCGGTCGCCGACGCCGGCAGAAACCGAGATGTGCCTGCCTTTCGTCCTGCGACAGATCGAGCTTGTCGCACCCAGGGTCGTCGTCTGCCTCGGCTCCCCTTCAGCCAAGGCGGTTTTGTCCAGCAATGACGGCATCATGAAACTGCGTGGCCGCTGGAGCGAGCTTGCGCTGCCGGGCCTTCCCGCGCCGGTCCAGGCAACGGCCCTGCTGCACCCGGCCTATCTGCTGCGGCAGCCCGCGCAGAAGCGACTGGCCTGGCGAGACCTGCTGGCAGTCCGGGACAGGCTGCACCGCGACTGACGGGATCGTGCCCTATCGCCGCGAAATGTCGGAAAGCCGACACGATACGTCGCTAAGAGACTGGCGAAGGCGATGCTGTGCCAATACAGCATGTGCGGATGATTCGCGCCGTGCTGACGACTTGGCGCGCCATCGACAGAAGACCTGCAAGGCCCGACATGCGCGCTCAACTCCTGCCTATCGTTTCTCTGCTGACATCGACCTTCTTCCTGATGGCCGGCGCCGGACTGCAGGGCATCCTTCTGCCGGTTCGCGGCTCGCTGGAGAACTGGTCCCCATACCAGATCGGCTGGCTGGGCACGGGCTACGCGATCTTCTTCACCGTCGGCTGCCTGATCGCACCGCGCGTCGTGCGAAGCGCCGGCCATGTCCGCACCTTCTGCAGCCTTGCCGCCCTGCTGGCCATCGCGGTGCTGCTGCATGCGATGATCGTTTCGCCGATCGGCTGGATCCTGCTGCGCGGCGTATCCGGTTTCGCGCTCGCCGGCTCCTACATGATCATCGAAAGCTGGCTCAACGAGCGCGTCACAAACGAATCGCGCGGGCGGATCTTCTCGCTCTACATGATGATATCGATGGCCGCGATGATGTCCGGCCAGTACGTCCTGCCGCTGAGCAATCCGCTGCTGACGATACCGTTCATGCTGTGCGCGATCTTCTTCTGCCTCGCCGTCATCCCCAACGCCCTGTCTCGGGCGCAGAGCCCGAAGCCGCTGACCCAGGTCCGGCTGGACTTGCCCGCGCTTTTCCGCAATTCGCCGGCTGCGGCGGTCGGCGTGTTCCTGGCGGGCGTGCTGGCCGGCGCCTGGTCCAACATGGCCCCCGTCTTCGGCACGGAGCTCGGTTTCTCCACCACCAGCATCGCCACGCTGCTGGTGGCCACCATGGCCGGCGGCATGGTTTTCCAGTATCCGCTGGGCCGCCTGTCCGACCGCGTCGACCGGCGCATGGTGATGACGGGCATCGGCGCAACGGGGGTGGCCGTCGCCACGGCCGCCATCGGGATCTCCTCGACCACGCCGGCAGTCCTGTTCTTTTTCGCCTTTCTGCTCGGCGGGATGATCTATCCGGCCTATTCGCTGGCCGTCGCCCACGCGAACGATTTCGCCGACGCCGCCGATTTCGTAAAGATTTCAGGCGGCATGCTGATCCTCTACGGCGTCGGTACGATGGGCGGGCCGCTCTTTGCCGCCTTCCTGATGGAGAATTACGGCGCCATGGGCATCTTCGTGGCCACCGGCTCGGCCCACGCAGCCTATGCGGCCTACACCCTCTATCGTACGACGCGGCGTCAGTCGCTGCCGGCTGAGGTCCGCGACGACTTCCAGTCGACGCCGCTGGCGCGCACGCAGACGCCGGCGACCTTCGCCCTGGACCCGCGTGCGGAAGTCGCCAACGAGATCGCCGCCGCGCAGCACGACGACGAGGAAGGTCTCCCGCCCGAGCCCAAGCCGCCGGTCACGGAGACGGCGGGCTGACCTTGCGCGCCCGCCGCCGCTCCAGCCCCAGCCGGTGCTCGCGGAAGATGATGAACAGCCCGGCGGAAATGACGATGCAGGCGCCCAGCAGCGTCGTCGCCGTCACCTCTTCATTGAAGACGAAATAGCCGATCACCACCGCCGCGATCATCGACGTATATTCGAACGGCGCGATGGTGGACGTATCGGCATAGCGATAGCACGCCGTGAGCAGCAGCTGCCCGACCCCGCCGCAAAGGCCCGCTCCGACAAGCAGCAGGGCCTGCCGTCCGTCCGGCACGATCCAGCCGAACGGCAGCGTCACCAGGGCGATGATGCTGCATGTCACGGAGAAATAGACGACGATCGTCGCGGTTTTCTCGTGCGCCACCAGCCGCCGCACCTGGATCATCGCGATCGCCGCCATGGCGGCTCCGCCGAGCGACGCCAACGCGCCCACCGCATGGGCCGAATCCATGTCGCCCGAGGACAGGCTGAAATTCGGCGCGGCCACGATGACGATGCCGCACAGGCCGATCAGGACGGCAACCCAGCGATAGGCGCGCACGACTTCCTTCAGGAAGATCGCCGCGAAGACCACCGTCAGCAGCGGCGCCCCGTATGACAGGGATATCCACTCCGGATAGGGCAGCCGGGACAGGGCGAAGAAACCGAGACCCATGGAGGTGACGCCGACGATGCCGCGAATGAAATGGCCGCCGACGTCGTCGGTGGACAGGGCCGTCCCGAGGTCGCCGAGCCACCAGAGATAAATCACCACCGGAATCAGCGCGAAGAAGGACCGGAAGAAGACGAGTTGCCCCGCCGGCACATCGTCCCCCACCGCCTTCAGGCAGGTCTGCATGCCCACGAAGACCATGACGGACAGCACCTTGAGGCCAATACCGTAAAGTGGGCGCGGCTCCTGATGCGATGACAAGGACGGGCTGGGCATGAAGACGGGCCGGGCTGGATGCGGGAGGTGAAAGTAACGGAAGTTACGCCAGTCTTATTATCTCAACCGGCTTGCGTCGACCCGTCCGGGCAGTGCAAACGGATCAAGTTCCCACCGTCGCGGTGGCATAGCGTGAGCGCGACTGCGGCATGACAAGCGAGGACGCGATGCGCGACGAAGACGGCGTTACGATCAGGCTCGAGGATTATCGCCCGGCTGACTTCCGGATCCACCATGTGGACATGACGGTTCGCCTGTTCGAAGGCCATGCGGAAATCGACACGACGCTCGAGCTCGAACGCCGGCCCGGCGCTCCGGTCGACGCCGAACTTCGTCTCGATGGTGACGAGCTGACGCTGACGGCGCTGGCGCTCGATGGAGACGCGTTGCCGGCCGAGCGTTTCGAGGCAAGCGGCGACATGCTCGCCGTGCGCGGCCTGCCACAGGCGGGGCGGTTCCGGCTTGCCATCGGCACGCGGATCGAGCCGGAGCGGAACACCAAGCTGATGGGGCTTTATCGCTCCAACGGGGTCTGGTGCACGCAATGCGAGGCCGAGGGGTTCCGCCGCATCACATATTTCCTCGACAGGCCGGATTGCCTCGCCACCTACCGCGTGCGGCTGGAGGCCGATCGTGAGGCGGCCCCGATCCTGCTTGCCAACGGCAACCCCGTCGGCGGTGGGCCGCTGGGCGAGCTACGGCATTTCGCCGAATGGTTCGATCCGCACCCGAAGCCTTCCTACCTGTTCGCCGTCGTCGCCGGGCGTCTCGACGCCCTGAGCGAGCGGTTCGTCACGAGCAGCGGCCGCGAGGTGGCATTGACCATCTATACCGAGCGCGGGCTCAGCGAGCGCGCCGGCTACGCCATGGATGCGCTGAAACGATCGATGCGATGGGACGAGCGACGCTTCGGCCGCGAATACGATCTCGATGTCTTCAACATCGTCGCCATCTCGGACTTCAACATGGGTGCGATGGAGAACAAGGGGCTGAACGTATTCAACCACAAATACGTTCTCCTCGACCCCGATACGGCTACGGACGCGGACTATGCCGGCGTCGAAACCGTCATCGCACACGAGTATTTCCACAATTGGACCGGCAACCGCATCACCTGCCGCGACTGGTTCCAGCTTTGCCTCAAGGAAGGTTTGACGGTCTACCGCGACCAGGAGTTCTCGTCGGATGAACGTTCGCGCCCCGTCAAGCGGATCGCCAGCGTACATACGCTCAAGGCGAACCAGTTTCCGGAAGACCAGGGTCCGCTGCAGCATCCGGTGCGCCCGACGCAGTACCGCGAGATCAACAATTTCTACACTGCGACGGTCTACGACAAGGGAAGCGAACTTGTCCGGATGATCGCCACGATCCTCGGAGAGCAGAAGTTCCGCGCCGGAATGGACCTCTATTTCGAGCGACATGACGGCGAGGCTGCGACCGTCGAGGATTTCGTCACCTGCTTCGAGGATGCCGGCGGCATCGATCTGACCCAGTTCTTCCTGTGGTACCGCCAGGCCGGGACACCGAAGCTTGAAGTTTCGCAGATCTACGACGAGACGGCGGGCCGTCTGACGGTGCGCCTGCGCCAGTCTCTCGACAAGGGCGCGGCCGACACGGGCACGCGCCCGATGCACATCCCGGTCCGCTACGGGCTCGTCGGCCCGAATGGACAGGATCTCGACGTGCGCGGGGCCAGCGCCGACGCCCGCGTCGAAGGCGACCTCATCCACCTGACCGCCGAAGAGGCGGAGGTGACCTTCGAGGGTCTCGGCGAACGGCCCTATCTCTCCATCCTGCGCGACTTCAGCGCGCCCGTCGACCTTCGCTACGACGAAGCCGAGGCCGACAGGCTGGCGCTGGCGCGGCTGGACCCCAACCCGTTCGGCCGCTGGCGCGCCCTGACGGACATGGTCGGCGACGCGCTCGTGGCAGCCATACGAAACGGACGGGACACCATACCCGACAGCGTCCTGGACGCGGTGGTGGCAGCAGCAGCGGACGAGGCGCTGGAGCCGGCCCTGCGCGCCCAGATGGCCAGCCTGCCGGGGGAAACCGAGCTGACGCGGCTCGTTGCCAGGGATGTCGACACCGATGTCATCCATGCGGTGCGGGTCAACACCCTCGCCGCCCTCGGGCGGCGCGGACGGGACACGTTCGAGGCCGTCCGCCGGGACATGGCCGACGCGGGCGCGTTTTCTCCTTCGGCAGAGGCCGCGGGTCGGCGCGCGCTCCGGAATACGCTTCTGGCGCCGCTTGCCGTTTCGGCCCGCGATCCGGCGGTTGCGGTGACGCAATACGATACGGCTCGCAACATGAGCGACCGCCTTGCCGCCCTCACCGTCCTGACCCATCATTTTGCCGGGTCCGCCCCCGCGCAGGCCGCGCTGAACGCCTTTCATGATCGCTTCCGGGACGATCAGCTGGTGCTCGACAAATGGTTCATGCTCCAGGCAAGCGCGCCGGATGCCGGCACGCTGGACAAGGTCATCGCGTTGGCAGCGCATCCCGCCTTCCGTCTTGCCAATCCCAACCGGGCCCGCGCCCTCCTTGCCGGCCTGGCCGGGCTGAACCCCTACGTCTTCCACCGCGCCGACGGAGCCGGCTATCGCTGGATGGCGGATATGCTGGGCAAGCTCGACACGTTGAACCCCCAGACGGCAGCCCGCATGGCCACGGCCTTCCGCTCGTGGCGGTCGATGGAACCGACACGCCGTACGGCGGCACAGGCGGCGTTGACCGAACTGGCCGGTCGCGGCGGGCTCTCGCGGGATCTGTCCGATATTCTGGACCGTACGCTGCGCTGACGGATCAACGCTTTCGCAACGGTTTACCCGTCGGCGCACTGGACAAGCGATTCGGCCTCTGATTCATTGAAACCGATTCGGGGGCCGAGCGGCGTAGGCGCGGCGGCAGCGGCAAGCGGGGGCATTAGCCATGGTGGCGGACGCTGGGGGAGTACCGGCGAGGCGCGGCATACGCCGCCTCAGGCCGGTGCGCGCCGCGCTCGACGGCCTGTCCGATGCCGGCACATGGCTGAAGGGATTTGCGACCAACCCGCAGGCCAACCTGGCCGGCCTGGAACCCGGCCTGCGCAAGGCGATCCCATTTCTTGCGGTGCTGTTCCTGATCATTCTGGCTTTCGTCCGCTTCGTCTCGCTCATGGAGCATCGCGGCGCGATCGAGACTGCGGCGCGCGAACGTCTTGCCATAACAGCAACCATGCTCCGCCTCGAAGACGCGCAGGGCGGCGCCGCTGCCGCCACGGCTGCGGCCAGTGCCCGGCGCCTGCTGTCCGAGGCGCTGCCTCTCGGCATCGCCGACCACGGTGCGAAGGCCCTCGTAACGGATATTTCCGGGCGTATCGTCGCCACCACGTCCGGAGCCGATTCAATGGTGGGCCGGATCGCGTCGGATACGCTGGGGCAGGCGGAGGCGCTTCTGGTCTTCGGCGAACAGGCCGGCGTCATGCGAACCGAGATCGACGGCGAAGTCGCGCTGATTTCCGGAAGCGTCCTTGCCGCACCGCTGGGCGCTGTCATCCTGATTCAGCCGGAGCGGGCCCTGTTTGCCGACTGGCGGCGCATCGCCTCCATCAATGTCACGCTTTTCGCGCTGACCGGCATCGTGCTCCTGACCATTCTTCTCGCCTATTTCCGCCAGTCGGCGCGCGTGGCGATGACGGATGCCATGCTTGCCGAGGCGCACCAGCGCGTCGACACGGCCTTGTCGCGAGGCCGTTGCGGGCTGTGGGACTGGGATCTGGCGCGCGGGCGCATGTACTGGTCGCGCTCGATGTACGAGATTCTCGGCATGCGCCCACAGGAGGGCGTTCTCTCTTTCGGAGAAGTTTCGCGCCTCATCCATCCCGACGACGGCAGTTTCTTCGAGATCGCGCGGCAGATCGCATCCGGACGCATGGTCAATATCGAGCGTTCCTTCCGTATGCGCCGCTCGGACGGCCAGTTCATCTGGCTGCGGGCACGCGCCGAGGTGGTGCGCAACGCGCAGAACGACATTCATCTGATCGGTGTGGCGGTCGATGTCAGCGAGAACCAGACGCTGGCGCGCATGACGAACGAGGCGAACACCCGCCTGCAGAATGCCATCGAGAACATCTCGGAAACCTTCGTCTTGTGGGACAGCCAGGATCGCCTCGTCCTCTGCAACTCGAAGTATCAGGAGGTCTTCGGCCTGTCCGACAGGGACATCGCACCCGGCGCGACGAAGGACAGCATTTCGGGGCGATCGCGCAAGCCGATCGCCGAGCGCAAGCTGACCAGCCCCAGTTTCGTGGCCGGCGAGCGCGCCTCGGAAGCGCTGCTGGCGGACGGGCGATGGCTGCAGGTCTCCGAGCGCCGCATGGGCGACGGCAGCTACGTCTCCATCGGCACCGACGTCACCCAGCTCAAGGTGCATCAGGAAAGGCTGAGCGACAGCGAGCGGCGTCTGATGGCGACGATCAACGACCTGTCCGCCGCCCGGCGCGATGCCGAGGCCAAGGCCCGCGCCTTGTCGGAAATGAACGAGAGCTACATCGTGGAGAAGGACAGGGCCGAGGGCGCAAACCGCGCCAAGACGACTTTCCTTGCCAATATGAGCCACGAGTTGCGGACGCCGCTGAACGCCATCATCGGCTTTTCCGAGATCATGCGCGATTGCGCCTTCGGGCCTATCGGCAACGAAAAATACAGCGAATACGCCTCGGACATCCATCAGAGCGGGCACTATCTTCTCAAGCTCATCGACGACATCCTCGACATGTCGAAGATCGAGGCCGGCCGCATGGTCATGGCGCTCGAGGAGATCGACGTCGGCGCCGTCACCGGGGAGGCCATCCGCATCCTGGAGGTTCAGGCGGCGGCCAAGAAGCTCACCCTCAAGCGCGAACTCGCGGCGGAGATGCGTTTGCGAGGGGATCGGCGGGCGATGAAGCAGGTTCTGTTGAACCTGATGTCCAACGCGGTGAAGTTCACCCCCGATGGCGGCACGATTCGGCTCCGTACGCGGATCGTCGGCGGCCAGGCGCTGATCTCCATCGCCGACAGCGGCATCGGCATCCCGGCGTCGGCCTTGTCGAAACTGGGCCTGCCCTTCGAACAGGTCGAGAACGAGTTGACCCGCACGAACAAGGGAACGGGCCTGGGCCTGGCGATCGCCCGCTCGCTGGTGGAGTTGCAGGGCGGTTCGATGCGGATCTCCAGCCGCGTCGGCCACGGAACGGTCGTCTCGTTCCGGATGCCGCTTGCGCCCCTCTCCGGTGACACTGTCGACTAATCCGATCCATTGGTCGATGGCAGCGGCAGCAGGTATTCGAAGGCCGCGCGCACGGTCGCCGCGCGCCGGGCGATCTCGGGCTCTATGCCACCAAGCTCCTCCTGCCCGATCGCCCGCGCCATGCGCTCTGCAAGGCCCCGCGGAAGGTCTTCCACCGACCGTGCACTGCCGGTGCCGAGCCGGTTCAACTGCACGATGCGCGTGAACAGGCGCATCGTCTCTCCCAGCTTGCGATCGGCCAGGTCGCGGCGCGCCGCCTGCAACGCATCGAGTATGTCGGCCGTCGAGGCGCCGATCAGCCTGTCCGCGACCGTGCCGGACAGGATCGCCCATTGCGCGATGAATTCCAGGTCGATCAGTCCGCCGGGGATAAGCTTCAGGTCGAGCGGACCGCGCGGCGGCTTGTCGCGGCCGATCCGCATCCGCATGGCCGCAACGTCGCCGGCAAGGTCCTCGTCGTCGCGATGCGCCTCGATGGCCTCACGGATGATGGCGGACACCTCCTCCATCAACATCTGTCCGCCGACGATCGGACGAGAGCGCGTGAGCGACATGCGCTCCCACGTCCAGGCTTCTTCGCGCTGATAGCGGCGGAAGGCATCCAGATGCGTCGCCAACGGCCCCTTGTTGCCGGACGGTCGCAGGCGGAAATCCACCTCGTAGAGCACGCCCTCCGCCATCGGCGACGTCATCGCCGAAATCAGGCGCTGCGTCAGCCGCGTATAGTAGGTGGAAACTGGCAACGGCTTTTCGCCATCCGACTCCTCGGCATCACCGTCATGGTCGTAGAAAAGGATCAGGTCGACGTCGGAGGACGCCGTCAATTCGTGGCTGCCAAGCCGTCCAAGCCCCAGAAGCCCGATCCGTCCGCCGCGCACACGGCCGTGTCGCAGGGCAAACTCGGCCTCCACGGTCCGCAGCAGCGCGGGAATGATCGTATCTGCAAGATCGGACAGCGCGGCGCCCGCCTCTTCCCCCTCGATGGAACCCGACAGAAGCCGCACCCCGATCAGGAATTTCTGTTCGTTGGCGAAGATGCGCAGCCTGTCGAGCCTGTCCTCGTGCGTCGGCGAATCTGCAAGGAAAGCATCCAACCTCTCGCCGATCAGCGCGCGTGTCGGCAGTTCCCCGTAGAAGGTCGGGTCGATGAGAGCATCGAAGACATGGGGCCGGCGGGCGATCGTTTCCGTCAGGCCCGGCGCGGAGGTGAGGATCAGGGCCAGGAGATCCAGCAGACGCGGGTTGGACGTGATGAGAGCGAAGAACTGCAGGCCGGCCGGCAGCCCCGCCAGGAAGCGATCGAAGATCGCGATGGCGGCATCGGGATCCCGCCCCTCGGCAAAGGCGGACAGTATATTGGGCAGCACCCGGGCAAGCTGCTCGCGCGCTGCCTCCGAGCGCATCGCGCGATAGCGGGCCGCGCCCCAGCCGGAAATGATGTGCGCGATATCCTGCGGCCGTCGATAGCCCGCCTCGCGCAGCCATTCCAGCGCCTCGGCATCCGTTTCGTCGCTGAGCGCGGCCACCACGGCCGGCACGTCGCAGGCCTCCTGCCGGCCGGCGAACAGGCGGGCAAACCGCCCGTCCACGCGCGCGAGATGCATCAGCAAGGTGCGGGAGAACAGGTCGAGCGAGGGAAAGCCGGCCAGAAGCGCAACGCGCGCAAGGTCATGGGATGCCTCGGGCAGCGTATGGGTCTGCTCGTCGGCCACCATCTGCAGAACATGCTCCACATGCCGCAGGAACCAGTAACTTTCGATCAGTTCGGCGCTGGCCTCGGGAGCGATCCAGCCGCCTTCGGCAAGGCGCTGCAGCGTATCCACCGTGCGCCGCTGGCGCAGCTCCGGGGCGCGGCCCCCTGCTATAAGCTGCTGCGTCTGGGCAATGAACTCGATTTCCCGGATCCCGCCGCGACCCAGCTTCACATTGTGCCCGACGACGCCGAGACCGCTGAAGCCGCGATGCCTGTCCATCCGGTCCTTCATATGCTGGATATCGCGGATCGCGGAAAAATCCAGGTAGCGGCGATAGACGAAGGGCGTGATCGCAGACAGGAACTCGTCCGCCGCAACCGTGTCGCCGGCGATGCAGCGCGCCTTGATCATTGCCGCGCGCTCCCAGTCGCGACCGGCGCTCTCGTAGTAGATCAGGGCGGTCGGAAGCGGAATGGCCAGCGGCATGGCGGACGGGTCCGGCCGCAACCGAAGATCCGTCCGGAACACATAGCCCTGACCGGTGCGCTCGCCGATCATCCGGACCAGGCGACGCGCCAGCCGGGAGAACATCTCCACGCATTCGGGCGGGTCGACGATGGCCGGCACATCCGGATCGAAGATCAAAATGAGATCGATGTCGCTGGAGTAATTGAGCTCGCGCCCGCCGAGCTTGCCCATGCCGAGCACGAACAGGCCACATCCCTTTTCGGGCCTGTCCGGGTCCGGAAGCTGCAGTTGCCCGCGCCGATGCAGGTCCATCAGGCAGAAGCGCAGCGCGCGGCTGGTGCAAACCTCGGCCAATGCGGAGAGATGACGGGTGACGTAATCCTCGTCCTCGACCCCGAACAGATCCAGCAGCGCAACCAGCAGGCTGAATTCGGACTTGGCGAGGCGCATCGCCGCCATCTCGTCCTTCTCGCCGGCATCCGTGGCCAGCGGTTGCGCAAGATCGCGCAGGATCTCCGACAAGCGGGCTTGCGCAGGCTCGCCGAACAGACGTTCCAGCCATTCGGGATGGGCGAGCAGCAGCCCGTTCAGATAGGTCGACAGATCCATGACCGCGCCGAGCCGCCGGCGATCCGCCGTCTCGCAAGTCAGGAAACGGGCGAGCTTTTCGCAGCCAGCCTCGCTGGCCGCCGTGCCGAGATCGGCGAGCCAGGCTTCCGCCCGCTCCGCATCCATTGGAACAAGCTCCGCCTGCCCACCGATCAGACTGTCCGTCACGCTCATGCCCCTCCCGCTCAGGCCCCTCCTGCTCAGGCCCCTCCTGCTCAGGCCGGAGAGCTTATCCCGTCGGGGAATTCGATCACAACCCGCAAGCCGGGTGCGCCTTCCTCGATATGCACCGCCCCTCCGTGCAGGCGCGCAATGGCCTGGACAAGCGACAGGCCAAGCCCGGAACCAGGCTTCGTCCGACTGGAATCCAGGCGGTAAAAGCGTTCGAACACGCGTTCGCGCTGCGCTTCGGGAATACCGGGCCCATTGTCGGCGATCACGAGGCGGCAGATACCGTCCTGCCGGCTCACCGAAACGGTGACTTCGGACGCCCCGCCGGCGGCGACGCCGTATTTCAGCGCATTGTCGATGAGGTTGGACAGGGTCTGTGCGATCAGTTCGCGACTCACCATCGCCTCAACCGGGCCATGGGCGTCCACCCGCAAGGTCGCGCCGGCTTCCTCGGCCAGAGGCTCGTATAGTTCGGCGACGTCGGCCACCATGGCGGAAAGGTCTACCTTGACCTTCTCCACCGGGTGCGATCCCGCCTCCACCCGCCCGATCATGAGCAGCGCGTCGAAGGTGCGGATCATCTGGTCGGCTTCCGCCACGGCAGCTTCCAGTGCCTGACGCGGATCGGACCGGCGATCCACCAGGGCGGCCTCGGCCCGGTTGCGCAGGCGTGTCAGCGGTGTCTTCAGGTCATGGGCGATATTGTCGGACACCTGCCTCAGCCCTTCCTGCAGCAGGGCCACCCGCGCCAGAAGCGCGTTCATGTTTTCCGACAGGCGGTCGAACTCGTCGCCGGCCCCCGTGACCGGCAATCTCTCGTTGAGATCGCCCGCAAGGATACGGCGCGACGAAAGAGACATGAGATCCAGCCTGTGAAGGGCATGCCGGCCGACGAACAGCCAGGCGAACAGCGCGCCGGCGCCCATGAGGCCGAGCGCCAGGACGAGCGCGTCGCGTACGACGGTCCGGATGCGCTCCACATCCGTCGTATCGCGGCCGACGAGAACGCGCATCCCGTTGGGAAGCGTCACCACCTCGGCGACTGCCATGTGATAGCGGTCGGATTCGTCCTCGGTGAAGCGCTCGTATCCGAAAGGGCTTCCGATGAAGCCCGTCTTGTCGAGAACACCGAAATCCAGGCTCTGCACGTTGCCGGCCAGGATACGCCCGGTGGGGTCGGTGACGAGGTAGAGGGAAGCGCCCGGCTGGCGTGATCGCTGATCGATGGACCGCACGAGCGCAACGATGCCGCCCCGCCCGTAGACGCCCCCAAGTTCCCGGATTTCGTCGGAGATGGTCGCCCGGCTCTGCTGCTGCAGGATACCGGCCGCCGTTGCCGTGACATAGACGACGAGAACGATGGCGAAGATGGCGAACAGCGTCAGGAATACCGCCGAGAGGCGGACGGACGTCATCCGCATCAGGGCGCGCAATCTCCGCACCGTGGTCAGTCCGCCCGCATGATGTAGCCCGAGCCCCGCACCGTGTGGAGAAGCGGCGAGGAGAACTCGCGCTCGATCTTGGAGCGCAGGCGAGAGATATGCACGTCGATCACGTTGGTCTGCGGATCGAAATGATAGTCCCACACATTCTCCAGAAGCATGGTGCGGGTGACCACCTGGCCGGCATGCTTCATCAGATATTCGAGAAGCCGGAACTCGCGGGGCTGAAGCACGATGGGCTTGCCGCCGCGTCGAACCTCGTGCGACAGCCGGTCCAGTTCGAGGTCGCCGACCCGATAGGCGGTTTCCTGGTCCCTGGTGCCGCGACGGCGGCCCAGAACCTCCACCCGCGCCAGAAGCTCCGAAAAGGAAAACGGCTTGGTCAGGTAATCGTCGCCACCGGCGCGCAGGCCCGTCACGCGATCGTCCACCTGCCCGAGCGCCGACAGGATCAGCGCCGGCGTCTCGTTGCCCTTGTTGCGAAGCCCCGAAATCAGCGACAGGCCGTCGCGGCCCGGCAGCATCCTGTCGACGATCCAGACGTCATAGCTCTGCGTGTCTGCAAGGTTGAAGCCGGTATCGCCGTCGGCGGCGCGGTCGGCCACATGGCCGGCTTCCCGCAAGGCCTTGACCAGATAGGAGGCCGCTTCGTTGTCGTCTTCGATGAGCAAAATTCGCATGGGGCAAGATGTAGCGCCGTTCGGCGCCCCTGAAAACTCCGTCGTGCCGGCCATATGCATCGCCCTGACCCTCACTCGCGTAAAGAATGCGGCGCGGGAACGAACCCGCGCCGCCGTGTCCGGCCTTGCGCGATCAACCCTCGTCGATCGGCAGGGCGACGAACCGGTTCTGCTCGCCGGAACGGATCTGGAACAGCGCCGCCTTGCGGCCGGCATCCGAGGCCGCCTTGATGGCAGTCTCGATATCGTGCTGGCTCCGGACTTCCGTACCGTTGACGGCAACGATGACGTCGCCCACCTGCACGCCCTTGGTCGCCGCTTCGGAATCCGGATCGAGGTCCGTCACCACGACGCCGTCGCCTTCATCGGAGGGGGTCAGCTTGAGCCCATAGCCGGACAGCGCCGACGGATCGGTCGGTACGCTGCGCGGCGTGCCGTTTGCCGAGGCCGATTCGTCCAGCGACGATAGATCGCCCAAGGTCACCTTGAGGTCTTCCGCCGCGCCGTTGCGCCACACGGTGATGTCCACCTCGGACCCCGGGCGGAAATTGGCGATATCGCGGGCAAGCTCGCGCGGACTCTCGACCGTCTGGCCGTTGATCGCCGTGATGACGTCGCCGGTGCGGATACCGGCCTTCGACGCCGGCGTCTCGTTGTCGGGAAGGGTGACGATGGCGCCCTTGTCCTCGGACAGGCCGACCGCATCCGCGATGTCCTGGCTGACCGGCGCAATCTGGACGCCCAGCCAGCCGCGCTGGACGGAGCCGTTCTGCCGCAGCGAGTTGATGACGTTCTGCGCGGTGGATGCCGGAATGGCGAAGGCGATGCCGACATTGCCGCCGGACGGAGAGTAGATGGCCGTATTGACGCCGACGACCTTGCCTTCCAGGTTGAAGGCCGGACCGCCGGAGTTGCCGCGGTTCACCGCCGCGTCGATCTGCAGGAAGTCGTCGTAGGGGCCGGCGCCGATGTCGCGGCCGCGGGCCGAGATGATGCCGGCGGTCACCGATCCGCCGAGGCCGAACGGGTTGCCGACGGCCACCACCCAATCGCCGACGCGCATGCGGGTATCGTCGGCGAAGTCGACATAGGTGAACTTGACGTCCTCTTCGTTGACTTTCAGCAAAGCGAGGTCGGTGCGCGGGTCCGTGCCGACCAGCTCGGCATTGTATTCCTTGCCGCTGTTGGTGACGACCGTGAAGTTGTCGCCATCCGCCACGACATGGTTGTTGGTGACGATGTATCCGTCATCGGAAATGAAGAAGCCCGAGCCCTGCGCCATGCTTGGCCGCTGTTGCGGCCGGGGCCCCTGCCGGCCCTGCGGGCCACCCGGCTGTCCGGGGTTGCCGAAATCGAAGAAGCGGCGCAGCGGATGATCTTCCGGCAGGTTGTCGAAGGGCGACTGCATGCTTTCCCCGCGCGAGGCTACGGGGCGGGTTTCACCGCGCACCCGTACCGAAACAACGGCCGGGGAAACCTTGTCCACCACCTCGGCGAAGCCGAACTGCTCCTTGGGGTTCTCCACCGTCACAGGCTCGGCGTTGGACGGATAGGTGTTGGTCAGAACGCCGCCGAAGGCAAAGCCGGCAATGCCGGCGGCAAGCGCGGCGGCGCTGACACGGCGCTTCAAACGGGAATCCACGAGCGTTTTCATCGAGCGACCTCTCAGGAGTGCTGAAACCAATCGGGACAGGCATCGCGCCGTCCCTGTCGCATCGATCTATAGTGGCGGCAAAATTACGGTAGCTTTGCCGCGTCATGAAATGTTCGTAAGGTTCTTCAGGGCTCGCTCTTCATCTTCGCTCAGGCGGGTCTCGCTGCGATGCCGGCCACGCGCGCGCAACACAAGGAAGACCAGCCCGGCCAGCAGCAGCAGCACGGGAAAGCCCCACAGCAGGGCCGTGCCGAGGCGAAAGGGCGGGCGCAGCAGAACGAACTCGCCATAGCGATCCGTGAGGTAGGACAGCACCTCGCGGTCACTGTCGCCTGCCTCCAGCCTTTCCCGCACCAGCAAGCGCAGATCGCGGGCCAGCGGCGCATCGCTGTCGTCTATCGACTGGTTCTGGCACACCATGCATCGGAGCCCGGCCGAAAGCGTCCGGGCGCGGGCCTCCAGCGCCGGATCCGCGAGCACCTCGTCGGGTTGCACGGCATGGGCGGGCATCAGTGCGGCGATCAGCAGCAAAAGGGCGAACAGCAGCCTCATGCGCCGGCCTCCAGCGATGCGGGCTTGCGCCGGCGCGCCGGCGCCCCTACCCGCAGGCGCCGGTCCGCAAGGGAAACCGCGCCGCCCAGCGCCATCAGCACGCAGCCGTACCAGATGAGCGTCACCAGCGGCTTGTACCAGACGCGGACGACATTGGCGCCGCCATTGGCCGACGCATCGCCCAGCGACACGTAGGTCTGGCTGAAGACATGGGTGTAGATACCGGCCTCCGTCGTCGGCATCTGCCGCGCCGGATAGAAGCGCTTGGCGCTTTCGATCGTGACCGTGCTCCGGCTTCCCCGCACCAGCGAGAAGATGCCGACATCGTCGTGGTAATTGGGCCCGTCGCGCTGTTCCAGC
This sequence comes from Aureimonas altamirensis, assembly GCF_023702225.1. GTDB lineage: Bacteria > Pseudomonadota > Alphaproteobacteria > Rhizobiales > Rhizobiaceae > Aureimonas > Aureimonas altamirensis_B. The sequence goes on along the minus strand of NZ_JAMQCO010000009.1, from coordinate 106,947 downwards.
CGTTCGAAGCGCAGGGTGTTGCCGCCGACCTCCAACCGATCGCCGGGCGCCATCACCGTGACCGTTTCGGTTTCGAAGGCGCTGACGGCCACGATGCCGAGCAGCGTGACGCCGATGCCGAAATGCGCCAGCGCCGTACCGAAGGCCGAGCGGGGCAGGCCCTTGAGGCGGGACAGGGCAACGCGCCACGGTGCCTTGGGCAGTCCGGCGCGGTAGCAGAGATCTGCCAGGCTGCCGAGCATGATCCAGACGGCCAGCCCGAAGCCGAAGGCCGCAAGGATGCGGGTGCCGTGCGTCAGGGCCAGGGTGATGATGACGACGGCCAGCGCCGCTCCGACGACGGCATAGAGCCGCTGTGCCGCCGCGGCCAGATCCGCCCGTTTCCACGCCAGGAGCGGCCCGAAGGGCATGGCGAACAGAAGCGGCAGCATCAGCGGGCCGAAGGTCATGTTGAAGAAGGGTTCGCCGACGGAAATCTTCTCGCCCGTCACCACCTCGAGGCCGAGCGGGTAGAGCGTGCCGATCAGCACCGTGGCGGTGGCGGTTGTCAGGAAGAGGTTGTTGAAGACGAGCGCCCCCTCGCGCGAGATCGGGGCGAACAGCCCGCCCCCCTCCAGTTCGCTTGCGCGGAAGGCGAACAGCGCCAGAGAACCGCCGATGAAGACGAACAGGATGGCCAGTATGAAGACGCCGCGCTCCGGGTCCACCGCGAAGGAGTGGACGGAGGTGAGCACGCCCGAGCGAACCAGGAAGGTGCCGAGAAGCGACAATGAAAAGGTAAGGATCGCCAGCAGCACGGTCCAGATCTTCAGTGCCGAGCGCTTTTCCATCACCAGTGCCGAATGCAGCAGCGCGGTGCCGGAAAGCCAGGGCATGAAGGATGCATTCTCCACCGGGTCCCAGAACCACCAGCCACCCCAGCCGAGCTCGTAATAGGCCCAGTACGACCCCATGGCGATGCCGGCCGTCAGGAACACCCAGGCGGCCAGGGTCCAGGGCCGCACCCAGCGCGCCCAGGCGGCGTCGATGCGACCGTCGATCAGCGCGGCGACCGCAAAGGAGAAGGAAACGGAAAAGCCGACATAGCCGAGATACAGCAGCGGCGGATGGATCGCGAGGCCGATATCCTGAAGGATCGGGTTGAGATCCTGTCCCTCGATCGGCGCGGGGAATATGCGCGTGAACGGGTTGGAGGTGAACAGGATGAAGGCGAGAAACGCCAGCGTGATCCAGCCCTGCACCGCCAGCACGTTGGCCTTCAGCGTGGCCGGCAGGTCGCGGCCGAAGCTGGCGACGAGCGCGCCGAACAGCGCCAGGATCAGCACCCAGAGCAGCATCGAGCCTTCGTGATTGCCCCAGACGCCGGTGATCTTGTATATCATCGGCTTCAGCGAATGCGAATTCTGGACGACGTTCAAAACCGAAAAATCGGAATTCGCATAGGCGAGCGTGAGAGAGGCGAAGGACAGGCACAGAAGCGCGAAGATGCCGATGGAGGTGGCCGAGCCGGTTTCCATCAGCCGCATATCGCCTCGCAGCGAGCCCACCAGCGGGACGAAGGATTGCACGAGCGCCAGGCAGGCAGCCAGCACCAGCGCGAAATGGCCGAGTTCGACCGTCATGACCCTGCCCCCCGGACAGCGGAGGCCGGTGGCAACGGCTCGCCCTCCTGCCAGATGCCGCGCGCCTTCATGTCGTCGACGATTTCCTTGGGCATGTAGGTTTCATCGTGCTTGGCCAGCACCGTATCGGCGGCGAACACCCTGTCGGCGCCCAGCATACCCTCGGTCACCACGCCCTGCCCCTCGCGGAAGAGGTCCGGCAACAGGCCTGTATAGGTGACGGCGACGCTTTCCAACGTATCGGTGACACGGAAGCGCACGGTATTTCCGTCGCGCTCCACCGACCCGGTCTCCACCAGCCCGCCGAGGCGGATGCGCTGGCCGTCGCCGGGCACGCGCGCGACGATGTCGGTTGGCGAATTGAAGAAAGCGACACTGTCGGACAAGGCCGTCAGCACCAGGCCGGCCGCAGCGGCCACCACGGCCACCATCGCCGCCAGGCCGGCGGCCCGCTTCTGCTTGCGTGTCATTGCCCCTCTCCCCCGACGACATCGGGCAGCCCCAGCTCCCGCGCCAACGCCGCGATGTCGCCCCGTTGCGGCGTACCGGGTTCGAAGGCTCGGCTTGCCGCCTGCAGGGCGGCGCCTGCACGCGCGTCGTCGCCCAGTATGGCATAGGAGCGGATCAGCCGCTTCCATCCCTCGACGTCGCCTGGCACGGCTTCCAGCCGGGCGGCAAGGCCGGCCACCATGCCCTCGATACGCTGCTGCCGCTCTTCCGGGGGCAAGGCCGCGATCGCGGCGGCGGCATCGGGCGGCGGAGTGTCGGTGCGGCCGGAGCGGGCGCGCGCCTCGGCCAGGGCCGGCTCTGCGAAGCTGCGCCATGGCGCATCCGCCGGGCTGTCGTCCAACAGCGCCTGCCAGGCGTCTTGCGCCTCTGCGAAGCGCGCCTGCTGCATCAACTGCAACGCAAGGAAGAAGCGCGGCAGCAACACCTGCGGATCCAGCGCCAGGGCCGCGCGGAACGCCTCTGCCGCCTGCCCGGTGACGCGCCCCTCCGATACCATCACCTGCGCTTCGCCGAAGCCGGACAGGCGCGCCGGAGTCGGCCCAAGAAGGTCGATGGCGCGTCGGTACGCGTTTACCGCCTTCGTCGCCTCGCCATTGCGCAGGTAGATCGGCGCCAGCGCATCCCAACCCTGCCCCTCGTCCGGATTGGCCGCCAGTCGCGCCTCGGCCATGGCCACCAGCGCGGCGACATCGCCTGCACCCGGTGCGGCCCCGCGCGCGGCCAGCGGCATATCGCCGGCGTCCGGCGACCCGAAGGAAAGGTACCCCGCGATGGCGCCGGCGGGGATTGCGATCAGCAGGAATGCCGCGACCGGCACGGAGTGCCGCCGGCGCTGCGGAGCCTGTTGCGCCGGACCGGCCTCGGCTGCCTTCAGAAGCCGACGTCCAATCTCCGCACGGGCGATGGCGGCCTCGGGCGCGGCGATGACGCCGCGCCGGACATCGGCCTCCAACTCGTCGAGCTGCGCCCGGTACACGACCATGTCATGTTCGGTACGACGTGCGCCGGCGGCCACCTCGCGGCGGAGCAAGGGCCAGACGCAAGCCAGACAGACAGCTGCCGTAAGGGCGCCAGCGATGATCCAGAACAGCATTTCCATCCGATGCGACCGGCGATCCGAAACAGAAAACTTCCAACGGTGCCCGACCGACGCCTGGAACCGTTCCAGACGCTTTAACAAAGTGTTGCGCGAAAACACAGTCACTTCCCCATCAGGAAGCGACGAAGCCCGTGGGTGAAGTATGGACCGATCAGGCCACAGGCGTCCAGACTTCGCCGGTCCGGCAAGCCGAGCCTACCTGCTGCACCGTCCGCCCCTGCCGCGTGACCGTATGGGTATAGCCGCGGCAATCCTGCGAGCCGACGCGATAGAGTTGCGTCGGCACGACCTGCCCTGCGAACGCGCCATCCTGCCACGCTACGGGCTGTCCCACGGCGCCGAACTGAAGGGCCTGATACTCCGCCTTAAGCGCCGCCTGCTGCGCACTTCCGCCGAGCCCCATCGCAACCAGTTCGCTGCCGAGCGCGCCCTGCGCGATCGACGGGGCCGCTGCCGGCCCTCCGCCGCCCGCCGACAGGCAGCCGCCGAGGGACAGCGCGGCGAACAGGAGAACGAGGGCACGGACGAAACCAGGCATGGAAAAACCTCTGGCGAGGAACGCAAATTGAACATGTCGGGCATTGCGCCCGATCAAGACATTGTTCCCCCGAGGGCCCGTGGCAAGAGCAATTCGGCGCGCAAGCCGCCGATGGGGGCTTTGTCGAGACGAAATTCCCCGCGGTATTGCAAAACTGTATCCGCCACGATCGACAGGCCGAGCCCACTGCCGGGCTTCGCCTCGTCCAGGCGCCGGCCCCTCTTGGTCGCCTCCGTCCGCTCCTCGGGGGACAGCCCGGGCCCGTCATCGTCGATCGTGACGCGGAACCGGTCGGCTCCCTCTGCAGCAAGCCGCACATCGACACGCCGGACCGCCCATTTCGCGGCATTCTCGACCAGATTGCCGATCATTTCCTCGAAGTCCTCGCGCTCCCCTGCGAAGACAAGCCCGTCCCTGTCGGCCGAAAGGGACACGTCCAATGCCGGGTTGAGACGCGACACCACCTTTGCGACGCGCTCCAGCGACGGCATCACCGGGGTTCGGATGACGGCGCCCTGCCCCAAAGCGGCAAGCCGCGCCCTGTCAAGGTAATGCTGCACCTGCACGCGCATGCGCTCGCTTTGCTCCGCGACGAGACGCCCATGCTCTCCGCCGATCGACGTGGCCTCGTTGGTCAGGACCGCGATGGGCGTCTTCAACGAATGCGCAAGGTTGCCGACCTGCGTGCGCGCCCGTTCCACGATGCGCCTGTTGCTGTCGATAAGGGCGTTCACCTCGGCTGCCAGCGGCTGCACCTCCACCGGCAGACGGCCGGACAGGCGCTCGCTGCGACCAGCCCGCACCTCGCCCAGCGCCTGGCGGACGCGGCGCAGGGGAGACAGTCCGTACAGGATGGCCAGCGCGTTGATGAGGATCGAGCCGGCGCCGAACCCGCCGAGATAGATCGACAAACTGCGGTTGAAGCGGGCGACGTCGGCGGCGACGACGTCCGCATTGCCCATCACGCGGAACCGTGCCGCATGGTTGTCGGCGTCCAGCACCACTTCGGCCTCCTCCACATAGACCGTCTCGCCGTCGAGCCCGGGGGCTTCATAGGACCGCCGATACTGGCCGTCGAACGGAGCCTGCTCCGTCGTCGGAGCGGCGATCTCGCCCGGCCCGAGCGAAAATGAGGCAAGCCGGCCGGACGTGTTGTCGCTGGCGGGAAGCACCTCCCAGTACCAGCCCGACAGAGGCTGCGAGTAGCTGAGATCGCCGAGATCGGGAGAGCCGGACAGCACCCCCGTCTCGGAAACGGCAACGGTGTTGACGAGGTTGAAGAGCTGGGCCCGTACGACGCCCTCGAAGCCGGCCTCGGCCGTCTGGCGATAGAAGCTGGAAATCAGCCCGCCGACGACGATGAAGGCCGCGATAGCCCACAGGCTGGACAGGGCGACGACGCGAACGGCGAGGCTGTCCGAAAGGCGGGCGCGCAGGGTGCGCATGGTTCCCATGCTCTATCCGTGCGGCGCGGACAGGCGGTAGCCGAGGCCGCGCACGGTTTCGATCAGGTCGCTGCCGATCTTGCGCCGGAGCCTGCCGATGAACACCTCGATCGTGTTGGAATCGCGGTCGAAATCCTGATCGTACATATGCTCGGTCAGCTCCGACCGGGAAACGACCTCGCCCTGATGATGCATAAGATAGGCCAAAAGCCGGTATTCGTGCGAGGTCAGTTTCAGCGGTGCGCCATCGAGCGTCGCGCGGGAGGCGCGCGTGTCCAGCCGCAGCGGGCCGCAGTGGATCTCGGACGATGCATGGCCTGCGGCCCGGCGGATCAGGGCACGGACACGGGCCAGCACCTCCTCGATGTGGAAGGGCTTGGCGACGTAATCGTCGGCCCCGGCATCGATGCCGGCCACCTTGTCGCTCCACCGGTCGCGCGCGGTCAGGATCAGCACCGGCATGGCGCGCCCGTCGCGCCGCCAGCGTTCCAGAACGGAAATGCCGTCCATCAGGGGCAGGCCCACATCGAGGATAACGGCGTCGTAAGGCTCCGTATCGCCGAGAAAATGTCCTTCCTCGCCATCGCTTGCACTGTCCACGACATAGCCGGAATTGCCCAGAGCCTCCGTGAGCTGCCGGTTCAAGTCCTTGTCGTCTTCCACCACGAGTATACGCATGGCGGCGTCCTTACTGAGGAATTGTGAGCGTGACGCGGCGCGGACGGCTTCCATCGCGCCCCGGCACCAGGACGGTGACGATACAGACGGTACGCCCGCTCTGCTGAGCGGTCGTGACCGACAGCACCTGCCCGCCCGACTCGGCGGCGGCCTGGGACGCCGCGGCAGAGCAACTGCCCTGCGCGATGGCGTCGTCCGGCAGGATTGCGGCGCTCGCCGCCAGCCCGGCGACCAGGCCGGCGATACGCAGTCGACCCTTCAATATACGCATGTGAGGTTCCGGCCGTGTCGTCGGTTCAATCGTCATTCGCCGATGGCGACGGCATCCGTGCCACGCCACCGCTTTCATGGGATAAGACGAAAAGCTTGAATGTCGAATGAACGGCGCGCCCCGTCATGCCAGCGGCCGTCGGACGGCCTTGAAACGCAGCAGCCCATGATAGTTCGGCGTGTCCGGCTGCGGCCGCGCCTCGGCGAACTGGAGTTTCAAATGTACGACGCCACTGTCCGCCAGCGGCAAGGCCTTGTCGTGCAGGGCTTCGCAAAGCCGATCCATGATCTCGAATGTCGCAGCCTTGCCGCCGACGCCGGCCCAGACATGCAGCGTCAGCACATCTTCGGCGGCATTGTCGCGTCCGCAGGTCCAGTCCACTACGGCCGTTCGTCCCAGCGTTACATACGGAAAGTCGTGCCCCGACGCCGAACGCCCGAAGACGTTAGGCCCGCCCAGAAGCCGCGTTACCGCGGCATCTGCGGCCAGGGTCGAAAGGATTGCGGTCTCAACTGCGGCTTCCGCCATCTCGCGCGCTCCAGGTTCCGAATGCGGTTCAATTCGGTAACATTGGTTAATGTGGCGTGAGTTGCGGCACTTGTCCACGATGCAGGCAGGGAAATCATTCACCTTGTCGGGAGCGTCGAAGGCTGACCCTCAGGCCATGTAGGGCCAGTTCTCGGGCAGGGCGGGATCGCCGCCGATGAAGCGCCGGCCGCCGATGACGGATCCGGGCAGCGGCAGCATGGCCGGGGCGGCTCCGCCTTCGCAAAAGCGGGCGAGTTCGATGATCGTCTGTTCGGAAAGCTGCGCACAGCATGCAGCATGCTCGCCCTTCGGGGCGACCGCCGTGCCGGCCCACCGCAGGAAGACGAACCATGGCGTCCGCAACGCCCATTGGCCCGGGCTGCGGGATGGATCGAGGTAGGTGGCCGGAGACTGCCGGGAGCCGGCACTTGCCCTCTCGGCCATTACATCGGCGACAAGACCGGCTCCGTAACCATCATTCAATTCAGCCATGCGTCCACTCCATTCGTATCGAAGGCACACTCTCGATACCAATATCCTTCATCTTTTCAATTTCAAATTTTGCGCAGATTTGCTTTTTCGCGACACACGACGCTGAATTACCACTTAAGGTTTCTTTTCAACAGACTTATCCATCATATCGCAGAGAATTTCCTCGGAATTAAGTCCTATTTCGATTCGTCGGGCGTGCGCGTGCGGTCAATCCCGCACGCGCGCTCCCTTCAGCGGGTAAGGCCTCTCAGCCAGGCGGAAAGCCTGATTCCCGCATCCCACACCATGACGGCGCCCAGGAAGGCCCCGGCCAGCGATATGATCAGCCATTTCAGAAAGCGGCCGACCGTCATGGCGGAACGGACGAGTTCCACGCCCGAACGGATCAGGACGACGTCCTCTTCCGTCAGATGCGCAAGATAGGCCCGGATCGCCGGGTCCAGCGCCGCAAACCGGGTCGTTTCCTCTTCCATCGTGTCAGCGTCCGATGGGCCGGGTCGCGCGCCAGCGCCCGTAAAGCGTGCAGGCCGCACCGATGGCCGAGCCGGTTGCCGCCAGAAACGCGGCGCCCAAGGTCGGGTCGAACCAATCCGCGCCCATGCCGAGAAGCGGCAACACGGGTGCAGCGGCAGAGATGACGGCGCCCCAGGTCACGCGGGAGCGATACCAGCTTTCGCCATTGCTCAGGTGTTCCAGCGTCGGCAGGATGTGCCGTGTCACCAATTCGGCGGCGGCGGGCACGTCGGCGTGTGTCAGGGACAGAGACGGGCTGTCGGCGATCTGCATGAGGCCGGCGGATACGGCCGGAGCGATGGTTTTTGCGGTCATGGCGAGGTCCTTGCTGCTGGTGGGAAGTCTGGTTGGAACTCTGGTGGGGAAGGCCGTCATGAGGACGTCGCGGCAAGAAGCGTGGCGACATCGACGGAACGACCTTTCGCCCACAGGACGGCGCCGGTGCGCGTCGCCGTGTAGACATTGGCGAAACCACCATGGCCGTAGACACCTTCCAGGAATAATTTCCTTTCAAGGCGTCGCCGGGGCAGGATTTCGGCGGGCTTTCGCCAGGCAAGGAATCCATCAGCCGCCCGGGGCCGATCCACGCGGTTCATCGCGCGCGTCAGGCCGGCATAGCGAATGGCTCCGGTGTTGTAGTGAAAGCTGACCAGCGCATCGAATTCATGCTGGGCAAGGGTTACGGTTACCGCGGCGTCGACTTCGGCCTCGTAGCGGGCAACATCGCGGCGGAACAGATCAAGCGCTGCCTCGACGCTCATCGCGGAAACCAGGGCCTTGGGGTCGGGCGGCCCGGCCGCTGCGGTATGGCCGACGCCGACGGTCCATATCCCGACACTGTCCTTGTAAGGCGACGTGACGATGCCTTCGTGCCCCGCCAACTCGGCGAGGCCCCGTGAACTCATTCTCATGGATATGTCTCCTGAAACAAAAACCCGCCTCTGGCGCGGGATCGTCACTCGGCTCCGGCTTCCGGCTCCGGAGTAGGGAAAAGCGCGTCGGGCAGCGCCCGCAGGCGTGGCAGGGGTTGAAGCATCGTGTGCCACCGGGCGTAATCCGGGTCCCACAAAAGGCGGGCAGGTACGACCCACTGTCCGGCCCGTTCGCCCTTCACGATCCGGCGCGAGCCGAGCAGGGCGTCGGCGTCGTTCAACACCGTTGCGCGCGCCCGTTCCGTCGGCGTCATCATGATCCAATCGATCTCGTTCATCATGCGCCTCCGACTGCCGAGAGGTAGCTTTGCAGCGCGGCGTCCATCGCGACCTCCTGCGCGTCGGTCAGCGCCCCACCGAAATAGGCTACGGCGATGCGGGCGGTGGAGTATGTCATGGTGGTGCCGTTGGCCATTCCGGACAAAAGCCGTCGCGGCCAACGGGTGGGGTTGCCGGGGGTGGTGGAGATGACCTTCGGTATGCGGGCACGCCCGCGCGATCTGACGAAATACCGGTCCGAAGCCTCACGCGTGCCACGCGACATGCCCAGCCCGTCATGGCCGGCTATGACGGTTGTGGACTGCGCGCCCGACACGTTCTGAAACCGAATGGTCAGCGTTTCGGACCCAGAGAGCGGAATGATCTGGAGCGCATAATCCGGCGACATACCGAGCGCGATACCTGTCTCTGCAACGACTTGGTTAGCCCACAATCCCACGCTGGCGCTATCGAGCGTGTATCGAACCACGTCCGTCGATGTCCCGTCGATTGTAAGGTAGGCAGCCGCGCCGTCCCCCTTATAACCACGATCGATCGTGAACGTCGGCGATGCCGCCGGCGTAAGGTTCAGGATGTTGCCTCGCCAGTTGAGGCGCGCGGCCTGCGCATCGTGAGCCGCCATGACGTAGAGCCCATCGAGCGTCTGCCATACGCCTGCCGACTTCAGATCCCTGACCAGCGTTTCGATCAGCGTTGCGCGGGCCTTGTCGGGCTGCACGGCCATCCGCGCGATGAGCGCGAGTGCGTCCATGTCCGGGCCGGAAGCCCGGCGGCAGAACGACATGCCAAGGCCGACGCCGATGGCCGGCGCCATCAGGCCAGCCCCACGATGAAGGTTGCCGTCGTGCCGGTTGCCAGCACGCGCACCGTGCGAATGGGCAGGATCGACCCGGCAGGCACGGCCTTGAAGGTAACCGGGGAGGAGGTCACCGGGTCGGCCACGGCTACGTCTCCGCCGCCGCCGACATATAGGCCGGTCGTAACGTAGGCGAGGGCCGCGCCGTCATTCGGCGTGATGGCGAAGAAAGCCCCGGCGGGGCCGAAGGGCACGGCCGGGAAACTGGAGTAGCGGTCTGGCATGGCTTCACCTCATGAAAAAAGCCGCTCTCGGCGGCTTGTCGAAACTGGATATTCTTGGCGTTCACCAGTTGACGATGACTGCCCCGCCCCCGGCCCCCGTGTAGAATTTGTTCGTTGTATTGATTTGCCGTCCCGAGCCGCCCGCCCCGGGCCAGGGCGAATAATCTTCGAACCAGCCGATAGCCCGGCCGCCGAGCGGCCCGCCGGCCATTCCGCCCTTTGCCTCGACTTCTCCGATAGCGCTCGGCTGGCCTGTGCCGCCACTCTGGTAGAAGGTCGTCAACATGGACGCGATGCCTCCAGGAGCGCCGGTCGCTTCGCTTTGCGCGGATTTTCCGCCTGCGGCGGTCAGGGCGGTGCCGAACGCGCTTTCGCCGCCGTGCGTGCCTGGGCCGGATGTTCCCGCGGTCCCTGCCGCGCCGACTTTTATCGTGATCGACGAGCCTGGCGTCACGTCGACATAGGCGGCCACATATGCACCGCCGCCACCGGCCCAGACCTTTGCAGTCGATGTGCCCTGGTTGAAGGAACTGGTGCCGCCCCCCGCTCCGTAAACCTGTACCCAGACACGCTTCACACCGGCCGGTACGATCCAACTCGTCGTGCCTGCTTCGCGAAAGACGGCAATTCCCGGCGAAATGGCGATGTCGGCGCGCATCTGCTCGATTGTCCGGAGCTCGAATGCGGTGCCGGCGGCGTTCGTCCGCATGAATTGTCCGGCATTGGCCGCGACCGGTGACGGGAAGAGCGATTTCTGCGTCTCGTGGGCGGTCTTGACGGTCGTCAGCCCCGCGGCGAAGTTGTCGAGTTCATTGTCGACCTTCTCCGCGGAAATGGTGTTGCTGGGCGGCCCGGCATTCCGATCCGAGACGAAGTTCTGGTTCCGCACGAAATTATTGCCTGCAAAGGGCATGCGCCTCTCCACGGATGTGGTCGCGGCAGCGACCTTTTATCTGAATGTTGCAGATTGACTTTTAACCGACCATGCGTTCAGTTCTTGGTCTGTTCTCGATGTCCGGGACCAGGCTGCAAGCACGGAACGCAGATGGACGAGCAGGATTACCGCGTCGACGAGGCTGCATGGAAAGCCTATTACTATCGATGCAATGGCGAGATGCCGAAATGTGGACCGCCGCAACGGACGAACGAGTATGATGGATACACACCGCCCAAGCGCGGCTTCAACATCAGAAACCGGAGTTTTTTCTTATTTGTGGTGAGCTTCTGTGTATGGTACCCGTCCGATGCCTACTGGGCATACAGCCTGATGTTCTTCTTCGGCGCACTCGCATTCAGTATGTTCTGGTTCGGCACTGTACTTTACTGGGAATTGTAGGAATTATATCCTAATATATTGCATTTGATCTTCCGATGTATAGGCTGCGCCCCCTCCTCGGACGGCAGGCAGTATCCTGGCTCTACGGGCGCTCATCGCATCCGCGAGCATCGCGGATCGGGCACTCATGGCACGAAACAAAATCGCGTCGCCAACGCGGCTCCAGAAGTCTTTGCCGTTATCCTCACTTGTCAGCACCTCGTAAGGTGTCATCAGGGCCGCAGCCAGTTCGTCACCGAAATTCAGCGTAAGGCCCTGCCCTGCGTGCATTGCAAATGCGCCCGCGGCTGAACCGAACTCGCCTATCGCTTCCCCAAAGTAGGAAGGATCTGCCGCTTCCCCAATCTTGGGATCGTCTTCCGCCCCCATCTGAAACCCGAAAATGTTCATTAGAACTCTCCCTACGCTGACTTAAGCACGAATTGGTAGGTTATTTTTCCTATTTTCTGATTTCCAAACCTAAAGCGACGCGTATTACACCGATGGATATGATCCGTTTTTCTGCATATGATATGTCAGGAGAATGCCGCACCATTGCCTCGAACGAGACCTTGAGAAAGCGCAAACATGATTTGGCGACGTGTTGTAATAGTAACGGTAGACGACTTACAGATACACGGGTTTGGCTCAAAAAATAATGTTTCCGATCAACCCCTCACTATAGATCATAATAAATATGATGATTTTAATTTAGAAAACTGGATTCTTCGATGGACATTTCGATTTTTATACAGTTTGTTGCTAACAGTTGCGATTAATGATACAGACACCTTTGTCAAAAACCTTCATATGATGGGCGTCGCGATTAGTTTCGGACTTGGCCCATGGCTGCTTTGGAAAACAGGAGGATATGCGAGGCTTTCTCAACTGCCCCGGCTGGCGCTGCTGGCACTCTGTTCCCTGATTCCCTGGCCTAACAGGAAAGTCAGCCGATAGGATTATTGTCTATTAGGTTTTCTGTCCTATATCCCGAGCCAGCGCCCAAACCATGGCGCTCCGATCGCAGTGGTGGCGAGGTTGGCCGCACTGCCATACAGGTTCTGCTGACGCTGGTTCGCCGCGTTCACCTGGTTACGATAATTCGCGTCCACGAGGCCGGAGATATCAGGGGCTTCGACATTATAGGCGGGCGTCTGCTGGAAGCCCGGCATCTGGAACGCCGGGGCCGCGCGCAACATGGCCGCCGTTTCCGCCAGAGGCTGGTTGCGCAGCGTCAACGCCTCCGACAGGGCCTTGTCGCGCTGGTCCGCCGTAAAGGCTGCCTGCTGCGCGGCTTGCGAGAAGCGCTGGTTCTGGGCGGCGTTGGAAAATTGCGTCGATGCGAGATCCTGATTGAAGCGGCTGTTCGCCACGTCATTGTTGAAGCCTGCGGTCGAGAGCCCCTCATTGTACAGTTGCCCGCGCGCCGCCGAGGCGAGCCCGAAGAGACGGGACTGCTCCTGCCCGCCAGCCGCGACCGAATCATAGGCTGCCCTGTTCATCGCCTCCGACTGGGCCCGGTCCATCCGGTTCAACTCCGCCTGCCCGGCGGCGCTGTCCAGCGGAATACCCCTGTCGGACAACGATTGGACAAGGCGGTTGCGCGATTCCGTCAGGTCCGGTTTCAGAAGTGCCTGCGCCTTGCCGAAGGACGCATTCTGCGCGCGTGCCGCTTCCGCGCCGAAGTCCGTGACGCCGGGCAGCGCCGGCAGGCCCGCTGATGAAACGGTTTGCTGCGCGCCTGCCGTGCCAGGAATATAATCCTTTATGGTGCCGGTGGCAGCGATGGTCGCCGGTCGTGCCGGCAGCGACGAGACGTCGAGTGGCGACGACGGAATCCTGCTTGCCATTGCGGCGGCCCTTGTCGTCAGCGTATCGGCGGCGCGCAACTGGTTGCCGAGGACGGCTTGTGCCTGAGGCGCCAGGGAAACGGTCTGCGCATAGGGCGTCCCGTCGCTGCGCCGCTGATAGGTCGTGGCGCCGAGCGGACCGTATTGATCCACCGCGTTATAGATTGCGCTGTCGCGCACTGCTGCGCTGTTGGCCTGCGCCTGCGCCGCCGCAGTCGTGTACGGGTTCGGCGCTTTCGGTGTGCTTTTTCCCATCGTCTCAACCTTTCAGCCAAAGGCAATCGTCGGCCAGGAGGCCGTAGCTGCAGAGAATGTCGCCATCCTCGAAAAAGCCCGGGTGCCGCCCTTCCAGGCGGAAACCGAGCCGCTGGACGAGGTTGCGCGACGCAACGTTGCCGCGCTTGACCATGGCGCTGATGCGCCGGCATCCAAGATCGCGGAAGGCGTATGCGAAGGCCGTGCGCAGCAGGCGCCGCGAAAGCCAGGCGCCCTCGCCCGCTACCGTCACGCGGATGTCCCGCCCACGGAACTCGGTAAAGGCGATGCCGCCCGTCAGCCGGCCATCCCTCACCGCTGCGAAGGCAACCGCCCCGTCCAGGGACTCGCAGGATTCGACCCGGGCCGCGATCCAGCCGGCCACTTGGGCATGCTGCCCCGTCAAGATGGCGTAGCTCATGCGCCGGCCTCCACCATGAGGGTCGTGGCCAACCATTTGACCCGCCCGGCGCGACTGTCGACACGCAGGCCCACGGCGAACCATTCGCCGATGGCCCCGCCGCCACGATACTCCGCCGTAACCTCTTCGGAGCCGCTCCAGGTAGCGGCGTTCCAGACCGACTGGTTCCAGATGCCGGAATCGGCAGCCATGGGCACGGTGGCCTCCGCGCCATAGACGGGCGGCCGGAAATCCACCCCGACGACATGGCGGATGCTGGGCGTATAGGTGGCCGTGACGATGGGCTTGACGAGCCCGATGCGCTTCCGGCGGCCGGGGCTGCCGAGCGGATTCCAGGCCGCCTGGGCCGTTGCGACGATGGGGGCGCCATTGTCGCTGTCGCTGCCGAGCGCGCAGATGCGCCCATCGCTCGTGCCGAAGCACAGCGCCTCGCCAACGCTGCCCCAGACCGTTGCGGGAAGGCCTGTCCACCGCGACCAGGCACCCGTTGCCACGCTGTAGACATGCTGCTGCGCGGCACTCGCCGTCTGCGGCACATGCACGATGACGATCCGCTGGGCCGGGCCATACAGGATCTGCCAGCCGGGATTGGCCCCGAACGCGGCGGCGGAGCCTTGGGCAAGCCGCGCGATCCGGCTGCCGAACCCGGCAACGGGTGAGCGCCCGGACGGCAGCAGGCGGGACAGCTCGGCGTAACCGTCGAGCGATGCGGTGAGCACGTCGCCGCCGTGGCTTTCCACCGCAAGGGGCCGCGCCACCGGAAAGACACCCACCCGCCCCCAGTTGGCCGCATCGCCCGGATCGGAGCCGCGATACACGATGGCTTCGCCTGACGACATGAAGAAGGCCACGGCGTCGTCATCGCCGCCGGTACCGCCGTCCGGGGCAAGGGTGGCGATTTCTTCCAGTACGCCGCCCTTGTTGCCGACGCCGGACAGGTCGAACGGCAGCAGCGTGCCGGAAACGTTGCCCGGCGCCTCGGTATACCAGAATGTTGCCGTACCCCGCTCCGCGAAGAACAACCGCCGCGCGTGAGCGCGAACGCGGTGAAGAGCCGACAGGATGGACGGTCCGACGAAGCTCGGCGTCTGCAGCGTCGTGCCGACGAGCGCACGGGGTGCGTCCGAGCCGTTGACCATGAACAGGCGCCCGTTCATGACGGCGCCTCGCCAGCCATCCGATGCGAAGCCGCTGCCAAGCAGCGTCGTGCCCGTCGCAACAAGATGCAGCCTGCCGCCGCTGGCGGCTACGCTGCCGAGCGAGGGATCGGGCAACGGATGCAGGAAGCCGACGCGTGCGCCCGTGCCCAGGTTGTTGCGGACGGTGTAGCCCGGCCGGCTTTCCACGCCGCCGTCTATGCAGACGAAGTTGCAAAGGTCCACCGCATCCACCGGGTTCATGCCCCCGGCGATGGCATCCACGCCGTTGATCCCGCCGTAGGGCGCAGGCACCATGACCGGCACGGAGCGCGCCGACCCGAACGCGGACATGCGTCGCAGCGGCCGCCGCATCACAGATCCACCCTGTCGCGCGTGGCGCGCATATGCTCGCTCGCGACGCGGGAAAGGGCCTCTTCGCACTGGCGGAAAGCCTCGGCGTAGTCGAGGCCGTTCGCCTCCTGCCAGCGCCATTTGACGGCCGCGCGAATGACGGGCGTATCGAACAGGATGTCGTCCGTATCCAGAGTGGCCACATTCGTCGGCGGAGCGGCAAGCGGCTTGATCCATTTTCCGTCGACGAGCCGCCGCGTGTAGGGATAGCGCCGGACGAGCTCGTCGGCCGCCGGAGCAAGCACCGCAAGCATCTGCTGGACGACCGGGTCGGCATTGCCGACGACCGAGGCCGGAGCCGGCAGTTGCAGGCCGGGCATGATGGAGCGGATGAGAAGGCCGAGCTGCATCATCCACGCTCCGCGACGATGCGCCGGCTGCCGGTGCGCGCCGGACGCTGCGGCGCGGCCTGCGCCAGCCCCGCGCGAAGCTCCGCATTCTCGGCCGCCAGCGCGGCGATCTCCGTGCGCAGCTTCTGCACCTCGGCAGCCCGCTGCGGCCCTTCTTCCCGCAGCGTCTGCAGGAATGCTTCCGCGCGCTCCTTTGCGTCGCGGTACTCGACGGGCGCCGAGCCGAGGTCGGCGGCGGCCAGCCGCTCCACGGTGCGTATGCCGCGCTCTGCAAGGCCGAGCCGCACCGCCTCGTCAACGGCGGGCCAGGCGCAAAGCGGGAAACCCTCGTCGGCCGTGCTGCGCGCCTGTGTGTAGGCCGCGTATTGCGAAGGATAGGCGGCGATGTCGGCGGGCCGCGCCCGCCGCACGATGCGCGTGGCGATATCGCGGTAGCATTCGAAAATAGGTTTCGAGCCGATAGGTGGCGAGCCCGTCCGGCCCCAGGCCGGACGGCTCTGCCTTGTCGAAGAAGCGGATCATGGGAAAGCCCCTCGGGCACATGGCGCAGGCGCCGCCGCGCCTCATTGCGCGGCGGCGGGAAATCGCGTCCTGCCGGGATTTAGAGCCCGGTTACGATCAGCCGTCCGTGGCGGTTGCGCTTGTAGCAGGTGAGCGCGCCCATGAAGCCGATATGCTTGGTAACGGCATCCATGTCCGGGGTGGATTCCGGAAGGTCGAGTTCGTCGAAGCCCCTGCCCTCGTAATATTCTAGGTTCAGAAAGTCCGTGTTCAGGAAGAAGCCGTTGTCGTCGGGATGGGCCGAGCCGGCGCTTTCGGTGATGACGGTCGCCGACCGGTACTTCAGCGTATCGAAACCCAGCGCAGCCGCGTTGGCGTCTGCGTAGCGCTGGTTTTCCTGCAGACCGCTTTCGTACAGCCCATAGACATCGTCCGACAGGGTGACGATGTCGGTCTTCTCGGTACCGACGCAGCATTGGCGGTACAGGGCACTCATGCCGAGGCGCAATCGCCTGTAGCGTTCCCGGTCATCGGCGGCGCCCGCCATGGCGACCGTGACGGCCTTGTTGCGCCACCATGGCTTTGCGCCTGCGTCGATGCCGCCAACGGTGCCCACGGCCGGCGTATCCGACACGATAGCATCCAGGCCCACGAAGGATTTGGCGACCGACCCGTCGCCATAGAGGGCCCGGGTGATGCCCGATTTCAGCGTGTTTTCGGCGTTCTGCGTCTTGGCGCGCAAAAGCTTGACGATCTGCGAGCGGCCGGCATTCTTGGCCATCTCCTCACCCGACAGGGTTATCGAGGCCGCCGCCATGCCCGGCGTATAGACGGCTTCGCCGATCGTCTCCTTCTGCGTGCGGCCGAGGCTGTCGACGCCGTCATACCACCTGAAGTCCTCTTCGTCGAAGACGACCGGGCCGCGAATGTCGGACCCGCCGTCCAGGGGGGTGATGCGCCCCTTCTGCTGGAGGGTGGCCAGCACGAGGTTGGACCCCGTGACGTTGTCGTAGAGTTGCCGGCGATAATTGGCGATCGTCGTGGCAAGCAACTGGCGAAGCTGGGCTGCGTTCATCGGTGTCCTCGTTTCTCAAGCATTGACCTGCCGGAGCGCGATGGCGATCGCGTCATCCAGGTTCCTGACGTCCGGCGTACGGGCAAAGCCGCCCCCGCCGGGACGAATGTTCTGGCGGGCCGCCAGGGCGGCATCCGATGCCGCGCGGCGGGCCTTTTGTGTTCCGTCCGCATGCAGCTTCGCCTGGCGGTCCGCCAGTTCCGCCTCGATCAGGGTTTCGCGAACCTCGGGGTTCATCCACACGGCGTGGCGATAGGCCTCTGCCAGGTCGAGCGAGGGGTCGGCGCGGATCAGCGATGCCATCTCCCCCGATACCGCCTCGTAATGCGGGTGGCGGGGTGCGCCGGCCTCGTCGGCCGCATCCCGGAACGCCTCGATACGGCGCATGACGGCGGCGCGTGCATCCGCTTCGTCGCCGCCCGCCGATGCGGCTTCCCGCAGCACGGAGCCGATATCCACCCCATGCCCTGCAGCATGGCGCGCAACCAGCCTGAGGTAGCCGGCAGGGTCGGAAGCGGCATAGCGCTCCATCTCGATCAGATGGCCGATCCCGCCCACCTCGTCGAAGCCCGACTCCTTCATGCGGGCCATGAGATCTTCGGTGATGAGGGCGCGCAGCCGGGCGCCGAGGTCTTCCACCTCGGGCGGCGGCGCGGCGTCCTGCGGCAGCGGGGCATCTTCCGGTTTCAGGTCCGTATCCACGTTAACATCCCTCATGCGTGGAGCCTTCGGCCGGCCGGATGCCCTTCAGCTCCCGGGAATCGACACAGCCATGGCGTTGCAGATCCGCGCGGCGTTCGGCGCGGGTCGAAACCACTCGCCCGGAAATGGGCGAGCGATAGGGTTCGATGTCCCGGATCAGGCCGGGACATGGAAAGTCGGACCGACAGTCGGTCATGGGCGTTTTCCTTTGCGGGCGGTTGCGGAAGCGATGGCGCGGGCCGTATCGAGCGCCAGCCTGCGGCGCTCGATGTCCATGTCCTGCCGGCCCTCCTCCATCGCCAACGCATGGCGCTCGCGCTCCATGGCCAGCGCCTCTCGGCGGGCCTGCAGCCGCAGCGCCGCCTCCTCGTCCACCGGCGGCTGGGCCGGAGCGGGCGGGGCCGCGGCTGCGGCTGTTTCGGAAACCTGGTCGAGAAGGCCCATCAGGTCGCGCGCGCCCTTGAACGGGCGCAGCACGAGCTTAAGCACCTCGCCGACAAGGCGCGGCGGCGCCATCCCCGACTGCACCAGCGGGCCGAAGGTCTGCAGGATCCCGGCCGCGGCCTGCACCAGGCGGGCGGCCGATTCCTGTTCGGCGACCTCGTCGGCAGCGATGGTGGAATCGCTTTCGATATCCACCCTGCAAAGCAGCAGCGCGTCGTTGCGCAGGAAGGCTTCCGCCTCCGCGTCCACGGTGCGGCCCGTCATCACCGCGAGCGTCTCGGCGGAAAAGCAGGTGGCGACGATTTCGGCGGCGATCCGCAACGTGTCGCGGATGCAGGCGTTCAACGCCCGCCGCCTGTCGTCGATGCGCAGCGTGCCGAAATTACCCTTGATGCGCTGGGCGGTCGCCGTTTCGCTGGCGACGGAGGCCCCACGCAGCACGTCGGAAATTCCGGTGACCTCGTAGAGCGCCTGTTTGGACTGTTCCCGCGCGCCGTACAGGGCCATCGCCGTCTGGGCCAGCATGTCCAGGGGAATCAGCCAGACATTGCTGGCCAGCGCCTCCATCTCCACCGCGGCGACGGGAATCATCTTGCCGTCCTCGCCCTCCAGTGCGTCGGCCAACTCCTCGATCGAGCCGTTGAACAGGCCGCGCACGCGCATGCGCTGCATGATGGCGTCGATACGCTCGGTCAGCCGGGCGATCTCCGCCGCCAGGTCGCGGTAGATCTCGTATTCGGGCACCGGCACCATCGTGTTGCCGGTGGTGACCGCCGTCAGCGGCTCGGCACAGGGGAAGAAGCCCTTCAGCCCGAGGCGGTCGCCATCCCGGCGCAGGAAGACGGCCCCGTCCGGGCCCATCGCGACGAAGGAAACGGTGCGCGTCTCGCGGTCCCAGCATTCCCAGACGAGGGCGCGCTTCTCCACCGCTTCGGCGCCGCGCTTCTCGTCTTCCCGCTCGGCCGGCCTGTGCACGAAGGCGCCCCTGCACCAGGCCTCGTCGGCAAGCAGCCGCGAGGCGGTCTCCCCGTCCCCGAAACCCGCCTCGATGGCGGTCCGCGTCAGGTAGTGGCGGAAGGCGCACCAGCCGACATCCTTCCAGCGTCGCACCGGCTCGCAGACGAAATCCTCCCAGAATACGTGGTCGAACTCGACGCTTTCCCACACCTTGCGCGGTTCGGTGACGGGCCGCCCCTGCGCATCGGCGACAGGCAGCCCACGGGCATCCGACAGGGGAATGTCCCGCACCACCGGCGCCCAGCGCACGCGCATCACACCGCGCCCCGGCAGGAGCAGATCCTGCACCAGGCGGCGCACCTCGGAATCGAGGTCGCCGGCATCCACGGCCACGTTCAGCGCCGCCTGCAGGATATCGGCGGCGCGGTCCGCCACGCCATCGGCGGCGATCGCCCGGCGGCGCACATCGGCCCTGGGAGGCTGCTGGTACATCACCGGGGCAAGGATCGCCGTATTGGCATAGAGCATGTTGAAGCGGCCGCGGCCGGCAGCGCCGTCGGCGGTCCGCTCGGCGCGGAAGATTTCGACCACCTCGCGGCCCTTCTCGCGCCAGTCGCGCTCGGCCCGCAGGGCCGCCTCGAGGCGCGTTTCCCATTCCTTGGCATCGGCTTCTGTCACAGTCGTGTTCCTGATCGTGGGCGCGAGAACGCGTTTTTGGCCATGAAGGGGTCGGCGGTGGGCAGGCCCGGCCCGTTTGCCGTGCCCCGCATCCTGTCCAGCATCTGCGTCGTCTTGGTCAGCGCATCGACCTGGTCGTCATGCCGGCCGTTGGGAAACACCGTCAGTTCGGCCACGAGGTCGGCCAGCCAGGGAGCGCCGCGCCGCAGCATGACGCGGCCCGAGGCCATCCTTCCCTGGAGCGAGCGCGCCCGCGCCACCTTGTCGGTGGTGGACGCCTCCTGGCGGCGGTGGAAGAAGACCCGCCGCTCGGCCATGCGCCGGCGCAGGAACGGGCCGATCGACTTGTTGATCTGGCCCGCCTCCTCCGCCCAGGCCAGCGGATCGTGCGCTTCGACCAGATCGAGCAGCGGTTCGATCCACTTGTCGGGTTCGCCCTTTCCGCGCCACAGGTCGTGGACGTAGAGCGTGCCCTCCGCGTCCATCGCCACCACCACATGCACCGTATAGTCGCCGGCGTCGGACACCGCGTAGTCGGACCCGCCATAGAAGCGGCATCCCGCCGGCAAAGTGTCGTAAAGCGCCAGCCATTCGCGGCGGAAGATGTCCCCCTCGTCGGGCGAAGGCCGCTGCTGGAACAGGCTGGCCCAGCTTCTGGGATTGCGTTCGAACGGCGCCCAGTGGCTACGCGGAAACCATTCCGGCCACAGATACTCGCCGGGCCGGCGGCCCAGCGGGTCGTCTTCCCGCTCGGCCCGGGCCGGCAGGCACAGGACACGCCATGTCTGGCCGTCCCGGCAGGCGATGTCGCCGGACTGCCCGTCATACCCTTCCGGCAGGATGCAGCCGGCCAGATCCTCTTCATGCCAGCGGGTCTGCACCAGGATCACCGACCCGCCGGGCAGGAGCCGTGTCATCAGGTCGTCTTGATAGGCATCCAGCGTCTTGCGCCGGATCACCGGGCTCTCGGCATCCTGCCGCCCCTTGACGGGATCGTCGATCAGCACGAGATCCGCCCGGTTGCCGGTAATGCCCGAGAGTATGCCCCCGGCCATGTACTCCGAGCCGTTGGTCAGCGACCATTCGTCCGCCGCCGCGCTTTCGGCGGAAAGCCGCGTGCGGAACAGCCGTTCGAAGGCGGGTTGCCGGACGATGGAGCGGCAGCGGCGCCCCAGCTTGCGGGCAAGCTCCGTCGCGTAGCACGCCCCGATGACGCGGAAGCCCGGCTTGCGCCCCATCGCGAAGGGCGGCGTCAGCACGCTGGCATAGGTGCTTTTGGCGCTGCCCGGCGGCATGAACACCATCAGCCGGCCATTCGCGGTGTCGAGGCAGGTGTCGATGGCGTCCATCAGCAGGCGGTGGTGGGCGGCGATGCCCGTTTCCACCGCCTCGTAGGCGTCTTCGACCGTCTCGTCGGGCCGTCCCGGTATGGCGACCACGCCCGAAAAGCCCGTCAGGCTTTCACGGCCCCTCCGGCGGCGCAGCAGTTCGCGCGCCGCCTGCGCTGGCGATACTGAGAAGCTCATCGTCGCTCAGGTCTTTCGGGTTCGTGGGGCCATCGGGCGCGGCGGCGTCGCCGCCGGCGCCCGGCTTGCCGTAGGCGCGGTCCAGGATGGCGTTGGCCGCGGAGATGCGTGCAGCCTCGCTGCCCCCCTCCACGGCGATTTCCACAAGGGCGTCCAGCGCGGCCTCCGCATGGCCGCGCGCCAGTTCGGCAAGGCGCGCCCCTTCGGCCGCGCCACGCCTGCGCGCGCCGCCGGTGGCGGCGCTTCGTGCTTGTCGGACCACAGATGCTCCAACGGATGGATTCGGGGATCGGGAAACGAAAAAAGGCCGCAACCGACGCCGGCGCAGCCCCTTCAAAAACCAGTCAGTCGATACAGAAATTCGACCGTACGAATCTTCTAGCCGATCACCGTAACGGTGTCAACTGTCTTTTTCAGGATCAATGATTTTCGTTCATAGGATTCTGTCCGGGCCAGGCCGCGAGATGATCCTCGAACTCTTCCGGCGCCAGCCCTTCCTCGCTGATGGCGCGGCCACGCACCGATATGCCGGCCTGGTGCACGGTCGTCGGGTCGCCCGATACGAGGTGGTGCCACCAATACAGATCCCGCCCCTCGGCGACGAGGCGGTAGGCGCATGTCGGCGGCAGCCACCCGATCTCGCGCACGGTCTGCGGCGTCAGCGGCAAACAGTCCGGCACGGTGGTCAGCCGGTCCTCGTAATCGGAGCAGCGGCAGCTTTCGCAGTCCAGCAGGCGGCAGGCGACATTGGTCCACGCGATCTCGCCCGTGTCCCAATCCTCCAGCTTGTTGAGGCAGCAGCGGCCGCAGCCATCGCACAGCGACTCCCACTCGCGCGCGGAAAATTCCTCCAGCGCGCGCTCGCGCCAGAACGGCCTGTTGCCGAAATCACGCAGCGTGGAATTCAATGGCGAATCTTGCGTCGGCGGCTTGCTGTTTACCGTCAATTTGCTCACCTAGGGTTATGAAGGGCGTACGAAGCCGGGCAGCGGAAGCCATTCCGCATGCCCCGTATGCGTGGTGGTGATAAGCGTGCGGAAACAGTTCCCACCCAACCGGCAGAAGCGGCGCGGCCCAACGCCGCTTATCGAAGTCGATGCCTGGCTGGATAGCAGCTTGTGGCGGCTTTTTCACGGCTTTTCGGCCGCATGGGAAAGTCTGACCATCTTTTCCCGGAAGTTTCGTGCGCGCGGCTTCAACCGCGCCATGGTCGAGCTGTCCTGCGAGGGGCTTACGCTCGGCCTCGCCGGCCTCATGGTGCTGCTGGCGCTGGCCCAGCCCGCCATGCGCCTGACGGCCGACGGGCTTCCGGCGGAGGGCTCCTATTCGGTCGCCTTCCTCGACCGTCATGGCAACGAGATCGGCCGGCGCGGCGAATTGCGCGCCGACGCCGTGCCCATCGAAGAGATGCCGGACCATTTCCTGAAGGCTGTCCTGGCCACGGAGGACCGCCGCTTCTTCGAGCATTGGGGCATCGACTTCGTCGGCCTCGGACGCGCCATGAGCGAGAATGCGCGGGCCGGCGGCGTGGTGCAGGGCGGCTCCACGCTGACGCAGCAGCTCGCCAAGAACCTGTTTCTGACCAACGAGCGCTCCATCGACCGCAAGATCAACGAGGCGTTCATCGCGCTGTGGCTGGAGACGCATTACTCCAAGCGCGAGATCCTCTCGATGTATCTCGACCGCGCCTATATGGGCGGCGGCACCTTCGGCGCGGCGGCGGCGGCCGAGTTCTATTTCGGCAAGGACGTGCGCAACGTGAACCTGGCCGAGGCCGCCATGCTGGCAGGTCTGTTCAAGGCGCCGGCCGCCTACGCGCCGCACATCAACCTGCCCGCGGCGCGCGCCCGGGCCAACGTCGTGCTCGGCGCCATGGTGGACAGCGGCTTCATGACCGAGGGCCAGGTCGTGGCTGCCCGCCGCCGGCCGGCCACCGCCGTCGACCGCTCCACCGTCGCATCGCCCGACTATTTCCTGGACTTCGCCTTCGACGAGGTGCGCCGCCTGACCGCCGGCAGCAAGCTGCGCAACCTGACCGCGCGCACGACCATCGACATGGGGCTGCAGCGGCTGGCCGACGAATCGATCGACTATCATCTGCGCCAGTTCGGCAAGACCTACGGCGTGGAGCAGAGCGCCATGGTGGTGCTGGACCATGAAGGCGGCGTACGGGCGCTGGTCGGCGGGCGCGATTACGGCGTATCGCAGTTCAACCGCGCCACCCGTGCGCTCCGCCAGCCGGGCTCCTCCTTCAAGCCTTACATCTATGCCGCCGCCATGGAGGACGGGATGACGCCGAAGGATACCGTCGTGGACGGGCCGGTCCGGGTCGGCAACTGGTCGCCCCAGAACTACGGCAACTCCTTCTCCGGACGCATGTCCGTGGAAACGGCGCTGGCCCGCTCGATCAACACGGTGGCGGTGAAGCTCAGCCAGAAGGTCGGCTCCGGGAACGTCGCCAGGCTCGCCGCGCGCATGGGCGTGGAAACGCCCCTTCGCGGCGACAAGACCATCGCGCTCGGCACCAACGAGGTGACGGTGATGGACCAGGCGACCGGCTATGCGGTATTCCCAGCCGGCGGCATGCAGGCCAACCGCCACGCCGTGCTGGACATGATGGATGGGGAAGGCAATGTCGTGTGGAGCGCCGCTCGGGACCTGCCCGCACCGCAGCGCGTGCTTTCGGCAGATGCGGCGCGGTCGATGAACGAGATGCTGGTACAGATACCCGAGCGCGGAACCGCGCGCCGCGCCGCGCTGTCCATGACGCGGGCCGCCGGCAAGACGGGCACGACGCAAGGCTACCGCGATGCCTGGTTTGTCGGCTATACCGGCAATTTCACGGCGGCCGTCTGGTACGGGAACGACAGCTTCAAGCCGACCAACAAGCTCACCGGCGGCTCATTGCCGGCCATGACGTGGCAACGCTTCATGGAAGCTGCGCACACGGGGATCGACCTCTACCCCATACCCGACATCGAAAACCCCCTGCCCGACCCCGGCAGCACGCCGGTCGCGGCACGCGGCGACGACGCGCCGCTGATCTCGCGGCCGCCCAGCATCAACGCCGATACGCAACGCCTCCTGTCCAATCTGTCGCGCATGATGCGCGACGCGCCGCCCACGGGCACAAACCGCGTCGCCGCGAGAGGCGAAGACGCAACCGCCGCGGAAGCCCGTTGAGCGCAATGCCAGGGCTGCGCCTCGTCCTGCTGATGCTGGTCGCGATCGGCGTCGCCTTCGGCGGCGGCGCCTGGTCGGCGCAGGCCCTTCTGGCACGCTTCGAGGGCCAGGGGGTCATCGCCATCGGCCCATGGCGCGCCGACAGGATGACCGGCTCCCCGGCAGCCGACCCTTATTCGAGGGCGCGGTCGGCAAGGGACGGCAACCTCACCCTCGGACTGGGCGAGGGACTGTCCTTCCGCGCCGCGACCGATTCCGGCGGCCGCCCTCTTCGTGCCGACTGCATCTACCGCGTCGAAGGGCCAATACCGCTGGCGCGCCTCTACACGCTGACGGCCTACCGCCCGGACGGCCGGCTCGCTATGCCCCGGCACTCGGATCGCCCGGGCGTTCTCGTATCCTCGCGGCTGATGCGCGACGATGCCAATGCAGCACCCATCGTGGCGAGCGCGCTGGCGCAGCCCGGCAACTGGCTGGCGCTGCCCGGCGATGGCGGCCCGGTGGTTCTGGCGCTATCGCTGTACGATACGCCGGCCAGCAGCTCGGCCGGCACCGACAGGCTGGCCCTGCCCACAATAGACAGAGCGGATTGCGCCGGCCGTGGGTAAGCTCATCCTCGCTCTTCTGGTGGGGCTCGTCGGAGCCGCCGTCGTCCATATCGGCGTGATACTGGCCATGCCCAGGCTTGCCGAAGACAGCGCATGGAGCCGCCTGTCGGCAAGCAGCGCGCTGTTCGAAACCGAAGTCCTGGCCGGGGGCTCCGGCCCGTTCACCTTCGTCGACCCGGCCTTCGACCTGGCCACATGCCGCTTCTCCAGCGCGAACGGGCCGATACACCTGACGGCGGACCCATCCTCTGCGTTCTGGACGGCATCCGTGTTCAATCCATCCGGCGACAACATCTACAGCATCAACCAGCGCGCAGCGCTCGACGATACGCTGGATATCATGCTGGGCACGCAGGAGCAGTTCGACCAGTTGCGCCTGGCCGGGACGTTCGACGAGAACGCCTCGATCTTCGTGCCCTTCGACGCGGCAGAGGGCTATGTCGTGTTGCGCGGCGTGGTCGAGGCGCCCAGCCTTGCGGCGGCAGCGGCACGCTTCGTCGGCACGCTGCGGTGCCGGACCGAACCGCTCCCGCCGTCCTGACGGTCTGCTATGGTTAATGATCGGTTAAGGTTTCCGGTCTAATTTGGGCAAACCCTCACAGGAACGATACGCCACGCACCATGATCGACGCTGCACCCGCCCTGTTCCGTACACTGGAAAAGCCGCAAGGTGCGCAATCCATCGATACGGTGGCGCTGGCCGCGATATCCGCCTTCTCCGCCATCGAGAGGCCCAGCCGACGTCAGGCGGAAGATTTCACGCGCCTCGTCCTGTCCAGTTGGCCCCGCCTGTCTGATCCGGCCAGGCGCCAGGTCGCGGGCGCCCTTTCGGGCATGGACAACAGCCCCGTCAGCATCGAAGCGCTGGCGGCAGAACTTCCGGCCCGGCCGCAGGCCGCGTCCGCGCCGTTGCTCGGTCTCGTTCGTCGCACGCAGCTGCGGCTTGCCGATACCGGCGCACAAGCTTGCCCGACGGCGTCGCCCGCCGTCCAGGCTGTCGCCGAAGCCGCTCTGAAGGGCCAATCGGACAAGGCGTTCGACCGTCTGTCCGAAGCCTATGGGTTGTCGCAGGGACGACGCCCGGACTTTACCGGCGACTCCGATGGGCACATGATCGCCATGGCGTTGAAGGGCCTCAAGGCGAGCCCCGGCGATGCGCTGGCGATCCTGATGATGTTGCGACCGGAATTTTCCGGCAACGTCCAGGCGCTGGACGCCTTCGCGGCGGCCTACCGCAAACTCGATTCGGACGAATGCCGTCAGAAGCTCAAGGCGGAGTACAGGCAGCCTGAAGAGAAGGCCTTCGGCCGCCTGCGCGAGCCTTCGGCCGATGCCCCTGCCCGCAGCCACTTCGGCAAGCGGCGGCAGCGGCCCGACACTCCGGTCAGCCAGCCTCGGCAAGCGTGAGGTAGCGGGCGACGTCATCCGTCTCCAGCTCGACGACCCAGAAATCGGGGTCGAAACGCGCCTCCCGCTCGAAGCGCCGGGCCAATGCTTCCGCATCCTTTTGTGGCTCGGCCATGAACCTGCGCTCGCCGTCCTCGTCGGCCAGGGCCTGGACCGCCGGCGCGTACAGTTGCACGCTGCCGTCCCGGTGCCGCACCACCACGAAGATCGCTCCCGCCGCTTCCGCACCGCGGCGCTCCACGGCGGCGAAACCGCCATCGGCAAAGACCCGCCGGGTCAACTGCGCGACGAACAGGTCTGCGGTGATGCGCATCAGTTCACCGCGCCGACTTCCGTCAGCTTCTTGAGCACGTCCCCATCCGGCTCGCCCGTAACGTCCATGCCATGCAGGGCCTGGAACGTTCGGATGGCCGAACGCGTCTGCTCTCCGGCAATGCCGTCCGCCCGCAATTCCGCGACATTGGCGCGCGTCAGCGCGGACTGGATCTGGCGCACGAGCTCGCGGTCGTTGCCAGACGCCGCATTCAACTCGGCGACGCGCTCTTCAAGGCTGCGGTCGTCGCCCCCGGGCGTCGGGTTGACCTGCCCATACTGGCGCACCTGCGTCAGCAGCAGCGGCGTTATCATGCCATCCACCTGCAGACCCTGGCTTTCCTGAAACCGGCGCACCGCAAGGTCTGTCGCCTGGCCCGGCCTGCCGTCGATCTCGCTCTTGTAGAAGCCGTGCAACTGCAGCACCTGCTGCACCTCGCGCACCAGCGGCACCGACATGATGCGAGGGTCGTTGACGGGGCGCCACTCCTCGACGGCGGCCACGACCTTCTCCTGCGGGATCGCGCCGGTGATGTCGGCCGGCTCGGACGAAACATGCACTCCGCCGCGTGTCGCCAGGATGGGGCTGACGATCCCCGCTTCCTGCCGGAAGGCGTTTGCGCCGACGACGGAGCCGAGCGTCAGGAAGGCCGCCGTGCCGAGATACAGAAGCGGCCGCCGGGAGACGAGGCGATACAGACCGACGGCGCCGGCCGAAGCCAGCGTCGCGATCAGGCGCGTCGCGCCGCCGATGCGGTCAGGCTGAGCGGCGGTTCGGCGCTTGCGGGATGTTTGGGGCGAGGTCCGGGGCTTTTTTGCGGGCATCTGTCAGGCTTACGATATTTTCCGTTGGGGTTGTCGATCGGGCGGCGATCCGCGCTTGGCAGTCGGCCGGGATGAAGCAGTCTACCACGGTGCCTATACCGGCGCGGCTGCATGTCTGCAGCCTCCCGAAATGCATGTCGCACAGGCTTTGCGCCATCAGCAGCGCGCAGTTGAGCGCCGGCTCCGCGTCGCAGCCGGAAAGGCCGTCGCCGCCATCGGTGACGGTCAGGCGCAAGCCGCTTTCGTCGGTGGCGACGCGGATATCGATCTCGCCGCGCGGCGTGGCGGCTACGGCATTGGCGAACACGATGCCGAGTAGAAGCCGAAGCGCCTCCGCATCGGCGACGCACGGGCCCTTCTCGGCCGTGGTGACGGCAAGCCGCAAGCCTTTGCGCGCAGCTTCTCCGCGGGCGGTCCGCAGCGCCGACTCCACAATCGGCGCAATCGGCTGGCTCGTCGGATCCACCCGGCATGCCCCGCCATCCACGCGGGACAGGTAGCAGAGGGTGCTGGCCAGAAGTTCGACCGGCAGATTGCCTGCCCCGCGGCCCGCGACCGCAAGCTCCTGCCCGACCGCCGTCAACAGGCTCGTCTTGCTGGCGCTGGCGCGGACGGCGCTGTGCAGCGCCGCCTCGGCCGATTCCTCGTCTGCCGGACGGATCGCTCCATTCGGTTCGCCGACCGCCAGCACCGCTCCTGCGGCGTCGGGCGCATCCATCGCCACCAGCTTGAGGCGCATACCGCTCGCGCCGATACCGTCGGCCGCGCGAAGCCTGAGGTCCACGCGGGCGTCTCCCTTCCGCAGGGAGGCCAGGGCCGACAGAACCGCGACACGATCGCGAAGGTGGACGAGGTCCGCAAAGCCGGAGCCCGCCGCCGGCCCGCGCACGGATTGCAGGATACGGCCATGCCGATCGAGAATCAGAATCAGCGAAATCGCTTCGTCGGCAAGGAGAGCCTGGGCGAAGGCCGGCAGCTCCGCCGAGTTCGGGCGCGCTCCGGCTTCCGACAGGCGATAGGACACCGTCACCACCGCGCCCGCCATGCAGGCGATGGAGGCCAGCAGCAGCTCGCGGCTGACGGCGCCGGTGGCCGCGCCCGTCCAGACGGCCAGCGCCGCACACCCCATGCCGACCGCCAGGAAAACCAGCAGCACGCGCAGGCGCGCCACCCGCGCACGTCCCTCGAATTGCGTCGGCAGAAGCCCGTCCAGACCATCGCGCAGCCAGCCGCAAAGGCGGGCGCCACGCCGGTCGGCGCGCCCTTCCTTCTGTTCGGCGGTGTTCGCGGAGGTCTCGTTCGTCATCGAATACTTGTATCGCAGCCTCTGTCCAATCGGGTGGATCGTGCCCGCCAACCCTTTAATGAAGCCATAAGTCGCCCTCCCCGGAGGGGCGCCAAGGGGCCGGAACGGCGCCTTTCACGATGGTTTCGGAACGGCTTTGCTCAACATGGTTAATCGCCGGCATACGGAATTAACGTATATAATTTCAACAACTTGCATGTATCACCGATCCCATTCTGGACAAGCGGGAGCGGCGCGCCAACCGGATTTCAAGGAAGCGGAAACCCTGATGCGATACAGGAGGGCAACCGAAACGCCAGGGATGGGCCCGCCGTTTGATCCGCTTCGTCATCAGGATGGCATTCTTGCTGGGGCTGATCGCCTTCTTCCTGCCGGGCGCCAACCGCGACGCAGACGAGGAAGACATCAACTACTTTCTTGCCTTTTCCGGTTTCCAGCAGGCCATCGCAGATCTTGGCGGCTTCTGCGAGCGGGCGCCGGCGGCCTGCGGCGCGGGCTCGCAGATTGCCGGTTTCGTGCTGAACCGCATCGGCGACGGGCTCGAATACGGCTATGCGCTGGTGCGCGGCCAGCAGGCGACGACGGCCCCGGCGATGCAACCGGCCGCAGCGGCCGTTCCGGCGGAGACAATCGTCGGCCCGGTCCTGCCGGAAGCGCGGGTCGAGGCCGCCGGCAATCCGGCGCCCAGGCCCGTACCACATCCCCAGCCCCGGCCGGCAGGGTGAAGGCCGGGGTTTAATCTCCCCCCTCGCATGCCCTATATCGTGCGCACACGCTTGCATCCGCGCGGCCCAACGAAACGAGACACCATGCGCAAGATCGAGGATATCCTCTCCGACTTCGAGTTTCTGGACGATTGGGAAGACAAGTACCGCTACGTCATCGAGCTCGGGCGGGAATTGCCGCCCATGGCGCCGGAAGACATGAACGAGGCCACCAAGGTGCGCGGCTGCGTCAGTCAGGTCTGGTTGAAACAGACGCTGGAGGAAGGTGCGACGCCGCGCCTTCACTATGCGGGCGAATCCGACGCGCATATCGTACGTGGCCTCGTCGCCATCACCCTGGCCCTGTATTCCGGCCGCACCGCGCCGGAGATCCTGGAGACCGATGCCGAAACGATGTTCGCGCGGCTCGGCCTGCAGGAGCACCTGACGCCCCAACGCTCTAATGGACTTCGTTCCATGGTGGCCCGCATCAAGGACGATGCGCGGCGGGTGGTTCAGCCGGCCGCATAGACGGCCGCGCCCCGGCGCCCATCCAGCCGCGCAACCGCGTGCCTTCCCGTGCCGGGCCGACAGCTTCGTCGCTGTAGCCGTAGTGGCGCGCAAGCGATCCCAACGCCAGCTTCAACACCAGCTTGCCGGAACGCACCGGCCAGCCGCGCTGCCGCTCCACCTCCTCGAGGCCGAGTTGCAGGCCGCATATATCCATCACGATGCCCGAAAGCTCCGGCCCGATCGCCGCAAGAGCCTTCCCCACCCGCGTTCGCGCGTCGATCGCGGCGTCGGCGCCCCTGTCGTCCGGGCCGCCGCGCTGCCCTTTCGGCGTGGGTTCGTAGCTCTGGCTCGTCGAAGGCTGGAGGCCCGCAAACTCGAAATCGCGCGAGAACCGCTCACCCGCCTCCCGTTCGGCGTTGCTCAGAAACGCCTTGCCGCCGCGCTCCGCCCTGCCGAGACGCAGGAGCACATCGTCCGTCCGCGTACGCATTATCGGCCAGCCTCCCACGGCGATGCCATCATATCCCGGCAACTTTCGGCGAAGCGCTCCATACGCGCCAGGAACGCATCGAAGGTCGGATCGTCGCGGCGATCCTCTACGCGGCGCAGGGCATGCCCGATACTTGTCCGGTCGCGCCGGAAGGCGTCCGCAATCTGGCGGGCCGGGCACTGGAAAACGACATGGGCCAGATACATGGCGATATGGCGGGCGTCGCATACGGACGCGGAAGAGCGTGTCGGCGCGGCGATCTCGCTTTCCTGATGGTTGCAGAAGGCGGCGGCGATGGCGATCGCCATGCCGCATGGGCCGGATACGCGTCCGGCGGCCCGCGTGGCCTGCGCCCGCTGGTACGCCGACGGCATGGTATGCATAGTCATCATCGCTCTACCCCGGAAACTCCTTGACGCGCCGATTGAACGACATCGGCGGAGCATGTGAATAAATTCACACACAATCGGATTTCCGGGGGCAACCAAAGTCCCTGATGGCAGCGTTTTCCACTGCAATTCACGATATTAGTCTAGAGTATTTATCCCCACCCTAAGGCGTAGCCTCACCCTTCCCGTTCCGATATCGCGGAAGGAGAGCGACATGGATGGGGAAACGGAGATGGAGAAGGCGCTGGCGCGCGCGGCCCGCGCCTTCGTGGCGCAGGCCGCCGAAGCCAGGACGAAGGTGCAGGCCAATCTGGAACTGATGGGGGTTCTGCTTCATCTCGGCTACCCCCGATGCTCGGTGCAGGTATTGGAAGCGCCTGACGGGCGGCTGCCGCGCAAGCTTGCGGCTGCGGCGTCGCAGCTGCTGCAGGACCGTATCGAACACCTGTCCCGGCAGGCGCGCAGCGGTCGGCCGGGCTATGATGTGTCGCGCCATATCCTGTTTCATCGGGCGCGGAAGCGGCTGCAGGCGATGGAGCGCCTTCCGGCGGGCTCTCAGTCGGAGGCGGCGGACGGGCATGCCGCCATGCTGCCGAAGAGGCTGTCCATGGTCAGGCGGCCAACGCGGCCCAGGTCGAACTCGCAGCTATCCTTGAGCCATTCTCCGAACAGCCCTACGAGGATGCAGATATAGGCGTTCGTGGCCGCCTCGGCCGTCCAGCCCGGACCAAGCTGGCCGGCGGTCGCAGCCCTGTCGAAGATCGCCGAGACATTGGCGCGCATGACCTCCCGGTCCTGCCTGTGGGCGCACAGCGCCTCTTCCATCTCGCCGACATACTCGCATCGCAGGAGGATGATGGTGAAGACCCGTTTGGCGCGCTCGTCGTTCTGGAAGCGCTCGAACGTCTCCACGGTGAAATCCCGAAGGTGTCTCAGCGGCGATGGAGCCTCCAGCAAGGCCTGCGCCCGGAAGAACTCCTCCTGCGGCAGGTGGGCACGGTCGCACATGGCGCGGAACAGGTCGGACTTGTTGGAGAAGTGCCAGTAGATCGCGCCGCGCGTGACGCCGGCTGCGGCAGCGATCTGGTTGAGGCTCGTCTGGCTGACGCCCCTCTCGAAGAACACGGATTCCGCAGCGTCGAGGATCGCCTCCCGGGTTTCCGCCGCTTCCTGTTTCGTACGTCTCATCGAGGCTCCAATAATTACATTCATATATGAATGTAACGATGGTGCATTGCAAGAGATTTCGTGCTCCGACGGGCTGCTGCGAGGCAGCATGCCAGCCATGCGTCATGTTGCATTGCAGCAAATCCAGGCGGCACATACTCTAGGGACAGCGCCGAAAGGAGAGAACCCATGAATTTGCGCCATCACCTGCGCCGCCTGGTCGTCCGCACAAGCGATGTCGAGGAAAGCTACCTGAACGAAGCCACGTCCCTGGCCGATCTGGAGATTCGCCAGCGGGAGATCGATCGCGGTCGCTTCCGTCGCTGATCCAGCTATCGATAGTTTCTTTGCGACATAAAGATCGCAACGTGAAATTATTGTAACCGAAGTCGCCTCCCAGCGTTCTCCGAACTTGACGGATCACGGTTAACAGCAATGCTCATCCAAAAGGGCTGCTGTTCAATCGGCCTTTCGAGTGAGGGAACATGCTGATCTTTTTCGGAACTGCGGGCGACGTCGTGGCCCTGGGCGCCGGCATGTCGGGAAGCGCGGTCAGCGAGCAGATCAAGGCCGCGGCCGAGGGGGGCAACCGTATCAGGCTGGTCGTCCTGGACGAAGCGCGCGCCATGCCCGCCGTGGACGGCCTTCCCGGGTCGCTCGAGCTGTTTTCCGCCAATCCGGCCGAAGACGGCGACCTCGGGCTCGAATGCGACGCCCTTGCGGTCCTGAACGTCGAAATTCCCTTCGCACATCTCATGAAGGTCGCGCGGGCGGCGCGCAGCGCGGGTGCGCGTGTCGTCTTCAACCTGTCCTGCATGCCCGCCATCTTCGCCATGCCGGAGTTGCATGCCGTATTGGGCAGAACCGATATCCTGATCCTTCGCCAGGGCGAATTGCAGAAAGCGGTGGGGCTTCTGGGGCAGGACATGCTGGGCGACTGCCAGACGACGACCGAGATGGTCGGCGCGCTTGCCTACTGGGCCTCCTTCGCCGTGGTAACGACGGACGGGCATGAGGGCGCGGTCTACGCGGAGGGCGACGCGCCCGCACAGCGCTTTCTTTCGCCGCACGGCCAGGACATGAACGTGCGTGCCGTCAGCAACAGTTTCGTCGGCGCCCTGACGGCGGCCCTGTCCCGCAAGAAACCGATGCCCGAGGCGATCGAGGCGGCTCTGGCGGAAGCCGCCTCGCCTCGGGCCGAAGCCCGGCTATGAGGCAAGGGCCGGCAGCCCCTTCAGCACCTTGTCCAGTGTCATCGGATAGTCGCGGACGCGTACGCCGCAGGCATTGTAGATGGCGTTCGTCACCGCCGCGCCGACGCCGCTGATCGCCAGTTCGCCGATGCCCTTGGACGCGAGCGGGCTGGCGTAGCGATCGAGCTCCGGCAGCAAAACCACCTCCAATTGCGGCACGTCGGCATTCACCGGGACATGATATTCGGCCAGATCGTGATTCACCATCAGCCCGCTGCGCGGATCGATGACGAGCTCTTCCGTCAACGCCGTGCCTATCCCGAAGATCTGTCCCCCGAAACACTGCGACCGCGCAGTCTTTTCGTTCAGGATCCGGCCGGCAGCCCCGACGGTCAGCAGCCGCCGGATACGCGTTTCACCCGTCACTGCATTAACCGCGACCTCGCAGAAATGCGCGCCATAGCTGGCCTGGTGCGTGGACTTGAAGGCCTTGCCCGGCTTGAAGGTAGCATCCACGACGAGGTCTTCGGTACCGAGCAGCGCGGTCAACTTAACCTGCCTGTTGTCTGCGATTGCATTGCCATCGGCCAGCGTCATATCCGCCGGTGCAACCTCCATGCGCTCCGCGAGCGCCGCGATGGCGGCCTCGCAGGCCGTATAGACGGCGGAACCGGATGAACTGGCCCCCCAGGAGCCGCCGGACCCCGGCCCTTGCGGCAGGCTGGAATCGCCCAGAAGGACGGTCACGTCCTGCAGGTCGACCCCCAGGATGTCGGCGGCGATCTGCGACAGGATCGTATAGGTGCCCGTGCCGATATCGGTCATGTCGGTTTCGATACGCACCTTCCCGTCGGTCGACAGCGTCAGGCGTACGCTTGCCGGCATCACGAGGTTCTTGCGCGAGGCTGCGGCCATGCCGTAACCGATGAGCCAGTCGCCCTCGCGTCGGCTGCCGGGCCTCTCCGGGCGTGCGTCCCAGCCGAACAGCCGTGCGCCCTCGTCCATGCAGTCCACCAGGCGCCGCGACGAAAAGGGCAGCCCATCCTGCGGGTCCATCTCCGGCTCGTTGCGTTTGCGGAAATCGATGGGGTCGAGGCCGAGCTTCTCGGCCATCTCGTCCATGGCGTTCTCGAGCGCCAGCATACCGACGGCTTCACCCGGCGCACGCATGGAGGAAGCCAGCAGGACGTTCACATCGACCTTGCGATGCGTGATGCGGCGGTTGTCGCCGGAATACAGGAACACCGTCGATATGCCGGCCGGCTCGAAGAAGGAATCCCCCTCGGTGTTGCCCGAGACAGTGTCGTGCGCGATCGCCGTTATGCGACCGTCCCGCGTCGCGCCGATGCGCATGCGCTGGACCGTATCGGTGCGTCGGCTCGTCGTCTGGAAAACCTGCTGCCGTGTGAGTGCGATCTTCACCGGGCGCCCGACCTCTTTGGCGGCAAGCGCCGCAAAGACGGCTTCCGGCCCGATACCGAGCTTCCCGCCGAAGCCGCCGCCGATATAGGGCGCGATCAGGCGCACCTTGTCCTTGCCGATCCCGAGCGCCGCGGCCAACTGGCCGACATTGGTGGATACGAGCTGGTAGCAGCCATGAAGCGTCAGGCTGTCGCCGTCCCATTCGGCTATGGCCGCATGCGGCTCCATGGCCGCATGGCTCTGGCCGGGCGTGGTGTAGGTTTCATCCAGCGTCACCTCCGCCTGTGCGAATGCGGCGTCGAAATCGCCCTTCAGCACCGTGGACGGCATTGCGCCGTCGCCGGGGTCGAACGCTTCCGACAACCCCTCCATCAGGTCGTAGCGACCGGGCATCGGCTCGTAGTCGATCCGCACCGATTTCGCCGCATCCCGCGCCGCTTCGTAGCTTTCTGCCACGACGAGGCATATGGGCTGCCCATAATAGGCGACCTTGCCGTCGATGAGCGCAGGCTTGTCGTCGCTCGGGTCGGCTGCGGCACGCACGCCCCGCGGGTCCGTCACGACATGCAGGACACCCGGAGCCGCCTTCGCCGCGTCGACATCGAGGCGCGCTATATTGCCCGCCCCGCGAGACGACAGCACGAGGAAGCCGTAGGCGCAGTCGGATGACCGGTCCTTCATCTGTTCATAGGCGTAAGGCGCCTGGCCGCTGACCTTGAGCTGCCCCTCGTACCGGTCGACCGGCTTGCCGATCACGGACAGGGCGCTTCTGTCGAGGCGCGTATCGTCCGCCGGTTCATCCATCCTGTAGCTTGTCTTGACGGCACTCATGCGCGCGAACCTCCCGTCGTCTCCTCAAGCACGGCAACCAGTGTGCGGCGCGCGAGGTCGATCTTGAAATCATTGTCGCCGTGGCCCACAGCGTCACGAAGCAGGATATCCGCGGCGTCCAGAAACAGGGCGCGCTCCGGACGCTCGCCGGCCAAGGTCTCCTCGACGGCGCGGGATCGCCATGGCACCGTGCCGATGCCGCCGAAAGCAAGGCGCGCGGACTGGATCCGGCCCTCCTCCACGGCGACGACGGCAGCCACGGACACCAGGGCGAAGGCATAGGAGGCGCGGTCGCGGACCTTGCGATACACATGATGACCGGCCGGCGGCGGCGGAAGCACCACGCCGGTGATCAGCTCGCCGGGCTCCAGCGTCGTCTCGATCTGCGGCGTATCGCCCGGCTCGCGGTGGAACGACTGTAGCGGTATGCGCCGTGTGCCGCCCTGCGCGCCGAGGGTCTCCACCTCGGCATCCAGGGCGCGCATCGCAACCGCCATGTCGGACGGGTGCGCGGCGATACACTGGTCCGAGGTGCCGAGGATGGCCAGCATGCGGTTGAATCCCTGCATGGCATCGCAGCCGCTACCTGGCTGACGCTTGTTGCAGGCGGCGCTCGTCTCGTAGAAATAGCCGCACCGAGTCCGCTGCAGCAGGTTGCCGCCGGTCGTCGCCTTGTTGCGAAGCTGCCCCGAAGCGCCGGCCAGCAGCGCCCGCGACAGCACGGGATAGTCCCGCCGGATGGTCGGGTCCGCAGCGAGATCGCTGTTGGTGACGAGAGCTCCGACACGCAGCCCGCCGTCCGCGTCCGGCTCGATGTCCTTCAACGGCAGGCGGGAAATGTCGACGAGCGTTTCAGGCGTTTCGACCTGAAGCTTCATCAGGTCCAGAAGGTTGGTTCCACCGGCGATGAAACGCGCGCCGTCCGCCGATGCCGCAAGGGCGGCTGCTGCCGGCTCGGTTTGCCGGACGTAGTCGAAATGCCTCATGAGTCCACCTTCGCGGCTGCATCGCGGATTGCGTCGACGATGTTGGGGTAGCAGGAGCAGCGGCAGATATTGCCGCTCATGCGCTCGGAAATTTCCGCGTCGGTCAGTTCCGCTCCGCCGTCCAGCAACTCGGTGGCATGGCTTGGCCAGCCATCCTTGACCTCGCCCAGCATGCCGACGGCAGAGGTGATCTGGCCGGGCGTGCAATAGCCGCACTGAAATCCGTCGTGCTTGAGAAAGCTTTCCTGCATCGGATGGAGGTTGCCGGGCATGCCCAGCCCCTCGATCGTGACGATCTCGTCACCCTCGTGCATGACGGCGAGCGTCAGGCAGGCATTGATCCTGCGACCGTTCACCAGCACCGTGCATGCGCCGCATTGTCCGTGGTCGCACCCTTTCTTGGTGCCTGTCAGCGCGAGATGCTCCCTCAGCGCGTCGAGAAGAGACGTCCTTATGTCGACGTCCAGCGTGTGATCGCTGCCATTGACCGTCAGTTTCATGGCCGATGCCGTCCTTCCCTGTAACCGTTCCAGACTTGAACGCGAAACGGGCCGGAAAGATGCCTCGGCGCTGGACGCTACGGTCTTACGGTCTGGACAGGACACCCCCCGTCATCGGACGCGGAACGCCGGTCGTGCCGGGGAAGCTCAACGGCAGGCCATGCAGGCTGCGCACGGCCAGCAACGCGAAGCACTCGGCTTCCACGGCGTCTCCGCGCAGGCCGACCGTGTCGGCATCGAGCGCCTTCACGCCGCATCGCGATGCGATTTCGCGCATGATGACGGGGTTCTTGCGGCCGCCGCCGGAAACGATGATCCGGTCCACACGTCCGGGCAGGAGCTTCAATCCCGCGGCAACGCACAGGGCGGGAAAGGCCGATAGCAGGGCGGCGCCATCCGGCAGCGAAAGCCCCTCGGCGAGCGCCGAGGTAAAGTCGTTCCGGTCGAGCGACTTGGGATAGGGCGCGGTCAGATAAGGGTGGCCGGCAAGCTGCGCCAGGCGCGCTTCGTCGACGATGCCGGACGACGCGATGGCCCCGTCCCTGTCCATCGCCCGGCCGGTATGGGCAGATATCCAGTCGTCCAGCGGCGCGTTGGCCGGGCCGGTGTCGAAGGCATGCAACATACCGTCCGGCGCGCACCAGGTGATGTTGCCGACGCCTCCGAGGTTGAGCAGCGCGCTGCCGGGGCCGGCTCCGATATGGCGCAACAGGGCACGGTGGTAGACCGGGGCCAATGGGGCGCCCTGCCCGCCGGCGGCGATGTCCGCTCCCCGAAAATCGCTGACGGTGGCGATACCCGTCAGCCGGGCCATCAGCATGCCGTCGCCCAGTTGCCGGCTCGCCCCCTTCCGGGCGGACGTCGCGGCGCGGTGCAGAACCGTCTGGCCATGAAAGCCGATCACCGAAACCTCGGCCGGCTCGATGTTCTCGCGCGCCAGAACCGCCATCACCGCGCCCGCCTGGGCGCGTGTCAGGGCTTCCTCAGCCTGGCGGAACAGGGCCGGCTCCGGCCCCGTGAAGTTCCACGTCGCGGCTTCCGCCATCGCCTGTCGCAGAAGGAGGGTCACCTCGGCGGGATAGGGCTCCAGCGCCTGCGGCCCGAGTTCCAGGATATCGGTTCCGTCGGTTTTCAGAAGGGCCACATCCACATTGCCGTCCAGCGCCGTACCCGTCATCAGGCCGACGGCCCATCCATCATCCATGGTCGTTCCCTTCGACGCCGGGGATCTTTCCGAAAAGCTTGCGCAAGCCGAATCCAATGCGCTAACCACCGGAGTAAACCGCCATAATGCGGTAAAGAAAATCTGAGGAAACGCCCATCATGTCCGCCGATGCCCCGGATGCGACCCGCACGAATGGCGGCTCGTGGGCTTTCCACCTCAAATCGACCCTCGCTCTCGGCCTGCCGCTGATCGGCGCGCAACTCGCACAAGTCGGCATGAACGTCACCAACACGGTGATGCTCGGCTGGCTCGGCCCATTGGAACTGGCTGCCGCCGTGCTGGGCTGGCAGATGTTTTTCGTGGTATGGATGTTCGGCTCCGGCCTCGCCTACGCGGTGATGCCGCTGGCCGCCAATGCGGCCGGTGCCGGCGACACGCGCGGCATTCGCCGGTCGGTCCGCATGGGGCTATGGGCCGTATTCGCATACTCCGCCGTGTTCATGGTCCCCCTGTGGTTCGCCGAGCCGGTTCTCGAGGCGCTTGGCCAGCAGCCCGATATCGCCGCCCTGGCCGGCCAGTACATGCGAGTGCTGCAGTGGTCGCTTGTCCTGCAACTGTTCGTCATGGTGCTGCGCTCGTTTCTCAGCGCGATAGAGCGCCCGCGCGTCGTGCTCCTTGCGCTCGTCATCGGCGTCGTGGTCAATGCGGCACTCAACTACGCGCTGATCTTCGGGCATTTCGGCCTGCCCGCAATGGGCATGGCGGGCTCCGGGCTCGCCACGCTGATAGCCGTGTCTGCCGTCGCGCTTTTCCTGTTCCTGTATTGCGCGCGTCACCCGCTGCTGCGCGGCTATGAGCTCTTCGTGCGCTTCCTGCGGCCCGACTGGCCGGCCTTCCGCGAGGTGCTCCGGCTCGGCTGGCCCATCGGGGCAACCATCGTGGCGGAAGTCGGCCTGTTCACCGCCACCTCGATCATGATGGGTTGGTTCGGCCCGTTGCAGCTTGCGGCGCACGGCATCGCACTGCAACTCGCCAGCATCGCCTTCATGGTGCCGCTGGGCCTTGCCGGGGCGGCGACGGTACGCGTCGGACGGGCCTATGGCCGGCGCGATCCTGCCGGGATCTCACGCGCGGCGCGTACCGCGGTCGGCGTCGGCGTGGCGGTGGCATCGCTTGCCGCCCTCATCTTCTGGACGCTGCCCTATGCGCTGATCGGGCTCTATCTCGACGAGGCGGATCCGCGCTCCGCGCAGGTTCTGGCCTATGCCGTGCCCTTCGTGGCCGTCGCAGCGGCGTTCCAGTTGGTCGATACGATTCAGGTCCTGTCCAGCGGCGCGTTGCGCGGCCTTCGCGATACAAGGGTGCCGATGCTGATCGCCATCCTCAGCTATTGGGGCATCGGCATGCCGACGGCCTATACGCTGGCCTTCGTCGCCGGCTGGGGCGGTATCGGCATCTGGTGGGGCCTTGCCATCGGTCTTGCCGCTTCCGCCGCCTTGATGACGGGACGCTTCCTGCGGCGAGAGCGCCGCGGCGCCCTGCTCTATGGGGCCTGATCAGTCGAAGCTTGCCGCCACCCTGGCCGCGCCCTCGCGCATCAGCCGGTCGAGTTGCGCCGTCAGGCTGTCCACGAAGCCTGTGTCTGCGGGCAGGTCGTCGCCGAAGACGCCAAGGCCGAACAGGGCTTCAGCCACGTCCCGCGCCGATGTCCTGCCGGCCAGCCCGGCCGTCATCCGGGCGGCCAGTGGATCGCGGACGTCGATGGGGCGGCCTTGCTCGTCTGTGCCCATCACATAGCGCATCCAGGCCGCCACGCCGAGCGACAGTCGCTCATGCTCGCGGCCTGCGGCGCGGCAGGCCCGGATCGTGTTCAGCAGCCGCTGCGGGATCTTCTGGGATCCGTCCATGGCGATCTGCCAGGTCCGGTGTTTCAGGGCTGGATTACGGAATCGCTCCCGCAACTCGCCGCCATAGGCGCGCATGTCGAACCCGGCGATCGGCGGAAGCGTGGGAATGGCCTCCTCCTCCATCAGCCCGCGCACCAGCGCCTCGAAACCGGGCGCCGTCATCGTGGCGTGCACGGTCTCGTGCCCGGCGAGGTATCCGAGATAGGCCAGCGTGGAGTGGCTGCCGTTCAGAAGCCGCAGCTTCATCAGTTCGAAGGGCTCTACATCGTCGACGAAGGTCACGCCCGCGTCTTCCCAGGCCGGCCGGCCGCTGGCGAAGCGGTCCTCCACGACCCATTGGCTGAAAGGCTCGGTCGCGATCGGCCAGGCGTCCACCAGTCCGAGCGCATCGGCTACGGTCTGGCGGTCGGCGTCGGTGGTCGCCGGAACGATCCTGTCCACCATGGTCGACGGAAATGTCACCGACCCGCCGATATAGGCGGCCAGTTCAGGATCGCGCAGCGCGGCGAAGCGCATGACGACACGGCGCACCGTCTCGCCATTTGACGGGAGATTGTCGCAGGACAGCACCGTGAAGGGCGCCAGCCCGGCCGCGCGCCGGCGTGCAATCGCCTCGACCAGATAGCCGATGGCGCTTTTCGGCGTCGCCGGAGCACCCAGATCGTGCACGATATCGGCATTGGCCTCGTCGAGCTCGCCGGTCGCCGGCTTGTGGCAGTATCCCTTTTCGGTCACCGTCAGGCTGACGATCCTCGTATCGGGGGCCGTCAGGGCGTCGAGCACGGCGGATGGCGATTCCGGAGCGACCAGAAGAGAAGAAATCGCCCCCACGACCTGCAGGCTCTCGCCCGTGGCATCGCGCACCGCCACGGCATAAAGGCCGTCCTGCGGCGCCAGCGCATCGCGTGTATCGGGAGAGCGCAAGGAGATGCCGAGGATGCCCCAGTCGGTATCGCCGCCGTTCAGGACCGCCTCGGTGTAGACGGCCTGGTGCGCCCGGTGGAACGCTCCGACACCGAGATGGACGATCCCATGCTTCAGCGAGCTGCGGTCGTAGGCAGGGCGCGCGATCCTCGGCTCGAGGGCGGCAAGGGTGGCGTCGGAGAGGCGTTCGGTCATGCGAGGTCCATCCTGTCTGGGCTGTGGCTGCGTCAGGCGGCGGTCAGCATCACCTTGACGCTCTGCGAGCGATCCAGCGCCAGGCGGAATG
Source organism: Aureimonas altamirensis (assembly GCF_023702225.1). Taxonomy (GTDB): domain Bacteria; phylum Pseudomonadota; class Alphaproteobacteria; order Rhizobiales; family Rhizobiaceae; genus Aureimonas; species Aureimonas altamirensis_B. Next base: position 65,218 of record NZ_JAMQCO010000009.1, on the reverse strand, counting down.
CCTCGACCACATCGGGCAAGGGACGTCGCGCCGTAATCAGCGCGGTCACGTCGATGGTTCCGGAGGCGATCAGCCCGACCGCTTCCTCGAACACGTTGCCGAAGCGGAAGGACCCGAGGAGGTCGATCTCCTTGGACATGACGGAATTGGCGAGCACGGGCAGTTCCCCGGCGGCGAGGTTGCCGATCTGCACGATGGTGCCGCCGCGTCGCACGGCCTTGATCGCCGCGTTCAGGCCGGCCGGCGAACCGGTCGCCTCGAAGACGACGTCCGGCGGCGTCCCGAGCCCCTCGGACAGATCCTGCTTCGATACGTCCACGACGGGGGAAAAGCCGAGCTTCTGTCCGAAAGCCAGCGGGCCCGCCGCGATATCGGCCATCGCCACCTGCGAAGCGCCCTTGTGTCGTGCCACCATGGCCGTCAGCAGCCCGATCGGGCCCGCGCCCATCACCAGGGCGCGCCGACCCGTCATGTCGCCGGCGCGCGATACGGCATGCAGGCAGACGGACAGCGGCTCGGCAAGCGCGGCCGCCTCCATGGGCAGGCCGTCCGGTATCTTGACGCATTGTGCCGGCACGGCGTCGAACTCGGTTGCGAAGCCGCCGGCCATATGCGGCGTCTTGGACGCCGAACCCATGAAATAGATATTCTCGCACAGGTTTTCACGACCTTCGAGACACGGCTTGCAGTGGCCGCACCAGCGCGACGGGTTCACCGCCACGCGGTCGCCGACGGCAAGGCCGGCGACGCCCTCGCCGAGTGCCGAGATAGTGCCCGCCACTTCGTGGCCCAGCGTCAGAGGAGAGGTGACCACGAAATCGCCCGTACGCGCATGGCGGAAATAGTGCATGTCGGAGCCGCATATGCCTCCCGCGCCGAAGGCGACGCGCACCATGCCGGGCGCAACGGGCTGCAGCGCCTCGTCCACGAAACGCAGGTCCTCCGGTGCGAAGATCTTGGCGGCGCGTGCGGTGGTGCTCATGCTTTCCATCCCATGGCGATGTCAGGCAATTGGCCTGACCAATAGCATTTCGGCTGTGTGCCGCACGAGGCGGGGCGAGTCAATGGCGCGCCGCTGTCCACAGGCTGCGATCCGGGCGGTTTCGCATGATCGCCAAATGGTCTATTGGCGCGCCATGCAATCGATGGAAACGAAGGATTTTTCAATGTCCGATTTGCCGGATCGCCTGTCCGTGGATCCCGACAGCCCCTATTACGACGAAGACCTGCTGCAGAAGGGCATCGGCATTCGCTTCAAGGGCGAAGAGAAGACCAATGTCGAGGAATATTGCGTCAGCGAGGGATGGGTGCGGGTCAGCCTGGGCAAGTCGGTAGACAGGCGCGGCAAGCCGCTGACGATGAAGTTGACCGGCCCGGTCGAGCCGTATCTTCGTTCCGAGTGATATTCGCGCCGCGAACCGCTTGACAGGATCGCGGCGCTTTTCCTATATCGCGCCACCGTCCACGCAGCGTCTGGCGGTTTGCTACGGGCCTACGGCCTTGCGTGGCGGAGTAGCTCAGTTGGTTAGAGCAGCGGAATCATAATCCGCGTGTCGGGGGTTCAAGTCCCTCCTCCGCTACCACTTTTAATGCCGGCATATCGGGAAGAAGACTGGCTAGGACTTCGGAGTTTTCCCAAAGCTCGTGTCCACGCAACCGGCAGCAGCTTAGAGGCCAAAAGCCTACCAAATGCCAGCGAAGCACCTATTCCCTGCCTTGGAACTCGGTGAATGCGCCGCGAATAGCATCGACCTTCGTGTCGTCCTGAAGATCGACCGATACCTCGATCAGCCCTTCCAATTTCGGGTCGGTCCGCGCTTCCGTGCTTGGTTCCCCGCTCCTGGCGTCGCTTCCGCCCGGTTCCTCGCCGGCAGAATTGTCTTCGCCGACCGGCGAGATAAGGATCGAGCCGCGCTCGACCTCATGTTCCTGCACCAGACGCTCGACCGCCATCTCCGCGTCGCGTCGCGTCTCGAACTGTGCTGTCAGCTTCTCGCCCATGGTAAGGTCTCCTGATGTTCGGCACCGCGCCCTCCAAGGCCCCGGTGACCGGCTCTTCCTGATGAAAGGCCAACACCGGGCCGTCCGAAGTCGTTCCTATGATTTCAGTGCGGCGTTTGCGCCCAACGAGGAACAAAGCCATGGAAAAATCGGATAGGATCCCCATATGAACCTCAGCAGCCACGGCTGCCTCCGGGTTTTCCGCGCAATCGCGTGACAAGATCACACGCCCGGTAAGAAAGTTTCCATGAAAAACCCATCCGATCAGCGCCTGCTCGCTGAAAAGCTCTTCATGCCGATCGTCAGCTCGGGCGGTGCGAGTTCCATAACCGCCTTGACAGCGATATCGACAACGAAGGCAAAAAGTGCGCGCTTGCGGGCACTGCGCCTGGCACGTGACGCGGAACAGCGGCTTCCCCTGGAGCACCCGTCTTGATCTCGGTCAGGAAGAAAGGCCGCGACTGGCAGCGCTCGTTCGCCTTGGTCGCCTTCATGATGATCTGCGCAGGCGCAACTTTTCTCTCTTTCGCATAATCATTCGCGTCGATCGCCGGCGCGGCGGTTGACTTCTCGCTCACGCAGGCCCATATTGACCTTGTGCAGCGCGTCCCCGAGAGGTTGATGCGCTCAAGATTTCGATGTTTCGTCCGACCACGGATGTACTGGCGAGTTGAGCCATCGGAATTGCATATCTCTGCAGAGAGCGCCGGAGCCGTTGGGTGAGATCCCCAGCGGCTTTTTCGTGTCCGCTTGCAGCGGTCGGCCCGCAGATCGTGTGACGGTGCAGAGCCGGCCGCCGATGACGCTCCAGACTAAAACGCGATCGCCGATCGCGTCAGCCTGCGGCGATCGCCTTGAGGATCTCGTCGCTCGACTGTCCGGTCAAATCCTTCGACAATTCCCCGATCAGGGCCTGGCTCAGCTTGGCGTGGTAATGCTTGCGCATTTCGCCCAAAGCGCGTGGAGCGGCGATGATGACGAGGCTCGTCACCTTGCCGGTTATGGCCTTCTCGTTCAGCGCGGCGACCACTCCGGTCACGAAACCGTCCTCGTCCTGCGTATTGTCGTCGGGGTTGGCGGAGCTGCTGGCATGGCCGATACCACCGCTTTTATTGGACGTATCGATGTCGCCCGCGTCAACCGGCTCCAGGCTGGGATTCTGCTCGTCGCCCGTATTTCGGAACAAGCTCAACTTCGCTCCGTCGACGACCGCGACCATCGTGCCTTTGGAAATTTGCATTCTCGTCTCCATTCTTGGACGAGACAGGAACGCATCGAGGCGCGGAACGCTCCCAAAATGAACCAATCGCCGTTTGGCAAGCTTATAGGGGCACATCGAAGCGTTCGATGCTTACGGCAGGAGAAATCAGTGATGGACAAGAACCGGTTCGAAGGCGCTGCGAAGGAATTCGGCGGCAAGGTTCAAGGCGCGTTCGGAGATGCGGTCGGATCGGACCGCCAGTCGGCCGAAGGTCGGATCCGCGAGACCGAAGGGACGGCACAGAACCTTTATGGGCAGGGCCGCGACGCCGTCCGCGAAGCGGCGGACGAAGCCTCGCGCTATGCGTCCGACATCTACGAGAACGCCGGCGCCTATGCCCATGAGGGCCAGAAGGTCGTGCGGCGCCAGGTTCAGGACCGTCCCCTTTCGTCCCTCCTGGTCGCCGGCCTGATCGGCTTTGCCATCGGCCTCACCTTCCGCGATCGCGACTGAACGAAATTGCCGCTCGCAGGGCCCGCCGCGATGTGCGTCGGGCCTTTCGCCTGCCTGCTATCGGATGAAGTCCTGCCGGAGGGGCGAGACGGCCAGTGCGTGGGAGGAAAACCCCTCGTAGAGCGCCAGCGTGTGCGCGTGTTCCGCCAGCAGCGGGAAACCGGCCGCCGTGACGTAGCCCACCGAACTGCGCTTGACGAAGTCCGTAACGGACAAGGGCCCGTAGGTCCGCGCCCAGCGGCTTGTGGGAAGCACGGCATTCGGCCCAAGCCCGAAATTGGCGATACTGCACGGCGTATGCTGACCGAGCAGGATCTCCGAAGCCTCGGTAATCCGCCCCAGATGGTCGTAGGGCTCCTTCGACAGGATCTCCAGATGCTCGGGAGCATAGGCGTTGACGAAATCGTAGCTCTCTTCCACCGATCCGGTCAGCACGATGCCCCCCGTACGACCCGTAAGCACCGCGCGTGAAAAGGCCACGCGCTGCTCGGTCATCCGCGCCCAGAGTTCCGGCAGGGCGGCAAGAGCCTCATCCGCGACGCGGCGGCTGTGGGTGACGAGATAGGCGGATGAATCCGGCCCGTGCTCGGCCTCGATCAGGAGGTCAAGCGCTGCCAGCCCGCCGTGAACGGTGTCGTCGGCGAAGATGATGGATTCCGATGGACCGGCGGGCAGCCCGGTGTCCAGCGTGCCGGCCAGAAGCCGCTTTGCCGCCACCACCCAAGGGCTTCCCGGCCCGACGATCTTCAGGGCGGGCCTTACCGTTTCGGTTCCGAAGGCAACGGCCGCCACCGCCTGCGCGCCGCCGACCTTGTAGACCGTCTCCACCCCGGCAAGCCGCGCGGCCACCAGCGTGGCCGCATCGACACCGCCGTCGGGGGCCGGCGGCGTGACGATGGCAAGATCCGGCACACCCGCAACGACGGCCGGCACCGCCGTCATCATCGTCACCGAGGGGAAGGACCCCTTGCCGCGCGGTACGTACAGCGCCACCGAGCGAATGGGGGTGAACCGGTCGCCGGCGAAGGCGCCGGGACGGATTTCCTTCATCCACATGGTTTCCGGCTTCTGCTCCTCGTGGAAGCTGCGGATATTGTCGATGCCGAAGCGGATGGCGTCCACGACGGCCTCGTCGACGGCCGCGAAGGCGGCGTCGAATTCTGCCTCGGATACTTTCAGCCCGCCCGCCGACAGCCCTTCGGCTCGGTCGAATTCACGCCCGAAGCGCAGGAGCGCCTCGTCGCCCTCGGTGCGCACCGCTTCGATGATGGGTCGCACCTTGTCGATGATCGCGGAAAGGTCGGCCTCGGAGCGCTTCATCAGCCGGGCGCGCGCGTCGGACGGAAGGGCGGCATAGTCATGAAACGAAACATCGGACATTGCGGGGCTATCCTGTCACTTGGACTTGAGGAAGATGTCGAGCCCGACCAGCCGGTCGAGCAGCGCGATCACCAGCGCGGCGCAAAGGATGAAGACGACGGAAACCGCCGCGAGGTCGGGCGTGATGATCGAGCGGATGGAATTGTAGATCTGCACCGGCAGCGTCACCGTGCGCGCATCCGTCAAGAGAAGGCTGACCAGGAACTCGTTGAGCGCGAGGATGAACATCAGGAGTGCGCCGCTGATGACGCCGGGCATCACCGCGGGAAGCGTGACATGCAGAAAGACGGCCAGCGGCCGTGCGCCGCAATTGGCCGCTGCCAGCTCCAGGTCCGGGTCCAGGCCGGAGGCGCTCGCGGTGACGGCCCATATCATGAAGGGCAGGTTGATGACGCAGCAGGCAAGGCCGATGGGCCAGATCTGCCCCAGCATGCCCCACTGCCCGAACAGCAGCATAAGGCCGATGCCCGAACCTATGAGCGGAATGGTGAACGGCAGCAGCAGATAGACCTGAAGCGTCTTTTCGAAGCGGATCGCATATTTGGCGAGCGCGATGCCGGCCAGTGTCCCCGCGGGGATCGCGATCAGCGTACAGATGGCCGCCACCTTCAGCGAGCGGACGAAGGCATTCTGCAGGTCGCTGGCCGCGGCGATCCGCCGGTACCATTGCAGCGAAAAGCCATCCGGCGGAAACGCGACGATATTGCCCGAGGTGAAGGATGCCCCGAGCACGACGATCGTCGGCGCGGAAAGAACGACGAGCACAAGCGCCACCATCGTCCAGATGACGACGCTCTTGGACAAAGGCTGCGTCATCGGCGCTCCCGCCCCATCGCCAGTGTCCCCGCACCGAACAGGGTGAACACCAGCCCTACCGCCAGCGAGCCGACGCCGACCAGGACAAGCGTCAGCGCCGCGCCCATGCCCTGGTCGGAGGTGCGGAAGAACTGGTCGTAGATGGCGTTCGCGATGAAGTCCTGTGAGCCTCCCCCCAATATGGCGGGCATGGCGAAATCGGTCAGCGTCAGCGTCATGACCACAAGGCCTGCGCCGATCAGGCCAGGCCGCGCCATCGGCAGCACGATATGGAACAGGGTGCGCCACCAGTTCGCGCCGAGCGAACTGGCCGCCGCCTCCACCTCTTCGGGAATGGCGGTCAGCGCCGGCGAGAGCATCAGCACCGCGAAGGGCAGCATGTATTGGACGAGACCGAAGATGACGGCCGGATAGTTGTAGAGCAGCCGCATCGGCGGCACGCCGACAAGCCCCATGACCTCGTTGACGATGCCCTGGTTGCCGAGAATGATGAGCCAGCCATAGGCGCGCACCACCTGCCCGATGAAGAACGGCAGGAACAGCGCGATCAGCAGGATCTTTCGCAAGGCGGGGGATGGCGTGCGCACCATCAGATAGGCATAGGGCAAGGCGAAGACGAGGCAGATGCCCGTTACGATGACCGACGCCAGAAGGCTGCGCCACAGCACCGTCCAGTAGAGGCCGGTGGTGAAGATGCGACCGTAGTTCTCCCACGTCAGCGCTTCGGACGGCAGGAAGGTAGCCCGGTCCAGCACCCGCAGGCTGGAATCGCCGATCTGCACCAGGCCCAAGGCCAGGAGCATGACGAGCAGGATTGCCGGCAGCAGCATCAGCCACGGCACGGCGCGGTCCAGCCCTCGCGGCCAGAGGGCCGCAAGGGTGGCTTCCAGCGCGTCCATGACGCGCCACCGGAGTGGATAGGCGACGTTTGCCATCAGCCCTGCATGATCGATTTGAACCGGGCGAACCAATCGCTCTCATGCGCAACCTGCACCGCCGTCGGAATGCGGATCAGATGCGCGAAATCCTCCGGCTTGGTCGGATAGGACGGATCTCCCGCCAGGCCCTCCGGCGGGGTCAGGCCGGGCACGACGCCAGGCAGGCCGAGACCGTCGAGCCAGACCTGCTGCGCATCCTTGGAAATCGCGAAATTGATATACTGCTTGGCCCAGTAGAGTTCGTTCTCGGGCAGCCCCTTGGGAATCCAGAGGCCATCCGTCTCGAACTTGGCGCCCTCCATCGGAACCACCCACGCGATATCGATGCCGTTCTTCTGGGCTTCGCGGGCGTTTGTGGAAATCGTCACCGCCAGGTCGATCTCGCCGTTCTGGAACCAGTTGGTGAAATCCGGATCCTCGCCTAGCAGGGGCTGCTGGTCCTTGACCTTGGTGATGAATTCCCAGGCGGCGTCCATGTTGTCGGGAATGTCCTCCAGCTTGCCGCCACCGGCCACCTGCGCCGGGAAGTGGAAGCCTATGCCGTCGTTATAGAGGGCTATGCGGCCCTTGAAGCGCGGCTCCAGCAGCACCTGAAGCGACGTCGGCGGCCCGTCCGGGAAAGCCTCCGGGCGATAGGCCAGCACATAGACGTAGCCGTAGGTATTGACGATCGGCACGCCCTCGAGGCCGACCGGCTTGGCCAGCTCGGTCGTCTCGGCAAGGTTGGGCAGGTCCGCAAGATCTTCGGTCACACCCCGCAGCGCCGACTTTGTGGCGTTGGTGGTGGTGTCCCAGTTGACGTGGATGGGCGGCACGCGGCCTTGCGCCACCGCCGCCCACACCTTGGGCTGGATCTCGTTGTCTTCCGTCAGGTCGTGGCGGACGGCGATACCGGTCATCTCGGTGAAGGGCTTGGACACGCCTGCATCCAGGCTCGCCACCCATGAACCGCCCCAGGCGCGCACGATGATCTCGGCGGGCTTTTCGGGCTCTGCCTGCGCCAGCGCGGCAAAGGGCGCGCCGACGGCCGCAAGGCCGCCAACCGCCGCCGTTCCGGCCAGGAAGCGGCGCCTCGACATCGCAAGGGGGGAAATCGTCTTCTGGCTCATGCTCGAAGTCTCCATCTGGTCGGCAATCCTGAGGTCAGTGGGCGAAGATCAGTATGTCAGGCGCATTCCACCCCAAGGCTATGGGCTCCCCGGGGGCGAACTGGCGGTGCGTCGCGGGGTCGTGGTCGAAGACCCGCAAAGCCGGGCCACCCTTGCCCGCCGCGACCTCGTAGACGATCCGTTCTCCTTCGAAGATCACGTCGGACACGGTGCCCGGCCAGCGGTTGCGGCACTCGGCCAGCGCGTCCGGCGTCGCGCCGATCCGGATCTGCTCGGCGCGCAGGGCGCCGGTGACCGTGTCGCCGGGCCGGGGCGCGCTGCCTTGTCCGGCCCAGCGCCCCAGGGCCGGCAGACCGCCGACGGAAAAGGAAATTTCGCCGCCCTCGACCGCGGCGACCGGCCCGGACAGGAAGTTGGTGACGCCGATGAACCCGGCGACGAAAGCGTTGGCCGGCTTGCGGTACGTGTCTACCGGCACGGCGTTCTGCTGGATGGCGCCCTTGTCCATGACGATGATCTCGTCCGAGACGACGAGCGCCTCGCGCTGATCGTGCGTCACGTTGATGGTCGTCACGCCCAGCTCTTTCTGGATGCGGCGGAATTCAAGCTGCATCTCTTCCCGCAGCTTGCGGTCCAGGGCTGCCAGCGGCTCGTCCAGAAGCAGGAGATCCGGCTCGAAAACCAGCGCCCGCGCGATGGCGACGCGCTGCTGCTGGCCGCCCGACAGTTGATGGATGCGACGGTCGGCATAGGGGCCGAGCTGCACCAGATCGAGATAACGCCGGACCCGGTCCGGTATCGTCCTGGCGTCGAACCGCCGCATCTTCAGCGGGAAAGCCACGTTCTCCGCCGCCGTCATATGCGGAAAGAGCGCCAGTTTCTGGAAAACCATGCCGATCGAGCGGCGATGCGGGGGCACGGCGCTGACGGGCGCGCCGTTGATGTAGATCTCCCCCGTGGTCGGCCGCTGGAAACCTGCGATCATCCGCAGCAACGTCGTCTTGCCCGACCCGGAAGGGCCCAGAATGGTCAGGAACCGACCGTCCGCCAGGTCGAAGGCGGCGTCACGCACGGCGTGGACGCCATCATACACCATGCCGACGCCACGCACGGAAACAGCCGCCTGCGTACCGGGATGCCGGTTTGCGCGTGTCTGGGGTGCCGACGACATGAACGTCTCCGTATCCTGCACCGTGGGCGCCACAACCCCACGGAATATGTCTATACAAATGACCGAATGACGGTCAATCCATATTTTAGGCATCTACCTCTATTGCCGTAAAAATGGGCACGTCAGATCGATGCGAGGTATCCGCCGTCTACGGCGATGCATTGCCCTGTCACGTAGGAGGCGGCGTCGCTGCACAGGAAGGCGACGGCCCCGCCGACATCCTCCATGCGTCCGAAACGCCGTTGGGGAATACGGTCCAGCATCCGCGCCGCCCATGCCTCGTCGCCGTAGAAGACCTCGGTCATCTCCGTTCGAAAATAGCCGGGCGCGATGGCGTTGACGCGGATGCCCATGGGCGCCCATTCGCTCGCCAGGGCGCGGGTCATCCCCAACAGCCCCGCCTTGGAACTGCCGTAGGCAACCGCCGTCGGGACGCCGACGAAGGAGGTGAGAGAGCAGAGATTGACGATCGCGCCGCCACCGCGCACGGACATGCTGCGCGCCACTGCCTGCGAACAGAAGAAACTGCCCTTCAGGTTGGTATCCAGGATACTGTCCCATAAGGCGGCGTCCACATCGAGCGACGCGCGCACGTTTTCGATGCCGGCATTGTTGACGAGTATGTCGACAGGCCATTGCGCGTCGAGGGCGGCCAGTGCGGACGGTGCCTCAGCCGTGTCGCGAACGTCCAGTACAAGTGCCCTTGCCGTTAGACCGGCCTCGCGCAGGGCCAGGACCGCCTCGTCGAGCCCCGCGCGGTTGCGGCCGGCCAGGCAGATCTCGGCACCCATCCGGCCGAGCGCCTCCGCCACGGCACGACCGAGCCCTCGCCCGCCGCCGGTGATCACCGCGCGCCGGCCGACAAGGCTGAACATCGCCGGATCGAACATGGTGCCCTGCCCCCTCGCGAATCCCATCATGATCCACCAGAGGTTTACACACCGCCCACGAAGCCGATGCAAGGCATATCACCGGCGGTGCACGTCATGCGATCCTGGTCCCGGCCAGCCTTGTCGCGAGCGCGGCGCATTGAACCCTGATGTCGGGTATGGCTGTAACCTCCCAGAACAATGCCCGCGTGACCGGCCCCACCCCGAACAGGCGTCGGGAGGCACGGCCCTCCGCGTCGAGCACCGCCCCGGTTTCGTCGGTCTCGATGCCGATACGGAGAGGATCCAGCCTGGCCCGTCCCGTCCTGACCAGTTCGGCAGCCAGCGTGTTGCTGCCCGACATCGGGTTCCGCAGGATTCCGGTACAGTCGATCACACGTCGCACGCGCAAGGTCGCCGGCGCGCCATCGCGCTTTCGGACGGTCAACTCGGTGTGGCCTGCCTCGGACCGCCAGTCGACCACCCGCCCGGCAACCACGTGCAGCTGACCGTCATCGATGGCTTCTTGCAGGGCCTGGGCGGCCTGCGGGGCCATGCGATGGCGATGCACCTCCCAGAAGGTTCGTGCATGCCGCAGGAAACGGGCCCGCGCGTCCACGCTCATCGATTGCCACAGCGCCTGGGTATGCGGACGCACGGCGTCGATCAGATCGCGCCAGTCGCCGCCGCGCCCTGCATGCCAGGCGGCCGCCTGGCGCAACCAGCGCAGCAGGTAGGTGGGGCTGGTCCCGAAGGGGATGTCGGCGGCATCCAGCAGAAACGGCGTGGCATGCCGCGTATGCACATGCGGCAGCAGGCCGCGCCGCGAGACGGCGGTGATACGCCCGCGATGGCCGCTGCGGCGAAGTTGGGCGACATTGTCGACCATGGACAGCCCCGTGCCGATGATGGCGACATCGTCGTCCTCGGCAAGCCCCAGTTCGGTAAGGCCGAGCCATGGCCCGACGACGCCGGAGTCCGGCTCCGGCCGCGGCTCGGCATGGCCGGTCGCCAGCACGACACGGTCGGCGAGTTCGGTGCGCCCGTCCTTCAACGTCGCGGCCACGCCGCCACGCAATTCCGTCAGGGATGTGCACTCGCCCTCGATCAATTGCAGCCTGCCGCCGGCCGTGCCGAGAATATCTCCGAGATAGGCGCGGTAGAGGCGGCGGGGCACGAAGCAGAACGGATCGCTGCAGTCGATGCCGGTGGCGCGGTCGCCGGCCGTCAGCCAGCGCCAGAAATGGTCGGCATCGTCCGGGTAGGCGCTCATGCCGCTGGCGCGCGTATTCAGGAGATGGTCCGGCTCGTCGGTGGAATAGGCGATGCCGGCGCCGAAATGGGGGCGCCTTTCAACCAGCGCTACGCCCAGCGTTTCGGGGCCGAATTTCAAAAGATGCGCCGCCAGGATAACGCCGCTCGCGCCCCCGCCGATGATGAGGATGCGGTCGGCTTTCACGGCCTTTGCCCCGACCGCCGCGCCGTCAGGGTGCGTAGACGGCGATGCGTTCCGCCGTCGCCTGGCCGCCGAACGGGCCGATGCCGAAGGTGCATGCCGCAACCAGCCCTACGGACAGGATGGCCGCTACGGCCGAGGCGGCCGTCGCGCCGGTTCGTGACTGACGTTGCGAACGATCCTGCATACGCTGCCCTTCGTTGGTCGACGGGCCGATGGTAGATGCTCGACGCCGTCGCGGATAGGGATCGATTATCCATTATTTCACTAGATTGAGAACGATCTTGCTTTCCCTGCCCGTCATGCGCTGCGCCGTCCCCGATCGACGGTCAGCGACCCGGCTTCCGGTCGTGGCAGGCCGAGATGGTGCCGCAGCGTTTCGCCGCGATAGCCGCTTCGGAACAGGCCCCGCCGGCGCAGAAGCGGAACGACCTCGGACGTGAACAGCTCGAACTGCGCCGGCAGGATCGGCGGCATCACGTTGAAGCCGTCGGCGGCGCCCGACAGGAACCAGTCTTCGATGATGTCGGCGATCTGCTCCGGCGTGCCGACGGTTGCGAAGTGTCCGCGCGCACCCGCCAGCCGCGCCAGAAGCTGACGCAGGGTCAGCCCTTCGTCCAGTGCAAGGCGCGCGATGCCTTGGGCCCGGCTCAACGATGCCTCGACCGTGGAGATATCCGGAAAATCCCCCGCGGCGAGCGGCCGGTCCAGCGGCAGCGCCGCAAAGTCGTGGCCGCCGAACCGGTTGGACAGATGTTGCAGGCCGGTTTCCGGACGGTTCAGATCCGCGAGCTCACGCTCCACCCGTTGCGCCTCCGCCTCGGTGGAACCGATCGTGGCGCTGATGCCGGGCAGGATCACGATATGCTCGGGCCGGCGGCCCAGTGCCTGCGCCTGTCGCTTGATCGCGCTGTAGAACTCGATCGCCGATTCCTTGCCGGTGTGGGCGGTGAAGATCGCTTCCGCCCATGTCGCCCCGAAGCGGCGGCCGGGTTCGGACGAGCCCGCCTGTACATAGACGGGCCGCCCCTGCGGCCCGCGCGGAATGTTGAGGGGGCCCTCCACCTTGCTCCACGGGCCATCGTGGTGGACGGGGCGAACCTTGGCCGGGTCGAAGTAGACCCCGCCCGCACGATCGTCCAGCACGGCGTCGTCTTCCCAGCTGTCCCACAGCGCGGTCACGGCCTGCAGGAAGTCCTCGGCGCGCTCGTACCGTTCCCCGTGCCCGACCTGGCCGATATGACCGAAATTGTCCGCTGCGGCAGGCGCCCAGCTGGTTACGATGTTCCAGCCGACGCGCCCCCCCGAGAGATGGTCCAGCGAGGCGAACTGGCGGGCGAGGTTGTATGGCTCCGTATAGGTGGTGGATGCCGTGGCGATCAGCCCGATGCGGCTGGTCACGGCGGACAGGGCCGCCAGGAGCGTCAGCGGCTCGAGGCCGCCCTGCGCCGAGTGCCCGTGGCGCTGGCCGAGCGCCAGCACGTCCGCAAGAAAGACAGCGTCGAAGGCGGCCTTCTCCGCCAGATCGGCAAGGCCGCGGTAATAGCTGAAATCCGTCAACGCCAGCGGCGAGGCATCGGGATGCCGCCAGGCGCTTTCATGGTGCCCCCGGGTGTGGACGAAGAGATTCAGGTGCAGTTCGCGGCTCATGACGGCCTCCCATTGTCCTGGATTGTCAGGCCGCTGCGACGTCGACGCCCAGCGCGGCCAGAAGCTCTGTTCTCAAGGTTTCGAAACCGGCATGCGAGGCCCGGCGCGGATGCGGAAGGCCGACCGCCCTGTCGAGCGCGATCCGCCCCTCTTCCATCACCAGCACCCGGTCGGCCAGCAGGAGGGCCTCGTCCACGTCGTGGGTGACGAGGATGACGGTCGGCCGCTCCTGCGCCACGAGCTCGAACAGGAGCCCGTGCATCTTGACGCGGGTCAGCGCGTCCAGAGCGCCGAAGGGCTCGTCCGCCAGCAGCAATTGCGGCCCGCGCACCAGCGAGCGCGCCAGCGCCACGCGCTGCTTTTCTCCGCCGGACAAAGTCGCGGGCCAGACGCCGCCCTTGTCGCCCAGGCCGACGCGCATCAGCATCGCCGAGCCCCTGGCCGCGGCATCGGGGGCATGGAAGCCGATCGTGACATTGTCCAGGACGCGCTCCCACGGCAGCAGCCGTGAATCCTGGAACAACACCGAGGCGCGTTCGGGTACGGCAAGAAAGCCTTCGCGGTCGGCATCGTCGTCCAGCCCGGCCAGCGCCCGCAGGAGCGTGCTCTTGCCCGAACCGGACCGGCCGATCAGCGCGACGAACTCGCCTTCGGCGACATCCAGCGAAATTCCGCTCAGCACCGGCTTTCCGCCGAAGCCGCGCGACAGGCCGCGCAGACGCACTGCCGCCTCCGCCCCCTTTTGCAACGCGCCGCTCATGATCCGATCGCCTTGCGATAGGACAGGGCCCGGCTTTCCCACCAGCGGACCAGGGCATCCGAAACGAGGCCCAGGAAAGCGTAGATGAAAAGGCCCACGACGATGATGTCGGTTTGCCCCCAGTCGCGGGCGCGGCTCATGAGATAGCCGATGCCGTTATTGGTGTTGATGAGTTCCAGCACCACGAGCGACGTCCAGCACATGGTGGTGGCCAGCCGCAGCCCCGTGAAGAAGCCGGGCAAGGCGCCGGGCAGCGCGACACGGCGGACGAATTCGGCACGGCCGAGGCCCACCGTCCGCGCCAGTTCCACATGGCCGATGTCGATGCCGCGCAACGCGGCATGGGTATTGATATAGACCGGCACCAGCACGCTGGTCACGATCAGGAAGACCTTCATCGTCTCGCCGATGCCGAGCCATAATATGGCCAGCGGTATCAGCGCCAGCGTCGGCACAGCGCGCTTGACCTGCACGAGGGCGTCGATGGACGCCTCGCCCGCGCGCGTCAGACCGGCGGCGAGCGCCAGCACGAGGCCGAGGACGACGCCGATCAGCAGGCCGGAATAGGCCCGCATGGCCGATGCCGCGAGATGCGGCCACAAGGTTCCGTCCGCCACCATGGTCCAGCCGGTCGCCAGCGCCGTGGAGGGCGCCGCCAACATGCGCTCGGGCAACAGCCCGGCCTGCGAGGACAGTTCCCATGCGAGCAGCACCGCGGCAGGGCCAGCCAGGCGACCGATGGGACCCAGCTTTTCCGGCGTCAGGCGCACGGGCGGCCGTGGTTTGGCGGAAGCCGGCCGGGATGCCTCGCGGGCGGCGCGCACCGCGCCGGCCGGTCCCGAGGCGATGTCGATCAGGCTCATCGGTCGGTTGCGGCCGCGATCACCGCATCGAAACGAAAGTCGAACTCTTCGGAGGCATCGAGGCGCCGTGGCAACCCGCCGGCGGCATGGATGACGTCGATCAGGCCCTGCTGGGTTTCCACCAGTTCGCTCAAGGTCGGGAAGGAAGGCTTGCCCTCGGCCTCGGCGGCGGCGCGGCCCTCTTCGGGCGAAAGGCGCTGCAGGCCGATATAATAGGTATCGGCCCAACCCTCGGCATGTTCGGAACGCCATCGATTGGCGTCGATCCATCCGCTTACGAACTGTGCGATGGCCGCGCTCTTGCCCGGGTCGGCCAGCGCCTCGGGGCTTGCGTAAAGATAGGAAAGCGTGCGTGGGAGCCGGTCGTGCTCGGCGTCGGGAAGTGCGCTTGCCCCCGGGAAGGTCCTGACGTAGCGAGAATAATGCGGCTCGTTCAGCACTGCCACGTCGACCTGGCCCGCGCGCACGGCATCCGGCATGTCGGCGGCCTTGAGGCTGACGAACTGCACGTCGTCCGGCGTCAGCCCGGCAACCTTCAGCGCATTCAGGATAAAGGGCTGGCGCCCCGTCCCCTCGGCATAGCTGAGCTTCCTTCCTGCCAGATCTTCCAGCCTGTCGATCTGCAATCCCGGCCTGACGGCCAGATGGTAATCCACCTCTGTCGTGGTGACGGCGCCCACGATCGGCAGCACCAGGCCGGATGCGTGGGCCTGTATGGGCGGTGTATTGCCCACGAGCGCAAGGTCCAGCGCGCCGGCGCGGAACGCTTCCAGTATGGCCGGACCGCCCAGGAAATTGGCGTAGGTGACGTCGGCTTCCAGCTTGTCGGCCTCGCCCGACGCCTGCATGAGCGTCTGCAGGACCTCGTTCTGGTCCGCGACCGTCAGCGTCGTGCCGGCCGGCACGTCTGCGCTCAACGGCTGCCCGGCCCCCGATGACGAAGCCGCAACCGCCATTCCCAAAGCCAGAAGACCCTTGATGCCCCAATGGATCGTCATGCCCGCCTCGCTTGTCCTGTCCGGCCGATCTTGGCCTACTGGACGAGCTTAGCGGGACGGCGGTGCCGTCACAGGCATAATAATCTATCTTTTAAGTAGATTTATGAAATTTTCGTCCGGTGCCGCGGACGCGTTCCTTGATCGATTGGACGACGCTGTACAGGCCCGGCACCAGCACGATACCCACCACCGTCGCCGCCAGCATTCCGCCGAAGACCGTTGTGCCGATGGCGCGCCTGGCGCCGGCTCCGGCGCCCGTCGCCAGCATCAACGGGAGCATGCCGAGGATGAAGGAGACCGCCGTCATCATCACCGCGCGGAATCGCTGGCGCGCGCCGGTTTCGGCGGCCTCGGCGATGCTCAGCCCTTCTTCCTCCCGCTGCACGCGGGCAAACTCGACGATCAGGATCGCGTTCTTGGAGGCAAGCCCGATCAGGAGCACGATGCCGATCTGGGCGTAGAGGCTGTTGGCAAGCCCCGTAGCCAGCAGCATCAGCGTCGCGCCGGCCGCCGCGACGCCCAGGGACAGGAGGATGGTGATCGGCAGCGTCCAGCTCTCATACTGGGCGACGAGGAACAGGTAGGCGAAGACGAAGGCCAGCGCGAAGATGGCGTAAGCCGTCCCGGCGACCTGCGTTTCCTGGAAGGAAAGGCCCGACCATTCGAAGCCATAGCCGTCCGGCAGGGTTTCCTGCGCCTTGGCGGCCACCGCATCCAACGTCACGCCCGAACTGACGCCCTCGGCCGGCTGGCCGTTGACCTGGGCGGAGATATAGCGGTTGTAGCGGCTGAGCGTATAGGGCCCGAGAACGGTGGACACGCTGGCCACGGCCCGCAGCGGGATCATCTGCCCGTTATTGCTGCGCACATGCGTATCCAGGACGTTGTCCACAATGGCGCGATAATCGGCCTCCCCCTGCAGGTTCACCTGGAAGACCCGCCCCTCGAATGTGAAGTCGTTGACGTAGCGCGTTCCGAAAATGGCGCCGACCGTGGAAAAGATCTCGGACACCGAAACGCCCAGTACTTCGGCGCGGTCTCGATCGACGTTCAGGAACAGCTGCGGAACGTCGGCGTTGAACGATGTCGTCGCTCCCGCCACTTCCGGAAGGCTGTTCAACTCGGCAAGGAAACCGCGCATCACCTCGCCCAGCTCTTCCGCCGTCTGGCCCTGCAAAGCCTGGAGGCGCAGGTCGAACCCGCCCACGGCGCCGAGCCCGGGAATGGGTGGCGGCGCGAAGGCCGAAACGATGGCGCCGGGTATGGTAGCGAACTCCTGCTGGATCGCGGCAAGTATGGCGGGCAAGGCCAGCGCTTCCTCGTCCCGCTCGTCCCAGGGCGCCAGCGACACCAGCGCGAAGCCGCCATTCGGCGCGACCGTTCTTTGAAGGATGCTGAACCCCGATACCGAAATCACGTTCGCGACGCCCGGCTGCGCCAGCAGGCGCTGCTCCACGTTTTCCATGATGCGTTCGGTACGCTGCAGCGAGGCGGCGTCGGGCAATTGCAGGTCGATGAAGATGGCGCCCTGATCTTCGTCCGGCAGGAAGGTGGACGGCAATGCCGTGAAGGCGAACCATGCGCCGACGAAGGCCACGCCAATGCCGACGATGGTCAGAAGCTTGACGGCGATGAACCGTGCGACGATGGAGCCGTAGGCGTCGCGCGTCCTGTCCAGCCCGCGCGAGAAGAGGCCGAGCGGCCCCGACCGTCTCCTTTCGGGCTTTTGCAGCAGCAGCGCGCACAGCGCCGGGCTGAGCGTCAGCGCGACGACGGACGACAGCACCATGCTGGCCGACAGTGTAATGGCGAACTGGCGATAGAGCTGGCCGTCGATACCGGGCAGGAAGGCCGTCGGGACGAAGACGGCCAAAAGGACCAGCGTCGTCGAGATGATGGGGCTGGTGATCTGGCGCATCGCCTTGGCCGCCGCCGCAGCCGCATCGATGCCCTCCTCTTCCATGATCCGCTGCACGTTTTCGACAACCAGGATCGCGTCGTCCACCACGAGGCCGATGGCCAGCACGAGCGCAAGCAGCGTGATCGTGTTGGCGGAAAAGCCGAACACATAGAGCACCGCGAATGTGGCGATCAGCGAAACGGGGATGGCGAGCGAGGGGATCAGGGTGGCGCGCCATTCCTGCAGGAACAGGAAGGTGACGGCGACGACGATCAGGAAGGTGACGCCGAAAGTCACGTAGATTTCGTTCAGCGATGCGCTGACGAAATCGGTTGCATCATAGACGACGACATAGTCCAGGCCCGCGGGGAAGTTCTGGGAAAGGCGCTCCATTTCCGCGCGCACGCCCTCGGCCGTGTCGATGGCGTTGGAACCCGGCGCCTGGTTGACGCCCAGCATCGCGGTAGGCTGCCCGTTCAACAGGGCGCTGGCCGCATAGCTCTGCGCGCCCAGTTCGATGCGGGCCACGTCGCGCAGCCGGACGATGCCGCCATTGTCGCCGGTCCGCAACACGATGTCGCCGAAGGCTTCCGGGTCGGCCAGCCGCCCTTCCGCGACGAGGGAGTATTGTTGATCAACGCTGTCCGGCGCAGGCGCGCCGCCCACCTGCCCCAGCGAAGCCTGGATATTCTGCGCCTGGATGGCCGTGGCGACGTCGCCCGGCGTCAGCGACAGCGCGGTCAGGCGGCGCGGATCCAGCCACACGCGCATGGAATATTCCGACGTGCCGGTAACGGAGGCGTCGCCGACGCCTTGCACGCGCGAGATGACGTCCACCACGTTGGTGGACACGTAGTTGGAGATATCCAGGGCGTCCATCGACCCGTTCGTCGAGACGAAGCCGAGCGCCATGACGAAGTCGGGCGAACTTGCCCGCACCGTCACGCCTTGCTGCGACACCTGCGTCGGCAGTTGCGACAGGGCGATCTGGATCCGGTTCTGGACGTTGACCTGCGCGATATCGGAATCCGTTCCGACGGCAAAGGTGACGGCAAGGGAGTAGAGCCCCGCGTCGGACGAGGTGCTGCTCATGTACAGCATGTCGTCGACGCCGTTGACGGCCTCCTCGATGGGGCCTCCGACGACATCGGCGATCACTTCGGCGCTGGCGCCCGGATAGGTGGCCGACACGTTGACCGTCGGCGGCGTGATGTTAGGATACTGCGTGACGGGAATGGCCAGGAAGGCCAGAATTCCGGCCAGCGTCAGGACGATGGAGACAACCATCGCAACGCGTGGCCGGCGGATGAAGAAGTCCGAGATCATTGCGCGGCCGCGCCTTCCGGCGCTGCGCCGGCAACCGTTACCGCCGCACCGTCGGACAGGCGCTGGACGCCCTGCACGACCACGCGTTCTCCGGGCGCCAGGCCGCCGTCGAGAAACCAGCCGCCGTCGCTGCGTTCGCGCGTCTCGATGCGGCGCTGCCGCGCCGTGTCGCCTTCGTCGACGACATAGACATAGGCGCCCTCCCGATCGCGCAGCACGGCGGTCTGCGGCACGAACACTCGCACCTCCGGGTCGGCCGCGCCGATATGAAGCGTCACGAACTGCCCCGGCAGGAGGATGCGGTCGGCATTCTCGAAAGTCGCGCGCAAGGTCAGCGTGCCGGTCTGCGGATCGACCTCGTTGGAGACGAAGCTGATGCGCCCGTTACCGCCGTAGTCCGTGCCGTTGGGCAACCGGAGGCCGAGGGCGATGTCGGCCGGATCGATTGTGTCGAGCGCCTGGCCGTACTGCTGCCGCAGCGACACCATCACGCCTTCGGGCAGGGAGAAGGCGACATAGACCGGGTCCGTCTGGACCACGCGCGCCAGCGTCCCCGACCCCGAACCGACGAGATTGCCCCGCGTGATGAGGGGAATGCCGATCCGGCCGTCGATCGGCGACGAGATGGAGGTATAGGACAGGTCCAGCTCGGCCTGCTGCACCTGTGCCGACGCCGCCTCGACATTCGCCGATGCAGCGGCCAGCGCTGCTTCGGCTTCGTCCAGATTGGCCTGTGCCAGCGTGTTGCGCTGGACCAGCTCCCGCGTGCGGGCGAATGTCTGCTCGGCATTCTGGCGTTCGGCCTGCGCGCGCGAGCGCTGGGCCCGCGCGGCCGCGAGCGCGGCTTCGTATTGCGCGGGCTCTATGCGAAACAGAAGATCGCCCGCCGCCACGGCTTCGCCGCCGTCGAAGGTCACGTCCTCGATGAAACCTTGCACCCGCGCCTGTATGTCGACGGATTCGATCGCCTCGACGCGGCCGATGAACGCTTCCGCGTTGTCCACCGAGCGTTCCTCGACCACGGCCACCTCCACAGGGGCGGCGGGCCGACCGTCCTGTGCCGAGGCGGGCTGCAGGCCGAACATGAAAACAATGGCGCTCAGGGCTTTCGCGGCCGCGTGCTGCATGAGGCTGTCTGTCTCCGGATGGTGCCACACCGGCGACCATATATGGCGCGACGTCGCAAGCGGGAGTCTGCCGGATGTCACTCAAACGCGATTGGCAAGTCGTCGAAGCTGGCCTATGCAACATCATGCGCATCACAGCCCTTGCAGCCCTCATGGCCGCCCTGTCCTTCGCCCCCTCTTCGGCTGTCGCGTGGACGGCACAGGAGGTAGAGGAGCCCTATGCCGTCGCGGGGCGTACCGGCATCGAGCTTTACAACTCCATCGGGGAGCGCGGGCCGTCCGCCGGCGCATCGCGCGCCATCGCGGTCACGACGTTCAAGCTGACCTGGCAGCGGGATTACCAGCCGCGCGACGGCGGCTGCGTGCTCGCTTCGGCCCGGCCCAGGCTGGTCATCACCTATCGCCTGCCCAAGCCCTCGCAGCGCCTGTCGCCGGACGTAGCCGAAAGCTGGCGACGCTTCATCGACGGCATGCGCGCGCACGAGCGCGTCCATGGCGAGCATATCGTCGATATGGTGCGCCAGATCGAGGAGGCATCCGTGGGGCTGAGCGTGCCGGGCGATCCGTCCTGCAAACGCATCCGCGAGGTTCTCACCGAAAGGCTCGGCGCGCTGTCGCAGGCGCAACGCGCCCGCAGCCGGGCCTTCGACCAAATGGAGATGAGCGACGGTGGCAATGTCCACCGGCTCATCCTCGCCCTCGTCAACGGGCCGTGAAGCGCCGCGTCACCCACAAGATTGCGACAATCACTTTTAACATCGGCGGTTATCGGATCGCGCTTCCCTGCGCATCGAAAGCGTGGAGCTTGCCGGGCTCCGCCGCCAGCGTAACGGCTGCGCCACGTTCCAGCATCTGGTTGCCCGGCAGCTTGACGACGACGGGCTCGTCGCCCTGGCCGATGTCGACATAGGCCAGCGTCACCTCGCCGAGCGGCTCCACCAGCTTGACCGTGCCGGACAGGACGCCCGCCCCTTCCGTGGCCAGCGAAAGGTCTTCCGGCCGCATGCCGACATGCACGGTCTTCTCGGGCAGGCCCTGCGGCGCGGATACGGCGGATACCGGCACGATGTTCATGGCGGGCGAGCCGATGAAGCGGGCGACGAAGAGGTTGTCGGGCCGCTGGTAGAGCTCCATCGGCGTGCCCACCTGCTCGATCCGCCCCTTGTTCAGCACCACGATACGGTCGGCCAGGGTCATCGCCTCGACCTGGTCGTGCGTCACGTAGATCATGGTGGTGCCCTGCATCCTGTCGTGCAGCTTTGCAATCTCGATGCGTGTCTGCACGCGCAGCGCCGCATCCAGGTTCGACAGGGGTTCGTCGAACAGGAACACCTTGGGGTCGCGGGTGATGGCCCGTCCGATGGCGACACGCTGGCGCTGGCCACCCGACAGGGCCTTGGGCAGCCGGTCGAGATAGGGGTCGATCTGCAGGATGGAGGCCGCCTCGCGAACGCGCCGGTCGATCTCCGATTTCGGCGTTCCCTTCTCGAGCGACAGGCCGAAAGCCATGTTGTCGTAGACGCTCATATGCGGATACAGCGCATAGGACTGGAACACCATCGCGATGCCCCTTTCCTTCGGGGTTCGGTCGTTGACGGTCTGGCCGTCGATGGCCAGCGTGCCGGAACTGATCTCCTCCAGCCCGGCTACGATGCGCAGCAAGGTGGACTTGCCGCAACCGGACGGCCCCACGAAGACGACGAACTCGCCGCTGGCGATATCGAGGTCGATGCCGTGCAGCACGGTTACCGCGCCAAAGGATTTGGTTACGCCGGTCAGTTTCAATTCGGCCATGCGTCGGAACTCCGGATAGTCAGCCCTTGACGCCGCCGGCGGTCAGCCCGGCGATGATCTTGCGCTGGAAGATGAGGACGAGAACGATCAGCGGCAGCGTGACGACGACCGACGCCGCCATGATCGTGCCCCACGGTATTTCCTGCTCGGACGCACCGGACAGGAGCGCGATGGCCACCGGTACGGTGCGCGTTTCGTTGCTGGCGACGAAGGTGAGCGCGAACAGGAACTCGTTCCATGCCGCGATGAAGGCGAGCAGCCCGGTCGTCACCAGCGCCGGCCACATCAGCGGCAGAAACACCCGCATGACGATGGTAAACGGCCCGGCGCCGTCCACGATGGCCGCTTCCTCGATCTCCTGGGGCAAGTCCCGCATGAAGGTAGTGAGGACCCAGACCGTGAAGGGCAGCGTGAAGATCATGTAGGCGAAGATCAGGGAGAACAGGCTGTTGTAGATGCCCATCCATCGAACCATCTCGAACAGGCCCGCCAGCACCGCAATCTGGGGGAACATCGAGACGGCCAGGATGGTGAGCAGCAACAGCCCCCGTCCGCGAAAGCGGATACGCGACAGGGCGTAGGCGGCAGTGACGGCCAGGAAAAGCGAAATGGCGACGACGCTGGTGGCGACGATCACCGAGTTGAGGACGTTCTGCAGGAAGACGCCGTTGTTGAAGACGCCCTCGTAATTGGCCATCGAAAAGCTTCTCGGCAGGTAGTCCACCCGGAAGAGGTCCGTGCCGGATTTGAAGCTGGTGACGATGGCGTAGTAGAACGGGAACACCGAAAACAGCACGATGAAGAGGACGAGCGCGGCAAAGCCCGCCTTGCGGACGAGGGCTTCCATCAGCGGTCTCCCGAAAGGTTCAGCCGCGACAGGCGGATATAGGCTATGGTGCTGAGCGCGATGACGAGGAACAGCAGCGTCGATGCCGCCGATCCGTAGGCGAAGTTGTCGAACTGGAAGAGGTTTTCCTGTGCGAAGACGCTCATCGACTTCGTTTCCGCATTGTTGGGCGTCAGCACGTAGATCAGGTCGAAGACGCGCAGCGCGTCGAGCGCCCGGAAGATGACGGCCACGAGGATCGCCGGCCGGATCAGGGGCAGCGTCACCTTGAAAAACACCTTCACCGGGCCGACCCCGTCGATCCGGGCTGCCTCGTAGACGTCGCCGGGCACCATCTGCAGGCCGGCCAAGATCAGCAGCGCCATGAACGGCGTCGTCTTCCACACGTCGACGATGATGACGGCCCACAGCGCCGTATCGGGCGAGGCCGTCCACGCCACGGGCGCCGAGATCAGGCCGACGGACATCAGCATGTCGTTGAGGATGCCGAACTGGTCGTTCATCATCCAGGCCCACAGCTTGGCTGAGACGATGGTTGGAATTGCCCAGGGAATCAAAACCGCGGCGCGCACGATGCCTCGCGCGGGAAAGCTGGCGTTCAGCACAAGGGCGAAGATGGTGCCGAGCACGGTTTCGATGGACACGGAGACGACCGTGAACCACAGCGTGTTGCGTACGGCGCGCCACCATTCGTCGTCGACGAGCAGGCCGAACCACTCGCCCTCCCCGTCGCCATAGTCGATATATTCCAGATAATTCCGGAAGCCGATGAACTCGGCCGTCCCCAGCGAAGACAGGCTGGCGTCGGTCAGCGAAAAGCGGATCGTCTGTGCCAGCGGCCATGCCGCCACCAGCGCCAGCACCAGCAGCATCGGCGTCAGAAAAAGCCATGCGGCCCGGCGGCGGCTGCGTGCCGTCCGGTTGCCGCCCTTCGTGGTTCCTGCCTCGGCCGTCACCATCTGAAACCTCCTCCCCGATCGTGCCGCGTCGCGGCGCTTACCACTCGGCGCGCTTGAGCCTGCGTAGAGCCTTGTCGAGGCGATCGAGGTTGGAGGCGGCGTCGCCGCGCCCGGACAGCGTCTGGTGGACGGCCGTCCAGAACTCCTTGGACATCTCGTTGTACTTGCCCTTGGTGGCTGCCGACGGACGCGCGGTGGCCGTTTCGATGACCGGCTTCCAGTTGGCGACGATGGGCTGGGCCTCGGCCACCTCGGGATCGTCGTAGATGGCGGGAATGGTCGGCATGCGGGACTGGTTGATCGCGCGCGTCTTCTGCCATTCGGCGGAGGTCAGGAAGCGGACCATCTCGATGGCGGCTTCCGTATTTCGCGAATGCTTCGAAACCGCGACGTTCCATCCGCCGAGGCAGCCTGCCGACTGGCCACCCTCGCCCGCGGGCAGTTGCACCACGTCGAACTTGTCCTTCACGGCGCTGTCGTCGCCGCGCGACAGGGCGTAGGCGTAAGGCCAGTTGCGCATGAAGACGGCATTGCCCGTCTGCCACACGCCGCGCGCCTCTTCCTCCATGTAGCCGAGCACGCCACCGGGCGCGATCTTGTTGATCCAGCCGGCCGCGCGGTCGATGGCCGCCGCGGCCTCCGGATTGTCGACGGTGATCTCGCCCGATTCGTCCACGATGGTGCCGCCACCCGAGCTGGCGATCCATTCCAGCGCGTTGCAGGTGAGGCCCTCATAGGCTCCGCCCTGGAAGACGAAGCCGTTCAGGCCGCCATTGCCGGCCTGGCGCTCCGCCGTCACGATCTCGGTCGCGATTTCCTCCAGTTCCGCCCATGTCTTCGGCGGCTGCTTGCCGTATTTCTCCAGGAGATCCTTGCGGTAATAGAGCGCCGGAGCATCGGTATAGAGCGGCATGGCGACGAGCTTGCCGTCGACGGTCTGGGCGTCGATCACCGCCGGGAAATGTTCGCCGACCCGGTCGGCCATCACCTCGGACAGGTCCACGAAGTTGTCGGCCAGTTGCGGCGCCCAGATCACGTCGGTGCGGTACACGTCCACATCGGCGTTTCCGGCCGCAAGCCAAAGGCGGTACTGGCCGAACTGGTCGGTCGTGGAGGCCGGCATCTCCACGATGCGGACACGATGGCCACTCTCCTTCTCGAAGGCGTCCAGCGCGGCGCGCATCTCCTGCACGTCCTTGCCGACCGACCCGAGCACGATGGACAGGTCCGCCGCCAAAGCGGGCTGCACCGTCAGGGCAGCCGTTGCCGCCAATGCGGCCAGTGCTGTGCGAAGCTTCATGTCGATGGTTCCTCCCGTTATCGTAACCCGCTTCTCCCTGCGGGCGTGGTGCATGCGCTCTCCTCAGGCGGCTTTCAGCATCCGTCCTTCCGCATCCGAAACGAAGGCCAGGTCCAGCAGCCGCTGCACGTCGGCGGCGCGGCGAAACGCGGGCTCGCCGTTCTCGCCCGACATCAGCGCCAGCGCGAAGCGCTGTTCGTTGCGGGGCGTTTCCGGACAATCCACGGGCTTCCACGTCGCCGTCTCGATATCCGCGCCGAGGCAGGCCGAAAGGGTCGAGGCATGCTGGTTCGCCCAAATCCTCAACGCGCCGCGCGTGCCATAGATCGAAAGGCTCAGGTCGTTCAGGTTGCCCGTGGCGAAGCGCGACATGTGAACCACGCCGAGCGCGCCGTTGGAGAACTCCACCGTCATCGCCACGCTGTCATTGACGTCCAGCGTATACGGCCCGATAGCGTCGCCCTCGGCCTTGTCGAAGGTCCGCATGCGCGCCTGCATCGCCGCCACGTCCAGCCCGGTGCCGAAGGTGACGAAATCCAGGATATGGATGCCGATATCGCCAAGCACCCCCTTGGAGCCATGCGCCGACGACAGCCGCCACAACCAGCGCTCATCCGTCCGCCAGTCGCCCCAATGCTTGCCCGTCAGCCAGCTCTGCAGATAACTCGCCTCGACATGGCGGATCTCGCCGATCTCGCCGGCGGCCACCATGCGCCGCGCCATCTGCACGGCATGGGCGTTGCGGTAGGTCAGGTTGACCATGTTGATCAGCCCCGCGCGCTCCGCCGCCTCCGTCATCGCCATGGCGTCGCCATGGTTGAGCGCCAGCGGCTTCTCGCAGAAGACGGGCTTGCCTGCGGCGATCAATTCCAATGTCGTCGCATAATGCGCGGCATCGGGCGTGGAATTAACCGCCGCGTCGAATTCGCCCTGCGCCAGCGCGTGCGACAGGGAGCCGAAGGACTGCGCCATTCCATGCAGCTCGGCAAAGCTGCGCGCCCGCTCTAGATTCGTATCGATGGCCGCGGCCAGTTCGATGCCGGGGATCGCCCCGAAGATTTCCGCGTGTCGGTGCGCGATGGCCCCCGTGCCGAGGATGGCGAGCCGCTTCATCATCGATAGCCCGCCTCGCCCTTCTTGTGCAAAGCCGCGCCCTTGGGCGTCAGCTTTTCGCGCGCCTGGTCGTACGGCCGGTTCGGCGCCTCGGACACATCGCGCCACGGCTCGGCCGGATTGTAGGCCCAGCGGACCGCGTTGCGCAGCACCGTCTGAATGGCCGCATCGTGGTAGATGGGGTAGGTCTCGTGGCCCGGCTCGAAATAGAAGATCCGCCCTGCCCCGCGCTGGTACGTCAGCCCCGACCTGAACACTTCACCGCCTTCGAACCACGAGATGAAGACCGTCTCCAGCGGTTCCGGCACCAGGAATGGCTCTCCGTACATCTCCGAGTTCGGCAGCTCGATCGCCGTGTCGACGCCCTTCGCGATCGGGTGGTTGCGATTGATCACCCAGAGGCGTTCGCGCTCGCCGGCCTCGCGCCACCGCAACGAGCAGGGCGTGCCCATCAGCCGCTTGAAGATCTTGGAGAAGTGTCCCGAATGCAGCACGATCAGGCCCATGCCCTCGGCCACGCGCTGCTGCACCCGATCGACGATGGCGTCGTCCACTTGCCCATGGGCCTTGTGACCCCACCACAGGAGCACGTCCGTCGCGTCCAGCCGCGCCTGCGTCAGGCCATGCTCGGGCTCCTGAAGGGTCGCAGTGGCCGCCTCGATGTCGCCGTCGGCCGAAATCGCCCTGGCGATGGTGCGGTGGATTCCATCCGGATAGACTTCGCGGACGATCTCGTTTTCCTGCTCGTGGACGAATTCATTCCACACGACGGCACGTATGCCCATATCGGCGATCTCCCTTCGCGCTCTCCCAAAGCGCTTTGATTGAAAGTTGAAGCGCTTTGGGTGTACTGTCAACCACTGATTTCATTCGATCGTCCCGATCGGATATGGGGAGGAAACACGCCGTGGCCATGAGCCTCAAGGAACTCGCGGCATCGCTTGGGCTGTCGCAGACCACGGTAAGTCGGGCCCTGAACGGCTATCCCGAGGTAGGGGAAAAGACCCGGCGGCGCGTGATGGAGGCGGCGGAGCGCGCCAACTACCGCGCCAGCACGGCGGCACGGCGGCTTGCCACGGGGCGGGCGAATGCATTGGGACTCGTCTTCTCGACGGAGCGGAACATTCTGGAACGCCCGATCGTCATGGATTTCCTGACCGGCGTGTCGGAAACCGCTGCACGGGAAGGACTGGACATCGTATTGACGCCGACCCGCGCCGGAGAGGAAGCGGAGGCCTGCATGCGCCTTGCCACCAGCGGGCTTGTCGATGCCCTGGTGCTGACGTCGCCGATTCTGGACGAGGTGCGCACCAGCGGCATCGCCGACCTCGCCTTTCCCATCGTCGCGCATGGCAGGCCGCTGCACGGCCAGAGCGTACCTTACCTCTCCATAGACAATTTCGGGGGGTTCCAGCATGGCGCCCGACATCTCGTCGAGCTTGGCCACAGGCGTATCGCACTCGTCAACGGCGAGGCGCGGCAGGCCTATGCCCAGGACAGGACCGAGGGTCTCGGCGCCGCATTGGACGAAGCGGGCATCGCCCGGGCGGACAATCTCATCCGTTACGGGCCACTGACATTCACGCAGGGCTATCGATCGACGCTGTCGATCCTGGACGAGCCGCAGCCGCCGACCGCCTTTCTGGCCTCGTCCATCCTTGTCGCGCTGGGCGCGATGAAGGCGTTGGCCGAGCGTGGCTTACGCGTGCCCGAAGACGTCTCCATCGTCGCCCATGACGACGAGGTGGCGGCATTCCCGCCCTCGATGGCCACGCCGCAACTGACGACGCTCAACTCGTCCATCCGGGCGGCCGGGGCGCGCATTGCCGAGATGGCGCTGGAGCGCATCGCTACGGGCGGCAAGCCCGTGCCGTCCGAGGTATGGCCTGTGCCGTTGACCGTTCGCGGGTCGACGGCCTTCGCGGCCTAACTCTCGAACGAAGCCGTCGCGCTCATCGCCACCGGCCCGCCGGGGCGGGCCGTCCAGAGGTTGAGAGCGCCGTCTGCTTCCGTCGCGTTCAGGGTGAACTGCGAATCGTCGAACAATGTCGAAAGGCTGCGGAACGCGAAGGTATCGGGCGCGCGGCCACGCAGTTTCGCCGCGAAATGATAGAGCATCGTCGCCTGCATCGGCCCGTGCACGACAAGGCCGGGATACATTTCCACTCCGGTCGCATAAGGCTTGTCGTAATGGATGCGATGGCCATTGAAGGTCAGGGCCGAATAGCGGAACAGAAGCGGCGCGGTCGGCATGACCGTGGTCACATGCTCGCCGGCCTGGGCGGCCTCCGGCTGCGCCTTGACGGCCGTCGCCGACTCCGCCTCGCGGTAGACGATGTCCTGCCGTTCCACGACGGCGACATCGCTGCCACTGGAAATCTCATGCCGCACCGTCACGAAGCACAGGCGGCCGGTGCGCCCCTCCTTCAGCACCACATCCTCGATCGTGGAGCGTCTGGTCACGACTTCGCCGATGGTCAGTGCGCCAAGCATCTCGAACTGGCCGCCGGCCCACATGCGCCGTGGCAGGGGCACCGGCGGCAGGAAACCGCCGCGCGCCGGGTGCCCGTCCGAGCCCAGCTCGCCCATCGGCACGGCAGGCGGTGCGACGCACAGATGGATCAGCTCGGGTGCAGGCTCGCCCGCCTCGGTGCTGCCCGGCAGCTCCAGCGTGGCGCGAAACCGCTTCACCAGTTCCGGCGACAACACTTCGGAGGCGACGTCCTGCCGGCCGATCCAGCCGCGCAGATGGTCGATATCGACGGTTTCGGGCGCGGCGCTCATTCGGCGGCCTCATGCGCGGCGTCGAGATCGGAATGCTCGCCGACCGCCGGCACGCGGCCATAGGCCCGCTCCTGCCCGGCAACGATGGGAGCCGGGGCCGGCAGGGACACCGGCCCGTTCGGCGTTTCCACCATGATGCGTCGCAGATGCGGGTGCTTCGACAGTGCCGCCATGTCGTTGACGGAGGCGAAGGCAACCTCGGCCCGCGTCAGGGCATCGGTGGCCGCGGCCTCGCCCATCGTGGCGAAGGCCGCCGATACGAGTGCATCCGTTTCGGCCCGATGGCGCACGCGCGCCACGTTGGAGGCGAAGCGCGCATCCTTGGGCAGATCCGGCTGGCCCAGGAAGACGTCGCAGAACTTGACCCATTCCCGCTCGCTCTGGATCGAGATCAGGAACACCGTTCCGTCCCCGGCGGTGAAGACGCCATAAGGCGCGATGGAAGGATGGGCGAGGCCGAGCCGGCGTGGGCTTTGCCCCCCCTCTTCCTGCAGCAGCGGAACGGCCAGCCAGTCGGCCATCACGTCGAACATGGATACATGGATCTCGCAGCCCTGGCCGCTGATGCCGCGTGCGATCAGCGCCTCCAGCACCGCGGCATGGGCCGTCGCGCCGGTTGCGATATCGACAAGGGATATGCCGACGCGGGCCGGTTCCGCCGGTCCGCCGGTGATGGAGGACAGGCCGGATTCGGCCTGGATCAGCAGGTCGTAGGCCTTGCGGTCCGCCAGCGGGCCACTGGCCCCGTAGCCGCTGATCGTGCAGTTGATCAGGCGCGGATTGGCGGCGCGCAATGCCTCCGCCCCCAGGCCCAGCCGTTCCAGCGCGCCGGGCTTGAGGTTCTGTACCAGTACATCGGCGCGAGATGCCAGATCGCGGAGGACGGCGAGGTCATCCGGCCTGGTCAGGTCCAGCGCCAGCGATTCCTTGCCCCGGTTCAACCAGACGAAATAGCTGCTCTGTCCTTTCGCGACGTCGTCGTAGCCGCGGGCGAAATCGCCGCTCGGCCGCTCGACCTTGAGGACGCGTGCGCCGGCATCGGCCAGCCGGGCCGTGCAGAAGGGGGCGGCGACGGCCTGCTCCACCGCCACGACCAAAAGACCTTCCAGTGGCAAGGCACTCTTCATGCGGACGAATCCTCCCGAAATGCGATACGATTTTGCGCGCATTGTTCCAGCGCTGCGGCGGGGCCGCAAAGATGCTTTTGGGCTGGCGCCCATAGCGAAGTTCTATGGAGAGGCCAGAACCGCGCGTTATGCCCGCCAGAGCGAAGCTGTCTTTGCCTGAGGGCCCGTATCTGGAACAATTTCATTCTTACGTCTGCCCCGCCTCGGGGCCGGTCCGGTCAATGGCGCCTCCATGAACCGTCGCAAGAACGGCATGGCTGGCCCGCACCAATAGGGAGGAGACCCTTTGAAGAAGCTGTTGTTCGCCGCGCTCGCCGCTGCCGTTTCCCTGTCCGCCGTCGGCGCCGCCAAGGCACAGGATTACCCCACCCAGCCCGTGACGCTGATGATCCCCTTCTCGGCAGGCGGCCCGACGGACGTTATCGCCCGCCTTCTCGCACAAGTCATGAGCGAGGATCTCGGACAGCAGGTTCTGGTCGAAAACGTCACCGGCGCCGGGGGCACGCTGGCGTCCGGCCGGCTGGCCCAGTCGACGCCCGATGGCTATACCGTTCTCCTGCATCACATGGGCATCGCCACAAGCGCGACGCTGTATCGCAACCTGCCCTACGATCCGCTCACTGCCTTCGACTATATCGGGCAGGTTACGACCGTTCCCATGCTGCTCGTCTCGCGGCCGGACTACCCGGCCGAGGACTTCAGGCAGCTTCTGGAGATGATCCGCGAAAATCCGGAAGAGACGCTTCTCGCCAATGCCGGCCCCGGCGCCGTTTCGCATCTCTGCGGCATGTTGTTCATGCAGGCGGTCGGCGTGCAGCTGACGACCGTCCCCTATCCCGGCACCGGCCCGGCGATGACGGATACGATGGGCGGCCAGGTCGACCTGCTCTGCGACCAGACCACCGGCGCGACCAATCCTGTCCAGTCCAAAGCTGTGAAGGCGTATGCCACCGCCACGAAGGAGCGGATCGCCGTCCTGCCGGACGTGCCGACCGCGCTGGAGCAAGGCCTCGAGGGCTTCGAGATCGGCGTGTGGCACGGCATGTACGTTCCGGCCGGTACGCCCGAGCCTGTGAAGGAGCGCCTGACGGGCGCACTGCAGAAGGCGCTGCAGGACGAGACGGTGATCCGCCGCTTCGCCGAACTCGGCACCGAGCCGGTGCCGCAGGAAGACGCCACGCCGGAATCGCTCGAGAAGCATTACAAGGAGCAGATCGAGTTCTGGCGTCCCCTCATCGAGGAAGCAGGCGAATACGCCAACTGAACCCGTCGGGGCGCCTCATGGAAGGCGCCCTGCCCATGGGTTGAGAAGCGAAACAGGGACGCCTGCGAAATCTCGTATATTGCGGGTCACGAGCGTCAAGCCGTGCACGATTGCAGTCGCCGCAATGAATGCATCGTTGATTGGGCGTGGGTTTGGAACGTGGAGCCGGGCCGCCTGCAGAGCAACCGCTTCATCAACAGCCAGCAAACGCTCGAGGAACATTGCCCGAACACCGGCCTCCAACCAGTTCCTCAACGCATACCCGGCCACGGCATCACTGCGCTCGGCTCGCAGAACGCCAACCTCCAGCTCGTGGAGAACGATGCTGGAGATATACGTTACACTCGGGTCGATGCCCTCTGCCCACCCGGCAACGTTGATATCTGCCCGCCCAGATCGGATCTTACGCAATTCTGAGATCACGCAGGTGTCTAGCAGATACGTCACGACAGATCGACCGGCTCCGCCTTTTCCAGTCGGTCGGGAAGAGGAAGATCATAGTCACAGCCGCCCGGCATGGCCAAAAGATCGCCAAGCTTGCGCGGGCCCCCTGATAGCCGCGTATACTCTTCAAATGACATCAGCACATGCGCAGGGCGTCCCCTGTCGGTGATGATGACCGGCCCGTTCAAGGCCGCGCGTTTAGCTGCGCCGAGATCCTGATTGAGTTCGCGTCCGGACAAAGTCGATATGGGCATAGGAAGATCCGCCGCTCATTGTGGTTACGTAACCACATATACGCCATGGGTGCCGTATCCGCTAGAGCCCGCGCAGAAGATTGACGGCGATGGCCCACATGACGATGGCGATCGCGCCTTCCAGGATACGCCATGCCGACGGGTTGGCGAAGACGGGTCGCAGGTAGCGCGCCCCGAACCCGAGCGCGAAGAAGAACAGGAAAGACGCCGTCGTCGCTCCGGCGGCGAAGATCGCCTCCCGCCCGGGGAAGCCCGTGGACAGGCTGCCGAGCAGCACGACCGTATCCAGATAGACGTGCGGGTTTGCGAAGGTCAGCGCAAGGCAGGTCGCCAGAACCGGCCATAGCGGTGTCGCAGGCGCGGCGGAGACCACCAGCGCCTGGTCGGAGCGGAAGGCGGATATCATGCTGCGGCATCCATACCAGATCAGGAATGCGGCCCCCGCGTAGCGCATCGCGGGCTCGATCGCCGGCATCAGTTCGGCGACGCGCGCGAACGCCAGAACGCCCAGCCAGATCAGCGCCGCATCGGACAGGGCGCAAGCCAGCACGACGGCCAGCACGTGCTCGTTACGCAGGCCCTGGCGCAGCACGAACGCATTTTGCGCGCCGATCGCCACGATCAGGCTGAAGCCCATCAGAAGTCCATTGAGATATGCCGTCATGGCCTGCCTGTTCCCCCCGATCGGCAACCGAATATCCGGTCGAAACGATTCGGGACAAGGCATTCCTGTCCTCCGGCGCCTACTCCGCCAGTTCGCGGCCCTGATATGTGATTGGCGGGGCGCGCCATTGCATGGGCCCGGTCTTGTGGATCGATTGGCCTTCCGCATCCACTGCCACCGTAACCGGCATATCCTCCACCACGAATTCGTGGATGGCCTCCATCCCCAGATCGTCGAAGGCGATCACCTTCGCCGAACGGACAGCCTTCGAGACGAGATAGGCCGCTCCGCCCACTGCGATCAGATAGGCCGCGCCATGCCGGCCGATGCTGGCGACGGTCTCCTCGCCGCGCTCGGCCTTGCCGATCATCACCAGAAGGCCGGTGCGCTCCAGGAGGATGTCGGTATAGGGGTCCATGCGCGTGGCGGTCGTCGGCCCGGCGGGGCCCACCGCCTCCCCCGCAACCGCGTCGACCGGCCCGACATAGTAGATCGCCCGCCCTCTCAGATCGACGGGCAGCTCCTCTCCCCGCTGCAATAGCGCGGCCAGCCGCTTGTGCGCCGCATCCCGGCCGGTCAGCAGCCGACCCGACAGAAGAAGCGTCTGGCCGGCGCGCCAGCCCGCTACCTCGGCCGGGGTCAGTCGATCGAGGTCGACCTTCAGCGCATCGGCGCCGGCATCCAGCGCCACCTGCGGCCAGTCCTGCATGCGCGGTGCCGGAAACTCGGCTGGTCCGCTCCCGTCCAGCCGGAAACCGATATGCCGGTCGGCCACGCATTGCGGTATCAGCGCCACCGGCATGGAGGCGGCATGCACCGGATAGGTCTCGATCTTCACGTCCAGGACGGTCGTCAACCCGCCCAATCCCTGCGCGCCGATGCCGAGCGCATTGATGCGCCGGTACAGGTCCACGCGCATTTCCTCCTGCGCGGTCCGTGGCACCCGCGCCAGCAACGCGCCCATGTCGATCGGCTGCAGCAGCGCGCCCTTGGCCAGCAGCATCGCCTTCTCGGCCGTGCCGCCGACGCCGACGCCGAGGATACCGGGCGGGCACCAGCCCGCCCCCAGCGTCTCGACGGTGCGCACAACCCACTCGGCGACGTCGTCACCGGGGTTGAGCGCAGCGAAGCTCGCCTTGTTCTCCGATCCGCCCCCCTTAGCGGCCACATGGACGTCCACGCCGCTTCCCGCCACCAGCTCGACATGGGTGACAGCCGGGGCGTTCGTGCGCGTATTCCGCCTGTCGAACAGCGGGTCGGCCACGATGGAGGCGCGCAACGGGTTTTCGGCGTCGGTGTAGGCGATGGCGACCGCCTCGTTGACCACGTCGGCGATTGCCTCGTCGAAGTCGAAACGCGCCTGCATGCCGACCTTCAGGAACACGTTGACCGTGCCCGTATCCTGGCAGATCGGGCGGCGCCCGATGGCCGCCATGCGCGAATTCAC
Source organism: Aureimonas altamirensis (assembly GCF_023702225.1). Classification (GTDB taxonomy): domain Bacteria; phylum Pseudomonadota; class Alphaproteobacteria; order Rhizobiales; family Rhizobiaceae; genus Aureimonas; species Aureimonas altamirensis_B. Next base: position 31,143 of record NZ_JAMQCO010000009.1, on the reverse strand, counting down.
CAGGATCTGCTTGATCGCGTCACGGGCAGCCGGGCTTCTCTCATGCTCCAGCGCTTGCGCCAGATGCGCCAGGAAATCCGGCGGATGGTAGACGGCGATATATTGCAGCGCGTCCGCGATGGACGTCACCAGATCGTCCCGCCGGATGATGCCCCGGCTCATGCGGCCTCGGCGGAGATGACCACCCGGTTGCACCTGTCCATGTCCAGGAAGGCCTCGGCAAGGGCGGACGTGCCGGCACGCCCCAGCACCGGCATGGCCAAAGTGTCGAACTTGCCGCGCAAGGCTGCCGCATCCGGAAAGGTCTCCGGCTCGCCCGAAGGATCGGCGATCCGCCGCTCGATCGTTTCGCCGCCCCGCATCTCGACGGTCAGCGTCGCGCCGAAAGGATGCCGCAGCCCTTCCAGCGTTTCGTCCCGAACGACGTCGACGCGATCGGCAAGTTCATTCAACGACGCGTCGCCGAGGCGCTTGTAGTCGTCCCAGCCGAACGAGCCCTGGTCCAGCATCACGGCGGCGGTGAAGGGCATGGAGAACTGGCCATCCACTACGGAGGCGGGGCGACGCTTCTCGTCCAGCGGCGCGCCCGTCAATACGATGCCGTTGCGGTGCAGGCCGATGGTCACGCGCGCGGCCGTGTCCCCCGTCAGGCCGGCTTGCGCGCGCAGACTCTTCAATCCGTCCAGCGCAGCATGGGTGTAGCGGCAACTCGGATAGGGCTTCACGCCGATGCGCATGGTTTCCCAGACGACGCCGAGATCGGCGATGGCCCGCTCGGGCCTTGCCCCGTCGGTATAACCGACCAGCAGACCATGCCTTCCTTCGATCGGCTCGGACGCCGCGAAGAAGCCGTCCGCGGCCAGCGCCCCGGCCATCACGCCGTTCATCGCCGCCTGCCCTACCTGCCATCGCTTGTTCCAGCCGCCATTCTGCAGGAATTGCAGCGAACCGGCCGCCTGGCTGCCCGAGACGCCGAAGGCCCGGGCGATGCCCTCGGCATCCAGCCCGTACAGTTTTGCGGCAGCGGCCGCCGCCCCGAAGGTGCCGGCCGTCGCCGTCGGGTGGAAGCCGCGCGCGTAGTGCGCCGTCGGATCCAGCGCCAGCCCGAGCCGGCAGCAGACCTCATACCCCGCCACGATGGCGGCCACCACTTCCGCGCCGCTGGCGCCAACCGCCTCGCCCACGGCCAGCGCTGCCGGGACGACGGGAGCGGATGGGTGCAGCGAGGAGTCCGCGTGCGTGTCGTCGAAATCGAGGGAATGCCCAAGCGCGCCGTTCAACAGGGCCGCGACAGGCGGAGCGTAGAGGCGGCCGGTGCCGACCACGCCTGCAGCGCCTGCCCCATCCAGCCCCATGCGGTGGACAGCGGCAAGGATGGCAGGGGTCGAATCCGCCTCGCTGCCAGCGCGCACGATGGAACCGGCAAGATCCAGCGAAAGCTCCTTGACCCGGGTCACGACGTCGGACGGCAGGTCGTCGAAGCGGAGATCGGCCACGAAGCGGGCCAAAGTCATCGTAAGATCGTGCATCCTGTTCCTCCCATGAAACATTTCAGGCGCTCGCGCGGGACAATCGCCGCCGCCACCCACGCGCTCCAATACAGCTTCACGATGGCCGCCAGCACGTTTCACGCTGCCCCCTCGACTTGGCGGGGCTGTTAGGACATAGGAAAGCAGGCAATAGAGCACTACCGCAACCGGGATCGTATCATTTGGATCTAAGGCAGCTCCGTTATTTCATCGGCATCGTCGAAGCCAAGTCCTTCTCGCGCGCCGCCATTTCGCTGCGCGTCGCCCAGCCCGCGCTTTCCCTGCATGTCCGCAACATGGAGGCCGATCTCGGCACAGAGCTTCTCCTGCGCACGCCGCAGGGCGTGGTGCCGACGGCCGCGGGCGAACTGCTTCTGGATCGCGCCAGGCGTCTCGTGGCCGATTTCGAGGACATGAAACGCCAGGTCTCCGAATCCGACAACGAACCGGCCGGCGAGGTACGCCTCGGCCTGCCGGGGACGATCGGCGAATTGCTGTCCGTACCGCTGATCCTGAAGACGCGGCAGGCCTATCCGCGCATCCATCTGACGGTGGCGGAGGCGATGAGCGGCTTCGTGCTGGAGTGGCTGGACGAAGGCCGGGTCGATCTCGGGCTTCTCTATATCCCCGTCGACAGGCACGGCCTGCGTTCCCTCGCCCTGATTTCCGAGGAGCTTTGTCTCTTCGGGCCGTCGGAGGGCGTCCCGGGCTGCCCGCCGCCGCAGGACGACACGGCGACCCTCGACGAGATCTGCCGTATGCCGCTCGTGCTGCCGGGGGTCGGCCACGGGCTGCGCACGCTGGTGGATGCGGAGATGGAGCGCGCCGGTCTGGAGATCGCCACCGTCATCGACGTCGACTCCTATGGAGCGATCAAGGAACTGGTGGCGCAGCGTGTCGGATATTCCATCCTGCCGTTCAACGCCATCGCGCGCGAGGTCGAGGCCGGGCGCTTCCTGTCCTGGCAGGCCGGCAAGCCAGCCCTGTCGCGCAACGTGCATCTGGTGCAGCCGTTCGACCGGCCGATCGCCAAGGCGGCCACCGCGGTCGAGGCCCTGTGCCGGGAAACCCTTGCCGAACTCGTCGCATCGGGCCGCTGGCGCGCGCGCCTGATCGCCGGCTGATCCCGGTCATTGCCCTAGCGACGCAGCAGCTTCCAGAAATTCAGCGCCGTCGGCGGCGTGCGCTGCGCTGTATAGGCCGCCGCCAGCGGTATGCGGGCGTGGGCATCGGCAAGCGGCCGGTAGACCACGCCGGAAAGGCGGATGCAGCTCATGGACTCCGGCATCAGGGATATGCCCAGCGCCGCGGACACCAGCGACAGGATGGAGGCGATATGCGGCGCTTCGCGTCCGATGCGCGGCTCGAAGCCGGCTTCGCGGCACAGATCCAGCGTCACGTCTCTCAGCCCTCGCCCCACCTCGCGCGGGGTCAGGATCAAGGCATCGTTCCGCAGGTCGATGAGCCGGAGCGTCGAGGCCGCAGCCAAGGCGTGCCCTTCCGGAAGCGCGGCCATCAGCCGCTCGTCGATCACGGTGCGCAGCGTCAGCGATGGGCGTTCCAGTCCGGCCGGCCGCACCAGCGCGATATCCAGTTGCCCTTCGTCGATATGACGGACGAGTTCCAGTGAATTCGCTTCCTCGATCCGGAGTGCGACGTCCGGGTATAGCTGGCCGAAACGGCGGATGCAGTCCGGCACGATCGGGTTCAGGGCCGCGGTCGAAGTCATGCCGACGGCAAGCCTTCCTCCTTCCCCGCGCGCCGCCCTGCGGGCGGCGTCCGCCGCCTCGTCGGCGCGGGCCGGCATACCGCCCACCCGCTCCAGGAACGCCTGCCCCGCTTCCGTCAGTTCCGCGCCGTACGGGCGACGATAGAACAGGGCCGCGCCCACCTCCCGCTCCAGATCCTTGATCTGCATGCTCAAGGGCGGCTGGCCGATGCCGAGCCGCTCTGCGGCCCTCGTAAAGTTACCTTCCTGGGCCACGGCCAGGAAATAACGAATGTGACGCAGCTCCATTCCATATATTCCATATATCGGATAATGCGTCTCCATATATTAGCCGCATGGGCTGCATGGGGATATATCGGTGACAGAGGTTTTTCGATGTCACAGATCACAGCGTCCTACGCCCTTCCCATTCAAACCGTGCCCCAGGGGCGCCCCGGCGAAGGCTGGATCAGGTCCGGTACGGCCGAGCATCGCCGCGCGGGCACGGCCCTTTTTCTTGCGGGGTTCGCGAGCTTCTCGCTGATCTACTGCGTCCAGCCGCTGCTTCCCTCCTTCGCCGAAGATTTCGGCATCGGGGCCGCCCGGAGTTCGCTGGCTCTCTCCCTGACAACCGGGCTCCTGGCCTTCTCGATCATGGTCGCCGGCGCCCTGTCGCAGGCCGTCGGGCGGCGTGAGTTGATGTTCGCCTCCATGTTGCTTGCCGCCGGGCTCAATCTGGCGGCGGCATTCGCACCCGGCTGGAACGGCTTCCTGGCGGCACGGGCGCTGGAAGGGATCGTGCTCGGCGGCGTACCGGCAGTCGCCATGGCCTGGCTGGCGGAAGAGATCCACCCGGCCCATCTGGGCCGGACGATGGGGCTCTACGTCGCGGGCACCGCTTTCGGCGCGATGATCGGCCGTGTCGGCATGGGGCTGATGACGGAGATCGCCTCGTGGCGCGTGGCCCTGGGAACGCTTGGCTTTCTCTGCATCCTTTCGGCCATCGGATTCCTGGTGCTGCTGCCGCGTTCGCGAAACTTCGTGGCGCAGCCAGGCCTTTCGCTGCGGTTCCACCTCAGTGCCTGGGCCGGCCACCTGCGCAATCGCAATCTGTGGCGCCCCTATGCCACCGGAGCGATCCTGACCGGCGTCTTCGTCACGCTGTTCAACTATGCGACGTTTCGCCTGGCTGGCGCGCCGTTCGGTTTCGACCAGACGCAGATCAGCTTCATCTTCCTTGCCTTCGCCATCGGCTGCGTGTCCTCGACCGCGGCGGGCCGGCTGGTGGACCGGTTCGGACGCCGCACCATGCTGGTGGCCGGCTTCGCGGTCATGCTGGCGGGGGTGGGGCTGACGCTATCCACCGCCCTGCCCGTCATCATCCTCGGTATCGTGCTCGTGACCGTCGGCTTCTTCATCAACCACTCGGTCACGAGCGGCAGCGTCGGGCCGCTGGCCGGAAGCAACAGGGGCCATGCGGCATCGCTCTATCTTCTGTTCTACTATCTCGGCGCCAGCCTCATGGGCTGGCTCGGCGGCTGGTTCTGGCAGGCGGGCGGCTGGCCTGCCGTCGTCGGCCTGACAGCCGCACTGGCCTTGGCCGGCCTCCTGCTTTCGGCCTCTACGCCGAGGCTCCGGCGCGGCTGAGGATCGCCTCGGCGCGCAGGCGCACGGGCGCATCGACCATGGCTCCATCGACGCGGGACGCACCGTCGGCCGCGGCAACGACCCGCCGTGCCCATGCGATCTCCGCCGCATCCGGCATCAGGCCAGCAAGTGCCGGCGTTATCTGACGCGGATGGATCAGCAGCTTGCCACCGAAACCGAGTTCGCGTGCATGGCGCGCATCGTCCTCGACCGCGGCCGCATCGTCGATTGCGGTCGTCACCCCGTCGAGAGGCGCGGCGATTGCAGCCAGGCGGGAGGCCAGCACGATCTCGGATCGCGCAGCGCAAAGAGCCTCACGCGTATGGGCGCAACCGATATCGGCGGAGAAATCGATGGAGCCGAAAGCAAGGAGGGCGACCCCATCCAGGGCCGCCAGGGCCCGCGCATCGGCGAGCCCGCGAGCGTTTTCCACCAGCGCGATCACCGGCTTGCCGCCCAGCGCAGCGGCAAACCCCTCTCCCATCTCGGCCTTCGGCACCATCACGGCCGCGACATCGAGCGCGGCGACCGCCGCCATGTCGGCGGCATGCCATTGCGTGCCGGGCGCGTTGACGCGCACGATGATGGGTACGCTGCCGAAGCCGGTGCGCAGCGCGGCGCGGGCGGCATCCTTGTCCTGTGCCGCGACGGCATCCTCGAGATCGATGATGATTGCGTCGGCGCCGGAAGCCGCCGCCTTCTCGAACCGCTCCGGACGGTTCCCCGGCACGAAGAGCGGCGCGGCGATCCGCAAGGACTCCATCAGAACGACCTCGGCAGGCCCAGGACGTGTTCCGCCACGTAGGAGAGGATCAGATTGGTCGAAATGGGCGCGACCTGATAGAGGCGCGTTTCGCGGAACTTGCGCTCGATATCGTACTCGGCCGCGAAACCGAAGCCGCCATGGAATTGCAGGCAGGCGTTCGCGGCCTCCCACGATGCCTTGGCCGCGAGATACTTGGCCATATTGGCCTCGGTGCCGCAGGGACGGTTCTCGTCATAGAGGCGGCAGGCCTCGAAGCGCATGAGGTTGGCGGCCTCGATCTCGATGAAGCTTTCGGCGATGGGAAACTGCACGCCCTGGTTCTGCCCGATAGGCCGGCCGAAGACGACCCGTTCCTTGGTGTAGGCCGTCACCTTGTCGATGAACCAGTAGCCGTCGCCGATGCATTCGGCGGCGATCAGCGTGCGCTCGGCGTTGAGGCCGGTGAGGATGTATTTGAAGCCCTGTCCTTCCTCGCCTATCAGGTTTTCCGCCGGGATCTCCAGATTGTCGAAGAACAGCTCGTTCGTCTCGTGGTTCACCATGTTCAGGATAGGCTGGACGCTCATACCCTTCCCGATCGCGTCCTTCAGGTCGACGATGAAGATCGACATGCCTTCGGACTTCTTCTTGACTTGGTCGAGCGGGGTCGTCCGCGCCAGAAGGATCATCAGGTCGGAATGCTGGATACGGGAGATCCAGACCTTCTGCCCGTTGATGACGTAGCGGTCTCCCTTGCGGACGGCCGTCGTCTTGATCTTCGTCGTGTCGGTGCCGGTGGTCGGCTCCGTCACGCCCATGGACTGAAGGCGCAGCTCACCTGCGGCGATGCGCGGCAGGTATTTCTGCTTCTGCTCCTCCGAGCCGTGCCGGACCAGCGTGTTCATGTTGTACATCTGGCCGTGGCACGCGCCCGAGTTGCCACCCGCGCGGTTGATCTCCTCCATGATGACGGAGGCTTCCGTCAGGCCGAGGCCCGAGCCGCCGTATTCCTCGGGGATCAGCGCCGCCATCCAGCCGGCCTGGGTCAGCGCGTCGACGAAGGCCTCGGGATAGCCGCGCTGCTCGTCGATCTTGCGATGGTACTCCGCCGGGAAATCGGCGCACAGGGCGCGCACGGCCTCGCGGATTTCCGTAAACTGCTCAGCTCCCACCGTCTTCATGCCGTTTCCTCGCCCATGCTTGTTCGTTTGCTGGGGCGAGAGGTAGCAAAGCGCGAAGGGCGGTACGAATAGACAATTGCGCGCCGCCATATAACTTTCCGCTATGAAACGGGTGGAAGCGGCCGGCAACGGTTGCAGTTGCATAAGGCAGGCCACGGCCGGAGCCGCGGCCTGACATGGACCGTTACCCGGCGACGAGCTGCCAGATTTCGTTGAGGCAGAGTACGATGAAAAGCGCCGCGGAAAGGCCGAGCAAGCCGTTCGACACCCATCCGCTGCGCCATTCAGCCGGGACGCGGCTGGAGTTCAAAAGAACGATCAGCGTCAACGCCAGGAACGGCATGAAGAACGCCCCCAGGGCCCCATAGATGATGACCAGCAGGAATGGCCTGCCGAAGGCCAGAAGCACCATCGGGGGGATCGTCAGCCAGAACAGGTAGAAGCGGAAGGCCGGGCTGGTCTGCAGGTCGCTGCGTGCACCGGAGCCCCCGCGCAGGTTGCGCCAGAAATCGGCGAACAGCAGCGATACGCCCTGCCACACCCCCAGCACGGACGAGATCGCCGTCGCGAAGAATCCGACCAGGAAGAGCTTCGACACGAAGCCGCCGAAGCGCTCCTCGAGAACGGCGTCGAGGTCCAGCAACCCGCGGTCCCCCGATGCCAGTGCGATCTGCGCCGTATACAGCAGTTCCGCGCCGATGATCAGCATGGCGATGACGAACAGGCCGGTGATCCCGTAGGCGACGCGATTGTCCAGCCGCATGATGCCCATCCATTTGGGCGACCGCCAGCCCTTGGCATTCACCCAGTATCCGTAGGAGGCCATGGTGATCGTGCCGCCGACGCCGCCGATCAGGCCGAGCGTATAGATGGCAGAGCCCTGGGGTACGCTGGGTATGAGGCCCATGAAGGCTTCGCCGACATTCGGAGCCACCAGGATAGCGATGCCGACCACGATGACGAACATCACCCCGATGAAGACCTTCATGATGTCTTCGAACACCTGGTAGCGGTTCAGGGCCACGAAGATCGCACAGGATATGCCGGTGATCATCGCCCAGGCCCACAGCGGCAGGAACGGAAACAGCGCGGCCAGCGGAAGCGCTGTGGCGCTCATGGCGGTGGCGCCGTAGACGAAGCCCCAGATCATGATGTAGATGCCGAAATACCAGCTCGTCCATCGTCCGAGAGACCGCCATCCATCGAGGATGGTCGACCCGGTCGCCAGGTGGTAGCGCGCCGATCCCTCCGCGAGAGCGATCTTGACGATGCAGCCCAGGACGGCCGCCCACATCAGCGCATATCCGAAACGCGACCCTGCGATCAGCGTGGCGACCAGGTCGCCGGCGCCTACTCCGGTTGCCGCGGCAACGATGCCCGGGCCGATCAGTTTCCAGCGTCCGCGCGCAGGCGGGTCGCCTGCATCGGGAAATCCGGTTTCGTCGACCACGGCTTTGCTATCCGACATGGGCTCTCGTTCACTCCTGTTTGACAAGCTGGTGACCTCCACCTAGAGCGGCGCGGGAGGTATGGAATGTCAAAAGATGATGTCGCGCGGCCACGCGCCGCTGAACGGCGCCTCAGTTTCGTGCCGCTGGTTCTCCTGACTCTCGCTGCCTGCTTCTGGGGCGGCAACGTCATAGCCGGGAAGCTGGCGGTCGGCAAGCTGGAGCCGCTGTCGCTTTCCACCCTGCGGTGGTCCTTCGCGACGCTCCTCATCCTTCCCTTCGCGCTTCCGGCACTGCAAGCCGACTGGCAGCGCATTCGCGGCGGCATCGGCTGGCTGGCCTTGTACGGCATCGTCGGCTTCACTGCCTTCAACGCGCTGCTCTACAGCGCGACGTTGTATACGTCCGGCATCAACGTCGCGATGATCCAGGCGATCATCCCCGTTTTCGTGATGATCGGCAGCTTCGTCCTTTTCCGCATCGGCAGTTCGGCCCTTCATCTGCTGGGTGTCGCCCTGGCGATCTATGGCGTCCTGCATGTGGCGTCCGGCGGCATCCCTCAACGCCTGATGCAGCTTCGGCTCAATATCGGCGATGTCATGATGGTGCTGGGATGTCTCTGCTATGCGGCGCATTCGCTGTGCCTGCGCTATCGACCGCGCATCGCGTGGCAAAGCTTTCTATTGGTCACCAGCCTCTTCGCCGCATGCTCGTCCCTGATCCTGCAGCTCCTGTTCGGTGGCGGGACAGGCCGGCTCGTATCCGAGGTCGCGCGGCTGGACACATGCGGTTGGGCCATCGTCGCCTATACGACGCTTTTTCCGTCCATCCTCGCGCAGCTCTTCTATGTCACCGGTGTGGAGGCCGTCGGGGCCAACAGGGCAAGCCTGTTCATCAACCTCGTACCGGTCTTCGGCGCGCTCTTCTCCGTGGCCATCCTCGGTGAACGGCTTGCGCCGTATCAGCTGGCCGCAGCCTTGTTCATCGTAACGGGCATCGCCCTTGCAGAATACTCCGCCACCCGACGGAAATGACACTGCATTGCAACATTAGTTGCATATTTATCACGTTCGTTACACTCCGATACAAACATGGCCAGCCGGCGGCAGATTCCAACTTGCTTGTGACGTGCCGAAATATAACCGTGCGTTGTGAAAACCGAAGACAATAACCAAAGGTTTTCGACTGCCGATTCATAAGATAAGGCAGCCTTACAAACAACGTGCTGGAGTTCCACTATGAATATCAAGGGCCTTCTTCTTGGCTCCGCTGCGGCTTTCGTCGCAGTATCCGGTGCCCGTGCGGCCGACGCCATCGTGGTTGTCGAGCCCGAGCCCGTGGAATATGTCCGTGTCTGCGACGTGTACGGTACGGGCTTCTACTATATCCCGGGCACCGAGACATGCCTGAAGACCAGCGGTTATCTTCGCTTCCAGTACAATGTCGCCGGCAGCCCGGTCACGAATTCTGAAGGCGACGACTACCAGGCCCTTTCGGCCGTCCGCGCGCGTATCAACCTCGACGTTCGCGAGGAAACGGACCTCGGCACGCTGCGTGCTTATTTCCGCATTCAGGCGCAGAACAACGGCGCATCGGTCGAGGACGAGTTCTCGATGGTTCGCGGTTTCCTGCAGCTCGGCGGTTTCCTGGCCGGCTACCGTGACACGCTGTGGTCATCCGACGTCGCGGGCATCGAAGACGGCCTGCCCACCGACGACGACCTTCCGGTCGGCGACATCAACACCAACCAGGTGTCCTACACCTTCACCGCCGGCGGCTTCGCCGCCACGCTCGGCCTCGAGGACGACGGCACCGGCGACATCGCGCCCGACGTCCATGGCAAGCTCACCTACACGGATGGCTGGGGCGGCGTGTTCCTTTCCGCCGTCTATGACGAAACCTTCAACCGCGAGGATCTGGGCCGCCTGACGTCGTTCTTCCCCCTCGTCCCGACGCGCGACGTCGACGGCAGCAACGACGCCTTCGCATTGAAGGCCGGCCTGACCCTGAAGGATGTCCTGACCCAGTCCTCGACGCTGAAGGTCGACGGTCACTGGGCGTCGGACCCGACGAGCTACGCCATCATAAGCGGCTTCTCGACGGCCGGCGGCCTGATCCCCAGCAATCCTACGCTGGAGAACCCGACCCCGGGCTCGTTCCCGCTGGTTCTGGAATGGTCGGTCGGCGCCGGTTACTCGCAGAAGTTCAACAAGCTGACGGCGGGTCTGTCGGGCCGCTACGGCGAGACGTTCGACTATCTCTTCGTCGACTCCACCTCGCCGACGGGCTTCACCTCGTCGTCGGCGGAGTACTGGGCTGTCGTCGGCGATATCGGCTACGACCTGACCAAGAACATGAACGTCCTGGCCGAGGTGAAGTACCAGAACATCGATTTCGGCGGCGTCGCCTCCAGCGACCAGACGTCCGGTTTCCTGCGCTTCCAGCGCAACTTCTAAAAAAACAGAAGGGAGGGCCGCTTCGGCGGCCCTCCCGTTCATGCAAGCCAGACGGGCCAGGCCGTCTGCCGGTCAATCGTCATAAGCCGGCAGTGCAGCCAGTTCTTCGGCCGTCATGTCCACGGTCAGGACGCCGTTCGTGTTCTGGAAGCGCTCCAGCGGCACGATCACGTTGAGATCGGAGTTCTCAAGGTCGATGACCAACGCCGTCGGGCCGCCTTCAGCGGTCCCGATGACCTCCTCGATATCGCCGATCCGGTTACCGGCGGCGTCGGTCAGAGCCTGCTTTTCCAGTTCGCCGACCGTGATGTTGAACGCCGGCACGACGACGTTGTCGTCGAGCTCGATGATCCTGACCACCTGAGCCTGCGCACTCGCACCAAAGGTGAAGGCGGCAAGCGTCGCGGCCAGACCAAGCGTACGGAATGTCATTTCGGTATTCTCCTGTTTGAGACTTTCGAGCCAACAAACGGGCGATACGGTCGGCGGTTCCGCTCCTTCGACATCACCAAAACGGGAAAGGGGCCTCGCGGCCCCTTAAACTTGCGTGCTGGTTCGGGCCGGGGCTACAGGATGCCCAACAGGCGTGCTGCAGGTTCCGGTTCCGCCTTCTTGTGCGATCCGCCGACCGCCGGTGCCGAGACGTAGGCAGCCACGCTCATCGCCTCGCCCCACCCTTCGTTCCAGGCGGCGAACTCGGGCGTTCCCGGCTCGTAGGCGCATGCCGTACGCGGCAGCCCGCGCCCATGATCCTTCTTGCCGTCTTCGAATGCTTTCCCGTTCATCGTCGCCTCCATGCCGTCTGCGCGGGCCATCGGCCCATACCGACAGGATGGCACAAACCCGGCCAAATACCAGTGCCGTCACACAAGATTCATCTAGAGCAAAAGGTGATGGCGACCCTTCGAGCTGCAGGGCTATATGCTGGAAGCTTGCGCCCGCGCCGTCCTGGCGTTACCTCCCCACCGAGCGAACCGGCAGAGGATACGACATGACCGTGAAGGCAGCGGTGGTCGGCTGCGGCCAATGGGGCCGCAACCACGTGCGGACACTGGCGGGCATGGGTGCTCTTGCCGCCATCAGCGACAACGACCCCGATCGTGCTGCGGCCCTTTCCGCTGCGCACGGCATCCCTGCCCTGCCGCTGGGCGACATTCTCCAACGGCCCGACATCCAGGCGGTCGTGCTGGCTCTGCCGCCGCGTCTCCACGCGGAGATGGGGCAAAGAGTCCTGTCGGCCGGCAAGGATGTGCTGATCGAGAAGCCGATTGCGCTTGCCCCCGCGGATGCCGAGGCCAGCGTGGCGCTGGCGCGAGACGGTGGAAGGGTGCTGATGGTCGGGCACGTCCTGCGCTTCCATCCCGTCTTCGAGGAGTTGGTCCGCCAGGTCGAAGCCGGACGGATCGGAACCCTGCGCCATGTCGTGGCCACGCGTCTCGGACTTGGCCGCTTCCTCGGCATGGATGCCGTCTGGGACCTCGCCCCGCACGACCTTTCGCTGGTCATCGCGCTGGCAGGCACCCACGACGTCGACATGCAGGCGCTGCGCCAAACCGTGCTGTCGGATGAGACGGACGTGGCCGATCTTCGTCTGACCTTCGGCAACGGCATAACGGCGGAGATCCATGTCTCCCGCATATCGCCGTTCCGGGACCGGCGTCTCAGCGCCATCGGAACGGAAGGGATGCTGACTTTCGACGATCTTCAGCCGGATGGGCAGAAGCTGGCGTTCTGGCGCCATCGTGTCTGGCGGGAGGGAGAGGGCTTTTCCTTTGCCCAGGCCGAGCCGGAGTTCCTGCCGACGCCGCCAGGCCTGCCGCTGGACGCCGAGTTGCGCCATTTCCTGAACTGCGTCGAAACACGGCAGCCGCCGCGGACCGGCCCTCAGGAAGCAGCCCTGGTGGTTCGCCTTCTCGATCAGGCCTCGCCGCGCTCGGGTTCGCGCTAAACCGCCACCGCCATTTCGGTCGGCGCGCCGCCGGCCGTTTCGGCACGCTCCGTGGCCGCGATCACTCCTCCACCCAGAACCTTGGCCCCTGCGCCGTCTCCATCGTAAAAGACGCAGGCCTGCCCGGGCGAGACGCCTTCCTCTCCCGCCAGCAGTTCCACGCGGATCTCGCCGCCCACGAGCGCCAGTCGTGCCGGCGCCGGCGGCCGCGCCGACCGTACCTTCACCATCAACCCGTCCATACCGCTTGCGGCAGCATCCTCCATGGCTAGATCCCCCAGCCAGTTCACGTCTCGCAGACGGAGATAACGCGTTTGAAGGGCGCTGCGCGGCCCCACGGTGACGATCCTGTTGCGTGCATCGATGGAGACGACATAGAGCGGCTCTCCGGCCGCCACGCCGATGCCCTTGCGCTGACCCACCGTAAAGCCGACCACGCCCTCGTGTCGGCCCAGAACGCGACCGTCCAGATGGCGTATATCACCCGGCTCGCCTGCATTGGGTCGAAGCTTCTGGATGACGTCGGTATACCGGCCGTTGGCGACGAAACAGATATCCTGGCTGTCCGGCTTGCTGGCGACTCCAAGCCCGTGCGCCTCGGCGATGGCGCGGGTCTCCGGCTTGGTGAGCCGCCCCAGCGGAAAACGCAGAAAATCCACCTGCTCTTGCGTCGTTGCGTAGAGGAAGTAGCTCTGGTCGCGGTTCAGGTCCACCGGACGGTACAGGCTGCGATGCGCGCCATTGGCCCGGCTTTCGATATAGTGGCCCGTTGCCAGGACGTCCGCCCCAAGATCCCGCGCCGTGGCGAGCAGATCCTTGAACTTGACCGTCTGATTGCAGGCCACGCAGGGAATGGGTGTCTCGCCGGCCATATAGCTTTCGGCGAAGGGATTGATGACCTGTTCGCGGAACTTGTCCTCATAATCCAGCACGTAATGCGGGATGCCCAGAATTTCGGCGGTGCGCCGTGCGTCGTGGATGTCCTGGCCCGCGCAGCACGCGCCCGCGCGGCGCGCCGAGGCGCCGCCATCGTACAGCTGCAGCGTGATGCCGATCACCTCGTACCCCTCCGCCTTCATGATGGCGGCGACGACGGACGAGTCGACCCCGCCCGACATCGCGACGACGACGCGGGTTTCCGATGGCGGCTTTGGAAGATCGAGACTGTTCAGCATGGCGCGGTTCGAATTCTGGTCCTGTCCGTCGGCGACATATAGGCCATTGCGCCGCCAAATGCGAATGCAGCATCCGGTTAAGACAGGTTAGCGATTTGTTACGAGTGGGTTAGCGAAATTTTTAAAGGCAGCGGTCTAGCTTCATCCGGCGATTGGGTCCTTGCAATGTGTAGAGAGTACAATGACCGATCAGGTTAGACCGAGAGTGAAATACGTCATCGGGCCGGATGGCAGCCCGCTGACCGTGGCGGACTTGCCCCCGTCCAACACGCGCCGCTGGGTCATCCGGCGGAAGGCGGAGGTGGTTGCCGCCGTACGCGGCGGACTGCTGAGCCTGGATGAGGCTTGTTCGAAATATACCCTGACGGTCGAGGAGTTCCTCTCCTGGCAGGCATCCATCGACAGGCATGGACTCGCTGGGCTGCGTACCACGCAGTTGCAGGAGTACCGCAAGAAAGTCGAACTGCGGCATTAGAGCGCCGTGCGTCCGGTCGGACGCACAAACGTCGCTCCAAGCTTTTGATGAAGCATCGGATTATCCGAAAACCGGATTCCACTTTTCGGTCCGATGCTCTAGGCATCCTCGGACGTCTGCCGCGAATCGATCAAGCGCCGCCTTCGGGTGGCGCTTTTTTCGTGCGCCGGCGTCCAACGAAAAAGGGCCCCCGGTTTCCCGGGAGCCCTTCTGCATGACGAGCCGTTGCCGGCCCGACCCATCTTAGTTGAAGCGGAAGGAAGCCTTCGCCCAAACCGTGTGGAAGTCGAGGTCCGTGCTGGACGACGTGGACAGGACGCCCGGCGTACCGCCGGCAACCGGCGTGTAGGCGACGTCGAGCTTGGAGTCGCCGAGGTCGGTGTAGAGATACTCGACACCCAGCGAGAAGTTCTGCGTGACGAGGTAATCCACGCCGGCGCCGACCGAATAGCCGACATCGTCCGTGTCTTCGGAGACCGACACATTATAGGTCGTGCCGTTGATCGAGGTGATCGAATCGCCGAGGTAGCTGTTCTTCGTGTCGCCATAGGCGAGACCGCCCGTTGCGTACACGGCGAAGCGGTCGGCCGCATAGCCGAGCTTGGCGCGAACGGTGCCGACATAGTCGATCTTCTGCTCGGCGCCGTAGATGGTGGTGCCGCCGAAGGTGTAGTCCGAAGAGGACGTCGCGTCGATGTAGCTGAGGTCAGCCACGGCGCCGACCAGGAAGTTGCCGACCTGGTAGTCGTAACCGATGTGGCCACCGCCGATGAAGCCCGACTGGCCGTCATCGTTGCCACCGGTGAAGCCGGAATTATCCGACGAGAACAGGCCCGAGTCGCGGTTGAAGGCGACACCGGCCTGGCCACCGACATAGAAGCCGGTCCAGGTAAAGGCCGGCTCGTAAGCCACGACCGGAGCAGGCGCCGCCGGCTCTTCGTAGATGACGTCCGCGGCCATGGCGGGCGTGACGAAGGCTACGGAGCCGAGAAGAAGTGCAAAACGGTTCATAAGAAACCCCTCAATACTCTGCATTACCGCCGAACCGTGAGCTTGGGAGCCGCTGTGGTTCGGTTGACGCGTCAGTTGCGTGACGCCGATATGGATGCTGCTTGGGGCCGAACAATGGCCTAATTCAGGATAGTCCCAAACTGTCGCAAATCAGCCACAGGGGCCACCAGGAGGCGAAAAAGCACTCGCTGAATCAGAGGCTTCAAGGCACAATCGGTGGCATCGTCGACACCGATTTGAGCAACCGCAAGTGCCAGACCTCCGCCACATTCTTTCGTGTTTCGTCGCTCTCGTCATCGGAACGGCATGCAATGTGGCCGAGTCGGCAGAAGGCGACGTCCATACTGGGCGGGCCGAGATCGTCGACGGCGACACGCTGATTGTTTCCGGCACGGCGGCGCGCATCCGGCTTTACGGCATCGACGCGCCCGAGGGCCGGCAGAAATGCACGGATTCGGGCGGCGCCCCGTACCTCTGCGGCACGCGGTCAGCCGAGCATCTTCATCGCCTCGTCGGTCGCAACGGTCACCTTTCCTGCGCCGAGAAGGACAGGGACAGATACGGCCGGATCGTTGCCGAATGCTTTCGTCCGGATGGCCTCAACATCAACGCCGCAATGGTGGCCGACGGATGGGCGGTGGAATACCGGCACTATAGCGATGGACGCTACGGACGCGCCGAACGCGAAGCGCGTCGCGCGGGCCGCGGGCTTTGGAGCGGGCATTTCACGCCGCCGGCGGACTGGCGTCGCGGCAAGCGCCTCCGGCAGGGTGGTTCCATATAAAGGGACGCACGGCGCGCTCTAAGGGCGGTTGAGCGGATAGCGGTTCATGATGGAGCCGTCGCGCCGATCGAAAAGGATGATCTCCTCCCCTTCCGGCATGAAGACGCGGACCAGGATCGTGTTTCCGTCGAGCGAGGTTTCGGCCACTTCGGACCCGGCAGGGAGGGCCAGCGCGATTTCGGCGCCCTGTTCCGGACCGGCCGAATCGCCGGTTCGGTAGACAACTGCAGCCAGGACGGCCATAACCCCGACGAACATGATGCCGATGGAGACGGCCAGAAGACGCACCATCTTGCGGCGCAGCCGTTCCGTGGCTGGGTCGATCGCGCCTTCGGCTTCCGTGTTCGCGTCCGTCATATCCCTCAATCGCACTTTCGGTCCATGGCTAATTCGCACCTGAGTACAGAAGAAGAAGAGGTCGAGGCAACCCGCTTCGACGTCCCGGCGCAAGCCGCCGGCAAACGTCTGGACCAGTTCCTTGCGGAAGCGATGGGCGGAGACGTCTCACGCAACCGGGTCCAGTGGATCATCGCCGGCGGCGGCGTTACGCTGGCCGGCGGCGAAACCATCGGCCAGGCCCGTCGCAAGGTTGTCGCGGGCGAAAGCTTCTTCGTCGTGCTGCCGGAGCCGGCCGAGGCCGACCCCAGGCCGGAAGCGATCCCCCTCGCCGTCCTGTATGAAGACGAAGCCGTCATCGTGATCGACAAGCCGGCCGGCATGGTCGTTCACCCGGCGGCCGGCAACTGGTCCGGAACATTGGTCAACGCGCTGCTGCATCACTGCCGCGACAGCCTGTCCGGTGTCGGCGGTGTACGGCGGCCCGGCATCGTCCATCGGCTCGACAAGGATACGTCGGGCGTCATGGTGGTCGCCAAGTCCGATGCCGCGCACAAATCCCTGGCCGCGCAGTTTGCCGCCCATGGCCGCGACGGCCGGATGGAGCGGCGCTACCGGGCGCTCGTCTGGGGTGTGCCCTACCGCCGCGACGGCACAATCGATGCACCGCTGGGTCGCTCGGCGACAGACCGGATCAAGCGGGCCGTGGTGCAGGAAAGCCGTTCTGATGCGCGTCACGCGGTCACGCACTATCATGTCGAGGAAGTCTTCGGCGACGATGCCGCCTTGGTGGAATGCCGGCTCGAAACGGGCCGCACGCACCAGATCCGCGTCCACATGGCGCATATCGGCCATCCCCTGCTCGGCGACCCTCTCTATGGCCTCGGGTTTCGCAGCAAGGCGGAGCGGCTTGACGAGCCTGTCCGCACGATGGCCATGGCGTTTCCGCGGCAGGCGCTGCATGCAGGGTTCCTTGCGTTCGAGCATCCCCTTACGGGGCGGCCGATGCGCTTCGAATCCCCCCTGCCCGACGATATGCAGGAACTTGTCGCCGCCTTGCGGCATTGAACCGGCATCGATGCGAAACATTTGCATCGAAACAGGCTTCCCGCAGGGGTAAGCAACGTTTGGTGAACGGTGCGTTTCACGCGACATGCCATGTCGCGGTCGTGCATTCGCCTTGAAGAATACCCATATCACTCTGGAGCTGCCCCGGCTGTCCGGCGGGCGGCCCGTACGGTTGGCCTGATGGCGACCGTCTTATCGGAGGGCTATCCATGGCGAATGCCAACCTACCCAGTATCGCTTCCGGCGAAGGCGGCCTTTCCCGCTACCTGGAAGAAATCCGCCGCTTTCCCATGCTTGAGCCGCAGGAAGAGTACATGCTCGCCAAGCGCTATGCCGAGCATGACGACCGCAATGCGGCCCACAAGCTGGTGACCAGCCATTTGCGCCTGGTGGCCAAGATCGCCATGGGATACCGCGGCTACGGGCTGCCGATCGGCGAAGTCGTATCGGAAGGCAATGTCGGCCTGATGCAGGCGGTCAAGCGTTTCGACGCGGATCGGGGCTTTCGCCTGGCAACTTACGCCATGTGGTGGATCAAGGCCTCGATACAGGAATATATTCTGCGGTCGTGGAGCCTCGTCAAGATGGGCACCACCGCTAACCAGAAGCGCCTGTTCTTCAACCTGCGCAAAATGAAGAGCCGCATCCAGGCCTTGGACGAGGGTGACCTGCGCCCCGACCAGGTGAACCAGATCGCAACGCAGCTCGGCGTCAGCGAAGAGGAAGTGGTATCGATGAACCGTCGCCTGTCGGGCGACGCCTCACTCAATGCACCGATCCGCGCCACCGAGGGCGAGTCCGGCGAATGGCAGGACTGGCTGGTCGACCAGAGCGAAAGCCAGGAAGAGGTCCTGGTTCGCGAAGACGAACTGGACCAGCGCCGCGCCATGCTGGAAAGTGCGATGGACGGGCTGAACGACCGTGAGAAGCGCATCTTCCAGGCCCGTCGCCTGTCGGAAGACCCTTTGACGCTGGAGGCTTTGTCGGACGAGTTCGACATCAGCCGTGAACGTGTTCGCCAGATCGAGGTCCGTGCATTCGAAAAGGTCCAGAAGGCGGTGCGCGAAAACGCCGAAGCAGCCGAGCGCGCTTTGCGTGCCCCGGAGCGCGAGCGAATTTCCGCCTGACTACGGCGCACAAAGGTCTTCCGAATAAAGCACCCCCGCGGCCGATGCCGCGGGGGTTTTTGTTTGGCTATCAGACGGGCAGCACCGTCAGGCTCTGCAGCACGTACACCGTGCCGAGGGCGTTGTTATGGTTCCACGCATCGTAGGTGCCCCCGGCATAGTCGACCGTTCCGGACTTCGTCCAGCTCGATAGTCCGGCCAGTTGCACAGCATCCCCGGCATCGCCCGAGACCATGAGCTGGTGCCGGCCATTGGCGGCAAACAGGTTCGCTTCGCTCATGTCCAGCACGTCATTGATCGACAGCTTGACCGTATTGTTGCCGGAGCCCGTCAGGTCCACCCTTTCGACGCTCGTTATACGGCTGGAACCATTCGGAAGCGATGCGGAAGCATTGCTGACCTGGGTCAGGTCGAGGGTCAGGCTCGCGCCGTCCAGTGTCAGCGTATCCACCCCGCTGCCTCCGCCGATGGTGGCGAGTTGCCCGAGATTGCCGCCCGCGCCGTATTTGGCCGAGAGCGCCGCGATCATCGCGCCGTTGATATGGATGGTGTCGTTGCCGGCACCGCCATAGGCGATACTGCCCGCCGCGCTGAGCGTGACGACGTCATCCCCGGCCCCGGCAACGATCGTCATCGCCGTACCGCCATCGCCAAGCGCGTTGGCGGTGGCGTCCCCGAGAAGATCGACCGATGTCCCGCCCATAGCGCCATCCGTCCTTCCGAAGAAGATATAGGCGCGTCCCGCGTTGGCTGCGGTGGTGGCATTGTTCCATGCCCCCACCAGAAGGTCGCCGAGACCGTCGCCGTTCACGTCTCCAGCATTGGATACATCGAAGGAGAACTGATCGCCCGCACGCTCGCCGCTAATGGCGAAGCCGCCCGAGTTGCGCGCGATATCCGTTAGCTGGACAGTCGTGTTTCCGGTTTTGCCGAACACCACATAGGCACGGCCCGCAGTCGATGCGCTGAAGTCGTTGTATCGCGCCCCGACCAAGAGATCCGAGAGACCGTCGCCATTGATGTCGCCGGCATAGGACAGGGTATATCCTGCCTGGTCGGCGGCGCACTCCGCCGCGATCGCAAAACCTCGTGTGCCGATGCCGGATGCGAGGTTCAGGTCGGCGGGGGCGTCGGTTCGGCCGTAGATGACATAGGCCTTGCCGGTGTTGGAGCCGTTGCCGTAGGCGCTCACGAGGAAGTCGGAAATGCCATCGCCGTTCACGTCGCCGGCGGTCGATACGTCGGAGCCCAGTAGATTGTTGGTCGTCTCTCCCGTGATGGCATATCCACCCGTGCCCAGGGCGGTCACGGATACGCTCCCGCCTCCGGTCTTTCCGTAGACCACATAGGCGCGGCCCGTGTAGCCGTTGTCGTTCGACGCTCCGATCACGATATCCCCGAGCCCGTCGCCATTGACGTCGCCGATACCGGCGACAGCCGAGGCGAAGTTTGCGCTTGCGCTCGCGCCATTGATGGCGAAGCCACCAGAACCGGCCGCCAGATCGCTCGCCATTACCGCGCCGCCGCCCGTCTTGCCGAAGACGACATAAGCCCGGCCGGTAACGGAGTTTGCTCCATAGGCCCCGATGACCATGTCGGCGAGGCCGTCGCCGTTCACGTCGCCGGCCGCGCTTGCCGAGTAGCCGAAGTAGTTACTCGAGCCCTCGCCTGCGACGATGAACCCACCGGTGCCGCCGACGACCTCGGACAGCACGGGAGCCGAACCATTCGTACGTCCGAACACCACATAGGCGCGCCCGGTGTTTGAGGTGTACCCTTGCGCGGTTACGACGATATCCGCCAGGCCGTCGCCATTGACGTCACCCGCTGCGGAGACGCTCCAACCCAGATTGTTGCCGGCGAGCTCGCCCGACAGGGCAAAGCCCCCGGTGCCGGCCGCGACGGACGAGAGATTGAAGGTCGCGCCGCCCGTCTGCCCGTAGACGATGTAGGCCCGGCCAGCATTGACGGCCGAGCCGTCATTGCTGGGCGCGGCGACGATGAAGTCGTCGAGCCCGTCGCCGTTGAAGTCGCCGGCCGAGGACAGGCGCATGCCCGCCAGATCGCCGGAGCATTCGCCGTTCATCGCGTATCCGCCGGCTCCGTTGGCCGCTTCGACAGCCTCGATCCCGACATACTCCACCGTGACGCCCTGCTTCACGTAGACTGACGCCGCCTTCAGGACATTAAAGTAGACCGAATAGGCGTTGCCTCCGATCGAGGCCATTGCCGCCTGCCGGATCCAGCGACCATCGGTCAACTGCACACGGTCGCCGGCATTACCGTCGATCATGACCTGGTGCCGCCCGGTCGCCTCGAACAGGTTCGAGCCCGCGAGATCGATGATATCCGCCGCGGTCAGCCGCACGATGTTGTTGCCCGAGCCGGTGATGTCGATCTTCTCCAGGCTTTCCAGGCGGCTGCCGCCGGCCGGGTTCGACGCGGCCTGATTGGCGATCAGCGTCAGGTCCAGCGTTCTGCCAGCCCCGGTCAACGCCAGCGTATCCACGCCGGCGCCGCCGGAGATGCGTGCGAGTTGCCCGGTCGTGGCGTTGAAGCCGGACTGCAGGCTCGATATCGCCGTTCCGTCGATCTCGATCCTGTCGTCGCCGGCGCCGCCATAGGCGATGCTGCCCGCGGTCAGCGCGATCGTGTCGTTGCCGGCACCGGCGACGATCGTCTTGGCCGAACCGCCGTCGGTCAAACTGTTCGCACCGGCGTCGCCGACGATATCGACGGCGGTACCGCCAATGGCCATGTCGGTGCGCCCGAACACGACGAAGGCCCGGCCCACGCCATTCGACGCCCCGATGATGAGATCGGACAACCCGTCTCCGTTCACGTCGCCCGCAGAGGAAACGCTGGAGCCGAAGTCCAGCAGCCCCGGGATCGTGTTGATTGCGAAACCGCCGCTTCCAGCGGCTATGGCGCTCAGGTTCACGACGCTGCTGCCGGTCTTGCCGTAGACCACGTAGACTTTGCCCAACCCGCCTCCGGCCGTGCTCTTCAGCGCGCTGACGACGATATCGGCGAGGCCGTCACCGTTCATGTCGCCCGCATAGGCCGAGGAATAGCCGAACTGGTCGCCTGCGGTTTCTCCGGTGATCGTGAAGCCGCTGCTCGACGCGAAGGCCGAAAGCGTGACGTTCGCTCCGCTCGTCTGGCCGAACACGACATAGCTGCGTCCCATATCGGCGAGGCCGCCGAAGTCGGCCAATGGCGTGTTGACGATCAGGTCCGCGAGGCCATCGCCGTTCACGTCGCCGGCATAGGAAAGGCTGTTGCCGGCCGCGTCGCCGGCGCAGATGCCGGTTATGGAGAAGCCGGCTGCGCCCAGCGCGCTCAGGTTGACGGCCGCAGTGGACGTCTTGCCGTAGACGACATAGGCCTTGCCGGTTTGGCTGCTGGAGCCGGGCGCACCGACGAGCAGGTCCGCGAGGCCGTCGCCGTTGAGATCGCCGGCGCCGGACACCGCATAGCCGGAGGTCCATCCGCCGGTTTCCCCGGTTATGGCGAAGCCGCCCGAGCCGGCCGCTATCGCGGACAGGTTGATGTCCGTCGTCGCGGTCGTTCCGAAGACCACGTAGGAGCGGCCGTTATTGTTGTCCGTTCCGCTCGGCGCATCGTAAAGCGGCGCGCCGACGATCATGTCTGCAAGACCGTCGCCGTTGACGTCGCCGGCGGCCGAGACGCTGAAGCCGGCCCGGTCGTTGGTGCACTGCCCCAGGATCTGGAACGAGTTCGGCCCGGTAGCGTAGATGCTCGGCGCGCCGGTCTTGCCGAAGATGATGTATGTCTTGCCGGTCGTGGTGCCGAGGCTCGGCGCCCCGACCGCAAGATCGGCAAGGCCATCGCCGTTGAAATCGCCGAGTGCGGCGACCGACCAGCCACTGGAGTCTTTCGACAGGCCTCCGATGGCAAATCCGCCGTTTCCGTTGGCGATGGACGAAAGATCGATGGCTGTCGAATCCGACTTACCGAAAACGAGGTATGTTCGGCCTTCGGCGTTGATCGGGCCGTAATTCGGCGCGCCGACCAGGAAGTCGCCATAGCCGTCCCCGTTTACGTCGCCCGCGGCCGAAACGCTGAAGCCGGTTGCCGGATAGATATATCCCTCGCTGTTCAGGGCAAAGCCACCGATACCGCCCGCCACTTCCGATATCTCCAGCCCGGTATACTCCACCAGGACGCCCTGGCGGACGTAAAGAGCCGCCGCCTTACCGGCATTGTAATAAACGTCGTAGATGTTGCCGCCGCTGCTGTAGGTGGCGGTCTGCCGCGCCCAGCGACTGTCCGTCAGTTGCACGCGATCGCCGGCATTGCCATCCACCATGACCTGGTGACGGCCGGTGGCCTCGAAGACGTTGGCGCCGCTCATGTCGATGATGTCGGTCGCCGTCAGCTTCAGGACATTGTCCCCGGAACCGGTGATATCGATCCGTTCGATGCTCTCGATGCGGCTGCCGCCCGCCGGATTGGCACCACCCGGATTGCCGATCAGACGGAGGTCGAACGTCGATCCGCCGCCTGTGAGGGCTAGCGTATCGACGCCGTTACCGCCTGAGATGCGGGCGAGTTGGCCGGTCGTTGCATTGAAGCCGGCCTGGAGGGCTGCCAGAGTCGTCGCGCCGATCTCGAACCGGTCGTTGCCCGCGCCGCCATAGGCCACACTGCCCGAGGTCAGCGTGATCGTGTCGTCACCGGCTCCGCCGATGATCGTCCTGGCCACGCCGCCGTCCGACAGCGCATTGGCCGAAGCGTCGCCCATCACATCGACGGTCGTGTTGGTGACTACGCCATCGGTGCGGCCGAAGATCACGTAGACGCGGCCAGCGTCGGTTCCGCTGGTATCGTTGCGTGAGGCGCTGACGATCAGGTCCGCCAGGCCGTCGCCGTTTATGTCGCCGCCATACGAGACCGAAAGGTTGGCGAACATGTCGCCGGCGCACTCACCCGAGATGACGAAGCCGCCACTGCCCAGCGTGATAGCGGATAGCGCGATGCTGGACGTACTCGTCTTGCCGTAGACGACGAAGGCGCGGCCGGTCGTCGCATCGCCATAGATGTTCGTACGCCCGCTGACGATCATGTCGGCAAGGCCGTCACCGTTGACGTCGCCGGCGTAGGATAGGCCGAAGCCGGTGTAGTCGGCGGCGCACTCGGCGACGATCGCGTAGCCCTGCGTCCCCAGCGAGCCGGAGCCCACGTTGATGTCGAAATTGCCGCCTGTGCGTCCGAAGATCACATAGGCGCGTCCCATGCCGCTGCCGTATACCGGTGCGGTCAACAGGATGTCGGCGAGGCCGTCGCCGTTGACGTCACCACCGAAGGTGGCATTGGTGAGCTCATTGGAAGTCGTTTCGCCGGTGATGGAGAAACCGCCGGTTCCAAGAGCGGTTATCGCGATGCCGCTACCGCTCGTCTTGCCGTAGACAACGAATGTGCGACCTGTCGAGCTACCGTAAACTGCCGCGCCTACGAGAAGGTCGGCCAGCCCGTCGCCATTCACATCGCCGGCACCGCTCACCGGAACGCTGAAATTCCAGCCCGACGAACCGGTGATGGCGAAGCCGCCGCTACCCGCCGCGATTGCGCTTGCGGCCACGGCCGCGCCGCTGGTCTTGCCGAAGATGACGTAAGCACGCCCCGTCCCGCTGGACCAGCCATGCGCACTGACGATGACGTCCGAAAGCCCATCTCCATTGACGTCTCCAGCGCCGGCAACGGTCATGCCCAAATTATCCATGGTGGATTCGCCGTTGATGACGAAGCCGGCAGCGCCGGAGTTGATCGTCGCCGCGGTCGGGGCGACACCGTCCGACCTGCCGAACACCACATAGGCGCGGCCGGCCCCCATGTTGTAGCCGCCGACGATGAAGTCGGCGAGGCCGTCGCCATTGACGTCGCCGGCGGCGGCGACGCCTCGACCGAAGAAGTCACCGGCAATTCCGTCGGCGATCGCAAAGCCGCCATTGCCGGCCGCGATTGCGGAGAGGTTCAGTGTTGAGGAGCCGGTTCGGCCATAAACCAGATAGGCGCGGCCGGCATCGCTTCCGGCAGCATCGTTGTACGGCGCCCCCACGACGATATCGTCGATCCCGTCGCCGTTGAAGTCGCCGACATTCGCGATCCGGTATCCGGCGTTGTCACCCGCGCATTCACCGTTCAATGCGAAGCCGTTGTCGCCATTGCCGGACTCACCCGCCTCGATGATGGGCGCGGGATAGGTTACGGTTACGCCCTGCCGGACGTAGAGCGATACCTTGTCGGCTACGTTGTAATAGACGACGTAGGTGTTGCCACCGCTGGTATAGGTCGATCCCCGCTGCGCCCAGCGACTATCCATCAGGAACACCTTGTCGCCGGCATTGCCGTCGACCATCAGCTGGTGCGAGCCGGTCGCCTCGAAAGCGTTACCGGTCGACATGTCGGCGATATCCGCTGCCGTAATCCGCAGGATGTTGTCGCCCGAGCCGGTGATGTCGATCCGTTCGATGCTCTCAAGACGGCTTCCGCCCGCCGAATTGACCGCACCCTGGTTAGCGATCTGGCGCAGATCGAGCGTCATGCCGCCGCCGGTCAGGGCAAGCGTATCGACACCATTGCCGCCGGCGACACGCGACAACTGCCCCGTCGTGGCGTTGAACCCGGCCTGCAGACTGGCGAGCATCGCGGAGTTGACCTCGATCCGGTCGTTGCCGGCGCCACCATAGGCGACGCTTCCGGCCGTGAGCGTGATCGTATCATCCCCGGCGCCGCCGACGATGGTTCTGGCAACGCCGGCATCCGCAAGCGCATTCGCGGACGCGTCGCCCATCACGTCTACCGTCGTATTGGTGACGGCGCCGCTCGTGCGTCCGAAGATCACGTAGATGCGGCCGGCGTCGGTTGCCGACGCGTCGTTGAGCGGCGCGGTGACGATGAGGTCGGACAGGCCGTCACCGTTGATGTCGCCGCCATACGACACGCTGCCGCTGGCGAACGAGTCGTCGGCACACTCGCCGACGATAAGGAACCCGCCCGACCCTTGAGCGACAGCGGACAACATGATGGAGGCGCTGCCGGTCTTGCCGTAGACGACAAAGGCCTTGCCGCCCGCCGAGCCGGCGTAGGGGTTGATGTTGCCGCTGACGATCATGTCGGCAAGCCCATCGCCGTTCATATCGCCGGCATAGGCAAGACTGAACCCCGAATAATCGTTGGTGGTTTCGGAGACGATGGCATAACCCTGCGTCCCGAGCGACGCGGAAGAGACGCTGATGTCGAAATTGCCACCCGTGCGGCCGAAGATGACATAGGCGCGCCCGGCGTTGCTGCTGATTCTCGGTGCGCTGACCAGCACGTCGGCCAGGCCGTCGCCGTTGACGTCGCCGCCATAGGTGGGGTTGCCGAGCTGGTTCGACGTGGTTTCCCCGCTGATCGTGTAACCGCCGGTGCCCAAAGCCGCAATCGAGACCCCGCTGCCGTTGGTCTTACCGTAGACCACATAAGTGCGGCCCATCTGACCGTTGAAGGCGACCCCACCGACGAGCAGATCCGCGAGGCCGTCGCCATTCAGATCGCCTGCGCCGCTGACAGGAACGCTGAACGCCTGCCCGGTCGCCCCGGTGATGGCAAAGCCGCCACTGCCTGCAGTAATGGCGCTTGCGGCAACTGCAGTGCTGCTTGTCTTGCCGAAGACCACATAGGCGCGCCCGGTCCCGGCGGCCACGCCATGGGCACTGACGATCACGTCGGAAAGACCATCGCCGTTGACATCGCCGGCGCCGGAGACCGTGTAGCCGAAGCTGTCGTTGTTGCATTCGCCGTTGACGACGAACCCGCCACCAGTGCCGGAGAGGATGTTGGCTATCGTCGGGGCAACCCCATCGCTCCGTCCGAAGACGACATAGGCTTTGCCTGCCCCGATTGAACTGGAGGATACGATGAAGTCGGTCAGACCATCACCGTTGACATCCCCTGCAGCCGCAACTGCACGTCCGAAGTAGGCGTTGGAAGCGCCCTCCGACAACGCGAAGCCGCCAGTGCCGGCCGCGATCGCCGACAGGTTGATCGCGCTCTGGTTGGTCCTGCCGAAGATAACGTAAGCCCGGCCAGAATCATTCCCGGCCGCATCGTTGTAAGGTGCGCCGACCACGAGATCATCGATCCCGTCACCGTTGAAGTCGCCGATATTTGCCGCACGATAACCGGCCTGGTCTCCGGCACATTCACCATTGACCGCGAAGCCGCCATATCCGTTGGCGGATTCCGCCGCTTCGATAGCGGTGAAGGTGACGAGGACACCCTGCCTGACGTAGAGCGATACGGCATCCACGACATTGTAATAGACGTTGTAGCTGTTGCCGCCGCTCGTGTACGGCGCTGCCTGCGCCCAGCGGGCATCCAGCAGTTGGACGCTGTCGCCGGCGTTGCCGTCGATCAGGAGTTGGTGCCGCCCGGTCGCCTGGAAGACGTTCGCGCCGGATATGTCCGCGATGTCGGCAGCCGTGAGCCTGACGGTGTTGTTGCCGGTCCCGGTGATGTCGATGCGCTCGATGCTATCCAGGCGGCTGCCGTCCAGCGGATGCACTCCGGCCTGATTGGCGATCTGCGTCAGATCCAGCGTGAAGCCGGCGCCATTGATGACGAGCGTATCGACGCCGGAACCGCCGCTGACGCGCGGAAGAAGCCCGGACGTCGCATTATATCCCGATTGAAGAGCCGCAATGTAGGCGCTGGACACCTCGATGCGGTCGTCACCAGCGCCCGCATAGACGAGGCTGTTGCCGGTCAGGACGATCGTGTCGTTGCCGGCATCGGCGACGATGCTCAGCGGCGCGCCGCCGTCCTCGATCCGTTCTGCGCCCGTCGTGCCCATGTAGTCGACGCCGGTGTTGCGGACAACGCCGCCCGTCTTGCCGAAGATGACGTAGCCGCGGCCCGCACCGTTTGACGCCGAGTAGCTGCCGACGACCAGATCCGCCAGCCCATCCCCATTGACGTCTCCGGCGGCGGAAACGGCATAACCTGCCTGGCTGCCCGACCCGTCGCCCAGTATGGCGAAGCCGCCGACACCGCGCGCGACGGCCGAAAGCTGCACTGTGGCATTGTCCGTCTTGCCGTAGACGAGGTAGGCCTTGCCGGCATTGTTGCCGGTATAATCGTTGCCCGATGCACCCACGAGAATGTCGGCCAGGCCGTCGCCGTTGACGTCGCCGACATAGGACAGGCTGCGGCCCAAGGCGTCGGCGGCGCATTCCGCCGCGATGGCGAAGCCCATCGTGCCCAGGCTGGACGAGGACAGGTTGATGTCGAGATTGCCCCCCGAGCGGCCGAAAATGACATATGCGCGGCCTGTGTAGTTTCCGTACCGGTTCGCCGCCACCAGGATGTCCGACCGACCGTCGCCGTTGACGTCGCCGCCATAGGCAACCGTCCCGAGTTCGTTCAGCGTCGTTTCGCCCGTTACCGTGAAACCGCCGGTTCCGAGCGCACTCGTGACCACGGATGTCGTTCCGGTCTTTCCATAGACCACATAGCTGCGGCCGACGCTCGTATTGTAGCTGGACGCCGCCACGACGATGTCGGCGAGACCGTCGCCGTTCATGTCGCCGGCACCGCTGACGGAGATCCCGAGCTGTTGGCCCGTGCATTCGGCAAGGATTGCAAATCCGCCCGATCCGCCGGCGATCGCACTTGCGCTGACCGCGGCAGAACTTGTCTTGCCGAACACGACATAGGCGCGGCCGGTACCGCTCGTATGATTGTAGGCGCCGATCACGATGTCGGCGAGACCATCGCCGTTTACGTCGCCGGCACCTGCGACCGAGGAGGCGAAACTCGTACCGGTCGCCTCGCCGTTGACGATGAAACCGCCGGTGCCGCCGGCCGCAATGCTCGACAGTGCCGGCATCGCGCCATCCGTACGCCCGAAGATGACATAGGCGCGGCCGGCGCTGCCGTTGTACGAACCCGCCCCGACGATGATATCGGCCAGACCGTCGCCGTTGACGTCGCCGGCAGCGGCGACGCTGTTGCCGAAGCCTTGACCCACGCCCTCGCCGGTCAGCGCGAAGCCGCCGCACCCTGCCGCCAGGGTGCTGGCATCCAGCAGCGCGCCGTTCGTGCGCCCGAAGGCAACATAGACCCGGCCCGCGCCGGAGGCAGCGCCCGACGCGCCGAATATCAGGTCGGCGAGACCGTCGCCATTAAGGTCGCCCGCCGATGACACGGAGAACCCGAGATAGTTCGAAGCGCCTTCACCTGAAACGGTAAGCCCCATGTCGCGCTGTGCGTCCAGCACGCTGTAGTCGACGCGTTCGACGCTGACCCCCTGTTCCACATAGAGCGTCGCTGTGGAGGCCGTGTTGTTGTAGACATCGTAGGTCTTGCCGGCCCGCGCGAACGTCTGGACCGCGCGCGTCCACCGGCCATCGGTCAACTGGACCTTGTCGGTGAGCCCGCCGGACACCAGCAGCTGATGGCGGCCGTTAGCCTCGAAAGCTCCCGCCTCGCCGAGGTCCAGCACCTCGAGGGTCGAGAGTTTGAGCGTATTCGCATGGTTGCCGAGGTTGATGGCTTCTATGCCCTCGACGCGGCTTCCGCCCTGCGGGTTCTCGGCGGCCAGGCCCGCCATCTTGGATAGATCCAGGGTCACGGAAGAGGCCTGCACGTCGATCGTGTCGATGCCCATGCCGCCGACGATGCGGCCGTACTTGCCGCTGCCGCCATAGGCGTTCTGCAGGCCAAGGATGATCGGCGCGCTCAGTTGGAACACGTCGTTGCCGGTGCCGCCATAGACGACGCTCGATGCGGACTCCATCGCGATGGAGTCGTTGCCGCCGCCGGCCATGATCGTCAGGCTCATTCCCGCATCGGTCAGGTCGTCGTTGTCGTTGCCGTAGGTCTCGTCGATGGCGAGGGTGCCATAGGCGCCGTCCGTACGACCGAGGATGACGTATGCGCGTCCCTTTCCGCCGGCATATCCCGGGGCGCCGATGATGATGTCGGCCAGGCCGTCGCCGTTCAGGTCCTGGCCGGCCGTCACCGCCGCACCCGTCAGGTCGCCGGCATTGTCACCCGTCAGCACGAAGCCGCCGCTGCGGTTGACGATGTCGGAGAGCTTCACCTCCGCCGCGCTCGTGCGCCCGAACACCACATACACCCGACCGGCATCCTGCCCGCCCGTGTCGTTGTTCGGTGCGGCCACGATGATGTCCGCAAGCCCGTCGCCGTTGATGTCGCCCGCATAGGACACGACCGTGCCCGCCATGTCGTTCAGACCGTCGCCGGTGATCGCGAACCCGGTCGTGCCGAGGCTCGTCACCGTCACGTTCGCAACGCCGCTGCGCCCGAACACCACATACGCACGACCCGCATTCGTCTCCAGCGCATCGTTGTTCGGCGCACTCACGATCAGGTCCGCAAGCCCGTCGCCGTTCACGTCGCCCGCATAGGACACGCTCGTGCCGACCATGTCGTCCGCCGTGCCGCCCACGATCGCAAAGCCCGCATTCGCCGCAGAAAGCCCGCTCAGGTTCAGCGCCGTGCTTGCCGTGCGCCCGAACACCACATAGGCCCGGCCCGCATTGCTGCCGTAGCCCGGCGCGCCGACGATCAGGTCTGCAAGGCCGTCCCCGTTCACGTCGCCCGCACCCGATACGCTATAGCCCGTCGTGCTGCTCTCGCCCTGCAGCAGGAAGCCCGAGCCAGCACCCGCAAGCCCGCTCAGCGCCACATCCGCAGAGCCCGACTTGCCGAACACGACATAGGCGCGCCCGTTGCTCGCGCTCGACGCGCCGACGATCACGTCGCCATAGCCGTCGCCGTTCACGTCGCCCGCACCAGATACGCTCACGCCCGTCCGGTTGGTGCCCGCCTCGCCCAGGATCTGGAAGCCGCCCGTGCCAAGGCTCGACAGCGTCACGACGCCGCCCGTCGTCTTGCCGTACACGACATAGGCACGGCCCGCATTGCTGCCGTAGCCCGGCGCCCCGATCACGATGTCCGCAAGTCCGTCGCCGTTGACGTCGCCCGCCGCCGCGATCGACCCGCCGCTCGTCTCTCCGGCGCTGCCGCCGTCGATCGCAAAGCCGCCGCTGCCCGCCGCAACCGCCGACAAGGCAAGCGGGCCCGTGCCCGTACGGCCGTAAACCACATAGGTCCGGCCCGCATTCGTCCGCGACGCCGGGTCGCCGTTCGGCGCCGACACCGCATAGTCCACAAGACCGTCGCCGTTGATGTCGCCCAGATACGTCACCGCCCCGCCAAGCCCGTCGCCGGCGCTCTCGCCGTCCAGCGCAAAGCCGCCACGGCCGCTCGCGATCTCTTCCAGTGACGGCTCCAGCCGCTCGACGCTCACGCCCTGGCGCACATAGATCATGCCGTTCGTCGAGGCACGCCTGTAGGCGTCATAGGCCTGACCGCCGATCGTCACGCCCGTCGACACCAGACCCCAGCGTCCGTCCAGAAGCTGCACCTTGTCCCCGGCATCGCCATCGATCAGAAGCTGGCGCAGCCCGTT
>NZ_JAMQCO010000008.1 GCF_023702225.1 Aureimonas altamirensis | reverse complement strand
ACCAAAACACACAACAATCACAATAACCCCGCTCCAACGCGGGGGGGGGGTGGCGTTTCTACAGCGAGTTCGTCTGATCGCGGGCGTCGGAACCTGCTGGCGGCTTGCCCGGCCAGCAGGCGCGGGCATGTCGTGCGCGGACCCCGGATCGGACAGGAAGCGTTTGCCTTCCTGTAATCTTAAATCTATAAAGATAATCGGCCCGATGGGGAGCTTGCACCCTCCCGCACCGGGCCTGACCCTAACGCTCAACACAGGAGAGCATTATGGCTGGCTCAGCCTTTAGCATAGATCCTCATTCCTCTGCATCACCCTCCGGCAACGCGCCGCAGTAATGCACGTCCGGTTGAAGACCGGCGAATGGAGGCATATTCCCGGACGCCTTACCGAGGCGGATGACGGATATCTCTGGCCGGTGGACCGCTTTGTGGACATCGCTCCGCACATCGTGTCCGAAGACCTGCTCAAGTTCGCGCGCAAGCTGGTGAAAACCGCTGCCAAGCGGCAATGGCAGGTGCGGTACATGCATATCAACCGCATGCAACTGGAATTGGCCATGAGCTGTATCAACCAGTCCATGGCCGATGGTGAACGGTATTACTACTAGAGGCGGGCGGTGGGGCGGCGACGTCTACGCTTCCGCCCCCTCGCTTCATCCGATCTACAGGATCGCCGGCAGGTTCAATCCCTGTTCGCGCGCGCAATCGATGGCGACGTCGTAGCCGGCGTCCGCATGGCGCATGACGCCCGTTGCCGGATCGTTCCACAGCACGCGTTCCACACGGCGCGCCGCGTCTGCGCTGCCATCGCAACAGATCACCATGCCCGAATGCTGCGAGAACCCCATGCCGACGCCGCCGCCGTGGTGCAGACTCACCCAGGTGGCGCCGGAGGCCGTGTTCAGCAGAGCATTGAGAAGCGGCCAGTCCGATACGGCATCCGAGCCATCCTTCATGGCTTCCGTTTCCCGGTTGGGGGAGGCGACGGAGCCGGAATCCAGATGATCGCGGCCGATGACGACCGGGCCTTTCAATTCGCCATTGGCGACCATATCGTTGAAGGCGAGGCCCAGCCTGTGGCGATCTCCGAGGCCCACCCAGCAGATGCGCGCCGGCAGGCCCTGAAACGCGATGCGCTCCCGCGCCATGTCCAGCCACCGATGCAGATGCGCGTTATCGGGCAACAGCTCCTTCACCTTGGCATCGGTGCGGTGGATGTCCTCCGGGTCTCCGGACAGCGCGGCCCAGCGGAAGGGCCCGATGCCGCGGCAGAACAGCGGACGGATATAGGCCGGTACGAACCCGGGGAAGGCGAAGGCATTCTCCAGCCCCTCGTCCTTCGCCACCTGCCGGATGTTGTTACCGTAGTCGAGCGTCGGCACCCCGGCATCATGAAAGGCCAGCATGGCCTCGACATGCGTGCGCATCGACGCACGCGCCGCCTTTTCCACCGCCTTGGGATCGCTTTCGCGCTTCGCCTTCCATTCCGCGATACTCCAGCCCACGGGAAGATACCCGTTGATCGGATCGTGCGCGGAGGTCTGGTCGGTCACGATGTCCGGGCGGATGCTGCGCCGGACCATCTCCGGCAGAATCTCGGCCGCGTTGCCCAGAAGCCCGACGGACTTCGCCTCGCCGGCCGCAGTCCAGCGCTGGATCATCTCCATCGCCTCGTCCAGCGTCTCCGCCTTCTCGTCGACATAGCGCGTCCGCAGGCGGAAATCGATCGAGTCCGGGTTGCATTCGACGGCAAGGCACGATGCGCCCGCCATGACGGCGGCCAGCGGCTGCGCACCGCCCATGCCGCCGAGCCCGCCCGTCAGAACCCAGCGCCCCTTGAGGCTGCCGCCATAATGCTGGCGCCCGGCTTCCGCGAAGGTTTCATAGGTGCCCTGAACGATGCCCTGCGTGCCGATATAGATCCAGGAGCCGGCCGTCATCTGGCCATACATGGCAAGGCCCCGTCGATCCAGCTCGTTGAAATGATCCCAGGTCGCCCAGTGGGGCACCAGGTTGGAGTTGGCGATCAGGACGCGCGGCGCATCCGCATGCGTGCGAAAGACACCGACCGGCTTGCCGCTCTGTACCAGAAGCGTCTGGTCTTCCTCGAGCGCGCGGAGCGCCGAAACGATCTTGTCGAAGTCGTCCCAGGTGCGGGCTACCCGCCCGATGCCGCCATAGACGACCAGTTCATTGGGGTTTTCGGCAACCTCCGGGTCGAGATTGTTCATCAGCATGCGCAAGGGCGCTTCCGTCATCCAGCTCCTGGCTGTCAGTTCGGGTCCACGCGGCGCGCGGACGGTACGGGTATTGTGGCGGCGTGGATCCGTGGTCATGCATCACCTTTCAATTCGGCGGCGAGGGCGCTGATGCGATTGAGAAGCGCCGACAGCGTATCGCGAAGCGGCGCGGCGCGGGCGGCGTCGTAGGCAAAGGGGGGGCTTTCTCTGGCAAGATGCGTGGCCTGGGCCAGCTCCATCTGGATAGCGTGAACCCCCCTCTGCGGCTGGCCGTAGTGGCGGGTCGTCCAGCCGCCACGAAACCGCCCGTTGACGACATGGGTGAAGGTGGGCGCGGCTGCCGCCGCAACCTCCGCCGCCGCCTGCTGGATCGATTGTGCGGCGGTCTTGCCGTTGTCGGTGCCGATGTTCAGGTCCGGCAACCGCCCCTCGAACAGATAGGGAATGACGGAGCGGATCGAATGGCAATCATAGAGGATGGCAACGCCATGCCGTCGGCGAACGCGCTCGATCTCGGCGCGGAGCGCGGCGTGGTACGGCGCGTGGAACCGCTCCAGCCGCATGGCCCGGTCCTGATCCGTCGGCTCCTCGCCCGGCTTCCAGATCGGCTGATCGTCGAAATCCGTCAAGGGAACGAGCCCCGTCGTGTTCTGCCCCGGATAAAGGCTTGCACCCGAAGGGTCGCGGTTGGCGTCGATGACGTAGCGGTGGAAGGTCGCCTCCACATGCGTCGCGCCGTCCAGCAGGCCGTCATACAGGCGTGGCAGGTGCCAGTCCGTATCCCGCAACAACCGGCCCTGCGCATTGAAGCGCCCGGCGATCTCGTCGGGAACCAGCGTGCCGGAATGGGGATAGGCGAGAATGACGGGCCCTTCGCCCTGCCTGACCGTGAAGACGCTCATGCCGCGTCCTCGAGCGACGGCAGAAGACCGGGGGAAACCGCCTCGGCGAGACTGCCATCCTCGACCATCGCGGCGGCGGCGAACAGGTCGTCCGCCATATAGCGATCCTCGTCCAGTGCGGGTATGCGGGCGCGGATCGCGGCCTGCGCCTTCAGGAGCTCCGTCCCGGTCTTCAGGGGTTGTCGAAACTCGACGCCCTGGGCTGCCGTCAGCGCCTCTATGCCGATGATGCCGAACAGGTTGGCCGTCATCAGCTGAAGCCGCCGCGCGCCATGGCAGGCCATGGAGACGTGGTCTTCCTGGTTGGCCGAGGTGGGCGTGGAATCCACCGATGCCGGATGCGACATCTGCTTGTTCTCCGACATCAGCGCGGCGGAGGTTACCTCCGCGATCATCAATCCGGAGTTCAAGCCCGGATTGCGCGCCAGGAATGCCGGCAGGCCGAAGGAGAGGGCAGGATCCACCAGAAGTGCGATACGCCTCTGGGCGATGGCGCCGACCTCGCACACGGCCAGCGCGATCTGGTCGGCCGCGAGCGCCACGGGCTCGGCGTGGAAATTGCCGCCCGACAGGACCTGCCCGTCCGAGAGGACGAGAGGGTTGTCGGTGACGGCATTCGCTTCGATGCGCAAGGTGCGTCCCGCCTGCCGCAGCACGTCCAGGCAGGCGCCGTCCACCTGCGGCTGGCAGCGGATGCAATACGGATCCTGAACCCGCTCGTCGCCCTCCAGATGGCTGTCGCGGATCTGCGAGCCGGCGAGAAGGCCGCGCAGGGCCTTTGCGGCATCGATCTGCCCCTGGTGGCCGCGCAGACTGTGGATTTCCGCGTGGAAGGGCGCGGAAGACCCCATGGCGGCGTCCGTGGACAGCGCCCCGGTGACGAGTGCCGCCGCCGAGGCCCGATGCGCCCGGAACAAGCCCGCCAGCGCCAGAGCGGTGGAAACCTGCGTGCCGTTGATGAGGGCCAGGCCCTCCTTGGCGGCCAGCACGACAGGCGCCAGCCCGTGCTGCCGCAGAGCCTCGCTGGACGCCATCTCGATGCCGCCCACGCGCACCTTGCCTTCGCCGATCATGGCGGCGGCCATGTGCGCAAGCGGTGCAAGGTCGCCCGATGCGCCGACGGAACCCTGGCCCGGAATGACCGGCAGGATGCCGTGCGCAAGCATGGCTTCGATCAGTTCGACGATCTGCGGGCGCACGCCGGAAGCACCCCTGCCGAGAGAGATGAGCTTGGTGGCCATGACCAGTCGCACGATCGGGTCGGGCAGGGGCTCGCCGACGCCGCAGCAATGCGACAGGATGAGGTTGCGCTGCAACGTCGCCACATCGCCTGCCGCGATGCGTACGCTGGCCAGCTTGCCGAAGCCGGTATTGACGCCATAGACGGCCTCGGCTCCGCCGGCGATCTCCGCGATGCGGGCGGCTGCGGCCGCGATGGCTGGTCGGAAGGCCGCGTCGAGCGTTATGGGCCCGCTGCCGCGATAGATGGATTCGAGCGTCGCGAGGGTGACCCTGCCGGGTGTGAGGATGATGCTCATGAAGAAGACCCGAGGATGATTGCGTGGAGCGGGTTGAAGCCGATGCGGTAGGAAAGTTCGGCGGGATGGTCGATCGACCAGATGGCGATCTCCGCGCGCCTGCCCGCCTGAAGGGTGCCGATCTCTCCCTCCAGTCCCAACGCCCTGGCGGCATGGCACGTGACGCCTGCCAGCGTTTCCTCGGGCGTCATGCGGAACAGGGTGGCGCCCATGTTCATGGCCATGAGCAGGGAGGTGAGGGGCGATGTGCCGGGGTTGCAGTCGGTGGCCAGCGCCATCGGAACGCCCGCGGTCCGAAGGGCGGCAACCGGAGGAGCCTGCGTTTCGCGCAGCGTGTAGTAGGCACCGGGCAGCATCACGGCAACGGTGCCGGCCCGCCGCATGGCTGCGACGCCCGAATCGTCCAGATATTCGAGATGGTCGGCCGACAGCGCGCCGAAGCCGGCTGCCATCGCCGCGCCACCGAGATTGGACAATTGTTCCGCGTGCAGCTTGACCGGCAGGCCAAGCCTGCCCGCATGCTCGAAGACGCGCGCAACCTCGGCCACGGAAAAGGCGATGCCTTCGCAGAAGGCGTCGACGGCATCGATCAGGCCTTCCGCGGCCCCGGCGTCCATGCCGGGCAGGACGACTTCGGAGATATAGTCGTCGGCGCGCCCCTTGTATTCCGGCGGCAGGCTGTGCGCGGCAAGCCAGGTCGTCCGCACCCGAACCTTCTTCTCGCGTCCGAGCCGCCGGGCGGCCCGCAGCATGGCGAGCTCCGACTCGATCGTCAGCCCATAGCCGGACTTGATCTCGACCGTGCCGACACCCTCCGCCAAGAGGGCGTCGAGACGCGGCCCGGTCGCCCTGGCAAGTGCCGCTTCGTCCAGCGCGCGGGTTGCCGTCACCGTGGATACGATACCGCCCCCGGCGCGGGCGATCTCCTCATAGGTCTTGCCATTCAGCCGCATCTCGAACTCGCGGGCGCGGTCGCCGCCGAAAACCAGATGCGTATGGCAATCGATCAGCGCCGGTGTCGCGACCCGTCCTTCCTGGCTTTCCGCCGCCACACCGCGAAACCGATCGGGCAATGCTTTGATGGGGCCGGCATAGGCGATCCGGCCGTCTTCCAGCGCAAGCGCGCCGTCGGCCACTCTTCCGTAGGGCTCGGGCCCGGCCATGGTACAGAGCGTGAGATCTGTCAGAAGGCGCACGGCCATGGCTTAACTCCCTGATGCTCCATTTCACGTGAAACGCTATTATGTATAGACATAAAAAGTCAATCGGGCATAATCGGGCGCAAGGCGACGGAGGCAGCAGCATGCGTATCAAGGCCGCGACGGCACTTACACCGGATGGCTGGCGCGACGAGATCGTCGTTTCCGTCGGCGGCGACGGTAGGATCGAAACCGTGGAGCCGGCTAAGGACCATGCTTTCGACATGGCTGTTCCGGTCTTGCTGCCGGCCTTGTCCAACCTGCACAGCCATACGTTTCAGCGCGCCATGGCGGGTCTTACCGAATGGCGGGGGCCAGAAGGGCGCGACAGCTTCTGGACCTGGCGCGAGCTGATGTATCGCTTTCTCGACGTGCTGACGCCCGACGAGATCGAGGCGATCGCGGCGTTCGCCTTCATGGAGATGCAGGAGGCCGGCTTTGCCGCCGTGGCCGAGTTCCATTACCTGCATCGCGCGCCGGGCGGCGTGCCATACGAAAATCCG
This sequence comes from Aureimonas altamirensis, assembly GCF_023702225.1. Classification (GTDB taxonomy): domain Bacteria; phylum Pseudomonadota; class Alphaproteobacteria; order Rhizobiales; family Rhizobiaceae; genus Aureimonas; species Aureimonas altamirensis_B. The sequence goes on along the minus strand of NZ_JAMQCO010000008.1, from coordinate 279,271 downwards.
GCCGAGCTATCGGAACGGATCGTCGCCGCGGCGGGCGATAGCGGCATCGGCCTCACCCTTCTGCCCGTTATGTATCAGCAGGGCGGCCTCGATGGCCGCCCCCTGGCCGGCGGCCAGCAGCGCTTCTTCAACGATACCGATTCCTTCCTTCGGCTCGTCTCGGATGCCGAAACTGCACTCTCACGCCTGCCGGGCGATACGGCGCTCGGCATCGCGCCCCATTCCTTGCGTGCGGTCTCGGCGGAAAGCCTTGCCGAAGTGGTGGCGCTGCGGCCATCCGCGCCACTTCACATGCATATCGCCGAGCAGGAACTGGAGATCGACGAGGTGGTGGCGGCCACGGGCCGGCGTCCGGTGGAGTGGCTGTTCGACAATCATGACGTGGATGCGCGCTGGTGCCTCATCCATGCCACCCACATGACCGAAGGCGAAACGGACCGGCTGGCGCGCAGCGGCGCCGTTGCCGGACTGTGCCCCGTCACCGAGGCCAATCTGGGCGACGGCATCTTCAACGGCGTCGACTATCTTTCGGCCGGCGGGCATTTCGGCATAGGCTCCGATTCCAATATCCGCATTTCGACGGGAGAGGAATTGCGCCAGTTCGAATATTCCCAGAGGCTGAAGCATCGGGGGCGCGCCGTGCTTGCGGAGCCCGGCGGGTCCGTCGGCCGCCGCCTGTACGGTAACGCCCTGGCGGGCGGGGCGCGGGCCCTCGGGCGAGACAGCGGAGCCATAGAGCCCGGAAGGTGGGCGGATCTTGTCGCGCTGGATGCCGGCGCCCTGTCCGGCTCCGGCAGGGGCGACGGGCTGATCGACGGATTTGTCTTTACTGCGGATTCGCGCGCGGTGACGGATGTGTGGTCGGCCGGGCGGCACCGGGTGCAGGCCGGGCGGCATGTGGCGCGCGCGGCCATCGAGGCACGCTACGCCAGGACGCTGTCCCGGCTGATGCGCCTTTCATGAACGAGCGGGCATCCTTTCGCACCATCAAGGACGAGATCGCCCGGCGCATCGGCGACAAGGTCTGGCCGCCGGGCACGCTCATCCCCGGCGAGGCGGCGTTGGCGGACGAGTTCGGCGCGGCGCGGGCCACCGTCAATCGTGCCCTGCAGGAACTGGCGCGCACCGGCCTTCTGGAGCGTAAGCGCAAGGCCGGCACGCGCGTAGCGCTCAACCCCGTCCGGCAGGCCCGGCTGTCGATTCCCATCGTGGGCGAGGAAATCGCGGCGCTCGGCCAAGCCTATGATTATGCGCTGCTGGCGCGGACCGAGCGCCCAGCCGACCCGGGCGATGCGCGCCGGTTGGGCATGGCCGTCGGGCGACCCGTTCTGGCCATCGCCTGCCTGCATCGTGCGGACGGCAGGCCCTATCAATACGAGGACAGGCTCATCAGCCTCGACGCGGTTCCGACCGCCCGGGACGAACCCTTCAGCGCCGTCGGCCCCAATGAATGGCTGGTCAACAACGCGCCCTTTTCCTACGCGGAGCTCAGCTTCCTGGCGGCGGCCGCGACGCAAGCGGAGGCGCGCCATCTGGGCCTGCCGGCCGGCCAGCCGGTCTTCGTGGCCGAGCGGCTGACCTTCATCCTGACGCGGCCCATCACCCATGTGCGGATGGTGCATCCGCAAACCCATCGGCTGCGCACCATCATCTGATCATGGCCCGGCCGGCGGCATGGCGATGGCCCGGCCGATGAAGTCCGGGCGCGGCAAACGGGCGGCCCGCCCGGCCTCGCGATCCAGCGCCGCCGCGACGGCCAGGGGCGCCGGTGCGGCGCGTTCGCCCGTGACATGCAGCAACAGATGCTCCGCCGTCGCCAATGTCGTTCCCGCCTCGTCGGTCACCGCATGTGCGAGGTGCAGCCGCTTTGCGTCATGGCCCACAAGGACCGTCACGACGTCGAGGCGTTGGCCGGCGCGGGCCTGAGCCAGATGGCGCAGGTGGCTCTCGACCGTGTAATAGCTGCTTCCGCCCGCGACATAGGCCGAATCGACGCCGATCATCCGCAGGAAGGCGTCCGTCGCCTCTCCGAAGAGCTGGAGGTAGCGGTACTCCGTCATGTGGCCGTTATAGTCGATCCAGCCCGGGCTGACCGTCGCCGTCAGGAGCTTCAGAGGCCCGCCGTCGTCGGGCACGGGCACCGCGCGATCCTGCAAGGCGTTCTCGAACTCGGCCAGCAGCCTGCCCGCACCCCAGCCCTTGCCGCCGTCGCCGGTTTTCAGGGACTGCAGGATGCCGACCAGGTTTTCGTCGCGCAGGCGCTCCAGCTCGCGGATCGAAAGCCCGTCCGCCTGCGCGTCCGACTGGGCGGCAATCTTGTCGACGAGCGCATCGTCCATCCGGGGCACGTCGGTCAGCTTCGTCCACGGCCAGGCGAGGCAAGGTCCGAACTGCTGGAGGAAGTGCCGCATCCCGGCTTCGCCCCCGGCAATGCGATAGGTCTGAAACAGGCCCATCTGCGCCCAGCGCAGGCCGAAGGAATAGCGGATCACATCGTCCAGCGTCTCGACGTCGCAGACGTCGTCCTTCACCAGCCACAGCGCCTCACGCCACAGGGCTTCCAAAAGCCGGTCGCCGACGAAGGCCTCGATCTCCCGGTCGATGACGACGCCCTTCATCCCGATGGTCGGCAGGGCAGCCTGAGCCTTGCCGATGACGGCCTTGTCGGTCTGCCGCCCGCCCACCAGTTCCACCAGCGGCAGCAGATAGACGGGGTTGTAGGGATGGGCGACGAAGAGGCGCTCCGGATGCGCCATCCCGCCTTGCAGGTCGGTGGGCAAAAGGCCCGAGGTGGACGATCCGATCATCGCGGCGGGGCGGGCGGCGGCATCGATCTCTGCCAGGACGCCGCGCTTGAGGTCCAGCCGTTCGGGAACGCTTTCCTGGATCCAGTCCGCATGCGCCACCGCCTCGGCAAGGCTGGCATGGAAGGCAAGGCGGCCTCGCGGCGGCAGCGGCGCGTGAGTCAGCATGGCATAGGCACGTTCGGCATTGGCGACGACCTCGCCGACGATGCGCTGTGCGTCCGGGTGCGGGTCGAAGACATCCACGTCGATGCCGGCCAGCAGGAAGCGGGCGATCCAGCCGCCGCCGATGACGCCTCCGCCCACACAGGCCGCGCGGCCGATCCTCGGGCCGGTCATCGCGCAACCCCGCGCCTGGTGAGCTTCAGCTTGTCGCGCACGGCTTGCGGCCCCACGATGCGGGCGCCCATCGCCTCTACCAAGCGCACCGCACTGTCCACAAGTTCGGCGTTGGTGGCGAACCGGTCCTTGCCGAGGCGAAGATTGTCTTCCAGCCCGACACGCACATTGCCGCCGGCAAGCACGGCGGCGGCCGGCCAGGCCATGGCATTGCGGCCGATGGCGAAGGCTGAAAAAGTCCAGCCGGCCGGCAGATTGTTCACCATCGCCAGATAGGTGTTGAGGTCGTCGGGCGCACCCCACGGAATGCCCATGCACAACTGAACCAGAACCGGGTCTTCGATCAGGCCCTCTTCCACCAGTTGCCGCGCGAACCATAGGTGGCCGGTATCGAAGGCCTCGATCTCGGGGCGCACGCCCAGCGCGGTGATCTGCCGCGCCATCTCGCGCAGCGTGCCCGGCGTGTTGACCATGACATAATCGCCGAGGTTGAAGTTCATGGTGCCGCAATCCAGCGTGCAGATCTCCGGCCGGCATTCGACGATATGGGCGAGCCTTTCCGAGGCTCCGGCCATGTCCGTATCCGCGTCGTTCACGGGGAGGGGGCGTTCGACACTGCCGAAGACGAGGTCGCCGCCCATGCCCGCCGTCAGGTTCAGCACGACGTCCACATCCGCTTCACGGATCCGCTCAGTGACCTCGCGGTAGAGCGCCAGGTCACGGGCCGGCCTGCCCGTATCCGGATCGCGGACGTGGCAATGCACGATGGCCGCGCCCGCTTTGGCCGCATCGATGGCCGAAGCGGCGATTTCGGCCGGCGTCACGGGGACATGCGGCGAGCGCCCCGCCGTGTCGCCGGAGCCCGTCACCGCGCAGGTGATGAAGACGTCGCGGTTCATGGAAAGCGGCATTGTCGGACCTTCCGTTTCGTTTGACGTGCCGGAAGGGTGGACGAGACGGCAACGGCGCATCACACTGCTTGCGAAACCCGTTTGACATTATGCGATGCGATGATCTTCACCGAGACCGACGATACCCTGGACGTTTCCCTTCTGCTGTTTCCGGGCTTTTCGCTCATGTCGCTCGCCGCCGCGCTTGATCCGCTGCGGGGCGCGAACCGCGTTCTGGGGCGGCAGGCCTATCGCTGGCGGCTGTTGTCCATGGACGGGGAAGCGGCTGCGGCCAGTTGCGGCGTAGCGGTGGCCGTCGACGGCCGCTTCGATGCCGAAACGTGCAGTTCGTTGCTGGTTCTCGTCGCAGCCTTCGGAGCGGAGCGGCAGGCGACGTCCGAAACGCTGATGGCGGTTCGAAAGGGCGTTCGGCGCGCCGACATGGTATTCGGCGTCGAAGCCGGCGCCTGGGTGCTGGCGCTGGCCGGCCTGCTGGACGGGCGGCGCGCCACGACCCATTGGGAAGACCTGGAAGATTTCGCGGTGCGGTTTCCGCATGTGGAGGTGGTGCCCGACCGCTTCGTCGGCGACGGGCCCATCTACACGACGGGTGGGGCCACGCCGGCCCTGGATCTGATGCTGACGCTGATCCGCGCACGCAACGGCTATTCCGCCGCGCTCGACGTGGCGAGCCTGTATATCTACGAGGAGATGCGTGCGGGAGGCGACACCCAACCGGTCGTTTCCCTCGGGCGTATCCGGCGGCACGAGCCGCGCGTCGCCGAGGCGATCCGCATCATGGAAACCCATCTGGACCGGCCGTTGACGATAGCGGCCATCGCGCTGCGCGTCGGCCTTTCCACGCGCAACCTGGAGCTTCTGTTCCGGCGCATGGTCGAAGTTTCGCCCGCCGCCTATTTCCTGAAACTGCGGATCGCGCAGGCACGCCGGCTGGTGGTGGATACCAACCTGTCGATGGCCGAGATCGCCGAGCGTAGCGGCTTCTCGTCCATTTCGGCGCTGTCACGTGCCTTCCGCCGCCATTACGGCCATGCGCCCTCCACCGCGCGGAGGGCGCGTGGCTGATCAGCCGCCGAGGCTGGCCTCTACGGCCGCCAGGCCCGGTTGCCCCTCCAGCGTGGTCACGCCGTCGAGCCAGCGCGCCAGCATCTCGGGGTTTTCCTTCATCCAGGCCACGGCGGCGGCATCCGGCTGCATGCCCTTGTCGATGATGTCGCTCATCAGGCGGTCTTCCATCGCGACGTCGAAGACGAGGTTGGACAACAAGACGCCAAGGTTCGGGCAATCGGCGGAGAGGCCCTTGCGGGTCACGGTCTGCACGGTGGCGCCGCCGTCATTCGGGCCGAAAACGTCGTTGCCGCCTTCCAGGTAGGCGATGTCGTGATTGAGGTTCATCGGGTGCGGCTGCCAGCCGAAGAACAGGACGTCGCCGTCCTGGCGCATCCGCGAGGATACCTGCGCCAACATGGCCTGCTCGCTGGATTCCACCAGGGTGAAGTCCTTGAGGGCGAACGTATTGTCGGTAATCATCTTCTGGATGGTCTCATTGGCGCTGCTGCCGGCCTCGATGCCGTAGATCTGTCCTTCCAGCCGGTCCTTGAAACCGGCGATGTCGGAATATGTCTTCAGCCCGGCATCGTAGGTGGACTGCGGGACGGCAAAGCCGATGCGCGCACCCGTCAGGTTGACGGCGGCGACCTCGATGGCCCCCGATTCGATGAGCGGCGTCGCGATCGGCTCCTGCAGGGGCATCCAGTTGCCCAGGAATATGTCGGTGTCGCCCTGGTCGAGCGCCCGAAAGGTGATCGCCACCGACAGCACCGACACTTCCGGACTGTAGCCCAGCGCCGTCAGGAGTTCGTTGGCGACCGCCGTGGTGGCGGTGATGTCCGTCCAGCCGACATCGGAGAATTTCGGTGTCGCGCATGCCGCGCCATCGGCGGCGGCAGCCGGTATGGTCAGGATGGACATGGTAGCAAGGATGGCAGGTGTCAGCCGCATCATTCGCGCTTCCTTCTTCTGTGCGCCACGGCGCAGAGGCAATGGATCTGAAGGCGTATGGTGCTGAAAGGTTAGCGGCCTTTTCCCCCGTCGATTGACGGTTTGCGTCGTTGTCTTGCCCGTTTGCGAAGGCTTCAGGAGTCTTCCCGATCCATCGCCGACATGTCCATCCACACGACTTCGAAGATATGCCCGTCGAGGTCTTCGTAGGATCGGCCATACATGAAGCCGTAATCCTGGGTGGGACATGGGTCGGCCCTGCCGCCTGCTTCGACAGCCTTGTCGATCGTCTCGTCGACCTGGGCGCGGCTGTCGGCGGACAGTGCCAGAAGCACCTCGCTGACGGCATGGGCATCCGCGATCGCCTTCGGCGTGAAATCCCGAAACCGGTCATGTGTCAGCAGCATGATCGAAATCGTATCCGAGATGACCATCATGGCAGCGGACTGGTCGGTGAAGCGCGGCTCGTTGCGGGCACCGAGCGCCTCATGGAAGGTCATTGACCGGGCCAGATCAAGGACCGGAAGGTTGACGAATATCATGCGACTCACGGCAGTTCCCTCCGTTGGAATTTACGTTGATATCAATATAATTTTCACGCGTCAAATTGCGGTGCGACAAAAAAGTCTCACGCGGCCGGCACTTTTTTGCGTCCGCGCCGTTTAGAGATCGATAGTCGGGAACGTAACGCTCCAACAGCCGGGAACGCATGCCGCAATGACCTATCGAATCATGATCGTCGAGGACGAGTTCCTGATTGCCATGGATCTCGAGGATGCCCTGTCAGAAGCGGGATTCGAGGTGGTCGGCATCGCCACGGATACGGACGCCGCGCTGGCTCTGGCGCGCGATACCAAGGTCGATGCGGCAATCATGGACGTCAACCTGGCGCGCGGCACCTGCGGCATCGATACCGCCCGCCGCCTGCGCGCCGAACTCGACATCCCGTCTCTGTTCGTCAGTGCGCAGATCAATGAGAAGCTGAGGTCGGTCGCCGCGGATGCAAGACCGCTGGGCTTCGTGACCAAGCCCTACATGCCGGATGAAATCGTTGCAAAGCTGGGCGCCGCCTGACCTTGCGGACAGGCGGCGGGCGCGCTTAGAGATCGGCTGCGACGGCATCTACGGCGCTGCGGGTGGCCTCTGCAATCCGGTCTGCTTCCTCTTTCGTCAGGCAGAAGGGCGGCGCAAAGCCCAATATGTCTCCCTGCGGCATCCCCCGGCCGATCACGCCGCGCTCGAGCAGCGCCGCGGCAATGCGCGGCCCGACCTTCAGCGCCGGATCGAAGAATATCCTGTCATCCTTGTCGGCGACGAACTCCACCGCCGCCAGCATGCCTTCGCCACGCACCTCACCGACCAGCCGGTGGCCGCCCACGGCTTGTGAAAGCGCCTCGCGCAGGTAGGCGCCGGTCTGCCCCGCATTCGAGACGAGGTCCAGGCGGTCGATCAGTTCGAGGTTGGCGATGCCCGCCGCCGCGCACAGGGGATGGGCCGAGTAGGTCCAGCCATGACCGATGACGCCCATGGCATCGGAGCCCTCTACCAGCACGTTCCATACCTTGTCCGAAACGATCGTGCCCGACAGGGGCAGATAGGCGGAGGTCAGGCCCTTTGCGATGGTGATCAGGTCGGCCTCGATGCCGTAGTGGTCCGCCCCGAACATGGAGCCGAGGCGTCCGAACCCGGTGACCACCTCGTCCGCCACCAGGAGGATATCGTACTTCTTCAGGACGGCCTGGATCTTCTGCCAGTAGCCGGCCGGCGGCGGCACGATGCCGCCCGTTCCCAGGACCGGCTCGCCGACGAAGGCCGCCACCGTATCCGGCCCCTCGGCAAGGATCATGTCTTCCAGCCTGTCGGCGCAGTGCTGCGAGAACTGCTCCTCTGTCATGGAGCGGTCTTCGCGGCGGAAGTAATAGGGTGCTTCCGTATGCAGGATGGGTGCACGGGGCAGGTCGAACGCATCATGGAAGAGCTGCAGCCCGGTGAGGGAGCCGGTCATGACGCCCGAGCCGTGATAGCCGCGCCAGCGCGAGATGATCTTCTTCTTCTCCGGCCGACCGAGTACGTTGTTGTAGTACCAGATCAGCTTGATGTTGGTTTCGTTGGCATCCGAGCCGGACAGCCCGAAATAGACCCTGCTCATGTTGGCGGGCGCCCGGTCCACGATCATCTTTGCAAGGCGGATGGAAGGTTCGGAGCCGTTGCCAGCATAGGCGTGGTAATAGCTGAGCTTGCGTGCCTGCTCCGCGATCGCTTCGGCGATCTCCTGCCGGCCATAGCCGACATTGACGCAGTAGAGGCCGGCAAAGGCATCGAGGCTTTCGCGGCCGTCGCGATCCACGATCGTGCAGCCGCGGCCGCCTTCGATGATGCGGTTGGGCGTTTCGCCGCGCGCATGCATGCCCATATGGGTTGACGGATGGAAGAAATGGTCGCGGTCGAAGGCGTTCAGTTCGTTGTCGCGGCTGGCCCGATCGAGCATGCTGGATCTCCTGGATTGGAACTTCGGGGGAGCCTTGGCCTCAGGCGAGGTCGAGGCAGACATATTTGAGGTCGGTGAAGGCCTCGAGGCCGTGTCGCGATCCCTCGCGGCCGAGACCGGATTGCTTGACGCCGCCGAATGGAACGGGCGCGCCGGTGATCTTGACCCGGTTCACCGCGACCATGCCGTACTCCAGCGCCGCCGAAAGGCGCGCGGCACGGGCGGAATCGCGTGTCACCACATAGGCGACGAGCCCGTACTCGCTGTCGTTCGCCCGGTCGATCACCTCCGCCTCCGTGTCGAAGGGGGTGATGGCGGCGACGGGCGCGAAGGTTTCCTCGCGCATGATGAGCGCATCGTCCGGCACGTCGGCCAGCACGGTCGGGGCAAAATGCAAGGGCCCGGGCCGGCCCGCCGTTCCGCCTGCCACGATACGTGCCCCGCGTGCCTGCGCGTCGGCGACGTGCTCGGCCGCCTTGGCGACGGCGCGCGGGTGCATCAGGGGTCCGATGTCCACGTCGGCGTCCAGCCCGTTGCCCACCTTGAGCGCCTGGGCCCGTTCCGCGAAGCGTTGCACGAAGGCATCGTACAACGCGCGCTGGACGTAGATGCGGTTGGCCGCGAGGCAGTCTTGGCCCGAAGTCGCGAATTTCGCTCCCATGGCGATGTCGACGGCCCGCTCGATATCCGCGTCGTCGAAGACGATGAAGGGGGCATGGCCGCCCAGTTCCATCACCAGACGCTTGACGCCGGGCGCACAGCGCGCGGCGATCATGCGGCCGATCTGCGTCGAACCGGTGAAGCTGATGGCGCGCAGGCGTGTATCGGCGCACATCGTACCGACGATCGTTTCGGCGTCGCCGGTCAGGACGTTGAACAGGCCGGGGGCAAAGCCGGCGCGCTCCGCAAGCTCGGCAAGGGCCAACGCGGAAAGCGGCGTATGGGACGACGGATGGGCGACCACGGTGCAGCCTGCCGCCAGCGCCGCAGCTGCCTTGCGCGTCAGCATCGCCGACGGAAAATTCCACGGCGTGACCAGGCCGACGGCGCCGACCGGCACGCGCGACACGCTCATTGCGGCGCCCGGCAGATGGCTGGCGATACCTTCTACCGAGGCGCGCCTGCCTTCCTCCGCATAGAAGGACACGAAGGATGCCGCGTAGTCGATCTCGCCCAGCGACTCGGCCATGGGCTTGCCCTGCTCCAACGTCATGATGAGCGCCAGATCGTCCCGGGCGGCGAGGATCAGGTCGTGCCAGCGCATCAGGGTTGCCGCGCGGGCCTGGGGCGTCAGCGCCTGCCACGGCTTCAGTGCGGCATGCGCGGCGTCGATGGCCTCCGCCACCGTCTCTGCCCCGAGCGCCGAAACATAGGCAAGGGCGGTCCCGGTAGCCGGGTCGGTGACCGGAAAGGCGGCGCCGGACGGCTCCCGCACCCAGCGGCCGTCGCAATAGCCGTTCTCACGCAGGAGGCGCCTGTCGGACAGGCGGTCCAGCGCGGCATGGCGTTCGTGTCGGGCGAAACAGGCGCTCATCTCGTCGAATCCCCTTGTCGTGGAGATTCGAGCCTAGGCTGGAGCGGTCGCGCTTTTGGTCTTTTCTGCCGGTCCCCGCAGGAGACAGTCTCTCAAGAATGTCGCCCGGCCGGAGAAAGTCTCTTCCGGCCCGGCCGGGATCAGAAGCTCTTGGAGTATTGCAGGAAGCCCGTCCGGTCCGCGACCTGGTCGTAAAGCTTCATGGCGGCGCGATTGGTTTCGTGGGTCAGCCAGTACACGCGCGACGCGCCGGCCTTGGCCGCTTCGGAATAGACGAAGTCGATCAGCTTGCGCCCGAGGCTGCGCCCGCGCATTCCCTCGGCCACGAAAAGATCCTGCAGGTAGCAATAGTCGCCGACCGTCCAGGTGGAACGGTGGAAGATGTAGTGGACGAGGCCGAGCGGCTTGTCGTCCTCGAAGGCGAGCACGCCGAACATCGGCTCGGCTGGGTCCAGAAGCCGCTCGAACGTCTTCTCGGACACGTCCCGCGGAATCTCGACCTTGTAGAAGCGCTGGTAGCCCTCCCACAGGGTCAGCCACGCGTCCTTGTCTTCCGGTCGGATGAGTCGGTTCATGTCCATCTCCATTGCGCGTGTGGCAACGACTACTCCTTAGAGCGCTTCAAGGCCAGCAATTCCACGGGTGCGTCGACCTCCTCCTTGACCGTGCGGGTGACGATGTAGGTGAAGTACCGAGCGATCCCGATCTCCCGGGCGAGCCAGCCGTCCACAAGCCTCTGGTAGTGGTCTATGCCAGGGCTGACGACCTTAAGTATATAGTCGACGCCGCCGCCGACCGACCAGCAGGACACGACCTCCGGCGCTTCGCGGATCGCCCGCTCGAAGCGGTCGAAATCGGCCTGCCGGTGGTTGCCGAGCGTTACTTCCACCAGCACCTCGGCGATGGGCGCGATGGCGCAGATGCGGATCCGCGCACGGTAGCCCATCACGATGCCGGAATCCTCCAGCTTCTTCAGCCTGTTCCAGCATGGCGTGGGCGACAGGCCGACACGCTCGGCCAGCGCCAGCTTGGTGATCCGGCCGTCGCTCTGGATTTCCCTGAGGATACGCAGGTCCGCCGCGTCGAGCTTCATGCCCTCCGTGCCCCCTCTGATGGTCGAGACATGGGTGTTTAAGCTCTAACGGCGCATTTTCCAATTGTGAATTGTCATGATTTCGGCAAAGCTTGATTCATGACAATGTGGTACATCGACCGCCCCGCCCTGCGGCGGCCCTACTATCAGTCCCTCGCAGACCAGATCGGCCGGGCCATCGGCGATGGACGGCTGGCGGCCGGCGTGCGGCTGCCGCCCCACAGGGTCATGGCCGACGGGCTCAAACTGTCGGTGCAGACGGTCAGCCGGGCCTATGAGGAACTCATACGGCGGGGGCTCGTATCCGGGGAAACGGGGCGCGGCACCTTCGTGCGGGGCGACAAGCCGGAAGGCACGTTGCCCTATATTCCGGAGCGGTTCGGCGAAATCGTGGACCTGTCCATCCTCAAGCCGGTCTGCGAGACGATGCATGTGGAGCGCATGCAGGCCGCCCTGGTGGAGCTTGCCGGCAGCCTGCCGCCGTCGACCGTCCTGTCGTTCCGCCCCAATGTCGTCTTTCCGCGCCACAAGGCCGTGGCGGTGGACTGGCTGCGCGGTTGCGGCCTGTCCGTGCCACCGGCCAACATCTGCCTGACAAACGGCGCGACGGCGGGAATGACCATCGCCCTGATGAGCGTGGCGGGCGCCGGCGGCGCTGTCGGGACGGAGGCGATCGGCCACCACACGCTGGTTCCGCTGGCCACCTATCTGGGCCTCAAGCTGACGGCGCTGGACATCGACGAGGAGGGCATACTGCCCGACGCGCTCGACGCCGCCTGCCGGCACGACGGCATCCGGGCGGTATTCCTGCAGCCGTCGGTCATCGGGCCGACAGCGGCGCTGATGGGCGAGGGGCGGCGCGCCGCCATCGCGGCCGTTGCCCGCCGGCACGACATCGCCATCATCGAGAACGACGTTCTGGGACCGCTGATCGAGGACCGGCCGCCACCTGTCGCCGCCTTCGCGCCCGAGCGCACGCTGTATGTCACCTCCTTCACCAAAACGGTGCTTCCCGGCCTTCGCACGGGATATCTCGCGGTGCCGGACAGGATGCTGTCGGCCGTGATGAACCGGCACCTGGTCACCAACTGGATCGCGACGCCCCTGATCGCCGAGCTCGCGACGCGCTGGGTGGCCGACGGCACGGCCGCAGAGCTGGTGCGATGGCAGCGACAGGCCTTGCGCCGGCGGCAGGAGGTGGTTGCCGAAATGCTGGCCGGGATCCCCTACAGGGCGCACCGCGAAGGGCTGCATCTGTGGCTGCCGCTGGATACGCCCGAAACGGAAGAGCTGTTCGTGGCGCAGGCGCGCCTGCGCGGCGTCGCCGTCGCGCCGGGGCGCTCCTTCCAGATGGGGGCGATCCGGCAGCCGGCCGTGCGCGTCTCCGTCGGCTCGACGACCGAAGCGGAGCTGCGCACCGGCCTGAAGGTCATCGCCAACCTGCATCGGTCCGACCCGGAGCCGCTACTGCTGGCGATCTGAGCCGAGACTGGGCTCCGCTGCATCGAAAAATGGCACAGCCCGATTAATTGTCATGATTTGATTTTGTCAATTGACATGATTTGGTGCGGGTCGCATCGTTGCGTCACTCGATGGCCTCAATCAGAGGATGCTACGTGGCGTCACCGATCATCCAGTTCGAAAACGTGACCAAGCGCTTCGGTGAGCTGACCGTGCTCGACCGGTTGAACTTCGACGTCATGCCCGGCGAAAAGATCGCGCTGATCGGTCCGTCCGGCTCCGGCAAGACGACTATCCTGCGCATCCTGATGACGCTGGAGGACCTGACCGACGGCCATATCAAGGTGGACGGAGACCACCTGTTCCACATGGGCGGCGAGGGGGCGTTGAAGCCCGCCGACGAGAAGCACCTGCATCGGATGCGGGCGAAGATCGGCATGGTCTTCCAGCATTTCAACCTGTTTCCGCACAAATGCGTCTGCGAGAACGTCACGCTGGCGCCCGTCCTGACGCAGGGCGTCAAGCCGGCCGATGCGAAGAAGCGGGCGCTGGAACTGCTGGACATGGTCGGCATGGCCGACAAGGCGAAGTCCATGCCGTCGCAGCTTTCCGGCGGGCAGAAGCAACGCGTCGCCATCGCCCGCGCGCTGGCGCTGAACCCGCGCATCATGCTGTTCGACGAGGTCACCTCCGCGCTCGATCCGGAACTGGTCGAGGAGGTGCTGAACGTCATGCGCCTCCTGGGCCGGGAGACGGACATGACCATGCTGCTCGTGACCCACGAGATGAGTTTCGCCCACGATTTCGCGGACCGTGTCCTTTTTTTCGACAAGGGACGCATCGTCGAGTCCGGTCCGCCGGACGCGATCTTCACCAACCCGAAGGAAGAGCGCACCCAGGCTTTCCTTCGCAAGGTCGTCGCCGCCGGCCAGCGCGTCTGAGCGCGCGGTCCGGAATTCATCGCATCGTCCGCAATCGAGGCGGTTCCGCTTCGACCGGGCATGCTTCTGCCAACGGAGCCACACCCATGCCGAATGCCAAGATCCGCCGCGCCATCCTGGGTGCATCGCTGGGCGCGCTTGCCCTGTCGGGCCTTCCGGCCCAGGCACAGGAGGCGCTCGATGCCTTGAAGGAGCAGGGCTTCGCCCGCATCGCCATCGCCAACGAGCCGCCTTTCACCGCCGTCAACTCGGACGGGAGCGTATCGGGGGCCGCACCGGATGTCGCCCGGGCCGTCTTCAAGCGTCTCGGCGTCGATGACGTGGTCGCCTCGATCTCGGAGTATGGGGCAATGATCCCCGGTCTTCAGGCACGGCGCTTCGACGCCGTAACCGCGGGGCTGTTCATGAAGCCCGAACGCTGCGCCGCCGTGGCCTATTCCGAGCCTGTCCTGTGCGACGCCGAGGCCTTCCTGCTCAAGGCCGGCAATCCGCATGGCCTGAAGTCCTACAAGGATATTGCCGACAATGCCGAGGTCCGCATCGGCGCGCCGGGCGGCGGCACGGAGGAGCGCCTGGCCCTGGAAGCCGGCGTGCCGCGCGACCGCGTCATCGTGGTGCCCGACGCGCAGAGCGGCCTGACCATGCTGCAGCAGGGGCGCATCGATGTCTATTCGCTGCCGGTCCTGTCCATCAACGCGCTGGCCGGCCAGGCCAACGACGACACACTGGAGGTCGTGGCCCCCGTCGAGGGTGCGCCGGTCTATTGCGACGGTGCGGCCTTCCGCAAGGACCAGACCGAGCTGCGCGACGCCTTCGACCGCGAACTGGCGGCCATCAAGGCTTCGGGCGAGTTCGCCCAGATCATCGAGCCATACGGCTTCTCGGCGCAGGCGGCGATGTCGACGACGCGCGAAAAGCTCTGCGCCCAGCAGTAAGCCCCGGCTGAAGAAGAACCGCGATGGATATGTGGCTCGGCTATCTCCAGCTGATACTGGAAGGCGCGGTCGTTACCGTGAAGCTGACGGTCTATGGCTGTCTCTTTGCGCTGCTCGTCGCTTTCGTGGCCGGCCTGGGGCGCGTCTCGCGCTTCTGGTGGGTGCGGGCGCTGGCAACCACATATGTCGAGTTCTTTCGCGGCACGTCGATCTTCGTCCAGCTGTTCTGGGCCTATTACGTCCTGCCCTTGATGGGTCTGACCCTGAGCGAGATGCAGGCGGGCGTGCTGGCGCTGGGCCTGAATGTCGGCGCCTACGGCGCGGAGGTGGTGCGAGGCGCCATCCGCGCCATAGGCCGGGAGCAGCGCGAGGCTTGCGTGGCGCTCAACCTGACGCGCTGGCAGGCCATGCGCCACATCATCCTGCCGCAGGCGCTGGTCATCATGCTGCCCACGTTCAACAACAACGCCATCGAGCTTCTCAAGGCCACGGCCATCGTGTCGCTGATCTCGCTGGCCGACATGACCTTCCAGGCGCAGGTGGTGCGGGCGCAGACCGGCAATACGGCGGTGCCCTTCATCACCATCCTCGTCCTGTATTTCGCCATGGCGTCCGTCATCACCGCCGGAGTCCGGTTCCTTGAACGGCGGCTGGCGCGCGGCCTCGACGGCGTGAGGGCCTGACGCGATGGAATGGGATTGGGATTTCGTCTGGCAGATCATGCCGACCCTCGTCGAAGGCGCGAAGATCACCGTCGTCGCGACGCTGCTCGGCTTCGTCCTGGCGGCCGTCCTCGGCCTCGTCTTCGCCGTGGCACGGCGCTCTCCGAACCGCTGGGTGGCGCGTCCGGTTTCGCTGGTGGTGGAATTCATCCGCGGCACGCCGCTGCTCGTGCAGCTCTATTTTCTCTTCTACATCCTGCCGGACATCGGCATCACCCTGGCGCCGCTGGTTGCCGGCGTCATCGGGCTCGGGCTGCATTACGCAACCTACACGGCGGAGGTCTACCGCGCGGGCATCGAGAACGTGCCGCGCGGCCAATGGGAGGCCGCCAAGGCCTGCAACATGACCGGCGGGCAGACCTGGCGGCATGTCGTCCTGCCGCAGGCCGTGGCCCCGATGGTTCCCGCGCTGGCCAACTATCTCATCGCCATGTTCAAGGAAACGCCGCTGCTGTCGGCCATCACCGTGCTGGAGCTGATGAACCAGGCGCGCTCCATCGCCAACTACAACTACCGCTATATTGAGCCGATCACGCTCGTCGGCGCCTTCTTCCTCGTCATATCGCTCATCGCCGTCTTCGGCGTGCGCTATCTCGAACGCCGCTATGGAAAGGTCGCCTGACATGCGCGCCGAGGTTCGCCTGATGCAGGCTCCCCTGCAGTTCGATCCGCAACCGGTCGAGCGGCGGATCGGGTTGATATTGCTGGCGACGGACCTGACGAGCGAGCCCGACTTCGTGCGTCTGGTGGCGGGGCCGGGTGTGGCGCTGCACGCCGCCCGCATCGCCTATGCCAACCCGACGACGCCCGAAAACCTCGCCGCGGCCGCGCCGCGCCTGTCGGAGGCCGCCGCCCTGCTGCTGCCGGACGAGGCCCTCGACGCGATCGTGTTCTCCTGCACGTCGGCCTCGGTCGTCATCGGCGACGCCGCGGTGGCCGAAGCCATCGGGCTCGGCAAGCCCGGCGTGCCTGTCGTGACGCCGCCGCTGGCGGCGGTCCAGGGTCTCTCGGCGCTGGGCGCGACCCGCGTCAGCGTGTTGACACCCTATACGGTCGAGACGAGCGCGCCGATGGCCCGTTACTTCGAGGACAAGGGGCTGGAACTCGCGGGCCTCAGTTGCCTTGGCCTGACGGATGACCGGCAGATGGCTCGGATAAGCCGGCAAAGCATCGTCGAGGCAGCGGTCCGCGCAACGGCGGACGACGCGCAGGCGCTCTTCATCTCCTGCACGGCGGTCCGCTCGGCGGGCGTCATCGACGCCATCGAGGCGCGGATCGGCCGGCCGGTGGTAACCAGCAACCAGGCCAGCGCGTGGCTCGCGCTCCACCATTGCGGCCTGACGGCCGGCGCGCGGGCCGTCGGCCGGCTGATGCGGCTCGCAATGCCGGAGGCCGCATGATCGCCCTTTCGGACATAGAAGAGGCACGTCGGCGCATCGCGGGCATCGTGCGCGAAACGCCGGTGGACCAGTCGGAAAGCCTGTCGGAGCGCCTCGGCGCACCGGTGTTCCTGAAACACGAGCAGCGGCAGATCACCGGCGCCTTCAAGCTGCGCGGCGCGGCCAACGCCGTGGAGCGCCTGTCGGCGGCGGAGCGGGCGCGCGGCGTGGCAGCGGCGTCGACCGGCAATCATGGGCGGGCGCTTGCCTATGCGGCGCGACGAACCGGCGCGCGGGCCGTGATCGCGATGTCAAGCCTCGTCCCGATGAACAAGGTGAAGGCGATCTCCGCGCTGGGCGCCGAAGCGCGCATCGTGGGTCGCAGCCAGGACGATGCCCAGCGCGAGGTGGACCGGATGGTGGCGGAAGAGGGAGTGGTTTGCCTGCCGCCCTTCGACCACCCCGACGTGATCGCCGGCCAGGGCACGATCGGGCTGGAGATCCTGGAGCAGGTGCCGGAGGTGAAGACGGTGCTGGTTCCGCTTTCCGGCGGCGGGCTGATCGCCGGTATCGCCTGCGCGGTCAAGGCGCTGCGGCCCGATGTGCGCATCCTGGGCATCTCGATGGAGCGCGGAGCCGCAATGGCGGCCAGCCTCGACGCCGGCAAGCCCGTCGACATCGAGGAACTGCCGACGCTCGCCGACTCGCTCGGGGGCGGGGTGGGCCATGCGAACCGCTACACCTTCCCCATGGTGCGGGACCTGGTGGACGACGTGATCCTTGTCACCGAGGCGGAGATCGCGGCCGGAATCCGCCATGCCTATTTCGAAGAGCGCGAGGTCGTGGAGGGTGCGGGCGCGGTCGGCATAGCGGCCCTCGTCGCCGGGCGGATCCGGCCTTCCGGGCCGGTGCTGGCTCTCGTGTCCGGGCGCAATATCGACATGGATCTGCATTGCCGCATCGCGGCCGGCGCCAACGGGCTGGAGGACGCCGCCTGATGCCCGACATGCTGATCCTGACGGAGACGGACCTGCGCGCGCTGGTACCATTGGATGTCGAGGCCATCGATGCGGTGGAGCGCGCCTTCCGCGCCCTCGCGCAAGAGGCTGTCGTGATGCCGCCCATCCTGCGCCTCGACGTGGCGGAGCATAATGGCGAAGTGGACGTGAAGACCGCCTATGTGCCCGGTATCGAGGGCTTCGCAATCAAGATAAGCCCGGGCTTCTTCGACAATCCGAAACTCGGCCTGCCCAGCGTCAACGGCATGATGGTGCTGCTATCGGCTCGCACCGGCCTGGTGCAGGCGCTGCTTCTCGACAACGGCTATCTGACGGACATTCGCACGGCCGCCGCCGGCGCAGTCGCGGCGCGCCACCTTGCCCGGGAGGATGCCCGCCACGCGGCCATCTTCGGCGCGGGCATGCAGGCGCGTCTGCAGTTGCAGGCGCTGGCCATGGTGCGCCCGTTGCAGGGCGCCTCGATCTGGGCGCGCGACGGCGCGCGGGCCGAGGCCGCCGCCGCGGAGATGACGCAGGCGACCGGCCTGCCGGTCGAAGCGGTGCGCGATCCGCAGGAGGCAGCGCGGCGCGCCGACATCATCGTCACGACGACGCCGTCGCGGGCGCCGATCCTGCAGCGCCGCTGGGTGCGCCCCGGCACACATGTCACGGCCATGGGCTCGGATGCCGAACACAAGAACGAAATCGACCCCGCTCTGGTCGCCGCCGCCCGCTATGTCCCCGACAGCCTGGCCCAGACCCGCATCCTGGGCGAGTTGCATCACGCCATCGCGGCCGGGCTCGTCGCCGGCGACCGGCGGTTTCCCGAGCTCGGCTCCGTCATCGCCGGGCAGGCGACCGGGCGCCCCAATGCCGAATCCATCACCTTCGCGGACCTCACCGGTACCGGTGTTCAGGATACCGCCATCGCCACGCTGGCCCATGCCCGCGCCATGTCGGCCGGGGCGGGTACGCGCTTTACAAGCTGATCCTCATTTCCAGGGTGCACCATGACAGAGCCGCAGCTCAACTTTACCCGCGCCGAATATGCCAGCCGCCTCGAAAAGACGCGTAGCGCCATGGCGGCCCGGGGCATCGACCTTCTCTACGTGTCGGACCCGTCCAACATGGCCTGGCTGACCGGCTATGACGGCTGGTCCTTCTACGTGCATCAGGGCGTCATCGTGCCACCCGAGGGCGAGCCCGTCTGGTATGGGCGTGGGCAGGACGCGAACGGCGCCCGGCGCACGGCATACCTTTCCCAGGACAATATCGTCGGCTACGCCGACCATTACGTGCAGTCCACCGAGCGCCATCCCATGGATCGCCTGTCGGAGGTCATCCGCGAACGCGGTTGGGACGGCCTGACCATCGGCGTCGAGATGGACAATTACTGGTTTTCCGCAGCGGCCTACGCCTCGCTGCGCACGCATCTGCCGGGCGCACGCTTCGTGGATGCGACGGCGCTCGTCAACTGGCAGCGCGCGGTCAAGAGTCCGCAGGAGCTGGAATACATGCGCGTCGCGGCCAGGATCGTCGGCGCCATGCACAAGCGGATCGTCGATACGATCGAGCCGGGAATGCGCAAATGCGACCTCGTGGCCGAGATCTACGATGCGGGAACCCGCGGCGTCGACGGCTTCGGCGGAGATTATCCGGCCATCGTGCCGCTGCTGCCGTCGGGGGCGGATGCCTCGGCGCCGCATCTGACATGGGACGACAAGCCCATGCGGATCGGGGAGGGCACCTTCTTCGAGGTCGCCGGCTGCTACAAGCGCTATCACTGCCCCCTGTCGCGCACCGTCTTCCTCGGCAAGCCGACGCAGGCCTTCCTGGACGCGGAAAAGGCCACGCTGGAAGGGATGGAGGCGGGGCTTGCCGCCGCCAGGCCGGGCAATACCTGCGAGGATATCGCCAACGCCTTTTTCGCGGTGCTGCGCAAATACGGGATCGTCAAGGACAACCGCACCGGCTATCCGATCGGCCTGTCCTATCCGCCGGATTGGGGCGAGCGTACGATGAGCCTGCGCCCGGGCGACAAGACGGTGTTGCAGCCAGGCATGACCTTCCACTTCATGACCGGCCTGTGGCTGGAGGACATGGGGCTGGAGATCACCGAATCCATCGCGATCACGGATACCGGCGTGGAAATCCTGGCGGACGTGCCCCGGCAGCTTTTCGTCAAGGAGTGAGGCGATGCTGATGACGCCCGATCTGCCTCCATCGCCCATCGTGCCCACCATCGACCTTGCCGCGCCCGGGGTGCGGCACGGTTTCCTGCGCCTGCCCTACAGCCGCGACGATTCTGCCTGGGGATCGGTCATGATCCCGGTCACTGTCGTGGCCAATGGCGAGGGGCCGACCGCACTCCTGACCGGCGGAAACCACGGCGACGAGTACGAGGGGCCCATCGCCCTGTTCGACCTTGCCCGCCGCCTGACACCCGAAGACGTGTCCGGCCGGGTCATCATCGTGCCGGCGATGAACTATCCGGCCTTTCGCGTCGGCACGCGGACCTCGCCGGTCGACAAGGGCAATCTCAACCGCACCTTCCCCGGCAAGCCGGACGGCACCGTGACACAGAAGATCGCCGATTTCTTCCAGCGTCATCTTCTGCCGATGGCCGATATCGTGCTGGACTTCCATTCCGGCGGGAAAACCCTGGATTTCGTGCCCTTCGCAGCCGCCCACATTCTGCCCGACAAGGCGCAGGAAGCGGCAAGCTTCGCCGCGGTGGCCGCCTTCGGCGCGCCCTACTCGATGAAGATGCTCGAGATCGACGCCGTGGGCATGTACGACACCGCGGCGGAAGAGCAGGGCAAGATCTTCGTGACGACCGAGCTCGGCGGCGGCGGCACGTCGACGGCGAACACGGTGGGGATCGCCCGGCGCGGCGTCGCCAACGTGCTGCGGCATGCCGGCATCCTGTCCGGCGCACCGGAGCCGGCGCCGACACGCTGGCTCGACATGCCGTCGGGAGACTGCTTCACCTTCGCCGAGCACGACGGGCTCATGGAGCCGCTCGTCGATCTCGGAATGCCGGTCGAGCGGGGCGACGTCGTCGCCCGCATCCATTGCGTCGACCGCACGGGGGCGGACGCGGTGGAACTGCGGGCGGGCCTTTCCGGCATCCTCGCAGCCCGGCATTTTCCGGGCCTCGTGAAATCGGGAGATTGCGCAGCGGTCATCGGCACGGTCTGACCCGGGCCCGCAGGCGATCCGAAACCCTCTTGCCAAAAACATGAAAGTGTTTATCCACTTTACTGCATGGACAGGCATCGCGAAGAGGGCACCGATGATCGCATTGTCTCCGACCGCCATACTTTCCGTACTCGTTCCGATCAGCGCCGCCGTGGCGCTGGCGGGTTTTCGCTCGCGTATCCGGCCTTCCGACTACTGGCACAGCCTCGGCTCGATCCAGCGCGGCGATTTCGGCGAACTGGCCTGCGACGAAGGTGAGCGGGATCTAGTTTAGAAAAGTTCTAAACAGGGGTTGAAAGAGGGAGCTGACGAGGCTACCTTGTAACCGTTCCAGAATTACAGGAGCGCCGGGGCATGCGCGACCGCCGATGCCCGGCCGGATCGGAGTTTACGACAATGGGCCTGATCGCCGCAAAGATCGAACCGAATGCCAAGGAAGAAATCGTCAACGGCCTCACGCAGGCCTTGGCCGAGACGGCAATCGAAACGCTGAAGGCGCAGAACTTCCACTGGAACGTCACGGGTTGGTCCTTCGGGCCGCTCCATGCGCTGTTCCAGGAAATCTACGAAGACCATTTCGAGGCGCAGGATCTTCTTGCCGAGCGCATCAAGGCCTTCGACGCCCATGCGGAGGGGCGCTACTCGGTCTATCTCGACCGTAGCGCGATCACCGAGCATGACGGCCATACCGACGCCAAGACCATGGTGGAGCTGCTGCTTGCCGACCAGGAGACCTTGTCTTCGACCCTCTCGGCCCTGGCGCAGGTTGCCGAGCAGCATGGCGACTGGGCCACGAACGATATGGCCACCGGCCGCATCGAGGTTCACGACAAGTTCGCCTGGATGCTGCGGGCCCACCTGAAGTCGACGGCGGCCTGAGCCGCGTCATCGGGCAAACAATACAAAGGGCGTCCTGCGGGGCGCCCTTTTTCATTGCCTCAGCGCGCCACGGGGGCGGTCGGCGTCGGCCCGTCGTCGGACGAGCCACGCTCTCGCCACAGGGCCGGTATGGCCAGCAGCGAGATGCCGAAGATGGCGATGAGCGTTTTGGTGACCTCGCTGAACTCCGGCGTGCGCAGATCCACATAGATCAGGCCATAGACGATGATGATGTGCCAGGCATAGACCTGCAGCGAATGTCGACCGATCAGGCGCAGGAACGACAGCGTCATGACGTAATGCAGGGCATTGGCGATCCACCGCACCGCAGCGTTGCGATGCTTCGGCCCCGCGATCGCCAGCCAGGCGACGCCGACGCCGGCGGCAACGAAGTTCAACAGATAGACGAGGCCGAAAGTCGCCCGGACTTCGAATGGCATGAAGCTTTGCAGCAGTTCGTCCGACATCAGCCCGTAGCCCGTGGCGACGCGCAGCGGCAGGAAGAACAGGCAGATCACCAGGGCCGCCACGGGCAGGATGCTTCGATCGGGCCTGAAGATGCGGTCCCAGGGAATTTTCTTCTGGGCCGTCATGGCCCCCATGATGACACCGGAAAAGAACACGACCTGCCATGCCAGGACGTTGAAATGTGCGCGGATGCCGATCGGACCGTCGCCGGCCAGCGCCCGGTCGATTGGCCCGGTCAGGAC
The DNA here is from genome assembly GCF_023702225.1 of Aureimonas altamirensis. GTDB lineage: Bacteria > Pseudomonadota > Alphaproteobacteria > Rhizobiales > Rhizobiaceae > Aureimonas > Aureimonas altamirensis_B. The sequence continues at coordinate 256,875 of NZ_JAMQCO010000008.1, read as the reverse complement.
GGTATGCAAACCGAGCTGCGCGATCAGCCAGGCGATGAAGGATACGAGCGCAACGACGCCCCAGCGCTTGTGAAGACACAACCACAGAGCGAATGGCGAAACCAGCATGTACACGATGTACTGGGGAAGGATGTCCATATAGGTCGGCTGGTAGATCATCGCCATGGCCGACAGCACCCGCACGGGATCGGTGATCGAAAGATCGCCCATCCATGGCGACCACAACTCCGCCGCCTGGGGCAGTGTCGCGGCGGCCACGAGCAGGATCGCCAGGGCGACGAGGACATAGACATACAACTGCCGGGCCCGCTTCCAGACGGCCTGCGCCCCGGCCATGAACCCGCCCTTCAGCATCTTGCGGGCGTAGACGAGGCCGACGAGCAGCCCCGACAGGAAGATGAACCCCTGTGCGTCCTCGACGAATGCGAGCTGGTTGTGGTTGAGTTTGACCAGCCAGTACCCGCCGGTGAAGTTCAGATGGTTGATCATCATGAAGACGAGGAAATAGCCTCGCAACCCATCGATGAACCCAAGCCTGTTCATGTCTCTTCCAAGCCAATTTCAATGCAGGGTTGCGCATCCAAGCGCGGTCAGGTGCCGGAATTAGGGCCCTGAACTTGAAATTCGAGAGACGTCGGCCATCATCGTGCCCTGATTGGCCGCTTCCTGACTTGCCGGATGGCGGCGTAACGTCGCATGAGAAGTGGATTCACACTCGAAGGAATCGATGGAACCGATGGCAAAGCTGAACCGACGGAACTTCCTGTATTCTTCCGCCGCACTCGCTGCCCTGGCGGCGGCGCCCGGTGCGCTCCGCCATGCCTCGGCTGCGGCCGTCATGGGGGAGCCATTCGCGTTTTCATACGAGAAGCTCGTGGAACGGGCGCGCGACTCCGCGACGAAACCCTATGTCCCGCCGTACCGGCCCGATCCGGAAGTCGTCCAGAAAATCGACTACGAGCAGCACGGCAAGCTGAAATTCAAGACGTCCGACTCGCCCTTCGCCGGAAGTGACGGCGCCTACCCGGCGACGTTCTTCCACCTCGGCCAATTCTTCGGCAAGGCGGTGGCGATGCATGTCGTCGTCAACGGCCAGGCCCGCGAGTTCAAATACTCGCCCGATCTGTTCGAGATGCCGGCCGATTCTCCGGCGCACGATCTGCCGGCCGATTCCGGCTTCGCCGGCTTCCGCCTGCAGGAGTGGAACGGCTCCGAAGACTGGCGCACGCAGGATTGGGTGGCTTTTCTCGGGGCCTCCTATTTCCGGGCCATCGGCGCTTCCGGCCAGTATGGCCTGTCGGCGCGAGGCGTCGTCATAAATGCGGCCGTGCCCGGCGTTGCCGAGGAGTTCCCCGACTTCACCGAGTTCTATATCGACGAGGCGCAGGATCCCGCACAGCCGGTCGTTGTCTGCGCCTTCCTCAACGGGCCCAGCATCACCGGCGCTTTCCGTTTCTACCTGACGCGCGGCCTCGATCGGCGACAGGGCGTCGAGATGGATGTGGAGGCGGCCCTTTTCCTGCGCGAGGACATCCAGCGCCTCGGGCTGATGCCGCTGACCTCGATGTTCTGGTATGGCGAATACGGGCGCGAGCGTCTCAACGACTGGCGTCCGGAGGTGCACGATTCCGACGGCCTCGCCTTGTGGATGAGCGATGGCGAACGGATCTGGCGCCCCCTCAACAATCCGCCGTTTACCACGGTCTCGTCCTTCAGCGACACCGATCCGCGCGGCTTCGGCCTTTTGCAGCGGGACCGCAACTTCGACCACTATCAGGACGGCGTCATGTACGACCGGCGTCCGAGCCTGTGGGTAGAGCCGGTCGAGCCGCTGGGCGCCGGGCGTGTCGAACTCCTGGAGATTCCGACCGACGACGAGATCCACGACAATGTCGGCGCATTTTGGGTTCCGGATGCGCCGGCGACGAAGGGGTCGGAGTACAAGCTGCATTACCGCCTGTTCTGGAAGGACAACGAGCCGCATCCGGCCGAGAACATCGCCCAGACGGTCGCCACGCGTATCGGCCGCGGGGGTGAGCCCGGCAAGCCCCGTCCGGACAACGTCTTCAAGTTCTCGGTCGAATTCGACCGTCCGTCCGTCATGACGCAGATCCCCTACGGCGTTTTCCCGGAGGTCAACGTCACCACCTCCAGCGGCACCGTCATCCGTCCGTTCGCCGAGCCCGTGCCCAACGGCAATGTCTGGCGTGCGACGTTCGACCTCGAGATCGAGCGCGACAAGATCGCGGAGCTGCGCATGTATATGGAGCTGGACGGCAAGCCGCTGACGGAGACCTGGCTCTACCAGTTCGACAGGCGCAATCTCGTATCCCTCGGATAAATTGGGTATTTCTTAAGTAAATTGGCCGGACTGTGGCCGGATCTGTTGAGTTTTTGCAACGCAACAGAACCGGACGGACGATTCCGGCCATTGTGATTTGCATTGCAGCAAAAGCGTCGGCAGGGTCGCGTCATCAACCACTGATGAGTGATGTGAGCCTTGCCGACGCAAACGATCCGTTTGCGGGCCGTCTCGCGTACGCGCCCGCTAAAGACTGCACTTCTTGCCTTGGCATTTGCCATTGCACTGCCTGCCATGCCGGCGCTTGCCCAGGGGACGAGCGACCAGCAGGAAATTTCCGGGCTTGTCGGCGCACAGGTGGACATCGGCCGCCGTTTCGCGCGCGTGCAGTCGCGGCGGCTGCATGAGCGGATGGAGATCCTGCGCGATTCCACCGACCGTCAGACCAGCGGATATTCCATCAAGATCGGCACGTCGGACGGGTGGGCGGACGAAAGCGCGCTCGAGCGGGAGTGGCGCGAACTGGATTCGGAGATGCCGGCCGCCCACCGTGCGGAAGACGTACCCTGGCGTGCGGACCGGCCCGCGGAAATGCAGGCCCGGCGCCGCTTCACCGACGAGGGCCACGCGCTCTGGTCCGCCGGCTCCGTCGATTTCGGACGACGCACCAACGGCATGATCGATCTGGACAGGACGAGCGTCGGGATCGCCTCGGGTTTCGACGCGGAACTGTCGAAACAGGCAAGCCTGGGAATGGGCCTGAGCTTCGACCGGGCGATCGGCGAAGCGGGTTCGTTCGGCACGCGCGCACGCGGGCAGGGGCTGGGCGCGGCCCTTTACGGCAGTTACAACCCCACGCCCGTCACCTTCATCGACGTGGCGGCCGGCGGCTCATGGCTGGACTTCGCCAATGCCCGTTACGCCGTGCAGCCGAAGGAGCTCCATTACGGCTCGCGCGCTGCCGCGCAGGGCTTCGGATCGGTATCGGCCGGTTACGAATTGCGCGACGACGGTTTCCTGCTGTCGCCCTATGGCCGGTTCGAAGTCTCGCATACCCGGTTCGACCCGATGGACCAGACGATCGGCGAAACCGCCCTGACGCTGGGCGAGCAGACGGTCGACAGCGTCCTGGCCATCCTGGCGGTGCGCGGCGAATACACGATCGAGCTCTCCAACCTCGTCCTCAAGCCGGGAGCACGCGCCGAGCTGACGCACGAGGTCTCGGGCGCCATCCGGGTCTCTCCGATAGCCGGCGGCGGGCTGACACTGCCCGATTTCTCATCGGCAGGGATCGGCCGCGAGCAGTTGACCGTCGCGCCGGGCATCAAGGCCGAATTCGGCGACGACTGGTCGGCGGGGCTGGAATACCGCAACGTCCTCAACAATGACGGGCGCGACGAAACGATCACCTTCCGGATCGGCCACTCGTTCTGATCCGGTGCCTGCCCCTCACCGGGGCAGGGCGTAGGCGATCACGTCGTCCCCCCGCCTGGTGCCCAGCGACCCGTGGCCCCCGGCGACGACCAGAAGATACTGCCGTCCGTCGGCGCCGGTATAGGTCATCGGCGTTGCCTGACCGCCGGCCGGAAGCCGGTCCTTCCAGATCTCCGCGCCGCTCGTCAGGTCGTAGGCGCGGATATAGTCGTCGATCGTACCGGACAGGAAGGCGACTCCGCCCGCCGTCACCATCGGGCCGCCGAGGCTCGGCACGCCGAGGCGGAAGGGAAGCGGAATGGGCGAGGCATCGCGGACCGTGCCGTTCTTGTGCTGCCAGATCACCTCGCCGGTCCGCAGGTCGGCTGCCGCGACGTAACCCCAGGGCGGCGACTGGCACGGAATACCGAGCGGCGACAGGAAAGGACCCATCTCGACCGCGAAGGGGCCACCGAAATTCTCGTTCAGGGCCGGGAGGGCGCCGGAGGGCGGCTGTGCGTTGACGACCAGCGATGTATCGTCCTGCCGGCGGAAGAGCTGCGAGGTGAACGCCAGGTAGGCGGGCGTTGCGAAAACCACCTGCCGTACCGGATCGACCGCTATGCCGCCCCAGTTGAACACGCCGAAATTGCCCGGATAGACGAGCGTCCCCTCTTCCGAAGGCGGCGTGTAGCGGCCCTCGTAGCGCAGGTTGTGGAATGCGATCCGGCACAGGAGCTGGTCGAAGGGCGTCGCGCCCCACATGTCCTTTTCGGTCAGCGGCGGCGGATCGAAGGACATCGCGGAGACCGGCTGGGTCGGCGCGGTGAAGTCGCCCTCGGACGCACCCTGCGGCGCTGGACGTTCCGTGACGGGCAGGATCGGCTCGCCGGTGCGCCGGTCGAGCACGAATATCTCTCCCTGCTTGGTCGGCTGCACCAGGGCGGGCACGAGGGCGCCGTCCACCGCGATGTCCACCAGGGTCGGCTGGGAGGGAACGTCGTAATCCCACAGGTCGTGATGCACGGTCTGGAACACCCAGCGAACCGCGCCGGTGGCGACGTCGAGCGCCACGACGGACGACGAATATCGCTCCACCGCCTCGCTGCGGTTGCCGCCCCACTGGTCCGGCGGCTGGTTGCCGAGCGGCACGTAGACGAGCCCGAGTTCCTCGTCGATGCTGGAGATGGACCAGCTATTGGGCGAGTTGGGCGTATAGGTCTGGCCGGGCGCGAGCGGCGCGGTGTCATCCGGGTTGCCGCTGTCCCAGTTCCAGAGAAGCTCGCCGCTTGCGATGTCGAAGGCGCGGATGACGCCGGACGGCTCGGTCGTCGACACGTTGTCGAGCACGGTGCCGCCGACGATGATGCTGTCGCCCGCCACGATGACCGGCGATGTGGAGTAATAGGAGCCCGGATTGACGTTCGGCATGTTGCGCCACAAGTCGATCTGCCCGTCGCCGCCCCCGAAATTGGAACAGACGGAGCCGTCTTCCGGATTGACGGCAATGACCCGGCCATCCGCCGTCGGCATGAACAGCTTGGCGTCGCAGACGGAGGCAGAGCGTTCCCCGTCGATGGCCACGGGCAGGTCCGGCAAGGGTTGCTCGGCCGTCGCGCCGTCGACCGGCGCGCGCGTGGCGCCCTGTTCGGCGGCCGCGCCCTGCGGGTGGAGCGTCTGCACGGCCTGCGCCGGCAGGGGCGTCTGGCCCGGCTGTGCCGCGGCCGCTTGAGCCGGCGTGCCGGACGGCGGCTGGTAGGACAGGCCGCGGCAGGTCAGATGCTGGAGCGCCAGCTCGCCGCGGATCTGCGGATCGTAACGCCAGATTTCCTCGCCGGTCGTGGCATCGAGGGCGATGACCGATTGATGCGGCGTGCAGAGATAAAGCCTCTCCCCGATCTTCAGGGGGGTGACCTGGAAGGTGGTTTCCTCCGGATCGCCCGGTTCGCTGATATCGCCTGTCTTGTAATGCCAGGCCACCGCAAGGTCGGAGACGTTTTCCGGCGTGATGTCGGTCAACGGCGAATAGCGCTGCCCTTCCTTGGTGCGGCCGTAGGACTGCCATTCGCCCGGCGGCACGCCCAGGTCGTCCGGGGCCTGCGCCACGGCCCCGCCGACTTCGCCGTCCACGCTGTGCCGGTCGGTGAACCAGGAGGCGAGCGCTGCGACCAGCGCGACGGCCAGGGACAGGCTCAGCGCGAGGCCGTTGCCGCGAAAGGCGGATGCGTGCCCGGGGACGCCGTCCAGCGCCTGCGGCAGGGTCTGCAGGCCGAGGCGCCTTGTGATGGGCGGAAGCAGCAGCAGGAAGCCGAGCACCACGATCAGGCCGCCCCGCGCCGCCAGCGGCCACCAGTCCAGCCCTACCTCCCACAGCGCCCATCCGAGCGTGCCCAGCACGATCACGGCGTACAAGGCGAGTGCGGCAGGCTGGCGACGGTGCAGCAGGAATGCAGTCAGGAGGAAGCCGATGGCAAGCGCCAGATAGTACCAGGATCCGCCCAGCGCGATAAGCCAGATGCCGCCGACAGCCAAGGCGAGGCCGAGGAACCCCGCTATGGCGGCTGCGAAAGTCGTGGTCTTGCTGGTACGGGTGGCCGCCATCGTCTTCCCCTCGAAGTCAGGATGCGGACATGTCGCACCCGCGAAGCACGTCAAGTGCGTCCGATGCTTCCACCATACGCGCCGATGCCTTAGAGGAGAGGGCGTCCGGTTCGCCAAGCGAGGTAGCCCCTTGTCGTCGCCATCAAGCACCATGCCTTTCAGCGCGTTCCATCGACACGGCTTCGCGCGGGTCGGGGCGGCCACGCCGCGCGTGGCGCTGGCCGATCCCTCGGCGAATGCCTTGTCGACGCTGCAGCTTGCACGCCGGGCTTCCGATGAAGGCGCCGACCTCGTCGTCTTCCCCGAACTGGGGCTTTCCGGCTATTCGCTCGACGACCTGCACATGCAGGATGGCTTGCTGGACGCCGTCGAAGACGCCGTCGTCGCCGTAGCCGCCGGCACAAGCGACCTGTCGCCCGTGCTTCTCGTCGGCGCACCCCTGCGCCGTAATGGCCGGCTCTACAATTGCGCGGTGGCGATCTCGCGCGGACGTATCCTCGGCGTCGTGCCGAAATCCTTCCTTCCCAATTACCGGGAGTATTACGAGAAGCGCTGGTTCGCGCCCGGCATCGGACTTGCCGGACTGTCCGTCGAACTGGCCGGGCAGGACGTACCCTTCGGGCCGGACCTCGTCTTCGCCGCAGCCGATCTTTCCGACTTCGTCTTCCATGTCGAGATCTGCGAGGACTACTGGGCGCCGACGCCGCCTTCCACCGTCGGCGCGCTCGCCGGAGCCACCGTCCTGTGCAACCTGTCCGCTTCCAACATAACGGTGGGCAAGTCTGCGGAACGGCATCTTCTGGCGGCATCGCAGTCCATGCGGTGCATGGCGGCCTATGTCTATGCGGCCGCGGGCGCAGGCGAAAGCACCAACGACGTCGCCTGGGACGGGCATGGCATGGTGCATGAACTGGGCGAACTCCTGGCCGAGTCCGAGCGGTTTTCGCTGGAGGGAACCGTCGTTCTGGCCGATGTCGACCTTGCCCGCATCCGGCAGGAGCGTCTGCGGAACGGCACTTTCAACGATGCCGTCCGGGCGGCGGGCGATCCGGAGACGATGTTCAGGCGTATCCCATTCACCCATGCGCCGCACGGGCGGACGATGCCGCTCAGACGCGCAATCCGCCGCTTCCCCTTCGTCCCCAACCGGCCGGAGCAACTCGACCGCGATTGCTACGAGGCCTTCAACATCCAGGTGCACGGGCTGATCCGGCGTTTCGAAGCGACACCCGGCGAAACATTGGTGATCGGCGTGTCGGGCGGGCTGGACTCCACGCATGCGCTGATCGTCGCGGCCAAGGCCTGCGACCGGATGGGCCTGCCGCGCGAGCGTATCCTGGGCTTCACCATGCCGGGCTTCGCAACGGGGGAAGCCACCAGGGCCAATGCATGGCGGCTGATGCGGGCGCTCGGCGTCACCGGCGGAGAAATCGACATCCGCCCCGCCGCCCGGCAGATGCTGGCCGATATGGGCCATCCGTTCGCCGCCGGCGAGCCGGCCTATGACGTGACCTTCGAGAACGTCCAGGCGGGCCTGCGGACGGATTATCTGTTCCGCCTCGCCAACCAGCGCGGCGGCTTCGTGATCGGCACCGGCGACCTGTCGGAGATCGCCCTGGGCTGGAGCACCTACGGCGTCGGCGACCAGATGAGCCACTACGCCGTCAACCCCGGCGTACCCAAGACGCTGATCCAGCATCTGATACGCTGGTGCATCGCCAGCGGCCAGTTCGATGCGGAGGCCGATGCCGTGCTGGCGGATATTCTCGACACCGAGATTTCGCCGGAGCTGGTGCCCGCCGATGCGGAAGGGCGGATGCAGAGCACGGAAGACCGGATCGGCCCCTACGCCCTGCACGATTTCTTCCTGTACCATATCATGCGCGGCGGGCAGGCCCCGTCCAAGGTCGCATTCCTGGCGCTGCAGGCATGGGGCGATGCGGAGGCAGGCCGATGGCCGGCCAATTTCCCGGCCGAGGCGCGCCGCGCCTACGATCTGCCGACCATCGGCCGCTGGCTCGAGAGCTTCCTGTTCCGCTTCTTCCAGACCAGCCAGTTCAAGCGGACGGCGATGCCGAACGGGCCGAAAGTATCGTCCGCCGGCGCGCTGTCCCCGCGCGGGGACTGGCGCGCCCCGTCCGATGCGAAGGCCACGGCATTCATTGCCGAATTGCGAGCCGCGCTCGATCAGGCCGGCTGAGCGCCGGGCGCGCCATGGGGGCCGTTGGCGCCGCCTCCATTGCGCAAGGTGGCGAAACTGGCGCGCAACTCGCCAAGGCGACGGTCCATCTCGTGTTTCTGCTCCGGTGTCAGGGCCAGGTAGAAGACACGGACGCGCGCCTCGATCGGTGCGATGCCCGGATGCTTCATCTGCAGCAGCTCGGAACTGCGTGCGTAGTCCTCGTGCGTCTTCTGGAACAGGAGCGCAATGAGCCCGACGCACAGAGGAAACCAGGAGTCGAAGCGGCTGCCATGCGAGGCAAGGCATGCGATGGCCGCGCCGATCGTGAACAGCGACAGGACGATATAGACCGAGAATTGCTGCACGATCAGCGCGATCTGCATGCGCGTCGGATCGCGTTCGCGCAGCCGGGAGGCCAGATCGGCGCCCTTGGCGATCTCGCGGTTGGCCTTGATCCAGGCGAAGGACGACACGGTGCGCGCCAGCGTCTTGATCGCAAGCGACACGAGCGCCGCGCCGACGAGCGCACCGATGATATTGAGGATCAGGGACGTCAATGGCGAATCGATGAGGGAACTCAGCCCATCGGCAGCTTGCGACATGTCTTCAGCCCGTATTCCATGCGTCCCTGTGGTTGCATGAAGCGCGCAAACGGGATCATTTCAAGGCAGGGCGATCAGCCGTCGTTCGACTTCCACGCTCCCAGCAGGCGCGGCAGGTCTCCGAAGCGCGCGATACCGCCGAAGACGGCGACGGCGATCAGGACGAAGAACACCGTCACGCTGGCCATGACCGGCGTGTAGCCATAGCGCAGCGCATTGAAGATCTTGATCGGGATCGTCTCCAGCGTGAAGCCGACGGTCATGTAGGCGACGATGTATTCGTTGAGCGACAGCACGAAGGCGAAGGCGAAGCCCGAAATCAGGTACGGCGCGATCATCGGCAGCACGATGGTGGAGAGGACGGTGCGCTCGTTCGCGCCCATGGAGCGCGACGCCTCCACCATCTCCTTGTCGATCGTCGCAAATCCCAGCGTCAGCGTGACGAGCGGCAGGGAGGTGAAGAAGATCGCATGGCTGATCACCACCGTGAAATGCTGGCCGTAGAAGCCGGCGGTGATCCAGAAGGACAGGGCGCCGAGCGCGGTGATGACGGGCGGCAGGACGAAGGGCGAAACACCCAGCAACTGGACCAGGCGGCCGAGGCGCGTCGTGCGGCGCCACAGCGCGTAGGCGATCGGAAGCGCGATCAGCACGCTCAGCGCCGCGCCCAGCGCCGCAACCGTGACGGAGGCCGTCAGCGCGGCGCGCCAGCCATCGTCGGCGAAGATATCGGCATACCAGCGCAGCGACAGGCCCTGTGGGGGAAAGGTCAGCGACCGCTTCTCGTTCAGCGAGACGCCGGCGATGACCACAAGGGGGGCCGCCATGAAGAGGCCGACGGCGGCGAACAGGAGGCGGTTGGCCAGGCCCTTCATGTCGCCACCCCGCGTCCACGACCGATGGCCGCCGTCAGCGATACGAGGGCGATGCTGGTGATGACGAGAAAGACGGCCATCGCCGCCGCAAAGGGCATGTTGGACTGGTAGATCGCCTGGTCGGTGATGAAGACCGACAATGTCCAGTGTTGCGGCCGGCCAAGCAGTTGCGGCAGCAGGTAGCTGCCCAGCGCGAAGACGAAGATGAGGATGAAGGTGGCGACGATGGCGGGCCGCAGCGCAGGAAGCACGACCGTCAGGAAGGCGCGCATCGGCGTTGCGCCCATGGTCTGCGCCGATTCGGCCAGCGACGGATCGAGGCGCGAAAAGGCCGGGTAGAGAACCAGCACCGCGTAGGGGAAGGCCTGGTACGTCATGCCGAGCAGCACCGCGACGAAGCCGGGCGAGTAGGCCGTGGGCGTATCGGCCAGCCCCAGAAGGACGAACAGGTTCGAGATGCCGGCTGTCCGCGACAGGAGCGTCGACCAGGCGAAGCCGATGATGACTTCGGACAGCGACAGGACGGCCAGCAGCGCCACGAGCCACGGCACCTGCTGCCGGCGCGGCAGGCGTGTCAGCGCCCGCGTGAAGGGGACGCCGATGACGATGCACAAGGCGGCGACGAGGGCGGACAGGCCGAGGGAGAAGGCGAGAATGCGCCCGAAGAACAGGGTGAAGAAGCGCTGGTAATGCTCCAGCGTCAGGCTCGGCTCGTAGAAGCCGCCCTGCGCACGCTCGAACAGCGACACGGAGATCATCGTGGCGAAAGGCACCACGAAGAAGGCGATCAGCATCGCCGCCGGAAAGATCAGCGGCAGGTTGTCGCGCAGCGGGCCGCTGCCAACGGCGCCCGGCCGCATCAGGCGCCCGCCGCGGCGAAGAAGGTAGCGCTGTCCGCCCGGACGCCGAGCGAGATCGTGTCGCCCACCGAGGGGTGAAAGCCGGCGGGCGCAAGCGCCACGACGCGTTGTCCGGCGGCCGTCAGGTGGATTTCCACGCTGGAGCCGATGTCGCGCACGAAGTCCACCGTGGCGGGAACCGGCCCCTGGCCTTCGGCGTGCAGGAGGATGTCCTCCGGCCGGATGGAGGCGGTGCCGGCTGCCCGCTGGCCGACGTCGATGCCCAGCATGCGGGCGCCGCCGGGTCCGCTTTCCACGGAGACGAGGTTTGTCTGCCCGATGAAGTCGGCGACGAAGGGCGTCGCGGGATGGCGATAGACGTCCACCGGCGCGGCCGCCTGCTGCACGCGTCCGGCCTGCATCACCACGATGCGGTCGGCCATGGTCATCGCCTCGCGCTGGTCGTGCGTCACGACGATGGTCGTGATGCCCAGACGTTGCTGGAGCTGCCGAAGCTCCACCTGCATCGCCTCGCGAAGCTTGGCGTCCAGCGCCGAAAGGGGTTCGTCCAGCAGGAACAGGCGCGGCGATACGGCGAGCGCGCGCGCGATGGCGACGCGCTGGCGCTGGCCGCCCGAAAGCTGGGTGATCGCCCGGCCGGCGATGCCCGGCAGCCGGACGAGATCCAGAAGCTCGGTCACGCGCCTGTCCCGGTCGGCCCGGCCGACGCCGCGTATGGCCAGCGGGTAGGCGATGTTGTCGCCCACCGATAGATGCGGAAACAGCGCAAGAGACTGGAACACCATGCCGATGTCGCGCTGGTGGACGGGCAGGCGGGTCATGTCCCGGCCGTCGAAGGCGATGGCGCCCTCGCTCGGCGTTTCCAGCCCGGCGATCATGCGCAGCAGAGTCGTCTTGCCGCAGCCCGATGGGCCGAGCAGGCAGACGAAGCTGCCCGGCTCGACCGTCAGGTCCACGCCGTCGACGGCGGTGACGCCGTCGTAGCGGCGCGTCAGGTTGGTGATGACGAGGCCGCTCATCAGCTTACGATCAGTTCCGTCCACTTCTGGTTCACCCAGTCGGCCTTGTCGACATAGAGCTCGTACCGCGGGACGATCGGGTCGATGGTGGACGATACCGCGTTGAACTCTTCGTCGGTCAGGTCCAGGAGCTCGCGGCGGATGATCGGCGCGGTGCCGATCTGCCGCGCCATGAGCGCCTGTATCTCGGGCGTCGTGGTGAAGTTCATGAATTCATGCGCCTCGTCCACCTTATCCGACGCGCTGGAAATGGCCCAGGAACCGGAATCCGAGATGCCGCCCTCCTTCGGGAAGGTCGAGCGGACCGGAAAGCCTTCCTTGGCGGCAAGGCCGGTGACGTCGTGGTAATATTGTCCCATCGGGATTTCGCCCGATTTCAGCGCCTGCTCGAACTGAGCTTCGTCGCGATACCAGAGCTGCACGTTCGGCTTCAGCTCCGCCAGCTTCTGCATCACCTCCAGCACGCCCTCGTCGGTGGCGAGCTTGTCGGTGCCGCCGAAGAAGGTCGTGGCCGTCACTTCCAGGAGGAAGCTGTTGGAGGCGAGCGCCAGCAGGCCGAGCTTGCCCTCGTTGGACGGATCCCACAGAAAGGCCCAGCTTTCCGGGGCTTCCGGATAGGCATCTGTGTTGGAAACGAGCGTGATGTACCAGGATACGGCGCCCACCGCGGCAACCCGGTCGTCGGGATAGGCGGCGACGAAGGGCGGCAGGATTTCGTCGAAGCGCTCGATCCGGGCGGTATCCACCGGCGTCCAGAGCTCCGTAGCGATGCCCTTGCGCAGGGCCGTCTGCGACATCATCGAGACGTCGGCCGGCGCCATGCCGGCACGCGCCGCCTGCTGCAACTGCACCAGCCAGGCCTCGCCGGTGGGTTCCGCGATGGATTCCACCTCGATACCGGTTGCCTGCGTGAAGGCGGGAAAGACGTGCTCGTCGAAGGAATCCTTGAAGTACCCGCCATAGACGCCGACCTTCAGCGAGCGGTCCTGGGCACGGACGATGGAGGGCATCGACAGGCTGGCAGCCGCCGCGGCGGTGCCCGCCATGAGGCTGCGGCGCGTCAGGGAAAAGGGCTTCGTCATCCGATGGTCTCCTTTTTGGCGGCGAGCGCCGGGGTGAAGGGCATGAGGCTCAGTATTTCGAACAGCATCTGCGCGCCGGCATGGGCCGTATTGGTGGTGGCGTCGTATTGGGGCGCCACTTCGACGACATCGCCGCCGACGAAGTCGAGGCCCGCGAGCCCGCGCAGGATCGCCTGAACCTCGCGCGTGGTCAGGCCGCCGATCTCGGGCGTGCCGGTGCCCGGCGCGAAGGCGGGGTCCAGGCTGTCGATGTCGAAGGACAGATAGACGGGCCCGCTGCCGGCAATGGCCCGCGCCTTCTGCACGATGGCATCGGTGCCGAGCGCCTGGACTTCTTCGGCGTGGATGACGCTCATGCCCGATGCATAGGAGAACTCCCACAGATATTCGGAAGCGCCCCTGATGCCGATCTGGATGGTGCGCGCGGGGTCGAGAACGCCGTCCAGCACAGCCTGCCTGAACGGCCCGCCATGGTGGAAGCGGCAATTGTCGAAGGGGCCGGACGTGTCGCAATGCGCGTCGATATGGATCATGCCTACGGGGCGGTCGCGGCCGATGGCGCGCAGGATCGGCAGCGAGATCGAATGGTCTCCGCCGACCGACAACGGGATGACGCCCGCGGCGACGATCTTGCCGATGGTCGCCTCTATATCCTCATGCGACCCCGCAAGGTCGAAACGCGAGCGGAAGGGAACGTCGCCGATATCCGCAACCGCCAGCTCGCGCGCCGGCATGGTGCGCAGCACGTGGTTGTAAGGGCCGACGCGCTCGATCGCGCGCAGGGCGCGCGGCCCGAAGCGGCAACCGTTGCGGTTGGTGATGCCCAGATCCATCGGAACGCCGATCATCGCGACGTCGAGGCCGGACAGGTCCGGACTGGCCCAGTCGACCGGCCGGAAGGGCACGTCCAGCAAGGTCGGCATGCCGGCATAGGGCGCCTGGCGGGTACCGCCGGCGTCGATCACCTGCCGCGCCATCGCCGCGAAATGCGGATCGTGGATGACGCTTTCATTGTCGCCGCCGAAACGCTTCCGCAGATCGTCGAGCCTCGGGTCGTTCGCGCTCATGCCGCGCCCTCCAGTGTCCCATCCATGCCATGCGCCGCCAGGCGCGCCGCGAAAGCGGCAATTCCGGCATCGCCGACATTGGCGAATGCAATGCGCAGATAGCCCTCCTGGCCGGGGCCGAAATAGCTTCCGGGCAAGGTCAGGAGGCCGAGCCTTTGCGCCAGGAACCGCGAGACCGAGCGTGCGTCCCGGCCGCTATAGGGGTGGCGCACATAGGCGAAATAGGCGCCGGCCTGCACGACGTCCCAGCCTTTGGCCGGCTCCATGGCGCTGCGGAACGTGCCGGCCCTTTCGCGGATCTCGCGCGATTTGCCGCCGCGCCATTCGGCCGTGCCCGCGATGCTGGGCGCAAGGGCCGCCTGGCTGGGGCGCGACGGGCAGATCTGCATGCAGTCCAGCACCTTTTCGGCCTGTGTCAGAACGTCGGGCCCCGCGCTCATGGCCCCGAGACGGTGGCCGGGGATGGCATAGGATTTCGAGAAGGAATAGAGGGCGATCAGCGTGTCCCGCCAGTCCGCCCTTCCGAACAAGCCGTGCGGCGCGCCGCCTTCCGGTTTCAGGAAATCGCGGTAGGTCTCGTCGAGGATCAGGTACAGGCCGCGCCTGCGGCATAGCTCGAACAGCGCCTCGATGCGCTCGGGCGGGCAGACCGCCCCGGTCGGATTGTTCGGCGTGACGAGGACGAGCGCCCGGCTTGCGGGCAGGATCGCGGCCTCGACGGCCTCGACCGTGGGGATGAATCCATCCTCGGGCCGCGTTTCGACGGGGGTGGGCGAAATGCCGAGCATGGCCAGCGTCATCTGGTGATTGAAGTACCAGGGCGTCGGCAACAGGATGGAGTCGCCCGCGCCGGCTACCACCATGGCAGCGGTGAAGAAGGCCTGGTTGCAACCCGCCGTGATGGCGGTGGACGCGGCGTCCATGCCGGCGCCATAGAGTGAAGCGACATGCTCCGCATAGGCCGTGCGCAAGGTCGCGTTGCCGAGGATGGCCCCGTAGCGCGCGTCGTCCGGGCGGCTCGCCGCCTCCAGGAAGCGCTCCGTGAAAAATGCCGCCGGCGCATATCCGGGCACGGCCTGGCTCATGTCCACGGCAGGTCCATGGCTTCCGTCGTAGGCGGCAAGCCAGCCCTGCGCCTTTGGGATCGGCGGAGCGGTAACCCGCGCCACGGTCGGCGAGGGCGTCGACTGCCCCTCGGCGGACAGACCATCCCGTGGATATGCCTGCGACTTCATCAGAGTGTCCCTATGCTTTCTAGTTGCGCACATATACTGGCGCACGACTGCTGAAAAGGGGATAAGCGGTCCTTGGTCAATTCCTGCGGGCTGGCCTTATGCCTGACTTACGATTACAAGGGCGCAGGTCCGCGCCATTCCGCGCCGGCCGCAAAAGGTAATCGAACCTCATGATAAGTTCACAGGAAACAGCCGACAGGCTGCCCCCTGCGTCGCCGCATGCCGGCATGGGTTTTCGCGAATTCGTCGCCATCGTCGCCTCGCTTATGGCGGTCAACGCCCTTGCCATCGACGCCATGCTGCCGGCGCTGCCGCAGATCGGGGATGCGCTGTCCATCGCCGACGACAACCAGCGCCAGCTCATCATCACCGCCTACCTTCTCGGTTTCGGGGTGGCGCAATTGTTCTACGGGCCGTTGTCCGACCGGTTCGGCCGGCGCGGCGTGCTGCTGTTCGGCCTTGCGGTCTACACGATCGGCGGCTGCGCCGCGGCGATGGCGACCTCGCTGGACCAGATGATGGCGGCGCGGATCGTGCAGGGGATCGGCTCCGCCGCAACGCGTGTTCTCGCCGTCTCCATCGTGCGCGACTGCTATTCGGGCCGGCACATGGCGCGCGTGATGTCGATCGCCTTCATCATGTTCATCGCCGTACCCGTCATCGCGCCCAGTTTCGGGCAGGCCATCGTCGTCTTTGCGCCGTGGGAGTGGATATTCCTGGCACTCGGCCTGTTCGGCTTCCTGCTGGCCGGCTGGGTCTGGCTGCGCCTGCCCGAGACGCTGCCGGCGGAGAACCGTTCGCCGATCGTCCTTTCGGCCGTCCTGGGCGCATTCCGCATCGTCGCGACCAACCGCGCCTGCCTCGGCTATACGCTTGCGGCGGCGGCCGTGCTGGGCTGCCTGTTCGGCTTCATCAATTCGGCGCAGCAGATTTTCGTCGAGGTGTTCGACACCGGGTCCTCCTTCCCGCTGTTCTTCGCCGGGATCGCGCTGTTCATGGCGGCGTCGTCCTTCACCAATTCGCGGATCGTCGAGCGGCTCGGCATGCGCATGGTGTCGCATACGGCCATCGTCGCCTTCACGGCCATCGCATGCCTGCACGCGGCCATCGCCCTGTCGGGTCACGAGTCGCTCGTCTCCTTCCTGCTGCTGCAATCGCTGATGATGTTCTGCTTCGGCCTCGTCATGCCGAATTTCAGCGCCATGGCGATGGACCCCGTGGGCATGGTGGCCGGTACGGCGGCCTCTTTCCAGGGCTTCGTCACCACGGTCGGCGGCGCGCTTCTGGGCTTCTATATCGGGCAGCACTACGACGGCACGGCGACGCCGGTCGTGGTCGGCTATGCCGTGCTGGGCTTCGTGGCCATCCTGATCGTGCTGGCGACCGAGCGCGGTCGCCTGTTCAAGGCGGTCAACCCGCCACAGCCGTCCGCGCCTCGCTCCGCCAGAGGATGACGCGCTGGAGGACGATGAAGGCGAAGAGCAGGAAGCCGATCGCGATCTTCGTCCACCACGAGGACAGGGTTCCGTCGAAGACGATATACGTCTGGATGAGGCCCTGGATCAGCAGCCCGACGAAGGTGCCGGCCACGAGGCCGGTGCCGCCGGTGAGGAGCGTGCCGCCGATCACCACCGCGGCGATCGCGTCCAGCTCCACGCCGACCGTCGCCAGCGAATAGCCGGCCGAAGTATAAAGCGTGTAGACGATGCCCGACAGGCCGGCCAGGAAACCGGAGAGCGCATAGATCAGGATGGTCGTGCGGGCGACGGGCACGCCCATGAGCTCCGCCGACTGGGCGTTGCCGCCCAGCGCGTAGACATTGGCCCCGAAGCGGGTGCGTTGCGCCAGGATGCCGCCCACCACGAAGACGGCAAGCATCGCAAGGGCGATGGCGGTCAGCCGGCCGCCGCCGGGCAGCCGGATGTAGAAGCTCGAAATGGCCGACAGGACCGGGTCCGACAGCGGCACGGAATCCGTCGAGATCAGGAAGGCGGCGCCGCGGGCCAGGAACATGCCGGCCAGCGTGACGACGAAGGGCGGCATGGCAAGAAAGTGGATGGCCGCCCCCATCACCGCGCCGAAGGCCGCCGTGATGACGAGAAGCAGCGGAAGCGCCACGAACGGGCTGAGGCCCGCGGATATGGTGACGGCCAGGAAGACGCTGGTGAAGGCGATGACCGAGCCGATCGACAGGTCTATGCCGCCCGACAGGATCACGAAGGTCATGCCGACGGCCGCAATGCCGAGGAAGGCATTGTCGGTCAGAAGATTGGCGATGACGCGGCTGGACAGCATGTTCGGATACTGGACGACGCAGAGCGCATAGGCCGCGAAGAAGACGGCAAGGGTGGCCAGGAACGGCAGGGTGCGCGCGGGGATCATCGTGTGGCGGCCCTTTCCGGCCGGGGGTCGCGGCGTCGTGGCCGCAGGAAGGTCCCGGCCATCGCTAGCGCCGGCGACTGCACCGCAAGGATGACGATGATGATGCCGGCCTTGATGATGAGGTTGAATTCGGGCGGATAGCCCGCCATCAGAATGCCGGTGTTGATGGATTGGATGATGAGCGCGCCGATCAGCGACGCGACGATGGAAAAGCGGCCGCCCAGAAGCGAGTTGCCGCCGATCACCACCGCCAGGATGGCGTCCAGTTCGAGCCAGAGGCCGGCATTGTTGGCGTCGGCCCCGCGGATGTCGGCCGCGACGATGATGCCGGCGATCGCCGCGGTGAGCCCGGACAGGGCGTAGACGGCAATCAGCAGGAACCGCGTCCGGACGCCGGCCAGCGTGCTGGCGGTCCGGTTGATGCCGACCGATTCCAGCAGCAGGCCCAATGCCGTGCGCCGCACCGTCAGTCCGACGACGAGGGCCACGAGCACGAGGGCCAGGATGGGAACGGGAATGCCGAATACGGCGCCCGAGCCCAGATAGGCAAGGCCGGGATCGTTGAAGGTCAGGATGGCGCCCTCGGTGATCAACTGCGCGATCCCGCGTCCAGCGACCATCAGGATGAGCGTCGCGACGATCGGCTGGATTCGAAGGACGGCGACCAAAAGCCCGTTCCAGATGCCGCAGGCAAGGCCGACTGCCAGCGTCGCCCCCAGCGCGGCGGGCAGTGGCGTGCCGGAAAGCGTCAGGGATACTGCGGTCGCGCCGCTGATGGCCATCACGGCGCCGACCGAAAGATCGATACCCTTGCTGGCGATGACCAGTGTCATGCCGACGGCAAGGAGGCCGACGGGCGCGCCGCGGACCATGATATCGACGAGGCTGCCGTAGAAGCGTCCGTTCTGGAAGCTGATGTCCAGGAAGCCCGGCGACAGAAGGCTGTTGACCGCCAGGATGATGGCAAGGGCGGCAAGCTGCGGCATCAGCCGCTTCAGGCGGGTCATGCCGTGCCTCCGTCACCATGTCCATGCGCTGCGATGGACGCCATGATCGCCGCCGGCGAAATGTCTTTTCCGGTCAGTTCCGCGACGTGGCGGCGGTCGGCCAGCACCACCACGCGCGAGGCATAGGCGACGAGCTCTTCCAGCTCCGACGAGATGACCACAAGCGCCATGCCGTCGTCGCGCAGCCTGTCGATGAGGCGGATGATCTCCGCATGTGCACCCACATCGATGCCGCGCGTGGGTTCGTCCAGGATCAGAAGGCGCGGTTCGGTTGCCAGCCAGCGCGCCAGCAGCGCCTTCTGCTGGTTGCCGCCGGACAGGAACTTGATGGGCATCTCCGGGTCGGCCGGACGGATGTCGAGCGCCTCGATGAAGCGGTCGGCAAGTTCGGCCTGTTCGCTCCGCCGCAGGGCCCGCGCCCAGCCGCGCCGCGCCTGCAGGGCCAGCACGATGTTTTCCCGCACCGACAGGTCGGCGACGATGCCGTCCGTCTTGCGCTCTTCCGGACAGAAGCCGAAGCCGGCGGCGACGGCCCGCTCGGGCGATCCGATGGATAGCTCGCGCCCGTCGACGAAGGCGGTCCCGCTGTCGCGGCGGTCGGCGCCGAACAGCAGCCGCGCCGTTTCGGTGCGTCCGGATCCGAGCAGGCCGGCGACGCCCACCACCTCGCCGGGGCCGATGGCAAGGTCGAAGGGTGCGATGCCGCCCTTGCGCCCGTAATTCTCGAAGCGGAAGGCCGGATCGCCTGCGGTGGCGATGCGCGGCGCGGCGCGGTCCGCCGTTTCGCTTTCCAGCTCGCGCCCCAGCATCAGGGCGATCAAGTCCATGCGTTCCAGCCCCCGTATGGGGCGGCTGCCGGCCAGCTTGCCGTTGCGCAGCACCGTGACCCTGTCGGCGATGGCGAAGACCTGGTCGAGGAAATGGGTGATGATGACGATTCCCAGCCCTTCGTCCCGCAGGGCGCGGATGACACCGAACACCAGGCCCACTTCGCCGGGGTCGAGGCTGGCGGTGGGCTCGTCCAGTACCAGCACCTTTCCCGAAAGGTCGACGGCCCGGGCGATGGCGACGATCTGGCGGATGGCGACCGAATAGGTGTCGAGCGTCTGCGTCACGTCGACGGAAAGGCCGTACCGCATCATCAGCCTGCGCGCGTCGGCGTTCATGCGCCGATAGTCGACCAGGCCGAAGCGGCGCGGTTGCCGCCCCAGATACAGGTTTTCGGCCACGGTCAGGTTGGGCAGAAGGTTGACCTCCTGGTACACGGTGCCGATGCCGAGCGTCTGCGCCTCGCCGACGGTGCGCGGATCCGCCTCCGTGCCGGCCACCCGGATCGTGCCGCCGTCCCGCCGGTAGGCGCCGGTGAGGATCTTGATGAGGGTGGACTTGCCGGCGCCGTTTTCCCCCAGCAAGGCATGCACCTCGCCGCGCGCCAGCGTGAAGTCGACATGGTCGAGGGCGCGGACACCGAAAAAGGATTTTTCGATGCCGCGCGCCTCGAGGATGGGCGCGTCCATCAGTAGCCGAGGTTTTTCTTGGCCTCATAGACCGCCATCGGGTCGTCCTGCGCCGTGTAGAGCTTCGATTCCGTCTGGATCCACTTCGGCGGCGCCGTGCCGTTGTCCAGATAGGCCGAAATCGCGTCGAAGGCCGGGCCCGCCATATTGGGCGTCAGCTCTACCGTCGCGTTCGCCTCGCCATCGGCCATGGCGCGGAAGATGTCCGGCACCGCGTCGATCGACACGACCTTGATGTCCGTTCCGGGCTTCAGCCCTGCTTCCTTGATGGCCTGGATGGCGCCGACGACCATGTCGTCATTGTGGGCGTAGACCGCGCAGATTTCCTTGCCGCCGCCTTCGGCCTTGATGAAGCTCTCCATCACTTCCTTGCCCTTGGCTCTCGTGAAGTCGCCGGTCTGGCTGCGGACGATCCGGATATTGTCGTGGCCGGCGAGCGCTTCCTCGAAGCCCTTCTTGCGGTTGATGGCCGGCGACGAGCCCGTCGTTCCCTGCAACTCCACGACCTTGCAGTCCGCGTCGCCGACATCCTTCACCAGCCATTCGCCGGCGACCTTTCCCTCATAGACCTGGTCGGACGTGACGGCCGTCAGATAGAGGTCGTCCGGCGCATCGATCTGGCGATCCAGCAGCACGACGGGAATCTCCGCCTCCTTGGCTTCCTCGAGAACCTGATCCCAGCCGGTCGCGACGACGGGCGCGATCAGGATGGCGTCGACCCCCTGTGCGATGAAGCCGCGCACCGCCTTGATCTGGTTTTCCTGCTTCTGCTGCGCATCCGCGAATTTCAGGTCTATACCGCGCTTTTCGGCTTCCTGACGGGTCACCGTCGTCTCCGCCGCGCGCCATCCGGACTCCGACCCGATCTGCGAGAAGCCGACCGTCAGGGCCGACGCGGAAACAGTCCCGGCCAGAAGGGCGGCGACAAGCGCGGCCCCGGCTGCGAGCGTTTTCCCGTTCATGTGACTTCCTCCCGATTGTGACCCACGTCACGGGGCCATCACAATCAAGAGTACATAAAGTATGACTTATGGCAAGCGGGGGTTGCGGTCAGTTCAGGGGAGCGCCGGAATCCATATACGCCCATGCGTTGTCGTCCATTCGATCCGCAATTGCCCGCCCTGCAATGAAGAGCGCGGCATCGAGCGCCGGCAGAAGCTGATCGAGGTTCTCGTCCACTGCAAGCTCGCGGGATCGAAGCAGCATTTCGGTCAATAGGTCGATGTTGGCGTCTTCGAGTTCCGTCATGACAAATCCTTTCCTGTTCGGCTGGCGGCAACCGCCATTCCTGATGAAAATGTCTGTAAGCGCTAAGAGTTGCATATCATTTATCGATTTAACGACCAAAAAATAGCAACCTTAGGTTGTAAAATATCGTCAAAAATATAAATAAATAACACAACCCATTGATATACCTATAACATTATGATCATCACGATTGCGTGTCACAGGACTCAGTGTACATCAAAAGGAGTGCGGCGGCGCGTGCTGACCCTTGCTGAACGGTCGATCAGTCCTCGTCCGCCGCCGAGCCGAAGTCGCGGCGTGCGATACCATGGCGCTGCAGCTTGTCGTAAAAGGTCTTGCGCGGGATGCCGAGCGCCTCGATGGTCGCACGTGCGTCTCCGCCGTTGTCGCGCAATGCCTTTCGGATCGCCTCGGCCTCGAATGCGGCGACCCTGTCCGGAAGGGGCAGGGCGCTGCCGGAGGCAGGCGGGCCGGTGCCGGACGCAACGGCGTCCAGGTCGCCCAGCCCCAGGACGGTGCGTTCGGCGAAGTGCGAAAGCTCCCGGACGTTGCCCGGCCAGCGATGGGCGCGCAGCCGGTCGTGAACGGCCCTTGTCAGGGCCGGCGTCTCGCGGCCGAAACGGCGGGCGGCAGATTGGAGAAAATGCGCGAACAACAGGGGTACGTCGTCCATGCGCTCACGCAACGGGGGTATGCGCAAGGTAACGACATTCAGTCGATAATAGAGATCCTCGCGAAAATCCCCACGCTCGGCGGGATTGCCGAGATCGACCTTGGAAGCCGCGACGACCCGTATGTTGACGGGCCTGCTCTCGTTCGTGCCGAGAGGGTCGATGCGGCGTGTTTCCAGTACCCTCAGCAACTTCACCTGGAGGGACGGCGGCATGGATTCGATCTCGTCGAGAAAGAGGGTACCACCCGCGGAATGCTCGATACGCCCGACGCGCCTTTTCTGGGCGCCGGTGAAGGCGCCCGCCTCATGGCCGAACAGTTCGCTTTCGATCACCGTCTCCGGCAGGGCACCGCAGTTCAGGGCCACGAAGGGCTTCGGCGCGCGGGCGCTCCATCGATGGATGAGGTTGGCGACCACGTCCTTCCCGGAGCCTGTTTCCCCCTCGATGAGAACGTCGACCTCGGTCTCGGCAAGCTGACGCAGAGTGCGACGCAGGCTGCGCATCTGCGGCGTCTGCCCGATGAGGGGCAGGTCTTCGTGCACTTCGGCTGCCATTGTGCGCAGGCGCCGGTTCTCCGTCACGAGAATGCGCTTCTCGGCGGCCCGCGCGATACTGGCAAGGAGCCTGTCGCGCGGGAAAGGTTTGGGGATGAAGTCGTAGACGCCTCGCCTGAGCGCCGACACGGCCATGTCGACATCCCCGTGACCGGTTATGAGGATGACGGGCAGGTCCGGGTCGATTGCGTGGATGGCCTCGAAGAGCTGCAGCCCGTCCATTCCCGGCATGCGGATGTCGGAAACGACGACGCCGTCGAAACCGCTTTCCAGGTGCGCCATCGCCTGCATGGCAGACGCGGCCAGAACAGGCTCGAAACCGGCAAGCTCCAGCGTCTGGGCATTGGCGGCGCGCATCGCGTCGTCATCGTCCACGAACAGGACGCGGCTGTTGGATGGGGTCATTCTGCAGCCCTTGGAAGCGTGATCGTCATGCAGGCGCCGCCCGATGACGCGTTGCCGGCACTTATGCCGCCACCGAGATCGCGAAGGATGTCGGCAGTAATGACGAGGCCGAGGCCGAGGCCGTTCTGGCGTGTGGTCGAGAACGGCGTGAACAGGCGCTCCACCATGTCCGGGGACAGTCCCGGGCCCGTATCCTCGATCGCGACGCGGACGCTGTCCTCGGAAACGCTCGTCCGGATCGCGATCGTGCCGTCTTCGTCCATCGCGTCCAAGGCGTTGCGGAGAAGGTTGACGAAGACCTGCTCCAGCCGGGTCTTGTTGCCGTCCACCAGCGCCGGCACGGAAGGCGTCTGCCGTTCCAGACGGACGCCCTGCCGGTTCATCCGGCTGCGCAACATCATGACGGCGCCGTCGATCGGCTCGGCGACATCCATCACCTGGCGCACGCCCGTCTGTCGCCGTGCGAAATTGCGCAACGTCCCGGTGATGTCCCCGATCCGGTCGGCAAGGCCGGTGATGGTGTAAAGGTTTGCGCGGGTGCGGGCGGTGTCACCCCGGTCGAGAAGCGTTCCGGAATTTTCGGCAAAGGTGCGGATGGCGGCGAGCGGCTGGTTGATCTCATGCGCCACGCCCGCCGTGATCTGCCCCAGCGACGCCAGACGGTTGGCTTGCGCAAGGTCGTCGCGCAGGCGCAACACGCGCGCCTCCACGGCCTCGCGCTCGGCGATCTCCGTCTCCAGCCGGAGGTTGGCGGCGGACAATTCCGCCGTGCGCTCGGTCACGCGCCGCTCGAGCACGGCGGCGGTGCGCGCCATGTCGGCGCGCCGCTCGGCCGCCCAGCGGCGCCTGCGGTGCAGGAAAAGCAGCGTTCCGAATGCCAGGGCCAGCGCCAGCGCCGTTATGCCGCGCCAGTACAGCTGCGACTGTGCGAGTGCCGCCGCGGCCGGAACCAGAACATGGATGCGCCACCCGGCCGGGCTGCCCTGCAGCGGCAGGGTGGCCTCCACATGCGCCTCCATGCCGCCGCCCGCGTCGACGGTGACGAGGCCGTCATCCGCCGTTCCGGCCATGCCCGTCATGTCGAGGGGCTGCAGGCCCGCATCGGAGAACTGGATGCTGTGCCTGATGGCCTCGGCTTCCTCCGGCGTCAGTGGGCGAAGCGCCCTGAACCGCCAGTCCGGAACGCTGGTGGCGAGCACGATGCCCCGCCCATCGTCCACGAAGGTGGGTCGGCCGCTGGCTGCCCAGGCCTGCTCGACGCTATCCAGTTCGACCTTGACCACGACCACGCCCAGGGCGCGTCCGTCCGCGCCGTCCACGCGCCGAGAAAGGTAGAGGCCGGGCCGGCGGCTGACGGTGCCGAGGCCATATTGCTCTCCGGCACCCTGGCTCAGGGCACGCTGGAAATAATCCCGGAAGGCATAGTTGTTGCCGACGAAGCTGTCCGCCTGGGCATGATTGCTGGCGGCGACCGTATCGCCCGCATCGTCGATCAGGTAGATGACGCTGGCGCCCGTCTCTTCGGCCAGTTGCGCCAGGCGTTCGTTAGTCCGCCCGAGCGCGTCGGCATCCGGAACGGCCAGCACTTCCGAGATATCGCTGTCGCGCGACAGGATCAGCGGCACGCTGCGCTGTCTGCCGATCTCGCTGGCCAGCACGGCGCGCGCCAGAGGCGCGGCACGTGCGGCCTCCTCTGAAAGGTCGGACAGGCGGTGCTGCCGCGCCAGCGGCCCGGCTGCGCCGATACAGGCGAGCGCCGCCAGGCACGTCAACGCCAGCCAGATCGCACCCGGTTTCATAACCCACTTCATATGTGCGGTTTACCGCACATGAGCTGTGACAAGCGAGCGAAATTTCGCACAACGCCGATTGCGACGGCGGGCTCCCCATGCCGCTACCCCTGCAATTCCGGCATGGGAGGCTTGCGCATGGCGAATGGCACGCGGCTTGCGAAGAAGTGGGACAAGGTCCGCGCGAAGCGCTCCGGGCCGGGAGAACTTGGGGCGCCCCGGCGCCTCGTCCACCGTTACGGGAGGGAATATCATGGCCGTACCCATGGCTGTCGAAACCGACGCAGGCCCGCGCAAGCGCAAGCCGATCTATGCGCAGCTCTATGTGCAGGTGCTTGTCGCCATAGCCCTCGGCATCGCGCTCGGGCATTACTACCCCCAGCTCGGCGAAAGCCTGAAGCCCCTGGGCGATGCCTTCATCAAGCTGGTCAAGATGATTATCGCACCGGTGATCTTCCTGACCATCGTGACCGGCATCGCCGGCATGAGCGACCTGAAGAAGGTCGGGCGGGTCGCCGGCAAGGCCATGGCCTACTTTCTGACATTCTCGACGTTGGCGCTCATCGTCGGCCTGATCGTGGCCAATGTGGTAAAGCCCGGCGCAGGGCTGAACATCGATCCGGCCTCGCTGGATCCCAGCGCCGTCGCCAACTACGCCACCAAGGCGCATGAGCAGAGCCTGATCGGCTTCTTGTCCAACATCATCCCCACCACCATCGTGTCGGCCTTCGCGGAAGGCGACATCCTGCAGGTGCTGTTCTTCTCGGTTCTGTTCGGCATCGCGCTCGGCATGGTCGGCGAAAAGGGCAAGCCGGTGCTGGATTTCTTCCAGGCCGTATCCATCCCCATGTTCAAGCTGGTCGGCATCCTGATGAAGGCCGCCCCCATCGGCGCATTCGGCGCCATGGCCTTCACCATCGGCAAGTACGGGATCAGTTCGGTCGCCAACCTGGCCATGCTGGTCGGCACCTTCTACCTGACCTCGATCCTGTTCGTCGTCGTCATCCTCGGGGCGGTCTGCCGCTACAACGGCTTCTCCATCTTCGCGCTCATCCGCTACATCAAGGAGGAACTGCTGCTGGTGCTCGGCACCTCGTCGTCGGAGGCTGCCCTGCCGACGCTGATGGACAAGATGGAAAAGGCCGGCGCAAAGCGCAGCGTGGTGGGCCTGGTCGTTCCGACCGGCTATTCCTTCAACCTCGACGGAACCAACATCTACATGACGTTGGCGGCGCTCTTCATTGCCCAGGCCACCAATATAGAGCTGTCGCTCACCGACCAGGTCCTGCTGCTTCTGGTGGCCATGCTGTCGTCGAAGGGCGCGGCGGGCATCACCGGCGCCGGCTTCATCACCCTGGCCGCCACGCTGTCGGTCGTGCCGGCCGTGCCGGTTGCCGGCATGGCGCTCATTCTGGGCATCGACCGCTTCATGTCCGAGTGCCGCGCCCTGACGAACCTTGTCGGCAACGCCGTCGCGACACTCGTGGTGGCGCGCTGGGAAGGCGAACTGGACACCGACCGCCTGCATGCGGTCCTGGGTGGCCACGAGCGCGGCGAGGCCAGGACCGAAACGGAGACCGTCGCCTTACCGGCCGAATGACCGCACGGAACGGACGGTGGAATCAGGCGGCCGGCGTGCCGCCTTTTTCCTGCAGGAAGGCGTCGTGCAACTCGTCGGCCATCCGCCTCAGCGCGCGCCCGATCTCTGCATATTCGTACTCGTTGAGGTTGGCGAGAGAAACGCGGCCGGCCGGTTCGTGCGCACCGAACCCCTTGCCGGGCAGAAGCACGATGCCCGTCTCGTCGGCGATGCGGAACAGCATGTCGCCGGCGGTCGCCTTTTCCACCACATAGGCGGCGAAGACGTCGCCATGCAGATGCCGGGCGATCGGCTCCAGGTCGAGCAGCGTATAGTAGTCCACTTCGTTCGGATCGGACTGCGGCGGCATGCCGAGCTCCCGGTAGAGGGCCCGTTCGCGCCGGCGTATCAGCTTCTTCAGCTCCGCCTTGTACCCGTCCGCCTCGTCCATCAGCGCGAACAGCGAAAACAGCACCATCTGCACCTGCTGCGGTGTCGACAGGCCCGCCGTATGGTTCAGCGCCACGGCCCGGCTGTCGGCGACGAGCCGGTCGATGAAGGACAGGGCCGAGACGTCCGGCACGATGGACTGGTAACGTCGGTCGAGCGCCTGTCTTTCCGTGTCCGGTAGGGCCGCCAGGGCGGCGTCCAACACGTTGTCCTTGGCGGTGGCGACGACACCGAGACGCCAGCCGGTCGCGCCGAAGTACTTGGAGAACGAATAGACGAGGATCGTGTTTGCGGGGCAGATCGCGAAGAGCGACTGGAAGTCGTCGGCGAAGGTGCCGTAGACGTCATCCGTCAGGATCATCAGGTCCGGGCGCTCGCCGGCGACGATATCGGCGATGCGGTGCAGGCTGCGCTCGTCCATCTTGACCGAGGGCGGGTTGCTGGGATTGACGAGGAAGAACATCTTCACCGCCGGGTCCTTCAGCTTGTCCAGCTCCGCATCCGAATATTGCCAGTGCATGTCCGGGTCGGCGTCCAGCGATACCTGCTCGAGCCCATATTCCTCCAGTTCGGGAATCTCGATATAGGGGGTGAAGACGGGCTTGCCGATGGCCACCTTGTCGCCGCGCCGGATCAGCCCGTTCTGCTGCAGCGTATGGAAGATATAGGCCATCGCCGCCGTTCCACCCTCCACGGCGAACAGGTCGATGCTGCGGGTCGGAAGGGCGCCGCCGATCATCTCCTTGACGATGTACTCGCGCACGATCTTCTCGCTGAGACGCAGCATCCGCGGCGGCACGGGATAGTTGCAACCCAGGATGCCCTCGATCATCTCGTGCAGGAAGTCGGATGCCGAAAGGCCGATCTGGTCGCGCACATAGCTCATCGCACGGGCAAGGAAGAGAACGCCGTCGCTGTCGCGATTATCGGCGCAAAAGCGTTCGAAACGGCCTTCGATGCCCTCGATCTTCGGCAACCCGCCCACGCCGTTGGGCAGGTACGAGAATGAAAGCTCGGACTCGGCCGCAGCGAACAGGCCAAGCTGGAAAAAGGCCCGTCGGGGCAGGGTGGCCAGGAAGTTGGGGTTGCCGCGACCGGCATTCAGCATCATCCGGTTGGCCTTGCCGGAGGCCAGCTTGATCAGTTCATCCTTCAGTTCGAACGGACTGAGCTTGGCGTACTGGCTGTAGTCTGTCGTCATCGAAGGCAACTCCCTGTTCAGGCAAAAGCGACGACCAATGGCCCGAGAAGGGTCAGGAACACGTTGGCCAGCGCATAGGTGATGGCGAAGGAAGCGGTCGGAATGGAGTTTCCGGCCTTGTCGAGCACCTCGCCGAAGGCCGGATTGGCGCTGCGCGAACCCGACAGGGCGCCGGCGAATACGGCGGTATTGTCGTATTTCAGGACATACCGCCCGACCAGCATGGTGACGAGCATCGGCAGCAGCGTCACCACGACGCCGATCAGGAACAGCGATATGCCGCTTTCGCGCACGGTGCTGACGGCCTGCAGGCCGGATTGCAGCCCGACGGCGGCGACGAAGCCGGCCAGGCCAAGGTCTCGCAGCAGGGTCGATGCGGGCAAAGGCAGGTTGCCGATGGCCATGTTGCGGCCGCGATACCAGCCGAACACGAGGCCGGACAGCAACGCGCCGCCGCCGGCTCCGAGCGTCAGCGGCACATCGCCGACGCGCAGCACCAGAAGCCCTATGAGGAGGCCCGCGACGATGCCGAGGCCGTGATAGACGAAATCGGTCTTGTCGCTGGGCAGGATCGGCGTGCCTGCCGCCTTCGCCACGCGGGCGACGTCGGAGGCGCTGCCGTAGACGGTCACGACGTCGCCTGCCTGAACGCGGGTATCCGGCACGATCGCCACCGGCGTGCCGCTGCGCTTGAGTGCGGTGACATAGATGCCGTGCTTCAGCGCGGACGCCGTCCTGGTCATGATGTCGCCCACGGTGCGGCCGACGAAATCGCGCGAGGTCAGCGAAATGTCGCGGCTGACCATCACAACGTCCATGCCTTCGGATGAAGGCACTTCGGGGCCGAGCCCGGTAGACCCTTCCAGGACGCCGCCGCGCCGTCCGACCAGGAGTACGATGTCGTCCCTTCGCAGCGTGAGGTCGGGCTCGACGCCGATGATGGAGCCGTTGCGCTTGACCCGTTCGACACTGACTGGAGAAGACGCCGCGGCCTCGATGTCGGCGATGCTGCGCCCGTCGGCCCCCTCGATCCGGAACAACCGTCCGACGAGGTCGGGCACTGCGGGGGATTCACCGGCGCCATAGTGGTGCGCGCCTGCCAGCAAGGCGGCTTCGGCCTTCATGGCATCGTCGCGGATGGACCGGCCCATCAGCCAGGGCAGTATGTTGACGCAGACGATGATGGCTCCGAACGAGCCGAAGATGTAGGTGACGGCGTAGCCCACCGCCACATTGCCCTGCAGGCGCTGGATTTCCTCCGCCGCGAGGTCCAGCTGCGCAAGGGCGGAGCTGGCCGTGCCGATGATGGCCGATTGCGTCAGGGCGCCGGCGGCGACGCCGGCCGCCAGGCCCTTGTCGAGGCCGAAAAGCCGCGCGAACACGATAACCGTGGCCAGCCCGGTGATGGCCAGCACGGCCGCCAGCACGATCTCGCGGATCGACTGCCGGCCAAGGGATCGGAAGAAGCCGGGGCCGCTTTCGAAGCCGACCGCATAGATGAACAGCGCGAACAGGAGCGTCTTGACGCCATTGTCGATGGTGGCGCCGAACTGGCTGATCACCACCGCGACCAGCAGCGAGCCCGCGACCCCCCCAAGCTGGAATTTGCCGAACTGCACCTTGCCGAGCGCGTAACCGCCGGCGAGCGACAGGAACAGGGCGATCTCCGGTGACCGGCTCAGGATCGAGTGAACCCATTCCATCGCACGCCCTTTCGCAAAGCGATCGTGCGATGGTCAGCTAGGGCCTCGTCCGGTGAGGGGAAGCCGAGTGCGGCGAATATGCGGACCGAACGCTCAGGCAGGGGCGAGGCCCGAGCCCTCGTAATCGTTCAGGACATTCCACACCAGCTC
This sequence comes from Aureimonas altamirensis, assembly GCF_023702225.1. GTDB lineage: Bacteria > Pseudomonadota > Alphaproteobacteria > Rhizobiales > Rhizobiaceae > Aureimonas > Aureimonas altamirensis_B. Next base: position 226,977 of record NZ_JAMQCO010000008.1, on the reverse strand, counting down.
CTGCATGAAAGCCGCCAGGGCGGGCGTCGGGGGCTGGTCCTGCCCGACATCCGCCGGCAGTCCGCGCGGGTCGCGACCGTAGATCATCGCGTAGTGCGCAAGGCTGATGAAATAGGCTCCGATATCGTTGATGTGGATGGCGTCGGTAAACAGCATCTCCATCCTGTCGAGGTCGGGCGCCTGCTTCGCCTCGACGGCGTCGTAGAGTGCGGCGAACAGCAGCGGGCCCGGTATCATGCGGACCGGGGGGGAGCCCTCGGGCCGGTTCGCGTTCACATGCGACGCGATCTTCTCCCAACGCTCCCATTCCATCGGCAGACGCAGGCGAAACGGCACGTGGCCTTCCGGATCCTTGTTGAAATTATCGAAGTTCGGCCCGCTGGTGATGTGGATCCAGCTGGCGTACAGCATCGTTTCCGCGCCCTTGCCGCCATCGCCCTTTTCCCAGGCGTTCTCGACCCAGCGCAGCGCCTCGTTTTCCGAATCATGCCACTGGACGGTCGTTGACAGCGAGACGCGCTCGGTCAGAACCAGCAACTCGTAATCCTGGATGTCGGTCCAGGCGTTGGGCAGGGGGTCGGTCGGGTTGTTGCGCCGCCAATCCATGGGGCTGCCGGGAATGGTCGAGCGGGCGATGCTCGGCTTGCCGCCGGCGGCGACGACCATGCGCGACAGCATGGGCGGAATCGGGTCGGTCAGGCTATGGCCGGATTCCACCACCCGCGTGGAGAACGCGCGTTCCGCAGCCTCGGCACGCACCGTCGAAAACGTCATCGCCACCGCCAGCGCCAGCGCACAGCCGCCTGCTCTAAAGATCGATCCTGCCCTCATGCGTCCGCATTCTCCTGCCGTTTCGCCTTGGCGCCAGTAGACAGTCCGGAATGGGCGTAGGGCAATTCACCCCATCGGCGGTCGGCGTCCGCAATCCGGCTTAGCGCAACGGCCCCCGGACATTCCGTGCGGGACTGTCCTCCGGAGCAATCTTCGCTTGGCATCCTTCCCGCCGGTCGTCTTATGATGCCGCCCGATTCACGGGCAGGTTTCCCATCATGCGACAGGACGACAGGACGCACGGCCTTTGGGAGCGGACGGCTCCGCCGGCGCCATCCGCGGCGGTTCTGGATGGCGAAATGGCGGCCGACGTCGCCATCGTCGGTGCCGGATATACGGGGCTGTCTGCTGCCCTGCACCTGGCCGAACAGGGCGTCGAGGTGATCGTCCTGGAGGCGGAGGAAGCCGGCTTCGGCGGATCCGGCCGCAATGTCGGTCTGGTCAATGCGGGCATGTGGGTTCGCCCGCGCGCCTTGCCCGACGTCCTCGGCCCGGTGCACGGCAAGCGGCTGCTCGACCTTCTGGGCGGTGGGCCTGGCGCCGTCTTCGAGTTGATCGAGCGCCATGGCATCGCCTGCGAAGCCGTCCGCACCGGCACGCTGCACTGCGGAGTCGGCGCGGCAGGGGCCGAGGAGCTGGCCGGCCGCGCCGCAGAGTGGCAGGCGCTGGGCGCGCCGGTGGACTATCTTGACGCCGACGCGGCGGCCGAGGCCATCGGCAGCAAGGTCTACAGTTCCGCACTGCTGGACCGGCGGGCCGGCACCATCCAGCCGCTCGCCTATGCGCGCGGCCTCGCCCGCGCCGCGGTCGATGCCGGCGCCCGGCTGTTCTGCAGGAGCCCGGTGCGCACCGCGCGTCGCACCGGCGCCGCCTGGCGGCTCCAGACGCCGCAGGGCGCCGTCACGGCGGCAAGGGTGATCGCGGCGACGAACGCCTATACGCAGGCGCCCTGGCCGCAATTGCGCTCCGAGCTGGTCCACCTGCCCTATTTCAACATCGCCACCCGCCCCTTGTCCGGCAATCTCGCCCGGTCCATCCTGCCGGGCCGGCAAGGATGCTGGGATACGAAGGAAATCCTGACCTCCTTCCGCTTCGACCATGACAACCGGCTGGTCGTCGGCAGCGTCGGCGCATTGCGCGGGGCAGGCACTGCGATCCATCGGCGCTGGGCCGCGGCGACCCTGAAGCGGCTTTTCCCGCAGCTTGGCCCGGTCGAGTTCGAAGCCGAATGGTTCGGCATGATCGGCATGACCGACGACGCTTTGCCGCGCCTCCACCGGCTCGACGAAGGGGTCTTCTCGTTCAGCGGCTTCAATGGCCGCGGAATCGCGCCGGGAACGGTGTTCGGCCGGGTGCTGGCGCAGCACCTGACGGGGCGCCTGCGCGAAGAGGACCTGCCTTTGCCGCTGAGCGATGCCAAGCCGCAGCGCTTCCGGACGATGCGCGAAGGCTTCTATGAATACGGGGCGCAGGTCGCCCATCTGACATCCCGGATCTGATCCGCACCAGGAGAATTACCATGACCCTTTCGACACCCATCCGGTCTGCCGAGAGCCTTGCCGCCGAAGTCGCAGCCCTGTTCGATACGCTCGGCACGCCCGCATCGGCCCTCTCGGGCGGCACGCTCGACGTGCAGTCGCCGGTGACGGGCGAAACGCTCGCGGCGCTGGACGAGACGGACCCGGCGGGCGTGGCGCGGGCGATCGACGCGGCGGACCTGGCTTTCGCGCAATGGCGCCTGGTGCCCGCGCCGCAGCGCGGCGAGCTGGTGCGCCTTCTGGGCGAGGAGCTGCGCGAGCACAAGGGCTTGCTGGGCCGGCTGGTGTCCATCGAGGTCGGCAAGGTAACGTCCGAAGGGTTGGGCGAAGTGCAGGAGATGATCGATATCTGCGATTTCGCCGTCGGCCTGTCGCGGCAGCTCTATGGCCTGACCATCGCCACCGAGCGCGGCGAGCACCGCATGATGGAGACCTGGCATCCGCTGGGCGTCGTCGGCATCATCTCGGCCTTCAACTTTCCCGTCGCCGTCTGGTCCTGGAACGCGGCGCTGGCGCTTGTCTGCGGCAATGCCACCGTGTGGAAGCCCTCCGAAAAGACGCCACTGACCGCGCTGGCGACGCAGGCCCTCTTCGAACGGGCGCTGGCGCGCTTCCGCGACAATGGCGGCAAGGCGCCGGACGGCCTGTCGACGGTGCTTCTCGGCGGACGTTCCGTGGGCGAGGCGCTGGTGGACAACGCGAAGGTGCCGCTGGTTTCCGCCACCGGTTCCACCGCCATGGGGCGCGCAGTCGGTCCGCGCGTCGCGGCGCGCTTCGGGCGCTCGCTGCTGGAACTCGGCGGCAACAACGCGGCCATCGTCTGCCCGTCGGCCGATTTGGACCTGACATTGCGCGGCGTCGCCTTTGCGGCCATGGGCACGGCCGGCCAGCGCTGCACGACGCTGCGCCGCCTGTTCGTGCATGACAGCATCTATGACACGCTGGTGCCGCGGCTCAAGGCGGCCTACGCCTCCGTGGCCGTCGGCAATCCGATGAGCGAGGGCACGCTCGTCGGGCCGTTGATCGACGCCGCCGCCTTCGAGGCGATGCAGACGGCGCTCGAGGCGGCCCGCGCGGCGGGGGGCACCGTGTCCGGCGGCGAGCGGGTCACCGTCGGCGAAGGCGGCTACTACGTGCGCCCGGCTTTGGTGGAGATGGCCGGCCAGACGGGCCCGATGCTGGACGAAACCTTCGCTCCGATCCTCTACGTCGTGCGCTATGGCGCCTTCGAGGAGGCGATCGCCCTGCAGAACGGCGTGCCGCAGGGATTGTCCTCGTCGGTCTTCACCAACGACCTGCGCGAGGCGGAGACGTTCCTGTCGGCGAGCGGGTCGGACTGCGGCATCGCCAATGTCAATATCGGCCCGTCCGGCGCCGAGATCGGCGGCGCCTTCGGTGGCGAGAAGGAAACGGGCGGTGGCAGGGAGTCCGGTTCGGACGCCTGGAAAGCCTATATGCGCCGGGCCACCAACACCATCAACTACGGCCGCTCGCTGCCGCTGGCGCAGGGCGTCAAGTTCGACGTCGCCTGACAAAAGGGCACGTTGACCGGGCCTGCGGAACCATCAATAACTGAAGCGGACTGACATCCGGTAAACCGCTTCAGGACATTGCATGGCCCGTGGCCCACTTCTTGTCTTCGCGCCATTGCTCGCCCTCGTCGCGGCCTGCCGCCCGCCCGAATCCGAGCCCGAGACGCCTATCGTCCCGGTTGTCGTGCAGCGGGCGCAACTGTCCGATTACAAGCCAACGGCCTCCATCACCGGCGAGGTGCAGGCTCGCAACCAGACGGCGCTCGCCTTCCGCGTCGGCGGCCGGGTGGTGGAGCGCAGCGTCGATGTGGGCGACCGCGTCGCCGAGGGCGACGTGCTGGCCCGCCTGGACCCGCGCGAGCAGCAGGCGGACCTGGCGGCCACGGAGGCCGGCGTGGAAGCGGCACAGGCACAGCTGGACCAGGCGAATTCCGAGTTTGCACGGCAGGATGCGCTGTACCGTCAGGGCCTGACGACACGCGGCGTGTTCGAGCAGGCCCAAGAGGCCGTCCGTACCGCCCAGGCTTCGCTTGACGCAGCGCAGGCGCAGCAGGCCACCAGCGCCGACACGCTGTCCTATACGCAATTGCGGGCGACGGCGCCCGGCATCGTGACGGCGCGCGACATCGAGGTGGGACAGGTGGTGCAGGCGGCCGAAACGGCATTCTCCGTGGCCGAGGACGGGCCCAGGGACGCCGTCTTCCATGTGTATGAACGCATCCTCTTCGTGCGGCCGGAGACCGATCATGTCGCCCTTTCGCTGGCGACGGACCCCTCCGTTTCCACGACGGGAACCATCCGGGAGATATCTCCGGCGGTGGACGCGACCACGGGAACGGTCCGCGTCAAGGTGGGCATCGACAACGTACCCGACCGGATGAACCTCGGCTCCGCCGTCGTCGGCCAGGCCCTTCTGCCGGGAACGCGCGGGGTCATCGTGCCATGGAGCGCGCTTGCGTCCGACGCGGGGCGGCCGGCGGTATGGATCGTCGATACAGACAGGGGCACGACGCAACTGCGCCCGGTCCGGATAGAAGCCTATGAAACGGGCCGCATCATACTGGCCGGAGGCGTGGAGCCGGGAGAGGCCGTCGTTGTGGACGGAACCAAGTTCCTTCGGCCCGACGAAAAGGTATCCGTCATCGAGGAGGCAGGGTCGTGAGGCGCGCGATCCTCTCCTTGCCGGCCCTGGCGCTGGCCCTTGCGGCGCTGGCCGGCTGCGACCGGGCGGAGGAGCAGGCCGTTGCCGAGCCCGTCCGCCCCGTTCGCGCCATGCAGGTGGCGGCCGTCGATACGCCGCGCTTCCTGCTGACGGGAACGATAGAACCGCGCGTCCGCACCGATCTGGGCTTTCGTGTCCTCGGCCGCATAACCTCGCGGCCGGTCGAGACCGGCGATACGGTACAGGAGGGCGCGGTGCTGGCCACCGTGGACCCGACCACGCTCGACCTCGCGGTCCAGTCGGCCGAGGCCGACCTCATCAGTGCCAGGGCGCAGCTGGCCGAAGCCTCGGGAGTGGCCTTCCGGCAGAGCGAACTGCTGGCTGCGCGCGCGTCGACGCAGGCCAGCTTCGAATCCGCCGACAGGCAACGCCGCACCGCCGCCGCGCAGGTGGCGAGTGCCGAGGCGCGGCTGACCAAGGCGCAGGAACAGCGCGGCTATGCCGAACTCAGGGCAGATTATGACGGCGTCGTCCTGTCCACCAGCGCCGATGTCGGCCAGGTGGTCAGCCCGGGGCAGACGGTCTTGACGCTGGCCCGCCCCGACGTGCGGGAGGCGGTAATCGACGTGCCCGATCAGGCGGCCTCGGCGCTGTCCATCGGCATGCCGTTCAACGTGCGGCTGGAACTGGACCACGGCATGACCACTTCGGGCCGCGTGCGGGAGATCGCCCCCAGCGCCGACCCGGCGACACGCAGCCGCCGCGTCCGCATCACCCTGGACGAGGCGCCCGACGATTTCCGGTTGGGCTCGACGGTGCGCGTGTTCCCGGCCGATGGGGGGCAACCGGGGATCGCGCTGCCCGCATCCGCCGTCAGGCGGACGGCCGACGGCGATTTCGTCTTCGTCATCGAAGGCGGCACGCGTGCGGTACGGCGGGCCGTGGACGTGGAGCCGCTGGGACCGGGGTTCCGGGTGACATCCGGCCTGTCGGACGGCGAGACGGTTGCCACCGCCGGCGTCAACCGGCTCGAGGACGGGCAGACCGTGCGTATTGGCGGAGACGCGATTTGAAAGCCGAGCCATTCAACCTGTCCGACTGGTCGCTCCGCCACCGTTCGATGATCTGGTACTTCATGATCGTCTTCCTTCTGGCGGGGGCGTTCTCCTATATCAACCTCGGCCGCGAGGAAGATCCCAACTTCACCATCAAGACCATGCTGGTGCAGGCGCAATGGCCCGGCGCGTCGGCCGAGGAGACCACGCTCCAGGTCACAGACCGCATCGAAAAGAAGCTCGAGGAGCTGGACTCGCTCGATTATACCCGCTCGGTCACGCGGCCGGGGGTGACCACCGTCTTCGTCAATCTGCGCGATACCACCAAGGCCCGCGACGTGCCGCGGATCTGGCAGGAAGTCCGGAGCATGATCGACGACATCAGGCCCAACTTTCCGGAGGGCGTGCAGGGACCGTTCTTCAACGATCGTTTCGGCGACGTCTATGGCAACATCTACGCCTTCGTCAGCGACGGGCTGACCCAACGCCAGCTGCGCGACATCGTGGAGGATATCCGCGCCAAGGTGCTGACCGTGCGCAATGTCGGCCGCGTGGAGGTGCTGGGCGCGCAGGACGAAGCCATCTACCTGGAATTCTCGACGCGCCAGATCGCCGCGCTGGGACTGGACCAGCAGCAGATCATAAATACGCTGCGGGCGCAGAACGCCATCAGCCCCTCCGGCGTCATCCAGGCCGGTCCGGAGCGCGTATCGGTGCGCGTCAGCGGCCAGTTCGCCTCCGAGGACAGCCTGCGCGCCGTCAACCTGCGCATCAACGACCGCTTCTTCCCGCTGTCGGACGTCGCGACCATCACGCGCGGCTACGTCGACCCGCCCTCGGCGCTGTTCCGCGCCAACGGCCAGCCGGCCATCGGCCTTGCCATCGGCATGCGTGCGGGCTCAAATCTCCTGGAATTCGGGCAGGCGCTGGAAGCCGAGATGGAGCGCGTCACCGCCGAGCTGCCCGTCGGCGTGGACGTGATCCGCGTCGCGGACCAGCCCGTGGTGGTGGACGAGGCTGTATCGCAGTTCACCCGCGCGCTCTTCGAGGCGGTCGCCATCGTGCTCGCCATCAGCTTCATCAGCCTCGGCCTGCGCGCCGGGCTGGTCGTGGCGGTGTCGATCCCGCTGGTGCTGGCGATCACCTTCCTCATCATGGCCTATCTCGGCATTTCCATGCAGCGCGTGTCGCTGGGAGCGCTCATCATCGCGCTCGGGCTTCTGGTCGACGACGCGATGATCGCGGTGGAGATGATGGTCGCCCGGCTCGAAGTGGGCGACGCGCTCGAAAAGGCGGCAACCTACGTCTATACCTCGACGGCCTTCCCCATGCTGACCGGCACGCTCGTCACGGTGGCCGGCTTCATTCCCATCGGGCTCAACAGCTCGAATGCCGGCGAGTTCACCTTCACGCTCTTCGTGGTCATCGCCGTCGCCTTGCTGATCTCGTGGATCGTTGCGGTCCTGTTCGCGCCGCTGCTCGGCGTCACGCTTCTCCCGCGGGCACTGCCGGATCACAAGAAGCGGAAAGGCTGGTTCGCACGGGGGTTCCAGCGCATCCTGCTCGTCGCCATGCGGGCGCGGTGGATCACGATCGGCCTGACCGTCATCGCCTTCGGCATATCCATCTACGGCCTCGGCCATGTGCAGCAGCAATTCTTCCCGTCGTCCGACAGGCCCGAACTGATCGTCGACTTCACCCTGCCGCAGAACGCCTCGATTGCCGAGACGAACCGCCAGATGCAGACGTTCGAGCGGGAGATGCTGGCGAACAATCCGAATGTCGATCACTGGTCGGCCTATGTCGGGCAGGGGGCGCCGCGGTTCATACTGTCGTTCGACGTCGAGACGCCGGACCCGTCCTTCGGCCAGATCGTGGTGGTGACCAAGGGCCTCGACGTGCGGGACCGGACCCGGACCGAACTGCAGGATTATCTCCGGAAGACCTTTCCCGGCACCGATGCCTTCGTGAAACTGCTGGATATCGGGCCACCGGTCGGCCGGCCGGTGCAGTACCGCATCAGCGGACCGGATATCCAGACCGTGCGGCGGCTGTCCGAGCAGCTGGCCGGGGTAATGGCGAGCAACGTCAATCTGGACGAGGTGGTCTACGACTGGCACGAGCCGGCGCGCGTCGTGCGCGTCAACGTCTCGCAGGACATGGCGCGGCGCCTTGGCGTCTCGTCGGCCGACATCGCCGGCGCGCTCAACGGCGTGGTGGACGGCACCACCATCACCCAGGTGCGCGACGACATCTACCTCGTCAATGTGGTGGCGCGGGCGACAGATGCGGAGCGCGGTTCCATCGATACGCTGCAGAACCTGCAATTGCCCGGGGGCAGCGGACAATCGGTGCCTCTGGCCGCTATCGCCACCTTCTCCTACGAGATGGAGCAGCCCGTCATCTGGCGTCGCTCGCGGCTGCCCACCATCACCGTTCAGGCGGCGGTTCAGGGCAGCGTCCAGCCCGATACCGTCGTGCGGCAGCTGACGCCTGCCGTGGCGGAGTTCTCGGAGCGCCTGCCGGCGGGATACAACGTCGCCGTCGGCGGCGCGGTGGAGGAAAGCGGCAAGAGCCAGGCTCCGATCGTCGCCGTCGTGCCGCTGATGCTGTTCATCATGGCGACCATCCTGATGATCCAGCTGCAGAGCTTCCAGCGGCTGCTCCTGGTTTTCTCGGTCGCGCCGCTTGCCTCCATCGGCGTCGTCATCGGCCTTCTGGCCAGCAACTCGCCGATGGGATTCGTAGCCATTCTGGGCATCCTGGCCCTGGCGGGCATCCTCATCCGCAACTCGGTCATCCTGATCGTGCAGATCGAGCATGCACGCCAGGAGGGCGACTCGCCCTGGGACGCCGTGGTGGAGGCGACCGAGCACCGCATGCGCCCCATCCTCCTCACGGCGGCCGCCGCAAGCCTGGCGCTGATTCCGATATCTCGGGAGGTGTTCTGGGGGCCCATGGCCTACGCCATGATGGGCGGCATCGTCGTCGGCACGGTGCTGACGCTGCTTTTCCTGCCTGCCCTCTATGTCGCCTGGTTCCGCATCCATGAAGACGGCGAACCCGAGCCGTCCGCCGAAGCCGGGGCGGCCTGAGCCGCCCCGCCCGACGCCTGGTCAGCCGATCCGGCCGCCACCGCTTCTGGTGATCGCCACGACGGCCGGGCGCACCGGCATCGCGTCGTCGAAATCGGGCCAGCGGGTGGACAGGTCCTCGTAATAGGAGGGCCTGCCGAACCCGTCCCAATCCTCGCCGCCGTCGCCGGGGTGCTGCACGGCGACGAACATGGTTTCCATGTCGTCGGTCATCAGCGGCCCGCACATCTCGGCGCCCACAGGCACGCGGTAGAAGAGGCGAGATGTTCCGCGCGCTTCCCCGTCGGTGTCGACGGCCCAGAGGCCGTCCGTCCGTCCGGTCGCCTTCGGCGAGTTGCCGTCCGTCGAGACCCACAGCCGGCCGTCCGCATCGACGGCGCAGTTGTCGGGCATGCCGAACCAGCCGTTCTCGCTGGTGGCGGTGGAGAAGGTGGCGCCCACCTCGGCGACGGAAGGGTCGCCGCACTTCAGCAGAACTTCCCACGTGCCGCGCGTCGCGCTGAAGTCGCCATCGGCCTCGGCGATTTCGATGATGTGGCCGAAGGCGTTCCCGGCGCGCGGGTTGGCGGCGTCGACCTGGTCGTCCTTGCGGCGCGTATTGTTGGTCAGCATGACGTAGACGCGGCCATTCGTGCCGTTCGGCTCCACGTCTTCCGGGCGGTCCATCGGCGTCGCTTCCAGAAGGTCGGCGGCACGCCGCGTCTCGATCAGGACGTCTGCCTGCGAGGCGAAGCCGTTCTCTTCGGTCAACGGCCCCTCGCCATGGGTCAGCGGCAGCCATTCCAGTGTGCCGTCCTCCTCGAAGCGGGCTACGTAAAGCGTGCCCTCGTCGAGAAGATCCGTGTTGGCGGCGCGGTCTTCCGGATCGTAGATGCCGGCCGTCACGAACTTGTAGACGTAGTCGAAGCGCTCGTCGTCGCCGAGATAGAAGACCACCCGGCCGTTCTTCGCCACGATGGATTCCGCGCCCTCGTGCTTGAAGCGGCCCAGCGCCGTCCGCTTTTTGGGAGCGGAGTTCGGGTCCATCACATCGACTTCGACCACCCAGCCGAAGCGGTTGGCCTCGTTGGGCTCCTTCGAAAGGTCGAAGCGATCGTGGAACCGGCCCCAGGCATAGGTGCCTTCCGGAATGCCCATGCGCTCGTAGTTCGCTGCTTCGGGGTGGCCTTCCGGCAGGGCGCCCATGAAGTAGCCGTGGATGTTTTCCTCGGCCATGATGTAGGTGCCCCACGGGGTCACGCCGCCGGCGCAATTGTTGACCGTCCCGTGGACGCGGCGTCCGGTCGGGTCCGCGTTCGTCTTCAGGCGGTCGTGCCCGGCCGCCGGCCCCGACAAGGCCATTTCGGTATCTGCCGTGATGCGCCGGTTGAGGGCGCCATCGAGCACGGGGCGCCACTTGCCGCCTTCCTTGCGGATTTCCACGACGGTGCCGCCATGCGCGGCCATCTCGATGTCGACGCGGTTGCGGTCGGCGTCGGCCACCGTGATCTCGCCGTCGACGACCGTGACGATGCCGGGAAACATCAGATGTTCGTTCGTATATTCGTGGTTGACGACCAGAAGGCCACGATCGCCGGACCCGTCCAGCGGAATGAAGCCGACATAGTCGTTGTTGTAGCCGAACTGCCGGGCCTGCGCCTCCGGCGTCTGGGCGGTCGGGTCGAATTCCGGCGCGTCGGCGAACAGCCTGTCGCCCCATCGCAGCAGGACGTCCGCATCGTAGCCTTCGGCGACATGGTGGTCGGCGTCCACGCCGGCCTCGACCTCGGCGAAGTCGAAGCGCGAGGCGCCCGTGGATGCCTTGGCCTCGTCGGCGGCGGCCAGCGCGAGCGGACCGACCGTGGCGGCGATGGCCGTTGCGGCCAGCGACCCCTGCAGGAAGGACCGCCGCGAGAAGCGTGCGGCGATGATTTCGCCCATGGTGCGGTTGTGCGTCGGGTTCAGCCCCTCGCCATCCGCTTCTTCCAGCCGGCTGGACCGGAATGGTTTCGCGCCGTCGACCGTCTTGTCCATCTGTCACCCCTCGCAGTCTGGAACATTTCCAAGGCGGGGATAGGGGAGCGCAATGACAGGTGGATGACACGCCGCCTATCCGTCCGGGCGCAGTCCGGCGACGGCTTCGAACGCGCGGGCGACCATTTCCGCTCCGGGGTCCGGGTTTCCCGTCAGGTCGCGCCCGGACAGATACGCCGCGCGCCCGGCCGAGGCGCGCCGCATGCCGGCCGTGCCGTCCGCACCGCGCCGGGCCTGCGCCGCCGCTTCGGCAAGGGTGCCGCCCGCGATCAGCCGGTCGGCCGCCGGCACCAGCGCGTCCAGCATGGTGCGGTCTCCCGGTTTGGCGCCCCCGTTTTCGCCGATGCGGGAGACGCCGGCCGCAAAGGCGCGCGCCCAATCTCCGGATGCCGCGAACTCCGTCGCGGCCGCTGCGCACAGGGTGGCCAGGAGGACGCCGCTGGAGCCGCCGGCCACGCGCATCAGCCTGTCGGCCAGGGCGCGAAAAAGCGCGGCCCCGTCGGCGAAGGGCAGTGCCTGCATTTCGCCCTCGACGGCGCGTGCGGCCAGCGCGAAGGTGGAGCCGGCATCGCCGTCGCCGACGCGCGCATCCAGCCTGTCCATCTCCGCCTCGTTGGCTTTCAGAGAGGTGAGGATAGCTTCCAGCATGGCGCGGGCTCGCGCGTTTTCCGACGGCGCCGGGGGCGTCGGGGCAAGCTCCTCCGGCAGAGCGGCCAGGCGGTGGCGCGGTGGAAAAGGAGCGGGATGCGGCCATGCGGTCGGGGCCGCCGGCGCTTCGAGCAGCGACAGAAGGCGATCGTCCAGCCGGAGCAGGCTCAGCGACGCGCCGTGCATGTCCAGTGCCGTCATCATCGGGGCGGGGCCGATGATGCGGTCGATGGCTCCGGCAAGCGGACTGTCGGCGATGCAGCGCATCAGGATGTTCATTTCCAAAGGCCCGCTCGCGCCGAGATCGTTGACGAGCAGGGCATGGCGGGCTTCGGCCCTGGCAGGCCCGGCCAGAAGACGCTCGGCCAGAAGGTCGACCAGGGACGCGGCGTCCGCGAAGGGGCGCGTTTCCGCGCCGGGTTCGCCGTGAATGCCGAGGCCGAGCTCGATCTCATCGTCGCCGATCCGCTCCTCCGCCTCGACGCCGATCAGGTGGCAGCTCGTCAGCGACAGGCCGATCGAGCGCGTACCGGCGGCGACCTGCCTTGCGATCTGCGCGACCTCGTCCAGCGTGGCGCCTTCGGCCGCGCATGCGCCGGCCACCTTGTGGACGAACAGCGTGCCGGCGACGCCGCGCGGTTGCGGGTTGTCCGGTAGGGCGATGTCGTCGCCGACGATCACCATCTCCACCCGCAGGCCGCGTGCCCGGGCCATCTCGGCGGCCAGGCCGAAATTGAGCCTGTCTCCGGTGTAGTTCTTGACGATGAGCAGGCAGCCGGCCTCTCCCGTCACGGCAAGGATCGCCGCCAATACGGCATCGACGCTGGGCGAGGCGAAGACCTCGCCGCAGACGGCCGCCGTCAACATGCCTTCGCCGACGAAGGCGGCATGGGCCGGCTCATGGCCAGACCCACCGCCGGAGACGAGGGCGACGCGCTCCTTTCGCCAGTCGTCCCGCAGCACGACCTTGATGTCGGGAAAGGCGTCGAGGCGGGTGGCGCCCTGTCCGGCGGACGAGGAGAGAAATCCATCGATGGCGTCGGTAACGACGCTGTCGCGAGACCGGATGAAGCGTTTCATATTCCCTCCCGAATTCAGGCTCGACGGCGGAATATGGAAGGCGTGAGTGGCAAGGAAACCTCGAACACGCCCGGCTTCGCAAGTTTCATATCTTCGTGAGAACACCCCGCTGCGGGCCCATAATGGGGTTTGTCGCACATGGAGGTCATAGGCATGTCGCGATCTCGTCGCCTATACAGGCAAGCCAGACCCCGCACCCGCAAGAGGACCGATTGGGCTCCGCCGGATTCGTTCAGAGACTGACCGCATTGACCGCGCATCGCCACGCCGAGAAGGCGCTGGCCGGCCTGTGCTTCGCGGAAGCCTCCGTCATTCCCGCCTTTCCCGAGGTGATGCTGGCGCCGATGATCATGGCGGACCGGCGACGCGCATGGCGGCTGGCGGCCATCTGTACGCTGTCTTCCGTCGCCGGAGGCCTGCTCGGCTATGCCATCGGGATGTTCCTCTTCGAGCTGGTCGGCCAGCCGATCCTCAATTTCTATGGACTCGGGACGGATTTCGAGGCGCTGGCGGCGCGCTTCAACGATGCCGGGTGGATCATGGTTCTGGTCGGAGCCCTGAGCCCGATCCCCTACAAGGTCATCACCATCACCAGCGGCGTTACGGGCCTCGATCTCTGGACCTTCGTCCTGGTCGGCCTTCTGGGCCGTGGCCTGCGTTATTTCGTGCCCTGCGCACTCTTCTACGCCTTCGGACCGGCCGCCACGGATATAACCCGGCGGCATCCGCGCAAGGTGGGGCTGGCGGCGCTCGCCCTCGTGGTCGGGGGCTTCGCCATGGCGGCTTTCGTCATCTGAGGCTGCGAAACGGATTCCATATGAGCGGGAAACGCTCTAGATCCTGCACCGAGCCACCGTGCCGGAAGAAGGATCAGCCATGTCACTCGAACAGGTTCTCGCCACGATCGATACGAACCTCGACGCCTCCGTCGAGCGGCTGAAGGAACTCCTGCGCATTCCCTCCATCTCGACCGACCCGGCCTATGCCGGCGATTGCCGGAAGGCGGCTGAATGGCTGGTTGCGGATCTTTCCGGGCTGGGCTTTCGTGCGGCGCTCCACGACACTCCGGGGCACCCCATGGTCGTGGCGCACCACGACGGCGCCGGTGCGGATGCGCCGCATGTCCTGTTCTACGGACATTACGACGTCCAGCCGGTAGACCCCATTGCGCTGTGGGACACCGATCCCTTCGATCCGCAGGTGAAGAGGATGGACGACGGCAGCAGCCGCATCGTCGGGCGCGGCTCGGCCGACGACAAGGGCCAGCTCATGACCTTCGTGGAGGCCTGTCGCGCCTATATCGCGGAAACGGGAACCCTGCCCTGTCGGGTGACCCTGTTCCTCGAGGGTGAGGAGGAATCCGGCTCGCCGTCGCTGCTGCCCTTCATGGATGCCCACAAGGCGGAGCTTTCGGCCGATGTTGCGCTGGTCTGCGACACGAACATGTGGAACCGCGATACCCCCGCGATCTCCACCGGCCTGCGCGGCCTCGTCGGCGAGGAGGTGACCATCCATGCAGCCTCGATGGACCTGCATTCCGGCTATTACGGAGGTGCCGCGGCCAATCCCATCCACGTCCTCGCGAGGATCCTGGCCGACCTGCACGATGCGGACGGCCGCGTAACGCTGCCCGGCTTCTACGACGGCGTGCCGGAACTGCCGGAGGACATCCGGACCGTCTGGAACGGGCTGGACTTTTCGGAGGCGGAGTTTCTCGGCGGGGTCGGACTTTCCGTGCCATCCGGCGAAAAGGGCCGTTCCGTGCTCGAGCAGACATGGTCGCGCCCGACGGCCGAGGTGAACGGCATCGAAGGTGGCTACACCGGCAAGGGTTTCAAGACGGTCATCCCGGCAATGGCGCAGGCGAAGGTATCCTTCCGCCTTGTCTTCGACCAGGATCCGGCCGCCATTAGGTCAAGCTTCCGCTCCTTCGTCGAGCAGCGCCTGCCCGCCGACTGCAGGGCCGAGTTCCACGAGCATGGCGGCTCCGGGGCGATCCAGCTTCCTTTCGATTCGCCGATGCTGGAAGCGGCACGTGGCGCGCTGAGCGACGAGTGGCACAACCCGGCCGTCATGATCGGCATGGGCGGATCGATACCCGTGGTCGGCGAGTTCAAGCGCCGGCTGGGAATGCAATCCCTTCTCATCGGCTTCGGGCTTGGAGACGACCGGATCCATTCGCCCAACGAGAAGTACGAGATGTCGTCCTTCCACAAGGGGCAACGCTCCTGGGCGCGGGTTCTGGCCGCGCTGTCGGAGGCCGGCAACTAGGCCGGGCACACCCCATGCTGCCGAGCCAGGTTGAACATCAGGGACCTTCGCTCCAGCCTCAACCTTGATTCTATCTCGGCCACGAGCTCCGCCGGGGCATTGCGCTGCTCCAACTCCTCGAGGGTAAGGACGATCGCGTCGTTGACGGCCTGCGCAACCGGGACACGCAGCCTTTCGACTGCATAGGAGGCAGCGTCGTCGTAAATGGACAGGATCCATTCCTGGAACTGGTGAAGCGACTCGGGTGTGCCGGGCAGATTACGCCACATGGGTGACCTGTTTTATATAATATAGAAGATAGGGCTAAGCGTCGATAATATTGAGATTTCTAACGATTTTGTGAATGCGACACTGGGACGCAGATAATAAGTCCCGAATAGCGTCGATCGATAAGTCCAAACGAGGCGTTTTGCCGGTGGCGAACGCAGCGCGCCACGCCCGATCGATGGCACCGGCGCACGCGCTGAGCTCTTGCGCGGACATGCGCTTAAGGCAAAGAAACGTCTTTTCGCAATCCGGAGCGGGGCATGCTTGACGCGACTGACCTGAGGATATTGAGAGCCCTGCAACGAGATCCGGAAGGATCGGTCGAGAGCATCGGGCGTGCCGCCGGGCTCAGCCATACGCCGTGCTGGCGGCGTATCCGGCGCATGCAGGCCGAGGGCGTCATCGGCGATCGCCGGTACCGCATCAGCGAGCGTGCCGTAGGGCTTCTCGTCACGGTGCTGACCATGGTCAAGCTGGGGCGTCAGGACGAAGGCAGCCTGGAAGCCTTCGAGCAGGCCGCCAATGCCATGCCCGAGATCATGGAATGCTACCTCGTTACCGGGCGATACGACTTCGTGCTGACGATCCTGACACGCGATACGGAGAGCTTCGAGACGCTGGTCAAGACGAAGCTGTCGCGCCTGCCGCATGTGGCGGAGCTCAATTCCACCGTCGTCCTGCGCAAGTCGAAGAGCGGATCGCCTTTGCCGCTTTGAGGCGTCGTATCCTCAAATCAGCTCCAGAGGGCAGCGCGTCTCCTTCATGGAGCCATCCATCTTCAAAAAACAGGAAAGGTTATCATCTTCCATAGGGTTAGAATGCCTTCAAAGAGCGGAGGACAACTTCGCCGCAACAGGCATCGTGGGAGGTACCGGATGGCCAGCGACGAACTCGACCGCAAATATTCCGCGCGCGAGGGCCGCGTCTTCATGAGCGGTACTCAGGCGCTCGTCCGCCTGCCGATGGTCCAGATGCGGCGCGACCGGGAAGCGGGGCTGAATACGGGCGCCTTCATATCCGGGTACCGCGGCTCGCCGCTCGGCGGCTACGACCAGCATCTCATGAAGGCGCGTCGCGAGCTGGAGGCCGAAGGCATCGTCTTCAGGCCCGGCGTCAACGAGGATCTCGCGGCGACGGCCGTGTGGGGGTCGCAGCAGGCTGCGGTTTCACCCGGCTTCCGCAAGGACGGCGTCGTCGGCATCTGGTACGGCAAGGGACCGGGGGTCGACCGCTCGGGCGACGTGTTCAAGCATGCCAACGCGGCCGGTTCGTCGCGGCATGGCGGCGTACTGGCCATCGCCGGTGACGACCATGGCGCCAAATCTTCCACCGTTCCGCACCAGTCCGACCACGCCTTCATGGCGGCCGTCATGCCGATGCTTTACCCCTCCTCGATCCATGAGTTCGTCGAATTCGGCCTCGCCGGCATCGCCATGTCGCGCTATTCCGGCTGCTGGGTGGGCATGAAGGTGATCGCCGATACGGTGGAGACGACGGCGTCGGTGGATCTGTCGGGAGAGGGGCGCATCTTCGTCGCGCCCGCCGATTTCGAGCTGCCGGCCGATGGGCTCAACCTGCGCGTCCCCGATGACCGATGGGCGCAGGACAACCGCCTGCAGACATACAAGGCCTATGCGGCCATCGCCTTCGCACGCGCCAACCGCCTGGACCGCATCACGCTGGATTCCGCAGACGCGCGGCTGGGCATCATCGCATCGGGCAAGGCCTACGAAGACGTCCGGCAGGCCCTCAAGGAGCTGGGCATCGACGAGGAGACCGCCCATCGCGCCCGCCTGCGCCTGTACAAGGTGGGCATGCCGTGGCCGCTGGAGCCGGAAGGCGTGCGCGAGTTTTCGGTGGGGCTGGAGGAAATCCTGGTCATCGAGGAACGGCGCGAGATCATCGAAAACCAGATCAAGCAGCAATTGTTCAACTGGCGCCCCGACGTGCGTCCCCGCATCATCGGCAAGTTCGACCACAAGGACAGGCCGGTCCTGTCGCTTGCGGAAGAGCTGAGCGTCGCCACGGCGGCCATCACCATCGGCGAACATATCCTTTCCATGGGGTATGTGGACCCCGATCACCGGGCTTATATCGAGGCGCGCGTCGCCCATTTCCGCCAGCGCAGGGACGCCGGCCGGCAGGCCGTCGCGCCCGTCGCGCGCATCCCGTTCTACTGCTCCGGCTGCCCGCATAACAGTTCGACGAAGGTTCCGGACGGTTCTCGCGGGATGGCAGGGATCGGCTGCCACTTCATGGTGACCTGGATGGGCCGCTCCAGCGAGACGTTTTCCCAGATGGGGGGCGAAGGCGTGGCGTGGGCGGGCATCGCGCCCTTCACCGACGAGAAGCATGTCTTCGTGAACCTCGGCGACGGAACCTACTTCCATTCCGGCATCCTGGCGATCCGGCAGGCCGTGGCGGCCGGCGTCAACGCCACCTACAAGATCCTCTTCAACGACGCGGTCGCCATGACCGGCGGCCAGAAAGTGGACGGGCATCTCGACCCGGTCCAGATCACCCACCAGCTCGAGCAGGAGGGCGTGTCGCCGATCTATCTCGTTTCCGAGACACCGGATCGTTACGCGCCGGCGCAATTGCCGCATGGCGCCATCATCCGCCCGCGTGACGAGGTGGAGGCCATCATGCGCGAGATACGGGAGGCCCCCGGCGTTTCCGCCATCGTCTACGACCAGACCTGCGCGGCAGAAAAGCGCCGCCGTCGCAAGCGGGGACTGATGCCGGAACCCAACCGGCGCGTCGCCATAAACCCCGCCGTCTGCGAAGGCTGCGGCGATTGCTCCGTCCAGTCGAACTGCATTTCCGTAGAACCGCTCGAAACGGAATTGGGCCGCAAGCGGCGCATCAACCAGAGCTCGTGCAACAAGGATTTTTCCTGCCTCAAGGGCTTCTGTCCGTCCTTCGTCACGCTCGAGGGTGCGGAGCCCCGTCGCCGCGCCGCGCTGGGTGGGCCCGACCTGTCATCCGTTCCGGCACCGGACGTGCCGGAACTGGACGAAGTCTGCAACATCGCCATCACGGGCGTCGGCGGCACCGGCGTCCTGACCATCGGCGCGATTCTGGGCATGGCCGCCCATCTGGACGGCAAGGCGCCGATGCTGCTGGACATGGCCGGCCTGGCGCAGAAGGGCGGCGCCGTGCTCAGCCATGTCCGCCTGGGCCGCAGGGCGGAGGACGTGACATGCCCGCGCATCGTCAGCGGAAGCACCGATCTTCTCATCGCGGCGGACGATGTGGTCGCCGCCTCGAAGGAAAGCGTGAACCTTCTGTCGAGCAAGCGTACGCGCGCCGTCGTCAACACGCATCTGACGCCGGTCGCGCAGTTCGTCCGCGACCCCGACTTCGACTTCCGGCGCACGCTGGTTTCGGGCACCATCCGCAAATCGGTCATGCCCGGAGGCCATTTCGAGAATTTCACCGAGATGGCGGAAGGCGTAGCCGGCGATGCCATCGCCACCAACATCATGATGCTCGGATATGCCTGGCAGAAGGGCCTGGTGCCGTTGTCCGGCGACGCGATCCTGGAAGCGATCCGCATCAACGGCGTTGCCGTGAAAGCCAATCTCGACGCGTTCGGCTGGGGCCGCCTCGCCGCCGCCGATCCGCGGCGGATCAAGGCGTTGATGGGGGATGGCGAGCCGCAAGTCGAGACGCTTGCCGACATGTCCACCGAGCGGTTGATCGAGCATCGCGCCGCGATGCTGGCCGATTACCAGGATACGGCGCTCGCCAGGCGCTATCGAACCCTCGTCGCGCGTGCCGAAGCGGTGGATGCGTCGGTGGGCGCGCATGGCAGGCTGGTGCGCACCGTAGCGCATAATTACGCCAGACTGCTGGCCTACAAGGACGAATACGAGGTCGCCCGGCTGTTTACCGACGGGCGCTTCGCGGACAGCGTCAGGCGCGATTTCACCGGCGTGAAGCGAATGACCTTCCACATGGCGCCTCCCTTCCTGTCGGGTACCGATGCCAACGGCCGGCCGCGAAAGCGTAGCTTCGGGCCCTGGATCCTGCCTGTCATGCGGTTGCTGGCGAAAGGCAAACGACTGCGTGGCAGCGCCCTGGATCCGTTCGGCCATGGTGCGGAGCGCCGGGCCGAGCGGGCCGCGATAGCCACGTACGAAGCGGATTGCGAAATGGTGTTCCAACGTCTCGAACCCGGCAATGTCGGTATCGCGGTGGAGCTTCTGAGCCTGCCCGACAGCGTCCGCGGCTTCGGCCCCGTCAAGGCCGCCAATGCCGAAGCGGCCGCCGCCCGGCGCGCCGGCCTGATGGAAACGTTGCTGGAGGCGCGGCCTGCCGACAAGCCTCGCCTGCCCGAGCCGGCAGAGTGACTCCACAGTGGACGAACGCGCTATGGCACAGACCTGTATGTACAGGTATTGCGGGATGATACGATAACTCGTATATACAAGTATGCGTATTGTGTGGGACGAACCGAAGAGGCAGGCGAACATCGCGAAGCATGCGATGGACTTTGCCGACGTCGATATCGAATTCTTCCTGGACGCCGTTGTGCTCCCAGCCAAGGATGGCCGGTATATGGCTGTCGGCAGATTGAATGGCGCCACAACGGTCGTCTTCGTCACCCTCGGTAGTGAGGCGATATCCATCGTATCGATGCGGGCGGCGTCCATGAAAGAAAGGAAGCTACTATGAGCGTCAAGACCTTTGACCCGAAGCATGCAGCCGCACACGGCTACACACGGCAGGACTGGGATGACGTCGATAGCCCTGAGGCGACAGATGAGCAGGTAACTCAGGCCAGGCCATTCGCGGTGGCTTTGCCCGAGATCCATGAAAGCATCGTCCGCAAGCGCGGCCCGACCCGCACGAAGACGCCGGTCTCGATCCGGCTGGATGATGACCTGGTTGCCAAGCTTCGTTCATCCGGCCCGGGATGGCAAGCTAGAGTCAACGATGCGCTGCGACGATGGATCGACGACGCTGCATGACTTGCAGGGGTGCTTGTATCATGCAAGTGCCCACGCTGACGGCCAATAACCTCCATTATCGGCCGTCGGAGGCCATTTGGAGGTTCGGCGGGCAGGCTTTTCAGGCGGAACGTCACTTTCGCAACGCTGCTACCATCCTCCGGTATTGCCTGGCAGTGAATAGTGCGCTTCCACGCAGCGTAGTTGCCTTATTGGCAGCTCCCTGTGACACCAGATGCCGGGACTGAACACCTAATCCGACCGGCACACCTTGGCCAGCAATTGCCGAAGTGCCTTTTCCTCGCTCGGATGCAGGGGAGCGAGAAAGCTTTCCTCGCTTTCGGCAACGGCCGTTCTGACCTGCGGCAGCAGCGCCTTGCCTGCGTCGCTCAAGGAAAGCCAATGCGCGCGGCGATCGAGCTGGTCGCCGGTCCGCTCGACGAGGCCCCGCTCCACCATGCGGTCGATGAGGCGTGAAACGCCGCCCCGGCTCATCGCCAGGCGTTCGGCCAGCGTGCTGGGCATCATTCGCTCGGCGCCCGACAGCTCGCTGAGGACGAGCCATTCGCCCGAACTGACGCCGAACCGATCGAAGCGCCGCGTCAGCACGCGCACCATCCGGTCGGCGGCCCGCAGAAGCTGACGGCTGACGCCGTCCTGAATAGCTGTGTCGGAGCGCGTATCGTCTGCGACCAAGGGCGTCGGGCCTCCTATGCCGGCCTGGAGCGGCCATCTCCGAGGATGCCTGTCGATACGGGCCGGACCCAAGATAACCTTAAGGTGTAGTTACCTGCTCAACAAGGCGCAGAAGTAGCCTGTTGCTGCGGCTCGACCGGCTGCTCGGACGGCGTTTGCATGGCAGGCCCTTCGCCATGCGTGGTGCCTGCGATCGGATCCAGCCCGCTTGCGACGGGTGGGGGCGGTGTCGGGGCCGGGGTCTGCTCGTCTTGCTGGCTGGTGCCGATGTCCGAACCTCCAAGCCCGCCTGTCCAGCCGGTCGAGCCGGCGCCGCCGGGCGCCGTGCCGGAATCCGGCCCGCGCGCGGGCTCCGTTTCGGACCCCTGTTCGGACAGGTCCACGCACCCGGGACGCTGCCCGGCATCCTGCGCCTGGGCAAGCCCGGCGGAGACCGTCAGAATGGACAGTGCGAGCAACGCCGATAAGCGGTTCATGTGCGGTCTCCCGTCGCGAAGTGCAGTGGCAAGGGAAACGAGGGCGCCCATTCCTTCGTTCCGCCCTGCCGGTTCAGGCATCCTCGACGACGACCCCGGCAGCCCCGTGCCGTATGGAGCCGATCTCCGCGGCGGCGGGATAGCCGGCTTCGCGGATCGACGCGAGTATCCGGCCTGCCTCCGCGGGATCGACTGCCAGAAGAAGCCCGCCGGAGGTCTGCGGGTCGGTCAGGAGATGACGCTTCCAGTCGGGAAGGCCATCCGGCAACACGACATCCGCTCCGTAGGATTTCCAGTTTCGATGCGATGCCCCGGTGACGAAGCCCTGTCGGGCCAGATCCTCGGCGTCCGCCAGGAAGGGAAGGGCGTCGGCTTCGATGGCCACCGTCGCCGACGATCCGCGCGCCATTTCAAGCCCATGGCCGAGGATGCCGAAGCCCGTCACGTCCGTCATGGCGTGCACCGCCGCTTCCTCGCCGAGGTCCGCCCCGACGCTGTTGAGACGCGTCGTCGAGCGGATGAGTTCGTCATAGGCCTCCGCCGACAGGGCGTCCTTCTTGAAGGCGGCGGAATAGATGCCGACGCCGAGCGCCTTGGTCAGGATCAGACGGTCTCCGGCTTGCGCGGTGGCGTTGCGCCGTATGCGGTCGACGGTGGCTGTGCCGATGACCGCAAGTCCGTAGACCGGCTCCGGACAATCGATCGAATGGCCGCCGGCCACCGGTATGCCGGCGGCGGCGCAGACTTCCGCGCCCCCTGCCAGGATGGCCCGGATCGAGCCCGCGTCGAGCTTGTCCACCGGCATGCCGACTATGGCGAGCGCCATGATGGGCCGCCCACCCATGGCGTAGATATCCGACAGGGCGTTCGTGGCGGCGATGCGGCCGAAGTCGCGCGGATCGTCCACCATCGGCATGAAGAAGTCCGTGGTGGCGATGATCGCCGTCCGACCTTCGAGGTTCCACACCGCCGCGTCGTCGCCGGTTTCGGTGCCGACGAGCAGCTTTTCGTAAGGGCCTGCCTGCGGCATGCCGGACAGAAGGTCCTGCAATACGGTGGGCGCCAGCTTGCAGCCACATCCGCCGCCGTGCGCCAGGCTGGTCAGCCGAATCTTGCCATCGATCGAATCCATCATCGTTCCTTCTCGCAGCCGACTGATCCGCGCCCGTAAAACGTGATCGTAGAGCGCGAAAGAGGCGTTTCCATCGCTTTGACATTGGAATAGCTACAACCTAGCATGATTCCAAACATGATCCGCGTTCCATCGCGGATAGCGAGGAGGCACCGGACGATGAATATGGAGCTCTCGCGGCGCACCTTCCTGAAGGGTGCCGGCGCGGGTGTGGCGGTGACGACGCTTGGCGCATTCGGCTTCTCGGAAGCCGAGGCGGCCTTCGTCGAGGGCCTGCGGCCCTATCGGCTTGCCGGCACACAGGAAACGCGCAACACCTGCCCCTACTGCTCGGTGGCATGCGGCATCATCCTCTATTCCAAGGGTGACATGGCCGATGGCTCGGCCGAGGTGGTCCATATCGAGGGCGATGTCGACCACCCCACCAATCGCGGCACGCTCTGCCCCAAGGGCGCGGCGCTCCTGGACTTCGTCAAGGCGCCGACGCGGCTGACGACGCCGAAGGTGCGGCGCCCCGGTTCGGACCGGTTCGAGGACATTTCCTGGGACGAGGCGCTGACGGGCATCGCGCGGCACATGAAGGCCGACCGCGACGCCAATTTCATCGAGCGCAATGCCGACGGGCAAACCGTCAACCGATGGACGACGACGGGTTTCCTGGCCGCGTCCGCAACGACGAACGAGACCGCCTACCAGACCTACAAGGTCGTACGGTCCACAGGGATGGTCGCATTCGACAATCAGGCACGCGTCTGACACGGCCCCACGGTGTCCAGTTTGGGCCCAACATTCGGTCGTGGCGCGATGACCAACCCGTGGACGGACATCCGTAACACGGATCTCGTCGTCATCATGGGCGGCAACGCGGCAGAAGCGCATCCGTGCGGCTTCAAGTGGGTCACGGAGGCCAAGGCCAACCGGGGTGCGAAGCTTGTCGTCGTCGATCCGCGCTACACGCGCTCGGCATCCGTATCGGATTACTACGCGCCGATCCGGCAGGGCTCGGACATCGCCTTCCTGCTGGGCGTGATCAACTACTGCATGCAGAACGACAAGGTGCAGTGGGATTATCTGCGCGCCTTCACCAATGCGAGCTTCATCGTCCGGGACGGGTTCGAGTATCGCGACGGCCTCTTCACCGGGTACGATCCGGAGAAGCGGGAGTACGACCGCGAGAGCTGGGACTACGTCATCGGCGAGGACGGCTACGCCGAGACCGACGAGACGCTGACGCACCCGCGCTGCGTTTGGAACCTCCTGAAGCAGCACGTGTCCATCTATACGCCCGAAATGGTGGAGCGCATCTGCGGCACCCCGCGCGACAAGTTCCTGCATGTGGCGGAGATGATGGCCTCTTGCTCGACGCCCGACCGCACCATGACGTCCATGTATGCGCTCGGCTGGACGCAGCACTCCAAGGGGTCGCAGAATATCCGCTGCATGGCGATGCTGCAGCTCATCCTCGGCAATATCGGCGTGCGCGGCGGCGGCATGAACGCCCTGCGCGGCCACTCCAACATCCAGGGCCTTACCGATATCGGACTGATGTCCAACCTGATTCCGGGCTATCTCAACATACCCACGGAAAAGGAACCGGACTTCGAGGCCTACATGGCGTCGCGCGGCTTCAAGCCGCTCCGGCCCAACCAGGTGAGCTACTGGCAGAACTATCGCAAGTTCATCGTGTCGTTCCTGAAGGCGATGTGGGGCCCCGCCGCCACGGCGGAAAACCAGTTCGCCTACGATTACCTGCCCAAGCTCGACCTGCCGGCCTACGATGTCCTGCGGGCCTTCGAGATGATGTCCCAGGGACAGATGCACGGCTATTTCTGCCAGGGCTTCAACCCGCTGCTGGCCTTCCCCAACCGGGGCAAGATCACGGCGTCGCTGTCGAAGCTCAAATATCTCGTCATCATGGACCCGCTGGAAACGGAGACGGCTCGCTTCTGGGAGAATCACGGCGAGTACAACGACGTCGACACGGCCTCGATCCAGACCGAGGTATACCAGCTTCCGACCAGCTGCTTCGCCGAGGACGAGGGCGCGCTCGTCAATTCCGGCCGGTGGCTGCAATGGCATTGGCCGGCACAGAACCCCCCGGGCGACGCCAGGCGCGACAACTGGATCATGGCGCAGATCCATCTGTACCTGAAGCGTCTCTACCAGGATGAGGGCGGCGTCTTCCCGGACCCGATCCTGAACCTCACCTGGAACTACGAAGACCCGGAGGAGCCGAGCCCGGCCGAGCTTGCGCGGGAGATGAACGGCTATGCCGTATCCGATCTCGCCGATCCGGCCGACCCGACGCGGACGGTGGCGACGGCCGGCCAGCAGCTGCCCGGCTTTGCGGCGCTGCGCGATGACGGTTCCACGGCCTGCGGCTGCTGGATCTTCTCGGGCTCCTACACGGAGCAGGGCAACATGATGGCCCGGCGCGACAATACCGACCCGGATGGGGTGGGTCTGTACCCGAACTGGACCTTCTCCTGGCCTGCCAACCGGCGCATCCTCTACAACCGCGCCTCGTCGGACGTGTCCGGCCGGCCGTGGGACGAGACCCGCCCGCTGATCCAGTGGAACGGCGAACGCTGGGCCGGATATGACGTACCCGATATTCCGCCGACGGCACGGCCGGAGGATGTCGGGCCCTTCATCATGAACCCGGAAGGCGTCTCCCGGCTGTTCACACGGGGCATGATGCGGGACGGCCCATTCCCCGTGCATTACGAGCCGTTCGAGGCGCCCATCGCCAACGTCATCGCGCCGGCCATCCGGGGCAATCCGGTGGCGCGCATCTTCGAATCGGACCGCGAGACCTTCGGCGACGCCGACGAGTTTCCCTATGCGGCGACGTCCTACCGCCTTACCGAGCATTTCCACTACTGGACCAAGCATGTCTGGGTGAACGCCGCACTGCAGCCGGAATTCTTCGTGGAGATTTCGGAAGAGCTCGCAGCGGAAAAGGGCATCGACAAGGGCGGCTGGTGCCGCGTCTGGTCGAAGCGCGGATCGGTCTTCGCCAAGGCCGTCGTCACCAAGCGCATCAAGCCGCTGATCTGCGACGGCAAGACGGTTCATGTGGTGGGCATCCCGCTGCACTGGGGCTTCCTTGGGGCAGCCAAGAAGGGCTTCGGCCCCAATTCGCTGACGCCCTACGTCGGCGACGCGAACATCGAGACGCCGGAGTTCAAGGCGTTCCTGGTCAACATCGAGCGGTCCTCCGGACCGGCGACATCGTGAGGGAGGGAAGGCCATGACCATCAACGTCAACCCGCCCGTCGCACCGGACACGCAGATGCTGATGGGGCCGCAGGATTATATCCGGCGCTCGGCCTCCAGCGTGCCGGCGCCCGAGCGCCAGCTCGAGGCGGTTGCCAAGCTGATCGACGTCTCCAAGTGCATCGGCTGCAAGGCATGCCAGTCGGCGTGCTGGGAGTGGAACAACCTGCACGAGGAAGTCGGCATCAATGTCGGCGTCTACGACAACCCGCACGACCTGACGCCGGACACCTTCACGCTCATGCGGTTCACCGAATGGGTGAACCCCGAGACGGAAAACCTCGAATGGCTGATCCGCAAGGACGGCTGCATGCATTGCGCCGACCCCGGTTGCCTGAAGGCCTGTCCGGCGCCCGGCGCCATCGTGCAGTATTCCAACGGCGTCGTGGACTTCATCCACGACAACTGCATCGGCTGCGGCTACTGCATCCAGGGATGCCCTTTCAACATTCCGCGCGTGTCCAAGGTGGACAACCGATCCTACAAATGCACGCTCTGCTCCGACCGCATCGCCGTCGGGCAGGGGCCGGCCTGCGCCAAGGCCTGCCCGACGAAGGCCATCGTCTTCGGCACCAAAGAGGAGATGAAGGCGCATGCCGCCGATCGCATCGAGGACCTGAAGTCGCGCGGCTATGACAATGCGGGGCTTTACGATCCCGAGGGGGTCGGCGGTACGCATGTCATGTACGTGCTGCATCATGCCGACAAACCGCATATCTATGCCAACCTGCCCGATAATCCGCGCATCAGCCCGCTGGTCGAGGCGTGGAAAGGCGTGACCCGATATGCCGGCTTCGCGGCCATGGGATTTGCCGCGATGGCGGGTGTGCTCCACATTGCCATCAAGGGCCGCAACAAGGTCAGCCGCGAGGATGACGAAGCGGCGCGCGCCTATGTGAAGAAGGCCGAAGACGGGGAGGGGCCGCGCACATGACGGTTGAACCCATCCGCGATCCGGGCATCGCCGAGATCGACGGCGGCGACAGGCTGCGGCGCAAGCCGCAGCTTGTCGTGAGCCGTTATACGCGGGCCGCCCGCATCAACCACTGGATCACCGCCGTCAGCCTGATCCTGCTGGCGATATCGGGCCTTGCGCTGTTTCATCCATCACTGTTCTTCCTGACGGCGCTGTTCGGCGGCGGGCAATGGACCCGGGCGATCCATCCGTGGATCGGCGTCGTGCTGTTCGTCTCCTTCTCAATCCTGTTCGTCCGTTTCTTCCGGCTCAACCTGCCGCGCCGCGAGGACGCGCAATGGGTTGCCCAGATCGGCGACGTACTGGGCGGGCACGAGGAGAAACTACCCGAAGTCGGCAAGTACAATGCCGGCCAGAAGCTCGTCTTCTGGGGCATGTCGGCGCTGATTATCGTGCTGATCGTCTCGGGACTGATGGTGTGGGAGCGCTATTTCGCCTCCATGCTCAGCATTCCGATGCGGCGCATCGCCATCATGGTGCATTCGCTGGCGGCCATCGCCATCATCTGCCTGTGGATCATGCATGTCTATGCCTCGGTCTGGGTTGCCGGCACGATGAGCGCGATGACGCGCGGCACCGTCAGCGGCGGCTGGGCGTGGCGGCATCACCGCAAATGGTTTCGCGCGCTGGCGGCCCATCCGGGCGGTCGCAAGGACGCCGAGGGGCCGGACAAGGCGCCACCCGGCGCATAACATCTTGAAAGCCGCGTAGCCCGTGCGGTTCGTGGAGAGTTGAAATGGCACGCAGAATTCCCCTCGCGGGAGACATGACCGATATCGGAGAAGCGGCCACGCCGCCCTTCGTCCGGCTTCCGGAGGCCGCAGACCTGTTCCGCCGCCGCGCGGATCGGTTCCGGCAGTTGAGCCAGCCTGAGGGGATAGGACCCTACCTTGCCCTCCTGTCCGGCATCGCCGAAGCACAGGCCGCGGTGGCCGCCGACTTGTCGGTCCCCGAGCCCGAAGGCGTCGAGCGTGCCCTCGAATACGGCATGACGCCCCTCGATCGGAGCGGCTATGGGCCGGACGCGACTTTTCGCGACATCGCCGACCGGCTGTTCGGTGCCGTCGCTGTGTTGCCGAAGCCCGACGCGGCACAGGCGGCGCTGCACCGCGTGACATCGGACCACCAGGGCCTTGCGCAGCGCGTCGCCAACGTGCTGTCGGACTCCTTGCCGGCCCACGAGATGGCCGAGCACGCCTATGTCGCCGCGGCGTTGCAGGTCCGGTTCACGCTGGCGGCACAAGCCCTGCCGGCGGATCGTATCCGCCCGGTGGCCGGCGGCAGCTGCCCGTGCTGCGGCGGCGCCCCCGTCGCATCCGTCATCGTCGGCTGGCCCGAGGCCGCGGGTGCGCGATTCTGCGCCTGCTCGCTCTGCAATACGCTATGGCATCATGTGCGGGTGAAATGCGTCGTCTGCTCGTCGACGGAGGGCATCCGTTACAAGGAGATCGAGGGAGGCCCCGGCAGCATCAAGGCCGAGACCTGCGACAAGTGCCATTCCTACGTGAAGATCATGAACCAGCAGAAGGATCGATGGCTCGATCCGCTGTCGGACGACGTGGGAAGCCTCGGCATCGACATACTGATGCGCGGAGAAGGCTTTGCGCGCGGCGCCTTCAACCCGTTCCTGCTCGGCTACTGAGATGGGCGAGCGGCCGAACCTGTCGCACCTGCCCTCGGTGGACCGGGTGCTGCGTGCTGCGCAAACCGATGCGGTCATCGCGCGCCACGGACTCAAGGCGGCGACGGACGGCATCCGGGCGGTGCTGGACGATATCCGCAGGAACGGCGGCACGCTGCACGAGCCCGGCGCCATTGCCGAGGCGGCGATGTTGCGGCTGGAGCGGGATGCGGTGTCCAGCCTGAGGCCCGTCTTCAACCTGACGGGAACGATCCTGCATACCAATCTCGGCCGTGCGCAGCTTGCCGAAGAAGCCGTCGAAGCCGCTGTATCGGCCATGCGGGAGGCGGTCGCCCTGGAATACGACCTTGCGGGTGGCCGGCGCGGCGAACGCGACGATCATCTGCGCGGCCTCGTCTGCGAACTGACGGGCGCGGAGGATGCGACGCTCGTCAACAACAATGCCGCCGCCGTGCTCCTGACGCTCAACGCCCTTGCGCAAGGGCGCGGCGTCGTCGTCTCGCGCGGGGAGCTGATCGAGATCGGCGGCGCCTTCCGCATGCCGGACATCATGGCGCGTGCCGGGGCGCGGCTGATGGAGGTGGGCACCACCAACCGCACCCATCGGCGTGACTACGAGGAGGCCCTGCGGCAGGAGGGCGTCGGAATGATGCTCAAGGTCCATACGTCCAATTATCGCGTGGAGGGGTTCACCAGCAGCGTATCCGCCGCCGAACTGGCGCCGCTGGCACGGGCGGCCGGCGTGCCGCTGGTGGAGGATCTCGGCTCCGGAACGCTGATCAACCTTTCACCCTACGGCCTGCGCGACGAGCTGACCGTGCGTGACGCGGTCGAGGCGGGCGTGGACCTCGTCACCTTTTCCGGCGACAAGTTGCTGGGCGGGCCGCAGGCCGGCTTCATCGTCGGCCGCAGGGACGCCGTCGCCGCCATCAACCGCAACCCGATGAAACGGGCCCTGCGCGTCGACAAGCTGCGGCTTGCCGCACTGGAGGCGACACTGAAGCTCTATCGCGATCCGGCGCGTCTTGCCGAGCGGCTGCCGACCCTGCGCCTGATGGCGCGCAACCGTGCCGAGATCGCCGCCATGGCCACGGCGCTCGTGGACGATGTCGCGCGCCTCCTGCCGGATGTCGAAGTCGTCGTCGTAGCCGTCGAGAGCCAGGTCGGCTCGGGCGCGATGCCGCTCGATACCTTGCCCAGTGCCGGCCTGTCCCTTCGGCCGAGGGGCTGCTCGAGCGCCGTCGAGCGCCTGGCCGACGCGTTCCGCGCCCTTCCCAAACCGGTGATCGGACGGCTGCGCGACGGAGCCCTGATCCTCGATCTGCGCTGCCTGGAGGATCGGGAGGCCTTCCTGTCCAACCTGTCCCATATCGAGGGCGGCGAAGCGTGATCGTCGGCACGGCCGGCCATATCGACCATGGCAAGACGGCGCTGGTCCGCGCGCTGACGGGGGTGGAGACGGACCGTCTGCGCGAGGAAAAAGAGCGCGGGATCACCATCGATCTCGGATTCGCCTACACCACACTTAGCAACGGACGGCGCATCGGCTTCGTGGACGTGCCGGGCCATGAACGCTTCGTGCACACGATGCTCGCGGGGGCGGGCGGCATCGATTTCGCGCTGCTCGTCATCGCGGCCGACGACGGCAT
This sequence comes from Aureimonas altamirensis, assembly GCF_023702225.1. GTDB lineage: Bacteria > Pseudomonadota > Alphaproteobacteria > Rhizobiales > Rhizobiaceae > Aureimonas > Aureimonas altamirensis_B. Next base: position 196,680 of record NZ_JAMQCO010000008.1, on the reverse strand, counting down.
CATGCCGCAGACGCGCGAGCATCTGGCGATCCTGTCGCTGCTCGGGATCGGCGAGGGTGCGATCGTGCTGTCCAAGGCCGACCTTGCCGATGCCGAACGCCTCGACGAACTGCGTGGCGAAATCCGGACGCTGGTTGCCGGCAGCTTTCTGGATGGCGCGCCCATCCTTGCCGCATCGACGCGCGGTTTGCCGGGCACACAGGCCGTCATGCGCCTTCTGGAAGCCTGCGCCGAGGCTGCACCGTCTCCACGAGGGGACGGTCGGCGGTTCCGCCTGGCCGTAGACCGAAGCTTCGTCCTGCCGGGAACGGGCACGGTCGTGACGGGCACGGTCCTGTCCGGCCATGTGCGCACCGGCGATGCCCTCGCCGTATCACCGTCGGGGCTTGCGGCGCGGCTGCGCTCGCTGCACCGGCAGGACGAGAAGGCGGACGAGGGGCGGGCCGGCGACCGTTGCGCCCTCAACCTCGCCGGCGACCGGATCGCGCGGAATGCCGTCCGGCGCGGCGACATGATCGTCGATCCAGCCCTCGACCATCCGACGGACCGCATCGACGCGGAACTCACCTTGCTGCCGGGCGCGGAGCGACCGGTGGCGCAATGGTTTCCGGTTCGCCTCCATCATGCCGCGGCCGATATCGCCGCGCGGATCGTGCTTCTGGGAGACCGCCCGGTCCAGCCGGGCGAGACGGGCTACGTGCAACTGGTTCTCGACAAGCCGCTGGCGGCCGCCGTCGGCGACCGCTTCGTCATCCGCGATACGTCCGCGCGCCATACGCTGGGCGGCGGACGCTTCCTCGACCTGCGTGCGCCGGCCCGCCGCCGCCGCACGGCCGAGCGCCTGGCGGTCCTGTCAGCCCTGGCCGCGCCGGACGCCGGGGCAGTGTTGTCGGCATTGCTGGCCCTGCCGCCTCAGACCGTCGATATCGCCGCCTTCGCGCGCGACAGGGCGTTGACGGACGCGTATGCCCAGCGGCTTGTCGCGGCGATGGATTGCGTGGAGATCGCCGCCGGGCCCGTCATCATGCCACGGCCTGCCTTCGAAAGGCTCGGCCGCGAGCTGTCGGAGGCGCTGGCTACGTTCCACGCAGACAACCCCGACCTGCCCGGCATGGGATTGGAGCGCCTGCGGCTGGCGGTCGCGCCGCGTTTGCCCGCCCCGGTGTTCCGCTCGGCGCTGGCGACCCTGCGCGAGGACGGGGTTTTGAAACTGGATGGAGCGTGGGTCGCTGCCCATGACCACGCGGTGCGGCTGTCGGAGGCGGACGAGATGCTGTGGAAGCGGATCGCGCATGTTCTGAACGGCTCGGAACGGTTTCGCCCGCCGCGCACGCGAGACCTGGCGGAAAGCTTCGCGGTGCCCGAAGTTGCCATGCGGACGCTGCTGAAGCGTCTCGGGCGCATGGGCGAGCTGCATGAGGTGGCCCACGACCATTTCTTTCCGAAGGTGGTCCTGCGCGAGATGGTCGAGATCATGCGCGATATCGCCGCCGGCCGGCCCGGCGGCCAGTTCACGGCGGCGGACCTGCGCGACAGGCTGGACAATGGACGCAAGGTGGCTATCCAGATCCTCGAATTCTTCGACCGCCACGGACTGACGCTGCGGCGCGGCGATCAGCGCAGGCTGAACCCGCACAGGCTCGACCTGTTCGATTAGCGTTTTCGTCTCTGCGAGGCTTCAATCCTGCGGAAGCTGCCGCGAGGCATCCAGCCGGCGAGCGACCTGCTCGATGAACTTCGCTGCCGCCACCGGCAATGTGCGTCCGCGCAATTGACCCAGAACCAGCGGCCCGTGGGTCGGGTCCGCATCCGCCACCGGAATGGAGACCAAACCCGGCTCCAGCCACGAGACTTCCGACCCGATCTCGATCTGGAACGTCATGACCTGCCCGGACCGTGCGAGATTGCGCAGCATCTCGAAGGAGTCGGATTCGAATTCGATCGACAGCGAGAAGGAGCTCGTCGACAGGATTTCGTCCACGATGCGGCGGGAACCGAAGGATCGGTCCGCGATGGCGATGGGATAGGGCGCGCAGTCGCGGAGCCGCAGGGCCGGGCGGGCGGCCAGCGGATGATCGGCCGCCATGATGGCGTGCAGCCGCTGTCCGACGGTCACGATGGGCTGCAACTCCGCGCTCCGGCGCGGCCGGAAGATCAGGGCGATCTCGGCCTCGTAGTCCACCAGCATCTTCAGCGCGGCGTCGTGATCCACCACCGAGATCGCAAAGCTCACATGCGGATAGGAGGTGCGGAAGGCGGCGATCTCCTGCGGCAGGAAATAGTTCACCAGCGCCTGGCTGCACGCGATGCGGATGTGGCCGCGTCGTAGCCCGCCGAGGCTTTCGATCTGCGAGCGTGTCCTGTCCAGGTCTACGCTCTGCTGCCGGATCCACCGGATGAAGGTTTCTCCTGCCGCCGTCAGGCGCACGCCTTGTGCCGATCGTTCGAAGATTGCCGCGCCGAGGTCTTCCTCCACGTCCTGGATGCGGCGCTGCAGCGCCGATGGCGTGATGTTCAACTCCTCGGCCGCGCGACGAAGGGATCCATGCCGGGCCGCGAGATCCACATAGGTCCATATACGCATGTGCCGCATCGCCAGATCCCCTGGTGTATACTTTTTCGTATCGGCGCCGGCATCATTCAGCATTTCACGTATGCGCTCGGCAAGGGCTACCGTTGAATGGATCGACGGAGCAGACACCCTTGTCCCAACTCACCGCAACGCTTGATGACATGCCATCCTACCGTCTCGGGCAGACACCCGGGCAGGGGTGGACCGTCTCGGGTAACCGCATCTCGACCGTGCGCCGGGCTCCGACGCCGCGGCCCATCCTGGTCGACGCGCGGCCGCGCGCCGTGGAGGTGGACCTGTCACGCACGGCGCTCATCGTGGTCGACCTGCAGAACGACTTCCTGCACGAGCGCGGCTGGTTCGCGAGGGCGGGGCGGAGGGGCAGGGCGCCGATCGCTCAGATCGAACGCTTTTCCGCAGCCTGCCGCGCCGCATCCATGCCCGTCATCTGGCTCAACTGGGGCCTTCCGCCCCACGCCGGGCACCTGCCGGCGTCCACGCTGTTCCGGGGCAAGCGCGACCCTCAGGCCATCGGCTATGGCGAAACGCCGGCAGGATCGGACGACGGTGTCCTGCAGGCCGGATCATGGGGCGCTGCCCTCGCCGAAGGGCTGACGCGCACACCGGCCGATTTCGAGGTTCGCAAGCAGCGCTTCTCGGGATTTCCCGATACCGAGTTGGACAGCCTCCTGCGCAACCTGCGTGTCGATACGCTGCTTTTCTGCGGCATCAACACCGACCGCTGCGTCTTCGAAACCTTCACCGACGCGGCATCCAGGGGCTACGACTGCCTGCTCATCGAGGATCTCTGCGCCACCGTTTCGCCGCCTGAAATCGAAGCCGCCGTGATCTGGTTGGCCGAGACGCTGCACGGCTTCGTGACGAGATCGACGGCCGTCCTGTCCGCTTTTTCAACGCAACCTGCCCAAGGAAACCCCAACCCATGAAACGCCTGATCGCCGCACTCCTGGTGTCCGCCGCCGGCCTCGGCTCCGCCGCCGCCGACACGCCCGTCAAACTCGTCCTGAACTGGAAGTATCAGGGGCCGCAGGCGCTGTTCTTCCTGGCGCAGGACAAGGGCTATTTCGACGAAGCCGGACTGGACGTGACCATCGATCAGGGAGAAGGCTCGGCCGCTTCGATCACCAAGGTGGCGACGGGCGCCTACAATGTCGGCTTCGGCGATATCAACGCTTTGATCGCGCTGGCTGCGACGCAGCCCGACCAGGCGCCCATCGGTGTCTACCAGATGTTCAACACGCCTCCCTTCACCATCGCGGTCAAGGCCGACAGCGATATCCGGACGCCCGCCGACCTTGCCGGCAAGACGCTGGGCGGTCCGGCCAGCGACGGCGCGCTGAAGCTTTTTCCGGCATTCGCCAAGGCGGCCGACATCGATCCGGCTTCCGTTACCATCACCAACATGCAGCCCAACCTGCGGGAGCAGATGTTGATGAGCGGCCAGGTGGATGGCGTCTTCGGCTACGTGAACACAATCGCCTTCAGTGCCAAGGCAGCCGGAATCGATCCGCAGGCGGATCTGCGCTTCATCTCCTACGGCGACCATGGGCTCGACCTTTATTCCAACGCGCTCGTCGCCTCGAAGGCCTTCGTGGCCGAGCATCCGGAGGCCTTGAAGGCGCTCGTCGCAGCGCTCAACAGGGCGACCGCCGACATGATCGCCGATCCGGCCGGTTCCGTCGCCGCCGTGATGGAGCGGGAGCCGCTGTTGAACGAAGAGGTCGAGATCGAGCGCACCGAGGCAACCCTCGCGGCTGAAATGAACCATCCGGAAATCGCCGAGATCGGCCTCGGCGCAATCGACCCGGATCGGATGCGTCGCGCCATCGACATCGTCGTCGAGGCCAACGAACTGCCGCGCACCCCGGCATTGGACGAGGTCTTTACCGACCGGTTCCTGCCGCCCCTGGGCGAACGGCCCACCAAGGTCGTCGACTGAACATTCGGAAGGCAGGCATTTCATGGAACTCGGATTGAAAGAGCGGGTGGCGGTCATCACCGGCCCCGCCAAGGGAATGGGTGCGGCCGTCACGCGCGCCTTCGCACAGGAAGGCTGCCGTCTGGTGCTGGCCGGCCGCGACACCGCCGCCATCGAACCCGTGGCGCATGAGATACGCGACGCGGGTGCCGACGCGGCGGTCGTCGCCTGCGACGTCACCAGGGAGGCCGACTGCACGGCCTTGGCCGAGGCCGCGCTGGCACGGTTCGGCCGGATCGATGTGCTCGTCAACGTCGCAGGCGGCTCCGGCCCCATCGGCAAGACCGGCTGGGAAACGAGCGAGGACGAGTTCAACGAGATCGTCACCCTCAACATGACGGGCTGCTTCAACACGATGCGCGCCGTCATGCCGGCGATGATCGCACAGGGGGGCGGAAGAATCGTCAATGTGGGCGGCACGTTCGGCATGCGCGGTCGCGCCGGCCGCATGGCCTATTCCGCCTCCAAATGGGGCCTGCGCGGCATCACCAAATCGTTCGCGCTGGAAGCGGGGCCGCACAATGTGAACGTCAATTGCGTCGCGCCCGGCATGGTGGACGGGCCACGTTTCCGGACCAAGGTCGTGCCCGAAATGGCGGCTCGGCTCGGTATCGGCGAAGATGAAGCCTTCCGCCGCCATGCAGAGGACTACGCCCTGCGTCGTGTCTCCACCGATGCCGATGTCGCGCATGCCTGCGTGTTCCTGGCCAGTGACGCGGCACGGCAGATCACCGGTGTCGACCTGCCGGTCGATGGCGGCTGGGCCATGCTTTGATCGAAGGACGAATTCCATGACCGACCACGCGAAACCCTATGCCGACCTCGTCATCCACGGCGGCGTCGTCGCCTCCGAGACGGGCACGCTCGCCGCGTCCCTGGCCGTCGCCGGCGGCGCAATCGTTGCCATCGGCGATGCCGCCGCCATGCCGGCGGCCGGCACGACGATCGACGCCTCGGGCCTGCACCTGCTGCCCGGCGCCATCGACGCTCACGTCCATTACCGCGAGCCCGGTTACACCCATAAGGAAGACTGGGGCACAGGCACGGCCGCGGCGGCCATGGGCGGCGTGACGACCGTTTTCGAGATGCCCAACGTAAACCCGCCGACAGCGACGCCGGAAGCGTTGGCGATGAAACTCGATGCGGCAAAGAAGGCGCATGTCGATTTCGGTCTGTACGGGCTGCTGGCGGAAGACAATATCGACCAGCTCGAAGCATTGATCGAGGGCGGCGTCGCGGCCTTCAAATGCTTCATGGGAAACACGTTCGGCAATCTGCCGTCGCCGTCCACCGGCGCCATGCTGGAAGGGTTCGAGATTCTGGCCCGGCACGGCCTGCGCTGTTCGCTGCATGCGGAGACCGCCTCCATCATGGCCTGGCGGCAGAGGAAGCTGGTGGCTGCCGGGCGGACCGATCCGCTTGCCCATCTTGCCTCGCGTCCGGCCGTCGTGGCGACGGAGGCCGTCGCCCGCGCCGCGATCCTGGCCGAGTGGACGGGCGCGCGCATCCACATCCTGCATATCTCGTCGGCCGACGAGCTGCGCCCCCTGCGTGAGGCGAAGGTCCGGGGTGTCGACATCACCGGCGAAACCTGCCCGCATTACCTGCTGTTCGACGAACGCGCTTACGACACCCTCGGCTCGATCATCCGCGTCAATCCGCCGGTCCGCGAGGCGCATCATCAGGCCGCGCTCTGGGATGCCCTGAAGGACGGTACGATCGACATGATCGCGACCGACCATGCTCCGCACGATCCGGAAGAAAAGCGTCGCGACGATATATGGACGGCCGATTGCGGTTTTCCCGGTGTCGAAACGCAGATGCAGCTGATGTTGACGGAGGTCCACAAGGGGCGCCTGACACTGGAAGGCTACGTCCGCATGTCGGCCGGCGCGCCGGCGAGGGCCTTCGGACTGTTTCCACGCAAGGGCACGATCGCCGTCGGCGCCGATGCCGACATCGCCTTCGTGGATATGGAGCGCCGTCACGTGATCCGCGCCGCGGAACTGCATTCGCGCGGAAAGATCACGCCTTTCGAAGGCATGGAGACGGTGGGCCTGCCGGTCCACACCATGGTGCGCGGGCGCTTCGTGATGAAGGATCGCAGCCTTGTCGCCGACACGGGGGGGTGGGGATGCTCGGTCCATCGCATGCAGCGAATGCCGGAACCGCAACCGCGCAATGTCGACCAGACGATGGACGCCGTCACGCGGGCGCCGCCACGGCGCCGCCCGCGCGCGGCCGCCTGACAGAGGAGAGAAGGGCATGCAGATGCTGAAGCCTCAAGCGACTGAGGGCGCACGCCCGCTCAAGCCGGATGGCGGCACGCCGTCAACGACGCCGCTGATCCGGTTCGACAAGGCTTCCCTCTCCTACGGCAGGGGCGATGCCGCCCTCGCCGCATTGGCGGAGACGGACCTGAAGGTCTTTTCAGGCGATTTCGTCGCCCTGGTCGGCCCCTCGGGATGCGGCAAGTCCACGATCCTGAAGCTCGTGGCCGGCCTCATCCGGGCCTCGTCCGGATATGTCTTCGTCGGCGGACGAGAAGTGGGCGCGGAGGACGTGCGGATCGGCATGGCCTTCCAGAACCCGACCTTGCTGCCCTGGCTGTCGATCCGCGACAACGTCATGCTGCCGCTCAAGATCGTCGCCGGCTTCCGCGAGCATTGGCGTGCGAAACGGCGCGGCGAGTATCGCCAGCGCGCCGACGCCCTCCTGGAGAAGGTGGGGCTTGGCGGGTTCGGCGACCGGTTCCCGTGGCAATTGTCGGGAGGTATGCAGCAGCGTGCCTCGCTGTGCCGGGCCCTGATCCACGAGCCGACCCTTCTCCTGCTGGACGAGCCTTTCGGCGCGCTCGACCAGTTCACCCGCGAAGAGCTGTGGGAAACGCTGCAGAGCTTGTGGATGGAGACGCGACCGACGGTCCTTCTCGTGACGCACGACCTGCGGGAAAGCGCCTTTCTCGCCAATCGCATCGTGGTGATGAGCGCGCGGCCGGGGCGGATCCTCGTCGACGAGACGGTGCCGTTCGCGCGGCCGCGAACGCTGGACACGATGGCCGACCCGGCCTTCGTCACGCTCAATCACCGCCTGCGCAGCCTGATCGTCCGGGCGCGCTCGGACCAGAAGAAGGAGACGGCGCGATGAAAATGTCCAGGGAACGCCTCGGATCGCTTCTGGTGATCCTCGGTTTCTTCGCGGTCTGGGAACTCGCCTGCCTGGCGTTCTCCATCAGCCCTCTGGTATTGCCCCGTCCAAGCGAGATCGTCACCGTACTGGTCACCCGCTGGCCGGCTCTGATGCCCCATACGATCCAGACGCTGTACACGACGCTGGTCGGCTTCGCCCTCGGCGTATCGGTCGGCGTCATGATCGGCATGCTGATCGGGTCTTCCCGCTTCGCCTACAAGGTGGCCTTTCCGCTGCTTGTCGGTTTCTCGTCCATTCCCAAGGTCGCCGTCGTGCCCATCCTCGTCCTGTGGTTCGGTGCGGGCACGGTGCCGGCCATCATCACAGCCATGATCATCTCGATCTTCCCGGTGGTGGTGAACGTCGCGACGGGCCTTGCCACGACCGAGCCGGAGCTTGAGGATGTGCTGAAGACATGGAAGGCCAGCAAGGCCGACATATTGTTCAATGTCGGGCTGCCCCGCACGATGCCCTATCTGTTCGCCTCGCTGAAGGTGGCCGTCACGCTGGCCTTCGTCGGCACGGTCATCGCCGAGACGGTGGCCTCGAACCGGGGGATCGGCAACATGATGCTGATCGCTTCGTCCAACTTCAACGTGCCGCTCGTCTTTGCCGGGCTGTTCATACTGGCCGGCCTCGGGGTGGCCCTCTATGCCGTCTTCTCGCTGATCGAAAGGCGCGTGACGGGCTGGGCCAACCGCAAGACGGATTTCGCCATGGGCTGAGCGTCGAAACGCTCTGCCCCTCCCATTCCAACTCCAGGATATAGACCGTGTCTGCCAACCGTCCTGCGGCGCGCCTTCACCGCGTTCCCGCCCGTGCGCCCGACGATGTCGAGGGTCTGGAACGCCTCGTGAGCGAAGGTGCGCTCGATCCGTCCGCCATCGTCGCCATTCTCGGCAAGACCGAAGGCAATGGCTGCGTCAACGATTTCACCCGTGGCTTCGCAACCCGGGCCTTGAAGGGCTTTCTCCTCGAGCATGTCGATGCGACCCGCGCCGACGATGTCGTCATGGTCATGTCCGGCGGGACCGAAGGCGCGCTCAGCCCCCACTGGCTGGTCTTCGAGCGCGTGGAGGTGGCCGGGGAGCCGGTGCATGGCGGTGCGCTGGCGCTGGGTACGGCGCGGACATGCGACCTTCGACCCGAAGAGATCGGCACCACGGCGCAGGCCCGGATCGTCCGCGACGGCGTTCTGCATGCCATGGCCGACGCCGGCATCGAAAAGCCGGCCGACGTCCATTTCGTCCAGATCAAATGTCCTTTGCTGACCTCGGCGCGGATCGGCGACGCCGCGGCGCGCGGACAGGCCTGCGCCGCCTCCGATACGCTGAAATCCATGGGCCTTTCGCGTGGCGCCAGCGCTCTCGGCGTTGCCTTGGCGTTGCAGGAAATCGATGCGGCCGCCGTTGCCGACGATACGATCGGCAGGGACATGTCCCTGTTTTCCAGCCGTGCGAGCACGTCGGCCGGGGTCGAATTGCTGGGCCACGAAATTCTCGTCCTCGGCATGAGCGACGTGTGGAGCGGGCCGCTTGCCATCGGCCATGCGGTCATGGCGGACATGATCGATGGTCAGTCCGTCCGCGCGGTCTTCACCGGCCTCGAGATACCGGCGGAAGCCCGCTTCGAAGCCTTGCTCGCCAAGGCCGAAGCGCCCCGCTCGGGCAGGGTTCGCGGCGCGCGGCACACGATGAGCGACGACAGCGACATTTCGGCCACGCGCCACGCCCGCGCCTTCGTCGGCGGCGTGCTTGCCGCCCTGGCAGGAACCACCGAGCTGTTCGTATCAGGCGGCGCGGAGCATCAGGGCCCAGATGGCGGCGGGCCGGTCGCCGTCATCGCGCGCCGCACGCACTAAGACACGAAAGGGATAAGACATGGGCGACATCGCGATCGAGATCGACGGCCAACACTTCAAGGGGCGCTTCGAATCGCAGGCGGCGCCCCGCACGGTGGCCGCCTTCCGTTCCCTGCTGCCTTACGAAAAGCAGATCATCCATGTGCGCTGGAGCGGAGAGGCCTGCTGGATCCCGCTGGGCGATTTCGACTTCGGTCTCGGATACGAAAATGCCACGGGCCACCCGGCGCCAGGCCAGTTCATCCTGTATCCGGGTGGCGTATCGGAGACGGAAATCCTCCTGGCCTATGGGCCAGTGGCTTTCGCCTCCAAGGCCGGCCCGCTCGCCGGCAATCACTTCCTGACGATTATCGAGGGCCTCGACCGGCTGGCCGAGATCGGCCGCGGAACCCTTTGGACCGGCGCGAAGGCGATCGCCTTTCGCTGACGTCCTCCCGGTGCCTTGCGACGAAGCCCGGCGGGTCGTGATCATGGAAAGGAGCGGTGTATCAATTCGACCATGATGCTGGTGAAGCCGGCCGGGATCAGCAAACCCAGATAGACGGCAGCGTGAGCAATCAGCCTTGCCGTCAAAGAGCGCGTGTTGCCGGCTCGCCTGTCGTCTCGCAGGCGAGACAGGGCAATGACGGCGTTCCAGAAACAGAGCATCAGCCCCATACCGACATACAGAACGCCGAAAAATACAACGAAACCGACACTCGGAACGCCTGGCAGGCTGTCGAAGTCCACGCCATAGCGCTGGCCTCCGTTGCTGCTTTCGCTGACCATGTCTATGCCAAGCGCTATTATGGCTCCTCCGATGATATAGTTCCGATAATACTCGATGACTGAGTTCAGCGTCACGATCGGCGACCTCGAATGGGCGATTGTCGGTCTGGAAGATATCGGGCGACGCTCCAGACGTCGATTCTTCAGCCCGGTCTTCGAGCGGGTTGACGCCGCAATCCCTTGCCCCATAACAAGATACGTTTCCGATACCGGATGCAGGCGTTTCGAGGCCATGGAAGAGAATCGTCCCTGGTGGGGCGTCCGGACTTCAAATCCGGGTGGGGCCGTGAGCCGGTCCTTGGTGGGTTCGACTCCCACTCTCCTCCGCCGTCTCCGTCAGCTTTGAATCCGCAAAAGATGCTGGTCCCAGTTGACCGGGCTTTTCGTTTCCGCCAGCGTCCCGTCATAACTCGCTACCGCAATTCCGACGGCCGACGCCGCGACACCGGCCGCGTCGCGGACGGCGCGTTCCGATACAAACCGTCCATCGCGGGCATCCAGCAGCACCAGGCTGCCCCTCGGTGACGAAAGGCCGACCAGCCCGTCGGTACGGTTGACGGCGATAGCCCCAACATAATGCCCCATCCGTTCCGTTACGTCCGCCGGCAGCGTCACGAATACCGGCTCGCCGCCCGGAAAAAAATAGCCGGCTAATGGTGGCGTCTCGTTGCGCGACCCCTCGAACTGGCAGGCGAACCAGATGCGTCCGCGCTCGCCGAAGGCGAGGTGGCGTGTCGACAGTTGCGCCAGCGCCGGCGGCAGCACGTGACGCTGCACCAGCGCGCCGCTGCGCGCATCCAGCAGCACCAGCGACGGCTGCATCCTGTCGAGGTTGAGTTTCGTGCGGCCGAAATCCGGATGGGTTTCTATGCCGCCATTGGCGATTGCAAGAAAGCGACCGTCCGGGCTGACGCCGATATCATGGGTGCCGATGCCGTGGGCGTCGAACTCCCCGATGCGACGGAACGCCGATGTCGCGTCGTACAGGCCGATGACCCCGCGCCCCGCTTCGAAATCGTTCTCGCTTGCAAACAGGATGCGCCCGTCGGTGGAAAACTCACCATGGCCGAAGAAGTGCCGCCCCTCCGGCGTGGCAATCACAAGTGGCTCACACGCCGCATCCTTGTCGAAGATCACCGCGAAGGTGCCGGGCCGGCGCGCAAACGCCACCACCCGGCCGGTCGCCCCGCATGCCGCCATGCCGTGGGCGCGGTCCGGCAGCCGGGCCTTGTCCACGATCTCGCCCCGCTCCGTCATGGTTGCGACGCCGAAGCTGCCGTCCGGCGCGCGGAACGCCGAGGCGAAGACGGCGTCGGTGCGCGCCAGCGCCAGTGCGGCGCGCGGGCCGAGCGCTGCCAGGAAACCGGCGCCCGCAGCGCCCATGAAGGCGCGCCTGTCGAGGAGCGGGCGCGGGACCATTGTCGTCAGTCTCCATCCTGGAAGGAGAAGCCGGCCGACAGGCCGATGGCGCCGCCCAACTCGTCGTTGAAGCGCAGGATGAGATCCTTGCCGGCCACCAGCAGGTATTGCATTTGCCCGCGCCCCTCGGGATCGGCCATCAGCGCCTCGATGTCCGGATTGGCGGCATTGGAGACGCGCTCCATGTTGGCCATCAGGAAGTGGATGCTGTCCACCGTTCCAAGCTGGTCCCTGCCCAGAAGCGTACCCATGCCGGAAGCATCGAAAAGGGTGCGCAACCCGTCGATATTGCCGGAGATCATCGTGAAGGTGCTGCCGCTGCGCCAGAACAAGGCCTGCCGCGGGAACGTCGCCCTGTCCACTCCCTTGTAAAAGCCTTCGACGCGCTGGTCGCGTAGTGCTTCCGCCCCATGCACGAGCAGTCCGAGCAGTCCGGTTGCCGCTTCCTCCACGGTACGAAACTCAGGGTTTTGTGCGCCCGGCCGCGTCCAGACCGCGGCGATGCCATCCGGCGCGGCCCAGGCCTCGTCCAGTTGCCGGGCGATGGATGCGACGGTGTCCGCAACGGCGACGCCGTACCGGCAGCGATACGGTTCGGCCTCTGTTGCAAGGCCGTCCGATCCGGTGCCGAAAAGGGCGAATTCCAGCGCGCCCAAGCCTTGGACGGCGACGCTCTTGCCTTCGAGAGCGCCGGGCTCCAGCACGGAAGCGTCCTTTTCGGCAAGTAATGCCTGTACCTGTCGGAGGCCCAGCCCCTTGCGGTCCGGATAATAGAGGATCCGCTCGAAACGGTTGTCCTGCAGGACGGGCCCGACCCGGACGATCTCGATCCGGGCCCATTGCGCGGCCGTGGCCTTGAAGGCCGTCCTGGCGGCATCGAGCGTTTCCGCCGAAGGCGCGTCGCACAGCGCGCGCAGGCTGCCGCCGAGGCGCCGCGTGCTGTCGGCAAAGGCGGCATAACCAGGCCGGATCGCGCCGTCGACCGCCTTCTTCAGGATGGCGATGACCTGTGCCGGGACAAGCGGCGGCGGCGGGGCGCTCGCCCCTTCCTGGGCGTTGGCGGCCGATGACAAGAGGGCCAGCAGGACGATGACATGAGGCAGGCGCATCAGAGAGACTCCAGGAAGCGGAGAAGGGCGGCACGATCGTCGGACGGCAAGGCGGCGAAGGCGTCTCTGGCGGTGGCGGCCTCGCCACCGTGCCAGAGGACAGCCTCGGTGAGGTTCCGCGCCCGGCCGTCATGCAGGAAGAAGCTGTGGCCGCTGACCGCTTCGGTCAGGCCGACGCCCCAAAGGGGTGGAGTGCGCCATTCACGGCCGCTCGCCATGCCGACCGGTTGCCCGTCCGCCAGCCCTTCGCCCATGTCGTGCAGCAGGAAGTCGGAGTAGGGCCAGATCAGCTGGAAGGCCTGCGCCTTGTTGTCGGCCTGCCGGCTGGTGACGAATTTGGGGACATGGCATGCCGGGCATCCGCTGTCATAGAACATCCGCTTGCCCCGCAATACGGTCGGATCGTCGACATCGCGGCGGCGCGGCACGGCAAGGTTCTTGGAATAGAAGGTCACCAGGTCCATGACGTGGTCGGGCGCTTCCGTATCGCCGAGGCGTGGCTGGACGCCATCCGGCATCGCAATGCAGGCCGGCTGGGCTTTCGTGCAGTCGCCGTGGCTGCGGGGCACATCCGGCGTGGATATGCCGATATCGCCGGCAAAGGCACTGGCCGCCTGGTCGCGGATGGAGCCGTTCTGCGCCTTCCACCCGAAACGCCCGAGCACGATCTCTTCGCTGCGATGGTCGCGTACGATGGCGGGCCGGCCCGAGATACCGTCTCCATCGGCATCGTCGGGATCGGCGTTGGCCAGGATGTCGCCCGCCGGTATGGCTTCGATCAACCCCATCCCGATCATCGGGTTGGCGACGCGCGGCGAGAGTGTCGTGCCCTTGTCGAGCGGGCCATAGGCAAGGCCGGCGACCGAATAGGCGGGGCGGCGCAGGGAGGCGGTCTCTCCGTCGGCAAACTGGAACGGCTCCTCCACATAGGAGACCTGCATCTTGCCTTCGGCCGGCAGGCCGGGCACGGCGAACTCCTGCAACTGCTCCCCGTAGACGGGATCCGGACTATTGAGGCGCCGATACTCGGCGATGTCCTGCCTTTCCTCCGCGGTACGCGGGGGACCGGCGAGGCGCAGGAACATCGACAGCGTCTCGCCGCCCTCGGGCGGCTTGCCGCGCCCATCCTTGAGATGACAGCTCTGGCAGGAGCGCGCGTTGAAGAGCGGCCCGAGCCCGTCCGAGGCCTGCGTGGATGACGGGGCGGAAACCCAGAATTTCCGGAACAGCGCGTTGCCGAGCTTGAACTGCTCCTCTTCCTCGAAGGTGATGTTTGTGGAGAAGTGCGAGAAGGCATCGGCACTGACCGGCGCCGTCGTCGTGCCGGCGCCGCCCGACATGGCCTCGAACCGCTCCGGCTTGGTGAAATCCTTCGTTGGGCGGGTCACCGCGTCGATGCGCGCCTTGTCCTTGGCGGACAGGTCGCTCCTCTCGGCAAACAGGGGCGAATCCGGCCGCGCCGGTGCTGCCGCGGACAGCACCAGCCATGCGGCGAAGGGGCAGGCGACAAGGGCAGCGATACGGCGCATGGCGATGGCTGGCGACCGATCGGGGGCCGGTCCGCCTACTCGAAGACCGCGTCCGGATTGTCGAGGCTGTCCGATCCCTCGATCTCGACCTGGCCGAGATCGACGGCGGCAACCACACGCTCGATGCTGCGGGTCTGGTCGATGAGGCCGTCGATGGCCGCCTGCACGGCCGCATTGCCGGCCTCGTTACCCTCTCCGATCATCTGGTCATAGGCTTCTCCGCCCTCGGCGCGCGCTGCCATGGCGTGCATTGCGGCCAGCGTGACGTCGAGCTTGCCCCGCATCTCCTTGTCCAGGGCCGCGTCCTTCGCGGCGACGAGGTCGGAGATGGATGGGCCGGTCATTTCCGTTCCGTCCACGCGCGTATAGCGGCCGGTATAGGCAGAGGCGATGCCGATGGCGTCGTTGAGGTGCGAGGAATGGGTATTGTCGGAGAAGCAGTCATGCTCCTCTTCCGGGTCGTGCAGGATCAGGCCGAGCTTCATCCGTTCGCCGGCCAGTTCGCCATAGGATAGCGAGCCCATGCCCGTCAGGGCCGCGCGCAACCCGACCTTCGGGTCTCCCACGACGACGGCTTCCGCAGCGCCGCCCGGCTGCCAGTTGGCGACCATCTCTTCCAGGTCGGCCACCAGAAGGTCCGACGCGGCCTTCAGGTAGGCGGCGCGCCGGTCGCAGTTGCCATGGGTGCAGTTGGCCGGGTCGTAATCGGTGTAGGGGCGGTCGCCGGGGCCGGGGCCGGTGCCGTTCAGGTCCTGGCCCCACAGCAGGAACTCGATCGCGTGATAGCCGGTGGCGACATTGGCCTCCACTTCGCCGGCCTCCTGCAGGCCTGCGATGCTTTCCGGCGTGAGCTCGCTCATGTCCAGCGTCTCGCCGTTGATCGTCGCGGACGGAGTGGCGATCACGTCGGCGACGTAATAGGGGTTGCTGTCGCTTTCCGTGCCGTAGGCCGGGTCGACATAGTCGATCAGCCCCTCATCCAGCGGCCACGCGTTGACGCGTCCCTCCCAGGCATCCACCACGGGATTGCCGAAGCGGTACACCTCGGATTGCTGATACGGGATGCGGGCGGCCTTCCAGGCGCTGCGCGCCGCCTCCAGCGTCTGAGGGGAAGGCCCGGCGATCAGCGCATCGACTGCCGCGTCGAGCGTCCTGGCCGTGGCGAGCGAATCCTCGTACTTGGCGAGAGCCATGTCGGCGTAATGCCGCACGACGGCCTGAGGCTCGGGCGCCGCAGCGCCGGAGTGGGTCGAGAATGCCGCGATGCAGATCGCCGAAACAGCGGACAACGAATGTTTGCGTGCCAATGCCGCCTCCTCACGAACGAGCCCGGGATCGCGGGCACCGAATTTCTGCTAATGGCGCAATCACAAACTTGTGTCAATTCATCATAATTATAGAACTATTCCAGAAACGACGGGGGTGGCGGTTCAGCGAAACCGGGCAGCGTGAAACGCCTTGAGCCGCGCGATCGTGTCGGCGTCCACGGGCGGGGGCTGCGTCACTTCGATCCAGGCATCGATGTAATGCTCGGGCGCATAGAGATGGCCGTGACCGATGGGGGCCGTCGTGGCCAGCATCATGTCGGCTGCCAGCTGCAGGCCGGTCACGATGGGGAACCAGCGCAGCGCCGGGCTGACATCCGGCCCGCGCGGGGACTTCATCCAGTCCGGCTCGCGGTAGAAGCTCGAGGGCGCGAAGAAGGTGACCGGATCGCTGGCGTATTGCAGGTAGACGATGCGGATGGGCCCCCAAGGAGCGCTGGCGGCATCAAGATTGTTCTCTTGTGCGGTGAAGCGGATGATGGAGCCATCGCGGAAGCGCGGCAGCCATTCGGGCGTGCCTGGCACGCGTTCGTCGGTAGCCATCCTCCAGGTGCGGCTGGTGAAGGGCGGGCCCGACCAGAGCGCGCCGTCGAAGGGGTCGGCGACCACCTCGTAGAGGTCGGTCGACAGTTCCGAGTTCATCGCACCGAGGCTGAGACCGTAGAGGTAGAGGCGCGGACGTTCTCCCGGCGGCAGGCCCGTCCAATGCGCGTAGACTTTCTGAAACAGGGCCCGGCCGGCCTCTGCCCCGTAGCCGGGCTCGACCATCAGCGACAGCCAGCTCGTGAGATAGGAATATTGCAGGGCGACCGAGGCGATGTCGCCCCGGTGGAGATATTCCAGCGTGTCGACCCCGGCCGGATCGATCCAGCCGGTGCCGGTGGGTACGATCACCACCAGCGCCGACCGTTCGAAGGCGCCGACGCGCAGCATCTCCTGAAGCGCCAGGGTGGCCCGCTCCTCGGCGGTCTCGCGTGAGTTCAACCCGACATAGACGCGAATCGGCTCCTGCGCCGGCGTGCCGAAGAAATCGCCGATCTCTGCGGCCCGCGGCCCGCTCGCGATGTATTGGCGACCGCGCGCGCCGAGACTTTCCCAGCGCACCAGGGATTGCGCGCTGCCGGTGCGGAGCGGGTCTTCGGGCGGGGCGCTTTCGGCGTCGATATGGGAATCCAGCTCGCGGAACGAACTGTCGGCCGCCCGCAGCGCCTGATGGAAGATCACCCCGTTGAAGACGTACCAGAAGGCGAAGACCGTCAGGCCGATGGCCAGAACCTGGGCCACCCTCGGCGGCAGCAGCCGCTTCAGCCGGGCGCGCAGCAACCGCATGATGACGCCGAACAGGCGCGCCAAAGCGAGAAGCGCAAGGAAGACGAGAAGCGCCACCAGCCCGACCTGCACCGGATGCGCCGTGTCGACCGGCTCCAGCCCCATGACCTGCCGAACGGAGTTCTGCCATTCGGCGGCTTTCCACAGTGTCAGGGCGACGGCCGGCAAGGCCAGCACGCCACCGGCGATGCGAAGGGCGCGGGCGCGTTTTTCCTGCGGCTGCGGCAGCTGCATGTAGGCCCAGAGCCAGCGGAGGAATACGCCAGCCGCATAGCCGGCAGCGAAGGAAGCGCCCGAAAGCGCCCCCTGCACCAGCGGTCCGCGCGGCAGGAGGCTCGGTGTCAGGGATGCGGCGAAGAACAAGAGGCCGAGGACGATGCCGGGCATGGACAGGCCCAGCGTCCACCTGCGCCGGCCGGATAGCTTGCCTTCAACCGCCATGCGCGCCTCCGCCCCGTTCATCCTGCGGCGACGGCGCGCTCGAGCGCAGCCTGCCGCATCTGGCTCAGTGTCTGGCGCGGGGTCAGCGCCTCGACATCGATCATCAGTTCGATCAAGGCGCCACCCGGCGCCGCCGCGGCCCGTTCGAAGGCCGGGGCGAAGTCGTCGGTCCGGCCGACGCGTTCCCCGTGGAGGCCGAAGGCCTCGGCAAGCTGGACGAAGTCCGGGTTGGCCAGGTCCGTAGCGGAGACACGCCCGGGAAAGGTCCGCTCCTGATGCATGCGGATGGTGCCGTAGCTGCCGTTGTTGAGAACCAGAACGATCGGCGCGGCGCCGGCCTGACGCGCGGTTGCCAGCTCCTGACAATTCATCTGGATGTCGCCGTCGCCGGCAAAGCAGACCACGGTGCGCTCCGGCGCCTCCAGCTTCGCGGCGATGGCCGCCGGCAGGCCATAGCCCATGGCGCCGCTTTGCGGCGCCAGCAGGCGGGCCCCGGCGCGCAGCGGAAAGAACCGGCCGGGCCACGTGGCGAAATTGCCCGCTCCGTTGGTCAGGATCACGTCCGGCGGCAGCACGGAACGCAGATGTTCCATCACGAGGCCCATGTCGACGCCGCCGGGTTGCCCGGGACAAGCGAGCGCGGCCTCGTAGGCGGCGCGGCCCTCCTGCGTCCAGCCTTCCTGCCGCGCGCCGCCGCAGGCCGCGTCGGCAAGTGCGGCAAACAGCGCGTTGGGCCCGGACTGCACCGGCATGTCGGCCTGGTAGATCTTGCCGATCTCGGCGTCGGAGGCATGGGCATGGATCAGATACTGGCGCGGGTTCGGCGCATCGAAGAGGGTGTAGTCGCCCGTCGTCATCTCGCCGAAGCGTATTCCTGCGGCCAGGATCACGTCGGCCTCGCGGATCATGCGGGCCACATGCGGCGCCATGGCGATGCCGGCCTCTCCGATGTAATGGGGCGCGTAGTTGTCGATCAGGTCGTTGAACCGGAAGGCAGCGGCCACGGGAATGTCGGCCGCGCGCGCCGCCCGGTCCAGCGCCATGCGCCCGTCGGCCGTCCAGCCGCCGCCTCCGGCCAGGATCAGGGGCCGGCGTGCGCCCGCCAGCCTGTCGGCGATCGCCCGCGCATCCGAAGGGGACGGGGCAGGCTCCGGCACAAGCACCCTGCGCGCGGGCTCCGCATCGCTCGTCGCGGCCAGGACATCTTCCGGCAGGGCCACGACCACCGGGCCGGGGCGTCCCGAAAGCGCCGTGGCGAAGGCGCGCGCCACGATTTCCGGTATGCGGTCGGCCTCATCGATCTCGACCGCCCATTTGGCAAGCGAGCCGAATACCGCACGGTAATCGACCTCCTGGAACGCTTCCCGACCGCGCACATCGGTCGGAATCTGGCCGACGAACAGGATCATCGGCGTCGAGGCCTGGCGTGCGGCATGGATGCCGATGGCGGCGTTGGTGGCCCCCGGACCGCGCGTGACGAAGGCGATGCCCGGTTGGCCCGTCAACTTGCCGTGCGCCTCGGCCATGAAGCTGGCGCCGCCCTCGTTGCGGGCGTTGACGAAGGAAATCGCCGGCCGGCAATCGTACAGCGCGTCGAGGACGGCAAGATAGCTCTCCCCCGGTACGCCGAAAACGCGCCGGACGCCCTGTGACGCCAGACAGTCCACCAGCAATCGACCACCCGTTCTCGCCATGCGTCGTGCCTATCCCCCTCGCGCCCGCTGCACCGGCAGTTTATGCGACCGCCGGGCAGCGGAGACAAGGTTTGAATTCCACGCGCGTTGTTCTAAACCGGATCGGGGCCGGCAGCGGGGAGGCAACATGCGCGCCATACTGGAACAGCTCGATGCACGGCGTGCCCAGGCACGCGCCGGCGGCGGCGAAAGGCGCGTCGCGGCGCAGCACGCCAAGGGCAAGCTGACGGCGCGCGAGCGGCTGGAGATCCTGCTCGACGAGAACTCCTTCGAGGAGTTCGACATGTATGTCACCCACCGCGCCACCGATTTCGGCATGGCGGCGCAGAAGGTGCCGGGCGACGGCGTCGTGACGGGCTGGGGCACGATCAACGGCCGTCTCACCTATGTGTTCGCGCAGGATTTCACCGTACTCGGCGGCTCCCTTTCGGAGACCCATGCGCAGAAGATCTGCAAGATCATGGACATGGCGATGCGCAATGGCGCACCCGTCATCGGTCTCAACGATTCCGGCGGCGCGCGCATCCAGGAGGGCGTGGCCTCCCTTGCCGGCTATGCGGAGGTGTTCCGCCGAAACGCCGAAGCCTCGGGCGTCGTGCCGCAACTGTCCCTCGTGATGGGGCCGTGCGCGGGCGGCGCGGTCTATTCGCCGGCGATGACCGACTTCATCTTCATGGTGCGGGACTCGTCCTACATGTTCGTCACCGGGCCCGACGTCGTGAAGACCGTGACGAACGAGACCGTCACCGCCGAAGAGCTGGGCGGCGCTTCCACGCACACCCGGAAATCCTCGGTCGCCGATGCGGCATTCGAAAATGACGTCGAGGCGCTGGAGGCGACGCGGCGCTTTTTCGACTTCCTGCCGCTGAACAACCGGCAGGCGCCGCCCGCCCGCCCCTCGGACGATGACCCGACCCGGCTGGAGATGCGGCTCGACACGCTGGTTCCCGACAATGCGGCCAAGCCCTACGACATGCGGGAGCTGGTGCTGGCGCTGGCCGACGAGGGCGACTTCTTCGAGTTGCAGGCCGAGTTCGCCCGAAACATCCTGATCGGCTTCATCCGGATCGAGGGACAGACGGTGGGCGTCGTCGCCAACCAGCCCTTGGTGCTGGCGGGGTGCCTGGACATCGACGCCTCGCGCAAGGCGGCCCGCTTCGTGCGCTTCTGCGACGCCTTCTCCATTCCCATCCTGACGCTGGTGGACGTGCCGGGCTTCCTGCCCGGCACCGCACAGGAACATGGCGGCGTCATCAAGCATGGCGCCAAGCTGCTGTTCGCCTATTCCGAGGCCACCGTGCCCATGGTGACGCTGATTACCCGCAAGGCCTATGGCGGGGCCTACGACGTCATGGCGTCCAAGCATATCGGGGCGGATATCAACTACGCCTGGCCGACCGCCGAAATCGCGGTGATGGGCGCCAAGGGCGCGGCCGAAATCCTGTATCGCTCGGAACTCGGCGATCCCGAGGCGATCGCCCGGCGCACGCGGGAGTACGAGGAACGGTTCGCCAATCCCTTCGTCGCGGCCGAGCGCGGCTTCGTGGACGAGGTCATCATGCCGCACTCCTCGCGCAGGAGGGTGGCGCGCGCCTTCGCCATGCTGCGCTCCAAGAAGCAGGAACAGCCCTGGCGCAAGCACGACAACATCCCGCTTTGACGGTGGTCAGGCCGGCTGGAGACGGCGCGCGGCCGGCGGACGCCGCAGAGTCACGCGGTCGACCAGACGGCGCTTCAGCGATCGGGGCGCAAGCTGCTCGGCATCGCGCTCGAAGATCGATCCGGTCAGGCTGCGGTCGTCGCTGAGCGCCAGCGCCACACCCCAGCGCGCCGCCACGGCCGGGTCGAGCCCATCCGCCAGCCCCATTCGCGTGGCCAACTGGCCGGGCATCCAGTCGTTGATGACGATCTGCGGGAAGCGGTCGCAGACATCGGCGATCAGGGCCCGCGTGAAGATGCGGGCCGCGCCCTTGGACACGGAATAGGCCGAACTTCCGGGAAGCGGGGCGAGATCGGCGAATGTCGAGACGTTCAGGATCCGGCCGCGGCCCGCCTGCGTCATGTCGGCAAGCGCCGCCAGGGCGCAATTGACCATGCCGCCAAGATTGACGGCCAGGCAATCCATGATGTGCGATGGCGGCTCCGACAGCAGGTCGCCCTTCGGATAGACCGCGGCATTGTTGATCAGGCGCGCCACCGGTCCGGCGACATCGCGCACATGCGCAAAGGCCGCCCGGGTGGCCGCTTCGTCGGCCACGTCGCAGGCAAGCGGCAGGAAAAGCTCGGGCCGTGCACACAGGCGCCGGGTTTCCTCCAGGCTGTCCGCGGTGCGGGCGAGACCGGCAACGAGCCGGCCCTTCCGGGTCAGTTCGGACGCCATGGCGCGGCCGAGGCCGACGCCAGCTCCCGTCAGCACGACGACTTCAGGCCTGCCTTCGCTCATCGCATGGATTCCTTGATCGAGTTGGCGACGCGCAAGGCGTTCGCGGCGATGGTCAGGCTTGGGTTCACCCCCATCGATGTCGGCATGAAGGAGGCGTCCGCAACCCAGAGGTTGCGCATGCCATGGATGCGGCAATCGCGGTCGACGACGCCTTCGGCCGCAGTCCTGCCCATGCGCAGCGTGCCGCTGGGATGGCCGAAATTGGGCTCGGGCTCATGCGTCAGGAATATGCTGCGCAGGCCCGGAACGGCATTCTGGATCAACTGGCGGAAGCGCTGACGGCGTTTCAGGAGCTCGGGCGCGAACCCGTACTCGATCCGCATTCCGCCCGCCGAAGCGGCATCCTGCAGCACGCGATTGTCGCGGTAGGGAAGATCCTCCAGCAGGCCGACGAACATCTTGGCCTGCCCGAGGATCGGCGCGACCGCTGCCGCGAGGGCGCTGGTCGCCTGGGCGCGGCCCGGCAGGGCGCGGAGGACCGAGCGGTCGCCCATCAGCTTGAGATGATGGGCGATGGCGCCGTAGCCGGCGTTGAGGCCCATGGACTGGACCATGCCGTAGCGGACGCCGTCGCGGAAATAGAAATCCCGGAAGCCGACGGATTTGCTGGCCTCCGCATAGGCTTCGCTCCGCTTGGGGAAGATGGCGAACAGTTCGTTCAGATGAAACATCAGATTGCGGCCGACCAGGTCGTGACGGTTGCCGATGCCATCCGGCCAGGTGTCCGAGACGGAGTTCAGCAGAAGCCGCGGCGACGACAGGGCCCCGGCCGCCAGCACCACCTGCCGGCCAGACAGCGTGACGGTTCGCCCGCCATGGCGTGCGACGACGCTATCCACGCCGTCGTCGCCGGCCTTCAGTTCCACCACCTCGCAACGCTCGAGCACGGTGGCGTTTCCGGTGGCGATCGCGGGCTCCACGCCGGCGGACCGCCCGTCCATCTTGCAGGGGCGCGGGCATTTGCGGCCGGTGCAGTTCTGGCAGGTGGCCGGTTCGGCCATGGCGGAATGAAGCTGGTACGGATGGAGGCCGGCCGCCTTCATCCGGCTCATGATCGCCTTGTCGCCCGTGGAGGGCGGGGCCGGCAACGTCACGTTCGGCGCCGGAAAGGCCTCGTCCGGGACGGGGCTTCCCTGTACGCGATACAGGCGTTGCGCCTCGTCGAACCAGGGCAGCATCTCGCGGAACGAAACCGGCCAGCCGCCGGTGGGGTGCGGATGAGCCTCATCATCGTCGAGATCGTGCGGCTCCGGACGCTCCAGCGTCGCGGCGTAGAAGACCGAGGTCCCGCCGACGCCGGCGCCGAGCGGCGCATAGAAGTCGCGCCGCACGCCGGACAGATAGGCCGTGACCTTGTCCGGCCAGAAGCCGCGCAGAAGGCGCTGCTCGGGATCTTCGAGGAAGATCGTGTCGAGCGGCGTCTCTTCGCGGCGGTATCCAGCGGCGCCTTTTTCCAGGAAGAGGACGGACAGCCCGGATTCCGCAAGGCTGCGGCCGATCGTGCCGCCCCCGACACCGGATCCGATGACGATGATGTCCCAGACGTGTGAAACGACGTCGTCGGCCATGGCAGGAAAACCGCCCTCTGCGTAGTTCCGGAAACAAGAGATATTGAAAATGAAATGGTGTATCGCTGCCGCTGTTCTTGCAGCCCGACGCATCGATGAAAAGTGATCCTTTCGACGTAAGGGGGAGAGGTGGCATGGCACAGACCTGTATCGTGGCGGGAGGCGGCCCGGCCGGAATGATGCTGGGCTATCTGCTGGCGCGGGCCGGCATCCGCGTCACCGTGGTGGAGAAGCATCCCGATTTCCTGCGCGACTTCCGGGGCGACACGATCCACCCCTCGACGCTCGAGGTGATGCGCGAACTCGGCCTCCTGGAGGGGCTTCTGAAGCTACCCCATACGCGGGCCGAGACCTTGAGCGCCGAGATCGGAGGCGCCACCTTCCGCGTGGCGAACTTTTCCCGTCTTCCGGTGGCGACCCGCTATATCGCCTTCATGCCGCAATGGGATTTCCTGACCTATCTGTCGGGCGAGGCTTCGCGGCTGCCGTGCTTCGAGTTGATGATGGAGACCCGGTCGGAGACGTTGCTGGAGGAGGATGGGCGCGTCGTCGGCATCAGTGTCGGTACGCCCGGGGGCAGCCGCGACCTGCGCGCCGACCTGACGGTCGTGGCGGAAGGCCGCGACTCGACCTTGCGGCGTCTGTCGGGCCTCAAGTCCCGCTCGTTCGGAGCCCCCAGCGACGTGCTCTGGTTCCGTCTGTCGCACCAGCCGGGCGACCCGGCCGAGACCATGGGCCATGCCGGGCCGCAGCAGGGTTTGGTGATGATCGACCGTGGCGACTACTGGCAATGCGGATTCGTGGTGCGCAAGGGCAGCTTCGATGCGCACCGGGAAAAGGGGCTGGAAGCCTTCCGCGATGCGGTGCGCGCGCTCTCGCCCCTGCCGCCGGAGCGGCTGGACGAGGTGCGCGGTTGGGAGGATGTCCATCTCTTGAGCGTGCGGATCGACCGGCTGGACCGGTGGTGGCGGCCCGGCCTCCTGTGCATAGGCGATGCCGCGCATGCGATGTCGCCCATCGGCGGGGTCGGCGTCAATCTGGCCATCCAGGATGCCGTGGCGGCGGCCAACATCCTGGCAGGCCCGCTTCGGGCCGGCATGATGGGCGATCGCGACCTTGCGGCTGTGCAGCGTCGGCGCAGCTTTCCGACAAGAGCCACGCAGAAGGTGCAACTGATGATGCAGGGTGCGGCGGCCCGGCGCCGCGCATCGGGGGGCGATGGCGGGCCCCCCGGCTTCCTGAAGGGGATCGCCCGCTGGCCGGTGCTGGCACATGTGACGGGCCGGCTGATCGGCATGGGCTTCCGGCCCGAGCATGTCGCGCCGGACATCGTCGACGGCGTCAGGCCGACGTCCGATCGTCCATGAAGGGCGGCAGCTCCGCCTCGATCTCGGCGCGCATCGGCTCGAGCGGCTCGGGCAGCATCAGGCGGGTGCCGAGGCTGTCGGACGCCTCGTCGATGCCGAAGCCCGGCAGGTCGGTCGCAATCTCGAACAGGACATGCCCCGGCTCGCGGAAATAGACCGAGCGGAAATACTTGCGTTCCTTCTGCTCGGTCGTCTGCAGTCCGAACTCGGCCGAAAGCCGCTTCACCATCGCGGCCTGCTCCGCGTCGTCGCGGGCGCGGAAGGCGATATGGTGCACCGTCCCGCCGCCCGGCCGGGGCTTCAGGAAGCCGCCCACGGCTCTGATGTCGATGGTGCCGCCCATCGGGTTTCCGGGCAGGGCGTAGCGCGTGGTGGTATCCTCTGTCGCGCCGCGCTCGTAGCCGAACACGTCCGTCAGGATGTCGGCGGTTGGCTGGGCTTCTTCCAGAAGCAGGCTTACGCCGTGCAGACCCCGGATCGCATGGTCCGCGCCGACCGGGCCGCCCGTATAGGCGGGCTCCGCTTCCACGCCCGGCACGCTGACGAGGGCAAGCCGCGTTCCGTGCACGTCGCGGAAGGGCAGGGCCGATTGGCCGAACCGCTTCTCGATGCTTTCGTGCACGACGCCCTTTTCCAGGAAGCGGTGCAACCAGAAGCCCAGGGCGCCTTCGGGCACGCGAAAGACGGTTTCCTGCGTTTCGCCGACACCGAGACGCCCGGGGGCGACATGCTCCCATGGGAAGAAGGTGATCAGGCTGCCGGGCGTGCCCGCCGCATCCCCGTAGTAGAGATGATAGGAGGACGGGTCATCGAAATTCACCGTCTGCTTGACCATGCGCAGGCCGAGGATATCCGTGTAGAAACGATGATTCTGGCGCGCCTGGCCGGCGATGATCGAGACATGGTGAAGGGGGCTTCCGGTCATTTCGACTCCGTCCGGTGTCATTGCAGCCAACCTATAGTATTTCACATGGGACGAAGGTAAACCGCCGGCCGACGGGAGCGACGATGTCGACACGCAATCTCGATGCGCTGTTTCAGCCGCGCGCCATTGCCCTGATCGGCGCCAGCAACCGCTTCCGCTCCGTCGGCGAGGTGCTGGCGCGCAACCTGTTCGGCGCGGGGTTCAAGGGGCCGGTCATGCCGGTCAACCCGCATGAGGGGGCGATCCGCTCCACGGTCGCCTATCCCGATGTGCGGTCCCTGCCCGCCGCGCCCGACCTTGCCGTCATCGCCACTCCGGCTCCCGGCGTGCCGGATCTCGTCGGCCAGTTGGGGGAAGCCGGATGCCGGGCCGCCGTGGTGATTTCGTCGGGCTTCGAGGACGAGGCCTTGCGCGCCGATCTGCTGGAGGCGGCGCGGCCGCACACCTTGCGCATCGTGGGCCCCAATTGCATCGGCTTCATCTCGCCGCGCGCCGGCATCAACGCCAGCTTCGCCCATCTCAAGCCCCGCATCGGCGACATCGCCTTCGTGAGCCAGTCGGGGGCCATCGCGACGGCGGTGCTGGACTGGGCGGACGTGCGCGGCATCGGCTTTTCTCATGTCGTGTCGGTGGGCGACATGTGCGACGTGGACCTGGGCGATCTGCTCGACTATCTGGCGGTCGACGGCCGCACCAAATCCATCCTGCTTTTCGTGGAGACCGTAACCGAGGCCCGCAAGTTCATGTCGGCGGCGCGGCTGGCGGCGCGCACCAAGCCCATCGTCGTCATCAAGGCCGGGCGCGAGCGTGGCGCGGTCGCCGCGGCAACGCACATGGCCGATCTTGCCGGCGCGGAAGACGTATTCGCCGCGGCCTGCCGCCGGGCCGGCATGCTGCAGGTGGCCACGCTGCGCGAACTGTTCGAGGCGGTCGGCACACTGGCCTCCGGCATACGCCCGCGCGGCGACCGGTTGGCGATCCTGACCAATGGCGGCGGCGCTGCCATCCTGGCCGCCGATGCGGTGGAACGGCATGGCGGGCGGCTGGCCGAGCTTTCGGACGCTACACGGGCGCGCCTGTCGGGCGTGTTGCCGAAGGACTGGCGGCCGGGCGACCCCGTCGACATGCTGCGCGAAGCAGACGGTGCGCGCTATGCCGACGCATTGTCGGCGATGCTGGACGATGACGGGCAGGACGCCGTCCTGGTGATGAATTGCCCCACCGCCATCGCCGACGGTGTCGAGGCCGCCCGCGCGACGATCGGGACGTTGGACGCCGCGCGCAACCGGCCCGTGGTCACGTGCTGGCTGGGAGAGCGCGCCGCGCGCGATTCGCGCCGGCTCTTCGCTGAAAAGGGCGTGCCGACCTACGATACGCCGGACGAGGCGGTGCGCGCCTTCATGCAACTGGTCAATTATCGCCACAACCAGGACATGCTGATGGAAACGCCGCCCGCCCTCGTGGCCGAGCGAGTGGACAGGGAGGCGGCCGCATCGGTGATCGCCGGCGCGCTCGGCGCCGGGCGCGCGGTGCTGAGCGCGCCCGAAGCCTTCGCCTTCCTGTCGGCCTACGGCATTCCGACGGCGGCGACGGGCACCGCGCCGGACCCGGACATGGCGGCGGCCATCGCCGCGCGTATCGGCTTTCCGGTGGTGCTCAAGATCCTGTCCGACGATATCGTGCACAAATCCGATGTGGGAGGCGTGCGGCTGGAGCTGGACAGCGCCGAGGCGGTGCGCGATGCCGCGCTGCACATGCTGAAGCGGGTGGCCGAGTTTCGTCCCGACGCGCGGATCGAGGGGTTCTCCGTCCAGAAGATGATCCGCCGGCATGGCGCGCATGAGGTGATCGTCGGCTTCGGCCTCGATGCCGTCTTCGGGCCGGTGCTGGTGATCGGGCAGGGCGGTACGGCGGCGGAGGTGATCCGCGACCGGGCCATCGGCCTGCCGCCGCTCAACATGCTTCTGGCGCGCGAGATGATCGGTCGCACGCGCATCGCCCGGCTCATGGGCGGCGAGGTCGGGCAGCTTGCGGCGACGCTGGTGAAGCTGTCGCAGATGCTGGTGGACCATCCCGAGCTGGTGGAGCTGGATATCAATCCCCTTCTGGCGGATGGCGGCGGCATCGTGGCGCTGGATGCGCGCATTGCCGTCTGCGCCGCCTCGGGCGCCGGGTCGGCGCGCTTCGCCATACTGCCCTATCCGCAGGAGCTGGAGGAAACGGTGACGTTGCGGGGCGGACGCGCATTCGAGCTCGCGCCGATCCGTCCGGAAGACGAGAACGCGCTTATCGACATGCTGTCGCGCAGCGCCCCCGAAGACATCAGGTTGCGCTTCTTCGCTCCGATTCGAAACATCGGCCACTCTTTCGCGGCGCGCCTGACGCAGATCGACTACAGCCGCGAAATGGCTTTCGTGGCCAGGGAGGCCGGCGATGCCGAAGGCGACATCCTGGGCGCGGCCCGGATCGTCACCGACGCTGAAGGCGTGCAAGGGGAGTTCGGCATCATGGTCCGCTCGGACCAGAAGGGCAAAGGCCTCGGCTACGCGCTGATGCAGAAAATCCTGTCCTATGCCCGGGCGCGGGGCATGCGACGCGTCTTCGCCGAAGTGCTGGCCGAGAACACCTCCATGCTCGCGCTTGCGCAGGAACTGGGTTTCGTGCGCCAGCCGCCGGGGGACGACATGACCGTCCGCCACGTGGAGTTGGAGCTGGACCGGCAATAGCCGGTTGCGGCGGCAAGCGATTTCGCTTGGGCGCGAAATAGGTTAAGCGCTTGCCTCGGGGCGTCGGCCCTTAATCGAACATCATCGCCGGGCACTGTCCCGCGCATCCCGAATCCCTTATCCGGCACGATCCCGATGGCCCGTTCGCGCAAGTTCCTCGTCAGTCTCGTCGTGCTCGCCCTCGTGGCGGGCGCGGCCTATGTCGCCGTCGACGGGCGGGAGCCCGCGGTCGGCGGTCCGGCCGAGGAGACGGCCGAGCGGCCGCTGGAGCTTTCGCCCGTCGAGGTTGCTCGCGTCGAAAGCCAGACCATCGCCGCCGATCTGCGGATCACCGGCACGCTCCGGCCGGCGCGCCGCACCATCATGGCCGCGCAGGTATCGGGCACGGTCGAGGATGTCGGGGTCAAGGTCGGCCAGTCCGTGGAAGAGGGCGACGTGCTGCTGCAATTCGATCTCGTTCCGCTGGAAAGCACAGTGGCGGCACGCCACGCCTCGCGCGATGCGATGCAGGCGCAGCTTCGGCAGGCGCAGGCGGTGCTGGCGCGCAGCGCCCGGCTCGGGCAGAGCGGCATTTCGTCGGAGGCGGTGCGGCTGGAAGCGGAGGCCAACGTGGCCAATCTGGAGGCGCAGTTGCGCGGGCTCGACGCCGAGGTCGCGGATGCGGAGCGCAATCTTTCGGACGGCACGGTGCGGGCGCCCTTTGCCGGCGTCATATCCGAGCGCCGGGTCGAGCCCGGCCAGACCGTAGCCATCAATACCGAGCTCCTCTCGATGGTGGATCTCGACATCATCGAAGTGGAAGCCGGCGTTCCGGCGGGCAGTGTCGCCGAAGTGCGGCCCGGGCAGACCGCCCGCCTGTCCATCAACGGCATTCCCGGTCGCACTTTCGAGGCCCGCGTCGTGCGCATCGCGCCGACGGCCGTGGAAGGCTCCCGCACGGTGCGCGTCTATCTGGAACTGCCCAACGAGGACGGGCTCCTGAAGGGCGGTATGTTCGCCACGGGCAGCCTCAACACGGGCAGCCGCAGCAACGTCATCGCCCTGCCGGAAACCGCGCTGCGGCGCGACGATGCGGGCGAGTTCGTCCTGAAGGCCGTCGAGGGCCGGCTGGTTCGACAGGCGGTGACGGTCGATCCCGTGCCGCCGCGCCAGGGACTATTGGCCTTCACGCAGGGGCTGGCGCCGGGCGATACGGTCGTCGTCGCGCCGCTGCCGGCGCTAAAGGCCGATACCGCCGTCGAAATCGGGGCCTGACACCGCATGTTCCTGACCCGCGTCAGTGTCGGCCATCCCGTCTTCGCCACCATGATGATGCTGGCCATCCTGGTGGTCGGGCTGTTCTCGTTCAACCGGCTCGGCGTCGACCTCTTCCCGGAGGTCGACCTGCCGGTGGTGGTGGTGGTCACTGCCTATGAAGGCGCCTCGCCCGAGACGGTGGAAAGCGAGGTGACGCGCCGCATCGAGACCGAGGTCAACACGATCGGCGGTATCGATACGATCACCTCCGACAGCTACGAGGGCCGCTCCGTCGTCGTCATCCAGTTCGACCTCGACGTCGATTCGCGCGCGGCGGCGCAGGAGGTGCGCGACCGCGTGGCGCGGCTGGAGGCCGTATTCCCGGACGAGGTGGATACGCCGCAGGTGACGCGCTTCAACCCGGACGACCAGCCGATCCTGTCGGTCGCGGTCTTCTCGGACAGCCGCAGCCTGCCGGAGATGACGACGCTGGCCGACAAGGTGATCGTCAACCGCCTCAGCGTGCTTCCCGGCGTCGGGCAGGTGACCATCGTCGGCGGCAGCCCGCGCCAGGTTCTCGTGCTGATGGATCCGGAGCGGCTGGAGGCCTACGGCATCTCGGTATCGACCGTCATGGCGGCGATCCGCCGCGAGAACCAGGACCGCGCCGCCGGCACGCTGATCTCGGGCATCGGGCAGCGCATCGTGACGGTCGAGGGCCGGCTTGCCGATGTCGCCGATTTTCCGCAGATCATCGTCGCGCAAGACAATGGCTACCCGATCTACCTGTCGGACGTGGCGGAGGTGGTGGACGGCGGCGCGGAACTGACCAGCGCCGCCAGCTACAACGGCGTGCGCGCGCTGGGCGTCGACGTCGTGAAGGTGCAGGGCGCCAATACCGTGGCGGTGGCGCAGGCCCTTCGCGCCGAAGTGGACGTCCTGGCGCGCGAGCTTGCGCCCGAGGGCCTCACGCTGACGGTCAGCCGCGACAACTCCAGGCCCATCGCGCTGCAGGCGGCGGAGGTGCAGCGCACGCTCGTCGAAGGCGGCGTGCTGACGGTGCTGATCGTCTTCCTGTTCCTCAATTCCTGGCGCTCGACCGTCATCACCGGCCTGACCCTGCCGATCTCCGTCATCGGCACGTTCGCCGTCATGTATTTCCTGGGCTTCACGCTCAACACGATGACGCTGATGGCCCTTTCGCTGTCCATCGGCATCCTCATCGACGACGCCATCGTCGTGCGGGAAAACATCACGCGGCACCTGAACATGGGCAAGAGCCACAAGCAGGCGGCGCTCGACGGCACCAACGAGATCGGCCTCGCCGTCATGGCGACGACCCTGTGCATCGTCGCCGTGTTCCTGCCCGTTGCCTTCATGGGCGGCATCATCGGCCGCTTCTTCCTGCAGTTCGGTGTCACCGTCTCGGTGGCGGTCCTGATCTCCCTGTTCGTCGCCTTCACGCTCGATCCGATGCTGTCGAGCGTCTGGTACGACCCGGCGACCGCGCCCGATGCGAAGCGCGGTTTTCTGGGTCGCCAGGTGGCGCGCTTCGACCGCGCCTTCGAAAGACTGGCGGCACGCTACAAGGCCGTCATCCACTGGAGCTTCCGCCACCGCTATCTGACGGTGTTCGCCGCCTTCGCCATCTTCGTGGGCAGCCTGATGCTGGTGCCGCGGATCGGCGGCGAGTTCCTGCCGCCGAGCGACAATGGCGAATTCTCGGTCTATGTGGAGGGGCCGCAGGGCGCTTCGCTCGACTATATGGGCGTCAAGGTGCGGCAGGTAGAGGCCGCGCTGCGCGAGTTCCCCGAGGTGCAGAGCTTCTATTCCACCATCAACGCGGGCGGCGCGCGGGGCGTGAACGCGGCCAATGTGGCCGTGCAGCTCGTGCCGGCGCGCGATCGATCCATCTCCACCAGCGCGATCGCCGAACCCATCCGCCGCCGCCTTTCCTCGGTGGCGGGCCTGGAGATTTCGGTGAACCAGAGCACGATGGGCGATGGGGGCGGGGGCGCCGCTTCCAAGCCCCTCCAGGTCTCCGTTCTCGGCGACGGGCAGGAAGAGCTTCAGCGGATCTCGGAAGAGATCAAGTCGCGGCTGCAGGCGATACCGGGCGCGGTGGAGGTGGAATCCTCCATCGACAACGAAAAGCCCACCTATGCCATCCGGGTCCGGCGCGAGGCCGCCAGCGACCTCGGCGTATCCATCGAAGCCGTCGGCGAAACGCTGCGGCCGCTGATCGCGGGCGATGCCATATCGGTCTGGAACGCGCCGGATGGCGAGAGCTACGACGTGGTGGTGCGCCTGCCGCGCGAGGGCCGGGAGGTTGCCGACCAGTTGCGCAACCTGTCGCTCACCACGGGCCGCACCGGCGAGGATGGGCGGCCGACGACGGTGCTCCTGTCGCAGGTGGCGGACGTCATCGAAAGCGTGGCGCCGGAATCGGTCACCCGCAAGGACCTCTCGCGAGAGATCCGCATCTCGGCCAATGTTCAGGGGCGGGCGCTGGGCGACGTCACCGCGGACCTGACGCGCGAGATCGCAGCCGTCGACGTGCCGGCCGGATACCGGGTCGTTTTCGGCGGCGAGGCCGAGGACATGGCCGAAAGCATGGGCTATGCGGTGGAGGCGCTGTCGCTGGCGGTGATCTTCATCTACCTCATCCTCGCTTCCCAGTTCGGATCCTTCATCCAGCCGCTCGCCATCATGATGACGCTGCCGCTGTCGCTCATCGGCGTGCTGTTGGGCTTGCTGGCGACGGGGTCGACGCTCAACATCTTCTCGATCATCGGCTTCATCATGCTGATGGGCCTCGTCACCAAGAACGCGATTCTGCTGGTGGATTATTCCAACCAGGGGCGGGCGCGCGGGCTGTCGCTGCGCGACAGCCTTGCCGAAGCGGGGGCGGTGCGGCTGCGCCCGATCGTCATGACGACGCTGGCGATGATCTTCGGCATGTTGCCGCTGGCGCTCGGCCTTGGAGAAGGCGGAGAGCAGCGCGCGCCGATGGCCCATGCGGTGATCGGCGGGCTGATCTCGTCCACGGTGCTGACGCTGGTCTTCGTGCCTGTTATCCTGACCTTCCTGGACGGGCTGGCGCGGCGCGTGTCGAAACGTCTGCCCAAAGCCCCGGACGAGCATCACGTCGCAGGTTGATGCAATTAAATTTGCATCATTATTGAACTTGCAATTTTTATTGCATCATGATGCTCTGGCTTCGGGAGGGCGCCATGATCTTCGAGCGTATCCAGACATCGGCCGAACAGTTGACCCGCTCGGAGCAGAAGCTCATTCGAGAGCTGCTCGCCCGTCCGCGCGATGTCGCCCTCGGCACGGCGGGAGAGCTTGCACGACGGATCGGCGTCCACGAAGCGACCGTGTCGCGACTTGCGCGCAAACTCGGCTTTGAAAATTACGCCCACTTCCGGGACGCCATCCGGCAGGAATTCATAGTCAAGACCGACCCGGCGACGCGCGTGCGCAATACGCTTGCCGCCACTGCGCACGGATCGATCCTCGGGGATCTCGTCGCGCAGGAGGCGCAAGCCCTGACATCGATAACGGACTGCGTTTCCGATGCGGCGATAGAGGGCGCTGCCGCGGCGCTCGAAGCAGCCCGCAAGGTCTTTATCTTCGCGCGCGGCAACGCGGAGGCTTTGGCCGTCCTGGCCGACCGGCGGCTGCGCCGGATCGGGGTCGATACGGTGGTCCTCTCCGGCGACGCGAGAGACCTTGCCGAGCGCCTCGCCGCGATGGAAAAGCCCGACGCGCTGATCGGCTTCGCCTTCCGCCGTACGCCCCGGCACTGGAGCAAGGTCGTGGGCCATGCTGCGGATATCGGGGCGGTGGCGGTGACGATTTCCGACACGTTGGGGCCTTCGCTGCTGCCGCGCGGCGATCATCTGCTCTTCGCGCCCAGATCCGGTTCGGAGGAGGCGTTCCAGACGCTTCTCGTGCCGATGACGATCACCAACGCGCTCATTCTCCAGATGGCCCGGTCCGACGAACGGCGGTCGATGGAGCGGCTCGAGCGGGTCGGCACCCTGTTGGCGCGTTTCGATACACGCTGAACCGGTCGCACTGCCGCCAAGGCGATGCGCGCCGCGATGGTGCAAAATAAATTGCATGTCATCAGATCGTTGCAAGTAAATGCGCATAAAGGCCGACCCCAAGATCGGCATTCATTGGAGGAATCGATGAAGAGAACCGCATTGTCCCTCGCGGCACTGGCCGCGGCCGCCGCCTGCACGCCGGCCTTGGCGCAGGACCTGGATACCGCAAGCCCGGAGCAGCTCCTGGAAGCCGCGCGCAAGGAAGGCCAGGTGACCGTCTACGCCTTCACGAGCCGCATCGCACGGGTGGAGAAGGCATTCGAGGAAGCCTATCCGGGTATCGACATGATCTCGAACGACATGTCGTCGACCGAGCAGATCACACGCCTCAAGACGGAAGCCGCCGCCGGCATCGCGAATGCCGACGTGATCTATATCTCCGATACGCCGGTCGTTCTGTCGGAACTGGTCGGCTCCGGTATCGTGCAACGCTATGTGCCGCCGCGCATCGCAGGGCGGCTGGACGAGGCGTTCAAGCAGCCTCTCCTTGCCCAGCGGCTGTCGACCAAGCTTCTCATGTACAATGAGGATGCAAATCCGGACGGCGCGCCCATCGATAATCTCTGGCAACTGACGACGGAAGACTGGCGGGGCCGCGTCGTGATGGTCGATCCGCTGCAACGCGGCGACTATCTCGACCTGATGACCGAGTTCGTCCTTCGGGGCGAGGCGATGGCGAAGGCTTATGAGGCGCAGTTCGGCCGGCAGATCGAACTCGCCGATGGGTTCGACAATGCCGGCGAGCAGTTCATAGCCGATCTTTTCGCCAACGACCTTATCCTCGTGGGCTCCACCGACGACGTAAACGCCGCCGTGGGGCGCAAGGGCCAGGAGAACCCGCCTGTCGGCTTTACCTCCTACTCCGATCGGCGCGACAACGAGGAGGAGGGGCGTGCGCTCCAGATCGCCAATGCGGTCGAACCGTCGAACGGCATCGTCTTCCCTGCGGTTCTGGCCATCAATACGAAGACGCGGCACCCGGCCGCCGCCCGGCTGGCCATCGATTTCATGATGGGCGACGACAGCCCGACAGGCGGAGAGGCCTTCGCGCCCTTCTATGTCGCCGGGGATTATGCGACACGCAACGACATCGGCAATCACCCGGACGCGGTGCCGCTGCAGGAGTTGACATCGTGGCGTATCGACCCCGCACGGACGGCCGAAATCCGGCAGGATGTCGCCGACCTCGTCCTGTCGCTCCAGTAGATGTCGGCCCTTCCCATGACAGGACGGGGGCGCCGGTTGGCCGCAGGGCCGGGCCTGCCGGCGAAGCTCGCCGTCCTGCTGCTTCTCGGCGTGCTCATCGCCGCGCCGCTGTTCACCATCCTTGCCGAAACCCTCCGCCCCGATACGCTCGTCGCGTGGAGGGACGTCCTTGCGAGCCGATTGTCGCGCAACCTGTTCTGGCTGCCCCTGGCGAACACGCTGACGCTCGGTTTCGGCGTCGCCGCCGGCTGTGTGGTCATCGGCGGGTTCCTGGCCTGGCTCGTCGTCATGACCGACATGCCATGCCGCCGCACCATCGGCCTCATGGCCACGCTGCCCTTCATGATTCCCAGCTTCGCCACGGCGCTGGCCTGGGGATCGCTGTTCCGCAATGCGCGGGTGGGCGGGGATGTCGGGTTTCTGGCCGGTCTCGGGCTCGATGTGCCGGACTGGCTCGCCTGGGGCATCGTGCCCACGATGATCGTCATGATCGCGCATTACTACTCGCTTGCCTTCACGGTCATCGCGGCGGCCCTGGCGACCGTGAACTCCGACCTCGTCGAGGCGGCGCAACTGGCCGGGGCGCGGCGCAGGCGCATTCTGTTCGGTATCGTCCTGCCCATCGCGCTTCCGGCCGTCGTGGCGGGCGCCTCGCTGACGTTTGCCGGCGCCGTATCTAATTTCGCCGCACCCGCCCTGCTGGGGCTGCCCGTCCGGATGCAGACGCTGGCGACCCGGCTGTTCGGCATGATCGAGATCGGCCAGACAGCCCGTGGCTACGTCATCGCGGTGATGCTGATCGCCGTCTCCGCGGCCTTTCTCTGGCTCGGCAACCGGGTCATCTCGGGCCGCCGCTCCTTTGCCACGGTGACGGGCAAGGGCGGTCGTTCGAAGCGGCTGCCGCTGGGTGGCGCGCGCCTGCCGCTGTGCGGCGTCGCGTTCGCCATCTGCCTCGCGACGACGATCGTCCCGGTCGTCATCCTCGTCGCGTCCAGCCTCGCGCCGGCGTCATCGGCGCTGTTCTCCAACTGGACGCTGCATTACTGGACGGGGCAATCGGCAGCCACCATCGCCCAGGGGCAACCGGGCATCCGGCATAATCCCGCCATTCTTTTGTCAAGTGCCGTAACCATCGGTCTCGGTGTCGTCGTCGCCTTCACGGCGAGCGCTGTCGGCCTTCTCGTCGCCCATGTGCTCGCCCGATACCGAAACGGCCCCCTCGTCGCCATCATAAACCAGCTCGGGTTCCTGCCGCTTCTGGTGCCGGGAATCGCCTTCGGCGCTGCCTACATCGCATTGTTCGGCGCGCCGATCGGGCCGTTTCCGGCGCTGTACGGCAGTTTCGCCATGCTGGTGCTGGCGGCGACGGCCTACCTCGTTCCGTTCGCCGTGCAGACGGGGCGTGCGGTGATCGCGCAGGTGTCGGGCGACCTCGACGAAAGCGCGCGCCTGACCGGCGCCGGCTTCGTGCGCCGGCTCTTCGCCATCACCGTTCCGCTGGCTGTCCGCGGCATTTCGGCGGGCGCGCTGATCGTCTTCGTGAAGATCATCCGCGACTTGTCTCTGGTGGTGCTTCTGTTCACGCCGACCACGCCGCTCCTGTCCGTTCTGGCCTACCGCTATGCCTCCGAAGGGTTCACCCAGTTCGCCAATGCCATCACGGTGGTGATCCTGGTCATTTCCATTGCCGCGACGCTGCTTGCGAACCGCCTCCAGAAGAAATCCCAGCCCTGGCTGAAGGACTAGCCATGCTTCGTATCCGAAACCTGACGAAACGATTCAACGGAGTCTTCGCCGTCGACGGCGTCTCGCTGGAGGTGCCGGACGGCGCCTTCCTGGTGCTGGTTGGTCCTTCGGGCTGCGGCAAGTCCACGATGCTGCGCATGTTGGCAGGGCTGGAGACGCCGAGTGCCGGCACGATCGAATTCGACGGGCGCGTCGTATCCGACGGGGACAAGGGCTGGGTCATCGATCCGGCGGCGCGCAATGCCGGGCTCGTCTTCCAGTCCTACGCCCTGTGGCCTCATATGACGGTGCGCGGCAATGTGGACTGGCCGCTCAAGGTCGCCGGCCTGTCGCGCGCCGAGCGCCGGGCACGCGCGGACGAAGTCCTCGACCTGATGGGCATCGGGCACCTGTCCGAGCGCTTCCCCAACGAGATTTCCGGCGGCCAGCAGCAACGTGTGGCCATCGCCCGCGTCATCGCACCCAGGCCGGGCATCCTGTTGTTCGACGAGCCCTTGTCGAACCTCGATGCCAAGCTGCGGGTGGAAATGCGCAGCGAGTTGCTGCGCATCCACCGTGCGACGGGGGCAACCTCGGTCTATGTCACGCACGACCAGGTGGAGGCGATGACCATGGCCAGCCACGTCGCCGTGATGAACGGCGGGCGGGTCGAGCAGTTCGGCCCGCCGGCAGAGCTTGTACTGTCCCCCGACACGGCGTTCGTCGCGACGTTCGTCGGTACGCCGCCCGCCAATCTGGTGCCTGCCAGGGCGCTGCCGGAAGGCCATCCGCTCTCCGCCCAGGCGGACGACCGCTTCTTCATGTTCCGGCCGGAAGACCTTTCCGTGACGGCGGAGGCCGGTCGCTCCACGATCGGCCTCGACTATGCCGAAGCCAGTCCGATGGCCGGCCGCACGATGATAACCGGAATCTCGAAGGACATGCGGCTGACGGCCGTCGTGGACCGCGCACCGGCCTTTGCCGTGGGCCAGAGCGTCCATTTCCACATACCCGAGCGGGCGGCCGCATGCTTTTCCAGCGACGGAGCCCGTCTGACATGAAACGCATTCTTCTGGTGCGACATGGAGAGTCCCAGTCCAATGCCGTTCGACGCCTGGCCGGGCAGGCCGACATCGACTTGTCCGAACGGGGCCGAGCGCAGGCGCGGGCGCTGGCCGGCACGATCGCCGCGCTGGCGCCCGAACGCGCGGCGACGTCCGATCTCGTTCGTTGCCGGGCCACGGCCGAGCTTCTGGGCTATGGCGATGCCGAGCAGCGCCGCGACCTGCGCGAGAACGATCTCGGAGATTGGACTGGCCAGCCCATCGCCGACCTCGTGGCAGCCGATGCGGCGGCCTATCACGGCTGGCGAGCAGGCACGCATACGCCGCCCGGCGGTGAAAGCTGGAGCGACTTCCGGGCCCGTACCAGCCGGGCCGTCCTCGGCCTGGTAGGGGAAACGCGGTCCACGCTTCTCGTGGTCGCGCATGGCGGCGTCGTGCGCACGCTGCTGGAAAGCTTCCTGGGACTGACACCGAAACGGATCATCCCTGTCGGCCCGGCCAGCCTGACGATCCTGTGTCAGCGCGCGCCAGGCGACATGCGGCTGGAGCTCTTCAATTACGCCCCGGCCGGTCCCGTTCTCGATGCTCCGGATTGAGGCGCTCCCTGTCCAGCAGGGCGCGCTTGCGCTCGACTCCCCAGCGATAGCCGGAGAGGTCGCCATTGCCGCGCACCACGCGGTGGCATGGTATGGCCACAGCGATGCCGTTGCCGGCGCAGGCGCGCGCCACGGCCCGGGCCGCTCCGGGGCGGCCGATCCGCTCGGCAAGCCCGGCATAGCTGACCGTCTGCCCTGCGGGAATCTGCATCAGGGACTGCCAGACGCGTTCCTGGAAGGCCGTGCCCCTGATATCCAGCGGCAGGTCGGCACTGGTCGCGCCGGGCGCGTCCACAAGGGCGACGACACGCGTGACGAGATCTGCGAAGGACGCGTCTCCGGATGCCAGCTCCGCCCCGGGGAAACGCGCGACCAGCCGCTGCAGCAGCGTGGATTCGTCCCCGAACTCGATCATGCAGATGCCGCGCGCCGTAGCCGCCACAAGGACCGGGCCCAGGCTGGAGCCCGCCATGGCATGGACGATGCGCTCGCCCTTCGCGCCGCGCCGAAAGCTTCGTGGCGTCATGCCCAGCACATCGCCGTCGCCATAGGCGCGCGAACTGGCGCCGTAGCCGGCGGCGTAGATGGCATCCGTCACCGATGCGGCACCGGCAAGCCCGTCGCGCAGCCGCACCTTGCGGCGTGCCTTCGCATATTGCTTCGGCGTCAAACCGATCCGTTCCTTGAACAGGCGTTGGAAATGATAGGGGCTGTAGCCGGCTGCGGCGGACAGCTCGGCCAGCCGCGGCTCGGTCTCCGCGGCCTCGATACGCTGGCAGGCCGCCGCGAGGATATCGTCGAGGGCGGCGTCGGGCCTCAACTCGTTCGGTCGGCAGCGAAGGCAGGCCCGGAAGCCGGCCGCCTCGGCCGCCGACGGTCCGGCATGGAAGGACACGTTGTCGCGCCGCTTCGGGCGCGACGGGCAGGACGGGCGGCAATAGACGCCGGTGGTGCGGACGGCATAGACGAAGCGGCCGTCGAAGGCGGCGTCGCGCACCGTCACGGCCTGCCAGAAATGATCGTCGTCGCGTGACAACATGGCGGTCTCCTTGCGGGACACAGATAGCCCCTTCGGTCGGCAACTGCCATGGAGCATGCCGGGTCGGATCGCTTCCCGCATCCCGGTTCTTGCGGTCCTATCCGCGTTCGTCGGAGATCACCTTCCCGTCCCGCGGCAGCGTGCCGGGCGCAACCACCGTGACGGCGCCCTTGAGCTTCGTCACGTCTGCAAGCGTGTCGCGCAATGCGGCGTCGATGGCGGTATCCGCGCTTTCGGCGAGCAGAAGCATCTCGTCCCGTTCGTCGGCGCGGGTCACCACCAGACGCAGACGCTTCAATCCGGGATGTCGCCGGCCGATCTCGGCGATCTGCTCGGGCCGCACGAACATGCCGCGAACCTTGGTCGCCTGGTCCGCACGGCCCATCCAGCCGCGGATGCGCCGGTTGGTCCGGCCGTCGACCACAGGTTCCGTCATGAAGGCGGACAGGTCGCCGGTGGCGAAGCGAAACAGCGGGTAGTCGGCGTTCAGCCGCGTGACCACCAGTTCGCCCACTTCGCCGTCGGGCAGCGGCTCGCCGGTGCCGGGCGCGACGATCTCCACGATCACCTCCTCGCCGACCACCATGCCGTCTTCGGGTGCGCCCGTCTCGTGCGCGACGATGCCGAGGTCCGCCGTGCCGAAGGCCTGTCGAACCGTCAGCCCATGGCCTTCCAGCGTGGCGCGCAGCGACGGCGGCAAGGCGGCGCCGGACACCAGAGCGCGGGTCAGGAAGCGGATGTCCCTTCCCGTTTCCCCGGCCTTGTCGATCAGGAACTTCAGGAAATCCGGCGTGCCGCAATAGGCCGTCGGGCGAAACCGCGCCATGGCGTCCAACTGGCCCTCGGTGCCGCCCGTGCCTGCCGGAATGACGGCGCATCCCAGCGCATGGGCGCCGCTTTCGAACAGGGTTCCAGCCGGCGTCAGGTGGTACGAGAACGCGTTATGGACAACGTCGCCGGGCTTGAGGCCCAATGCGTGGAAAGCCCGCGCCGCGCCCCACCAGTCCGGTCCCGAACCTTCGGGATCGGCTATCGGGCCGGGCGACAGATACAGCCTTGCAAGGCGTCCGGGCATCGACAGGGTCAACCCGCCGAAGGGCGGATCGTCCTGTTGCAGCGCCGGCAGGTCGGATTTGCGCAGCAAGGGAAGGTGCGCAAGATCCTGCGGCCCGGCGATGCCGTCCACGTCGATGCCGGCAAGCCGCCGGCGCCAGCCGGGCGCCTCGGCCGACGCGCGCGACAGCAGCGCGCGCAGGTGCAGGAACTGCTCGGCCTGCCGGATCTCCGGCCGGCGTCGTTCCAGCTCGGGGTCGAAACGCCACATCAGCCCACCCTCATGCCAGCCAGCGCTTGCGGCGCCGGTAATGCTTGACGTTATGATAATCCACCTTGCCGTGCCCGCCGAGATAGAATTCCTGCACATCCGGGTTGGAGCGCAGCGCGTCGGCGCTGCCATCCATCACGACATGGCCGTTCTCGATCAGATAGGCGTGGTCGACGATTTCCAGCGCGGCGGCGGCATTCTGTTCCACCAGAAGTACCGACAGCCCTTCCTCGCGGTTGATCTCGCGGATCATCGCGAAGATCTCCGATACCAGAAGCGGCGACAGGCCGAGGCTCGGCTCGTCCAGCATCAGAAGCTTCGGGCTGGTCATCAGGGCGCGGCCGATGGCCAGCATCTGCTGCTCGCCGCCCGACAGGTAGCCCGACTTCGACCGGGCGCGCTCCTTCAGGCGCGGGAAATAGGCATAGACGCGCTCGCGCAGTTCGTCGAGCCGCGCGCGCGACCCCGTCAGCGGATAGGCCGCGACCAGATTCTCGTCCGGCGTCAGGTGCCCGAAGATGCGCCGCCCTTCCAGGACGTGCACCAGCCCGGCCTCGACCCGCGCGGGCGGCCCGAGCGCCAGGAGGTTGCGATCGGCGAAGCGGATTTCGCCGCGCGTCACGGCGCCGCGTTCCGGCCCGAGAAGGCCGGAAACGGCTTTCAGCGTGGTGGATTTGCCCGCTCCGTTGGCGCCGAGCA
Source organism: Aureimonas altamirensis (assembly GCF_023702225.1). Classification (GTDB taxonomy): domain Bacteria; phylum Pseudomonadota; class Alphaproteobacteria; order Rhizobiales; family Rhizobiaceae; genus Aureimonas; species Aureimonas altamirensis_B. The sequence continues at coordinate 155,412 of NZ_JAMQCO010000008.1, read as the reverse complement.
GGGCGATCATCCCGCCCTCCTCGATGCTCATAGATACGCCCTTGATGGCCAGGAAGACCTTGTCGTAGACCACTTCGACGTTGGAGAGCGTCAGCAGCGCCATCGCTCAGCGCCCTTCGCGGAAGCCCGCCGCCCCTTCGTCGATCTCCTTCTGGACGATCTCCGGGTAGGCGTTGCCCCATTCGCCCACCGGCTCGAAGGCGGTTCCGTTCCATTGCGACACGCGGCCCATGCCGCCGCCCTGATGGTCCTGCGCGGTGATGGTGATGGGCGGCATCAGCCCTTCCGCGTCGAAGCTGGATATCTTCTGGAACCCGTCCTTGAGGCGCTCGCCCGTCAACGGCCCGTCCCCTTCGGCCATGGCGAGGCGCGCCGCCTCCACCGCCACCGCCATGGTGGCGACGCCGAGATTGTAATAGGAGGAACCGACCTTGGACGCGTCGCCCGCACCCTTTCCGGCGTCGACGACCTTTTCCTTGATACGCTGCAGGATCGGCGTATCCATGCCGGGCGCAACCGCCTCGAAACGCTTGACGCCCACCATCGTGTCCGCGCCGACGGTGTTGGCATCCGTTTCGGCAAGCCAGACGACCGACATGATGTTCTCCGGCGGAATGCCGTTGCGCACCGCCTCGCGGACCGAGACGGCCTGTCCGCCGCCGGCTCCCCAGATGATGGCGTAGTCCGGCCGGTAGCGGCGCACCTCCGTCCAGGTGGACGTCTGCTCGTTGCCGGGACTTGCATAGGCGAAGGTGCGCAGCTCGAAATTCTTCTCCGCCGCCAGATCCTGGAGCACGGGTATCGGCTCGCGTCCGAAGGGCGAGTCGATGTGCACGAGGGCGATCTTCTTGCCGTCCAGCCCGCCATTGTCCTCGATCCATTTGGCCAGGATCGCGGCCTGCGACCAGTAGGTGGCCATGACCGGGAAGACGTAGGGGAAGGTCTCTCCGTCGGAGGCGTCGCCGCGCCCGTGGACGGGCGTGATCATCACCACCTTGTCCTGCAATGCCGCGGGGACGATGGCGCGGGAGACCGGCGTCGACAGGAAGTCGAACAGGATCGCCCCTTCGTCGCGCGCGCGGTTGTAGGCTTCGATGCCGCGCTGCGGCTGGTTGCCCGTGTCACGCACGATGGCCTCGAAGGTGGTGCCGTCGATGCCGCCTTCCTCGTTGACGAGGGTCAGGTAGTCGCGCTGGCCCTGGTTGTATTCTCCGGTCACGAACGTGTAGACCGCCGTGAAATCCTGCAGCAGGCCGAACTTGACCGGCTCCTGTGCGGCGGCCGTGCCGGCCGAGAGCGCGACGGCGGTGAGCCCGGCCAGCAGACGTTTCCTCATGGACATGATTGCGGTTCCTCCCAGATACCGTTTTGTCGGCTAATGTTTCGCATGGCGGAATGGCCATACGAGCAGCGTGTTGCGGATGTTGTCGTAGATCTTGGCGAGGCCCAGCGGCTCGAAGACGAGAAAGCCGACGATGAGCGCGCCGTAGACCATCAGGGGCAGGTGGGCGAGCAGGTTGGCGGATACCTGCAGCCAGCCGGCTGCCGACAGCTCTGCCGCCAGATTGGTGAGGACGATGGGCAGCAGCAGCACGAAACCGGCGCCGAAGAAGGCGCCGATGACGCTGCCGAGCCCGCCGACCAGCACCATGGCGACGAGCTGGATGGAGATGTTGAAGCTGAATTGTTCCGGCGTGACGGCCCGATAGTAGCAGAACGCCAGGATGGCCCCGGAAACGCCGCCCAGGAACGACGAGGTGAAGAACGCGCCGAGCTTGGTGCGGAAAGGGTCGACGCCGATGACGGCGGCTGCGAAGTCCTTTTCGCGGATGGCGACGAGGGCGCGTCCGAAGGCGCTGCGCTGCACGTTGAGCAGGAACAGCGTCACGACCACCGTCCAGGCGAGCGCGGCGTAGTAGCGCGCGAAGGGCCCGTCGATGGGAATGAAGAACAGGCTGACCGAAGGCGTCTGCAGCGTCGCCTGGGCGCCGCCCGAAATCGCCGGCACGTTGATGATGACCCAGTCCACCAGATACTGCATGGCCAGCGTGGCCATGACGAGGTACAGCCCCTTCACCCGCAGCGCTGCGGCGCCGAAGATGCAGCCGATGACCGCCGAGACGAGGCCCGCGCCGATCAGCGCCAGCTCGAAGGGCACGCCCGCCCGCGTCAGGTGGATGGACGTATAGGCGCCGATGGCCATGACGGCGGCGAAGCCGAAATGGAGCTGCCCGGCAAATCCCATCAGCAGCGTCAGCGACAGGCTCGCCGCGCTCCAGATCAGCCAGGGCAGCACGTAGGAGCCGAGGTGGAGGCTGGACAGGAGGAAGGGGGCGGCGAGCGCCAGGGCCAGGATGGCCAGCACCTGCCAGCGGTCGGCGGGGACCGGCCAAAGCCGCATCGCCGACCTGTAGCTGGTGTGGTGGACGCCTGCGAGGCGGTAGAACATGGGCTCAGATCCTCTCGATGTTCTCGCGGCCGAAGATGCCGTACGGCCGGATCATGATGGTCAGGAGGATGACGAGCGAGGTGACGACATCGCGCGTGCCGCCACCCAACGCGCTGTCGAGATAGCCCGGAATGACCGAGCCGAGGATGCCCACCACGAGCCCGCCCACGAGGACGCCCCAGATGGAGTCGATCCCGCCCAGGATAACCACCGCGATCGCCGGGAACAGCAATGCCGAAAGGGTCCAGTCGACGCTCTGGACCGAGCCCCACAACACGCCGGCGGCGACGGCCGACACGCCGGCCAGCCCCCACGAGACGCCGATGGCCCGTTCGACGGATATGCCCACCGCCCAGGACGACACATGGTCGTCCGAGACGGCGCGCAACTTGGTGCCGAGGCGGGTGCGGAAGAACAGGAGCGAGGCCGCCACCATGACCAGCGCCACCGCGCCGCCGATCAGGTAGGCGCGGTTGATGAAGACGTCGCCGATGATGACGGGCGCAAGGCCGATGCCGATATCCAGCGATTTCGGCCCGGCGCCGAGAAGGCCGGGGCCGAAGCCCCGCAGGAAGATCTCGAGCCCCAGCGTCAGCATGACGACCATGATGATGGGCTGGCCGACCATGCGCCGCAGGAGCAGGCGCTCGACGGCAAGGCCGAGGGCGAACATGATGATGGCGGCCAGCGCGATGGCGGCGAACAGGGGAAGGCCCGCGCCGACGAGCAGCCAGACGGCATAGGCGGCCGTCATGACGATGGCGCCCTGCGCCAGATTCGGCACGCCGGCCGATTTGTAGATGAGCACGATGCCGAGCGCGACGAGGCTGTACATCAGGCCCGTCAGGGCGCCATTGACGAGCAGTTCGACGAAATACTCCATCAGGCGCTCTCCCGGTCGTCCACGCCAACCAGTGCAAGCCGGCGGCTGAGCGTGCCTTCCGCCCCCGTCTCGTATGTCACGCGCGCCTCGTACAGGATTTCGTCCCCGTCCTCGTAGAGCGCGGCGATTATGGGCGCGTAATGCGCATCGATGACGTTGCGTCGCAGCTTGCGCGTGCGCGTCACCTCGCCGTCGTCGGGATCGAACTCCTTGTGCAGGTTGACGAAGCGCCGGATCGCGAGCTTTTCGGGCAGGCGCTTGTTGACTGCGGCGATGACGCCGCGCACCAGCCTGGCGATCTCGGGCTTCTGCGACAGGTCGGCATAGGAGGTGTAGGCGATGCCGTGTTCCTGTGCGTAATGGCCCGCGGCGTCGAAATCGATGCTGACCAGCGCCGACAGATAGGGCTGCCCTTCGCCGATGATGCAGGCATCCTTGATGTACTGCGAGAACTTCATCCGGTTCTCGATATAGGTCGGGATGTATCGCTCTCCGTCGCCGGTATGGACGACTTCCGATACACGCCCGAGCACGACGAGCTGGCCGTCGGGCTCCACGTGCCCAGCGTCGCCGGTATGCAGCCAGCCGTCGCGGATGGCCTCCGCGCTGGCGCTCTCGTTCTGGTGGTAGCCGTCGAAGACGTTCTTGCCGCGCATCAGGATCTCGCCGTCATCGGCGATGCGGATCTCAACGCCGGGGAAGGGGCGGCCGACCGTATGCAGCTTGAGGTCGCCGGGCGACTGGGCGACGGCAAGCGCGCAATTCTCGGTCTGGCCGTAGAACTGCCGCAGGTTCAGCCCCAGCGCGCGGAAGAACAGGAAGACGTCCTCGCCAATGGCCTCGCCCGCCGTGTAGGGGCGCTTCACGCGTGACAGGCCGAGCTGGTCCAGCAGCGGCGCGAAGACGAGGACACGACCCAGCCACCAGTGCAGGCGGGCTCCGATACCGGGTTGCCGGCCGTCGAGCCGCTTGCGCTCGGTGGCGACGGCAAGGCCGGTGAAATGATCGAACAAAGCGCGTTTCAGCTTCGTGGATTCCTGCATGCCGACCTGGATGCGCGTCAGCATGGCGGACCAGGCGCGCGGCGACGAAAAGTAGATGGTCGGCGCGATCTCGCGCAGATCGTGCAGGGCGGTTTCCTGCCTTTCGGGTATGGCGACCCTGAAGCGCAGCGCCAACGCAGCGCCGATGGAGAAGATGAAATCGCCCACCCAGGCCATCGGAAGATAGGCCATGTGGACTTCGCCTTCCCCGAAATAGCCGGCGCCGGCCGCGTTGCGCACGCCGCTGAGAACATGGGAATGGCGCAGGGGAACGCCTTTCGGCACGCCCGTCGTGCCCGAAGAGTGCAGCAGGACAGCGATGTCGTCGGCCCGCGGGCGGGCCACCAGCGCGTTCCGCAGGCCGGCTTCCGCGCCGAGCCGGTGGGCTCCTTGCTCCACCAGCGTTGCCAGCGCGACGACGCCGGCGGGCTCGCGCCCCTTCAGGCCGCGCGGATCGTCATAGGCGATCAGCGTCAGGGCAGGGTTGGCCTGCCGGACCTGCATGAGCTTGTCGACCTGCTCCTGGTCTTCGGCGACGGCGACGGTTATGCCCTCGCGCCCGACCTGGCCGGAAAGCTCGTCGGCATTCACGTCGGAATAGGCGGGGGAGGGGATGGCGCGCAGGGCGATCAGCGCCAGCATGGCGGCATACAGGGCACGGCGGTTGTCGCCGATGACGAGCACGATGTCGCCGGCCTTCACGCCCGCCGCCTCGAAGCCGGCGGCCAGCGACAGCACATGGTCGCAGTAGGCGCGCCACGTCCATTCCTGCCATATGCCCCTGTCGCGCTCCATCAGCGCGATCTCTTCTCCATGGCGGTCCGCATTCCGTGCAAGAAGGGCGATGAGGTGATCGGAGGGGTCGGATTCATGCGGCATCGCGCAGCCCTCCGATATACGCGGCCACCACGGCCGGGTCGCTCATCGCCTCGCGGGACGGGCCTTCGGCGATCTTGGCGCCGTTGTTCAGCACCGCTACGCGGTCGCAGATGGCCGTGACGACATCCAGATGATGCTCGATCAGGAGGACGGTCAGCCCCAGCTCGTCGCGCGCGTCGAGGATGAAGCGGACCATGTATTCCTTTTCCTCCTGGTTCATGCCGGCCATCGGTTCATCCAGCACCAGGAAGCGCGGTTCCGCCGCCAGCGCGCGCGCTAGCTCCACCCGCTTCTGCAAGCCGAGCGGGATCGTGTCCACATGCTCGTCGCGTACGCTCTCGAGCTGCAGGAGGTCGATGATATCCTCGACCTTGCGGCGGTTGGCGATCTCGGCCGGCTGCGCCGCGAAGGGATAGAACAGCGCCGAAAGGGCGCTCGGCCGCATGAAGATGTGCCGGCCCATGAGGATATTGTCGACGACGCTCATGCCGCGGAACAGCGCCACGTTCTGGAAGGTGCGGGCGACGCCCGCCCGCGCGATCCGGTGCGGACGCATTCCGGTGATCTCTCTGCCGGACAGGCGGATCGCGCCTTTCTGCGGTGGGTAGAAGCCCGTGACGGCGTTGACGAGAGTGGTCTTGCCCGAGCCGTTCGGTCCGACGAGGCCGAAGATCTCGCCCGGCGCGATCGACAGGCTCACCTCGCGCAGGGCATGCAGTCCGCCGAACCAGCGGCTGACGCCCTCGCAGTCCAGTGCGGCCACAGGGCCGTTCCCGATGCTCAATCCATCCCTCCCGTTTCGCCCGGCCGTGACTCGTCTTCGCGCGCCTTCGGCCATCCGTTTCCCGATACGTCTAGCTTGCCTGCAGCCTGGCCTCCCGGCTGACGTCGGCGATGGCCGCAGCGCTGGACCGGCGTTCCAATCCGTCCAGCAGCAGTTTCAGATGCATATCCACGATGGCGTCCTGCGACAGCCGCCCGTCCGGGCGATACCAGTTGCAGACGCCGGTCAGCATGGCGATGAGCGCATAGGCGGTCACGCGCGCATCCTCTACGCGCAACGTGCCGTCGGCTTCACCGGCCTGCAGGATTTCGACCAGATGCGCCTCATAGCGGCGGCGAAGCGCGATTACGGTTCCGCGGTTTGCCGGTTCCAGGCTGCGCAATTCCGAGTTGATGACGAACACTTCCACCCGTCGCGTCAGATGGTAGCGCAAGTGAAAATCGGCGAAGGCCAGCAGGCGATCACGACCGCTCCGGCAGCGATGCGCCTCCAGCACCGGCTGCAGACCGTCGATCAGGTCCTTCATGTGGCCGAGCAGAAGTTCCACCAGCAGGGCCTGCTTGGTGGAGATATGATTGTAGATGGAAGAGAGGCCTATGCCGACCTCCTGCGCCAGGTCGCGCATGGATACGGCGGCGTAGCCCTTTTCGTGGATCAGGGCGAGGCCGGCGCGCCGTATGGCGTCGGCGGTATGCTCTCCCTGTCCGATGGCGCGCTTGCGCAGGCTGCTGGGCACGATGACGTCTCCCGAGTGACCATACGAACGATCATTCGTTTTACCCCGCATGTCAACATGGAGTTGTGCTAGCCGGAGGCATTTCTATCCAGAAACGCGCCGATCCTTTGGCGGGCCTGCGGGCTTTCCCAGGCGTCGGCAAGCGCTTCCGCCGTGCGGCTCAGCGTATCGCCATCGATTCGCGCGCCGAGCGAGCGCACCAGCGCCTTGGCGCGTGCAACGGCGCCGGGCTCGGTCGCGGCATAGGCGGCGGTCTCGGCCATGACCGCGTCGTCCAGTGTCCCGGGCTCGGCCGTCGCCGCGACGAGGCCGAGCGTAACCGCTTCGGCAGGGCCGAAAGGGCGCGCCGAAAAGAAGACACGACGGGCGGCCGCTTCCCCCATGCGGGCCATCACGAAGGGGCCGATCGTCGCGGGGATGATGCCGAGCCGTGTTTCGGTAAAGGCGAATTTCGCGGTCGTCGCCGCAATGGCTGCGTCGCAGACGGCCATCAATCCGAGCCCGCCGCCATAGGCCGGCCCGTTGATCCGCCCGATCAGCGGCTTCGGCAGCCGGTTGAGTCCATCCAGCATGGATGCCAGCGCGGACGCCTCGGCGATCCGCTCGGGCCGTGTGGCATCGAACTGCATGCGCATCCAGTTCAGGTCCGCGCCGGCGCAGAAGCTGCGGCCCGAGCCCGTCAGCACGACCGCACGGATGGCATCGTCATCGGCGATCCGCCGGGTCGCTTGCGCAAGCTCGGCGATCATCGCCGCGTTCAGCGCATTATGCTTGTCGGGCCGGTTCAGCGTCAGCGTCGCGATGCCGCCAACATCGACGGCAAGCGTCAGGTGATCCATATGTCAGGCCTCCGGTCGCAGCGAACGGGCAAAGGCGGCGGCTTCGGCAAGGCGCGCCGGGTCCAGCCCGGCGCGATAGCCAAGCCGGTCGAGCCGACCGCAAACGGCGATCGTATCGACATTGCCTTTCGCACCCGGTGCATAGGGGCAGCCTCCGAGCCCGGCGAGGGAGGCATCGAAGACGCGAAGCCCGCGGGCAAGACTCGCCTCGATGTTGTCCAGCGCGCGCCCGTTGGTGTCGTGGTAGTGGCCGGCCAGAAGATGCGCCGGCACGCGCGGCAGCACGGCATCGAGCATGGCGCCCACCGTATCCGGCGTGCCCGCGCCGATCGTATCGCCGAGGCTGACCTCGTAGCAGCCGAGCGCCAGAAGCTTGCCCGCCAGATCGGCGACCGAGGATGGCTCGACCGGCCCGGAATAGGGGCAGGCCACCACGCAGGATATGTAGCCGCGGACCGGCAGGCCGACCTTTCGCGCGCGTTCGACGACCGGTGCGAACCGCTCGATGCTTTCGGCGATGCCGCAGTTGATATTGGCCTTGGAGAAAGCCTCCGAAGCCGACCCGAAGATGGCCACCTCGTCGGCTCCGGCCTCGATGGCCCCTTCCAGGCCCTTTTCGTTGGGAGTCAGCGCGGCGTAGCGCGTGCCGGGGCGGCGGTCTATTCCCGCCAGGACTTCGGCCGCGTCGGCCATCTGCGGCACCCAGCGGGGCGAAACGAAGCTTGCCGCCTCGATCCGCGCGAAGCCGCAGGCCGACGCCATGTCCACCAGCCGGATCTTGTCGGCCGTCGGTACGGTGCGTCTTTCGTTTTGCAACCCGTCGCGCGGGCTCATTTCCACGATCGTCACATGGGTCATGCGGCATCGTCCTCCTGCAGGCGCAGCAGCACCATGCCGTCATCGGCCCTGTCGCCGACGCAGACGAAGACGGCTTCGACGATGCCGTCGCGCGGGGCGGTCAAGGTGTGTTCCATCTTCATCGCCTCCACCACGATCAGCGCCGCGCCGCGCTCCACCGCCTGCCCCGGCACGGCGGATACGACGCGGACCGTGCCCGGCATCGGCGACAGGACGACGCCCGCGCCGTCCGCCGGCCCCTCGGCAAGTCCCGGTTGCGGGCGCGTCGCCACATAGGTTTCTCCGTCGATGAACAGCGTTGCCGTCCACCCGCTGCGTCGCCAGCCGAAGCGGCGGGCGGTCCCGTCGATCCGAACCAGCGGTTCCGGCCCCCGCTCGACGATCTCGACCGTGTGGGCGCCTTCGTCCTGCAGGAGGCGATAGTGCGCGCCGCCGCCTTCGGCCCGCAGGTCCACGGTGCGCCCGTCGATCTCCACACGGATCGGCATGACCGCCGTTCCGAAGATGCGGAAACCGTCGAGTGTGTTCCAGGGGCCGGCCGAGGCGGCGGGGACGGCAAAGCGGTCCTGCAACACCATGGCTGCCAGCGCATAGGCCAGGGCAGGCGCCTTCTCCGGCGGAAGCAGCGACGGCAGGACCCGTTCGATCAGGCCGGTGTCCATCGAACCGGACCTGAAGTCCGGCTCGGCGATCAGCTTTTCGAGGAAGGCGACATTGTTGGCGAGCCCGCAGATGCGGGTCTTCCGCAAGGATGCGCGCAGCCTGCCCAATGCAGCCTCGCGGCTGTCTCCATGGGCGGTCAGCTTGGCGATCATCGGGTCGTAATGGGGTGTCACCGCATCGCCCTGCCGGACGCCGCTGTCGACGCGCACACCGTCCGGAAACTCCAGGCAGTCGAGCGTCCCGGTGGCCGGAAGAAAGCCCCTGGCGGGGTTTTCGGCGTAGATCCGCGCCTCTACCGCATGCCCCCGGATGGCGATCTCCTCCTGCGCCAGCGGGAGCGCCTCGCCGGCGGCGATGCGGATCTGCCATTCCACGAGATCCAGCCCGGTGATGGCTTCCGTGACCGGATGCTCCACCTGCAGGCGCGTGTTCATCTCCATGAACCAGAAGCGGTCGGGACGCAGCCCCTCGGACCCGTCGACGATGAACTCGACGGTACCTGCGCCGCGATAGGCGATGGCGCGCGCGGCACGCACCGCGGCCGCGCCCATGGCCTCGCGCATCTCGCTCGTCATGCCGGGGGCGGGAGCTTCCTCGATCACCTTCTGGTGGCGTCGCTGCAGGGAGCAGTCCCGCTCGAACAGATGGACCGCGTTGCCGTGCGTATCCCCGAAGACCTGAATTTCGATATGCCTCGGCCGCTGGACATACTTCTCGATCAGGCAGGCCGGATCGCCGAAGGCGGATTGCGCCTCGCGCCGTGCCCCGTCCAGCGCCGCGGCGAAATCGTCCGGGCGGTCGACGCGCCGCATGCCCTTGCCGCCGCCGCCGGCCCGCGCCTTGACGAGGACGGGAAAGCCGATGCGCGCCGCCTCAGCGGCCAGCATGTCGGCGTCCTGGGCCTGCCCGTGATAGCCGGGCACGACCGGCACGCCGGCCTGCTCCATGAGCCTCTTGGCGGCGTCCTTCAGGCCCATGGCGCGGATGGCCCGCGCGTCGGGCCCGACGAAGGTGATGCCGGCGGCCTCGACTGCCTCCACGAAATCGGGATTCTCCGACAGGAAGCCGTAGCCAGGGTGGATCGCGCCTGCCCCGGTGGCCGCTGCGGCCTCGATGATGGCGTCGGCCCGCAGATAGCTTTCCGCCGCCGCCGCGGGGCCGATGCGCACGGCCTTTGCCGCCAGCCGCACATGCGGCGCGCTCGCATCGGCGTCGGAATGCACCGCCACCGTGGCGAGGCCCATGCGCCGGGCCGTGCGGATGATGCGCACGGCGATCTCGCCGCGATTGGCGATCAGGATCGTATCGAACATGATGCTCTCCCTCACATCCGGAACAGGCCGAAGCGCGTATCGACAACGGGCGCATTCAGCGCCGTCGCCAGCGAGAGGCCAAGCACGTCGCGGCTTTTTGCCGGATCCACGATGCCGTCATCCCACAGGCGCGACGTGGCGTAGAGCGGATGGCTCTGCCGCTCGAAAAGGTCGATCGTGGGGCGCTTGAACTCGGCTTCCGCCGCAAGGCTCCAGCTCTGGCCCTTGCGCTCCATGGCTTCGCGGCGCACCGTGGCGAGCACGCCGGCCGCCTGCTCGCCGCCCATCACGGCAATGCGCGCATTGGGCCAGCTCCACAGAAAGCGGGGCGAAAAGGCGCGCCCGCACATGCCGTAGTTTCCAGCGCCGTAAGAGCCGCCGACGATCATCGTGATCTTCGGAACGGAGGTGCTGGACACGGCGGTGACGAGCTTCGCCCCATGCTTGGCGATGCCGCCCGCCTCGTAGGCCCGGCCCACCATGAAGCCGGTGATGTTCTGCAGGAACAGCAGCGGTATCTTCCGCTGGGAGCACAATTCGATGAAATGCGCGCCCTTCATCGCGCTTTCCGAGAACAGCACCCCGTTATTGGCCAGGATGCCGACGGGCATGCCGTGGATATGGGCGAAGCCGCAAACCAGCGTCTCGCCATAGAGCCGCTTGAACTCGTCGAAGCGGGAGCCGTCGACGATGCGGGCGATCACCTCCCGGATGTCGTAGGGGGTGCGCGCATCGGCGGGTACGATGCCGGGCAACTCGGCCGGATCGTAGAGCGGCGCCTCGACCGGCAGGCATTCGGCATGGCAGGCAGGCCGGCCGTTCATCGCCGCGATGGCGGCCCGCGCCAGCGACAGCGCATGCTCGTCGTTCTCGGCAAGATGATCGACGACGCCCGACAGCCGGGCATGCGTCATGCCGCCGCCGAGATCCTCGGCGGAGACGACCTCACCCGTGGCCTGGCGTACCAGCGGCGGTCCGGCCAGGAAGATGGTGCCCTGGTCGCGGACGATGATGGTCTCGTCGCTCATGGCGGGGATATAGGCGCCGCCTGCGGTGCACGAGCCCATCACCACGGCCACCTGCTTGAGGCCGCGCGCCGACAGGTTGGCCTGGTTGTAGAAGATGCGGCCGAAATGGTCGCGATCCGGGAAGACCTCGTCCTGGTTGGGCAGGTTCGCGCCGCCCGAATCCACCAGGTAGACGCACGGCAGCTCGTTTTCCGAAGCGATCTCCTGCGCTCGCAGGTGCTTCTTGACCGTCAGCGGATAATAGGTGCCGCCCTTCACCGTGGCATCGTTGCAGACCACCATCGTCGGGCGTCCCGACACGCGGCCGACGCCGCAGATCAGGCCGGCGCCCGGCACGGCATCGTCATACTGGCCATTGGCGGCCAGAAGCCCGATTTCCAGAAAGGGCGAGCCGGGGTCGAGCAACCGGTCCACCCGCTCGCGCGGGAGAAGCTTGCCCCGTGCGACATGGCGCTGGCGGGCGGCTTCGCCGCCGCCGGCCAAAACGCGGTCGGCCACCTGCCTGACGGCGTCGAGCTGTCCGTCCATCGCCGCCCGGTTGGCGGCGAACGGTTCGGAGCGCGGCGACAGCGATGAGGCGATGGTGGCCATCACTCGGTTTCCCTGAACAATTCGCGGCCGATCAGCATGCGGCGGATTTCCGAGGTGCCGGCCCCGATCTCGTAAAGCTTGGCATCGCGAAGCAGGCGGCCCGTGGCATACTCGCTGATGTAGCCGTTGCCGCCCAGGGCCTGGATGGCCTGCAGGGCCATCTGCGTCGCCGCCTCCGCGCTGTAGAGGATGCATCCGGCGGCGTCCTTGCGGCTCGTCTCGCCGCGGTCGGCCGCCTGCGCCACCGTATAGACATAGGCGCGGGCCGCGTTGGCCGTCACATACATGTCGGCCAGCTTGCCCTGCATGAGCTGGAACGCGCCGATGGGCTGGCCGAACTGCTTGCGCTCGTGGACATAGGGAACCACGATGTCGAGGCAGGCGGACATGATGCCCAGCGGGCCGGCCGCCAGCACGATACGCTCGTAATCCAGCCCGCTCATCAGAACCTTGACCCCGCCGCCGACGGAGCCGAGCACGTTGTGGGCAGGCACGACGCAGTTCTCGAAGACGAGTTCGCAGGTGTTGGAGCCACGCATGCCCAGCTTGTCCAGCTTTTGCGCCGTGGAGAACCCCGCCATTCCCTTCTCGACCAGGAAAGCGGTGATGCCGCGCGGCCCGGCCTCCGGATCGGTCCTGGCATAGACGACGAGGGTCGATGCATCCGGTCCGTTGGTGATCCACATCTTGGTGCCGTTGAGCACGTAGGCGTCGCCTTGCCGCTCGGCGCGCAGACGCATCGACACGACGTCCGAGCCGGAGCCGCTTTCCGACATGGCCAATGCGCCGACATGCTCGCCGCTGATGAGCTTCGGAAGATAGGTCCGCTTCTGCTCTTCCGTGCCGTTGCGCCGGATCTGGTTGACGCAGAGGTTGGAATGCGCGCCGTAGGACAGGCCGACGGATGCCGACGCCCGGCTGATCTCTTCCACCGCCACGCAATGGGCCAGGTAGCCGAGGCCGGAACCGCCGTACTCTTCCTCGACCGTCAGCCCGAGCAGGCCGAGAGCGCCCAACTCGGTCCACAGCTCGTTCGGGAATGTGTTGGTGCGGTCGATCTCCTCTGCGCGCGGCGCGATCCGCTCCTGTGCGAAGCGCCGCACCATATCGCGCAGGGCCGCGATATCCTCGCCATGGCCGAATTGCAGTCCGCCCTCATACATGTGCACTGTCCTCCCGAATGTGCCGGCCGCTGCCGGAGAGGGCCGACAGGCCCACGCTCCGACGCGCCATGTCGACGTAGATCGATTCGATGTCCGCGATCGCCAGCCGCCCGCCGGCGCGGAACCATGTCGTCACGCCGGTCAGCATGGCGATCAGCGCGCGCGTCGCCACGGCTTCGTCTTCGACCGCGAAGAGCCCGCGCCCGTCGGCGAGGATGGCCCGAAGCCGGCCCTCATAGCTGCGGCGCAGGCCCTCCACCGCGGCAAAGTTTGCCGGCTCGAGATTGCGCAGTTCCATGTAGGCGATGAAGACGGCGTCGGGCCGCTCGAAATGGTAGCGGATGTGGAAACGCGCGAAGGCCGTCAGCCGTGCCTCGGCCGGCGCGCCGTGCGGTTCCGCCTCCGTCCAGGCGGCGAGCAACTCTTCCATGTGCCGCACGAGAAGGTCGCGCAGGATGTCCTGCTTGGTCGGAAAATGATTGTAGAGGCCGCCGACCCTTATCCCCACGGCCTCGGCGATGTCGCGCATCGATACTGCCGCATAGCCGCGCGCCGCGAACAGGCGCTCGGCCTCCTTGCGGATCGTGGACGCAGTCTGGAGCCCCTTCAGATACGACACGCGCAGAACCAAAAATGATCGTTCGTTCATAATATCAGGGACATCGTGACTGTCAATCCTGGCCGGACGCCTTAGTCTATCCGCAACAAGGAAGGGATGCAGATCCATGGACCAGACGTCGTCGCACGGAACCGGTACGCTCTCCCAGGCCGAGCTGTCGTTGATCGATCGCTACTGGCGGGCCGCCAACTACCTGTCGGTCGGGCAGATCTACCTGCTGGACAATCCACTCCTGAAGGAGCCGCTGACCGCCGACCACGTCAAGGCACGGCTTCTGGGCCACTGGGGTACGACCCCGGGCCTTAACTTCATCTATGTCCATCTCAACCGCATCATCGCCCGCCGGGACGAGGAAATCCTCTATGTCTGCGGGCCGGGCCATGGCGGGCCCGGCATGGTCGCCAACACCTATCTGGAAGGTGTCTACAGCGAGGTCTATCCGGACGTGCCGGAGACGGAAGCCGGCATCCGCAAGCTGTTCCGGCAGTTCTCCTTTCCCGGCGGCATCCCCAGCCACGCCGCGCCGGAGACCCCCGGCTCGATCCATGAGGGCGGCGAACTCGGATACGCCCTCCTGCATGCCTTCGGCGCCGCCTTCGACAACCCGGACCTGGTGGTTGCCTGCGTCATCGGCGACGGCGAGGCGGAGACAGGGCCCCTTTCGGGTTCGTGGCAGTCGGCCAGGTTCCTGAACCCCGCCCGCGATGGCGCGGTGCTGCCCATCCTGCATCTCAACGGCTACAAGATCGCCAATCCGACGGTGATGGGCCGGATGGACGATGCCGACATCGCCAGGATGTTCGAAGGGTTCGGCTATCGTCCGATCTTCGTCTGCGGCGAGGAGCACGCGCCCATGCACCAGGCCATGGCGGCGGCGCTGGACACGTGCTTCGACGCGATCGCCGAGATCCGGCAAAAAGCGCGCGACGGCTCCGCGACCGGCCCCGCGCACTGGCCGATGATCGTGCTGCGCAGCCCCAAGGGGTGGACCGGCCCCAAGGAGGTCGACGGGCTGAAGGTGGAAGGCTTCTGGCGCTCGCATCAGGTTCCGCTGTCCAACGTCAAGAAGAATGCGGAGCATCTGAAACTGCTGGAGCAGTGGATGCAGTCCTACGAGCCGCAGACCCTGTTCGACGATACGGGCCGGCTGGTGCCGGAACTTCGGGAGATCGCGCCCAGGGGAGACCGCCGAATGGGCGCCGTGCCGGTGGCCAACGGCGGCAAGCTGCGCCGGGAACTGGCGATGCCGGACTATCGCGACCTCGCCGTCGACGTTCCACGGCCCGGCGCGGTCACGGCCGAGGCTACCCGTGTCATGGGCACGCTCATACGCGAGGTCGCGCGCCTGAACGCCGATGCGAAGAATTTTCGCCTGTTCGGTCCGGACGAAACGGCGTCGAACCGGCTGGATGCCGTGTTCGACGTGACGGACCGGGCGTGGATGGAACAGCTCAAGCCTTATGACGTCCATCTGGCCCCGGAGGGCCGGGTCATGGAGATCCTGTCCGAGCATTGCTGCCAGGGCTGGCTCGAAGGATATCTCCTGACCGGACGCCACGGGCTGTTTTCCTGCTACGAGGCCTTTATCCACATCGTCGACTCGATGTTCAACCAGCATGCCAAATGGCTGAAGGTGTCGCGCGAACTGGAGTGGCGCGCGCCGATCTCCTCGCTCAACTATCTCCTGACCAGCCATGTCTGGCGGCAGGACCATAACGGGTTCAGCCATCAGGACCCCGGTTTCGTCGATCTCGTGGCAAACAAGAAGGCCGACATCGTCCGTATCTATCTGCCGCCGGACGCCAACACGCTTCTGTGGGTCACGGATCACTGCCTGCGGACCTACGACCGGATCAACGTCATCGTTGCCGGCAAGCAGCCGGCGCCGCAATGGCTTTCCATGGATGCGGCGGTGCGCCATTGCGAGGCGGGGATCGGCATCTGGGACTGGGCCGGGACCGAGGATGGCGGCGAGCCGGATGTGGTGATGGCCTCTGCCGGCGACGTCCCGACGATGGAATCGCTGGCGGCGGTGGATCTCTTGCGGCAGCATGTGCCCGGCCTGAAGATCCGCGTCGTCAACGTGGTGGACCTGATGGCGCTGCAACCCAGTTCGGACCATCCGCATGGGCTGGCGGACGAAGATTTCGACGCCCTGTTCACGAAGGGCAAGCCGGTCATCTTCGCCTATCACGGCTATCCCTACCTCATCCATCGCCTGACCTATGCGCGGACGAACCACGCCAATATGCATGTGCGCGGTTTCGTGGAAGAGGGGACGACGACGACGCCCTTCGACATGGTGGTGATGAACGGGCTGGACCGGTTTCACCTGGCGCTCGAGGCGATCCGCCGCGTGCCTGGCCTTGCCGATCGTGCATCCGGCGCGGTGGAGACCTTCAAGCGCAAACTCGAGGAGCACCATCGCTATACGCGGGAGTACGGCGAGGACATGCCGGAGATCGCAGAGTGGGGCTGGTCTTACGACACCGCCGCCCGGACGGGGGACTGACCGGATCGAAGCCTAACTGTGCGCTAGTCTTCCGAGGCGTCTATCGTCATCGATGGGGATCAGTCGCACCGGGCGCGTGTTCCCCCAGGACCAGAGGACGATGTTGAGGTCTTCGGGGCCAGCCCCCGGGGCGAAGCTACGGATCAGTATGCCGGCATAGCCCGTGGCGTGAAGCGCCCGGGCAATCATCTGCGAAGGAGCGATGCCATCCCTTCGCATCGCCTCCCGCCAGCCTGCGTCCGAGAGAAGATCGAGATCGACCGTCTCATCATGCAGTGCCTGTCTGTTTCGCGTATCGATGATCGGCTCGATATCCGCTTCATAGGCGACGATCGTCACCGGCTGGAATGATCCGACCTGATTGACCTCCCGCAAGACGGTCGGTATCGAAAGCGAGAGATAGAGAGCGGGCATGCCCCTGGGGTTCAGGCGCCCGCCATAGGCCTCGGCGCCTTTGCCTGACAACGGCTCATGTGCATAGATCGGGTTGATGGCCCTGTAGAGCGTGCCGCGAAAACGCATGAAGCTCAGGCAAAGATTCCGGCATCGACTGCGTCGATATAGTTCAGTACCTCGTCTGCACGCCCCTGACGAACCAGTTGCATGGCCGTCTGCCCCGAAAAGCCCGAAAGCGGTTCGGATCGATACCACGCATAGGCGATCAAAGCCGACCCGAATCTCGGTTCGACCTTGTTCAAGACCTCGACCATCTCCCTGAGCCGACGTTGCGTGCGGTCGGATGCGAGCCTGTCTTTTCGCTGGACAGCATCGCGGCCCAGGCCCGCAGAGTTCGCCAGTTCATCCTTGCTTGTGCGCAACGTCATAGCGATGCGAGCCGGGGCAAACAGTCCATTTTCAGACAGATGGGCAAGATTCATGATGATGCCTCTATTACTGACGTCAATATGCGTCAGACGAAGCGGCATATCAAGGCATCAGAACGCGAACACGTGATGCTCGATCCGGCCGTCGAACATCTGCATCAACTCGGACGTCACCCCCCGGCTCTCGAAGCGGACGGGCGCTTCGAGAGCCTGCGCCAGCGCCTCGGGATCCGGAAAGACCATGGACAGCGCCAGCGGGATCGGCCCCGCGCCTTCGTCACGCGCCGTCTCGAACTGGATGCGAAGGTCTACCAGCCCAGGAAAGGTGAGCCAGAGCGGCTTCAGCCGATCCTGCACGAAGGCACGGAACTCGGCCTCGCGTCCGGCGGCGATGGTGCCACGAAAGAATGCCTGGCGAACGATCATGCGGTGTGTGTCTCCCGGATCCTGTCGGCATTGACCGACGTGCGCGGTGTGCGCCCGGCAAAATGATCGGCCAGGTTTGCCAGCACCAGCCGTCCCATATCCTCGCGGGTGGCAAGTGTGGCGCTGCCCTGGTGCGGCGCCAGCACGACGTTTTCGAGGCCCGCGAAGGCGGGATCGATCGTCGGCTCGTTGCGGAACACGTCGAGCCCCGCCGCGGCGATCGTGCCCTGCTGCAGCGCATGCAGCAGCGCGGTTTCGTCCACGACATTGCCGCGGGCGACGTTGACGAGGATGCCTTCGGGACCGAGCGCCGCCAGCACGGCGGCGGAAACGATGCTCTCCGTCTGCGGGGTCGCGGCGACGGCAACGACCAGTATGTCGGCCTCCGCGGCAAGCCGTTCCGGCGTATCGACTGCAGTCCAGCCTGCCGGCATTTCGGCGGGCGAGCGGTTCCAGTATAGGATCTCGGCATCGAAAGCCTCGGCGCGCCTTGCGATGGCACGTCCGATCTGCCCGAGGCCCAGGATACCCAGCCTGCGACCGCCCAGCCGGCTTCCCAGGGGCAATTGTCCGCCGGCGGCCCAGCGCCCCTGACGCACCAGCCGGTCGCCCTCGACGATCCGCCGCATCACCGCCAGCAGCAGGGCCATAGCCATGTCCGCGATGTCGCCGGTCAATACGCCGGGCGTGGTCGACACGTGAATGCCGCGCCGGGCGGTTTCGGCAAGATCGACCTTGTCTGTCCCGACGCCATTGATGGCGACGAGGCCGAGCGCCGGCAGTCGGGCGACCCAGTCGGCGGACAATCCGGTGCCGCCGCCGGTAACGGCGGCGCGGATGGCGCCGAGTTCCGACTGGATCCGGGTCTTCAGCGAAGCGTCGTACAGGCGATGCACGGTGTAGGCGGCGTCGAGTTCGCGCTCGATGGCGTCCATCATCGGCTCGACCAGAAGAATGGCGGGTTTCATGGCAGGTCTCAGTGGGAAATCTGGCCGAGGAAGGTGCGGGTGCGTTCTTCCCGGGGGTTGTCGAAGAAGGTGTCGGGCGTGCCGATCTCGACGATCTCGCCCTTGTCCATGAAGATGATGCGGTCGGCCACCTGCCGCGCGAAGCCCATCTCGTGCGTTACGCAGAGCATCGTCATGCCTTCGTTGGCAAGGTCGATCATCGTATCCAGCACCTCCTTGACCATCTCGGGGTCGAGGGCGGAGGTGGGCTCGTCGAACAGCATGATGCGCGGGTTCATGCACAGCGCGCGGGCGATGGCCACGCGCTGCTGCTGACCGCCCGAAAGCTGCGCCGGATATTTGTCGGCCTGCTCCGGTATACGCACCCGCGCCAGGTATTTGCGGGCGATCTCCTCTGCCTCGGCACGCTTGGTGCCGCGCACCTTCATGGGCGCGAGGATGCAGTTCTCGAGGACCGTCATGTGCGGAAAGAGATTGAACTGCTGGAACACCATGCCGACGTCGCGGCGGATGGCCTCGACGTTCTTCGGCCCGGCGGTCAGCTCGATTCCGTCCACGACGATCTTGCCGGAGCGTACGGGCTCGAGCTGGTTGATGCAGCGGATGAGGGTCGACTTGCCCGATCCGGACGGCCCGCACAACACGATCTTCTCGCCCCTGGCGACATCGAGGTTGATGTCTTTCAGGGCATGGAAATCGCCGTAATATTTTTCGACATGCTCCATGACGACCGCCAGGGAGGCGGTGTCCGGCCCGCTTTCGTCAGTCATGATCCGATCCTCCCCGGCGGCATCCGCCACGATTATTCCGAAGCCTGTGCGATGAAGTCGGGCAGCGGCTGCTGGAGCCACTTTTCGTGGATCTCGTTCAACGAACCGTCTTCCTTCTTGCGCTTGATGAAGTCGTTCACATAGGCAAGGAATTCATCCGACCCCTTGCGCGTGGCGATGCCCTGCACCTGCTGGCGCAGGCTGAACTTCTCGTCGAAGCGGTCGGGCGCCGTCTGCTGGATCTGGGCGATCACGACGTTGGAGACGCCGATCAGCGGCACCTGCCCCGACAGGAGAGCCTGTACGGCGGACGCATCGTCGTCGAAGCGCTGGATCGTGGTGCCCTCCGGTGCGATGGCCGTGACGGCGACATCCTGAGTCGAGGCGCGGGCGACGCCGATATTCTTGCCGGCCAGGGCCGCGGCATCCGGCACCGCCACCTGCTTGTCGCCGAAGACGAAGATCTCGATGCCCGCGTAAGGCTGCGAGAAGTCGACCTGCTGCGCGCGCTCCGGCGAGATGCCGAGCGAGGCGACGAGCACGTCGACCTGGCCGGACAGAAGATAGGGAATGCGGTTCGGCCCCGTCACCGGAACGATGTTCACGTCGACGCCGAGGTCTTCCGCCAGAAGCTTGGAAACGTCTGCGTCGTAGCCGTCGGGCTGGCCGTTGAGGTCGAGGATGCCGAAGGGCGGAAAATCCACCAGCATGCCGATATTGACGGTGCCCCGCTGCTTGATTTCGTCCACCGTCTGCGCCTTGGCCGGCGCCAGCGCCGTGGTGCATGCGATCAGCGCGGCGAAACCGGCCGCGACGGTCTTGGCGACCATGTTCATAAGATACCTCCCGGGTTGGTTCGGCCCGGCGCCTGCCGGGCCCGACTGCAAAAGGGTCAGCGCTTGGCCATCGCGGCGTAACGCCCTTCCATGCGCTTCGCCAGGATCGACAACGGCCAGCACAGGAAGAAGTAGATGAGCGCGACGAGCCCGTAGACCTTGAAGGGCGAGAAGGTCGCGTTGTTGACGATCTGTCCGGCGCGCATCAATTCGACGAAGCCGATGATGGAGGCGAGCGACGTCCCCTTGATGAGCTGCACAAGGAAGCCGACCGTCGGAGCCACCGCGATACGCGCTGCCTGTGGCAGGACCACCGATTGCATCCTGTCGAAATAGGAAAGGCCGAGCGCCCAGCTCGCCTCGCTCTGCCCTTCCGGGACGGCCTCGATGCAGCCGCGCCAGATTTCCCCAAGGAAGGCGGAGGCGTGCAGCGTCAGCGCGATCGCGGCCGCCGTCCACGGGCCGAGGCCGACGCCGAGCATGCGCAGGCCGAAATAGGTGAGAAAGAGCTGCATCAGCAGCGGCGTGCCCTGGAACAGCCGGATGAAGGCCAGCGCCGGAACGTTCAAGAGGCGGCTTCTTGATACGCGCGCCAGTGCGACCAGCAGCCCGCCGACGGCCCCGCCCGCAAAGGCGACGGCGGAAAGGGCCAGCGTCCACTGGATGGCTGTAAAGATGAACCAGGCTTCGTTGATGCCGAAGGGGCGGATCATGGCGGCGTCCTCCTCAGCGGCTCAGCGGATAGTTGAAGGCGAGCCGCTGCACGAGGCTGAACAACCCCGAGAAGGCGAGCGACAACAGAAGATAGATTCCGGTGATCACCAGATAGACCTCGAAGGCGGTGAAGGTCTGCGACTGGATGTCGTTGCCCGCCGCCGCGAGGTCGGTCGCCGAGATAACGGAAACGACGCTGGTGTTCAGCATCAGGTAGATGAACTGGCTGGTGAGTGCAGGATAGACCGTGCGCAGAGCCGGCTTGATGACGATGTATCGGAAGATCTGCGGCCGCGAGAGGCCGAGCGCGACCCCGGCTTCGACCTGCCCCTTCTGGATGGATTCGATGCCGGCGCGGATGATCTCGGTGGCATAGGCGCCGACATTGACGACAAGCGCCACCAGCGCCGCCGTATTGGGCGAAAAGCGTATGCCGAGCGACGGCAGGGCGAAGTAGATGAAGAAGATCTGCACCAGGAAGGGCGTATTGCGGATGACCTCGATGTAGAGATCGATCGCCCAGCGCAGCGGCCGTGGCCCGGCCAGCTTGCCGACCGCGCAGGCGATGGAAACCACAAGGCCGACGACCATGGCCCAGAAGGACAGCTGCACCGTCGTCCAGGCGCCGGCCAGAAGCCGGTCCATGTTGTCGAATACGGGCCCGAAATTGAGCTGATACACCGCTTCCTCCCCAGCGAAGCCAGATTATGGGCGGTCTCCCAACCGCGCCGGCCGTCGCCTTGTCAGATCGATGGTCGACCATCGTTCGTTAGATCGATCTAACGAAGTTTTCCGTCTCCCGTCAAGCCGGGGCCGGTCCGCAGGACGGGCGCGGCACGAAGGCGGTCTCTTCAAGCCGCGCTCTCGTCGGCGCTTCCGGTGCGGCAAGCCGCCGCAGGAAAAGTTCGCCGGCAGCCGATCCGATGCGGAAGGGAGAGGTTTCGACCGAGGCGAGGCCCGGCACCATCAGGTCGCATTCGGCGACATTGTCGATGCCGACCAGCGATACGTCCTGGCCGATGGCAAGGCCGAGATCCTGGAGGCCGCGATGAAGCCCCAGCGCGACGACGTCGTTGAAGCACAGGATGGCCGTCGGCGAGGCCGGCCGACGCATCAGGAAGGGGGCGCTTGCGCGTCCGTCCGCATGCGTGAGCGGTATGGAGATGATCAGGGAGGCGTCGAGGCCGGCCGCCTTCATGCCGGCGCGGAAACCCTGTATGCGCTCGCGCTGGACGCTATGGTCCATGTTGCCGGACACGAAGGCGATGCGCCTGTGGCCCAGGGCCACCAGCCGCTCCACGACATCCTTCGTCAGCACGGCGAAGTCGACGCCGGCAAAATCGCTGTCCGCCCCGTCCACCCTTCGCAGGATCTGCACGAGCGGGATGGCATTGGCCGTCAGCCGTTGCAGGGAGGCGCGCTCCGTCCGGTCGGCGGGGCAGACGATGAAGCCGTCGACGCCGTTCTCGCGCATTCGGTTGACGAAAAGATCCTGCCGCTCGGGATCTTCGTTGCAATTTCCCAGAAGGACGGAGAACCCCTGTGGCTCGACCTGCGATTCGACGCCGGCCAGAAGGGTGGCGAAGAACGGATTGGTCAGGTTGGGCAGGATCACGCCGATGGTCTGCGTACTCTGTGCACGCAGCCTTGCCGCATTGCGGTTGTAGACGTAGCCGAGGGCGTGCATCGCCGCCTCGACACGGCTTCGCGTGGCCGGTGTGATCGCCTTGCTGCCGCGCAGCACGAGCGATGCCGTCGCGCGGGAAACGCCCGCGTGGGCCGCTACGTCGACGAGCGTCGGAACGCGCCCGGCCTTGGATCTTTCACTCACCCGTCGCCTCCCGAACGATGGGACCGGCTGGCCTTCGCCAAGCGGTTGGATCGATCCAATCATACGCTCCATGCTGTGCAGGTAAAGTCGCTTTCGCGCACTGTCCACCGCCTTGATGATTTGGAACGGTTCCTGCATCTCGCCGGATCGTGACCTGGCGCTATCTTGAGATCACAAGACGGGGATCATCGGGCACGCATGCGAAAACGGGGACTGCACACTCTTGGCGTCTGCACGCTGACAGGCGCGATGCTGGCCGGCCTGAGCGGCTGCACCAGTCCGCAATCGACGTTCCTGTCGGCCGGAACCGAGTCCGAGGCCGTCAACGCCCTCTTCTTCTGGATGCTGGGTGGCGCGGTTCTGATCTGGCTCTTCGTCATGGGCATCAGCATCTATGCCACGCGAACGCATCCCGGCGCCCATCGTGAGCGCGCCGGCATCCGACTGATCGTGTGGGGCGGCGTCGCCTTTCCCGTCGTCACACTGACCCTTCTGCTCGCCTTCGGCCTGTGGCTCATGCCGGAATTGCGGCGCGAGGGCGACGGGATGCGGATCGCCGTTTCCGGTGAGCGGTTCTGGTGGCGGATCTTCTACGATACGCCGGCCGAGCCGGGCGTGCAGCGCGCCCTGCCGCGCGCCGGTGTGGAAAGCGCCAACGAGTTGTGGCTGCCGGTCGGCGTGCGTACGGAGCTCCTTCTCGGAAGCCCTGACGTGATCCACTCCTTCTGGGTGCCGGCGCTTGGCGGCAAGGTCGACATGATCCCCGGGCGGGTCAACCGCCTTGTGCTGGAGCCGACCCGCGAAGGCGTCTTCAACGGCGTCTGCGCCGAATTCTGCGGCACGGCCCATGCGCAGATGGCGTTTCGCGTCAGGGTCGTCTCGCAGGATGCCTTCGCCGCCTATGTCGAGGCGCAGGGCCGGCCGGCCGACGCGGCCGGGGGCGCCGGCCAGGACGCCTTCATGGCCAATGGGTGCGGCGCCTGCCACGCGGTGCGCGGCACGCAGGCCGAAGGCGGCGTCGGGCCGGACCTGACCCATGTCGGCGGACGCAGCATGCTGGGGGCGGGAACGCTGGAGATGAGCGCCGACAATCTGGCCGCCTTCATCGCCGCGCCGGACCACGTCAAGCAGGGCGTGGAGATGCCGGCCTTCGGCATGATCCCGCGCGGCGAGGTGGTGGCCATCGCGCAATGGCTGGAGGGCCTCGAGTGAGCGAAACGGCCGCCATCCCGCCTGCCTCCACACGCGACCAGAACGATCCGGACGTCCGCAAGGGCCAGGAAAAGCGGTTGATCTCGACCTGGGAGACGCCGCCCGGCTGGCGCTACTGGTCCGACGTCAACAACACGACGGTCGGTGTCTGGTATACGGCAACGGCCTTCGCCTTCCTGCTGTTCGCGGGCGTGCTGGGCCTGATGATCCGGGTGCAGCTTGCCGTGCCGGAAAACGACTTCCTGACGGCGGCTTTCTACAACCAGGTCTACACGCTGCACGGAACGGTGATGATGTTCCTGTTCGCGGTGCCGATCTTCGAGGCGGTGGCGATCATCCTCCTGCCGCAGATGCTCGGGGCCCGAGACCTTCCGTTCCCACGTCTGTCGGCCTTCGGTTACTGGTGCTTCCTCATCGGCGGCATCTTCGTCTGCGGCTCGATCTTCTTCGATTCCGCTCCCGATTCCGGCTGGTTCATGTATCCGCCGCTGACGACGCAGGAGCGGTTCACGCCAGGCTATGGCGCGGATATCTGGCTGCTCGGCCTTTCCTTCATCGAGGTGGCGTCCATCGCGGCCGCCGTGGAACTGATCGTCGGTACGTTGAAATGCCGTCCGCCCGGCATGAAGCTCAACCTCATGCCTCCCTACGCCTGGTACGTTCTGGTGGTGGCGGCGATGATCCTGTTCGCCTTTCCGCCGCTGATCGCCGGCGACATCCTGTTCGAGATGGAGCGCCTCTTCGACTGGCCCTTCTTCGACCCCGAGCGCGGCGGCGACCCCCTGCTGTGGCAGCACCTGTTCTGGATCTTCGGACATCCGGAAGTCTACATCATCTTCCTGCCGTCCATCGCGCTCTTCGCGATGATCATTCCCACCTTCGCGCAGCGTCCGCTGCTGGGCTATTCATGGATCGTGCTGGCGGCGGTTGGCACGGGCTTCCTGTCCTTCGGCCTGTGGGCCCACCACATGTTCACCACCGGCCTTCCGGCCATCTCGCTGGGCTTCTTTTCCGCCGCCTCGGAGGCCGTGGCCATTCCGACCGGCGTGCAGATCTTCGTCTTCCTCGCCACCTGCCTGACGGGGCGCGTCATCTACAGCGTACCCATGCTGTTCGTGTCGGGCGCGCTGGCCGTATTCGTCCTCGGCGGGCTCACCGGCGTCATGGTGGCGCTGGCCCCCTTCGACTGGCAGGCGCACGACACCTATTTCATCGTGGCGCACCTGCATTACGTCATCATCGGCGGCGTCCTCTTCCCCATTATCGCCGGCCTCTACTACTACTGGCCCATCGTCTCCTCGCGACGCCTGTCGAACCGCGCCGGCAAGTGGGCTTTCTGGCTGATGTTCATCGGCTTCAACACCGCCTTCTTCCCGATGCACTTCTCGGGCCTGATCGGCATGCCCCGGCGCATCTGGACCTATCCGGCAGGGATCGACCTCGATCTGCCGAACCTCGTTTCCACCGTCGGCGCGTTCGTCTTCGCGGCAGGGTTCCTGATCGTCGTCGCCGACGTCCTGCGTCCGCGCAAAGGGCCTCTGGCCGACCGCAACGTCTGGAACGCCGGCACGCTGGAATGGGCTGGCGAGGTGCCGGACCAGCCCTGGGGCGTACGCTCCGTCCCGATCATCTCGTCGCGCTACCCCATCTGGGACCAGCCGAATTTCATCGACGACATCGACAAGGGGCGGTTCTACCTTCCCGATGCGGAGGAGGGGAAGCGCGAGACCATCGTGACGACCGTGCTCGATGCCGAGCCGGTGCAGTGCCTGCGCGTGCCGGGGCCTTCCTTCGTGCCGATGATCGCCGCCGGCTTCCTCGGCGCCAGCTTCATCGCGGCCACCTTCCATTGGTGGTGGTGGATGTTCGGTGCGCTGTTCCTGGCCGTCGCCGCCATCATCCACTGGCTTTGGCGCGCCACAAGCGTGATCCCGGAAAAGGACGAGAAGGATGTCGGTCTCGGACTTTCCCTGCCGATCTACGTGTCCGGTCCCCATTCCGTTTCGTGGTGGGCGATGTTCATCACCATGCTGGGCGACATGACGGCCTTCCTGTCGCTGGTGTTCGGTTATTTCTTCTACTTCACCGTCCACGAGCAGTTTCCCGCGCCGGAACTTGAGGGGCCGGGCGCCCTGTGGCCGGGCATCTCGCTGGTCCTGTTCCTGATGGCCTTCGGCGCTGCGATCCTGTCGCATCTGCGGCTTCGGTCCGGAGCCCTGTCCGCGGCCCGCCTGCTCCTGGCGGCCGGCATCGTGCTGGTGCTGGCGGCTGCCGCCGCGCTGCTGTACGGCCCGTACGTGACCGGAATGGCGCCCCGAGCCCATGTCTATCCGGCCATCGTCTGGCTGCTCGCCATCTGGACGGCCCTTCACGGCGCGGTCGGCGCGCTGATGCTGGGCTTCTGCCTGGCCGGCACGCTGACGGGCCGTCTGACACCGCGCTACGACATCGACCTTGCCAATGTCCGGCTGTATTTCCACTTTCTGGCGGCGACGGCGTTGATCACGGTCGCGACGCTGGTGCTGGTGCCGCTGGCCGGGGGAGTAGCGTGATGGCGGTCGGCAATCGCACGCGCGACAATCTATGGACGCTGATCGCGACGCCGACCATCTGGGCGGTGCACTTCCTGGTTTGCTATGTCGCGGCTGCGTGGCGCTGCGCACCCAATGTCGAGGTGTTCGAACCCATCGGCGGCGTCCGGGTGCTGATCCTCGTCCTGACCGTCGCGGCCCTTGCCGGTTGCGGCATCATCGGCTGGAGGGCGATCTCCGAGTGGCGCGCCAATGGTGGCTCCGTGCCGCATGACGGAGATTCGGCCGACGTGCGCGAGCGCTTCCTCGAGTTTTCCTCGTTCCTGCTGGCTGGCCTGTCCTTCCTGGGTGTCGTCTTCACCGCGCTGCCGGCCCTGATGATCGTGGATTGCCGATGAACGTGTCCGTGACCCTGACATGGAAGCGCCTGCTCCTGGCCGGGATCGCGGCGGCCTTCGCGGCGCTCGCCGTCGGCTGGTCGGGCTTCGTGTCCATCGCCGCCAATACCGGGCATTACGCGCCGGTAGCCTGGTTCCTGCACTGGACCATGGGCAATGCCGTGGACACGCAGTCCATCGGCATCTCGGTTCCGGAGGGCGTGAGCCTGTCGGACCCTGCGCTGATCCGGCGCGGGGCAGGACATTTCCAGACGAACTGCGCCACCTGCCATGGCGCGCCGGGGCAACCGCAATCCGCCGCCATGACGGCGATGATGCCGCCGCCACCGCCCCTTGGCGACGCGGTCGGCGCGTGGCGCGACCGGGAGCTGTTCTGGATCGTCCGGCACGGCATCAAATATTCCGGAATGCCGGCATGGACGACGCAGTCGCGGCCCGACGAGGTCTGGGCCATGGTGGCCTTCCTGCGCACGCTTCCGACGCTGGAAGAGGAGGGCTACCGGGCGCTCGCCTTCGGTGAGGCGCCGCCGGCCGGCACGAGCCCCGGCGGGAATCCGTTCGAAACGGCGCTGGCCGACTGTGCCCGCTGCCATGGCACGGATGGGGCGGGACAGCCGCCGGCCGGCTCCGTGCCGGTGATCGCCGGCCAGTCTTCGGCGTATCTTCTGGCCAACCTCCGGGCATTCGCGGCCGGCAGCCGCGACAGCGGCATCATGGAACCGGCAGCCAGCATCCACGAAGACGCGATGCTGGCGCGGCTGGCCGACTGGTATGCGGGGCAGACGCCGCCGGTGCGGGACGCGGCCGCCTCCTTCGACAGACCCTTCGGCGCCACGGTCGGCGAGGAGGGCAAGGCCCGTCTGCCGCGCGGCAGCGTCGCGGAGGACCGCACGCTGGAAGTGCAATTGACCGACGACACGGTGCATGTCGCTTCCGCCTTCGGCCCGCCCTACGAGGCGGAGGGCCTTGCCGAACTGGGGCGGACGATCGCCGAGTCCGGCCTGCCGGATCGCAAGATCGCCGCCTGCGAATCCTGCCACGGCGCCGCCGTGCGCGCCGCCAACCCCAACTATCCGTATCTGTCCGGGCAGCCCGAATGGTATCTCGCCGCGCAACTGGAGCTCTGGAAGCACCGCGACCGCGATGGCGGGCCGCATGCCCATGTGATGGAACCGATCGCCGTCTCCATGACGCAGGAGCAGATCGACGCGGTGTCGCTGTGGTACGCCCTCCAGCTGCCGGGACGTTGACGGAATTCGGGCGCGCCACGGTGGCGCGGCGCGGGTCGAATCAGCTATCCCTTGGGTTGAAGGGCGAACGGCAGGGACTGCCCCGCCCGGACCATCCATGAACGAGGATCGCCCGAATGCAGTCACGTGCCGCCGTCGCCTGGGAGGCGAACAAGCCCCTGACCATCGAAACCGTCGAGATCGGCGGGCCGAAGCCCGGGGAGGTCCTCGTCGAGATCATGGCGACGGGCGTCTGCCACACCGATGCCTATACGCTTTCGGGACTGGATTCCGAAGGCAAGTTTCCGGCGATCCTGGGGCATGAAGGCGCCGGCATCGTACGCGAGGTGGGCGCCGGCGTGACCAGCGTGAAGCCCGGCGACCATGTGATCCCGCTCTATACGCCGGAATGCCGGCAGTGCAAGACGTGCCTGTCGCGCCGATCCAACCTGTGCACGTCCATCCGCGCCACCCAGGGCCAGGGCGTGATGCCGGACGGGACGTCGCGCTTCGCCTGCCATGGCGGCGAAGTGTTCCACTATATGGGCTGCTCCACCTTCTCCAATTTCACCGTGCTGCCCGAGATCGCGGTCGCGAAGGTGCGCGAGGACGCCCCCTTCGACAAGATCTGCTATATCGGCTGCGGCGTCACCACAGGTATCGGCGCCGTCATCTACACGGCCAAGGTGTGGCCGGGCGCCAATGTGGTGGTGTTCGGGCTCGGCGGCATCGGCCTCAACGTCCTGCAGGCCGCCCGCATGGTGGGCGCGGACCGCATCATCGGCGTGGACCTCAACCCCGGCAAGGAAGAGATGGCGCGCAAGTTCGGCATGACGCACTTCGTCAATCCGGCCGAAATCGGCAACGACAAGGTGGTGCAGGCCATCCAGGACCTGACCGATGGCGGGGCGGACTTCTCGTTCGACGCGACAGGCAACGTCAATGTGATGCGCCAGGCTCTGGAATGCTGTCACCGCGGCTGGGGCGAATCCATCATCATCGGCGTGGCCGAGGCCGGCAAGGAAATCGCGACGCGGCCCTTCCAGCTCGTCACCGGCCGCGTCTGGAAAGGTACGGCCTTCGGCGGCGCGCGCGGCCGGACCGATGTGCCGAAGATCGTGGACTGGTACATGGAGGGCAAGATCAACATCGACGACCTGATCACCCACACGATGCCGCTCGACGAAATCAACACCGCCTTCGATTTGATGCATGAGGGCAAGTCGATCCGCTCCGTCGTCCTATATTGACGGCTGGCCCCGGCCGCCGCTTGCCGGCCGGGGCCCAATCAACGGAAACGACAGACAAGGAATGTTCGCAATGGATCTGGTGTCGACGTCGAGGGCGCATGGCGGAACGCAAGGGGTGTATCGCCACCAGTCCCGCACCACGGACTGCGAGATGACGTTCGCGGTGTTCGTGCCGGAGCACGCGCCGGGCGAGAAACTGCCCGTCCTGACTTACCTTTCCGGGCTGACCTGCACGCATCAGAATGCGATGGACAAAGGAGAATTCCGGCGCGCGGCGGCCGAGCACAGGTTGATCGTCGTAATGCCGGACACGAGCCCGCGCGGGCCGAACGTACCGGACGAGGCGGACAACTGGCAGATGGGGTCGGGCGCCGGCTTCTACGTCGACGCGACACAAGCGCCGTGGCGCGACAATTACCGCATGTACTCGTACGTCGTGGATGAATTGCCGTCGCTGGTTGCCGTCAACTTCGCCGCGGACGTTGCGCGGCATGGCATCTTCGGCCATTCCATGGGCGGCCACGGCGCCATGACGATCGCCCTCAGGAACCCCGAGCTCTATCGAAGCTGCAGCGCCTTCGCCCCGATCGTCCACCCGACGACCGCGGACTGGTCGCGGCCGGCACTGGAAAAATATCTCGGCCACGACGCCATGGCGTGGCGGCAGTACGATACGTGCCTGCTGATCGAGGACGGCAAGCGGTTTCCGGAGTTTCTAGTGGACCAGGGCACGGCGGACCAGTTCCTCGATACGGGACTGAAGCCCAATATCCTGAAGGCAGCATGCGAGAAGGCCGGTATTCCGCTGACGCTGAACATGCGCGAGGGGTACGACCACTCCTACAACTTCATATCCACCTTCATGGACGACCATATCGCCTGGCATGCCGCGCGGCTGAACAGCTGACGATGTGATGCCATGCCGCGCGACAGGCGCGGCATGGCGCTTGCGATACCGTCAGGCGGCCGGCGTCAGCGTCACCGACGTACCGGTGGCCGCCGCATTCAGGCCGAGCTGGCCGCTGACGCTGATCGTCTGCAACTGGATCGAGCCGGCGGTGCCGCCTATCAGAAGATTGGCGCCGGCGCCCGCACCGAGGGTCGCCTCCACCGTGGCGCCCTGGTAGACGCCGCCGAGCGAGCCCCGGTGGTAGCCCGCTGTCGGCGCGAAGACGGCCCAGACGAGCTGCCCGCGCGTCGTGAATCCAAGGTCCACGCCCATCTTGCGCATGACGCCCGTATAGACCTCCGACGTCTGCGCACCGGTCGTCGACTGGAAGGTGCAATCCAGAGTCTTGGCCGATCCCAGGACGTAGCCGACGCCACCGCCGACGTCGCAGGTCAGGTAACCGATGCGCACGCCGTCGCGCTCGACCGCTTCGGGGTACGGTTCCGCCGGGGCATAGCCCCCGATATCGGCTGCGTTGGCGATGGTAGGGCCGAGAAGGGCGGCCTGGGCGAAGACGGCGGCAGCGAGAATGCGCTTCATGTCCAACTCCTGTTCGATCGTATGTCCCGCACGGCCAGGACGAGGTCTCGTGGGGATTCGATGCCATTAACAATTGGGAAAGGAGTTCGATCCCACTGGATTTTTGCGGCGCACTCGATGAACGATCTTTCCTGTTTGGAAACCCTTTCGGTTTGCGAACGGTATACGGGTTTGGTGTCCAATGCGCCCGACA
Organism: Aureimonas altamirensis; assembly: GCF_023702225.1. Classification (GTDB taxonomy): domain Bacteria; phylum Pseudomonadota; class Alphaproteobacteria; order Rhizobiales; family Rhizobiaceae; genus Aureimonas; species Aureimonas altamirensis_B. The sequence continues at coordinate 124,381 of NZ_JAMQCO010000008.1, read as the reverse complement.
AGGAGCGGAAGGGGATGCGCCTCCATGAGCAATCTGGTGTGGATCGTGACCGCTTCCGCATCGCTATGGTGCATCATCATCCTGCTGGTATGCCTTGGCCGGCATATCTTCGTGGGCTGATCTGCGATCCTGCACTACAAGCGGCGTCGAACGCGCTGTATGGTGGGACGATCCACCAGCCGAAGGCGACTCACCCATGTCGAATGCCATTTCCACGACCAACGCCAGCGGTCGCCCTTCGCGCCCCTTCGCATGGTTCATGCTGGCGGTTCTCCTGCCGTTGCTGGGGGCTTGCGGCGTCAACAACGTCCCGACCTACGAGGAGCAGGCAAAGGCCGCGTGGGCCGAAGTGCAGAACCAGTATCAGCGCCGGGCGGACCTGATCCCCAACCTGGTGGAGACGGTGCGCGGCTTCGCGGCGCAGGAGCGCGAGGTTCTGACGGCGGTGGTGGAAGCGCGGGCCAAGGCCACGCAAACCACAATCAACGCCGACCAGCTGACCGACCCGGCCGCCGTCGAGCGGTTCCAGGCCGCGCAAAACGAATTGTCCGGAGCGCTGTCGCGCCTGCTGGTGACCGTGGAGCGCTACCCCGACCTCAAGTCCAACCAGAATTTCCTGGCCCTGCAGAGCCAGCTCGAGGGTACCGAAAACCGCATCGCGGTGGCACGGCGCGACTATATCGAGCGGGTTCGCGTTTACAACACCGAACTGCGCACCATTCCCGGCCGCTGGATCGCAGGCATCCTCTACCCCGAGGCCAGGCCGATGCAGGCATTCGAGGCCACGGAAGGCGCGGCCACCCCGCCCAGCGTCGACTTCGGCGCCAACTGAGCGCGCCGGCATGGCAAGCTCGATCGACACCGCCGGGCGGCTCGCCCGATCATGGGCGGCAATCCTGGCCATGGTGCTGGCGCTCTTGTCCACACAGGCGTTCGGGCAGGATTTTCCCGTTCTCAGCGGGCGGGTCGTCGATACGGCCGGCATGATGACGCGTGCGCAGGCCGAGGCACTGCAGGCGCGGCTTGCCGCCCACGAGGCGTCGTCTTCCGACCAGATCGTCGTTGCGACGGTGCCGAACCTGCAGGGCTACGAGATCGCGGACTTCGCAAACCGGCTGGCGCGGCACTGGGGCATCGGCCGCGAAGGCGAGAATAACGGCGTCGTGCTGCTTGTCGCGCGTGACGAGCGCCAGGTGCGCATCGAGGTGGGCTACGGGCTGGAAGGGACGCTGACCGACGCCCTGTCGCGCATCGTCATCGAAAACGATATCCTGCCCCGCTTCCGCAGCGGAGACTTTGCCGGCGGAATCGATGCCGGCGCCGACGCCATCGTCGCGATCCTGTCCGGCAACGCCGATGAAGTGCGTGCGCGCGCCGAGCGCAATGCCGGCTGGAACGGCGCGGGCGTCGACGACTGGATCAGCCTTGCGGTCGTGCTGTTCGTCATGGCCACGGCTTTCGGCCCGCTGGCGCTGATGTTGCTTGCGCGGGTCTTCGGCAAGAAGCTGCCGGGCGGACGCCGCAGGTTCATGGGAATGGAGTTCGGCGGGCGATCCGGCCGGCGACGGCGCGGCACGGCGGGATATTGGGGCGGCGGCATGGCCGGCGGCGGCTGGGGCGGCGGATCGTCCGGCGGTGGCGGCTTTTCCGGCGGGGGCGGCTCCTTCGGAGGCGGTGGCGCCTCCGGAAGCTGGTAGACAGGAGAGAACCCCATGCCGCTGCGTTTCACGAAACAGGATCACGACCGCGTGGCCGCTGCCATCGCCCGCGCCGAAAACGGCACGAGTGGCGAGATCTATGCCGTCTTCGCCCGCGCAAGCGCCGATGTGACGCCGATTTCCTATGCGGTGGCGATGGCGCTCTGCATCCTCTGCGGCTTTCTCGCGGCGCTCGTGGCGGCTTTGGCCGGACATGCCGTGGCGGCGGTGGACCTTGCCTTCGGGCAGGTGGTCGGAGCAAGTCTCCTGCTGGCCCTGCTGCGTTACCTGCCGCGCATGCGCCGCCTGTTCGTGCCGGGCTTCCTTGCCCGGATGGCGGCGGCCCGCGTCGCACGGGAGCAGTTCCTGGCCCACAATCTCCAATCCACGGCACGGCGCACCGGCGTGCTCCTGTTCCTGTCGGAGGCGGAGCATTATGCCGAGGTCATCGCCGATGACGGCATCGCCGCGCAAGTGCCGCCGGAAGCATGGACAGGCATCGTCGATACGCTCGTCCGCGCGGGCCGCGACGACAGCCTGGCCGATGGTTTCGTGGAGGCGATCGCGGCGGCCGGCGCATTGCTGGCGCAGCATTTCCCGCAGGACGATGCCGGCCTGAACGAGATTCCGGATCGGTTGGTGGAAATCTGAACTGGGGTGGAAGCTTTTACCGGGGCTGCGGTATTGGCGATTGACGGCGGCTGCCACAGGTTCGATACAACCGCACAATTTGCAACTCGGAGTCGCATCATGAGCGAGCGTATTGCCGATATCGGCGTTCTGGGCCTCGGAACGATGGGGGCCAACCTGGCGCTCAACATGGCCGAGAACGGGTTCAAGGTCGCCGTCAACAACCGTACCGTCGAGAAGGGCTATGCCCTGCGCGACGAGAACGGCGAAATCGGCCAGAATATCGTTCCGACCGATTCGATGGAGGATTTCCTGTCCAGGCTGAAGGCGCCGCGCCTGGTCCTGTTCATGGTGCCGGCCGGCCCCATCGTGGACGAGGAGATGCAGCGCATCCTGCCGCTGCTGTCGCCCGGCGACATCATCATCGATGCCGGCAATGCCGATTTCAACGATACGGTGCGCCGCTCGAAGCTGGTGGCGGAAACGCCGTTCCACTTTGTCGGAATGGGCGTTTCCGGCGGCGAACTCGGCGCGCGGCACGGCCCCTCGATGATGGTGGGCGGCGCCCGCGAAACCTATGCGTCGCTGCGGCCGATCCTCGAACCGATCTCGGCCAAGTACGAAGGCGAGCCCTGCGTTGCCTGGCTCGGGCCGGACGGCGCCGGCCACTTCGTCAAGACCATCCACAACGGCATCGAATATGCCGACATGCAGATGATCGCCGAGATCTACGGCATCCTGCGCGACGGCCTGGGGCTTGCGCCAGGCGAGATGGCCGACATTTTCGCCGATTGGAACACGCGTGGCCTGTCTTCCTATCTCATAGAGATCACGGCGGTGACGCTGGCCGAAAAGGATTCCGACACCGGCCGGCCGATGGTGGACGTGATCCTGGACGAGGCGGGGCAGAAGGGCACGGGCCGCTGGTCGGTCATCGAAGCGCAGAAGCTGGGCGTCGGCGCCACCACCATCGAGGCCGCCGTGTCGGCGCGCAGCGTTTCCTCCCGTAAGGCCGAGCGCAAGCTGACGGAAAGCCTCTATTCCTCCGTCACCTCCGCCAAGGCACAGTTCCACGGCGACAGGGACGGGCTGAGCGAGTTGGAAGCCGCGCTGGAGACAGCCAAGATCATCGCCTACGCCCAAGGCTTCGCGGTGTTGACGGCGGCGTCCGCCGAGCATTCCTGGAACCTGCCGTTGGGCGAGATCGCCCGCATCTGGCGTGCCGGCTGCATCATCCGCTCGCAGTTCCTGGACGACATAACCAAGGCGTACGAGGGCGCGGAGCCTCCGGCCAACCTGTTGCATGCGCCGGAATTCGTAAGCCGGGTCAGCGCCGGTGAAGGCGCGTTGCGCCATGTCGTGGCAAAGGCGGCTATGGCCGGCATCGCCGTTCCGGCGCTCGCGGCTGCCCTGTCCTATTTCGACGATTACCGGCGGGCGCGCGGCACGACCAACCTGACGCAGGCCCAGCGCGACCTGTTCGGCGCACACACGTTCCATCGTGTCGACAAGGATGGGGTCTTCCACCATCAATGGCCGGCAGTCTGAACCATCGTTTTCGAATGTCTTGGGGCCGCCTTGGCGGCCCTTTCTCCTACCGGCCCGAGAAGATCGCAGCCTTCTCCGTCGCGTCCAGCGGCCGATAGGCGCCGGGCGCCAGATCGTGAGGCAAGGCAAGGTTGCCGAGCCTGTCGCGATGCAGTTCCTCGACATGGTTGCCGATGGCGGCAAACATGCGGCGCACCTGATGGTATCGACCCTCGCCAACGGTCAGGAACGCCTCGCGATCGCCGATCGCTTCCAGCGTCGCCGGCATGAGGGGCTTGTCCTCGCCCTCGAGCAGCAAGGTGCCGGCTGCGAAGATTTCGCCTTCGTCGCCCCGCAGCGGGCGCGCCAGCACGGCACGATACCTTTTGTCCACATGGCTGCGCGGCGCGATGACCTTGTGCAGGAAAGCGCCGTCATCCGTGAGCAGGAGCAGGCCGGAGGTCTCCTTGTCCAGCCGCCCCACGGTCGACAGGGCCGGATCACGCCGGCGCCACCGCGTGGGCAGGAGATCGTAGACGAGCGGCCCGGCTTCCTTGTGCGAGCAGGTGACGCCCAGGGGCTTGTGCATCATCAGGACGACGCCGGGCAGCGGATCCAGCCGCTCGCCATCCACGATGAGTCGGCCTTCCAGGTCGGGCGTCAGGGCGATGCGCGTGTCGGCCGCCGGGAACGGCGCGCCGTCCATCAGGATACGGCCGTTCCTGGCCAGCATCTGGATTTCGCGGCGCGAGCCGTAGCCGAGATTGGCCAGCAGCTTGTCCAGCCGGGCGGTGGGCGCCTTGCCGCTCATGCAACGGCCTCGACGATCTTGTAGCCGCCTTTGTCGGCGCGCGCCTCCACGCGGCGGAACGCAGCTGCCAGGACGGCTTCGTAGGGCAGGTGCCGGTTGGCGACCAGCCAGAAGGTGCCGCCCTTGCGCAGGGCGCGCCGCGCGGCGCGGATGAAGTCCTGCCCCAGTTCGCGGCTTTCGGCGCCCTCGGCATGGAATGGAGGATTGCTGACGACGAAGTCCAGCGGGCCGAGCGGCTGCGTCAACGCATCCGCCCACAGGAAGGACGCGCGCGCGTCGGTGACGTTGCGCCGCGCACAGTCCACCGCACGCCTGTCGATGTCCACGAGGGCCAGGCTTTCGACCTGTTCCGACCGCAGGGCATGCCGGCTCAGGATGCCGATGCCGCAACCGAGATCGGCTCCCTTGCCCATCAGCGGCGGCAAGACCTCCATCAACAGGCGGCTGCCGGGGTCGAGCCTGTCCCACGAGAAGACGCCGGGCTGCGACCAGAGATCGAGTTCCGGCAAGATACGCGGAGCGCCTTCGTCCATTGCGGCTTTCAGCTCAAGTTCGCCGGCCGGCCGTTCGAGGGTACAGATGCGGTGACGCCGCCGGAAGCTTTCTTCCGGACTGCAGCCGAAGGCTTCCAGCTCTCCGGCAAGGCGGGCGCCGCCCTTGTCCTTCGGTGCCAGCGCCATAAGCCGGCCACCCGGCGCAAGTGCGCGCAGCCCATGCGCCAGGACATAGCGCCGCTCCAGCGAGCCGGGAGGCGCCAGCATGACGAGGGATGCGAGGCCGCCATCCGCAACGGCCTCCAGCGGCGTCGAGCCCGGCACGAAGGGCGAAAGCTGGATGCGCGATACGGGCGCTTCGTCCATGACGAGGTCGGGCGGCGGCGCACCGTAACGCGCATCGATGGGAGCTTCTGTCATATTGGTCACACCTGCCCTATAAGCCAGCCTGGAGGGGCGGGGAAGCCCCCAATCTCGAACCGGGGAGGGACCGGACGTGAGCGTGGACGCGAAGATCAGATCGATCACGCCGCCAGAGCTGATCGCCCGCAAGGGCGGCGAGAAGATCGCCTGCCTGACGGCCTATACGACGCCGATGGCACGGCTTGCCGACCGGCATTGCGATCTCATCCTGGTGGGCGACAGCCTCGGCATGGTCGTGCACGGCCTGCCCAACACGCTGGGCGTGACGCTGGACATGATGATCCTGCACGGCAAGGCCGTGATGCGGGGTGCCGGGCGCGCGCTGGTGGTGGTTGACCTTCCCTTCGGCTGCTACGAAGCCGGGGCGCAGCAAGCCTTCGAGGCGTCGGCCCGCGTGATGGCCGAGACGGGATGCGCGGCTGTCAAGCTGGAGGGGGGCGTCGAGATGGCCGAGACGGTCGCCTTTCTGACGGCGCGGGGCATTCCCGTGTGCGCCCATGTCGGGCTGGTGCCGCAACGGGTGCAGAGCTTCGGCGGCTACAAGGTGCAGGGGCGCGGCGCGGCCCGCGACAGGATCATGGCAGATGCCGTCGCGATGGCCGAGGCCGGTGCTTTCGCCGTGGTGCTGGAAAAGGTGGTGGAGCCCCTGGCGCGCGAGATCACGCAATGCCTCGCGGTGCCGACCATCGGCATCGGCGCATCGCCGGCCTGCGACGGCCAGATCCTCGTTCTCGACGACATACTCGGCGTCTTCACCGATTTTCAGCCGAAATTCGTGCGTCGCTACGCCGAACTCGGCGCGGCCGCCGAGGACGCCATCGCCGCCTATGTCCGCGACGTGCGGGAAGGGCGGTTTCCGGCTGCCGAACATACGTTCGGCGAAAGCACGGGCGCACGCTGATGGCCGGCATCGCAATCGTCCGCGACCGGCGTGCGCTGCGCGCCGCGATACACGACTGGAAGCAGGCCGGGCTGACGGTCGGCGTGGTGCCCACGATGGGCGCCTTGCACGAGGGCCATTTGAGCCTCGCGCGCCGGGCCCTGGCCGAGACCGACAGGGTCGTCGTGACGCTGTTCGTCAACCCCCGCCAATTCAACAATCCGGCCGATCTTGCTGCCTATCCGCGTACGGAGCAGGCGGATGCGGCCATGCTGGAGCCGCTCGGGGTGCACGTTCTCTATGTGCCGGACGGGACGGACATGTATCCCGAAGGCTTCGCCACGACGGTATCGGTCGCCGGGGTCAGCGAAGGCCTTTGCGGCGAGTTCCGCCCCGGCCATTTCGACGGCGTGGCGACGGTCGTCGCCAAGCTCCTGACCCGGACGGCGGCCGACCGCGCCTTCTTCGGCGAAAAGGATTTCCAGCAGCTGATGGTCGTGCGCCGCATGGCGTCGGACCTCGATCTGCCGACCCGGATCGTCGCCTGCGGAACGGTTCGCGAGGAAGACGGGCTCGCCATGTCCAGTCGGAACCGGCGCCTGTCCGCAGAGGAGCGCATCATCGCCAAGGCACTGCCGGACGCGCTTTTTGCGGCGGCGGGCGCCATCGGCGCCGGCGGGGACGTGGCTGGCGCGCTTGCGCAGGCCCGAAGGGCGGTCTTGGCCGGCGGCTTTCGTGCCGTGGAATATCTGGAACTGCGGGATGAAGCCAGCCTTGCGCCGGTGGACCGGCTGGGCGATGTGCCGGCCCGCATCCTGGCCGCGGCGTGGCTGGGCGACGTCCGGCTGATCGACAATGTCGAGGTAACGCCGCGGGACGCAGGCGGATCACCCACCGAAGACGCGGCGGCATGGGGCAGGCCGGTCACGACGGTCTGATCTTACGCTTACGTAAATTACCTTTTCGACGGCGCGTTTAGGCTGTATCGATGAAGGCGTCGGAAACTGGGAGGTACCGAAACCTATGAACAAGCCGTGGCTACAGTACTATCCGGAGGGCGTGCCGGCCGAGTTGCCCGAACTGCCATTTGCCTCGCTGGTCGATCTTCTGGAAGATTCGTTCAAGCGGTACGCGGATCGCCCCGTCTTCAAGTTCATGGGTCGCTCGATAAGCTATCGCGACATGGACGTCGCCTCGCGCAACTTCGCCGCGTACCTGCAGGCCAAGGGCCTCAAGCGCGGCGACCGCGTGGCCCTGATGATGCCGAATGTCCTGCAATATCCGGTCGCCGTCGCCGGTGTGCTGCGCGCCGGCATGGTGGTGGTGAACACCAATCCGCTGTACACGCCGCGCGAGCTCCAGCATCAACTGAGCGATTCCGGCGCGCGCGCCATCGTGATCCTGGAGAATATGGCGACGACCCTGCAGAAATGCCGGTCGGACGTCCCGGTCGAGCATGTGGTCGTCGCATCCGTGGGCGACATGCTGCCCATGCTGAAGGGCACGATCGTCAACTTCGTGCTGCGCCGGGTCAAGAAGATGGTGCCGGCCTACGACCTGCCCGGTGCCGAGCGCTGGAACCAGGCGATCGCCATGGGCGCGGCGTCGACGTTCGAGCGTGTCGTTCCGAAGGCCGACGACCTGGCGGCCCTGCAATATACAGGCGGCACGACGGGCGTTTCCAAGGGGTGCATCCTGTCGCACCGCAACCTCGTCTCCAACGTTATCCAGTCGGAGCTGTGGCACGAGCCGGGCGTGCGCAACGTGCCCGCCGGCGAGCAGACGAACACGATCTGCGCGCTGCCCCTGTATCATATCTTCGGCTTCACGGTGAACATGATGCTGTCGATGCGGCAAGGCGGCTGCAACATCCTCATCATCAACCCGCGCGACATCCCTGCCGTCATCAAGGAGTTGAAGGCGCAGCCCTTCCACCTGTTCCCGGCGGTCAACACGCTGTTCGGCGCCATCGCCCGCCACCCGGACGCTAGGAGCGTGGACTGGTCGGCGCTGCGCATCTCGGTCGGCGGCGGCATGGCGGTGCAGGGTGCGACCGCCGATCTCTGGAAGCAGGTGACGGGCTGCACGATCTGCCAGGGCTACGGCCTGTCGGAGACGGCCCCTGTCGCCTGCTGCAATATCGTGACGGAGACGGAGTATACCGGCACGATCGGCTATCCTCTGCCGTCCACCGACTGCCGTATCGTCGACGACGAAGGCAACCCGCTGCCGGTCGGCGAGCGCGGCGAGCTTGCCATCAAGGGGCCGCAGGTCACGGCGGGTTACTGGAACCGCCCGGACGACACGAAGAAGTCCTTCACCGCCGACGGTTACTTCCTGACCGGCGATATCGGCGTGATGGACGAGACGGGCGCGACGAAGATCGTGGACCGCAAGAAGGACATGATCAACGTGTCCGGCTTCAACGTCTACCCGAACGAGGTCGAGGACGTGGTGACGCGCATGCCCGGCGTCGTCGAGGCAGCGGCTATCGGCATGGAAGACGATAATTCGGGCGAGGCGGTCAAGCTCTTCGTGGTGAAGAGCGATTCGTCCGTCACCGAAGAATCGGTCAAGGCTTTCTGCCGCGACAATCTGACGGGCTATAAGCGACCCAAGGTGGTGGAGTTCCGCGACGAACTGCCCAAGACGAATGTCGGCAAGGTGCTTCGGCGCGAGCTTCGCAACTAGGCGCCCCATGGCACGGCGGCTGCGCACCTGCTTGTGCGGGCCGCCGCTCCATGTCTTAATTCGGCGTCAGGTTTCAGCGGCTGCGGGGGCTCTTCGCGGCGCGGGAAAGTTTTTTCCCCGACTGGGCGATTCGGCCTTTTCATTCATCAAAGTGTCGCTTATATCCGCATCACCGCAGCGCAAAAGCGCTTGCATCGGTGACGCGGGGTGGAGCAGCCCGGTAGCTCGTCAGGCTCATAACCTGAAGGTCGCAGGTTCAAATCCTGCCCCCGCAACCATCTTTACTTGCGACCCCGTAGCCCCCGCTGCGGGGTTTTTGCTTTGCGTGGAAATCGTAAGGATTCCAGCGAGATCGCCCTGAACGGCGATCTCCACCTTGCCGTCGACCGGCGTCAGCTCGATCTGATCCACGAGCGAGCGCAGCGTGTCGGCGGCCTCGATCCGCTTCCCCTCGTCTTCGTCCTGCAGGGCGTCGTAAAGCTGTTGGACCCGCTTGCGGTATTGCAGTGCCATGCTCGGGTGCAGCAGGGGTGGCGGCTCGTCGGCTTCGGCCAGGAACAGTTCAAGTTCCTTCTTGCGTTTCTCAATCGCCACCATCTTCGCGTTGAGCGCGTCAGCGGCCCCACCCTTCAGTATCAAATTGAGGAGGGTCTCGAGTTCCCGATCGATCTTCGCAATCTCCGCCTCGGCCGACGCGATCTCGGCGCGGCCCTCCATGCGCAGCCGGTTCATCTCCTGCGTGAAGACCTCGCAGAAATGGGTGAAGAGCTCCGGATCGACGAGTTTGGTACGCAGTGCGTTCAGCACACGCGCTTCCAACTCGTCGCGGCGGATGTTGACCCGGTTGTCGCAGGTCCCCTTGTTGCGCGCCGTCGCACATCCGATCAGCGTCGCCGAGATCGCGGAATAGCCGCCACCACAGCAGGAACATTTGGTCAATCCCGAGAAGAGGTATTTGGGGCGGCGGCGGGTATTGATCCGGGAGAGATCGGCCTCGCCGTTTTCCTTCCGGGCGATCTTGTTCTTCTCCTGCCGCGCCTTCACGGCGTTCCAGAGATCGTCATCGAGGATGCGCAGCTCCGGCGTTTCCTGGATGACCCATTCCTCTTCCGGGTTGGGGCGGGCCTGCCGCTTGCCGGTGTTCGGATCCTTGACGAAGCGCTGCCGGTTCCAGACGATCTTGCCGATATACATCTCATTGTTGAGGATGCCATTGCCCCGTTTCGGGTTGCCGTTGATCGTGCTGAACCCCCAATCGCCGCCTGACGGAGCGGGAATGCCTTCCTTGTTCAGGGCGAAGGCGATGGTCTTGGCCGACTTGCCGGCGGCGTAGTCGCGCAAGATGCGGCGGACCACCTCGGCCTGGAACTCGTTGATGGTGCGATCGCCGCGGATCGGCTCGCCGTTCGCATCGAGTTTCTTGACCACATCGTAGCCATAGGCATTGCCACCACCCGATTTGCCCGCCTCGACGCGGCCGCGCTGCCCGCGGCGGGTCTTGTCGGCCAGATCCTTCAGGAACAGCGCATTCATCGTGCCCTTGAGACCGACATGCAGATGCGTCACCTCGCCTTCCGACAGGGTGAACATCTTCACGTCGGCATAGGACATGCGCTTGAAGATGCCCGCGATGTCTTCCTGATCGCGGGAGAGGCGGTCCATCGCTTCGGCCAGGATCAGGTCGAAACGGCCGCCCATTGCGTCGGCCATGAGCGCCTGAATGCCTGGGCGGATCAGCGAGGCGCCGGAGATCGCGTGGTCCGAATACTCCTCGACGATATGCCAGCCCTGCTTCTCGGCATGGAGACGGCACATACGGAACTGGTCGGCGATGGAGGCGTCGCGTTGATTGTCGGAAGAATAGCGGGCGTAGATCGCGACTTTCAAAACCTGGCTCCCGTCCGTATCAGGAGGAGCGCTTCCTCCTTTGCCGTGACATCTTCACTTCCTCTGCATAGCACTCCTGCGCCGCCTGCCTCGCCAGGATGCCGACCAGACGCAGAAGGCGAGGGTCGGGATTGCCACGCGGCGTAAACGTCAGCTCCGGCGCGTCCAGCAGCAAGGATTCGAGCAGCGCTTCGCGCTCTCCTCCTGTCATCTTTGCCGGGTTTCCTGGGGCTCGCAAGGTCATAGCTTGCAGCATTCGCCCCGAGGGAAGCATAAGCAACGGAAATTGAAGGCGAATATTCGGCGGCGATTGGCGCGGGCAATCGTGCCATGGCGTGGCCAAGCGCAGCCGGGCGTGCCTTTGCGTAGCAAAATAACCTATCGGAATCCCTCGCTGACCCGGTCATCATTGGCCTCGTCGCCTCTCCTCGTGAGGTCATTGACTGTTGACGCAACCCTAGCGTATTGTAATTCGCGATACAAGGCGCTATATACCGACCAAGGAGATTCGCCATGGCCACGACCGCCGAACGCAAGGAATATCCGATCTCGATGCGCCTGCCCGAGGCGGATGTCGCAATGATCGATCGCGCAGCGAGCCTGCGCGGCCGCTCGCGCACCGATTTCGTGCGCGACGCCGCAGTGCGCGCGGCCGAGGAGGTCGTCATGGAGCAGGGGCTGATCCGGATGAGTCCAGAGGGCTTCGCTGAGTTCATGGATGTGCTGGCGCGTCCGGCCGCTCCCGTTCCGGAGATGGTCGAAGTTCTGAAACGGCCCGCGCCGTGGGAGCCCGGCTACGTGGCGAAGCGGTAAGCCATTGCAACTGTCAGGCCCCGAACCGCTTACCGCCGCTCACGATGTGTCTGATTTCTCCTGTGGCAAGCCCACGCTTGACCACTGGCTGAAGACGCGCGCCCTCTCCAATCAGCAGAAGGGCTTCACCGCCGTCCTTGTCGTGCACGAGGCCGGACGCGTGGTCGGTTACTATGGCCTGGCGCCGACCGCCGTTGTGCCATCGGTGCTGCCGCGTTCGATCCGGACGGGGCAGCCACCCAATCCGGTCCCGTGCATGCTACTCGGCCAGCTCGCGACCGATACGGGTTGGGCAGGGCTGGGCATCGGGACCGGTCTTGTGAAGCACGCCCTCCAGCGCTGCGTTCAGGCCGCTTCGCTGATCGGCGGACGGGCCTTGTTGGTCAATGCCGTCGATGGTGAAGCCGCCGAATTCTGGAGGCGGCGCGGCTTTGAGCCGTCCAGGGATGATCCCCTGGTTCTGCTCCGATCGATCAACGACATCGCGGCCTCGGTCGGTGAGGCTGGAGGTTGAATGCTTGGCTGGCCTCACCCCAGCGATCCGCCCGTTCACTCAGATTGCAGTAGACCAGATCTGCCCATGCAAATTCGTCTCCCCCCATTGTCCACATTCCGCTGGCAGATGTTCGTGCTTTCCCTCGCTCTATCTTGGGCGGTCGGCGGCCTGCCGGAACCTGCCCAGGCTCAGCCTCGGCCGCAGATTGCGAAGTGCGTTCCCGGTCAGGCGCGCACCGCTGACGAATATTGTCTCGTCGACGGTGACACGATCTGGATTGACGGGGAAAAGCTGCGCATGGAGGGATATGACACCCCGGAACCGCAAACCCACATCTGCGGTGGCGAGGCCGAAGTCGCGCTGGCACACCGAGCCAGCGACCGGGTGATCGAGCTGCTGAACTCGCATAACTGGACTGTCGAATATGGAGAGCGGGATAACACCGGCACGCGGACGCTCGTGACGATCAGAATCGGTGGTCGCGACATCGGCGACATCCTGATCGAAGAAGGGCTGGCTCGCTCCTGGCCTGACGGCGATGAATGGTGGTGCAGCCGGTAGGTGCGGCAATGCGAACCGCGCGTGGAGCGGCGAGGTGAGATGCCAGTTATGCTGACAATGCGCCTTGTTGCTGCGTACGCGCAGTTTCCAACCTCGCAGGTGCAACATCCGGAGGCACGCACGGAACATCAGCCATTCGGCGCGTCACCTCCGAAGTTGATGGCTACGGTAAGAAGCTACATGTTCGTGGTTGCTTTCTTCAGTCATCAGGGCCTGATAACAAATATTTATGATTGAAGACTGGCTGAACATCGAGGAGGCGGAGCACGGCGAAACAAAGCGCCTCTTTGTGCTTGGCGAGAGAGGTGGCGGTAGAGTCGCAGTCCAGGCGGACCTCATGGAGCGTGTCCGCGCTCACTACGACGATCCGCGGCACATTGCCGACGACATTGCCGAGCTGGGATTCCCCGGCGCTGCTGCCATTCTTCGCGAGCGCTTGCCGACCGACGCCAGAACGCGGTCCGGCGAAGTAGGCGAGATATTGGCTACGGAGTTTGTGGAGCACCAGACTGGATTCCGGATCCCCGTTCGCCGCCTGCGCTACAAGGACGGTCGCGAAATGGCCCTGCGCGGCGATGATTTCCTCGGCATCGAGGAGGTAGATGGACGCCTTGCCTATCTGAAGGGCGAGGCCAAGAGCGGTCAGGCGATGGCCGCAGGTGTGATAAACGCCGCTCGTGCCCGGCTCAATGACGACGATGGCCGTCCCACGCCGATCTCCCTACTGTTTGTAGCCGATAGGTTGCTGGAGGGGAGCGAAGAAGACGAGGCGCTAGGTCGCCAAATCCGCAATGCTGTCGGCAGAGGCACGATTCGGGCGCGTGATGTCACGCATGGACTGTTCACGTTAACCGGCAACGACCGGCGCGCCGACCTCGAAGCCGATCTTGCAGGTGCTGGCGGTGACCACGGCCATATCTCGGTGAACCTCCGCATAAACGACCACCAGGAGTTCATCGCCTGGATTTATGAAGAGGCCGAGAGCCTTGGAAACGATTGAGGAGCTTCAGGAATTTATCGAAGTGATGGCGCAGCCGACGGTACGCGGTCGGCTTCAAGCACGGGGTGACGCGCGGGCGATCATTAGGAGGGCCGGCCAACTTCCCGAGGGTGCTCCGGCTTTCGCGGTGAGTCTCGACACCGATTTGTCCGAGTATGGATTCTCTTTGCTCCGTGCATCGCTCGCCCTGCGGGAGCGGGGCGAGGGCGACCCAGCAATATGGCGCGAGGGCTTTCTCAAGGCTGGCAATGCCTTCGAGGCCCTTGTCCGCAACGGGTCACCGGAACTCTCCCAGCGTGGCTTCTGGCGTGTGATGGGCGCGGCCTCGTACCATCTCGCGGGGTACGCAGCGATGGCGTTCTCGCTGATGTCTCAGGCCGAAGAAGAAGCGAATCTTGCGCCCGCAGAACGCGTGATCGTACGGCTACTCCTTAGTGATCTCGGGACTCTGCGTGACGAGGCGCGATCCTGGCTGCGCAATCCTGAATACGGCGACGATGCTCTCCAAGCTGCTCTCGAGGTCGGCGATCAGGAGATCGACGACATCTTGTCGATCATGCTGACTACGGCGGTCTTCAGAGCTTTCGCGTTCTTCGAATTCGCGTTGCTCACCGGCGATACCGCTATGCACGACGGAGCGCTATCAATACTCCGGCGCGCTCTGAGAGTGGCCAGCAATGTCGGTGCGGTATCCCATTGGTGGATCATCCGCGTAGCCCGAAATTTAATTGACGATCTCTGGGGCAATAGCCTCCACCATGTGCTGCCTCAAATCGGGCCAGCCGGCACGGATGGTTATGCCGCGCTGCGGGAGATGTTTCTTGCGTCGCTTTATCCGCGCAAGACGGCCGAGGTTGAGCTCTGGCCTTCGCAGATCGGCGCGGCGCGCCGCGCAACCGATTTGACTGATGATCTCGTGGTGGCTCTGCCGACGAGTGCTGGAAAGACCCGCGTCGCGGAAATCTGCACCCTCATGTCGCTCAGTGCAGAGAAGCGGGTGTTGCTCGTGACGCCGCTGCGGGCACTGTCGGCGCAGACCGAGCGGTCCTTTCGCAAGACGTTCGGTCCTCTCGGATTTTCGGTGTCCTCGCTCTACGGTGCGAGCGGCGCAATGCCGGGAGACCAGGACGCACTGCGCTCGCACGACATCGTTATTGCGACGCCGGAAAAGCTGGACTTCGCGCTAAGAAGCAATCCGCAATTGCTGGATGATATCGGATTGATCGTTCTGGATGAGGGACATCTGATAGGGCCGAGCGAGCGCGAGCTCCGCTACGAAATTCTCGTGCAAAGGCTTCTGCGCCGCGCGGACGCGGTCGACCGGCGTATCGTCTGCCTGTCGGCGATCCTGCCCGATGGCGAACAACTCGAAGATCTGACGGCGTGGGTGCGTAGCGATGCCGAGGGCGAAGCGGTGAAATCAAGCTGGCGGCCGACCCGTCAGCGTTTCGGAACGCTGGCGTGGGGCGGACAGGGAGCGCGCCTGACATTCGATCTTGATGATGACGGACCCTTCATCCAGAACTTTGTCACGGAGCAGCCTCCCATCGCTCCGCGTCGAACGCCGTTTCCCAGAGACAATCCCGAGTTGACCATTGCTGCGGCATGGCAGTTTGCCGATGAGGGCAAGCGCACATTGGTATTCTGTACGCAGCGGGATCATGTCGAGAGCTACGCAACGCGCATTGTCGACCTCGCCCGGCGTGGCTTCATCGCTCCACTTCTTGCTGACGAAGGCGCAATAGAGAGGGCGAAATCGGTTGGGGCTGAATGGCTAGGTGCAGAGCATCCGGCCGTCCGCTGCCTTGAACTGGGCGTGGCCATTCATCACGCGCGTTTACCTAACCCTTTCCTTCGCGAGGTCGAACGCCTGCTAAACGAAGGCGTTCTAACTGTGACTATCGCATCGCCGACCCTCGCCCAGGGGCTTAATCTCAACGCAGCGGTCCTGCTTGTGCCGACCCTGTATCGCGCGGGAACTCCCCTCACCGGCGAGGAATTTGCGAACGTCGCGGGGCGCGCCGGACGCGCCTTCGTCGATCTCGAAGGGCTTGTGATCCACGTAATGTTCGAACCGCTGCGTTGGCGCAGGCAGGCATGGCGCGAGCTTGTGAACGCATCAAGGGCCCGGACGCTTGAGAGCGGGCTTATTCAGATCGCCAGCGAAATTCTCAATCGTCTGGCGCGCAGCGGGACGCTAAGTCGAGACGACGCCTTTGAGTATCTCGCCAACAACCGAGATGCCTGGAACATCCATGTCGACGAGGAAGACGACGAGCCTTTCGAGCTTCTGCTAGAGAAACTCGATCACGCGATCCTTGGTCTTGTCGAAGCGCTGGATGCTGATGATGCGGACTTGCCGCGGCTCATCGACGAGTCGCTGAACGGTTCGCTTTGGGCGCGGCAGCTTGCCCGCCGTGGCGATGACCTGCGTGAGCGCCAGCTTGAATTGTTCAGGGCGCGCTCGGGGCTGATCTGGTCGCAGACGAACGCCGATCAAAGGCGCGGTCATTTTGCGATGGGTGTTGGGCTTGAGTCCGGATTGACACTCGACGCGATGGCCGACGAGCTCGCCGTGTTGCTCGACCAAGCCGACGAGGCAGCGTTGCCCGGCGATAGCGAGGTGCTCGTTGCATCGCTTACCACGCTTGCGGAGCGCTTACTCGCTATCCGCCCCTTTGTTCCTGACGATCCTCTGCCGGGCAATTGGCGCGAGATCCTGGCCGCGTGGGTTTCCGGAACGCCAGTGCACGAGATCGGGCCGGACAACATGCGTTTCATCGAGGACGTATTTACGTATCGGCTCGTCTGGGCGCTGGAGGCACTTCGTACCCGAAGGGTTGCGCTTGGCTGGCAACCCGAGATCATTGCCGGCACAGCCGCTGCCTGTCTTGAGGCCGGGCTGCCGCGCTACACGATGGCGATGCTTGTGCGCGCCGGACTTCCTTCAAGAGCCGCGGCCCTCGCCGCAATTAATGATCAGGATCCGATTTTCATCGATAACGATGGTCTCGTTGTCTGGCTCGAAACCAATGAAGTTGTCGCGATGACAGATGCCGGAGACTGGCCAACGCCAGCGACCAACGACATTTGGAAAGCATTCAGGGCCGAGATGCTGAACCGCATCAGCCAGCGTTGGACCTCGCGCGACTGGCGTATAAATATCGAACCGGCGACGCGGCAGATCGTTCCGGTTCCGGCCAG
This sequence comes from Aureimonas altamirensis, assembly GCF_023702225.1. GTDB lineage: Bacteria > Pseudomonadota > Alphaproteobacteria > Rhizobiales > Rhizobiaceae > Aureimonas > Aureimonas altamirensis_B. Next base: position 107,267 of record NZ_JAMQCO010000008.1, on the reverse strand, counting down.
TCCATATCGGGTCGAGGTCGACGAAACAGACAATGCCGTGTGGGTTCTTACGCCTGACTTCAAAGTGGTAGCCATGCTTGGGCAAAGTATGGTTGACGCCGCTCCAAGTGTGCTGACTGCTCGCTTTGATGAAGGCAGCCCTCAGGCGATCATTCGCCGGCATGGTCGCTCCCACGCGTCTTGGTCTGAGCCCTAAGCGCGCGAATGCTTCAAGGATTACGGAGGGCCGCTTTGGGAAATCGCGCTGCGGCTATCACCTCAGCCGTCCCACCGACAGTCCGTACGATCGGCTAGCTGGGCCTTCCCGCGAGGCGCTCGTCGATGACCGGCTCGTCCCAGTGGCGCGCAACATCGAGCCACTTGTCGATCAACGCCTGAAACTGCGGCTCGGCGAAGCAGGTCTGGAACGTGTAGAGCCGATTGACCACCTGGCGCATCAGGTCGCGCATCTCGTCATCGTCGAACCTCGACACGGTTCTCCAGGGAATGCGATTGCCGTCGGCGTCGATGACGAAGACATCGGAATAGTCGCCGGTCTTCGTGACCGGGACCGGGCCGGCATGCAGGTCCTCCAGCATGCTGTTGCGGACGCAGATCATCGCCATCGCCTTGGCGAGCGTCGCCGCTAACTGTTCTTCTTCCTTCCGGCCCATGTTCGTCCTCCGGATCATTGTCAGATGCCCGGCAACATGCCATCGGCGGCTGTATTGGCTGGCGTTTCCAGGATCACCAACCGATCATCGGGCAGCGGCCGCTGCAGCGTCTTGGCTTCGTTCCAGTCGGCGGTCAGCCAGGTCTCGACTTCTTCGTGGCTCGTCAGAATGACGGGCATGGCCTTCGGATGGATCGGCTTCACCACGCCATTGGCCTCGGTCGTCAGGAAGGCGAACAGTTGATGATCGCCCGGACGCGGGGTCCGGTTCGAGCCGCGGGTTCCGCGCCACGGCGTCCAGATTCCCGCGAAGAAGAACAGGGGCTGGGTCTCATCGAGGGCGAACCAGTGCAGCGGTTTGCGCTTCGTGACTGGATCGGGCTTTTGCCCATATTCGGAAAAGGCGGTGGCCGGGACCACGCAGCGATTCTCGAGCCCGAGCCATTTGCGCCAGTGAGGGCTGGCCGTGTTGCGGATATTGGTGACGCCGGTGTCCGGCGCGTCGCGGGATTTCAGATATTCGACGGGCGTGGGCATACCCCAGGTCAATGAGGCCAGTTCCCGCCCGCCGTCGGTGTTGCGCACCACCGGCGCCGGCCGGTCGGGATAGACGTCCATCGACGGTTCGAGATTGCCGATACTGTCATGGGTGGCTGCCACGAAATCCCGGATCGCCTGCTGATTGGTCGTAATGCGATAGAGATTGCACATCGCCCCGCCACTCTCCTTGCGAATACTTTACGTCACCATAGGGCATTGCACCCCGTCGATCACTTCCGGGATGGCCGAGATTGACTCTCGACCTGTAAGAGAACAAATAAAGAACATAGCAACGGAATCGACCAGTGCAAAGCCCCGGAGACGCCATCCTCATATGCCCAGCCGTGCCGACAGCCCAGCCATTGCCGACCTTCGGGCGCGCATCGCGCGGCTCGAAGGCGATGGCGCGCATCCGCACGAGGTGCTGCCCTTCGGGATCGCGCCGCTGGATCGCAAGCTGCCCGGTGGCGGGCTGGCGCTCGGATGCCTCCATGAAGTCGCCGGAGGCGGCAACGGGGCGGTGGATGGCGCGGCTGCGGCCTGTTTCACGGCCGGGATCGCCGCCCGCACCACCGGGCAGGTGCTCTGGTGCGTGGCGCTACAGGATCTCTTCGCACCGGGGCTGGAGCAGGCCGGACTGCCGCCCGGCCGGGTGATCTTCGTCGAAGCCGGAGACGACAAGGCCGTTCTGGCCTGTATGGAGGAAGGGCTGCGGCATGGCGGGCTGGGGGCGGTCGTGGGCGACGTCGCGCGCCTGCCGATGACCGCCTCGCGGCGGCTGCATCTGGCCGCGAAAGGCTCGGCGACGATCTGCATCGCGTTGCGCCGCTGGCGGCGACAGGCGGAGGCCAGCGATTTCGGGCAGCCGACGGCGGCGATGACCCGCTGGCGGATCTCGGCGCTGCCGTCCTCGTCCCTTCCAGTTCCCGGCGTCGGGCGGCCGCGCTGGCTGGTCGAGCTGATCCGGGCGCGGGCGGGCGAATGTCTCGATATCGAACTGGAGGCGTGCGATGGCTCGGGTCATCTCTGTCTTCCTGCCGAACTGGCCGACAGACCGGTTGCGGCGGAAGGCGGGCGACGCAGCGCCGCCCGGTGAGGCGCCGCTGGTCATCGCCGGAAGGGAGAAGAACCGCCGGGTGGTGACGGCGGCCGATCCGGCCGCGCGGGCGCTCGGCCTGCGCGCCGGAATGCCTGTCACCAAGGCCCAGGCGATGGTGCCCGGCCTCCACATCGAGCCCGCCGACCCGCGGGCCGACCTGGACAGCCTCGAACGCCTCGCGCTCTGGGTGCTGCAACGCTTCTCACCTATCGCCGCCGCCGACGCGCCGGACGGGATCGTCATCGACGCGACCGGCGCCGACCATCTGCATGGCGGTGAGGCGGCCATGCTGGAGGCGCTGACCGGGCGGCTTGTCATGTCCGGCGTCACCGCCCGCGCAGCCATCGCCGATAGCTGGGGCGCGGCCCATGCGCTGGCGCGCTACGCGGCCGATCCGCTGTTTGTCACTCCTCCCGGCGAAACCATCCCAGGACTCGCACCGCTGCCGCTGCAAGCCCTGCGCCTGCCACCCGCGATCGCGGCGGGGCTGAACGACCTCGGCTTTGTCCGCATCGGCGACCTGATCGGGCAGCCGCGCGCGCCTCTGACCCGGCGCTTCGGCCCGGAGCTCTGCCGGCGTCTCGATCAGGCCCTGGGCGAGATCGCCGAACCCATCGAACCGATCCGGCCCGAGGAGCTGGTCTCGGTTCGCCGCGTCTTCGCAGAGCCCATCGGCGCCGCCGAGACCATCGCGCGCTATATTCGCAAGCTGGTCATGGCGCTCTGCGAGGCGCTCGAGGGGCGGGGTCTTGGCGCGCGCCGTCTCGACCTGCTCTGCCACCGGGTCGACAACCGGATCGAGACGGTGCGCATCGGCCTGGCCATGCCGGTGCGGGATTCCGCGCGCCTGACCCGGCTTCTCTGCGACAGGATCGAGACCATCGCGCCGGGCTTCGGCATCGAGATCATGTCGCTGACCGCCACCCTTGCCGAACCCCTGCCTTTGCGGCAGGCGGCCAGCAGCCTGATCGAGGAGGGCGCGCCGGATCTGTCCGGCCTGATCGACACGCTGGCCAATCGGGTCGGCGCGCGGGCGGTCTATCGTTTCGCGCCGGTGGCGAGCGATGTGCCCGAGCGCTCGGTCCGTCGTCTGCCGGCACTCGCCGAGGATACGGGTGCGGGCTGGCCCGACCATTGGCCGCGCCCTTCGCGGCTGCTCTCCCGGCCGGAGCCGATCGAGACCATGGCGCTCCTGCCGGACCATCCGCCGAACTGGTTCTCCTGGAAGGGCGTGCGTCGCCGGGTCCGACGGGCCGACGGACCGGAGCGCATCTTCGGGGAATGGTGGAAGCGCGATGCCGAGCTGATCGCGGTGCGGGACTATTTCCGGGTCGAGGACGATGCCGGCGAACGCTTCTGGATCTTCCGCTCCGGCGATGGCGAGGATGCCGCCACCGGCTCGCATCGCTGGTTCCTGCACGGGATTTTCGGATGAGCGCGCCCGCCTACGCCGAATTGCAGGTGACGTCGAATTTCTCCTTCCTGCGCGGAGCCTCCGCGGCCGAGGAGCTGCTCGCTGCCGCCGCGGCGATGGGGATCGAGGCCATGGCCGTGACCGATCGCAACACGCTGGCCGGTATCGTGCGCGCCCATGAGGCGGCGAAGGAGGCGGGCGTGCGGCTGATCGTCGGCTGCCGCCTCGATCTCGTCTGCGGCATGTCGGCGCTGGTCTATCCGACCGACCGGGCGGCCTGGTCGCGGCTCTGCCGACTCCTGTCGCTGGGCAAGGGGCGGGCGGGCAAGGCGCGCTGTCATCTCGAATGGGACGATCTCACCGCCTATGGCGAAGGGCTGATCGCGGTCCTCGTGCCGGACCTTGCCGACGAGACCTGCGGTTTGCGCCTGAGGCGCCTGCGCGACTCTTTCGGCGATCGCGCCTATCTCGGCCTGACGCTGCGGCGGCGGCCCAATGACCAGATGCGCCTCTGGGAGCTGTCGACGCTCGCCGCGCGGATCGGCGTGCCCACCGTGGTGACCAATGACGTGCTCTTCCACGAACCCGGCCGCCGCATCCTGCAGGATGTCGTCACCGCGATCCGCCACAATGTCACCGTCGATGCGCTCGGCGCCCGGCGCGAGCGCCATGCCGACCGCTATCTGAAGCCGCCCGCCGAAATGCACCGGCTCTTCGCGCGCTGGCCCGAGGCTTTGGCCCGGACGCGTGAGATCGCGGATCGCTGCCGCTTCTCGCTCGACGAGCTGCGCTATCAATATCCCGAAGAGCGCGACGACCAGGCGCTGACCCCGCAGGAAACCCTGGAGCGGCTGACCTGGGAGGGCGCCGCACACCGCTATCCCGAGGGCGTGCCCGAGGAGGTGACCGCCGCGCTGGAGCATGAGCTGGCCCTGATCGGCAAGCTCGATTACGCGCCCTACTTCCTCACGGTGAACAGCATCGTCCGCTTCGCCCGGTCGCGCGGCATCCTCTGCCAGGGGCGCGGATCGGCGGCGAACTCGGCCGTCTGCTATGTGCTCGGCATCACCGCGATCGATCCCGGCCGCAACGATCTCCTGTTCGAGCGCTTCGTCTCCGAGGAGCGCCGCGAGCCGCCCGATATCGACGTGGATTTCGAGCATGAGCGGCGCGAGGAGGTGATCCAGTGGGTCTATGAGCATTACGGCCGCGAGCGCGCCGCTCTGACCGCCACCGTCATCCGCTATCGCTCCAAGGGCGCGCTGCGGGACGTGGGCAAGGCCCTGGGGCTTCCCGAAGACCTGATCCAGACGCTGTCCGGCCAGCTCTGGGGCGGGTCCGAGGCTGGTGTCACCGAGCAGCAGCTCCGCGATCTCAACCTCAATCCGGAGGATCGCCGGTTGCGCCTGACGCTCGAACTGGCCGCCCAGCTTCGCGGCGCGCCGCGGCATCTGTCGCAGCATCCGGGCGGTTTCGTGCTGACCCATGACCGGCTCGACGATCTCGTGCCCATCGAGCCCGCGGCGATGGAGGGGCGCCAGATCATCGAATGGGACAAGGACGATATCGACGCGCTGCGCTTCATGAAGGTCGATGTCCTGGCGCTCGGCATGCTGAGTTGCATGCGCCGGGGGCTGGACCTGTTGGCCGAGCACAAGGATATCCACCTCGATCTGGCGTCGATCCCGGCCGAGGATCCGCGCACCTATGCGATGATCCGCAAAGCCGATACGCTCGGCACCTTCCAGATCGAGAGCCGGGCGCAGATGTCGATGCTGCCGCGCTTGAAACCCCGGACCTATTACGACCTGGTGGTGCAGGTCGCGATCGTGCGGCCGGGGCCGATCCAGGGCGATATGGTTCATCCCTATCTGCGCCGGCGCGAGGGCCTGGAAGAGGTCGATTATCCCCGGCCCGAGCTGGAGAAGGTGCTGGGAAAGACGCTCGGCGTGCCGCTGTTCCAGGAACAGGCGATGCGCGTCGCCATCGAATGCGCGGGCTTTACCGCGGGCGAGGCCGATCTCCTGCGCAAGAGCATGGCGACCTTCAAACATACCGGCGGCGTCTCGAAGTTCCGCGACCGGCTGATCTCGGGGATGATCGCGCGCGGATATGAGGAGCCGTTCGCGGCCCGGACCTTCCAGCAGCTCGAAGGCTTCGGCTCCTATGGTTTTCCCGAAAGCCATGCGGCGAGCTTCGCGCTGATCGCTTATGCCTCGGCCTGGCTCAAATGCTGGCACCCGGATGTCTTCTGCGCCGCGCTCCTCAACGCCCAGCCCATGGGCTTTTATGCGCCGGCCCAGATCGTGCGCGACGCCCGCGAGCATGGGGTGGAGGTCCGCCCGGTCTGCATCAATGCCTCCCGCTGGGATTGCACGCTGGAGCCGACCGGCGACGAAAGCCGTCTCGCGGTCCGTCTTGGACTGCGAATGGTCAAGGGCCTCGCCAATGCCCATGCCGCCGCCATCGTGGCGGCGCGGGGCGATGAGAATTTCACCTCGATCGCCGATCTCTGGCGGCGGGCCGGCGTTCCCGTCGCGGCGCTCGATCAGATCGCCGCGGCCGATGGATTCCGTCCGGCTTTCGGCCTCGCCCGGCGCGAGGCGCAATGGGCCATCAAGGGGCTGCGCGACGAGGAACTGCCGCTCTTCGCCGCCGCCTCGGACCGTGAGGGGCGGACCGTTCCGGAACTCGACGAGCCTGCGATCGCGCTGAGAGCGATGCCCGCCGGTCGCGAGGTGGTCGAGGATTACGGGCATATCGGCCTGTCGCTGCGCCGCCATCCGGTCTCCTTCCTGCGCGAGGACCTGGCGAAGCGCCGGATCGTCAGCTGCGCCGAGGCGATGGCGGCGCGCGACCGGCGCTGGCTGGAGGCGGCAGGGATCGTCCTGGTGCGCCAACGCCCCGGCTCGGCTAATGGCGTCATGTTCGTCACGCTCGAGGACGAGACCGGCATCGCCAATCTCGTCGTGTGGCAAAAGGTCTTCGAGCGCTATCGGCGGGTCATTCTCTCATCGAGCATGATCGCCGTGAGGGGCCGCGTTCAGCGCGAGGGCGAGGTCGTGCATCTTGTCGCCCATCGGATCGTCGATCTGTCGCGGGATCTGGCGAGTGTCGGGCAGCGCGAGGCGGCTGCGGCCGAGAAGCAGGGGCCGGTGGCCGGCGGCATCAGGGTGAAGGCGCGGGATTTCCGGTAAAGCCGGTGGCTTTGACAGAAGGCGGTATCGGTTCGAACCAAGGAATCGGCTTGCCTCTCGGGGATCACAGATCTTCTGGCCCGATCGACCATTCTGCGATTTCTCTATCGATCAATCGCCATTGTTCTGCAAGGTCGGCAAGGTCGGCGGTGTCTACAACAGGATGATCGAGGCCCTCGAATTGGTCACCGAGATATGTGGCGAGGCCCGCACCGCCTTCGTTGGCGAACCACACTCCGACCAGATCCGCGATTTCCTTCAACTGCCTGAGAGTCTTTTCAGCATCGCGAATGTCGAAATCACCAAGCTCCCTGTCCTGCCGACTTTGCTTGTTCCCGGCATGGGCAACATGCGAGTTAACGTGCTCGGCAATTCGATCAAGGCGGGCAAGCCGAGTTTCGATCTTCTCGAAGACCGTGTCCGAGATCAGATTGCTCGGGTTACGCTCTGACGCAGAAACGCCGCTCAAAACATCGAAATGCCGATGCGCGGCCTCACTTTTCATGAGCTCTGGATCGCCCCACACCGGACGCCCCTTCGCGGCGACGAGGTGGTCATGTTGTTCTTGATGCAGGCGATCGAGATCGTATTGCGCGTCAAGCACTTTCTCGACGTAGATTCTCCTGGTCAACCAGTTTTGGCTCGCTTTCACGTCGTTGACGACAGATCGGATCGAGTAAACTCCCTTGGGGCCTTTTATCGGGGCCTTATCGAGAAGTCGGCGAGTGCCGAGAAGCAGGCTTGACCAGTATCCCTCGGAAACGAGATTGAACATCATCTGGTTAAGCGGGGGTCTCGAGCCTCTCTTCTCATTTGCAAGACGGACGATCCGAACCGTCGTGCGAAAGGCGGCGTAGTTCCAGAGCAGATCCTGAATGGCTCTGTGGATGCCCGTTGTCTCGTCGCGAAAAGCATCCCGCCACGCGGCGATGTGCTGGTCATGCTGCGTCATTAGTTTTCCAAGCCTGAGCGCCAAACTCACCTCATCATACCGGGAGACGCCAACACCGGCGACGGCTATTCGCTTCTGATTCTTCCTTCGCGCGGGCTCGTTTTATTGTTCCCGCGAATAAACGCGCATCTTGCCGTGGGCCTGAAGGGGGAAGGCCTTCCCCCCTGGCCGGCACTATCGTTGCCGGCGCACCCCCTTCAGCGGGGAGACCCCCAGGCTGTGCTAAAACCCACCAATCGTGCGAGCGCAGCGAATGATTTTGCCCGCTCTATGGAATATGAGCGTTTGGCTGCTTAAGACCTCTTTGTCATCATCGGCTATGAGATCGCAAAATCCCGAAAGCTGCCGTTGAGCCGCTGCGGCTGACCGCTGCTTGGCCCTTATTGGTCCGCCTCGGAGGAACTATTCCGCACCCAAGTCGGACAGCCTCGGCATGTCAGCCTGCTCCTTCCCTTAATGCCTCTGCGATCAGCAGAGCAAGCTCCCCAGGCGGCTGGATACCGGAGATACGCTGATCGCATCCCCATGCCCATCCATCATCCCAACGTCGGATCGGTGAAGCTGGCTTGCACTTCACTCAATAGGTGATGCTAGTCAGAACCACGTAAAGGATCGTGGCGGCCAAGCCACCGACCATCAGTATCAGGAGCCAGAGGGACGGTTCCGTTCTTATTCGATCAAGATATCGCATCGGATGCTGCCTTTTCGAGTAGAGCACATGCATCTCAGATCAGCCTGTTGTCCTCGGCCTTCTGGCGGGCGCGGCGGCGGGTGCCGTCGGTATCCTATTTGCGGTGCCGTTCAGCCGCCGCCTTGCGGATCTGCTCGAAGCGATTTTCTTCGACCTGCTTGAGCGTCGGATGCGTATCTGTCTTCTTCACAAACGAGATCATTGCTGAAGTTCCTTCCGGTGGCGGGTGGAAACGCCCTGGCGCCTGCCTGAGCGCTTTAAACGGGGTATTATGCGCCAAGCCCGGTGACACAGCCTTGGACTCCAAGCCGGTCGGCAGTCGTCTGCCCCGGCATCGTCGCCCAGCCGCCGGCTTCCACGAACTGACGCTTCTTGTAGCTGTCGGGTATCGCCTTGAACTCGGCAAGTTTCGCCGCCGCATCTGGGGCCGCGTTGAACCTTTCGACGCATATGGCGGATGCCAGCTCCCCGCGCGCCGTGTCGCCGGCCGCTTTCGCCATGGTCTGCGAAGTGCCGCCAGTGACCCAGCCGCCCCAGCTGAATCCTATAACGATCGTTGCGATCATCGCCGCGATGCATGCCCAGACCAGAATGGTCTTTGAAGGCTGATAGTCTTCCCAGCGGCGGGAGAGAGATGGTTTGGTCGTGCTTTGTGTGGCCATGGAGATTCCTTCCAGGTTGGAATGCAGATTGCTTTGTCTGGGCGTCGGCCGAACGGTTCAGGCACTGTTCTCAGTATCCCATTCCGCCCATGCCGCCGTTGCCGGCCGACGGGGTGGATTCCTTCGCGCGAATGTCGGCGATCATCGCCTCGGCGGTGATCAGGAGCGCTGCGATCGAGCCGGCGTTCTGCAGGGCGGTTCTGACGACCTTGGCGGGGTCGACGATACCGGCCTCGATCATGTCGACATAGGTTTCGGTCTGGGCGTCGAAGCCCTGGTTGTGGTCCTTGCTGTCCGTGAGCTTGCTGACCACGATCGAGCCTTCGACGCCGGCATTCTCGGCGATCTGCCGGACCGGCGCTTCGAGCGCCCGACGCACGATCGAAATGCCTGCGGTTATATCGGCGTTGGCGCCTGTCAGAGAGGCCAGCACGGTCCTGACGCGCAGCAGCGCCACACCGCCGCCGGGCACGATGCCTTCCTCGACCGCAGCTCGGGTGGCGTTGAGCGCATCGTCGATGCGGTCTTTCTTCTCCTTGACCTCGGTCTCGGTCGCGCCGCCGACGCGGATCACCGCGACGCCTCCGGCGAGTTTGGCCAGCCGCTCCTGGAGCTTCTCCTTGTCGTAGTCCGAGGTCGTTTCCTCGATCTGCGCCTTGATCTGGGCAATACGAGCGGCGATGCCGGCCTTGTCGCCGGAACCGTCGATGATCGTTGTCGTGTCCTTGTCTACGACAACACGCTTGGCGCTGCCGAGCATGTCGAGCGTGACATTTTCCAGCTTGATGCCGAGATCGTCGGAGATCACCTGGCCGGCGGTCAGCACGGCGATGTCCTCGAGCATGGCCTTGCGGCGGTCGCCAAAGCCCGGAGCTTTCACGGCCGCGACCTTCAGGCCGCCGCGCAACTTGTTGACGACCAGCGTGGCGAGCGCCTCGCCCTCGACGTCCTCGGAGATGATCAGCAGCGGCTTGCCGCTTTGCACCACCGCCTCCAGGATCGGCAGCATGGCTTGAAGATTACCGAGCTTCTTCTCGTGGATGAGGATGTAGGGGTCATCCAGTTCCACGCGCATCTTTTCGGCGTTGGTGACGAAGTATGGAGAGAGGTAGCCGCGATCGAACTGCATGCCTTCGACCACGTCGAGCTCGGTTTCGGCGGTCCTGGCTTCCTCGACGGTGATCACACCCTCGTTGCCGACCTTGTCCATCGCACTCGCAATCATCCCGCCGATGGTGCCATCGCCATTGGCGGCGATCGTGCCGACCTGCGCGATCTCAGCCGACGACTTGACCTTCCTGGCCCGCGCCTGGATTTCCTTGACGACGGCCGCGACGCCAATGTCGATGCCGCGCTTCAGGTCCATCGGGTTCATCCCGGCGGCGACCAGCTTGGCGCCCTCGCGCAGGATGGAGGCCGCGAGCACCGTCGCCGTCGTGGTTCCGTCGCCGGCGAGGTCGTTGGTCTTGGAGGCCACCTCGCGCACCATCTGCGCGCCCATGTTCTCGAACTTGTCTTCGAGTTCGATCTCCCTGGCGACGGTGACGCCGTCCTTGGTGATGCGCGGCGCGCCATAGGCCTTGTCGATGACGACGTTGCGTCCCTTTGGCCCGAGCGTCACCTTGACGGCGTTGTTCAGCAGTTCGACGCCGCGCAGCATGCGGTCGCGGGCTTCGCCGGCGAATTTGATTTCCTTGGCAGACATGATGTTCGTCCAGTTCGGGCTTGATTATCAGGTATCGGCCGGTCAGGCGGCTTTGCTGGCGGCCGCCGTTGTCTTCTCGACGATGCCCATGATGTCGGATTCCTTCATGATCAGGAGATCCTCGCCGTCGAGCTTGACCTCGGTGCCGGACCATTTGCCGAACAGGATGAGGTCGCCCGCCTTGACGTCGAGTGGAACCAGCTTGCCGGCTTCGTCGCGCGAACCCGGGCCGACGGCGATCACCTCGCCTTCCTGCGGCTTTTCCTTCGCGGTATCGGGAATGATGATCCCGCCTTTGGATTTGAGATCGCCTTCCGCCCGTCGGATGACGACGCGGTCGTGGAGGGGCCGGAATTTCATGGGGTTCTTTCTGAGGCCGGCGCATAGGGCGACCACCTCGGATAGATAGCGACTTTGGCACTCGAATGATAGGAGTGCTAAACGTATTTCGTTGAAAAGGTGGAATTGCGAAAATTTATATCACTTCTACCAATGCGATGTTTGTTGTTTTCAATACGTATTTCCTGCCTTTTTAAGGATTTTTATTTTTATGGAAGAGCCATTTATTCAATTCTAGATAAATAATAGCGACCCGCTCCTTGTTTACCGGGTGGGGACAGCCCATATATAAAACTCGTTGATTTGGCCGACTTGGCTTTTTGCGGTGTCAGAGACCCGCCATTCACCACCGAATTCTCGATAGCGAATGCATCACGCGCCGACCTGGCGCGCATATCGCTCTGTTCGAACCTTGGAATGAACGCGCCGCTGACCACGGATGTACTGGCAGCACGGAAGTTCGTTCCGGTTCGAATGGGAATGATGCAGGAGGCGCGTTTGCGTGCTCCTGCGGAGGTATCGACCCATGACAACGCGCACCACGCAGAAAATCGTCCGGTTCTCCGCACCCTTCATGCTGTCCGGCTTCGACGCTGCGCAGCCTGCCGGCGACTATCGCGTGGACCAGGATGAGGAACTGCTGGAGGGATCCTCCCGCCTTGCCTGGAGACGTGTAGGCGCCTTCATCCACCTGCCCGCCATCGGCATTGATGGCCACACGTATCAGATGGCGCCGATAGATCCCGCCGATCTCGACGCCGCCCTCGAAAAGGATCACCAACAGCCATGATATCAACCAACCCAATCCGGCGCACGAACCGTCCCGCCCGCCACGAGGCTCCTGCTCATCTCTTCGCGATCGGACAGGCTGTCCGGCTCAAGGGCGGTTTCGTGAGGCCGGCATTACCCGCCGATATCTACCGCATAACCGGCAGACTGCCGGCACGGGGAGATTCACTGCAATATCGCATCCGCAACGACGACGAACGCCATGAGCGAGTGACGACGCAGGACAGCCTCGAGCCGGTCGACATGTCGCAATCCGGTAATGGCGCAACCCTCATCGAAAGGACGTTCGGACATGGCTAAAGGCCAGAAACGAAGCAATCGCGAGATCAGAAAGCCGAAACAGGAGAAGGCCCCGCCAAAGCCTGAAAGCACCTTCGGCAACCAGATCAAGTTTGCCGCCAATGATGCCAATGCTTCCCAAGGCAAAGGCAAGCACTGAGGCAGTGCTGCTCCGGCTGAAAGAGCAAGTAGCGCCATGAAAGTTGTCATCGAGTTCTACCGCACGCGGGAGACGGATGACGCCCATGCTGTCGTGGGCCGAGAGGCGGTGGAAGCCGTCGATCTCGCCAACGCCATTGAGATTGCGCAACTGCTTTCGCAGACGCTCGATATGCCTCAACGGCCCGACGCCATCGCGATCACCGACTTATCCGGTAACGCGCTATTTTCCGGCATCATTGATGCCGACGTGACCACTAGAGAAAGGCCACGATCATGACCCGATACATAGATGAAATCGAACGGGAGCGGCACGACCGCGCGATCGGCGTCTGGGACAATGAAGGCGGTGCATCCGCCCGCGCACCAGGCGACGAACAATATGGCCGCCGGATCGAAGCCGACCGGTCCTGGACCATCTACCATGTCTTCACCGGCGTTCCAGCCAGCCGCGAAGGGCAGGAGATGATCGGCCTTAGCCACTCGGCCGCAACCGACGGGATGCTTTCCCTCAATCGTCGGAATGATGTGCGACGCAAGGAGCACATGAACGGGTTTATGCGTGTACCACTGCTGCTGCAAACGGCAAGGGCAGATCAACGATGACCCTTGAATTCCTGAACCCCAGCCGCAGCTTCGACGAAGTGCGCAACGCCATTCGCTTTATCGGGCACGACGGCATGTTCGAAGTGCCGTTCTTTGTCGAAGTGGAAGCGCTCGCCAGGTCCCCTGCTGAATTGCGCAGCACTGAGGTGTCGGAAGAGATGTATCTCTCGACCTTCGATGCGACGCGCAGTTCGATCCACGATGTCGCCCGCGAGGCCTACTCGCATCGTCGCCAAACCTCCTATACGCTGACCGCTGCCGATTTCCGGTAAAGACACCACTCAATGCTGATCCGCTACGGGTATGAGATCACACTGACCTGCCAGCAGCCGACAGCCTTGGTGTGTCTGCTGTCGGTGCACGAGGATCGCGCGGCTGACATACGGGTGCCGGAGACGACGTTCACCACACCCGATGTGCACGTATCGACCTACCGCGATCTCTTCGGCAACAAATGCCGGCGGCTGGTCGCGCCTGCGGGCGACCTGACGATGTGGGGTGATGCCACGATCGAGGACGACGGCAGGCCGGACGGGATTGTGCCGGGTGCCCGGGAACTGCCGGTGCCGGACTTGCCGGACGATTGCCTCGTCTACCTCATGGGCAGCCGCTACTGCGAAACCGACCGTCTCAGCCAGACCGCTTGGGACCTGTTCGGCAAGATGCCGCCCGGTTGGAGCCGGGTGCAGGCGATCTGCGATTTCGTCCACAACCACATCCGCTTCGACTACATGCAGGCTCGATCTACGCGGACGGCTTTCGAGGCGTTCCATGAGCGCGTTGGCGTTTGTCGCGATTTCGCGCATCTTGCGGTCACGTTCTGCCGATGCCTCAACATCCCCGCTCGCTATATCAACGGCCATCTCGGTGACATCGGCGTGCCGGTCGTCGATCCGATGGATTTCAGCGCCTGGATCGAAGTGTTCCTCGATGGCGAATGGTACACCTTCGATCCGCGCAACAACGTCCCGCGGATCGGCAGGATCGTGGTGGCGCGCGGCCGCGACGCAGCCGACATACCGCTCGTCAACTCCTTCGGCCCGCATGTTCTGAAGGCGTTCCGAGTATGGACTTACGAGGTATCGGGCTTGCAACAGGCGCAAGAGCATCGCGAGTAAGGCGCCTTGGGACCGGACACCAAGGCTACAGGCGATACGGCAAGGCATACCGGAAGCGCCGCAGACCTTTTCGAAGATAACCCACTTTAGTCAGGCACCCGCCATGGTCCGCTGACTGTGACCGGTTCCCGACGTTAGGTTGGCGCGATTCCAATCCCTTGAGCCGGTGCGGCCGCGACCTAATGTTCCATCCTCGTAATACCCACTTTCAGCAAACGGAAAAGTCGGGCCTGTGGCTGACGTCAGGCGCATCCAGTCGAAGTGCGAAGACTGTTTGAATGACAGCTTTCGCAGGTTCGTCGCCCAAAGTGCCGAAAGCAGGAAGCCACCTTTTCTCGGAAGTTTGGAGGGTCAGCGAGGTGCCGCGATCCTGCCTCTGGGTAGTTATTCGAGACCCAATACAAAGCCTTTCCCTATGAGCAAACAAGTGTAGAATCAGACTCTCCTGATCTGCTTTGCCGAGGTGTCTATGAGCTTCATTGAGGGAATAGCGCGAGATCAGGCCAATCTGCTTCCCCCATGTGTCGATGACTATGTTGGGCCTGACGCGCTCGTCCGCGTCGTCGATGCTTTCGTCGACAGTCTGGATATGATTGAGCTTGGCTTCACACGCGCCATTGCGGCCTCGACCGGACGACCAGGCTATCATCCCAGCGACATGCTCCGGCTGTATATCTGGGGCTACCTCAATCAAGCCCGTTCATCGCGACATCTGGAGCGCTCCTGCAAGCGCGACCTTGAAGCAATGTGGCTGATGCGGCAACTCGCGCCGGACTATCGGACCATTGCCGCCTTCCGGCACGACTATCCCGACGCGATCGTCGCCGCCAGCGCCGCGTTCGTGCTGTTCTGTCGCGAGCAGAATTTGGTAGGCGGCCGGTCGGTCGCACTCGACGGCACCAAGATGCGAGCGGTCGCCAGTCCAAAGAACATCGCCGGGGCGGAGCGGCTCGCGCGCGATATCGCGCATACCGAAAAAGAGATCGCCTATTATCTCGACCGCCTGGACATAATCGACGAGACCGTCGCGCGGGGCTTTGATGATCAACCACTGCACCGCGAAGGCTTCAAGTCCGCCATTGCCTCCCTGCAGCGTCGGAAGGACCGGCTGGCCAGGCGACAGCAGGAACTCGATCGACGGGTCGAGAAGGTGCTCGTGTTTGGCGAGCCGGAGGCCAAACCGATGGGATATGCCCACGCGCCGAAGCTTCCCTCGTACAATCTGCAAAGCGTCGTCGATGTTGCGAGTGGTCTGATCGTCCACCATGACGTCTACAATGACGCGAACGACAGCCACCTTCTTCATCCGATGTCAGTCGCGGCTAAGGCCGTGCTGGAGGTAGATCAGCTCCAGGTGTTGACCGACGGCGGCTACTCAAACGCCGAAGAAGTCGCCCGTTGCGAACGCGAGAACATTGAGGTCGCTGCGCCGATCAAGCGCGGCGCGATGAATTCCGAACATTTTCGACCGGTACAGTTCCTCTACGACGAGGACAGCGACACGGTCCGTTGCCCCGGCGGGCAAACTCTACGCCCGTCCGGAATCCATACTCGCAATCGGGCGATGCGCTACCGTACCTCGGCCTGCGCGACCTGTGCGTTGAAGCCGAGATGCACGCCGGGAGCCCAGCGCACAATTCACCGGCTTGTCGATCAAGGTGCCCTCGATCGCATGGAGGCCCGAATCCATGCCAATCCCAGCTTGATGACGATCAGGCGATGCACGGTCGAGCATCCATTCGGCACCATAAAGCGAATGTCGGGTGGCGGAAGGTTCCTAACTAGAGGACTTAGGGCGGTAAAGGCGGAGGCGGCGCTGTCGATCCTAGCCTTCAACATCCTACACGCCGCGAACACATTCGGAACGAGGGTTGTTACCCCGAGCTGACGCGAGGCGGCGCTTCGCTTCGGCTCCACCTGGCAGGCGCTGCGGCTCCGACGGCTGACGTTTTGGCACAGCCTGCCCCGCAACGCCCCCTGAGAGGGAGAGTGCGGACGGGTTTTCCGTGACGGGTTGAGGGCTGGAGGAGTGGCCTCCGGCGCCCGTCGCGGAGATCATCCCGATGGCCAGAAAGGACCGCGCTCGCCCAGGCGGCGCCCGCAGCAATCTCTATGACGACATCACCGACAAGATCATCGCCGAGCTGGAGGAAGGGCGGCTGCCCTGGGTCCAGCCCTGGGGGACGGCGGCGGCGAAGGCGCCGCTCGCCATGCCGAGGAATGCCGCGACCGCGCGGCAATATTCCGGGATCAATGTCCTCATCCTCTGGGGCGCAGTGGTCCAGCACGGCTATCCGACCCAGCATTGGCTCACCTTCCGGCAAGCACTCTCGCTGGGCGGAAATGTCCGCAAGGGCGAGCGCGGCACCACCGTCGTCTATGCCGACCGCTTCACGCCGGAGGACGAGAAGCGCCGCGCCCAGGAGTCGGGCGAAGAAGCCAGCAGCATTCCGTTCCTGAAGCGCTTCACCGTGTTCAACGCGGCGCAATGCGAGGGCCTGCCCGAGGACATCGCCTTCGAGGCCCCGCCACCGCCGCCCGGCATGATCGAGCCGAAGGTCGAGGCGCTGATCGAGGCGACCGGGATCGATTTCCGCATCGGCGGGGATCGCGCCTTCTATGTTCCGGCGCTCGACTACGTGCAGGTGCCGCCTCCGGCCGCCTATTTCGAGCCGATCAACTGGCACAGGACGGCGCTCCACGAGATGGGGCATGCCACAGGCCATGCCTCGCGCTTGGGGCGGGATTTTTCGGGCAGCTTCGGCACGAAGAAATACGCCTTCGAGGAGCTGGTCGCCTTATCCTGACTCTGTGATCCTGTCTCAGAATCATGCATTGGAGGCGCCTCACCACGGCTCCGGTGAAGCTCTTCAGACGTCCGGGTCAAGCGTTCCCGCAGCGTAGCGAGGACAACGCTTGACGCGGCGGCGGCACGACAAGCTGTTCATGGGGTGCAGGCTAAGTCCTGCACCCCTGCCACGCGGCGAGCGGGAGAGCGCGAGGGGAACCCCTCGCATTCTAAACAATGAAGTTGCGCCGAAGGCGCTCCGCTTGGGTATCGTGCGTGCATTTGTATTTTACCGATCTTGACACTATTTCGCGTCCGCTTTTCCTTGATGACCTTGCAGTGAGCCTCGCGCCCGGTGCGCTCGACGCGGTCGAGCGCACCGGGCTGATTCACGGCATGCCGTTCATCCTGATGGATGACGGCAGCTACGATCTCGCTCTCAACCGGTTCTTTCGTGCCTGTCCTGCTATGGGAGCGCGATCGCCGAACACGTGGCGCTCCTACGCCCGCGACATTCTCGTCTGGGCGCGCTTTCTTGTCGAACGGCGCGGCGGCAAGACGGTCTGGCAGGCCGGCCGCGACGATGTCCTGGCCTTTCACCGGGCGCGTCGGCTGTCGGCAGCTCCCTACCGCATCTCGGCTGCGAGCTGGAACCGGAGCGTTGCCGCGCTCGACAAGCTCTATCGCTGGGCTGTCGAGGAAGGAATCATTGCGATCTCGCCCTTCAGCTACGGCGCCACCCTTCGCAGGGCCGGCGGTAGCCGCGCAGTGCTCGCTGTGACGACGAACCGTGCCCGCGA
The DNA here is from genome assembly GCF_023702225.1 of Aureimonas altamirensis. GTDB lineage: Bacteria > Pseudomonadota > Alphaproteobacteria > Rhizobiales > Rhizobiaceae > Aureimonas > Aureimonas altamirensis_B. The sequence continues at coordinate 89,477 of NZ_JAMQCO010000008.1, read as the reverse complement.
GCGCGCCGCGCGGCGCCACGATACCCGTTACATCGATCTTGGCCGCTACCTGCTGTTCCGCGAGGTGGGATTGCGCGGCCGGCTTCCCGACGGCTCGGAGGACGCGACGTGGCGCGGCCGCAACGGCGAGCGCAATGCGTTGTTTGCCGAGCTTCTCGTCACGACCGGCCTGCGGCTGACAGAGGCCGGCAGTCTGCTGCTGAGTGAGCTGCCGCGCCTGACCGATCCCGAATCGCGCTCGGTGCCGTTCGATCTCCCCGGTCCGATCGCCAAGGGCGGACGACCACGGCGCATCCGCGTTCCCCGCCGGGTACTGAGATTGATCGGCGACTATGTCGATCTCGAGCGCACGGTCTCTGCCGCGCGCTCAGAGCCTTCGGTGTCCGATCCGCTCTGGCTGATGCTGGAGGACGGGAAGGCAACAGACGCGGCGGGCAAGCGTGTCCGGCTCGACCGTCTGACGCTGGGCGAACGCCGCCGCGTGCTGGTCGGCACGCCCGGCCAGGCGCAGCATGCCTTGCTCTGGCTGACTGAAGGCGGCAAGCCCGTGCCCTCGGCGACTTGGGAAGCTGCCTTTCGGCGGGCCTGCACCCGCTGCCGCCGTTTCGGCATCGAGGTCGAGGTGACGCCACACACGCTGCGGCACACCTTCGCCGTCAACATGCTCTCCATGCTGATCCGCGAGCAGATCGGATCCGTGTTCGATCCGCAGGACCAGCACGGCGCAGCCTATCGGCGGATTCTCGGCGATCCTCTGCAGAAGCTCCAGCACCTGCTGGGGCATGCGAGTATCACCAGCACCTACATCTATCTCGACAGCCTCGCCGAGGCGCAGGAGCTGGTCGAGGCCGCCGCGGATCGCTGGGCCGAAGACACGGCTGGCGGCGCGGCATGACCGCCGCGGCGGCTCCATCGGTGCGGCGGCCGGGTCGCCGCGCCCTCTTTCCCGAGGCGCTGCCCGATCCCGAGGGCGAGGCCGCCGCTGCGATCGCATCGCTGCGCTTTACCGTCACGCTGGCGGATCGCAGCAAGACGATCGACCTGACGATGCTCGCCGGCCGCAAGGCATTGGCGCGGACCTTTGCCGGCGCGCTCTGGCGCGCCTGCCAGGTCGGTGGTCCGGCCGGCTCGATCTCGACGGCCTACGCCTATGCCAATGCGCTCAAGACATTTTGGCGCTATCTCGATTCCGCCGGATCGCACGTCGCCCGTCTCTCCGACGTCAGTGCCGTCTGCATCGACGGCTTCGATTCCTGGATGGAGGGGAGCGGCCTGCATCCCAATCACCGCCTGCACCGCATGAGCAAGGTGCTCAACCTGCTGCGGCTTGCCGAGGCCGCGGAGCCCAGCCACCTGCCGCCCGATGCCTCACGCCGGCTGATGTACACGAGCGATCGGCCCGGCGTGCGCGCCAGGCCGCGCGATGCCTATGGCGATGATGTCGCCGCGGCATTGCGGAAGGCGGCGCGCACCGATCTCGCCGCCATCATCCGCCGCTTGGGCGAGGCCGATCGTATTCCGGCGGTCGAGGATTCCGATCGGAGCAAGGCGCTGGCAGCAACCCACAAACAGGTAATGGAAGTGATCGACGCGGAAGGCGTCATCGGGCACAGGCACCCTCTCTTCAAGCGACTCTACACGCTCCGCCGCGAGAGTGGCCTGCCGAACGATCGCCTGATCCACGATCTGCATGGCCGCCGGCATCTCATCGCCGCCGATCTCGTGCCGCTCATCGTGCTTATCTCGCTCGACACCGGCATGGAGATCGAAGCGATCAAGGGCTTGCGAGCGGACTGCCTGAAGAACCCGGCGGGCGGCTATGTCGAGATCGAGTATTGCAAGCGTCGGGCGCGCGGCGCCGAGTGGAAGCGGCTGCGTGTGCGCGACGGCGGTTCCTCGACGCCGGGCGGCTTGATCCGCAAGGCGCTGCAGTGGACCGGTCCGGCGAGAAGCCGGCTCGGCGCCGACACGCTCTGGGCGCACTGTGCCTGGGGCCGCCTGACCCCTCGGGTGCTCAGCATGAAGGAGCTCGCGGCTTCATGGACGCGCCGGCACGGCATCCTTGATGAGCGGGGCCAACGCCTTCGCCTCAATCTGACGCGCCTGCGCAAGACGCATAAGGCGGCATGGTACCGGCGCACGGGCGGCCAGCTCGACCGCTTCGCCGTCGGCCACACTGTCGCGGTCGCGGCCGACCACTACGCCGACATTCCCGCGCTTCGTCATCTGCACGAGGCGACAATTGCCGACGCCATGACCGATGCGCTCGACGCCGCGTTCCCCCCCTGTGTCCTGTCGTCGGAGGAGGAAGCGGCCGTCCAGACCGATCCCGACAAGGCGACCGGCCTTCCCGTTGTCGGCGCCGCCGCGGTCAAGGCGCTGTTCGGCGGCGAGCAGGACGTCTGGCTCGCCAGTTGCGGCGGCTTCTACAACAGCCCGTTCGGCTCGGAGGGAGAGGCCTGTCCGTCCCCCTTCTGGGGGTGTCTCGAATGCAGCAATGCCGTGGTCACCGCCCGCAAGGTGCCCGCGCTCCTGGCCTTCCTCAACTTCATCCGGGCGCAGCGGCAGGTGCTGAGCGAAGCCGACTGGATCGCCAAGTTCGGCCGGGTTCACGGACGCATCGCCGAACAGATTCTGCCCCGGTTCGCCGACGCCGAGATCGAGGAAGCCCGTCGGATTGGGTCATCGGACCCCGCGCTCCTCTACCTGCCGCCCGAAGCGAGAGCGCCATGATGCCGGCACCGATCAAGCTGCCGCAGCACGCGTCGCTGCCTTCGGCCATTTATGGCAACGACGAGCCCGTGCTTGCCGGCGTGGCGGTCAGGGACGATGCCGACCGCACGCGACTTCCGCGCTTCGGTGACGATCTTTGGGACCTGGGCGCCGCCATTTTCCGGGTGAACGCCCGCTACAGCAATTACCGGCTGAACCTCGCCCGCATCGCCGATCCCGTCACGCGGCGGCTGGCGAAGGAGTACGTGATCGCCCGCCTGCGCATCCATGTGCCGGGATATCGGGCGCCCTGCGGCGCGACCTCGGCGATCCGCCTGCTGCGCTACATCCAGCATTTCGCCGCGTTCCTCCGCGCAAGGACTGGCGCCGTCGATCTCAGCCGGATCGATCAGGCGCTGCTCGACGCCTATCTGGCGTATGCCCGTGACGGCGGACGGCGAACGCCTCACGAGACGGTGAAGTATGTCGAGGTGCCGATCGACCTGCATCACCTGGCGCCATGGCTAACCGGCGGCGGCATCGGTTTCCTGCCGTGGCGTGGACGTGCGGCGCACCGCGTTGCCGGCCGGCCGCCAGCGCCCGCCGAGAACGCCACGCCGCGCATTCCCGAGCCGGTCATCGGCGCCATGCTGCGCTGGGCGCTCAAGTATGTCGAGGTCTATGCGCCCGATATCCTCGCGGCGCGGGCCGAGCTTGACGCTCTCGAAGCCCGCTGCGCCCGATTGATGGCGCGGGACGCGCGGGCCGGACGGGCCGTGGCCAAGAACTATCGCGCCCGCGTGGCCAAGTGGCTCGACGTGCGCCGGGCCATGGGCCGAGGCGTGCCGATCTGGGAGCACGCGCCCAATGTGGCCCGCCGCATCGACCCGCTCACCGGCGAAGAGACCCCGCCCTACAATCTCCATCTGATGCGCCTTCACGCCGGCGCTCCGCAGAGCGGCCGCATCAGCCAGTCCGAGCCGACTGCACGACTGATCGAGAAGGCAGCCGCCGAGCTCGGAACCGAGATCGGCGGGCTCGATACGCCGATCTCGATCGATCCGGACACCGGACTGCCATGGCGCGAGCGCTTCGACGGCCTCAGCCTCGCCCGCGAAGAACGGATGTTGCAGGGCGCCTGCTATCTCGTCTGCGCCTACCTCACCGGCATGCGCGACAGCGAGGTGCAGGCGATGCAGCCGGGTTGCGTGTCGCCGGTGCGCAGCGCCGACGGCCTGGTCGAGCGGTACCGGCTGCGCAGCACGGTGTACAAGCGCCATGGCGCGCGCGGCGTCACGGCCGACTGGATCACGATCGAGCCCGTCGCTCGCGCCGTCGCGGTGATGGAGGTTCTCTCGGCACGCAATCGCCGAGAGAAGGAACTGTCATCCTTGTGGGTGGCGCTGAAGGACTGGCCCTGGAGCAACGATCATCTCGGGATGGGTGCAACGCCGACACTCAACCTTTTCCGCGAGGGCCTCGACACGCGCTCGGAGGCCGCGCCGGCGATTCCGCGCATCGGCGACGAGCCTTGGAAGTTTACGACCCGGCAGCTCCGACGCACGATCGCCTGGTACATCGCCAACCGGCCGTTCGGCACGGTCGCCGGCAAGATCCAGTACAAGCACGCCTCGGTCGCCATGTTCGAAGGCTATGCCGGATCGGCGCAGGCCGACTTCCGCTTGGCGATCGAGCGCGAACGTGCACTCGGCCAGCTCGACGACATTGTCGCCCATTACGAGGCCTATCTTCGCCGTGAAGGCCCGGCGGGACCGGGTGCTGCGCGACTGCGACGCGAGTTCGGCCGCGTGCAGGAGGAACTTGGCGATCTTCCCGGCCGGATCTTGGACCGCAAGCGGCTGCGCACCATGGTTGCCCATCTCGGGCGGACCCTGCATGTCGGTTTCCTCAACGACTGCCTGTTCGATGCAGCGACCGCGCTCTGCCTCACCGGCGCGCCAGATGCCGAGCGGACGGCGCCGGCCCTATCGCGCTGCAGCCCCGACCGGTGCCCGAACGCCTGCCTGACCGCCCGGCACCGCGAACCGTGGCAGGCCTCGATCGTCGAGGGCGAAGCGCTTCTGGCCGACCGGCGTCTATCGCCGCTGCAGCGCACGGCGATCCTGCGGGACAACGAGCGCAAGTGCCGGCTGATCGCGCCTCTCATGGACGGTGACGCATGACCGCGCTCGGGCCGAAGAGCCAAGCGGCGCTAAGGGCTGCCATGAAGCGGTTGCTCGACGGCCGCCCTGAACGCACCGACGGGGCGCTGACCGTCGCCAACCTGGCGCGCGAGGCCGGCGTCAGCCGAGCGACGGCGAACCGGGCCGGCGATCTTCTCGCCGAGCTCCGCGCGGCCGAAGCCCGCCTGCGGCGATCGTCGCCCAGGGCCCTCAAGGAACGCATCCATGCTCTGGAAGCGGAACTACGCGCCGTGCGTGGTGCCGAGATGGCGGAGCTGCGGGCGCTCACCCGGACGCTCGCGCAGCACATCCAGATGCTGACGTTGCAGCTCGCCGAGCGAGATGCCGTCATCGAAGGTCTGCGAGCGGAGCTGTCTCGATCCGTGGACGCCAGGGTCGTCCCGTTGCGGCGTCCGCCTCTGGACGGCACCGGCTGACAGCCGCGCTTCATCCTGACCGGTCCAGGCGCCGCTCGCCGGTCATGGCTGCCTCCCGTGCTCGCCCGTCGAGGCAGGGCTCGGGTTGTGGCAGACGCTGCCGGCCCATCAACCCTGTTCCGCACCAGCACCGAGAACAGGGTGTGACGGCCCGGCTTCCCGCGTCTGCCCCTGCCGCCTCGCCCTCGACGGAGAGGGCGAACACAGGAGGCAGCCATGACCACCGATCGCACACCCCAGCCCCGGAACGACATCTACGAGCGTGTCACCAGCCAGATCATCGCCGCCATCGAGGCCGGCGCCGACCAGTACCGGATGCCCTGGCACCACGACGGATCGGCCATCACTACGCCCGTCAACGTCGCCTCGCGCAAGGCCTATCGTGGCGTCAACGTCATCGCACTCTGGGCCGCCGCGCACGCCGCCGGCTTTCCCGCCGGCATCTGGGGCACCTATCGCCAGTGGCAGGCGCTCGGCGCCCAGGTCCGCAAGGGCGAGCGCGGGCACCTCGTCGTGTTCTGGAAGACCGTCGATCGCCACGGCAAGGCAGACGTACAGGACGGCGACGAGGATCGCGACGAGCCCGCCCGGCGCATGTTCGCCCGCGGCTACACGGTCTTCAACTGCGCGCAGGTCGACGGCTACACGCCGCCCGAGATACCGGTGCTACCCGAGGCCGAGCGCATCGAGCGGGCCGAACGGTTCTGCGCAGCGCTCGGCATCGACATCCGCCACGGCGGATCGCAGGCCTGTTACCGCCCATCCACCGACCACGTGCAGATGCCCGACTTCGCCTGCTTCCGCGATGCCGCAGCCTATTACGCCGTGCTGCTCCACGAATGCGGGCACGCCTCCGGCGCCAGGCATCGCCTCGACCGTGATCTCTCCGGACGGTTCGGCTCGGCCGCCTATGCTATGGAGGAATGCACGGTCGAGCTCCTGAGCGCCATGATCTGCGCCGACCTCCATCTCAGCGTCGAGCCGCGGCCCGACCACGCCAGCTATATCGCCTCCTGGCTCGAGGTGCTTCGCTCCGACAAGCGCGCGATCTTCACCGCCGCAGCCAAGGCGCAGCAGATCGCCGACTGGCTGCACGCCCAGCAGGGCAACGCTTGCCGGAACGACGTCAGGGGCGCCGCATAGGCGCTCCTCGACCCGATCAGTTGACAGTTCGCTCCCGGAACAGCGCCTCAATCAGCGGACATTCCGGCCGCGTGCCGTCGGCGCATTGCGCGACGACGTCCTTGAGCACCCGCTCCATGCGCTTCAGGTCAGCGATCTTCGCCCGCACATCGTCGAGATGCGCGGCGGCGACCGCGCTTGCCTCGGCGCAGGGCTGGTCGCGTTCGTCGACCAGGCGCAACAGCTCGCGGATTTCGTCGAGTGAGAAGCCGAGCTCGCGTGCCCGCAGCACAAAGCGAAGGCGCCGCTCGTGCGTCGTGTCGTAGCTGCGGTAGCCGGCCGCCGTGCGCGGTGGCTCGGGCAGGAGCCCGACCTTCTCGTAGTAGCGCACAGTCTCCAGATTGCTGCCCGTCCGCCGGGCGAGCTCAGCCCGCTGCAGGCCCTTCACGCCAGCGTGATCGCGCATCGCAAAAATCCCTCTTGACCCTGTAGTTGCTACAGACCGCATGGTACTGCGCAATGAGGATTTCGGCAAGGAAAGCGAGATCGGACATGGATATATCGCGACCCAGCACGGCGGGCATGACGTCCGCCACGACCGACGTGCTCGCGTCGGACCGAGCCGAAGTCGGACGGCAGCGCCTGGTCGCCGTCGGCGGCATTCTCGGCGCGCTTGCCGCCTCCTCGTGCTGCATCGTCCCGCTCATCCTGTTTAGCCTAGGCATTGGTGGCGCCTGGATCGGCAATCTGACGGCGCTCGCGCCCTACAAGCCGCTCTTCGTCGCCGGGACGACGGGCGTTCTCGGCTACGGCTTCTATCTCGTCTACTGGAAGCCGAGGCGGGCCTGCGCCGAGGATGCTGCCTGCGCGCGCCCGATCCCCAGCCGCATTGTCCAGATCGCGCTCTGGTTTGCGACGGTGCTCGTCGCGGCCGCCTTCGCATTCGACTACGTCGCCCCGCTGCTGCTTTCCGCCTGACACCAAGAGGAGACCCGTCCCATGAAGAAGAGTTTGAGTGCTCTTGCTTTGATCATGTCGGTGATGACCGCGCCTGCCGTGTTCGCTACCGAACGCACAGTCACCTTCGCCATCGACAACATGACCTGCGCCTCCTGCCCCTACATCGTGAAGACCTCGATGGCGGCGGTCCCCGGGGTCTCGACGGTGGCCGTCTCGTTCGAAGCCAAGACCGCGACCGTGACCTTCGACGACGCGCAGACGACCCCGGATGCCATCGCGGCCGCCAGCATGAATGCCGGCTATCCGGCCCGCCCGACGCAGGAGCAAGGCAGTTGACATGCATGACCGCGCCCTGATCCGCACCGGCGCCGCAGGCGCCATTGTCGTTGCGATCTGCTGCGCGGCGCCACTCCTTGCCGTGCCCCCGCCGCTGGCCGGCCTCGGCGCGTGGTTGACGGGTTCGGGTCTGGTCGTGCTTTCCCTGATCGCCGCGGGCCTCGGGCTTGTCGCCTGCGGCATCCATCATCGCCGTGCAAAGGTCGTCTGTTCCAACACGAAGATTCTGAATGAAGGCCTGAAGCCATGAACGATTGCTGCACATCCTCCGCGTCCCGCGACAAGGTGACGGTTTCTACATCCGCAACGGTGCCGAGCTTGGCCGTGCGGCCGGGTGTGACGTTTCCGGACTGGTCGGTGGTTTCGTCACCCGTGGTGAAGGAGGCCCTGCTGGCCATGGTCGGCTCCGACCATGTGCTCAACCGCTGGAGCGGCTACGAGGCGGCCACGGATCGCGTGCGCGTTGCGTTGCTACAGCTCTACGCCGAACACGGGCGAGCCCCGACCCCAAGCGCGCTTGCCAAGCGTGCGGGGCTGAGCGAGGAAGCCGTCCGTGCGCTGCTCGAAGAGCTCCGCCGTCGCGACCTCGTCGTACTCGATGGCGACATGATTGTCGGCGCGTATCCCTTCACCGACCGCGACACCGGCCACCGGGTCACACTGGACGGACGCACTCTTACTGCGATGTGCGCGGTCGACGCGCTCGGCATCGGCGCTATGACCGACCAAGACATCTCGATCGTCTCGCGCTGCCGCCACTGCGGCGCGCCGGTCCGGATCACCACGCAGGAACGGGGCCGGGCTCTGGCCGACGTTGAGCCGACGACGGCCGTCGTATGGCTCAGCGTCCATTACGAAGGCGGATGCGCTGCGAACTCGCTGTGCACTGCAACATCCTTCTTCTGTTCCGACGATCACCTCGCCGCGTGGCGCCGGCAGCGTCCTGCAGACGAGCCGGGATTCCGGCTGTCGATCGAGGAAGCTCTCGAAGCAGGTCGGGCGATCTTCGGGCCCAGCCTTGCCGGAATCGGCACAATCGCCGGCCACGGCAACAACGCGGCCGAGACACAAGGTGAGCCTCAATCGTCGGGCGATACGGCATCGCCGGACAGGCCCGTGACGCATCGGCGCCTTGGCACGAATGGCCGCAACAATGGTTCCTACGACCTTGCCATCATCGGCGCCGGCTCGGCCGGCTTCTCGGCCGCGATCACGGCAGCCGATCAGGGCGCCCAGGTGGCCCTCATCGGCAGCGGCACCATCGGCGGCACCTGCGTCAATATCGGTTGCGTGCCGTCGAAGACGCTGATCCGCGCCGCCGAGACGCTCCACAATGCCCGAGCCGCGGCACGTTTCGCCGGCATCACGGCCGAGGCCGAACTGACCGACTGGGGCGGAACCGTCCGTCAGAAGGACGCGCTGGTTTCGGAGCTACGTCAGGCCAAGTACGCCGACCTGCTCCCGGCTTACAACGGCATCGCCTATCGCGAAGGGCCGGCGCGCATCGTGGACGGCGGCGTCCAGGTGGACGGCACGTTTGTCTCAGCCGGCAAGATCATCATCGCGACCGGCGCGCGACCGGCCGTCCCTGTCATCCCCGGCATCGAGACCGTGCCATACCTGACGAGCACGACGGCGCTTGATCTCGAGGCGCTGCCCCGATCTCTGCTCGTGATCGGCGGCGGCTATATCGGGGCCGAACTCGCCCAGATGTTCGCCCGCGCCGGCGTCGAGGTGACGCTGGTGTGCCGCTCGCGTCTCCTTCCGGAGGCCGAACCCGAAATCGGCACGGCGCTGACGGGGTATTTCATGGACGAGAGCATCGCGGTGATTTCCGGCATCACGTACCGGACGATCCGCAAGACCGCGGACGGTGTTGCACTCACTGTCCATCGCGACGGCAAGGACGTCACGATCGACGCCGATCAGGTGCTCGTGGCGACGGGCCGCGCGCCCAATATCGAAGGTCTCGGGCTCGCCGAGCATGGGATCGCTCTCTCGCCGAAGGGCGGCATCTTCGTCGATGACCGCATGCGCACGACAAGATCGGGCGTGTACGCTGCCGGCGACGTCACCGGTCACGATCAGTTCGTCTACATGGCCGCCTACGGTGCCAAGCTCGCGGCGAAGAACGCCCTCAACGGCGACAGCCTGCGCTACGACAACAGTGCCATGCCGGCCATCGTCTTCACCGATCCGCAGGTGGCGAGCGTCGGGCTGACAGAGGCGGCTGCGCGGACCGCCGGCCACGCCGTCCGTGTCTCCACGATCGGTCTCGACCAGGTGCCGCGCGCGATTGCCGCCCGAGACACACGCGGGCTCATCAAGCTCGTCGCCGACGCTGGCAGCGGCCGGCTGCTCGGGGCGCATATCCTCGCACCGGAGGGAGCCGACAGCATCCAGACGGCGGCCCTGGCAATCCGGCACGGCCTCACCGTCGACGACCTCGCGGATACGCTCTTTCCGTATCTCACCACCGTTGAGGGCCTGAAGCTCGCGGCTCTTGCCTTCGACAAGGACGTGGCGAAGCTCTCATGCTGCGCCGGCTGAGCCGTGAAGGCTCGGATGTCGAACGTGACAATGTTGGAGGAGATCTAGTGGCGAAGAGATATGACCTTGCGATCATCGGCACGGGAACGGCTGCGATCGTAACAGCACACAGGGTTCGTGCGGCTGGCTGGAGCGTCGCCGTCGCGGACTTCCGGCCCTTCGGGGGCACCTGCGCCTTGCGCGGTTGCGATCCGAAGAAGATGATGGTCGGCGGCGCCGAGGCGGCTGATCACGCCTGGCGCATGAGCGGACGTGGAATCGAAGGGGACGCGACGCTCGATTGGACGGGACTGATGGCCTTCAAGCGCAGCTTCACCGATCCGGTACCGCAGAAGCGTGAGAAAGCCTTTGCCGACAAAGGGATTCACGCCTTCCACGGTCACGTTCGCTTTATCGGCCCGAATGCGCTCGAGTTCGGAGGAGAGAGGATCGAGGCGGACCGTATCGTGATCGCCGCCGGCGCCGAGGCCGTGCCGCTCGGCATTCCGGGCGAGCAGCACCTGATCACCAATGAAGGCTTCCTGGAACTGGAGAGCCTGCCTGAACGCATCGTCCTTGTCGGCGGCGGTTATATCGCGGCCGAGTTTTCGCACATCGCGGCGCGCGCCGGAGCACAGGTCACAATTCTTCAGCACGGGAAGCGAATGCTCAAGCAATTCGACCCCGATCTCGTCGGCTGGCTGATGGACAAGTTCAGCGAGCGCGGCATCAATGTCCGCACACAGGCAGGGGTGACCGCCATTGAGAAGGTATCAGACGGCTATCGCGTCCGGGCGGACTGTCCTGACGGCGAACTCGATATGGACGCACATCTGGTCGTCCATGCCGCGGGTCGGGCGCCGGCGCTCGCGACGCTCGATCTCGATGCCGGGAGCGTAAAGCACCATAACGGGCGGCTGGCGTTGAACGGATTTTTGCAAAGCGTCTCCAACCCCGCGGTCTACGCAGCAGGTGATGCCGCCGGCCTAGGACCGCCGCTCACTCCGGTATCAAGCCATGACGCGAAGGTAGTCTCGGCGAACCTGCTCAACGGCAACACGGTCAGGCCTGAATACACAGGCGTTCCGAGTGTCGCCTTCACCATCCCGCCGATCGCAGCCGTCGGCATGAGCGAAGCCAAGGCGCGTGAGAAAGGCCTGAACGTTCGCGTAAAGACCGAGCGCGTGGACGGCTGGTTCACCGCACGCCAGCAGGCCGAGACGGTGTATGGCTTCAAAACGTTGGTCGACGCGGACACTGACCGCATCCTCGGCGCCCATCTTGTCGGTCCGCACGCTGACGAAGTGATCAACATCTTTGCACTGGCGATCAGGCAAGGGCTGACGGCAGAGCAGTTGAAGACCACCATGTTCGCATATCCCAGCGGCGCGTCAGATATCGGCGAGATGCTTTGAGCGTAAGTGAGGTGGTCGACCGGTACGGCCGCGGAGCAGTCTGCACGAAAGAAATCCCTTCACCAGTCGCATTCGGTTCGCTGAGCAGTCGTAAAAACCACGAACCGCAATGCGAAGAGCAGCCCTCCAGATACTCCCGAGTGTCTCACCCGTTCTAAAACCGCGCAACGCCGCCAGATCGGCTGGTTTCGGCTGATGAAAGTCCGCTGAGACAGCTTGACTGTTCAGATAAGTCGCCGAGATGAACGCGGCCTTCTGCTGCGCCTCGCTCGGCATCGTGCCGACCGTGCGCCACGCCGACTACATCGGCTCCTGGCTGGAGGTGCTGCGCGAGGATAACCGCGCCATCGTCCGCGCCGCTTCGCAGGCGAGCAAGGCGGCCGACTGGCTGCTGTCGCATCTGCCCGACGAGGACGGCGCTGAATCGGTTGCGGCCTCGACCGAGCGGAGGGTGGCGGCATGATCCTCCTGACCCGTACCCAGCGTGCGCAGCTCCTCGCCAATGGCCGGCAGCGCGGCGCCGATCACGTCCCCGTCGTCAAATTCTTCAATCCCTTCGGCGCGGGCGTCTGGCTCGCCACCGAGCTGGATCAGGGCGGCGACATCATGTTCGGCCTGGCCGATATCGGCTACCCCGAACTCGGCTCGTGGAGCCTGGAAGAGCTGCGTGGGGTCCGGTTGCCCTTCGGCATGGGGATCGAGCGGGATCTGCTCTTCACCGGGGATTTCCCGATCTCGGTCTGGGCGGAGGCTGCGTGGGAAACCGGCAGCATCCAGGCGGCGGAACGAGCCCTCTACCGCGCCGGTGCGGCATTCACCCGCACATCCACAGATACGGAAAGCCGGGAATCCTGATTTCCGGTTGCCGGCTTTGTGGCCTGGCGTCGCACTCTTCAGAGGAAGAGGGCGGCGCTTCGCTTCGTGACGGGTTGGAGGTCGAGAGAGTGGCTCCCGGCCGCCCGTCGCGGAGAAATCACCATGGCCAAAGCTGCCAGGAAGAAGCCCGTCGCCCCGATGATCGTCTTTTCACGGGCGCGCGACATTCCGTTCAACCGGATCAGGCTGTCGGACAGCAATGTTCGCGAGGCTGACGTCGAGGCGGGTCTGGACGAACTTACCCATGACATCGACCGGCGCGAGGATCTCGTGCAGGGCCTCAACGTTCGCGCCATCCTCGACGCGGACGGCGTTGAGACCGGCGATTTCGAGACCCCGGCCGGCGGCCGCCGCTACAGGTCCATCGCGCGCCTCGTCGAAGCCGGTCGCTTCCCGGCCGATGGCCTCGTCCCCTGCATCGTCAAGAAGGCCGATGCCAAGACCTCGGCAGTCGACGACTCGCTGGCCGAGAACCTGCTGCGCCTCGCCCTGCATCCGCTCGACCAGTTCAAGGCGTTCAAGCGGATGTTCGACATGGGCATGTCGAAGGAGGAGATCGCCGACGCCTGGCGGACCACGCCGCGCTACATCATGCAGCGCCTTCGTCTCGCGACGGTCGCGCCGGCGCTGCACGACGCCTATGCGCGGAATGAGATGACGCTGGCGATGCTGGAAGCCTTCACCGTCAATCCCGACCACGAGCGCCAGCAGCAGGTCTGGGAGCGGATCAGCACGTCGTGGCAGAAAGAGCCCTGGCACATCCGCAGCCTGCTGACCGAGACCACGGTTCCGGCTGCCGACAAGCGCGCCCGCTTCATCGGCATCGACGCCTATGAGGCGGCGGGCGGCCCGGTGCTGCGCGATCTCTTCTCCGACGAGAACGGCGGTTGGTTGCAGGACGTCACGCTGCTCGACCGCCTGGTTGACGAGAAGCTGCGCACTGTCGCCGACGAGATCGCCGGACAGGGCTGGAAGTGGATCGACGCGGCAGTCGAACTTCCCTACGGCTACGCCAACGGCCTGCGCAGGCTGGTCGGTGTGACCCAGGAGCTGACCGACGAGGAGCGCACCGCCCGCGAGGCGCTGCGCGACGAGTATGACGAACTCGAAGCGCAGTATGCAGAAGCCGACGACCTGCCCGATGAGATCGACCAGCGGCTCGGGGAGATCGAAGCCGAGTTGGAAGGCTTCGAGAACCGGCCCGTCACCTTCGCGCCGGAAGACATCGCCCGTGCCGGTGTTTTCGTCAGCATCGACCGCGATGGCGAGTTGATCGTCAGTCCCGGTTATGTCCGCCCCGAGGACGAACAACCCGAGAGCGTCGATGGTGAGGATGCGGGCGAAGGTGCCGACCCGTCCGATCCCGATGCGGTGCAGCGCGCGGTTATCACCGTCGGCGGCGAGCCGGTCCCGGACGGCGATGAAGAGGAGGACGATGCCGTCAAGCCGCTGCCCGAGCGGCTGGTGACCGACCTGACCGCCTGGCGGACGCTGGCGTTGCGCAATGCGCTTGCCGAGAATCCGCGCGTCGCCATGACGGCGCTGCTGCACAAGCTGGTTCTCGATACTTTCGAGCGCACCGCCACCTCGGGAACCAGCCTCTATGCCGCCGTGCGTCACATCTATCTTCCCACGGATGCGACCGGGCTCGCTGACAGCGCCGCCGCGAAGATGATCGACGAGCGCGCGGACGCCTGGCGGGGCGACATCCCCGCTGGCGATGACGACCGGCTCTGGGACTGGATCGACGGTCTCGACGATGCCAGCCGCCTGGCGCTGCTCGCCCATTGCGTCAGTTTCGGGGTCAACGCGCTTTACGAGCGGCCCAACCCCTATTCGGGGAATGGCATCTCGCAGCACGGTCTCGACCGCCGCATGGCCGAGGCCGAACGGCTGGCACAGGCCACCGGCCTCGATCTCGTCGAAGCGGGCTGGAGGCCCACGGTCGAGAACTACCTGGGTCGCGTGACCAAGACCCGCATCATCGAGGCGGTGCGCGAGGGCGCCGGCGATCGCGCGGCCGATCTCATCGCGCATCTCAAGAAGGGCGATATGGCGAAGGAGGCCGAACGGCTCCTGGCCGATACCGGCTGGCTGCCGGAGCCGCTGCGCCCCGCCATCGAGGCGCAGGCCGTGGATGGCGCGACCGATCAGGACGAGGACAGCGTGGCGCTGCCCGACTTCCTCGCCGGTGGCCATGAGGACACGGCCGAGGCCGCCGACGATCCAGAGGCCCTCGTCGCCGCCGAGTGACGCGCAGCAGCGGGGCGGCCTCCGCCGCCCCGCATTCCATCCCTTCCATCTGAAGGCCCGGCATCTCGCCGGGCCGCTTTCGTTTCAGGAGCAAGATCATGTCCGCTTCCCTCATTTTCGACATTGCGCCTCTCGGCTCGCTCGTGGCCTATAGCGACGGCCAGCCGAAACCGCCCGCACGTTTCACCAAGAAGCTCGCCGCGTGGAAATCCCGCAACGGGGCCGGTCGCCTCGTGCGCAAGGAACCGGGCCGCGAGCGCCCGACCTACACGACGCCGCCGTCCTTCACCCTGCATGAGGGTGATTTCGGCGAAGGCGGCATCATCCTCATCACCATCATGCGCAGCTACGGCATCGACAGCGATCTGAGCTTCCGGGTTGTCGAACGCCCGAAGATCGGTCAGGTCCGTGTTGTGCAGGATGTCGGAGAGAACGTCGAATTGCTGCACCTCGCGGAGAACCACGAGGCGGCCGAACTCTGGCTAGCCAGGAACGGCTACAGCCGCGCGCGCCTCGAGGAGATCACCGCCGACGAGGCAGGCGCCGATGCCGTCGAGGGTCGAGCTGCCGCGTGACCATCGCCGATCCCGTTCATCCGGCCCGCTTGTCCCGTGACGGCGGGCCTTCTTCGTTTCAGGAGAACACAATGGCCATTCCCGATCCCGTTCGAACGAACTTCGACACTCTGCTTCGTGCTGCCGATGACGGCAATCTCGCCCTTATGGAATGCCTCGACGCCGCGACCCGTGAGACACGCTATGTCCTGTGCGCGGTCGGCCGCGACGGGGGTGATTACGTCTTCACGCCGTTCGGCCATCTCGCAAGCGGCAACCCCTATGACGCCTATCTGCCGCCGGATCCCGACGATCCTGCCGGCTTTGTCGAGAAGGCCGAAGATGGGGGCGCATCATGATGACGGTCGATGAAATCTTCGCCGATGACCGCCGCAATCCGCCATCGGAGCGCTCGCTTCCCTGGGAGGAAACCCGCAACGGCGTCACCGTCATCGTGGAACCGAAACCGCATTGGGCCGAGGACATGCGCGCCTTCCGGCTCGATGCCCGCGAATACTGCCGCTATGCCGACTGGACGGCCCATGGCGCCCGGACGCGCTTTTTCGGTCATATCGACACCTCCGGCGACGATGTGATGATGAAGGCCCGCGCCATGATCGCCCGCGAAATCGCCGATGGGTTCTGGGACTGACCGGCCCTGAAAGCCGAACCTTGCACACGGGGCTATCGGGTATCGCTGCACAAGCAGCGATGGATCGAGTTCGAGCTTCACCATTGCGCCAACTCCTTGGTGTTGTGGGGGCAACGGGTTCCGTCCCCGGCCTGAAACACACCCTGAATATCCGCCGGCAACGAGGCTGGCGCAGCAAAGCATCTGCGACGGGTTTCCGGCACCGGCTCGACGCAAAGCACCATCCCCCGCTTCCATTCGCTAACCTTGGTCCGACCGTCTCTTTGCATTCAACCCCGGTGGGGTCGGCTTACGCGCGCGTGCCGCCCTCGGGGATTCGGAAAGAATCCGAACGCCCGAGGGTGATTGCAGATCCGGTCAGACACTTCGGGCGCCTGTCGCGCGGGGGATGGTCCCCCGCCTCCAAAGACAGGAGCCGGAACCCATGTCCTACGCAGATGCCACCGCTTTCGCCGCCAGCCTCGCCACCACGCTGATGGTCGTGATCGTCGTGTTCCAGGCCGGGGACGGCACCCACGGCGCCATGCCCGCCGACGAGTTCGACGGCGACGAAGAGATGGTGAAGCTCGAACTCGATCCCTTCGGCTGAGGCGCGAAAGCGCCTCCGCCCGACGGCCCGGCCCGCGTCAGGCGCAGCCGGGCCTTGTGCCATGCGCAGGCTGCGCATCGCCAGCGGCGGTGCCGAGGCCTCGCCTCGGCTCTGGAAAGGGAGAGTTGGGCCGGGATCGGGGCGAGCCTGGCGGAAGGAGAGGAGAGCGCCGCCGGGCCATATCATCCCGCTCTCCTGGAGGATCATCCAATGACCGATACCGACAAACCAGCCACGCCGGAATTCGACATGGCCGCCAGCGTCGCGCGCTTCTTCGCCGAGCGCGATGAGCGCAACCGTCGCGCTGAAGCGGTCCGTCCCGACAACAAGACGGCGCTGTTCGATGCGCTGGCCGCCGCAGGCATCACTCTCGTGACCGTCACCTTCGACGGTTCTGGCGACAGCGGCCAGATCGAGGACATCACCGCGCAATCGGACGACCGGACCGTGGACCTGCCGCAGGGCGAGATCACCATTGCCACGGTGGCATGGGGAACCGACAAGGTGACCGCAATCTCAATGGGCGTTGAGGCGGCCATCGAACAGCTCGCCTATGACTTCCTCTCGGAAACCCATGGCGGCTGGGAGAACAATGATGGCGCCTATGGCGAGTTCAGCTTCGATGTGGCGGCGCGCACCATCACGCTCGACTACAACGAGCGCTACACCGCCACCGAATTCTACAGTCACGAGTTCTGAGGGGGCGGAAATGGCACATCCCTATCATCATGCGCTCTCGTCGGTGAAGAAATGGGGCGGCACGGTCGAGGATTACTTGCCCATCCATAGCTGGTTCGATGCCAGCAAGGAGATCCTGGCCGATTTTCGTCATCGCGCGCTTCGCCACCATGCCGAGGGCATCTTCATGGCCGAGACCATTTTCGGGGCGACGATCACCCTGTCCACCGGCAGGGTGATCCCGGCCCGATGGGTCGGGGAGCAGCATGTCCGCGAGGATCTGGGCCGTATCCCGTCCTTCGCCGATTGGGCGCGGGCAATCCACCCGGCGCCTTGGATGGGGCGGACGCAGCGGATCGAGGCGGAGGTCGATCCGCATTGCGTCAATGGCCGACTTCAGGAAGAAGTCTGAGCAGTCGCGTCAGCCTCCCCCTTATGAAAGCCTCTTGCCATGCTCAGCCATATCGTCATCTCCGTCCTGCTCTGCACGGCTTCCTGCGAACCGGCGGAAATCCGCGTCTGGGACGGTGACTCGATCCGGCTGGGTATGGGACAGCAGTCCGAAGCTGTTCGGATATTCAACATCGACGCTCCCGAAATGGAGGGCCGCTGCATCCATGAAACCGACCTTGCCCGGCAAGCGAAGATCAGGCTGGCGGAAATCCTGCAAGGTCGGCGGGTCGAAATCCTGCGTCAGGGGACCGACCGCTATGGCCGGACCCTGGCGGCGATACGCGTCGAAGGCCGCGATGTCGGCGATATTCTCGTCGATGAAGGGCTGGCGAGAACCTGGGCCGGGCGGCGTGAGCCCTGGTGCTGATCGCCGGATCGTCCCGCCGAGGTGCGGGACGATCCACCGTCGGGACGGGAGAGTAAGAGTGCGGGCCGGTTGGCCGTGACGGATTGTGAGGCGGGAGAGGGGCTTCCGCCGTCCGTCGCGGAGCATTCCCCATGAGCCTTTCCCACCACACCACTTTCGCCTCGATCGGCGAAATTGTCGCGCGACAGATCCTGCCCCGGCTGCGTCATGCCCAGAAGCTGCCGCTGCGCATCTCCTGCATCGGTATCGCCAGCGATGACGAAAGCGATGACGTCGGCGGCTTCGACCGCACGCTCGTCATCGGCCAGTGCCAATCCCCCGAAGAGGCGCTGATCATCGCCAGCCAGCGCGTTGCGCGCGGTGATTTCCGCGTTGGACAGGGCGATGCGCTGCGCTTTCGCCCCCGCGTCATGGTCATTCAGGACAACGAACTGGGCCTTGTCCTTGCCGGTGAGGTCCGGGCCGGGATCGTGCTCTGGCAGCATCCGGTCGCCTCCGACGCCGAGGCTCGCCGCACCGTCACGGAGGCCAGCCGTCTGCGGGGCATGGCCTTCACGGCATCCGGGCGCGGCGATGCGGTATCGGCTCGTGATCTCCGCCACCGCGCCAGCCTGCTCGAGGCGCGGCTGGTCGATCCCTTCTGGCGCGAGACGACTGCCGATCTGCTGCGGCTGCCACAAGCTGCCTGACCTGTCGCCCCTTTCCATCCACTAGGCCCGGCCCCGCGCCGGGCCTTCTCGTTTCAGGAGCCTGACATGGCCGACTACTTCACCCATTTCTCCTGCCTGCTCGACGTGGGCAGCCCCGAGAACGCCGCCCGCGCGCTTGATCTCTACAACGCGCTGGCGCGCGAAAACGCCGCCGAAGATCCGCCCTCGGACGGCTTCATGCTTTCGATCCAGCCCGAACATGGCGGCACCCAGCTCTGGATGCGCGATGACGGCACCGGCGATCCCGAGCATGTCATCCAGTTCGTCAAACGCTGTGCCGCCGCGTTCGGCCTGACCGGGCTATGGGGGATGCAATACGCCAATACCTGCTCACGTCCGAGAATCGACGGGTTCGGGGGCGGCGCGCATGTCCTCGACCTCGCCACCGGCGAGACGGTGGACTGGATCTACACCGACGGTTGGCTTTCCACCGTTCTGGACGGGGGCGACCCCAATGCCTGACGTCATCGAAACCACGGTCTATCGGCTCGACGAGCTTTCCGAAGCCGCGAAAGACAATGCCCGCGCCTGGTATCGCGAGGGCGGCTTCGACTACGATTGGTACGATGCCGTCTATGAGGATTTCCGGCGGATCGCGGACATCCTCGGCATCCGCATCAAGACCCGCACCGTCCGCCTCATGGGCGGCGGCGTGCGACAAGAGCCTTGCATCTGGTTTACGGGCTTCTGGTCGCAGGGCGATGGCGCCGCGTTCGAAGGCCACTATTCCTATCGCAAAGGCACGGCGGCGGAAATCCGTACCTATGCGCCGAAGGATGTGGAGCTGCACCGCATCGCGGATGCCCTGCACCAGGCGCAACGCCGCAACTTCTACCAGTTGACCGCCGAGGCGACCCATCGGGGGCGATACTATCACGAATACTGCATGGCGATCTCGGTCACCCGCGACAGCCCGACCTGGCAGGACATGACCGCCGATGCCGAGGAGACCGTCATGGAGGCATTGCGCGATCTCGCCCGTTGGCTTTATCGCCAGCTTGAGCGCGAATACGACTACCTGACTTCGGATGAGGCGGTCGATGAGGCCATCGTTGCCAACGAATACAGCTTCACAGTTGATGGAAAGCGCTTCGGCTGAAACCCTTCTGCGCTGCCTCACAGAACCGACAGCAGGTCCGTCCGTGAGAAGTCGTCGCCGACGAAGAGCAACGGGCAGCCGCGTTCGCTGGCGACCTCATAGGCGAAGCAATCCCCGTAGTTGAGTCCGGCGGGATGAACGCCCTTGCCCCAGCGGGCATAGGCTTCGGCGATCCTGCGTGCCGAGGCTTCAGTGACGGAGACCACCTCGAACCCAAGGCCCTCGACCAGGGCGGCGATCTCTTCACCGACATTGCGCCGCCCGGCGACGATCAGCGCCTCGGCCACTGTTCCGGCCGAGATCAGCAGGCCGTCTGCCGCCTCGATCGCCACCATGCAGGTCTCGGCCTGCGGCTCGTCCAGCACGATGGCCATCAGCGCCGAGGTATCGACGGCGATCATGCCGGCATCCCGTCATCCCCGTAGAGGAAATCCTGGCTGCGCGCGGCAGCCGCGCCGGGCAATGCCTTGCCCCGCGCCGTGGCCCGGACCCGCTCCATCAGCGCGCGCCGGCCTTTCGGGGTCGCCACCACGGCAACCGGCACGAGGCGGGCGACCTCGTGGCCCCGCCGCGTCAGGATCACCTCGTCGCCGGCTTCGGCCCGCTTCACCAGTTCGGTGAGCTGCCCCTTCGCCTCGGTGACAGAAACCCTCATCGCATATCACTCCAGATGTTCTCCGCTATTCTGCACAAGATGGTCCAGATAATGGTCCACTTCAAGCCCCCAGAGCGAAAGGACGGCCGGGAACAGGTGCCCCCGGACGGGTTGAGAGAGGGTCGTCCGGCAGGTGCCCCTTTCCCTCTCGGAGACCGATCATGGCTTTGCCCGAACTTGCTTCCCAATCCGCAATCCGCGTCCCCGACGAGCGCCGCATGGACTTCCTGCCGCGCCTTTTTGGCCGGCGCCTGCTCATCATCGGCGAGCATACCGTCTTTCGCTTCATGGAGATACTCAGCCCCGGCGATTACGGCGGCGGGCTCTGGGATTTCTACGAACGCGCCGGCCAGCCGCTCTATCTCGCGCCGACCTCAAAGCCCCGTTGCCGCCTGTTCTGCGAAGGCAACGGCTTCGAGGGCGAGGTCTCAAGCGATGCCGCCGGGATCATCGCCACGCTCTTCGCCTTCTCGCATCTTTCCTTCCGCTACGATGACGACGAACTCGCCGAGGGCTATGGTCGCCTCTACGAGCATGCCGCCGATCACGCGGAGGCGGCGGCGATTTTCCAGGCCATCGACTGAAACCCACAAGCGCCCAGCCTGACGGTCGGGCGCTTGTTTCATGCCTGCTTTCGCCACGGCTTCAGAGCGAGAGATGGGCCGGAAGGGGTTTGAGCCGGTGCGGTCGAGAGAGAGCGCTGCCCGGCTTGATCCTGACTTGCTCTCCCGAGGAATCCCCGATGAACATGATTTCCGCATCCGCGGCGGCATCCGCCACCGCGCCGCTTCCGTTCGACCATGACGCTGAGACCGCGGCCTGCGTTTTCACCGCTGCCGGTCTGCTGCTGCCGCATCTGGAACGCGGTCAGCGTGTCGACGCCGCCACGCTGCGCGGCGCCATGGAGGCCGCCTTCGGCACGTCCGATGCCACCGGCGCTTGGGACTGGAAGACCGCCTATGATGCCTGCGAGGCGGCGACCGTCCTCTTCCTGCGCAAATACGGCAATGCACTTTTCCGCAAAGCCGGGTCTCCGTCGGCAATCCTGCCGCAGCTTACGAAAATTGCCGGGCTCCTGCCGACCCACACCCGGCGTTCCGAGGAAGCGCAGACCTTCCAGCAGTTCTCCACCCCGATCCCTCTCGGCTTCGCTGCGGTGACGGCGGCGGCGATCACGCACGCCGACCGCGTGCTGGAGCCCTCGGCCGGCACCGGGCTCCTCGCCATCCTGGCCGAGATCGCCGGCGGTGCGCTGCTCGTCAACGAACTGGCCGAGGTCCGCGCCGGCCTGCTTTCCTCCCTCTTTCCGGCCCTGTCCGTCACCCGCTTCGACGCCGCCCAGATCGACGATCATCTCGATCCCGGCCTGATCCCGACAGTGGTGCTGATGAACCCGCCGTTCTCGGTCATGGCCCATGTCGAGGGCCGCGTGGCTGATGCCGCCTTCCGCCATGTCGCCTCGACGCTGGCGCGCCTTGCGCCCGGCGGGCGGCTCGTCACCATCACCGGCGCGAGCTTCGCCCCCGACAATCCGGCCTGGACGGCTAACTGGAAACGGCTGCAGGAGCGCGGCCGCGTGGTCTTCTCGGCCGTCATCGATGGATCGGTCTATGCCAAGCACGGCACCACCATCGACACGCGGCTGACCGTCATCGACAAGCTGCCCGCCGAAGACCCGGCGGTGTTCCCGGCAGCGCCCGGTGTGGCGTCGGATGTTGCCACCCTGATGGGCTGGCTGGCGGAGCAGCTTCCGGCCAGGCTTCCCGTCGATCCCGGCCTGGCCGTGCCGGTGGCACGACCGACCGCGCCGCGCACCGTGCGCGGCTATGTCAACCGCGCCGCGCGATCCGCGCCCGACGCGCCCCTTGCGGAACCGGAGGCCGTGCCGGTCGCCTACGAGATCGTGGATTGGGAACCGGCCGAGGGCGGCCGCCTCTCCGACGCGATCTACGAGGAATACGGTCTTCAGACCATCCGCATCGCCGGGGCGCAGGCGCATCCGACCCAGCTCGTGCAGTCGGCCTCGATGGCGAGCATCGCGCCGCCGAAGCCGAGCTATCGTCCGGTGCTGCCCAAAGACATTCTCGGCAGGCTGTCCGAGGCGCAGTTGGAGACGGTGATCTATGCCGGCGAGGCCCATATGGGATTCCTCGCCGGGGCTTGGACGGTGGACGACACGCTCGACAATCTTGCTGCCACGCCGGAGGACGCCAAGGGCGCCGTCCGCTTCCGCCAAGGGTTCATGGTCGGCGATGGCACCGGCGTCGGCAAGGGCCGGGAATCCGCAGCGATCATCCTCGACAACTGGATGCAGGGGCGGCGCAAGGCGGTCTGGATCTCGAAGTCCGACAAGCTGCTGGAGGATGCGCAGCGCGACTGGTCGGCGCTTGGCATGGAGCGGCTGCTGGTCACGCCGCTGTCGCGATTCCCGCAAGGCGCAAAGATCACCCTGAACGAAGGCATCCTATTTCTAACCTATGCCACGCTGCGCTCCGACGACCGCGGAGAAAGGATTTCCAGGGTCAGGCAGATCGTCGAATGGTTGGGTTCCGACTTCGATGGAGTGGTGATTTTCGACGAGGCGCACGCAATGGCCAATGCCGCAGGAGGCAAGGGAGAACGCGGCGATGTCGCCGCCAGCCAGCAGGGCCGTGCCGGGCTGCGCCTCCAGCACGCCCTGCCGCAGGCCCGCGTGGTCTATGTCTCGGCCACCGGCGCCACCACCGTCCACAATCTCGCCTATGCGCAGCGGCTCGGTCTCTGGGGCGGCGAGGATTTCCCATTCTCGACCAGGGCGGAGTTCGTCGAGGCGATCGAGGCCGGCGGCGTCGCGGCGATGGAGGTGCTGGCGCGCGACCTGCGGGCGCTTGGCCTCTACACCGCCCGCTCGCTGTCCTTCAAAGGCGTGGAATACGAGTTGCTCGACCACGAACTGACCCCTGAACAGGTCCGCATCTACGACAGCTATGCCGATGCCTTCGCCATCATCCATAACAATCTCGATGCGGCGATGCAGGCCGCCAACATCACCGGCGGCGAGGGCGGGTCCGGCACGCTGAACCGGCAGGCCAAGTCCGCCGCCCGCTCGGCCTTTGAGAGCGCCAAGCAGAGGTTCTTCGGGCACCTGTTGACGTCGATGAAAACCCCGACGCTGATCCGGTCCATCACGGCCGATCTGGAAGCGGGACATTCTTCCGTCATCCAGATCGTCTCGACCGGCGAGGCGCTGATGGAACGGCGGCTGGCAGAGATCCCCACCGAGGAATGGGGCGATCTGAAAATGGACCTGTCGCCGCGCGAGTATGTCCTAGACTACCTCGCTCATTCCTTCCCGGTGCAGCTTTATGAGCCGTTCACGGATTCGGAGGGCAACCTGTCGTCGCGCCCGGTCTATCGTGATGGCCAGCTGGTCGAGAGCCGCGAGGCCGCGGCCCGGCGCGACGAGATGATCGCCAACCTCGCCAGCTTGCCGCCGGTTCCCGGCGCGCTCGACCAGATCATCCAGCATTTCGGCACCGACACGGTGGCGGAGGTCACGGGCCGCTCGCGTCGTATCGTCTGCAAGCGCGGCGGCGGCGTTACCATCGACCGGCTCGTCGTGGAAAGTCGCGCCGGTTCGGCCAACCTGGCCGAGACGCAAGCCTTCATGGACGATCAGAAGCGGGTGCTGGTGTTCTCCGATGCCGGCGGCACCGGGCGCAGCTATCACGCCGAACTGTCAGCGAAGAACACCCGGCTGCGCGTCCATTACCTGCTCGAAGCCGGCTGGAAGGCGGACGCCGCCATCCAGGGCCTTGGCCGGACGCATCGCACCAATCAGGCGCAGCCGCCGCTGTTCCGGCCGATCTCGACCAATGTGAAAGCCGAGAAGCGCTTCCTCAGCACGATTGCCCGCCGCCTCGACACTTTGGGCGCGATCACGCGCGGCCAGCGCCAGACCGGCGGCCAGGGCCTGTTCCGGCCCGAGGACAATCTGGAAAGTCCCTACGCCCGCGACGCGCTGCGCCAGCTCTATCTCCTGCTGGTGCGCGGCAAGGTCGAGGGATGTTCGCTCGAACGCTTCGAATCCGCCACCGGGTTGAAACTGATGGACGCGAACGGCATCAAGGACGAGCTGCCCGCCATCACGACTTTCTTGAACCGGCTGCTGGCGCTGACCGTCGAGCTTCAGGGCGTTCTCTTCAGCGCTTTCGAGCAGCTTCTGACCGCGCGGATCGAGGGCGCCATCGCGTCCGGCATCTATGACGCTGGGCTGGAGACGCTGCGCGCCGAGAGCTTCACCGTCACCGACCGTCAGGTGATCTACACCCATCCCCGCACCGGGGCCGAGACCAGCCTGCTGACGATCACCGAACGCAAGCGCAACCGGCCCGTCATGCTCGATGCCGCCCTAGCGGAACTCGACGATCCGCGCGCGAAGCTCCTGATCAACGGGCGCTCAGGCCGCGCGGCGGTGCAAATCCCCACCACCAGCGTCATGCTGGACGATGGCGAGATCGAGCGCCGCGTCAGGCTGATCCGGCCGATGGAAGCACACAATATCCCCATCAGGATGATGGGCGAGACCCATTGGGTCGAGGCCGACCGGGACGCATTCGCTGCGGCCTGGAATGCGGAACTTGCGGAGGTGCCGGAGTTCGCAGACAGCACCCTGCATATGGTGACGGGCTTGCTGCTGCCGATCTGGAAACGGCTGCCGAACGAGTCCACCCGCGTCTATCGCCTCCAGTCTGACGCGGGCGAGCGCATCATCGGCCGCAAGGTCTCCCCGGCCTGGGCCGCGAACGCGACCACGACCGGCATCGCGAAGGTCACGCCGAAGGATGCTTTCGCGGCGCTGATGGAAGGCCGGACGATCCTCGATCTCTCCGAGGGCCTCCAGCTTCGCCGGGTCCGCGTCATGGGGGTGAACCGCATCGAGCTTTCCGGCTTCACCGACACCATGCGCCAGCGTCTCACGGCATACGGCCTCTTCCACGAGATCATCTCCTGGAAGCTGCGCATGTTCGTGCCAGTCGATGCCAGCGGACCCGCCGTGCTGGCCAAGCTCTTCGACCGCTGGCCGGTCGAGCGCATCGGTGAACGGGAGGCAGCCTGATGCCGCGTCACGACGCCTCCGAACTGGCGACCCGTCTCGGCCGAGAGGCCGAGGCGGTCTGCCGCCACTATCTCTCGTCCGGCCACCGCGCCGGGCGATATTGGCTGGTCGGCGATGTGCAGAACACTCCTGGCCGCTCGATGTTCGTGCGCCTGACCGGCCCGGGTTCCGGCAAGGGCGCGGCGGGGAAATGGACCGACATGGCCACCGGGGAGCATGGCGATCTGCTCGACGTCATCCGCGAGGCGCTTGGCCTTGTCGACTTCAAGGAAGTGGCCGAGGAAGCGCGCCGTTTCCTTGCCCTCCCGCATCCTGAACCGGAGAAGACGAGGACGCCGACCGGCAGCACATCCAGCAGCGTGCCCGGTTCGCCTGAAGCGTCGCGCCGCCTCTTCGCCATGGCGCAGCCGATCCACGGCACCCTTGCGGCGATCTACCTCAACGGGCGGGCGATCACCTCCCTCTCGGACACCACCGCGCTGCGCTACCATCCGAGGTGCTACTATAGACCCGACGAGTCTTCACCCACCGAGATCCGGCCGGCACTCGTTGCCGCCGTCACCGATCTTGCGGGCCAGCAGACCGGCGCGCATCGCACCTGGCTCGCCCCGGAAGGTTCCGGCAAGGCGGCTGTCGAAACACCGCGGCGGGCGATGGGCGTCCTTCTCGGGCACGCTGTCCGCTTCGGAACCGCCGCTGAGGTTCTCGCCGCCGGCGAGGGCATCGAGACCGTGCTGTCGCCCCGTCAGGTTCTGCCCCGCATGCCGATGCTGGCGGCGCTTTCGGCCGCTCACCTCGCTGCCATCCTGTTCCCGCCGTCGCTGCGCCGGCTCTATGTCGTCAGGGATCGCGACCCGGCCGGGGACGGTGCAAGAGACGGCCTGGCCGCCAGAGCAGAGAGCCTCGGGATCGAGGCGATGTCGCTCACGCCGCTCAACGGCGATTTCAACGATGATCTGCGACGCCACGGCGCCGATGCCCTCCGGGCGCGTCTGAAGGATCAGCTTCATCCTGAAGACGTCCGCCGGTTCATGGAGAGGTGAGGTCGTGATCGGTCCCGGAGGCGCGGCCCAGCGTCATCCTCTGCCGGTTTCAGTCTTTCGCCATCGGCAGGTGCATCCATCGTCGGAGAGTCCCGCGCCCACGGCCTTCGGAGAGGGCGATCGGCGCACAAACGGGCCGGGCAGGCAATGGCCGGGTTTGGACTATTTTCCGCCGGCGGGGACGAACCCCGCCTTTGCATCGCGAAAGTCAAAATAGCCCACCCCCGGCCATCAAGGCCCTCGCGGAGCGGGCGAGGGCTGCCAACCCGTCCCGCCCGTGCGCTTCGACGCCTGCGAAGGCCGCGATGGGCGCGGTCTCCAGACGAAGGACGCTCCCGATGACGAACGAAACCTATTCCGCAGGCGACGAGCCGGTCCACACCTCCTCCCAGACCGATCACACCCTCACCGAACTCCAGCTCTACGGCTGGCGCCCGTTCCAGGACGAACCCGATCCGAGGCCGCTGCCCGAGGGCAACACCGTCGCCGCCGCCGTCACCGACATCTTCGACGCCCTCGTCGCGACGCTCGGCGACACCCGCTTAGAGCCCGACCTCGAAGAGCTGCTCTGGGGGACCGTCAATCTCTTCCACCGCGCCACCGGCCGGGTGGAGCGCGATCTCGACGACAACGAGCAGGCGCAGCGCCGGCTTCAGCGGGAACAGGACGGCAGCGAGGTCAAGTCGGTCGAACTCGAACGCCTCACGGCCGAGGGGCAGACCCTGATCGAACGGCGCGCCAGCATGGAACTCTTCCGCGACCTCGCGGCCGAGGCTTTCGAGCACCACACCGGCAGTGCCTGGCGGCCGCGCAGCGGCTCGATGGTCAACCATCGCAACCTGACCGCCGCGATGATCGACAGCCGCGACTTCCTTGCCGCGAAGCGCCGGGCCGAGACCGAGGTGATGCTGCCCGCCGGCCCGAAGGTTGCCGTGACTGGCGGCGCGGACTTCAACGATCACCGCCTGATCTGGGCGAAGCTCGATCAGGTCCATGCCAAGCACCCCGAGATGGTGCTGCTGCACGGCGGGTCGCCGAAGGGAGCCGAACTGATCGCTTCCCGTTGGGCAGATCACCGCAAGGTGCCCCAGGTCGCCTTCCGGCCCGACTGGACCAAGCACGCCAAGGCGGCGCCGTTCAAGCGAAACGATGCCATGCTGGACGTGCTGCCGGTCGGCGTCCTCGTCTTCCCCGGCACCGGGATTCAGGAGAATCTCGCCGACAAGGCCCGCAAGCTCGGCATCCCGGTCATGAAGTTCGACGGCGGCGCGTAAGCGCCGCCGCCTGGCGGCTTTCGGCCGCCGATACTTGACAAGATGCAAGGCCGCGCCTTTGATGGAACATCCTTGCAGAACCGGCGAAGCAGCATAGTCGCAGGCGGAGCGCATCTCCCGGCAGCCTGTCGTGATCCCCAACCGTTCTCTGGAGGTTTCCATGACGCTGATCCTGCTCGCCATCTCGCTCACCATCGCGGCCTGCGTGATCGCCTGGAATCTCGCGATCTATGCCTTGCCCGTCATGGCAGCCATCACGGCCGCGCAATATGCCTGGGGCGCGGGCGCCGGGGTCGTGATGTCCGGCCTCATGGCCATCGGCGCCGCCGTGCTCTCGATCGCGCTTGTGATCGTGACTCTTGGCTTCGCGAAGAACCCGGCCCTGCGGCTCATTGCGCTCGCTCTCTTCGCCGTGCCCGCCGTCATCGCCGGCTATGCCCTTGTCTATGGCATCACCAAGAACGCCATCGACTCGGGGCTGGTTCTCAACCTGTTCGGCGACATGGGCGGTCTCGTCATCGGCATCTCGGCCATCGTCAATCTGAACGCCCTCGGCGAGTCGGTGTTCTCGCGCTGAAACGGCAGACGCGATCAGCCACTTCTGAGGAAGGCCGGCAGCTTGCGCCGCCGAGCCCCGGTCGTTTCGCCCAAGACGGAAAAGCAGTTCGTCGCAGCATGTCACCATCGCACCCGGTCTGCTTCTCGCGGCGCTTGAAATGGTCTGCGGTGCGAACCGTGGTCCCGTGCGGTCGATGCCCCGCTGCATCGGTCCACGTCGTTTCGTGGGGCCTTCGCGAACACCTTCCTTGTCCCTTCACGATGCTGAGGGACCGAGCCTTTGGCCGATGAAGCAGGGCGGCGCCATACCGGACCTGAGAACCCGATAGCCTGTCCGATCACATCGCGGATGACATGGCCTTCCGGCGGCGGACACGACGGTGACCGGCAAAGACGGTTGAAGGAGTGCCATGCCGGTGGTCTCGGTTCGCATGGGGGCCTGCCTGGTCGCTGTCGCCAGCAAGGACGATGGTTCTGCTGTGCGTCCCCGATCTGCTTTCGAAAGCACCATCCCTCCGCCTGACTGATCCCCTAAGTCCGTTCGGCTTCCACCAGCAACCCCCGCGGCTCCCAGCCGTGTTGCCGCGCAAACGCGGCTGCCCGCCCCACCTGGGGCCTTGGGGGCAAGCTGCAGCAAGGGCGGCAGTTGCAGGAGTCTTCCGACGGCCTTGGCCGGGTCTCGTCGGAGGGACGGTCCCTCCGAGGAGCAACGGAGACCTACAATGCAGAACATCGTCATCCTCGCCGGCAACATCGGCCAGGCCCCCGAAACCCGCACCACCCAGGGCGGCACCGGCATCACCCACTTCACCCTGGCCACCTCGCGCCCCCGCTATTCGGAAGGCCGCGTCCTGCGCGACGAGAACGGCTATCGGGTCCAGGACACCGAATGGCACCGCATCACCTGCTTCAACGGCCTCGGCAAGACGGTCCAGCAGCATTGCGACAAGGGCATGAAGGTTCTGGTTCGCGGCCGCATCCACTACACGAAATGGACCGATGCCGCCGGGGTCGATCGCTACGGCTGCGAGATCATCGCCGAGACGGTCGATTTCCTGAGCCGGGCGAAGCAGACCCAGAACGACGACGGCAAGTTCATCGACGACGATGACATTCCGTTCTGATCGGGAACCCGAGGCCCGGCGGCGCAAGCCGCCGGGTTTCCCTCCTGCTTCACCGGATCGCGCCCGCCGCTTCTGGCAAGGTCCAGCGACCGAATCAGACGGGCATGGACGGGAGCGTCGTCTCTCCATCCTTGATAATTGCACCTGAATTTCGGCTGGTGCTCACAGCGAGAACGACTATTATAGCCGTAGTTCTGGAGTGCGTGCGTATCCCGGTGGGAGGTGATCATGTATGATCACCGCTCGCCAATCTCGGGCTGCGCGCGCGTTACTGGGATGGACACAGGAGACGCTCGCCGACAAGGCCCAGGTCGCATTGACCGCACTCAAACGCCTCGAATCCCAAAGCGGGCTCGAGGTGTTCGAGTCCACCCGCGACCAGGTGCGCCGCGCTCTCGAAGCGGCCGGGATCGTTTTCTTGTCGACGGATAAGGGCGAGGGCGTGTTGCTGCAACACGATACGGTCAACACCGACAAACGGTGAAACAGCGGCCAGCGTGATGTCAGGTTCTCGTCAAAAGGAATGGCTGTCTTCCGCCGAAGATGGTTAACAAATACGTTACCCAAACGTGAGCGAATGATGGGACGCCCGACACAGACTTTCCTCGACAAGCCACCGTCCAGCCAGACGCTGACGTCCTATGATCGCGAGCATATGAAACTCTACATGCGCCTGCTCGATGCCGAGCGTGATGGCGCCGATTGGCGCGAAGCTGTGCAGGTTCTCTTTGGCCTCGATCCCGAACATGACCCCGAGCATTGCCGGTCCATCCATGACGCTCACCTCGCCCGCGCGCACTGGATGACCGAACACGGCTACCGCGAGCTGGTCCGCGAAAGCCAGCGCAATTCCTGACGCGTGATGCGTGCCGCGCATCACCTGTTGACCATCGCCTGACTTCCTCAATTCAACGCGTGCGGGAATCCTGACCCTTCTCAATTCGTTTGAGTAGACCCGGGAGGCCGCGATGACCCCTGACGCATCGACTTGGCGTTCGTCGGCGCAATACGACCATCTGGATGAACTGACGGCATCCGATCTGGCCTGGGAATGGCTGCGCCGCAATGACGATTATGACGCAGATTTTGAAGCCTCAATTGCCGACCATGGAGACCCCCAACCGCTGACCGAACGGATCCGGCAGCGATGGGGGTTGCGATTTCCCTGTCGATCCGTTGGTCCCGCCACCCGATGCGCCGGTCTTTTGGCTCCCGGCGGAGGACACAAGTGTGGTGGTGCTGACCGGGGTCCCTTCGGAACTTGGCGACAGCGCTGACGTCACTCCGCAGAACTGGCGCATCGACTACGCGGTCGAGAATGCAGGTGCGGAGTTTCACTTTCCGCTCGGCAACGGGCAGAAGCTCCAGATTTTCGACGGTGCCATCAAGGGGGACGCGATCGCGGTCGCCATCGTCCCTCTCAGCCTCGCCGGTTTCGACCGGATCGAGGCCATTCAACGCTTCCTTTCGGCCCTGCATGGTCGCGCGATCCCGCCGGATACGCGCCTGACACGCCAGCAACGCGCACGCCTCCGACGGATGCTGCGGGCCTTCGATGGCCATCGGGCCGGCGTCACGCAGCAGGAGATCGCGCGGGTTCTTCTGAACACCGGCCGGCTTGAGCGGGACGAATGGCAGGCGTCCTCGGCCCGTCATGCCATCAAGGCACTCCTGCGCGACGCCCGTTCCATGGTCGCCGGCGGTTATCGGAAACTCCTTCGTCATCGCCGCCCACGATAACGCGATCCTTTGCCCTGATGGTGGGCGATTTCGATACCCCCCAACTTCGCCCTGCAACTCGCCGCTCTTCCTGCGCCACCGTGGTCATTGCCCGCCGCTGATCCGCAGCGGCCGCTTGCAACCCCACGGAGGCCCGATCATGCCACATGAACCCGTCGTCCTGCCGCCGCGTTTTCTACGGACCAAGGAGGCCGCGACCTTTCTCAGCCTCTCGGCCCGGACCCTCGAAAAGCACCGCACCTACGGAACCGGGCCTGCCTATCGCAAGCTCGGCGGCCGTGTGGTCTATGCCATCGACGATCTCGAGGCCTGGACCGAGCGCGGCGCGGTGACCTCCACCTCCGATCCGCGTGGCTCAGTGCTGCCCGCCAAGCGTCAGTCGCTTCCGTCCGGCCCGCAGGCCGGTCGTTACGCCCGCTGATCGCAGCCGGTTCCCTTCATGACGGTGCGACGCCGATCCCTTTCTGAGCGCGGGCAGCTCGACCTGTTCCGGGCGCTCCCCGGCGACTTCGCGCCACGAGACGCGCAGGATCTCATGGCCTATCCCTTCTTCTCCCTCGCCAAGTCGAAGCGCATCGCGCCCATCGACTTCGCTGCCGGCAGCGTGACCATCCGGGTCGAGGCGGTTCCCGATCATGGCATGGCCACGATCTGGGACGCCGACATCCTGATCTGGGCCGCGAGCCAGATCGTCGAAGCCCGCGATGCCGGGCTTCGCACCTCCCGGCTGATGGCCGCCACGCCCTATGAGATTCTCACCTATGTCGGGCGCGGCACGTCGCTTCGCGACTACCAGCGGCTGAAGGCGGCGCTCGACCGGCTGCAATCGACCACGATTTCCACCTCGATCCGCCAGCCGACCGAAGGCCGCCGTCATCGTTTCTCGTGGATCAACGAATGGCAGGAGCGCACCGACCGCAACGGCCGACCCGACGGCATCGAGATGATCGTGCCGGACTGGTTCTACCAAGCCGTCCTCGACGATGCGCTCGTGCTGACCATCGACCGGACCTATTTCGATCTCACCGGCGGCCTCGACCGCTGGCTCTACCGCCTGGTGCGCAAGCACGGCGGCCGCCAGCGCGATGGCTGGCGGTTCGATTTCCGTCACCTTCACCAGAAATCCGGCAGCCTGTCGCCGTTCAAGCGCTTCGCCTTCGAGCTGCGCGACATCATCCGGCGCCAGCCTCTGCCGGGCTATTCGCTGTTTCTCGAAGCTGAGGTTGGCGGGCGGATGCTGCTGGCCTTCGAGCCGGTCGCGCCCTGTGGAAAACCTGTGGATGGCCTCGTGCTATCAGGAACCCGGACTATCGTGCTATCGGGAACCGGAGGCTCGTGCTATCAGGAACCGAAACCGGGCTTAACACCCGGAACCCATTCAGGAAATCGCGCCCTTAACTTAGAGTCTAACAAAGAGTCTAACTTTGAAGAGCGCGCGCGCGATGTGGAAAACCTCATCCGCGACACCGCCAGAAGCCTTGGTAGAGCCGCTAAGAAGAGGGCATCCGACGCCCCGGCATCGCCTCGACCGGCATCTGATCGAGGCGCAACCGAGGCTCCTGAATCTGCAGAAAGACCCCGCCTGCCTCTCGATCTGCCGGGGGGGTGCAAATGATCATCGCGCTCCTCAACCAGAAGGGCGGTGTCGGCAAGACGACGCTGGCGCTGCATCTTGCCGGTGAACTGGCTCAGGGTGGCAAGCGCGTCACCCTGATCGACGCCGATCCGCAAGGCTCCGCCCTCGACTGGTCGCAACAACGCGCGCGTGAGGGCCTGCCACGCGCCTTCGGCACCGTTGGCCTGGCCCGCGACACGCTGCATCGCGAAGCGCCCGAACTCGCCCGCGATGTCGATCGCATCGTCATCGACGGGCCACCGCGCGTCGCCGGCCTCATGCGCTCCGCGCTGCTCGCCGCCGATCTCGTGCTGATCCCGGTGCAGCCATCGCCGTTCGACGGCTGGGCTTCGGCGGAGATGCTCGCCCTCCTGGCGGAGGCGCGCATCTACCGGCCCCAGCTCGTTGCCCGCTTCGTGCTCAACCGCTGCGGTGCCCGCACCGTCATCGCCCGCGAGACCGCCGAGACGCTGGCGGACCACGATCCTCCCGTGCTCACCAGCGCCATCGGCCAGCGCGTCGTCTTCGCCGACGCCGCGCAGACCGGGCGGCTCGTCCGCGAGATCGGGCGCCGATCACCCGCCGCGCGCGAGATTGCCGCCCTGGCCGCCGAGATCGGCCTGCTGGGGATCGGGAGGGTATCGGCATGACGATCCTTACCGGCGACTGCCGCGAAGAAATGCCCTGGCACGCACCCTACGACATGATCATCGCCGATCCGCCCTATGGCGACACTTCGCTCGCCTGGGATCGGCGCGTCGAGGGCTGGGTCGTGCTGGCGCGCGCCGCCCTCAGGCCGACCGGCTCGCTCTGGGTCTTCGGCTCGCTGCGCAGCTTCATGGCGACCGCCGACCGCTTCACTGACGCCGGCTTGCGGATCGCGCAGGAGATCGTCTGGGAAAAGCAGAACGGCACCGGCTTTCATGCCGACCGCTTCAAGCGGGTGCATGAACTGGCCGTCCAGTTCTATCCCGCCGAGACCGCTTGGCGTGACATCTACAACGACGTCCAGACCACGCCCGACGCGACGGCCCGCACGGTGCGGCGCAAGCAGCGCCCGCCCCATACCGGCCAGATCGACGCCGGCCATTATGTCAGCCATGACGGCGGGCCGCGCCTCATGCGCTCGGTCATCTACCTGCGCAACTGCCACGGCCGCGCCATCCATCCGACCGAAAAGCCGTCGGCGCTCCTGGAGATCCTGATCCGCACGAGCTGCCCCGAAGGCGGCCTGGTCGGCGACTGGTTCGCCGGTTCCGGCGCGGTCGGGGAAGCCTGCCGGCTTTCCGGCCGGCGCTATCTCGGCTGCGAGATCGACCCCGACATGGCCGAGTGCGCGCGGGCGCGCATCGCCACCGTGCTGCCATTCCATGACGGAATTTCGTCATGACGGCGCGCACCGAGAAGCGCAGCTTCGCTACGCGCCCGGCCGATCCCGATAGCTGGATCAAGGCCGGCGACGCGCCGCCAAAGCGCACGGATACCGCCGACGCCTATTCGGCGCGGCTGACCGTGGACATCACGCCGGCGCTGCGCGGCCGCATCAAGATCGCGGCCTTCCAGCGCGGCATCACCGTCGCCGACATGCTGCGCGACCTGCTGGCGCGCGAGTTTCCCGACATAGGGGGAGACCGCCCATGATCGGCATCGACGCCCATGACGGCGATCTGACCCGCGCGGAACTGACCTGGGTGGAAGGCAAGACCGAATACTGGATCAGATTCGGCCATGCGACTGGTGAGCAGATCCTCGATCGCAACCGGCGTGTTGTATTCTTCCATCCCGGCACGGTGTTTGCGTTCGTCCGCTGGGCGGCGAACGACCACGGCACGATCATTTCGCGCCTCGACATCCTGCGCGCGGTTGCGCCGGGCCAGTCCTATCAGACGCTGCCCTTCGTCCGTCCAGGCGGCGAAATCCTGCTGAAGATCGAAGGCTGGCCGAAGGTCGAGGCTGTCCTTCGCCATGTCGACGGGATCGAGGCCATAGGTGTCGATCCGGCCCAAGTCGATCCCGATCATTGGCGGCACGTCTCCCACTGGATAAACGCAGGCGAAGCGCCGCGTCCCTACACCGCGGAGCGTCATCAGGCATGGCTCTGGCGGCGGGAGATCGCCCCATGACGCGCTTTCGCTATGTCATGGTGACGACGGTTGCCACGCTCGGGATCGCCTTTGCCGGATTCGTTCCGACTGCGCCAAGGCTGGTCTGGAACGCATCGGCCAGCGTGCCGATCGGGTTCTATACTGTCGCACCCGACGACCGGATCGCGGTGCCCGATCTGGTCGCCGTCATCCCACCCGAACCCTTCGCCTCGTTTATGGTCGAGCGCGGCTACGTCGCACGCGACGTGCCGCTTCTGAAGCACGTTCTCGGCCTGCCCGGACAGCGCCTGTGCCGCGATGGCCGCGCCATTATCGTCGACGGCGTTCCGCTCGGCGAGGCGCGCGACCACGACAGCTTCGGCCGAGACCTGCCGGTCTGGCAGGGCTGTCGCGTCATCGCCGAGGGCGAAGTGTTCCTGATGAACCCGGACGTCGGCGACAGCCTCGACGGCCGCTATTTCGGCCCGTTCCCCGCCTCGGCGGTGATCGGCCACGCGATCCCGCTTTTCACCGACGAAGACGGCGAGGGCCGCTTTGTCTGGCGCGCGCCGATGCGGTGACAGCGCGTCCAGAGCGGGGCCGTTGAGCCGTCCCGCGTCTTCTCCACCGCATAGGAAAGGAGCCTTCCATGGCACAGATCGGCCAGTTTACCCGCACCCCGTCCGGCTATTCCGGGCGACTCCGCACGCTCTCGCTGGACGTCGAGCTGACCTTCACGCCGTCGGAAAATGCGGACGCCGACAAGGCGCCTGCCTATCGCATCCATCTCGGCGATGAGTATGGGCCGGAAGTCGGCGCAGGCTGGAAACATTCCGGCGAGCGCGCGGGACCGTTCGTCTCCGTGCTTCTCGACGATCCAGTTTTCCAGCAGCCGATCCGCGCCCGCCTGTTCCAGTCGGACGAAGACGGCCGCGACTGGGGCTTGCACTGGACCCGCCAAAAGAAGCGCGACGAGCAGGAGTGATCATGGTCACGTCCTGCATCCGTCCCGCCTCGGGGAGATGTGGCGCCCGCCGCCGCATCCTCCTCCTTCTTCTTTCCGGCCTGTTCGTCACAGCCATTGCCCCGCTGCCCGGCCTGGCGCAGATCGCCGTGATGGGTCGTGCCGTCGCCGTGCATCCGCACGGCGCCCATATCGAAGAGGCTTCGCAGCGGTTCGGCATCCCGGCGGCATGGATCATCGCCGTGATGCAGGTCGAAAGCGCGGGCAATATGCACGCCATATCGTCTGCCGGCGCGATGGGGCTGATGCAGGTCATGCCCTCGACTTGGGCGGAGCTGCGCATCCGCCATGCTCTCGGCCGCGACCCCTTCGAGCCGCGCGACAACATCCTCGCGGGCACCGCCTACCTACGCGAGATGTGGGATCGCTACGGCAATGTTGCCGCGATGCTCGCGGCCTACAATGCCGGTCCCGGTCGCTACGATGAATACCGCGCGACGGCTCGTCCGCTGCCTGCCGAGACGCGCGCCTATGTCGCTGCTTTGACGCCGATCCTGCTCGGCGAGCGGCCTTCCGGCAGCGGCTCGACGGTCGCTCCGCCGCCCGACTGGCGCGAGGCGGCGCTCTTCGTCGCGCGTGAAATCGGCGCTTCCGCTGCCGATCCCGCGTCCCCCGACCGCACGCCGGACGATGCCCCTTCGCTCGTCCCGGCGGCACCGGACGCACTCACCGCCTTGCAGTCGGAGGGGCTGTTCGTCGCCCGCGATGCCGGTGGGGACCGGCCATGAGCAGCGGCACCGCAATTCGCATCCCATCGGGCGCTGGCGTGTCATGGAGGGCGCAGAGGGTGGCGGCAGGCACCACGACCGAAAGATGGCGAGATAAAAGGCCGCACGGTGCGGCTGTGGCGGGCGGTTGTTTTTGTTCAGGTTTCCGGCGCGTCCCGCACCGTGCGGCGCTGGCGCGCACCGTGCGCTGCGCGCTCCTCTTCCTGATTTTCCTTGATGATTTGCACCGTGCGGGGGCGCCCCATGTCCGATGACAACGAGTTCCGCATCCGTCCGGGCCGTATCCGCTCGACCCGCGCGCAACAGGCGAGGCCCTTTGTCGCCCAGGCGCTCGCCGCCGCCCAGAAAGCCGGCGGACGCGTCTCGCGCTCCGGCAAGATCACCTCGGGCAACCGCTCACGCTTCGGGCGCGGTCAGCGCGCCAGCATCCAGGCCAACCGGCTTCTCACCGGACGCTCGCGCATCGCCGTCATCAAGACCCGCGTGGTTCGCCAAACGGCACGCTCGGCTCCGCTCGGCGCACACCTTAATTATCTGCGCCGCGATGGCGTGACCCGCGACGGGGAAAAGGCGCGGATGTTCGGCCCGGAAAGGGACGACATGGATGTCGGCGCTTTCGCGGAAAAGTGCCAGGACGACAGGCATCATTTCCGCTTCATCGTCTCGCCCGAAGACGCGGTGGACATGGCCAATCTGAAGGATCACGCCCGCGAGCTGATGGGGCAGATGGAGAAGGATCTCGGCACGCGCCTCGATTGGGTCGCCGTCGATCACTGGAACACCGACAATCCCCATATCCATATCATCCTGCGCGGCCGCACCGACGATGGCCAGGACCTGGTGATTTCCCGCGACTACATCAAGGAGGGCATGCGCGCCCGTGCGCAGGATCTGGTCACGCAGGAACTCGGGCCCCGCACCGATCTGGAGATCCACCGCAATCTGGAGCGGCAGGTCGAGGCGGAACGCTGGAC
The DNA here is from genome assembly GCF_023702225.1 of Aureimonas altamirensis. Taxonomy (GTDB): domain Bacteria; phylum Pseudomonadota; class Alphaproteobacteria; order Rhizobiales; family Rhizobiaceae; genus Aureimonas; species Aureimonas altamirensis_B. The sequence continues at coordinate 51,635 of NZ_JAMQCO010000008.1, read as the reverse complement.
GCAGCTCGACCGGCAGCTTGTGCGCGACGCCGGCAAGTCCGGCATCATCGACCTTGCCCCGCTTCCCGACCGCCAGCCGGACGAGTTTCATACTCTGAAGGTGGGGCGGCTGCGAACCCTTGAAATCCGCGGGCTTGCCGAAGAGATCGGCCTCTCGCAATGGTTCATCAAGCCCGAAGCCGAAGCGGTCCTGCGTGAACTGGGCGAGCGCGGCGACATCATCAAGCGCATGCACCGTGCCCTGACCGAACGCGGCATCGAACGCGGCTCGGCCAGCTATGTCCTCGCCGGCGAAAGCCTTGACGTTCCCGTCATCGGCCGCCTGGTCGAGCGCGGCCTCGACGACGAGTTGAAGGGCACCGCTTATGCCGTGGTCGACGGCACCGACGGGCGGACCCATCACATCAAGCTGCCGCATCTCGACGCCGCCGGCGACAGTCCGCCCGGTTCCATCGTCGAGTTGCGATCCTGGGAGGACCCGCAGGGGCAGCGCCGCGTCGCGCTCACCGTCCGCGCCGATCTCGATCTTGGTGCGCAAGTCGGCGCCTCGGGCGCGACCTGGCTCGACCGGCAGGCCATCGCCCGCGATCCGATCGCGCTGTCGGACAGCGGTTTCGGCGCTGAGGTCCGTCAGGCTCTGGACGAACGCGCTGAACATCTGATCGGCGAGGGCTTTGCCGAGCGGCAGGGCGGTCGCGTCGTCTTCGCGCGCCGGCTGCTCAGCACCTTGCGCCAACGCGAACTCGACAACCTCGGCGAGAAGCTCGCAACCGAGACCGGCATGTCCTTCGAGCGCGCAGCCAGCGGCGAATATGTCGCCGGCTCCTATCGCCAGCGTTTCGCGCTCGCCTCCGGCCGCTTCGCCATGATCGACGACGGCCTCGGCTTCCAGCTCGTGCCCTGGTCGCCCTCTCTCGAAAAACAGATCGGCCGTCACGTCTCCGGCGTAGCCCGCGATGATGGCGGCGTAGATTGGGACTTCGGGCGCAAGCGCTCCCTCGGCCTTTAGCCTCAACCAGAAAGGACCATCGCAATGTCCGCGACCAAGATCCTCTGGGGACAGATCACCATCGTCTTCCTCATCATCCTCGCCACCACCTGGGGCGCGACCCAGTATGTCGCCTCGAGCCTCGGTTATCAGGCGCAACTCGGGCCGCCCTGGTTCGTGATGTTCGGCGTGCCGATCTATTATCCGCCCGCGATCTTCTGGTGGTGGTATTTCTACGAAGCCTATGCGCCGCCGATCTTCGCCAAGGGCGGGATCATCGCGGCATCGGGCGGCTTCATCGCCATTGCCGTCGCCATCGGCATGTCGGTCTGGCGGGCGCGCGAGGCGAAAAACGTCGCCACCTATGGCTCGGCGCGATGGGCCGGGAAAGGAGAGATCAAGGCGGCGGGCCTGCTCGATCCCGATGGTGTTGTTCTCGGCCGTTACGAGAAGGACTATCTACGCCATGACGGGCCGGAGCATGTCCTGTGCTTTGCCCCGACACGTTCGGGCAAAGGCGTCGGCCTCGTCGTCCCGTCGCTGCTGACCTGGCCGGGGTCGGCCATCGTCCACGACATCAAGGGTGAGAACTGGCAGCTCACCTCCGGCTTCCGCTCGCAGCACGGCCGCGTGCTGCTCTTCGACCCGACCAACCCGAAATCCTCGGCCTACAATCCGCTGCTGGAAGTGCGCCGCGGCGAGTGGGAGGTGCGCGACGTCCAGAACATCGCCGACATCCTCGTCGATCCGGAAGGCAGTCTCGACAAGCGCAACCATTGGGAAAAGACCAGCCATTCGCTGCTGGTGGGCGCCATCCTGCATGTGCTTTACGCCGAACCCGACAAGACCCTGGCAGGTGTGGCCAAATTCCTGTCCGATCCGAAGCGCCCGGTGGATTCCACGTTGCGCGCCATGATGAAGACCGCGCATCTGGGCGAAGCGGGGCCGCACCCGGTCGTTGCCAGCGCCGCGCGCGAGCTGCGCAACAAGTCCGAGAACGAGCGCAGCGGCGTGTTGTCGACGGCGATGTCGTTTCTCGGCCTGTATCGCGATCCGGTCGTGGCCGAAGTCACACGCCGCTCCGACTGGCGCATCAGCGATATTGTGGGAGGCGATCAGCCGGTCACGCTTTACCTCGTCGTGCCGCCCTCCGACATCAACCGCACCAAGCCGCTGATGCGATTGCTGCTCAATCAGATCGGCCGTCGCCTGACCGAAGACCTGCAGGCGAACGCCGGGCGGCATCGGCTCCTTCTGATGCTGGACGAGTTTCCGGCGCTGGGCAGGCTCGATTTCTTCGAGACCGCGCTGGCTTTCATGGCCGGCTACGGTCTGAAATCATTCCTGATCGCGCAGTCGCTGAACCAGATCGAGAAAGCCTACGGGCCGAACAACTCGATCCTCGACAACTGCCATGTCCGCGTCAGCTTCGCCACCAACGACGAGCGCACGGCGAAACGGGTGTCGGATGCGCTCGGCACCGCCACCGAGATGAAGGCGATGAAGAACTATGCCGGCCATCGCCTGTCGCCCTGGCTCGGGCACCTTATGGTCTCGCGCTCGGAAACCGCGCGCCAGTTGCTGACGCCGGGCGAGATCATGCAGCTTCCCCCACATGAGGAGATCGTCATGGTGGCGGGCATCCCCCCGATCCGGGCGACGAAGGCGCGCTATTACGAGGACGCCCGGTTTCGCGAGCGCGTTCTGTCACCGCCTGAATTGAAAGGTCCCGAAGAAACGCGGCCCGACGACTGGACCAAGCTTCCGATCCCGGCGCGACCGGAAGGCGCCACGGATCACGGCGACCAGAGAACCAATGACGAAGATCCGACCGAATCCGAACGCCGATTGCAGCCTGAACTCAGCCGCGTAAAGCCCGTGGAGAAGAAAAAGCCCCTCGAGAACGAATTCGAGATCGCGCCGCCCGATGAAGTTGAGGAAGAGGCCATGCAAAATCGGCGCATGATCCGCCAGGTGCAGGGCATTGCCCGGCAGGTTGCCATGGACCCGAACGACGGCATGGAGCTGTAGCGCCATGGCCAATCTCCGGAAGAAGAAAAAACTCACCGTCTATCTGGACCCCGATGTCGAAAAAGCCCTGACCGAGTTTGCCGCGCGGCGGGACCGGTCGCAGTCGATGATCGGCGAGGCGGCCATCGCCTCATTCCTGTCTCCCGACGATGCCGAACGCCGAGAGGCGATAATCGCCAAGCGCCTCGATCGACTCGATCGCCGCATGGACCGGCTTGAACGAGACGTCGGCATCGCCGTCGAAAGCCTGGCGGTCTTCATCCGCTTCTGGGTCAACACCACACCGGCCTTGCCTGAGCCGGCGGCAAAGGCCGCGAAGGCCAAATCAGCGGAGCGATACGAGGCGTTCATCACCGCGCTCGGTCGCCGCCTCGCACAGGGACCGAAGCTGCGGCAGGAGGTGTCGGAGGATGTGACGGATCAGAGAGTTGAATTTGGCCGCCTTAGTCGTTGACACGAGTTCCCGCTCCCGGTTGGCTGAGCAGTAACAAGGATCCGCCGGAAGCGGCCTTCGCGACTGTCGCGGTCTTTGGGATTTTCGCGAATTATCCTAAGGTGATGGCTGTATATTCACTCGACTTTGGAGGAACAGCCTTGAGACTTGCCATTGCCAGCCTGTTCGCCATCGGTCTCGCCGTCCCTGCCTTCGCCCAGACGGAACCGCCCGCAGATTTTGACGAAGCCGCATGGCAGGCCGAATGGGACGCGGGCGACACGGATGGCGACGGCAAGCTGAGCCGGGAAGAGGCGAAAGCCGGGAATCCGAACATGACCGATGAAGTCTTCGACCAGATCGACACCGATGGCGACGGTTTCATCAGCCCCGCGGAAGACAAGGCCGCGCTCTTCGAAGCACGCGGCAAAACCACAAATGAATAGGGTATGGGCGGGGGCTTTTGGCGCAACGGTGTTTGTCGCGGCAGCATCCGTGGCAGGCGCGGAGGCGCCCACGTCCGCCAGACCGGCCGGGTTGCCTGAGAACTATGTTCCTGAAATCCCCTCGCATGAGATGGAGCCGGACACCGGCCCGCTTTCGGCCGCCCTACAGGAGCGTTTCCGCGACCGTATCGCCGGTATCTTCATCGAGCGCGAGCCCGATTTCCATGTCGTCGTCAGGCTAACGGGAGACCGGGATGCGGGCACGCTTCAGTACCAATTGGGCGAAGATCGGGTGCGTGTCGAAGTCCTGACAGGCGCATCCCATACCGTCGATCAACTGGTCGCCGCGTTGGATGACCGCCAGATGATTACGCGCGTTCTTCCCGATGGCTACGGCGGATATGTCGATGAGCGCACCGGATATGTGGTTCTTACGGTTCTCCCCGGAACAGAGCTTGCCGGTGGCAGCGAAGCATCCCTTTCGGCTGCTTTGGGCGTGCCGATCCGCATCATCGAAGGGGAACCCGCTACAATCGGTCCAGCACCACAGCAGCGGGAAGAGCGGTAATCCATTGCGGCCCGGATTCCGGGCCGCGACGTGTCGCAAAAATCAGTCGCACAATTTTGACTTTCGCACGCGACATTTGCGACAGAAATTCCCCTGAAAATTCAACGTTGGCCTGACCTGCTACAAAAATCAGGGATCTTCGTGACGGCTTCTCAAAACTTATCGTTGCTTCCCGCTTCTCCTTTGATCGGCCCCCATAACAGCGCGACGAGGGCGAGATTGGCGATGGCGAGAGCTGCCAGCGCCACAAGAGTTTGATCGGTGCCCCCGACCGAAAGCAGGATCGCACCCACGGTTGGGCCGGCAGCTTGGGCGACGAGACTGGGCCGGGCAAGCCGCCCCATGATCGGCGCATAGCGGGAAGGTCCGAACAGGGCGAGCGGGAGCGCACCCTTGGCGATCGAGAAGATGCCATTGCCGGCCCCGTAGAGGATGAGCGACAGGCCGATGATGAGAAAACCTGCCGCGAGCATCGTCACCCCTGCCGCGCTCAGGACGGAGGCGGCGGCGAGTGTCCAGAAGGGATGATGCCTCCCCCCGCTCGCCATTTCGCCAATTCGGCCGGCGACTTGGGCCGGGCCTATCAGCGCGCCGAGGGCTACAGCTTCGCCCAGCGACAGCCCGCGTTGCTGCAACAGGGTCAGCAGATGCACCGATATGATGGTGACGCCCAATCCGGCCAGCACCACGATCGCCATCATGATCAGATAGGCCCGGCGCTCATGGTCGCGCAGCTTGATCGCAGGAGCTTGGTCTTTGCCACCGATCGGCCTGGGCTTGCCGTTGCTCGGAAGGACCAGCAGCACGAGCGGCAGGCAGATCGCGAGATGAATGCCGGCATAGGCCATGCAGGCCCCGCGCCATCCCAGATGCTCCAGAAACAAGGCCGAGAGCGGCCAGCAGACCGTGCTTGCGAAGCCGCCCCACAAGGTCAGTGTAGTGATGGCGGATCGCGCGGAACGGCCATAATAGCCCCCGAGCGTGGCAAATGCCGCATCATAAAGGCCGGCCCCCATGCCGATACCGAGCACGATCCATCCGGCGACGAATACCCATAGGGACGGCGCAGCCGCAAGGATGACGAGGCCGGCAGCGAACAGCAGGCAAGCCAGAGCAAGGATGGGACGCCCGCCGTGCTGGCCAATGGCGTCACCCACGCGCGGGGAAACGACGCCGGCCGCGAGCAGGCCAATGGAGAGAGCGCCGACGATCCATGAAAGCGGCCAACCCGTATCGGCCGCGATCGGGGCGGCGAGAACGGCGAGCAGGTAATAGGAGCTGCCCCATGCAAATATCTGTACGATGCCGAGCGCGGAGATGACGGGCCACCTTCTCGCGTCGGGAGACAGGCCCGTTTGAGCCGGCAGGTTTGTCGTCACCGGACGCGCTTGAGCGCCATACGCTCTTCCAGCTTTTGGGCGGTTTCCTTGCGCTCGCTGTAGCGGTCGGTGAGGTAAGGAGCGACGTCGCGGGTCAGAAGCGTGAACTTCACCAGTTCCTCCATCACATCGACCACCCGGTCGTAATAGGATGAAGGCTTCATTCGACCCGCTTCGTCGAACTCCTGATATGCCTTGGCGACCGAGGACTGGTTGGGGATGGTGATCATCCGCATCCAGCGGCCGAGGACGCGAAGTTGGTTGACGGCGTTGAAACTCTGCGAGCCGCCAGAGACTTGCATCACGGCCAATGTGCGGCCCTGGGTGGGGCGAACTGCGCCAACCGCGAGCGGTATCCAGTCGATTTGCGCCTTGAGGACTCCGCTCATGGCACCGTGACGTTCGGGGCTGGTCCAGACCTGCCCTTCGGACCATTCCGAAAGTTTCCGAAGCTCCTGCACCTTCGGATGATCAACGGGCGCACCATCAGGCAGCGGCAGGCCGTGCGGATCGAACACACGGGTTTCCGCGCCGAAGTGGTTGAGGAGCCGTTCGGCTTCGAGCGTGAGCAGCTTGCTATAGGAGCGTTCACGCAACGAGCCGTAGAGCAGGAGAATGCGCGGCGGATGAGCAGAGGGCGTCGTTCGTAGGCGTTCAGCCGATGGGCTGTCGAGCACCGCGCGGACCACATTAGGAAGGTCGGAAACCGTCATGGCTTGGCCTCGGCCGGAACGGCAACGGGCGTCCCTTTCTCGGGAAACCACTTCGCGCCGAGCCTGAGCGCGACATGAACGAGCAGGATCAGTGCGGGCACTTCCACGAGCGGGCCGATGACGGCGGCGAAGGCCACCGGCGATGCGAGACCGAATGCCGCGATGGCGACCGCGATGGCCAACTCGAAATTATTGCCGGCAGCGGTGAAGGCGATGGCCGTGGTGCGCGGATAATCCGCCTCGATCAGCCGGCCCATCGCGAAGCTGATGAGGAACTGGATGACGAAATAAAGCGCCAGGGGAATGGCTATGCGCAGGACATCGAGAGGCAGCGACACCACGTCCGCGCCCTTGAGGCTGAACATGGCGACAATGGTGAACAGCAGCGCGGCTAGCGTTATGGGGCTGATGCGCGGCAGAAATTCGTGCTCATACCAGCCCGCGCCTTTGCGAGCGATGAGGATGCGGCGCGTCAGGAACCCGGCGAGGAAGGGAATGCCGAGATAGATCAGCACCGCTTCGGTAATGGTCCAGAAGCTCACGTCTATGACGCTGCCCTCAAGGCCGAAGAGGGGTGGCAAGACGGAAAGGAAAAACCACGCATAGGTGGAGAAGAACAGAATCTGGAATATCGAGTTGAAGGCAACCAGACCGGCGACATATTGATTGTCGCCGCGCGCGAGTTGGTTCCAGACCAGCACCATAGCGATGCAGCGGGCGAGTCCGATCAGGATCAGTCCTGTCATGTATTCCGGGTGGTCGCGCAGGAAGATCACGGCCAGCGCGAACATCAGCGTCGGGCCGATGATCCAGTTTTGTACCAGCGAAAGGATCAGCACTCGCTTGTCGGAAAAGACCCGGTGCAGTTCTTCGTAGCGCACCTTGGCGAGCGGCGGATACATCATCAGGATCAGGCCGATGGCGATCGGTATGTTGGTGGTGCCGACCGACATGGCGTTGAGAGCTTCCGGCAAGCCGGTGAATATCGTGCCCAGCACGACGCCGAGTGCCATCGCGGCGAAAATCCACACCGTCAGATAGCGGTCGAGGAAACCAAGGCGGGAAGCTGGCTTGAGGGAAGCCATCAGTATTCTCCAATCGCAGGCTGAAAGTCAGGCGGAAGCAACGCGCCGTCCATGTTCGTCAATGATCCGCTCGCCATCCTCTTTGACGAACTCGCCCCGTTGTGGGGGCAGCAGATCAAGAACGGCTTCGGACGGTCGGCAGAGCTTGACCCCTTGGGGGGTGACGACGAGGGGGCGATTGATGAGGATCGGGTGCGCCATCATGGCGTCGAGCAATGCGTCATCGCTCAATTCTGGATCGCCAAGGCCGAGGTCGGCATAGGGCGTTCCTTTCTCCCGCAAGATCGAGCGGGCCGTCAGGCTGGCGCGCTCGATGAGTTGCGCGAGCAGCGCCCGTGAGGGCGGGGTTTTCAGATATTCGATGATATGCGGCTCGACGCCGGAATTGCGGATCAGGCCGAGCGTATTGCGCGAGGTGCCGCAATCGGGATTGTGGTAGACAATGACATCCATGGATTGCCTCACGCCGCGCCAGAGCGGGGCGAGGCTGCCCCTTCGGATTGACCGATTTCGTTGAGCTTCATATTGAGCGACGATTTATCGAGGCTGGCGACGGGCAAGGCCACGAAGACCGAAATCCGGGTTTTCATGTAGCGAAACGCCGTGACAAAAGCCGCCATGCGCTGAATCTCGGTGCCCTCGACGGTGGCGGGGTCTTCGATACCCCAATGCGCGGTCATCGGCTGGCCCGGCCAGACCGGACAGGCTTCGCCGGCCGCGTTGTCGCAGACGGTGAACACGAAATCCATCACCGGCGCGTCGGGGCCGGAGAATTCTTCCCATCCTTTCGATCGGAAGCCTTCAGCCGGGTAGTCGTAGCTTTCGAGTACCTTCAGGGCGAGCGGGTTCACTTCGCCTTTGGGCTGGCTTCCAGCCGAATAGGCCCGGAAGCGACCCGCACCATCCTTGTTCAAGATGCTTTCGGCAAGGATCGAGCGGGCGGAATTTCCGGTGCAAAGAAACAGCACGTTGAAGATTCTATCGGAGTGATTGGCCATAGGCTCAGGCATGGGTGACGCCTTTCGTCGGTTTGCAGCAGGACAGCGCGGCGACTGCCGGGTTGCACACGTCCGGGTGGCCTTGGCAGCAATCGCGCATGAGAAATTCGAGCAGGCCGGACAGCGCCGGATAGGAGGCGCTGTAGATGATCGAGCGCCCGTCGCGCCGCGACTCGATGAGGTCGGCTTGTTCAAGGTGGCTCAGGTGGAAGGACATGCGCGACGACGATGCGCCGTCCATCGCTTCCCCGATCGCGCCGGCCGGCATCCCTTCCGGGCCGGCCGTCACCAGCAGGCGCACGATGCGCAGCCGGGTTTCCTGCGAGAGCGCCGCGAAGGCAGAGAGGGCTTGCTTTTCGTTCATGTATGCCTCAACATCTCAAGAGTAGTTGAATCATGGATACACGGACATGAACGCTTACGCCAGCCCCTTAATCACAGAATTTCCTGATGTTGCCTCGCTCGGGGCGATCCTCGATATTTTGGAGGGCCATGCCGACAAGGTTCTTGTGCTCGCCTATGGCGACGGGCAGCAGGTGCAGGCCGGCTATCACATCACGGAGGTCAAGGCCGGTTCCTTCGTCACGCTCGATTGCGGCGGCAATCCCGATGCGTGGCGGGAGACGGTCTTGCAGGTCGAGGATATTCCCCCGACCGAAGGCAGCATGCCGATGACCGTCGCCAAGTTCCGGTCAATCTTGGGAAAGGTCGGCAGCAGGGTCCAGCTTGACACGGACGCGCGGTTGACATGGGAGGTGAGCCGGCCCGGTGAGCCGATGCAGGTCTATGACGGGGCCGGAATCGAGATCGAGAAAGACCGGACGATTGTGCGTCTCAGCCCGCGCCCCGCAATCTGCAAGCCGAGGCATCGCGCGCAGCAGACGAGAGCGTCTGCCTGCTGCGGCTAAGCCCGCCCGAGCCATTGCCATGTCGCACTACTTCTAAAGCCCGCTACGTTGCAGGTTCCGGGAATTTTGCGGCGATAGTTTCGGATAGCTGGCGAGGACTTCTGTTCATGCAGCCTTTGTTTTGCCTCGTGCCAGAACGCTCTCCACCAGCAAAAGCCCGACCCCACAGACAATCGCCACGTCGGCAAGGTTGAAGGCGGGCCAATGATAGCTGCCAATGTAAAAATCCAGGAAATCCGCCACCGCACCCTGCCGCAGCCGGTCGAGCAGATTGCCGAGCGCCCCCCCAACCACGAGCCCGAGGGCGGATGCCGTCAGGCGGCTGTCGCTTCGATGGATCCAGACAAGGAGGCCAGCGACTATAGCGAGCGTGAACGCCATCAGGAGCCAAGCCGGCGCCTGGCCGAACAATCCGAAGCTCACGCCGGTATTGAAGCCGAGCACGAGATTAAAGAAGCCGGTGACGGGGATGACCTGAGGCGGGTTCATAACATGGTTCAGGACCCACCACTTCGTCGCCTGATCAAGGAAAAATCCGCCAAGGGCGATGGGAAGGCCGAGCCTGAGCATGTCCAAATGTCCTTTAAACTCCGGCTTAGCCGATCCGGCCGAGGGCCGGGAAAGTCTGGAGCAGCCATATCGCAAAGCTGGTTAGATGGCCGGTGATCATGGCGATGCCCATCACCACCATCACCCCACCAGCGACGATTTTGAGCACCCGGCCAGTACGGCGCATCGACATCATCCGCGCCATGAACCCGCGCATGAACAAAGCGGCCAAGATGAAAGGGAGGCCAAGGCCGAGCGAGTAGACGGCGAGCAGCGTCGTTCCGCTTGCGACCGTGGCGTTGGCGGCGGACAGGGTCAGAATCGCGCCCAGCACTGGTCCGATGCAGGGAGTCCAGCCGAACGCGAAAGCGAGACCGAGGAGATAAGCCGCGCCGGCGCTTCCGCTGCCCGGATTGGCATGGAACCGCGCTTCACGATTGAGCCAGGGCATTGGTACGAGGCCTGTCGTGAACAGACCGAAGAGGACGACGATTACGCCTCCGATCAGGTTCGCTTCGAAAAGATACATGCGCAGGAGCCGGCTCAACACGGTTGCGCTGGCCCCAAGGAGGACGAACACGGTCGTAAAGCCGAGCACGAAGCAGAGGCTGAGGCCGAGAGTTCGGCTTGCCGCCTTGAATTCGGCATCGGCCGCAGTGCCATCCGGGCTAATCGTGCGGCCTGCGACGTAGGAGATATAGCCCGGCACCAGCGGAAGGACGCAGGGCGACAGGAAGGATACGACACCTGCGGCGAAAGCCGTCGCTATTCCGATACTGGAGAACTCCATCAGCCAATCTCGCCCGCCAGGCGGCGGAGCTTCTGCAATCGAATCTCACGCGGCTCGTGCATGTCGAGCGTGCCGACGAATTGGCTCTCGGCATCCATCAGGTAAACGCCGGCGGTATGATCCATTGTGTATTCGCCCCCTTCCAGAGGCACTTTTCGCGCATAGGCCGCAAAGGCCTTCACCACAGCGTCCGTTTCCTGTCGATTTCCCCGCAGTGCGAGGATGCGGTTATCAAAGGCTGTCATGTACTGAGCCAGCAATTCTTGTGTGTCCCGTTCGGGATCGACGGTGAAGAACAGGACGTTGAACTGGTCGGCCACCGGCCCGAGCTCGTTCATGAGATCGCTCAGTTCATAGAGCGTCGTCGGGCACACATCGGGACAATGGGTGAAGCCGAAGAAGGCGAGATAAGGCTTTCCGGCCAGCGCAGCATTGTCGATCGTTTCGCCTCGATGGGATGTGAGCTGGAACGGGCCGCCGATGGCTGCCGTGCCTGTCGAGGACGCGACCGCCACGGTTTGCTGTTGCCAAGGCTTGGATACGGACAGGCCGATGAAAAGCCCGCCGACAGCGGCGACGGCAACCCATGCAACAAGGCGGAAAAGTTTGACGCCGCTCATTGGACAGCCTCTCCGTGTCCGTCATGTTCGTTCGCAGATTCCGGACGAGCGCCCATGTTCTGCACAACGAACTCAACGTCGATCGCACCGGCCTGCTCGAACACAAGAGTCGCGGCAAACCGCTCCCCATCCTTCAAAGGGCGCGATGGCTTCAAGAACATGATGTGCATACCGCCAGGTTGAAGCTCGACGGTCTCGCCAGCTCCAATTTCGATGCCATTTTGCACAGGCCTCATGCTGGCAACCCCATCGCTCACGGTCGACTCATGGATTTCCACCCGGTCTGACAGAGGTGATGAGATTGAAACCAGGCGATCGGCCATATCGCCATCGTTTGTCAGCGTCAGATAGCCGCCGGCTACCGGCGTGACCGGCGGAGTCGCGCGTGACCACGGGTGATTGATGGTGATCGAACCAGCTTGGAAGTCGTGACCCACAGCAGGAGAGATCGACACTGCAAGGGCAAGGAAGGCGGCGGATAGGGCTCGCAAACTAGTCATGTTCCTTTTCTCCTTTTCCAGCTTCGCCGGCCTTCTCAAGGATTTCGAAGCCGCTTCTGACAACGACTACAACCACACCCAAGCCAATGATCAGATCCGGATAAGGCGAATTGAAAAGAATTACTGCAAGACCAGAAACAGCGATCGCCGAGTTCACGAGCATATCGTTTGTCGTGAATATCCATGAGGCTTGCAGATGCACGCCACTTTCCCGATGTGATTTCAGGAACCACATGCAGATCATATTCGTAAGCGCGCTCGCGATTGCCACGGCGATCATGACCGGCCCGATCGGATCGGAGCCAGTGAAGAAGCGTCGGCCAACCTCAAACAGAAGCAAACCGGCGAATACTATCAGGAGCATACCCGACAGCCGCGCAACGCGAACCTTCGCCGCCAAACCGCGACCTACGACGAAAAGGCTGATGGCGTAGACACCGGCATCGCCAAGATTATCGAGTGCAGAGCCCATCAATCCTGTTGACTGAGCCCACCAACCTAATCCTCCCACAATGGCTGCCTGGGCAGTATTAATCGCAAGTACCCATGCGAGCGCCCATTGTTCGCTCTTCTCGGATGAATTGGCACTGCCCTGGGACTGATTACTCATAAATTATACCTCGGCTTTCTTGGCGAGAAGTGGAAGCCGCGACCTGCATGTGCGCACTGTTCAAGCTCATTTGTCGCGGGTGCCGCGCCAGGTCAGCAGGCGCAGCGCATTGGCCGTAACGAGGACAGTAGCGCCCGTATCGGCGAGGATGGCCATCCAGAGCGTGGTAATGCCGAATAGAGTCGTCACGAGGAAGACAGCCTTCAGACCAAGCGCTATTGCGATGTTCTGCCAGATATTGCCGAGCGTCGCCTGCGACAATCCGATGAGATCAGCGATACCCGTCACCCGGTTTCTGAGCAGCGCGGCATCAGCGGTTTCCAGCGCGACGTCGGTGCCCGCACCCATGGCAACGCCAACGGAGGCAGCAGCGAGCGCCGGAGCGTCGTTGATACCGTCTCCCACCATGGCAATCGGTCCATCAGCCCTGAGGCGGCCGATCTCGGCGAGCTTGGCGTCGGGCAGAAGTTCGGCGCTCGCCTCAAGGCCGAGATGAGCCGCAATGGCGTCGGCCGTGCGCTTGTTGTCGCCGGTCAGCATCAGAGGGCGCACGCCGCGATCTGTCAGCCGCTTCACACCTTCGATAGCGTCGTCGCGCGGCTCGTCGCGCAAGGCGATCAATCCCTCGATGGTCTTGCCCTTGATGAGCACGACGACCGTCTTGCCCTGGCTCTCCAGCCCGGTGATCGTGTCAACGATGCTCTCTTCGAGGCCCGTTTGTTCGGCGGCGTGACGGGGAGACCCGACCGAAGCGAAGCCGTCCTTCAACCGCGCTGTGACCGCTTTGCCGGGTGTGGCAACGCCGCCCCCGAAGGTGGCGGGCAGTTCGAGCCCCCGCACCTTTGCCGCCTCCACGATTGCAATCCCGAGAGGATGGCTGGTGCTGCGCTCGACGGCCGCCGCGATGGCAAGGACGGAGTTCTCATCACCATTGATCGGCACAATGTCCGTCACCTGGGGGTGGCCACGCGTCAGCGTTCCCGTCTTGTCGAAGGCAACGGTTACGACCTTGCCAAGTGTTTCCAGCGTCGCGCCGCCCTTGATCAACAGTCCCTGACGCGCACCGGCGGCAAGACCCGAAGCAATAGCCGCCGGTGTGGAAATCACGAGCGCGCAGGGACAAGCAATCAGCAACGTCGCGAGACCCCGATACACCCATGTCATCCAGTCACCGCCGAAGGCGAGCGGCGGCACGACAACGATCAGAGCCGCGACGACCATCGCGCCCGGCGTGTACCAGCGGCTGAAACGGTCGATCATACGCGCCGTCGGGGCCTTTGATTCCTGGGCTTCCTCGACCATGTGGATGATACGGGCGATGGTGTTGTCGGCCGCGACATGGCTGATCGACACCCGCAACTCGCCATTTGCATTGATGCTGCCGGCATAGACGTTTGCGCCGGCTTCTTTCAGCACGGGCACGGATTCGCCTGTCACCGGGGCCTCATCGACCTCAGAAACGCCGTCAATCACCGTGCCGTCAGACGGCACACGGTCACCAGGCCGAACAACGACAACATCACCGACGGCCAGATCTTCTGCGGCGACCTTCTCAACAACACCATCACGCTCGCGGAACGCGGCCCGAGGCACGAGATCGATCAGTGCTTCAATGCCAGCGCGCGCACGGCCGGCCGCCACGGTTTCAAGCAATTCGCCCACTGCGAACAGAAAGATCACGACAGCAGCTTCTTCGGCCTCGCCGATGGCGACCGCGCCGAGTGCCGCGACCGTCATCAGCGTCTCGATGGTGAAGGGGGAGCCGGACATCGCGCCGGCGACCGCCCGCCTCGCGAACGGGATGATGCTGATCAATGCAGCGCCCGAGTATAGCCATTGCTCCGATTCGGGCAGGACACGCGCGAGGGCGAAGGCAAGGATGAACAACGCGCCGGTAAGGAGCACAAGCCGACCCTTGCTGCCTTTCCACCACGCCTCCGTGCTGCGTTTCCGAGGTGGGCTCGCCTTTGCCTCGGTCTGCTCGATCACTGGTGTGTAGCCGAGCGCTCGGATCTTTTGCTCAATGGTGCCGAGAGCCGTACGGTCCTCATCCAGTTGCAATGCGAGCGTCTCGTTGGCGTAGCTGACATGAATGTCGCTAACGCCCGGCAGGCGTTGCATCACCGTTTCAATTTTCAACGCGCAGGAGGCGCAGTCCATGCCTTCTACACGCAGTCTGTAAGGGCTCGCTGCCGCCATGATGTCACCTCGACTTTCCCGATGTGACATTGTAGATAGACCCTGTAGTAACTATAGGGTCAAGAGATGAACGACAGAATTCTGATGATCGGCCAATTGGCTAGACGAACGGGGACCAAGGTCGAGACGATCCGGTTCTACGAGAAGAACGGTCTCCTGCCCGCACCCTCGCGTACCGATGGCAACTACCGTGCATATGAGCCGGGCCACCTCAACCGCCTCAGCTTCATCAGGCGTGCGCGCGAGCTTGGTTTCTCGCTCGATCAGATCAGGGAGTTTCTCAAGCTGGCCGACGATCGTTCGCAGTCCTGCGCGGCGATTGATGCGATTGCAAAGGAGCACCGGAAGGAAGTCGAGCGAAAAATCGAAGACCTAACTGCGCTCAAGTCGGAACTGGACAGGATGATAGACCAGTGTGGATGCGGGCTGGTCGCAGATTGTAGGATAATAGAGAGCCTGTCTCCGCTGCCAGCCAGAACCTAATGACTGCTCACCGCAGCGCCGGGCCTCTCGATGCCAAAATCTTTGCGGCGATCGGTGACGTAATCATCTGGATCACAGCGAAGAAGGCGGCAGGCACGGCGATTTCCGAGGGCAACCCGGACGCCGCTACGAACGCCGCCGCAATGGAGAACTCCTTTTTGCTCACCGTGAACAGGTAGGCGATCAGCTCTTGCCGGTCGGCCACAAAGACTTTTGCGATGGACCCGACCGCATAGCCGATCAGGTTCAGCGTGAGCGCGGCCAGCGCGATTAGGAGGGCGAACCAGCCATAGCCGAGGATTGTTTCGGCGTTTGGACCCACGACCGCCAGAAGCAGGAGCAGGTAGAGCACCGAACCAAGAGAGGGATAGAGGCCATCGTGTCGGCCGACCGCTTCCGGGTATCGCGTGCGTAGGTAGACCCCGATCACGGTCGGCAGCACCACGATCAGCACTAATTCCATGATGATCGCCCCGATGGGAACTTGCAGCTCGATTCCGGTGAGAAGCAGGAACAGGATCGGCACGATGAAGGGCGAAAGCACTGTGTTGACCGCATTGAGGACCGCCGCGAGGGCGACATTGCCGCGTGCGAGCAGGACCAGCAACGGAGCGGAAACGTCAGTCGGCAGAGTGCCGACAAGGGTTTGACCGGCGGCCAGCGGCCCAGAGCCGAAGAACAGCCGCCCGGTGAGCCATCCGGCGAGCGACATGGGACCATAGACGAGGCCAAGCGCCCAAAGCTGCCGGCTCGGCTTCCGGAAAACCAGCTTCACGGCGTGAGCGTCGAATGTCAGGCTGATGACCAGCATCAGCAATGCCAGAAGCGGGCTTATGCCGCTTTCAAGGACCATGCCGAGCGAAGGGACGAGCAGGCCAAGCGCGGCCGTTACAACGGCCAGCAGCAGGAGATTGTTTTCAACAAAGGCGAGGGCTTTCTGCATCGGCAGTCCTATTCGCAGCGGATCGTACCGGTTGGGCGGCCCTCGCATTTCGCGAACAGGGCAATCGCTTGATCGCAATATTTGCAGTGACCTTGGCAGCAGTCGTGCATGAGGAAGGCGACGAGATCGGAGAGCGCCGGCCAGTTGGCGCTGTAGATGATCGACTTGCCATCTCGCCGCCCCTGCACGAGTCCGGCACGCTCCAGTTCCTTGAGATGGAAGGAGACGCGCGACGGCGGCGCATCATCGAGCGCGCCGGCGATGGCACCAGCGGCCATGCCGTCAGCCCCCGCGACGACCAACATGCGGATTATCCGCAAGCGGTCCTTGTGAGAGAGCGCGGCGAAGCCCGCGAGCGCGTCGTTTTCGTCCATATCATTTCAACGTTTCATGTTTTGTTGAAATTATTGCTTATAGATGGAGCGCGCGCGCCTCAATCTCGCGCAATTCCTGAAACCCGCAATAGATCGGCTGCACCCGGAAAGTCGCGGCTATTCGTTTCACAAGACTTTATCGCAAGTGCTAAGCCACTTGCGACATGATTTCCGAGAGCGGACCACCTGGGGCGAACGTCGGCTCGGTCCCGGCGAGGCGGCCTGACGCCACGGGCCGGTCGAATCAGTCGAGAGCATGCCGGTGTGCCTGCAGATCATCCGACTGGTCAGGCACACCGCCGTTCTCCTGTAATTTTATCCCACACTACTACGACGACCGAAACTTGTTGAAACGACCTGTTTTGTGTCTCTTTTAGTGATCCCCATCCGGGGATCGTCTCTCGCCTCCCCGGTGGAACGGGGACGAGATGCCAGGCATCAACCACAAACAGGCAAATGTGGACCGCGGCGCGCGCATGCTCCGGACAGCGCTCGGGCCTGCCATCTCAACCCTGCTGCAAGACCCGTCTGTCGTCGAGGTCATGCTGAACCCGGACGGACGCATCTGGGTGGACCGGCTGTCCGAAGGGTTGGCCGATACGGGCGAAATACTGTCCGCCGCTGACGGTGAGCGCATCGTGCGGCTGGTCGCCCACCATGTCGGCGTCGAAGTCCATGCGCGCAGCCCGCGCGTCTCGGCCGAACTGCCCGAAACCGGCGAGCGCTTCGAGGGGTTGCTGCCGCCGGTCGTGTCCGCACCCGCCTTCGCCATCCGCAAGCCCGCGGTCGCAGTATTCACGCTAGACGACTATGTGGCCGCCGGCATCATGTCCGCCGATCAGGCGGAAACGCTCCGCGCGGCCGTCGCGTCCCGCGCCAACATCCTTGTCGCAGGCGGCACGTCCACCGGTAAAACGACGCTGACCAATGCGCTGCTCGCCGAGGTGGCGAAGACGCAGGATCGGGTCGTCATCATCGAGGACACCCGCGAACTGCAATGCGCAGCGTCGAATCTCGTGGCGATGCGCACCAAGGATGGTGTCGCCACCTTGTCGGAACTGGTGCGGTCTTCGCTGCGCCTGCGTCCGGACCGCATTCCGATCGGTGAGGTGCGCGGCGCCGAGGCGCTCGATCTCCTCAAAGCCTGGGGCACCGGCCATCCGGGCGGCATCGGCACCATCCATGCTGGTTCCGGCATCGGCGCCCTGCGCCGCCTCGAACAACTCATCCAGGAAGCCGTCGTCACTGTGCCGCGCGCGATGATCGCGGAGACCATCGACCTCGTGGCCGTCCTCGCTGGCCGCGGCTCCGCGCGCCGGCTGGCCGAACTTGCCTGCGTCGAAGGGCTCGGCCCCGACGGCGATTACCGGATTTCCCTCGCTTTTCCCGACACCTCAATCCCTCACGTTCCAGGAGAACCTGCATGATCCGTTGCGCCGTTCGTATCCGTCATCATCTGGCGACCGCCGCCGCCTTCACCTGGGCGAGCCTGATGACTGCCCCCGCCCAAGCGTCTGGCTCCTCCATGCCCTGGGAAGCGCCGCTGCAATCCATCCTTGAATCCGTCGAAGGCCCGGTGGCCAAGATCGTGGCAGTGATCATCATCATCGTCACCGGCCTGACGCTCGCATTCGGCGATACCGGCGGCGGCTTCCGTCGCCTCATCCAGATCGTCTTCGGTATCTCCATCGCCTTCGCGGCGTCCAGCTTCTTCCTCTCGTTCTTCAGCTTCGGCGGCGGAGCGCTGGTCTGATGGCGGTGAGTTTCGAGGCGCTCGACGCGGTTCCGGGATTCAGTGTGCCGGTTCACCGCGCCCTGACCGAACCGATCCTGCTTGGCGGAGCGCCACGCTCCGTCGCGATCCTCAATGGCACGCTGGCCGGAGCCGTGGGCCTCGGCCTCCAGCTCTGGCTGGCCGGCATCCTGATCTGGGCCGTCGGTCACATCGCCGCCGTCTGGGCCGCCAAGCGCGATCCGCTCTTCGTCGAGGTCGCGCGCCGCCACCTCCGCATCCCCGGTCATCTTTCGGTGTGAGGAAGCCCATGATGAATCTCGCCGAATACCGCCGTACCGCATCCCGCCTCGCCGATTACCTTCCCTGGGTAGCGCTGGTCGGCTTCGGCGTTGTCCTCAACAAGGACGGCTCGTTCCAGCGCACCGCGAAGTTTCGCGGTCCCGATCTGGATTCCGCCGTCGCGGCCGAGCTGGTCGCGGTCGCTGGCCGCCTTAACAATGCCTTCCGTCGCCTCGGCTCCGGCTGGGCGATCTTCGTCGAAGCACAGCGGTCGGAAGCCGCCACCTATCCGGCGAGCCGCTTCCCCGATCCCGCATCGGCGCTGGTCGATGCCGAGCGCAAGGCCGATTTCGAGGAGAAAGGCAGCCATTTCGTCTCTGGCTATTTCCTGACCTTCCTCTGGCTTCCGCCCGCCGAGGATGCCGCCCGCTCCGAGTCCTGGCTTTACGAGGGCCGCGAAACGTCGAGCGTGAACCCTTGGGAACTGGTGCGCGGCTTTGCCGACCGCACCGACCGCGTGCTGGCGCTGCTCGACGGTTTTATGCCGGAATGCCGCTGGCTCGATGACGCCGGGACGCTGACTTACCTGCATTCGACGATTTCGATCAACCGGCATCGCGTCCGCGTGCCCGAAACCCCGACCTATCTCGATGCGCTGCTGGCCGATCAGCCGCTGACCGGCGGGCTGGAGCCGCGCCTGGGCAATCAGCATCTCCGGGTGCTGACGATCACCGGCTTTCCGGCAACCACCACCCCCGGCCTGCTCGACGAAATGAACCGGTTGGCCTTTCCCTATCGCTGGTCGACCCGCGCCATCCTCATGGACAAGACCGATGCGACCCGGCTGCTGACGAAGATCAGGCGCCAGTGGTTCGCCAAGCGCAAGTCGATTGCCGCCATCCTGAAAGAGGTGATGACCAACGAGCAATCCGCGCTCGTCGACACCGACGCCGCCAACAAGGCGGCCGATGCCGACATGGCCCTGCAGGAACTTGGCGCCGACATGGCGGGCATGGCCTATGTCACGGCGACCGTCACCGTTTGGGACGAGGACGCCCGCCGCGCCGACGAAAAGCTGCGGCTGGTCGAGAAGATCATCCAGTCCCGCGATTTCAGCGTCATGGTCGAAACGGTCAACGCCGTCGACGCCTGGCTCGGCAGCTTGCCCGGACATGCCTATGCGAATGTCCGGCAACCGCCGGTCTCGACGCTCAACCTTGCCCACATGGTCCCTTCGTCCGCCGTGTGGGCGGGACCGGAACGGGACGATCACTTCGGCGCGCCCCCGCTGCTGTATGGCAGGACCGAAGGATCGACCCCGTTCCGGTTTTCCCTCCATGTCGGCGATGTCGGCCATACGCTTGTCGTCGGGCCGACGGGTGCCGGCAAATCGGTGCTGCTGGCGCTAATGGCCTTGCAGTTCCGGCGCTACGCGCGCTCACAGGTCTTTGCCTTCGATTTCGGCGGCTCGATCCGGGCCTGCGCCCTCGCGATGCAAGGTGACTGGCACGATCTTGGTGGCGAGCTGACCGACGCTTCCGAAACATCCGTCTCGCTGCAACCTCTGGCGCGCATTCACGAGACGGCCGAACGCGCCTGGGCCGCCGACTGGATCGTGGCGATCCTGACGCGCGAGAACATCCAGATCACCCCGGAGGTGAAGGAGCACATCTGGACGGCCCTGACCTCGCTCGCCTCCGCCCCGGTCGGGGAACGCACCATCACCGGCCTCGCCGTGCTGCTCCAGTCGAATGATCTGAAACAGGCGCTCCGCGCCTATTGCGTCGGTGGTCCCTATGGCCGGCTGCTCGATGCGGAGACCGAACATCTTGGTTCAGCAGACGTGCAGGCATTCGAAATCGAGGGCCTTGTCGGGACCGGCGCGGCGCCCGCGGTCCTCTCTTATCTCTTCCACCGCATCGGCGACCGGCTAGACGGGTGGCCCACGCTGCTGATCATCGACGAGGGCTGGCTGGCGCTCGACGACGAAGGCTTCGCGGACCAACTCAGGGAATGGCTCAAAACCCTGCGAAAGAAGAACGCCAGCGTCATCTTCGCCACGCAGTCACTGTCCGACATCGACAATTCAGCCATCGCGCCGGCGATCATCGAAAGCTGCCCAACGCGGCTGTTGCTGCCCAACGAGCGCGCCATCGAACCCCAGATCACCGCGATCTATCGCCGTTTCGGCCTCAATGACAGGCAGATCGAGATCCTCGCACGGGCCACGCCCAAGCGGGACTACTACTGCCAGTCGCGGCGCGGCAACCGCCTGTTTGACCTCGGATTGTCGGAAGTCGGGCTGGCGCTTTGCGCCGCATCGGCCAAATCCGATCAGGCCCTGATCAGCGAAATCCTCACCGAGCATGGCCGCGACGGGTTCCTCGCCGCCTGGCTCAAGGCGCGTGGCGTCGAATGGGCCGCAGAACTGATCCCGGACCTCAGCAATCTCGCGACCGAAAGCGAGGATCTGCCGTCCGTCATTTTCGATGAGGACGCGTTCGAGCTCACCCTGGAAGAAGAGGAAAGTACCCCATGACGCGCACAAAGACCCGGATTTCCCGCATGGCCAGCGCTTCGGCGCTCGCCCTTTCGCTTGCCGCGCCGCTGGCGCTCGCGCCGGACTTCATCACCCCGGCCCATGCCTTCTTCGGCGGGTTCGGCCGGATCGTCTATGATCCGACCAACCACGCGGAGAATCTGCTGACCGCCGCCCGTACGCTGGAGCAGATCAACAACCAGATCACCTCGCTTCAGAACGAGGCGCAGATGCTGATCAACCAGGCCCGCAATCTCGCGAGCCTGCCTCACAGCTCGCTTCAGGCGCTTCAGCAGAACGTCCAGCGGACCCAGCAGCTTCTCGGGCAGGCCCAGAACATTGCGTTCGACGTTCAGAACATCGATCAGATGTTCCAGCAGGACTACGGCAAGCTGTCTTTGACCGCGACCGACACCCAGATGATCGCCGATGCGCGCTCGCGCTGGGAAAACACCGTCGGCGGCCTGCAGGACGCCATGCGCGTCCAGGCCGGCGTCGTCGGCAATATCGACAGCAATCGCACGCAAATGTCGGAGCTTGTCGGCCAAAGCCAGGGGGCGACCGGCGCGCTTCAGGCGACCCAGGCTGGCAACCAGCTTCTCGCCCTCCAGTCGCAGCAGCTTTCGGACCTGATCGCTGTCATCTCGGCCAATGGCCGGGCGAATGCCTTGACCGAGGCCGAACGCGCCACGGCAGCCGAACAGGGACGCATTCAGCGCGAGCGTTTCCTGACGCCGGGGTCAGGCTATCAGCCCGGCAACGCGCGAATGTTCAACTGAGGAAAGGAGGCGGAGTATGGAGGGGAAGGTGCTGGCCCGGATCGCGGCCATTGTGTTCGTGGCCGTGGCCATCACGGCGGCGATCATCGAGATGTCGCGTGAGGAAGGCCCCGCGCCAGCACCTTCCGTCCCAGCGCTTCAGCCCGCCACCGATCCGCTGCGTCTGGAACAGCGGCGTTGCCAGGCATTGGGCGAGGCGGCGGCCAATGATGCCGACTGCCTCCGAACCTGGGCCGAGACCCGCGATCGCTTCCTCGGCAAGACACCCGCGCCAGCGACCCCCGCACAGAACGGGAGACCGTGAGCCATGGGCGGAACGGGGGTCATCGATAATTTTCTCGGCATCTTCACCAGCTATATCGACTCCGGCTTCGGCCTGCTCGGCGGCGAGGTGGCGTTTATCGCCACGACGCTGATCGTCATCGACGTGACGCTCGCCGCACTGTTCTGGGCCTGGGGCGCCGACGGCGACATCATTGCGCGGTTGGTGAAAAAGACGCTGTTCGTCGGCGTCTTCGCCTATCTCATCAGCAACTGGAACAATCTCGCACGGATCGTCTTCGAGAGCTTCGCCGGGCTCGGGCTCATGGCGTCCGGCACTGGCTTCTCGGTTGCCGATCTGCTGCGCCCCGGCCGCGTTGCCCAAACCGGGCTGGACGCCGGTCGCCCGCTGCTGGAATCTATTTCGGACCTGATGGGCTGGATCGCCTTCTTCGAGAACTTCATCCAGATCGCGTGCCTGTTGTTCGCCTGGGCGCTGGTGGTGCTGGCCTTTTTCATCCTGGCAATCCAGCTTTTCGTCACGCTGATCGAGTTCAAGCTGACCACGCTGGCCGGCTTCGTGCTGATTCCATTCGGCCTGTTCGGCAAGACCGCCTTCATGGCCGAGCGGGTGCTGGGCAATGTGATCTCCAGCGGTATCAAGGTGCTGGTCCTCGCCGTCATCATCGGCATCGGCTCCACGCTCTTCGGCCAGTTTACCGCAGGCTTCGGCGGTGCGACCCCGACAATCGACGACGCCATGGCGATCGTGCTGGCAGCCCTTTCCCTTCTCGGCCTCGGCATCTTCGGCCCCGGCATCGCCACCGGCCTCGTCTCCGGAGGCCCGCAACTCAGTGCCGGCGCCGCCGTCGGGACTGGCCTTGCGGTTGGCGGCGCTGCGATCGCAGCCGGTGGCGCGACCATGCTCGCGGCGCGGGGTGGCGCAGCCGCACTCTCGGGCGGGGCAGCACTTGCCCGCGGCGGTGCCTCGGCCGCCGGTGCGGCTTCGTCCGCCTATACCCTCGGCTCCTTGGGCGGGTCCGGCACGGCCGGGGTCGCCTCCGGCCTTGGCGGTGTGGCGCGCGCCGGAGCCTCCGCCGCCGTTTCACCACTCAAGCGCGCCGCCTCCCGCGCCAGCGACAGCCTGAAATCCAGCTATTCCGATGGTGCGAAAGCCGGATTCGCGGCATCCGGCGGCACGTCGACCATGGGCACCGTCGGCAGAGATTCGTCGCCTGCGCCGTCAACCCCCTCAACCCCTGATGGGCCGCCGGCCTGGGCGCAGCAGATGCGGCGTGGCCGGGCCATGAGCCACGGCGTCACGGCTGCTGCTCATGCTGTCCGATCCGGCGACAGCCACGGCGGCGGCTCCTCCGTCAGCCTTTCCGAAAGTGACCGCACATGAACATCTTCAAACGACCGACGACCCATTACGGCAAGGTGCCGGAACCCGAGACTCCCTATCAAAAAGCCGCACAGGTCTGGGACGAACGCATCGGCTCGGCCCGCGTGCAGGCGAAGAACTGGCGCTATATGGCGTTCGGCTGTCTGATCCTCTCGGCCGGCTTTGCCGCCGCGCTCGTCTGGCAATCGGCGCGTGGAACCGTCGTGCCCTGGGTGGTGCAGGTGGACAATCTCGGTCAGGCGCAGGCTGTCGCGCCCGCGAACGCCGATTATCGCCCGACCGATCCGCAGATCGCCTTCCATCTCGGCCGCTTCATCGAGCAGGTCCGCGCGATCCCGGCGGACGCGATCATCGTCCGGCAGAACTGGCTTCGGGCTTACGAGTTCACCACCGACCGGGGCGCGGCGGCCTTGAACGATTATGCGCGGGCCAACGATCCCTTCACCAAGGTCGGCCGCCAGCAGATCGCCGTCGAGGTGTCGAGCGTCATCCGGGCTTCGCCGGACAGTTTCCGCGTCGCCTGGACCGAACGCCATTTCGAGAACGGCCAGCTTTCCACGACCGAGCGATGGACCGCGATCCTGACTGTCGTGATCCAGCCCCCGCGCGATGCCGAACGATTACGCGCCAATCCGCTGGGAATCTACATCAACGCAATTTCATGGTCGCGGGAGATGAGCCAATGACCCGCACGACTT
This sequence comes from Aureimonas altamirensis, assembly GCF_023702225.1. Classification (GTDB taxonomy): domain Bacteria; phylum Pseudomonadota; class Alphaproteobacteria; order Rhizobiales; family Rhizobiaceae; genus Aureimonas; species Aureimonas altamirensis_B. The sequence continues at coordinate 27,322 of NZ_JAMQCO010000008.1, read as the reverse complement.
TCCGTAGAGCCGGTTTTCCGGTTTTCCGTAAACCCGCTTTCGCGGCTTTGCTGCTTTCCGCGACCATGTTGGCCGGCTGCGCGACCAACCGGACGCCGCAATTCAACTATGACGCCGACGTGCCGCCGCTGCCCACCGTGCAGACGGTCGCCACCGACGACCGGCCCCGGCCGCTTCACACGCCGCCGGCCTGGACGGTCGCGCGGGGCGGACCTGCTGCCAGCACTCCGGACGGCCGTGTCGAAAACGCCAATGCCGCCGCCCGTGTCGAACCTCGCCGTGAGGGCTATTACAACGCCATCCAGATTTATCCGTGGAGCGAAGGCGCGCTCTATCAGGTCTATGCGGCCCCCGGCCAGATCACAAATATCGCGCTGGCGCCGGGCGAAAGCCTGACCGGCGCGGGACCTATTGCGGCCGGGGATACGACACGATGGATCATTGGCGACACCGAATCCGGTTCGGGCGCGAACCGCCGCGTCCACATCCTCGTGAAGCCGACACGCCCGGACATTTCCACCAACCTTGTCGTGACCACCGACCGGCGCACCTACATGATCGAGCTGCGCGCGCGGGAATCGCTCTACATGCCTTCCGTCGCATGGGCCTATCCCGCGGCGCCGGCGGGAAGCCGTGCCACCACGCCCGCCGCGCCCATCATCCCCGCCGAGGCGGCGCGGAACTATCGCTACGGATTGCAGGTGCGGGGCGACAGCCCGCCATGGCGGCCGCTCTCCGTCTTCGACGATGGCCGCCGCGTCTATGTCATTTTCTCGCGCGGCATCGTGCAGGGCGAAATGCCGCCTTTGTTCGTCATCGGGTCGGACGGAGAAACGCAGATCGTCAACAGCCGTGTCCACCAGAATGTCCTGATCGTGGACCGCCTGTTCGGTGCGGCCGAACTGCGCCTTGGCAGCGGCGATCGGCAGCAAGTGGTCAGGATCGTCCGCATCAACCCGACGCAGGCCGCAGCAGAACCAGCCAGCACGACCACGGGAGGATCGTCGTCATGAGCGATACCGATACCGCCGCCCCCATGCGCCTGCGCGCCGAGCCGCCTCGTGTCACCCGCCTGTCCCGAAAGTTGCTGGCAAGCGTTGGCGCGGTCGCGCTTCTCGGCATCGCCGGAACCTTGATCTATGCGCTCCAGACCCGCGATGCGGGGCCGGGTGGCGGCGAACTCTATTCGACCGAAAACCGACCCACGGCTGACGGCCTCGCCGGTCTGCCGCGCGACTATACCGGCCCCGTCCTGGGACCGGCATTGCCGGGCGACCTTGGCCGTCCGATCCTCGACGCGCAGAACCGGGGGCAGCCAGTCGCGCCTCCGGCAATCACCACACCAGCCGTCGATCCCGAAGAGGAGCGCCGCCGCGCCGAGGAAGAGGCCGCGCGCTTGAGCAACGTGTTCTTCCAGTCCGGGTCGCGTTCTGGCGGGACAGCGGGAACGGCCATGCCAGGAATAGCCGGGATAGGCTTGCAGCCGGACGGCACAGGGCAGAACAGGCACGCGGCTTTCCTCAATAGCCCGGTCGACCGACAGACGGTTGCGCCAGATCGCGTCACGCCGCCGGCATCGCCCTACATCCTTCAGGCTGGAGCCGTCATTCCGGCCGCACTCATCACCGGAATCCGCTCCGATCTGCCGGGCCAGATCACCGCGCAGGTCACCGAAAACGTCTATGACAGCCCGACCGGCTCGCTGCTTCTGATCCCGCAGGGAACGCGCATCATCGGCCAATATGATGACGGCGTGACCTTCGGCCAGCGCCGCGTCCTGCTGGTGTGGAATCGCCTGATCCTGCCGGGCGGCCGCTCCATCGTTCTGGAGCGCCTGCCGGGCGCGGACGCTTCCGGTTACGCCGGGCTTGAGGATGGCGTCGATTATCACTGGTGGGATCTGATGAAAGCGGCAGGGCTTTCCACACTGCTCGCGGTCGGTACAGAGCTGGCGACCAGCGACGAGGACCGGTTGATCCGCGCCATTCGCGACGGCGCACAGGATACCGTCAATCAGGCCGGGCAGCAGATCGTCCAGCGCCAATTGCAGGTCGCGCCGACGCTCACCATCCGGCCCGGCTTTCCGGTCAGGATTATTGTGACCCGCGACCTGGTATTCGAGCCCGCAGGAGGTTGAGCATGACAAAACTGAAACTCGGTCCCATCGTCGAGGACAAGCCCGTCAAGGTTACGGTAGAGCTGCCGGGGCCGCTTCATCGCGATCTTGCGACCTATGCCGAGGTGCTGGCCCGCGAGACCGGCCAACCCGCCGCTGATCCTGTCAGGCTGATCGTGCCAATGTTGGAGCGCTTTATCGCCACTGACAGGGGGTTCACGAAAGCACGGCGCTCCGTCCTGTCTCCGAAGTCGCAGGTCTGACGGCCATTGCTTTCGCCAGACTGAGAAAGCGACGGAAGGCGGGATTGTCGTTGCTCGCCGACCAGACGGCCGAAAAGGGCAGAACCTCGCCGAGGATCGGTCGGTAAACCACACCCGGAAATTGTGCGACGGTGATGGCTTCGCTCACCAAAGTCAGCCCTCGGCCGAGGGCGACAAGCGGCACCAGATTATCCCGACCGACATATTGCACCTGGATCTCGGGATGCCTGCCGAGATCCGCCAGCCGCCGCACCAGATGATCGTAAATTTCCTGTCCCGGAGCAGTCTCGCTGACGATAAAGGACTCGTCGGCCAGATCGCGCCATACGACTTCCTCCCTGTTGGCTAAGGCATGATGGTCAGGCAAGACCACGAACACACGCTCCGACCACAAGAGGACGCGTTCGCAATCCGGCCAGTCTCGTGTTCCAGTGATGAAGGCGACGTCGAGATTGAGTTGCCGGATCGCTGCGACATGCTCTGCGGGGTTCCCGTCAGCCACTTCGATTCTCACCGCGCTATGTCGCCTGCCGTAAACTTCCAGCAACTCCGCCAAAAAGCCGGAAGCGATCGAGGAATAAATACCGATCCGGACACGTCCCTTTTCAGAACGACCTGCGGAGGCAACCTCTCGAGCGCCTTCTCCAACAGTCCTGATGACCCTGCGGGCGTGTACGAGGAATCGCTGGCCGGCATAGGTTTGCGATACGCCCCATGTATGCCGGTGAAACAAGGAGGCGCCAATCTCGTCTTCCAGCTTGGCAATGGACCGACTGATTGCAGCTTGCGACCGTCCAACCGCAGCTCCTGCTTTGCGAAAGCTGCCATGCTCGACCACAGCCACGAAATAGCGGAGATGGCGAAGCTCGACTTTATCCGAACACTTGACCCCTTTCCGCATTATGCGGCCACCTTGCTTCTGGTCGCCAACATCAATGTCTGGAGAAAGCCCAAACGAATCCGTATGTCGGCACCATCATCGAGGTCCGCGGCATCATCTGCATAAACGTACCCTTCCGCGATCAGCGAGCCGAATAATTTGTCGACGGACGAACGGTTCTTCGCTTGGTCCTTCATTTCTGCCGCCTTGCATTGACGAAACGGGTATCAAGCAAGATCGTGCAGCCTCCAACCATTGGAAGGTCAAGACCGAAATTGCTTAAGTCCCGGTCTTAACCGCAGCGTGAAGATTGCCGTGTCGGCGATAAGTGCTGCTGCCTGCTTCAACGAACGCATTAGCGGCCCGCTCTTCAGCGGTACAGGCATCACATCGCCAAGAAGCCTTGTTTGTCAGTCATCAAAGTGCTCCTCGTCGATGTGGGTTGCCATGTCGATCAGCATGTCGCTCACGTGACTGTCTGCCACTTCGTAGAAAACCTGCTTTGACCGACGCTCCCCCCTGACGAGCCGTGCACCTCTGAGCAGGCGTAAATGGTGGCTAACCAGTGTCTGCGACAGTCCCAGGCTCTCAACAATGTCGCCGACGGACTTTGGACCCGGCAGGCAAAAGAGCAGAATTCTCAGCCGTGTAGGATCGCCCAGCAGGCGAAAAGTCTCTGCCAGTACGGTTACGTCGTTCTGCGACAGGGACGGGGCTTGCTTCAACGTTCATGCTCCTGCTTGCTGTGGACATGCTCAGGCCCATGGTTGTGGTGATGCCCATCATGGTCGTGTCGATCCCCATGCGCGTGCCCCGTCAAGGCAGAGGCTTGCGACAGGCTGCACGCGTCCGCATCGTCATTCCAGTCGATGGCGATGGTCGGATGTTCGATCTTAAACTGTGACTTCAACTCACGCTCGACCGCGCGCATCACCGAGCGAGCATCGACATCGGCTTTCGGCCGCACATGTAGGGTGGCCAAGGTCCGCCCGGACGTGATCGACCAGACATGGATGTGGCTCACCGACGCCACGCCAGCGATGTTCTCGACAAGATGGCGTTCGATCTTCTCGGGCGTCGCGTTATCTGGCGCACCTTCAAGCAGGATATGTATCGACTTGCCGAGGAGATTCCACGCGGCGCGCAGGATCAGCAGGGAGACAAACACCGAGAGGATAGGATCGATCAGCGTCCAACCCGTGTACATGATCACGATGGCGGCTGAAACCGCTGCCACAGAGCCGAGGAGGTCGCCCAACACATGAAGGATGGCACCCTTGATGTTCACGTGCTCGGTATCTCCGCGCGTCAGAATCCAGAACACGAGAATATTGATGAGGAGCCCCGCAATGGCGACGCCAAGCATCGGACCCGCGAGGATAACATGCGGTTCCTGAAAGCGCTGCCAGGCTTCATAGACAATCCAGACGACGATCGCGAATAGCGTGATTGCGTTGATAAAACCGGCAAGGACCTCGAAACGCAGATAGCCAAAGGTCCGGTTGGAGTCTGCCGCCCGCCGTCCGAACCGAAAGGCGGCATAAGCTAGCGCCAGCGCAGCCGCGTCGCTCAGCATATGTCCAGCGTCGGCGAGCAGCGCCAGCGATCCTGAGATCAGACCGCCGATCACCTCCACGATCATGAACGTGAGGATCAGGAAGAACGAGAGAAGGACCTTGCGCTCATTATCGCTCGTGACGGTCGGCGCATGGGAGTGATCATGGGAATGGTCATCATGAGAATGACCATGGCTGTGTGAATGGGACATTTCAGGGCTCATGCGGTTGACATACAACACATGAATATGTGTTCATATGTTGTATGTCAACCGCTCCGCTTGCAATTCGTCCAAGCAGGCGTCTGCGCAAGGCCTACGGCGGGTAGCGCGCCACGGAACCGCGCCGTAGGCTTAATGACTATCCTGTCAATGGACAGCGATCGTGCCGGTAGAAACCTGTCCCCTCTTAGCGTTGACCAGAACCGCGGCAATGACTGCGGCAATCACGAGGGCAGCTCCAGCTCCCGCAAGCGCAAGACCATAACCGTGGATCAGCGCATCGCTGGCCGATCTCACTAGCCCGGCGTCACCCGTCTCCCGCCCGCGATAGAGGGCGGCGAGTGCACCCGGCAACCTGCCAGCCGTGGCAGAGACTGCGATGGTCGAAAGGACGGCCAGCCCCAAGGCGACGCCGATCTGTTGCGAGGCGTTGAAGAGCGCCGATGCGATGCCCGTCTCCTGTGTCTGCACGCCTTTGACGGCGGTCAGCGCCAGTGCAATCACGGCCCCCACGAAACCGAAAGCGGTGAGGAAGGCCGCGGGCATGAAGTGCCACATATAGTTGAGTTCCTGTCCGATATTGGCGAGCCAGAACAAGGCAGCGCCGCCTATTAGTGCGGCGGGCGCTGCCACCTCGCGCGGCGCAAACCGCGTGACAAGCTTGGAACTGACAATGGCCCCAACGATAATACCCGCACCGAATGGCAGGAACGCCAGCGCGGTCATGATCGGGCTGTAGCCGAGGATGTGCTGCAAATAGAGCGTCAGCAGATAGATCATCCCCATCGGACCGAAGCCCAGCAGCAGCATGGCGAGGTAGGAACCCGCCCGGTTGCGCTCCTTGAACAGACGTGGCGGCAGAAGCAGGTCTTTGCTGCGCGACTGCAAGATCAGGAACAGCGGCAGCAGGATCGCGGCGGTAGCGAACGAGGCGAGCGTGATGCTGTCCGTCCAGCCATGTTCGCCGCCACGGGTGATCCCATAGACGAGCGCGGCCATGCCCACAATGCTGGTGAGCGCGCCGGTGAAGTCCGGGCGGCCTTTGTGCAGTTCCGCCTCGACAAGCGTTCTTGACCCCGCCAGCACAGCCAGGCCGATGGGAATGTTGATGAAGAAGGCCCAGCGCCAGCCCAGCAGCCCCGTCAGCAGCCCGCCGAGGATCAGCCCGGCGATGATACCAAGGCCGGACATTGCTCCGTAAACGGCCATCGCTCCGTTGCGCGCCTTGCCTTCGGGGAAGGTCGTCGCGATCAAGGCAAGAGCATTGGGGGCCGTCAGCGCCGCACCCACGCCCTGTAGACCGCGTGACGCGATTATGCTCATGCTGTCCTGGGCAAGCCCGACGAACAGGGAAGCAATGGTGAAGATCGCCATGCCCGCCTGCAGCATGCGCCGCCGGCCATAGATATCGCCCAACCTGCCGCCGAACAGCAGCAGTCCACCAAAGGCGAGAACGTAGGCGTTGATCACCCAAGGCAGGCTCGCAGCCGACATTCCGAGTTCGTTCTGGAGTGTCGGCAGGGCGATGTTCGCGATGGTATCGTCAAGCACCACCATGAGCTGAGCCGTCGCAATGACGGCCAGCGGCAATGTCGTGCTTGCAGGTGACGAAGCCACCGGAGGCTTCGGCGTTTGGGGGGAGAGCGTAGACATCCGGAGTTCCTGTTATTTTTCATGGGGCGTTCAGATGTCGCAGACCCCTAATCCTTCCAACGGCTGGAAGGTCAAGAACAAATTGCTTCCCAAATCCGCTGAAACTTGATCTATAAGCCGATGAGCTGCACATCGCCCACATTTTGCATGCGAGAAGCGCCGATCAGGCAATGGCGATCAGTGGTCTAGCTGGCCATGACATGACCAGATTCGTCGTTCACGGACGGGCCGAGCGGCCTGGCGCGGCAGGAACGGGCGGCGGTCAGACGGTCCTAGCAGCAAATTCGCCGGAACAAGGTTCGTCTTGACATGCTTCCTTCCTGATCCATTGCACCCCAGATGGGGCTTCCAACAATGGGAAGGTCAAGGCCGCCTTGGCCGCGATATCATTTTTCCTCGTTGACCCTTGACCTTGCCAACGTGGCAAGGACCAGATTTGTCCGTGAACGCCCAACAGAGGAGAGTTCGCATGTTCCGATTCACTGCTCCCGACATGACTTGCGGCGGCTGCGCGCGCCGGGTCAACAACGCGCTTCTGAGCGTCGATCCGGCGGCTGATGTCACCACCAATCCACCCACCCGCGAAGTGACGGTCACCACGAAGGTGGACGAGCAGGTACTCCCCGCCGCCTTAACCGAGGCAGGCTATCCGGCCGAACGCAAGGACCAGTCGGCGGCCGCGTGAGGCTTCTGGGCGCGGTGGCGGCTCGGCTGCGCCCCTTCGTCTCCGCCATTCTCAACAGCTCGACTCGACGTGCAAGTACACTCAAGAACCGCTCCACCAGAGAAATGCGCCGGCGACAAAGAGATAGCGTGCCGCTTTGCCGATCGACACGAATATGAGAAAACGAGAAAGGTCAACTCGCAGTGCTCCTGCCACAACTGTCAGCGGATCGCCGATAATCGGCAGCCAGGACAAGAGTAGAGACCACACGCCATAACGTCCGTACCAATCTGATGCACGGCTAAATGACCTGTCGTCAATCGGAAACCAGCGATGGTCTCGAAACCCTGAGAGGAACCTGCCCAGCGCCCAGTTCACCAAGGAGCCGAGCACATTTCCTGCCGTTGCGACGCCCACTAGGGTGACGAGGTTGGCCTGTCCCATTGTTAGAAGAGTCAGGAGCGCTGCCTCGGACGACCCTGGTAGGAGGGTCGCCGACGTGAACGCGCTTACGAAAAGGGCGGCATATGCGACAAGATCAGTTCCGATGTCTGCAACCAATGCCGTGCTGCCTCGAAGTTCGTCATGCACGCCGGCTCTGCTCATCGACGCCAATAGCTATTCTCAATTCTCAAGTCTGGCGCCAGAGCTGTTTCGCTCCGGCGCCGCGCTGCTTACTGGTTCGATCCGGCGTAGACTATGCCGTTCGGGCGATCGCCGACCGGCACGGTCTTGAGCACTTCCTGGCTCGCCACGTCGATGATCGAAACGCTGTCATCGGCAATGTTCGTTACGAACACGAATGCCCCGTCAGCCGATGCCGAGACGCCGTGGGCGCCGCTCCCGGTGGTGATCGTCTCGATCACGTTTCCGGACTCAATCTCGATCACGGAGACCGTGTCGTTCGGTTCCGCCTCGGTGCCCTGATTGGCCACATAGACGTAGGCTCCATCCGGGGTGGCGAACATCTGGATCGGGTTCGGCCCGACGTCGATCCTGTTCGTCACCTCGCGGGATGCGGTGTCGATGACGGCCACCCGGTTCTCGTCTCGAAGAGAGACGTAGACCTGATCGCCCGAGGGCGTGAACCCGACCTGAACAGGCGCTGCGCCCACCGGAATGCGCGCAACCTCGGTCAGCTCCTGCGTGTCGATGACGGAGACCGAGCCGTCCTCGACATTGGCCACATAGAGCTCGCTCTCATCCGGGTTGAGGCGCAGCCCGTGCGGATAGGCTCCGGTCGTGATGTGCTCGATCACCGAAGCCGCTGCGAGATCAACGACCGCAATCTCGTTCCCGCCGGACAGCGAAACATAGGCGCGGCCGCTACGATCGGCGACGACATGCGCCGGATGCGCACCGACTTCTACAGTGCCGACGGGTTGTGACAGCTGCTGCGGATCGAGCACCACCAGAAGCCCGTTGCCGGCATCGGCATGTCCCTGGTCATCCGATCCGTGAGCGTGATCGGAGGCAGCGCTCCCGACGGCGAGCAACAGCCTCCCGTCCGGTGTCCGATCGACATTGTGCGGTGAGACTCCGATCTGCACCGTCTCGACCGAACCCGTGCCGAGTTCGATGGCGCTGATCGAATTGTCGCCCTCGTTGGCGGAGTACACGGTTCCGCCTGTCTCGACCAAGCCGGCAGGCTGCTGGCCGGCATTCCTGTCCAGCCACGCCTGCATTTCGGCGATCTCACGTTCCTGTGCTTCAATGATCTGAGACGCCCACTCTCTTGTCTGCGGGTCATCTCCGTATCGCTGCACGATCTTCGCCATGTCGACCGCACCCTGATGGTGCGGGATCATGCCCCGGATGAAAGCGACGTCCGGGTCCTCGGCCATGACGCCCTCCATCATCGGACCGTGCATCTCCTCCATCGCATCGACATAGGCCTTGGTGAAGTCGGCGACATCGGCGTCGGCTGGAGCCGACTCTCCGCCTTGGGGAGCGGCCATCCCACCGTGCATCATGCCGCCCTGCATCATCTGCTGCATGGCGTCCATGCACGCTTGGGGCATGGTCTCCATCATGGCCCGGCATTCCTTCGGCATGTCCTGCATCGAAGGCATCTGTCCTGAAGGGGACATGGAGGCAGGGGCCCGTTCCTCCTGGGCCTGCGGCGTCTGAGGGTGATGGGCGTCATGCTCTGCCTGCTGCGCCAGAGCAGCGCCGGAGACTCCCATCAAGAGACTGGCAGAAAGGGCAACTATTGTTCGGTACGTCATGGTTCATCCTTTGGCACCGGAGAGCCGCGTCTAATTTCTGGACGCGCGCCTACCGTGGCTTCGTCTGACTGTTTGCTGCTTGAGTGCCGAGAAGAACACCTCCCGGCCGATGCGTTCACTACGCAGGGGCGGTCAGACGCGGTGGTGTCAGGAGGACTGAAGGATTTCGGCCCAGATCGCTGGCCTGGAAACCGAGCAATGGCTCGCCGTCCGAGGATGGCATCACAGGCGGCGCCTCGGGTAGCAGGGCAACAATGGTGCAGAGCTGGCCGCAATCGCGGTCCGGCGCCGTTTCAGTGTGACAGCATCGTTCGTCCGCAGCCTTGCTTCGGTCGTCGGAGTAATTCGAATGGGCCTCATGCTGTGCACCCGCAACGGTCTGATCCTGATACGAGCCGCGTGTGCCCGGGCTGGCATGCGCCGCTGCCAGGAAAACAAAAGCGCTGAACGCAAGCAGCAGCAGGCCTGTCAGGAACTGGCGGAGCCAGTCGCCTTTCGATCCGAAAGCCGCAGTCGAGCTCCTGCTCATGGCTTGGCTTCTTTGTCGAGGTCGGGATGGAGAGTTGCCACGCACCAGATGACATCCTTGCGGCCGTCAGTATCCGAGCCCAGGCAACCAGAGCTCCTGACAAAGGCAGGGTCTGCCCCGCAGGCCCGGTTCTGGATCGGACTGATGGCGACCGGATGGATCATGAGCACCGTTCCACTCAGATCTCCCGCGCGCCGCGGAAACGCCCGAAGGTTTTCTGGACGGAAGGGCCGAACAGGAACACCTCGTATGGCTCGGGGACCACGCCGGGAAAGTCCATGCCGGGGGAGCCGGCGGGCATTCCGGGAACCGCAAGCCCTGTCGCGAGCGGGCGCGCGGCCAGGAGGCGGCGAAGCGCGGCGGCCGGCACATGTCCTTCGATGACATAGCCGTCCACTTCGGCCGTATGGCAGGAGTACAACGCCGCCGGGACGCCGAGCCGCTGCTTGAGGCTTTCGACCTCGCTCGATTCCACGACGCTCACCGGGAAGCCGGCCGCCTCGATATGCTCGACCCATGCGCCGCAGCACCCGCAATTCGTATCCTTGGTGACGGTCACCAGAGGCAGTCCTGCCGAGCGAACCGTTCCCGCCGTTGAGAGCAGGAGGGGGAACGCGGTGGCGCTGGCGAGGAAGGAGCGCCTGCTGATCATATGGATGGTTTGCATCTCAGTTCCTCCATCTGGGCCGCAACTTCGTCAAAGCTGGATCACCGGAAAAATACGTATTTGATCAAAGCGGCGGCGGTAAGGAGCACGAGCACCAGAAGAACGATGCCCCACATCATCCCGCCCGACATCATGACATTGCATCATGGCCTGTTCTGCCCTTCCGTCGCAAAGATACTCATAGCGGCCCCCTTCGCCGCAGACTTTGACTTAGCGCAAGGATGGGACGGTATCCGGGCTGTTGGCGCCACCATCGTCACCAATTTTTCCAGATGGAGGACCTTCGCCCACGTCAGCCTCCTACAATCTCGTGACCCGCAGCCGGGAGGCGTTCGCGATGACGCTCACCGACGACAGCGCCATGGCGGCGGCCGCGATGATCGGCGACAGCAGGATGTCGAAGAACGGGTAGAGCACCCCGGCCGCCACCGGCACGCCGAGCGCGTTGTAAATGAAGGCGAAGAATAGGTTCTGGCGGATGTTGCGCATGACAGCCTCCGAGAGCCGGCGCGCGCGGACGATGCCCGTGAGATCGCCCTTGAGCAATGTGACGCCTGCGCTTTCCATTGCCACATCGGTACCGGTGCCCATGGCGATGCCCACATCGGCCGCCGCCAGCGCCGGTGCGTCGTTCACGCCGTCGCCTGCCATCGCCACCACCTCGCCTGCCGCCTTGTGACGCTGCACGACCGCGCTTTTCTGGTCGGGCAGGACCTCGGCCTCGACCTCGTCGATGCCGAGCCGGCGCGCGACCGCCTTGGCCGTGGTCCAGTTATCACCCGTAAGCATGACAACGCGGATTCCCTGCGCCTTCAGCGCGGCAAGCGCCTCGGGCGTCGAGGGCTTGACCGGATCGGCGATGGCGAAGATGGCAGCGATGCGGTTGTCCACTCCCATGAAGATCGCGGTTGCCCCGTCCTCGCGCAGCCGGTCGGCCTCATCCGCCAGTGGGGCGACATCAACGCCTTGCTCGGCTAGGAACTTGGCATTTCCAAGGGGAATGCGCTTGCCTTCGACCGTGCCGTAGGCGCCTTTGCCGGTCGGCGAGTCGAAATCCGCGACCGGTGCGGTCACGATCCCCCGCTCCTCGGCAGCGCGAACGATGGCCAGCGCCAGCGGATGCTCGCTGGCCCGCTCCACGCTGGCGGCAAGCCGCAAAGCCTCGTCCTCGGTGAACCCCGGCGCCGGCACGATTGCGGTGACGGCGGGTCGTCCCTCGGTCAGCGTACCGGTCTTGTCGACTATGATGGTATCGACCTTCTCCATATGCTCCAGCGCCTCGGCGTTCTTGATCAGCACGCCCGCCTGTGCGCCACGCCCGACGCCGACCATGATCGACATCGGCGTTGCCAGCCCGAGCGCACAGGGACAGGCGATGATCAGCACGGAAACCGCCGCGATCAGACCGAAGGAGAAGCGCGGCTCCGGACCCCAGATCGACCAGGTTATGAAGGCAAGGATTGCGACCACGATCACCGCCGGCACGAACCAGCCCGACACCTGATCGGCGAGGCGCTGGATCGGCGCGCGACTACGCTGCGCCTCGGCGACGAGCTGGACGATCTGCGACAGCATGGTGTCGCGGCCGACCTTCTTCGCCTCGATCACCAGCGCGCCGGACTGGTTCATGGTGCCGCCGATGGCGGTGGCGCCGACCTCCTTGGTGACCGGCATCGACTCGCCAGTCACCATCGATTCATCGACGGCGCTGCGTCCTTCCAGAACTTCGCCATCGACCGGCACCTTCTCGCCGGGACGCACCCGCAGGCGGTCGCCGACCCGAACGGTGTCGAGTTGAACCTCCTCCTCGGTGCCGTCGTCACGAATGATCCGGGCGGTCTTGGGGGCGAGGTCGAGCAGCGCCCGGATCGCGCCGCTGGTGCTCTCGCGCGCCCGCAATTCCAACACCTGCCCGAGCAGCACGAGCACAGTGATGACCGCGGCCGCCTCGAAATAGACCGCGACCGAGCCGTCATGCTGGCGGAATGCATCTGGGAAGATGCCCGGCGCCAGCGTGGCGACGACGCTGTATATCCACGCCGTTCCCGTGCCCATGGCGATCAGTGTAAACATGTTGAGGCTGCGGTTGACGAGCGACTGCCAGCCACGCTGGAAGAACGGCCAGCCCGCCCAGAGAACGACCGGCGTTGCGAGGATCAGTTGCAGCCAGTTCGAGACCTGCTGCCCGATGGCATGAGTCAGCCCGAACAGATGCCCGCCCATCTCGAGAATGAACACCGGGATCGCCAGAACGAGGCCGATCCAGAAGCGGCGTGTCATGTCGATCAGTTCGACATTGGGCTCGGCCTCAAGGCTGACCAGTACCGGCTCCAGCGCCATGCCGCAGATCGGGCATGATCCGGGGCCGTCCTGCCGGATCTCAGGATGCATCGGGCAGGTATAGACCGTCCCCTCGAGAATCGGTACTACCTCCGCCGCCGCCGGATCGAGATAGCTTTCGGGCTCGGCCAGGAACTTCGCGCGGCACCCGGCCGAGCAGAAATAATAGGGCCGGCCCGCATGCTCGGCCTTGTGCTGGGCCGTGTGGGGATCGACAATCATGCCGCAGACCGGGTCCTTGACCTTGTGCGTGTCGTCCTGCGCGACGGCCCCGTGATCATGCGCATGACCTTGGGCGGAATGAGCGTGACTCTGATTCTGGTGATCGTGTTCGGTCTTGCTGGCCATTTTCACGCCTCCTCGGCGTCTTATCCTAAGCTTGCTCTTCGCCTATTCTGCGCCTTCCAACCGTTGGAAGGTCAAGAGGTGATCGGAATCCGGGGTTCCTGCCAATCAGTGATTGTCGTGGATCTTTCCGATGCTGGTCCGTTCTTGCCCCGTCTGAGACTGCATGATGTCAATCTCGGCCGCAGAGTCCTCGCCGTCGAGGCAGTATTCCTCGATCTGCAACGTCGAGAAGTAGATGTTGAAACGCTCGCGCAGGAGATTGCTTGCTTGTCGCAGCACCCGTTCGCCTTCCTGAAAGTCCCCAACGCAGACGTGGCTTGAGAATACATTGCGCCCGGATGTCAGACTCCAGGCATGGACGTGGTGCACGTCGGTAACCCCCTCTAGCTGCCGTATGGCCTCGATGGCGGCCTCCAAGTCGAGGTCTTCGGGCGTGCCTTGCAGCAGGATGTGCAATGCCTCGCGCATAATACCCCAGGAAGCCCAGAGCAGCAGCAGTCCGAAGGCCATGCCAAGCAGCGGATCGATGGCCACAAAGCCCGTGAATCGGATCACCAGCGCCGAGACGATGATGAGGAAGCTGCCGACGAAGGTCTGCAGGATGTGCCAATACGCACCCCGCATATTCAGGTTGTCCTTCTGGCGCTCGTACATGAGCCAGAGCGCGACAAGCTCGGTGGCGATGCCGCCCGCTGCGGCGATCAACATCGGCGTCGTGGCCAGTTCGATGGGCTCCATGAGGCGCATCGCGCCCATCCACAGCACGTAGAGAGCCATGGCGACGAGGAAGAGGCCGTTGAAGAGGGCCCCCAGGATCTCCGCCCGAATGTAGCCGAAGGTGCGCGAGGGGCTGGATTTTCGCTCACCCAGACGCATGGCGACCAGCGCAATGAGCACGCCGCCCACGGCCGAGAAGGTGTGGAAGGCATCCGACATGACGGCGACTGAGCCCGTCCAGATGCCGATCCCGAGTTCCACGATGAAGTAAAGGCCGGTAAGCCAGCCCGAAATGACGAGCGCTTTGCGATCACCACTCGCCGGCATGTGGCCGGCATGACCGCCGTGAGACATTGACATAGGGTTCACCTCCTTGTTGCACAGGAGGACGCCGGTGCCGGCGTCCTCCTGCCAGCACGCTGCCTATGCGCTGACCGCGAATTCGGTCATCATGCCTGTTTCAAGATGCGGCATGTGATGGCAATGCAGCATCCAGCGCGCGGCTTCTCCGGCATCGAGTGCCACGTCGACCATCGACATCGGCGGCACATACACCGTGTCCCGCTGCGCGCCCGTGACCGCACGTCCATTCAGCCCGACGACCTGGAACACATGGCCGTGGAGATGCATCGGGTGACCCATCATCGACATATTGTGGAAGGACAGCACGATCCGTTCGCCGCGCCTCGCGGTAACCGGGCGATGCTGGCCCCAGACGGCACCGTTGATCGTCCACACATAGGGCTGCATCGAGCCGCCTAGCATCACCATGTGGCTGCGGTCCACCGGCCGCTCCGGCAAGGATTCGGAAGCGATCAGGCGCGTCTCCTGCGCAAGGTCGGTGTCAAAGGCCGGTGCTTCGGTCTCTGCCAAAGCATCAATGTGCCGTATCTCGGCGCCCGGAGTGGCAAGGATCAGACCGGTGCGCTCCCGCGCGCCTTCTCGCAGCGCGAGGATCGGCCAGGCACCGCCCTCCGAAGGCAGGTCGATCTCAAGGTCGAGCCGTTGGCCCATGGCCAGACCGAACCTCGTGCCGGAGAGCGGCTGAACGGCATGGCCATCAACCGCGACGAGCCGGGCCTGCGCTTCGCCGGTGTCGAGCCAGAACACCGTCGCCGCAGCGGCGTTGATGACCCGCAGGCGGATACGCCCGCCGCGCTCGACCTGCACCACTTCCGGGTCCGAGAGCGTACGATCATTGGCAAGATAGGCGTCCCAGTCGTAGTCGTTGAGGTCCATCGTCATGCCGTCCATGGTCCCCATTCCCATCATGCCGCCCTTGGCGCCGTGATCCATGCCAGTCATCGGCATGTTTCCCATCGCGCCGTGGTTCATACCTGACATTCCGCCCGTGCCTGTGCCTGTGCCGCTTCCGTGATTGCCCGTGGCACCATGGCCGGACTTGATCTCCGCCATCACCTCTTCGGGTGCCTTGAATGAGAAATCATGCAGAAACAGTACCACCTCCTGCCGGTCAGCGGCGACATCCTCGGCGCTGCGCACGATCAGGGGCGCGGCCAGAAGGCGCATCTCGTGCAGCGGAACATGCGCGTGCATCCAATAGGTGCCGGGCAGCGGTGCGAAGTCATAGGCGCGAGTCTCGCCGGGGGCGAGCATCGGCAAGGGCATGTCGGGCACGCCATCCTGCGCATTGGGCGGGATCTGGCCGTGCCAGTGGATCAGTGTGGCGGTGTCGAGTTCGTTCGTTAGATCCACCCGGAACGGCATGCCGGGATCGAGTGTCAGGCCCTGTCCGGATGGCCCGGCAAGGCCCCAGACAGTGGCGGCGCGTCCGTCGATGTCGAGCGTGCGGCTGGCGGCGCGAAGCGATAGCGGCGTGGCGTCCTGCGCTGCCGCCATCCGGGGCACCTGAGCGTAGGCCAGCATGGCCGCGCCAGCGGCGAGAAAGCCGCGTCGTGAAAGGGTATTCATGGTCGTCTCCTCGGGACCGCAGTCCCGTTCCTCAAAGCTGTCGGAAGGCCGCGGGCCGAATGCCCGGGCGCGATCAGAGGAGACGGATCTTCGGAGGGCGTTCGTTCAGTCCGAGCGCCCGACCGGGAATGCTGGCATCAGGCGGCAGAACATAGGCGGTTGACGTGTATTGGTTTCCAGAACCACCGCTCGGTGATACGAGAAAGATTGAAAAACCTGCACAAACCAGTTCACAGGTTCCCGCATCCATGTCTGCCGATCCGCAGTGTTTGCTGGTGCATGCAGGCTCAATGCCGGCTGCAGAGTTTGTAATCTCGCCCACATGCACAGCCTGTTCCGGCGGTATGCTCATTCGTGCCGCGTGCGCGGAGAATGCCATCGTCATGACGGCGACGCCGATTATGGCAAGCATGGAGACAACGCGCGCAAACATACTGGAACGATAGGTACTACTCACCGGAATGTCTATTGCAAATGGTGTCGCACCACTGGCAAATCCTCCTTGCCATCTCGTGCGTTGCAATTCCTCGTTACTGAACATGCGTGCCATGCGAAAGAAGCTCCTAAATACATTCTGGGCAGGGTCGCTCCTCGCAGGTGCGATCGTGGCGACATTGGCTGGGTGGCATTACGCCCGTTCCGAATCCATCGCTGCGGCATCAGCGGAGGTCGTCGAGCAGGGCCGACAAGTCTATGCGGATCAATGCGCGTCTTGCCACGGTGCGAATCTCGAAGGGCAGCCGGACTGGCGCTCGCCGCCTCCCTCCGGTCGGCTGCCCGCACCGCCGCACGACGAGAGCGGCCACACCTGGCACCATGCCGATGAGATGCTGTTCCGCATCGTCAAGGAGGGTACAGCGGCCATCGTCGGAGGGAGCTATGAGAGCGACATGCCTGGTTTTGCCGATGCCCTGAGCGACGGCGAGATCCGGGCTGTCCTCGCTTTTATTAAGAGTACTTGGCCGGAACGAGAGCGCGGATATCAGGAGGAGGTCTCCCGCCGCCGCTGAGTTTCGGAGTCCCGCCTACGCGGGCAGTTGTTGACCTGCGAAGTCGGCATTGACCCGTCCCGTTTCCGGCTCATCCATCCTTGGGCCTCATTGAACGGATGATGTCCTAGTGATGCCGCTGACATTTTTTCGGAGGCACAGGAAGTTCTCCGATAGCCAGATAAGCTTGAGACAACGGCTTGTGCGAAGCTGCGACGCCGAGCCCTCGCGCATCAATCAGTTCAAGAGCCTGCAATAGCTTCTCGGCAACTTCCATGTCGCCGTCCGAACATGCCCGTTTGAACAGGTGCAGGATTTCGCCGGCAAGCGTCATGGCTATTGCTCCCTGGCACCGTGACCGCTTCTTTCCGCCTTCGCCGACACGACGGGCCTCGTGTGCTCGAACCTGTTCCCTGTCGCGCCGGAACGATCGCGGGTGTGTGTGGGGCTGGTCTCAGGGTCATCAGTCGTCGCCAACTCATCGATGATCGGGCAGTCCGGCCGGGCATTGCCCCGGCAGTTCTCGGCAAGGTGCTTGAGCGTCATGCTCATCTCCCTGAGTTCACGCGCCTTCCGTTCAAGTTCTTCGACATGCTCGAGCGCCACGCGCTTGACGTCCGCGCTCGCCCGGTCTCGGTCTCGCCAGAGCGCAAGCAGTTCCGTCATTTTCTCGACCGAGAAACCGAGATCGCGCGCACGCCTGATAAAACGCAACGTATGCACGTCCTTATCGGAGTAATCCCGGTATCCGCTATCCGTCCGCGACGCTTCCGCGATCAATCCGATCGATTCGTAGTAGCGGATCATCTTCGCCGAGACGCCTGATGCCGCCGCTGCTTTACCGATGTTCATCGCTGGTTCCTTTCTTCGACTTATGTAGGCGCTTCTTCGGGCGTAAAAAACACGTCCGCATGTATGTCCTCGCCGCGCAAGCCCAGTTCGCGAAGCATGATGCCGGAAGCATCGATCATGGCAGGCGGTCCGGCCATATATGCCTTCCAGCCATTGAGGTCCTGCACGTCACTCACGATCGCATCCGTTACCAGGCCGGTTCGGAAGTGATCGGATCGGCTCACCTCCGAAAGCACGGGCATGAAGGTGAGGTTGTCGTAGGTGCTCGCCAGAAGACTGAAATGATCGACGAGATAGAGATCACGTTCCGTCCGTGCCCCGAAATAGAGATGGATCGGCTGCCGCAGGCCGCTTGCCAGCGCCGTTTCGACAATCGACTTGATCGGCGCCAGTCCCGATCCGCCGGCGACCGCCAGAATTGGACCCGTATGCTGTTCGCGCAGAAACGAACTGCCGAGCGGCCCGCGAACCGAAACCTCGTCGCCGACCTTGAGTGACCTGGCGACGTGTTCGCTCGTCGCTCCACCGGGCACATGCCTGATGTGGAATTCGAGATGGTCTCGACCCGGCTGGTTCGCCATCGAATAGTCGCGCGCCGGAACGCCATCGAACGTCACCTGCGCATACTGGCCCGCCTTGAACGCGACGGCCTCTCCCGTTTCGACCTCCAGCCTGATTTGCCGGATGTCGTGGGTTGCGTCATCGATCGCGACAACCCGCGTGCGATAGGTGCGGACGGGAAGATCAAGCTGTTCTTCCTCCTCATCGAGCCATGCGACCGTGCAATCCGTGAGCGGCTGCGCGCGGCATGCAAGGATCAGTCCCTGAGACCGCTCATCGTCCGTCAGGGCAAAGCGCGTGTGCGGCAGAAGATCGACCTCGCCGCTGACCAGTCGGGACTTGCACGAGCCGCAGCGGCCCGAACGGCATCCATGAGGATATGCGATCCCTTCTTCTAGCGCTCTCTCCAGAATGGTTCGGCCATCCGGCACGTCGATGATGCGCCCCGCCTGCCGAATTTCGATTTGTCTTCCCATGACAATCTCCCTCAGGCGGCGCCCGATGACAGGGCTTCCGCCAGACGAGGTTTCTGGTCAGCAAAGGTGCCATAGAAGACCTGTTCGTTGACAATCGTGATCGGGGCAACGCGCACGCCGGTCCGCGCTTTCGCCTCTTCGGCGATCTGCGGATCTGACAGGTCACGCTCTTCGAATGGGACACCCTGGTCAGCAAGCCATCGCTTGACGGCATGGCAATCGGGGCAGGTTGGCGTGGTATACAGCACCACTGACGGAGTTCCCGTATTGGTCATCGCTTCATTCCTTTACATGTGGCGAGCCTGCCGAAGCAGGCTCGCCTGTTTCTCATTCCGCAGGCGCAAGTTCAGGCTGACGGGGCCGGACTGCGCCGCTTTCCGCCTGCGCGGGCGCGCGGAAGGTCTTGAGCCTCAGCGCGTTGCCGAGGACGAAGACGCTCGACAGGGCCATCGCGCCGGCGGCAAAGACCGGCGACAGCAGGATGCCGTAGGCCGGATAGAGCAGACCGGCGGCAACGGGGATCAGAGCCGTGTTGTAGGCAAAGGCCCAGAACAGGTTCTGCCGGATGTTGCCGATCGTCGCCTTGGACAGTGCGATCGCGTTCGGCACGCCTTGCAGGCTGCCCGACATCAGCACCACGTCGGCTGCCTCGATGGCAATGTCCGTACCCGTGCCGATGGCAAGGCCCACATCCGCTTCGGCCAGCGCCGGAGCGTCGTTGATGCCATCGCCGACGAAAGCGACCTTGCCATGCTGGGCTTTGAGGCGGCGTACAGCGTCGACCTTGCCGTCCGGCAGCACTTCCGCCACCACCTCGTCGATCCCCAGCCGAGCCGCGATGGCTTTTGCCGTGCGGGCATTGTCGCCGGTGATCATCGCGACCTTGAGGCCGAGATCGTGCAGCGCCTTGATCGCTGCGGGCGTCGTCTCCTTGATCGGATCGGCCACGGCGATAATCGCCGCGAGCTTGCCGTCGATGGCGGCATAGAGCGGTGACTTGCCCTCATTGCCGAGACGTTCGGCAATCTTGGCGAAGGCAGCTACGTCGTGGCCGAGGTCTGCCATGTAGCGGTCAGCGCCAATCTCGACTTGGCTGCCGCCGACCATGGCCTTGACGCCGAAACCCGTCACCGACTCGAAGTCCGACACGGCCGGCAGCGGGATGTCCTCCCCGGCGGCCGCATCCACGATCGCACGGGCGATCGGATGCTCCGACTTCGCTTCGACGGCCGCAACCAAACCGAGGACATTTGCCCGGTTGAATCCGATGGCCAGTTCCAGATCGGTGAGCGCAGGCTTGCCTTCGGTCAGTGTGCCCGTCTTGTCGACGGCGACGACCCTGGCGTCCTTGAGCAGCTGCAACGCTTCGCCCTTGCGGAAGAGCACGCCCAGTTCCGCACCGCGGCCCGTGCCCACCATGATCGAGGTCGGCGTCGCCAGACCCATGGCGCAGGGGCAGGCGATGATCAGGACGGCGACGGCATTGACCAGAGCGAAGGTCAGCGCGGGCGACGGGCCGAACCACATCCATGCGGCGAAGGTGAGGATCGCTACCGCAAACACCGCCGGCACAAAATACATCGTGACCTTGTCGACCAGCGCCTGGATCGGTAGCTTTGAGCCTTGCGCTTCCTCGACCATGCGGATGATCTGCGACAGCACCGTGTTGCCGCCGACCGCCGTCGCACGGATGGCAAAGGCGCCCTTCTGGTTCACCGTTCCGGCCACGACCTCGCTGCCATTCGTTTTGGACACCGGGATCGGTTCGCCCGTGATCATCGATTCGTCGACATAGCTCTGGCCTTCGATGACCTCGCCATCCACCGGGATGCGATCGCCGGGACGAACCTCGACGATGTCTCCCGACAGCACGGCGTCGATCGGCAGTTCGATCGTCTTGCCGTCCCTGCGCACGCGCGCCATCTTGGCCTGAAGGCCGACGAGACGCTTGATCGCCTCGGAGGTGCGTCCCTTGGCACGAGCCTCCAGCAAACGGCCGAGCAGGATCAGCGTCACGATGACGGCGGCAGCCTCGAAATAGACGTTCACCGTTCCGGCAGGCAGGAAACCGGGCGCGAAGGTCGCGACCAGCGAATAGCCATAGGCGGCGAGCGTGCCGACCGCGACCAGCGAGTTCATGTCGGGGGCGAGCCGCCACAGGGCGGGCAGCCCCTTGTCGTAAAAGCGGATACCCGGAACGAACAGGACGATGGTCGTCAACACGAACTGGATATACCAGTTCGTCTGCATGCCGATGGTTGAAGCGATCAGGTCATGCATGCCCGGAATGACGTGTGAGCCCATCTCCAGGATGAAGACAGGCACCGTCAGCACCGCCGCGATGGTGAAATCGCGGGTCAGTTCACGACGTTCCGCTTCCTTCTTTTCGGTACGATCATCCGTCTCGCCCTGGCTGGTTCCTGCCGCCGTGGCGATCACCCTGGCGTCGTATCCCGCGCCCTCGATGGCAGCCACCAAAGCCGCCGCATCGGCGCTGCCCTGGATCGTGGCCTTCTCGGTCGCGAGGTTGACGACGGCATTAGTGACGCCGGGTACGGCCTTGAGCGCCTTTTCGACGCGTCCCACGCAGGATGCGCAGGTCATGCCCTCGATCGCCACTTCAAGCGAGGCTGCCGTCGGCGCGGAGAAGCTTGCCGCAACCTCATAGCCTACATCCTCCACGGCCTTGACGAGAGTGGCAGGATCGACCGCAGCGTTCGTGGTGATGCTCGCCTTTTCGGTCGCCAGATTGACGACCGCATCGGCGACGCCAGGCACGGCCTTGAGGGCTCTTTCGACACGACCTACGCAGGATGCACAGGTCATCCCCTCAATGGGGAGTGATATCGTTCCAGACAGGTCTGTTGCTCGAACGGGGGCATTCATAGCCGCCTCCTTTTTTGTCCCGAAATTCCAGTTCGGACAGAAGATGGGATTTCCAACCATGGGAAGGTCAAGAGGACAAACAGAGAAAAATCGCCATTGACCTTCCCATGGTTGGAAGCCCCACATTTGGCAACGTGAGACCAAACAAGGAGAATTCTCATGGAACTCAGAATCGAGAACATGACCTGCGGTGGCTGCGCAAAATCCGTCACCAAGGCGATCCAGTCAGTCGACCCCACCGCCAGGGTGGAGACGAATCCGGAGGCGCGGGCGGTCAAGGTTGAGACGACTGCTAGTGCGGGGGCTATTCAGCAGGTTCTCGAAGAAGCCGGCTATCCTGCAACTGTAAACTGACCAGGAGCTGTGTCATGAACAAGCTCACCCCGATCTTCATTGCCGGCGCGTTCGTCATTGCTGGCGGACTCGCCTACGCACAGTCTCAGATGGACGAGCAAGGCCAAGGAGCGACCATGAATCACGGCGAACATGCCGGACACGGCGCCACCGCGCCTTCGGATAACCCTGTCATTCGCGCCTACCAGCAAGTCAACGACAAGATGCATGCCGATATGGCGATCGAGTTTACGGGCGATGCGGATGAGGATTTCATGCGCGGCATGATCCCCCATCACCAGGGCGCCATCGACATGGCTCGTGTCGTTCTCGAACACGGATCAGACCCCGAGGTGCGAGCACTTGCTGAGGAGGTCATCTCCGCCCAGGAGGCGGAAATCGCGCAGATGCAGGAATGGCTGGCCAAGCGCAGCCAATGAGACGGTGAAGGGCGGATCAATTCCGCCCTTTTCCTTTGCCGGTCATCAGCACGAGGACGGTTGCCACCGCGAAGGCGACAAGCGCCCCATCGGTGCGCCTTCGGTCAAGGCAAACGGCTCGCGTGGACGCTGAACCACGTCTGGAACCCTGTTTCGAAAATGGTGATGCGTCCGCGGGCCTCGACCAGGGATAACAGCGTATCGGCCAGATCCCTGACCGCAAGCAACCCGACCCGAAGCTCTCCAACTGCGGCGATCAGATTCTCGGCTCTGATCTTCATGTCCATCTCCTTCGTTTGGCCCTCCAAGATGAGGGTTCCAACCATTGGAAGGTCAACCCCACTGATGATCGCGACAATGGTGCAAAGCAGACAGAAAGCGCCGGCGAGATTTTTTGATCGGAGGGAACCAAGATGGCTCTCGAACCTTAAATATACCCATACGGGGTATTTTACGGCCATGTGCCAGAAGGACAACAAAGCCCTCCGCGCGAGGCTCAAGCGAATCGAAGGACAGGTGCGAGGGGTCAGCCAGATGGTGGCCGATGACCGTTACTGCATCGATATCCTGCATCAGATCCACGCCATCAAGGCGGCGCTGGCCAAGGTCGAGACCGAAATCCTCAAGACCCACGCCGCTTGCTGTGTCGAGGAAGCGATAGCGGCAGGTGATGCGGACGCGCAACGCCGCAAATTCAGCGAGTTGGTCGAGGTGTTCGCAAAAGCAAAACTCTGAAATCGAAGGACTGACGACATGGCCACTTCCACCGCAAAACGCGCCGACCTGCACAGGATGGTGACCCACGAACATACCTGTCCCTACGGTCTCAAATCGCTCGACCTCCTGAAACGGCAGGGCTACGAGGTCAACGATCATGAGCTGACGTCGCGCGCCGAGATCGATGCTTTCAAGAAAACGCACGGCGTCGACACCACACCGCAGACCTTTATCGGCGGCAATCGCATCGGCGGCTACGACGATCTTCTCGCCTTCTTCGGCAAGGAGGTAAAGGACAAGGACGCCACCACCTATACGCCGGTGATCGCGTTGTTCGCGATGGCTGCGTTGATGGCGCTAGCGACGAGTTGGGCCGCGTTCGGTACCCTTGCGACCGTTGCGGCGGCAGAATGGTTCATTGCCATCGCCATGTGTCTGCTCGCCCTGCAGAAGCTCAAGGACGTGGAAAGCTTCGCTACCATGTTCCTCAACTACGATCTGTTCGCCCAGCGCTGGGTGCGCTACTCCTACGTCTATCCGTTCGCCGAAGCGCTGGCGGGCATCCTGATGATGGCCGGCGCGCTGATGTGGCTGTCGATCCCCGTTGCCCTCTTCATCGGCACTGTCGGAGCCGTATCGGTCTTCAAGGCGGTCTATATCGACAAGCGCGAACTCAAATGCGCCTGCGTTGGCGGTGACAGCAACGTTCCGCTCGGCTTCGTCTCGCTGACGGAGAACCTGATGATGGTCGGAATGGCGATCTGGATGCTACTCAAGCCCATGGGCATCGGTCTCGGACATTAAGCGAAAACCAAGGAGCCACGAGATGACCCAATCGTCCCATAATGGCAAGCACGAACACGCCGATCACGGCGAAGGACGTCCCTACCTGATGTTCTGGATCAACATGGCGCTCGGCCTGATCGTCATGTACGTCGTCATGTTCTCGATGATCGACGGATTTCAAGATTTCCGAAACAATCTCAACATGTTCTACATGGCCGTGACCATGTGGGCGCCGATGGGCATCTTCATGCTGGCAACGATGCCCGGCATGTTTCCGCGAAAAGGGCTCAATATCACCCTCTACGCCGTCTTCCTCGTCTTGACGATCGCCTCATTCGCAGCCACACGAAGCCAAACCCTGATCGGTGACGGGCAGTTCATCGATTCGATGATCCCGCACCACTCGGGCGCGATCCTCATGTGCCGGGAAGCAGACCTGCGCGATGCTGAATTGCTGACGCTTTGCGAAGAAATCATCGCAGCCCAGCGCAGCGAGATCGAGCAGATGGAGACAATTAAGGCTCGTCTCGATCAAAGGCCCTAAGACCTGTTGCCTTGCCCAATAGCGTCCGAGAATGGCAGGCTCAATGAGGATTGCATGACAAAACATCATGAGGATGGTCGCAGCTTCGTCACGGTCGTCAGCAAAAGCCAGCCGTGCCGGACCTGCGGCGGCTATTCGAGACCTTGAATGCCGCTCACGAGGGCTTCTCTTGAGATCTCGCCCATGTGTACCGATTGCAGCGTCCCGTCGCTCTTGAGGAACAACGTAGCCGGCAGGCCCGGTACCTCGTAATGACGACCGAACTCACCGAGTCCGTCGAGCACCACATGCTCAAGCTCAAGATTCTCGGCTGTGAGGTAGCGCTGAATGATCTCCTGGCCTTCACCTTGGTTGACGAAGACAAGTTCGGCAGCGTCCGTATTTGCGGCAACGTCCGCCATCATCGGCATTTCACGGCGGCAGGGCGGGCACCACGTCGCCCACAGGTTGATGACCACAGGTTGACCTTCGAGTTCATTTGGATTGAACCGTTCTCCGGCCAGCGTGCGGTAGATGTCTCCGGTCGGCAGCGGTGTCGCCGGCACGCCGGCGCTGAGCTGCAGTACGAAGAACGCGACATAGGCCGCAGCGGCGCTCGGCAGGGCCGTCCACAATGTGAGCCGCAATTCGCGCCGGAAGCGAAAGAACGTGTAGGCGAACGCCAGCGCAATGCCGGCTTCGATCATGAAGCCGCCCTGCCACATGTAGAATACGCGCAGCGGCTCGGCGAGGAAACTGCTCGCGTGCTGGATGACGTGCCCGACGCGCGCGCCGACCACGAAAGCGACGGTCGCGCCCCAGGCCCAGGACGAAAAGCGCTGATCGACCTTGCGGGCGAGGATCTCGCTCAGCAGGAGAAAGGCGGCGATGGCGAGGATCGCGGCGAAGCGGTCGGGTGCGAAGACGAAAGGCCCGATGGCGACTGCGTTCATCTCACTGCCTCGCCTGAGAGACCGATGTCAGCAACGTATCGGTTGTCACATCGCCGATGAGGCGGGAGCCGTTTGCCTCCGAGGCATTTCGGTTGAAGAAGATCATGGTCGGTGGGCCGACCACAGCAAGATCGCGCATCAGACCCTGACTGGCCTCATCCAGTCCGGTCAGATCCACCTTGACACGCTGGAAGTCGTTCAGTGCGGCAACGATTTCCGTGCTCGAAAAGACGTCGCGTTCGATCGTCTTGCAGATGACGCACCAGTCGGCCGTGAAATAGACCAATGTCGGACGTCCGTTGGCAGAGGCAATCGCTTGCTCGACCTGCGGCGTCGAGTTTGCCTCGATGAATGTCATCTCGGACTGGGCGATCTGCTGGCCCGAACCGGTCATGACGAAGTGGGCGAGCGGACGTAGCGGGTCGGTCCCGCCCGACGCCGCCCCGATCGCCAGGATGACGCCGCCGAGGGAAACCCCAAGTCCGGCGGCTTTGCGGAAACGTGGCCAGGCACCCGCATCGGCCAGGAGCCGATCAGCGACGCCGATGAAGACCGCAACAATCAAGAGGAGGCCCGCCCAAAGCGCCAGCGTCACTTGCGGCGGCAGGATTCGGGAGACCATCCAGATCGCCGCGCCGAGAAAGACGAAGCCGAACGCGTATTTGACCTGCACCATCCACGCCCCCGCACGCGGCAGAGCGCGGCTCCCCATCGTGCCAAAGGCGATCAGCGGAATGCCTTGGCCGAGCCCGAGGGCAAACAGCGCACTCGCGCCGATCCAGGCATCGCCCGTATGTGCGATATAGAGAAGTGCCGCGGCGAGCGGCGCGGTGACGCAGGGACCGACGATCAGCGCGGAAAGGAAGCCCATTCCGGCGGCTCCGCCCACCGAGCCGCGCGTGCCGGCCTGTACCCCTGCCATCCGGCTGACCCAGGTGGTCGGCAGTTGCAGTTCGAACAGGCCGAACATCGCCGTCGCCAGCACGACGAACAGCGCTGCGACGGCGCCAATGGCGTAGGGCGATTGCAGCACCATCTGGAGGTTTTGGCCGGACCACGCGGCAACCACGCCAAGCAGGCCAAACGCTGCGGCCATTGCCAGCACATAGGCCAAAGACAGGATGAAGCCGCGCCGGGCCGTCAATGCCTCGCCCTCGCGCGCCAGGGTCGCGCTCAGGATCGGATACATGGGCAGCACGCAGGGCGTGAAGGCGAGCAACAGCCCGAAGGCGAGGAAACTCACGATCACCCAGATCGCACCGCCGCTGGCGAGAAGCGAGCCGACCATGCCGCCGTCCTGCGTGTCCTCAGCCAGGCTGAAGCCGCCGTTTCCCGTCCCTCCGGCAGGGGCGGCCGGAGTTGGACCTATGCCAAAGCCGACAACGGGTTCGGAAACCTGAAGGTTTGCCGTGTTGACCGTCAGGGTCAGCGGCGGATAGCAGATCGAATCCTTCTTGCAGCCCTGATAGGTGACTGCGACCTGCCCGGGCGCTTCAGTGCCGAGACGTGCCACCGCTTCAAGATAATAGACCTCCGAAGGACCGAAGTTGGCATCCTCTGTCTCCACGACGCCCGGTCCAGTCGACAGCGGGATCGGCTCGCCGGTCGCGGCATCCTTCGCTTCCAGATGATCGCGATAGAGGTAATAGGGGCCTGTCGCAAACATTTTCGGAGCGCGCGATTATCCCCTGA
>NZ_JAMQCO010000007.1 GCF_023702225.1 Aureimonas altamirensis | reverse complement strand
AACAACCAAAACACACAACAATCACAATAACCCCGCTCCAACGCGCGGGTTTTGGCGTTCGGCATGTGCCTGTGTGTTATTCGCGGACCGGGTCGGCGGGAAAACGCCATCTACCTATTACGGCGATGAGGCGAGATGCCACATTCTGCAGTTGTCATCATATGAAGTATGTCAATTTCAAATTGGCAATTCATCTAACGTGCAGGCTACATGGTTCACTCTCTGTCTGGGCGGTCCTTCGACGGCCGCGCAATTCTCAACTGGGTTCCGGATTACGCCGATCTCGCCTGTCTGCCCGGTGCAGGTATGGCTGCCGACGCGATCGAGCGCGGAGTAGGGGAACTCCTTTCCCGTTCGGTCTCGACCATGGCGCTGACGGATGCCGTGGAGCGGCTGTTCCGCGAAGAGCGCGAAGCCTTGCTGGCCGCGTTGGCAAGTATTCCGCTCGCCTGAACCCGTGCGGTCAGGTCTCCCGTTCCCAACGCCGCAGTGACGCCAGAAGGTGCGCCGCCATGTGCCCTGAAGCGCGCAGGCTATCGCGCGCCTCCATGGCGTCCACGATCTGGACATGTTCCTCGTAAGCCGAAAGCCAGCTTTGACGATTGTCGAAATGCTCGCGGTACTGCGTAAAGATCGGGCTGAAGCGCGCTTCGAACATATCGCCGACAAGTCGGCTCAGCACGCTGTTGCCGGACAGGCTTGCGATCTCGATATGGAAAATGCGGTCATTGTCCAGCGGGTGGCGGTGCGCGTCGATATCGACCTCCATCGCATGTAACAGCCCGCGGAGGCGCACGAAGTCCTGCGGCTGGGCGCGCGCGCATGCCATGGAGACAGCCGCCGTCTCGATGGCGATGCGCGCCTCCATCAGGTCGTTCGGGCTGTCGCCGTGCGGCTTGGTGGGTGTCTCGGGAGCGCCGAGGTAATAGATTCCCGAGCCCATGCGGATATCGACCGTGCCTTCGATCTCAAGGGCAATCAGCGCCTCGCGCAGGGAAGGGCGCGATACGCCGATCTGTTGGGCAAGATCCCGCTCGGGCGGCAACCGGCCTCCTTCCCGGATCCCCTTTTCCGCGATCAGGCTGCGAATCTGGTCCGCGACCTGCTGGTAGAGGCGCCTTTGTTCGGTCGGGGCATTGGAAGTCGACATGTGGCCCTCGCATTGGAATCGCGAGACCAGACATGACGGATCGTCGGTACGCTTGTCCAATGAATCCACGACGGCCTCTTTAAGGACGCGCGTTGACAAGGCGTGACCGCCGATCGAAACTCCCCGCTGTGATTGAAAAGTGGGGGCGGGCATGGCGCACAAGTTCGAGGTGTACAAGGACGGCAAGGGCGAGTTTCGCGTGCGGTTCAAGTATAATTCGGAAGTCATCTTCTCGACGGAGGGATACTCGTCGAAGGCCGGAGCGCATCGGGCGATCGAGTCGATAAAGAAGTATGTCGCGGACGCTTCCGTCGAGGACCAGGAGTGAAAGCTCACTCGGTGTCCGCAGCTTGAAGTTGAGACCGCGCAGAAGCTGCGGTATCAGGCGGCACGAATGAGCGTGTTTCTGGAGCAGCGTCTATGAGAGCGGAGAAGGTCGCCGGGCTTCTCAACGAGTTCGTGGAGAGCCGGGACCTGAAGAATCTCACCTCTGCGGAAACCGACGAACTCGGGGGTATCTTCGATGCGCTTCTGGCCGCGCGGGTGGAGACCAACGGTGACGCCGAGACGCTTCTGGCATGGCAGTCGGACCTGCTCCAGGCCTTGATCCTGGCAGTTGAGCGAGGCCGCCTGAGCGTGGAGCCGCTCGACGTGCTTCGCTATTCCGTCGAACTGGCGGAAAACGTCATCGCGTATCTGTCGAAAGGCAATCCGGCGGCGCTCGAGCGTCCCGGCTAGTTCGCATCCGGATCGCCGTAGTCTCAAACCATACCGAAGCCCAGCAATGCAACAGCAAGGACCAGGCTGGTGAACAGTGTCTGTTGTATGGCCATGACATCCCCCTTGTCCATGCGCCTGTCCCGATTTGGCCGCCTTTCCGCCATGGATGTCAACGTCATTCGGTTCGTGCGTCGTCGCGCCGCGCTCCGTACCCCCGCCTCTCGGAGCGTCTGGTGACCATCCTGCCCATCTACGTCGCGGCAGCACTGGCAGAGATCGCAGGATGCTTCGCCTTCTGGGCATGGCTACGGCTGGGCAAGAGCATTCTTTGCGTTCCGGTCGGCGTCGTCTGTCTAGCGGCCTTCGCATGGTTGCTGACCCTGGCTGAAACCGAAGCCGCCGGACGTGCCTACGCGGCCTATGGCGGTATCTACATCGCCGCCTCGCTGGCATGGCTCTGGTTTGCCGAGGGGCTTCGCCCCGACCGCTTCGATATGATGGGCGGTGCGATGGCACTTGCCGGTGCGGCCGTGATCTATTTCGCGCCGCGTGGATAGAATTGCACGGCCTCTTTCGGATGATGCAACGCAGCATGCCCATCCGGATGGCCGATGGCCGATCCTCTTGGGTGAATTGCCGTTTGGGTGCCCGAAGCGTAACGTCCCCGCAATCCAAGGCACCGAGCCCCTGCTGGAGGTGGCTGTGTATTATCAGCGCCCGATCGTGAACTACCTGCGCAGACGGCTGGCCGGAGGTCTGGCGCTGGAGGCCGCGTCCGTGCGGACCGAGGTCGTCCAGCCCGCCGAGACGGAATGGAGCGCCTGTCCGGCCGTCCACCTGCCCGGCCAGCTCGAGCGTGCGACAGCAGCCGTCGAGGGCCATGGCAACCTTGCCGGCGAGCTTTCGGCCTGCCGGCCTGGCCTCGTCACCCACGCTGCGGTCATCCGTTACACGTTGCGCGACGCCGTCGTTCATGCGGCGGGTTACGACGTGCCGGGCCATGCCTTCCGCGCCGCAAGCGGAAGCCTGCCTCTGATCCGTACGAAGGGCGCCGTACGCTCCGACAGGGCGCTCTATTGCATGAGCGCCGTCTCACGTCGCTATTTCGGCCATTGGCTGCAGGATGCCTGCGCAACGGCCATGCTGGGCGCCGGCGAGGATGCGCTTCTGCTGGACGATCGCCCGGACTGGCCCCATGCCGGCGAATATCTTGCCGCGTTCGGTCTGCGGCCAACCGTGGCGCCAAGCGTGCGGGTGGGGGAACTGACGGTCTATCAGGACCACGGGCAAGGTACATCCAAGCGAGAACGCTACCAGCGCATGCGGGCGATGCTGCGCGATGCCATGCCTGCTTCGAGCGCGGGCCCGTCGGCGGTCTATCTGCGACGCGGGGCCACCGGCACGGCGCGGGTGATCGAAAACGACCTGGCCATCGGCGAGGCATTGGCCAGTCGGGGGTTCGACGTTATCGAGCTGGATGGCGCAAGCGCCGCCTTCCTGCATGGCCGGCTGCGCGATGCATCCGTCGTCGTCAGCATGGACGGCAGCCACCTCAACCATATCTACACCGCCGCCAGGCCCGGCACCGCGATCCTTTCGTTCGTCCCGGCGGACAGGTTCACCGCCACGAATGCCGGCTATGCCCGTGCAGCCGGCATGCGCTTCGGAGTTCTGGTCGCGGCGCGTGCGCCCGGCGGCTACCGCGTCGACGAGACCGACCTTCTGAAGACACTGGACCTCCTCATGGCAGCGTCGGCCACGGAGCCCGAGCCCGTCAGGCACGCCGCCTTCGCCCACTGACGGCACCGGCATTCCGGCTCATGCGCCGGCATCGCCGACGACTGCGCCGATGGACTGCGACATGATATCGAGGCCGAGGTCGATCTCTTCTGCCGAAACGGTCAGCGGAGGCGCAATCCGGAAGACGCCGCCCATGCCCGGCAGCTTGACGATGTTCATGCTGAGCCCGCGCCTCATCGCCTCGTCCATGATCGCGGCGCCAAGCTCGAAACCGGGTGCACGGCTGTGCCGGTCGGTGACGATCTCCAAGCCCAGAAGCAGGCCCCGTCCACGCACGTCGCCGACGCACTCGAAGCGCTGCTGCAGCGACCGAAGGCCGGCTTCCAGTTGCGCGCCACGCCTGCGCGCCTGCTCCACCAGCCCGTCCCGGGCGACGACGTCCAGTACCGTCACGCCGACAGCGGCCGGAAGCGGGTCGGACACGTGAGTGGTGTAGAACAGGAAGCCCCGCTCGAAGGCTGCCTGCTCGATCTCGGGTCGCGTCATGACGGCCGCCAGCGGCATGCCCGCGCCCAGCGTCTTGGACAGCGTCATGATATCCGGCGTCACTCCGTCGCGCTGGTAGGCGAACATGTCGCCCGTGCGTCCGACGCCTGTTTGCGCCTCGTCGAGGATCAGCAGCATGCCGCGCTCCTCGCATTTGCGCTTCAGCGCGGCGAGATATCCGAGGGGAAGTTCCAGTATGCCGCCACTGGACAGGATCGGCTCGGCGATGAATGCCGCGAGATTGCCGGTGGACTGCCGGTCTATCAATTCGAAGGCGTCGTCCAGTTCGCGCTGCCAGTCGACGCTTCCGTCGGCATGGGAGAAGCGCGGTCGGTAGGTGTTGGGGGCCGGAATGACGAACGATCCGGCGGACGCCGGCCCATAGCCCTTGCGCCCGGCACTGTAGGTCGCCGATGCCGCAGCGCCCGTCATGCCGTGCCAGCTCTGCGCAAAGGCGACGATCTCGTGCCCGCCCGTGACCAGCTTGGCCATGCGGATCGCGGCCTCGTTGGATTCCGCCCCCGTCGTCAGAAGCTGCACGCGCTCCAGCCCCGGCGCAAGGTCGGCCAGCCGCTCGGCGAGCTCGACGACCGGGCGCGACAGCATTCCGCTGAACAGATGCGCAACGGAGCGCATCTGCCGATCGACCGTCGCCACGATGTCGGGATGCGTATGGCCGAGAACCGCACTCATCTGGCCTGACGTGAAGTCCAGGATCCGCCGTCCGTCCGCATCGTGGACGAAGCTGCCCTCGGCACTTTCCACGATAAGGTTTTCGAAGCTCGGCCCGTATCGAGTCAGATGCTTGTCGGCGCTGGCCCAGAAGGCGGCATCGGAGTTCAGGGACATGGCAGCGGCCTTTCCTATTGCGTCGCAACAAGGGATAGGGCCGATTGCGGTCTCACGCAAATTGATAGTATTCGTTCCGGATATCGATGAAATCGATGGGCCGCCAATGCGTCATCTGGATCTGACATCCCTTTACAATCTGACGGTCGTCGCCCGCGCCGGTTCGATCAGCCAGGCCGCGCTGGAGGTCGGCCGCACGCAGTCGGCGCTCAGCATGCAGATGCATCGGCTCGAGGAGGCGATCGGCCAAAGGCTGCTGCATCGCGGCGGGTCCGGTGTGCGCCTCACCGCAGCCGGCGAGAAGCTGCTGGCGCATGCACAGTCGCTTCTCGCGCGACATGACGAGATCATGGCCGACCTTGGCGGAACCTCGCTCAAGGGGTTGGTGACATTGGGTTGTCCCGAAGATTATTCCATTGCGCTGGTACCGGATCTGCTGCGCAGTTTCTGCACCACGCATCCCGATGTGGCGTTGCGCCTTGTCTGCGCCCCCACCATCGAACTGCGGCCGATGCTGCATCGACGGCAGGTGGACGTTGCGCTCGTCTCGGTGCCGCCCGGCAGCGAGGAGGCTATTCGGCGCGAGGATTTCGTATGGGTGGCCAGCGAGCAGCGGCCCGCGATTCTGGAGCAGGAGTTCCTGCCGCTGGCACTGTCGGCGCCGTCGACCGCGGATTATCGGGCCGCCTGCGACGCAATGGAAGCCGCCGGCCGCCGCTATCGGGTCGCCTTCGCCAGCAACAGCCTTGCGGGCCTGATCGCCTTCGCGCGGTCCGGCCACGCAGTCAGCGTGTTGACCCGGATGGCCGTGCCGCCCGAACTGTCCATCGTGGCCGAGGGCCTGCCGCCGCTGCCGGCGATCGGCATTTCGGTCGCCTATTCCGAAGACAGGCCCTCCACCGCCGCGAGGGCCTTGGGCGACCATGTCGCCGGCATGCTGTAGGGGCGCGTCCTACTTGGTCGTATACCCGCCGTTGACCAGGATCGTCTGGCCCGTCATCCACCAGCCCTCGGATACCATGAAGCGGATATAGGGGACGATGTCCTCGATATCGGTCAGTCCTGTTTTCGAGAAGGCGGAAAGCGCCGCTGCGGTCTTGTGGTAGGCCACTGCGTCTTCTCCTTCCGCCGGGTAGAAGAAGGGCGTGTCCATCGGGCCGGGGCCGATGGCGGTGACGGAGATCCCCCGCTCGCCGAACTCTTTCGACGCCGCGCGCGTGAAATGCTCCACGGGCGCCTTCGTGCCGGCATAGCTGGCATAGAAGGGCGTATAGGCGCCGAGCAGCGAGGTCACGAGCGTCACCAGCTTGCCATTGTCGTTGAGGTGCCTGCCCGCTTCCTTGATAAAAAAGAAGGCTGCCTTTGCGTTTACGGCGCTCATCTCGTCGTATTCGGCCTCGTCGATTTCGACGATCGGCTTCTTCAAGACCTTTCCGACGGTGTTTATGGCGATATCCGGACGGCCGATCGCTGCCACCGCATCGGCGAACAGTGCCTCTACGGCAGAGGTGCGCGTCAGGTCCGCCTGGAAGGCGATGGCTTCCGCGCCCGCCGCCTTGATGGCTGCAACCGTCTCGTCGGCCTGTGGCTTGCTGGAGGCACTGTTGTAATGGATGGCGATGGCTTTGGCGCCATGGGCAGCAAGATCACGGGCGATCAGGCCACCGAGATTCTTGGCGCCCCCGGCGATGATGACGGTCTTCCCATCGATGGCGTGGTGGATCATGGCTGCCTCCTTGCCGATTGAACCATGCGAACCTATCGTCTGACGTCAGGTGATAAAGCCGTCGTCTGGAGCAACACCTGTCAGAATTGGCGAACAATCGGAAGTTGATGTCGCGTGGACAGGATCGATCTTTTCCGCACCTTCGCGCGGGTGGTGGAGTGCTCCAGTTTTACACGCGCGGCAGATACGCTGGGCCTTCCGCGCTCGTCCGTTTCGGCGGCGGTGCAGGAGCTGGAAAGTCGCGTCGGCGCGCGCCTGCTGCATCGGACGACGCGCAAGGTTTCTCCAACGCAGGACGGGTTCGCCTTCTACGAGCGCTGTCAGCGTGTAATCTCGGACGTGGAAGATATGGAGGGGCTTTTCCGGAGGCCGGGCGCCAGCCCGTCCGGCCGATTGCGGGTCAATGTTCCCGGACGCGTCGGACGGCTCATCGTGGCGCCGGCGCTTCCGCAATTCCTGGATGCCTTTCCGGACATGGAGGTCGAACTCGGCGTCACCGACCGTACGGTCGACCTGATCGAGGATGGCGTCGACTGCGCCTTGCGGGTGGGTTCGTTGACGGATTCGGGCCTGATCGCCAAGCCGATCGGCAGTCTTCTCCTGATCAACGTGGCCAGTGCCGGATACATCGCGCGTTACGGCACACCCCTCAGGCCGGGCGATCTCTCGGGGCATTGGGCGGTCAATTACGCATCGCCTGCCAGCGGCCGGGTGGAGGACTGGGAATGGGTCGATGGCGGGACGGTACACCGCATGTCGATGCGCGGCCGGGTCACCGTCAACGATGCGGAAGCCTACATTGCCTGTTGCCTTGCGGGACTCGGTCTCATCCAGATACCGGCTTACGACGTCGAGGCGCATCTGGAGGCCGGGGAGCTGGTCGAGATCATGCCGGGCCATCGCGCCCAGCCGATGCCGTTGAACCTTCTGTACCCGCACCGCCGGCACTTGTCGCGCCGGCTCCAGGTCTTCGCCGATTGGCTCGAGGCGCTCCTCAAGCGAAAAGTGGGAACGCCGCTATGATGAGGCGGGATAGCGATGAGAACTATATTTACTCCATAGTTCTCTAGGATGCGATATTTTCTGCCATCTTGAGCGACGCTGCTTCACGTCGGCGCTAGGGCATGAAACATACCCTCGCACGGTTCTCAAACATAGGGGATTTCACTTCCTGGATGCGACCCGGCCCAGGTTCCTCTCCTTCAGGGTTTGTCCGCGTTTTGCATCATATCTTCGTCGCCCTCAGTCTCAGCGAATTGGCGATCACGCTGACCGATGAGAGCGCCATTGCCGCAGCCGCGATGATCGGCGACAGCAATATGCCGAACAGCGGATAGAGCAGGCCTGCCGCCACCGGGATCCCTGCAGCGTTGTAGATGAAGGCGAAGACGAGGTTCTGGCGAATGTTCGACATGGTCGCCTGCGAGAGCTTGCGGGCCCGGACGATGCCGGTCAGGTCTCCCTTAAGCAGAGTGACGCCCGCGCTTTCGATGGCGACGTCAGTGCCGGAGCCCATGGCGATGCCGACATCGGCGGCAGCCAGCGCCGGGGCGTCGTTCACGCCGTCGCCAGCCATCGCGACCACCTTGCCCTGTGCCTTCAGCTTCTCGACGACGGCGGCTTTCCGATCGGGAAGCACATCGGCTTCAACCTCATCGATGCCGAGACGGCGGGCAACCGCTTCGGCGGTCGTGCGGTTGTCACCCGTCAGCATGACGATGCCGATGCCCTCGGCGTGGAGCGCATCGAGCGCGGCCTGCGTCGTGGCCTTGACGGGATCGGCGATGGCGAAGATACCCGCGACGCTTTCGGCGACCCCGACATAAATAGCGGTCGCGCCATCGAGACGCAGCGCCTCGGCCGCATCTGCAAGGGGGGACACGTCCAGACCGTATTCGCCAAGAAAGGCAGCGTTGCCGATCACAATGCGTCGACCCTCGATTATTCCAAGCGCGCCCTTGCCGGTCGGGCTGTCGAAGGCCACGACGGGCGGGACCGATAGCCCCTTCGCCTCGGCCGCAGCGACGATGGCGAGTGCGAGCGGATGCTCGGAGGCCTTCTCGACACCGGCGGCAAGGCGCAGGATCTCGTCCTTGTCAAAGCCTTCGTCCGCGACGATCTGCATCACTCCAGGCTTTCCCTCGGTCAACGTACCTGTCTTATCGACAACGAGGGTATCGACCTTTTCCATCCGCTCCAGCGCCTCGGCATTCTTGATCAGCACACCAGCGCCCGCACCCTTGCCGACACCGACCATGATCGACATGGGCGTCGCGAGACCGAGCGCGCAGGGGCAGGCAATGATCAACACCGAAACGGCGGCTATGAGTCCATGCGCAAGCCGCGGGTCCGGTCCCCATATGCCCCAGGCAGCAAACGCGATCAGGGCGATCGCGATGACCATCGGCACGAACCAGCCCGAGGCCTGGTCCGCCACGCGTTGGATCGGCGCCCGCGAACGCTGAGCGTCGGCGACCATCTGGACGATGCGCGACAGCATCATGTCGCGACCGACCTTCTCGGCCCCGATCACCAGCGCCCCCGTCTGGTTGAGCGTGCCGCCGACGACTTTGTCGCCCACCGCCCGCGTCACCGGCATGGATTCGCCCGTCACCATGGATTCGTCGAGCGAGGAGCGGCCGTGCTCCACCACGCCATCGACGGGTACCGTCTCGCCTGGCCGCACGCGCAGCCGGTCGCCGAGCGCGACCTCATCGACCTGTACATCCTGCTCGCTCCCGTCCGCGTTGATGCGGCGCGCGGTTTTCGGTGCGAGATCGAGCAGCGCGCGGATTGCGCCCGATGTCTTCTCGCGGGCGCGCAATTCCAGCACCTGTCCGAGCAGCACCAGTACCGTGATGACGGCTGCCGCCTCGAAATACACCGCCACGGTTCCGTCGGCGGCGCGGAAGGCCTCCGGAAACAGCGAGGGAGCGAGCGCTGCGACCATGCTGTAGGCCCAGGAAACGCCGGTGCCCATGGCGATCAGCGTGAACATATTGAGGCTGTGGTTGACCAGCGAGGCCCAGCCGCGCTGGAAGAAGGGCCAGCCCGCCCAGAGCACGACCGGCGTCGCGAGGATCATCTGCACCCAGATCGAGACAGGGGCCGGAATCAGATGATGCAGCGCGGGAACGAGGTGAGAGCCCATCTCCAGCAGGAACACCGGGACCGCCAGAACCAGGCCGATCCAGAAGCGGCGCGTCATGTCCTTCAGTTCAGGACTTGGTCCCGTTTCGGCTGTCGCCACCACCGGTTCGAGCGCCATGCCACAGATCGGGCAGCTTCCCGGGCCGTCGCGACGAATTTCCGGGTGCATCGGGCAGGTCCAGACAGTGCCGTCCGGAAGCGTTTTGGAAACGGTCTGATGATGGCGCGCGTGATCCCCTTCGGCGGCACCGGGGTCTTCGGCCGCCGAAGCGGCATATCCTTCGGGCGCCGCCTCGAACTTGGCCTTGCAGCCAGCCGAGCAGAACCAGAAGCGGCGCCCGCCGAACTCGGAATGGTGCGTCGTTGCCGCCGGATCGATCTCCATGCCGCAAACGGGGTCGCGGACCCTGGCGCTCTCTTCCGGCCCCGCATGGCCGTGGCGGCTGTGAGGATCGTCAGGTTCGTTCGACGGCATACCTTCTCATCTTTCTGCTTGATCCGCTGCTAACCGGTTAGCCCCGAGGTGCCTGATCAACGCTCATGCTGCGGTTCATTCCAGTGCTGCAAGATCTGAGGAAAGGCGATTTCGACCCAGTCCGCCAGATCGCGAACCTTGCCGGCAGCCTCCTGCCCCAGGGGGGTGAGCGTATATTCCACATGGGGCGGCACGACCTTGTAGGCCTTGCGGTCGACCAGCCCGTCTTTCTCCAGCCATTGCAGCGTCTGCGCCAGCATCCGTTCGCTGACGCCGGTCACCTTGCGGCGCAGATCGCTGAAGCGTTGCGTGCCCGACATCAGGGCGATCAGCACCAGAACACCCCATCGGCTCGTCACATGCTTGAGCACCTCACGCGACGGACAGCCTTCCGCCATCAGGTTGCCGCGCTCGATCTTCTCCGAAAGGCTTTCGACCGCGACCTCACTGCCGTGTCGCGCGAGCTTGTCCAGCGTCATCAAACTTACCTTCATGTACGTACTTATTATTCGTTAGCAACTGTCATACATGTGGTTGACAACAACGCAAGACAAGGAGTTGTCAAAATGACAATCGCCGTAACAGGAGCGACCGGCCATCTCGGCCGTATCGTGATAGCCAAGCTGAAGGCGAAAGTCCCGGCCGCCGATATCGTCGCTCTGGTACGCTCACCCGAAAAGGCGGCCGATCTGGGTGTCGCTGCACGCGCTGCAGATTACGCAAGACCGGAAACGCTGGAAGCGGCTTTGGTCGGCGTCGACACGCTGCTGCTGATTTCCTCTAGCGAAGTCGGCCAGCGCGCGGTGCAGCACAGCAACGTTATCGAAGCCGCCAGGTCGGTCGGGGTCAAGAGGATCGTCTATACCAGCCTACTCCATGCCGACACGTCGCCACTCAGCCTCGCCGAAGAACACCGGCAAACGGAAGCGGCGCTGAAGGCGTCCGGCATCGGCTATACGATCCTGCGCAACGGCTGGTATTCGGAAAACTATACGGGCTCGATCGCAGGCGCGCTGGCGGGAGGCGCCTTGATCGGCAGCGCTGGCGACGGCAAGATTTCATCCGCCCCGCGTCTCGACTATGCCGAAGCTGCCGTCGCGGTCCTGACCAGCGAAGGGCATGAGGGAAAGACCTATGAGCTGGCAGGCGACACCGCCTGGACCCTCACCGACCTTGCCGCGGAAATCTCCAGGCAGACCGGCAAGGATATTCCCTACAAGAACTTGCCCGAAGCCGAATACGCAACGGTGCTCGCCGGCTTCGGCTTGCCGCAAGCGCTGGCGGCATCGATCGCCGGCTGGGATGTCGGCGCCTCCCAGGACGCGCTGTTCGACGACGTCAAGCAGCTTTCAAAGCTGATCGGCCGTCCGACCACCCCGCTGTCGGCCAGCGTCAGCGATGCGCTTGGGGCTCAGGCATGAGCCGCGCGTGGCTCGTTTGATAGCCCTCGTTTGACCCACGACATATCAAGCAGCCCAGTCCTTTGTCAGGCTGAGACAGGCTTGTAGGAGACTTTTCTTCATGGCCTACGCCACCATCAATCCTTACACCGGCGAAACGCTGGCTACCTTCAATGACTACATCACCGGTCAGGCGATCCTGACCGATGGCAGTATCGTCTATCGCTGATCCGGGACTACGACGTCCCACGGTTTACAGTGCCGAGCAGTCCTTTGCGCCTGCCAAATCTGGCAGGCGCGAAATCGCCAAAGGGCTGCGAGCGAGCGCATATTATGGTGTCATCACGCCAAACCAAGGATCACGACATGCATCCACTCGCGTTGGAAAAAGCATTTACCCTGATTGAGCCGGGGCCGGTCGTATTGGTGACGACCAACAACGGCGAACGGAACAATATCATGACCATCACATGGTCGATGGTCATGGGGTTTCAGGCGCAGTTCGCACTCACGACGGGCACCTGGAATTATTCCTATGCCGCTCTCGAGACGTCGCGGGAATGTGTGATCTCGATACCGACCATCGACATGATCGATACCGTCATCGGTATCGGGACCTGCTCGGGGGAGGATACGGATAAGTTCCAGAAATTCGGCCTGACAGCTCTGCCTGGAAAGCACGTGCGGGCCCCACTTATCAGCGAGTGTCTGGCGAACATCGAATGCCGCGTCACGGACATTATTGAACGCCACAGTATCGTCGTGCTGTCTGGCCTTGCGGCCTACTATGACGAAGCACGCAAAGAGAAGCGCATGCTGCACGCCGTCGGGGACGGCACTTTCATCGTGGATGGTCGTAAGCTCGATCGGAAGGAAATGATGCGGTCCAAGCTTCCTGCTGGCGTCTGAGCTGGCAGCGCCAATCGGTCCCGGTGCGTTCTCACCAACACGATCCGCGAAGACCTGGACCGCACGCGGCGTCTTGGGACTCATCCCAAAGCTGCTCGACCGTGTAGTGATGATGACCCTGACCTTCGCGGGACGATACTTCCAGCTCGGATACAGGGTGCCGACGGTTGGCTTGATATGCCAGTCTGGGAGGCGATGGGCGTTCTGGCAGAAGCCCAGACTGGCCGTATCCGCTGACGCACCACATGGTCCGGGTCCGGGTGATAGACCCAACATCAAAGGTGCGCCTGGCCCGACTTTAAGGGGCTACACCGATCTGCTGCATTAACGTCGAATTGTCCCAAAACAGATATTCCTCATCCATCGCCCCATCCTTGTTCCAATGGCCCAACGTTGCCATGGGCAGGTGATATGCCTTGCCTGTCGGCTGGATGACCTTGCCGTTGCCCAGGTCCATGGGTTGGGTGAAAGTCCCGTCAAGATATCCCATGACGGCGGTCCATTCCCCATCGGCGGTGCCGAACCGAACGGGATGCTGCGTGATCCGGTTATCCGGCGCGAAGGTCCACATGCCGCTCAGTTCCTTGATGTGATCAGGAATGCCGGTGGTGGTGTGTCCATCGGGGTAATGCACGACGATATTCTCGGCGTGGCTCTTGTGGAGATCGTCCCATTGCTGGTTGGTGTATACCCGGAAATCCAGATCATCGAACGTCGAGAGGCGCTCCGCGAGCTCCTTCGGCATCCCTTCGACTGTCGGTACGGGCTGTCCCGAGCGGCTTTCAGGCCAACGACTTTGTCCGCTCTGCTGGGCGAGAGCGGGCCCTGAAACTGCGGCGATGGCGAGGACCCCCGCCGCAAGGGAAATCGCAGACTTCGATCTTTTCATGTTTTCGTCCTTTTGAATTTGTCTATGTCGCTGTCCACAACTACCGACGGGACTTACCGGCGATGGTTATGAAGCAGTTCCTTGTCTCGATGTGCGATGACGTACGGGTAAAACCAATGATGAGTTTTTATAAGTACTTACATGGAGGTAAGCGTTGATGAAATTAATCGCAGCGGTGCAAAAGATCGGGGCGATAACGCTCGCCCCGATCCGCTTCGAGCGGCGGAGAGAGGTCAGGCGGACAGATCGAGCCCTTCCTTGCTGATGGAATGGCCAAGGCCCGGGAAAAGCCGCAGCGTGACATCGCCACCGGCATCGGCGAGCCGCTGTAGCGCGCCGGACCTATCCTTCACGAGCATGAAGGGCGAATTGAGGTTGGCCGAATGACTATCCTGGAGGTCCAGAGAGAAAATCTCCGGGCTCATGTTACAGCCCGCATAATTGAGGACGAGCTCCCCCTTTTCGGTCACATCGTCAGCCCGCGTGTGACCGCGCAAATGTTCGCGCCCTGGTGTATGATCGGCAGTCGCGGCAAAAGTTCATGCTAACTGGTAGGGTGTGCAAAAACCTGTCTACTTAAGTTAACTGAAAAAACGGCTATTTATTTGATAATTAAACGACATTATTGCAATCTTGTGCGGCAATCGGCGGTTCTGGCGGAGGGAGGGGGATTCGAACCCCCGATACGGTTTCCCGTATACACACTTTCCAGGCGTGCGCCTTCAACCACTCGGCCACCCCTCCGTCGGTTCGCGTCGACACCGCCCCGAAGGGGCGGGCGTGCCATCCAGCCTGTAAAAGGGAAGAGGCGTCCGAACCGGTCGGCGCGGACTATAGCCAGAACCGCTTCGCGTTCAAGCCTTCAGCGAAGCGCTGCGCGAACTTTCTTTTGGTACTGCCCGCCGCCAAGGGGTAATCATGCCGTAACCATCGCCAGGATAGGGTGATCGAGGCCGACGCAGGCTCTGATCGGCAGGCTCGAAAACAGGGGAAACAGGCCTCTACTCATGATCCGTTTCGCGCTCCGATTCGTCGCCTTCTTCGTTCTGGCCGCAGCATGTGTGCTGGGCGTCGGCGATGTCGCGCGTTCTCTGGCCGCGTCGGACTGGCGGTTGATGGACCTGGCCGAAGCAGCGGCGCTGGCCGCACCGCACATGCCTGCCGGACTGCCGGCCTTCAGCGGAACCGGCGCCGACATCCTCTCCTGGTTCTGGGCACAAACGGCCCACTGGCCCGCCGCGCCGTCGCTGGCCGCGCTGGCTTTGTTCGTCTTCGGGGCTACGGCCCGCCCTGCCTCCATCCGCCGCCGAGCGGCCCTGCGGCACTGACGGCCTTGCCGGCCGTGCCGGCGCTTCCCACATAGGGGCCTTCACCAAACGACACGAAGCGAGGGTCGCATGTCCATTCTCGACCGTCTCCTGCGCAAGGCCGAAATGCCCGACAGGGCCGCCGCGCTGCCAGGCCGCGACACGCCGATCGCCACCGCCGAAAGGCACTACGTCACCGGGGAGGGCCTCAAGGGTCCGTTTCCGCAGGGCGCCCGTACGGCCCTGTTCGGGCTTGGGTGCTTCTGGGGCGCCGAGCGCCGCTTCTGGCAGGCGGACGGGGTTCTCGGTACCGCCGTCGGCTATGCCGGCGGATATACGCCCAACCCGACCTATGAGGAAGTGTGCAGCGGCCGGACCGGCCACAACGAAGTCGTTCTCGTGACCTATGACCCGGCCAGGATAAGCTACGGGGAATTGCTGAAGCTGTTCTTCGAAAGCCACAACCCCACGCAGGGCATGCGGCAGGGCAATGACGTGGGTACGCAGTACCGCTCCGGCATCTATGTGGACGGTCCGGAACAGAGGCAGGCCGCGGAGAGCGCCCTTGCAGCCTACCAGAGCGCGCTGGACGACGCCGGCATGACGGCAAAGATCACCACCGAGATCGTCGATGCGCCCGAGTTCTATTACGCCGAGCCTTACCACCAGCAATATCTGGCCAAGAATCCCAACGGCTATTGCGGGCTGGGCGGCACGGGCGTCTCTTGCCCGGTCGGCCTCGGACCCGTTGCCGCCGAGTGACCGCTGCGGTCAGTAATGCGGCGGCCGGGTGACCTCCGGCCGCGGCGTCGCCACGTCCTCCAGTGCGAGGAATCGCTCGGCCAGCTCCTTCAACGCTTTTTCATGCCGCTCGATCTGCGTGAAGGCACGCGCCAGCTCGCCCGACAACTCGTCCACCATGCGAGCCTGATGGGCGAGGGCCATCTCGAGTTCGGCGATCCTGTCAGTCATCGAACATATGTCTCCAGAAGGGTGCGCAGCGCCGGGCCAAGCGGCGCCGGCCGGCGGGCCTGCGGATCTATGTGGACATGGACGAAGAGCCCTTCGGCAACGGCTTCCTCGCCCTTTTCCCTGAATACGCCGAGCTCGTAGCGAACCGACGAGGTGCCCAGCTTGCCGATGCGGATGCCGAGCGTGAGGATGTCCGGATAGGCCGCTTCGGCCAGATAGCGGCATCCCGTCTCCACCACGAAGAACATTGGGAAAGGGCCGTCGACGCGCGGCGCGATCTCCATCAGGAACCGCGTGACGGCCGTATCGAAGTAGGAATAGTAGACGGCATTGTTGAGGTGGCCGTAGCTGTCATTATCCGACCAGCGGGTCGGCACCTCGATGAAATGGGCATAGTCGGTCCGGCGCGGGCGGCCGGGCATCTGTGTCTGCGACATCGTCAACTCCCTGTTCGCAAGCTTGTATAGAGCATGCCGCGACGATGCTGTAAGTCTTCGTGACGACGGC
Organism: Aureimonas altamirensis; assembly: GCF_023702225.1. Taxonomy (GTDB): domain Bacteria; phylum Pseudomonadota; class Alphaproteobacteria; order Rhizobiales; family Rhizobiaceae; genus Aureimonas; species Aureimonas altamirensis_B. The sequence goes on along the minus strand of NZ_JAMQCO010000007.1, from coordinate 276,087 downwards.
GCCCGGCGCCACCAACAGCGAAAGGATGGCATGAGCGCGGATCTCTTCGGCATGGCCCGGTCTGCAATGCGCAAGGCGCATGCACCCTATTCGCGTTTTCCCGTGGGCGCGGCCCTGCGCACCACGGACGGACGGCTTTTTTCCGGCTGCAATGTCGAGGTGGTCAGCTTCCCCGAAGGCTGGTGCGCCGAAACCAGTGCCATTGCGCATATGGTGATGGACGGCGGCGGACGGATCGACGAGATCGCCATCGTGGCCGAAAGGCTTCGGGCCTGCACGCCCTGTGGCGGCTGCCGGCAGCGCATCGCAGAGTTCGGTGCGCCGGATACGCGCGTCTATCTCTGCGATCCTGTGGACGGCGTCGTCGAGACGCTCCTTCTCGAGGATCTTTTCCCACGCGGCTTTGCGGCGGACGCCCTGTGACACTCGCGTCCCGCCTTGCAAATCGTCCGCGCATCGCCCTGATTCTCGGCTCCGGTCTGGCGGCGCTGGAAAGCCTCGTCACGGTAGAGCGCAGGATCGCCTATGCCGATCTGGACGGGTTTCCGGCAGCCGGCGTTTCCGGCCATGCAGGCGCAGTCGTCTCGGGCACGCTTGCGGGCGTACCCGTGTGCCTCTTGTCCGGCCGGGCGCATTATTACGAAACGGGCAATGCCGCCGCCATGCGGCCGGTGCTGGAAGCCCTGCGCGACGCCGGGGTGGAGACCGTAATCCAGACGAACGCCGCCGGCGCGGTGAACCCGGCGATGGAGCCGGGCGACGTGATGCTGATCGAGGATCATATCAACCTTGCAGGCGCCAACCCGCTGACGGGCAGCCTCGGCGACCGCCGCTTCGTGGATATGACGAACGCCTACGATCCGGCCCTCGGCGGCCGGTTGCTGGATGCGGCGGAGGCGCTGGGCATTGCCCTGCACGCCGGCGTCTACGCCTGGTTTGCCGGCCCGTCCTTCGAGACCCCGGCCGAAATCCGCATGACGCGGCGCCTGGGCGCCGATGCCGTGGGCATGTCCACCGTGCCGGAAACCATCCTGTGCCGCTATCTGGGGCTCAAGGTCGTTGCCGCATCGGTGATTACCAATCTGGGCGCCGGGCTGGCGGATACGCCGCTGTCGCACGCCCATACGAAGGAGGCCGCCCCGATCGGCGGGGCGAAACTGGCCGCCATCCTGCACAAAGCCCTGCCGGAGATGTGATTCCCGATGCAATATCCGGATCTCGCCCGCCTCCTCGTGAGTTGTCTCGACCTCACGGACCTGAACGAAAGCTGCAGCGAAGGCGATGTCGCCGCCCTGATCGAACGAGCGCAGACGCCCTGCGGGCCCGTTGCGGCGATCTGCATCTGGCCGCGCTTCGTCGCCCATGCGCAGAGGCTTGCACGAGGGCGGTTCCGCATCGCCACCGTGGTGAATTTTCCGTCGGGTAAGGCGGATGTGCAGGCGTCTGCCGAAGAGGCTGCGCAGGCCATTGCCGACGGTGCTGACGAAATCGACTACGTCCTCAGCCGGGAGGCGACCGTGGCCGAGGTGTCCGCCATGCGGGATGCCTGCGCGGGACGCATCCTGAAAGTGATTCTGGAGACAGGGGAGCGTCCCGACGCTGGCGCGGTTGCCCTGGCGGCGCGCGTAGCGCTGCAGGGCGGGGCGGATTTCATAAAGACCTCCACCGGCAAGACGCGCACGGGCGCGACGCCCGAAGCGGTGGCCGTCATGCTGGATGTCTTGCGCCAGGCCGGCCGGCAAGCCGGCATCAAGCCCTCCGGCGGCATCCGCGGCTTCGACGCGGCGCGGCGCTATTTCGAGATGGCCGAGACTACGATGGGTGCCGGCTGGGTCGGCCCTGCGACCTTCCGCCTGGGAGCGTCCAGCCTGCTGGTCGATCTTCTTGCGGTTGCTGAAGGAAAGCCGGCTCCCGAAGTCCGAGGGCCCTATTGATGGCCGGACTGCCGCAGGAAACCATCCGCCGCAAGCGCGATGGCGGCGTGCTGGATGCTAGCGAAATCCGCGATTTCATCGCGGGCTTCGCCGACGAACGCGTGACGGAGGGGCAGGCCGCCGCCTTCGCCATGGCCGTCTTCTTCAATGGCCTTCGCCGCGACGAAACGGTGGCCCTGACGATGAGCATGCGCGATTCCGGCGACGTGCTCGACTGGAGCGGCATCGACAGGCCCGTCGTCGACAAGCATTCGACGGGCGGCGTCGGCGACAATGTTTCGCTGATGCTTGCGCCCATCGCGGCCGCCTGTGGCGCGGCCGTGCCGATGATCTCCGGACGCGGGCTCGGGCATACGGGCGGCACGCTGGACAAGATGGAGTCGATCGAGGGCTACGACGTCGCGCCGGACAATTCGACGTTCCGTCGCACCGTGGCCGAAGTCGGCTGCGCCATCATCGGCCAGACGGGGCGTCTGGCGCCGGCCGACAAGCGCCTCTACGCCATCCGCGACGTGACGGCGACGGTGGAATCGGTGCCGCTGATCACGGCCTCGATCCTGTCNTTCCGTCGCACCGTGGCCGAAGTCGGCTGCGCCATCATCGGCCAGACGGGGCGTCTGGCGCCGGCCGACAAGCGCCTCTACGCCATCCGCGACGTGACGGCGACGGTGGAATCGGTGCCGCTGATCACGGCCTCGATCCTGTCGAAGAAACTGGCGGCCGGCCTGCAGGGGCTCGTCCTCGACGTCAAATGCGGCTCGGGCGCCTTCATGGCGGCAAGGGGCGATGCCGAAACGTTGGCGCGCAGCCTGGTGGACGTCGCCAATGGCGCCGGCATGCCGACGCGCGCGCTGCTGACCGGCATGGACGAGCCGCTGGCGCGCGACGCCGGAAACGCGGTGGAGGTGCGCAATGCGGTGCGGTTCCTGACGGGCGAGCGGCGCGATGCGCGGCTGGAGGCGGTCACGCTGGCGCTGGCCGGCGAGATGCTGGATCTGGCCGGCCTGGCCGAAGGTCCGGCCGACGGCGTGGCCAGGGCCCGCCGGGCGCTGGATGGCGGCATGGCCGCGGAGCGGTTCGCCCGTATGGTCGCCGCACTGGGCGGGCCCTCGGATTTCATCGAGCGGATGGATCGCTATCTTCCGTCCGCGCCGGTTCGGCTGGCGGTGACGGCGGACGAGCCCGGAACCGTCGCCGCCATCGACACGCGGGCGGTCGGCCTTGCCGTCGTGGCGCTGGGCGGCGGGCGCACGCGCCCGCAGGATGCCGTCGACCATGCCGTGGGCCTGACGGAGCTTGCCGGCCTCGGAGACCGGCTGGAGCGCGGCCAGCCGCTTGCCGTCGTGCATGCGCGCAGCGAGGCAGCGGCGGCGGAGGCCGCCATGCGGCTGCGCGGCGCCTATCGCCTGTCCGGCGAGGTGGGGGCGGCAAGCGCGCCGGTGCTGGCGCGCATGACCTGACGGCCCCTATTTGGTGCCGTACATCCGGTCGCCGGCATCGCCGAGGCCGGGCATGATGTAGCCCTTCTCGTTCAGGCCGTCGTCGATGGACGCGGTGAATACGTCCACGTCGGGATGCGCGGCGCGGAACCGCTCGATCCCTTCGGGGGCGGCCAGCAGGCACAGGAAGCGGATGTTGCGCGCCCCGCGCTCCTTCAGCTTGTCGATGGCCATGATGGCGGAATTGGCCGTGGCCAGCATCGGGTCCACCACGATGACGAGCCGGCTGCCGAGATCCTCCGGGGCCTTGAAGTAGTATTCCACCGCTTCCAGCGTATCGTGGTCGCGGTAGAGGCCGACATGCGCGACGCGCGCAGCGGGAACCAGGTCGAGCATGCCTTCCAGAAGGCCGTTTCCGGCACGCAGGATGGAAGCGAAGACAAGCTTCTTTCCTTCCAGAATGGGCGATTCCATCTCCATCATGGGTGTCTGGATGCGAGTCGTGGTCAGGTCGAGGTTGCGCGTCACCTCGTAGCAGAGCAGCGTGGAGATCTCCCTCAACAGGCGGCGGAAGCTGGCCGTCGAGGTTTCCTTCTTGCGCATCAACGTCAGCTTATGCTGGACGAGCGGATGGTCGACTACGGTGACGCCTGTCATGAAACCTCGTGCGGGTGGTTCGGTCTGTCCGTCCTGATCTAAAGCCTGGCGGCCTCCGCGCCAAGCCGGCGCTTGCGCCGGGTTCAAAAGGAAGCTGTGTCCGTGGCGGCCCGGCGCAAGGCCGAGATGGGCGGCGACGCTTTCGCCGATATCGGCGAAACTGTCGCGGTGGCCGATGGCGCCGGGCTCGATCCCTGGGCCGAAAGCCAGAATCGGCACGTTCTCGCGCGTGTGGTCGGTGCCGGCAAATGTCGGGTCGCAGCCGTGGTCCGCCGTTATGACGGCGAGGTCTCCGGGGCGCAGGCGCGAGAACAGGTCCGGCAGGCGTGCATCGAACGCCTCCAGTGCGGCGGCATAGCCTGCGACATCGCGCCGATGACCGAACAGCATGTCGAAATCCACGAAATTCGCGAAGACGAGGTCGCCCTCGCGGGCATCGTCCATCGCCCCGAGCATGGCATCGAACAACGCCATGTTGCCCGCCCCCTTGCGCACTTCGGTTATGCCGCGATGCGCGAAGATATCGCCGATCTTGCCGACGCCGATGACCTGCCGCCCTGCGGCGACGGCCCTGTCGGCCAGGGTCGGTTCGGGGGGCGGGACGGAATAGTCGCGCCGGTTTGCCGTGCGGGTGAAGCCGGCGGCCGGCGTGCCGGTGAAAGGCCGCGCGATGACGCGCCCGATCCGCAGCGCGTCGACGTGTCGGCGCGCTATGGCGCAAAGGCCATAGAGCCGGTTCAACCCGAAATGCTCCTCATGCGCCGCGATCTGCAGAACGCTGTCCGCCGAAGTATAGACGATGGGCTTGCCGCTGGTGATGCTTTCGGCCCCGAGTTCCGCGACGATCTCGGTGCCCGAGGCGTGCCTGTCGCCGAGAATGCCGGGAAGGCCGGCCTCCTGAACGAGAACGGCAGTCAGCGCGGCCGGCAGTGCCGGAATGGTGCGCGGGAAGTAGCCCCAGTCGAACCGCACGGGCACGCCGGCGATCTCCCAGTGGCCGGAGGGCGTATCCTTGCCGCGCGACACCTCCGATGCCGATCCGTAGCGGCCCCGCAGCGATGCGGGCTCGCCACGGCCCGCGGCCGCGTCCAGCCCGAGCGCGACGAGGTTGGGCAGGCGCAAGGGCCCTTCGCGCAGGCCGGGCCTGTCGGCCCCGCCAAGGGCTGCGGCCTTTGCGATATGACCGTAGGTATCCGCACCGAGATCGCCATAGGCGCCGGCATCGGGCGCCTGGCCGATGCCGAACGAATCCATGACGATGAGAAGCGCGCGCCCCATGCTTGTATACTCCGAAAGCTCTTTCCGTCCCTTCATAGCGAGATGGGCCCGCCGCGTTAATGCACCCTTTATCGGTTGGGCCGCAGGATGGCGCCCGGCGGCTCGCACCGCCCGTATCGTATCGCGTAGCACGGGGACGCTCTGCCGCACATGCACTCCGCCGGCACATCGGGAGAGGCGCGCACCGCCGCAGGCGGCAGGGTCGTGCCCAGGCTTCCGCCACTGCTGCTCCACGCCTTCTGCGCGGACGAGCGCGTGGCTGCGTGCCTGCGCCGCGCAGCGGAGGCGCCGGTTTTGTCGCAGCTGACGGTGCGGGTGCGCATGGGCGGCATCGAGGCGGCCGAACGCTTCTATGCCGGGCGTCCGACGCCGCACCTCCTGGTCCTGCAGTCTGACGATGCGCCGGAAGATCTGCTTCACGCGCTGGACGATCTGGCCGAGGTCTGCGACCCCGAGACGCGGGTGCTGGTGATCGGCAATGCCTCCAGCGTCGACCTTTATCGAGAGCTGATGCGCCGGGGGGTGTCGGGCTACCTGTCACAGCCGGTGGATGTTGCGGACATCGTCGGCGCGCTGGCGCGCATGGAACCGGCGGAGCCTGCGGCCGGCCGCCCGCGCAGCATCGCCTTCATCGGCGCGCGGGGCGGGGCGGGCTCGTCGATGCTGGCGCAGAACCTCGCCTTCCTGTCGGCGCGCCTGTTCAAGGACAAGGTCGTGCTGGCCGACCTCGATCCCGCCTTCGGCACGGCGGCGCTGAACTTCGACCTGTCGCCTCAGGATGCCGGGCTGATCGCCTGCAGCGAGCGCCTGTCGCTATTGGCTCTGCCGCACGACTGGCGCGCGGATCCGTCCGGGCGCGCCCTTGCGCAGTCTCTGGATGCCGCGCGCCGGGCCGCCGGAATCGTGATGATGGACGTGCCGCATGGCTGGAACGCCACCATCCGCAACCACCTGAAGTCCGCCGACGCCGTCGTGGTGACGACGACGCCCGACCTTGCCGGGCTTCGCAACGTCGCGGGCCTCGTCGATGCGCTGGAAACGCTGGAGCCGGCGCTGCCGCGCCCCTGGCTGGTGATCAACCAGGTGGGGGCGGCGAAGGCGCACGAAATCCCCATAGCCGATTTCGCCGAGCCGGGGCGGCTGAACCTTCTGGCGGCGCTGCCCTACGCACCGTCGCTGTTTGCGGGCGCGTCCGCCCGGGGGCGCATGCTGGCGGAGGCCGCGCCGGACCACCCCTTGACGCGAAGCCTCGCGCGGATGACCCATGTGATCACGGGCCGGGTGCCCGCACCGAACTGACACGTCTGGAAGCCATCATGTCCGATCAGAATGCGATTCGCCCTGTCCACGCCGTCCACGCCGAAGACAGGGACGGGCTGCCCGAGACCGCCCGCGGCTGGGTGCGCGCGACGGGATTTGCGGCAAGGCCCGGCGAGGTGCTGCTGGTGCCGGGGACGGATGGGGGGCTGGCGGCGGCGGTGCTGGGCCTCGGGGCCCGCAAGGAGGCGTCCGCCGCGACATCGCTGCTGACCGGCGCGCTGGCCACGGCCCTGCCGGCGGGGCGCTGGCGGCTGGACTGCGAGCTCGACCCGGATCTTGCCGCGCTGGGCTTCCGGCTGGGGGGATATCGCTTCGATCGCTACCGCCGAAAGGGCCAGGCGGCGCCGGACGGGCCGCAACTCGACGTCGCGGGCTCGGGCGGCCACGAGATTCGGCTTTACGAGGGTATCGCGCTGGTGCGCGACCTCATCAACACGCCCGCCAACGACATGGGCCCCGATGCGCTCGAAAGCGCCGCGCGCGATCTTGCCGCCGAATTCGGCGCGGCTGTGGAGGTGACGACGGGCGATGCGCTGCTGGCGGCGAACCTGCCGATGATCCATGCCGTGGGGCGGGCCAGCACGCGAGCGCCGCGCCTGATCGACATGCGCTTCGGCCGGCACGATGCGCCGCGCATCACGCTGGTCGGCAAGGGCGTGGCCTTCGATACCGGCGGGCTCGACATCAAGCCGGCATCCGGAATGCTCCTGATGAAGAAGGATATGGGTGGGGCAGCCAATGTGCTGGGCCTGGCGCGCATGCTGATGGCGGGGCGCGCCGACATCGCCCTGCGCGTCCTGGTTCCGGCGGTGGAGAATTCGATCTCCGGCGATGCCTTCCGGCCCGGCGACGTGCTTGCCAGCCGCAAGGGCCGCACGGTGGAAATCGGCAATACCGATGCGGAAGGGCGCCTGGTGCTGGCCGACGCGCTGGCCCTTGCCGACGAGGAGGCGCCCGAACTGCTCGTCGACATGGCCACCCTGACGGGCGCGGCGCGGGTGGCGCTGGGGCCGGACCTGCCGCCCTTCTACACCGACGACGAGGAACTGGCCGCCGAGCTTGCCCGGGCTGCGGCCGTACTGGCCGACCCGATGTGGCGCATGCCGCTGTGGACGCCTTATGCCGCCAACCTGTCCTCCCGGGTGGCCGACATCAACAACGTCACGACCGATGGTTTCGCAGGGTCGGTGACGGCGGCGCTGTTCCTGCAGGGGTTCGTCGAGCGGGCCCGGGCATGGGTGCATTTCGACGTGTTCGGCTGGCGTCCGAAGGCCGTGGCATGGGGCGGCATCGGCGGCGAAGCGCAGTGCATCCGCGCCTTGTCGTCCGTCATCCTGGACCGGTACGGCCGATGACCCTCGACCGGCGTCGCAACGCCGCCCGACCCGATCTGGCCGACGCGCGCCTGAAAGGGCAGGTCACTGCGGAGCGGTTCGTCGATGGCCGCCCGGCCCGCATAATCGCGCCGCTGGCGCCTCTGCGGCGGCGTCCGGCATCGGATGCGCCGCTGGAAACGGAGGCCCTTTGCGGCGAGGCGCTGACCGTGTTCGAGGATACGGGCGAAGGCTGGATGTGGGTGCAACTGGCGTCGGACCGCTATGTCGGCTGGATGCCGTCGGAGGTCGTCGCCTTCGACGCCGCCGCACCGACGCACATTGTCACCGCGCCGCGCACGCTCGTCTTTCCGGGGCCGGACATCAAGCGGCCGCCTCTGGGTGGCCTCACCATGGGCGCGGGAATAGTCGCCGCCGGCACGGCCGAAGACGTCAACGGGGCGTATGTCCTCGTGCAGCCCTTCGGCGCCGTCGTGGCACGCCATTGCCGGCCGGTGGCCGACGCTCCGGGCGCGAACTTCGTCGGCATCGCCGAGGGGCTGATGAACGCGCCCTATCTCTGGGGCGGCAAATCCGCCCTCGGCATCGACTGCTCGGGCCTGGTGCAGCTGGCGGCCGGCATGGCTGGCCTGGCCCTTCCGCGCGACACCGACATGCAGGAGGCGGAAGCAGGCGCGCCGCTTGCGCCCGGCGAACCGATGCGGCGCGGCGACCTGGTCTTCTGGAAAGGGCATGTCGGCATCATGCGGGACGCAAGGACGCTGCTGCATGCCAATGCCCATCACATGATGGTGGCGTCGGAGCCCCTGGCGACAGCCGAGGCGCGGGCCGCCGCGAAGGGCTCGCCCATCACCTCACGCCGCCGCCTCTCCATTGGTTGAGGCGCGCTCGCGCACCAGCGCCGCGACAACCTCGGAAGCGCCGACGCGGCCGACGACATGGCCCTTGTCGGACACCAGAACCTCGCCGCCGCGCCTGTGCAACGTTTCCATCACGCGGCGCAGGGGCGTCTCGCGGCTGACCGCCGAGGCGAGCGGCGTCTCAAGGGAGGCGCCCTGCATCGAAACCATCGCGTCTTCGGCCGTCAGCACGTTCATCGGGTTCACATGGGCGACGAAGTCCGCCACGTAGTCGCCGGACGGATTGCGCACGATCTCGCTGGCGGTGCCCACCTGCACGATATGTCCGCCTTCCATGATGGCGATGCGGTTTCCCAGCTTGAACGCCTCGTCCAGATCGTGGCTGACGAAGATGATCGTCTTCCTGAATCTGGCCTGGCTTTCGAGAAGTTCGTCCTGCAGCTTGGCGCGGATGAGCGGGTCGAGCGCCGAAAAGGGTTCGTCCATCAGGAGGACGGGCGCGTCGGTGGCGAAGGCGCGGGCCAGTCCCACGCGCTGTTGCATGCCGCCCGACAACTCGCCGACGCGGCTGTGCGCCCAATCCTGCAGGCCGACGATCTCCAGCTTCTCCATCGCCTGGCGACGACGGTCCGCCCTGGAGACGCCGGCGAATTGCAGCCCGAGCGCGACGTTGTCCACGACGCTGCGCCATGGCAGCAGAGCGAATTGCTGGAAGACCATCGCCACTTCGTGGCGGCGCAATTCGCGCAGCCGGCGCGAGCCCGCGGACTGGATGTCGACCGCGCCCTTGCCGGTATCCACCACTACCCGCCCGCGCGAGACGGGCGCCAGGCCGTTGACGGCGCGGATCAGCGTGGACTTGCCCGATCCGGACAACCCCATCAGCACGGCGATTTCGCCCTCATGGATGTCCAGCGTGGCGTTGGCGACGCCGAGCGTCGCACCGGTGGCCTCGCGGATTTCGGCGCGCGACTTGTTCTGGTCCACCATTTCGAGGGCGCGCTTTTCCCCGTCGCCGAAGACGATGCTCACATTCTGGAACGAGACGATGGGCTTCATCGGCTGCCTCCTTCGTCGATGCGGAAGAAACGGTCGAGGATGATGGCGAGGATCACGATGGCCAGCCCGGCCTCCAGCCCGCGCGCGATATCCACCGTGTTGAGCGCGCGCAGGACCGGCACGCCGAGCCCCGGCGCGCCGACCAGCGCGGCGATGACCACCATGGACAGCGACAGCATGATCGTCTGCGTCAGGCCGGCCATGATCTGCGGCAGCGCGTTGGGAATCTCGATGCTGAACAGGCGCTGCAACCCCGTGGCGCCGAACGCGTCCCCGGCTTCCAGCAGTTGCGCCGGGGTGGATACGATACCCAGCCGCGTCAGCCGGATGGAAGCGGGCAGGGCGAAGATGACGGTGGCGACGAGGCCCGGTACGGTGCCGAGGCCGAACAGGATGAGCGCGGGAATGAGATAGACGAAGGTCGGAATGGTCTGCATCAGGTCCAGCACCGGCCGCATGACGTTGTAGATCCACTGCCGGCGCGCCGCCAGGATGCCCAGCGGCACGCCGATGGCCATGCAGACCGCCGTGGCCGAGAGAACCAGCGCCAGCGTCTGCGTCGTCTCGCGCCAATAGCCGAGGTTGACGATCAGCATGAGGCCCAGTGCGGTCATGAGGGGGGCGGCGATGGTGCGCCGCATGACGAAAGCGAACAGCGCGAAGGCCGCGATGACGGCGAGGGGCGGCGGCGTCTCGAGTGCGTAGGTGATCCAGCCGATGATCGCCGAGAGGCCGGCGCTGAGGGCGTCGAAGAAGGGCAGGAAGTTGCCGATGAGCCAATCGAACCCGTCTTCGCCGTAGCGGCCGATCGGGATCTTGTGACTGGTGATCCATTCCACGGGGTCTTTGACCTCCCTGTTGCTTTCCGGAATGTGACAAACCTACGGCAGGCAGGTTTTTTGTCCAGCGGTTGGCGCGGCGGCGCCCGGCCATTATGGTGCGCCGCAAAGCGACAGGCCCGACCTTCGAGGGGATTCGACGTGACCGCATTTCCATCCGACATCGAAATATCGCGGGCGGCTTCCAAGCGGCCGATCGCCGAGGTGGCGGCGCGCCTGGACATACCCGACGAGGCGCTGGTGCCGTACGGGCGCGACAAGGCAAAGGTGGAGCGCGCGTTTCTGGACGGGCTGTCCGGTCGCCCCGACGGCAGGCTCATCCTGGTGACGGCGATCAATCCGACGCCCGCCGGAGAGGGCAAGACCACGACGACGGTGGGCCTCGGCGACGGGCTGAACGCCATTGGCCGCAAGGCCGCGATCTGCCTGCGCGAGCCCTCGCTCGGCCCCTGCTTCGGCCAGAAGGGCGGCGCGGCCGGCGGCGGAAGGGCGCAGGTGGTGCCCATGGAAGACATCAACCTGCATTTCACCGGCGATTTCCACGCCATCACCTCGGCGCACAATCTGCTGGCGGCAATGGTGGACAATCATATCCACTGGGGCAACGCACTGGGGCTCGATCCACGCCGCGTCGTCTGGCGGCGTGTGGTGGACATGAACGACCGTGCGCTGCGCGATATCGTCGTATCCCTCGGCGGGCCGGCCAACGGCCTGCCGCGCGAGACCGGCTTCGACATCACCGTCGCATCGGAAGTCATGGCCATCGTATGCCTTGCCGCCGACATTGCCGACCTGGAGGCCCGGCTGGGCCGTATCGTGGTGGGCTATCGCCACGACAGAAGCGCCGTCACCGCCGGCGACCTGAAGGCAACCGGCGCGATGGCGGCGCTGCTGCGCGACGCGATGCTGCCCAACCTCGTCCAGACGCTGGAAAACAACCCGGCCTTCGTGCATGGCGGCCCCTTTGCCAATATCGCCCATGGCTGCAACTCCGTGGTGGCCACGAAGGCGGCCTTGAAGCTGGCCGACTACGTCGTCACCGAAGCCGGCTTCGGCGCCGATCTCGGCGCGGAAAAGTTCTTCGATATCAAGTGCCGCATGGCCGGCCTGCGCCCCGACGCGACGGTGATCGTGGCCACCGTGCGCGCACTGAAGATGAATGGCGGCGTCGCCCGGTCGGCGCTGGGAAGCGAGAATGTCGAGGCGCTGCGCAAGGGCGCCGCCAATCTGGGCCGCCACATCGAGAATGTGCGCGGCTTCGGCGTACCCGTCATCGTGGCGATCAACCATTTCGGAACGGACACCACGGCCGAGCTCGATGCCCTCAAGGCCTATGTGGCGCGCATGGGGGTGGAGGCCGTCGTGTGCCGGCATTGGGCGGAAGGCTCTTCCGGCATCCTGGAGCTGGCCGAGAAGGTGGCGGCCCTGGCCGATGGCGGCACCGCCGAGTTCGCCCCAATCTATGCCGACGAGCTCAGCTTGATCGACAAGGTCGAAACCGTCGTGCGCCGCATCTATCGCGGCCGGGCGGTGACGGCCGAGCCGCAGGTGATGAAGGAACTGGAGCGGTTCGAGGCGGCGGGCTTCGGCCATCTGCCGGTCTGCCTCGCCAAGACGCCCTATTCCTTCTCGACCGATCCGGCGCTGATCGGCGCGCCCGAGGGGCATATCGTGCATATCCGCGATGTCAGGCTGTCGGCCGGAGCGGGGTTCGTCGTCGTCATCTGCGGCGATATCCTGACCATGCCGGGGCTGCCGCGCGTGCCGGCTGCGGAGCATATCTCGCTGGGCCTCGACGGCCTTGTCGAAGGCCTCTCCTGAAGACTTGGAGTTGCAAAGCAAAGGCAAGTTCGGGCGCGCATCGTTTTTCGTTTGCGCGCCGGGCCGGCAGGCGCTAACGCTTTGCCCATGAACATGATGTGCGCGAACGACAGGCTTTGGTGGCAGGCTCGCTGACGGCGGCCGACGACCATTCGTGTGTTCGATCAGATGGGCCGCCACGGGAAACCGGCGGCCTTTTTCGTTTGTGCCGCCGCCGAGGCTTTTTGCGAAGGGAAGGCGAGGATGAGCCTGGATAGTCAGTCCGAGGTCACGGAAAGCTATGTGACGGAGGGCGGCGTTACCATAACCCGCCGGCGCAAGCCGATCGAATATGCCGGCGCCATCGACCCGGTGATCGACCGGCTAGATACGCGGCGCGGCGCCGTCTTCTCGTCCAATTACGAGTATCCGGGCCGCTATACGCGCTGGGATACGGCGATCGTGGATCCGCCGGTCGTCATCACGGCCAGCGGCCGCAGGATGCGGATCGAGGCGCTGAACCCGCGCGGCGAAGTGCTCGTCAGCCTGATCCAGCCGGCCATCGACGGCAATGCCGATATCGCCGCCATGACGCACGAGGGTGGCCGCATCGACCTGACGGTCAAGGAGCCGGACCGCGCCTTCACCGAGGAAGAGCGCTCGCGCATGCCGACCGTCTTCTCGGTCCTGCGGCTCATCGTCCAGCTGTTCAAGTCCCACGAGAACGGCGATCTCGGGCTCTACGGCGCCTTCGGCTACGACCTCGCCTTCCAGTTCGACCCCGTGACGCAGCATCTGGCCCGGCCGGACGACCAGCGCGACCTCGTCCTGTTCCTGCCGGACGAGGTGCACACGGCGGACCATTATTCGGCGACGGCCTATATCGACAGTTTCGAGTTTTCCAGGGACGGCCTGTCCACGGAAGGGCTGCCTGGTGGCGGCCCCGACGCGCCCTACCGCGCGGCGGAAGCCGCGCCTGCGCGGGGCGACCACGAGCCCGGCGAATATGCGCGCCTGGTGCGCCGCGCCAAGGAGAAGTTCATGCGCGGCGACCTTTTCGAGGTCGTGCCGGGCCAGACCTTCTACGAAGAGTGCCGGACGGCGCCGTCCGCCGTATCGCGCCGGCTGAAGGCGATCAACCCGTCGCCCTATTCCTTCTTCATCAATCTCGGCGACAACGAATTCCTGATCGGCGCGAGCCCGGAAATGTTCGTGCGCGTCAGCGGACGCAGGGTGGAGACGTGCCCGATCTCCGGCACGATCCGCCGCGGCGACGATGCGATCTCCGACTCCGAGCAGATCCTCAAGTTGTTGAATTCCCGCAAGGACGAGTCGGAGCTCACCATGTGCTCCGATGTCGATCGCAACGACAAGAGCCGCGTCTGCGAGCCGGGTTCGGTCCGCGTCATCGGCCGGCGGCAGATCGAGATGTATTCGCGACTGATCCACACCGTGGACCATATCGAGGGACGCCTGCGCGACGGCATGGACGCGATGGACGCCTTCCTGTCGCATGCCTGGGCCGTGACGGTGACGGGCGCGCCCAAGCTGTGGGCCATGCGCTTCATCGAAAGCCACGAGAAGAGCCCGCGCGCCTGGTATGGCGGGGCGGTGGGCATGATGCATTTCAACGGCGACATGAATACCGGGCTGACGCTGCGCACCATCCGCCTGCGCAACGGCATCGCCGAGGTGCGCGCCGGCGCTACCCTGCTCTACGATTCCAACCCGGAGGAGGAAGAGGCCGAGACCGAGTTGAAGGCATCGGCCTTCCTGGCTGCCATCCGCGAGGCGGGGGCCGACACTGTCCGCCCCGAGCAGGCGGCCCGCGTGCCCGTGGGCGAGGGGGTGCGCGTTCTGCTGGTGGACCACGAGGACAGCTTCGTGCACACGCTGGCGAACTACATCCGGCAGACGGGCGCCGAGGTGACGACCGTACGCACGCCCGTGCCCGCCGAAATCTTCGACCGCGTGCAGCCCGACCTCGTCGTGCTCTCGCCGGGGCCGGGCAACCCGGACGATTTCGATTGCCGCGCCACGATCGACGCGTCGCGCCGGCGCAACCTGCCGATCTTCGGCGTCTGCCTGGGCCTGCAAGCCCTGGCGGAAGCCTATGGCGGTACGCTGCGCACCCTGCACGTTCCCGTGCACGGCAAGCCATCGCGCATTCGCGTCAACCGGCCGGGCGTGATCTTCGACGGGCTGCCTTCGGAGGTGACGGTGGGACGCTACCACTCGATCTTCGCGGACCCGGTGCGTCTGCCGCGCGATTTCGACGTGACGGCCGAAACGGACGACGGCATCGTCATGGCTTTCGAGCATCGCAGCGAGCCTGTGGCCGCGGTCCAGTTCCACCCCGAAAGCATCATGAGCCTCGGCGGCGAAGCCGGGATGCGCATGATCGAGAACATCGTCGCCAACCTGCCGCGCAAGGTCAGGGTCAAGGCTGCTTAGGCCGGAGGGCGTCGGCGTGGTGCAACTGAAGACCGCCAACCAGATCGCCATGACGACAATCGTCGTCGCCGTGGTGGTGCTGGGGCTGAAATACCTTGCCTTCCTGGTGACGGGCTCGGTCGCCCTGTACTCGGACGCGCTGGAGTCCGTCGTCAACGTGGTCGCCAGCCTGGCGGCGCTGTGGGCCATCAACGTCTCCGCGCGCCCGGCCGACGCCGACCACCCCTTCGGACACCACAAGGCGGAATATTTCTCGGCCGTCCTGGAGGGCGTCCTCATCACCGTCGCCGCGCTGCTGATCCTGCGCGAGGCATGGGGAGCCTATCTGGAGCCGCGCACGCTGGACACGCCCTTCAAGGGCATGGCCATCAATGCCGTCGCAACGGCCATCAACGCCTTCTGGGCATTGTTCCTGCTGCGGCAGGGCAAGGCGCGGCGGTCGCCCGCGCTGGTGGCCGACGGGCGGCATATCATGGCCGACGTCTTCACCTCGGTCGGCGTTCTGGCGGGGCTGTTCCTGGCGGTGGCGACGGGCTGGCACATCCTCGACCCGCTGATGGCAGCACTTGTGGCGCTCAACATCCTGCGCGAAGGGGTGAAGGTGGTCACCTCCTCGCTCTCGGGCCTCATGGACCAGGCCATGGATCCGCAGGAACTGGACCTGGTTCGCGATATCATCTCGCAGCGGGCCGACGGTGCACTGGAAGTGCACGACCTTAAGACGCGCCATGCCGGCCCCGCCTTCTTCATCGAATTCCACATGGTTGTGCCCAGCACCATGACGGTGGGCGAGTCCCATGCCATCTGCGACCGGATCGAGGATGCCCTGCAGGAAGGCTTCCCGGCGGCGCGCGTCCTGATCCATGTCGAGCCCGAGGAAGAGGCGAAGCAGACCGGGGTGCCGGTCCTGTGAAAGCATAACCACAAGGGGCTTGCTTTTGCGCCGGAGGCGAAGCAATTTGCAGCCATGACGATTCACGCGGCACACGGAATGGAAAGGTCTGGCGGCAACGCCGGCGTTTTCGCGTCTGCCGGTCTCGGCCTTCTTCTTCTCCTTAGCGGCGGTCGTCGGGCCCGTTGAGAGGGACGCCCGGCGGTCGGAGCCGGCGTTCGATGGACGTACACGTCCCCTCAGAAAATCAGGAACATCAATCCGACAGGCTCCCGCCGGCACGGAGGATCGCCGGCCCGGCAGCCCCTTGAGAAGGCAAGAAACATGTCCCATACCGCCCGCACGAGCCGGCCAGTCATGACCCGTGCCGCCGAGAAATATCAGCCTTATCCTTCCATCGACCTGAACGATCGGCAGTGGCCGTCACGTCGCATAGAGACCGCGCCCATCTGGTGCTCGGTGGACCTGCGCGACGGCAACCAGGCGCTCGTCGACCCCATGGGCCACGAGCGCAAGGCGCGCATGTTCGCCTTGCTCAAGGACATGAACTTAAAGGAAATCGAGATCGGTTTCCCGTCCGCTTCGCAAACCGACTTCGACTTTACCCGCTGGGCCGTGGAAGAAGGCGGCGTGGCCGATGACGTATCCCTGCAGGTGCTGGTGCAGTGCCGGCCGGAATTGATCGCCCGCACCTTCGAGGCGCTCGAGGGCGCGCGCCATCCGATCGTCCACTTCTACAACTCCACCAGCGAGTTGCAGCGCCGCGTCGTGTTTCAGAAGGACAGGGCCGGCATCAAGCAGATCGCCGTCGACGCCGCCAGGATGATCGCCGAGATGGCGGACAAGGCCGGGGGTGGCTTCCGCTTCCAGTACTCGCCCGAAAGCTTCACCGGGACGGAGCTGGAGTTCGCGTTGGAGATCTGCAACGCCGTCACCGAAGTCCTGCAGCCGACGCCCGAGAACCGGCTGATCCTCAACCTGCCGGCGACGGTCGAAATGTCGACGCCCAACATCCATGCCGACCAGATCGAGTGGATGAGCCGAAACCTCGACAATCGCGAGGCGATCATTTTGTCGCTGCATCCGCATAACGATCGGGGTACCGCCATCGCCGCAACCGAGCTGGGCCTGATGGCCGGGGCGGATCGCGTCGAGGGAACCCTGTTCGGCAATGGCGAGCGCACGGGCAACGTGGACATCGTCACGCTGGCGCTGAACATGTTCACGCAGGGCGTGGACCCAGAGCTGGACGTATCGGACATCAACCGCATCAAGGATGTCTACGAATACTGCAACCAGTTGCGCATTCCCGAGCGGCACCCCTATGTGGGCGAACTTGTTTATACGGCGTTTTCCGGCTCGCACCAGGACGCCATCAACAAGGGCATGAAGGCGGCGAAGTCGGCCAACAAGCCGTTGTGGGAGGTTCCCTATCTGCCCATCGATCCGAAGGATGTCGGGCGCAGCTACGAGGCGATCATCCGGATCAACAGCCAGTCGGGCAAGGGCGGCATCGCCTATGTCCTGCAGGCCGATTACGGCCTGAACCTGCCGCGCAACCTGCAGATCGAGTTCCGCGAGGAGATCCAGCGCATCACGGACATCGAGGGCAAGGAATTGCCGGTGCGCCGCATCTACGAAGAGTTCCTCGAAGCCTATGTCGACCAGCCCGACGCACCCCTGTCCTTCATCGAGCACATGACCCGCTCGGATGGTGGTTCGCGCACCGAGCGCCTGGTGGAAGCGGTGATCCGCGAAGGCACCGAGGAAGTCCGCATCGAAGGGCGGGGCACGGGGCCGATCGACGGCTTCATCGACGCTTTGTCGCGCCATACCGGCATCGACATGTCCGTCGCCGACTATTCGGAGCACTCGCTGCAGCGCGGCTCCAACGCGACGGCGATCTCCTACATGGAGATCGAGTATCCCGGCGGACGCGTCTTCGGCGCGGGAATCGACCACAATATCGTGGCCGCTTCCCTGAAGGCCATCGTGGCGGCCGCCAATCGCGCCATCCTTGCACAGCGGGCCGCGAAGGCGGCGTGATCCGCATGGCGGCGGCGGGCCTGAAGCCCGCCGTCGCACTTTCTTAACGAGCGCCGGTGTCTAATGCCCTCCGGAATGCGGAATGCATCGGAGTTGCGACATGGCCGAGTTGAAACACGATATCGCGGTTGCCAAGGGCTCGCGCAGACTGGCGGATGCCGTCCGCGCGGCAAAGATCGCCGCAGCGCAGCGGTCCGACATCGTCGTCGATATCCGGGAGGCCGAGAAGGCGCGGCTTGGAAGCCTGGCCGACGAGATGCGGGAGGTGGCCGAGGCCGTCCCGCCGACGGACGACCTATTCGATTTCACCCTGTCGGAAGGGCCGCAGCCCCGTTACTGGGTGGACGGGACGGCGCATATCTCGATGGCACGCGACCGTATTACCTATCGCTTCCTGCGGGAAACGCGGCTCGGCCGGGTGACGCTGGCCGAATCCACCGATGTCCAGCGCATGGTGGATGCGGTGACCGAATATGTCGCCGAACGGATGGTCGAGCGGGATCGCGCCATGGCCCTTTCCGACCGGGTCGCGGCGCGGGGCGAGGGCGGAAAGCTGGTCATCGCCAGCGCATCCGACCTGCAGGATGCCATGGCGACGCCGGCTGCGAAGGACCGTACCGGGCTCATGATGGCGGCCGCCTGGCTGCTGATCGGCGCCGTGCTGGGCGCAGGCGCGCTGGTCGGACTGTCGACCTACCTGTCCGCCCCGGTGCTTTAAATCACCCCTCCGGAGACGGCGCGCTTCATCAGCAGGACCGCCGCGCCGGCGACGAGGCCCCAGAAAGCGGCGCTGACGCCGAAGAAGGCGACGCCGGATGCCGAGACGACGAAGCAGATGGCCGCTGCTTCCCGCTCGCCCGCATCCTCCATCGCGCCCTGGACGGAAGCCGCGAACGCGCCCAGCAGGGCCAGTCCGGCAATCGTGCCGATCAGCAGGGGCGCATGTTCGGCAAAGGCGACGATCCAGCCTGCCGCAAGGCCGAAGACGATATAGGCGATGCCCGACGAAATGCCGGACAGATATCGCAGAGCCTTGTCGGGGCCGGCCTCGGGCCCGGCGCACAAGGCGGCGGTGATGGCTGCCAGGTTGATGGCGCAGCCACCGAACGGCGCCGTCGCCATGGTTGCCGCGCCCGTGGTGACGAAGATGGGCCCGGGTGCCGGATCGTAGCCGTTGAGCTTGATGATCGCCAGGCCGGGCACGTTCTGGGACGCCATCGTGATGACGTAGAGCGGCAAGGCGATGCCGATGATCGCCGACAGATGGAACTGCGGCATGGTGAACACGGCCCCGGCTATGTCAGTGCCGCCCGGCAGGCCTGCCGCCCCCGGCCCCAGAACGACCAGCGCGATCGTGACCAGCGCCGCGACGGGGACCGCCGCGATCCGGCGCCACAGGCCGACCAGCAGGAATGTCGCGACGATCAGGCCCGCCTGCAGCGGCGTTTCGGCAAGTGCGCGAACGGGAGCCGCGCACAGGTCGAACAGGATGCCGGCCAGCATGGCGTTGGCCAGAGAGCGGGGCACGGCGGTGATCCAGCGGCCGAGGGGGCGGACGAGCCCGGTCAGGACGATCAGTGCGCCCGTTGCCAGGAAAGCGCCGACGGCGGCCGCAAATCCGCCTTCCGGCACTCCGGCGATGGCCAGGAAGGCCGCGCCCGGCGTCGACCAGGCGATGGAGATCGGCATGCGCGTGCGCCAGGAATAGACGATGCTGCACAGGCCCATGACGACCGAAAGTGCGAGCAGGCCGGAGGCGGCTTGCGCCGGGGTTGCGCCGACACCGCGAAGGCCCTGAACGATGACCGAGAAGCTGGACGAGAACGCGATGACGGCGGTCAGCAGCCCTGCGGCCAGCGGCAGGACCTTGGTTGCGGATGGGGTGGACATGCCCGGCGCCGGCCTTGGTGATTGATGCTGCAATCTCCATAGAACAGCTTCGTGAAATGCCGCAACACAAAACCGTCCCCGCGGTTACGGTCAGCCGGAGGTTTCCATCGCAGCCGTCGTGCCGTCGCCCAGCAGATGGCGCTGCCGCACCCATCCGATGGCCTGGCCATCCTGTCCGTAGCCGCGCTCCCGCTGGGTAAGCGACCATTCGCCCGGGCCGCCATCGATCTCGAACAGGCTGTAGCGGGCAGCGGGCTTGTCGTGGCCGGTGCTTTGGCTTGCCGAGGGCACGCCGCAGACCGGAACCCGTTCTCCGCCCGGCCCGGTGAGCCAGTAGAGCGTATCCAGATGCGTATGTCCGTGCAGGACGAGTTCCGCCCCGGCATCGTGGATCACGCGCGAGAAGAACTGTTTGCCGATCAGCCGCTTCGACCAGGCGGCAGCGCCGGGGATGGGTGGATGATGGATCAGGACGACACGGAACAATCCCAGGCCGTGGGCCTGCGTCAGCAGTTGCGCCGTCCGCAGGGCCTGCCGGCGCTTGAAACTGCCGGTGGCAAAGAAGGGGGCGGTCGCCTCCGCGCTGGATGTGCCGATGATGGCGACGGGGCCGCGCACCCGCATGTAGGGAAAGCGGCGATCGTCGAACGACAGGCCGTCGTCGCCGATCATGTAGCCGTCCCATTCCCGGCAGGCCCGGTTGAGGGCGCCGGGTACGTAGGCATCGTGATTTCCCGGCACCAGGGACACCCAGTCGGGCTTGCCCAGATCCTCCAGCCAGAGGCGCGCGCCATCGACTTCGGTCTTGGTCGCCAGATTGACGAGATCTCCGGTCACGGCCACATGATCTGGCTTGTGCTGGCGCATGTCGGCGACGAGGTTCAGCAGCGTATCGCCGAACATGGCGCGCTTTCGATTCCGCTGCCAGTTGATGTAACCGGTAATGCGCTTGGACGCGAGCTCGCGGTACGAGACTTCGGGCAGGGGACCGAGATGGATGTCGGAAAGATGGGCGAGTCGGAACATCAGCGGCAATGTAGACGGGTGACGGTTTTTGGAAAGAGCCTGGGGGTGAAGAGCGCGTGAGACTTGGCGACCGGCTGTTCCACCTGTTTTTCGTGCTGAGGCGCCCGATGACGCTGGGCACGCGCGTCGCGGCCTTCGATGCCGAGGGGCGCGTCTTCCTCGTACGGCACACCTATATCGCCGGCTGGCATCTTCCGGGCGGCGGCGTGGACCCCGGCGAAACCTGCGAAGCGTCGGCCCGCCGCGAACTTGCCGAAGAAGGCAACATCGATTGCCCCGAAGGCCTGCGGCTGGTGTCGCTGCACTTCAACCGCCGCGCCTCGCGCAGG
This sequence comes from Aureimonas altamirensis, assembly GCF_023702225.1. Taxonomy (GTDB): domain Bacteria; phylum Pseudomonadota; class Alphaproteobacteria; order Rhizobiales; family Rhizobiaceae; genus Aureimonas; species Aureimonas altamirensis_B. Next base: position 254,930 of record NZ_JAMQCO010000007.1, on the reverse strand, counting down.
GATCATGTCGTATTCTACCGTGCGGACGGCGTGCGGCAGACGGCGCCCCGCCGCGCCGACGGCGAAATCGCCGAATGCGGCTTCTTCCCGCTGTCGGACTTGCCCGAAGGCGTTACCGCCGCCACGCGCGCGCGCCTGTGCGAGCTTGCCGGAACCGCGCCCTCAGCCCCGCACTGGTGACGCGCCCGGAAGCCGGTCCCGGTCGTGCGGCCCGTCGAGATGCTGTTCGGGCCCCAGGGGTACGATGCCGGTCGGGTTGATGGTTTTGTGGCTCTCGTAATAGTGGCCCTTGATATGCCGGAAATCGACCGTCTCCGCGACGCCGGGCCATTGATAGAGCTCGAGCATGTAATTGTAGAGATTGGGGTAGTCGGCGAGGCGCCGGCGATTGCACTTGAAGTGCCCGACATAGACGGGATCGAAGCGGATCAGGGTCGTGAAGAGCCGCCAGTCCGCCTCGGTCGGCCGATCCGCGACAAGGTAGCGCTGCCGTCCGAGACGGTCCTCCAGCTCGTCCAGCACCTCGAACAATCTGCGGAACGGAGCCTCGTAGGCCTCCTGCGTCGTCGCGAAGCCGCACTTGTAGACGCCGTTGTTGACGGCCTCGTAGACAAGATCGTTGGTGGCGTCGACCGCGGCCCGCAGGTGGGGCGGATAGAAATCCAGCCCGGCATCGCCGAAGGCGTCGAAGCTGTCGTTGAACATGCGAATGATTTCGGACGATTCGTTGCTGACGATCGTTTCCGTCCGCTTGTCCCACAGGACGGGGACTGTGACGCGGCCGGTAAATTCCGGGTCGGCCTTCAGGTAGACCTGATAGAGCTTGTCGGCCCGGTTGACGCCATCCGGTATGGCGCCCGGCCTTTGCGAGAACTCCCACCCGTTCTCCGCCATCAGCCAGTCGACGACGGACAGGGAGATGACGTCCTCGAGCTTCTTCAGCTTGCGGAAGATCAATGTGCGATGGGCCCATGGACAGGCGAGCGATACATAGAGGTGATATCGCCCCGCTTCCGCCGGGAAGCCGCGTTGTCCTTGCGGCCCCGGCTCTCCGCCGGGGGTGATCCAGTCGCGGAAGACGCTTGCCTCGCGCTTGAAGCTGCCGCCCGTCTTCTTGGTATCGTACCAGACGTCCTGCAAGACGCCGTCAACCAGCATTCCCATGAGCGGTCTCTCCTGTGTCGGACAGGGAATATGAGCAGGATGGCGGTAGACGCCAGTCCCGGCACCGTGATAAGCACCGTCAACCGAATGATCGACAATTGGTGTCCCGTGCTACGACGACGAAGCCTGGAAGCGGCCAAGACCGCAAACTGACCGCGCCGGCGAGCCTGCCCTGGCTTCTGGCGTGTACGTTCACGCCAGATGTGTTGGATCACCATGCTTTCCCGTCCTTTTGCCGCCGAGCTGACGTTCGGCAACGAACTCCCCCTGCATGCCGCCTGCATAGAGGATATCTCGGCCGAGGCCTTCGGCCCCGGGCGGTTTGCCCGCGCGGCCGCACGCGTGCGGGAGATGGCGTCCCATGCGCCCGATCTCTCCTTCGTCGCCTGCCTGCACGGGCAGGTGATCGGATCGGTCCGTCAGACCCCGGTGCTGATCGGGGCCACGCCCGCGCTCATGCTCGGGCCGCTCGCCGTTCGTCCGGCCTACAAGGGGATGGGCGTCGGCAAGGCCCTGATGCGTATGGCGGCGGATGCCGCCCGTGATGCCGGCGAGGCGTTCATATTCCTTGTGGGCGACAGGGGATATTACATGCCGCTCGGCTACGAGCCGGCCGTGCCCGGCAGCATCGTCATGCCGGGGCCGGTCGACCCCGCGCGGATATTGGTCCTGCCGCTCGATGGAGGTTCGGTGGATACGCTTTCCGGCACGGTAACGGTCCGCTTCAAATGAACGGCTCCAGCATCGGGCCCACGGTGGATCGGCGTCCGATGTCGTCCCCATGGGCTGCGAGCCACTCGGTGGCCGCCTCCCTGCCTGCTTGCGCCAGTGCCGACAATTCGGACCAGCGCGTGTCCATCTTGGCGGCGGTCGACCGCTCGGCGACGTCCTGACTGGCGGCGATCATGTGAAGCCGCAGCCGTGCGATCCGACGCAGGGCCGGGTTGGCCTCGTCTGCCCCACGCAGCAGCTTCTGGATTTCGGTCAGTGTCCGCAGATCCCGCAGCAGGCTGGAATTGAAGGTGATTTCCGTCACGCGCGACAGGATATCCGCCACCGTCTGCGGCACCTCCCGGCGCTGGAACGGGGTCACCTGAACGATGAGGATATCGGCCGCGAACGCCTCCGAAAACAGGGGCGTCAGCGTCGGGTTGCCCATGTAGCCGCCGTCCCAATAGGAAATCCCGTCGATCTCGACCGCGCGGAACAGGTTGGGCAGGCACGCTGAGGCAAGCAGGGCGTCGATCGTCAGTTCCGCACCGGTGAAGATGCGGGCCGACCCGGTATCCACGCGCGTGGCCGAAACGAATGTAGGGATGACGGCGGGCCCCTGCAGCAGCGGAAAATCGATGGTCTTCTCCAGCACCGGGCGGAGCGGATTGCCGCTCGGCATGGTCGGGTCGTAGGGCGAGATCATCTGCCCCAGCAGCTTGACCCGTTCCAGCATGCCGTGCACCACGGTGGTCGGCAGCGGCAGGAAGGGCATCGATCGCTCTACCGCACCCAGCGGCGACGAACCGGATACGCTTTTCCAAAGGTGCTCCAGGTTTTTTCGCGCGGCATCCGCGCCGCCGGCGGCGAGGCCGGTGGCAAGGCTTGCCGCGTTCAGCGCGCCGGCGCTTGTGCCGCTGACGGCGCTGAAGCGAAAGCGGCCATCTTCCAGGAGATGGTCGAGGACACCCCAGGTGAAGGCGCCATGCGCGCCGCCGCCCTGGAGCGCCAGCGAGATGGGAAGGGGAGAAGCGTCGGCCATGCGTTGCGTTCTCCCGTAAAAGGGTTAGCGTCCCTCACGATACCATGTGGCGGACAGGGCCATGAGCAGGACGGCCAGGCCGAGGAACCCGGCGAAGAGCGGCGTGCGTTCGACGCCGCGCAGGACGGTTTCGTCGGTCGTCTTCAAGCCGATCCAGTCCCGGCCGTCGCCGTCGGCCCGCCCGGTAATCGGCACGATGCGCGGAACGGCGACGTTGCCGTCGGTATCGGCGATGCGCCTTACGCTGCCGCGTGACGCCTCTGCCACCGGCTGCAGCTTTTCGGTGGTGGAAATGGCCTCGCGGAACTCGCGCGGGTTGGCGGGGCCGACATTGACGAGCGCGCGCAGGTCGCCGTTCGCCACCTGGTAGAGGCCGAGTTCCTCCACCGGCACATCGGATGTCCAGATGCCGTCGCCCGTCTGCGCAAGCGTCACCGTCCGCGCCGCACCAGACGGCGTGATCAGCGTTGCCGGGCCCGGATCGTCGCCGATCGTATTGCGCGTGATGGTAAGCGTGCTGCCTTGCGCGACGGCATCGAGCGATTCCTCTTCCAGTTCCGGCTCCTTCATCAGCCAGTGCGCGAGCCTGCGGAACAACGGGACATGCGGGCCGCCGCCCTCGAACCCACGCGACCAGAGCCACCCCTGATCGGACAGGAGCAGGGCGACGCGCCCTTCGCCCACACGGTCGAGCACCAGGAGCGGCTTGCCTTCCGGCCCGTTCATGACCGCCTCGCCCGAGACCTCGCCCACATCGACGATGCGGAACCATGGGCTCCAGGCTGGGGGTGTCTGCGCGGCGCCGGGCAGGTCCCGGGTGACCGGGTGCTTTCGGCCGAGTTCGGACAGGACGGGGCGGAACGCCTCTGTTTCGACGGAACCCTCCGGCAGCGCGGGCAGGACGCTGGCCAAGGGCGAATTGGCGATGGAATCGAGGCCGGCATATTCCGGCCCGGAGGCGATCAGCATCGCCCCGCCATTGCGCACATATTGCGCGATGTAATCGTAATAGAGCGTCGGCAGGACGCCGCGCCGCTGGTAGCGATCGAAGATGATGAGGTCGAAATCGTCGATCCGCTCCACGAAAAGCTCGCGTGTCGGGAAGGCGATCAGCGACAGCTCGTCTATGGGGGTTCCGTCCTGCTTTTCCGGAGGACGCAGGATGGTGAAGTGGACGAGGTCGACCGCCGCGTCGGATTTCAGGAGATTGCGCCAGGTCCGCTCGCCGGCATGCGGCTCGCCCGAGACCAGCAGAACCCGCAGGTTTTCGCGGATGCCATCCACCACGGCGATGGCCTTGTTGTTGATGGCGGTGATCTCGCCGGGCCTGTCCGCCGCGACGAGTTCCACGATGTTGTGGCCGGCGCGCGGCAGCTGGAACGGCAGCTGCGTCTCCCGGCCGGGCACGGCGCTCTGGCGGGCGACCAGATCGCCGTTCAGATAGGCCCGCACGTCGACGGGTGCGCTCGGCGCGTTCTCGCCCTCCTCGACGACGCGGTAGGTCAGCGTCTGCTGCTGATCCACGATGCCGAAGCGCGGCGCCGAGACGATCTCTATGCGGCGGTCGAACTCGTCCGGCCGGCCCGTGACCAGGCCATGCACCGGCGCGTCGAATCCCAGTTGCGCGGCATTGGCCGGAATGTCGTGGACCTGCCCGTCGGTAACCATGATCGCGCCCGCGACCCGCCCCGGCGAGACGTCGGCAAGGCTGGAGGACAGGGCCGAGAACAGCGCCGTCGTGGCATCCTGGTTGCCCTCCGCCGGGCGGCTGGCGTCCACCACGCGGACGTCGAATTCGGGATATTCGGCCAGCCTGGCGCGCAGTTGCGCGACGGCTTCGTCGGTCTCGCGCGTGCGGGTGCCGATCGACTGGCTCTGGCTGCGATCCACCACCAGCGATACGACGCTTTGCAGGGGCTCGCGCTCTTCGCGCAGCAGCACCGGATTGGCCAGCGCCAGCAACAGCGCCGCGATGGCGGCCACGCGAAGAAGCGCGCCGCGCAACCGCCCGGCGATCAGCAGAAGCGCGATCAGCACGGCCGGCGCCGCGATCAGCGCCAGCACGGTCCAGGAAAAGAAGGGCGAGAAGCTCAGGGACCAGGTCATTGTCCGAGCCTTTCCAGAAGAGCCGGCACATGCACCTGATCGGCCTTGTAGTTGCCTGTCAGCACATACATGACGATGTTGACGCCGGCCCGGTAGGCATAGTCGCGTTGCGCCGGATCGGGCGTGTCGGTGGGGTAGACGAACAGGCCGGTGTCATCCACCGCCCAGGCGCTGGCGAAATCGTTCGAGGTGATCATGATCGACGAGACGCCGTCGCCGGCCGTCGCAGGCCGCGTCTCCGCGTCGGCCGAGCGCGCCAGCGCCTCCACCCAGAGGTCGGACGCGGTGTAGCGGCCGGGGAACCTGTCCATGATGTAGAAGGACTTGGTCAGCACATGGTCGGCCGGGACCGGCTCCAGCGGGGGTATGTCCAGATCGGCCAGGATGGCGCGCAGGCGGCGCTGTCCATCCGAAACCGCGGTTCCCGAAAGGCCGGTCATGCCGCCATCCTCGACGTCGAACAGCACGGTGCCGCCCTGTTTCATGTAGGCATCCACCCGGCTTATCGCTTCCTCTGCCGGCATGGGCGCCGACGCGGAAACCGGCCAGTACAGGATCGGGTAGAAGGACAGTTCGTCGGTCGCGATATCCACCTCGACGGGTTCGCCCGGCTCCAGCGCCGTCTTGGCCGCGATGAACTGCGAAAGGCCGAACAGGCCCTGCCGGGATATTTCATCCTGTGCCGCATCGCCGGTGCGCACATAGGCAAGGTGGGTCGTGGCCGTGGCGGCGATGGCCGCTTCGGCATCGTAGCCTTCGAGCCCGGCGCGCGCCGGGTCATCGGCCTGCTGTGCATGCCCGATCGACGGCAGCAGCATGATCGCCGCCGCAAGGACGAGCGGCAGCGTCGCCGGGCGGCGCCAGCGCCCCGGCGCGAACAGGCGCCGCAATCCACCCTGCAGCCAGATCAGCGCCAGCGCGTCGAGCGCAAACAGAAGCAGCGCCGCCGCGAACAGCCACGGCGTCAGGCTGGTGCTTTCCGCCCCACCATAGGCCCGCGCTTCGAGCGGACCGGCGGCGGCGAGGTCGCCGATCGGCGACAATGTCGCTTCGCGCGGAAGAAGGTTCAACGCCACATATCCCTCTTCGGAGCCATAGAGAGCGGGCGGATGCTCCCGCGTGACGGGGGGAAGCCCTTCGGCTGATACGGTCAGCGGGCGGACCGTGTTGTCCGGCGGCACGAGGAGCCCGTCGGCGTCGAGCATGAGATAGGGGGGATAGGTGGCCTCGCGTGCATCGGCGGCGGCGGTGGCGGCGCCGGCGCGCGACAATGTCACGATGCGGCGGAGCATGTCGACGAAAGCGCCGGATATGGGCAGGTTGGACCAGGTGGCCTCGGCGGTGGTGTGGAACAGGATGATGCGCCCCGCCCCGCGCGTGTCGGCGGTGACGATGGGCGTGCCGTCGGCGAGGCTGGCCCAGGTGCGGTCGGCCAGCTCCACCGAGGGCTCGGCCAGGATCTGCCGCGTCACGGTGACATCGTCCGGAATGGCGATATCGGCGAAGGGGCTGTCGTCCGCCATGGGGGCGAGAGCCTGCGGCTCCGACCAGGACAGCGCCCCGCCGAGCTGGCGCTCGCCGCCGCGCAGGCGCACCGGTACGAGCTGGTCGTCTGCGGTGGACGCAGCAAGGCGCGGTCCCGCAAAGCGCAGCAGCGTTCCGCCGGCCTCGACATAGGAGGTCAGCGCCGTCTCGGCGGCGGCGGGCAGAACCCCGATATCGGCCAGCACGATGACCGAGGGGTTGCCGCGCACCATGGCCGGCACCGAGGTCGCCAGATCGGCGCTCTCGGCCTGTACCAGATCCGCGAAGGGCTCGAGTGCCCGGGTAATGTAGTAGAGCGGTGACAGAAGCGGCTGGGCCAGGTCGAGCGGTTCGCCGGATATGAGGCCCACGCGCCGCCGCTGGAAGCTGTCGTCCACCAGCCGGACCGAGCCGGCATCGAGATTGCTGGCCAGTTCGATGCGCGCGACGTCGTTGCGCAGCTCTACGGGAATGTCGAAACGGGCGACGGCGCCGGTTGCGCCGGTGTCGAAAGCAAGCGGCGCGCGCCCGATCTCCCGCGACTGGCGGTCCAGTGCCCGCAGCGTCCGTGCGGGCACGGCGTCGCCCGTCGGGCGGACCGCCGCGACGGTAAGGGCATCTGTGGCGTTGTCGGCCGCCGTCAGCCCGACGAGGCCGCCCGTTTCGGCCTGGAACGCCAGCACCTGCGCGGCGCCGACGCCGGACAGCCTCTCCATCGCGTCTGCCCGATCCGCGCTTTCGAGGCCGTCGGTCAGGAGCGCCAGCGTAACGCCGGGCTGTCCCCGAAGCGCGGTGGCAAGGCGTTCCGCGGCAGCCAGCCGTTGCACAGGCACGGGGCGCGCCTGCGCGGCGCCGAGGCGCTCCAGCGCCGTGGCCGCCTCCGTCGGGCTGGCGTCGTCGGAGGCGTCCTCTGCCGTCAGCACCAGCGAAACGGGCCGGCCTGCCTCTCCGGCCTCCCGTACCAATGCGGCGGCGTTGTCGCGCATGGCGTCGAATTGCGTAGCGCTGGCCCAGCCATTGTCCAGCATCACGCCCAGCGGCCCCTCTCCGCGCAGGAGCGCCTCCCTGGGGTTCAGGACCGGGGCGGCCAGGGCCAGGATGACGAGCGCCGCCAGAAGCAGCCGCAAAAGGGTCAGCCACCACGGACTGCGGGCCGGCGTCTCCTCGGTCTTGAGCACGCGCTGCAGGATGCGGAACGGCGGGAAGGCCTCTGTTTCCGGTTGCGGCGGCGTCAGGCGCAACAGCCACCAGATGATCGGCAATGCGACCAGCCCGAACAGCACGAGGGGAGCGCCGAAAGAGAGTGCGAGACCGCCCATCTAGCCTGCCGATCGTTGGGTCTGCGGCAGACCGCCGAGACGGCCGTGGATGGCAACCAGCGCTTCCGAGGCGAGCCGGTCGGTGCGGTGCGAGACGAAGCTCCAGCCCAGGCGTCGGCAGTGATCGGACAAGGTGCTGCGGTGCGCCGCATACAGGCGTCCATACTCTTCCTTCAGGGCTTCGGCGCGCCCCGCCGTCAGGCGCTGCCCGCTTTCCGGATCCCGGAATTCGGTGCGGCCGGCATAGGGGAAGTCTTCTTCCGCCGGATCGTAGATCTCGATCAGGTGCCCGCGCATGCCGCGTCGCGCCAGGAGGTCGATCCGATCCATGAGCTCAGGGAGCGGGTCGAGAAAGTCGCTGGCGATGACGATCTCGCTGAAACGCCGGAAATGCGCCTCCGGGAAGCTGCCATGCGGACGATGCGTCATCAGCGCCGCCGCGATCCGCTCGGCGGCGTTGCGCGCCGATACCGGTTGCAGGACGCCCGGATATCCGATCCGCTCTCCGGCCCGGGCCAGAAGCTCGGCCAGCGCCAGAACCAGGACGAGCGCGCGCGATTCCTTCGAAACGGCGGCCGAGCGCGACTGGTACATCATCGAGGGGGAGGGGTCGGCCCATAGCCAGACGGTGTGCGCCGCCTCCCATTCCCGGTCCCGCAGGTAGACATGATCGTCGCGGGCGGAACGGCGCCAATCGATGCGCGAAACCGGTTCGCCTTCGACGAAGGGGCGGAACTGCCAGAAGTTTTCGCCCGCGCCGCGACGGCGGCGTCCGTGCCAGCCCGCGGTGACGGTGGCGACGATGCGGCGCGCCTCCACCAGCAGGTCCGGCATCAGGGCCGCGCGCTGGCGGGCGCGCAGCAATGCGGACTGGCTGTCCGTCAGGGGGTGCGCTTTGCCGATGGCCGCCATGCGCTGCCTTTCGAAACCGGTTGCCGGACGCCCGATCAGGCGATGCTGCGCTTGAGCGCGACGATGACGTCCCTGACGCCCATCCCTTCGGCGCGAGCGGCGAAGTTCAGGGCCATTCGATGTTGCAGGATGGGCTCGGCCAGCGCGCGCACGTCGTCGATCGAGGGTGCGAAGCGGCCTTCGTACAGCGCCCGGGCGCGCACGCAGGTCATCAGCGCCTGGCTGGCGCGTGGGCCGGGGCCCCATGCGATATGCGAGTCCGCCTCGGCGCTTCCGTGGCCGGGGCGTGCCGAACGCACCAGCGAGAGGATGGCCTCGACCACGCTTTCCGACACCGGCATCTGGCGCACCAGCCTCTGGATTTCGCGCAGGCGCTCCGCGGCTATCACCGGCTCGGCCCTGTCTTCGCTGACGCCCGTGGTGGCAAGCAGGATACGTCGTTCGGCGGCAAGGTCGGGATAGTGCACGTCGACCTGCATCAGGAACCGGTCCAGCTGGGCCTCGGGCAGCGGATAGGTGCCCTCCTGCTCCAGCGGGTTCTGCGTGGCCAGGACGTGGAAGGGAGACGGCAGGTCGTGCCGTTCGCCGGCAACGGTGACGTGGTATTCCTGCATGGCCTGCAGCAGCGCGGATTGCGTGCGCGGGCTGGCCCGATTGATTTCGTCGGCCATCAGCAACTGGGCGAAGACCGGTCCGCGGATGAACCGGAAGCTGCGGCGCCCCGACTCGTCCTGGTCCAGCACCTCGGAGCCGACGATATCGGAGGGCATCAGATCGGGTGTGAACTGGATGCGCTTGCCGTCGAGGCCCAGCGCGACGCCGAGCGTTTCGACCAGCCGCGTCTTGGCGAGGCCCGGAACGCCGACCAGCAGCGCGTGGCCCCCCGCAAGGATCGCCACCAGCGTCTGCTCGACCACCTGCTCCTGGCCGAAGATCGCGCGGCCGACGGACGCGCGTATGCCGGCGATGTCGGCAAGCGCCGATTCGGCCATGGCTTCGACCGCCTTCATGTCGGCAACGGGGTTCTGCGGCTCCAGAAGGGTCATCGGACGGTCTCCGTTGCGGGGGTCGGCCAGCCCATGAAAACGGGCTGCGCGCCATCTGGCAAGCCCGGCGCTTCGGAACTATGTGGTGACGGGCAAGCCCGGCCAAAATAAGACGGGCCGAACCGGCATGATCGAGGAGGCGGAGTGGGCGACGACGGTGCAGGAACGGTGACGGGGCTTGCGGCGCTGATGGCCCGCGCCGAACGGGCGGATGCATCCGCGCCGCCTGTCGAGCGATGGCATCCGGCGCATTGCGGCGATATCGACATCGTGATCCGGGCGGACGGGCGCTGGGTCCATGAAGGAACCGTGATCGGCCGGCCGGAGCTGGTGCACCTGTTCTCGACCGTTCTGCGCAAGGACGAGGATGGCGAGACCTATCTGGTCACCCCGGCCGAACGGTTGCGGATCACGGTCGAGGACGCCCCGTTCCTGGCAGTGGAGATGGCGGTGGAAGATCCCGATGGGCGCCCCGTGCTGACGTTCCGGACCAATATGGGCGACGTCGTGCGCGCCGGAACCGAGCATCCGATCCGCTTCGGCGGCGGGCCCGACGGCTTCGTTCCCTATGTCACCGTGCGGGGCCGGCTGGAAGCGCGGCTGACGCGGCCGGTCGCTTTCGAGCTGGCCGGTCTGCTCGAGGAGGACGAGAAGGGGCCCTATTTGATGTCGGGCGGCGTGCGTTTCCAACCTCGGCCGGCCGCATCGTGAGAAGCGCCGCCGGATGCCATCCGCTGACCGCCGACGACTTTCGCCGGCGCGTCGCCATGCGTGGAGCGATCGGCGATGCGTCGCCCTTCCAGGGGGATCACGTGCTGAACCCGGGTACGGAGGCAATGGTGGGCGCCGCCGCAACGCGCGAGGCCGCGGTCCTGGTGCCGATCGTCGCGCGGGCTGAGGAGGCAAGCATACTCCTGACGACGCGCTCGGCGGCGTTGCGAAAGCATTCGGGACAGATCGCCTTTCCGGGCGGAGTGGTGGATCCGGATGATCAATCCCCCGAGGCCGCGGCGCTGCGCGAAGCCGAGGAGGAGATCGGGCTGCCCGCGTCCCATGTCGAGACGCTCGGCCGTTTGCCGTCCTATCTGTCCAGCACCGGCTATCGTATCGTGCCGGTGCTCTCGATCGTCAGGCCGGGCTTCGGCCTGAAGCTCAATCCCGACGAGGTGGATGACGCTTTCGAGGTGCCCCTGGCATTCCTGATGGATGCCGCCAACCACCGGCTGGAAAGCCGCGAATGGCGCGGCGTGGCCCGCACCTTCTATACCATGCCCTTCGGGGATCGATACATTTGGGGCGTCACGGCGGGCATCCTCCGGTCGCTCTATGAGAGGTACTACGCATGACGAGCCCGATCGACGCCGCCTGGCTGCAGGATCCTGCCGTCCAGGCAGCCCTGCAGGCACTTGGGCAGGGCGAGGAGGAAGCCCGGATCGTGGGCGGCGCGATCCGGAACCACTATCTCGGATATCCGATCACGGATGTCGACATCGCCACCACGACCACCCCGCGCGAGACGATGCGCCTCGCTGCGGAGGCGGGCTTCAAGCCCGTTCCGACGGGCGTCGACCATGGCACCGTCACGCTGGTCCGCGACGGCCGCGCGTTCGAGGTGACCACGCTGCGCCGTGATACCGAAAGCGATGGCCGCCACGCCAAGGTCGCCTTCGGACGCGACTGGAAGGTCGATGCCGAGCGCCGGGACTTCACCATCAACGCGCTCTATGCGGATGCCGGCGGGACGGTCTACGATTATGTGGGCGGCCTTGCCGATCTGGAGACGCAAACGCTTCGCTTCATCGGCGACGCGGAGCTGAGGATTCGAGAAGACTATCTGCGCAGCCTGCGGTTTTTCCGGTTCTATGCCTGGTACGGCAAGGGCAGGCCCGACGCCGATGCCCTGCGCGCCACTGCACGGTTGCGCGACGGATTGAAGACCCTGTCGGCCGAGCGCGTCTGGGGCGAGATGAAGAAGCTCCTGTCCGCGCCCGATCCGTCCCGCGCGCTGCTCTGGATGCGGCAGGCCGGAGTGCTGACGGCCATTCTGCCGGAAACGGAGAAATGGGGCATCGATACCATCCATCCGCTGGTGCAGGCCGAGCATGAGCTGGTCTGGGCTGCGGACCCGATGGTGCGCCTGATGGCCATGATACCCCCGGACGGGGCCCGCGTAACCGAGATGGCGCGACGCCTGCGCCTGTCCAATGCGGAGCGCAAGCGCCTGCAGGCGTTCGCGATGACGTCGACCGTTGCAGCCGATACTTCGGACGGGACATGGAGGGCGATGCTGCAGGACGGCGATCGGCAGGCGCTGGCCGATCGGCTGCGCCTGGACATCGCGACGGCGAGCCGGGAGACGTCCGGCGAGACAGCGTCGGCGCGGCGACGTCTGCTGCATGCTCTGGAAACTTTCGAGCCCGCAGTCTTTCCGATCGACGGCGAGGATGTACAAGCCGCCGGCATACCGCCCGGCAAGGCCGTCGGGCAGGCCCTTGCGCGGCTGCGGCGCATATGGCTGGACAGCGGCCTGACAGCCGACCGTGAAACGCTTCTGCGCAGCCTGGAGCAGGGTGCATCGCCCGGAGAAGACGCCGGATGACAAAAACGGGCCGCAAGGGCCCGTTTCGACTTTCGTACGGATCTGTGAGCCTCGGCCGAGGCCCCAAGCCGATCAATGAAGCGGCATCTCGTGCACGTTCGTGCGGAAAGCATCCATCATCGTCGGCGTGATCGTGTCGACTCCGAGCTGCTTGGCCTGCACCACGGCCCGGCGGATCACCTCCGCCTGGCTTTCAGCTCGAATAACGCGATTGCATCCGGGTATGACGCCTGAACAGTTGAGTTCGTACATATGGGCCTCCCTTCGACTGATATTAATGTTTGTTATAGTTCGTGAATGTCAATCGAAAGTTGAAGCCGTTAACCGAAAATTCATCCTTCCAGGCATGATCCGACCCAGGTGTCAGCGAACGGCGATCACCGTGCCGTCGCGGCGGTCGACGTCGACACGGATATCGTCGCCGCGTCTGTCGACGCCCTCCACCCGATAGGCGGATCGTGTCCGGCTGACGTCGTCGACTTCCCTGACGCCTTCTCCGCGCGCGATGCGAACGGCTTCGCGCTCGCTGATTTCGCCACGGGGCATATCGCGGTCGCGCTGGCGACCTTCATTTTCGTTGGGGTTCACGACCCGGACCCCGTCGGGTCCGATCATGATGCCCTGCGCCTGTGCCGGAAGGGCGGCTCCGCCGACGGTGCCGGCAACGAGCGCGGCTGCTAGAAGTGTCCTGAGCATCTTTAATCCTCCGATCGATGCCATGTTTTTGATCGGAGTGTTAACCGAGCGCGCGTTTGGTCGGTTCCTGCAAGAGGTGGGGCGAATTGCCGCCCGTCAGCGACGAAAGTTCGCCTGGCGTCAACTGGCGTGCGGCGCCCTTGGGAAGAGCGCCGAGCGCCAATGGGCCGATCGCCACCCGCACCAGCCGCAGGACGCCTATGTCGAACGCCGCCAGCAGCCGCCGTATCTGCCGGTTGCGTCCTTCGGCAAGGACGATCTCGAGCCAGGCGTTGCGCGTGCCGCTGCGCAGGAGGCTTGCTCCCGTTGCCCGCAGGAGCTCGTCCTTGTCGACGATACCGTCGGAAAGGCGCTCGAAAAGCCCGGTGCATGGCAGCCGGTCTATCTGGACATGATAGGTTTTCTCCGGACCCGTCTCCGGGTCCAGCAGCCATTGCGAGAATCTCGTGTCGTTGGTCATGAGGATCAGGCCTTCGCTGGCCTTGTCGAGGCGGCCGACAGGCGAGACATGCGGCAGGCCGAGGCCGTCCAGGCAGCGATAGATCGTGTCGCGTCCTTCCGGGTCGGACAGGGTCGTCACCAGTCCGCGCGGCTTGTTGACCATGAGGTAGATGGGGGCCTGGGCCGCGACGGGATGTCCGTCGAGAAGGATTTCCGCCCTGCCCATGTCGATACGCAGATCCGGCTTCTGCACGACCCTGCCGTCCACGCAGACACGCCCCGCCCGTATGAACGCGTCCGCCTCCCCGCGCGAGGCGATGCCGAGCTTGGAGAATACGCGGTTCAGGCTGACCCCGCCGGGCTTTTGCGGACGGTGCGCCGAAGCTTCAGATCGGCTTGGTTTGACCGTTTTTCGCATTTCGGGTGGCCTTGAAGGTATGGGGCGGGGCCGTGACAGCGGCCCCGTCCCAGAGCGCCGTGCGTCCGATCGGACGCACAAAGGTAGCTCTAAGTTATTGACTGAGCGTCGGGTTATCCGAAAACCGGAACCCGCTTTTCGGTCCGACGCTCCAGCGTATCAATCGTCCTCGACGAAGACTTCCTTTCGCTTGTTGCGGATCGAGGGAAGCACCGCGAAGATCACGCAGGCCAGTCCGATCGCCAGCAGAGTCGCGGAAATGGGCCGCTGCAGGAAGATCATCGGATCGCCGCGCGAGATGATCATGGCCCGGCGCAGATGCTCTTCCAGCAGCGGGCCGAGCACGAAGCCCAGCAGCAGCGGCGCCGGCTCGCAGCCCAGCCGTACCAGAACGTAGCCGAGGACGCCGAAGATGATGATCGCGTAGACGTCGAACGGGTTGTTGTTGATGGAGTAGCAGCCGATGGAGGCGAACAGCACGATGGCGGGGAACAGGACCCGGTAGGGGATCGTCAGCATCTTCACCCAGAGACCGATGAGCGGCAGGTTGAGGATGACGAGAAGGATGTTGCCGATCCACATCGACGCGATGATGCCCCAGAACAGGGCCGGCTGCGAGTTGATGACGTTCGGACCGGGCGTGATGCCCTGCAGGATGAACGCGCCGACGATGAGCGCCATCACCGGGTGCGCCGGGATGCCGAGCGTCAGCAGCGGGATGAAGGATGTCTGCGCCGCTGCGTTGTTGGCGCTTTCGGGCCCGGCGACACCTTCGATGGCGCCGTGGCCGAACTCTTCCTTGTGCTTCGACAGGTTCTTTTCGGCCGAGTAGGAGGCGAAGGAGGACAGGACGTGGCCGCCGCCCGGCAGGACGCCGAGAAGCGAGCCCAGCACCGTGCCGCGCAGGACGGGCGCGATGATGCGCTTGAACTCCTCTTTCGTCAGCCAGAGGTTGCTGACCTTCTTGACCATCACCTCGCGGTTGCGCTCGTTCTCGAGGTTGCGGAAGATTTCAGCGACGCCGAAGACGCCGACGGCCACCGAGACGAAGTTGAGGCCCTGATACAGTTCGAGGAAGCCGAAGGTGAAGCGGGGCGTGCCGGTGTAGATATCCTGCCCGACGGTGCCCAGCAGCAGGCCCAGGATGATCATCCCGAGCGCCTTTGTGACTGAGCCGTGTGCGAGCGAGATGGACACCAGAAGGCCGAGGACGATGAGCGCGAAATATTCGGGCGCGCCGAAATTGAGCGCGATGCGCGCCAAAGGCGGTGCGGCGATGGCCAGGAGTAGCGTCGCCACGGAACCGGCGAAGAAGGAGCCGAGCGCGGCCGTGGCCAGCGCCGCGCCCGCTCTGCCCTTCCGCGCCATCTGGTAGCCGTCGATGGCTGTCACCGCCGATGAGCTCTCGCCCGGCAGGTTGATCAGGATGGCCGTGGTGGAGCCGCCATACTGCGCGCCGTAATAGATGCCCGAAAGCATGATGAGGGCGGTGACCGGCGAGAAGGTGAAGGTGATCGGCAGCAGCATGGCGATGGTTGCCGTGGGCCCGATGCCGGGCAGCACGCCGACCAGCGTGCCGAGGAGCACGCCGATGAAGCACCAGAAGATGTTGATGGGGGTCAGCGCCGTTTCGAAGCCGAGCGCCAGATGCGAGATGAGTTCCATGGATCGTCTCCGCGCGTCAGAACGAGAGGGCCGGCCCGAAGGTGGGCAGGGTGATGCCGAGCCCGACCTTGAAGATCAGGTAGCAGAGCGCCGACATGCAGGCGGCCATGATGAGCGCCGAGACGATGCTGTTGTTCCGCGAGGCCATCGCGGACAGGAAGGTGCAGAGCGCGACGATGGGCACGAGGCCGAGCGAGCGCGCGGCATAGCCGAAGATCGCAAGCGACAGGCAGACCAGGAAGATGCCCCGCCAGGCGATGGGCTCGGCGATGACCTCCTGGTGCCGGCCGAAGCCCTGGATCGCGATCAGCAGGCCGAAGCCGGCCAAGAGGCTGGCCAGGAACAGCGGCATGAAGCCGGGCCCCATGCGCAGTGCCGTACCCATCTGATAGTTCATCGCCTCGATCGCGAAACCGGCGGCGATGGCGATGAAGATGAGACCTGCGAAAACATCGCGCCAGGCGCGAGAGCGTGTAATGTCCGTCATGTTTCCCCCGTAACGGGAAAGCCGGCAGCATACGCCGCAGCCGGCTTTCGAACGCGCATCAGTCGGCGTAGACGCCGGCTTCCTCGATGATCGGCTTCCACAGCTCGATCTGCGATGTGAGTTCCTCGGTCAGGGCGGCGGGCGTCGCCTGGTCCTGCGATACGGGTGCGGTGCCGAGCTCGGCGAAGCGCTGAACGACGGTCTCGTCCTGCAGCGCGGTCTGCAGCGCAGCTTCCAGCTTCTCGACGATGGCCGGGTCCATGCCCTTGGGACCGTAGAGCCCATGCCAGACGCCGATCTGCAGGCGCGGCAGGTCGGATTCGGCGGTCGTCGGCAGGTCCGGGAGGGAATCGACGCGCTCGGGCGAGGTGACGGCATAGGCCTTCACTTCGCCGGCCTTGATCTGGTTGGTCGTGTTGGTGGTCTGGTCGCAGATCATGTCGACCTGTCCGCCGACGATGTCCGTCATCGCCGGGCCGGCGCCCTGGTAGGGCACGGTGATCATCTGCACTTCAAGGGAATCCATCAGCAGCATGCCGCACAGATGGGACGCCGAGCCGATGCCGGCATTGGCGTAGGTGACGTCCTGCCCGTTCTCCTTGAGATAGGAGACGAGGCCCGCCATGTCGGCCGGCTCGAAGTCCTTGCGCGCGACGATCGTCATGGGAACCGACGTGATGAGCCCGACGGGCGTGAAGTCGGTGAGGGGATCGAAGCCGAGATTGCGGTAGAGGGTCGGCGCGGTGGACATGCCGATATGGTGCAGCAGCAGCGTGTAGCCGTCATTCGAGGCGTTGGCCACCTGGCCGGCGCCGAGCGTGCCGCCGGCCCCGCCGACGTTCTGGATCAGCACCTGCTGCCCAAGTTCCTTCGACATGACCTGCGCGACCAGCCGGGCGACGGTATCCGTCGGCCCGCCGGCCGAGAAGGGCACGATGATGGTGACCGGCTGGGTGGGGTAGTCGGTCTGTGCCGTAGCGGCGACAGGCGCCGCGAAAGCGAGTGCGGCGGATACGGCAAGCGCCGCAAGGCTGAGTTTCATGCAATCCTCCCGAATGCGTGAGCAGCAGGGCCTATGAGGCCACGATTCGTTCATCCATCACGAATCGCGGCGCAATGTCCAGCAGCGAGGCCCCCGCATGGGGATAGGGATTTGTTATGCCTGAAGGTCCGTCAACGGCAGATCCGTGCGCAAGGCGGTCATGGTTCGAGCGACGCCGACATGGATGACGTTTTCCATGGCAAGCCGGGCGGCGGGCTCGTCGCGGGCGGCGATGGCGCGCACGATACGCAGGTGGTTGGCCGCGCATTCGGCGATCTTCTCGGTGCTCGACGCCGGCGAGGAAAGCTGGAAGGCGGCAGCCAGCGCGGCCTCTATCAGGGCGCTGATGGAGCGCATGAACGGGTTGCGCGAGACGCGCGCCACGGCCAGATGGAATTCCAGGTCCACCTTCGCGATGCTTTCGCGCGTGTGGGCCGGATTATCCAGCCGGCCGGCGATCTCGTACAGTTCCACGATCTCCTCGGCGCTGGCGCGCCGCGCGGCCATGGCGGCGGCGGCCGGCTCGAGCGCCAACCGCATCTCCGCCAGATCGGCGATCAACGTGTCGTCGACGCCGGACTCGAAGCGCCATCCCAGAACGTCGGCATCGAAGAAATTCCATTGCGACCGGTTCAGCACCCGCGTCCCCACCTTCGCCTTCGGCTCGACGAGCCGCTTTGCTGCAAGGGTCTTCATCGCTTCGCGCAGGACGGTGCGCGATACTCCGAAACGGGCGGTCAGCTCGGCGTCGCCCGGCAGGATGGAACCCTCGGGCCTGTCGCCTGTGACGATCTCGCGGCCGAGAACCATGACGACCTGCGCGTGGCTCGTGCGCAGAGACCGACCGGCAATGGTCGATTGCAACAGACTCATGTCTCGGTGTCTCCCAACCGCAAGGCGCTATCCATTGCGGTACTATAACATTGATTTGTATGATTTATAGCATCAAATACGGCGCCCGTGCCGTGAGTTTCGGGGCTTGACGCTGGAATCTGCAAGAGTATTAGTCACACGTAATAAAGATTGGAAACGGTCAAAGATGCCCTCGCACCCCATCAGCGTCGCCATTGCAGGGCTCGGCAAGATCGCGCGAGATCAGCATATCCCCGCCATCCAGGGCAATCCGGCGTTCGAACTGGCTGCGGTGGCCAGCCGCAACGCGTCTCTGCCATCCATACGCCATTTCACCGATATCGGCGAGATGCTTCGCGAGGCGGGCGATATCGCCGCCGTCTCGCTGTGCACGCCGCCGCAGGGACGGCAGGCGCAGGCGCGCGCCGCGCTTTCCGCCGGGCGGCACGTTCTCCTGGAGAAGCCGCCCGGCGCCTCCGTGGCCGAAATCGGACCGCTCGTCGAGCTTGCCCGGCAAAACGGCGTGACGCTGTTCGCGACATGGCATTCGCGTTTCGCGGCCGCGGTTGAGCCGGCCCGGGCCTTCCTTGCCGGCGCGCGGATACGCTCGGTCCAGGTGACATGGAAGGAGGATGTGCGCCATTGGCACCCCGGCCAGCAATGGATATGGGAGCCGGGCGGACTCGGCGTGTTCGATCCGGGCATCAATGCCCTGTCCATCGTGACGCGCATCCTACCGCAGCCCTTCTTCCTGACGCAGGCGGCCCTGTCCTTCCCCGCCAACCGGGCTACGCCCATCGCCGCCGAACTTGAGTTCGCCGATGGCGCGGGCGTTCCTGTCCGGTTCGACCTCGACTGGCGGCAGACGGGTCCGCAAAGCTGGGATATCGACGTCGACACCGACGAAGGGCGGCTGCTGATGGGAGAGGGGGGCAAGACCCTGTCGCTGGACGGGCGCCCGCTCGTCGCCGACGAGGATGCCGAATATGCCGGAATCTACGAGCGGTTCGCCGAGTTGATCGAGGCGGGCGAGAGCGATGTCGACCTGGCGCCCCTGGTCCATGTGGCGGACGCGTTCATGCTGGGCCGGCGAATCGAAGTCGAGCCCTTCGAGGACGCGGCGTGAGCGTGCGTCGCGATGAATTCGGGCCGATGCCCGACGGGCGTGCGGTGGACCGCTTCGTACTGGACGGCCATGGCCTGTCGGCCACGGTAATTTCCTACGGCGCTTCGCTGCACTCCCTGTTCGTGCCGGGGCGCGACGGTGCGCTCGACGACGTGGTGCTTGGCGGCGCCACGATCGACGCCTACCTGGACGAGCGCCGCTTCTTCGGCGCGGTGGTGGGGCGCTACGCCAACCGCATCGGCAAGGGTTATCGCGACGCGTCCGGAGCCTTCGTGGCACTGCCTGCCAATGACGGCCAAAACTGCCTGCATGGCGGGCCGGCCGGGTTCGATACGCATGTCTGGTCGCTTGCCGAATTCGGCGAGGATGGGGGCCCCTTCGTCGAACTGACGCTCGATCTCGGCGAGGGCGTCGACGGCTTTCCCGGCGCGGTTTCCGCCCGTGCCCGCTATTCGATCCCGGCGCCGGGAGAACTGACGCTGGACCTGTCGGCGACGGTGTCGGAGCCATCGCCGGTCAACCTCAGCGGGCACAGCTACTTCAACCTTGCGGGCGCAGGATGCGCGGATACGATCCTCGGTCATGTCCTGCGCGTCGGCGCCGAAACCGTGCTTCCCATCGACGGGGCGTCCCTGCCGATCGGTGGACCAATGGACGTCGCCGGCACCGTCTTCGACTTCCGGGGCGGCGGCGTGATCGGCGAGAAGATGGATACGGCCGATCCGCAGATCGCCCTGACGGGTGGCTACGACCATAATTTCTGCTTCTCCGACACTGGCGAGTCCCGGCTGCTGGCACAGTTGCACGCGCCGTCCAGCGGACGGACCCTGTCGATCTATTCGGATGCGCCCGGCCTGCAATTCTACACCGGGCAGTTCCTGGACGGCAGCGCGTACGGCAAGGGCGGGGTGCGCTACGGCCGCCACGCCGGCCTGTGCCTGGAGCCGCAATCCTGGCCGGACAGCCCCAACCATGACGGCTTCCCGGGGGTGATGCTGCCCGCCGGCGCCACGTACCGACATACGATCCGCTACGCCTTCGGCGTGCAGTGACAGAACAGAAGAACGACTGGCAGGAAAGCTGGACCCAAGATGAGCAAGGAACTGACGCCCACCGCCCCGAACACGCTGCGCTCGCGCGCCTGGTTCGACAACCCGATGAATGCCGACATGACGGCGCTCTACCTGGAGCGTTACATGAATTTCGGCCTCAGCCAGGAAGAGCTGCAGTCCGGCAAGCCGATCATCGGCATCGCGCAGACCGGTTCGGACCTGTCGCCCTGCAACCGGCACCATATCGAGCTGGCCCAGCGCGTGCGCGAGGGAATCCGTGAGGCCGGCGGCATCGCCATCGAGTTTCCGGTGCATCCCATCCAGGAAACGGGCAAGCGTCCCACCGCCGGGCTCGACCGCAACCTCGCCTATCTCGGTCTCGTCGAGATCCTCTACGGGTATCCGCTGGACGGCGTAGTGCTGACCATCGGTTGCGACAAGACGACGCCTGCCTGCCTGATGGCGGCGGCGACGGTGAACATTCCCGCCATCGCCCTGTCGGTGGGCCCGATGCTGAACGGCTGGTTCCGCGGCGAGCGGACCGGTTCCGGCACCATCGTGTGGCGCGCCCGCGAACTGATGGCGAAGGGCGAGATCGACTACCAGGGCTTCGTCAAGCTGGTGGCGTCCTCCGCGCCGTCGACCGGCTACTGCAATACGATGGGCACGGCCTCCACCATGAATTCGCTGGCCGAGGCGCTGGGCATGCAGCTTCCCGGCTCGGCGGCGATCCCGGCGCCCTACCGCGACCGGCAGGAGGTTTCGTACCGTACCGGCCTGCGCATCGTGGACATGGTGCGCGAAGACATGAAGCCGTCCGACATCCTGACGCGCGACGCCTTCATCAACGCCATCCGGGTCAATTCGGCCATCGGCGGCTCGACCAACGCGCCGATCCACCTGAACGCGCTGGCGCGGCACATGGGCGTGGAACTGACGATCGACGACTGGCAGACATACGGCCACGAAATTCCGCTGCTGGTGAACCTGCAGCCCGCGGGCGAATACCTGGCCGAGGATTATTACCATGCCGGCGGGGTGCCGGCCGTCGTCAACCAGCTGATGGGTGAAGGCCTCATCAACGAGGACGCGATGACCGTCAACGGGCGCACCATCGGCGACAATTGCCGCGGCGCCATCATAGAGGACGACAAGGTGATCCGCCCCTACGGCCAGCCGCTGAAGCCGGAGGCCGGCTTCATCGTACTGAAGGGCAATCTGTTCTCGTCCGCGATCATGAAGACCAGCGTCATCTCGCCCGAGTTCCGCGACCGCTATCTTTCGGACCCCAGCGATCCGAATGCCTTCGAAGGGCGCGCGGTCGTGTTCGACGGACCCGAGGATTACCACCATCGCATCGACGATCCGGCCCTCGGCATCGACGAGCATACAGTGCTGTTCATGCGCGGGGCGGGGCCGATCGGTTATCCCGGCGCGGCCGAGGTGGTGAACATGCGCGCTCCGGACTACCTCATCAAGAAGGGCATCACCTCGCTCGCCTGCGTCGGCGACGGACGCCAGTCCGGCACGTCCGGCTCCCCCTCGATCCTCAACGCCTCTCCCGAAGCGGCGGCCGGGGGCGGGCTCGCGGTGCTGAAGACGGGCGACCGCGTGCGTATCGATCTCGAAAAGGGCACGGCCGACATCCTGATCGACGATGCGGAACTGGCCGAGCGGTACAAGGCGCTGGCCGCGGATGGGGGCTTCCATTTCCCCGGCCATCAGACGCCCTGGCAGGAAATCCAGCGCGGCATCGTCGGCCAGATGGAAAGTGGCGCGGTGCTGGAGCCTGCCGTACGCTACCAGCGTATCGCGCAGACCAAAGGCCTGCCGCGCGACAACCACTGACCCATACCAGAAAGGCCGTCCATGGAAGCGACCGTCGCCATCATCTCGGATGTCCATTGCCATCTCGGCGAAGGGGTGGCGTGGCTGCCGCAGGCGCAGCGCGTCTGCTGGTTCGACATCGTCGAGAAGGTGCTGTTCGAGCATCGGCTGGACGATGGCGACACCGTGCAGCATCGCCTGCCCTTCATGGCCTCGGTAATCGCCGAGATCGACGGCGACCGCCAGTTGGTCGCGGCCGATGAAGGGTTGTTCGTCCGCAACGCTGCGGACGGCGCCTTCGAGAAGCTCCTGCCGCTCGAGGCCGACAAGCCGGGGAACCGCTCCAATGACGGGCGCGTCCACCAGAGCGGCGCGTTGTGGATCGGCACGATGGGCCGCAATGCCGAGAAGGGCGCCGGCTCCATCTACTGGTATGGCGGCGGGCGCGCGGTGCGGCTTTTCGCGGACATCACCATACCCAACGCCATCTGCTTTTCGCCGGACGGCGGCACCGCCTATTTCGTCGACAGCGATGTCGGCGAACTGATGCGCGTGGCCATCAACCCGGACACCGGCCTGCCGGTGGGCGAGCCGTCCGTCCTGCGGCGTCACGACGGCCAGGGGGCACTCGATGGAGCCGTGGTCGATGCCGACGGGGCGATCTGGGTGGCCCACTGGGGCGGTTCCTGCGTGGAGGCCTACAGCCCGGCCGGCGATGTCCTGAAGCGGGTATCCCTGCCGGCCACCAACATCTCGTGCCCGGGTTTCGTGGGCGACCGTCTGGACCGGATGGTCGCGACGAGCGCCTGGCAGGGCATGGGCGATGCGCGCAAGGCCGCCGAACCGGCCCATGGCAACACGTTCCTGTTCGATCCGGGCGTGCGCGGCCTACCCTGGCCGGCCGCAAGACCCTTCGCGTGAGGCGGCAGGCGATGCGCGCCCGAAATCTTCTCGTGGACTGGGGTACGACGAGCTTCCGCCTGTGGGCGGTCGATGCCGACGGCGCTGTCCTGGCCGAGCGGCGCAGCGGCCAGGGCCTGACCAGCGCCGGCGATTTCGATGCCGTGCTGGAGTCCCATGCGGCCGCGCTGGGGATCGACACCGACGTGCCCGCCATCCTGTGCGGCATGGTCGGCGCGCGCAACGGCTGGCTCGAAGCGCCCTATCTCGATGCGCCGGTGGCGTTGAGCGACGTGGCGGGGCGCGCAACCCGCGTGAAGGGCGCCAGCCGCCCCGTGTTCATTCTGCCCGGTGTCTCGCAGCGGCGGCCGGATCCGGACGTGATGCGCGGCGAGGAGACGAAGCTTCTCGGCCTCAAGCGCGATGACGGGCTGGTGCTGATGCCGGGCACCCACACCAAATGGGCGCGGCTCGACGCCGGTGCCCTGACCGGCTTCTCGACCTTCATGACGGGCGAGATCTTCGCGCATCTGCGCGCCGCGCCGACCTCCGTGCTGCGGCAGGCGGTGGGCGATGCGCCCCTTGCGGACACGTCGGGCCCGGTCTTCGCCGATGCCGTGCGGGCGGGCTTCGAGGCCCCCGAGCGGCTTGCCAACGCCGCCTTCGGCGTGCGCGCCGGCTGGCTGCTCGATGGCATTGCCGCCGCGGATGGCATTGCGCGGTTGTCCGGGCTGCTGATCGGGGCCGAGATCGCCGGTGCGCGCGCACTGTACGCAGACCTCGACGGGGTCGTTCCGCTGGGTGCAGGGCCCGGTGCACAGGCCTATCTGGATGCGCTCGCCGCACTCGACATCGCCCATGCGCCGCCGATGGACGCCGACGGCTGCGTGCGCGCCGGGCTGTCGCGGGCGGCCGATATCATCATGCAGGAGATTCATTCATGAGCGGTTCCGAGCGCATCGCCTGGCCTTCCTTCCGCCGTTCGCTTGTGGCGATCCTGCGCGGCATCACCATCGACGAGGTGGAGCCGGTCGTCGGTGCGCTGGTGGAGGCCGGCTTCGAGGCCATCGAGATCCCGTTGAATTCGCCGGCTCCGTTCCGATCCATCGAGGCGGCGGTGCGCCTTGCGCCCCGGACCCACTATGTGGGCGCCGGCACGGTACTGAGCGTCGAGGATGTCGACCGGCTGGCGCATGTGGGCGGACGGCTGATGGTCAGCCCCAACGTCGACCCGGCCGTCATCGCGCGCGCGGCAGAGCAGGGGATGGTCACGATGCCCGGCGTCTTTACCCCGACCGAGGCGCTGGCGGCCTGGCATGCCGGGGCCGTGGCGCTCAAGTTCTTTCCAGCCAGCGTGCTCGGCCCCGCCGGTATCGCGGCAATTTCGGCGGTATTGCCGAAGGAAGCGATCCTGGGGGCGGTCGGCGGTGTCTCGGACGGCGATTTCCAGGCCTATGCCGGCTACGGCATCAGGGTGTTCGGCCTGGGCTCCAGCCTGTACAAGCCCGGCCTGTCGACTGCCGAGGTGGCGGCTCGGGCCAAGGCGGCCATAGCGGCCTACGACGCGGTATTCGGCACCGGCTAGGCCGGCGCCCGCATGGCGGGGAGCCATGCAGAATGATTTGACACGGCGGGGAGGCCGTGCCGAACGACTTGCGGTCCGCATGGTGCGGCCGCCTTGGGAGGATTTCGAAAATGAAGAGTTTCATGAAATGGGCCGCCGCGCTCGCCCTCGGGGCGGCGATGGTGCTGCCGGCCGGCGCGCAGGACAAGGGGCTCGTCGGCATCGCGATGCCGACGAAGTCGTCGGCGCGCTGGATCGACGACGGCAACAACATGTCGAAGATCCTGCAGGAGCGCGGCTACGAGACCGACATGCAGTACGCCGAGGACGACATCCCCAACCAGCTCTCGCAGGTCGAGAACATGGTGGTGAAGGGCGCCAAGGTGCTGGTGATCGCCTCGATCGACGGCACCACCCTGTCGGACGTGCTGCAGCAGGCCGCCGACATGGACGTCAAGACAATCGCCTACGACCGGTTGATCCGCGATACGCCGAATGTCGACTACTACGCGACCTTCGATAATTTCCAGGTCGGCGTCCTGCAGGCAACCTCCATCGTCGACAGCCTCGACCTGGCCAACCAGGAAGGGCCGTTCAACGTCGAGCTGTTCGGCGGCTCGCCGGACGACAACAACGCCTACTTCTTCTACGATGGCGCGATGAGCGTGCTGCAGCCCTATATCGACAGCGGCAAGCTCAACGTCGCCTCCGGGCAGACGGGCATGGACAAGGTCTCCACCCTGCGCTGGGATCCGGCCGTCGCGCAGGCGCGCATGGACAACATCCTGTCCGCCTTCTACACCGACAAGCGGGTCGATGCCGTGCTGTCGCCCTATGACGGCCTGTCGATCGGCATCCTGTCGTCGCTGAAGGGCGTCGGCTACGGCTCGGCCGACATGAAGATGCCGATCGTGACCGGGCAGGACGCCGAGGTGCAGTCGATCAAGTCGATCCTGGCCGGGGAACAGACATCGACCATCTTCAAGGACACGCGCGAACTCGCACGCGTGACGGCCGACATGGTCGATGCGGTCAGCAACGGCACGGAACCGCAGGTCAACGATACCGAGACCTACGACAACGGCGTCAAGGTCGTGCCATCCTATCTCCTGAAGCCCGTGGTGGTGACCAGGGACAACTGGAAGGAAATTCTGGTCGACAGCGGCTACTACACCGAAGATCAGCTCCAGTAGGAATGGATTGGGCGCCGGCGACGGCGCCCCCTTTCGTCTGCGGTATCGGCAAGGCCGTTGGAGGCGCACATGAACGCCATTCTGGAAATGCGGGGCATCTCCAAATCCTTCACCGGGGTCAGGGCCCTGTCGGAGGTGAACCTCGCGGTGCAACCCGCCGAGATCCATGCGGTCGTCGGCGAGAACGGCGCCGGCAAGTCCACCCTGATGAAGGTGCTGTCGGGCGTCTACCCGCACGGAAGCTACGACGGGCAGATCCTCTTCGAAGGGGAAGAGCGCAGCTTCCGCACGGTGAACGATTCCGAGGCGCTCGGCATCATCATCATCCATCAGGAACTCGCCTTGATCCCCCTGATGTCGATCGCCGAGAACATCTTTCTCGGCAATGCGCCGACGCGGCTGGGCGTGATCGACCGATCGGCCGTCTTCGAGCGCTCCCGCGAGCTGCTGCGCAAGGTGGGCCTGAAGGAGAACCCCGATACCAGGATCGCCGATCTCGGCGTCGGCAAGCAGCAGTTGGTCGAGATCGCCAAGGCGCTGTCGAAGGAAGTCAAGCTGCTGATCCTCGACGAGCCGACCGCCAGCCTGAACGAGGCCGACTCCGATGCGCTGCTGGCGCTTCTGACGGAGTTCCGGCGGCAGGGCATCTCCTCGATCCTGATTTCGCACAAGCTGAACGAGATTTCCAAGGTGGCCGACCGCATCACCGTGCTGCGGGACGGCAGGACGGTCGCCACCATGGATTGCCATGCCGGCCCGGTCGAGGAAGACGAGATCATCCGCAAGATGGTGGATCGCGACCTCGAAAGCCGTTTCCCCAAGCGCGAGCCGAAGATCGGCCCAACCATCCTTTCCATCCGCGACTGGTCGGTGGAGGATCCGCTCCACCCGGGGCGGCAGGCGGTCAAGGGCCTGAGCCTGGACCTGCGCGCCGGTGAAATCCTCGGCATCGCGGGGCTGATGGGCGCGGGGCGGACGGAATTCGCCATGAGCGTCTTCGGCCGCTCGTGGGGGCGCAATATCCGGGGCACCGCCACCATGCACGGCAAGCCGGTGGACCTGTCCACCGTGCCTGCGGCCATCCATGCGGGGCTTGCCTACGTGACGGAGGACCGCAAGCAACTCGGCCTGCTGCTGGACGAGGATATCCGCAAGAACATCACGCTTGCGCATCTGCGCGGCGTATCGCGGCGCGGCGTTCTGGACGACATCGAGGAACTGCGGGTCGCCAACACCTATCGCCAGAAGATGCGTATCCGCTCGTCCAGCGTCTACCAGGAGGCCGGGAAGCTGTCGGGCGGCAACCAGCAGAAGGTGGTGCTGTCGAAATGGCTCTTCTCCGAGCCGGAAGTGCTGATCCTCGACGAGCCGACGCGCGGCATCGACGTCGGCGCGAAATATGAAATCTATTCCATCATCAACGGCCTTGCCGACAGCGGCAAGGGGGTGATCGTGATCTCGTCCGAGATGCCGGAACTGCTGGGCATCTGCGACCGCATCCTCGTCATGAACGAAGGCAGTTTCGTCGGCGCCTTCGGCAGGGAAGAGGCCAGCCAGGAAAAGATCATGCGCGCCATCATGCGCAAGGAGACCCTGAAATGAGCGACAATCCGGCAACCATCGGGGAAACGCGCAGCTATAGCGGCTTCCTGAAGAACAATCTGCGCGAATACGGAATGCTGCTGTCGCTGCTTGCGATCATGATCTTCTTCCAGGTCATGACCGACGGTACGCTGATGCGGCCGTTGAACCTGACCAATCTGATCCTGCAGAACAGCTATATCGTCATCATGGCGCTCGGCATGCTTCTGGTGATCGTATCGGGCCATATCGACCTATCGGTCGGTTCCGTCGCCGGCTTCGTGGGCGCGGTCGCCGCGGTGCTGATGGTCAGGCTCGACATGCCCGCCATCGCCGCCGTTGCCATCTGCCTCGCCATCGGAGCGGCCATCGGGGCGGCGCAGGGCTGGTTCGTCGCCTATCTGCGCATCCCCTCCTTCATCGTGACGCTGGCGGGCATGCTGGTGTTCAAGGGGCTCAGCCTCGCCGTGCTCGGCGGTGCTTCCGTCGGGCCCTTTCCGACCACCTTCCAGCGCCTGTCGTCCGGGTTCATCCCCGATGTCTTCGCGACGCCGGGGCTGAAGCTGACGTCGCTGATCCTCGGCACCGTGCTGGCGCTGGGGCTGGTCTATCTCAACTTCCGCAACAGGGCGCGCCAGCAGCGCCACCAGACCGAAACGGAGCCCTACGGCTTCTTCGTCCTGAAGAACATCGTGCTCTTCTGCGTGATCACCTATTTCACCTACCTGCTCGCATCGCTGCGCGGCCTGCCCAACGTGCTCATCATCATGGTGGCGCTGATCGCGCTTTACGCCTTCGTCGCCAACCGGACCACCATCGGGCGGCAGATCTATGCCGTCGGCGGCAACGAGAAGGCGGCGAAGCTCTCGGGCGTCATGACCGAGCGACTGACCTTCCTGACATTCGTCAACATGGGCGTCCTGGCGGCGCTGGCGGGCCTGATCTTTGCCGCGCGGCTGAACACGGCAACCCCCAAGGCGGGCCTCGGCTTCGAGCTGGACGTCATCGCAGCCTGCTTCATCGGCGGCGCTTCGGCCTATGGCGGTGTCGGCAAGGTGGTGGGCGCGGTGATCGGCGCCTTCATCATGGGCGTCATGAACAATGGCATGTCCATCCTGGGCATCGGCATCGATTACCAGCAGGTCATCAAGGGCATCGTGCTCCTGGGAGCCGTCTGCATCGACGTCTACAACCAGCGCCGGTGAGGCGTAACGCGGTTTGCGCAAGGGCCGGGATGATCTATAGGCGGTGCAACATCCCTTCCGTGGAGTCGCCGCCATGCCCGACCAGTATGTCCTGTCGCTGTCGTGCCCGAACAAGCCGGGCATCGTGGCCTCGGTGTCGCGCCACCTCTACGAGCATGGCGCCGACATCCGCGAGGCGCACCAGTTCGACGACGCGGAAACCGGCCGCTTCTTCATGCGGGTCCGCTTCAATTTCGTCGAGGCCGGCAGCGACAGCGAAGCGCTGCGCAGCGCCTTCGACGCGGTTGCGCAGCGCCACGACATGGACTGGAGCCTCAATTGCGCGGCCCGGCGCCAGAAGGTTCTCATCCTCGTCTCGCGCTTCGACCATTGCCTCGCCGATCTCCTGTATCGCTGGCGCATCGGCGAACTGGCCATGGACATCGTCGGCATCGTCGCCAACTACCCGCGCGAGAGCTATGCGCATCTCGATCTTGCGGATATCCCCTTCCACTATCTGCCCGTGACCAGACAGACCAAGCTGGAGCAGGAGGCGGACGTCTGGCGCGTCGTGCAGCGGACAGGGGCCGACCTCGTCGTGCTGGCGCGCTACATGCAGATCCTGTCGGATGGGCTGGCCGCGAAGCTGGCCGGCCGCTGCATCAACATCCACCACTCCTTCCTGCCGGGGTTCAAAGGGGCGCGGCCCTACCACCAGGCGCATCACCGCGGGGTCAAGCTGATCGGTGCGACGGCGCACTACGTGACGGCCGATCTCGACGAAGGGCCGATCATCGAGCAGGACGTGGAGCGCATCGCCCACCACGACACGCCGGAGGATCTCGTCCGCAAGGGGCGCGATATCGAACGCCGCGTCCTGGCGCGTGCGATCACCTGGCATCTGGAAGGCCGTGTCATACCGAACGGTGCCAAGACCGTCGTATTCCGGGATTGAGGGATTTCCCATGCAGGGCAAACTGATCGACGGCAAGGCCGAATCCGCAAAGGTCCGCGCGGCGGTGGCGGAAAGGGCCGCAGCGTTTTCGGCGCGCCACGGCCGCAGGCCTGGCCTGGCCGTGGTGCTGGTGGGCAACGATCCCGCCAGCGAAGTCTATGTCGCCTCCAAGGTGCGGCTGACGCGCGAGGCCGGCATGGAAAGCTTCGAGCATCGCCTTGCCGCCGATACGGCGCAGGACGATCTCCTGGCGCTGGTTCGCCGCCTGAACGCCGACGATGCCGTCGACGGCATCCTGGTGCAATTGCCGCTGCCCGCTCCGCTGGATGCGGGGCCGGTCATCCTGGCGATCGATCCCGCCAAGGACGTGGACGGGCTCCACCCGGAAAATGCCGGTCGCCTCGTTGCCGGACTGCCGGGCCTCGTACCGTGCACGCCGATGGGGGCAATGCACCTGGCGCGCAGCGTGCGTCCGCGCATGGACGGCCTCACCGCCGTCGTCATCGGGCGCTCGAACCTGGTCGGCAAGCCGGTGGCGCAATTGCTGCTCAACGCCAACGCGACGGTGACGATGGCCCATTCGCGCACGCAGGACCTGGCAAGCCTGTGCCGCACGGCGGATATCCTCGTACCCGCGGTCGGCCGGGCGGAGATGGTGAAGGGCGACTGGATCAAGCCGGGCGCAACCGTCATCGATGTCGGCATCAACCGGCTGCCGCCGGCCGAAGGTCAGGCAAAGGGCCGCCTGGTCGGCGACGTCGCCTTCGACGAAGCGATCGCGGTTGCGGGCGCCATCACGCCGGTTCCCGGCGGTGTCGGACCGATGACGATCGCCTTCCTGCTGCAGAACACCCTGACGGCCGCCGAGCGGCGTGCAAATGTGACACGATAACCGCAGATTTCATTTTGATTTTCAGGCGGAAACAGACATATAGGCTGCGTTCCACCATCGAGAACCAAGATGACCGACCAGGCCATATCCTTCGGCTCCAAACCACCGCGCGGCGGTGATACGGGCGCGCTTCTGCGTGCCTACGACTGGCACTTGACGGGGCTGGGCCCGCTCGAAAGCTGGTGCCCGAACCTGCGCGTCACCGTGGACGTGATGATCGATTCCCCGGTGCCGAAGGTCCTGATGTGGGGCCCGGAGCACCGGATGATCTACAATGACGGCTATATCGCCATTGCCGGGCGCCATCATCCGCATGCTTTCGGCGGACGCGTCGACGAGGTGTGGCCCGAGATCTGGGACTTCAATCGCCAGGTGCTGGAAACCGGCATGCGCGGCGAGGTGCAGGCTTTCCATGACCAGTTGATGGTGCTGAACCGCAGCGGCGTGATGGAGGAGGTGTATTTCGACCTTTTCTACACGCCGATCTACATCGACGAGGATACCGTCGGCGGCGTGTTGTGCACCGTGGTCGAGAATACGGGCCGTGTCCGCATGCGGCGCGAGCTGCTGCACAGCACCAGGCGTTTCGAAGCGGCCGTGGCGGCGGTGGACGGGATCGTCTGGACCAATGATCCCGAGGGGCGCATGTCCGGCCCGCAGCCGGGCTGGCAGGCGCTGACCGGCCAGACGCAAGAGGAATGCGCGGGTTTCGGCTGGTCCGAAGCCGTCCACCCGGATGACCGTGCGGCGAGCGTCGCCGCATGGAACGAGGCGGTCGCCGAGCGAAAGACCTTCGTTTTCCAGCATCGCGTGCGCCGCAAGGATGGCGAATGGCGCTGGTTCTCCATCCGCGCCGTGCCGAGCCTTGGCGACGACGGCAGCATCCGCGAATGGGTCGGCGTCCATACGGACGTCACGGAAAAGCACCGGCAGGAGATCGCCCTGCAGGAGCATGCCGAACAGCTCGAGCGCCAGATCCGCCACCGCCAGCGTGCCGAAGACCAGCTCCGCCAGCTCAACGAGACGCTGGAGACCCGCATCGTGGAGGCCATCGCCGAAAGGCGCCAGGCCGAGATCGCCCTGGCGCAGGCGCAGAAGATGGAGAGCATCGGCAAGCTGACCGGCGGCGTCGCGCACGATTTCAACAATCTGCTGCAGGTGGTGTCCGGCAATCTGCAATTGCTGGCCAACGACATCGCCGGCAATGAACGGGCAGAGCGCCGCGTCGCCAATGCCATGGCCGGCGTATCCCGCGGATCGAAGCTGGCGGCGCAATTGCTGGCTTTCGGCCGGCGGCAGGCGCTGGAGCCCAAGGTCGTCAACGTGACGCGCTTCGTGCGCGGCATGGACGATATGCTGCGCCGTGCCATCGGCGAGGGGATCGAGGTCGAGACGGTGGTCGGCGGCGGCCTGTGGAACACCTTCATCGACCCGACACAGATCGAGAACGCGTTATTGAACCTTGCGATCAACGCGCGCGATGCGATGGACGGGCAGGGGCGGCTGACGATCGAACTCGGCAACGCCAGCCTGGACGACGACTATGCGCGTGCGCACGAGGAGGTGACGCCCGGCCAGTACGTGATGCTGGCGGTTTCGGACACCGGCTGCGGCATGACGCCGGAGGTGATGGAGCGCGTCTACGAGCCCTTCTTCTCCACCAAGAGCGAAGGCAAGGGTTCGGGCCTCGGCCTGTCGATGGTCTACGGTTTCGTCAAGCAGTCGGGCGGGCACGTGAAGATCTATTCGGAACCCGGCCACGGGACCACGATCCGGCTGTACTTGCCGCGCGCCGTCGAGGCGGAAGACCTGGAAGTCGAAGTGGACAACGGGCCTGTGTCCGGCGGCACGGAAACCGTCCTGGTGGTGGAAGACGACGACGAGGTGCGCGCCACCGTCGTCGAGATGCTGGGCGAACTCGGCTATCGCGTCCTGAAGGCGGTGGATGCGACTTCCGCGCTGAGCGTGGTGGAAAGCGGCATCCCGATCGACCTTCTGTTTACGGACGTGGTCATGCCGGGCGCGCTGAAAAGCCCCGAGCTTGCCCGCAAGACGCGCGAGCGCCTGCCGGGCGTCGCGGTTCTGTTCACCTCGGGCTACACGGAGAATTCGATCGTGCATGGCGGCCGGCTGGATGCCGGGGTCAACCTTCTGTCCAAGCCGTACACGCGCGAGGCGCTCGCGCGGAAGGTGCGCCATGTGTTGGCGAACCAGGCGCAGGTCAATTCGGGCGCGGCGCCGCTGCCCCCGGCCGACGCCACGGCCACGGGCAGTGACGGCAAGAAGGCCAATGTCGTCGGCATTTCGGTCATGCTGGTCGAAGACGACATGATGATCCGCATGAACACGGCCGAACTCCTGAAGGAAATGGGGCATCTCGTGGTCGAGGCCGGCAGTGCGGAAGAGGCGACGACCGCGCTGCAGACCATGCCGGTGAACGTGCTGGTGACGGATGTGAACCTGCCCGGGATTTCGGGGCCGGAACTGGCGCGGCGCGCGCTGGAACTGCGCCCCGAAATAGGCATCGTGTTCGCCACGGGCGACAGGCATGTCGACGGCATCGAGGCTTTCGACCCGGCACGCACCACAATCCTGTCCAAGCCCTACGACATGCGTGGGCTCGAGAAGGCCATTTCCGGGGTGTTCGGTGGTGTCGCCGCGCCGGCAGGCTTAGTCGCGGACAAGCTTTAGCAAGGGTTCGAACCGATAGAGTGCAGGCCGTCGGCCTGCAGATGCTTCTATCGTCTGCAGAAGTCCGCTCTCGACCAATACGCGGGTGAAGCGGTGCGCCGTCGGGGCCGGAATCCCCGATCGTGATGTAAAAACGTTGTTCCTGAAAACCGGTCTGGAGAACAGGAAGTCGAGCGCCGCGGTGCTCCATTGTGAGTTCAGGAGCTTGGGGAAATCCTTCTTGAGCGTGTCGTAAAGAATGCGGATGGACTCGGCGGTAGCAAGGTTCTTGTTGGCCTGCGCTTCCAAGGCTTCGAGGAAAAACACCGCCCATCCGGTCCAGTCATCGCTGCGCGAGACTTCTCGCATTCTGTCGATATATTCATCACGACGATCTTCCAGATAGTTACTGATATAGAAGTGCGGTGCGCTGATGGCGCCGAACTTCCAAAGCATCAACGTGATGATCATGCGGCCGATACGGCCGTTCCCATCCTTGAATGGGTGAAGTGCCTCAAACTCGAGATGGGCGATGGCCGTGCGCAAAAGTATCTGGCACTGGTCATCCTCGATAAAGGCGAATAGCCGCTCGAGGCCCACATCAAGCTGCTCTGGTCGGATCGGCACGAACTGGATTTTGCGACGCGACCTGTCCGCAAGGTAATTCTGCTCGGTCTTGAAGTCTCCCGGCGCCAGGTGGGCTCCTCGTCCGAAACCCAGAAGGACACGGTGGGCCGAACGAATGAGCCAGGGCGAAAGCGGTGCGTTGTCCTCAAGGCTGCGTTGGGCGTAGGTCAAGGCGCGCCCATAGAGGAACACTTCTACTGCTTCGCTTCGGTAACCCGACTCGGGTGGTGCATCATCACCCTCCTGATCGGCACCGTATTGCAGTACCTCATCCAGCGTGCTTATCGTCCCCTCCATTCGAGATGAGACAACGGCTTCCTGACTGCGGAGAGGAGTCAGCAGGATTTCGCTGTTGTGCATCCCCTTCAGCATCTGATCGTATCTGGCAAGCGCTGCGGAGGCCGACGCGATTGGGCCGATCAGCCGTCCCGCATCAAGCGAGCGCGGCGGGAAACGACCATAATGGTAATCGACCGCATCGTTGAAGTCGAAGTTGCGAATGTCGCTCATTTGAGTCTCATAAAGCGGAAGATGTGATATTCAACGCACGTTGCCTATCACACTAGATACTCAAATGGCTTTCACTCTCAAAAATTAAAAAATCTGCAAAACAAAGAGCCGAAGCCTTTGCCCCGGCCCTTTGACAGCGTCGATCGAAGGTCAGGCTACGGTGCCGTCCGCCTTGAGGGCGGCATAGGTGTCGTCCAGCGCCTTGCCGAAGCGGGAGACCATCTCCCGCACCTCGCCTTCCGTGATGATGAGCGGCGGGCAGAAGGCGATCTGGTCGCCGATGGCGCGGATGATCACGCCATGTTCGTGCCCCTTGGCGAAGAGTGTCCCGCCCGCCCGGCCTACGGGGTCGAAGCGCGCCTTGGTCGCCTTGTCCGCCACAAGTTCCACCGCCGCGATCAGGCCGACGCCCCGTACGTCGCCGACCAGCGGATGGTCGCGGAAACGCTTCAGCTCTTCCTGCAGGACTGCGCCGGAGCGCGCGGCATTCTCGACAAGGTTACGCTCGCGGATGATGGCGAGGTTCTCGTTGGCGATGGCGCAGGACACGGGATGCCCCGTCGTCGTGAAGCCATGGCCGAGCGTGCCGATCTTTGCCGTGTTGTCGGCAATCCCCTGGTAGATCGCGTCGGAGATCAGCACCGCCGCCAACGGCGCGTAGGACGAGGCGATCTGCTTGGAGGTCACCAGCACGTCGGGCTCGATACCGTAATATTCACAGGCGAAGGTGGTGCCGAGACGTCCGAAGCCGTTGATGACCTCGTCCGCGACGATCAGTATATCGTGCTTGCGGCAGATTTCCTGCACGCGCGCCCAATAGCCCTCCGGCGGCGGCAGCACGCCGCCGGCGCCCATCAGCGGCTCGCCGATGAAGGCGGCGATGGTTTCCGCCCCCTCCGTCGCGATCGTGTCCTCGAGCTCCTGCGCGAGCCGCTCGGTGAACTGCGCTTCCGTTTCACCGGGCTGGCCGAAGCGCCAGTAATGCGGGCAGGTCAGGTGCCGCACCGGGATGATCGGCAGGTCGAAATCGCGGTGGTTGACCGGCAGTCCGGTCAGCGACCCGGATACCATGGTGATGCCGTGGTAGGCATTCTGGCGCGACAGGAACTTCTTCTTTTCCGGGCGGCCGCGCGCATTGTTGTAATACCAGATCAGCTTGACGACGGTGTCGTTGGCTTCCGAGCCGGAATTGGTGAAGAACACCCGGTTGACGCTGGCCGGCGTCATCTTGACCAGCGTTTCCGCCAGGTCCACCGATGGCTCGTTCGTCTTGTGGCTGAACGTGTGGTAATAGGGCAGCTTCTGGAGCTGGGCATAGGCGGCATCCGCGATGCGCTTCTCGCCGAAGCCGACGGCCACGCTCCACAGGCCGGCCATCGCCTCGATATACTGCTTGCCCTGATCGTCGAAGACATAGATGCCTTCGCCCCGGTCGATCACGATGGGGCCGGTCTCCTCATGCTTGCGGGCATTGGTGACGGGATGGAGGATATATTCCACATCCCTCGCATAGACGGAATTCGGCAGCGCCGCAGACATGATGGCAGTTCCTTTCCCTGTGAGGCCGTCAAAACCATAAGGTTTGCTGACGGATATGCGATCTTCATAATGCGCTTCAGACCTTGGCGGCCAGCGATCTTTCCTGCCGCCACCGCAGCAGCGCGGCCAGTCCGGCCAGAAGCAGCGTCCCGAGAATGAGCAGGAACGCTGCGGCGGCCACGGCCGGGCTGATATTCTCGCGGATGGAGGAGAACATCTGGCGGGCCAGCGTGCGCTGGTTCGGGCCGGCGACGAACAGCGTCAGCACCACCTCGTCCAGCGAAGTGGCGAAGGCGAAGACCGCGCCGGTCACGATGCCGGGCGCGGCAAGAGGCATGGTCACGCGGCGGAAGACGGTGAATGGATTGGCGCCGAGGCTGGCCGCTGCCCGCAGGGAGGTGCGGTCGATACCGGCCAGCGCGGTGGATACGCTGACGATGACGAAGGGGATGCACAGCACCGAATGCGAGACGATGACGCCGAGATAGGTGGAGGAAAGGCCGATCCGCGCCAGCGATATCTGGAGGCCGACGCCCAGGACAACCGCCGGCACGACCATCGGCAGCAGGAAGACCGTGCGGAACAGGCCTGCGAAGGGCAGGGCGCTTCCCGCCAACCCCAGTGCGGCGAGCGTTCCGAGGACGACGGAGACCAGCGTGGCCCCGCCGCCGATGATGAGGCTGTTGACGATGGATCGCTGCCACGCCCCGGCGCCCAATTGTTCGAACCAGCGCAGCGAAAAGCCGGGGATCGGGTAATTCAGGAAGACCGAATCGGTAAAGGCCAGCGGCAGGATCGCGACGATGGGCAGCAGCAGGAACACGATGGCCGCGATGCCGAAGACGAGCTTGAGTGCGCGCATGTCAGGCCCCCAGCGGCGCGCCGTTGCGCGACAGCCTATTGTAGACGACATAGAGCAGCGTCGTGACGACGAGCAGGATGATGCCGAGCGCACCGGCCATGCCCCAGTTTGCCGTCTGCAACGCGTAGAAGGCGATGATGGACGAGATCATCTGGTCGTTCGGGCCGCCGACAAGCGCAGGCGTGATATAATAGCCGATCGCCACCATGAAGACGAGCAGGGATCCCGACAGCACACCGGGCAGGCTGAGCGGCAACAGCACCCGCCAGAAGGCGCGGAGCGGCGATGCGCCCATGGAAGCGGCGGCCGGCATGAGGTTCTTCGGAATGGCGGTGATGACGGAATAGATCGGCAGCACCATGAAGGGCAGGAGCACATGCGTCATGGCGACGATGACGCCGGCCCGGTTGAAGATCAGCGGCAGCGGCCCGGATATCAGGCCGAGATCCATCAGCGTGCGGTTGATGAGCCCCTGGTCCTGCAACAGGATGAACCAGGCGGCGGTACGGACCAGCAGCGACGTCCACAGCGGCAGGAGAACCGCGAGCAGCAGGATGTTGCGCTTCCAGCCGGAGACCGACGCCGCAAGCATGGCGTAGGGCAGGCCGATGGCGATGCAGAACAGCGTGATGACGGCGGCAATGGAGAAGGTGCGCCAGATGATCAGCCGGTTGGCCGAACTGCCGGCCGGGCGCGCCTCGATGTCTCCGGCGTCGTTGCGCTCCAGATCGACCGCAGCCAATAGATTGCGATCCGTGTAGGGACTGGCTGCGTTCTGTATGGCGGTCCAAAAGGCCGGGTCGCTCCAGCGGTCGTCTATGGACGGCATGTCGACCGGCTCGCCATCGGCCATGTCGCGCGCCACGCGCTGGGTTTTCCCCATCAGCGTGCGGAAACCGGAGACGGCACTGTTGAGGCGGCGCACGGCTGGCCCCAGTGTCGCGTTGTCCACTTCGCGCAGGTCCTTCATGAAGGCCTGCTGGATATCCATGGAGGGCGGGGCCTCGCCATCCCACCCGCCGATGACGGCGGCCGTCTCGGGCAGCGCGCCGGCCATGGCGTCGTCGCGAACCGCCACGGCGATCATGGTCCAGAGCGGCCACAGGAAGAAGACGGCGAGGAACAACGCCAAAGGCAAAATGAGCAGCCCGGCGCGCAGGCGGGCGGGCATGGTGACGTCGCTCATGTCGAAAATACCGAGCAGTCCGCCGGATCGAACGACATGTTGACCCGCTCGCCCGGGGTGAAACTGCGCGCGCTGCGCTCCAGCCGGGCGACGAGCGGCAGTTCCCCGGCGCTGAGATGCAGGCGGATATGGTCTCCCTGGTAGACGGCGTCATCGACGGTAACGTCGAAACTGTTGGGGAGGGGCGGGGTCCGGTCGAGCGCCAGCCGTTCGGGCCGGATCGACACGGTAGCGGCCCCGGATGCCGCGCCATCCTGCGGCGCGGTGGCCATGATGCGCCGCCCGCCGGGAAGATCGACCGCGACGAAAGCGCCCTCGCGGCCGGCGAGGGTGCATTCTATCAGGTTCGTCTCGCCGATGAACTGCGCGACGAAGCGGTTTTCGGGCCGGTCGTAGACCGCATCGGGAGCGCCGATCTGCGCGATCCGGCCCTTGTCGAAAATGGCGATCCGGTCCGACATGGTCAGCGCTTCGGACTGGTCGTGCGTCACGAAGACGATGGTCAGGCCGAGGCGGCGATGCAGGGCACGGATTTCCAGCTGCATCTCCTCGCGGAGTTGCTTGTCGAGCGCGCCGAGCGGCTCGTCCATCAGGATGACCTTCGGCTCGAAGACCAGCGCCCGCGTCAGCGCCACCCGCTGCTGCTGGCCGCCGGACAACTGGGACGGCTTGCGGTCGGCAAGGTGGCCGAGGCGCACCCTGTCGAGCGCCGCCTCCACGGCCTTGCGGGATTCCGCCTTGCCGACGCCCCGCATGTCGAGCGGGAAGGCGACGTTTTCGGCGACGGTCATATGCGGGAACAGCGCATAGTTCTGGAAGACGACCCCCATCCCCCGCTTGTGCGGCGGCAGGTCGTTGAGCTTCTGCCCGTCGAGCCAGATGGTCCCCGAGCTGGCGCGCTCGAAGCCCGCCAGCATCATCAGGATGGTCGTCTTGCCGGAGCCGGAAGGCCCCAGCAGACTCAGGAACTCGCCTTTCGCGACTTCGAGGTTCAGGCCCTCCACGACGCGCATCGGCCCATAGCTTTTCGACACGTCGTGGAGGTGGATGAAGGCGCGATCATTCATGCGGGTACAGCCTTACTGGGCAAGCCATGCGTTGAAGCGGGCGCTGAGCTCCTCGATATGGTCGATCCAGAAATCGGTATCGAGCGAGATCGCGCCTTCCATGTTTTCCGGAGAGGTGGGAAGCTCGGTGGCCTCTGCCGCCGGCACGAGCTTGCCGGCCTCGATGTTGGACAATCCATAGGCGATGTAGTTCGGCAGCTTGGACTGGTTTTCCGGCTGGCTCGCAAAGGCGATGAACTCGAACGCGGCGTCCTTGTTGGGCGAATCCTTCAGCACGACCCAGCTGTCCACGGCATAGATGCTGCCGGGCCAGACGATCTTCAGGTTCCGGTTCTCGGTCTTGTTGATGCCCGTCAGGCGGCCGTTATAGGCGGTCGTCATGACGACCTCGCCCGAGGCCAGGAGCTGGATCGGCTGGGCGCCGGCTTCCCACCAGACGATATCGGACTTCAATTCGTCGAGC
This sequence comes from Aureimonas altamirensis, assembly GCF_023702225.1. GTDB lineage: Bacteria > Pseudomonadota > Alphaproteobacteria > Rhizobiales > Rhizobiaceae > Aureimonas > Aureimonas altamirensis_B. Next base: position 215,708 of record NZ_JAMQCO010000007.1, on the reverse strand, counting down.
TTGGCGAAGGCCCTGTCGACACCCTCGTCGGTGCCGAGAACCTCATAGACTTCCTCGGGCTTCACGCCGTCGGCCATGAGCGCGAATTCCAGCGCGTATTTCGGCCCGCGGCGCAGGCCGCGCTTGCCCGGGAACTTCTCCGTGTCCCAGAAGTCGGCCCAGCCCTGGGGCGCTTCCTTCAGCTTGTCGCCGTCGTAGCTGAGGCCGGTCGTCCAGACGATGGCGCCGACCCCGCATTCGTTGACCGCGGACGGAATGAACTTGTCCTCGCCGCCGAGGGCCGACCAGTCCACCGGCTCATAGAGGCCGTCGGCGCAGCCGAGGGCAAGTTCCTCGGCTTCGACCTGGACGACATCCCAATTGGCCGGAATGCTTTCCATCTTGGCGGCGATGACGCCGTATCCGCCATCCCAGGATTCCTCCAGCACGGGCTTGCCCGTCTTTTCGGCGAAGGGCTTGAAGTAGATCTCGCGCTGCGCGTCCTGGTAATTACCCCCCCAGGACACCACCGTCAGGTCGCGGGCCGAGGCCGCGCCGGAAGAAAGGGCGATGCCCAGCGCCACGAGGCCTGCCGCAGTCGAAATGAGTTTCTTCATTGAAATCGTCTCCTCTGGAAGTCCGGGCGAAAGTCAAACACAACCCGCCATGGTCCGCAGCAGGGAAAAGCAGGCGTTGAATATTCTGTCCGCGATGGCCTTCGCAGCTGCACTGGAACGGCCCCCGAGAGGCTAATAGGTGGGCGGTGTAATGGCGCTGACGATCCGCGCCGGTTTCCCCGAAACGTTGCGGAACCGATGCGGGATCTGGCTGTCGAAATAATAGGCGTCGCCCGTTTCGAGCACGCGCGACTGTGCGCCGACGGTCACTTCCACCGCACCCTCCACCACGATGCCGGCTTCCTGCGCGGCATGCGATATGGCCTCACCCGTATCGGCCCCCGCCGCGTAGGTCTCGTGCAGCATCAGGAGAGTTCGGTTGGGATGGTCGATGCCGACGATGCGATAGGAGATACTGGTGGGCCGGCCCGCTTCCGGCAGGTCTTCCGCGCGGTAGAAGGGGGAGTAGGGGGCGCTGGACGCAAGTTGCGAGAAAAAGCCGCTCATGGTGGAGCCCATGGCCTCCAGAATCGCGCCCAACGTGTCCACCGACGGGCTCAGCTTATCCCGCTCGATCAGCGAAATGGTGGAATGCGAAATGCCGGAGCGCACGGCAAGCTGCCGGGTCGACAATTGCCGCCTCCTGCGCAGCTCCCTCAAGCCGTGTCCGATCGCGGGCATTCGATGCTCCCGTTTGATCCCGTCGGGGCGGGCTGTCGACGCACCGCACAATTTTCAGTCATTACCATCCTACGACTGGTTATTATTTTCAACACCCCGGCCCCGGCGGATTGGCAGGCGCTGCGCCGGGTGACAGCTTCTGCGCGACAGAAAACCCTCTCTGACCTCCGCAGGAATGCCCGATGACAATGTCTACGCCGTCCCAGCCTGCCGTGCACGGCCTGTTCCACATCAAGGCTCCGGCGGCCAGCGCCGAAGTCGACGGTACGGAGATCGAATCGACGGTCCGCGAAATACTGCGCCGCGTGGCGCGGGAGGGCGACGACGCCGTTCGGCACTACAGCGAAGCCTTCGACGGGTCGGCGCCGGAGCGATTCGAGGTTTCCGATGCCGATAAGCAGGAGGCGGTCTCTGCCCTCGACCCGGAAGCGCGCGAGGACATGCAGTTCGCCATCGAGCAGGTGCGCCGCTTTGCCGAGGCGCAGCGGCAGACCATCCTGCCACTGGAGATAGAGACCTTGCCGGGCCTGCATCTGGGCCACCGCATCATCCCGATCCGCCGCGTCGGCGCCTATGTGCCCGGCGGGCGCTATCCGCTTCTGTCGGCGCCGGTGATGACCATCGTTCCGGCGGCTGTCGCGGGCTGCGCCGAGATCGTCGCGTGCCTGCCGCCCAACGCCCACCCGGCCATGGTCGCGGGCTGCCATCTGTCCGGCGCGACGCGCATCTTCCGGATCGGCGGCGCGCAGGCGATCGCGGCGATGGCCTACGGCACCGACAGCGTGCCTGCGGTGGACAAGATCGTCGGTCCAGGCAACGCCTATGTCAACGAAGCGAAGCGGCAGGTGTTCGGGCGGGTCGGGATCGACCAGCTGGCGGGCCCGAGCGAGATTTACGTACTCGCCGACGAGTCCGGCGATGCCGCGATGATCGCCACCGATCTGCTTGCCCAGGCCGAGCACGACATCCGGACGCGCGTCGGCCTGATCACCACGTCGGAAGCCCTGGGCCGCGCGGTGCTGGCCGAAGTGGAGGCGCAACTCGCCACACTGTCCACGGCCGCGGTGGCCGGTGCGGCGTGGCAGAGCTACGGCGAGATCGCCGTCGTGCCGGACGAGGATGCGATGGTGGCCTATTCGGATCGGATCGCTGCGGAGCACCTGCAGGTCCATACAAAAGACGCGGCGCAATTTGCGACGCGCCTGTCCAATTACGGATCCCTGTTCATCGGAACGCGGGCGAGCGTCGTCTATTCCGACAAGTGCTGCGGCACCAACCATACCCTGCCGACCATGGGGGCCGGCCGCTACACCGGCGGACTGTGGGTCGGATCCTATCTCAAGGTCGCGACGCACCAATGGCTGGACGACGAGGGTGTCGCCGCCGTCGCGCCGCATGCCGTGCGGCAGAGCGCCCGCGAGGGTCTTGAGGGCCATCGCCGCGCCGCCGCATTCAGGCTGGGGCTGGACTGATCGCTAGCGACAATCGGCCCGGCGGATATAAAAGGTCTGGATCTGGCCGTCGCCTTCGTAGCGATGCTCGACGGCGGCGAGGTCGCCACGCAGCAAGGCAGGCTTGAAGGTGGCGCATCGTTGCCCCGCCATCGCCGACTTCTCCTGTCGCGCGTCCACCGGTCCGTCCGCCGCGAAGGCGTAGACGACCTTGTCGCCCTCCTGCCGGATGTCCATCAGGCGCACGCCCGGGAGGACCTCCCGCGGGAGGCTCTGCGCCTCCCTGGCGATCGCATCATAGACGAATGTCTGGCTGTGTGGCATCGCCCAGGCCTGAACCTCGTCGACGGGTAGCTGCGTTGCAGCAATCCCAACTGCTCCGAGAAGTCCGATCTGGCTGTATCTGCTCCGCAATATTCGCATGACGATGTGCACCATCTTGACCACTGGAAGCTTGTTTAAACGATTCAAATGACATTGGGTTGCGCTTGCCGCCGGCCAAGTGTCGATTTTTGCCGCAGAATTGCCGGAATGGTTAACGCCGCCTTTCGCACCGCACCACTTGCCGTCTTGCTTGTAATGTTATAACAAACCGGCAACTGGAACATCCCGGCGACCTGATGCTCGAAGACAGCAAGACCCGATCGGCCGACACAGGCCGCAAACCGCGCTCCGTCATGCAGATGTCGGCCTTTCAACGCCTCGGTATCGTCGCGGCGCCGCTTCTGCTGCTCTGGGCGGCCGTCCTTCTGGTGATGGTGCGATGAGGGCCGGTGCGCCCGTCATCGCGCTGAAGGATCTGACGCTCGCCTATCGTCGGCAACCGGCCGTGCATCACGCGACGGGTGCTTTCGCACAGGGTTCGCTGACGGCGATCATCGGGCCGAACGGCGCCGGCAAGTCCACCCTGCTCAAGGGCATCATGGGCTTGATAGACCCATCCACGGGCAGCGTCTGCCTGCACGGCCTGAAACGTCACGACGTGGCCTACCTGCCGCAGGCGGGAGATCTGGATCGCAGCTTTCCGATCGACGTCGCGGACCTCGTCGCCCTGGGCGCTTCGCGCAAGTCCGGCTGGTTCCGCCGCATCGCCCAGGACGATCTGTCCCGGGTGGAGGAGGCCATCGCCGCCGTCGGCCTGCGCGGTTTCGAGAGCCGCGCCATCCATACCCTGTCGGGTGGCCAACTGCAGCGCGCGCTCTTTGCGCGGATGCTGGTGCAGGATGCGCGCGTTCTGCTGCTGGACGAGCCGTTCACCGCCATCGATATGCGCACGACGCTCGACCTTCTGGCCGTCGTGCGGCGCTGGCACGGGGAGGGGAGAACCATCATCGCGGTTCTGCACGATCTCGAACTGGTGCGCGAGCATTTTCCGGACACGCTGCTGATCGCCCGCGAAGTCGTGGACTGGGGCCCGACTGCGCGCGTGCTGACGCCGGAGAAGCTGCGCGAGGCGCGAACCTTGAGCGAGAACTGGATCGAGGATCCCTATTCGAGGTCGGCGGCATGAGCGCGTTGCTGTCTCCGTTCGCCGACTATGCCTTCATGCTGCGGGCCCTGACGGGCTGTCTCGCCCTTTCGCTGGGGGCATGCCCGCTCGGCGTCCTTCTGGTGCTGCGGCGCATGAGCCTCGTCGGCGATGCGATGAGCCATGCGATCCTGCCGGGCGCCGCGATCGGCTTCATGATCGCGGGTTTCTCGCTGGCCGCCATGACGCTGGGCGGCCTCGTCTCGGGCCTGGCCGTGGCGCTTCTGGCGGGCATCGTCTCGCGCTTCACCGCCCTGCGGGAAGACGCCAGCTTCGCCGCGTTCTACCTTGCGTCGCTGGGCCTCGGGGTGCTGATCGTCTCGCTTTACGGCTCCAATATCGACCTGCTCAACGTGCTGTTCGGCACGGTGCTCGGGCTCGACGACGCGGCGATCCTGCTGATGGCCGGCATCGCGACGCTGACGCTCGCGCTCACGGCCATCTTCTATCGCGCCATCGTGGCCGAGTGTCTGGACCCCGGCTTCCTGCGCTCCGTCGGCGGAGCCGGCGGACTGGCCCATATGCTGTTCATGAGCCTCGTCGTGCTGAACCTCGTCGGCGGCTTCCAGGCGCTGGGCACGCTGATGGTGGTCGGCATCATGATGCTGCCGGCCGCCGCCAGCCGCTTCTGGGCCGAGACCGTACCGGGCCAGATGCTTGTCGCCATTCTCGTCGGCTTCGCGTCCTCGGTGTGCGGCCTGCTGGTTTCCTATCATTACGGCGCGCCGGCATCCCCGGCGATCATCCTGTCCGCTTCGGCCGTCTACGCCGTCTCCGTCCTCGCCGGGCGCTTCGACAGCGTTATCGCCCGTTCCATCCAGTTCCGTCATATCCATCACTGAGGTCCTTGCATGTCGAAGTTCCTGTCCATCGGTGCCGTCTCGGCGATCGCGCTTCTTTCGGCCCCGGGCTTGGCGGCGGCCGAGCCCATCAAGGTCGTCGCGAGCTTCTCCATCCTTGCGGACATGACGCGTGAGATCGGCGGCGACGCGGTCGAGGTTCAGCCGCTTGTCGGCCCGGATGGCGACGCGCATGTGTTTCAGCCCTCGCCGGCCGATACGCGCAAGCTTGCAGACGCCGACCTCGTCGTCATGAACGGACTCGGCTTCGAGGGCTGGATGCCGCGCCTCGTCGAGGCGTCCGGTTATGCCGGCAAGACGGTCGTGGCATCGACCGGCGTTGTGGAGTTGAAGAGCGAGGAGCATGACGAGCACGAGCACGAGCACGGTCACGCGCACGACCATGACCATGACCACGGGCACGAAGATGCGGCCTCCCATGAGGGGCACGATCACGGGCCGATAGACCCGCATGCGTGGCAGGACCTGTCGAACGGCGTCGTTTATGCGCGCAACATCGCCGACGGCCTGGCCGAGGCCGACCCGGCCAATGCGGAAGGTTACCGGCAGCGGGCGGCGGCCTACGTCGCCGAAATGCAGGCGTTGGACGCGGAGGTGAAGGCCGAGCTTGCGACGATTCCGCAGGATCGCCGCAAGGTGGTGACGTCGCATGACGCATTCGGCTATTTCGCGCGTGCCTATGGGGTGGAGTTCATCGCACCGGAGGGCGTCTCCACCGAGTCCGAGGCTTCGGCCGCCGATGTCGCGGCGATCATCTCGCAGATCAGGGCCGAGGGCATCACCGGCGTCTTCGTCGAAAGCATCACCAACAGCCGGCTGATCGAGCAAATCGCCCGCGAGACGGACGCCCATGTCGGCGGAACGCTGTATTCCGATGCGCTGTCGGATGCGTCCGGACCGGCGCCCACCTATCTGGACATGTTCCGCAACAACACACGAAAGATTCTGGATGCGCTGAAGCTCGGCTGAGCGCTGCCGAAGATTTTTCCACGGATGGGCGCGGCGGCGGAAGATTGGTTCCACGCCGCCGCGCGATACGACCGGCTTCGACCTCGTCGCGCGGCGCGCGGCAGGAGATAAAGGGTCTTCGATCCAGAGCCAATTGCCGAGAGATACCCGATGAAGAAGTCCCTTCTGCTCAGCCTTGCGATAGCGCTTTCCACAGCCGGAGGCGCACAGGCGCAGGAGGCGGACAAGCTTCTGAACGCGTCCTACGATATCGCCCGCGAACTGTTCGTGGCGATCAACCCGGCCTTCATCGCCGACTACAAGGCGAAGACCGGACGCGACGTGACGATCGACCAGTCGCATGGCGGGTCGTCGAGGCAGGCGCGCTCGATCCTGGAGGGGCTGGAAGCCGACGTCGTCACCTTCAACCAGGTGACGGACGTCGATATCCTTGCCAAAAACGGCTTCGTCAGTGCCGACTGGCAGCAGGAATTCCCCAACCAGGCGTCGCCATACTACTCCCTGCCGGCCTTCCTGGTGCGCGAGGGCAATCCGAAGAACATCAACGATTGGAGCGATCTCGTCCGCGACGACGTCCAGGTGATCTTCCCCAATCCGAAAACCTCCGGCAATGCCCGCTACACCTATCTGGCCGCGACGGCCTATGCGCTGGAGGCCTTCGACGGCGACCAGGAGAAGGTGAGCGCGTTCATCGGTAAGCTGTTCGACAACGTGCCCGTCTTCGATACCGGCGGTCGTGCCGCCACCACCACCTTCGTCGAGCGCCAGATCGGCGACGTGCTGATCACCTTCGAGGCGGAAACGCGCGGCATCGAGCGTGAGTTCGGCACCGACAGCTTCGATACGGTGGTTCCGTCGGTCAGCCTTCTTGCCGAGTTTCCGGTCGCGGTCGTCGATCGCGTGGCCGAGCGGCGCGGCACGGCAGACCTTGCCAAGGCCTATCTGGACTTCCTCTATACGCCGGCCGGGCAGGAGATTCTGGCCGAGAACGGCAACCGGGTGCATGACGAGGCGGTGGCCGCGAAGTTCGCAGGGGAGTTTCCGCAAGTCCGTCTCCTGACGGTTGAAGACGTCTTCGGCGGCTGGGACAAGGTGCAGGAAGAGCATTTCGCTTCTGGCGGGACGCTCGACCAGCTCTACGGCAGCCGCTAAGAGGGTGACGTCCGAAGGCCGGCCAAAGGGCCGGCCTGTTCCTGTTTGCGCCAAAGTCGAGGGGGCGCCCGAAACGTGTCGCGTCGTGTCCTGCCGGGGTTCGGGCTGAGCCTCGGCTTCACCCTGTTCTACATCACGGTCATCGTGTGCCTGCCCCTCGGGGCCCTCGTCTTCAAGGCAGCCAGCCTTGGGCCGGAGGCCTATTGGCGGATCGTATCGGCGCCGCGCGCCGTGGCCAGCTACCAGGTCACCATCCTGACGGCGCTGGCGGCGACGGCATTCAACGTCGTCTTCGGGCTGGCGCTCGCCTGGGTGCTGACGCGCTATCGCTTCCCGGGGCGCCGGCTGCTCGATGCCATCGTCGACCTGCCCTTCGCCTTGCCGACGGCGGTGGCGGGCATCGCGCTGACGACGCTGTTCGCGGCCAATGGCTGGCTGGGCGGCGCGCTGGCCGATCTGGGCATCACGGTGGTCTACACGCCGCTCGGCATCATCGTCGCTATGACCTTTACCAGCGTGCCCTTCGTGGTGCGGACGGTGCAGCCGGTCCTGGAGGATCTGGACCCCGCGCTCGAGGAGGCGGCCTTGTCGCTGGGCTCCGGCGAGGGCCGCGTCTTCCGCAAGGTGATCCTGCCGCTGCTGGCTCCCGCGCTGCTGGCCGGGACATCGCTGTCGTTCGCGCGCTCGCTCGGCGAGTTCGGCGCCATCATCTTCATCGCCGGCAACCAGCCCTTCTACAGCGAGATCACGGCGCTGTTGGCCTTCATCCGTCTGGAGGAATACGACTACCCGGCCACGGCCGCGATCGCCTCCGTCATGCTGTTCGCCGCCTTCGTGATGCTGGCGGTGACCAATGTCCTGCAGGCCCGGGCGCTGCGCTACACGGAAAGGGGCTGAGATGGACATGCGCAAGGCTCGCATCGGCGATCGCCCCATCTTCCGCCTCGGACTGATCGGCTTCGTGCTGATCGTCGCCCTGGTGCTGATCGTCGCGCCGCTCGGGATGATCTTCGCGGCGGCCTTCTCGCAAGGCGTCGCCTATTTCGCCGAGACGATCCGCCAGCCGGATACGCTGCACGCCATCGGCCTGACGGTGACGACCGCGTTGATCGCCGTTCCGCTGAACACCGCATTCGGCGTCGCGGCCGCCTGGGCGGTGACCAAGTTCGATTTTCCCGGACGGCGCGCGCTGATCGTGCTGATCGAAATTCCCTTCTCGATCTCGCCCATCGTCGCCGGCATCTCCTATCTTTTCGTCTACGGCCTGCAAGGGCTGTTCGGCAGCTATCTGATGGATGCGAACCTGCAGATCCTGTTCGCGCTGCCGGGCATCGTGCTGGCATCCATGTTCGTCACGGCGCCCTTCGTGGCGCGGGAACTGATCCCGCTGATGCAGGCGCAGGGCCGGGATCTGGAAGAGGCGGCCGTATCGCTGGGCGCCGGCGGCCTGCGCACGTTCCTGCGCGTCACCCTGCCCAACATCCGTTGGGCGCTGTTGTACGGCATCGTCCTGTGCAACGCCCGCGTGATGGGCGAGTTCGGCGCCGTCTCGGTGGTTTCCGGCAATATCCGGGGGCAGACCAACACGCTGCCGCTGCACATCGAGCTTCTGTACCACGACTACAACACGGTGGGGGCCTTCGCCGCGGCGTCGATCCTGACGGTTCTGGCGCTGGTGACGCTGGCGGTGAAGGTGGCGCTTGAATCACGCGGTGCCGGACGACGCAAGCGCCCGGCCACGGCCCAACCCACCATTGCCCCGCCCGGAGGATTTGCGCGATGAAGATCAGCCTCGACACCGTGGTCAAGACGTTCCGGACCTTCCGGGCAGTGCATGGCGTATCGCTGGACATCGAAAGCGGCCGGCTGGTGGCGCTGCTCGGCCCGTCCGGCTCGGGCAAGACGACCATCCTGCGCATGGTCGCCGGGCTCGAATATCCGGATTCCGGCCGCATCCTGTTCGGCGCCGAGGATGCGACGGGCATCCCCATCCAGGATCGTGGCGTCGGCTTCGTGTTCCAGCACTATGCCCTGTTTCCGCACATGACGGTCGCCGAGAATGTCGCCTTCGGCATGCAGGGTGGCAAGGGACGCAAGCGTGGGCGGGCCGAAATCGGCGCGCGCGTCGCCGAACTACTCGGCCTTGTGCGCCTGGACGGGCTGGAAGATCGATTTCCGAACCAGATCTCCGGAGGGCAGCGCCAGAGGGTGGCGCTTGCGCGGGCGCTGGCGGTGGATCCACGCGTTCTCCTGCTGGACGAACCGTTCGGCGCGCTCGACGCTGCCGTCCGGCGCGACCTGCGGCGCTGGCTGCGGGAAATCCACGGCGAGCTCGGTATCACGACCCTGTTCGTGACGCACGACCAGGAAGAGGCGCTGGACCTTGCGGACGAGGTGGTGATCCTGAACGAAGGGCGCATCGTGCAGCGGGGCACCCCGCGCCAGGTGACGCGCGCGCCGGCCAATGCATTCGTGATGCAGTTCCTGGGGGATTCCAACCGGCTGTCGGTCGATGTGCGCGACGGGTTCGCCCGGCTCGGCGGCATCGCCATTCCGGCGCCCGGCGTGGGCGATGGAAAGGCCGGGCTCTTCGTGCGGCCGCGCGATGTGGATTACGCCCCCGCCGGTGAAGGACTGCCGGTCACGGTCCGGCAGGTGCTGGACCGCCCCGACAGCCGCCGGCTTGTTGCCGCCACCGACAGCGGCGAGATGCTCGAATTCGACGTTCGGTCCGATGTTGCCGTCAACTCCGGGGATCGTGGCTCCATCGCCATCCGGGACGGGCGGGTGTTCGCCGAATGATCAGTCCTCGGACCGGCCGCCCGAAGGCCTATCCTTCGCATGGCGGCGGATAAGCGGGAAGGCAGGCAGCCAGCCCTCCCGACGGATGGTCCACAGTTCGTAAGTCGGAACGAAGCGATCGATCTCGTCCAGCGCGCCCAGCGCGATCTCGATCTCGTCGGCGGACCTTCCGAAGACGGAGGAGCCGCAACGCGGACAGAAGTTGCGGCCCTGATACTCATGGGTGTCGCCCGAGACCGACACCGCATCCTGCGGAAAGATCGCCGAGGCATGGAACAATGCGCCATGGTGCTTGCGGCAATCGAGGCAATGGCAGATGCCGACGCGGAAAGGCGCTCCCGCCGCCTCGACCCTTACGGCCCCGCACAGGCATCCACCAGTCACTCGCTCCATGATCCAGTTCCTTGATTTGCGGGTGTGTAGCGCAGCTCCGTTCCCCATGGGTCTGTCAGCACGCGTGCCGCAGCATCGGCGCGGCGATCCAGCACCTCGAACCACAGAAGCCCTGTCCGGTTGCCCCGCAGGCCGGACCCGGCGCTGCGCCAGACATTGGTGCCGACATGGTGGTGATAGTGCCCGGTCGACAGGAAATGCGCCCCGGGATAGGTGGTCGCAAGCTCGAAACCGGCGTCACCGAGATAAAATCCGTCGCTGTCCTTCAGGTCGCCGACCCGCAAGTGGATATGGCCGACCGTGGTGCCTTCCGGCGCGCCATCCCAAAGCGGCTCAGAGAGGTCGACCTCGGCGAACAGGCTGTTGGTGTCCAAAGGTTTCGTCGCCATCTCCACCGCCTCGTTGCGCCACGTCCAGGCCGAGGACGGCCTGTCGGCATAGATCTCGACGCCGTTTCCTTCCGGATCGGACAGATAGAACGCCTCGCTGACGATGTGGTCGGATGCGCCTTCCAGCGGGACCTGCCGGCGGACGCCGATTTCGGCGGCCCATTCGGCAAGCGACTCCCGGTCGGGCAGCAGGAAGGCCGTATGAAACAATCCGGCTTCACGCGGGTCGTCCGGCTGGGCATTCGGCCGGTGGACGAGTTCGAGAAGCGGGGCGTCCGGGGTGCCGTACAATGCGCCTTCCTCACCCTTGCCCAGCGGGACGAGCCCGACGACATCGCGATAGAAGGCGCCGACCGCCTCCGGATCGCGGACGGCCAGCGCTACGCGGCCGATGCTGAGTGGGGCGAAAGAGGGGTGCGTTACGATGTCCATGACCGTCGATCCTGATTGCGACTTGCGGTGGTGTGAAGATGGATATTCCTTGCCGTGTGAGCAATTATCCCTGGATGCATCAGCGCTCACACTATCAGGCATCAGACCGGGAGCTCGCGGTCCCAGGGCGGCGTGCCGCTCCATACCGAAACCAGATGGTCGATCATCGCGCGCATCTTGGCGGAGGGATGGCGGGTCGCGGGCCAGACGGCATGGACCCCGCCAAGGCGAACCGGCGGATGATCGAGCGCGATCGGGACGAGTTGGCCGCCGCGCACCGCGTCTCCGACGATGAAACTGGGCTCGTAGACGATGCCGAGGCCCGCTATGGCCGCCAGCACGAGCGCGTCGCCGCTGCTGGCGGTGAGATTGCCCGATACCTTGACGGGCACTTCGCCATCTACGCCGAAGGTCCACAGCCCCGCGCCGGTGACGGTGGAGAGCGTATAGCCGAGACAGTTGTGATCCGGCAGTTGCCCGACGGACCGGGGCGCCCCATGCCGCTCGATATAGGAAGGCGCCGCGCAGACGAGGACGTTGCAAGGGGCGAGGCGCCTTGCCGTCAGGCTGGAATCCTTCAGGCGTCCGATGCGGATCGCCATGTCGAAACCTTCCGAAAGGATGTCGACCAGCCGGTCGTTGAAGTCGACGTCGAGCCGCACCTTGTCGTGGCGCGACAGATAGGCCGGCACGACCTTGGAGAATTCGCGAAGCCCGAAGGACAAGGGCGCGCTGACCCGCAGCGTGCCCTGTGGCTCGATCGTCTCCGCGGCCGCCAGCGCCTCCGCCTCGCGGATTTCCTCCAGGATGCGCTCCGCGGATTCTGCAAAGCGGCGTCCGGCCTCGGTCGGCGTCACGCGTTGCGTCGTGCGGCGGAGAAGCTGAACGCCGAGCCGGCGTTCCAGGGCGGCGACATGCTTGGTCACCATGGTCTGCGACATGTCCATCGCCCGGCCCGCCGCCGAGAAACTTCCGGCTGCGACGACACGGGCAAAGACTTCCATGGATCGCAGGTGATCCGGCATCTATTCCTCCGGGTGTGAGCCCTTATCCTGAAAAGCAGTCTTCTCCAATTTTGCGATGGAGGCAATATGCGACCCAGAACGACACGAACGCTTGAAAGCGACAATCATGATCGACACCAAGACCGCACCTTACGCGGCGCTCGCCCTGCGCCTCGTCCTGGGGCTCCTGTTTCTGGCCCATGCCGGGCTGAAGATCTTCGTCTTCACGCCGGCGGGGACGGCCCAATTCTTTGAAAGCCTCGGCCTTCCAGGCGTTCTCGCCTACATCGTGATGCTGGCGGAAGTGCTCGGCGGCGTGGCCCTGATCCTCGGTTTCAAGACCCGGATCGTGGCTCCCGCGCTCATCCCCATCCTTCTCGGAGCCATCGTCACGGTGCACGGGCCGGCCGGGTTCTTCTTCACCAATGAAGGGGGCGGCTGGGAATTCCTGGGCCTGTGGATCGTCGGCCTCGTGGCGCTGGCGCTGCTTGGCGACGGTCCCTACGCGGTGAAGCCTTCCATCGGGGGCTGAGGCGCGGCGCGCCTTTCGAGCCAACCGATCAGGCCCGCAAGATCGGCAACGATCACATCGGCATGGCCGGCGAGCGCATCCCGCGCCGCCGGCGTCCGCGCGATCCCGATCGGGTGCGCGCCGGCGGCCTTTGCGGCATCCATGTCGTGGCTGGAATCGCCGATCAGGGCGACGGCCTCCGGCGCAAGCCCGACATGCCGGGCAAAGGCCTCGACCATGCCGGGACCAGGCTTGGCGCCATGGCCCGAATCGTAGCCGGCGACATAGTCGAACCGGTCGAGGATATCGAGTGCGGACAGGTGCGCGCGGGCGGTGGCCTCGGCGTCATTGGTGGCCAGGCCGATGCGATAGCCCCGGGCGACGAGATGGTCGATGCCTTTCGCCACGTCGTCGTAGCCGCGCAATGTCGACAGGCTGGCGCTTCGATACAGGTCGTTGACGCGCGTTTCGAAGGCCTTGTCGAAGGGCACTCCGATAAGCTCGGCCCAGACGGGGGCATAGTCCGCCGTATCGCCGGCGATGATGGGGGAGCCCGGCCGGAAGCTCATGCGGCCGGTGTCGAGTCCGCAGGCATCGGCCATACGTCGGGCGATGCCCGGCCGCCGGCTCGCCAGCGCATCCAGAACCTGCATCGTCGCGGGCGCCCATGTGGCGTCGAAATCGAGCAGCGTTCCGTCCTTGTCGAAGAGTATGCCCTGCAGCCCCGCCATGCCCGGTCCTTCCGATACACGGGACCGGCATTGCAGCCAGGCGCGGCAACGTCAAGGCCGGGGCGTCGCCACCCCGGCCTCGTCTTCGCTCTACGTCCTATCGGCGATCGCCGCGCTCGTGCTGGCCGTGCTGGTGCGGGCCCTTGCCGTGGCGGCCGGGGCGCGGCAGCTCGCGCAGCAGCCTCTCGGCCGTTGCGGTCTGCTCCGGCGTCAGTTCGCCGGCCAGCTGCGCCATGGCGGTGCGCAGCGTTTCCGCGGCCTGTCCGCGTGCGATGCTTCGTTCCAGCATCCGGTCCACCCGCGCGAAGGGGCGGCTGTCGGGTAGCGACGGGGCTGCCACATCCGCCTCTGCCGCGTCGACGTCGTCCGATGCCGGGCCGGCATCGTCATCCTCGTCCTGCGCGGCCATGTCCGGCCCGCCGCGCGCCGGCCGCCCTGCTTCCACGAAGGCGATCGCGGCTCTCGTGAAGGCGTTCCAGCTATCCTGCTGATCGGCGGTTATGCCAAGCGCCGTCTGGGCCGCGGCGAGCCGCGAGGATACGTTCCAGAGCATCGACGGGCGGTCGCCCCTGTCGCCGCGCATCATGCGGCCATGGCCGGCCGGGCCCTGCGGCGGGCCCTTGGCCTCCGGTCCGGCAGAAGCGGGCGGCGGGGGCGGAGGCGCCGGCTGTGCCGTCTGCGCCAGCGCCGGAAGCGCGATGCCGGCGGCGAGCAGGCCGGCCAGTAGTTTCGATGACGTCTTCATCCGTTTCGCTCCTTTGTGCCTTGCGATGAACGAACAGATAGCGTCGCTTCGCGGCGGGACCGCGCCTGGCGTGTTTCGATATGTTGCAAAGTGTCGCTCCGGTTTCCGGCCCGCGGGAAAGCCGGAGCGCGCTGCAAGGTTTCGCAACAAATTTCCGCAAGAAATGCGGTGCGCCGCCGCTTACATGATGTCTTGGACGGTAATCGAAGGAACCGGAGATGGACGGTCGAACCCGCGTGCTGGTGGTCGACGACGATGCGGATATCCGCAATCTTTTGAGTCGCTATCTGGAAGGGCAGGGCTTCAGTACGGATCTGGCGGCCAATCGCTCGGAGGCTGAACAGAAGGTGGAGGCCGGGGGCATCGACCTCGTCGTTCTCGACGTGATGCTGCCCGATGGTTCGGGGCTGGACCTGTGCCGGGAACTGAAGGATCGCCGGCCCGAGCTGGCCATCATCCTTCTGACCGCCCTGAAGGAGGATGTGGACCGCATCGTCGGGCTGGAGCTCGGAGCCGACGATTACCTCGGCAAACCCTTCAACCCGCGCGAGCTTGCGGCGCGTATACGCGCGGTCATGCGGCGCGGGGCCGAGCGTGGTTCCGCCGAGCCCGAAAGCGGCGTCTACCGCTTCGAAGGCTTCACCGCCGACAGGACGGCGCGGCGTGTAACGGACGACGCCGGACAGGATCTCGACCTGACGGGGGCGGAATTCGATCTTCTGGTCATCTTCCTGGAGCGGCCGGGCCGGGTCCTGTCGCGCGATACGCTGCTGGACCTCCTGCACGGGCGCAGCTTCACCGACCCGTTCGACCGCACCATCGACGTGACGATGAGCCGCCTGCGCCGCAAGTTCGGCGATGGCGGGGTATTCCGCCTGTTCAAGACCGTTCGCAACGGCGGGTATCAGTTCTCGACGCAGGTGGAGCGCATATCCTGATGGGCTCGATCCGCTCCCGCCTGGCCCTTCTTCTCGTGGTCTCCATCGTCGGCGTCGTCGTGCTGGCGGCGCTGGTGAGCTGGCGCGTCCTTGAGCGCCCGGACCGCCGCAGCTTTGCCGCCAGCTTTGCCGAGGAAGTGCGCATCGTGGCAAGCGTGCTGCGGCACGATCCGGCTGCCGCCGCGCGCCATGGCATACGCACCGGCCCGCCGCCGGGCGGGGAAGACGATGGCGAACTGGCGCGCGAGGCGCGTGGCGTGCAAAGGGTGCTGGCCCGGCAGGGAGACCCGATGCAGGTGCTGATCTTGCAGGATGCGGAGGGTGCGCGCCGTCTCGCGCTCGAATACGAGCCAGGGCAATGGGCCTACCTGACCTATCCCGCGCCGCCGCCCTCGGCGCGCGCGCCGCTGGTGTTCTATCTCGGCCTCGTCATCCTCGGCGCGCTGGCCATCGCCTTGATCGCGGCAACCATGATGACGCGCCCTCTGCGCATGCTGGACGAGGCGGTCGGCGCCATCGGGCCGGACGGACTGCTTCCGCATGTCGAGGAACGCGGCCCCGCGGAGGTGCGCGAAACCGCGGCCGCCCTGAACCGCCTGTCCGCGCGCCTGCGCAACGCGATGGAAAGCCGGATGCGGCTGGTGGCGGCGGCCGGCCACGACCTGCGGACGCCGATGACCCGCATGCGCCTGCGAGCCGAGTTCCTGCCCGAGGAAGAGCGTGAAGTGTGGCTGCGCGACCTGTCGGAACTCGACAGGATCGCCGACAGCGCCATCCGCCTCGTGCGGGAGGAGGTGGCGGGCCCGGAAGGGAGAGAGCCTGTCGACCTTGCCGCCTTGACCCGCGAGATCGTCGACGAACTCGGCGAGATCGGCCTCGCCGTCACGCAGCGCGGCGCGGTGGCCGACGCGATGGTGAATGCGCGGCCGCTGGCGATCAAGCGCGCCTTGCGCAACCTCATCGAGAACGCCTGCATCCATGGCGGGGGCGGGACCGTGTCCCTGCAGGCCGACGGGCCGCGCCTGCGCGTGATCATCGGCGACGAAGGGCCGGGCATACCGGCCGAGTTGCTGGACAGGGTCTTCGAGCCGTTTTTCCGCGTCGATCCGGCACGCCGCAAGACGGCGCCGGGCGCCGGGCTCGGGCTTGCCATAGCGCGGGAGATCATCGAGCAGGAAGGCGGCACGCTGACGATCGCCAACCGGCCCTCCGGCGGGTTGGAGCAGGTGGTGTCGCTGCCTGCGGCGACCTAGCGCTCGCGTCCGATGCGCGAGAGGATGGCGACGGGCACCATGCCCACCAGCACGATCAGAAGGGCGGCGACCGACGCATCCTCATAGGTGCCGCGCGCAGCCTCGCCGTACAGATGCGTCGCCAGCGTCTCGAAGTTCAGCGGCCGCAGCAGCAACGTCGCGGGCAACTCCTTCATGCAGTCCACGAAGATCAGGATGGCCGCAGCCGCGATGGCCGCGCGCGACAGGGGGATGTGGATCGTAGCGAGAAGCCGAAGCGGTGTCGCGCCCAGCGTGCGCGCCGCGCCGTCGAGCGATGGCGGAATGCGCGACAGGCCCGCTTCTATGCCGCCGGTCGAGATGGCCAGGAAGCGCAGCGTGTAGGCCAGCACCAGCGCGCTGCCCGAACCGAGCAGAAGGAGGCCGAGGCCGGTGCCGAAATAGCTGCGCCAAAGCCCGTCCATCCAGCGATCCGCCAGAGTGACGGGATAGAGGACGCCGATGGCGAGCACCGTTCCCGGTATGGCGTAGCCCACCAGGGCGGCGCGCGTGAACAGGCGCGACACGCCACCCGGCGCAAGGCGCGCGGCAAAGGCGATGACGAGGCCGAAGGCAAGCGCCGCCAGCGTGCCGGCCGTGGCGATGGACACCGTGTTGACGACTTCGTTCAGGATGGCCGGCGATACGCCGCTGAAGGCGATGCGCTTGCCGGCGGCGTCCGCCAGGTAGGATGCGGGAAACAGGAAGCCGAAGCATACGGGCACCAGCGTGGCCAGAAGGGCCAGGAGGCCGGCCGCCCTGGACAGGCGTTTCGGCTCCAGCCGGCGGGGACGCTGCGCCGATGCCGCGTAGGCCTGATGCCGGCGTGCCCATCGCTCCGCCGCCACGACGAGGATGACGAGCAGCAGCAGGGCGAGCGCGATCTGCGCGGCGCCCGGAAGGTCCGTCCGGTTGACCCATTGCGAATAGATCGAGACCGTCAGCGTGCGGATGCCGAGAAACTCGGATGCGCCGATATCGTTGAGCGTTTCCATCAAGGCGAGGCTGATGCCGACGGCGATGGCGGGCCGCGCCTGCGGCAGCGCCACCCGGAAGAAGGCGGCGCGGTAGCTGCAGCCGAGCGTGCGCGATACGTCGATCAGGTTGGCGGCCTGCGTCATGAACATCGCGCGGGTGGTGATGTAGACGTAAGGATAGAGGACCGAGGAGACGATCAGGATGCAGCCGGCCATCGAGCGCACGTCCGGCAGGCGGAAATCGCGCGGGCTTTCATAGCCGAGGATCAGCCGGATCGTGGATTGCACGGCCCCGACGGGATGCAGGAGGTCCAGATAGGCATAGGCGACGATATAGGTCGGCACCGCCAACGGCAGAAGCAGCGCCCATTCCATCTGGCGCCGCAACGGAAAGTCGTATGCGGTCACCAGCCAGGCCGTGCCGCAACCGACGATACCGGTGATCGTGCCGACCCCGCCCAGCAGTAGAAGGGTGTTCCAGGTTGCGCGCGGCAGGACGTTTGACAGGAGGTGCGGCCAGACGTCGAGCGATCCGCCCAGCGCCAGCACGGCCAGCGCCACGATCGGCATCATCGCGAGTGCGGCGACGATGCCCGCAGCCACAAGCCACGCGGCGCGTCCGCGACGCCATGGGCGGACGCCGGATAAGGCCCGTGCCGGAAAGGTCGGCGTCGTCATGCTGGATTCCAGTGTGCGGATATGCGCCGCCGCCGGGACGAGCCGGCGACGGCGCGGGTTTCAGTCTGCTTAATCGTCGAAGCCGACCTTCTCCGCAAGGTTCGTCGCATCGGCCCGGCGTGTGGCGATGGTGGCCAGCGGCGTCGGGTCGATCTCGAGCGTGCCGAACTCGGCGATGATCGGGTCTACCTCGACACCGGCGCGTACCGGGTATTCGTAGTTGGCGCGGGCATAGATTTCCTGCGCCTCTTCCGAGACGAGGAATTCCAGGAAGTCGACGGCCACATCCTTGTTCGGCGCATGCGCGGCGACTGCCGCGCCCGAGATGTTCACCTGCGTGCCGCCGCCCTCGAAGGTGGGCAGGATGACCTTTATGGCCTTGGCCCATTCTTCCTGGTCTGGCCCGCCGGCGCCGCTGCGCATCAGGCCGACATAATAGGAATTGGCGATACCGATGTCGCAGATGCCGCCCATGATGTCGCGCGCGACGTCCCGGTCGCCGCCGCCGGCCTTGCGGGCGAGGTTGGCCTTGACGCCCTCGAGCCAGGTTTGCGTGGCCTCGCTGCCGTGATGGGCGTCGTAGGCCGCGAACAGGGCCGTGTTGTAAGGGTGCTGGCCGGAGCGGATGCACACCTTGCCGCGCCATTCGGGATCGGCCAGTTCCTCATAGGTGAAGCTGTCTAGGTCCAGGTCCTTGGCGGCATAGAGGACCCGGGCGCGGGCCGAGAGGCCGAACCAGTTGCCATCCGCATCCCGCAGGTTTTCCGGAATGGCGCTTTCCAGCGCTTCCGAGGTGACCGGCTGTGTCAGGCCCTTGTCGACGAGATCGACGAGGTTGCCGAAATCGACCGTCATCAGGACGTCGGCCGGCGAGCTTTCCCCCTCGCTGGCGACGCGTTCCGCAAGTCCGTCCTTGAGGAAGATCGTGTTGACCGTGTTGCCCGTCTCCGCCTCGAACGCATCGATCAGCGGCTGGATCAGACCCGGCTCGCGGGTGGTGTAGAGATTGACCTCGGCTGCGAGGGCCGATCCGGCGCCCGCCGAAAGGCAGACGCCGCACAAGAGCGCCCTGCCGAAAGTTCCGTTGATCGCGCGCATGAACCATGCCTCCTGTGGTGACCTCGATGGCCACGCTAGAAACCCAACATGATTTGGCTAGTCAAGTTTAAATCGACCACTCGCGAAATTGTCACGAGGTTACGGGAAATACAAAGGCGTCCTTACGGTCGAGTACGACGCGGATACGGTCGGCGCCGGAAATAAAGTCGCCGACGTTTCTTCGAATGGTTACAAGTTGCGGATGCGCATCCAGCCTGATGTCGAGTTGTTCCACTTCGCCGCAGAAGCGTCGATGTACGATCCGTGCCTCTATGCTGCCGTCGCCATGGCCGGGGCGCAGGCCGCCCGGGCGTACGAGCACAAGCATCTCGCTTCCCTCGGCAGCGTCGCGCCCGGCCGCCACGCGGCCGAACGGGGTGTCGATTTCGCCATGGTGCACCGTGCCCCGCACCTCGTTGAAATCGCTGAAGAACCGCGCGACGAACGGGGTTTGCGGCCCGTAATAGAGGTCGCGGCCGGTGCCGGCCTGAATGATGCGGCCCTTGTGCATCAGGGCGATCCTGTCGCTGACCATCAGGGCTTCCTGCGGATCGTGCGTCACCAGAACCACCGTCGCGCCGATCTGGCGCAACAGCGCCAACGTCTCCATGCGCACCGTCTCGCGCAGGCGGCTGTCCAGGTTGGAGAAGGGCTCGTCCATCAGCAGGACGCCCGGGCGCGGCGCGATGGCGCGGGCCAGGGCCACGCGCTGCTGCTCGCCACCGGACAGCATATGTGGATAGCGCGCCCCGAAATGCGCGATGCCCAGCCGTTGCAGGGTAGACTCGACGCGTGCCGCGATTTCGCCCCTCGACCGTCCACGCAGGCCGAAAGCGATGTTCTGCCGCACCGTCAGATGCGGAAAAAGCGCATAGTCCTGGAACATCAGGCCGACGCCGCGCTTCTCGGGTTCGACGAAGCGGCCAGGGCCGGCCACGACCTCGCCACCGAGGGCGATCTGCCCGGCACTGGGTGCGTCGACGCCGGCGATCAGCCGCAGGAGCGAGGATTTGCCGCATCCCGAATGACCGACGAGGCAGAGGATTTCCCCTGCGGCGACCTCGAGGTCGATGTCGGACAGGATATCCAGCGCACCGATGCGGCGCGACAGGCCCGCCAGCGATACCGGAATGGCCGCGCCTTCGTCGGCCGTCGTCTGCAACACCGCCAAGAGCGCCCCCGTAAACTGGAGCCCTCTACTACACAAAATGGCGTGCCGACTTCAACTCCGTCGGGGCGCGGCGCCCGTCACAGCGTCGCCAGCACGCCGCCGTCCACATAGATGGTCTGACCGTTGACGAAGTCGGAAGCCGACGATGCCAGGAAGATGGCCGCGCCCTGCAGTTCCTTCACATCCCCCCAGCGGCCGGCCGGGGTGCGGGTGCGCAGCCAGGCATCGAATTTCGGGTCTTCCACCAGGGCCTTGTTCAGCGGCGTATCGAAATAACCGGGGCCGATCGCGTTGACCTGAAGACCGTGCCGCGCCCAATCCGTGCACATTCCCTTGGTCAGGTTCTTCACCGCGCCCTTGGTCGCCGTGTAGGGCGCGATCGAATAGCGGGCCGCTTCGCTTTGCAGGCTGGCGATATTGATGATCTTGCCGCGCTTGCGCCCGATCATGTGGCGGGCGACCGCCTGCCCGACAAAGAAGACGCTGTCCAGATTGGCGGAAACGATCTCGCGCCAGGTATCCAGCGCGAAATCCTCCAGCGGGGCGCGGCGCTGGATGCCGGCATTGTTGACGAGAATGTCGATGGGGCCGGTCTCCGCCTCGATCCGGTCGACGCCGGAACGCACCGCAGCGGCGTCCGTCACATCGAAGGCGGCCGCCGTGGCGTCGAACCCGCGCGTGCTCAGGGCCTCGGCCGCCGCTTCGACCCGCGGCGCGTCGCGCCCGTTGAGCACGATCGCCGCGCCTGCCGCCGCAAGGCCTTCCGCCAGTGCCAGGCCTATGCCCTGGCTTGAGCCGGTGATGAGGGCACGGCGCCCCGCAAGGTCGAACAGGGACAGCGACATCGGTTTTCTCCCGGGGATTGATTCTCGTTTGGCAGCGCTGCCATTTTTCTCCTGTATGCTCCCGCCGCCGGCCTCGCGCAATGGCCGGTTCATTCGGCAGCGCTTGTGCGCTATGTCATGCGCCACTTTCAACCGACGGAAAGCGCATGCCCGAATCGCCAGCCCTGGCCGCGTCCAACGCCGTAACCGCGGATCTGATCGCCGTGCTGGCCGCAGTAACCGATGGCGCACCGACGGTCCTGACGACGGCCGATGGGCGGTCCCTGCCATCCGGCCCGTTCGAATCGGGGCACCGTTCGCTGCAGTTGGGCCTGCGCGCCTGGGTGGAGGAGCAGACCCATCATCCGCTGGGCTATCTCGAACAACTCTACACCTTCGCCGACCGCGATCGCGACGTCGCGGGCGGCCGGGCCATCTCCATCAGCTATCTCGGCCTGACGCGGCAGGCCAACACGACGCTGGACGGCGGCGCCGGCTGGATGGATTGGTATCGGTATTTTCCGTGGGAGGATCATCGAACCGGGGCGCCTTCCATCCTGGCCCAAATCCGGCAGGCATTGGCTCGTACGCAGGGCGACGACGCCTTCCGCCAGCGGGCGGCCACGGCCTTTGCCATGGAGGGACAGGGCTGGAACGAGGAACTGACCCTGCAACGCTACGAGCTCCTCTACGAGGCGGGCCTCGTCGACGAGGCATGGCGCGACCGGGGCAAGACACGAGCGCCGGAATTGCCGACCGGCTGCGCCATGGCGGCCGACCATCGGCGCATCCTGGCGACCGGGATCGCGCGGTTGCGCGCCAAGATCAAATACCGCCCCGTCGTTTTCGAACTGATGCCGCCTGACTTCACGCTGCTTCAGCTGCAGCGCAGCGTGGAAGCCTTGTCGGGCCGGCTGGTGCACAAGCAGAATTTCCGTCGTCTGATCGAGCAGCAGGAACTGGTCGAGGAAACCGGCGCCATGGCGGGCGATACCGGTGGAAGGCCGGCGAAGCTGTTCCGGTTTCGACGCGCCGTCGTTGCCGAACGCGATGCCGTAGGGACGAAGCTGCCGCTTACCCGCTCTTGACAACGCTTATACTCATAGTAAGCATATGGCCGATATATACTCAATATGAGCATTATTATGGCCATGAACGCAGATTTCCTCGAACGCACCGCGCCGCTCTATGACCGCGTGTCCCGCGTGATCCCCGCGATCGAATGGCCTGCCATGGCCGGCGACGTGGATGCGATCCTGCGGCTCAAGCGCGAGAAGAACGCGATCATCCTTGCGCACAATTACCAGTCGCCGGAGATATTCCATTGCGTGGCGGACGTCGTGGGCGACAGCCTGGCGCTGGCGCGCGAGGCGATGAACGTGGATGCCGATATCATCGTCCTGGCGGGCGTGCACTTCATGGCGGAAACCGCCAAGCTGCTGAACCCCGGCAAGACGGTTCTGATCCCCGACATGGGGGCGGGCTGTTCGCTGGCCGACAGTATCACGGCCGCCGACATCCGGCTGCTGCGACAGCGTTATCCGGGCGTGCCGGTGGTGACCTACGTCAACACCAGCGCCGATGTGAAGGCGGAGTCCGACATCTGCTGCACCTCCGGCAATGCCCGAAAGGTGGTCGAGGCGCTGGGCGTGCCGCGGGTCATCATGCTGCCGGACGAATATCTGGCGCAGAACATCGCGCGCGAAACCCATGTGGAAATGATCACCTGGGCGGGCCATTGCGAAGTGCACGAACGGTTCACGCCGGGCGATATCGCCGAATTGCGCGCCAGCCATCCGGGCGTGATCGTGCTGGCCCATCCGGAATGCCCGCCCGAGGTGGTCGAGGCGGCGGATTTTTCCGGCTCGACGGCCATGCTGTCGGATTACGTGGAAGAAAAGCAGCCGGGACGGGTGGTTCTTCTGACCGAATGTTCGATGAGCGACAATATCGCCGTCCACCATCCGAAAGTGGATTTCATCCGCCCGTGCAACCTCTGCCCCCACATGAAGCGGATCACGCTGGCCAATATCCGGGAAGCGCTGGAGTTCGGGCGCCACGAGGTGACGGTGGATCCGGCGGTGGCCGACCGCGCGCGGTTGGCCGTCGAGCGGATGCTGGCGATATGACCGGCCGCAGCCAGCCTGCCGTGATCGTCGGGGCGGGGCTGGCCGGAATGCTGACGGCGCTGTCGCTGGCCGAGCCCTGCATGCTCGTCTGCCCGTCGCTGAAGGCCGCGACATCGTCCACCGGGCTGGCGCAAGGGGGCGTCGCCGCGGCAATCGGAGCAGGCGATGACGCCACGCTGCATCTGGCCGATACGCTTGCCGCGGGCGACGGCCTGGTGGAGGCCGGTGCCGCCGGACGAATACTTTCCGGCGCGGCCGGGGCAATCGCGCGCCTTGCCGGCTTCGGCGTCCGCTTCGACCGCGACGCCGATGGCGCGCCGGCGCTGGGGCTCGAGGCAGCCCACGCACGGCGCCGCATCGTGCACGCCTTCGGGGATGGCACGGGCGCGGAAATCCACCGCGCGCTCGCCGCCGCCGTACGCGCCGCGCCGCATATCCGCCTCGTCGAAGGCCGCCGGGTGCGCCGGCTGCAGCTCTGCGACGGGCGGATCGCCGGCCTCTGGCTCGACGATACATTCGTGCCGACGGCGCGGGTCATCCTTGCGACGGGCGGGGTCGGCGGTTTGTTCATGGCCACGACCAACCCGGCGGGCAGCATCGGCGGCGGGCTTGCCCTCGGTCTTCGCGCCGGTGCGCAACTGCAGGATCCCGAGTTCGTGCAGTTTCATCCGACCGCACTCGACTGCGGTCGCTTTCCGCTGCCGCTCGTCTCGGAAGCCGTGCGGGGCGAGGGGGCCATCCTGGTCGATGGGGAGGGGCGGCGCTTCATGGCCGACACGCCGGGAGCGGAACTGGCGCCGCGCGACGTCGTGGCGCGCGCCATCCACGCCCGGATCGCCTGTGGGCAAAAAGTCTACCTCGATGCGCGCGGAATCTGCGACGGCGCCTTCGCCGATCGCTTCCCCGCCATCGCCGCGCTCTGCCGCGCCTTCGGGGTGGATCCGTCGCATGATCCGATCCCGGTCCGTCCGGCGGCGCATTACCATATGGGCGGTCTTGCCACGGACCTGTCCGGACATACGACGGTTCCGGGCCTATGGGCGGTGGGCGAGGTAGCGTCGACCGGGCTGCATGGCGCCAACCGGCTGGCCAGCAATTCGTTGCTGGAAGCGGCGGTGATGGCGCCGCGCGTCGCCGACAGCATAGCCGGCGCGCCGGCCGCCGGTCCGATCGTAGAGGCCGCGCCGCCTTCGGATACGGGCGATGCCGCGCTGGAACAGGTGCGCCGGATCCTGGGGCGCGATCTGGCCCTCATCCGCGACGAAGCCGGCCTGACGCGCGCCGTGGCGCAATTGCTGCCTCTGGCCGACACCAGCGATCCCGCTCTCGTCGGCCTCGCCATGGCCGTCGGGGCGTTCGAACGACGCGAAAGCCGTGGCGGGCATTGGCGCTCGGATCATCCCGCCCCTGCGGCGCAGGCACGTCATACATGCCTCGACCTTTCATCCATCCACACGGCGGCGCGTGACATCGCCCGGCCGCTTGCCATGACCGCCTGACAGAGCGGTGGAGACCATGCTGACACCCTTGCCCGATATCATGCTGGAGCCGGTGGTGCGCGCCACGCTGCTGGAAGACCTTGGACGCGCCGGCGACATCACCACCGACGCCATCGTGCCGCCGGATCATCGTTCGCGCCTTGCATTGGGCGCGCGGCAAAATGGTGTCGTCGCCGGTCTCGACCTCGCCCGCATCGCGTTTCGGATCATGGACCCGGCCATCGAGATGACTGTGCATCGACCGGATGGCGCACCTGTCCGGGCAGGCGAGGCGATCGCGACCCTGTCCGGCCCGACGCGAGGCCTGCTGACCGCCGAGCGGACGGCATTGAACCTGTTGTGCCGGCTGTCCGGCATCGCCACGGCGACGGCCGGCCTCGTCGAGGCCGTCGGGGGATACCGGGCCAGCATCGTCTGCACCCGCAAGACGACGCCGGGCCTGCGCGCGCTGGAGAAATATGCCGTGCGCGCGGGCGGCGGCGGCAACCACCGCTTCGGGCTCGACGACGCGATCCTCATCAAGGACAATCACGTTGCCATCGCAGGCGGCATCCGCCCCGCCCTTCAGCGCGCCCGCAGCCATGCCGGCCACATGGTGAAGATCGAACTCGAGGTCGACAGCCTCGACCAGCTTCGGGAGGCCATGGAGATCGGGGTCGACGCGGTGCTGCTGGACAATATGGGCCCGGACATGCTGGCGGAGGGCGTCGAGATCATTGCCGGGCGCGCGATCAGCGAAGCCTCGGGGCGGATCACGCCGGAAACCGCCCGCGCCATCGCGGCCAGCGGGGTGGACCTTATCTCATGCGGATGGATCACCCATTCGGCCGCGATCCTGGACATCGGCTTCGACCATCTGGACTGAGCGAGTCCTCGCAAATGGATTGTCTTTGCATTACATTGTCATGCAGCATGGAGGTTGAATCATGGGCGCGAACCGGCTGGTGCAGACGCGTATAGACGGCGACGTAAAGGATGAGGCTACCGCTGTTCTTGCGGCGATGGGCCTGACCGTATCCGATGCGGTTCGGCTGATGTTGACCCGGGTAGCGCGCGAGAAAGCCCTGCCGTTCGAGCCGTTGGTACCGAACGATGAGACGATCGCGGCAATGCGTGAAGCAAGAGAAGCAAAGCTCGAAGCCGTGACGATCGATGAGTTGCGATCCGCCATCCGTGCGCAGCATTGAGCAGACAAACGCGTTCAGACGCGATCTCAAACGTGAGGCAAGAGGGCGTCATCGAACCACGCTCGAAGGAGAACTTCTATCGGTAATCGACGCGTTGGCGTGCGATAATCCGCTCCATGTGAAGCATCGCGACCACGCCCTAACCGGGAATTGGCGTGATTATAGGGACTGCCATATCCGGCCAGACCTGCTGCTTATTTACCGCAAGCCGGACGATCGGACCCTGCAACTCGTTCGTCTCGGCTCTCACGCAGAACTTGGTTTGTGACTGCAGCGGCGCCGCCGCCGCAGTCACGGTGACGATTGCATTTTCAGGCCTTCGACCAGTCCAGGACGATCTTGCCGCTTTCGCCCTTCATCATGGTGTCGAAGGCTGCGCGGTAGTCGGCGACATCCATGCGATGGGTGATGACGCCCCGCACGTCGAGGCCGCTTTGCAGCATGGCGAGCATCTTGTGCCAGGTCTCGAACATTTCTCGCCCGTAAACGCCTTTGATCGTCAGCATCTTGAAGACGATCTTCGTCCAGTCGACCGGCGCGGGACGGGGCGGAATGCCGAGCATGGCGATCTTGCCGCCCATCAGTAGCTGGTCGACCATCTGATCGAAGGCGGCGGGCGAGCCGCTCATCTCCAGCCCGACGTCGAACCCCTCCTTGAGGCCCAGCCGCGACTTGACGGACCGCAGGTCCTCTTCCGCTACGTTGACCGGCGTCACGTCGGCGACGCGGCCGGCCAGTTCCAGGCGCGCGGGGTTGATGTCGGTGATCACGACATGGCGTGCGCCGACATGGCGGGCCACCGCCGCACTCATGATGCCGATGGGCCCGGCGCCGGTAATCAGCACGTCCTCGCCGACGAGGTCGAAGGACAGCGCCGTATGCACCGCGTTGCCGAGCGGATCGAGGATCGCGCCCATCTCGTCGTCGATATCGTCGGGCAGCGGCACCACGTTGAAGGCCGGCAGCTTGACATATTGCGCGAAGGCGCCCGGGATGTTGACGCCGATGCCGCGCGTTTCCGGATCGAGATGGAAGCGGCCGCCGCGCGCCGCGCGGCTCTGCATGCCGATGACATGCCCCTCGCCGGAGACGCGTTGACCCACCTTGAGATTGCGGACGGACGCGCCCGTCTCGACGATTTCGCCGGCATATTCATGGCCGACCACCATGGGCACCGGTACGGTGCGGCTGGCCCATTCGTCCCATGCGTAGATGTGGATGTCGGTGCCGCAGATGCCGGTCTTGTTGACCTTGATCAGTACCTCGTCGGGGCCGATGGACGGCACCGGCTGCTCTTCCAGCCAGAGGCCCGGCTCGGGCCGGGTTTTCACGAGAGCTTTCATGGATGATACCTCAGATGATGCCGAGCGATTTGCCGGCATCCTTGAATGCGTCGATGGCGAATGAGACGTCGTCCGGCGTCAGCGCCGCCGACATCTGGGTGCGGATGCGCGCCTTGCCCTTCGGCACGACGGGGAAGAAGAAGCCGGCGACATAGACACCGCGCTCGTCCAGGGCGGCCGCCATGTCCTGCGCCTTGCGCGCTTCGTGCAGCATCACCGGGATGATCGGCGTCGAGCCGGGCAGGAGATCGAAGCCGGCCTCGGCAAGGCCGCTGCGGAAACGCTCGGTATGCCGGCTCAGCAGTGCCCGGCGATCGTCCGCCTGTCGCGCGATCTCGATGGCCTTCAGCGAGCCTGCCGCAACAGACGGCGCAAGGCTGTTGGAGAAGAGATAGGGGCGCGCCCGCTGGCGGAGCAGGTCGATAACCGGCTGCGAGGCGGCGACGAAGCCGCCCATGGCGCCGCCGAGGCTTTTGCCCAGGGTGCCGGTGATGATGTCCACCTTGCCTCCGACGCCTGTCAGCGTGGGCGTGCCGCGTCCCTCCGCGCCGAGATGGCCGGTGGCATGGCAGTCGTCCACCATGACCAGCGCGCCGTAGCGCTCGGCGAGGGCGCAGATGGACGGCAGGTCGGCCACGAAACCGTCCATGGAGAAGACGCCGTCGGTGACGATGAGCTTGAAGCGCGCTCCCGCGGCGTCGGCTTCCTTCAGCCGCGTTTCGAGCTCGTCCATGTCGCCATTGGCAAAGCGGTAGCGTGCCGCCTTGCACAGGCGGACACCGTCGATGATGGAGGCATGATTGAGCGAATCCGAGATGATCGCGTCTTCGGCGCCGAGGAGCGGCTCGAAGACGCCGCCATTGGCGTCGAAGCAGGCGGCGAACAGAATGGCGTCGTCCTTGCCGAGGTAGCTGGCGATGGCTTGCTCCAGCTCCCGGTGCAGCGTTTGCGCGCCGCAGATGAAGCGGACGGAGGCCATGCCGAAGCCGAACGCATCCAACCCCGCATGCGCGGCGGCGATGACCTCCGGGTGGTCGGCGAGGCCCAGGTAGTTGTTGGCGCAGAGATTGATGACCTCACGCCGGCCTCCCCGGCCCTCGATGGCGATGCGGCCGCCTTGCGGGCCGGCGATCAGGCGCTCGCGCTTGGTGAGGCCTTCGGCCTCGATCTCGGCGAGCGTCGCCTTCAGATGGTCTGCGAAGCCAAGGGCCATGATCGCCTCTCCATAATTCCACGATATTGGAAATTACAGTATACCGGAAATATGGCAAGGCAGCGTCGGTTGAATTCGCCCGCTTCCTAGCCGTAATGCAGCACCATCAGCGCGCGCGCCGGCGCATCCGAGAGATTGTCGATGGCATGCGGGATATCGGCCTTGTAGCGCGCCGTCTCGCCCAGCGACAGGGGGCGGGTAACGCCGCCGCTGGTGACGCTGAGACCTTCCGTCAGCGCGGTGAGGTGCTCGAACGCGCCGGGCGCATGCGGTGCGCTGTCCAGCCGTCCGCGCGGTGCGATCTCCACCTCGTACCATTCGGTCAGGCCGGCAAGGCGCGGCGGACTGAGGATGCGCAACCGGCAGGAACCGTCCGGGCTGCGGATTTCCGGCGTGTTGAAGGCGGAGACGATCTCGACTGCCGGCTCTTCCACCGGCGCGGCGCGCGCGCCGCCGACGAGGTCGGAGAAATCGATCTTGAGCGCGCGCGTCAGGCTCCAGAGCACGGCAAAGGTCGGGTTGGCGCTGCCGCGCTCGATCTGCGACAGCATGGAGCGCGATACGCCCGACAGCGCCGAAAGTTGCTCCAGCGAGAGGCGTCGCGCCTTGCGCTCGCGTTGGAGGATGGGGCCGATGCGCGGCGTTTCCATGGTGCTCTCCCGTCAGGAAAGAAGCCGCGCCGCCGCCAGGGATAGCGCGACGACACCATGCCGGATGCAGCCCTCGTCGGGCTGGTAATCGGCGTTGTGCAGCCTGTCCTGGCGGCCGGGCTGGCCCGAGCCGACGCCGAGCTGGAAGGTGGGTACGATCTGCGAGACGAAGGCGAAGTCCTCGGCGCCGAGGTCGGCCGGCTTCTCGTCGGCGACCGGGCCGTAATGGGCCTGCACCACGTCCACCGTCGCCGCCAGGATGCCGGCGTCGTTTTCCAGGCATGGCGTGCCGCGCTGCCAGTCGAGGTCCGCCGTCACCCGCATCGAGGCTTCGATGCCGGCGCATAGCCGGCGCAGGGCCGCTTCGATCGTTGCGCGTGCCGCGTCGGACTGGGTACGGGCGGTGCCGCGCAGGATCGCGCGTTCCGGGATGATGTTGTGCGTATCGCCGGCCTGCAGCGCACCCACGGTCACGACCGCAGGCAGCATCGGATCGATCTCGCGCGAGACGACGGTCTGGATCTGCAGCACGAGGAGCGCCGCCGCGATGATCGGATCGCTTGTCTGGTGCGGGCTGGCGGCATGGCCGGACCGCCCGCGCAGGACGATGTCGAAATCGTCGGAGGATCCGTTGGCGACACCGCGGACGTAACTGAACCGGCCGACGGGCACTTCCGGGTAGTTGTGGAAGCCCAGCGCCATGTCGGCTCCGTCCAGCACCCCGTCGCGGATCATCGCCTCTGCCCCGCTGACCGGGGTTTCCTCCGCCGGCTGGAACATCAGCCGGACCGTGCCGGCGAGGCCGGGGGCGATGTCGCGCAGGACGCGTGCAACGCCCAGCAGCGTGGCCGTATGGAGGTCGTGCCCGCAGGCATGCATCTTGCCGGGCACCGAACTGGCGAAGGGCAGGCCGGTTTCTTCGGCGATGGGCAGCGCGTCCATGTCGGCTCGCAGCACCAGGACGGGACCCGGCCGTCCGCCGGCGATCTCGGCCACGACCCCGGTCTGCCCGACGCCGGTCTGCGGGGCGAGGCCCAGCGCACGCAGTTCGTCGGCCACGATCGAGGCCGTGCGCACCGTGTCGAAACCGGTTTCCGGATGGGCATGCAGATCGCGCCGGATGGCGACCAGCCGCGCTTCGTCTTCCGCCGCCATGGCTTCGACGCGCGATCCGAGATCGTTGACCATGCGATTCATCGACGGCTCCTTCCTTCAGGACCGTCCTTATAGGCCGCGCGCCCCTCCGCTGGAAGCGGCCGCGCGGTCAGTCGTCGCCGCGTGCGCCCCTGCGCGCCTCGTCTCCCGCCGCCCCGCGCCGCCAGTAGGCCGCGACGAGATGGCGATCCTTGGCCACCTTCAGATCCTTCCGGACACTGCGTCGAATGGCCTTGAAGGCATCGAACTCGCAGCCCGCCCAGATATAGAGGTCGTCGGCGATACCGTCGGCGGCGACGCTTTCCAGTGCATCCTGAAGCAGCCGCGTCGTGCCCGCCGGTGCGCCGAGGCGGTGCAGATAGCGTATATCGGCCTTGCAGGCGGCGGCGATGGGTTGTTCTTCGGCGGGCCCGTCGACTTCGATGAAGGCGGTCGCCGAGGCGTCCGGCGCGGCATTTTCCAGAATGCGCGCCATCGCGGGCAGGGCGGTCTCGTCACCCAGCAGCAGGATGCGCCGCGCCTGCGGCAGGAAGCCGCCGCCGGGCCCGGTCATGCCGACGAGGTCGCCCGGTTCGGCGGTTTCGGCGAAGCTTGCGCCCGGCGTGTCGGCGCCGGGATGGAGCACCATGTCCACATCGAGCGTGCCGGCCGCGACGTCGATGGCGCGGATGGTGTAGACGCGCAGCACGAGCCGGTCCTCGCCCTGCGGCCAGACCGGCATGCCGTCTTCTCCCATGACGGGCCAGACGGGCACGCGCCCGCGTGGCGGAAAGACGAGGCGTATATGGAGGCCGCCGGCCGCGAACCGCCCGATATCCTGCCCCGACAGGGTCAGCCGTTGCATGTGCGGCGTGATGCGGCGGCTGGAAACCACCTGCATCACGCGGAAAAACGGCGGCTGCACGCCGCTGACGCCGTCTCCCTGCCAACGCACGGTCGGGGCGGGCTGCGACGCGAATTCCAGCACATGGCTCGTCACGCCCATCTTCACATAGGCAAGGCCGGTCTCGTCACGGGATTCGGCGATGGCGTGAAGCGCCCCGTCCACCACGCTCAGCCGGGCTTCGCCGAAGCTGACCACGATGCGCGCCGTTCCGTCGCCATGCGTCACCTGGCCATGCTCGGAGTAATGGCTGCACAACGCATCCAGCAGCGACTGCGCTTCGGCCACCTCGATGCGCGACCAGGCATGCAATACCATCGTTCGACCTCCGGACCGGATAACCGGTCGAAGGGCTATTTAACTAGACATTCAAAGTCAAGTTTCAGCTTCCGCCCTCGACCTGCCGCTTCAGGCCGTTGAGCCCGGTGCGGATGAATTCGGTCATGGCGCGTACGGCATCCTCGTCGGTCTTGCCTTCGGCCGGCTCGTTGTTGGTGTCGGCACGATAGAAGCGGCCGAGCCAGGTGACCTTCGTTGCCTGGCCCTCCGGCTCCAGCTTCATCTCGGCGGTATAGGAGGAGACCGGCAGGGCTTCCGTTTCGCCCTGAAGGCGATAGCGATAGCGCATGGACTCCGGGCGATGGGCATCCAGCCCTTCGGTCACGGTGCCGGACGGCAATGTCAGGGTGCGGTGCGAGCCACGCTCGTTGCCGTTGGAGACGGTGGCTTCGGTGACGGCGGGGCTCCAGTCCGCGATGGAGCCAAAATCGCCCATCACCGCCCATACCCTCTCGGGTGGCGCGTCGATGACGACGGTCTCGTCCACTTTCTGGGGTGTCGGCCCATGGGCCATGGCGGGAGCGGCCATGACGCCGATTGCAAGAACGGCGGGAAGGAGGATCGTGCGTATCATCGGGGTCTCCTGTTGACGAGCAGGGCGGAAACGGCGGCGACCAGCGACCCCATGGCGAAGAGGGGCGACAGGTCGCGGTGGCCGGCCAGCGCAACGGCGCGCGTGGTGGTCATCAGGCGGGCGGACAGGGACGGATCCTCGAGCCGCGCGAAGCCGAGGCCGGCTTCGGATGCCATCGCCTCCAGATAGCCGGCGCGCAGCGCCGAGAGATGCTCGGAGCCGTTGAGATCGGCTTCGCCATACGGGTTGTTGCGCGGATGGAAGCCGGGCTCGGACGACGCGGTGGGCGAGGGCGCGCCGATGCGCGAGCCGTGCACCATGTCCTCCATGCGGTAGAAGCCGATTTCGCGCCCACGCTCGTCGTGACGGGGTATCGGGGACGGCCTGTCCGCACCGACGCCGATGATGAGCCCGCCGACGCCGCCGTCGTTGCGCATGGGCTTGCGGCCGCCATGGGGCAAGGGCGGCGCCTCGTGCCCGTCGGTCAGGAATACGAGGTCGGCGCCGTCGTCCGCCGCGAAGCGCAGCGCGCTGTCGACGCCGGACGATATACGGCTGTCGCCGTCCCAGCCCATCCGCCAGTCGAGCCTTTCGATGGCCTGGCTTAGCGGCGTATAGTTGGCGCAGACCTCTACCGGACGGAAGAAGGTGAAGCTCTGGCGTTCGGCGAAGACGGCAAGTCCGGCGCGCGAGCCGCAGGGGAGGCCGCGTATGAGGGCCGGCAACGCGCGGCGCACCGCGTCGAGCCGGCTGTGCGGCGCCTGAGGCGGCCCGTAATCGCGCACGTTCATGCTGCCGGTGATATCGACGGTGAAGAGGATGTTGCGGACCGACGTTTCCGCCGGCACGGAAGGCGTGGCCGCGGCCAGCGCCGCCAGCCCGGCGCCCAGCGCCAGCAGCGCGAAGCCGGCCCTCATGGCAGGCCACGCGGCAGGCCCGGCAGGTCCGTCCATATGTTGCGGGGGCGGCTGCCGTCTTCCTCTTCCTCGGCCGCCGCGCGGGGAAAGGCGCGGACCAGCCTGCTGGCGAGGTCGAGGTTCCACTTGGCGTCGAAATCTCCGGGATCTGTCCGCAGCGCGCGGCGATAATCCTCCTGCGCCACCCGCACCACCGGTATGGCCGCATCGATGCGATTATCGTCCACCATGGCGAAGGCCTGCCGCATCCGGCCGTTGCCGAGATTGTAGGCATGCGCCGCCGCAAGGCCGGAATTGCCAGCCATCGCGATGGCCGGCGACAGGGCTTCCGCCTCGTCCGGACGGTCCCGGCGCAGGAGATAGCGCGACTGCGCGAACAGAACCTCGGCGCGCCGGCTGGCCGTCTCGACCTCGATGCCCGAGCCAAGGGCCGCGATGGCGCGGTTGTCGCGTTGCTCGGCCACCAGTTGCACGCTGGCCCAGATGGCCAGCGTGCAACTGGCCAGGACCGCCGTGAGGAGAAATCCGGTCGCGATCCGGTCTCGGACCCGATAAGAAAGGCCGGTCATGCCGTGTCCTCCGCACGGAAAGGCGGCAGCGGCCTGCCGGGAAAGGGCGACCGCTCGACCGCCTTGGCCAGCGCCAGCAGGGCGAGCGATAGCGCGGCGACGCCGTAGGCCAGCGGCGCAAGGCTTTTTTGCGGGATCGTCGCCAGATAGGTCAGCGGACGTGCTTCCAGGCGGTCGATTTCGGCGATTGCCGCCGCGACGGCATCGGGATTCTCGGCCTCGAAGGCGCGATAGGGGACGCCCAGCCGCCGCAGGAACAGGTCGAGATGGCGTTCGGGACGCACCTGCGGGGTATCCATCTCTCCCCTTGCCGGTGGTTCGAAGATGCCCTTGGAGCCTTCGGTGCGCAGGAAAAGCCAGTAGAGGTTCACCGGCTGGCGGGCGACCATGTCGGTCAGCTCCTCCTGGACGTCGCGGCTGATGACGCCGGCCCCGTCGGACACCAGCACCACGGCGCGCGACGCCGTGGCCGGCTCGTCGTCGAACAGCGACAGCGCCATGGCGAGGCCGCGTCCGACATTGGTCTGCGTCAGGCCCGGCTCGTCCATCGCCGCGATCGCGGCATGCACCGTGTCCATCCGGTCGGTCAGCGGCACGGCCAGCATCGGCGCGGTCGAAAAGGCCACGACGCCGACCTTGTCCTGGGCCCGCCCGCGAACGAATTCGGCCAACAGGCGCCTGGCCGCCGTCGCCTTGGATTCTTCCGTGCCGTCCGGACGGCGGTTGGCGAAGGTGTTGTCCATGGAACTGGACCGGTCCAGCAGCAGAACCAGATGTGCACCGAGGCCCGTTCTCGCCTCCTGCATGTCCGTTCGCTTCAGCCCCGCGAGGCCGACGAGCAGCGCGGCGATGGCGAGCGCCGCGAGGGCGCGCAGCGCGGCCGCGACGATGCGGGACAGCGTATCCGCCGGTGCGATGGCCGTCTGCGGCACGGAAACGGGATGCAGCAGGGACAGCAGGAACGGCAGCAGGGCCATCGGCAGCGCAATCAGAATTTCGGGACGGTCGAAGGCCAGGGGAATCATGGCGCACGCTCCAGCGCGGACAGGCGGCGGGCCAGAGGCAGCAGGGCCTCCGGCGGAAGCAGCCGGGCCGCCTCGTCGGGGCGCTCGGAAAAGTGGTACAGGCGTGACGCCTCGAAGAACCGCTCGAGGTCGGCGCGCCCGGCACGGTAACGGGGTGCGTGCGCCGCGAAGGCATCGAGGTCGCCGGCGAACAGGCGGCGTCCATGGGCGGCATCCAGCGCCCGATGCAGGACGGCGAGGGACTGGCCGTAGGCTTGCGGCCTGCGGGACAGGGCGCGCAAGCGGCGGGCCGCCAGCCGGAGAGGGCGCGGCGGGCGATGGCCGAAGGACCAAAGCCCGCGATATCGCAGCAAAGCCAGGAGCGTGAGCGCAAACAGCGCCCACGCGCCTGCGACCTGCCATTGGCGCGGACGCGTATCGATGGCGCGGGACAGGATGTCCGGCTGCATCGCTTCGGGCCGGGAGCGCTGCATGATGGGGCGCAGCGGCGACATCACGAAGGAAAAGGACGGCAACGCGGCTTCGACGGGCGCACCATCGCCTTCGTCGGCAAGGAAGCGCAGCCGTTGCGCCGGCAAGATCCGCTCGGACGGCTCGAGCGGCACGTAGAACGCCTGGTACCGAAGGTCGATCGTCACGACGCCGTCGGTCTCGTCGACGTCCATGGCGACGAGGTCGAGCCAATAGTCGAGGGGGCCGACCTGCGGCAGCGAGGCGCCGTCCAGCCCGTAACCCGGCGGCGGAACGATGATCGCGCGATAGTCCAGGACATCGCCGACGAAATATCCGAAGGCGCGGGGCAGCCGGGTTTCCACCGTCGGGGCGGTGTCCTGCCCGGCTGACGTGCAGGGGGCCGTCGCGATCAGCACTGCGAGAAGGCCGGCAAGACGACGACGCCTCATGGCGTGGGCCCTTCGGCCAGCAAGGCTTCGAGCAGGCGGTCCACGTCGATCTGATCGGAGACGATGATGGGCGAGACGCCGTGCGCGGCGAACACCCGCTCGAGGCCGCGCGCATGCTCCTCGGCCGCCCGGCGCCACCGCGCGGCCAGCGCGGGGCGCATGAGCACGGTCGTGCGCCGGCCGGTTTCCGCATCGCGCAGTTGCGCCAGCCCGACGCGTGCCGGCGGTGCGTCGAGAAGGCTGTCGGCCAGCACGAATGGCCGCAGGTCGTGCCGCGAGAGCGCGCCAACCAGTCGGTCCGTGATGGCCGGCGGGAAGGCGAAGTCGGAAATCAGGAAGGCGATGCCCGGCCGTGTGGGCAGCGCCGCCATGCCCGCCAGAAGCCCGTCCAGCCGATGGCCTGCAGGCGCCATCGCGGAGAGCGCTCCGAGAACCTCCCCGGCGATGGAACGCCGCCGGTTGGGTGCAAGGTGCAGCGGCGCGCCGTCGCTGCCGGCCGTCAGGGAGACGCGGTCGCCGGCGCGCCGCGCCATATGGGCAAGGCCGGCCGCCAGATGGGTGGCCACCTGCCACCGCTCGACGCGGCCGATGGCAGCCATGGAAGCGGAACTGTCGACGATCACATGGACATCGGTTTCGGCCGGCATGCGGTAGCGGCGCACGAGAAGTGTTCCGAACGGGTCGCGCAGCGAGGCGCGAAGGTCGAGGCGGCGCGGATCGGGCCGCTCAGTCAGGGGTACATGGATATCGAAAAGACCCTGCGCGCCCGGCTGTCGGCCGCGATGCCCGCCCGGGCGAAGTCCGCGCGCCGGAAGCCGCAGGCGGTAGGCAAGCTGTGCGAAACGCTCGACCCCGTCCGGCAGGAGGCTTTCGGAAACCCGGCCGGAGTCGCTCATGCGGGGGCGGCCACCTGGCCGAACAGCGCGTCGATGAGCGCCGGCACGATCGCGTCCCGGCGTATTTCGTACATCGGCGCCAGGAAGATGCGGTGGCCCATCACGCAAGGGAACACGGCGCGGACGTCTTCCGGCACGAGAGCGTCCCGTCCCTCCAGGAAGGCGTGGACGCGTGCGGCCCGCACCAGCGCCGAAACGCCGCGCGGGCTGACGCCTCCGTCCACCAGCCGCTCCATGTCGACGCCCGGCAGCGCCAGCCCGTGCCGCGCCGGATGCCGGACGGCATCCCACAGCGAGACGACGTAATCCTCGACGGCGCGGCTGCTGCGCACATGGGCCTGGATCGTGTCGGCCCGCCGGTTGAGCTCCCGATAGGGCAGGATGCCGGGCTGTATCTCGGCGATCAGGGCGTCGGCGTCGTGGTAGCGCGTGTCGAAGGCGAGGGCGCGGCGCAGCCCGCGCTCTTCCGGCGCTTCCACGGGAATCTCCATGAAGAAGCGGTCGCGCGCGGCGGCAGGCAGTTCAAACGTCTCGTCGCGCTCCACCTTGTTGCGGTCGGCGAAGACCTGCAAATGGGGGAAGGCGAACTCGCGCTGGAAAGCGGTGGTGCTGCGCTCGGCCATCAGGCGCAGCAGCAGCGAATGGACCTGCGGGCGCGCGCGGTTGATCTCGTTGAAGAAGAAGACGGCAAGGTCTTCCCCCCGCGCCAGCAGCGGCCCGGGCTCCATGCGGGGGCGGCCGTCCTCGCCCACGAAGGCGCTGTAGAGCATGTCGCCCGGCATCAGGTCTATCGTGCCCTCGATGCGCTGGTACGGCCCGCCGAGCGCGCGGGCGACGGCGCGCAGCAACGTCGTCTTGCCGACACCGACATCGCCTTCCAGCAGGACATGTCCGCGCGCCAGTATGGCGATCGTCATCATGCGAATCGCGGCGTCCTGCCCGATGACGACGCTCGCAAGCGCCCGCTCGAATTCCATGGCTTCGTCCCGGATGGCGAGTGGCGTCGTCGCATCCGGCCTCATCGCAATCTGCATGTCCCGACCGTTCGAAATCGCATGGATACAAAGTCTGGAAACAAGGGCGCCGCGCCGGGCGTCCGGGCCGTGCTGCCCCGAACGCGCGCCGCGCGGCGCCCTGCCGGACGACGGCTCAGTTGGCCGTGCCGCCCTCCGGCGTCGGGGATGCGCCTTCCGCGGACGCCTCCTCGATGCGGTTGACGTCGAAGACGAATTCGCCCGTATCCTTGAAATGCTGGAGGCGCTTGGCGTTGCGCTCTTCCATGGCGGCGATGGATTCCATCTGCTTGTTCAGTTCCGCCGGATCGTGCTGCGGATCGTATTCCGAACCCTCGACCCTTTCCGGATAACCGGGCTTCGGCTCCCAGCAATTGCCGGGCTCCTTGCAGTTGGTGCCGTCATAGGCCAGCACCGGGGCGGCGCCAAGGCCGATCGCGGCCGCCATGGCCAGGGCCAGCGTGCGTGTCGTTCCATGCATGTCGGTATCCTCCCGTTCTGATTTCAGCGGTTCAACCGCCTTCGCTTCCGTAGGGCTTGAAGGACTGGCGCTGCTCGCGCGTCAGCCACACGGCCTCGCTCGGATCCCCGGTGAAGAGGTGCCGGGTCCAGGCCATCACCTTCAGCATCTCGTCGAGGTTGAGATGGCCGTATTGCGGGCCCATCATCCCCTGCGCGCCGCCGTAGATGGTTTCGAACAGACCCTTGTCGGTCTCGTTCTTCGGGTAGGTCCAGTAGGAGTCGTTCAGCCCCGGCCCGAGCTTGCCCTCCGCCGTATGGCCATGGCAGCCGGAGCAGGCGGTAAGGTAGAGTTCCTCCCCCTCCTTCAACGCGTCCGGCTGCTCGTTGTACTGGTTGACGCCGGTCTGCAGGAAGGCCTTCACGGCCTCCGTGTCGCGCCCTTCCTCGGGGGCGAAGGAGAGGTCGAGGGGCGTACCCTCGACCGTATGGCTGAACTGCATCTGTGCCGCCGCCGCGAAGGTGAGGGCCAGTGCGGCGCCGCCGGCAAGAAAGATCGTCTTGAGCGTCATGAGCCTGTCGTTCCTGTGAACCCGAAATTGCCCACCGGGAACCGGAGCCTTTTCGAACGGAGGCTCCGGCAACTTCACAAGGACAGCGGCCGCCCTTAGCTGGACAGCGGCAACAGCGGTATGCCTTCTTCCTCGAGGATCGAGCGGATCCGGTCCTGCGCCTTGGCGAGGCCGTCGTTGACCTCCTTCAAGAGGGCGTCGTCGCCCTTCCGCACGCCGACGGTCTGGCCGTATTGCAGAGGGATGGTCACGCCATCCTGCCGCTCCAGGCTGTTCTCGATCAGGGTCAGCTTCAATTCCCCGTCCGACGCCTCGACATACCGGGCGACATCGGGGGCGAAGGCGATGGCCAGATCGGCCTCGCCGTTGCGCACCTCGCTCGCCAGCCTGTCGGCTGCGACCTCGGTGAAGGCGTTGCGGTTGGACTTGAAGTTCACCAGTCCGTAGAGATAGGCGAGGTTGTCCTCGTACTTGCCGGCATATTTCAGCATGGTCTGCGCCGGTGAGTGGATGCGCGTCGCGAAGCGCGTCAGCCCGTCGCGGCCCGCATCCTGCCAGCGATGGCCGTCGAAGCCGGAATCCGCCCGGCTTACGAAGGCGTAGGCCGTCCGGAAATAGGGCTCCGAAGTCTGTACGCGCGGATCGCCCGGATCGATGCCGAAGACGACGTCGCATTTCTTCGGATCCAGCAGATCACGCACATTGTAGATCGATGCGCGCTCCGAAAAGACGAACTCGGCCTCGCGGCCCATCGCCTGCGCCAGGGCCTCGGCGATCCGGTTCTCGAAGCCGTCCTTCGCCGCGGTCGAGTAGGGGGCGTCCTTGCCGGAGGCACACACCATCAACCTGTCGCTCATCGAGGTCGGGCTGGGGCCCCGCTCTTCGGCGGTCGGCTCGTGGACCTGCGGTATGACGCCGACGGCCTCGGCGCGGGCCGGGCCGGCTGAGACGGCGAGCGCCAGCACGGCTGCGGTCATGGAAAGCTTTGCGAACATGACTTTCATCCTTCGATCGGTGGGCGGAATGCCGGGGTGACGGCATTCCGAACCAAGCCTGTTCAGTTGACCGTCCGTCCGGGAGCGTCGCCCTGCAGCGAGGCGTCCCGGCCCACTGGAGCGGGCGGCTCGTTGATGCGGGGCTGGTATTCGCCCTTCTCGAGGTCGCTGTAGGGGCCTTCGCCATCCAGCGAGAAGACCATGATGCCACCGCCCATTTGCGTGTAGTTCTGCAACTGGCGGAAGGCGCCGACCGAGCCGAGGCCGGCCGTCGGGTCGTTCAGGTCGAAGACGAGGCCGACGCCCGGCCAGCCGCCGACGCCGTAATAGATGGCGACGTACTGGATGCCGTCATGCTCGTAGGTCATCGGGTGGCCGATGGCGCCCGAAGGCATCTTGAACTTCCACAGGAGGTCGCCCGTGTCGGAATCGCGTGCCTTGATGAAGCCGTCCAGCGTGCCGTAGAACATGACGCCGCCGGCCGTCGCCAGCGTTCCGCCCCAGGCCGCGAAGCGCTCCATCACCTCCCATTTGAAGTCGCCGGTGATGGCGTCATAGGCCTTCACCTGCCCGAGGCCGAGGCCGTTCTGGCGGTCGCCCTTGGGCCCCGGATACATGCTCAGCGTCGCCCCGACGAAGAACTGGCCGGCGCGGTAGGGCAGCATGAACGGCTCCCAGTCCATGCAGATGTGGTTGATGCCCATGTAGAAGAGCTTGCGCTCCGGGTCGTACGAATCGTGGCCCTGGTTATGGTAGCCCATGGCCGAGGG
Organism: Aureimonas altamirensis; assembly: GCF_023702225.1. Lineage (GTDB taxonomy): Bacteria > Pseudomonadota > Alphaproteobacteria > Rhizobiales > Rhizobiaceae > Aureimonas > Aureimonas altamirensis_B. The sequence continues at coordinate 175,417 of NZ_JAMQCO010000007.1, read as the reverse complement.
GCAGATGTCGCGGGCCTGATGGTCCATGCGGGTGCCGAATTCGGGGTCGCGCTGGGGAATGCCCGTCTCCAGGTCCACCTGCGTCACCCAGTTGACCGTATCGTCGATCTTGTCGGCCGAGATCAGGTCGCCATTGGTGCGGTCCAGAGTATAGACGATGCCGTTCCGGTCCGGGTGGGTCAAAAGCTTGCGCGTCTGGCCTTCCTTGTCTTCCTGCTCCGACAGCATCATCACGTTGACGCCGGCATAGTCCCATTCGTCATGCGGTGTCTTCTGGTAGGCGAAGCGCGCCTCGCCCGTGTCGGCGTCGCGGCCCCAGATGGCCATGGTCCACTTGTTGTCGCCCGGCCGCATCGTCTCGTTCCACGGCGCGGGGTTGCCGGAGCCGTAGTAGAACAGGTCCTCTTCCGGATCGTAGGCATACCAGCCCCAATTGGTGCCGCCGCCGATCTTCCAGGCGTCGCCCTCCCAGGTGCGGGTGCCGAGGCCCGTCTGGCCGTAATGCGGGTTGGCGTCGTTGAAGTCGGCCGCCAGCAGCACCTCCTCATCGGGACCGGTGGCATAGGCGCGCCATAGCTGTTCGCCCGTCTTGACGTCGTAGCTGGTGACATAGCCGCGAACGCCCAGTTCCGCGCCGGACGATCCGACCAGCACGGTATCCTTGATGACGTAAGGCGCGATGGTGAGGGTGGAGCCAACGCGAATGTCGGAATTTTCCATTTCCCACCGGGTCTCGCCCGTCGCGGCATCCATCGCCACGATGCGCCCGTCGAGCTGGGTGCGGAAGATCAGCGGGTCGACGTCGCCATCGCCGGGCCAGTAGGCAAGGCCGCGATTGACGACGTCGCAGCAGGCGACGGCGCGGGCCGTCGGATCCTGTCGGGGCTTGTTCTGCCACAGGATCTTGCCCGGCTCGTCGAGGTCGAGCGCAAACGTCGTGTTGGGGAAGGGCGTGTGCACGAACATCTTGCCGTCCACCACGAGCGGCGTTCCCTCGTGGCCGTGCAGCACGCCGGTGGAGAAGGACCATGCGGGCCGCAGCTCGCCGACGTTCTCCTTGGTGATCTGCGTGCTGGGAGAGAAATTCTGCGCGTTGTAGTCGCGCCCGGTCATGACCCAGTTTTCAGGGCTCTTCGCAAGCTCGACCAACGCGTCGTTGGCCTGCGCGCCGCCCTGAGCCCCAATTAACAATGCGCATGAAAGCGCGGCGCCTGACGCCGAAGCCCAGAGTCTGTTCATTGTGCCTCCCCATCAACTTCGTGTTGCCAAGGCCCACCAAGTCGTTCCTTGGGACGATCCCCAAGTGCCGCCCTTTCCGGATGTTTTGTCGTGTCGAGGCACTTGCCGCGATGCTCCGGGGACGTGCTGTTGGAGAAAAGAGTTACACAGGCATTGTGGAACGTCTCTAGGCTATTTGTGCAGAGGAACCGGGAAATACTTCCCGATGGTGTTGGACGAAGTCTCCGGGAAATATTCCCGATCATGGCGGGAAGGCACGCCGATCCGGTAGGAAGGCTTTACCCGCCTCGCGTGCGGCGCTTAAGCTGGTCTCGGCAAACGCCCGGCGATGGGTGGGCACCCAAGTACGGAGTGTGCGGATGAGCCATGGCGTCTCCTGCGCCATGCTGGCACTAATATCGGGCGGGCTCGCCGCCTGTGACGAGCCACCGGTGGCGGAAACGGTCCCTGTGCAACGGCAGACAGAGGCCCATTGGCAAGCCTATGGCGTCGACCGGCCCGCCGGCGAGTGGCTCGCCATGCTGGAGGCCGGCCGAGAAGTGGGCCCAAAGGATGCCCGCGCCCGCGATTACGACGCGCTTTTGGACCACGCGGCGCGCCGCTTTACCGAATCTCCGCGCATGATCGCAAATCGCCTCGTCCAGGCGCAGGACACCCTGCAGGCCATGGGAGAGGTGCACGGCATGGACGAACTGCTGAACGATTTCCTGGCAGAGGCGGCCGGTGACGGACGCCTGTCCTTCGGCACTCTCCTTCATCATTACCTGAACCTGAGGCGGCAGGGCCTGGATCATGGCTCCGCCGTCGCGGAGCTGCATCGCACCGGGCCCGGCGGGAGAGCGCAATGACCGTTCGGGAAGGACGTGGCCTGAGCCTGTCGCTCGCCTTGTCCGGATCGCACGCCGCCGGGCGGCGCCTGCCGCAATTGCGCAGCCGCATCATGCTTGGCGTCGTGGGGCTGAGCGCCGCGCTGTGGCTGTTGCTGGCCTTCGGCATGGTGGTCAATGCGCGGCTTGCAACGCGTGCCGAGGTTTCCGCCTCGTTCGCCATCGCGGAGCGCTTCGCCGAGGCGCGGATCGCCTCCATCGGCCCGGATGGGACGCTGGAGGCGTATCGCCGGCTGGTGGATGAACTGGGCGAGATGCGCCATGTCAGCGCCGCGCTGTCGCATCCGCTCGCAGGGCCGGCCGAGGATGCCGCCGCCGACGACGACGATGACGGGGAAGAGGCGCCGCGCTGGTTCGCCGCGCTGATCGAGATCGAACCGATCGACAGCCTGTTCAATCTGACGCTTGACGATGGATCGACGGCCACCCTGATGCTGTCGGCCAACGACGCGGACGAGATCGCCGAGGTCTGGCAGGATTTCAGCTTCATCCTGCCCGTCACCATCCTCTACGGGGCGATCCTGTCGCTCCTGTCGATGCTGCTGGTCAGCCTTGTCTTCGCGCGGCTGCGCCGCATCGAGGATGCGCTGGACCGGTTGCGCGAAGGCGCCCTGGATACGCGGCTGGATCGGGCCGATTTCGCCGAGTTCGACCGTGTCACGGGCGGCTTCAACGATCTTGCGAGCCACCTTTCGGAGGAAAAGCGCCTCAACCGCAATCTGGCTCGCCGTCTGCTGGACGCCCACGAGGCCGAACGCCGAGCCCTGGCCAACGATCTCCATGACGAGTTGGGGCCGCATCTTTTCAGCCTGCGGGCGGCCGTGGCCATGCTGAAGCGCAAGGCTGCACGCGCCGAGGACGGCGGAGGGCTGGAAGAGCCGCTGCACATGCTGGAAGACGAAGTCGCGACGCTGCAATCCGCGACGCGGCGGCTTCTGGCGGGCCTGAGGCCGATGGCGGTCGGTGGCGTGCCCCTTCGCGACACGGTGGAGGGCGCGGTGGATTCGTTTCGCCGGTCGTCGCCCGACACGCATTTCGCGTGCCGGACGGAAACGGCGGACGCCACTTTCGGCGAGGTGGTGGACCTGACCGTCTATCGCTTCGTGCAGGAAAGCGTTCTCAATGCGCTGAAGCATGGCAAGGCCGGGCGCGTGGAGGTGGCGATCGCGCTGCGACCCGGAGATGCGTCCTGCGACGCGGTGCTGGAGGCGACGGTTGCCAATGACGGGACGATGCCCGTCGCATCGAACAGGGAGGGTTACGGATTGATCGGTATCGCGGAACGGGTGGAGGCCCTGGGCGGCTTTGCGACGGCGCCGGCCGTAAGCGGCGGACAGACGATCTGCCGGATCGCCATTCCGGTCCGCGCGGCCGGCGACGGCGCGGCGCGGGGGGCGCGGCCATGACGCGCGCGCTCGTCATCGACGATCATCCCGTCGTGTTCCAGGGATGCCGACAGACCATCACCGATTACGGGGCCAGCGAGGTGTTCGGCGCGTTGTCGCCCCTGGAGGGGTTCCGTGCCTACAGGCGTTTGAACCCGGACGTGATCCTTCTCGACCTGTCCTTCGGGCCCAACATGTTCGGCGGGTTCGCCTTCATCAAGCGGTTCCGCTCGCGCGACGGGCGCACGCCCATCCTGATCTTCTCCATGCATGACGATCCCGTCATCGTCCGGCGTGCGCTCAACCTTGGCGCGACGGGCTATGTGCAGAAGGATGCCAGCCCCGACACGATCGGCGAGGCCTTCGATACGGTGCGGCAGGGCAAGCCCTATCTGCCCCCGGACATGGCCGCCCGCGTGGCCTTCCTGAACCGGCCCTCCGGCAGTTCCGACCGCGACAGGCTGACCGACCGCGAACTCGAGATCCTGGGGCTGCTGGCGGCGGGCCGCTCCTACGCCGAGATCGCGGAAGGGCTCAGCATCAGCTACAAGACGGTGGCCAATGCCTGCTCGTCGCTCAAGGTCAAGCTGGCCGCCAAGACGCTGCCCGATCTGGTGGCCAAGGCGGTACGCATCACCGGAAGTGCGTAAGGGGCAGGCGCACCGTATGCGCCGCGACATGGCCGAGAAGGGCTTCGTCATGGCTGATCGCCAATATGCCCGTTCCCCAATCGGCGCAGAGGGATTGCAGGCCGCGCCACACATGCGCCTGTGCGACGGCGTCCAGCGAGGCCGTCGCCTCGTCCAGCACGAGAAAGCGCACGGCGGGCGCCAATGCCCGCACAAGCACCACCCGCTGCAACTGCCCGCCGGACAGCGATTGCGGATAGCGGCCGGCCCAATCCGGGTCGACGCCGAAGCGGCCCAGCAATTCCGCCGACGGCCGGTGCGCCTCGGCCAGGATGCGCTGTATGCGCCATGCCGGGTTGACCGCGCCGAGCGCGTGCTGGGCCACATACTGGATGGGGCTGAGGCCGCGCGCAGGTAAAGGACGGCCATCGATATGGACGGCTCCTGCGGCCGGGCGCAGCAATCCTGCAAGGATGCGCCCCAGGGTGGATTTGCCACAGCCGGACGGACCGGCCAGGCCGACGATCTCGCCCGGCCGGATGGTCAGGTCGAAACCCTCGAACAGGGTTGCGCCCCTGCGCGATGCCGTGATGGCGTGCGCCTCAAGCATCGACCGTCATCCCGTTTGCCGGTGTTGCGCGCCACAGGCGGCGTGCCTGCGCATCGGGGATATCTGCGCCGTCCGCCACGAAGGCCGAGGCGGGCATCGGCGCGGCGAATCGGTCGGGCGACAGGACGGCGATCCTGTCGGCGAGGCCGCTTGCGAAGACGAGATCGTGCGTGATGACGAGGAGGGCGCACCCGTCCGACGCAAGGCGGCTGAGGTCGCCGGCGACATGGTCGATGGCGGCCCGGTCGAGGCCGCTGGTCGGCTCGTCCACGATCAGGACTTGCGGACGGCCGACGGTGGCGATGCCCAGCAGGATCCGGCGCGCCATGCCGCCGGACAGATGGTGCGGGTAGAGGCTCGATGTCCGTTCCGGCAGGCCGAGCCGTGCCAGCGCCGCGGCCGGCGCCGCCTTGCAGGCCGCCCCGGACAGGCCGGCGCGCCGCGCCGCCCAGCGGAACTGGTCGTCGATCCGTGCGGAGGGGTCCAGGCTCGACAGTGGTTGCGGCGCCAGGGCGATCCGCCGTCCCCTGGCGGCGCGCAACCGCGCGTCGGTCATCGTCTCGCCATCGAGGAGCAGCGTTCCGCCGCGTCGCCCGCCCCCCGGCAGCATACCCAGGAGCGCAGCCGCGATCAGCGACTTGCCGATACCGGACGCACCGGCCAGCGCCAGGATCTGCCCCCGCTCGAGCGTAAAGGAGACGTCGGATACGAGGCGGCGTCCGTCGACGTCGATCGCCAGATCCTGCGCCTTCATCATCGGGCCGCCTCCGGCATGGGTGTGAGATGTCGCTGCAGGCGGGCTCCGACACGCTCCACCATCAGCACCGTGGTCACCAGCACGAGGCCCGGAAACAGCCCGAGCCACCAATAGCCGGCACTCAGGGTTCGCATCGCCTCGGACATGAGGATGCCGAGGGCGGGGCGTGTCGGCTCCAGCCCGAAGCCCAGAAAGGTGAGGGCGGCCTCGTGCAGAATGGCGTGCGGCAGCATCAGGACGGCTCCGACCGCCAGTTGCGGCAGCAGATGCGGCAGAACGTGCCGTGCGGCCACATGCAGACGCGAGCGGCCGAATGCTCTGGATGCGGCGACGAAGTCCGATGACAGGACCTGCTCCAGCTCCAGGCGCAGCAGCCGCGTCAGCCTTGGCCAATGGGAAAGGGCCACCGCCACGACGACGGCTTGCGCACCACCGCCCATTGCGAAGGCGATCAGCACCAGCAGCACCAGGTGCGGAAGGCTCAGCACCGCATCGGTGACGAAGGAGACGAGCCCGCCGGCCATCCTGTGCAGGCTTGCCGCCATCGTCAGGCCGAGGGCGATGGCGGTGGAGGCGAGCGATGCGGCAAGCCCGATGTGCAGGCTGAGGGAAAGCCCGGCCAGGCTGCGCCCGAACAGGTCGCGGCCGAGCGCGTCGGTGCCGAAGGGCGCCTCCAGGGATGGCGGCATCAGACGGCGCGCGAAATCGGGCATCGGCCCGGCGTCGCCGGACGCCGCCAGCGCGGTGAGGGCCAGCACCGGCAGGGCGAGAGGCCAATGGCGGGCGATCCTGGATCCGGTCATGGGGCGAAGACGGCCTCCGCATCGCGAAGGCGCGGATCCACCGCCCTGGCCACCAGACGCGCGGCCATGCCGCCCAGCCCGACGACGAGCGCGGTCAGGAGCGTGATCGCCAGCAGTAGCGGGACGTCGCCTTGCAGGCCGGCGTCCACCGCTGCCCGGCCGAGGCCGGGATAGGCGAAGACCTGCTCGGCCAGCATCGCGCCGCCGAACAGCTCCCCGATGGATGCGAGCATGAGCGCGATGCCGGGCAAGGCCGCGTTGCGGGCCACGTGGCGCAGGGCGACGTCGACCCGGCCCGCCCCCTGCGCAAGGGCGAAGCGGACATGATCGGACCGCATGACGAGAACGGCCTTGGCGCGCGTATGGAGGGCGATCTGCGCAACGCCGAACAAGGTCAGGGTGACGAGCGGCAAAGCCAGGTGCAACAGGGCCTGCATCGGCGACACATCCTGCGGGCGCACGCCGATGGGGCCGGCGCAGCACAATGGCGCCCAGCCGAGGCCGACCGAGAAAACGGTGAGCATCAGGATCGCCAGCCAGAAGGTGGGCGTGGATGCAAGGATGAAACACCAGAAGCGCACGACACGGTCCAGTACCGTATCCTCGTAGACGCCCGCCAGGATGCCGAGCGTGAAGCCTGCAAGGCTCGAAAGCAGCCAGCTCGTCCCCGCAAGGGCAAGGCTCGGCCCCGCCCTTGCGGCGATGACCTCGGCGACCGGGGCGTTGTAGGAGAGGCTGTAGCCGGCATCGCCCGACAGGAGATTGCCGAGCCACAGCAGGAATTGTTCAGGCCAGGGGCGATCCAGCCCCCACGCCGCGGCGATGGCGGCGCGCTGCGCCTCGCCGACGCGCGCGATGGCGGGCCCGAGATAGGCATCCACGGGATCGACAGGCGACAGCTTGACCAGCAGGAAAGCGCAGAGGGCCACGAAGGCCAGAAGCGCCGCCAGCCTTGCCAGCGCCGATACGAGAGAGCGGATCAGTCGCACGTCCAGCGCCAACCCGCGATGCCTGCCGTAACCGGCCAGCCATGGCCATGCGGCTCGATCTGCGTTTCGCCGATGTCGAGGCATGCGCCGACCAGATAGACATGGGTAAGGTTGACCAGCCAGGCATAGGCGGCATCGCCGCGCGAGCCGTAGCCGGTCGCGCCATCGAACGCGGCGGCGCGCCAGTGGGGATAGGATGCCTCCATGCTGGCGGCGGCCTCGGCCGCATCGAGATGCCCGTCGACGGCGGCATTGGCGTAGAAGGTCGGGTTCATGTAGCCGCGCCCGGCCAGCGAGGAATGGTAGAGGCTGTAGACTTCGAAGGGCGAGTGGCTGCCGAAGCCGAACATCACCGGCTCCGAATGCATGATGCGGCGGATCGCCGACCACGGCGCGCCCTGCGGTCGCATCTCGATGCCAAGCGGCCGGACAAGGGTGGCGACCGTTTCGGCCAGGATCTGCCTGGTGCCGTCCCCGGCGGGATAGTACAGGGGGACGCTGGCGCGCAGCCCGTCCCTGACCCGTATGCCGTCCGCGCCAGCCTGCCAGCCGGCCTGTTCCAGCAGACGCACGGCGGCTTGCGGATCGTGGATGGCGGCTTCGTCGGCATTGCCCCAGGGCAGCCCGTCGGCCGGACCGGTCGCCGGGCTGCCGAAGCCGCCCAAAGCCACCTCCGTCAGAAGGTGCCGGTCGATACCGATGTCGATGGCGCGGCGGATTGCGCCATCGGCCGTTACGGCGTTGCCGATGGGCAGCCCGTTCCGTGTGGTCCTGCCGGGAACCTGCGTCGGCAGGCTGATGCCGCGGTTGTCCACGGAACGGACCTCCCTGCGGCGGAAGCCTTCCGGCACGATGCCGGCGAGCATGCCCGGCACCGCCGCCATGTCCACCGCCCTCGCACGGGCGGCGGCGAGCGCGCCATCCTCGCCGGTGAACAGGAAGGTCAGTTGCCGGAAGGCCGGCGCCTCGCCGTAATAGAGCGGATTGCGCTCGACGATGAGCTGCTCGCCTTCGCTCCATGAGACGAGCCGGTAAGGACCGGATCCGACCGGCCGCCGCGCGTAGCCCGGACCGTAGGATGCCGCGGGCACGATGCCGAGCGTGTGGAAGAACTCGGTGAAGGTAATGGCCGGCTTGCGCAGGCGAAACGTGACCGTAGTGGCATCTTGCGCCGTCGCCGCCTCCAGCATGGTGAGGTCGAGCGCGCCTGCGGCATCCCGCGCCGTGTTGAAGGTGAAGGCGACGTCGCTGGCGGTCAGCGGCGTATCGTCCGAAAAGCGGGCGTCCGGGCGGATGGCGACCGTCCAGGTCAGCCGGTCGTCGGACAACGACCAGCGCGTCGCAAGGTCCGGCCGGCTGGCAAGCTTCGCATCGCGGCGGAGCAATGTAGACTGGAACAGGGGGTGTCCGTAGGCGCCCCAGCCCAGTACCGGGTCGAAGCCGGTTTCGGGCTCGCCGCCGATGGCAAGAACGAGAGTGTCGCGCGGGGCGGCGCCCGCTGGAGCGGATAGTATCCCGCAACAGATTGCAACCAACCCAAGAAAAGCGGCAAAACGCATGAACCATACCCCGACCTGGCCGAATCGCCGAGACAATAGGATCGGCTCAGTATGAGGTCTATATAAAAACATCATACGCGCGAATGCGCGAGGGAGTGGACATGCAGCGCGTTACGGTGACGCTCGACGACGATCTGATGGACGAGCTGGACCGCATCATGGACGAGCGGAACTACCAGAACCGGTCCGAGGCGGTGCGCGATCTGGTGCGTGCGGGGCTGCGCGACGCCAAGGTGGACGGGCCGGAAACCGGCGCGTGCATGGGCGCCCTCGTCTACGTCTACGATCACAATGCGCGGGAGCTGTCGCGGCGGCTCACCAATGCCTATCACGACCATCACGACCTGTCCGTCGCGTCCCTGCACGTGCATCTGGATCACGACACCTGCATGGAGCTGTCGGTTCTACGGGGCGAGGTGCGGGCCGTGCGCCACTTTGCCGACCACGTCATCGCCGAGCGCAGCGTGCGCCATGGAGAGCTGGTGATCATTCCGCTGGAGCCGGGGAAAGACGGTCGCGATGGGTGACAAAAAGTCACGCCGCGTGCGCAAGGGAGAGAAGCGGCAGGTGGCGGCGCTGCCCGTGCGGGTGGACGAGGACGGCAATCTGCTCGTCCTGCTGATCACGTCCCGCGAGACACGGCGCTGGGTGCTGCCCAAGGGCAATTTGATGAAGGGCAAGACGCCGGCGCGCGCAGCGGCCATCGAGGCGATCGAGGAGGCGGGCGTCGTCGGCAAGACGATCAAGAAGCCCTATGACAGTTTCCAGTACTGGAAACGCGGCAAGCGCGCCTTCGCCTTTGCGGTCGTCGACGTCTACCTGCTCATCGTTGCCGGGCGGCGACCGACCTGGAAGGAAAAGGGGCAGCGCAGGCAGGTTTGGGTGACGCCGTCCCAGGCGGCCCTCATGGTGCTGGAGCCGGAACTGCAGTCCTTGCTGCAGCGGCTGGACGCGGACGACGCCGTGGCGCGTCAGATCCGCGACAGTTTTCCGGAACCGTCCTAGAAGGGAGTGGCGCCAGCCATTCCCTATCGCCGCCGCGGACCTAGTTTCCCCGAAAGGCAAGCCGCAAGGGGTCAGATAAATGCGTTCCATTCTTATCGCAGCGGCATTGGCCGCAAGCGTTGCGGCCGGCCCGGCGCTCGCAGCGCCGGTGGTCGTTTCCTCCAAGATCGATACCGAGGGTGGCGTACTCGGCAACATGATCCTGCTGGCGTTGCAGAATGCCGGCATCGAGACGACCGATCGTATCCAGCTGGGCGGCACGCCGGTGGTGCGGCAGGCGATCGTCGCCGGCGAGATCGACATCTATCCGGAATATACGGGCAATGCCGCCTTCTTCTTCAACAAGGAAGGCGAGGCCGATACGTGGAAGGACGCCGCGAAAGCCTACGAGGCCGCCAGGCAGCTCGACTACGACGCCAACAAGATCGTCTGGCTCGCCCCGTCGCCGGCCAACAACACCTGGGGCATCGCGGTGGCGGGCCCGGTTGCCGAAGAGAATTCCCTGAATACGCTGACCGAGTTCGGCGCCTGGGTTGCCGGCGGCGGCGACGTCAAGCTTGCGGCATCGTCCGAGTTCGTCAATTCGGCGGCGGCCTTGCCGGCCTTCCAGGCAACCTACGGGTTCACCCTGACGCCCGATCAACTGCTGACCCTCTCGGGCGGCGATACGGCCGCCACCATCGCGGCCGCCGCGCAGGGCACCAACGGGGTCAATGCGGCCATGGTCTACGGCACCGATGGCGGCATAGCCCCGTCCGGCCTGAAGGTGATGGACGACGACAAGGGCGTGCAGCCGGTCTACCAGCCCGCGCCGATCATCCGCGAGGCCGTATTGCAGGAGCATCCGGACATAGCCGAGATCCTGCAGCCGATCTTCGCCAGCCTCGACCTGACGACGCTGCAGGAGTTGAATGGCCGCGTGCAACTGGGCGGCGAACCCGCCCGCGCCGTTGCCGAAGACTATCTGACCTCCAAGGGACTGATGAAGTAGCCGGACGGGGCAGGGCTGAAGGGTGCACAGGCTCGACAAGCTCGGACTCGTCATCGCCGCGATGGCGTCGGCGGCACTGTTCGCGCTGCCCTTCGCTACCTTCCGGGCCAACCGCATCGTCGCCGGCGAAGGCCGCACGCTGCTCGACGCACTTCCGCCGACGCCGTCGGCGATAACCCTTGCCATCCTTTTGGGCGTCGGCGCCCTGGCGCTGCTGCGCACCGGGCCGGTGCCGCGCCTTGTCGGCAGCCTCATCGCCCTACTTGCCCTTGTCCTGGCGATCGGAATGGCTCCCGCCCACCTGACGCCGCCGGAAAACGGCTTCGCACGCGTGTCGCCGGCTTCGGGGTTCTGGGTGCTGCTGTTCGCCTATGCCCTGCTGGCCACCGACGCGCTGGCGCGCCTGAAGCCCCCGCCGCTTATCCGCGTGATGATCCTTGCCGGCGCACTCGGGGTGCTGGCGCTGGTGCTGTGGTCCGGGCGGTGGGATGGACTGTCGCTGATGCGTGAATATGGCAGCCGCGCCGATTCGTTCTGGCGGGAACTGGGCCGTCACCTGGTGCTGGCGCTGGGGTCGCTCGTCGCATCGGTCGTCGTCGGCATTCCGCTCGGTATCGCCTGTCATCGTATCGCCGCCATCCGCGCCCCGATCCTGAACGGCCTGAACGTCGTGCAGACCATTCCGTCGATAGCGCTGTTCGGCCTTCTCATCGCGCCGCTGGGCTGGCTGGCGGCCAACGTGCCGCTGGCCAACGCCATCGGCATTCGCGGCATCGGCGTGGCGCCGGCCTTCGTGGCCCTGTTCCTCTATTCGCTGCTGCCGGTCGTGGCCAATACCGTGGTGGGCCTTGCCAGCATACCGGCCGATGCCGACGACGCGGCCCGCGGGGTCGGCATGACGGACAGGCAGCGCCTGTTCGGCGTGGAGCTTCCGCTCGCTTTTCCCGTTATCCTGACGGGCATCCGCATCGTGCTGGTGCAGAATATCGGCCTTGCCACCATCGCCGCGCTGATCGGCGGCGGCGGGCTCGGCGTCTTCGTGTTCCAGGGCATCGGCCAGACGGCAATGGATCTGGTTCTCCTGGGCGCGCTGCCCACCGTGGTCATGGCCTTCAGCGCCGCCATCATCCTGGATGCCGCCGTGGAGGCATCCAGCCACCAAAGACCGGGAGCACGGGCATGATCGAGCTTCGCAGCCTCACCAAGCGCTATGGCGACGTCGCCGTGGTGGACGACGTCTCCTTCACGATGCAACCGCACAGCGTAACGGCCATCGTGGGCACGTCCGGTTCCGGCAAGACGACCCTGATGCGGATGATCAACCGCATGACGGAGCCGACGGACGGGGCCGTGCTGATCGACGGCGAGGACAACCGCTCCCTGCCGCCGCACGAATTGCGCCGGCGCATCGGCTACGTGATTCAGAACCATGGCCTGTTCCCGCATCGCACCGTTGCCGAAAACATCGCGACGGTGCCCAACCTGATCGGCTGGGACAAGGAGCGGATCGCGGCGCGCGTGTCCGAACTGCTCGACCTGTTCCAGCTCGATCCTTCCGATTACGCCGGCCGCTACCCGCATGAGCTGTCCGGCGGGCAGCAGCAGCGCGTCGGCGTGGCGCGGGCGTTGGCGGCGGAACCGAACATCCTGTTGATGGACGAGCCCTTCGGGGCGCTCGACCCGATCATCCGCACCAAGGCCCAGGCCGACCTGATGGCGATCCAGAAGCGCTTCGGAACCACGATCGTCTTCGTGACGCACGACATGGAGGAGGCCATCCACCTGGGCGACAACATAGCCGTGATGGATGGCGGCAAGGTGATCCAGTACGCATCGCCCAAGGAAATCCTGTCCAGGCCGGCGGACATGTTCGTCGACAGGCTCATTGGAACCGGCGACAGGCCCTTCCGCTACCTGTCGCTCAGCGGGGTCGGCGACCTCGTGGAGCAGGGAGAGGCCAGCGGCGCCCCCATCGCGCGCGACGCCAGCCGCAGGGATGCGCTGGCCGAGCTTCTGTGGTCGGGTCGCGACGTTGCGCCGGTGGCCGACAGCGGCGGCGCGACGCTGGGGATCATCCGGCGCGCGCGGCTGATCGCGGAGGCGGCGCGTCCGGCATGAGGCGCCTTGCCTCCATTCTCTGGCGCGTCTGCCTGCTGGGATTGCTGGCGGCTTTCCTGTTGCGGCCGGAAGCCTTCGCGCCGCTACTGCGTCCGCTGACGCAGAATAACGCCCCGGCGATCTACGCGCAGGGCAGCCTCATGGAGCTGACGGTCCTGCACCTGAGGACCGTCGCCATCGCGACCCTGGCGGCGACGATCGTCGCCCTGTCGCTGGCCATCCTGGTGACGCGGCCGGGCGGGCGGGAATTCCTGCCGCTGTCGCGCAGCGTGGTGAATATCGGCCAGACCTTTCCGCCGGTCGCGGTGCTGGCGCTGGCGGTGCCGGCGGTGGGTTTCGGCGAGGCGCCGACGCTGATAGCGCTGTTTCTCTACGGGTTGCTGCCGATCTTCGAGAATGCGATGACGGGACTTACAGGCCTGCCGCCCGCCGTGGTGGAGGCGGCGCGCGGCACCGGCATGACCAACTGGCAGCGGCTGTGGCGGGTGGAACTGCCTTTGGCGCTGCCCGTCATCCTGGCGGGCATCCGGCTTTCGGTGATCATCGGTCTGGCCACGGCGACCATCGGATCCACGGTGGCGGCGCGGACGCTGGGCGAGGTCATCATCGCCGGGCTTTTGTCCAACAACCTCGCCTATATCGTGCAGGGCGGGCTCATCGTCGCGGTGCTTGCGGTGCTTCTGTCGGACCTCTTTTCGCTGGCCGAACGCATAACCGCCCGCCGCATGGGGCAGGCGGGGCGGCAGGGCTGATCCGCGGGAACGCCGCGCCTGGGCGACCGTCAACAAGCAGGATGGCGGCGGCAACAAGCCCGGCGGCTCGGGCAGGGGCAAGCGGGCGCCCTGACCGGCATCAGGACCCGCCGGACACGATCCTGGGCTCTTCGGTGTCGCCGGGTCGGAAAGCACCCGCGATGCTGAGCCCGTCGAGCACGTAGACCTGGCAATCCGGGCAGCTTTCCTTCTCGCGCGGGGAAGGGGGCACCTGCCGGAAGAAGCAATAGGCCTTGGCCGCGATCGGCTCGCCGTAGATGTTCGCCGCCTCGAAATGCACGACCATCACATAGTTCTGCGATCCGGGCTCGCGCTGGTTTTCCACCTCGCCCCGCCGGTAGCTGGCCGGGTTCTGGATGGCGGCCGTCACCCCGGCTTCGCACCGTGCGACGGCCGTCGAGTCGGCGGCACGCACCGGCGCGGCGAGCGCCAGCGAGGCCATGAGCAAGCAGAAACGGAGAGGCTTGGTCGAAACCGCCATGTCACCCTGTCGTTCGTATCCGACGGGCATACTATCCAAGACTGCGGCATTCAGACGGCAAGCCCCGGACATTCGGTTTCGCTACTCGGCAGCGCCACGAAACGACCGTTCCGTCGCATCGCGGAACTGCATGCGCGCAAGCTCCGAATAGAGGCCGCCGGAAGCGGCCAGACTGGCATGGGTGCCTTCCTCGATGATACGACCGCCGGACATGACCAGGATGCGATCGGCCTTCAGGACGGTGGCGAGGCGATGCGCGATGACAAGCGTGGTGCGTCCCTGCATCAGGGTTTCCAGCCCTTCCTGGACGGCCCGCTCGCTTTGCGAGTCGAGCGCGGACGTCGCCTCGTCCAGGAGAAGCACGGGCGCGTCGCGCAGGATGGCGCGCGCGATGGCCAGCCGTTGCCGCTGGCCGCCCGACAGTGTCACCCCCCGCTCTCCGACCGGTGTATCGTAGCCCTGCGGCAGATCCCGGATGAAGCCATCCGCCATGGCCGAGCGCGCCGCCGCCTCGATCTCGTCGCGCGTGGCGTCGGCCCGGCCGAAGGCGATGTTGTCGGCGATGCTGGCGGCGAAGGCCGCGACGTCCTGCGGCACCAGCGCGATGCGACGCCTGAGCGCGTCGAGGCTTACCGACCGGATATCGCAGCCATCCATCTCGATGCGGCCGGATGTCGGATCGTAGAACCGCTCGATGAGCGAGAAGACGGTGGATTTGCCGGCTCCGGAAGGCCCGACGATGGCGACCGTCTCGCCCGGACGGACCGTGAAGGAAAGGCCGGATACCGCCGGCATGCCCCCCGCGGGATAGGCGAAGCCGACATCGTGGAAGGCGATGGCGCCGCGTGCCGGCTGCGGCATGGGCAGCGCCGGAACGGGCTGCGGCACCGACGGCTCCTCGACGAGCAGTTCGGTCAGGCGTTCCGTGGCGCCCGCGGCCAGCGCAAGATCGCCCCAGACCTCGGACAACTGCCCGAGAGCGCTGGCCGCGAAGACGGCGTAGAGAATGAACTGGCCCAGCGTGCCGGCGGTCATGTCGCCGGTGATGACCTGCTGCGAGCCGATCCAGAGAACCGCCACGATGGACGAGAAGACGAGGAAGATGGCGAAGGCGGTCAGGAAGGCGCGCGCCTTGATGGTGCCGCGCGCGGCCTCGAAGGCATCGTCCACCGCGCGCGTGTAACGCCCCGTCGCCATATCCTCGGCGGTGAAGGCCTGTACCGTGCGCATCGCGCCGATCGCCTCGGTGGCGTAGGCGCTGGCATGCGCCAGCGTATCCTGCGCCGCCCGGGACTTGCGCCGCACGGAGCGGCCGATGGCGATCAACGGAACCACGATGACGGGGATGACCGCGATGACGATGAAGGACAGCGCCGGCGCCGTGAACACCATCATCGCCAGCGAGCCCGTGACGAGGATGGCGTTGCGCAAGGCCAGCGACGCGGTCGAGCCGACCGCGGATTTGACCTGCGTCGTGTCGGCAGTGAGTCGCGAGACGATCTCGCCGGACATCGTCCTGTCGTAGAAATCCTGCGAAAGGCGGGTCACCTGTGCGAAGACATCCTTGCGCAGGCCGGCGACGACGCGCTCGCCCAGCGTCACGACGAAGTAATAGCGGCCGGCGCTGGCCACGGCCAGCAAGCCGGCCAGCACGACGAGCATCGCGAAATAGGTGTCGACGAAGCGGGTGTCCGGCGTATCGAAGCCGAGGTCGATGACGCGGCGCACGGCCAGCGGCAGGGACAGGGTGGTCAGCGAGGCGAGGGCCAGGAAGACGATCGCGCCGGCAACAAGCCCGCGATTGGCGGCCAGGTAGGGCAGCAGCTTGCGCAGCGGGCGCAGGTTTCGACGTTTGGCCCCTCCCGGCGCAACGGATGTTTCGGCCAAGCTCAACTCTCCTGTATCTGACCCTTGTGCCCCATGGGCCGCTGATGTATAGGCTCACCCTCGAATTTGGAAGCATTTGCGCGATGGTTCTTCGGGAGCCGGCCTTTTGGCGCCACCGGGTGGCAACAGGTCATCACGCGCTGCCGACGCCTAAAGGATCAGGAAGCATGAAAGCCAAGATTCATCCCGATTACCACACCATTACCGTGGTGATGACCAATGGTACCGAGTACCAGACCCGCTCCACCTATGGCCGTGAGGGCGACAAGCTGAACCTCGACATCGACCCGACCAGCCACCCGGCCTGGACCGGTGGCAACCAGCAGCTGATGGATCGCGGCGGCCGCGTCTCGCGCTTCAAGAAGCGCTACGAAGGCCTCGGCATCTAAGCACGGTGCATCGTCGAATTGAAAAGGCCCGGTGCGAAAGCGCCGGGCCTTTTTCATTGCGTTTCGAAGTTTCGTCGCGGGCCGCGCGTCTGGTTGCGGCGGCGCCGCCATCAAAAGGAGAAGGCGGTCTTCAAGAGGTCGATCTGCTCGGCAACGGCGTTGCGGGGCGCCTCGCGCAGCGGCGTGCGCCCTGTCAGGCCGGCGTCGAGCCGGCGGACCCTGTCTTCGAGCCGGTCGGCGCGGCGTACCAGATGCAGGAATGTCTCCGGCAGTTCCGAAAAGTTTGCCGAATCCTGTGCCGCAGAGGTGCCGTCCAGGCGCACCTTCGCCTTCTCTGCCGCCACCTGCTCGGCCGACATCTCGCCCTGGATGGCCGCACGCTGCAGCAGCAACCAGGAGGCCAGATGCATCAGCCGCGTCGTGAGGCGCATGGACTCGGCGGCATACAGGGTGGAACCGGAGCGATCCAGCCGCTCGCTGTCGCGGCGACCTTCCCCGTCGAGATAGGTTGCCGTTTCGTCCACGAGAGCCATGCCTTCGCGAAACAGGCTTTGAAAGGATTGACCGCAGGCATGCCGCTCCGCAAGCCGGATCGGGCCTTGGACAGAACGGTCGTCGTGGAAGCCAGTGTTCATGGTGTCGAAAACGGCGGACTCGTGTTGAAAGTTGCAGCCGCCTGGCGGAATCGCCATCGACCTGGCCGGGAAAGTGCGGCGATGCTGTCCATAAGGCAAGGATGGACTATGTCCTTGGTTAATTCACGTTAAGCTTCTGTGGACAAGATGGGAAGGTGGCGTTCGTGGCGGAGATGACGGCGGTCGTTCTGGATGGATTCGGTGGCCCGGAGGTTCTGAAGGCAGCAACGGTTGCGCGGCCCCGGCCGGGCCAGGGCGAAATCCTGATCGAAGTTCAGGCGGCCGGGGTGAACCGGCCCGATGTGCTGCAACGCAAGGGTGCCTATCCGCCGCCGAACGGCGCGCCCGCCTGGCCGGGCCTGGAAGTGGCCGGCACCGTCGCGGAGCTCGGCGAGGGCGTCGACGGCCACGCTGTCGGCGAACCGGTCATGGCGCTTCTGCCGGGCGGCGGTTACGCCGAATTTGCCGTGGCCCCGGCCGGCTCGGTCCTGCCCGTGCCGGCCGGCGTCTCCATGGTCGAGGCGGCAGCGATGCCGGAAACCTTCTTCACCGTCTGGCACAACGTCATCGAGCGCGGCGGCCTGATGGCCGGGGAAACCCTGCTCGTGCATGGCGGCGCCTCCGGCATCGGCACGACCGCCATACAATTGGCGCGCGCCCGCAACGCGCGCGTGGTGGCGACGGCCGGCAGCGCCGAAAAATGCGCGCGGCTGGTGGAGCTCGGCGCCGACAGGGCGGTGGACTACCACACCGAGGATTTCGTCGAAATCGTGCGCGAAGCGACCGGCGGGCGCGGGGCCGACGTCATCCTGGACATGGTGGGCGGCGACTATCTGGCGCGCAATCTCAGGGCGGCAGCCGCCGACGCGCGGATCGTCCAGATCGCCTTCCTGCGAGGGCAGAAGGCCGAACTGGATATCGGGCTTCTGATGGCCAAGCGCATCACGGTAACGGGGTCGACGCTGCGGGCGCGCGACGCGGCCTTCAAGGCCGGCATCGCCCAGGCTATCGAGACGCATGTCTGGCCGCTGGTGGAAGAGGGAAGGGTGCGCCCCGTCATCGACCGGACCTTTCCGCTGGAAGAGGCGGCACAAGCGCACCGCGCCATCGATGCCGACCATTTCGGCAAGATCGTGCTGACCACGGCGCGGCACGCCGATCTGTGACGGATGCAGCCGAATTCGCCGACGCTTCCTTGCGGAGCGGCTGCCTCATGCCTATACTACGCCCGAATTTCCCTACATGTGGCGCTTGACCACGGCCCGCTCGGACGAGCGGGCGAACAGGAGACCTTTACCCCATGGCCCAGCAGCTTCTGATGCCAAAGGCGACCGCAGTCTGGCTGGTGGACAACACCGCCCTGTCGTTCGACCAGATCGCCGAATTCTGCAAGATGCATCCGCTCGAGATCAAGGCGATCGCGGATGGCGAGTCGGCGCAGGGCATCAAGGGCATGGACCCGATCATCACCGGCCAGCTGACCCGCGAGGAGATCAAGCGCGCCGAAGGCGACGAGAATTACCGGCTGAAGCTGGCGCCGCCGAAGGTGCGCGTGCCGGAGGCCAAGAAGAAGGGGCCGCGCTACACGCCCGTCTCCAAGCGGCAGGACCGTCCCAATGCCATCCTGTGGCTGGTGCGCAACCATCCCGAATTGAAGGACGCGCAGATTTCCCGCCTTGTCGGAACGACGAAGCACACGATCGAACAGATCCGCGAGCGCACCCACTGGAACTCCGCCAATCTGCAGCCGATGGACCCCGTGACGCTGGGCCTTTGCTCGCAGATCGACCTCGATCTCGAGGTGGAGAAGGCATCGCGTGGGCTGCCCCGGCCCGAGCAGGACGAGGAAGAGCGTCTGCTGGCCGCCGCCCAGACGCAGGAATACCAGGATGGCCGCTCCGGCGCCGAAAGCGAGGAGCTGGACGCTGCCGCCGTCTTCGCCAAGCTCAGCTCGATGCGCAATGCGCCCAAGGAAGACGAGGAGGAAGACAGCTACTAAGCTGTCTTTCCTGAAACCGCTTCCGGGGCCGGCCGGTCAGCCGCCGCCCCGGAACTCGGGATACAGCGTCATGCCGCCGTCGACGAACAGGGTGTGGCCGACGACATAATCGGAGGCGTCGGACGCCAGCCAGGCGGTGGCGCGTCCGACGTCTTCCGGATCGCCGATCCGCTTGTAGGGGATCAGCTTCAACATCGCCTCTTCACCACCATCCTTGTCGCGTTCGGCACGGTTGATGTCGGTGGCGATGGCGCCCGGTCCGACGGAATTGACGCGGATCCGCTCCTGCGAAACTTCCTGGGCGAGGGATTCCATCAAGAGTTTCAATCCGCCCTTGGAGGCCGCGTAGTTGACGCGGAACGCCCAGGGAATCCGCTCGTGCACGGACGAGTTGAAGATCAGCTTGCCGAGCGCCCGGCTGACATCGGGCCTCAAGCCCTTTCGGCGGAAACGCAGGATGGCTTCCCGACCCACCAGGAATGCGCCCGTCAGGTTGGTCGAGACGACGGCGTTCCAGTCGTCCAGCGTCATGTCGCCGATGGCGGCGTCCTTTTGCCGTCCGGCATTGGAAACCACGATGTCGAGTGGGCCGAGCGCCTGCTCAGCCGTGTCGAACATGGCCTTTACATCGGCTTGCGAGGCGACGTCGGCCCGGATGGCGACAGCCCTGCGGCCGAGAGCACGGACCATTTCCACCGTCTCTTCGGCGCCGTCCCGCGATCCGTGGTAATTTACCGCGACATCGGCGCCGGCCTCGGCCAGCGCAACGGCGACGGCACGCCCGATGCCGGCGGAGGCGCCGGTCACCAGGGCCGACTGCCCCGTCAACGAATGCATGTCATGATATGCCATCCGGATCCTCCAGTATGTGCCTGTGCTCGCCGACGCTGCGGTCGCTGAGGGCGCGATCCAGCCAGATCGCCGCCGAAATCAGCGACAGATGCGTCAGCCCCTGTGGGAAGTTGCCGAGATGATCGCCCGAGGACGACAATTCCTCGGCGTAGAGGCCGAGGTGGTTGGCGTAGGAGTGCAGCTTCTCGAACAGCAGCCGCGCTTCCGCGACATGGCCAGTCCGCGCCAGCGCCTCCACATACCAGAACGAGCAGATCGTGAACGAGCCTTCGCGTCCTTCGAGGCCGTCATGGCTGGCTTCGTCGTGATTGTAGCGATGGACGAGGCAGTCATGGACGAGGTTTTCCTGAACCGCCTTCAGCGTCGAAACCCACATGGGATCGCGCGGGTTGATGAACCGGACCAGCGGCATCAACAGCACCACCGCATCCAGCGCGACGCCGCCCTTTACCTGCGTGAAGGCGCCGATCTCCGGGTTCCAGAACTCTTCCAGTATGGTTTGCTGGATCGTGTCTCGCGCCGTGCGCCATGTTTCGACGTCACATGGAAGCGACTGGCGCAGGGCGATGCGCAGCCCGCGGTCCAGCGCAACCCAGCACATCAGGCGGGAGGAGAGATACTCCTCGTCTTCCCCACGGCTTTCCCAGATACCCTTGTCCGGCAGGTGCCAGTTGGCCGCGAGCCAGTCCAGCATGCGGCGCATCTTCTTCCAGGCGCTGGTCGTCGGTTTGCCGCGCGCCTTGGTGGAGATGTAGACGGCGTCCATGAACTCGCCGAAAATGTCCATCTGCCGCTGGGTATAGGCCTCGTTGCCGATCCGGACCGGGCGCGAGTTCTCGAAGCCGTCCATATGGTCGAGCGTGCGTTCGTGCAGATGGTCGTGGCCGTCCATCGCATACATGATCTGCAGGCCCGGTCCGCCGTCCTCCGGTTCTTCCATCACCCGCTCCAGCAGGAAATGGGTAAAGGCTTCAGCCTCGTCGTAATAGTTCAGCCGCGAAAAGGCATAGAGCGTGAAAGCGGAATCGCGGACCCAGCAGTAGCGGTAATCCCAGTTGCGTTCTCCGCCCAGAACTTCCGGCAGGCCGAAAGTGGCGGCCGCCGCGATGGATCCGTGCTTCTGCGATGTCAGGAGTTTCAGCGTCAGGGCCGAGCGGACGACGAGCTCGCGCCAGTTGCCCGGATAGCGGCCCGCCGCGACCCATGTGTGCCAGTATTCGCTGGTCTGCCGGAAGGCGTCGCGGACGTAGTCCTTGTCGATCTTCGGCATCTCGGCACGGCCCGGGCAGAAGACGACATGAAAGGTTTCGCCTTCCTTCAGCGTCCATCGGCCGGATGCGCTGTCCTCTCCGACCGTCATCGGCCGATCGCTGTAGAAAAAGAGCTGGTAGTCCTTGCCGTCCTGCTTCCAGGATACCGCGAAACCGCCATCAACGGGTTCCAGCGTGGGCACGATCCGCCCGTAATCCGGACGGGGTACGATCTTCAACGCAAAGGTGACCTCGCCGAGAACGGCCTTCGCACGGCGTACGATGCGCCCCGAACCGTCGGTCGGCATGAAGTCCGACACCTCTCCGATGGCCCCGTCGTTGAGGAAGCGCGTCAGGAGGATGTTGGTATCGGGCAGATAGATCTGCCGCGTGCCGAACCCGTCATTGTCGACACAGAGGCTGAAGAAGCCGGCGCCCGGATGCAGGAGGCTGCAGAACAGGCTGGGCGCGTCGAAGTCCGGATGGCAGAAGAAATCGATGGTGCCGTCTACGGCGACGAGAGCGGCCGTGCGCATGTCGCCGATCACGCCATGGTCTGCGATGCGGTTGGGCACGGTGTCGCTGGATGCTTCGTTCATGATGCGGTGCCCTGCGGATCGGATGGGGGATGGGGCGGCGGGATGGCCGCGCCTGGATGCGGTGCGTTGCACCCTATAAAGCTTCTGCATCCTGGGCAGTTCCGACTTGGCAAGCCGGTGCCGCCTATGAGACACAAGGTTCGTGTCATGCCGGTGGTGCATGATGCACAGGGCCGCAAGCCCGAGCGGAGGTGTAATGAGTGCATTGGAAGAAAGCCTGCGGCGCGCGCTGAACGGCGGTGATGCAGCCGACCCCGAATTCAGGCTTTCAATCTATCAGGCATCCGAGCGCGCCCTCGAGAAGATGCTTGCCGAGAAGGCCGTGCCGGCGGACGAGGCACATCGACGCCGCCATGCGCTGGCGGACGCGATCTCGCGGATCGAAGACGATTTCGAGGCCGGTGCACTGCCGGCCGGGCATGATCATGATGCGGCGCCCCCGCATGCAGGCGATGACGACGTCTTCGACGACGAGCGCGCCGGCTATCGGTCGCCGGAGCCGCATGCGGACTACGAGCCCGGCATCGACCGGCCTCCTCCCCGCCGGGGCCTCGTGTCCACGCCGACCCTGATCGGCATCGGCGTCGCGCTTTTCCTCGTCATCGCACTTTACGTCCTGAGCACGATCTTCCAGACGGGCGATGCCGTTCCGGCGGGCGACGGCAGCAACGCGGCTCTGACCGGCGAAGCGGCTTCGCCGACCGACATCTCGTGGATCAACGTCTTTTCCGGCGGCAATATCGAGACGCTGTCGACGCCGGAGGGCGGCCGCGTCGAGGCGATCACCGCCAATGGGCGCGAGGCGGTGCGCATGCAATCTCCCAGCGGCCAGACCAGCGAAGTGATGCTGGCCGTCGGGCCGGGGCTCGTCGGCGAGATCGCCGGATCCACGGTGCGGGTGGAGCTGACGGCCGGCTCGCCCGATTCCCGCGCGCGGGAATTCAGCGTGCGATGCCTCTTCGCCAGCAACAGCATCTGCGACCGGCAGCGATTCGTGACGAGCATGCAGGAAGAGGCCTTCGTCTTCGACATCGCCGTGCCGGGCGACGCCGCCAGCCCGGCCACACTGGCCATCGCCCCCGGCGTCGGCGGCGAGGGCTCCGACCTCGATCTCTTCGCCGTGCGGATGCGCGTCATCGGATAAGGCCGGCTTGCCATGGCGGACGACCGATCCTTCCTGTCCCGCGCCGCATCCCGCCTGGCCTCGCGCCTCGGCGCGGAAAGGCCCGGCGGCGTCGGCGGGCCGCGCATGCAGCCCCACTGGCCCGACGCCGGAATGAAAGCCGTTCTGGAGGCCATGCAGGAGCCGGCTTTGCTGGTGGACAAGGCGCTCGTCATCCGATTCTGCAATTCGA
This sequence comes from Aureimonas altamirensis, assembly GCF_023702225.1. Classification (GTDB taxonomy): domain Bacteria; phylum Pseudomonadota; class Alphaproteobacteria; order Rhizobiales; family Rhizobiaceae; genus Aureimonas; species Aureimonas altamirensis_B. Next base: position 152,225 of record NZ_JAMQCO010000007.1, on the reverse strand, counting down.
CGAGCCAGGCGACGTTCGGTGCGATGTCTGTCGGCGACCCCTTGTCGATACGGTTCCGGGCGCCGGAGCTTCTGTCAGCCGCACAGGCCGTGCTTGAAACGGGTACGCCGAGGCAGGTGGAACTGGCCGAGAGGGCGCCGCGCGTGCGCTCCTTCGGGGTGGAGATCGTGGGCATCCGCGAGGCGCCGGACGACGCGCCGGAGCTTTTGCTGTTCACCATGCAGGACCGCACCGCCGAGCGGCAGATCGAGCGGATGCGCACCGATTTCGTGGCCAATGCAAGTCATGAATTGCGGACGCCGCTGGCTTCGCTGATCGGCTTCATCGAGACGCTTCAGGGGCCGGCGCGCAACGATACCGGTGCGCGCGAGAAATTCCTGGCCATCATGCGCGAACAGGCGGGCCGCATGTCCAGGCTCATCGACGACCTTCTGTCCCTGTCGCGAATCGAGACGCGCCCGGCGCTCGGCCCGGGTGAGCGCGTCGACCTTTGCCGGATGCTGGAGGAGGTCCGGGATGCGCTCGAGGCCCGCGCCGGCGCGGCTGGCCTGCGCCTCGAACTCGAGGTGCCCGACACCGCCGTCGAGGTCAACGGCAGCCATGACGAGCTTTCGCGGGTCTTCTCGAACCTCGTCGAAAACGCGATCAAATATGCCGGCGGCGGCGAACGTGTCATAATGGGGATACGTCCGGCGCCGAAGATGCAATCGACAGTCGAAGCCTTCGTGCAGGATTTCGGGCGAGGCATTCCTGCCGAGCACGTTCCGCGCCTGACGGAACGCTTCTACCGCGTCGAAGAGGGCAAGGCCGCCAAGGCGGACGGCACGGGCCTCGGCCTGTCCATCGTGCGCAATATCCTGCAGCGCCACAACACGCGACTCCTCATTCAGTCGCGGCCGGGCGAGGGCTCCACCTTCGCAATGCGCTTCCCGACCATGACAAAGAATCGCCCTTAGTGGAATAATCTTATATTTTTCAATATTTTGCGCTGTCATAAATCGGAAACCAGACCGTCATATATGGTTCAAGGCAAACCGGTAGAGGGTTAGCCGACCCGAAGACGGCGGCGCGACAGCGTTGCGCGGGTCGAGGCAAATTCCAAAGACAACTCCCGAAGGAGTAGAACCCGTGACGACCAAGACCCTAGCGAGCCTCGCGCTCGGCGCCGCTTTCTTCATGTCCGCCGGGGCGCATGCCCAGTCGGTCGAACAGATCCAGATCGCCGGCTCCTCTACCGTGCTGCCCTATGCGCAGATCGTCGCCGAAAACTTCGGCGAGGTGTATCCCGACTTTCCGACCCCCATCGTCGAATCGGGCGGCACGTCCGGCGGCTTCCGCCAGTTCTGCCAGGGCGTCGGCTCTCAGACGGTCGATATCGCCAATGCCTCGCGCCCCATCAGCGACAGCGAGCGCAAGGCCTGCCAGGATGCCGGCGTGACCGACATACAGGAAGTGCAGTTCGGCTATGACGGCATCGTCTTCGCCTCGGCCGCATCGGGCCCCGATTTCGCCCTGACCCCGGAACTGGTCTTCAAGGCGCTGGCCGCGAAGGTGGTCAAGGACGGCCAGGTCGTCGACAACACCGCCGCCACCTGGGCCGACGTCGACGCCTCGCTGCCGGCCCAGCCGATCTCGGCCTTCATCCCGGCCGAAAACCACGGTACGCGTGAAGTCTTCGACGAAAAGCTGCTGGCCGCAGGTTGCGAGGCTTCCGGCGCTCTCGAGGCGTTCACGGCTTCCGGCATGGACAAGAAGGCCGCGCACGACCAGTGCATCTCGGTTCGCGGCGGCAACATCACCACCGACATCTCCGGCGACTACACCGAGACCCTGTCGCGCATCGACGCCAACCCGCAGAGCGTCGGCGTATTCGGCCTCGCCTTCTACGAGCAGAACCAGGACCGCCTGAAGGTTGCGACGATCAGCGGCGTGACGCCGAGCGTCGAGACGATCTCGGCCGGCGAGTACCCGGTTTCGCGCCCGCTGTTCTTCTACGTCAAGAAGGCGCATGTGGGTGTCGTCCCCGGCCTGCAGGAATTCGTCGAATTTTTCCTCGACGACCAGATGGTCGGCCCGGACGGTCCGCTGGCGCAGTACGGCCTCGTCCCGGCGCCGGACGCCGAGCGTGAGGCGGTCCGCGAAAAGTTCACGGCCGGCACCACCATCGAAGGCTGATGCAGCCATAGCGGCCGGGCGCTTCGGCGCCCGGTCTTCGCATGCCCGCGGCGCAAATCCGCCCGCGCGCTCCCCCGGCCTTCGACGAGCGTGAAACGATGTCCACACTTTCGATCGTTGCAACCGTCCTGCTGATTGCATTGGCGGGATTTTTCATGGGCCGGGCCCGCGCCATGCGCCTTTCGGGCGAGGGGGGCGTCAAGCTTCATTCGCGCCCCGTCTATCATGGCTCCTACGTCTTCAGTTTCGTGGCCGTTCCGGCAATCGCGCTGCTGGCCGCGTGGGTCGCCTTCGCGCCTGTGCTGACGGCCAACGACATCTCCGGCCGCCTCGCCGAGGTCGAGACCAGCTTGCCGCCGCATCTGGCGGCGAACATGGTCGGGTCGCTTGCCGCGGGCATCCGCGCGCTGCCCGACGACGAAAAGCAGAACCTCGAAAACGCGACCGTCGACGAATTGCGGCCTCTCCTGCAGCGTCGCGGCATTCCGCTGGCTGCCGAGACGCAGGATTTCATGGTTCCGCTGGCGCTGCGGCAGATCGCATCCGAGGATTACAGCCGGCTCGGCATGAGCATCGCGGTTCTGGCCGTCGCGGCGGCTGGCCTCGTCTTCGCGCTCTCCCGCATCCAGCGGCGCCTGAAAGCGCGCAATGCGGTCGAGGGCGTCGTGAGGGGCTTTCTTATCCTCGCCTCGTCCATCGCCATCCTGACGACGGTCGGCATCGTGTTCTCGATGCTGTTCGAATCTCTCGATTTCTTCTCGCGCATTCCCCCGGCCGACTTTTTCTTCGGGACCGTGTGGGAGCCGCGTTTCGCCGCCGCAGGCTCCAGCGTGCAGGGGCAGTTCGGCCTGATCCCGCTGTTGCTCGGCACGCTCTACATCGGCTTCGTGGCCATGCTGTTCGCGGTGCCGGTGGGCCTGTTCGCGGCCATCTACATGGCCGAATATGCCAGCAACCCCGTTCGCGCCTTCGTCAAGCCGCTGCTGGAAGTGCTGGCCGGCATTCCCACCATCGTCTACGGCTTCTTCGCGCTGATCACCGTCGGCCCCTTCCTGCGCGACCTGTCGGCACAGCTTTCCGGGCTCGCGACCGGTGATTACACAGCCTTCATCCAGGCGCAGAGCGTGCTGACGGCGGGCCTGGTGATGGGCATCATGCTGATCCCCTTCGTGTCGTCCCTGTCCGACGACATCATCACCGCCGTTCCACGTTCGCTGCGCGACGGCTCGCTCGGGCTCGGAGCGACGCGCTCCGAGACGGTCAAGCGCGTGGTCCTGCCGGCGGCGCTGCCGGGCATCGTATCGGCGTTGCTGCTGACCGCCTCGCGCGCCATCGGCGAAACCATGATCGTGGTTCTGGCGGCGGGCATCGCTGCCAACATCACCATCAACCCGTTCGAGGCCATGACGACGGTGACGATCAAGATCGTCAGCCAGCTGACGGGCGATCTCGACTTCACCTCGCCGCAGAGCCTCGTCGCCTTTGCCTTGGGCATCACGCTGTTCGTCATGACGCTGATCCTCAACGTCGTCGCCCTCTACATCGTGCGCAAATACCGGGAGCAGTACGACTGATGACCGACATTTCCATCGACAAGGCCGGCGCCGTCAGCAAGGCGCCGCCGCGCCGCGACATCGGCATCAAGCGTCGCTACGCCGCCGAACGCCGCTTCAAGGCCTACGGCATCGCAGCCATCGCCATCGGCCTGATCTTCCTGTGCACGTTGCTGTGGACGGTCATCTCGCAGGGTTATACCGCCTTCTGGCAAACCGAGATCCGGCTGCCGATCACCTTCTCGCAAGAGGTCATCGACCCCGACGGCACCGGCGGGCAGGACGCTTCGGCCCTGATGCGCGCCAACTATCCGCGCCTGACGCAGGACGCCATCGTGCAGCGCCTCGGAATCGACCCGTCGAACCGGCAGGAGGTGCAGCGCGCCGCAGGGCTGGTATCGCAGGGCGTACGCCTGCAGCTCCGCCAGATGGTGCTTCAGGATCCGTCCATCATCGGCACCACGCAGGACGTCTGGATCTTCGCCAACTCCACGGTGGACAGCGCCCTGAAAGGCCAGTTCAACCTTTCCGTGGAGGAAAGCCGCAGACCGCTGAACGACATGCAGCTGCGCTGGATGGACGAGCTGGAACAGGCCGGCGATCTTGCGCAGCGCTTCAACACGGCCTTCTTCACGAGCGGCGCCTCGAGCCGCGCGGAAACGGCCGGCGTCGGCGTCGCCATCCTCGGTTCGCTCTACATGATGCTGATCGTCCTGGTGTTGTCGCTGCCCATCGGCGTCGCCGCGGCGATCTACCTCGAGGAGTTCGCGCCGAAGAACAAGCTGACCGACCTCATTGAGGTGAACATCAACAATCTGGCGGCGGTGCCCTCCATCGTCTTCGGTCTTCTCGGCCTCGCCGTGTTCATCAACTGGTTCGGCCTGCCGCGCTCGGCATCCCTGGTCGGCGGCCTCGTGCTGACGCTGATGACGCTGCCGACGATCATCATCGCCACGCGCGCGGCGTTGAAGGCCGTGCCGCCCTCCATCCGCGCGGCTGCGCTGGGTCTCGGCGCCTCGCGCAACCAGATGGTGTTCCAGCATGTTCTGCCGCTTGCCGCGCCCGGCATCCTCACCGGCACCATCATCGGGCTCGCCCAGGCGCTCGGAGAGACGGCCCCGCTTCTGCTGATCGGCATGGTCGCCTTCGTCGCCGATTTTCCCTCCGGTCCGATGAGCCCGGCGACGGCGCTGCCGGTGCAGATCTTCATGTGGGCCAACGAGGCCGACCGCGCCTTTGTCGAGCGCACATCCGGCGCGATCATCGTGCTGCTTGCGTTCCTTGCATTCATGAATATCGCTGCGGTGCTTCTGCGCCGCCGGTTCGAACGTCGCTGGTAGGAGCGGCAGGAGCAGATCATGATGGAACATCTTCACATCACGGCCGCCCGGCCAGCAGGAAAGCCCGACATGCCCATCAAGATGCGTGGTGAGAAAGTCTCCGTCTTCTACGGCGCCAAGCAGGCGCTGTACGAGGTGGACCTGAATGTCGCGGAGCGGCAGGTGACGGCGCTGATCGGCCCGTCCGGCTGCGGCAAGTCCACTTTTTTGCGGACGCTCAACCGCATGAACGACACGATCGAAGGCTGCCGCGTCGAAGGGCGGATCACGCTCGACGGTGACGATATTTACGACCGCGACCTCGACGTGGTGGAACTGCGCGCCCGCGTCGGCATGGTGTTCCAGAAGCCGAATCCCTTTCCGAAGTCCATCTTCGAGAATGTCGGCTATGGCCCCAAGATCCATGGCCTGGCTCGCAACAAGACCGACCTCGAGGAAATCGTCGTCACCAGCCTCAAGAAGGCCGGCTTGTTCGAGGAGGTGAAGGATCGCCTCCATGACGCCGGCACCGGACTGTCGGGTGGCCAGCAGCAGCGCCTCTGCATCGCTCGAGCCATCGCCGTGTCGCCGGAGGTGATCCTGATGGACGAGCCATGCTCGGCGCTCGATCCCATCGCGACCGCGACGGTCGAAGAGCTGATCGACGAGTTGAAGCAGAACTTCACCATCGTCATCGTGACGCACTCCATGCAGCAGGCGGCGCGCGTGTCGCAAAGCACGGCCATGTTCCACCTCGGGCGGATCGTGGAGGTCGGACCGACGGAGAAGATGTTCTCCAACCCGGACGACAAGCGCACGCAGGATTACATCACCGGCCGCTTCGGCTGACCGGGGGAGGGGAAACATGGAAGATCACATCGTACGCTCTTACGACGAAGAGCTGAAATACATCATGCGCCGCATCTCCGAGATGGGCGGCCAGGCCGAGCGCATGGTGGAGCAATCGGTGCGCGCCCTGACGCGGAGCGACTTCTCGCTTGCCCAGTCGGTGGTGGCGGACGACGTTCTCCTGGACGCAGCCCAGCGCGAGCTGGAAGAGCGCGCCATCCTGACGATCGCCAAGCGCCAGCCGATGGCGCAGGACCTGCGCGAGATCGTCGGCTCCATCCGCATCGCCTCCGACCTGGAGCGCATCGGCGACCTCGGCAAGAACATCGCCAAGCGCGTCATCGCGGTCCACGAGTTCGGGCAGCCGGTCCAGCTGACGCGCGGGATCGAGCATATGGCCGAACTGGCCCTCGACCAGTTGAAGGACGTGCTGGATTCCTATGCGACGCGCGATACCGACCGGGCCGAGGCGGTGCGTGCCCGCGACGAGGATATCGACGCAATGTACACGTCGATCTTCCGCGAGCTCCTGACCTACATGATGGAGGATCCGCGCAACATCTCGGCCTGCACCCATCTCCTGTTCAGCGCCAAGAACATCGAGCGCATCGGCGATCATGCGACGAACATCGCCGAGACGATCTACTACATCAAGACGGGCCAGCAGATCGAGGACGAGCGTCCCAAGGGCGACCGCACCCCTTCCATGGTGCTGCCGGTGAACGTCGATACGGGCAAGTGAGGGCATCGGGATGAACGCCAGGGTTACTGTTGTCGAGGATGAGGAGGCCCTCAGCGTCCTCCTGCGCTACAACCTCGAGGCCGAGGGCTTCACCGTCGACACGATCATGCGCGGCGACGAGGCCGATCTTCGCCTCAAGGAAGAGGTTCCGGATCTCCTGATCCTGGATTGGATGCTGCCGGGCCTTTCCGGGGTCGAGCTGTGCCGCCGCCTGCGTCTGCGGCCGGAAACGGAGCGTATGCCGATCATTCTTCTCACCGCGCGCGGCGAAGAGAGCGAGCGTGTGCGCGGGCTTTCCGTGGGCGCCGACGATTATGTGGTCAAGCCGTTCTCCACCCCGGAGCTGATGGCCCGCGTGAAGGGGCTTCTGCGGCGGGTGAAGCCCGAGCGCATCTCCTCCCAGTTGACGGCCGGCGACATCGACCTCGACCGCGAGACGCATCGCGTGCGCCGCGCCGGCCGCGAGGTAAAGCTGGGGCCGACCGAGTTCAAGCTCCTGGAATTCCTGCTGCAGGCTCCCGGTCGCGTCTTCTCTCGCGAGCAGTTGCTGGACGGTGTCTGGGGCCGCGACATCTATGTCGACGAGCGTACGGTGGACGTCCATGTCGGCCGCTTGCGCAAGGCGATCAACCGTGGCCGCCAGCGCGACCCGATCCGCACCGTCCGCGGCGCCGGCTACGCGCTGGACGAAACCTTCGCATCCGTCCGCCAGGTCGCTGCGCGCTGAACTGAAAATTTAGGCCTCGCAACCCATGAAGCCCTGAACGAGCCGAGGGTGCGAGGCCTGCAAGTCCCTTTCGGGATGTGCTGCCAATTTAGCGTAACGCGAATAGGATATCAATCTTCCGAAAATCCGAGCGCGTGCCGCAGGCCGGTCTCGACACGTAGAATGTCGGCGTCCGTCATTCCCTCACTGAGGTACTGACCGCTAACCCGCACACGATCCAAGCGTCTGTGCGAAACATGCGCCAACATTTCGCAGATTGCCCAAGTCCGCACCTTGAGACTGAGATACGTTTCCTCGTTGAAAGACACGTGGGACGCTCGGGGCTCGCGTGGTTCAGACGCCGTAAGAGGAACCACGACGCATTTGCCTGAAGCGGTGAAATGCGGGGAGTTATATGATCTTGGAGATACTACGACGACTCTGCGCACTTTTCGCATCTCTGGGGGGACCGTCGCCATGTCGAAGTTGCAGATAAGGATTTGCCCACGTTTTGGAGCGAAGTTGATCATGCAAGGCGGCTTTCTTCAATTCAAGCCGCCAATTATATCATTAAAAAGTTAAACTCTATATGTTTTGCGCGTTGGCGCGTGAAAGTCGGGCGGGCGGCGGGCGATCCATTTCAGGAAACCGGTAAGTTCCGGTCGCTCGCGCAGGCTCTGGCCCTCCAATTCCATTCGGGCCAGTTCGGTGTTGGTGAAATACGCGTGCATGGTGCGATGGCAGATCGGATGCACCGGAACGATCTGCCGGCCGCCGCGGCTCTTCGGGACAGGATGATGCCATTCCACGCGGCTGCCCAGCGGGCGGCCGCACAGCCAGCATGCATCCGCATTTGCCATGGCGTTCAGAGTCCTCGTAGCATCGTTCAATTCGACAGCAGGAACAGGTTCGTCCAGGGAGCAGATCCGTTCGCTCCATTCCGTCGAGATAGGGCGCAAGCAAGCCGACCGGGCAAAAACTGCATCCCGGCCGGCCGAAGCGGGCGCCGATCAGGCGAAGGCCTGCAGCCCCGTCTGGGCGCGACCCAGGATAAGCGCATGCACATCGTGCGTGCCTTCATAGGTGTTGACCGTCTCGAGGTTCTGGAGATGCCGCATCACATGGTACTCGCCCATGATGCCGTTTCCGCCATGCATGTCGCGCGCCATCCGCGCGATGTCCAGCGCCTTGCCGCAATTGTTGCGCTTGACCAGGCTGATCGCCTCCGGCGCCAGCGCATCCTCGTCGAACAGCCGTCCGACACGCAAGGAAGCCTGCAGACCCAACGCGATCTCCGTCTGCATGTCGGCCAGCTTCTTCTGGACGAGCTGCGTGGCCGCGAGCGGGCGGTCGAACTGGATGCGCTCCAACGTGTAGTTGCGGGCGCGCTGCCAGCAGTCTTCCGCAGCACCCAGCACGCCCCATGAAATGCCGTAGCGTGCACGGTTGAGGCAGCCGAAAGGCCCTTTCAATCCGCTGACATGCGGCAGGAGGGCGTCTTCCGGAACGACGACGCCGTCCATGACGATCTCGCCGGTCACGGAGGCGCGAAGCGACAGCTTGCCGTTGATCTTTGGCGCGGAAAGACCGGCCATGCCCTTTTCCAGCACGAAGCCGCGTATGGCGCCGTCATGGGCATCGGACTTCGCCCAGACCACGAAGACGTCGGCGATGGGCGAATTGGAGATCCACATCTTGGCGCCGCTGATGCGGTAGCCGTCGGCGACCTTTTCGGCGCGCGTCTTCATGCCGTTCGGATCGGACCCGGCATCGGGCTCCGTCAGTCCGAAACAACCGATCCATTCGCCGGAGGCAAGCCGCGGCAGGTACTTGCGCCGCTGCTCTTCCGTTCCGTAGGCGTAGATCGGGTACATGACGAGCGAGGATTGCACGCTCATCATCGAGCGATAGCCGGAATCGACACGCTCCACCTCGCGCGCGACGAGGCCGTAGGCGACATAGGATGCGCCGGCGCAGCCGTAATCCTCCGGCAGGGTGACGCCGAGCAGGCCGAGGGACCCCATCTCGCGGAAGATGTCCGGCTCGACCGTCTCCCGCTCATAGGCTTCGAGGATACGGGGCTGCAGCTTTTCCTGGGCGAAGTCCCTGGCGGAATCGCGGATCAACCGCTCGTCCTCGGTGAGCTGCGCTTCCAGCATGAACGCGTCCGCCCAGTCGAACCGGCCCATCGCGGGTTGCCCACCGGCGGGAAAAGCGTGTGTCATGTCCATGTCTCCCAAATCGATGGGCCTGCTATCGCATGAATTTCGCATCGTCTCCACCGCCGAGGTCGACTGGGGGCTCTACCGATCGGAATATAGTTGATATCAACGTAAAGTACGGTCGGGGCTTGCCATGAAACCCGGCTGTCCTAGGCTTCCCTTCCACGAGCAACGGATGGGGATGACGATGACAGCCGTTTGGAGCCGCTTTGCCGCACTGGCCCTCGCAGCCTCGGTCGTCTTTGCAGGGGCCGCACCGGCGAAAGCGCAGACGCCGCCGGGCGTCCTGATCGTGGGGCAGATCGCCGAACCGCAATCGCTGGACCCGCACCGGGTGACGGCCGCCAACGACTTCCGCATTCTGACGAACGTCTATGACGGCCTCGTTCGCTACGAAGCGGGTACGCTCGACCTGGAACCGGCCCTGGCCACCGCGTGGGACATCTCGGAGGATGGGCTCACCTATACGTTCACCCTGCGCGAGGGCGTGACATTCCACGATGGGTCCGCCTTCGACGCCGAGGCGGTGAAGTTCAACTTCGACAGGATGCTGGACGAGAGCCATCCGTTCCACGATACCGGTCCGTTCCCGCTGTCCTTTCAGTTCGATGCCGTCGACAGCGTCACGGCGGTCGATCCGTTGACGGTCGAGTTCACGCTGAAGGAGCCCTTCGCGCCGTTCCTTTCCAACCTCGCCGCGCCTGTTGGCCTGATCGTTTCGCCTGCCGGAGTGGAGGCAGCAGGCGGTGAGTTCGGCCGCAGCCCCTCGGGCACCGGGCCTTTTCGCTTTGCCGAATGGGTGGCGAACCAGCGGGTGGTCGTGGAAGCCAACCCCGACTACTGGGATGGCGCACCCGCCCTTCAGGCCGTCGTCTTCCGTCCGATCACCGACGCCAATACCCGGATCGCCGAGATGATGGCAGGCGGTATCGACGTCCTGGTCGAAACGCCGCCCGACAACGTCGCGGTCTTCCGCGACGATCCGACCTTCACCGTCCACGAGGCGGTGGGCCCGCATGTCTGGTTCCTGATCCTGAATACGCGCGACGGCCCCTTCGCGGACAAGCGGGTCCGGCAGGCGGTCAATTACGCCGTCGACAAGCAAGGCATCGTCGACAACATCCTGCAGGGCACGGCGGAAGTCGCCGCCGGACCGATCCCGCCCGCCTTCGACTGGGCGACGGACCCCGGCATCGCGCCTTATCCGCACGATCCCGAACGTGCGCGGGCGCTGCTGGCAGAGGCCGGGGTTACCGAGGCGGACATGACCTTCCTGGTGACGGAAGGCGGTTCCGGCATGCTGGACCCGGTGCAGATGGCGACGGCCATCCAGTCGGACCTCGCCGCTGTCGGCCTCAACGCCAATATCCAGACCTACGAGTGGAACAGCTATCTGGCCCAGGTGAATGGCGGCCTGTCCGGCAAGGGCGACATGGCCGAGATGGCGTGGATGACGAACGATCCGGATACGCTGCCCTTCCTGACGCTGCATTCAAACGCGATGCCGGAGGCCGGCGGCTTCAACTCGGGCTACTACAGCAACCCGCATCTGGATGGCCTCCTGGATCAGGCCCGCACGGCGATCGACTTCGAGGAACGGGCCGACCTGTACCGCGAAATCCAGGGCCTCGTGCACGAGGAGGCCCCCTGGCTCTTCGTCGCCAACTGGAAGCAGAACGCCGTGACGACGGCGCGGGTGGAAGGGTTCACCCTCCAGCCCGACTTCACGCTGATCCTGCGCGACGTCGTGAAGAACTGAAGGCCCGGCGCATGGCAGCCACGATCCTGAAGCGACTGCTGGCGGCCGTGCCGGTTCTGGTCGGCCTGTCGATCCTCGTCTTTGCCATCATGGCGATGATACCGGGCGATACCGCGCTGGCCATACTCGGATCCTACGCGACGCCGGAAAACGTCGCGCGGCTGAACGCGCAGCTCGGCCTCGACCGGAGCCTGCCCGAACAATACCTGATCTGGGCCGGCAACCTGCTGCAGGGCGATCTCGGGCAATCCTACATCCTCAACCGCCCGGTGCTGGACGAGGTCGCAGAGCGATTTTCCGCAACGCTGATCCTTGCCGGAACGGCGCTCGTCCTCGCCTCGCTGCTCGGCATCCTCGCCGGGATCGTCTCTGCGGTCCGGCAGTTCGGCTGGGCGGATCGCATCGTCACCTTCGCGGTGCTGATCGGCATCTCCATGCCGGCGTTCCTGCTGGGACTCCTGTTCATCCTGATCTTCGCGGTCCGGCTGCGCTGGCTGCCGGCCTCGGGCATGACGGCAGTCTATGGCGGCGGCGGGCCCGGCGACATCATCCTGCATCTCGTGCTGCCTGCGTCCACGATGGCGATCATCGCGGCGGGCGTCATCGCGCGGCTGTCGCGCGCGGCCATGCTGGAGGTGCTGCGGCAGGATTTCATCCGCACGGCCCGCGCCAAGGGACTGCCCGAGCGCCTCGTCGTCGGGCGCCACGCCCTGCGCGCCGCGCTGGTGCAGATCATTCCCATCGTCGGGCTCCAGGCCGGCTTCGTGCTGGGCGGGGCCGTCTATGTCGAGACGGTGTTCCAATGGCCCGGCCTCGGGGCCATGCTGGTGCAGGCAGTGTCGACACGCGACCTCCTGCTGGTGCAGGGCGGCGTCCTGGTGGCGGCCGGCTGCTATGTCCTGGTGAACCTGGCGGCCGATATCGCGCAGGCGATGGTCGATCCGAGGCTGCGGGCATGACATCGCACGCGCGCCCGTCCACCCTGCGCCTCATCCTCGCCAATCGCCTCTCGGCGATCGGCATGGCCTTGTTCGTTCTCATCCTCCTGACGGCGCTTGCCGCGCCGTTGCTGCCGCTGCCGGACCCCGATGCGACGGACACCGCCGCAAGACTGCGGCCGCCCTTTTCGCCCGGTCATCTCCTCGGTACCGACCCGCTTGGACGCGATGTCCTTTCCCGCCTGGTGTGGGGCACCCGCGTCTCGCTCGCCGTCGGAATCGGCGCAACGCTGGTGGCCGCGGTCCTTGGTACGGCGCTCGGCCTCGTGGCCGGCTATGCCGGACCGCGCACCGATACGGTGCTGATGCGCCTCGTGGACATGCTGATGGCATTCCCCTACGTGCTCCTGGCGCTCGCCATCGTGGCCGTGCTGGGGCCGGGACTGATCAATGCCCTCTACGCCATCGCAGTCGTCAACATACCCTTCTTCGCGCGCAACATCCGGGGGCGCGTTCTGGGGCTGAGCCATCAGCCCTTCGTGGAAGCGGCGCGGCTGTCGGGCAAGGGCCACCTGTCGATCCTGGCCACCGAGATTTTCCCCAACATACTTCCGGTTATCGTGGTGACCATGTCGTCTACCGTGGGTTGGATGATCCTCGAGACGGCCGGCCTGTCATTCCTGGGGCTCGGCGCACAGCCGCCGCAAGCCGATCTTGGCTCCATGCTCGGGCAGGGGCGGGCGCAGCTTTTCACCGCAGCGCATGTGGCGCTGGTCCCCGGCCTGATGATCTTCATACTGGTGATGAGCATCAATCTTGCCGGGGACGGCATCCGCGATGTCCTCGACCCGCGGCTTCGGTCGGGCGCCCTCGCGCGCCCGCAGCCCGTAACGGAAATCGCGCGGCGGGCCGCGCCACCCGCGCAGGCGCGCAAAGCGCCCCTGGCGGTCGACTCCCTGTCGGTCGGCTTCCGGTCGGGAAAGGCGATACGCCCTGCCGTGCGTGACGTCTCGCTGACGCTGGGGCAGGGGGAATGCCTCGGCGTGATCGGCGAATCCGGCTCGGGCAAGAGCGTCACCGCCCTGTCGATCATGGGCCTCGTCACATCGCCTCCCGGCGTCATCACCGGCGGTGCGATCCGGCTGGACGGACACGATCTCATGGCGCAGCCCTCGCGCATGGCGTCCCTGCGGGGGGCAAGGGTGGCCTACATCTTCCAGGATCCGCTCACCAGCCTGCACCCGATGATGCCGATAGGCCGCCAGATAGCCGAGGCGGTCACCGCCCATCGTCCGGTCGGCCGCACGGAAGCACGCCGCCGCACCCTGGCCCTGATGGAACAGGTCGGGTTGCCGGACCCTGCCGGGCGATACGGGGCCTATCCGCATCAACTGTCCGGAGGCCAGCGCCAGCGCGTCGGCATCGCGATGGCGCTGGCCAACGATCCCGACATCCTCGTGGCCGACGAACCGACGACGGCGCTGGACGTGACGGTGCAGGCCCGCATCCTGACGCTGCTGAAGGAACTGCAGCGGGGCCGGGGCCTGTCGCTGCTGCTGATCACGCACGATTTCGGCGTGGTCGCCGGCATGTGCGACCGGGTGGCGGTGATGAAGGACGGTTCCATCGTGGAAGAGGGCGCCACGCGGGACGTGCTCGCCGCACCGTCGCATGCCTATACGCGCCGCCTGATCGCCAGCGTGCCGCGTCCCGGCGAAGGGCGGCACTTCCTGTCCCGCGTCAGGGCCATGCGGGACGTCGACGCCCTCGAGGCGCGCGCATGACCGCCCGGCCGCTGATCGAGGCCGAGAACCTCAACCGCACCTTCCAGCGCGGCGGCTGGCTGTCGCGTCGCGCTTCCGTCGTCGCGGTCCGCGACGCCACTTTCCATGTCGCCAAAGGCGAGACCCTGGCGATCGTCGGGGAGTCCGGCTCCGGCAAATCCACCGTCGCGCGCATGCTTGTCGGGCTGGATCGGCCGACCGGAGGCGCGATCCGCCTCGAGGGCGAGGACCTTTCGACCCTGACCGCGCGGGACAGGCGCATGCTCGGCCGCCGCATCCAGTACGTATTCCAGGATCCGGTCGCATCCCTGAACCCACGACACCGGATCGGCGAAATCCTCGGCGGCACGCTGATGCGTCTTGCCGGAATGTCCGATAGGGCTGCGCGCCGCGCCCGCATGGAAGAGCTGCTCCATCATGTGGGATTGGCGGCGGAAACGCTGGATCGCTACCCGCATGAGTTTTCCGGCGGGCAGGCGCAGCGCATCGCCATCGCGCGGGCGCTTGCCGCGGAGGCGCGCATCATCGTGCTGGACGAGCCCGTCAGTGCCCTGGACGTATCGGTGCAGGCGCAGGTTCTTCTGCTGCTGGACAGGCTCAAGGCCGAGTTCGATCTGACCTATGTCTTCATCAGCCATGACCTTGCGGTCGTGGAGGCGATCTCCGACCGGGTCATGGTGATGCAGGGGGGCGAGATCGTGGAGAGCGGACCGGCCGGAAGCCTGTTCGCGGCGCCCCAGGCTGCCTATACGCGGTCGTTGCTGGCAAGCGCCCCGAGGCTGGATCGAGCGCTCGAAACGCTTTAGAGCGTTCAAAGGCTCTAATACCGCATCGCGCGAAAAGGAAGATCCAGATGAGCGACCGTACCCAGCAACGGGCCTTCATGATCTTCCTGATGATCGTGACGATCGGCTTCCTGTGGTTGATAATGCCCTATCTGGGCGCGGTGCTGTGGGCGGTCGTGCTGGCCGTCATCTTCAACCCGGTCCACCGCCGTATCCAGGCCGGGTTGAACGGCCGCAACTCGCTTGCCTCGGCGGTCAGCGTTCTCGTGTGCTTTCTCGTGGCGATCATTCCGATGGCTCTTCTGGTGGGCTCGATCGTGCAGGAGGGGCGCAACCTCTACCGCCGCATGACGAGCGAGGGCTTCGAGCCGGCGGCCTACGCACAGGCCTTGTACGACCGCCTTCCAACGGAGGTGCAAGGGTGGCTGCAGGGGCTGGGCGCCGACAATCTTTCGGAGCGCATCACCTCGGCCGCGGCGCAGGCCGGCCAGATCGTCGCCGGCCAGGCCTGGAATTTCGGGCAGGGGACACTTGGCTTCTTCGTCGCCGCCGGCCTGATGATCTATCTTCTGTTCTTTCTCTTCCGCGACGGCGACCGGATCGCCCGGGCCCTGCGCGACGCATCCCCGCTGCGCCCGGACCATACCGAAGCGGTCCTGAGCCGCTTCATATCCGTCGTACGCGCCACGGTGCGGGGCAATTTCATCATCGCGGCGTTGCAGGGGTCCATCGGCGGCATCGCCTTCTGGGCGCTCGGCGTCAACGGCGCGGTGCTTTGGGGCACCCTCATGGCCTTCCTGTCGCTGCTGCCGGCCGTCGGTGCGGCCATCGTATGGATGCCCGTCGCGCTTCACTTCCTGATCACGGGCGAATACGTCAAGGGCGCGATCCTGATCTTCGTCGGGGTTGCGGTCATCGGCCTCGTCGACAACGTGCTGCGTCCACCGCTGGTGGGCAAGGAAACGCGGCTTCCCGACTACATGGTCCTGTTTTCCACCGTCGGCGGCCTGACGCTGCTCGGCATCAACGGTTTCATCATCGGCCCGTTGATCGCCGCCCTGTTCGTGACCGTCTGGTCTCTCTACACCGAGGAGCGGCGCAAGCCGCGGCTGATTACGCCCGATCGCTGAGAACGCGCCGGACGGCGTCCTCCCACCCTGCGAGCTTGCGGTTTCGCAAATCCTGCCGCATCGACGGTTCGAACCGCCGGTCGAGGCTCCAGCGGTCGGCAAAACCGTCCATGTCCGGCCAGACGCCGCTATGGCGGCCGGCCAGCCACGCCGCGCCGAGGGCGGTCGTCTCCAGTACGGTCGGGCGATCCACCGGGGCGTCCAGAAGGTCGGCAAGCCGCTGCATGGTCCAGTCGCTCGCCACCATGCCGCCGTCCACGCGCAGCACCGTATCGGAAGCGGCGGGCCAGTCGCGCCGCATGGCCTGCAGCAGATCGGCCGTCTGATAGCAGACGGCTTCCAGCGCCGCCCTGGCGAAGTCGTCCGGCCCGGTATCCCGCGTCAGCCCGAAGATGGCCCCGCGCGCGTCGGCATCCCACCAGGGTGCGCCCAGCCCGGTAAAGGCGGGCACGAGATACACGTCGTGCCTGTCGTCGACGCGTTCGGCCATCAACCCCGTGTCGGAAGCGCGCTGCACGATCCTGAGCCCGTCGCGGAGCCATTGAACCGCCGCGCCGGCAATGAAGATGGAACCTTCCAGCGCATAGGTGGACCGTCCGTCGAGGCGGTAGGCCAATGTCGAAAGAAGGCGATTGCCCGAGCGGACTCGCTCCGTCCCGGTGTTGAGGACGGCGAAGCAGCCGGTGCCGTAGGTGGACTTCATCATGCCCGGCTCGAAGCAGGCATTGCCCAGCACGGCGGCATGCTGGTCGCCCGCCATGCCGCAGATGCGGATGGCTCCGCCGAACAGGGCCGGGTCCGTTTCGCCGAAATCGGCGGCGCAGTCGCGGACCTCCGGCAGCAGCGCGGCCGGCACCCGGACAAGCCGCAACAGCTCTTCGTCCCAGGCGTTGGCCCCTGTATCGAACAGCATGGTGCGGGCCGCGTTGGTCGCGTCGGTCAGATGCATGCGGCCGCCGGTCAGCCGCCAGAGCAGAAAGGTGTCGACTGTCCCGAAGGCCAGCCTGCCGTCTTCGGCCTTTGCCCGCGCGCCGTCCACATTGTCGAGGATCCAGGCGATCTTGGTGCCCGAGAAATAGGAATCGATGACCAGGCCGGTCCTGTCCATGACGATCTCTTCGGCCCCCTCGCGGACCAGCTCCCGGCAGCGTTCCGCCGTGCGCCTGTCCTGCCAGACGATGGCGTTGTGGATGGGCCTGCCCGTGTCCCGCTCCCAGATGACGGTCGTCTCGCGCTGGTTGGTGATGCCGAGGCCGGCGATGTCAGCGGCCGACAGCGACGCGTCGGCCAGCGCCCGCTTCACCGTGGCGACGACCGTGCGCCAGATTTCCTCCGGATCGTGCTCCACCCAGCCGGATTGCGGCAGGATCTGGCCGAACTCCTCCTGCGCGACGCCCACCACCCGGAAGGACGCGTCGAAGACGATGGCGCGCGTGGATGTCGTGCCCTGGTCGATGGCGAGGATATAGCCGGACATGGGTGAGGGGTCCTCCCGTTGAAGATGTGGCGATGGTCGAGACGAAGGGGCCGGGCCTCCCGGCCCGGCCCCTTCGATGGATGACGGATTTGCCGTAAGGGCTCAGTTGGCCGGGGCCGCGTCGGCGCGGTCGCTGCCGGCCGCATCGGCCCAGCTCTTCACCAGTTCGTCGTAGTTGACGGTGATCGGCGTTTCCTTCTCGTTTTCCTTCTTGGGCTGCGGTGCAAGCGTGCCGTTGGCCTTGGCCTGCTCCACCCAGTACTCCATGTCGTGCTCCTCGTTGAGGACAGGGCCCTTGTCGCCCTGGACACCGGCGCGCTCGAGGCGCGCCATCACGCGTTCCTGCTCCTCGCAGAGAGAGTCCATCGCCTCCTGCGGCGTCTTGTTGCCGGCCGCCGCATCGCCGATGGCCTGCCACCAGAGCTGCGCCAGCTTCGGGTAATCCGGTACGTTGGTGCCGGTGGGCGACCACTGCTTGCGGGCCGGCGAACGATAGAACTCGACCAGGCCGCCCAACTCCTTGGCGCGGTCGGTGAAGCTCTTGTCGCGGATGGTGGATTCCCGCACGAAGGTCAGGCCGACATGGCTCTTCTTCACGTCGACCGTCTTGGAAGATACGAACTGGGCGTAGAGCCACGCGGCCTTGGCGCGGTCGATCGGGGTGGATTGCATCAGCAGCCACGAGCCGACGTCCTGGTAGCCGAGCTTCATGCCCTCGACCCAGTAGACGCCGTGCGGCGACGGGGCCATGCGCCATTTCGGCGTGCCGTCCTCGTTGACGACGGGCAGGCCCTGCTTGACCGCATCGGCGGTGAAGGCCGTGTACCAGAAGATCTGCTGGGCGATCTCGCCCTGCGCCGGAACCGGACCGCTTTCCGAGAAGGTCATGCCCTGGGCGGCCGGCGGAGCGTAGGCCTTCAGCCATTCGAGATACTTCTCGATGGAATAGACGGCCGCCGGTCCGTTGGTATCGCCGCCCCGGGCGACGCAGGAGCCGACCGGCTGCGACTTGTCGTTGACGCGGATGCCCCACTCGTCGACCGGCAGGCCGTTGGGCAGGCCCTTGTCGCCGTTGCCGGCCATCGACAGCCAGGCATCCGTGAAGCGCCAGCCGAGCGAGGGGTCCTTCTTGCCATAATCCATATGGCCATAGACCTTCTTGCCGTCGATCTCGCGGCCGGTGAAGAACTTGGCGATATCCTCGTAGGCCGACCAGTTGACCGGCACGCCGAGGTCGTAGCCGTATTCGGCCTTGAAATCGGCCTTGTTCTTCTCGTCGTTGAACCAGTCGTAGCGGAACCAGTAGAGGTTCGCGAATTGCTGGTCCGGCAACTGATACAGCTTGCCGTCCGGCGCGGTGGTGAAGCTGGTGCCGATGAAATCGGCCAGGTCCAACCCCGGATTGGTCACGTCGGCGCCTTCGCCGGCCATCCAGTCGGTCAGGTTGCGCACCTGGTTGTAGCGCCAGTGCGTGCCGATGAGGTCGGAATCGTTGACATAGGCGTCGTAGATGTTCTCTCCCGACTGCATCTGCGTCTGCAGCTTTTCGATCACGTCGCCTTCGCCGATGATATCGTGGGTCAGCTTGATGCCCGTGATGTCCGAGAACGCCTTGGCGAGCACCTTCGACTCATAATCGTGGGTGGTTATGTTTTCGGAGACGACCTTGATCTCCATGCCGGCGAAGGGCTTAGCCGCATCGATGAACCATTGCATCTCCGCTTCCTGCTGCGCGCGATCCAGCGTCGACAACTCGCCGATCTCGCTGTCCAGGAATTTCTTGGCGGCGTCCATGTCCGCCGCCGCGGGGCCGGCCGCGACCATCATCGCAAGGCTAGCGGCACCCAGCATCCATCTCGTCTTCATGAAGATTCCCTCCCAGGAACGATGTTGACCGGAGACAAACCCGTTCCCGCGCGACCGGCGACGCGCGGCGGGCACCTGCAACCCGCTTCAGACGAAGCGGAAGACCAGCCCCGCATAGGCGAGGCAGACGAGGAGCGCCGGCCACAAGGTGGCGTCCTCGAAGAAGAAAAGGGAGCCGAGACAGATGAAGGCCGAGCCCAGCAGCGACAGGAACAGGCGGTCGCCGCGCGTCGTCTCGAAGCGCAGTATGCCGTAGCGCGGGCCGCCGCCCGGCGACACGGCCTCCCAGACGCCCATCAGGGCGATGAGGAGGGCGATGGTCAGAAAGAAGATCGCCGTCGGCCATGTCCAGGCCATCCATGAGAAATCGGGCATGATCACCTCCGTCAGACCCGGCCCAGGGCGAAGCCCTTGGCGATGTAGTTGCGTACGAACCAGATGACGATCGCTCCGGGGATGATCGTCAGCGCCCCGGCTGCGGCCAGCACGCCCCAGTCCATGCCGGATGCCGAGACGGTGCGTGTCATGATGGCCGAGATGGGCTTGGCGTCCGTCACCGTCAGCGTGCGGGCGATGAGAAGCTCGACCCACGAGAACATGAAGCAGAAGAAGGCCGCCACCCCGATGCCGCTGGCGATGAGCGGCATGAAGATCTTGAAGAAGAACCGCGGGAAGGAGTAGCCGTCGATATAGGCGGTCTCGTCGATCTCCTTCGGCACGCCCGACATGAAGCCTTCCAGGATCCACACCGCCAGCGGCACGTTGAACAGGCAGTGCGCCAGCGCGACCGCGATATGCGTGTCGATGAGGCCGAAGGCCGAATAGAGCTGGAAGAAGGGCAGGGCGAAGACGGCAGGCGGCGCCATCCGGTTGGTGAGCAGCCAGAAGAAGAGATGCTTGTCGCCGAGGAAGCGGTAGCGCGAGAAGGCATAGGCGGCCGGCAGGGCGACCGACACGGAGATGACCGTGTTCATCACCACGTAGATCATCGAGTTGATGTAGCCGCGATACCAGGACGGATCCGTCAGGATGGTGCGGTAATTGTCCAGCGTCGGGTTGACCGGCCACAGCGTGACGCCACTGATGATTTCCTGGTTGGTCTTGAAGCTCATGTTGACCAGCCAGTAGATCGGCACCAGCAGGAACAGGATGTAGAGGGCCGGTATCAGCGCCTTGAGGTGGAAGCGCCGGCTGGCGGCCTGTGCCGAGCGGCGCTTCAGCGCGTCCTCGGCGTGCAGGGCGGGCGGCACGGAAGCGGCGGGATGGGTGACGCTGCTCATGACTTGTCTCCCTGGCCCTGGGGCCGGTCCGTGCCGACATTCGTCATCACGGTGTAGAAGACCCAGGACAGGGCGAGCACGATCAGGAAGTAGATCAGGCTCATTGCCGCCGCCGGGCCGAGGTCGAACTGGCCGACCGCCGTCTTGACGAGGTCGATCGACAGGAACGTGGTGGAATTGCCCGGTCCGCCGCCGGTGACGACGAAGGGCTCGGTGTAGATCATGAAGGAGTCCATGAAGCGCAGCAGGACGGCGATCACCAGCACGCGGCCCATCTTCGGCAGCTGGATGTACCGGAAGACGGCCCAGCGCGAGGCACCGTCGATGCGCGCGGCCTGGTAGTAGGCGTCGGGGATGGAGACGAGGCCGGCATAGCACAGGAGCACGACGAGGCTCGTCCAGTGCCAGACGTCCATCACGATGACGGTGATCCAGGCGTCCAGCGGGTTCTGGACGTAGTTGTAGTCGATGCCGAGCCGCGTCAGCGTGGCTCCGAGAAGGCCGATATCGGTGCGTCCGAAGACCTGCCAGATGGTGCCGACAACATTCCAAGGGATCAGCAGCGGCAACGCCATCAGCACCAGGCAGACCGGCACCCAGAAACCCTTGCGGGGCATGGCAAGCGCCACCACGATGCCCAGCGGCACCTCGATCGCCAGGATGATGGCCGAAAACAGAAGGTTGCGGCCCAGCGCATCATGGAACCTCGAGGACTGCAGAACCTCGGTGAACCATTCCGTGCCGGCCCAGAAGAATTCATTCTGGCCGAACGTGTCCTGCACCGAATAGTTGACGACCGTCATCAGCGGGATCACCGCCGAAAAGGCGACGAGAACCAGCACCGGCAGGACCATCAGCCAGGCGCGATTGTTCCAGGTTTTTTCCATCGGTCAGGCCCTCCCGCCCACAAGCCAGGAATCGGCATAGAGATTGACGGCACGCGGCTCGAAGAGCACCGCGGCGTCGGCGGGAACCGGTGCGTCGTCGGCCAGCACCGCCGTCAACTTCTCGTCACCGAGGCGCGAGCGCACGATGCGGCTGGAGCCGATATCCTCGACCTTGTCGACGGTGATCGGCAGGGCGCCCGCCGTGCCCGCAGGCACGACGCGGACGAATTCCGGCCGGACGCCGATCTCCATGCGCGCATCGGTCGATGCCGTCATGCCCTGCGGCAAAGGCAGGCGCGCGCCGCCGACAAGGGCGACGCCATCCGCGACGCGGCAGGACAGAACGTTCATGCCGGGAGAGCCGATGAAATACCCGACGAAGGTGTGGCGCGGCCGCTCGAACAGCTCTTCCGGCGTGCCGATCTGCACCACTTCGCCCTCGTACATCACCACCACCTTGTCGGCGAAGGTCAGGGCCTCGGTCTGGTCGTGGGTGACGTAGATCATCGTGGTGCCGAACTGGCCATGCAACTCCTTCAACTGCGAGCGCAGGATCCATTTCATGTGCGGGTCGATGACGGTCAGCGGCTCGTCGAACAGGATGGCGGCGACGTCCGAGCGGACGAGGCCGCGCCCCAGCGAAATCTTCTGCTTTTCGTCGGCCGTCAGCCCGCGCGCCTTGCGGCCGGCCTTGTCGGCGAGCCCCAGCCGCTCCAGCATCGCGGCCACGCGGCGGCCGATCTCGGCTTCCGGAACGCGCCGGTTGCGCAGGGGAAACGCCAGGTTCTCCGCAACGCTCATCGTGTCGTAGATCACGGGAAACTGGAACACCTGCGCGATGTTGCGGCGCTCGGGCGAAAGGTCCGTCACGTCGCGCTCGTCGAAGAGGATGCGCCCTTCGGTCGGCGTGACGAGGCCGGACATGATGTTGAGCAGCGTGGTCTTGCCGCAGCCGGACGGGCCCAGCAGGGCATAGGCGCCGCCGTCTTCGAACGTATGGTCGATCTGGCGCAGCGCATAAGTGCCCGCAGCCGCCAGTTGCGGAGTGTAGGCGTGGCGGAGGCGATCGAGTCGGATACTGGCCATCGGCGTTTTCCCCTCAAGCCGCGCGGCTGGCGGCATGCGTCCGGTCGACGCGGCGGCCATCGGCGGTGAACAGCATCATGTCGGCCCTGTCGAAGGCCAGTTCCATCGTGTCGCCCGCCTGCAGGCGGCGCACGCCGGGCAGCACGGCGACAAGGCGGGCGCCCGCGCCGTCCGCATGGGCAAAGGTCTGGGAGCCGGTGACCTCGGATGTCGCAAGGCGCGCCACCAGCCGGCCCTGGGCCGCGGTCGCCGCTGTCGGATGCAGGTGGTGCGCGCGGATGCCGAGCGCATAGGCGCCGTCCGCAAGCCCCGCGAGCGTACCGGCGGGCAGTGTCAGGCCATCGGATCCTGTCAGGGCGCCATCGGAGACGGTCAGCCCTATGACGTTGAGTGGCGGGTCCGACATGATGCGCGCCGTTTCCAGGTCGGCCGGCCGCCGGTAGAGCTCGCTCGTCGGGCCGACGGCCGTGACGCGGCCCTCGCGCAGCGTCACGGTGCGCCCGCCGAGCAGCAGGGCTTCGGTCGGCTCGGTCGTGGCGTAGACGAAGATCGCCCCCGTCTCGCTGAAGATGCGGGGCAGCTCTTCGCGCAGTTCCTCGCGCAGCTTGTAGTCGAGATTGGCCAGCGGCTCGTCCAGCAGCACCAGGTCGGCGCCCTTGACGATGGCGCGGGCCAGCGCCGTGCGTTGCTGCTGCCCGCCGGACAGGTTCAGCGGCGTTCTGTCCAGATAGGGTTCAAGCTTCATCAGGCGCGCCGCGCGCGCCACCGCCGCATCGATCTCGGCGGAACTGCGCCCCGCGACCCGCAGGGGGGAGGCGATGTTCTCGCGCACGGTCATCGCCGGATAGTTGATGAACTGCTGGTAGACCATGGCCACGTTGCGGCGGCGCACGGACACGCCCGTCACGTCGACGCCGTCCATCAGGATGCGCCCGCTCGTCGGCTTGTCGAGCCCGGCCATCAGGCGCATCAGGCTCGTCTTGCCACTCAAGGTAGCGCCCAGAAGGACGGTCAGCGTTCCGCGCTCCAGCGACAGGGATACGTCGCCGATATGCGTATCGGCCCCGACACGCTTCTCCACATCGATGAGTTGCAGCACCGTTTCCTCCCGTGCGCGCCCCGGACAGATCTTACTCTGCCGCGAGTGGCGGCCTTGCGATTTCCTCGACCCTGTTTTCCAGGGATTGTCTTTCTTCCGGGGCGAACACGAGCCCCAGCTTGGACCGCCGCCAGAGGATGTCCTCGGCGCTCATGGCCCACTCCCGTTCCACCATCCACCGCACCTCGCCCTCGTGCAGCCCATGGCCGAGATCGGGTCCGAGCCCGGCGGCGATGGCGAGGGCGTCGGTGCCGTAGGCGCTCACCATGCGCGCCCGCGTGGCCGAATCCAAGCCGGGCGCGATGTCGCCAAGTCGCGCTTCGAGCGCGGCCACGCCATCCACCGGAAAATCTCCACCGGGCAGGGGCCGCATGCCGGTGAAGGCAGGCCCGCGAACGCCGAGACGGCGCTCGATCTCGGCGAGAACGTCTTCGGCCAGCTTGCGGTAGGTGGTGATCTTGCCGCCGAAGATGTTGAGCAAGGGCGGCTCGCCGGCATCGCCCTCCGTCTTCAGGACGTAGTCGCGCGTCGCCTCCTGCGCCTTGCCGGCATGATCGTCGAACAGGGGGCGTACGCCGGAGAAGCTCCACACGATGTCGTCGCGGCGCAGCGGCTTTTCGAAATACTCGCCGGCGGCTGCGATCAGATAGTCGATCTCCTCGTCGGCGATGGCCGCCCTGGCGGGATCGCCTTCGTAGTCGCGGTCGGTCGTTCCGACGAGCGTGGTGCCGAAATGATAGGGAATGGCGAAGATGATGCGGCCATCGGCATTCTGGAAGATGTAAGCCCGGTCATGCTCGTACAGCCTCCGCAGTACGATATGCGAGCCCTGGACGAGGCGCACGTTGCGGGGCTCTGCCCTCTTGACCACGCCGGCCAGAACCCTGTCCACCCACGGGCCGGCGGCATTGACCAGAAACCGTGCCACGACGTCGCTTTCAACGCCCGTGCGGGCGTCGCGGAGCCTGACCTGCCAGCCGCCCTCGATGCGGGTGGCGCCGACCACCTCGGTCCGCACCGCGATCCTGGCGCCGTGCGCCGCCGCGTCGCGCGCATTCAGGACGACGAGTCGGGTATCGTCCACCCGCGCGTCGGAATATTCGAAGCCCTTGCGAAACTCAGGCTTGAGCGGCGCGCCCATCGGGCCTGTCAGGTCCACCGCGGTCGTGGCCTTCAGTCGCTTGCGACCGCCGAGATGATCGTAAAGGAAAAGCCCGATGCGCAGCAGCCATGCGGGCCGCAGCCCCTTGTGCAGCGGAAGGATGAAGCGCAGGGGGCGCACGATATGCGGTGCGATGCCCCATATGACCTCGCGCTCGGCGAGCGCCTCGCGGACCAGCCGGAACTCATAATGTTCGAGATAGCGCAATCCGCCATGGATCAGCTTCGTGCTCCACGACGAAGTGCCGCAGGCAAGGTCGCCCCGTTCCGCCAGCATGACGGAGAAGCCGCGGCCGGCCGCGTCACGCGCTATGCCGCAGCCGTTGATCCCGCCACCGATGATGAAGACATCCAGCATGTTTCGTTGCCACCCCCGCTTTCGCATTGCAGCACTGACGGGCAATTTCGAAAGCGATGTGATTTAGAAACGAAAATAAACGAAAGTCAAGCGACAGAGTCTCGGTCGAGGCTCGTTTCGATCAGGCGTACGCCGGCGGCGTGACACAGATCCCTGACCTTGTCGCTCGGGCAGCGGTCCGTAACGAAGGTTCCGATCTGCTCCAGGCGGGCGAGGCGCACGGGCGCGGTGCGCTCGAACTTCGTCGAATCGGAGACGAGCACGACGTGGCGCGCATTGGCGATGATGGCCTGCGCCACGCGTACTTCCCGATAGTCGAAATCGAGGAGGGCGCCGTCCTCGTCGATGGCGGACGCGCCGATGACGGCGAAGTCCACCTTGAACTGCCGGATGAAGTCGACGGCCGCTTCGCCGACGATGCCGCCGTCCGACCGGCGGATCAGGCCGCCGGCCACGATGACTTCGATTTCCGGGCTGGCGCGCAGCGCGTGTGCGACGTTGAGATTGTTGGTGATGACCATCAGGCCGGAATGATGCAGCAGCGCGCGCGCCGCGGCTTCGGTCGTGGTGCCGATGTTGATGAAGAGGGAAGACCGGTCCGGAATCAGGTCCGCGGCGGCCTTGCCGATGGCCGCCTTCTCGTTTGCGGCGATCGCCCGCCGCGCGTCGTAATTGAGGTTTTCGGCGCCGGCGCCGAGCACGGCGCCACCATGGATCCGCGACAGAAGGCGCGCGTCGCAGAGTTCGTTCAGGTCTTTCCGAATGGTCTGTACGCTGACGGCGAAGCGGCCTGCCAGCGTCTCGACCAGGACGCGGCCGTCTCCGCGCGCCAGTTCCATGATGGCGTTCTGCCGTTCCGAAAGCATTGGCCTCCCTCCTTCGCTTGCGTCGTTATCGCTTCATAAAACGAAATGGAGGCGAAGGGAAAACGAAACTCGCCGATGGTTTCGGCGGCCGGCCGCGGCGGCTGCACGACGCGATCACAGATCCGTGGGGCCCTCGAGCGCCAGTTGACCATGCGTATCGCGCGCTACTTCGCCGCATGTGACAGGATGATCGACGCGTCGGCCAGGAGAACTCGATGACCAGCAATTCACGGACCGCGTGGGGCGTGTTCTACCTCGTCGTGGCAGCGTCGGCTCTCCTGGTCGGCCTGCCGACGCTGGGGCTCGGGCTGTGGCTGATCGCGCTCGGCGGAAACTGGTTCTATGCCCTTCTCGGATTCGCCCTGTCGCTGGCCGGCCTGCTGTCGTTTCTCGGGCATAGACGGCTTCCGACGGCGATCATGGTGGGCGCTGCCGCCGCCACCATCCTCTGGTCGCTTGCCGAGATCGGCCTCAAGGGCTGGATGCCGGCATGGCTCGTCGATCTTGCCGCGCGATCCGGCCTCGTCGTCCTGCTTGCGGCGCTGTCGCTCCTTGCCTTCGCCATGGAGCGTCGCGGCCCCGGAACCGGCCGTGCGAGGGTAGCCGTGCTGTCCGTTCTTGCCGGCGGCATAGTGGCGGCTGCCGCGCTCGTCGCCGTCTTCTGGGAGCGGCCGGTGGATCCGCAGCAGCCGGCCGAGGCGACGATACCGTTTCCCGCCGATACGGATTGGGTCGCGTTCGGCGGCACGCCGGAAGGTCGGCGCTACCAGGACATTTCGCAGATCACTCCACAGAACATCTCTGGCCTGGCGGAGGCATGGCGGTTCAGCACGGGGGATGTGCAACCGAATGATCGGGTCTTCTACTCGTCGCAGAATACGCCTCTGAAGGTCGGCGACACGCTGTTCCTGTGCTCGCCCGGCAACAAGGTGTTCGCGCTGGACCCCGGGACGGGCGAGGAGCGCTGGCGCTTCGACCCGCAGGTTGAGCCGCGTGCGATGGAATCGATGTTCAGCGCCGCCTGTCGTGCGGTCGCCTTTTTCGAATCGGACGGCCTGCCCGCAAACGGACCCGGCGATGCGCCGTGCCAGCGACGCATCTTGGTCGCCGTTGCCGATGGGCGGCTCGTGGCCCTGGACGCCGGCTCGGGCAGTCTTTGCCCCGGTTTCGGGACACAAGGCGTCGTCGATTTGACCGAGGGAATGGACATCCGGGAACCCGGCCACGCCTCTTCGAATTCGGGCCCCGCCGTCGTCGGAAACCTCGTGCTGGTCGGGCAGCAGGTCTCGGACAACCAGCGTCGCGATGCACCGTCCGGCGTCGTCCGCGCTTTCGACGCCATGACGGGCGCGCTGGTCTGGGCGTGGGACGCAAAGCGGATCGACCGGCCGATGCAGCCGCTGGCCGAGGGCGAGATCTGGCCGCAAGGCACGCCGAACGTCTGGAACGTCATATCCGGGGACGAAGGGCTCGGTCTCGTGTTTCTCGGCACAGGCAACCCCGGTAACGACCATTGGGGCGGCAACCGCGATCCGGAGGACGACGAATACGCATCGGCGGTCGTCGCCGTCGATCTTGCCTCCGGCGAGACAAGGTGGCACTTCCGGACCGTTCTGAACGACCGTTTCGACTACGATATCGGCGCACAGCCCGTGGTTGCGGATATAGACGTTGACGGTACGCGCAGACGCGCCGTCATCCAGGCAACCAAGACGGGTTCGCTGTTCGTGCTGGACGCAGAGACCGGCGAGCCGTTGCGGCCGGTGGACTACAAGCCGGTTCCGACGGTCGCGCTCGAGGGCGAGCAACTCTCACCGGTTCAGCCGCAGTCGGTGTTCTATCCTAACCTCGCCGGACTGTCCGGGCCGGATCCGGAAGTCATCGATGCCCGCCATGCCTTCGGCCTGACGCCGATCGACGCCGCCCTTTGCCGGATACAATATCATCGTATGCGCTACGAAGGCATCTATACGCCGCCTGAGGAAGAGGGCCTGGGAACGCTTCTCTTTCCGGGCACGGTCGGCGGGCCGAACTGGGGCGGCATCGCGGTGGACGAGCGCCGCGGCATCGCCATCGGCAACCATAGCCGGCTTGCCAACCGGGTCGAGATGATCCGGAACGAAGATTTCGACGAGGTGCCGATCGGCGATGGCGGCCGACGGCCGGACCAGGCCGTGGCGCCACAGGCGGGCGCCCCGTGGGGCGTCGATCGTCCCGTCTGGCTGTCACCTCTCGGCGTGCCGTGCATCGCGCCGCCCTGGGGCTTCCTCTGGGCCGTCGACCTTGCGAGCGGCGCGCTGTTGTGGAGCGAGCCGCTCGGCACGGGCTACGACATGGGTCCGTTGGGCATCCCTACGTTCCTGCGCGTGGCCATGGGCACGCCGAACCTTGGGGGCGCGGTGCTGACCGCATCCGGCCTGGCGTTCATCGCCGCCGCGCAGGACGACTTCCTGCGCGCATACGAAACGCGAACCGGCCGGATGCTATGGTCGGCGCGCCTGCCGGCCGGCGCGCAGGCCGGTGCGATGACGTACATGCATGAAGGCCGCCAGTACGTCGCGATCGTCGCCACCGGCCATGCCCGCTTCGAGACGACCCCGGGGGACGAACTCATCGTCTACGCGCTTCCGCAATAGGGTAGCCGGCGCTGCTGCGACGCATCAGGCGATGGTGCCGCCGCCGTCAACCGTGACGGTGGATCCGGTTGCGAATGGGTTGGTGGCGACGAAGAGGATGGCTTGCGCGATATCGGCCGGCTGGCCGACGCGGCGGGCCGGCAGGTGGGCTGCGACCTTGTCGAACATCGCGTTCCGGTCGGCGGCCGCCATGCCGCTCCACAGCCTCGTGTCGATGAGCCCGGGCGAAACGGCGTTGACGCGCACCGGCGCACGCTCCAACGCCAGGCCACGCGTCAGGGATTCCAGCGCCGCGTTGATCGCGCCTTGCAGCACGGACGTTGCGCTTGGCCGCGTGGACAGGAAACCCGACACGAATGTCAGCGAACCGCCATCGTAAATGCGCGCTGCCTTTGCCACACGATAGGCTCCGAAGAACTTCGAGTTCATCGCGTCGCGTGCATCCGCCAGAGCGAGGCCGGCGACCGGGCCGGCCCTGGTCTGGGCGGCGGCGACCACGACATGGTCGAACGGGTCAGCGTCCGTGAAGTAACGCTCGACCGAGGCGTCATCGGTGATGTCGAGTGTGCCGCGGCCGGGTCGCTCGACCGTGCCACCGGCGGCCGCGAAGGCATCGGCGGTGGCGCCCCCGATGCCGCCGGACGCGCCGACGACCAGCACGCGGGCGTGGGAAAGATCGATGGTCATGGTCTTGTCTCCTCGATGGTTCGGACCCGGAAGCCGCGGTTGCATCCCCGCACGCGGCTGTCGTGTTGCCGATATACGACTTGCCACCAAACGTGATAATCGAGCGCACGGCCGATACAGTCTCAACTTCGGGGCGACATGCTGAGCGATCTGAACGAACTGCGCACCTTCCGCCAGGTGCTCGTCAGCGGCTCGCTCACCGGCGCTGCTCGTGTGCTTGGTGTGACCCTTGCCGTCGTCAGCAAGCGGCTTGCGACGCTCGAGAGGCGCGTCGG
The DNA here is from genome assembly GCF_023702225.1 of Aureimonas altamirensis. Classification (GTDB taxonomy): domain Bacteria; phylum Pseudomonadota; class Alphaproteobacteria; order Rhizobiales; family Rhizobiaceae; genus Aureimonas; species Aureimonas altamirensis_B. Next base: position 122,585 of record NZ_JAMQCO010000007.1, on the reverse strand, counting down.
CGTGCGGTTGGTGAACCGCACGACGCGCAGCCTGTCACCGACCGAGGAGGGCGAGCGGCTGCTGGTCGAGGTGGACCGCGCCCTGGAAGCGATCGCGCAGGGCGAAGCGCTGTTGGCGACCGGGCGGGACGAGCCGGTCGGCACGCTTCGGGTTTCGGCACCGGTCTCTTTCGGTCGCCGCCATGTCGCGCCGGTCCTGGGCGCTCTGACGGAGCGCCATCCGCAACTTGCCGTTCTGCTGTCGCTGGACGACCGGCTTGTCGATGTGGTGGGTGGCTCCGTCGACGTGGCCGTCCGGATCGGGGGACTGGCGGACGCAAGCGCGACGATGCTCAAGCTCGCCGACAATCATCGTGTGCTGGCTGCCTCTCCCGCCTACCTCGACCGCCATGGGCGGCCTGCTATGCCGACAGACCTCTCCGCCCACGCGCTCCTGCGGTACGGTGACGGCATCGCCCCGTGGACCTTGTCGAGCCCGGACGGTCGTTCTGCAACGATCGCCGCGCAGCCGCGGCTGCGCGCGGACAGCGGCGACGTCCTGCATGACTGGTGTCTCGGCGGATACGGAATCACGCTGAGGTCGATCGTCGACCTTCGGGACGATCTCGCGAGCGGCCGGCTGGAACGGGTGCTGCCCGGTTGGAGCGAAGACGCGGCGCCGGTGGTCGCCCTCTACGCCAGCCGCCACAACCAGCCCCGGAAGGTGCGGGTCTTCCTTGACGCCATGGCCGCCGCTATGCGCGGCGGAGCAATGGCGGGCACACCGGATGATCTCGATACGGGAGAAGGCATGCGGCGGCGCGGCCCGATAGAAGGCAATTGACGCAATCGCCGTTCGCCGAACCCGTCTCGCCATTCGTGTTTTCGGCGCCCCGAAGGGCGTTTTCAAAGCAGTAGCGAGATCAGCGGGAAATTTGGTCGGAGTGGCAGGATTCGAACCTGCGACCCCCTCGTCCCGAACGACCATTCCTTCTCAAAATTCTAGCAGATTCAACAGCTTATCGGTATCGTTTGCGTCAACGAAACGCGGTTTGTTCCGTCGTATCGTTGCCAATCGTTGCCGTGGCACGCCAAACCTAACCCAAGGAAACTGCCATGCGAGTTCTCTACGCGCACCGGCTGGACGAGATCCAGCGGGACGGAAACACCTGCCTAGCATCTGTCGACATCGAGCTGAACGACCACGTTAGGCTTTACGCTTTGCGCCTCCTCCGCATGTCGGACGGCTCTCACTTCTTGTTCGCACCGCAAGCCGGGAAGCGCCGCACGGCGACGTTCTCTGTCGCGATGTCCAAGCACCTCACTAGCCTCGCGCTTGCCGCCTATGAGGCCGACAATGACCGCTAAATCTGGCGGTCTGCTCGCACGTCACATCCTGGTCGTCGAGCTCATCCGCTCAGAGTGGTCCACCCGGCTTGACCATAAGATCTTCGCGGAAATCGTCGAGCGATACATGGAGGCGCATGGCAACGCTCGCGTGAGCCTGCGGTTTCTCGAGCGCGCGACCAAAGCAACCCGGCCGAATATCATTGCGGCACTGCGCCGCCTCCTGGACAGACAGGCCATCCTCATCGTGCGTGAAGGGCTTGGCACCAGGCCAACCGAGTACGGCCTAAACTTCGCATTCACGTCTAGCGGTATCGCCCACGATACCGCTGAGGCGGTGGAAGCTAGCGGTATTGCTGACGATACCGCAGGAGGTATTGCAGGCAATACCTCTAAGGGCTCTAGCGGTATCGCTGACGATACCGAATCCCTCTTACGTAAACCGGTTACAATAACCGTGTTTACGGAAAGAGATCTTGATCCAGCCGCGCCGACGGCGCCGCTTCCCTCCTTCCCTGTGGGGGCGGAGGTCGCGGTTTCGGCTGGAGGTTTTGAGTCGTTGTGGATCGCCTACGGCCACCGGCAGAAGAAAGCCGAGGCACGCGCAGCCTACAAGAGCCTGAATCCAGACGCCGAGATGCAGGCCCGTCTCGTCGAAGCGGCAACCGCATGGCGGATGCGATGGGAAGAGCAGGGCAATCCACAGGCTGCTCGCTACACCTTGGCGAAATGGCTCGAGCGTGAAGAGTTCGAGTGCGACCCTCCGGCAGGCTACAAGGCGAAGGCTCCGAAGGCGCGAGTTCCAGCCGCTAACAGTAATCGTCCCGCTGCGCCCGCCATACTGGCGCCTGCGACGCGGCTTCCCTTCCATCCATCCCGCGTAGTGGAAGTTGTCGCGAGCGAGGTTGCAGATGAAGGGCGCGCGACGGTCTTGAGGCTTTCCCTTCGCCGAGACGATGGCGCCTTAGAAACCATGTCGATCGATATCGAAAGCAACGATGCGTCTGAGCAGGCTAGGGGGCAGCGACGTCTTGGGGAGCTTGCTACAGCTGCCGGGCTAGACGCTATCGATGATACTGGCGAACTGCACGGTCGGCGCTTCACCATCCTGGCTGACGGGGATCTCAGGGCAGCTTGAGCCCGCACCACGATGCGACCAATGTTTGCTGTGTTCATCGTGGCTTCGGTGCCGTGTTTGGTGGTGTAAGTGCGGGGCTCCGGGTCACTATCCAAATTGGATAGTGACGACCGGGCTGTTCAACGGTGCGCGGCGCATCTTGTGATCGATCACAAGATAGAGGTTCCGGGTCACTGTGTTCTGAACACAGTGACGACCGAAGCGGGCCAACACGGGGCGTAGCGTTTCCGCACTGGAAATGCCACCGCCGCCGATATCGGCCTTTCTCAGCGCAGCATAAATTCGCTGCCGACCTCCTCAAAATCTTCGCCGAACACTATATATCTAAGAGTGCCGCATGGGCGCTCCGGCTGGACAGAGCCGCATCAAGGAGCGCAATCATGACGAATGCAAACGCTGCCGCTCGCAGCCATTCAACTCCAGTCCTCGATCGATTGAAGGCCGGGCGGCTATTCCCTACGCCAGAGGCCAGTCTCGCCGCGCTGCGGGCCTTCCTGCGGTTCGATGCTACGATCGGCGAGGCGGAAGCCGAGAGCTGTTACCCGCGATGGCTTGAGGGCGCGGCCGACACTGAGGACTACTCAGGCCAAACGCCATCGCGTGAGGTTCAGGGAAGGTCTGCGGAGCGCGTTATCGCGGACTACGACGACGGGCCACTGGAGCTGCACGAGCCAGTGCGGTTGCACGTACCTGCCAATGACAATTTCGACGCTCTCGACGCGGTTACGACGTCGCCAAGCCGGGCCGGGCGATACAAGTTCAACCAAGCCGGTATCGTCATTGGCTACCGCCTGAACAAGGAATCGAAGGCGGGCGGAGACGTATGGGTATCGTCGAGCCATCCGAAGTTCCCCGACAATGTCGCGACACCTCGGTACGCCTCCGGTGGGCATTCCCAGGCTACTACTGCCCGCGACACCTTCGACGCTCGCAGTACGATATCCTGGCTGAAATTCAGAATGTCGCCCGAGCATTTTGAAGCAATCTACGACGCCACTGCCGGGCTTGGCTTCGGCGCGATAGGCGAGGCGTCGGGGTATAAGGGCAAGCAGGCCGAGGCGGTCGGTAAGGACCGTGTCGTTTGCGGCCTGTCTCGCCTCGTTGGCCTGTTCGCCGAGTATGATCAGGCCGGGTGCACCTAGAAGCCTCTCCGCGGATCTACATAGTAGGAATTACAGTTTGGCCCGCCATCGCGCGGGCCTTTTCATTGTCCTGAGCGCTCCTCAGGCCATGCGCCGTGATGGCTGTCACCATTGCGGCGACCTCTTGTAGTGCGGATTGCAAGAGCCGCAGCCCTTCTCGCGTCCCCAAACTGGGGAAGGGCTGCACCCTATTTCGCATCGACCGCGGAAGTACCGGCGATGCATGGCGCCTCGGCTTCGGCCGGGCGTCGCTCTTTTTATCCATCGACAAATATTCCCCACAAAACGGAGGAGCGGACGTGACACTGCGACCGACCGACCGCGTCTTCACGTCCGTTGAAGCCGCAGAAATTACCGGCATTCCCGAAGCCACCATACGGACCCATCTGCACAAAGGTGCCGTCGACCTGGTGTCTGGAAAGACAAAGGGCAATCGCTTCTTCTCTGCGGCTGACCTTTATGTCGTTGCCTTGGCGAATGAACTCATCCGGCACGGCTATCGGATCGACCATGCCTACTGCCTGGCTCACCTAGAGACCAAGCGCGGCACAGCCGATCCAGCGGAGCAGCCCGGCTACATGATGCTCGTCGGCCTGCCGCAGCAGAACGAGGCAAAGCTCGTGATGCTGGGCAAGGCAAGCGCTCTAATGGCGCAGCCTGGCGCGTTCGCGTCGCCAGCCGGCCTCATCGCGGCTCGCATCGCTGCCTGCACCCATGAGTTCGCAAAATCAGAGCCTGTGCCGGCGTGATGATAGTGCGCAGGCGAGGGCGCGCTGGGATGGCACAGAGACGCCGCAGGTTGGCACAGGAGCCGCTCTGTCGTGACTGCCATGATGCAGGTCGGACGCGTGAGGCTACCGAGGTCGATCACATCATCCCGCTGTCGCAAGGCGGCAAGGATGAGGACGACAACTGCCGCAGCCTATGCCGCGACTGCCACCTCGAACGCACGGCGCAGCAGTTCGGCCATCGTCGACGGCGACGACCCATCGGGACAGACGGATGGCCACTGTGACCGGGGGGCACCTCGATCTCTGGGGCATCCCACAGGGACACCGGCGGGCAATCTTCTTTTATCGCTAATACAGATTTTTCGATTCATGCGCGCGCGTGCGCGCAAGGGAGGCATCAATGTCTGAGCTTTTTAAAGCCGGCGCGCCGCTCGAGCTGAAGCTACAGGACGCCGACGCCGGCGCCGTTTCTGGCTATGGCTCAACTTTCAACGACGTTCCTGACTCGTATGGCGACGTCATACTGCCTGGCGCCTTTACGAAGAGCCTTGCCAGCTCATCTGGCCGGGTGCCCATGCTGTGGGCGCACGACCAGGCGCGGCCCTGCGGCTCTTGGCATGCAGTCCGCGAGGACAGCCGCGGGCTGCTGGTCGAAGGCAAGTTCAATCTGGATACGACTGCCGGCCGAGAGGCGCTTGCGTACGTGCGGGCCGGCGACGTCACGGGCCTTTCAATCGGCTTCAGAACGCCGCCAGGGGGCAGGAAGTCGGCTCAGCCAGGCGTCTACCAGATTTCCGAGATCGACCTCAAAGAGGTGTCAATCGTCGCTATCCCGGCCAACCCCTCGAGCCGCATCATGCTCAAGAGCGCGTTGAGTGGCGACGAATTCGCTCACTTCCTCGCACAGGCCGGCCTCTCCGAGCGCGATGCAGAACGTGTCGCCGCACGCGGATGGGATGCGCTCCAGATCGACCCCGAAACCGAAGAATTCAACCATCTGGCCGGCCTCGTGAAGGCTGCGGCTGCCGAACTGAAGGGAATGAAGATATGAGCATTGAGACGCTGACGAAGCAGTTCGAAACCTATCACGGCGAGATCAAGGGGCTGGCCGATAGCCTGAAGGCGACGCACGCCCGCCTCGACGACATCGAGAGGAAGGCCAACCGCTTCGGTGGTGCGCCCGTCGAGACGAAGACCGCCGGCCAGCTTGCCGTGAAGTCCGAGCAGTTCGAGACCCTGGCGCGTGAAAAACACGGCACGGCGCGCATTACGCTCGAGTCTAAGGCGCTCATCACAACGGCCGATGTCGGCAACGCGGTTCGCGTCGATCGTGAAAGCGACATTCAGGCGCTTGCCCGCAAGCCGCTGATGGTTCGGCAGCTCCTTAGCGGCGCGAACACCACGGCGAAGAGCGTCGAGTACACCCGGCAAACGGGCTTCACAAATGCGGCTGCTCCGGTGGCGGAAGGACAGCTCAAGCCGGAGTCGAGCATCGCGTTCACCGCAGCGAAAGCTGACGTAAAAACGATCGCGCACTGGATTCCGGCGTCCCTCCAAGTTCTGGATGACGCGCCGGCTCTTGCTGACATGATAGACTCGGACCTCCGGTATGGTTTCGAAGATGAAGTCGAGCAGCAGTTGCTGAACGGCTCCGGCATCGGCGAGAACCTGCACGGGCTTATCCCCAACGCGACCGATTACGACCCGGCTGGCATTCCCGCGGGTGCAACGAACGTCGACACGCTCGCTTGGGCCATCCTGCAGTCAGAGCTCGCGAAGCTGCCCGCGACCGGCATCATCCTGCATCCAACTGACTGGTGGACGATGCTGCTTCTGAAGAAGACGGACGGCTCCTACTTGTCCGGCGGCGCCTTCGAGGCCACCGTCAAGCGTGTATGGACTCTACCGGTGGCAACGTCGCTCAATATGGCGCCCGGCACCTTCCTGGTGGGCAACTTCGCTGATGCTGCGACCGTGTACACGCGCCAAGACGCGACGGTCCAGGTATCGACCGAGGACCGCGACAACTTCATCCGGAACATGGTGACGATACGCGCCGAGGGACGCCTTGCGCTCGCCGTGAAGCGGCCGGAAAGCATCATCTTCGGCGAATTCTGAGCCTACGGGCGGCGATCGTAGTGATCGCCGCCACCTTCATTCCATGTACGAGGAAAACCATGGTCGCGATGACGCCTTTGCAACTAGCTGTTGTCCGCTCGCTCGATGAGGCGGACATTGCACAGCGGATCACTGAGCGAGCCGTCGCGGCTATGACGACGGCCGGGTGCACCACTCACGAGAAAATCGAGGCCTTGCTTGCGCTTGCGATGACCGTCGCGCTCGCTGACGACGATGTCGGGCGTTGGGTTGAACTTTTCGCGGCGGCGCCCGGAATTATGGAGGAGCGGATCAATGGCGAGTGAGGTTGAGCGCCTGCTAGTCAGGCTAGAGGTCTCGCAGAACAAGTTCGAGCGGCAAATGGCTGCCATTTCATCGTCTGCGGACCGTAGTGCGAGGCGTGTTGAAAGCCGTTTTGCATCGATGAACAAAAAACTGCAGTCTCAGTTCAGTGGTCTGGGTGGGCTGGCAGGAGCATTCGCGGGCATTGCATCGGCTCGTGGCGCGCAACAGCTTCTGGATGCTGCCACTCGCATCACGAACTCACTTCGCGTTGCTGGTCTCGAAGGCGAGGCACTGACTTCGGTCTACAACCAGCTTTTTGAGAGCGCGCAGCGCAACGCGGTGCCGATCGAGAGCCTAGTCACGCTCTACAGCCGCCTGACCGTCGCGCAGAAGGAACTCAACGTCTCCAATCAGGAGATCGTGCAGTTCACGGATCTCGTGGGCATGTCCCTTCGTGCATCGGGGCAGTCTGCAACCGAGGCGCAAGGGGCGCTCTTGCAGCTTAGCCAGGCGCTTGGGGGCGGTGTCATCCAGGCCGAAGAATACAATTCGCTTCTCGACGGCGCGCGCCCGCTTCTACAGGCGGTTGCGGCAGGGATGAAAGAGGCCGGGGGATCAGTTGCGACACTGACGCAATTGGTCAAAAGCGGCCAGGTGTCGTCCGAGGCATTTTTCCGTGCCGGACAGGCAGGCGCGGCCATCCTGGAGCAACAGCTTTCGGGCGCCGAGACTACTATCTCCGGATCGTTTGTTCGGCTTCAGAACGTGCTGGTCGACACCGCGCGCAAACTGGACGAAGGCACCGACGCCAGCGATCGGGTCTCGGAAGCGCTGTCGGCTTTGTCGAAGGTGATTGCCGAGACCGACTTCTCTCCTTTGATCCAGGGAGCGATGGATTTCGCAGGTGCCCTGATTGGGGTTATCGGCAAAATCCAAGAGATGGCGGGTGCGCGCTTGGTAACCTGACCGGCGCAAGCAGTTTCGGAGACTACGTACGGGGGCTGAGGGCTGAGCGTGCGAAGGTCGACGCCGAAAACAAGAAGATCCAAAGCCGCATCGACAATGCGTTCGACGACACCGCTGGGTCAGGCCTAACGCCGTCTGGGACCGTCGTTGACGTCCCTGGTGGTGGCATCACCCCGATCACCTTGGCAGATTATGCGCCACCTCCCAGAAGTTCGGGCGGTGGGTCCGGTGGTCGCAAGGGACGCGGCGGCGGAAGAGGCGGAGGCGGTCGCTCAAGCGAGGATCGCTTTGGCCGCGAGTTGGAGCGCACGCAGGGGCAGATCGACGCCATGCGCGCGGAGACGGCTGCCATGGCGCAGCTCAATCCGCTGATCGACGACTATGGCTATGCGCTGGAGCGTGCCCGCACTCAGCAGGATTTGCTAACCGCAGCGAAAGAAGCCGGGATTGCGATCACGCCCGAGTTGCAGGCGCAGATCGATGCTCTGGCCGATGGCTATGGCAGTGCGTCCGCCGAGGCCGCAAAGCTGTCGGAAAGTCAGGACCGGGTACGACAATCTGCCGAGGATTTCCGCAGCATCCAGAAAGAGGCCATCGGCGGCTTCATTCAGGATATGCGCAACGGCGTCAGCGCGTCCGAAGCCCTGTCGAATGCCTTGAGCAAGGTGGTCGATCGACTGATCGAGATCAGCTTGAACGACATCTTCGATAGCAAGGGTGGCGGTGGCGGTCCTTTGGGTCTTCTCGGCAAGGTGTTCGGGTTCAAGGACGGCGGTGTTGCCGCTCATGGTCGACCCCGGACATTCGCCCGAGGCGGCATCGCCAAGTCCGCTTCGATCTTCGGTGAAGCTGGACCGGAGGCAGCTGTTCCGTTGCCCGATGGTCGCCGCATACCGGTTGACCTGAAGACTCCGACAGCGAGGGCAGGGAGACAGCAGAGCGCGCCAGTCAACGTGCGTGTGGCAGTCGATCAGAACGGCAACCTGCAAGCCTTCGTCGATCGCCGTGCGGACGAGATATCCAGAGCCAATGTCGGTGCAGGTATGAGCCAAGCGCAACGTGCCTGGCCTGCCCAGCAGCGCGACCAGCAATTGCGACGCTCGTGATTGAAGAAGGGCCAGCGGGAAGGCTGGCCCTGTTCCTACCGGTATAGGCTTGAGAGAGGGCCGAGTACTTGACCGTTAGACGGCGGTCCTGACGGAGCAACGTTTACGCTCAGCCATTCTGCAGCGTTCTCATCTGCGTTTCGGGTAGCCCAGTCGGCACCGACCTTCATTTCGATAACGATCAACCGGTCGGCTACCCCGAGGAATGTTCGGATCGAATCTCTCAAGTACTCCGCGCTGTACGGCGAGCTGACGAACCAAACAGATTGCGCAGGCGATCTGCCGTTCAGCATCCGAAGGTAATCATGCAGTCCGTCGTAATTGACACCGGGCCGCTTGTCGTAAGTTATCATGTAGGCGCGCATGGCTGCCTCCGCATCAGTTGCAATGCGAGAACAATGGCAGAACATCCGATTTAACGCAACATGTAGTGGGCGATATCCACACACTGGGGCTAGATCTAGCGACTCACGCCGATCCCCTTCAGCCATTTCTCCATCGGATCTACCTCTTCCGTCTTCGCGGTATCGATGCCAGACGCCCGGTCAATAGCTGCATCGATTGCGCGCTTGTCCCACCGCTTGGACCCGAAGAGCGGGCGGGGCAAATATCCCTCTGTCACCCACCTTGAGAAGGTCGACGGGCTGCATCCACAGTAGGCAGCAGCCTCGTGGCGCGACAGGAGGCGAGGGCCGTCGTCGGTCACTCGGCGGCGCCTGGATGAAGAAAGCCCTTTGCCTCAAGATCGCTGACGATAAGCGTCTCGATGTAGCTGGCGACCGACCGACGATCGGCTTTAGCAGCTTTCTCGAGAGCCTCTTTAACTTGCGGCACAACACGGATTCCGATGCTGGCGGTTCTAGTCGCGGACATTCTTTTCCAAGCCCTTCAGGTTCGTTCGCATTTGTTAGCAAATGATGGTTGACAAGTCCAATCTGCCCCGGCATAGGTTAGCAATCTGCTAACAAACGCGAGCAAGTGTTATGACCCGGAAGACCAAGCCCTTTACCCTTCGCGGCGACAATTTCGCAGCCGTCACTGCCGCTCGAGCTGAAGACGCTATCAAGGCCGGCGCAGTTGACCCACGCCGGTTGTCCGCCCTCGAGACCGTTGCAACATTTCAGGAAGCCAAGAGCAAGGAAGCCGCGCTCTTTCACGTCGGCCTGCTCTGCCAGGTGGGCGACCGGTTGTCTCGAGCCTGCGCGCCGGACGTCCGCGCCGCGCTGCAGGCTCAGCATGACCGCCTGACTCAATCGATCGCTCGCTATCTCGAAGGCGTCACTGGAGTGGACCGCCATAAGTGCGGCTTTGACTACTATCTCGGTGCGGCTTGATCGAAGTGGGCATTCGCCCTTCAATGAATACTCCAACGATCATCACCAGGGAGATTCCATGCAGGCGGCAAACGACAATACCCCTGTCCGCCTGACGGACATTATCCCGATAGCCTTCCCCCTCGGGGGAATTACCGCAGCCGGCCTACGTCGAGAGGCCAGGCGAGGGCGACTTACCCTTATGAGGATTGCAGGCAAGGACTTTACGACCCTTTCCGCAATCGAGGAGATGAAAGCAAAATGCCTCGTGCCCGCAAACCAGCACGCCTCTGGCTCAGACCCGCTGGCAAAGACCGAGACGCTGTCTGGATCATCCTCGACGGCGGCAAGCAATACGGCACGGGATGCAGCGCTGCTGATGTGCAAGGCGCTCAGGAAGCGCTCTCCGAACACATAGCCCGCCAGTTCATCGTCGCTCCAAAGCAGACGGGAAGGGCAGCTAAGGAGGTCCAGGTTGCCGAGGTGATTGCCCACTATCTTTCAGTCAAGGCGGACGCAGCGCGCCGTCCGACAGAGCTTGCAGCACGTGCAGAGGCATTGCTTGCCTTCTGGGGCGACAAGACCCTGGACGACATCACAACCGCGACGTGCAAGGCTTATGTCGCATCCAGGAAATCTCAGAGCATGGCGCGGCGCGAGCTCGAGGATCTGAGAGCCGCTTGCCGGATGGCAATCGCTGACAACGTGACGCGACAGGCCGTCACCGTGACATTACCGCCGAAACCAAAGGGGCGCGTTGCCCACCTGGAACGGGACGCGTTGGCGCGTTTGATATGGGCTGCATACCGCAAGCGTGAAGTGCAGAGGGGAGCCCCAACCAAGAAGAGGGCCACCCTGCACGTTGCGCGCTTTCTGCTTGCCGCCACCTATACCGGGAGCCGGTCGGCACGCGTCTGGCAGGCATCGTTCGTGCCAGAGGCTAATCGGCCGTACGTCGACCTAAAGGCCGGCGTTTTCTATCGAGCTGCCCCAGATGAGCGGGTGGCTGCGAACAAGAAGGCTCCGCCCATTCGCCTTCCTAAGCGCCTGCTTTCGCACATGCGACGGTGGCACAGGAACGGCGCGCAATATGTCGTCGAGTATCAGGGCAGGCCAGCCGACCCAAAACGGGCGTATCGGAACCTTGTCCGCGACGTGCTGGGGGAGGAGGGAGTCGGCGTCGTGCGGCATACGCTCCGCCATACGGCGGCGACTTGGCTTATGCAGTCAGGCGTCGATATGTGGCAGGCGTCTGGCTATCTCGGCATGACGCGCGAAACGCTTGAGCAAACTTACGGGCATCACCACCCAGACCATCAATCAGCGGTCGGGGATGCGTTCACGCGCGGCAAGGCCGGCCGACTGTGAGTCGTTGCCGTTATCGTTGCCGTATAGTCGGGAGGGCCTCAGTAAAGTACTGAGAAGATTGGTCGGAGTGGCAGGATTCGAACCTGCGACCCCCTCGTCCCGAACGAGGTGCGCTACCAGGCTGCGCTACACTCCGAAACCGCCGTCCGTATAGCGGCGGGGCGAGTGCGGTGCAAGCGGTTCTTTCGGCAAAATTTTGGCTCCGTGCGCTGATTGCCAGTGCGCGCCGGAGGGGGTATAGAGCCAGCGCTGCGACAGCGGCCGGTGGGGCGTAGCCAAGCGGTAAGGCAGCGGTTTTTGGTACCGCCATTCCCTGGTTCGAATCCAGGCGCCCCAGCCATGCTCATTTTTATTGATGATATCAGTGTCTTAGGCGATCCGCCTTCGGCTCATGTGTTACATCCATGTGACGCTCCACGCTTGATAGACAATCGAATCGACCCGCAGGTCTCGCTATTGCGAGACATACGCGCGCCTTCCGCCGAATTCGGTAGTTGTCACGATTGATGCGATGCTTACAGTTATCGATACAACGGTTTAGGTATTTAATGGGTGCCGAAAAGCCAGTTGGCGAGGAGCTTTAGAGGGTGCTGCGTCCCGGTAGGTCCGTGTCGTAACTGTGAGCCGCTGCCGGTTTTTCGGACACCAGGTTAAGCTAGCATAGCTATTTCCTCGAACTCGACAGGGCTCAGATAGCCCAATGTCGAGTGCAGTCGTCGAGGATTGTAGAAGCGCTCGATGTAGTCGAATGTCGCGGTCCGCTTTCAGCTTCGCCACTTCCTTGCGCAGCCGGTCACTCTCCAACAACTTCGGCTTCATCATGGCGTCGGGGATTCCCCTACCTAGAGTTCCGTACGCTTCGCATCCTGAAAGCGCGCGATTTTACCGTTGCGGCGGGCGATAAGATACCGTGGCCGCCTCTTTGTCTCCAAATAGATTCGGCCGACATACTCGCCCAGGACGCCGATGCCGATGAGTTGGACTCCGCCTAGGAATAGGATGGACACGATCAGGGACGGGTAGCCCGGAATAGGGTTCCCCCAGACGATCTTCTCGATCAGCATGTAGAGGGCGACTATCAGGGCCGCCGTCGCGACGCCGAAGCCGAGATAGGTCCAAATGCGGAGAGGCACCGTCGAGAAGGACGTGACGCCTTCCAAGGCGAGGTTCCAGAGCCGCCACCCATCGAATTTTGAGGCGCCGACTGAACGCTTTGGACGGACGTATTCCACGATCTCGATGTGTCCGCCTACCCAACTGAGAAGACCTTTCATGAAGAGGTTCCGCTCTCCCATGAGAAGGATCCTGTCGACCACCTCCCGCGACATCAGGCGGAAGTCGCCGACATTCTCCTCGATCTTCGGACGGCTGATCAAATTGTGGACCTTATAGAACATCCCGGCAGCCCGCCTCTTCATCCTCGTATCCGAGGAGCGGTCGATCCGCTTCGCTAGGACCATGTCGGCTCCTGTCTGCCACTTTTCCACCATCGACGGGACGATCTCGACCGGATCTTGGAGATCGACGTCGATCGGGACGACAGCGTCTCCGGTCGCGTTCTCGATGCCAGCGAGGAGGGCGGACTCTTTGCCGAAATTGCGTGTGAGCGAAAGGGCCGTGACAAGCGGATCTGCGATCGCCAGCGCCTCGATGAGCCCCGCAGTGCTGTCGGTGCTCCCGTCGTCCACGAAGACGATCTCTACCTCGCCCTCGGCGAACTGCAGGACTGAGCGGACGCGGGTATAGAAAAGGGGTATCGCCTCCTCCTCATTGTGAACGGGGACGACCAGGGACAGTCTCACGGCTTGATCCCGAACACGATGAACCGGGAATAGGCGAACCCGGCAAAAAGGCTGAAGAAGCTAAAGGTCGCGAGCGTGAGAAGAGGATTAAGTCCGCTGCGGTCGCCGGCCCAGCCGGTGCCGAACGCGACCGTACCCATGAACGCGACGAAGAGGACATAGCGACCGGCAGTCGCGGATCGTCTGAACGTCAGGCGGGCGTTGGCGAAGAAGGAGACGGTGACGGCAGCGCAAAAGGCGAGGACGTTGGCTTCCGCCTGCGACGTGCCCAAGGCGACAAGAGCGCCGAAGATCGCCCAGTGGATTATCGTGTTCAGCACACCCACGAGCGCATATCGCGCCATGAGCCACAGCCCCGTTCTCGGCGCGGAGCGATTGTCGTCGATCGTCATGGGCATCTCTGTTGGGGCATCGATCGTTGTTCTCGACAGGGTCGATAAGGTTGCGCTCGTCGGTTTCGGCCGGTGGACGCCCCGGCCGCGGCGTTCTTATAGCATTTCTGGCGGGGGCGGAACGCCTCGGCGTTGGGCCATGCGACGAGCCGGTCCCTATCTCGGCGCCAGAAGCAGCCGACGCGAATCTTTGCATTATTCGAGACCGAGGCGCCATTCGCGGCCTACGGGCGACCGGCAGGGTGGACACGCACGCGTCCGTCGGGCTAAGCGCGACGGCATTGCTCCATGAGATCAATCGGAGTCTGCGGCCATTGTCCACCCAGCGTCTTTTCCGCGTCGTGACGCCTCTTGCGCTGTCCGGCCTCATGGGAGCGATCGTCTTCCTGTGGCAGTCGGGGCGCGGACACGGTTGGACCTATTACGGTAGCGATCTCGTCCATCCCTTCCTGCTGGCCCAGGATCTCCTGGCCGATCCGTCGTCCTGGACGGCCTGGACCCACCCGCCCGCACCCTACATCTTCCCGGACGTCGTCGTGGCGGCGATGCTCGTCACGCTGCCTTTGAGCGCGGCGGCTCTGCCGGTTGCCTATGCTGCCAGCCTGTCGCTCGGCTACGTCGCCGCCACCGCATCGATCGCGCGATCCGCGTCCGGCGCCGCCTGGGTAACGTGTCTCTGGACGTCCTGCGCCGGATATGCGGTTCTCTTCGCTCTATCCGGCTTCACGCGCGGCGACGTGCCCGACATCAGCGCCTACCTTCTCGCTCCATTCATTCATTCCGGAGCAGTTCTGTTCTTTCTCGTCTCGGTCGCTCTGTTGCTGCGCACTCTCTCGGGAAGCCGCCGCGCAGGCGTCCTGCTCGGCGTGGTCGCGCTCCTCTCGACGTTGTCGGACACTCTTTACGCGGTCTGGTTCGTGGCCCCTGCGTTGATGACACTCCTCCTGCTCGCCGCCAACCGTGGCAGCATCTGGCCGGCGCGAATTGCAGCCCTCATTCTCGCTGCGTCGGGGGCCGGAGCGCTGCTCGCGCACTTTGCCCTTCCGTATAACAAGGCGTATTTCGAGGCCACGGCATCTTCGCCGAGCGTCTCGTTGGAACGGTTCCTCGCCTCGCTCGCGCAACTCCCGGCGGAGCGCGACATCGCTTTAATGATCGTCCTTATCGCCGGTTTCATCCTTGCCTTCCGAGCTGCGCAGCTCGTGGCGAGGATTCGAAAACTCCGGTTCGGTCAGGATGGGGTTGCGGTTCTGATTCTCGCAGGCGCCTTTGGCACGGCACTGTTGGCTCCGGTGATCAGCGGGCGCTTTCTCGATGCCACGAGTTGGCGGTACAGCATCGTTCTCCCCGTTCTGCCTTTGGTGTTCGCCTCGCTTGCCGTCGCGGCATCCGGATGGGCGGACCGGCGCATCGTGTCTTTCGTTCAAGTCGCTGTGGTCAGCGCGCTCTGTTTGGTGCTCCTTAGACAAATTCCCACTGAGGGTCATCGCCTCGCGATCTCATCGGAGCTGGCAAACTGTCTTCCGTCCGGTCCTTATGGGATCGTCGGAGACTACTGGACCGCCAAGCGGAACATCTTCCTTTCGGATCGGCGGTTCCATGTTTTGCAGGTCCGCCCCGATGGAAGCCCGTACGCCTTCAACTACAACGGGCGATGGTTCTTTCCCGGCGGAGAGACTGGCGTCCCCGAACCGACCGCCGTTTGGCTCGACCGGCTTGATGGGGAATCGATCCGGCATAAATATGGCGATCCCACCGAAATCCGAACATGTAGCGGTAGCGAAGTCTGGCTCTACGACGATGTCCTCGCCCCTTACGATATGTACTATCGCGCCGACCGTCTGCCGGGCCATGTCGGCACCGTGGAGGGGTCGGATCGACGCGTAGAGGATGGATCGCTCGAGGGCTTCGCGCTGTTCGGCCCGCATATCGATCTGCCGCGCGGACGCTACGAGATCTGGATAGACTACACGGCCGAGGAGTTCGGCCACCGGTGGGAGGTCACTGGCAACGCTGGGAACATAATCTTCGCGTCTGGGATCCTCGATCCGGGATATAACAGCCAGCGTGTCGTCATCGATATCCCGAGCGAAGTCTCGCTTTTCGAAGTGCGGGTCTGGTTCACTGCGGAATCGGGCCCTTTGACGCTACGCGGGTTCGGCCTCCGCTATCTCAAAGCCGAGGGTTCGTGAGTTGGAAGGATCGTCTGGTCGTGGCCCAACATTACAGTTGCATTTTTTGTTTTGAGATAGGCTCGTCGAGCGGCCGCCTGATGGGCACGTCTTCAGCATGACCATGCGATGACGTAGGCGGGGTTCATGCGACGCTGATTGAATCTGATAGCGATGCGCCGCACTTCTTGGATAGACCAGCGGATCAAATCCTGATGGTCGGCATCCGCGGTCTTTTTGGGGGCGTCGCGTCATTGGCGCGGGACCGGATCACCACCATCATGGCGAAGGCGAGCATGACGAGGGAGACGTGGCGATGCCAGCCATGCCATGATTGGGTTTCGTTGTGATCGAGGCCGAGCTCGTTCTTGGCAGTCTCGAAGCTGTCTTCGATCGCCCAGCGATGGCCTTCAACGGAAACGAGCGTCTGGATACCGGTCCCGGCCGGGCACCATGTGATGAAGAATGCAAGATCACCGTCACTGATATTGCGCCGGATCAGGAGGCCACGGGTCCAAAGCACCGATTTCGTCTCGTTGTATTCGTCGGCATCAAGATCAGCGAGTTCGCAGTAGGCCCAGTCATGAAGCCGCGCACCGTTGGTGCCATTACCGGCGGAAAGACGTTGCCAGGCACTTGGATCGAGATCACCGGCGATTTCCTGACAGTCCCGATGAAGAGCCAGGATCGACTAGACCTGCAGACTTTGCACCGGGCACGCTCTCGGCTGGTGGCGGCGCGCAAGCCACTCGAGAACCAACTCCGGGCAGTCTTGCTCGAGCGTGGCCATGCGTT
This sequence comes from Aureimonas altamirensis, assembly GCF_023702225.1. Lineage (GTDB taxonomy): Bacteria > Pseudomonadota > Alphaproteobacteria > Rhizobiales > Rhizobiaceae > Aureimonas > Aureimonas altamirensis_B. The sequence continues at coordinate 105,932 of NZ_JAMQCO010000007.1, read as the reverse complement.
CACGCAGGGACGCGAGGTTCTCGAACGGGAAATCGATCCGTTCCTCGCTGGACTGTCAGGAATTCTGTGCGGGTGGTCATGATGATTGAAAGGAAAGGACCATCGCATGGCTATCGACAAAGAGCTTTTGGACCGGCTTTCTGGCGGGACGCGATCCGCAGGATGTCTTCGCCCGTGACGGGCTGCTCGACGATCTGAAGAAGGCGCTGTCGGAGCGCATTCTGAACGCCGAACTCGACGAGCGTCTCGAAGGGGAGCAGGCCGACGCCAAACCAAACCGGCGCAACGGCTCGTCGAAGAAGACGATGCTGACGGGGACATCGAAGATCGACCTGGCGATCCCTCGGGACCGGGCCGGCACCCTCGATCCGCAGCTCATCGCCCGCTATCAGCGCCGTTTCCCGGACTTCGACGCCAATATCGTCTCGATGTACGCCCGCGGCATGACGGTGCGCGAGATCCGCGGTCACCTGGAGAACCTCTACGGGATCGACGTCTCGCCCGACCTGATCTCGACGGTCACCGACGCGGTGCTCGACGAGGTCGCCGAATGGCAGAACCGTCCGCCGGATGCCTGCTATCCGCGTGTCTTCTTCGATGCCATTCGCGTGAAGATCCGCGACGAGGGCTTCGTGCGCAACAAGGCGGTCTACATCGCGCTCGGCATTCTGCCGGGCTCGGGACGCGGAGGCTGGGATGAAAGCCGTGGAAGCGTTCGAGGCCGGCGAATGGGTCCAGCGATACCCCGCGATCGGCTTGAGCTGGCGGCGCAACTGGGCCCAAATCGTGCCCTTCTTCGCCTATCCCGAAGGCGTGTGCCGGATCATCTACACCACGAACGCCATCGAGGCGCTGAACTCCAAGCTGCGGCGTGCCGTCCGGACGCGAGGCCACTTCCCCAATGACGAGGCCGCCATGAAGCTGCTATACCTCGTCCTCAACCACGCGGCCCAGGATTGGAAACGTCCTCCGCGCGAGTGGATCCAGGCCAAGACGCAGTTCGGAGGATCGCCCGTGCATAAACTCGTTCTGCCGGTCGCCGCATTGTGCCTCGGCGGCTGCGTCGCCACGAGCGAGCTGGGCAAGGCGGAACTGGAAGCCGGAGCCGCTTCCCCGGCGGTCAAGACGGCCATCGTCGAGGGTGCGCGTAGCTATATGGAAGAGCCCTATATCCTGCGGGCTGCCGAAATTTCCACCATGCCGTTCGATGCCCTGCGCAACCGCCACTACGTTTGCGTCCGGGCCGATGCCGCAGATGCGAGAGGCAACGATCTGGGGCGCAAGGCCATGGCCGTCTTCGTTCGAGACGGGCGGCCGGTGGCCACCTCCCTGAACGATCCGCTCTGCGCCAGAGCCGGCCTTCGGTGGGAGCCGTTCCCGGAACTGGACGCCCTTCAGCGCTCCTAGGGCCAGGCCCTATCGTTTTATCCTGCGACGGGCCATGATGCCGGTCATGACCGAAACACCCATCGTCCTCGTCGTCGCCATGGCCCGCAACCGCGTGATCGGCGCGGATGGCGGCATGCCCTGGACGCTTCCAACGGATCTTGCCCGCTATCGGCGCCTGACGATGGGGCGCCCGATGATCATGGGACGTCGCACGCTGGACGCCATCGGGCGCGTGCTCGACGGCCGCGATTCGATCGTGCTGTCCCACGATCCGGGGCGAGTGCGCGACGGGGCCCTGCACGCGAACAGCCTGGAAGCCGCCCTCCGGCTGGCGCGCGCCAGCGCCGGCAAGCGGGGCGCCGACGCCATCATGGTGGTGGGCGGCGAGGAAATCTTCCGGCAGTTCATGCCGATGGCGAACCGCATAGAAATGACGGTGGTCGAAACCGAGCCGGAAGGCGATGCCTTCTTTCCCGAACTCGGCGACGAGGAATGGCGCGTGGTTCTGGACGAGCCGATGAAGCGCATCGAAAGGGATGATGCGGACGCCCGCTTTTTGTCCCTCGAACGGCGGCGAGTTGCGATTTAGGCTCAAATCTCGGATTTGTGCTTGGCGGAATTAGCCGGCCGTCATTGAATGCAGAATTGGCAGTTCCTATAAGGGCCTGAAACGTCAGGTCGCCGCCATGTCCGTGGTGCGCGTGCCCTTGTGTGAGAGGACATAGATGCCCTGGAGCAATCAGAGCGGGAACGGCGGCTGGAAAGGCGGCGGCGGTAACAATGGCGGCCCATGGGGGCAGGGGCCGCAGAACCCTCGCCCTGGCGGCGGCGGCGGCGGATCGCCCGACCTCGAGGAAATCCTGCGTCGGGGCCAGGACAGGCTGCGCCGCGCGATGCCGGGCGGCGGCGGCGGATCGGGCGGCGGCGGCCGCGGCAGCGGACTGGCCTTCGGCGGTCTCGTGGTGGTCGGCCTGGCCGTCATCTGGGCGCTCAACGCCATCCATGTCGTGGAGCCGGGCGAGAACGGCGTGAAGATTCTGCTCGGCCAGCCGCGCGAGGAACTGTCTCCGCCGGGCCTGCACATGACGCTTTGGCCCCTGGAAACCTTCGAGACCGTACCCGCCGTCGAGAATCGTCTTCAGATCGGCGGAACGGGCGGCAGCGATACGTCGGGCCTGATGCTCTCCGGCGACCAGAACCTCGTCGACGTCAAATTCTCGGTTCTCTCCTTCGTGTCCGATCCGCAGGCCTATCTGTTCAATGTCGACGACGCGCCGGGCATGCTGCGCCAAGTGTCCGAAAGCGCCATGCGCGAAGTGGTCGGCCGCAACCCGGTGGACGACCTCTTCCGCGACGACCGTGCCGCCATCGCCGAAATGGTGCGCGCCATCACGCAGCAGACACTCGACAATTACGGCGCCGGCATCACCATCAACGCCGTGTCAATCGAGGAAACCGCACCGCCGACGCAGGTCGCCAGCGCCTTCGAGGAGGTGCAGCGCGCCACGCAGGACCAGGATCGCTTCGTCGACGAGGCGAATATCTACCGAAACCAGCAGCTTGGCCGCGCCCGGGGCGAGGCGGCGCAGATCAACGAGGATGCGCTGGCCTATCGCAACCGCGTGGTGCAGGAGGCGATCGGTGAATCGCAGCGCTTCGCTTCCATCCTGGAGGCCTACGAGCAGGCGCCGGAAGTCACGCGCCGCCGCCTCTATCTGGAAACGATGGAAGGCGTACTGCGCGACTCCAACAAGGTCATCATGGACAGCAATGGCGATGCCAGCGGCGTCGTGCCCTATCTGCCGCTGACCGAACTGGACAGGCTGCGCAACACCAATAATACCGGCAACGCCAATCAGGGCGGAACCGGCAGCGGGAACGGCGCCGCGGCTGCATCGATACCGCCGTCCGGACCATCCGCGAACACGCAGGGGCGCAACTGATGAGCAACCGTTTCTATGCCGTGCTGGCGACGGTCGCTGTCGCGATGCTCTTCGTCTGGAACTCGGCCTTCATCGTTTCGGAACGCCAGCAGGCGCTGGTGCTTCGTTTCGGCGAGATCCAGCGCGTGATCCAGCAACCGGGCCTATATTTCAAGCTGCCCTTCAGCTTCGCACAGGCCGATAATGTGCAGTTGCTGCCAAAGCGTCTTCTCCGCTCCGACCTGAACAATTTGCGGGTGCAGGTGTCGGGCGGCGCCTTCTACGACGTCGACGCCTTCATGGTCTATCGCATCGAAGATCCGGCGCTGTTCCGCCGCGGCGTTCGCGGCGGTCAGCTGGACGAGGCGGAGCGCCTGCTTCTGACGCGCTTCGACTCGGCCATCCGCGCCACTTACGGCCGCCGCAGCTTCTCGGCCGCGCTGTCGGACGAGCGCGCCTCGATGATGGTCGAGGTCCGCGATCAGGTGCGCCCGGAAGCGCAACGCCTGGGAATCGACCTGGTCGACGTCCGTATCGGCCGCACGGATCTGACGCCCGAGATCTCGGAACGCACCTATGAGCGCATGGCCGCCGAGCGCCTTGCCGAAGCCGAGCGCCTGCGCGCGGAAGGCCAGGTGCGCGCCCGAACCCTGCGCGCCAACACCGACCGCGAGGCGTCCGAGACGGTCGCCGGCGCCCGCCGCGACGCGGCGGTGCTCCAGGGCCTGGGCGAGGCCGAGCGCAACGCAACCTTTGCCGAAGTGTTCAGCCGCAATCCGCAGTTCTTCGAGTTCTACCGCTCGATGCAGGCTTACCGAACGGCGCTGCAGGACACCGGTACGACGATGGTGCTGTCGCCCGATTCGGAGTTCTTCCGGTATTTCGGCACGGATGGCTCCGACATCGACGGCAACCTGACGCCGCCGCGCGACACGCCGCCCGCGACCGGGCCAGCGGCGGCGGCGACGCCATCCTCCGCCGCGATCGGCAACTGATGTGGAAAGCCCGGGCATCGTCCCGGGCTTTTTGCTGGCAGCCACGGGTGCGTTCTTGATTCAGTCGCTTTTATCGGCTTGCCTCGACGGCTGAAGCCGTCAGGGATGGAAAGGGCAGTGATGACGCAGCTACCGCAGGCCCGCAATGCGATCGCAGCGGCACTCCTGGCCGCGATGACGGGCGGCGCGCTGGCGCAAGGCGTCATCCCGCCGCCGGCCGAGGGCCAGCAGATCGCGCCGCAGCGGCCGCCATCCGAAACCCAGGACCCATCGGCCCCCGGCGTTCCGCCTGCATCGGCCCAGCCGCGCATGCAGGGGCCGGCTTCCGTTGCCGGGCTCGCCGAAGGCCTGCTCGACGCGGTGGTGAACATCTCCACCTCACAGCGCGTGGCCGGCGGGTCGGCGGTGCCGCCTCTGTCCGCGCCGGAGGGCTCTCCGCTGCAGGAGTTCTTCGACGAGCTGCTGCAGGGAAACGAGGGGACGAACGCGCAGCGCGTGCAGTCGCTCGGATCGGGCTTCGTTATCGACCCGGCGGGCATCGTCGTCACCAACAACCACGTCATCGCGGACGCCGACGAGATCACCGTCAATTTCGCGGACGGCTCGTCGCTCAAGGCGACGCTTCTCGGCACCGACACGAAAACGGATCTTGCCGTCCTGAAGGTGGAGCCCGAGGAGCCCCTGACCGCTGTTTCCTTCGGCGACAGCGAGGAGGTGCGCATCGGCGACTGGGTCATGGCCATCGGCAACCCGTTCGGCCTTGGCGGCTCCGTGACGGTCGGCATCGTTTCCGCGCGCGGGCGCAACATCAACGCCGGCCCCTACGACAACTTCATCCAGACCGACGCCGCCATCAATCGCGGCAACAGCGGCGGCCCGCTCTTCGACATGTATGGGCGCGTCATCGGCATCAACACGGCGATCATCTCGCCAACGGGCGGCTCCATCGGCATCGGCTTCGCCATTCCCTCGCTGCTGGCCGAAAACGTGGTGGACCAGCTGCGCGCGTTCGGCGAAACGCGCCGCGGCTGGCTTGGCATCCGCCTGCAGGAGGTGACCGACGAAATTGCCGAAGGCCTCGGGCTGTCGGACAATTCGGGCGCCATCGTCATGGGCGTGGTGCCGAACGGGCCTTCGGATACCGATGAGATCGAGATCGGCGACGTGATTACCCGCTTCGATGGCCGGCCGGTGCCGACCTCGCGCGACCTGCCGCGCATGGTGGCCGAGACGGAAGTCGGGAAACGCGTCACGCTGACGCTGATGCGCAAGGAAAGCCAGGATGCGGAGCCGCGCTCCATCGACGTGGAGGTGACGCTGGGCCGGCTCGAGGATGGCGAAGCCATGATGGAGCAGCAGGAGGGCGCAACCGGCGAAGAGGGCGGAGAAGAACCCGCTGCCGAGGCCACCGCCGAAACGCTGGGCATGACGCTTGCCGACATGTCCGACGCGTTGAAGACGCAGTTCGGCATCGATGAGGAACTGGAAGGCGTGGTCGTGACCGAGGTCGCCGCCGAATCGCCGGCGGCGGACAAGGGCATCGAGCCCGGCTCGGTCATTACCGAGATCGGACAGGAGTCGGTGGGCACGGCGGCGGAATTCCGCAAGAGCCTCGCTGCGCTGCGCACAGACGGCCGCCGCAACGCCCTGCTGCTCGTCGCCTCGCCTGGAGGCGATCTGCGTTTCGTGGTGCTGCCGCTCGATTGAGGCAGGCGGCGCCTATGCAGCGATGAACTGCTCCGCCTTGTAGCCCTGCAGGAACAGAAGACCGGTCAGGTCGGCATGGTCGATCCGGAATGGCGCCTTCGCGGCGACGGCCGGCTTGGCGTGCAGGGCGACGCCGGTGCCGGCGGCAAGGATCATCGGCAGATCGTTGGCTCCGTCTCCAACCGCCAGCACGTCGCCCGCGCCGACGCCGCGCGCCGCGGCGATCTCGTGCAGGGCAGCCAGCTTGGCGTCGGCGCCGAGAATCGGCTCGGCGACCGTGCCCGTCAGCGCGCCGTCCGCGATATCCAGCTTGTTGGCGCGGTTTTCGTCGAAGCCGAGCTGCCGCGCCACCTCCTGCGTGAACAGGGTGAAGCCGCCGGAAACGAGGGCCGCGTAGGCGCCATGGCCACGCATGGTGGCGACCAGGGTCGCACCACCCGTGGCAAGCTGGATGCGCCTGGCCAAAACGTCCTTCACGCGGGCGACGGGCAGGTCCCGCAGCAGGGCCACCCGTTCGCGCAAGGCCGGCTCGAACGCGATTTCGCCGTTCATGGCGCGGGCGGTGATGGCGGCGACCTTGTCCTTGATTCCGATTTCGGCGGCCAGCTCGTCGATGCACTCCTGGTCGATCATGGTGGAATCCATGTCGGCCAGCAGAATGGATTTCCGGCGGCCTTCGACCGGCTGGACCGTGCAGTCCACCGCGGCGGATAGGGCGAGCCGTGACAGGGCCTCGCGCGTGGCGGCGTCGGGGGTCTCTTCCGTCACGAGGTCGCAGGCTGTATCCCGCTCGAGCCAGAAGATCTCGGCCTCGCCGATGATATACTGCGCCTGCTCTGCGAGGGAGCGGCTGACGCGCGGATCGTTCCGGGCGGATATCAGGGTAACGACGTGCATTGGCAGGGGACCTGGCAGGCTTGGACCGGTTGAACGCGATTTTGATAGCGGGCCCCACCGCGAGCGGCAAGTCGAAGCTGGCCGTGGACCTGGCGCGGAGCCTGGGCGGCGTCGTGGTGAATGCCGACTCGATGCAGATCTATGACGGGCTGCGCATCCTGACGGCGCGCCCGTCCGAGGCGGACATGGACGGCATTCCCCACCATCTGTACGGCTATGCGGACCCGGCCGCGCCCTATTCGACGGGCTTGTGGCTGACCGAGGCGGAACGCGTGCTCCGCGCGATACGCGGGGCGGGCGCGGTACCGATCTTCGTGGGCGGCACGGGGCTGTATTTCCGTGCCCTGACGCAGGGGCTGGACGATATGCCGGCGGTTGCGCCGGAGCTGCGCGCGGCGCTGCGCGCGCGCCACGCACAGGAAGGGCCGGGGCGGATGCACGAGGTTCTCTCCGGCCTCGATCCGCAGGCTGCGGCAAGGCTGCGCCCAACGGACAGCCAGCGTATCCTGCGGGCGCTCGAACTGGTGATGACGACGGGCCGGCCGCTGGCGTCGCTTCAGGAGGGCAAGGGGCGGCCGCTCGTAACGGGCGCGGGCATTCGCCGGATCGTTCTCGCGCCGGACCGGGCCGTCCTGCGGGCGCGGATCGCCCGGCGGTTCGATGCCATGATGGCCGAGGGAGCGGCGCAAGAGGCGCTGCGCTTCGCGCAGCGTCCGGGCGCTCTGGACCATTCGGCGGGGCAGGCGATCGGCGTGGCGGAGCTGCTTGCGGCGGAGCGCGGAGACATGACGCTTCGCGATGCCGTGGAACGGGCGGTGGTGCGGACGCGACAATATGCGAAGCGGCAGGAGACGTGGTTCCGCAACCAGTTCGGCCCGGATTGGGAGCGCCTCGAGACCTGAGCGAAATTGCGTTGACGTGCGAAGTCTATGGAAGTATCGTCCCGCCCCATGAAGAACATCACGCTCATTCTCGTAGGCAGGCGCACACGCGAGGCGGTTTAGAGACCGTCCGGCGAATGCCACGTGTGCGCGAAAGACAGGCCCCTCGAAGGGCCTTTTTTATTGCCTGAAAGAAACCAAGGGAAACGACGCGCACCGCTTGACGGGAGGCGCCCAGCAGGAACAGCAGCCATGGACGACATGACGACCAATCCGGAGATCCGCAGGATGACCGGCGCCGAAATGGTGGTACAGGCCATGAAGGATCACGGTGTCGAGCACCTCTTCGGATATCCGGGCGGGGCGGTGCTGCCGATCTACGACGCGCTGTTCCAGCAGGATGCCGTGCAGCACATCCTCGTCCGCCACGAACAGGGCGCCGGCCATGCGGCCGAAGGTTATGCCCGCTCGACCGGCAAGGTCGGCGTGATGCTGGTCACCTCCGGACCCGGCGCAACCAATGCGGTGACGCCGTTGCAGGACGCGCTGATGGACTCGATCCCGCTGGTCTGCATCACCGGGCAGGTTCCGACCTTGCTGATCGGCTCCGACGCCTTCCAGGAATGCGATACGGTGGGCATCACGCGGCCCTGCACCAAGCACAACTGGCTGGTGAAGAGCGTCGAAGACCTCGCCGAGATCCTGCACGAGGCATTCCATGTCGCGACATCCGGACGGCCCGGGCCCGTCGTGGTCGATATCCCGAAGGACGTCCAGTTCGCCACCGGCACCTATACCCCGCCGCAATTGAGCCGCGCCGCCAGCCGCTATCACCCGCGCGTCGACGCGGATCGGGGGCGCGTGCGCGCGGCCGTCGAACTGCTGGCCTCGGCGAAGCGGCCGGTCTTCTATACGGGCGGCGGCGTCATCAATTCCGGGCCGGAGGCAAGCCGCCTGCTGCGCGAATTCGCGGCCGAGACGGGCATACCCGTCACCTCGACGCTGATGGGGCTCGGCGCCTATCCGGCATCGGGCGAGAACTGGCTGGGCATGCTCGGCATGCACGGTACCTACGAGGCCAACCTCGCAATGCATGACTGCGACGTCATGCTGTGCCTGGGCGCGCGCTTCGACGACCGGATCACCGGCCGCCTGGATGCCTTCTCGCCCAATTCACGCAAGATCCACGTGGATATCGACCCGTCGTCGATCAACAAGAACGTCCGCGTCGACCTGCCGATCATCGGCGATGTCGGCCATGTGCTGAAGGCCATGCTGGAGGCTTGGCGCGAGCTGGGGCTCAAGACGGACACGGCCGCTCTGGCCGAGTGGAAGGGCCAGATCGCACGGTGGAAGGCGCGCAACTGCCTCGCCTACCGGCAGGACGGCGACATCATCATGCCGCAGCACGCGGTCAAGCGCCTGTACGAACTGACGAAGGACCGCAAGACCTACATCACCACCGAAGTCGGCCAGCACCAGATGTGGGCGGCGCAGTTCTATGGCTTCGAGGAGCCGAACCGCTGGATGACGTCGGGCGGGCTCGGCACCATGGGCTACGGCCTGCCGGCTGCGCTGGGCGTGCAGATCGCCCATCCGGACGCGCTCGTCATAGACATCGCCGGCGACGCTTCCGTGCAGATGACGATGCAGGAGATGTCGGCGGCGGTGCAGTACGAGGCGCCGATCAAGATCTTCATCCTCAACAACCAGTACATGGGCATGGTGCGCCAGTGGCAGCAATTGCTGCACGGCAACCGGCTGTCGCATTCCTACAGCGAGGCGTTGCCCGACTTCGTCAAGATGGCGGAAGCCTTCGGGGGCGTCGGGCTGCGGGTCGAGAAGGCGGGCGATCTCGATGGGGCCATCCGCGAGATGATCGACATCCGCCGCCCCGTCATCTTCGATTGCTGCGTGGCGAACCTCGCCAACTGCTTCCCGATGATTCCCTCGGGCCGCGCCCACAACGAGATGCTGCTGCCGGACGAGGCGACCGACGAGGCCGTCGCCAACGCCATCGACGCCAAGGGCAAGGCGCTGGTCTAGACCGGTCCCGCCCTTCGATCCAACCGTTTTCCAGAGTCCGAGATCCATGAACAGTCCGCTACAGCCGCCCGCATCCGCCTATTTCATTACCGAGGAGAAGGAGAGGGCGGAATCGCATACGCTCGCCGTCATCGTGGACAACGAGCCGGGCGTGCTGGCCCGGGTGATCGGCCTGTTTTCGGGCCGTGGCTACAATATCGAGAGCCTGACCGTGTCGGAAACGGAGCATGCGCGCCATCTGTCGCGCATTACGGTGGTGACGCGCGGTGCGCCGCACGTCATCGAGCAGATCAAGAGCCAGCTCGACCGGATCGTGCCGGTGCATAGCGTCGTGGACCTGACCAACGCTGCCGCCGGCAATGGCGAGGACGGCCCCATCGAGCGCGAACTTGCGCTGGTGAAGGTTGCCGGCGAGGGGGATGACCGCGTGGAGGCGCTGCGGCTGGCGGACGTGTTCCGCGCCAAGGTGGTGGATTCCAGTACCGCTCATTTCGTGTTCGAAATTACCGGCCGCAGCACCAAGATCGAGAAATTCATCCAGCTGATGAGCCCCATAGGCCTGGCCGAAGTGTGCCGCACTGGCGTTTCGGCCATGAGTCGGGGCCGCGAGCCGATGATCGTTATCGAGCAGGAGTAGCTCCGACTAAGGCTCTGATGCATGACCTATGAACTCCTGGTCGGCCTGGTGGTCTTCGCGTTCGTGTCCTCCATCACGCCGGGGCCCAACAACCTCATGCTGATGGCGTCGGGCGTCAATTTCGGCTTTCGTCGTTCCATCCCTCACATGCTCGGCATCTCGGGCGGGTTCGCCCTTCTGCTCCTGGCCGTCGGCATGGGGCTGGGCGTCGTCATCCACGCCTATCCCGGCCTGTCGCTGGCCATGAAGTTCGCCAGCGCGGCCTATCTCATCTATCTGGCGTGGCGGATCGCCTTTTCGCGCAGCGTCGGATCCGGCCAATCCGCTGCCGAGCCCCTGACATTCCTGCAGGCGGCGATGTTCCAGTGGGTCAATCCCAAGGCCTGGGCCATGGCCCTTGTCGGGATGGGGGCCTACGTCAACATGGAACGGCCCTGGCTGTCGGTGATCCTGGTCGCGGTCGTCTTCACCCTCGTCAACCTGCCGAGCGTGTCGGTCTGGACCGGATTCGGGATCGCCCTGCGCGGCTTCCTGGCCAACCGCACCCGCCTGCGCCTCTTCAATATCGCGATGGGGCTCCTGCTGGTCGCTACACTGTGGCCGATGCTGCGATGAGCTTGCGGCGGCGGTGTTTTTCTGCGAGGCGATTGGCATGAAGCTATCGTCACAGCAGGAAGATGCGCTCGACCGCGTCGCAGAATGGTTGAAGAGCCGCAACCAGCCGGTTTTCCGGCTGTTCGGATATGCCGGCACCGGCAAGACGACGCTGGCCCGCTACTTTGCCGAGGGGCTGGACGGGCAGGTGCAGTTCGCCGCCTTTACCGGCAAGGCGGCACAGGTGCTGCGCAGCAAGGGCGCGCGCAACGCCCGCACCATCCATTCGCTGATCTACCGCCCGCGCGGCGAAGAAACGGTCGAGGACGCCGAGACGGGCACCTCCCGCGTGTCGCCGGCCTTCTCGCTGAACCGGCAAAGCCCGGTCGCCAAGGCCAAGCTCATCATCGTCGACGAGTGCTCCATGGTCGACGAGGCGCTGGGCCGCGACCTCCTCAGCTTCGGAACGCCGGTCCTGGTGCTGGGCGATCCGGGGCAGTTGCCGCCGGTATCGGGCGGAGGCTTCTTTACCGAGGCGGAACCCGATTTCCTGCTGACCGAGATCCACCGGCAGGCGCGCGACAATCCGATCATCGACCTGGCGCTGAAGGTGCGCGAGGGGGAAGAGATCGCCTATGGGAATTATGGAGCGGCGCGCGTCATCTCGCGTCACGAAGTGGACAGGGATGCCGTCCTTGCGGCCGACCAGGTGCTGGTGGGCACCAACCGCACGCGGCGTCGCTACAATACCCGCCTGCGGGAATTGAAGGGCTTCCAAGGCGCCACGCCCATTTCCGGGGACAAGCTGGTCTGCCTGCGCAACGACCCGGCCAAGGGGCTGCTGAACGGCTCCCTGTGGCAGGTCATGACCGCCTCGCGCGAGACGGTGAAGCCCGGCGTCAACCTGATCGTCCGCCCGGAGGACGACGATCTGGACCGGGGCGCTGCCAAGATAAAGCTGTTGAAATCCGTGTTCGAGGAGCCGGATACGGAAATTCCGTGGCAGACGCGCAAGCGCTACGACGATTTCGATTTCGGCTATGCCCTCACCGTGCACAAGGCGCAGGGCTCGCAATGGAACGACGTGATGCTGTTCGACGAAAGCTTCGCCTTCCGCGACACGCGGGAGCGGTGGTTGTATACGGCGATCACGCGGGCGGCGGAACGGTTGACCGTCGTTCGGTAGGGGGAAGGTTCGATGACCAGTCTGTCGGTGAACGTGAATGCGGTGGCCATGCTGCGCAATCGGCGCAACCTGCCCTGGCCGAGCGTGACGGGCCTGTCGCGCATCGCGCTGGCGGCCGGCGCGGCCGGAATCACCGTGCATCCGAGGCCCGACCAGCGACATATCCGCTTTTCCGACGTGCCGGACCTGCGCGCGCTGCTGGATGCCGAGTTTCCCGACGCCGAATTCAACATCGAGGGCTATCCGACGCCCGAATTCCTGGCCCTCGTGCGGATGGGCCGTCCGGACCAGGTGACGCTGGTGCCCGACGATCCGTCGCAGGCGACATCGGATCATGGTTGGGATTTTGCCGGCAGGGCCGAGTTCCTGAAGCCCGTCGTCGAGCGCCTGAAAGGCGAGGGCATTCGCGTTTCGCTCTTTGCGGACCCGGATCCGGCGGGATACGAACAGGCCGTCGAGATCGGCGCGGACAGGCTGGAGCTCTATACCGGGCCCTATGGCGCCACCCATGGCGACAGTGCCGCGGCAGGCCGGGAGTTGGACCGGCTGGAGGTTGCCGGAAATCGCGCAACGGCGCTCGGTCTTGCGCTCAATGCCGGCCACGACCTGACCATTGCCAACCTGCCGCCGCTGTTGCACCGGCTGCCCGCCATCGCCGAGGTTTCCATCGGCCATGGCCTGACGGCGGACGCGCTGGAATTCGGGATGGCCGGCGCCGTCGGCCGCTTCATCCAGGCCACCCGGCCGCACGGCTGACCTTCGGGGTACTTGCAGCCGCCCGGCAAGTGCTGTAGAGCCTCTGACCGTAACCAAGGTTACGGTATGGCGCCTAAGGCGCGGCAGAGGATTGCGATCGTCTTGAACGACTTGGGCGACATCGATTGGACGGAGAGGCAGGTCGAGCTGCTGGACGCGGCGCTGGCGCTGCTCGTCGCACTCGGCCGGGCGCCTACCATGACGGAAGTGGCGCGCGAGGCCTCCTGCTCGAAGGAAACGCTCTACAAGTGGTTCGGCGGTCGCGACGGGCTGCTTGCTGCCATGGTTCGACGCCAGGCCTCGAAGGTTCGTGGCCTGCCGCTGGGCGCCGACGGGCTGGATGCGGCGGCCCTGGTGCTGCGGCTGGAGGTTTTCGCCCGGGACTGGCTGCAGGTCATCCATGGGCAGACATCCGTCGCACTCAACCGGCTTGCCGTCGGGCAGGCGGGCCATCAGCGGCATGGCCTCGGCGATATCATGCTCGACAACGGGCCGGCCGCGGTGCGCAGCCGCATCAAGACATTGCTGGAAGAGGGGCGGTCGCTCGGCCTGCTCGCCTTCGACAGTCCCGACGAGGCGTTCGGAGCCCTGTTCGGACTGGTCGTTCGCGATACGCAGATCCGGCTTCTCCTCGGCGAAAAGCTCAATGCGGACGACGCATTGGTGGAACACGACGCCAGGCTGGCGGTGCGCCAGTTCCTGGCGCTCTACGGAACAACCGGGATTCGGCCCTGACGGCCGAACCAATCCTAACTTGGAGGACATGACTATGCGCGTCTATTACGATCGCGATGCCGACCTGAACCTGATCAAGTCCCGCAAGGTGGCGATCGTCGGCTACGGCAGCCAGGGCCGCGCCCATGCGCTGAACCTGAAGGACAGCGGCGCAAAGGACGTCGCCGTCGCGCTGCGTCCCGGGTCGGCGACGGCCAAGAAGGCCGAGGCCGATGGCTTCAAGGTCATGACGGTGGCCGAGGCGGCCGGCTGGGCCGACCTCCTGATGATGGCGACGCCGGACGAGCTGCAGTCCGACATCTATCGCGACGAGATCGCCCCGCATATCCGCGACGGTGCGGCCATCGCCTTCGCGCACGGCCTGAACGTGCATTTCGGGCTGATCGAGCCGAAGTCCACCGTCGATGTCGTCATGATCGCCCCGAAGGGCCCCGGCCACACGGTGCGCGGCGAATACCAGAAGGGCGGCGGCGTGCCGTGCCTCGTGGCCGTGCATCAGAATCCGTCGGGCAATGCCCTGGAGCTTGCGCTGTCCTATGCCTGCGGCGTCGGCGGCGGCCGCTCCGGCATCATCGAGACGAACTTCAAGGAAGAGTGCGAGACCGATCTCTTCGGCGAGCAGGTGGTTCTGTGCGGCGGCCTGGTGGAACTGATCCGCGCCGGCTTCGAAACGCTCGTTGAGGCGGGCTATGCTCCGGAGATGGCCTATTTCGAGTGCCTGCACGAGGTGAAGCTGATCGTCGACCTGATCTACGAGGGCGGCATCGCCAACATGAACTACTCCATCTCCAACACGGCGGAGTGGGGCGAGTACGTGACCGGGCCGCGCATCATCACGGACGAGACGAAGGCCGAGATGAAGCGCGTCTTGAAGGATATTCAGAGCGGTCGTTTCACGTCCGAATGGATGCAGGAATACCGCTCGGGCGGCGCGCGCTTCAAGGGCATCCGCCGGATGAACGACGGCCACCAGATCGAGGAAGTCGGCGAGAAGCTGCGCGGCATGATGCCGTGGATCAAGTCCAACGCGCTGGTCGACAAGGCCCGCAACTGACCTGAGCGCCCCGGGCCCGGCCCGGGCGCCATCCCGCTTTACCGTCTTTGTTCGATGCCGCCCGGCGCACCGCGCCGGGCGGCATTATTGTTTGCGTGAACAGTATAACTTGATGTATAGGATATCATGTAGTATAAATTAAATACAACTATAAGTTTTTATTTTAAGGCGGCGGCCATGACTGATATAAGCTTGACACTCGACGACGTCGTCAATCTGCAACGGAAGCAGAGCGTCTCCCTCGTTACGGCGGAGCATGGCGCGCTTGCCGCCGGCACCCGACTCGAGTTGTGGCGCGACAATGTCCGCGTGCGCAGTGTGGTCGTGGGCAACAACGCAGTCTCTACGACGTTCAGCCTGTCCGGTGCCGATTGGGGCGCCGACGGCACGAGGTCGTTCAAGGTCAGGACGATCGCCCCCGGCACGGGTGCTGCAGGGGCCTGGAGCGCAGAAGAATCGGTCCTGGTGGATACGCGTCCGCCGTCACGTCCGACGATTCTGTCCGTATCCGGCGACAACAAGGTCAACGCCAGCGAGCGGTCCGCCGACATCCCCGTCGTTGTCTCGCACGAGGCGGCTGTCAGCGGAACTACCATGGACATCCTGATGAACGGGATGCTGGTCAAGACCGTGACGCTGGAAGCCGGCGCCCGCAGCACGACGGTCGATCTGTTGGCGGCGCTTTTCCACGAGGTCACGTCCTTCACCATTTCCGCTCGTCTGATCGACAGTGCCGCGAATTCGAGCCCTGTGAGTTCCGAGCGTTCGGTTCAGGTGATCACGCAGACGCCGGCGGGCGTCGCCATGCCCGTCATGGCCGGGGACAATATCGTCTCCGCGGCGGAGCGCGCCACGGTCACGACCGTTTCCGTTGAACATGCGAGCAATCTGGGCGGCGGCAAACTGGAAATCTGGCGCGACGGCGTGTTGCTCAAGTCGATCGCCATCGCCGCAAACGCGACCTCCACCGCCGTGCGCTTCAGCGGCGCGGACTGGGGGGCCGATGGAAGCCATACCTTCCAGGCCCGTATCGTCGACAGCGCGGGCAATCCCGGCGATTTCGGCGGTTCCCAGACCGTCAGGGTCGATACGGCCGCGCCGCAGGCGCCCGTCTTTTCCGCGATCGCAGGCGACGGGTTCGTCAACGCCGTCGAGTCTGCCCAGGGTGCGAGCTTCTCTATCGATCACGAAGTCGCCGGCGCCGGCGACAGACTGGAACTCTATCGTGATCGCGTCCTGATCAAGACCATCGATCTCGATGTCGGATCCTCGTCGACATCCGTCAGCCTGCTGGGGGCCGAGTGGGGTACCGAAGGTGCGCATACGCTCCGCGCACGCGTAGTCGACGCCGGCGGGAATGTCGGTGCGTGGAGCGCGAATGCCTCCTACAGCGCCGATACCGCCACGCCTGCTGCCGCCGAGCTGCTGATCATCGCCCGCGACGACCAGGTGAGCGCGGCAGAGAAGGCGCAAGCGACGGCGGTTGTCGTCCGCCACGGTCTGGCCATGAGCGGATCGCGGGTCGAATTGATGCGCGATGACGTGGTGCTGAAGACGGTTACCCTGGCCACTGCCGCTTCCTCGACATCCATCAGTCTCACCGGCGCCGACTGGGGGGATGATGGGGCCCATGAGTTCAAGGCGCGCCTGATCGATGCCGCCGGCAACGAAGGCGAATGGAGTGCGGTCCGTTCGGTTACGGTTGCGTCGACGCTCCCGGGCGCGCCCGTGCTCGGTATCTTCGCAGGCGACGGAATGGTGAACGCGGCCGAGCGCATCGCGGGGTCGACGCTTTCCATTGCGCACGACGCGGCTTCCGACGGGGCGCAGCTCGAGCTGTATCGTGGATCGACGCTTGTGCGTCGCGTAACCATGGCGGCGGGATCGACAGCCACGGAAATGCAGCTTGCCGGTATGGACTGGGGTGCCGATGGCCAGGCATCCTTTACGGCGCGGATCGTGGATGTGTACGGCAACGCGAGCGCGTCGAGTGCCGTTTCCACCGTGCTGGTGGACACGCGCAGCCCTCTCGCCGTCACGCTGCCCTCCATCACCGGTGATAACAAGATCACACTCGGCGAGAAGCAGGCGGACGTAACCATCGCGATCGGCCACGAAGCCGCCTCGGCCGGTTCGGTCCTGCAACTCTATCGCGACGGCACCCTGTGGAAGACGGTCGAACCGGTGGCCGGTACGACGTCCACTGCCGTCATCGTGGCGCCTGCCGATTGGGGCGCACCAGGAACGCTGCAACTCAAGGCAAGGCTTGTCGATACGGCAGGCAACGAGGGCGCATGGAGCGTGGAGCAGCGGGTTTCCGTCGCCGGCGCCCTTCCGGCGGCGGTGACTTTGGCGACGGTTGCCACCGACGGAATCGTCAACGCCGAGGAGCGGCGTTCCGTCACCCTGTGGCAGGCAAGCCATGAGGCCGCCCTGCCCGGAAGCGTCATCCAGCTGTACCGGGACAACGTCCTGTTGAAGTCCGTCACCGCGATCACCGGCGCGACATCGACCGCGATCTCCATGGCCGGAGCGGAATGGGGCATGGACGGCCAGCATCAGTTCAAGGCACGCTTGGTCGATCCGACCGGCGGCGCGGGTGAATGGAGCCTCGTATCCGACGTCCGCGTCGATACGAGCGCGCCTGCAGCGGTCGTCGTGCCCGTCATTGCAGGGGACGATCGTGTCAACGCTGCCGAGAAGGCGGACGGCGTCCAGGTCGTCATACCGCACGAGGCGGCACAGCCGGGAAGCGTGCTTCAGATCTACCGCGATGGCGCGGCCTTGCGGACCGTGACCCTGTCGGACGCGTCCGTGGCCACGACGGTAACGTTGCTCGATGCCGACCTTGGAGCTGACGGTGTCCATGCCTTCAAGTTCCGCCTGGTAGATGGCGCCGGCAATATCGGAGCCTGGAGCTCGGAGCGCCGTGTCCTCGTGGATACGGTGGCCGATGCCGCACCCGTCATCGAAACGGTGGCCGGCGACGATTTCATCAGCGCTCTCGAAAAGACGAATGTCCGGCTGATCACGGTCAGCCACGGTGCAGCCGCGACCGGAACGACGATGGCCCTCTACCGGGACGGCGTCCTTCTGAAGACGGTGATGCCGGCCTATGCGGCCACCTCGACCAAGATCGCCATGAGCGCAGCCGAATGGGGCGCCGACGGCGCGCACGAGTTCACGGCAAGGCTGGTCGATGCCGCCGGCAACCAAAGCGACCTCAGCGTCGAGCGTCACGTCACCGTGATGACCGGCACCCCGACTGCACCGACTCTTCCGGTTCTCGGCGCCGACGCGATCATCAGCGCGACCGAGAAGGCGGCCTCGTCTACGGTTTCCGTCACGCACGGGGCAATGAGCGACGGGGCGACGCTGGAGCTCTATCGCGATGGCGTCCGCGTGAAGACCGTCCAGGTCGCCGAGGGCGCCACGTCGACGGATCTTGCGATGAGCGGCTCCGACTGGGGAACCGACGGGTTCCACGGCTTCAAGGTCCGCATCGTGGACGTTGCCGGAAACGTCAGCCAGTTCTCGACCGAGCAGAGGATCTCCGTCGATACGATCGCGCCTGTGGCAGCCGTCCTGGCGGCTGTCGGCGACGGCTACGTGAACGCAACCGAAAAGCAGGGCGCCACCATCGTCAGGATTTCGCACGAGGCGGCGACTGCCGGCTCGGTCGTCCAGCTCTGGAGGGGTGACGATCTGGTTCGTGCGGTTTCGGTTTCCGCCGGCGTCAGGGCTACCGCAATCACGCTGACCGGCAGCGACTGGGGAAGCGAGGGTCCGCACGCGTTCAAGGCGCGCCTCATCGATGGCGCCGGCAATATCGGCGCATGGAGCGATGTGCAGACGGTTACCGTGGCATCGGCCGCACCGCCGGCGGTTACCTGGGGTACGCTCGCGACGGACGGATTGGTGAACGCGGTAGAGAAGGCGGCCGGGGTCGAGGTCGCGATCGGGCATGGCGCAGCGCAAACCGGTGCACGTCTGGAAATCTACAGGGATGATCGACTCGTCAAGACGGCCGCTCTCGAACAGGGCGCCACGAGCACGATGGTGTCTCTGGCCGCCGGCGACTGGGGCAGTGAAGGCGCGCATGTTTTCAAGGCGCGCATGGTCGACGGTAACGGGAATGCGGGCGCCTGGAGCGAGGATCGCTCCGTTCTGGTCGACAGCGTGGCGCCGGCAGCATCGTCCATCCTGTCGATCGCGAACGGCGGTTCCGTCGGTGCAGCGGAGCTGAGCGCGGTTTCGCATGCGACCGTGAGGCACGATGCGGCGTCCGCTGGCTCCAAGCTGGAGCTCTACAGCGGTGATACGCTGTTCAAGCGCATCGATCTGACGGTCGGCTCCACGCAGACGACGGTCGACATAAATCCGGCCGAGTGGGGGCCCGACGGTGTCTATACATTCAAGGCGCGCGTGGTCGATGCCGCCGGCAATATCGGCGCCTTCAGCTTCGCCAAGACCGTGACGGTCGCCCTGCCGACCGCCCTTTCCGCTCTCTCCGACGGGGTCGTCAACGGCACGGAACGCATGCAAACGACGGTTGCGACCGTTTCGCACACCGCGCTGGGAACCGGCTGGACGGTCGAACTCTATCGGGACTCGACCTTGGTCAAGACCGTTTCGGTGACTTCCGGGGCGACATCGACGGCAATCCCGGTGACGAACTCCGATTGGGGCGTGGAGGGCACGCACAGCTTTACCGCGCGTCTCGTCAGCCCGGCCTCGGTAAGCCGGACGACCGCCGCCCATCAGGTGCTGGTCGATTACACCGCTCCGAACGCGACGTCCCTCGCCCTGGGCATAATTGCAGGAGACGATACGGTCACATCGGTCGAGCGGCAGCAATCGACGGACGCCATCGTAACGCATGCCGCGGCAGAAACCGGAGAACGCCTCAACCTTTACCGGGACGGCGTCCTGGTGAAAAGCATTGCGGTTGCCGCCGGCTCCACTTCCACGGCGCTCTCCTTCGCGGAATCGGACTGGGGCAGCGATGGCTCGCACGCCTTCACGGTCGGGTTGATGGATGCAGCAGGCAACGTCAGCGTACACAGCGCGGCTCGAACCGTCGTGGTCAATCCCGCAGCGGCGCTTCTCGATATCGCGGCAGCGGCCGTGCGCGACGATTCGGCGCTGCTCGTCTGGGATCGTTACACACCGACGCAGTCGGGGCATTCCGTCGCCTACCGGATCTACAATGGATCTACCCTGATGGGGGAAACGACCGACCTCGCCTTCAAGGTCGAAGGGCTGAATGCCGCGACCAATTACGTGCTGTCGGTGAAGGTGGTCGAGCAGGGTGTCGAAACCAATCTCGGCGAGCAGATCGCATTCCATACGACGGCATCCGACTGGTGGGATATCCCGCAGGTCTACTCTCCCTACATCGACGTCGGGATCGGGCCGGTCACCTACAACAACCATCTCAAGATCATAGAACAGTCCGGGCTGAAAGCCGTCACACTCGGCTTCCTCGTACTGAAGCCCGAGGGCTGGATCGACGCCGACCACGCTTCCCAGGTAGACGGCGCGGGACTTCCGACCGGCAACACCAAAGGTCTCATGTGGGGTGAGTCCAACACGTCCGTCTTCCCATCGGACATGATCACGGAGACCGTCTCCGTGAAGGCGATGATCGCCGAGCTGCAGAGCAAGAACATCGATGTCACCATCGCGCTCGGCGGCTTCTCGGGCAGCGAGCCCGCCCTTTACGAAACGGATGTCGCCAAGCTTACGGCGATCTACCAGTCGATCATCGACGAATACGGCATCAAGCACCTCGACATCGATATCGAGGGCGCGTCGCTGAATTCGCTGGAATCCGGTGCCTATCACGGCTTCTATCCGCAATCCTATCTGGATCAGACGCATCTCAACCGGATCGAGGCGCTCAAGGCCATCAAGGATGCGAACCCGGGCGTGTCGATCTCCTTCACCCTGCCGGTCCTGCCGACAGGATTGCTCCCGAACGCCGTCGCCCTGATGCAGATGGTGAAGGACGAGGGATTCAGCCTCGACGTCCTGAACATCATGGCCATGGATTACGGGACGGGCGATCCGGATCAGGGGCGCAACGCTGTCGAGGCCGCCCGGAACACCATTGCCCAGTTGCGCGGAGTCGGGTTGGCCACAAAGGTCGGCGTCACGCCGATGATCGGCATCAACGACGTGATCAGCGAGGTGTTCACGCTGGAGGATGCGCGCGAGTTGCTGGAATTCGCCAAGGACAATCCGGATATCGCCTCGCTCGGCATCTGGTCGCTCGGCCGCGACCTTCCAAGCGATCCCGGCTCCAACGGCTTCACGCAGGACGACGTCAAGCCCAACGGCAGCGCGATCGTCGACCAGACGCGCTACGAGTTCTCGAACATATTCAACCAGCTCTCCAATGCGGGCGCGGGTTACGATCCGGCCAGCGGGGTGACCCTTCTGGGGGTGGTCTCCGGCAATGATATCGTCGGTTCAGCCGAAAGTACCGCGACGACCCAGGTGACGGCCAACTTCCCGGCAGCCGTAGCCGGTTCCCAACTGCAGGTAATTCGCGACGGTATCGTCATCAAGACTCTCGCACTTACCGCCGGCAGCACATCGCGCGAGGTGGCGTTGAGCGGTGCGGACTGGGGTGCGGAGGGCGTCCACATGTTCTCCGTCCGCGTGGTCAACGGCAGTGGAGCGACCCTCTCCACCAGCGTGCCGCGCGCAGTGACCGTGGACAAGACCGCCCCTGCCGCGCCGGTGATCGGCCAGCAGGCCGGGGACGATGCGGTGGGCCTGCAGGAGGCGACCGGTGGCCTTGCCTTCACCTTCACGCACGCCGTCGCTGATGCCGGAACCAAGGCACGGATCTTCCGTGACGGGGTTCTGGTCAAGACGGTGACGCTGGCGACGGATTCTACACAGTCGGAAGTCATGCTCTACGGTAGCGACTGGGGAACGGTGGGCGCTGCCGCCACGCCGTCCTTCACGGTCCAGCTCATCGATGCCGCCGGCAATGCCTCGGCGATGAGCGCGGGGCATACCGTCGCGGTCTCCAAATACGCGACGTTGCAGAACTGGGATGTCGGCAAGAACTATCCGTACAATTCGACTGTCGAAGGCAGCCAGCCGATCTATGTCCTGCACGAGGGGGTCGTCTATCGCACGAAGTGGTACGCTTCGCTCGGCGAGGAACCAGGTACGATCAGCGATCCGTTGTCGGATCCATGGGAAGTAATCGAAATTCTGCCTACCGAGCCTGAACCGCAAGACGGAGCGTTGCGAGTCCTGCCGACGGCATTGGCCGATACATCGGTCATGCTCATGTGGGATGCGCAAACGGCAAGCAGCAGCGGCGCGGCGGTTGCCTACAAGATCTACAACGGCAGCGATCTGCTCACGACGACTTCGAGCCTTTCCTACAAGGTCACCGGCCTGACCGCTGCAACGGCCTACCAGTTCTCGGTCCATGTCGTCGAGAACGGGGCGGAGACGCAAGTCGCCGAAACCGTTTCGGTTCAAACGGCCGCCTACCCACTGTGGGATATCGCGCAATACTATTCCCCCTACATCGACATGGGCCTCGGAAAGTCCCAGGCCCAGTTGGAAGCGCTGACCACGAGCAACGCCAAGCACGTGACCCTAGCCTTCCTGGTGCTCAAGCCGGACGGATGGGTGGATTCCGACACGCCGGCAGCCGTCGATGCAAATGGAAACCCGACGGGCGTCACCCATGGTCTGCGGTGGGGTGAAGGCAATACGTCGTTCTTCCCGGACGACAAGACGGCGAACGGCAGCACCACGATCAAGGCGCTGATCCAGCAGTTGCAGGGCAGGGGCATCGAAGTCACGATCGGGCTGGGCGGTTTCTCCGGCAGCGAGCCGGCCCTGTTCGTGACGAACGTGCAGGCGCTCACCGCAATGTATCAGTCCGTGCTCGATACCTACGGGGTCAAGCATCTCGACATCGACATCGAAGGCGCGTCGCTGAACTCTCTCGAGTCCGGCGGGTATCACGGCTTCTACCACCAGGCCTACCTGAACCAGACCCACCTGAACCGGATCGAGGCGCTGAAAGCCATCAAGGCCGCCAACCCCGACGTGACGATCTCCTACACGATCCCGATCACGCCGGACGGCATGCTGCCGAAC
Organism: Aureimonas altamirensis; assembly: GCF_023702225.1. Taxonomy (GTDB): domain Bacteria; phylum Pseudomonadota; class Alphaproteobacteria; order Rhizobiales; family Rhizobiaceae; genus Aureimonas; species Aureimonas altamirensis_B. The sequence goes on along the minus strand of NZ_JAMQCO010000007.1, from coordinate 82,994 downwards.
GCGGTTGCACTGATGCAGATGGTCAAGGATCACGGCCTCGATCTGGATGTCGTCAACATCATGGCCATGGATTATGGGGCCGGCGATTGGGGTCATCGCGGCGACCAGGGACGCAACGCGATCGATGCCGCGCGCAATACCATCGCGCAGTTGCGGCAGATCGGCCTCAGTTCCAAGGTCGGCGTCACGCCGATGATCGGCATCAACGACGTCCAGACCGAAATCTTCACCCTGCAGGATGCGCAGGAACTCCTGGCGTTTGCCAAGGATAATCCCGATATCGCCTCGCTCGGCATATGGTCGCTTGGCCGGGACGAAACGGGTACTGCAGGTCAGCTCACCGTGGGTGGAAGCGGGATCACGCAGGACCCGTACGGGTTCACCACGATCTTCGAAGGCATCACCGATATCGGGGCGGGCTATGACACGCGATCCGGCCTGTCGATCGTCAATCCCCTGTCGTCGGACAACATCGTCAACGCCGCAGAGAAGTCCGGAGGCGTATCCTTTACGGTCAACCATGCCGCGGCGGTGGCCGGTTCGACCGTCAAGGTCTATCGGGATGGCGTCCTGATAAAGACGGTCTCGGCATCGGCCGGATCGAACCAGACGACGGTCAGCCTCAGCGGAACAGACTTCGGCTCGATCGACGGTGACTATACCTTCGCCGCGTCGCTCGTTTCCAACGGTGTCGAAGGAACCAGAAGCACCCTCCGCCACGTGCAGATCGATACGAGCGCTCCGGCTGCCCCGGTCATCGCCGCGGTCAGCAGCGACCACAAGGTCGTCGGAGGTGAGGGTGCAGATGGTATTCCCGTTTCCTTCTCGCATGGCGCGGCGTCGGCCGGATCGAAGCTCGACATCTACAAGGACGGCACGCTGATCCGCACGGTGACGATGCTTGCGGGGACGACACAGACGTCGGTAAGCCTGTCCGCAGGCGACCTTGCCCTGGCGACGGAATCCAACACGACGATAGGCCTGACCGCCAAGGTGCGCGATCTTGCCGGCAATATCGGCGCGACCTCCGCCACGGAATCGGTCATCGTCCAGAAATTCGCCTTCGTGAAGCCCTGGTCGGATGCGGTCGGCGCTTATACGAGCGGGGGTCTGTACGCGAGCTATGAGGGCCAAGTTTACAAGACGAAGTGGTATCCGAGCGACTACACGCCCCCTTCGGCCAGTTCGGAGTGGACGCTCGTCGGGCCCCTGTATTCCGATCCGGCAGTGCCCAACGCGCCGAAACGCCTTTATGCGACGGGCATAAGCCAGACCGGCGCCTTCGTCATGTGGGACAAGGCGCTCATACCAGGCACCGGAACGGTTTCGGGGTACGACATCTTCGTCGACGGATCGAAGGTCGGCAGCTCGACCGATACGCAATTCTCGCTCACCGGCCTCACGGCAGCGCATACTTATGCCGTGACAGTCGTGGCCAAGGACGCGACCGGGTCGTCAGTCGCATCCACCCCGTTGTCAGTGGTCACACGGTCAACGCCGGCGCCCGACATTGCCCAAACCTACACAATGGTGGCCGATGTAAGCCGCGTCGATACCGACGTCACAAACTTCATTGGTCATTCGTCGTCGATGTCCACAAGTTACATCCACAACCATGTTGAGAACTTGAGCAACTCGATCGTCTGGGCCGGAGGCAACTCCTCATTGGTCAGCACTGGCGGTCAGGATAGATGGATGAACTACGGTGCGTCCGGTACCGGAAATACCATCGGGCGGGATCAGATCAGCGAATACCGCAGCGGCGCAGGGGCGCCGGTTATCCTGTCGTTCGCACGGGATACCTCGGATAGCACCAGCGATCTGGCCCTCGGATATCCAACCGCGTCGGACTTGCTGCCCCAGCTGTCAAGCTTGACGAGTCAATATAACACCAACTACGTCGATTTCACTTTCTGGAATTCGGATCTCAGCTCATACTCGGCGAATGCAAGCAAGCATACAGTCCGCGATGTCGCCCTTCGGAATCTCGACACCCAAAAGGGAGATGCGCTGCACATATCCTATACGGTCGAAACGTCGACGACCGGCCTCACTGCCGGCGCGATACAGATGTTGCAGAGCGCCCATGCGAACGGTGTGAAGCTGGACGTGCTGAACATCCTGGCTGCGGACTACTGGGGTTCCGGCAGCGGAATCGATCTGGGCCGTACGGCCATCGATGTCGCGCTGGATGCGATCCAGAAGCTCGATGCCGCCGGCTATACCGACACCAAGGTGGGCATCTTCGTGCGCGCCGGTGCAAACGGTGGCGGGGGGACGTTCTCGCTCGACGATGCGCAGCAGATATACGCGTTCGCGAAAGAGAATCCGCATATCTCCGGCATCGGGTTGCTCAACCCGTACCAGGAAACGAACTACAACTACTCGAACATATTCAACGGGCTATAGGCGGATCGGCGCCCGGCATGCCAAGCGCATGCCGGGCGACGGCTATCGAAGACCGTGACAAAGACAAGAAGCGAGCCGGAACTCCGGTTCGCTTTTTTTTGTTCGAACGCGCGAACAGTGCTCCCCTTACGGGCGTAGAATGCAGCATCGCATGGAAGGTATTTGGTGGGTGATGTAGGGATCGAACCTACGACCCGCTGATTAAGAGTCAGCTGCTCTACCAACTGAGCTAATCACCCGAGCGCCTTGGCGCTGTGAACCGGTTGGCCCGTGCTCACGAGCGGCTTTCTAGTGGCTGCGGGCGGCGGTGTCCAGAGCTTCGCCGCACTTTTTTCACGAAGCAGCCCGGGCCTCGTCGAAATAGCGGGTTCGAAGCCGAAAAGGGTGTGATGCGAGGCGGTGCGTGCCTATATGGAAGCTGCCAGACACGGCCTGACGACAGGCCAGATTGATGGGGTTTCCAGATGTATCCGCATACGCAGCTTCTGATCGCCGGCGAATGGGTCAACGGCGAGGGTGGCGACTCGATCGACGTCGTCAACCCTGCAACCGGCGAAGTCGTCGGCACGGTGGCCAAGGCCTCGACATCCGATCTGGACAGGGCTCTCGAGACCGCCGATTCGGCCTTCCGGGCCTGGCGCAAGGTGCCTGCCGTCGAACGCTCGCGGCTGTTGCGGCGTGCAGCGGAGATCGTCCGCGAGCGCGCCGGCGACATCGCCCGCATCGTCACGACGGAACAGGGCAAGCCGCTTGCCGAAGCGCAGGGCGAGGTGCTGTCCTGCGCCGACGTGCTGGAATGGTCTGCGGAGGAAGCGCGCCGCATCTATGGGCGGCTCATCCCGCCGCGCGCCGATGGCGTGAACCAGCGTGTCCTGCGCGAGCCGGTCGGCCCCGTGGCCGCCTTTACCCCGTGGAACTTTCCGGTCAGCCAGGTCGTCAAGAAAGTGGCTCCCGCCCTTGCCGCCGGCTGCAGCATCATCGTCAAGGCGGCCGAGGAGACACCGGCTTCTCCGGCGCTGCTGATCCGCGCGATCGTCGATGCCGGTATTCCGGCCGGCGTCGTGCAACTCGTCTACGGATCGCCCGCCGAGATTTCCGGCCACCTCGTGCCCCACCCGGTTATCCGCAAGGTGTCCTTTACCGGGTCGGTGCCGGTCGGCAAGCATCTCGCCGCACTGGCCGGACAGCACATGAAGCGCGCCACGATGGAACTGGGCGGCCATGCGCCGGTCATGGTGTTCGAGGATGTCGATGTGGACAGTGCCGCCGCGACGCTGGTGGGCTCCAAATATCGCAATGCCGGGCAGGTCTGCGTATCGCCGACGCGCTTCCTGATCCAGGAATCGATCTACGACGATTTCGTCAGCCGCTTCGTGGAGAAGGCATCGGCACTGAAGGTTGCCAGCGGGCTCGAGGACGGGACCCAGATGGGGCCCCTCGTCAACGAGAAGCGGGTCCAGGCGGTAGACGAGCTGATTGCCGATGCGGTACGTGACGGGGCCGACCTGGCGCTGGGCGGCGAGCGGATCGGCAACAAGGGGTCGTTCTACAAGCCGTCCGTCCTGCGCAATGTCGACAGGACGATGCGCATCATGAACGAAGAGCCATTCGGCCCGGTGGCGCTGATGACTCCATTCGCCAGGGTGGATGAGGTGATCGAGGAAGCCAATCGCCTGCCGTTCGGTCTTGCGAGCTATGCCTTCACGCGGTCTGCGCGGACGGTGGAAATGCTGGCCGATTCCGTCGAAGCGGGCATGATGACGGTCAATCATCTGGGCCTCGCGCTTCCCGAAACGCCGTTCGGCGGCATGAAGGATTCCGGCTACGGGTCGGAAGGCGGGGCGGAATCCATGGACGCCTACCTGACCACCAAGTTCGTGACGCACAACGCCCTCTACTGAGGGCGAGCCCGTCTTTCACGCATTCGTGAATTGCCCCCCGCCTCGGGCGGGGGGACGCTTCGTGCATGCGCTGCCGACCGTTCAGTCCCGCTGCCATCGCATTATGTGCTGCCGCTGCTTCCCTTGCTGCGCCGGCGGCGGCGCAGGACGTCGAGGTCGACGTGGAACTGGTGCTGGCAGTGGACGTGTCCTGGTCGATGGATCTGTCGGAGCAGGCGATCCAGCGTGACGGGTACATCGCCGCCTTTCGAAGCCCGGAGGTCCAGAAGGCCATCCTGGAAGGGGGGTGGGGCCGGGTCGCGGTGACTTATGTCGAATGGGCCGGCAGCTTCACCCAGTCCGTCGTGGTGCCGTGGACGCTGATCGACTCTCGCGAGGCGGCCGACGGGTTCGCCTATCGGCTGTCGCAGGAAGAACCGAACCGCGAAAGACGCACATCCATCTCGGCCGCGCTGGATTTTTCCGTATCCCTGTTCGATGACAATGGCTTTGCCGGATTGCGCCGGGTTATCGACCTCTCGGGCGATGGCCCCAACAACCAGGGCCGTCCAGTCGACGAGGCGCGGGATGCGGCAGTGGCCCGCGGGGCGACGATCAACGGCCTACCGCTGATGACGTCTGGAGAGGAAGGCGGCGCATTCTCGTGGGGCGGGATCGCCGATCTCGATGCCTATTATACGGCCTGCGTGACGGGCGGCGCCGGAGCCTTCGTGATTCCGGTCAACGACTGGTCGCAGTTTCCGGAGGCCATACGGCGCAAACTGATCCTGGAGCTTGCGGGCACATGGCCGAAGACTGCCGGCGGCGAGGCGGTCATACAAGTCCAGGCGGGCGAGGCCCCGGTCGATTGCCGCATCGGCGAACGCATGTGGCAGCAGCGCCAGGAGCGCTGGAACATCCCCAATTGATCAGCGCCGCGGCGTGCCCTGCCTGTGGCGACGCCAGATCGAACTCTGCTCGAAACCCAGCACGATGACGATCGCCATCGCGAAGGGGATGAGCAGATACAGGATGCGGAATACCAGCAGTGCCGCCAGGACATCCGTTTCCGGCAGGAAGGGGAAGCCGGCCAGGAAAGCCACTTCCAGGACGCCGAGCCCGCCCGGCGCATGGGATATGAGCGCCAGCGAGAACGAGATCACGAAGACGGCGACGACCATCATGTAGCCGGGATGGTTTTCCGGCGGCAGCGCGAAATAGATGATGGCGGCCGCAGCGAGAATCTCGGCCGGCGCGATGGCCAGCTGGCGCATGACGACGTCGCGCGCAGGATAATGCAGCTCGAACTTGCCGATGCGCAGGGGCCGCAGCCCCGCGAAGCTGCCGAAGACGTAAAGCGCGACGAGAAGCAGGATCGCAGTTGCGATGCTGCGCGGCACGATGGGCGACACATCGAAATAGCCGTTCACCGCTTCGGGATAGACAAGCAGCGACACCGCCGAGACGATGAGGACGCCGAGAGCGAAGGTGAAGGAGCAGAACGCGATCAGCAGCGCGACGTCGGAAACGCTGAGCCCCTTGGACGTGTAGGCCCTGTATCGCACCACCGCGCCGGAAAAGACGGACGCTCCGATATTGTGAGACAGCGCATAGGTGGTGAACGAGGTGGCGAAAACGAAGCGGAAAGGTATCCAGCGCTTCAGATGGCGCAACGCCAACTGATCGTACAGGGCAAGCATCGTGTACGCCACGATGGCGGCAATGGCGCTGAGCGTCCACTGCCGGGCCGAGATGGCCTGGAAGCTGGTGAGGATCGCATCGAGCGAGAGTTCCCGCACTTCATGAAACAGGATCCAGCCGGAAAAGATCACCGCCGCAAGACCGATGACCGGCCAGATGTAGTCCTTAAGCTTCATCGGCTCCTCGCTACCTCCAGTTTTCGGGTTGGTCCTATCCCGCGGCGCGGCAAGGCGCGCCCTGTCTTATCGTCTGCCCGGATGCGAAGAAAGGCCGGCAGGCGATTAATTGACCGCTCCCGGCAAAGGCCGGCTCGGCCTCAAGACGCTGTCATCGAATTTTGAAGACGGGTGGAACGAATTGCCACATGCGGCGTTTTTCACGCATAGGCAGTTTAACCTGGAGTAGCCACGATGCCCCGTCGTACCGCAACCATCGCCCTCGGCCTCGTCGCTGTCATGGCGCTTTCGGCATGTGCCAATACCGTGCGTGGCGTCGGCCGCGATGTCGGCAATACCGTTTCCGCAACCGAGGGTGCCGTTAACGACGTGGCACGCCGCTAGTCCGCCCTGGCGGACGGCGCGGATATTCGAGCCTGATGAAAATACCTGCGAGCGGTTGCCGCTCGCAGGTATTTTGCGTGCCTACAGTGAGAGGGCGGGCGCGTTAGGCGAACCTTAGTGATTAGGCCTTAAGCCTGATGACGCGGCAACGTCGCCAATGCCCCGGCTTCAGGTCTTGCGTACCGGGGCAGACCGCCATTCCCACCCGATGTCCGGGGCAGGGTCCTTTCGATCTCGCTGTGATGGAACGGCTTGTGCACATGCGGCACCGACCGCAGGTGCGCCGGTATCTCATCGGGATTTGCCGTTACGAAGACAAACCGCACTCCCATCGCCTGGAGACGCTCGGCGATCGGTTGCGAGGTGGTGCCGGCCGGCCGCAGGTTGACATCCAGCAAGGCAAAGTCGACGCCGCGCGACAGGTGTGCCAGCGCCTGGTCGACGGTCGCGGCGAACAGGCATTCGGCGCCGGTGCGGGCCTGCACGATATCTTCCAGATCCATGGCGATAAGTGCATCATCTTCGACGATCAGGATACGCATCGTACGGCCTCCTGCCTGAAAGCAAACCGGCGCGAGATTGCCGGAACCCGAGGCGGAGCCGAATCCGCCTGGCAGGGAAACACCGTCGGTCAACGACGGTTGCCCCGCATGACGATTCTGTTTCGACATGCTCTATGAACGGTTAACGATCTGCCAGCGCCGGTGGAACCACATCCACTGTTCCGGAGTTTCGCGCACCCAGCGCTCGACGACGTCGTTCAGCAATTGCGTGCTTGCGGCGACGTCGACGTCGCCGTCCTCCGTGCGAGGCAGATCCAGCCTCGGCTCGAGTTCCAACCGGTAGCGTCCTTCCGGCAGGCGAATGCAGCGCGCCGGATAAATCTCGGCGTCGAACTGGCGCGCCAATTTGGGCAGAAGCGGGTTGGTCAGGCACGGTCGGCCGAAGAACAGGCCCGGCGTTCCTTTCTGAAACTTCTGGTCCACCAGCATGCCAACGGCCCGGCCTTCGTCCAGCCTGGCGGCAAGGTTGCGGGCAGCCCCGGCCTTGGATGGCACCAGGTGACCGCCATCGGTGCGCCGCGCATTCAGGACACGCGCAGCGATGAAGGGGTTGTTGGGCTGGCGGAACAGGGCGGTGACCTCAAGCCCAAAGGTTGCCGCGCAGACGGGCAGCAGTTCGAAGCAGCCGATATGCGCCGTGAAGAAGATGAAGGGGCCCTTGCGGTCCCGCAGTTCCTCGAAGAGCGCAACCCCTTCCACGTCGATCAGGCCTTCGCCGTCGGGCCGGCCGGGCACATAGTCGAAAAGGCGGTCCAGGAAGACATATTCGGCGGCGATCCGCCCCATCTGCCCCCAGTTCGCGCGGGCCGTCCGGTCCGCCCAGGCCGCATCCTTTTCGGGATAGGCCTGCCTCAGATTGTCGAGTGCCAGCTTGTGGCGGGGCGTCAGCGGGCCAAGCGTTCGCGCCAGCCGATCGGCGAAGTTCAGCGCCTTGTGAGGCGGCAGCCGTTTCAGCACCGCGAGAAGCGAAAAGGCGATCTGCGCCACGACCCAGTCGACGATGAGGCCGAGGCGGTGGCGCAGGCGGCGCAACCCCTGCTTCATCCGGCCTGCTCGTCCGACATGCGCAGGATGATCTTTCCGAAGACCTGCCGCCCCTCCATCCGTTTCAGGGCAGGGTCGATATCGTCGAGGCCGACTTCCATGTCGATTACCGGATGCACGCGGCCTTCAGCCATCTTCTGCATGGCGTCGGCCATGTTTTCCATCCGGCAGCCGAAAGAGCCCAGCAGCTTCAATTGTTGCTGGAATAGCTGCATCAGGTTCATCTGCGTCGAGACGCCCGAAGTCGAACCGCAGGTGACCAGCCGGCCACCGCGCTTCATGCACAGCATGGAGCCGGCCCATGTGTCGGCGCCGACATGTTCGAAGACCACGTCGACGCCGCGCTTCCGCGTGAGCTTGCGCACGACGCCTTCGAACCGGTCGGTGCGATAATTGATCACGTGATCGGCGCCGAGCGCGCGCGCCTTTTCGATCTTGTCGTCCGAGCCCACCGTGGTGATGACCGTGGCGCCGTGCCGCTTGGCAAGCTGGATGGCGGCTGTGCCGATGCCCGAGCCACCGGCATGAACCAGGATGGTCTCGCCGGGTTGAAGCCGGGCATTGTCGAAGAGCATGTGCTCGACGGTGCCGAAGGTGACGGGGGCGAGCGCCGCCCCGACCGCGTCGCAGCGGGGCGGCGCAGGCACCAGAAGGCGGGCCGGCAGGTTGATGCGCTCCTGCGCGAACCCGTCGAGATGAAAGCCGTGGACGCCGGAGACATGCTCGCAGAGATTGTCGCGCCCTTCCCGGCAAGGGCGGCACAGGCCGCAGGTGCGCGCGCCATAGATCGATACAAGCTGGCCGGGAACGAGCCCGGACGTGCCCTCGCCAAGGCGTTCCACGACGCCGGAGGCCTCGGCGCCGATCGTCAGCGGCAGCTTGCGCCTGGCGAAGGCCATGCCGCGCCAGCCCCAGACATCGATATGATTGAGCGCGACGACGCGGATGGCCACGGTGACCTCCCCCGGGCCGGGCGGCGGCGGCGGCGGCAGGTCGACCAGTTTGAGGTCGCGGTCCGCGACGAGTTGCAAGGCGCGCATCTTGATCTCTTCGTCCAGGGGGCTGTCGTGCGGGTCAGTCGCGCGGCGCGCGGCCGACGACCAGGCTGACGTTCTGGCCGCCGAACCCGAACGAGTTGGAAAGGGCGGTCGCCGCCTCTGCCGTACGCGCCGTATTGGGCACCGTATCGAGCGGAATGGCCGGGTCGGGCGTGTCGTAATTGATCGTGGGGGGCAGCACGCCGCGTGCGAGCGTCAGCGTGGAGAACACCGCCTCGATCGCGCCGGCCGCCGTCAGCGTATGGCCGATCATCGATTTGTTGGAAGAGATGGGCGTCTCGGCCACCGCATCGCCGAATACCTTCGACAGGCCCGTATATTCCATGCGGTCGTTTTCCGGCGTCGAGGTGCCGTGCGCGTTGATGTAGCCGATATCTTCGGGCCGAAGGCCCGCATCGGCCAGCGCGCGCTGGATGGAGGCTACGATGGGCGTGGCGTCGGGCTTGGACCGGGTGCGATGGAAATCGTCCGCCGATTCCCCGTGGCCCAGCATGATGCCGAGAATATCGGCGCCGCGGGCACGGGCCGCTTCCAGCGATTCCAGCACCACGGCGCCGGCGCCCTCCGCCATGACGAAGCCGTTCCTGTCTTTCGAGAAGGGGCGGGACGCCTTTTCGGGTGCGTCGTTCGCCGTGGTCAGGGCCGACAGCAGCGAGAAGCGGATCAGCGCTTCCGCGCCGACGGAGCCGTCCGTGCCGATGGCGATCGCGCGCGGGGTCTCTCCGCGCCGGATCGCCTCTATGCCGAGCTGGATCGCCGTCGCGCCGGAGGCGCAGGCGGTGGACAGGGTGACCGGCAGTCCGCGTGTGCCGAAACTGTCGGCCAGGCGTTCGGAGATGCCGCCGAAAAGCGTGAGACGGTAGATGTCCGGTGCATGCCGCCGGGCGGCCAGCAACATCAGCCGATCGTAGCCGGCCTCTTCCAGGACGGCGTCGGGCAGGCTGTCGAGATAGAGCCGCTGCGACCATTCGAGCTCGATCGGAGGCGCCGCAAGGAACAGTGGCGCGTCGAAGCGGCGCGCGTCCAGGCCGGCGCCCTCGATGGCCTCCGTTCCGGCCGCCTCGGCCAGCGCGTAGGACAGGTCGATGCCGCTCCAGGGCTCGACATCCATGAAGTCCACGGTGCCTGCGATGGTAGTGCGCAGATTGTCGGTGGGAAAGCGGGTGATCCGGTGAATGCCGGAACGCCCCTCTGTGAGCGCGGCCCAGTTCTCTTCGACGCCGCGGCCGAGCGAGGTGACGACGCCGACGCCGGTGATGGCGACGACAGGCCGTCCGAATGTGTCCAGAAGATCTGCGCTCATGGCTTAACCTACCGCCTCGAGAAGGCCGACACCTTCGCCGCGAACATGCCCGACCGTGGTCACGAGGGCCTGCCGGGGCGTGAAACCTGCCGGGCGCTCTTCACCGCCATCGGCAGGCGCCGGCATCGCCCCGCGCGACAGCGCCGCCGCGGCCAGTGCCAGCCCCATGCCGAACTGCGCTTCCATGCCGTGGCCGATGGCATTGCCGTAGGCGCGCAGCGCGGCATCCGGATAGCGGGCGGCAACCGTGCGGCGCTCGACGTCCGTGATGGGCTGCAGCCCGGTGGCTCCCGACAGGATCATCAGATCGCGGGCCTCGGCGCCGCTATCGGCCAACAGGCGCGACAGGCGGGCAGCGAGCGCTTCTTCGTCGCGCGGACCGCGATCTCCGGCGACGTAGCCCAGCTTCGCATAGGCCGGAACGTTGCGCTCCGCAGCCGACTCGGCCGATTCCAGAACCAGGAAGGCGCCCATTCCGCCGGGCGTGAAGCCGCCCTTGCCGCTGCGCGAGAAGACCGGCTGCCAGGGCGCGTGCAGCAGGTAGTCGCCCAACTCGTAATTGACGAGGATATCCTTGCGTTGCGCCGAAAACGCCCCGCCGACGAGGCAGATGCGGCTCTGGCCCGCCGCGATGCGGGACGCCGCCACATGGAAGGCCGATATGCCGGCGCTTTCCTCGCCCATGAAGGTGCGGGACGAGCCGGTCACCTTATGGACGATCGAGATGTTGCCCGCCATCAGATTGGACAATTGCGCCAGAAACAGCGTCGGCCGCAATTCGCTCATCAAGAGTTCGTTGATGTCGGCGCGTGGGTCTTCCACGCCGCGCGCGCGCGCCATCACCAGCGCGTCGACGGTCTCGTCCCGCTCGCCGCCGCCGGCCGCGACGATCATGTCCATCGTTGCGCGAAAGGCTTCGTCCTTGGGGATGGCGGCATCGTCCAGCGCCAGCCCGGCCGTATACGTGCCGAGCTTCTGCCAGGTCTCCATCTGGCGCAGGTCGCCCTTGCGCTCGATCTGTGTCGACCAGTCTATGGAGGGAAGCGGATGGACGAGCGCCGGCGTGTATGCGCCGGCCTCGATGATGGGCTGCGGCGCGCTGGCGCCGGCAAGCTGGCGCAGATGCGACTCCACGCCCTCGCCCAGCGAGGAAACCAGCCCGATGCCGGTGACGACGACGGATTGCTTGGCCATGGCGGGCTTGCGCCTCAGGCTGCCTTGGCGGCGCGCAATTCGTCGATCTTGGCGCAGAGGTTTTTCATGACGAAATACTCTTCCGTGTCGACCTGGCCGTCATTGACCTCCTGCGTCCACTTTTCCAGCGGGATCTTGATGCCGAATTCCTTGTCGATCGCGAAGACGACGTCCAGGAAATCGAGCGAGTCGATGCCCAGATCGTCGATCGTGTGGCTTTCCGGCGTGATCTTGGAACGGTCGATCTCGCTGGTTTCGGCGATGATGTCGGCGACCCGGTCGAAGGTGTTGGACAAGGTTCCATCTCCTGATGCTGGCTGCCCGATCGATGCGCAAGGACGGCAGCGATTTTATGACGGTTCGGGCCACGAATGATGTCGTGCAGCACCTAATGCCGCGCGGCTTTGCGCGCAAGCTATAAGGTCTCGCCTGCCATTTTGCAAAGAATGAAACCGCCGGTATTCAAGGGACGGCGGACTGGCAGACATCCACCCATCGGCCGTCGGCGATCTCCGCGAGCCGCTCCGGCGCGATACGCACCGCGCTGTTGCGCGAGCCGGCCGCGGGCACCACGATGTCCCACGCGCGCAAGGATACGTCGCAGTAGACCGGCAAGGGAGCGCGCAGGCCGAAAGGGCATACCCCGCCGACGGGATGGCTCGTCAGCCGCTCCACCTCCTCGGCGTCCAGCATGCGGGGCTTTCCGCCCAGGAGCTGCTTCACCTTGCGGTTGTCGAGCCGCGCATCGCCGGCCGCAACGACGAGGACGACCCTGTCGCCGACACGCAGGGACAGCGTCTTGGCGATCTGTCCGGGCTCGACGCCATGGCCGGCCGCAGCCTCGGCAACCGTGGCGGTGCTGACCTCGAGTTCCATGACGACGATTTCGGGGGCGTGCTCCTTCAGGAACGCGCGTACGGACTGCAGGCTCATCGGGATGGTTCTTTCAGTGCCGGCCCAGATGGTCGATCAGCGCCATGGCCGCGTGCGGGTTCTTTTCCTTGGCGCCGCTGATGACGTAGAGGAACACGTCGCGGGCGGCTGCCTTCTTGCGGGCAGGGCGGACGGGCGCAAGCTCGGCAGGGGTTTTCCCGTCCGCCAGCGCGCGCGCCGTATCGGCCCAGGCGGCAAGGCGCTCGTCCGGGTAGCCGAGTGCCTCGCCGTCGACGGTGCCCATGATGCGCAGGTATGAGAAATCGGCAGTCTGGTCGCCGATGAGCGGGTATTCGGAATCCGCGGCGGTCACGATCGCAACTCCGCACGCGGCGCACAGATCGACGAAGCGCTCGTCGCGGAAGCTTTCATGGCGCACCTCCACGGCGTGGCGAAGCGGGTGGGCGCCGGCTGCCTCGGGGAGCAGGCGTAGAAACGACTGGAACTCCTCGGGGTCGAAGCGCTTGGTCCCGGCAAATTGCCAGTTGATCGGGCCCAGCCTGTCGCCCAGTTCCGCGATGCCGCCCTCGGTGAACCGGCTTATCGATTCGCCCGCTTCCGCAAGGTTGCGCCGGTTGGTGGCATAGCGCGGCGCCTTGAGCGCGAAGATGAAGCCATCCGGCGTCTCGTCCCGCCATTTGCGAAACGTATCGGGGCTCTGGGAACGGTAGAATGTTCCGTTGACCTCGATCGTCGTCAGCCTGCGGCTTGCGAAGGCAAGCTCGCGGGAATGGGTGAGGCCCTTGTCGTAGAAACTGCCGCGCCACGGCTCGAAGGTCCAGCCGCCGACGCCGACCCGGATCGAGGGGTTGACTGACATGAACTTTACCCTTTCACCGAACACCGTTTTCGATCGGAGCGCACAGTGACTGTATCCATCTACGGAATCAAGAATTGCGACACCATGAAGAAGGCGCGAGCCTGGCTCGACTCGCATGGGGTGTCCCATGTCTTCCACGACTACAAGATCGAGCCCCCGGAGCCGGCGCGCCTGCAGGGCTGGATCGACGATCTCGGCTGGGAGGCGGTGCTGAGCCGCGCCGGCACGACGTTCCGCAAACTGCCGGACGAGGCGAAGTCGGGGCTGGATGCGGAGCGGGCCAAGGCCTTGATGCTGGAGCAGCCTTCGATGATCAAGCGCCCGATGCTGGAGGCCGACGGCGCCCTTCTGGCCGGCTTCAGCCCGGCGCAATACGAGCGGCTGTTCCTGTAAAGCTCCGGACGCCCGAAAAGGGCGCCCGAAGGGAAGGCCATCAGGAAGGTGGCTGCTGGTCGCGGACCTGGTCCAGGATGGTGTTCTGCGCCAGCACGAGGGCCTGGATGCAGCCGTTCTCGTCGGAACGGGCCTGTGCGGCCTCCGCTTCGCCGACATGCGTCTTGGCCTGTGCGGTCTCCAGTCCGCTCGATTCGGCCTGGCCGACGAGCTGGTTGATCTGCGGGAGGGCTTCCGCGCAGGTTGGGGGTGACGCCTGCGGCGCCGTGGCGTCCTGGGCGAGTGCGGGTGCTGCTGCCAGGGCGGCAAGCGCGCCCACCAGTATCCAAGGCTTCACTGGCTTACTCCGTGTTCGGTTCCTGTTTGCCGGCATCGTTCGATGCGGCAGACGGAGCCTCGTCACCGGGTATGGCGAGAACAGGCAGCCGGGATGGTCATTGCTTGACGATTTTGTGAAGGGTTGGTGGCTCGGTCTGCACCGCGCGGATCAGGTCTTCGATCGCCTGCATCTTGGAACGCTTGAGCGCTTCGCGCGCCGAGATGACCCCCGAGAGATAATCGGCAAGGATAACGGTAAGCGGCATGTGGAAATCCCCCGATTCGCATGTGGAAAACAAGGGTAGAGTCTGTGGATAATTTTGCCATAGCCTCGCCACAAATGGTTAACGCGCGTTGCAATTCCGACTCACCTGAACGAATGCGGAACGCTTGTAAATCAGGAGTTTTGGGGCGATAGCGGAGGGCTGACCTCTGATTGGAGATTGTGCCGTTTTCGCGGCCGGATCATGGCCGCGGCGGCCGATCTTCCTCGATGACGGTCGCGATGTCCGGTGCGATCGTGGCTGTCGGCGTATGCCCTTTCTTCTGCTCGCGCAGAAAGATGAACAGGCCGGATCCGATAATGAGCACCGCACCGGCCAGAAGTGCCGGCTTCGGCTCGTCGCCGAAGAACAGCGTTCCGTAGACGATGGCCCACACGATCAGCGTATATTGATACGGCACGACCACCGAAGCCTCGGCCAGCCGCAGCGACTGGTTTACGCATACATGGGCCAGCATCGCGATCAGGCCGAGCAGGACGAGAAGCGCGAAACCTGTCAGGTCGATGGGCGCCCAGTCGAACGGAGCCGCCGCCAGCCCGAAAAGGAGGGCGCCGGCCGTCTGCCAACTGATCAGCGTCGTGCCGCTGGCACCGGACAGCGAGCGCGTGGAGATGATCAGCAACGCATAGGCAAGGCTGCCCGCGATCGCCAGCAGGGCGCCGGTGGATGCTTCCTGGAAGCTGGGTCCGAGGGCTATGACGACGCCGAGAAAGCCCACGAGAACGGCAGACCAGCGCCGCCATCCCACAGGCTCGCGCAGGATGAGCGCCGACAGCGCCGTCACATAGATCGGCCCGGCCAGATAGAAGGTCATGACATCGGCGAGCGGCAGATAGAACAAGGCTGCGTAGAACAGCGCGACCTCGGCTGTCGAGCACACCATGCGCAACAGGTGGATGCGCTTGCGCTCGGGTTTCAGGATCGTGGCGCGCTCGCGCCAGATGAAGGGCGTCAGCATGAAAAGCGCCGCCGCGCTGCGGATCAGCAGGATCTGCCCGATCGAGAAAGTGGCGATGAGGAATTTCCCGAGCGCGTCGTTCGATGCGAACATGAACACGCCGAACAGCATCAGCCCGATGCCCGCCAGGGAATTGGCGGCCGGCGCCGAAGAAGACTTGCTAGACATGGCGATTCCGAAACGGCCCTCCCGACCCGACGCTCCTGACGTAGCACCTTCCGCACCGCCATGCAGGCCCTATTTCCATGGCAACTGGACGAGAGGACGACGATGGGGAACGCACCGGTATCGCGGCGTGAACGGCAGGCGAAACGTGCATCGCGCGCGGGCATCACCCTTTTCTGCGCCGCTTGCGTCTTCATGATCTCGGCACTCGGCTACTATGTCTGGCTGTTCCTGACGCAGGTGTGATGGCCGGTTGCGTTGACCGTGCAGACTGTGGCCTCGACGGCCGTCATGACGGTCTAAGCCCTGCCGGATCGGACGTTTGACGGTGTTGGCGCCTTCCATCGACGCGACGGCATGAACAACTGGAAGTTGCATTGCTGCAACAGGGTGTTGCGAACTTGCAGCCCGCCCTCAAAGCGGCGCGTTGTCCTGCAAGCATGAGCACTCCAATTTGCAGTCAGTCAGACATATCAAGGTTCAGCATGTCACATCACCTCAGCCGCCGCGGCTTCATGGTTGCCGCGCCGCTCTTCCTTGCCGGGTGCGCGACGGCGCAGACCGGCAGCCCGGTCCAGCCGGCGCGTCGGGCGATTCCACAACAGTATCTGTCGATGTACGCCGCGGTGCAGGACGGTGAATTCGCGCTTCCGGCGATCGACCTGACTGGGGTCGATCCGCAGTACTGGCGCCGCGTGGTGCGGTATTACGGGCCCGAAACGCCCGGCACGGTGGTCGTGGATCCGGAGCGGCGCTTCGTCTACCTGGTACTCGAAGACGGCGAATGCGTGCGTTATGGTTGCGGCGTCGGGCGCGCCGGCTTCGGGTTCAAGGGGGATGCCGTCATCCAGCGCAAGGCGCAATGGCCGCGCTGGACGCCGACGCCGAACATGATCCGCCTCGACCCGGAGCGCAACGGCCCCTTTGCGGGCGGCGTGCCGGGTGGACCGGCCAACCCGCTTGGGGCGCGGGCGCTTTATTTGTACCGGGGCGGGGTGGATACGCTGTATCGCATTCACGGAACCAACGAGGCCTGGAGCATCGGGCGCTCGGTATCGAGCGGCTGTATCCGCCTGTTCAATCAGGATATCATGGATCTCTATGGACGGGTTCCGACCGGCGCACGTGTCGTCGTGCTGCAGCCGGGCTCGGCGGACCGATCGGGGAACCCGGCAACCCCAGCCGCGGTTTAGCCACGGTTCATCAAGGAGGGTACGGTGGCTCAGATACACTACAAGATCGTCGAGCATGACGGCGGATGGGCCTACAAGGTCAACGACGTCTTTTCGGAAACCTTCTCGACGCATGACGATGCGCTGGCTGCGGCAAAGGACGCGGCCGCGCGGCAGGCGCTGAGCGGCGAGACCGAAGGCATCGTGTTTCAGACGGCCGACGGCAAATGGCACAGCGAGGTCTCGCGCGGGGACGATCGTCCGCAGGCCGACGTCGAGGACGAGGACGTGGCCGAAGGCACCGGGCGCTGACCGGGAGGGGTTCGATGCGCCGCGTTCCGGCATTCCTGCTCAGCATCGCGGCGCTTCTGGCCCTTTCCGGAGGTTCGGGGGCGCAGGTCGCCACGCCGAACTTCATCGACCAGGCACAGCGTGGCGGAGCCTCGCAGACGCTTGCTCCGCCCGTACGGATACGGTTCCTGACGAGCGTGGATTTCCCGCCTTTCAGCTTTCTGGATTCACGCGGGCTGATCACCGGTTTCAACGTCGACCTGGCGCGCGCCGTCTGCGAGGACATGGCGATAACGGACGTCTGCCAGATCGAGGCGCGGCCCTTCGCCGAACTGGAGCCGGCCCTCCTGGCCGGGGAGGGGGAGGCGATCATCGCCGGCGTCGGGATCGACGAGGCATCGCGCGCGCGTCTCGCCTTCACCCGCACCTATCTTCACTTTCCGGCGCGATTCGCAGCTCCATCCGCTTCGGCGCTCGGCGACGATCTTCCCGGTTCGCTGGACGGGCAGCGCGTGGCAGTCGTCGCCGGTACGGCGCACGCCGCGATGCTGGCCGCTTTCTTTCCGGCGGCGGTTGCCGTTCCCGTGCAGAATGCCGCACAGGGCCTGTCGGCGATGCGCCGGGGGGATGCGGCAGCCTATTTCGGCGATGGCATCAGCCTGTCCTTCTGGCTGGCCAGCGAGGCGGCAGCCGATTGCTGCCGGTTCATCGGCGGCCCCTATCTTTCCGACCGGTATCTCGGCGAGGGGCTCGCTTTCGCGCTGGCGCCGGACGACGCCAAGCTTGCCGCACGCTTCGACGAGGCGTTGCGGCGGGTCGTGGCCAGCGGCCGGTTCTCGGAGCTGATGCTTCGTTATTTTCCGGTCAGCGCTTTCTGACCGGGCCATTTGCCTTTAAACGATGCCGCACAGTCAATGACGAGCATGGCGAGTTGAAGGTATGGATACGGAACTTCTGAACGAGGCCCTGAAGTCGAACGCCTGGCCTTTCGAGGAAGCCCGCAAGCTGCTGCCCAAGGTCGAGGGTCCGGACGCCAGACCTGAGATCCTGTTCGAGACCGGCTACGGGCCATCGGGCCTGCCGCATATCGGCACCTTCGGCGAAGTCGCCCGAACCACGATGGTGCGCCATGCGTTCCGCGTGCTGACCGAAGACAAGATCAAGACGCGCCTCATCTGCTTTTCGGACGATCTCGATGGTCTGCGCAAGATTCCGGACAACGTCCCGAACCGCGAGCGCATGGCCAGCTTCCTCGGCAAGCCGCTCAGCCGCGTACCGGACCCGTTTTCCGATGCCTACCCATCGTTCGGTGCCGCCAACAATGCGCGCCTGCGCCAGTTCCTGGACCGGTTCGGCTTCGATTACGAGTTCGCTTCCGCGACCGATTACTATACGTCCGGCCGGTTCGACGCGATGCTGCTGAAGATGCTGGCCGTCTATGACGAGGTCATGGACATCATCCTGCCGACGCTCGGGCCCGACCGCCGGGCCACCTATTCGCCTTTCCTGCCCATCAGCCCGCGCAGCGGCAACGTGTTGCAGGTTCCCATGGTCGACCGCGACGCCGAACGCGGCATGATCGCCTATATGGACCCGGACACCGGCGAACGCGTCGAGACGACCGTTACCGGCGGCGCGGTGAAGTGCCAGTGGAAAGCCGATTGGGCCCTTCGGTGGGCGGCGCTGAAGGTGGATTACGAAATGGCCGGCAAGGACCTGATCGATAGCGTCGCGCTGTCGTCGCGGATCTGCCGTGCGCTGGGGCAGACGCCGCCGGAGGGTTTCAACTACGAACTCTTCCTCGACGACAAGGGCGGCAAGATTTCCAAGTCCAAGGGAAACGGGCTGACCATCGACGAATGGCTCACCTATGCCTCGCCGAAGAGCCTGTCCTTCTACATGTTCAACAAGCCGAAGGCGGCCAAGAAGCTGTATTTCGACGTCATTCCCAAGGCCGTCGACGACTACTATGCCTTCGTCGATGCCTATCGGCGGCAGGACACGCGCCAGCGACTGCAGAACCCTGTCTGGCATGTCCATTCGGGTTCGGTGCCCGAGAAGGGCGTGGACGTTCCCTTTGCGATGCTGCTGAACCTCGTCTCGGCCTCCAATGCCGGCGACAAGCAGACATTGTGGGGCTTCATCTCGCGTTATGCGCCCGGCGTGACGCCGCAAAGCGCGCCCGAACTGGACGAACTCGTCGGCTATGCGCTCGCCTATTTCGAGGATTTCGTCAGGCCGGCCAAGGTGTTCCGCGCGCCCGACGACATCGAACGGCAGGCGTTGGCGACGTTGGACGCCAGGCTGGCCGCGCTGCCGGCCGAGGCGGATGCCGCCGCCATCCAGGACGCCGTCCTGGATGTGGCCCGGCCCATCGAGCGGTATCAGGACGCTTCGAAGAAAGGGCCGGACGGCGGCCCGGGCGTTTCCGTGGAATGGTTCCAGGCTCTGTACCAGATCCTGCTTGGGCAGGAGCGCGGCCCGCGTTTCGGATCGTTCGCGGCGCTGTACGGCATCGACGAGACACGCGCGCTCATCCGAGCGGCGCTGGACGGTACCCTGCGCTAGCCGCCCTCGCCATCGTAGCGCCAGAGGCCGCGCTCGTCCCGGCGCGCGGACTCTGCCGCGCTTTCATAGGCGCTTCCGGGTGTGGGCCGTGCCCAGCCCTGCATCACCACCCAGCGGGCCACATCCTCGCCACCCACATGGCAGGTGGCTTCGACGCCGCCTTCGCGCGCGTCCGCAGGCACATCACAGGACAGGCTGCGGCCGCGCAGCCAACCGCGCAGCGCCGTGCGCGCCTGTGCTCCGCATGGCGCGGACAGCGTGCCGAGCCGGCATGTTTCCTCGAAGGGCAGGCTTTCGACGCCCGCGAGCGAAATCCGCAGGCCGTCGGCCTCGAAGTCCGTGGCCGTCACCGCCACCGCGCGGTGGAAGATCCGCTCCGGATCGCCTGCCGGCTGCTCGGGGGCCGGCTGGGGCTCCGGGGGGGCTTGCGGCTCGGGCTCGGGCTCCGGCGGCGCGTCGTCCGTCTGTGCAGGCGGCTCTTCCTGGCGCGCGGGCGCCGGTGCGGGAGGCGCTGCCTGGCTCTGCCGCTCGGCCAGCCGCTCGGCCCGGCTTGGGCGATCCGGCCATTTGGGAAAGCTCGAGACGTCGGGCAGGATCAGCAGCAGTACGAGGCACATCACCAGAAGCGACGCGGCGATCTTGATTGCCTGGCTTATCGAACGCATGCGCAGTATCCCCGAACGTCTACTGGCTCGCCCAGACGATCCGGGCCATATGGCGGATGGCCTTGCGTGCATAGCGAACCACCGGCAGCGCCGGATCGAGCGGGGCGATTTCGACCCGGCCGGGGGCGTTGCGCCTGACCGTGCCGATGACGAAATCGTCGCCGTACAGGACCGCAAGAACGCGGTCGCCGGGCCGAGCCGAGGTGTCGGGCGTCAGAAGCAGGATATCGCCCTCCGCATAGCGGGGCGCGAATTGCCGCTCGTTACCGACCTCCAGCGCATAGGTGCCGAAGGAAGATCCGTCGATCTTGATGTCCAGCGACATCGCTCCCGACCCGGCGACCGGCCCGTCGGAGCCGAACTGGCGGGCATCGGTAAGCTGTGCGCCGGTGGCCAGGGGCAAGGACACCTTCACGGAGGTCGGGCGCTTTATGCCCAGGAAATCCTCCATGCTCGTCCCGGTCGCCACCAGCACCTTGGCGACGGATTCGGTCGAAGGCCACCGTGGGCGGCCGTCGCCGGACCGGCGCTTGGACTTGTTGAAGGAGGTCGCGTCCAGCCCAGCCTGCCGCGCCAGCGCGGATGGAGTGAGACCGCGCGTCTCGGCCAGACGGTCTATGGCCGCCCACCATTCGTCGTTCGATAGCATCGGTCTCTCGTCAGAAAGCAGGCAACTCAATTACCACTACTCAAGCAATATTATCGTGCAACCATGAGATTCAATTCCCCGCTTGCGGAACATTGACCTAAATATGGCATTGACGTTGCTGCCCAAGGCGAACGAGACGATTATGAGGCGTTCGGGTTGGACGATGGGCCCGGCCGCAGGGGGGCATTCATGGTGGTGAAAAGTCTGCGTTTCGCACCACACACGAGCGAAGAAACCAAGCTGCGCGCCAGCGAGCCCGGGCGAGGGCGCGCGGCCAAGGGCCCATGGCACATCCCATGGAAGGGCTGGAAGGACATACTCGCGCGCCTCTACGTGTCCTTCTTCGAAGACCGGATCATGCTGATCGCGGCGGGCGCCACCTTCTACCTTCTTCTCGCGCTGTTTCCCGCGCTCGCCGTATTCGTGTTCTTCTACGGCATGATGGCGGATCCCGCGACGATCGCCGGGCATATCGAGTTTCTCGGCCGCTTCCTGCCGCAGGCCGGACTGGAACTCGTCAACGCGCAGTTGGAATATCTGGTGAACCAGGACAGGTCGTCCCTGTCGGTCGGCTTCGTGACCAGTCTTCTCTTCGCGCTGTGGAGCGCGAATAACGGTATCAAGACACTCTTCGAGGCGATGAACGTCGCCTATGGCGAGCAGGAGGAGCGCAGCTTCCTGAAGCTCAATGTCGTCGCACTGTGCTTCACGATGGGCGCCATCTTCATCATCTCGGTGATGTTCATTGCCATCGGCCTCATCCCGGCGATCATGGGCGTCATCGGAGCGTCCAACTTCACCGACGACCTCGTCTTCATAGGGCGCTGGCCGATCCTGTTCGCGATCGTGGTCGTATCCATCGGCATGATCTATCGCTACGGGCCGAGCCGGGCGCGGGCGCGCTGGACATGGGTGATCTTCGGCGCGACGTTGACGGCGACCGTGTGGTTGATCGCAACGATCGGCTTTTCCTGGTACCTGCGGAACTTCGCCAACTACAACGCCATGTACGGCTCTCTGGGAGCCGTCATCGGCTTCATGATGTGGGTCTGGATATCATCGGTGATCTTCATCCTCGGTGCCGAGATCAACGCCGAGATGGAGCATCAGACGGCCGTCGACACCACGGTTCGCGGGGATACGCCGCTGGGAATGCGCGGCGCCCGCGTCGCCGATACGATCGGCGCGCGCGCCGGGGGCGACAAACCGCCGCCCACCGAGAAGCCCGGCCTGTTCGGCTGGTGGCGCAAGCGGGGCCAGAAGAAGGACTGACCCCCGCCGGTGCGCTGCCTGGTTCAGGCCGCCTCTGCCTGCCGGGCGGGTCGGAACCGCCCATAGAACGTCTGCCCCGCGGATGCCATCTCGTGCAGGAGAGGGATAGGAGCGAACCGCTCTCCGTGCCGCCGCTCCAGTTTCTCGCAGAGCGCAACGAACGCCTTGACGCCCATGCCGTCGATATAGGACAGGGCTCCGCCCGTGTAGGGCGCGTAGCCGAAGCCCAGGATCGAGCCGACATCGGCCTCGCGCGGGTCGGTGACGACCCCTTCGGCCATTGTGCGTGCGGCCTCCAGCGCCATTGTGACGAGGAAGCGCTGCTTCAATTCCCCGACATCGACATCCTCGGCGTTCTGCTGTGGGTAGAGATCCTTGAGGCCCGGCCACAGATGCTTCTTCGCCGGCTTGGCCGGATAGTCGTAGAAGCCCTTGCCGGCCTTGCGGCCAAGCCGGCCCGCATCCACCAGCCGGTTGACGAGCTCGAAATGGCGCTTGTCCACCGCCGCCTCGCCGAGGTCGGCCATCGTGGCCTGCATGATCCTGCGTGACAGGTCGATGGCGACCTCGTCATTCAGGGCCAGCGGACCGACCGGCATGCCGGCCATGCGCGCGGCATTCTCGATCATGGCGGGGGGCACGCCCTCGACCACCATGTCGTAGGCTTCCGACATATAACGCAGCACGCAGCGATTGGCGAAAAAGCCGCGCGTGTCGTTGACGACGATCGGCGTCTTGCGGATGGCGCGCACGAAATCCAGAGCCGTGGCCAGGGCCTCGTCGCCCGTCTTGTCGCCCAGGATGACTTCCACCAGCATCATCTTGTCGACCGGCGAGAAGAAGTGGATGCCGATGAAGCGGGCAGCATCCGGGAAGCTTTCGGCAAGCCCGGTTATCGGCAGGGTCGAGGTATTCGAGGCGAAGATCGCCCCCGGCTTCATGGCGGCGGCCGCCGCCGCGATAACCTCGGCCTTCACCTTGCGGTCCTCGAAGACGGCTTCGACCACGAGGTCCACGTCGGCAAGCCCGTCATAGCCGTCGGCAGGGGTGATCCGCGACAGAAGCGCCTCTGCCTCGGCCTCCTTGGCGCGGCCTTTCCTGACACGATCCGCCATCAGCGCGGCGGAATGCGCCTTGCCTTTTTCGGCCGCCGCCAGGTCGCGGTCCACCAGCAGCACCTCGATGCCCGCCATGGCCGACACATAGGCGATGCCGGCGCCCATGAACCCGGCGCCGATGACGGCGATCCGCTTCGGTTGCCGGTTCTCCACGCCCTGCGGGCGGCGCGCGCCCTTGCCGAGCTCCTGCATGGAAACGAAGAGCGAGCGGATCATCATCCCCGCTTCGGTGGAGCGCAGGACGGAGGCGAAATAGCGTTGCTCGACCTTGAGGCCGAGATCGATCGGCAGGAGAAGGCCCTCGTAGACGCATTTCACGATGGCGCGCGCACCCGGATAGTTATCCTGCGTCTCCTTGCGGTAGAGCGAGGAAACCGCCGGCCAGAGCTGCGCGCCCGCTGCGGAATAGACAGGCCCGGAGGGCAGCTTGTAGCCTTTCTGGTCGAAGGGCTTTACGGCCGGGATGCCTGCCTTCAGCATGGCCTTGGCCGTTTCCACCAGCTCCTCCGGCGCGGCGACCTTGTCGATCAGCTTCATGGCCAGCGCCTTGTCGGCGCCGATGGCCTCGCCTTTCAGCAGGAACTGCAACGCCGCCTGCGTATCGAGCATGCGGGCGATGCGCTGCGTGCCGCCCGCGCCGGGAAAGATGCCCACCTTGACTTCGGGCAGGCCCAACCTGGCGCGCGGGCTGGCGACGCGGCCATGGCAGGCGAGGGCCAGTTCGAAACCGCCGCCCATGCAAGTGCCGTCGATGGCGGCGACGACCGGCTTGCCGCAGGTCTCGATGCGGCGCCACAGGGCGCCCATGCGGCCGCATCGCTCGAACAACTGGGTCATCGCGGCGTGCGGGTCGCTGGCCTCGAGCGCGCGATAATCGCCCAGCATGCGGCCGAGCATCTTGAGGTCCGCACCGCCGGTGAAGCTGCCGGCCTTGCCGGACGTGAAGACGATGCCCTTGACCGTTTCGTCGGCGACGAGTCCGTCCAGTGCCGCCTCGATCTCGTCCATCACCTCTTCGGTGAAGACGTTCATCGACCGGTCGGGCATATCCCAGCTCAGAAGCGCGATTCCGTCGGTGTCGACGGCGAGGGTGAAGTTGTTGAAATCCATGTCCGTGCCTCCCCTTACACGCGCTCGATGATGGTTGCCGTGCCCATGCCCGCGCCGATGCACAGGGTCACCAGGGCGGTCTGCTTGTCCTGCCGCTCCAGCTCGTCCAGCACGGTGCCGAGGATGATGGCGCCGGTCGCGCCCAGCGGATGGCCCATGGCGATGGCGCCGCCATTGACGTTCATCACGGCCGGGTCGATGTCGAAAGCCTGCATGTAGCGCAGCACCACCGCTGCGAATGCTTCGTTGAGCTCGAACAGGTCGATGTCGGACAGTTGCATTCCGGCGCGGTCCAGCAGCTTGTGGGTCACGTCGACGGGGCCGGTCAGCATCAGGGCCGGATCGGAGCCGATATTGGAAAAGGCGCGGATGCGCGCGCGCGGCTTCAGGCCGAGCGTTTCGCCGCCCCGGGCGGAACCGATCAGCACGGCCGCCGCTCCATCGACGATGCCCGACGAATTGCCGGCGTGGTGTACGTGGGTGACGGACTCGATCTCCGGATGGGCCTGGATGGCGACGGCGTCGTATCCGCCCATCTGCGCCACCATCTCGAACGAGGCGTTCAGCCCGCCCAGCGCCTGCATGTCGGTACCCGGACGCATATGCTCGTCGCGGTCCAGGATCGTCAGGCCGTTCTGGTCGCGGACGGGAACGACGGACCGTGCGAAGCGGCCTTCCTGCCAGGCAGTGGCGGCACGCTTCTGGCTTTCGACGGCATAGGCGTCGACGTCGGTCCGCGAGAAGCCGTACTTCGTGGCGATCAGATCCGCCGAGATGCCTTGCGGCATGAAATAGGCGGGAATGCCGACCGACGGGTCCATGAACCAGGAACCGCCCGACATGCCCATGCCGACGCGCGACATGCTTTCGACTCCGCCGGCGATGACGATGTCGTCCGCGCCCTGCGCCACCTTTGCGGCGGCAAGATTGACGGCGTCGAGGCCCGAGGCGCAGAAGCGCGAGATCTGCATGCCCGGCGCTGCATAATCGTAGCCGGCCTCGAAGGCGGCGGCCTTCGGGATGACGGAGCCGGCTTCGCCCACCGGGTCGACGCAGCCGAAGATGATGTCGTCGACCCGTCCCGTATCGATGCCGTTGCGGTCGCGCAGGGATTCCAGCACGCGTGCGCCCAGGCGCACGGCCGGCACCTCGTGCAGGGACCCGTCCTTCTTGCCACGCCCGCGCGGGGTGCGGACGTGATCGTAGATGAATGCTTCGCTCATTTTCTGCGCTCCCATCAGAATTCGTCGGCGCCGAGCGCCATGAGGCTGTCCGCGCCGGAGGCGATCCGCGCAAGGTGCGCCGCCGTCTCCGGCATCAGCCTGTCTATGAAGAAGGCCGCCGTCACCAACTTGCCGTTCAGGAAGGCCGCGTCTTCCGCATCCCCTGCGGCCAGCCGGCGATTGGCCGCCAACGCCATGCGGGCCGACATGTACCCGAGGGCCACCAGGCCGAAGAGGTGCATATAGTCCGTCGCGGCGGCGCCGCCATTGTCGGGCCGGGCCGGGCCGTTCTGCATCAGCCAGCCCGTGGCCTGCTGCAGGTCGTTCAGGCCCTTCTTGAGGCCCTTGGTGTAGCGCGCCATGACCGGATCGCCGCGGTTCTCCTCGCAGAACCGACCGACCTCGCCGAAGAAGGACATGATCGCCTTGCCGCCGTTCAACGCCAGCTTGCGCCCGACGAGGTCGAGCGCCTGGATGCCGTTAGCGCCCTCGTAGATCTGGGCGATGCGCGCATCGCGCACGAACTGCTCCATGCCCCATTCGGCGATGTAGCCATGACCGCCGAAGACCTGCTGCGCCATCACAGCGCTTTCGAAGCCCTTGTCGGTCAGGACGCCCTTGATGACGGGTGTCAAAAGGCTCAGCCACTCGTCCGCCTCGGCGGCTTCCGCCGCATCGGTGGAGCGATGGGCTATGTCGCCCTTCAGCGCCGCATGCAGGATCAGCGCGCGGCCCGCCTCGTTGATGGCGCGCATCGTCATCAGCATGCGGCGGATGTCGGGGTGCACGATGATCGGGTCGGCCGGCTTGCCCGGCTCTGCCGGACCGGCAAGGCTGCGGCCCTGCAGGCGCTGCCGTGCATAGTCGACCGCATTCTGGTAGGCGATCTCGCCGATGGCGAGCCCCTGCACGCCGACGCCGAGCCGCGCTTCGTTCATCATGGTGAACATGGCGCGCAGGCCCTTGTGCGCCTCGCCCAGCAGCCAGCCCTTCGCGTCGTCGTAGTTCATGACGCAGGTGGCATTGCCATGAATGCCCATTTTTTCCTCGATGGCGCCGCAGGACACGCCGTTGCGCGCGCCATCGTCGAGGACCTTCGGCACGATGAAGAGCGAAATGCCCTTCACCCCCTCGGGCGCGCCGTCGATGCGGGCCAGCACGAGATGGATGATGTTGTCGGACAGGTCGTGCTCGCCGGCCGAGATGAAGATCTTTTGCCCGGATATGGCGTAGGAGCCGTCAGCCTGCGGGCTTGCCTTGGTGCGCAGCAGGCCGAGGTCGGTACCGCAATGCGGCTCCGTCAGGTTCATCGTACCGGTCCAGCGCCCGTCGATCATGTCGGGCAGGTAGGCGCCTTTCTGTTCCGGCGTGCCATGCGCCTCGATGGCCGCGATGGCCCCGCGGGTCAGGCCCGGATACATGGCGAAGGCCATGTTCGCAGAGGACAGATACTCGTTGACCGCCGCCGCCAGTACATGCGGCAGCCCTTGCCCGCCATAGGCGGCGTCGGCCGAAAGGCCGCCCCAGCCCGCTTCGCGGAACCGTGCATAGGCCTCGCGGAAACCGGCAGGAGTGGTAACGGAGCCATCGGCGGCACGCGCGCATCCCTGCCTGTCGCCGGACTGGTTGAGCGGATGGAACACCTCTTCGGCGAAGCGCCCGGCTTCGTCCAGAATTGCTGCGACCGTGTCGGACGTGGCATCCTCGAAACCCGGCCGGTTGTTGTGGGCGTCCAGCCCCACGATCTCGCGCAGCACGAATAGCGTATCGGCAACCGGGGCCTTGTAGAGCGTCATCGAAAAACCTCCCTTCGATTGACGTTTTCGTAAACGTAAATCATGGCCTCTGTAAAGCGGAGCGCGTGCAAAATTCCGCGTGAGGCGCCGCTCTGCCCCAGTCATTAGCGCGCAATTAACCATTCCCCGCGAAGATGCCGGTGGGATTGACGAGACGCCGCAAGGCGGGCCTTTGCGCCTGTGCCGAGCGTTCGAGGGGACGGAAATGGGCGTAGCCGACAAGGCGAAGGCGGCAAAAGGCACCGGCGATCCGCCGGGCGCGCCCAGCATGGCGACGCTGACCCGGACCCTCGAGGAACTGGAGCGCCGGCTTGCGCGCCTGTCGACGCAGAAGCAGGCAGACGGCCGCGCATCGGCATCGGCCGGCCCTGGCGCCACCCCGGCCGAAAGGCTGCGCCGCATCGTGGACCGGAGCGCCGAATATGCGGCCGCCGCCCCGGCGGCGCGGACCCGGTCGAGCGAGGCGATCGACGAACTCGTGCAGGAAATGCGGTCATTGAGAGGCGAGATGCGCAAGGAAATCGCCGCCGGAACCAAAGCCGGGCAGGCGACGATGGGGCATGCCTTCGCCACGCTCGAAGCGTCGCTTGCCGCGCGCGACAGCTCCGATCTGATCGCCGACGGGCTTGCCGCCATGCTGACGCGCATGTCGACGCTGGAAGAGCGCGGCGCGACCAACGAGGCCCTGTCGGAACTCAATGCGGATCTCGATCGGATGCGGGCCATCGTTTCCGGGCTGGCGACCCAGGAAGACCTGACCCGGCACATGGGGTCGGTCACCGGTCGGCTCGACGCGCTGCTGGAATCGAGTGCCGCCGCGGTGGATCGCGGCGCCTTCGACGCGGGCGTCGCCGCACTGGGCGAACGGCTGTCGGGGATCGAGTCGCTGCTGGCACGGCTTCCCGAAACCCTCGGGATCGAGCGGATTGAGGATCGGCTGAAGGCGCTTGCGCCGGCGTCCGGCTCCGTCGCGTGGGACACGCTGTCGGTCAGCGTCGATCTTTCGGCGCTGGAGGAACGGCTTGACGAGATTTCCGGCGCGATTTTAGTGCTGGACCGGCCGGAACCTGGCGCCGACCGCATCGAGAAACGCCTGGAGGCGTTGTCGGCCCAGCTCGACGGCTTCATGGAGCGTCTGGAGCAGGCCGAGGCAGAGCGTTCGCTGCGTCATGCGGAAGCCTTCACCCAGGAGTTGAAGCGGCTGGAGGCCCTGTGGCAGGGCTCCGACGAGCGGGCGGCGGAAACCGAGGCCCAGCTTCTCTCGATCCTCAGAAATGTCGCCGACAGGCTGGCCGATCTGGAAACGGAAGCCCGCCAGCCCGGCGAAGACATCGGCGGTACCGTTTTCGATGCCGAGTTCGCGACGTGGCAGCCGGCCGAAGACGGTCAGGAGGACAGTCTGCGGGCGACGCTCGACCGGCATCTGAAACGCCGGCGGGCCGATGGGGGCCCGCAGGCGGAGGCTTCCGGAGGCGCGGCGCCGGCCGAGCCGGAAGGTTCGACACGCTATGGGCGGGACGTCGCAGACTTCGGCAGCATCCTGGAGCGGGTCCGCCGCCACGAGCGTGCTGCCGGCCTCGGTCCGTCCACGCGGGCGGATTTCATCGCGGCGGCGCGGCGCGCCGCCGCAGCCGCGGCGGCTGAAGCCGAAAGCCTCCATGCCGCGAACGGGTCCGGCAACGGCGCAGGCGAGGGGGCGTCCGGCCGCGATCGCAGCTACCGCAAGCCCATGGTGATGGCGGCCGGCGCGATCATGCTGGCGCTGACGGCCCTACCCATCTCGCGGCTGCAGACCGGCCCCTCCGAGCCTCCGGCCGAAATCGCCGACAATGGCGCCATGCGAGGCCCCGGCGTGACGCAGGAAACGACGGCCTCCATTCCGCGTCCGCCCGAGGCCGGGCTGACAAGCGGCGACCTCATCGGACGTCTGGTCTCGCGTCTTCCGCAAGGCGCGGCAGGGGCCTTGCCCGTTCCGCCGGCGGGCAACGCGACCCTTTCGCGCGCCGCGATCGGCGGCGATGCCGCGGCGATGGCCGCGATCGGCGCCGCCGCCATCGACCGCGGGGCGACCGCCGAGGGTCTCTCATGGCTGGGCCAGGCGGCGCGGCGCGGATACGCACCGGCTCAGTATCGCCTGGGCAGCCTCCATGAGCGGGGCGTCGGCGTGGCCAAGGACCTCTCCCTTGCGCGCGGCTGGTATCTCGTCGCCGCGCGGGCCGGCAATGTCCGCGCCATGCACAATCTGGCGGTCATCGATATTTCCGGCCTTGCCGGCCCCGCCGACCGGGGCGCGGCAGCGGACTGGTTCCGCATGGCGGCCGAGCGGGGCATGGCCGACAGCCAGTTCAACCTTGCCGTCCTCTATGCACGGGGGGCCGGGATGCCGCGGGATGCCGCGGAGGCCTATCGCTGGTTTTCCATCGCGGCGCGCGGCGGCGACGCGACCGCGCTGCGCAACCGCGACGAGGTCGGGGCCGAGCTGGATGCGGCACGGCGCGCGGCCATCGATGCTGAAGTGGCGCGGTGGCGGCCGGCGACGCCGACCCGCGCCGCGAACGAGGAGCGATATTCCGGATCTCGCGTTTGACACGACCCTTCGGGTCGGCTTAGTGCGGGGCGGTGCCCTGCCAGACGGTGGAACGCATCTCCGGGGATCGAAGGTAAGGGCGCTTGGGGGCCGGTCTTGAATCTCTACCTGCCCATTGCTGAAATCTCGGTCAATGCCCTCATCCTGATCGGCATGGGAGCGGCCGTGGGCTTTCTGTCCGGCCTGTTCGGCGTGGGCGGGGGATTTCTGATCACGCCGCTCCTGATCTTCTACAACATCCCTCCCGCGATCGCCGTGGCCACCGGCGCGAACCAGGTCATCGCCTCGTCCTTTTCGGGTGCGTTGGCGCATTACAAGCGGGGCACGGTCGATATCAAGCTGGGCCTGATGCTGCTGATCGGCGGTGCCGCCGGCTCGGTCGTCGGCGTCTGGCTGTTCACGCTGCTTCGGCGTCTCGGCCAGCTCGATCTCGCCGTCTCGCTGCTCTACGTCGTCATGCTGGGGACGGTGGGCGGCCTGATGCTGGTGGAGAGCGTGCAGGCGATGCTGCGCGTCCACAAGGGCGGCTCCGGAGAGGTTCGGCACTCGTCGCACCACAACTGGGTGCAGAAGATGCCGCTCAAGATGCGGTTCAAGCGGTCCAAGCTCTACGTTTCCGTCATACCGGTCCTCGGCCTCGGTTTCGTGATCGGCGTGCTGGCCTCCATCATGGGCGTCGGCGGCGGCTTCATCATGGTGCCCGCGATGATCTACCTCCTGCGCGTGCCGACCAACGTGGTCGTCGGCACCTCGCTGATGCAGATCATGTTCACCGCCGCCGTGACGACCGTCCTGCAGGCCGCGACCAACCAGACGATCGATATCATGCTCGGCTTTCTGCTGATGGTCGGTGGCGTCGTCGGTGCGCAGTTCGGGGTCGAGGCCGGGCGCAAGCTGCGCGGAGACCAACTGCGTGCGCTTTTGGCGCTCCTCGTCATCGCGGTCGCCGGCCGCCTGCTGGTGGAACTCGTCGTCACTCCCGCCGAGCTGTATTCCATCAGCCTGCCGAGCGGGGTGCGGGAATGAAGGCGATCCTTGCCGCATTCGCCATGCTTCTCATGGCTGCTGCCCCCGCCGCCGCGCAATCGGTGGCGGAAGGGTTCGAAATCGGCCTGTCGACCGACACGATCACCGTCGGAACCAATTTCGGCGGTTCGCGGCTCGTCGTCTTCGGCGCGCTCGACAATGCCGATACGCGGATACTGCGGCAGGGCCGCTACGACATCGTCGTGGTGCTGGAAGGGCCACGACGCAATGTGGTGGTGCGGCAGCGCGACCGCGTCTTCGGCATCTGGATCAACCGTGGCTCCGAGCGGTTCGACAATCTGCCGCAATCCTACGCGCTGGCTTCGAGCAGGCCCTTGCGCGATACGGCGGCCGCCTCCGTCCTGCAACAGCTGAACATCGGACCGCGCAACGAGGTGCTGCGCGCGCAGCGCAGTACCGACGACACGACGGCGGAAGCCGACGACTACGCCAACGCCATGCTGCGCCTCAAGGAGCAGAGCCGTCTCTACTCCGTCTCCTTCGGCACGATCGAATTCGTCAGCCAGACCCTTTTCCGTGCAACGCTTGTCCTGCCGCCGGACCTGCCGGTCGGGCGGCATCTGGTGCGTGCCTACCTGTTCCGCGAGGGGCAATTCATCCGCGAGCGCAGCGAAGAGCTCTGGGTGCGAAAGACGGGCCTTGAGAACGAGGTGTCGACCTTCGCTGCCAACTACGGCGCGCTCTACGGCCTCATGGCCGTAGCGCTGGCCGTGGCGACCGGCTGGTTCGGGCGTGTCCTCTTCAAGCGGGATTGAGTCGCTAGCGGCAGAGAGCGGCGAAGGACAGCGGAAAGATGCCGGATAGGCCGACCACATAGGCCTTGCCGCGCTCTGCGGCGAACATGCCGGCAAAGGCCTGGCCAAGCACGTTCAGTCCACCCGTCGTCACACCGAAGGACGGCATGATCATGCGCCGGCCGTCGGTGGCGAAGCAGGCCGACCGCACCGTGCGCCCGCGCCCCGCCACCTTGGCCACCGGGTGCAGGTGCCCCGCGATCTCGCCCGCACCGGCCGCGATGCCGGGCTCGTGACGAAAATGCAGCCCCGCCACATGGGCAACGCCGAGCGTCCGTCCCCCCACCGATGCCGGTGGCTCCGGGTCGTGATTGCCGGTGATCCACGTCCAGTCGCGCCCGGCCATCAAGGCCAGCAGTTGCTGCCTGTAAGGCGCGGGCATGTACGCCGCGCCGTGCGTATCGTGGAAACTGTCGCCCAGCGAAACGACATGCGACGGCTCGTATCGGGCGATCACGCCGGCCAGCAGGGCAAGCGTCGCCGCCGTATCGTAGGGCGGCAGCATCATGCCGCGCCGCGCGAAGGCCGCGCCCTTTTCGAGATGCAGGTCGGACACCACCAGCAGGCGATGCGCCGGCACGTAGAGCGCGCCCGTCGGGTCGCAGACGAGGCGCTCGCCGTTCACCTCTGCCTCCGTGCCCGGCTGCTCTGCCAGCCTGAAGCGGCGCTGGATCATGTTCATCGACGAGGCCCGTGCATGGTGATTCGCATTCGATGCGTTAACCATACCGGATTTGCGGCCCAAGTGAGGGTGGCCACGCATCATCCCAGCGCCTGCGCCACCAGTTCGGCCTCCATGGCCTCGCGGAGAACCTCGTCCCGTGCCTCGCCCTCGACACGTTCGCGGCCGATCTCCAGCATGATCGGGACGGCCAGAGGCGATATCTGGTCCAGGTCGCGATGCACGATATGGTGGCGGATGCGGGCGAGGAGGTCCGACACGCGGCGCACGTCGAGAAGGCCGGTGGCCGCATCCTCCCAGGTGGCGCGCAGAAGGATATGGTCCGGCTCGTGGCCGCGCAGCACGTCGTAGATCAGGTCGGCCGAAACGGTAACCTGCCGCCCCGTTTTCTCGGCGCCGGTTTGCCGGCGATGGATGAGCCCCGAGATTTCGGCGCATTGGCGGAAAGTCCGCTTGAGAAGCCAGGAATCGGCCATCCAGTCTTCCAGGTCGTCGCCCAGCATGTCCTCGTCGAAAAGGTCGGACAGATCCAGCCGGCCGCTGTCGATCATATGGCCCATGTCGGCGGCGCCCCAGATGGACAGCGCATAGTCGGTCGCGACGAAGCCCAGCGGCCTGGCGCGCGCCCGCTCCAGCCTCCGGGTCAGCAGCATGCCGAGCGTCTGGTGCGCCAGCCGCCCCTCGAAGGGGTATGCCACGAGATAGAAACGGTTGCCGTTGGGAAACGTCTCGATAAGGAGGTCGTCGGGGCCGGGGATGAGCGATTTGGCCTTCTGGATTTCAAGCCAGAAGGAGACCTGCTCCGGCAAGGCGCGCCAGCGGGCCGGGTCGGCCAGCATCTCGCGCACGCGGGCGGCGAGAAACGTGGTGAGCGGAAACTTCGAGCCCCCGTAATAGGGGATCTTGGCTTCCTCGCCGTCGGGTGCCCGCGTGACGAGGCATTCCATCTCGTGGATGCCCTCGAAGCGAAGCACTGTGCCGGCGAACAGGAACGTATCGCCCGGCGACAGCGTCTCGAGGAAGTTTTCCTCGATCTGGCCCAGCACCGGCCCGCCGCGCGCGATGGCGGCGCGTGTGCGGCGCTTGATGACGCGCACCTTCAGGTTGTTGGCCTCGATGATCGTGCCGGCGTTCAGGCGGTAATCCTGTGCGACGCGCGGATGCGTGATGCGCCAGGTGCCGTCTTCCGTCTGGCGAATGCGCGCATAGCGGTCGTAGACCTTCAGCGCATAGCCGCCGGTTGCCACGAAATCCACGACCCGGTCGAACGTCTCCCGGTCGAGGGCCGCATAGGGCGCGGCACTTCGTATCTCCTCGAACAGATCGTCCGCCCGGAAAGGGGCGGCAACGGCCATGCCCAGTACGTGCTGCGCAAGTACGTCCAGCGCGCCGCTTCGCAAGGGCGGCGTGTCCTGATCTCCCAGATAGTTGGCATCCAGCGCCGCCTGGCACTCCATCACCTCGAACCGGTTGGCCGGCACCAGGATGGCGCGCGACGGTTCGTCCATGCGGTGGTTGGCGCGGCCGATGCGCTGGGCAAGGCGGCTGGCGCCCTTCGGCGCCCCGACATGGATGACGAGGTCGACGTCGCCCCAGTCGATGCCGAGATCGAGCGTCGATGTGGCCACCACGGCGCGCAACTGGTTGGCCGCCATGGCGCTTTCCACCTTGCGGCGCTGCTGCACGTCCAGCGAGCCGTGATGCAGCGCGATCGGCAGCGTCTCGTCGTTGATGCGCCACAGATCCTGGAACAGCAGCTCGGCCTGGCTGCGCGTATTGACGAAGAGCAGCGTCGTCTTGTGCCGCCGGACGGCATCGTAGATTTCGGGAATGGCGTAACGTGCGCGGTGGCCCTGCCAAGGAATGCGCGTTTCGGATTCCAGGATGGTGATGTGCGGCCGTGCGCCGCCTGCGATGGTAATGAGGTCGGCCATCGGCGCTTCGCTGCCGGGACGCTGGCCGACAAGCCAGCGTTGCAGTTCCGCAGGCTCCGAGACGGTGGCCGATAGGCCGATCGTCTGCAGGTCGGGACGTAGCTTGCGCAGTCGCGCAAGGCCGAGCGACAGGAGATGGCCGCGCTTGGATGTGACCAGCGAGTGCAATTCGTCGAAGATCACGACCCTCAGATCGGAAAAGAAGGCTTCCGCATCCTTTGAAGCGATGAGCAGCGCCAGTTGCTCGGGCGTCGTCAGGAGGATGTCCGGTGGGCGCAACTTCTGGCGTTGGCGACGGTGCTGGCTGGTGTCGCCGGTCCGCGTCTCCATCTCGATCCTGAGCCCCATTTCCTCCACCGGTGCGGTGAGGTTGCGGTGGATGTCGGTGGCGAGCGCCTTGAGCGGCGATATGTAGAGCGTGTGGACGCCGGGCGCACGTGTGCCGGGCCTGCGCCGTATGCGGCGGGACAGGTCCACAAGCGACGGCAGAAAGCCGGCCAAAGTCTTGCCGGCTCCGGTGGGCGCGATCAGCAGCACCGAGCGCCCGTTCTCGGCACGGTCGAGAAGATCAAGCTGATGGGGACGCGGGCTCCAGCCCTTGCCGGCGAACCACGCGCGGAATGTTTCGGGCAGGCGCATGCCGGCGTCGTGGGTGGGGTGTATCGTCACCGCCTCAAGATAGGATCGGGCACGGACGCCGCCAAGTCAGGTGGCGACGTATCGGTCGGTCCGGTGATTGATCGCCAGGAAGGCGTTCAGCACGATGGCGCCGATGACGGAATAGGCGATGGCCCGCGGCGATATGACGGCGAAAGAGGTAGCCAGAACCAGAAGGTCGGTGGCCATCTGCGTGATGCCGGCGCGCCAGCCGAACCTGTCCTGCAGATAGACCGCAAGGATACCGACGCCGCCGGCGCTGGCGCGGTGACGAAAGAGGGCCAGAAGCCCGAAACCGACGAGCAGTCCGCCGAGGCAGGCGCCCAGCAGCGGCTGGATATGGTCGAAGCGCAGATAGGATGGCGCCACGGCCGTCATGAGCGACAGGAGCGCAACGCCGAAGGCCGTCTTGATGGTGAAGGCACGTCCCATGCGCCCGACGGCGAGTGCGTAAAAGGGAAGATTGACGAGAAAGAAGACGAGGCCGTAGTTCCAGCCGCCGGCATAATGGATGACGAAGGCAAGCCCCGCCGTGCCGCCCGTCAGGAAGCCGAGTGCGCCCAGCATCGACAGGCCGAGCGCGGTAAGCACGGTGCCCGCCAGAATGCCGAATGCGTCTTCCCATATGGTGTGGCGCGTGGGCGTCGCGCTCCAGTTGCCGAAGCGGTGGGCCCGCTGCGCGTCCTGAACCTCGGGCGGACTGTCGGTATCGAGCGTTGCCATGCGCCACCTTTTCGCAACTGCGAAGAGGTTATAACGCGTTGCACCCAATTTCAATGCTGCGGCTTTGCGCGGGATGCGCAGAGATGCAGGACGCCCGCGACATCCTCTCCCCGGTCCCGGCGGAGGACGGCCTCCTTCGCCTCGATAAGGTCGAAGCCCGCCTGCGACAATGCGGCCTCGACGTAATCCGGCGCGTGGGCATACCGCAGCGTCTGATCGAGGCTGTAGCCGGTGCCCGGTTGTCCCGCTTCCACCGAGAAGGCGAACCTGCCCGCCGGCGCCATCACCGACGCGACAGTCCGGAGAACCGGGGCCAGGTCGCCGATATAAATGAGGACGTCGGCCGCGGTGACGAGGTCGTAGCGCCGGGCAAGAACCTCTGCCGGCGGCGCGCACAGATCGGCGTGGTAGAGCGTATCGTAGATCCGCTTCTGCCGTGCATGCGACAACATCCTGTCCGACAGGTCCAACCCGTCGAGCCGGCTTGCGCGGGCGCGGACCTGCTCTCCCATCAGGCCGGTCCCGCAGCCGAGGTCGAGGACGGCGCCGAGATCGCCGGGGCCTTCGAGCAGTTGCGCGATCAAGCCGGGAACGCCGTAGGAAAGGCGCTGGACGAGCGCCGTTTCGAACCGGTCGGCATACTGGTCGAAGAGGTTGGCGACGAAAGCCGGCGGGGGACTGTCCGGAACGGGCGCACGGCCCAATGCCGCCAGCTTGAGGCCGGCGCCGTAGACATCGTCGTCGCCCTCGGCGGAAAGGTCGCGGTATAGGGTCGCCGCCGCGTCGGGTTGCCCCGCCCTTTCCAGGTACTCGCCAAGCCGGAGGCGGCCCAGCGGCCAGCCGGGCGTCAGTTCGAGCGCCTGGCGCATCAGCTCTATCGCTGCCTGGACATCGCCGGCCTGCGCGTAATCTTCTGCATATTCGGCACGGCGGTCGGCACGTGCGTCGCCGGAGCGATGACGTTGTCTGAACACGGGATCTGTCGATAGAGTTGTCCTGCTGCATATGGCGTGGCGGCACCGAGGTGCGCAAGCACTTTCAGATAGTCGAACATAACCGGGAGTATGCAGTGGCAGCCTATGAGACCCTGTTGCGGCCAACCGAGGAAGGGCTCTACTGCCCGCCCGGGGACTTCTTCATCGATCCGGTGCGGCCCGTGGCACGAGCCCTCGTCACCCATGGGCATGCCGATCATGCGCGGCCCGGCAACGGAGCCGTGCTTGCCACGCGGCGCACGCTCGACATCATGGCGCTGCGCTACGGCGCGGATTTCGCCGGGGCGCGCCAGGAGGCCGAGTGGGGAAAGCCGATCGCCATCGGCGACGCTACGGTGACCTTCCATCCGGCCGGACATGTCCTCGGCTCCGCGCAGATCGCAGTGGAGCACAAGGGCATGCGTATCGTGGCCTCGGGCGATTACAAGCGAACGGCGGACGCGACGTCCGAACCGTTCGAGCCGGTGCCATGCGACGTGTTCATAACCGAAGCGACCTTCGGCCTGCCGGTTTTCCGCCACCCGTCCGGCCGGCACGAGATCGGCCGGCTACTGGAGTCGCTGCGCCAGTTTCCGGAACGGGCGCATGTCGTGGGTGCGTATGCCCTCGGCAAGGCCCAGCGCGTGATCCGCATGATCCGCGACGAAGGGTACGACGCCCCCATCTATATCCATGGCGCGCTGGTGCGGTTGTGCGACTACTATGCGCAGGAGGGCATAAGCCTCGGGCCGCTGTTGCCGGCCACACTCGGCAAGGGCCAGAAGGCCGAGTTCTCGGGAGCCATCGTGGTCGGCCCGCCCTCGGCTTTCGCCGACCGATGGGCGCGGCGCTTTCCCGATCCGGTCGCCTGCTTCGCCAGCGGCTGGATGCAGGTGCGCCAGAGGGCCCGCCAGCGCGGGGTGGAGCTGCCGCTGGTCATCTCCGACCATTGCGACTGGGATGAGCTGACCGACACCTTGTCGGAATTGAAGCCGGACGAGACCTGGGTCACCCACGGCCGGGAGGAAGCGCTGGTGCGCTGGTGCGAGCTGCAGGGTATGCGGGCACGCCCGCTTCACCTCGTCGGCTACGAGGACGAAGGCGACTGAGTGCCGGCCGGCCCGGTGGCGGGAAGATTGATGGTCGCGTGATCCCCGATCACATAGGAGACGAGGTGACCGGCATAGTAGGCCGACCCCTCCGCGGAGGCATGGAACCCGTCGCGCGAGAACCCCGCCGGCTCGACGCGCGGCAGGCTGATGGACGGGATTGCGCCGCGCTCGTGGCAGAGGCGCGTCCCGAGCCGGCGGAACAGGTCCGCCCGCATCTCGAGAACGGCGCCGATGCCGCGCGGAAGCGCGGGCACGCGGCGCATGTCCACCGGCGGGGACCAGACGATCCGGGCTTGCGGCCAGCGGGCCCGCAAGGCGTAGAGCAGGCCGCCGAAGCCCTTCTTGAAGCGGCGCAGGCCGTGGAAGTTCTTGACGTCGTTGGTGCCGACCATCAGCACGATGTGGGTGAACGCCTCGCGGGCGATATTGGGCACGACGTAGTCGCGCAGCTCCGCCGACACCGCGCCGTTGGAGCCGATCGCGCGCCATGCGACGGTCAGGCCCGAGACGGCATGGAGGCGTTCGGCCAGCCGCACGGCCAGGCTGTCTTCCATGCGGTCGACGCCGACACCCGCGGCAGACGAGTCTCCGAGAACCAGCAGCCGGATATGCGGGCTTTCGGCCTGTGGGCCGAAATAGCCCGCCAACGGGCCCTCCGGCGGACGCAGCCTTTCGATCCGCCTGCGGATCCGGGTGCCCTGCCAGACGTATACCGGAAACATCAGCCATGTCAGAAAGGCCTTCCACATCGGTGACCTCCTTCTCGTATCGATCGGCATGAAAACGGGGCCGGCAAGGCCGACCCCGACACTATAGGCTTCAATTACGTGACGGGCGCATGAAACTTCTGTCAGGTCAGGCCTTCAGCGCGTCGACACCGGGCAGGGGCTTGCCTTCCATCCATTCGAGGAAGGCGCCGCCCGCCGTGGACACATAGGTGAATTCGTCCACCACGCCGGCATGGTTGAGCGCCGAAACCGTATCGCCGCCGCCCGCGACCGATACGAGATGGGCGTTGCGCGTCCGCTCTGCCGCATGCCTGGCCGCCACGACGGTGGCCGCGTCGAACGGTGCGATCTCGAAGGCGCCGAGAGGCCCGTTCCAGACCAAGGTGCGGGCCTTGGATATCCACTCCTTGATCTGGCCCGTGCTGGCCGGCCCGAGATCGAGGATCATGGCGTCGCACGGTACCCTGTCGACCGACACCGTCTGGCTCGGCGCGTTGGCCTTGAACTCACGCGCGACGACCGCATCCACGGGCAACAGCACGACGCATCCCGACCCTTCGGCCGATTTCAGGATGGCGCGGGCGGTGTCGGTCAGATCGTGCTCGCACAGAGATTTGCCGACATCCTTGCCGAGTGCGGCCAGGAAGGTGTTGGCCATGCCGCCGCCGATGACGAGGCAGTTCACCTTGGTCACGAGGTTGGAGAGAAGATCGATCTTGGTGGAAACCTTCGCGCCCCCGACGATGGCGACGACCGGGCGCGCCGGATCGCCAAGGCCCTTTTCGAGCGCGTCCAGCTCTGCCTGCATGGCGCGGCCCGCATAGGAGGGGAGGTGATGGGTGATGCCTTCCGTCGAAGCATGGGCGCGATGCGCCGCCGAGAAGGCATCGTCGACGTAAAGATCGCCGAGGCTGGCAAGCCTGGCCGCGAAGGCGTCGTCGTTTTTTTCCTCTTCGGGGTGGAAGCGCGTGTTCTCCAGCAGCAGAACGTCGCCATCGGCCATATTGGCGACTATGCCTTCGGGGATCGGGCCGACGCAGTCTTCGGCGAAGCCGACGGGCTTGCCCAGCTTGTCGGACAGCGCCTCGGCCACCGGCTCAAGCGACTGGGCCTTGTCCACCTTGCCCTTGGGGCGGCCGAAATGCGCCAGCAGGATGACCTTGCCGCCCTGGCCGACGATCTCGCGGATGGTCGGCAGCACCCGGTCGATGCGCGTCGTATCGCTGATCCGGCCGTCCTGCATGGGCACGTTCAGGTCCACGCGGACAAGAACGCGCTTGCCCGCCAGGTCGACGTCGTCCAGCGTCTTGAAAAGGGTCATGCGGTCCTCCGTCAGGCTCGGCCTCAGCCGCCGAGCCGCTTGAACAAGGTGGGATAGTCGAGCACCAGCCCGTCTTCGTCGACGGGCAGGTCCGCGGTGAAGGTGCGGTCCGCCGCCTGGTAGCGATACAGGCGGGCCGGCGTCAGGCAGGTATAGCGCTGGCGGTCCACGACCGGCGCGAAGCTGTCGAACGGCACATAGACCATGGTCAACTCGGCCGTGCCATGGTCGGGGGTCAGCCCGAGCCTTCGGATGGGCAGCGTGTTGGTGAAGGGCGTTCCGGCCAGATCGACGTCGATGCAGCCGGCAAGGTCGGGCAGCGGTTCGCCTTCCGCCGTGCACCAGTTGCCTTTCCCGTCGGACTCGAGCGCAAGCCGGCGGCCGTCGGTGACCGCCAACCCGAGGCGGCGTATCGTCCAGCCGGCATCGCAATCGATCCGGTAGGAAACGCCATAGGTCTTGCCGCCGCGCGCGCCGATGACGACGCCACGCGCCGTGACGCCGCCGGCAGCGGGCCGGAGGCTGAGCTGCTCCAGCCCGTCTCCGTCCAGCGGGCGCCAGCGAACGTCACATGCGCGCGGCGGTGCGAACATGCTCAGGCCTTGGCGAGGGCCAGGGCCGTATCGGACATGCGGTTGGAGAAGCCCCACTCATTGTCGTACCAGGACAGGATCCGCACCAGCGTGCCGTCCATGACCTTGGTCTGATCCATGTGGAAGACCGAGGAATGGGCGTCATGGTTGAAGTCATGGCTGACATTGGGGAAGTCGGTATAGCCGAGAATGCCCTTGAGCGGACCATCGGCGGCCGCCCGGATGGCCTGCTGCACCTCTTCCACCGTCGTGGCGCGCTTGGCGACGAACTTGAAGTCCACAACCGAGACGTTCGGGGTCGGCACGCGGATGGCGACGCCGTCCAGCCGGCCCTTGAGCTCGGGCAGCACCAGCGAGACGGCCTTGGCGGCGCCGGTGGAGGTGGGGATCATCGAAAGCGCGGCGGCGCGGGCGCGATACAGATCCTTGTGCATCGTGTCCAGCGTCGGCTGGTCGCCCGTGTAGGAGTGGATCGTCGTCATGAAGCCCTTGTCGATGCCGATGGCATCGTTGAGGACCTTGGCCACCGGCGCGAGGCAGTTGGTGGTGCAGGACGCATTGGAGATGATCTTGTCGTCGCCGGTCAGCGTCTGGTGGTTGACACCGTAGACGATGGTCTTCTCCGCACCGGCGGTGCCGGAAAGCGGGCCGGAGATCAGCACCTTGCGGGCGCCGGCCTCGAGGTGCGCGCCGGCCTTCGCCGGATCGGTGAAGATGCCGGTGCACTCCATCGCGACGTCGATGCCGAGCTCTTTCCAGGGGAGGTTCTTCGGATCGCGCTCGGCAGTCACGCGGATCTTGCCGCGCCCGACGTCGATCGTGTCGCCATCCACCTTGACTTCGCCGGGGAAGCGCCCGTGCACGGAGTCGAAGCGGATCAGGTGCGCATTCGTCTCGACCGGGCCGAGATCGTTGATGCCGACAACCTCGATATCGGTCCTGCCCGATTCGACGATCGCCCGAAGCACGTTGCGGCCGATGCGGCCAAATCCGTTGATGGCGACGCGAATTGCCATTGCTGTCCTCCTTGGAACCATTCGCCCCAGAAACTGGAACCTGCCGGCGCAGGGGATGGCCGGCCCGTAGCGCCAAGCTTCTTAGAGCATTCGAGCGCCGGGTGGGAACCGAAATTGCGGGTTTTTCTGGGCCTTGCGCGCAAAAAAGTGCCCCGCCTTTCATTCAACCGATTAGGGAGCGTCGTTCGGAAAGCCTGACTTATTCCGGCCTTTTGCCGCATTTACCGCATCCAAGGCGGTCCGAAAGAATCGCTTGTCGCAAGGCCGTGCTTCTCAACGCGCCTCAGGTGATCTACAAA
The DNA here is from genome assembly GCF_023702225.1 of Aureimonas altamirensis. Classification (GTDB taxonomy): domain Bacteria; phylum Pseudomonadota; class Alphaproteobacteria; order Rhizobiales; family Rhizobiaceae; genus Aureimonas; species Aureimonas altamirensis_B. Next base: position 41,080 of record NZ_JAMQCO010000007.1, on the reverse strand, counting down.
ACTGCCATCGGCTTGCTGCCCGGCATTCATGAAGGCCTTCGGCCACGACGCCGCGGGCATGAGGGGGTATTTGACGCACATGGAGGACCAGACGACGCTGGCGGGCGCCTCGGCACGATTGCAGAGAGCGTTGGAGCGCCTCGAGCAGGCCAGCGACACGGTCATCGAAAACGGCGCTTCCATGACGGTCGACGAGGAAATCCAGCGCATGACCGCCGATCGCGGCCGCCTTGCGGGGGAACTGGATGCCTGCATGCTCAAGGCCGGACGGCTGGAAGAGGCGAACCGCGAGGTCTCGCGGCGGCTCGTCGCCGCGATGGAGGCGATCCGCCAGGTAATGGAACAGAGGCGCGGCTGACGGGCAAGCCGCGCAGCTTCGTGCGTAACGGGGGATGACGATGCCGCAGATCGTGGTGACCATCGACGGCAAGGCCTATCGCATGGCCTGCGCTGAAGGAGAGGAAGACCATCTCCTCTCGCTTGGCGCGAAGCTGGACGAGCGCGTCGTGGAACTGCGGTCGAGCTTCGGCGAGATCGGTGATCAGCGCCTGACCGTGATGGCCGCCATCATGACGATGGATGAATTGTCCGAAACCCAGGCCCGACTTTCCGCACTGGAATCCGAGATGGCGTCCTTGCGCGAGGCGCAGGAAAAATCGCGAAACGGCCGGGAAGTGCTGATCGAAACCATGAACGGCATGTCGGAGGCCATAGAACGCGTGGCCCTGAAGCTTGAGCGTGCCGGCGAAAAACGCTGACCTTCGTCGAGGCACCCACTGGCAAGGGGCACACGGCGCCGCTATATTGGTGCATGACGGGCTGCGCGGTGCGACAGGGATAACTTTTCCTCGGGGCCTTAGTCATTCCGAAGGGAGCTGTCCCTGCCTTGGTCCGTGGACCGGGGCACACGGCGCCCACCTACTCTGTAGGTTCCCGGGATCGACTTTCTCATCGGCCGAGGTGGCTCGTCACTTCCTCATCTTCTCCCATCCGACAGACGGTGCGCGGCGTGCATCCATCCTTGCGTGAACAGAAGGCGATCGTCCGTGCGCTCGGCCTTCGTCGCCGCGATGCGCTGCCCGCCGGGGCGCGTGCCGCGGCGTCGGCCGCCATCAACGACCGCCTCTTGGCCCTGATCGACGAACGCAGGACAGCTTCGGCCGGAGGCTATCTGCCGATCCGCTCGGAGGTCGATCCGCGAGCGGCCATGATGGCGCTTGCGGCGCGCGGTATACCCGTCGCCGTACCCGCCATCGTAAACGCGGAGCTTGTGTTCCGTCGCCTGGACGGCGCGCAGGACATGGAACGGCAGGGGTTTGGCACCTATGCCCCGGGCGCCGGCGCGGAACAGCTTTATCCAGACCTCTTGATCGTTCCGCTGGCCGCCTTCGACCTGTCGTGCGGGCGCTGCGGCTATGGCAAGGGCTTCTACGACCGGGCCATCGCACGCCTGGCACTTCGCGGTCCGCTCCTGGCGGTCGGCGTCGCCTTCGACGCCCAGCGCATGGACCATGTGCCGATGGAGGCGCATGACCGCGCGCTGGACATGATCGTCACGGAAAGCGCAATACACCGCCCGTCGACAGCACCCGGCCCCTGAAGGCCACGCCGCCCGCCGATGCTTCCGGCCGTGGCGCGGCGAAGACCTGCGCCCAATAGTTTCGGCCGCCCTCCGCCCGGCGCGCGCCGGCAAATCCGATATGGACGATATTGGGATTCAGGAGGTTTTTGCGGTGCCCCGGGGAGCCGATCCAGCCGCGCATGGCTGCTTCGTAATCCGCATAGCCGCGACCGATGTTCTCCGCGGTCGTCGACCATTCGTAGCCGGCCGCCGAGACGCGGCCGGGCAGGCGGCCGCCGGCGGTGTGGCTGAGGCTGTCGGAGGCGGCCATCGCCTCGGCCTGGATGCGGGCGGCCTGCATCAGCCGCCCATCGATGGACAGAGGCGGCAGGCCATTGGAGGCGCGAAAGCGATTGACGCTGGCCAGTGCCGCGCCGTCCGCGATGGGCAGGGGAACGGTAGCCGACCCGCCGGCCATCGGCCCCGCACAGCCGGCAAGGGCGGCGGCACAGCCCGCCAGGACGAAGGCGCGCCGCGACATGCCGGGGGAGGCCGCCGAATCTGTTTCTTTCACGTTGTCTCCTATCTGGCGTACTGGAAGGCAAGAATGACACGAATCGGGCAAGGGGGTGGCATGCGTTTTCTTTTCCTCGGCGACCTGGTGGGGCGCAGCGGCCGCACCGTCGTCCTGGATCGGCTTCCCGGTCTCATCGCGGACTGGAAGCTCGATTTCGTGGTGGTGAACGGCGAAAACGCCGCCGGCGGGTTCGGCGTCACGGAAGACATACTGGAAGCGACGCTGGAAGCCGGCGCCGACGTCATGACGACCGGCAACCATGTGTGGGACCAGCGCGAGGCGCTGGGCTTCGCGGGGCGCTACGATGCCTTCCTGCGGCCGGCCAACTATCCACAGGGCACGCCTGGGCGCGGCAGCGGACTGTTCATTGCCCGCAACGGCGCGCGCATCGTGGTCGCCAACATCATGGGGCGTGTCTTCATGGCGCCCGATCTCGACGATCCTTTCCGATGTGCCGCGGATCTGGTCGAGTCCAGCCCGCTGGGAGAGCAGGCCGACGCCGTGATCGTGGATTTCCATGCCGAGGCCACGAGCGAGAAGCAGGCGATGGGACATTTCCTCGACGGGCGGGCAAGCGTGGTGGTGGGGACGCACACGCATGTGCCGACGGCGGACGCGCAGATCCTGGCTCATGGGACCGCCTACCAGAGCGACGCGGGCATGTGCGGCGACTACGACTCGTCGCTGGGGATGGACAAGGAGGAGCCGCTCAACCGCTTCGTCACCAAGGTGCCGCGCGGTCGCTTCGAGGCGGCGTCCGGCCCCGGCACGCTCTGCGGGCTGGCGGTGGAGATATCGGATCGCACCGGGCTTGCCGAGCGGGTGTCGCCGGTGCGGCTTGGCCCGCGCCTGGCGCAATGCGTGCCGGATTTCTGGTAAGGGGGCCAACTTTACGCGGGCCCCGCGTTTTTTTATATGTCCGCCCAACCCAGTGCATAATCGACAAGAAGCAGGTGCCAAATGGCCGGTCATTCACAATTCAAGAACATCATGCACCGGAAGGGTCGGCAGGATGCCGTCCGCTCCAAACTCTTCTCCAAGCTGGCGCGTGAAATCACCGTGGCGGCCAAGAGCGGTCTGGCCGATGCCGACATGAACCCGCGGCTGCGCCTGGCGATCAATAACGCCAAGGCGCAGTCCATGCCCAAGGACAATATCGAGCGCGCCATCAAGAAGGCCGCCGGCGGCGAGGGCGACAATTACGAGTCCGTCCGCTACGAAGGCTATGGCCCGGCGGGCGTGGCGGTGATCGTCGAGGCATTGACCGACAATCGCAACCGAACCGCCTCGAACGTGCGTTCCTATTTCACCAAATCGGGCGGTGCGCTGGGCGAAACAGGCTCCGTCGCCTTCATGTTCGATCGTGTCGGCGAGATCGTCTATCCGGTTTCGGCAGGCGACGCCGACACCGTCATGGAAGCGGCGATCGAGGCCGGCGCCGACGATGTCCAGTCGGACGAGGACGGCCACCGCATCATCACCGCCTTCGAGGATATCGGCGATGTCGCCAGCGCGCTCGAGGCCTCGCTCGGCGAAGCGGAAAGCGTGAAGGCCATCTGGCGCCCGCAGACCGGCGCGCCGGTCGACGAGGAAAAGGCGCAGTCGATCCTGAAGCTGATCGCCAACCTCGAGGACGACGACGACGTGCAGAACGTCTATGCCAACTTCGAGGTGGACGAAGAGGTTCTGGCGCGCCTGTCGGCCGCATAAGGCAGGGCCGGCTCAGCCGGCCTCTCCCCCCTCGGCCTGCATGGCGGCCTCGGCCGCCGGCACCACCTCTTCCGCCACGATCCGATGAAGCTGCCGCACATAGCCGCTGCGGCCCGAGGGCTGGGACTCGTCCGAGGTGATGGCGATGGTGAGCGCCAGGTCGGGGATGACATAGATCATCTGGCCGCCATAGCCCCAGCCATAGGCGCCGTCATGGCCGGCAAAGCGGGACAGGAACCAGCCATAGCCGTAGGATTCGCCCGTGAAGCGCGATCGGGTGCGCGGCGTCCAGCTTTCGTCGATCCAGTCCTGCGAGACGACGCGCCGGCCTTCCGCATCCAGCCCGCCGCGGCGATAGATTTCACCGAAGGCCAGAAGAGCGCGCGGCGTCATGGCCGTCTGGTTGCCGCCGAGGTCGATGCCCTGCGGATCGCGCTCCCATCCGGAAACGACGGCTCCTGCCGGCGACAGCCATTCCTGCGCCAACTGTCGCGTCGGCTTGCCGCTGGCGCGCGTCAGAATGGCGGACAGAAGATGGGTCGAACCGGTGGAATAGAGCATCGCGCCACCCGGTTCGTCCACGAAGGGGCGGGCCAACGCGTCGGAAACCCAGTTGCGACTGGCGATCCAACCTCCGTAATTGCTGCCCGAGGTTCTCTCCAGCCCGGCCTGCATGGACAGAAGATTGCCGATCGTGACGTCGTCCAGGCGCGGGTCGTGATCGACGGGGAACGAGCCCGACAGAACGGTCGCTATCTTCTGGTCCGGCCCCTCGAGGATGCCCTTGTCCATGGCGATGCCGACGAGAGCGGAGATGACCGATTTGGACGCCGACTTGATATTGGTGGCCCGGTCGGTCCGGTTGCCGCGGAACCCGCGGTCGAGAACGATCTCGCCATTGCGGGCGATCACCACCGTTTCCAGCGGCTGCAGGGCCTCGAAGGCGCCGGACAGATCCGCGATGCCGGGCGACGCCGCCGCCGGCGGCCTGGCCTCGCGCACATCGTCCGGAACGGCATCCTGCGCGCTGGCGGCGAGCGGCGAGCCCAGCATGGCGGCAATGGCGAGGGTGCGTATCGTCAGGGTCATCGGGCGTCGTCCTTCGGCCGGTTCCGACCCGGCATATGTCGCCTGTCGGGCGGCATTGCGACCGGTGCGGCCGATGTTTCTCTTTTGTTCACTCTTGCGCTTTATCGAATCGGCCGATGTGCCTATGAATGGAGAAGATATGGTCCGCCCGAGGCAGGAGAGCGTCATTCGCATCATCGGCATCGATCCGGGGCTGCGTCGTACAGGCTGGGGTGTCGTCGAAACCCTTGGAAACAGCCTTCGCTTCGTGGATTCCGGTACCGTCACCTCCGACAACAGGCTCGATCTCGCATCCCGCCTGCGGCAGCTTCACGACGGCCTGGCCGAGGTGATCCATCGCTTCCGCCCCGAGGAAGCCGCCGTCGAGCACACCTTCGTGAACAAGGATGCGACGGCCACGCTGAAGCTCGGGCAGGCGCGCGGCATCGCCATGCTGGTGCCGGCCCTTGCCGGCCTGCCGGTATCGGAATATGCCCCCAACGCCGTCAAGAAGGCGGTCATCGGTGTCGGCCATGGCGAGAAGACCCAGATCCACATGATGGTCAGGGTACTGATGCCCAAGGCCGTCTTCGATACGGACGATGCCGCCGATGCGCTGGCCATCGCCATATGCCATACGCATCAGCGCCAGTCCGCGACGGCGCGGCTGGCGGCAACGCAAGCGGAACGCGGCAACCGCGTTCCGGCAGGGGGCAGGGTTTGATCGGCAAGCTCAAGGGCACGGTGGACGAGATCGGCGGCGACCATGTGGTGGTGGATGTCCATGGCGTCGGCTATGTCGCGTTCTGCGGCGCGCGGACCTTGTCGAACCTGCCCGGCGCGGGAGAGGCCGTGACCCTGTTCATCGAGACGATCGTGCGCGAGGACATGATCCGTCTGTACGGCTTCTCCAGCGATGCGGAGCGCGGCTGGTTCCGCCTGCTGCAGAACGTGCAGGGCGTCGGGGCCAAGGTGGCCATGGCGGTGCTGAGCACCCTTTCGGCCGGCGACCTGGCCAATGCCGTGGCCCTGCAGGACAAGGCGATGGTGGCACGCGCCCCCGGTGTCGGCCCCAAGGTGGCCGCACGCATCGTCGCGGAGTTGAAGGACAAGGCCCCGGCCTTCGCCACGGCCGGCGATATCGACGGTTTCGCCCTGAAGCGCGACCTCGGCGACGGAGTGGCCGGAGGGGCGGTGTCGGATGCGGTGTCGGCGCTGGTCAATCTGGGCTACGCCCGCGACCAGGCGGCCGGCGCCATCGCGAGCGCCGTACGCGAGGCGGGCGAGGACGCCGAGTCCGCCCGGTTGATCCGCCTCGGCCTCAAGGCGCTCAGCCGATGAGCGACGCCCGGCGCCTCATTACGCCCGACAATCGCGGCGACGAAGACAACACGCTCCGGCCCCAGCGGCTGGAGGACTTCGTCGGGCAGGCGGCAGCGCGCGCCAACCTGAAGGTCTTCATAGAGGCCGCAAAGGCGCGCGGCGAGGCGCTGGACCATGTCCTCTTCGTCGGTCCGCCCGGCCTCGGCAAGACGACCCTGGCGCAGATCATGGCGCGCGAGCTCGGCGTCAACTTCCGCTCTACCAGCGGGCCGGTCATCGCCAAGGCAGGCGACCTGGCCGCGCTTCTGACCAACCTCGAGGAGCGCGACGTGCTCTTCATCGACGAAATCCATCGGCTCAATCCGGCGGTCGAGGAAATCCTCTACCCGGCGATGGAGGATTTCCAGCTCGACCTCATCATCGGCGAGGGGCCGGCCGCCCGCTCGGTGAAGATCGATCTGTCCCGTTTCACCCTCGTCGCTGCGACCACCCGCATCGGCCTTCTGACGACGCCCCTGCGCGACCGGTTCGGCATTCCAGTCCGGCTGAACTTCTATACGGTCGAGGAACTGGAACTCATCGTGCGGCGCGGCGCCCGGCTGATGGGGCTGGAAATGGCCGATGACGGCGCGCGCGAGATCGCCCGGCGGGCCCGCGGTACGCCGCGCATCGCCGGCCGGCTTCTGCGCCGCGTGCGGGATTTCGCCACCATCGCCGATGCCCCCCGCGTGGACCGCCGCGTGGCGGACGAGGCGCTGACCCGCCTGGAGGTGGACAGCCTGGGGCTGGATCCGCTGGACCGGCGCTATCTCGACCTCATCGCGCTCAATTTCGGCGGCGGCCCGGTGGGCATCGAGACGATCGCCGCTGCCCTGTCGGAGCCGCGAGACGCCATCGAGGATATCGTGGAGCCGTATCTCCTGCAGCAGGGCTTCATCCAGCGCACGCCGCGCGGGCGTCTGCTGACGGCCCATGCCTTCCGCCATCTCGGGCTTGCCGTGCCCTCGACCTATCAGGGCGCGCAATCCACCCTGTTCGACGAGCCGGATTCATGAGCGGCGAGGCGGGCGTGCCCGGACTTGCCGGAGAATTGACGCCGGCGGGGCACCGGCTGATGGTGCGCGTCTATTTCGAGGACACGGACTTTTCAGGCGTCGTCTACCATGCCCGTTACCTGCACTTCCTGGAGCGTGGACGCACCGACTACCTGCGTCTTCACGGAATCGGGCACAGGGAATTGATGGATGGCCGCTTCGGTGAGCCGATGGCCTTCGCCGTGCGCCACATGGATATTGATTTCCTGCGCCCCGCACGGATCGACGATATACTGACGGTTGAGACTTCGACCGTGCTTCTCGGCGGGGCGCGCGTGGTGCTGAGCCAGCGGATCAGCCTCGGCGACGCGGTTCTGGTCCAGGCCAGGGTCAAGGTAGCGGTGATTTCGCCGGAGGGCAGGCCGCGCCGCATGCCGGCCGCGGTGGCGCGCCTGCTCGGAGCACCCGAGGGTTGAAAAGCGCGCTTGTAACGCAGCGTTAACCTTAACGAGCCAATAGTCCGCAGGCTGCTTCACACGCCTTTACGCCATTCTTTTACCTGATTCTATGGGTGAAAGGGCGGCTTGGGGGAAGGGGCGGTCGGACGCTTCGTGTCCGCCGCCTCAGGCAATTTTCAAGGAAAGCTCAGCCGCGCCTCGTGCGAGCCGCGGCCATTCGAGGGTCAAAGCACATGAACGAAGTCGCCCAGACGAGCCTTGCCGCGCAGGCTCACGGCGTCGGCCTGATGGACCTGTTCTGGCAGGCCGGCATCATCGTCAAGCTTGTCATGCTCGGGCTTCTTCTCGCTTCCGTCTGGAGTTGGGCGATCATCTTCGACAAGGTGACGCGCTATGCCGCCTTCCGCCGCCAGCTAAACCAGTTCGAAAGCAATTTCTGGTCGGGCCAGTCCCTCGAAGAATTGTATCACACCCTGTCCGACCGCAAGACGACCGGCATGGGCGCGCTGTTCGTGGCCGCCATGCGCGAATGGAAGAAGAGCTTCGAAAAGGGCGCCCGCTCGCCCATCGGCCTCCAGACCCGCATCGAGAAGGCGATGGACGTGTCCATCGCCCGCGAGGTCGAGGGGCTGGAATCCCGCCTGGGCTTCCTCGCCTCGGTCGGCTCTGCCGCGCCTTTCGTGGGGCTGTTCGGCACGGTGGTCGGCATCATGACCTCGTTCCAGGCCATCGCCGCTTCGGAACAGACCAGTCTTGCGGTCGTCGCCCCCGGTATCGCCGAGGCGCTTCTGGCAACCGCCATCGGCCTCGTCGCCGCCATCCCGGCCGTCATCGCCTACAACAAGCTGTCGGCCGATGCCGGCAAGCTGGGTGCGCGCATGGAAGCCTTCGCCGATGAGTTCTCTGCCATCCTTTCGCGGCAGATCGATGAAAAGATGGCGGCGCGCTGAGCGGCACCGGAACGGAGGACGAGCGACATGGCCATTTCCGGAATGCCCTCCGGCTCCAGCCGCGGCAGGCGCGGGCGCGCAAGGCGCGCGCCGATGAGCGAGATCAACATGACGCCGATGGTCGACGTCATGCTGGTGCTGCTGATCATCTTCATGGTGTCCGCCCCGTTGATGACGGTGGGCGTGCCGCTGGACCTGCCCAAGACGCAGGCCCGCGCGCTGAACGCCGATACGCAGCCCATCACCATAGCCATCCAGGCGGATGGCAAGGTCTACATCCAGGAAACGGAAGTCGAGCCCGAGGCGCTCGTGCCGCAACTGCAGGCCATCGCCCAGACAGGCTACGAGGAGCGCATCTTCATCCGCGCCGACCAGGCCGCCGACTATGGCGCCGTCGCACGCGTCATGGCGCGCATATCGGCTGCGGGCTACAGCAATATCGGGCTGGTGACGGCTCAGGAAACGCGGAGCTGAGCGCACCGCGATGAAATCCCTCGCCACATCAGCGGCCCTGCACACAGCCTTGCTGACGGCCATGCTCGTGTCGTTCGGCTCGCCGCGGCCGCTCGATCTGACGCAGGGCGAAGCGTTGCCGGTCTCCGTGGTTCCCATCGAGGAATACAGCCAGGCGGTGCAGGGCGAGGCCGATGCCGAGATGACGGATACGCCTGCCCCGACGCCGACGGAAGCGCCGGAGCGCCTGCCCATGCCGGCCGAGAACGTCGGCAACAACGAGGTGGACCTGGAAAGCGCGCCGCAGCCGGAAGCCGCCCCGCGCGAGACGGTGCAGACGGCTACCGCCGAGGCTCCTCCGCCGCCCGCGCCGCAGCAGCCGGCAGAAGAAACCCCGCCACTGCCGGCCGAGGAGCCGGCGCCAGCGCCCCAGCCCGAGCCGCCCGCAGAGGCCGAGCCGGAGCCGGAACCGGCCCCGGTGGAGGAAGCCGCCGTGGAACCGGCGCCGCAGCCGCCGCAGAACGTCCCGCTGCCGCAGGTGCGCCCGCAGCCGCCGCGCCCGCCGGAGACGCCGCGCCAGCAGCCGACACGCACCGCCGAGGCGCAGCCGCAGCAGCGCGAAACCGCAAACGACACGCGCGAACGCGAGTTCGATGCCGACGAGATCGCCGCGCTTCTGAACCGCGAGCAATCGGCCGGCGGGGGCGCGCGGCGCTCGCAGCAGCAGGCTTCGCTGGGCGGCACCCACACGACGGGCGCGCGGTTGAGCCAGTCCGAATACGATGCCCTGCGCGGCCAGGTCAGCCGCTGCTGGTCGCCACCGTCGGGCGTATCCGATGCCGGCTCCCTGCGCGTTTCGCTGCGGCTGCAACTGGATCAGTCGGGGCAGCTCATCGGCTTGCCCGAGATCATCGAGGGCGGCTCCGGATCGACGGCACAGCGAGTGGCGGCCGAAGCGGCCGTCCGCGCCGTGCGGCGTTGCGCACCCTATTCGCTGCCCGCCGAGAAATACGAGACGTGGAAGGACGTCACCTTCAATTTCGATCCGAGCCAGATGTTCTGAGCGCGCGCATGAGCCGAAACCGCCGCCCAAGCCATCCTACCCGAAATTCTTCCCGGAACCGGAGGGGTCCCGAGTCATGAAATCCATTCTAAAACCGATGCTGGCCATTCTTGCGCTGACCTTGAGCGGGGTGGCCATGACTGCGCCCGCCCGGGCGCAGGTGGAGATCGACATCACGCAGGGCAACGTGCAGCCGCTGCCGATCGCCCTGCCGGCATTCCAGTCGGGCAACCAGCTCGGCCAGCAGATCACCGAAGTCGTCACGGCGGACCTGCGCCGTTCCGGGCTGTTCGCGCCGGTGGCGCCCGCCGCCTTCATCCAGAAGGATGCGGGGCCGGACGCCACGCCGCGCTTCCAGGACTGGACCGTCATCAATGCGCAGGCGCTCGTGGTCGGCCGCGTGACGCCGGAAGCGGACGGACGCCTGCGCGTCGAGTTCCGCCTCTGGGATACCTATGCCGGCCAGCAGCTCGACGGCCAGCAATTCTATGCCAACCCGGACAATTGGCGGCGCATCGCCCATATCATCTCCGACGCCATCTACGAGCGGCTGACCGGCGAGAAGGGCTATTTCGATACCCGCGTCGTGTTCGTCGACGAGACCGGCCCCAAGGACCAGCGCCGCAAGCGCCTTGCCATCATGGACCAGGACGGCGCCAATGTGCGCTACCTGACGCAGGGCAACGACCTGGTGCTGACGCCGCGCTTTTCGCCCAACCGGCAGGAGATCACCTACATGTCGTTCGGGCAGGGCGATCCGCGCGTCTACCTGCTGCAGCTCGAAACGGGCCAGCGCGAGATCGTGGGCAACTTCCCCGGCATGACCTTCTCGCCGCGCTTCTCGCCCGATGGGCAGCGCGTCATCATGAGCCTGCAGCAGGACGGCGCATCGAATATCTATGCGCTGGACCTGCGCTCGCGCGCCACGACCCGGCTGACATCCACCAACGCGATCGACACCTCGCCCTCCTATTCGCCGGACGGCTCCAGGGTGGTGTTCGAAAGCGATCGCGGCGGCCGGCCGCAGATCTACGTGATGGGCGCCGACGGCAGCGGGCAGACGCGCATCTCGTTCGGGCAGGGATCCTACTCCACGCCCGTCTGGTCGCCGCGCGGCGATCTGATCGCCTTCACCAAGCAGACGGGCGGCCAGTTCCAGATCGGCGTGATGCGGCCCGATGGGTCGGGCGAGCGCATCCTGACCTCCGGCTTCCACAATGAGGGGCCGACCTGGGCCCCGAATGGCCGCGTCCTGATGTTCTTCCGCGACGATCGTGGCAGCGGCGGGCCGCAACTCTACTCGATCGACCTGACCGGCCGTAACGAGCAGCGGGTCGCAACGCCGAACTTCGGCTCGGACCCGGCCTGGTCGCCCTCGCTGGAATAGGCCCTGCCATCGGGCGCCGCGTCTTGACGGACGCGGCGTCTTTTTTCATTGACCTTGCGTTAACCCGCTTAGGGTAAATGCAAGATCACCAGAATCGATCAAATTCGAAGGAGTCGGCCATGCGCCGCACAGACAGCCGCGTACCAATGGGCCGGATCGTATTGGCCCTCGTCGCCGCACTCGCTCTTGCCGGTTGCGCCAAGAAGAACCAGGGACTGCCGGACAATGCCGGTGGCCTCGGCCTCGGCGGCGCCGGTGGTTACGGTGCGGGCAGCGCCGCACCGGGCACGCAGCAGGACTTTACCGTCAATGTCGGCGACCGCATCTTCTTCGATACGGACTCCACCTCCATCCGCGCCGATGCCCAGCAGACCCTGGCGCGCCAGGCCCAGTGGCTGAACCGCTACCCGAACTACCAGATCGTGGTGGAAGGCCATGCCGACGAGCGCGGCACGCGTGAGTACAATCTGGCGCTCGGCGCACGCCGCGCCGCCGCCACGCGTGACTACCTCGCGGCGCAAGGGGTGCAGCCGCAGCGCATGCGCACCATCTCCTACGGCAAGGAGCGCCCCGTCGCCGTCTGCGACGACATCTCCTGCTGGTCGCAGAATCGCCGTGCCGTCACCGTGCTGAGCGGCGCCGGAAGCTGATCCGCCTGCCGGCCCACCTGCTGGCGCAGGCGCAACACTCACGCTGAAATGAAGCGGCCCTTGCGGGGCCGCTTCGCGTTTCTGCCGTCCGATGCGCGCAATGCCAAAATTTGGCCGAACTGCCATTCTCCAGAAAGTAAAAGAAGCGTAAAAGCGGCCGTCGCGTATCGGCCGCGACACTTCAGGGGAATTGCCATGACCTCGTCACCCAGGACCCGGCTTTCGGGACTCTCCATTCTGTCGCTCGCCGCCGGCCTCATGACGGTGCAGCCGGCGGCCGCTATCGATATTTTCGGCGGCCAGCGGACGCAGGGCGCGCCCGTCATCATGGCGCAAGCCGGCGATACGTCCGTGCGCCTGTCCCAGATGGAAGACGAAATCCGCCGCCTGACCGGCAAGGTCGAGGAGATGTCGTTTCTGGTGCTGCAGCTGCAGGAGCAGCTTCGCAACGCGCAGGCCGACAACGACATGCGCTTCCAGGATCTGGAGGGCGGCAGCGGCGGCGGTGCCGGCGGTTCGAGCCAGAGCGGCCAGCGCAGCGGTGTCTTGACGACGCCGCCCGCCGGCGGAAGCGGCGATTCCGATTTTGCCGCAGGAACGCCGCCGACATCCTCCGGGGCGCAGATCAGTTCGGCGGGCTCCGACGAGATCGGTTCGATCCTCAGCTCCAGCATCGACGGCGGCGCATTCCAGACCGCACCCACCGGCGGTTCCGATACCGTGGCATCGATCCAGCCGCACACCGAATCCGACCTTTACAGCCTCGGCTACAACTACCTCCTGGCCGGTGATTACGTTCGGGCGGAAGAGACGTTCCGGCAATATACGCAGACCTATCCGAGCGCCGAAAACGCAGGCGACGCGCAGTACTGGCTCGGCGAAAGCCTCTATGCCCAGAAAAAGTATCGCGAGGCCGCGGAAGTGTTCCTGACTGCGCAGAAGCAGCATGGCACCAGCGCCAAGGGGCCCGAAATGCTGCTGAAACTCGGCATGTCGCTTGCCGCGTTGGACAATCGCGATACTGCATGCGCCACCTATGCCGAGGTAGAAAAGCGTTATCCGCAAATGAGCGACAATGTCCGCCGCAAGCTCCAGACGGAAGAGCAGTCATCCCGCTGCAGCTAGGCGACGACAGCCCCGTCGGCGCCCGCGAGGCCGCGGCGCTCTTTGCCTCCACGCCCCATACCGCGGGTGCGGCCAGGCTGGTTCTGGCCGTGTCGGGCGGCGCGGACTCCACCGCGCTCCTGCATCTTGCCGCGATGGCCCGTGCGCATCTGGCCGACCCTGCAATCCATGTCGTGACAGTCGATCACGGCCTTCGGGCCGGGTCCGCCGCAGAGGCACGGACGGTCGAACGCCTGTGCCGCTCCTACGGCCTGCCGCACCGGACCTTGCTCTGGCGTGGCGGCGAAAGCGTCGGCAACCTTTCGGCCGCGGCGCGCGAAGCGCGCTACGACCTTCTGGGCCAGGCCGCGTGGAGCGTGGGTGCGGAAGCCGTCGTGACGGCGCATCATCTGGATGACCAGTTCGAGACCCATCTTCTTGCCAGGGCGAGGGGGGGCGAGGGAGGGGCCCTTGCCGGCATGCGGCCGGTTCGCGCGTTGCGGCCGGGGGTGGTGCTGGCGCGCCCCTTCCTCGGGATTGGCGGCGCGCGGCTGAAGGCAACGCTGGTGCAGGCCGGGATCGCATGGTGCGAAGATCCCACCAACCGGGACATGCACTATGCCCGCGCGCGGCTGCGCGCTGCGTTGAAGGACGGGGCTGTGGACGCGTCGCAGGTGCCTGCCGCCCTGGAGAGGGCCGGTCGGGAGCGGGATGCGCACGACCGCGAGGTGAGATCGGCGATCGCGAACGCCGGCATGACGGTCCGCGACGACGGATCGCTGGACATCGTGACGGCCGAGCTTTCCACGCTTGAACCTGGTATCGGGCGCGCGGCCATCGGCCGGGCCGTCACCGCGGCCGGCGGCGGATTGTACCCGCCACAGGCCGACAAGCTGGCACGGCTGGTCGATGGTCTGGGCGCCGATGAGGGGTGTGCCACGCTGGGTGGGGCATGCGTCCGCTGGCGCAAAGGCCGCGCCACGATCGGCCGCGAATATGGCCGCGGGGGAATCGGCACCGTACCGGTCACGGCCGGGCGGGCCTGGTTCGATCGCCGCTTCGTGGTGTCGGGGCCATTGCCCGGCACGATCGCCGCCCTCGGCGTCCTGGCGCGGGGAAACGCCGCCGAACGCTGCCTGCCCGTGCTGATCTCGCCGACAGGCGAGGCGGTGGCCCGCCATCCGGCGATCCGCCCCTGGCGCGACGGGCCGCCGCACGTGCTGGATACTCAGGAAAGCGTAGGCTGGCGGCTGACGGCCGACCTTTAGAAGTCGATGAAAACACCGAAAATTCAGGGCGAGGATCGATTTTGCCGCAAATCCGCCCTTGCCTGTTGGCAAGCATTTGGCGGATTACTATCTTGACCACTGACGGACTTGCCGTCGTTTCCGGTATCGTCGCGATCGCGGCGGGGCCGCGGCGCACATCCAGGACGGATAATGAATCAGAATTTCCGGAATTTTGCCCTTTGGGCGATCATAGCGCTCCTGCTGATCGCGCTGTTCCAGCTCTTCTCGAACGGCTCGCAGACGGCGGCATCGCGTGAGATCCCCTATTCGCAGTTCCTTTCCGACGTCGAGGGCAATCGCGTTCGCTCGGTGACCATACAGGGGCCGCGCATCACTGGCACCTACACCGACAACACCAACCCGTTCCAGACCTACGCACCCAACGATCCGGAACTGGTCACGCGGCTGCGCGACGCCGGCGTGCAGATCAGCGCCAGCCCGCCGGCCGACAACAGCAACCCCATCTGGTCGATGCTGCTTTCCTTCGGCCCGATCCTGCTGATCCTCGGCGTCTGGATATTCCTGATGCGGCAGATGCAGGGCGGCGCGGGCGGCAAGGCGATGGGCTTCGGCAAGTCCAAGGCAAAGCTTTTGACCGAGGCGCATGGCCGGGTCACCTTCGCCGACGTGGCGGGTGTGGACGAGGCGAAGCAGGACCTGGAAGAGATCGTCGAATTCCTGCGCGAGCCGCAGAAGTTCCAACGCCTCGGCGGCAAGATCCCGCGCGGCGTGCTGCTGGTCGGCCCTCCGGGCACCGGCAAGACGCTGCTCGCCCGCTCCGTCGCCGGCGAAGCGAACGTTCCTTTCTTCACCATTTCCGGCTCCGACTTCGTCGAGATGTTCGTGGGCGTCGGCGCCAGCCGCGTGCGCGACATGTTCGAGCAGGCCAAAAAGAACGCGCCCTGCATCATCTTCATCGACGAGATCGACGCGGTGGGCCGCCATCGCGGCGCGGGTCTCGGCGGTGGCAATGACGAGCGAGAGCAAACCCTGAACCAGCTTCTGGTGGAGATGGACGGTTTCGAGGCGAATGAGGGGATCATCCTGATCGCCGCCACGAACCGCCCGGACGTGCTGGACCCCGCCTTGCTGCGTCCGGGCCGTTTCGACCGTCAGGTCATGGTGCCGAACCCCGATGTCGGTGGCCGCGAGAAGATCCTGAAGGTGCATGTGCGCAACGTGCCGCTGGCGCCCAATGTAGACCTGAAGACGATCGCCCGCGGCACGCCCGGTTTCTCGGGTGCGGACCTGTCCAACCTCGTCAACGAGGCTGCCTTGATGGCGGCGCGCCGTTCCAAGCGGCTGGTGACGATGCTGGAATTCGAGGACGCCAAGGACAAGGTCATGATGGGCGCGGAGCGCCGCTCCATGGCGATGACGGAAGACGAAAAGCGCCTGACAGCCTATCACGAGGCCGGCCATGCCCTGGTCGGTATCTACGAGCCGGGCAACGATCCGCTCCACAAGGTGACGATCATTCCGCGCGGCCGCGCGCTGGGCGTGACGATGAACCTGCCGGAGCGCGATCGCTACGGCATGCGCAAGAACGAGATGGAGGCGCGCCTTGCGATGATCTTCGGCGGACGTGCCGCGGAAGAGATCATCTACGGCCTGGAAAACGTCACGACCGGCGCCTCGAACGACATCCAGCAGGCCACCAACATGGCGCGCGCCATGGTGATGGAGTACGGCATGAGCGACAAGCTGGGCCGGCTTCGCTACCGCCAGAACCAGGAAGAGGTTTTCCTGGGCCATTCGGTGTCGCAGCAGCAGAACATGTCCGAGGAGACGGCGCGGCTGATCGATTCGGAGGTGCGCGGCATCATCGAGGTCGCCGAGAACCGGGCGCGCAAGATCCTCAACGAGCATATCGAGGATCTCCACACGGTGGCCAACGGTCTCCTGGAATACGAGACCTTGTCGGGTGACGAGGTGCGCGACCTTCTGGCAGGCAAGCCGCTGTCCCGCGACATGGGCGACGATACGCCGCCGTCGCGCGGGTCGGCGGTGCCGAAGGCCGGATCCTCCAAGCCGTCCGGCAAGGAAGACGGGCTGGAGCCTCAACCATCCACCTGATCCAGAAGCCTATCCGGATTGTCGAAGTGCCGTATCCTGCAAGGGATGCGGCACTTTCCTTTTGGGGATACGGTCCGACCTTTCCGGGTGATATTCTTTTTTACTTTTTATGGCAGTGTCGGTTGCCCTAGATGCGCGCAACCAGCCAATGGATAGAGACGCATGAGATCTTATTTCGGAACCGATGGCATTCGCGGGCGCGCCAACACGCATCCGATGACGGCCGAGATCGCCATGAAGGTCGGCATGGCCGCCGGCATCGCCTTCAACCGCGGCAGCCATCGGCACCGGGTCGTGATCGGCAAGGATACGCGTCTTTCCGGCTATATGATCGAAAACGCCCTGGTGGCGGGCTTCACCGCCGCCGGCGTCGACGTTTTCCTGGTGGGGCCGATGCCGACGCCCGCCGTCGCCATGCTGACCCGCTCCCTGCGGTGCGATATCGGCGTCATGATCTCCGCCTCGCACAATCCGTTCGAGGACAATGGGATCAAGCTGTTCGGACCAGACGGCTACAAGCTTTCAGACGATCTGGAGCGCCAGATCGAACTTCTGATCGAAGAGGATCTGTCCCGACAATTGGCGACCAGCAGCGACCTCGGCCGCGCAAAGCGCATCGACGGCGTGCATGACCGCTATATCGAATTCGCCAAGCGGACCCTGCCCAAGGACTTCACCCTGGACGGACTGCGCGTTGCCATCGACTGTGCCAACGGCGCGGCCTACAAGGTCGCGCCCGAGGTGCTCTGGGAACTCGGCGCCGAGGTTGTGGCTATCGGCGTGGAGCCGAACGGCGTCAACATCAACCTCAATTGCGGTTCGACCAATCCGGTCGCGCTGTCGGCGAAGGTCCGTGAGGTGCGGGCCGACATCGGGATCGCGCTCGATGGCGACGCCGACCGCGTCCTCGTGGTAGACGAGCATGGCGACATCGTCGACGGCGATCAGCTTATGGCCGTCATTGCCGAATCCTGGGCAGACGAGGGGCGGCTCGCCGCGGGCGGCATCGTGGCCACCATCATGTCGAACCTGGGCCTGGAGCGATTCCTGTCCGGCAAGGGGATCGAGCTGGCGCGCACCAAGGTCGGCGACCGTTATGTCGTGGAGCACATGCGCGAGCATGGGTACAATGTCGGTGGCGAACAGTCGGGACATATCGTGCTGTCCGATTACGGCACCACGGGCGACGGGCTGATCTCGGCGCTGCAGCTGATGGCCGTCATGCGCGGGCGGAACCAGCCCGTCTCCGTGGCCGCACGCAAGTTCGATCCGGTACCGCAGGTCTTGAAGAACGTCCGCTTCGCGGGCGGCAAGCCATTGGAGCGCAGCGACGTGCGGGAAGTCATCGACGCGGGGCGCGTGCGCCTGGGGGGCGGCGGGCGTCTCGTCATCCGGCCGTCGGGCACCGAGCCGCTGATCCGCGTGATGGCGGAGGGCGACGACCTTTCCCTCGTCAATGCCGTGGTGGACGACATCGTCGGGGTACTCAAGCACCAGCAGGCGGCCTGACGCCCAAGGCGAAAGCCTGGCACAGGAAATAGTTAATAAAGTGCGGAAACGACCGCCGGTATTCTTGCCGGCGGATCTCATGGAAGCGCCGAGGCGCCAGAAGTTGGATATCCGCAATGCGTCTGCCGTCCCGTCTCGCCTGTCTG
Organism: Aureimonas altamirensis; assembly: GCF_023702225.1. Taxonomy (GTDB): domain Bacteria; phylum Pseudomonadota; class Alphaproteobacteria; order Rhizobiales; family Rhizobiaceae; genus Aureimonas; species Aureimonas altamirensis_B. The sequence goes on along the minus strand of NZ_JAMQCO010000007.1, from coordinate 22,722 downwards.
CTCATCGTAACGGTGGCCTTGCCGGCACACGCCAGCGACCTCGTCGACGCGCCCGAGATCACGACCGCCTCCATACAGCCGGACAGCGGCTGGTATGCGCGCATCGATGCGGCCCATTCGCTGGGCAACGGCAGCAAGGGGGCCAGGGTACTGGACCCTGCCGGCGATGCGGGTGGTGGGTATCTTTCGGAATCGGACGATTTCTCCGGCGGCGCCGGCATAGGTTATCGCTTCAACGACATCCTTCGGACCGACGTGACTGCGCGGTACGGCAGATATGATGTCGGTGGAGCCGCCGATATGGACGCCTTCTGCGGTGTCGGCTGCCGGCTCGACATGGCCGGACGGCGAGACGTCGTCGACCTCGATGCGAATCTCTATGCCGATCTGGGCACGATCATGGGCGTGACGCCCTATGTCGGAGCAGGGGTCGGAGCCAGCCACATATCGTACGAGGCCGTCGCGGCGGGTCTTTGCGCCGGCGACGCCTGCACCGGAGCCACCGATATCGCTGAGCGGGACGGCTGGCGCGCCAGCTATTCGCTGATGGCCGGCGCGGCCTATGCCCTTTCAGGCACGATCTCGCTCGATGCCGGCTATCGCTATACCCATACCGGCGGTGGTGATGCATTCGAGGCTGGATTTTCCGGTCGCGATCTCCTGGTTCAGGACAAGGGCACGGATCGTCACCTCGTCACGCTGGGGCTGCGTTTCCGGTTGCCATGAGAGGCATGCACAAGCTGGCCATGAAATACGAAGGATGACTCTTTTGCCGCTTGACTGCGGATTGCGGCACGGATAGCACCGTCAGTGGGACACGCCTCCCCAACGAGGCGCTTCTATCTGAAAGGGTAGCATATGGCTCCGCTTGCCAAACCCGCCGTTCGCACGGCAAATCCTCGATTCTCGTCTGGCCCTTGCGCCAAGCGCCCCGGCTGGACGCTGGATGCGCTCTCCGATGCTGCGCTGGGTCGCTCGCATCGCGCCAAGCTCGGCAAGGCCAAGCTTCTCAAGGCCATCGAAGACACCCGCGATATTCTGGGCGTTCCGGCCGACTACCGTATCGGCATCGTGCCCGCATCCGACACGGGCGCCGTCGAGATGGCGCTCTGGTCGCTTCTCGGCGCACGGCCCGTCGACATGCTGGCCTGGGAAAGCTTCGGCTCCGGCTGGGTGACCGATGTCGTCAAGCAGCTCAAGCTTCCGGACGCCCGCGTCCTCGAAGCGCCCTACGGCGAGATCGTCGATTTCGCCACCGTCGATTTCGACAAAGACGTCGTCTTTACCTGGAACGGCACGACATCGGGTGTGCGCGTGCCCGACGGCGACGCCATCCCGGCCGATCGCCAGGGGCTGACCATCTGCGACGCAACGTCCGCCGCCTTCGCGCAGGACCTGCCTTTCGAAAAGCTCGATGTCGTCACCTTCTCCTGGCAGAAGGTTCTGGGCGGCGAGGGCGCGCACGGCATGCTGATCCTCAGCCCGCGCGCCGTCGAGCGCCTTTTGAATTACAAGCCGGCCTGGCCGCTTCCCAAGATCTTCCGCCTAACGTCGGGCGGCAAGCTCAGCGAGGGCATCTTCAAGGGCGAGACGATCAACACACCTTCAATGCTGTGCGTGGAGGATTATCTCGACGCTCTCAACTGGGCGCGGACCATCGGTGGCCTGCCGGCCTTGAAGGCGCGGGCCGACGCCAATCTGAAGGCGATCGAACGCTTCGTCGATACGCACGCATGGATCGATTTCCTGGCGCGCGATCCGGCAACGCGTTCCAACACGTCGGTCTGCCTGTGCTTCACGGCGCCGGAGATCGTCGCGCTTCCGAAAGAGGCCCAGGACGCTTTCGCCAAGGGCGTCGCCGCGCAACTGGAAAAAGAGGGCGTCGCCCTGGATATCGGCGCCTATCGCGATGCCCCTCCGGGGTTGCGCATCTGGGCGGGGGCCACGGTGGAGCTTGCCGATATCGAGGCGCTTCTGCCTTGGATCGCCTATGCCTACGAGGCGCAGAAAGCGACGCTGGCCGAGGCGGCCTGATCCGACCGGGCGTCCGCCAGCGGACGCCCGGCCAATCGTTCCATTCCCATTCTTTCTCTTCCGGGCTGGCGCGCCGCGCCGCCCGCAGCCCGAGGTATTGTCATGGCCCGTGTTCTCGTTTCCGACAAATTGTCCACGACCGCCGTCCAGATCTTCAAGGATCGCGGCGTCGAGGTGGATTACCTGCCCGATCTGGGCAAGGATAAGGACAAGCTTCTCGAAGTCATCGACCAGTATGACGGCCTCGCCATACGCTCCGCCACCAAGGTGACGGAGAAGGTCATCGAGGCGGCGACGAAGCTCAAGGTCGTCGGGCGCGCCGGTATCGGCGTCGACAATGTCGACATACCGGCTGCAAGCCGCAAGGGCATCATCGTGATGAACACGCCCTTCGGCAATTCGATTACGACGGCGGAGCATGCCATCGCCCTAATGTTCGCTGTGGCCCGTCAGATCCCAGCCGCCGATGCCTCGACGCAGGCGGGCAAGTGGGAAAAGAACCGCTTCATGGGCGTGGAGATCACGGGCAAGACGCTGGGTATCATCGGCTGCGGCAATATCGGCGCGATCGTCGCGTCACGCGGGGTCGGCCTCAAGATGCGCGTCGTCGCATTCGATCCTTTCCTCTCGCTCGAGCGGGCCGCAACGCTGGGTATCGAGAAGGTCGAGCTGGAAGAGCTGTTCCGGCGGGCGGACTTCATCACTCTGCATACGCCGCTGACCGACAGGACGCGGAACATCATCGATGCCGCGGCCATCGCCATGATGAAGGACGGCGTACGCATCATCAATTGCGCCCGCGGTGGCCTTGTCGTCGAAAAGGATCTGGCCGACGCCATCCGTTCCGGCAAGGTGGCCGGGGCGGGCGTGGACGTCTTCGAGACGGAACCGGCGACGGATTCGCCGCTCTTCGGGCTCGACAATGTGGTGTGCACGCCGCATCTCGGCGCTTCCACCTCCGAGGCGCAGGAAAACGTGGCGCTGCAGGTGGCCGAGCAGATGGCGGACTATCTGGTGCAGGGCGCGGTTTCGAACGCCCTCAACATGCCGTCCATCAGCGCCGAGGAAGCTCCCATCCTGACGCCATACGTGAAGCTGGCCGAGATCCTGGGCAGCTTCGCGGGCCAGTTGACGGAAGAGCCGATCAAGGAAGTCGAGATCCTGTTCGACGGCGCCCCGTCGGGCATGAATACGAGGGCGCTGGTCGCGGCGACGCTCGCGGGTCTTCTCAAGCCGCAGATGCAGAGCGTCAACATGGTGTCCGCACCGCTGATGGCCAAGGAGCGGGGCATCGCCGTTTCCGAGGTGCGGCGCGACAAGAGCGGCGTCTTCGATGGTTATGTGCAACTGACGGTCAAGACCGGCAAGCAGAGCCGCTCGGTGGCGGGAACCTGCTTCTCCGACGGCAAGCCGCGTTTCATCCAGATCAAGGGCATCAACATGGAGGCCGATGTCGGCAGCCATATGCTCTATACGGCGAACAAGGATATTCCGGGCGTTATCGGCGAACTCGGCATGACCTTCGGTCGCAAGGGAATCAATATCGCCAATTTCCATCTGGGTCGCGACCACGAGGGCGGGAACGCCATTGCGCTCCTGTATCTCGATGGGCCGCTGAGCGAAGAGTTCCTGGACGAGGTGAGGGCGCTGAAGGCGATCGGGCAGGCAAAGCTGCTGACCTTCGACGTCTGAGACGAAGCGGCCGCATTTGGCAGGAAACCCGGCCTTCGGCTCTCGCATCGCGGGCCGGGTTTCTCTATAGTCGCGCGCGTTTGCTCGGGGGCTGTCGCCGGGCAACGCCTGTCCCGCCGTTGGCGGGGCACCTTGGGCAGCGACGGGATCGAATGGGGCGCTCGCCCCCGCAGGAGAATTCATGGGCAATTGTGTTGTCGTCGGCTCCCAGTGGGGAGACGAGGGAAAAGGCAAGATCGTCGACTGGCTCTCGGAGAGGGCCGACGTGGTCGTGCGTTTCCAGGGCGGCCATAATGCCGGGCATACGCTCGTCGTCGACGGTGTATCCTACAAGCTGTCCCTGCTTCCCTCGGGTGTTGCGCGGGGCGGGAAACTGTCCGTCATCGGCAATGGCGTCGTCTTCGACCCGCATGCCTTCGTCGCCGAAAAGAAGCGCCTGGAAGACCAGGGGCTGACGATCACGCCCGAGACGCTGCGCATCGCCGACAATGCCGCTCTGATCCTTTCTCTGCACCGCGAGCTGGATGCCATCCGCGAGAATGCGGCGGGCGGCACGAAGATCGGAACAACCAAGCGCGGCATCGGCCCCGCCTACGAGGACAAGGTCGGGCGGCGCGCCATCCGCGTGATGGATCTTGCCGAGATCGACGCCCTGCCGGAGCGTATCGAGCGTCTGCTCGCCCACCACAACCCGCTGCGGCGGGGCCTGGGCGAACCGGAGATCCAGGCGTCCGCCATCCTGGATGAACTGACCTCGGTCGCGGCCGAGATCACCCCCTATATGGATCGCGTGTGGCGGCTTCTCGATGCGCGCCGCAAGGCGGGAGACCGTATCCTGTTCGAAGGCGCGCAGGGTACGCTCCTGGATATCGACCACGGTACCTATCCCTTCGTCACCTCCTCAAACACGGTTGCGGGGCAGGCAGCCGCCGGTTCGGGCCTCGGCCCTTCGGCCGCGGGTTTCGTGCTCGGCATCACCAAGGCCTATACGACCCGGGTGGGCGAGGGGCCTTTCCCGACCGAACAGGACAACGAGGTCGGCCAGTTTCTCGGCGAGCGCGGGCACGAATTCGGCACGGTTACCGGGCGCAAGCGCCGCTGCGGCTGGTTCGACGCGGTGCTGGTGCGCCAGGCGGTGGCGATCAACGGCATCTACGGCCTCGCCCTGACGAAGCTCGACGTCCTGGACGGATTGGACGAGATCAAGATCGCCATCGGCTATGAGCTGGATGGTCAGCAGATCGACTATTTTCCGGCCAGTCTCGCGGCGCAGAGGCGCGTGCGTCCGATCTACCGCAGCTTCGAGGGTTGGCGGGACACGACCGCCGGCGCACGATCCTGGAGCGATCTTCCGGCTCAGGCCGTCAAGTATGTCCGCGAGATCGAGGAGCTCGTCGGGGCGCCGGTGACGCTTCTGTCGACCTCGCCCGAGCGTGACGACACGATACTTGTTCGCGATCCCTTTCAGGACTAAGTTCCAGCACGATTGCCCATTCGAGCTGAGAGTATCTCATTGCCATGGCGGATTTGAGCGCCGTTCTTCGAAAGACCATCGATGGTCTGCCCGGCTCGAGCCCGCAGCTGCGCGCCAAAGTCTACGACAAGGCGCGCTCGGCCATCGATAGGCAGATCGCCGCCGCAAATCCGCCGCTTGGCGACGAGGCGGCGCAGGCCAGGCGTGATTCTCTAGAGGATGCGATCCAGCGCACCGAGGCGCATTACAACGCCTTGGAGGCCGAGCCCGAGGACGACGTCGATCCGGAACCGGCAGCCGAGCCCCATGTCGCCGGGCCGATGACGCCCGCCGCGCCTGCCGGCACTGCCGAGTCGGTCGGCGAGATCGGGCCGTCGTCCCCGTCCGGCAGCGAGGCGCGGCGCGCGGAAGGAAGTGCGGACAAGGATTCGCAGGATACGGCCATTCCTGCTCCCGATATGGCCGCACCGCGATATTCGAGCGCGCGGCGGGCCTCTGCGCCGGAGAAGAAATCGCGCACGGGCCTTTATGCCGGTGTCGCACTGCTGCTGATCGCGGGTGGTGCGGGCGCAGCCTACATCTCGGGTTATGATTTCGGCGGGTTGCTGCCTCGGGGCGGACAGGATGTCCAGACCGCGGAGCAACCCATCGAGGGGACGGACAGCGGCGAAACGCCCGACGCATCCGTCGCCGAAACGCCGCCAGAGGCGACGCCGCCGGCGGAGGGCGCCGCCGAAGCGCCACCGGCTGCCGCCACGCCCGAGCCGGGAGCTCGCGACTATACGCAGCGCCTTCTGCCTGACGGCACGGAAACGGATCCAGGCCCGGGCACGTCCACGGCCAATGCCTTCGATGAAGGCACCGACGTTGCCGCCGCTTCCGAGGCGCCGACGACGGCGCCGCCGCCCGCGACGCCGCCCGGGCAGCCGGCGCCTGCCGCAGGGGCTGCCGTTCCCGAGGGGGCGGAAGTGGCCGTGTTCTACGAAGAGCGTTTCAACGATACGCCGGGCGCGCAGCATCAGGGTAATGTGCGCTGGAGTGTCGTCCAGGAAGCACCGGCCGATGGGCAGCCGCCGGAGCCTGCCGTACGTGCCGTGGTGCAGATCCCCGATACCAGCGTCACCATGACGATGACGATCCGTCGCAACGCAGACGCGTCGCTGCCGGCCAGTCATGTCATCGAGATGATGTTCGATGTACCCGAGAACTTCCCTGGCGGCGAGATCGCCAACGTCCAGCGTCTGGCGTTCAAGCCCACCGAGCAGGACAGGGGAAGCCCCTTGATCGGCGTTGCGGGCAAGATTTCGGATGGATTTTTCTGGATCGCGCTGAACGATCTGCAGCAGGCGGTGCAGGACAACCTGTCGCTGATGGCAAACGAAAAGTGGATCGACGTTCCGCTCGCCTACGAGACGGGCCAGAGGGCGCTGCTGTCCATCGAAAAGGGAGCGGAGGGCGAGGCAGCCTTCCGCGAGGCGCTTGCGGCCTGGGACGCACGCACCTGAGGGCTGCTGAAGGCCCGCATTGAATCCAATTCATTAGAGCGATCTCCGGTCCGCCGACGCGTTTCAAACCGAAGCGCGTCGGCGGACCTGTTTTCGCGCGTCCGTTTCACTTTGCGAAAGAGATGCAACCCAGCATTTCATAGACATTTATATGATATCAAAAATATGTACTAGGTTGAAAAATATCCGTATTTCTGCTTATCATGTACGCTGATGTGTAAACCCTAGATCGCGAGTTGAAGATGACGAATTCCAAAAAAACCAGCAGTGGCAACTTGGTTGGGAAAAGCGGTTCAACTTCAACAGCCGACGGCGCGAATCGCAGCGGGGGTACAGCGCCGGCCGATGGGGTTCGTGTCCTTGGATATGTCGTCTTCGACGGCGTCGACAGTATCGACGTATCTGCAGGTGGAGCGAAGACGGTCAGGCCGGTAGCCGGGCGTCGTTACCGGATCATGGAGCGCAAGCTCGTCGGTGGCGACAGGATCATCGAGGACATTTCCGAGGTCGCAGCGGTTCGCGCCGACGGCAAGGCGGATTCGGACCTGATCCTGATGCTCGGCAAGGATACGCGAATCGTCTTCGACAAATTCTATTCCGTCTGCGATGACGGTCTGTGCGGCCTGGAGTTGCCCAGCAGTTCCGGCGGGTGGACCGTACTAGGTACCGCAACGCAGGGGCATGCACTGGGCGGTGGCGATGCGCGCCTCGTCTATTCGCTCGGCGGAGCGGGCTCTGTCGCCGAACTCGTGGAAAGCTACGGTCACTATTTCGGCAGCGTGTCCGTGGAGGCGTCGAACGGTGCCGATACTCACGCATCGGTCGGCTCCGGTATTGCCGGTCTCATGTCCCATGGACCGGCTCTTCCGCTCGGCATGCTCGCCGCAGTCGGCGGTCTCGTCGCGGTGGCCGCGGGCGGCGGCGGCGGCGGTTCGGGAGGTGCCGCACCTGCACCTGTGCCGACCCCGACACCCGTGGATCAGACCGTGACGGTCTATGGCTCCGTCGTAGCGGGTCCGGTCGTCAGTGGAAACGGCCTGTCGGTTACCCTTTATCGGGCGGACGGAACGGTCCTTTCCGGGCCGGTGGCCGTCGCATCGGACGGGACGTTCGTGCTCAGCTATTCCGGTAGCTACACCGGCCCCGTGCTCGCGCGCGTCGTCGATAAGGATGCCGGTAACGACTACGCGGACGAGGCGACAGGCGCCCAGAAGGACCTGGTCGGAGATCTGCGGACGATGTTCGTCTCCGCTTCCGGAATCCAGACGATCAGGATTTCCGTCAACCCCATCTCCGAACTCGCCGTGCGTGAACTCGGGTTGGCTTCGGGAGATGATGGCCTCTCATCGCTGACGGCAGGAAATTTGACCGCCGCCCAGGTGAATGCGATCAATCTGAAAGTCGCGAAAGCCTTCGGGCTGGATGGCGACGCGACCCAACCGGCAATCGCCGTCATCAACCAGGACGGGTCGCCGAATGCCGGCGCCAATGCAGTCGGCGTGGCCCTTGCCGCGCTGTCGGGCCTGGACAAGCTGTATGCCGGTGGCGACTACCTCGCAAAAGTTGCATCCGCGGTCGCTTCCGGCGATACGGATCGGATCGTCGCGCTCAGGATTGCGGGGGCAAAGGTTGCGGACGCGTCCGGTCAGTTGCTGGCCGGCATGGCGGCGGCCGATGCAGCGGTGGCGTCGGCCGTGTCGGCCGCCGGCAGCGCGACGCAGAGCTTTTCCCAAAAAGCTGTCGGCGAGATCGCGCAGGTTTCCCTCTCGCAGGTCGCAGCACTGTCCGCCGACGCCGTTCGCGCGCTGTCCGCAACGCAGGCGGCGGCATTTACGCTGGACCAGCTTTCGGTTCTGTCGCCGTCGGCGCTTGCCGCGCTCAACACATCCCTTTTCAGCGATTCTCAGCTTTCTGCCCTGAGCAAGTTGCAGTTGTGGTCGACCTACACGGATAGCGACACTTCTTACGTCTCGCTCCCCCAGCTGGCCATATCGATCAGGAACATGCCCACCATCGGCGGTCAGATCCGTTCCAAGATCGCTGCGGGCGTTAAGCTCCATGTCTACGAGGGCGATGTCTATCTGGGCGAGGCAACGGTATCCGGAGATGGAACCTCCTGGACATTGACGCCTCGGATCGAGATGGCCGGCGGGCGGCATTCGCTGACGGTCAAGGCCATTATGCCGGACGAGATAACGTCCTATGTCGTCGGGGAGGCGCTCGTTTTCGACGTCAGTCAGGTGGGTGACGTCGCGAGCTCCGATATGGGGCGTATTCCCGTCACCCAGTTCGCGACTCTCTCCAGTAGCGAACTCGCTTCCTTGTCGGCGGGGCAGGTCGGCGGCCTCAGTGCTGCGCAGGTGGCCGTGCTTACGTCTGACATGATCGTTGAGCTGCAGCCATCGGCATTCGCGTCGCTCAATGCCTCGATCATCTCAAGTATTTCCGTAGCGGCTATCGGATCGATTACGGTTGACCAGATCCACGACATGACGACCGCTCAGTTTGCGGCGCTCACCGCTTCGCAGGTGGCCGCCTTCCAAGGCTCGCAGATCGAGCAGTTTTCCATCAGCCAGGTCGCTGCTTTGTTACCGGCAGCGTTTGCGGGATTCTCTGCAGCGCAGCTTGATCATTTTTCCGCGTCACAGATATCCCACATCTCCGTCGCTGCTGTCGCGCAGATGACCGCAGCACAGATCGCATCGCTTGATGTCGATCAGTTTTCTGCATTTTCGAGCAATCAACTCCATGCAATCGGCCCAGTACAGGCTTCGGGTTTGTCCGCATTGCATCTTGCGACAGTTTCCAACGTGGAGATAAGCGAATTCAGCCTTGAGACGATCGCTGCGTTATCTGCATCGGCGATCTCCGGTCTTCCGACTGGAACCGTTTCGGCAATGAGTACGGCCCAGGTTTCCGCTCTGACACCTGCACAACTGCACGGGATGACGGACGCTCAACTGGGGGCGATGACCTCATTGCAGGCTGCCGTGCTCGATGCGAACCAGATCGATGCCATCGTCAGCGCTTCCACGCGCCCCGGCGTGTCCGATCACGTTGGGAACATTACCGGTCCCGTAGGCGTCGGTAGCGCTATCGATGATCCGATGCCGACCATATCCGGCACCATCGACGGCGTACTCGTCGCGGGCATGGCGGTCGTCATTTACGATGGGCAGGTCCTTCTGGGTGTGGCGACGGTCAACGAGAATCAATGGAGCTACACTCCTTCGGTCTACCTGCAGGATGGCGCGCATTCGGTCCACGCCCGTATCAAGGTGGTCGGCGGCGCTGCCGGCTCCGCTGGCATGTCGCTCGATTTCTCGGTCGATACTGTTCCGCCTGCCATCGAGCATTCCTACCGTGTCGGTGAATCGACGGCCGCCAACCCGATACCGCCCAGCGTTTCGCTCACCGCTAGCGAGGCTCATGGTCCGGTCACTTGGACCAATCTTTCAGGGACCGATGCAGCCGCCTTTACGCTCGGCTTTGACGGTACGTTGACGTTCGTCGGCGCGCCGAACTTCGAGGTGAAGAGCTCTTATTCTGTTCAGGTCACGGCAATCGACGCGGTCGGCAACGCCTCAACGCAAACGATCGCGATCGCCATCGACGATAGGAACGATGCCCCGGTTGCCGAGGGCCATATTGATGGCCAAACGGCGGTCACGAACCAGAGCGGCTGGTCTCTTGCGCTGGCAAACTACTTCAGCGATGTCGACCAGGGAGACACTCGTACCTATTCGATCACATCCGGCACTTTGCCGGCGGGGCTTCAGCTCGACGCGCAGACCGGCGTTATCTCCGGCACGCCCCTCAGGGATTCAACCGCTACTCCCTACACGGTCACGGCAACCGATCGGGGCGGCCTTTACGTCTCGCAGACGTTCAACCTTGCCGTGGTATCCGCCCCGACGATCTCCAGTTTCACCGTTTATGATGCTGTTGGGGACACTGCCGTCGGCAAGGGGGGGACATCACTGACCTTCAAGGTGGTTTTCTCTGAGACCGTAAACGTCACAGGGACACCCGAGATCAATTTTGTGATCGGCGGCGTGGCCGTTACCGCGACCTATCAACTCGGGAGCGGTTCCGGCACGCTGTATTTCACGGGTACGGCGCCGGGCAGCGTGAATGGGACGCAGTTCTCGGTTGCTTCGGTGTCCGGCACGGTCACGGGAGGCGTCAGCAACCAGAATTGGGTAGGCTCTACCAGTGCGATCGGCGCCTATGACCTGGACAACGCTGCGCCCACCATCACGACCACGAGCTTCAGTGCGGCTGAAAATGGCACCGTCGTCGGTCAATTGGCTGCAACGGATTCGCATAACATCAGCTGGACGCTCAACTCCGTGTCCGGAGATGGCGCGCTCTTCAATCTGACGAGCCAGGGCGCGTTGGCGTTCAGATCCGCACAAAACTTCGAGTCCCCATCCGATGGAAACGCAGACCGCGAATATTTGCTGGATGTCACCGCAACGGATACCGCCGGCAACAGCTCGACGCAGACCATCTCCGTCCACTTGACGAATGTGAACGAGGCTCCGGTCGCCACAGGGCAGATTGGCGCAAACGGCGGTCACGAACCAGAGCAGTTGGACCCTGGCGCTGGCGGGCGCCTTTAGCGATGTCGATGTCGATGACACTCGGACCTATTCGGTCACTTCCGGCACGTTGCCTGCAGGTCTTCATTTGGACGCGCAGACGGGCATAATCTCCGGAACGCCAACTGTTGCTTCCGGACCGACCAACTATACGGTCACGGCGACTGACCAGGCCGGCCTCTTCGCCTCGCAGACATTCAATCTCGCCGTGGTCGCCGCGCCGACAATTACCAGCTTCACGGCCTATGACGCGGACGATAACCTCTATGTCGGCAAAGGGGGTAACTCGCTGACGTTCGAAGTCGTCTTCTCTGAGGACGTGATCGTGCCCAACACGCCTCAAATCACCTTCGTGATCAACGGTGTGGCCGTAACGGCGGATTATGAAAGTGGAAGCAATTCCAACACGTTGTATTTTGTAAGCACGGCGCCTGGCAGCGTGGATGGAACACAGTTCTCGATTTCCTCGGTATCCGGCACCGTAGAAGGGAAGATCAGTCACCAAAACTGGGCGGGCACGTCGAGTGCGACTGCAGCCTATGCCCTCGACAACACCGCGCCCGTCATCACGACAACCAGTCTCAATGCATCTGAAAACAGCACCGTCGTCGGGCAGTTGGCAGCTACTGACGCACATGACGTCACCTGGACGCTCAACCCCATGTCCGGCGACGGCGCGCTCTTCAATCTGACGAGCCAAGGTCAGTTGACCTTCGTCACACCTCAGAATTTCGAAAGCCCAAGCGACTCGAACACAGACGGTAGTTATGCAATCGTGGTGCAGGCAACCGATAGTGCCGGCAACCATTCGACGCAGAATATCGTCGTTCATCTGACGAATGTGAACGAAACGCCCGTACTTGCGAACGCACTCGCAGATCAGACCGCCGTCATCGGCCAAGCCTTCGACTTCACCGTTCCAGCCAATACATTCCATGATCCGGATGGTGGGACGACATTCAGCTATACGGCGACGCTCGACAACGGATCGGCTTTGCCCAATTGGCTGACGTTCAACTCCGCAACCGGTGCGTTCCATGCAACGTCCGTCAGCGGTGTTGCCGGCGCCATCGACGTCAAGGTTACGGCATCCGATGGCTCGCTGACGGTGTCGGATACCTTCGCCCTGAACATACAGTCGGCACCCACGATGAGTGCTTCCTTCTCGAACATCACGAATTTCGACGTGCGAAGCAATCTCGTGCTGGTTCTGAATCAAGACGTCAATTTCAGCGGATCCGGCAGCGTGACGATCACCGATCTGGGCGGTTCAGGGGCCGGCGGAGCGGGCTACCAGGGCGAGAACGAAAACCATACGCAGACGATCTCCCTGTCCGGCCTGCATCCGGGCGTCAGTATCCAACGCGTCGATGGACAAGTCCTGCTTGTCATCGATCCCACCTTCGATCTCGACCTGTCTTCCAACTACCGGCTGGAAGTTTCGGCCGGCGCGTTGACCGGTGCGATTTCGGGTGTCGCCAGCACGGCCTTCTCGACGACGTTCGGCACCATTACGCCAGGGGTCTGGAACCAGGGCAGCAGCGGCGTTCTGGCACAGAAGGTGGACAACGCTACCGGTGCCCTGATGACGACGCAGAAGTGGCTCGATCTTACCGACCCGGCGTCGGACAATCCTGGAAACCAAATTTACCAAAATTTCGACGCTGCAGGCGATAAGTATTCTTTTGTCGTCTCGGATCTGGATCCAGCTACCGACAACTGGAAGATTAAAGATACTTATGCAAAGATTTTGAACTTCGGTCTGGAAGACACCTTCTATGTTGATGACAAGTTCAATCTTCCGGGTGCATTAGCAGGATTTAAAGAGGGCGTATTCGCCACTGGTGATGGCTCCACACTGTTTCCGTTTGGCTTGGCATTCCAAGGGGAAACCTCCTACGCGGACATCGCGATCGTTCTGGAATCATCGCTTCAACCATTAGTCCAGAACGGTGCTTTGACCGTCGAGTCTTTGCTCCCATACATTCCGCAGATAATTGATATGTGGACTATGGGATGACACCGATTTCAGTCCAATAACATCGCATTGTTTCTAAAAAACGGATTTGTAAGTCGTCATTTTTGTAAATGTCGATCTCTTGAGGTTGTTCGATGTCTGTAATTCTAAGCTATCTGATCAAGGGCTCCAACCAAGACGTTCTTGATCTGCGGACACCTGGCCGAGAATATGAACTCGTCGGACAAAGCGTCGTCGTCACTGGGTCGACCGCAAGCAACATCGTCTACTCCGCTCCCGGGGTCGAGCTGGACGCGCGCGGGTTGGGTGGTGGGGAAGACGTCATCGTCTTCACCCATGCCTGGTCCGACTACGCCAAGGATACAAGTTCGGTTCCCGGGGGAATCGTCTTCACATATGTCGACAGCTCGGCTGGGTTGACGGAAAGGGTCATCGTCGGCAACGGCGTTGCAACCCTGACCCGTGACCTTCTCGTCTTCGCGGATGGTGCCGCTCTGACGCAGAACGTCAATACCGCCGTCCGGGCGAACCCGAATGTCGCGATCTCGACAGTCACAGGCTACAATGCCTCATTGACGAACGAGAGTATCGTCGTTCCCACGGACAGCGGCAGTATAACTAACGTCAGGGCGTCCAGCACGGGTCCCGGCGCAGTTTTCGCCATGTCAACCCCGGGCCAAGAAACCCAATTCACTGGCACCGGCGGGGTCGACAAGGTCTATATCAAGGCCGGCTCGGTGGTCGACGCCCGCGGTCTCCTCGGCGGCGAAGACATCATCTATTTCACAGGAAACTGGTCGGACTACGCCAAGAGCACGACCGCGGTGTCCGGCGCCATCCAGTTCACCCGCAGTATCGGTGGTCGTACGGAGATCGTCACGGTCGGCAACGGCGTTTCCACGCAATCGCGCGACAAACTCGTCTTTGCAGACGGTGCGGTACTTACGCAGAATATCAATAATGCTCTTCGTACGGATGCCAACGTCGCCATAAGTGCGATCACCGGCTACGAATCCGCCACGACGACGCCATTTCTCTCGGACGTTTCGTCGGTCACATTCAGTGGCGGGCAGAGCTCGGGCCTTGCCAACGGTACCGCCAACGCCGGCGATATCGTCGTCTTCGACGTTGCGATGAAAAGCGCGGTCACGGTAGACACGACCGGGGGAACGCCGAGGTTGGCGATCAACGTCGGCGGACAGACGAAGTTCGCCGATTACGACGCTGCGTCCTCCACCGGCACGACGCTGCGATTCAAGTATGTGATCGCCGCCGGCGATACGGACGCCAACGGCATTTCCGTTACCGAGAACGCGATCGACCTCCATGGTGGCTCCGTTACGGTAGACCGAAGCGGAGCGGCGGCGGGCCTGAAACATTCGGCTTTAACCGACAATACGAGCTTCAAGGTCGACACGAGCGCGCCGTCCATTGCCTCGGTCGCGATCATCGGACAAACCGGCGCGATCAATCATACGCTCAACGCCGACGATACGGTGACGCTGGAAGTTTCTTTCAGCGAGGCCGTGTTCGTCACCGGCGTGCCCAACCTGCGCATCAAGGTCGGTACGCAGGACCGTGATGCAGTCTATGTATCGGGTTCCGGTACGTCGAAGCTGAGTTTCCGCTACACCGTCGTCGCCGGTGATACGGACGCGGACGGGATTTCCGTCGACGCGGGCAACCTTGTGCTGGGTGGCGGAACCCTGCAGGACGCGGCGGGCAACGATGCCCTGCTGTCGCATGCCGGTATTGCTGCCGACACAAACTATAAGGTCGACGCCGTCGCCCCCATCCTCTCCTCGCTCGCCATCGCAGGGCAGACCGGCGCCCAGAACAATCTTCTGAACACGGGCGATACGGTAACCCTGGAAGCGACGTTCAGCGAAAGCGTCATCGTAACGGGTACGCCTTCGATTGCGATCAGGGTCGGCGCCACAACCCGGAATGCCGTCTATGTCGGGGGCTCCGGGACCAACAAGCTCCAGTTCCGCTATACGATCGCAGCCGGTGACGGCGATGCGAACGGCATCTCCGTCGATGCCGGAACGGTGAACCTTGCAGGGGGCAGCATCGGGGACGCGGCAGGAACCGCCGCTACGCTCACCCATGGCGCTGTCGCCGATGACCCCTCCTACGGGGTGGACACCGCCGTTCCGGCGATCGTTTCAGTTGCCGCGACCGGCCAGACGGGTGCCCTCGGAACCTATCTGAACGCCGGCGACACGCTTTCCTTCGAAGTGCTTTTCAGCGAAGCGGTAACCGTAACGGGCACGCCTGCTTTGATCGTCAAGGTGGGCACACAGAGCCGGAGCGCGAACTATTCGAGCGGGTCCGGTAGTGACCGTCTCGTCTTCGTCTACACAGTGGCAGCGGGGGACATCGACGCCGACGGGGTCTCCGTCGACGGCGGCAGCCTCGTCAAGAACGGCGGCAGCATCCGGGACGCGGCCGGAAACGACGCCAATATGGTCCATACCGGGGCCGGCGACAACGCGTCCTTCAAGGTCGACACCACATCTCCATCTATTGCCTCCGTCGCCTTCGCCCCACCAACCGGCGCACATGGCGGCATTCTCAACGAGGGCGATGTCGTCACCTTCGACGTGACATTCAACGAGGCTGTCACCGTTGCCGGCCTACCCACCGTCAATCTGCGTGTCGGCAACGACATTCGCCGCGCCTCATATGTGAGCGGAAGCGGAACGAGCAAACTTTCGTTCGCCTACACGATCGCCGCGGGTGACGTCGATCTCGACGGCATTTCGGTGGACGCGAACGCGATCGCCCTGGATGGCGCCACCATTGTCGACGTTGCCGGTAACAATGCTTCGCTGCTGCATTCTTCGCTTGCAGCGGATTCCGGTCTCGTCGTCGATACCACCGCGCCCACCATATCCTCGCTTTCGATCTCCGGGCAGACCGGACGCCAAAACGGTTTCCTGAATGCCGGCGATACGGTTACCTTCGCCGCGACTTTCAGCGAGGCAGTCTTCGTGGACGGGGCGGTCGGCGCTCCTGTGCTCAAGGTCAATGTCGGCGGCCAGCTGCGCAATGCCGAATACGTCTCCGGCAGCGGCTCGACCGTTCTCCTGTTCCGCCTGACGATCGCCGCCGGCGATAGCGACCTCGGCGGTATCTCGGTCGATGGCGGCAGCCTGGTGGCAGCTCCCGGCTCCGTCACGGATCGTGCGGGGACGAATGCGAACCTTACGCATGATCCAATACTCGAACAGCCCCAATACCTCGTCGACACGACGGCACCCGTGGCGACGGGTGCGGCGATCCTCGAGGCAACCGGTGCTGTCGACGATTTTCTGAACGCCGGCGATACGGTCTCGTTCACCGTATCTTTCACCAAGACCGTGGTCATCGATAATGCTGCCGGCGCCCCGACGCTCAAGATCCGCGTGGGCGGCACGGAGCGTGAGGCTGCGTATGTCAGCGGCTCGGGCAGCGACACCATCCGCTTTGCCTATGTGATCGCCGCCGGTGAAACCGATCTCGACGGCATTTCCATCGTCGAGAACGGCTTGGTCGCCGCGCCGGGCGCCATCCGTGACATGGCAGGAAACGATGCCGTCACCGCCGTTTCGGGACAGGCGGACGATTCCGCGTTCCGGGTCGATACGACTGCGCCGGCCGTCACGAATATCGCGTTGTCCGCCGTTGGAACCCTGAACGGCATCGTCAACGTCAACGACTCGCTGATCGTTAAGGCGACGTTCGGCGAGACCGTCTTCGTGGACGTCTCCGGCGGGAGGCCGTCTATCGGGCTCATGGTCGGCAGCGTACGCAGGGAAGCCGTCTACGTGTCCGGCAGCGGGTCGAGCGAACTGACGTTCGCCTATACCGTCCGCGCGGGCGACGAGGATATCAACGGTGTTTCCGTGCCGGCCAATGGCCTGGCCCTCAATAGCGGCCGGATCGTAGACATCGCCGGCAACAATGCCGTCCTGTCCCATGCCGCGCTGGCCGACAACCCCGGCTACATGGCCGATACGACCGCACCGACGGTCACCTCGGTCGCCGTCACCTCCGCAATCGGCGCCGCAAACGGTTGGGTGTCGCTTGGTTCCGTGGTGACGCTGACCGCCAGCTTCAGCGAGTTGGTCTATGTCGATACGTCCAACGGCGTGCCGACCATGCGCATCCGGACGGACGCCGGCGAGAGGCAGGCGCATTACGTTTCCGGCTCGGGAACAAACAAGCTGAAGTTCGAATACACGATCGCAGCCGGCGACGATGACAATGACGGCCTGTCCATCCTTGCGGACAGCATCACGCTCAACAGCGGCGTGATTACCGATCTCGGCGGCACGAATGCAAATCTGCTTCATGCGGCGGTTGGAAACAACTACAACTACAAGGTCGATACGAGCGTCCCGACGGTGGCTTCGGTCGCTATCCTCAGTGCGACCAATATTCAGAACAGCACCCTGAATGCAGGCGACCGTGTGACGGTCGGCGTGTCGTTCACCGAAGCGGTGACCGTGAACACGCAAAGCGGCTTGCCGACGGTTCGCATCAAGATCGGCGACATCGAGCGCGACGCCGTTTACTCCGGCGGATCCAGCACCACCACCCTGCGTTTCGACTATACCGTGCAGGCCGGCGATACGGATGGAAACGGCATCTCATTGCCGGGCAACAGCATCTCCCTGGCTGGAGCGACGATACGGGATACGGCCGGAAACGCCGCGATCCTGTCTTACGGAGCGGTCAGCGACAACGCTGCCTACAAGGTCGATACGACGGCGCCGTCGATCACCAATGTCGCTATCCAAAGCGCTGTCGGTCTGAAGAACGATTTTCTGTCGGTCGGGGACTCCGTCACCTTCGCGGTTACCTTC
This sequence comes from Aureimonas altamirensis, assembly GCF_023702225.1. Classification (GTDB taxonomy): domain Bacteria; phylum Pseudomonadota; class Alphaproteobacteria; order Rhizobiales; family Rhizobiaceae; genus Aureimonas; species Aureimonas altamirensis_B. The sequence continues at coordinate 4,582 of NZ_JAMQCO010000007.1, read as the reverse complement.
TCGGAAACGGTGCTCGTCGATACAAGCGCAGGCGTACCGCGCTTGCGCATCACCGTCGGCGAAACGACAAGAAACGCTTCCTATGTCAGCGGTACGAATTCGAATACGCTGCTTTTCACCTATGCGATCCAGTCGGGCGATACTGACGCAAACGGGATTTCCGTTTCCGCAAACGCCCTCGTCACGAATAATGGCAAGATAACCGACATCGGCGGCACCGCCGCATCTCTGACCCATGCCGCGCTCGGCGACGACAGCCACTACAAGGTCGATACGACCGTCCCGTTGGTCTACTCCGCGTCGATCGCGACCGCCGGCGGGATCGAGAACGGGCTTCTAACGGTCGGCGACACCGTCGATTTCAGCGTCCGTTTCAGCAAGGTCGTCCAGGTTTCGACCGCAGCCGGCACCCCCAGCCTGAAGATCCTGATCGGCAGCGTGCAGCGTGAAGCCGTCTACCTGTCCGGTACGGGCACCGACAACCTGACCTTCCGCTACACGATCGTCGGCGGCGACAACGACCAGGATGGCATCTCCGTCGTGAGCAACGGGCTGGTCGTGCCTGCGGGCTCGATCGAGGACCAGGCAGGCAACGCCCCGGGAGTGGCCTTTACCGGAGACGCCGACAATCCATCCTACAGGGTGGATACGGTTCCGCCGCTGGTTTCCGCACTGGCGGTCACCGCGCAGACCGGCGGTCAGAACGACACATTGAACGTCGGCGATACGGTTACCGTCAGCGTTACCTTCGACCAGGCGGTAACCGTCAACGGCGGCACGCCGACGCTGAAACTGCTCGTCGGCACGACGGAGCGTCTGGCCACCTACGTAGCGGGTTCTGGCTCCAGCGCGCTACAGTTCCGTTATACGATTGCGGCCGGCGACAATGATGCCAACGGGGTCGCGATCGTCGCCAACGGCTTGTCGGCAAGCGGAGCGACGATCCGAGATCTTGCCGGCAATGATGCCGTCCTGGCGCATTCACCCGTCGGCGACAACCCTGCCTACAAGGTCGATACCCAGGCGCCGACTGTCTCTTCCGTCGTCTTCTCGAGCGCGACGGGTGCCCGCAGCGGCATTCTCAACGAAGGCGACCAGGTGGTCCTTTCGGTCACCTTCAGCGAGATCGTCACGGTTGCGGAAGGCAACGTTCCACCCTTCCTGAAACTGAGCATCGGTGGCCAGGAGCGCAACGCCACCTACAGTTCGGGGTCTGGCACGAACGTTCTGCAGTTCACCTACCATGTCCAGGCCGGCGATACGGATGGCGACGGGATAGCGGTCCCGGTGAATGCGCTGAGCCTTGGCAACAGCACGATTCGGGATGCTGCGGGCAACGACGTCGTTGCGGCGCATCCGGCGGTTGCGGATGCGTCGGACTACCGGGTCGACACCACGCATGCGGCGATCACGTCTGTCGAGTTCGGCGGCACGGAAGGGCAGACGGGCACGGCGCTGAAGGCTGGTGGCGTAGTGCTGTTCACGGTGCGGTTCGACGAGGTCGTGGAAGTTGACACGACCGGCGGAACGCCGTGGCTGAAGGTCAAGGTGGGTAGCGCGCAGCGCCATGCGGTCTATCGTTCGGGATCGGGCACGAGCGATCTGGTTTTCGCGTATACGGTCGCGGCGGGGGACAACGATGCGAGTGGCGTGTCGCTGGACGGCAACGCGCTGGAGTTGAACGGCGGCTCGATCATCGATACGGCCGGGAACGCTGCGCAGCTTTCGCACGATGCGCTTGAGGACGACGCCACCTATAGCGTAGACACGACGAGCCCGGCGATCGGCTCGGTCGTGGTGAGCTCGGCGAGCGGTCGGCTGAACGGGCTTCTGAATGCGGGTGACGCATTGACGCTGACGGTTTCGTTCAGCGAGAAGGTCTTCGTTGACGTCACGAGCGGCGCGCCGGCGTTGAAGATCCTGATTGGCGGGCAGCAGCGCGAGGCGGTCTATGCCGCCGGTTCGGGCAGCGACGTGCTGACGTTCCATTATACGGTGCAGAACGGCGACAACGATGCAACCGGCATCGCGATCCCGGCGGATGCGATCGTTCTTCACGGCGCCACGATCGTCGACGTTGCCGGCAACGCCGCGCCGCTGACGCATCCGGAGGTGGCCGCGAACCCGGACTATCGCGTCGATACGGCCGAGGCGACGATTTCCGGCCTGGCCTTTGCCGGGCAGAGCGGCGCGCATGAAGGCCTGCTCAAGGCAGGCGGAAGCGTTACGCTCGAAGTCTCGTTCAACGAGATCGTGACGGTGGATACGGGCGCCGGTACGCCGACCCTGGCCGTGAACGTGGGCGGGCAGGTGCGCGAGGCCGTCTACGTATCCGGTTCCGGAACGACGAAGCTCAACTTCCGCTATACGGTAGCCGCCGGCGACAACGACGCGGACGGCATCTCGATCGATACCGGGGCTCTCGCCCTGAACGACGGCATCATCCTGGACCTGGCCGGTAATCCCGTGTCCCTGGCGCATGGTGCGTTGGCGGGCAGTGCCGACTACCGCGTGGACACGACGGCACCGGAAGTCGATACGATCGCGGTGACGGGCGGGCAGGGCATCCGCAACGGCATCCTGAACGCCGGCGACGTGGTGACGGTATCGGTGACGTTCACCGAGGCGGTCCTCGTGGACACGGTCAACGGCATTCCGACGCTGAACCTGCAGGTCGGTGGCGGCGTTCGCGTGGCCACCTACAGTTCGGGGTCTGGCACGAACGTTCTGCAGTTCACCTACCATGTCCAGGCCGGCGATACGGATGGCGACGGGATAGCTTTCGGTGCGGACGCCCTGAACCTCAATGGCGGCCATATAACGGATATCGCCGGAAACACGGCTCCTCTGCATCACTCGGCGGTTTCGGATGCCGTGGACTATCGGGTCGACACGACCTCTGCCGCAATCACCACGGTCGCTTTCAGCGGAACCGAGGGCATGGACGGCGAGCTTTTGAAGGCCGGTGACAACGTCCTTCTGAAAGTCAGTTTCGACGAGGCGGTAACGGTGGATCCCGCTGGCGGTACGCCTCGCCTCAAGATTCTCGTGGGTGCGGTCGAACGCTATGCGACCTACCGTTCGGGATCCGGGCTGAATGAACTGATCTTCGCCTACACGGTCCAGCCCGGCGACACCGACATCAACGGTATCTCGGTGCCGGCGAATGCCGTGCAACTCGAAGGCGCGCTGATCGAGGACCTTGCCGGTAACGCGGCCACGCTCACCCATGCTGCCGTTTCCGACAACCGGAACTATGGCGTCGATACGACGGCCCCGACGGTGACCACGGTCGCGATCACCGATGCGGTCGGCCTCTCGTCCGGGTTCCTGAGCAGGAACGATCAGGTTACCGTGACCGTCAGTTTCAGCGAAAACGTGACGGTCAATTTCGGTGCCGGCGAGCCGGGCCTGCTGCTGAACATCGGGGGAGTTTCACGCGAGGCCTCCTATGCGGGCGGCTCCGGCGGAAACACCCTGACCTTCACCTATACGATTCAGACCGGCGATGACGACGCCAGCGGGATATCCATCCCTGCAGACGCCTTGAAGCTGAACGGATCTGCAATCATCGACGCCGCAGGCAATGATGCGGTGCTGGCGAGCGGGGCCGTGGCCCACAATGCAGCTTACAAGGTCGATACCACTCCGGCGGCCGTGGCGGCCGTGGCGATCCTGGGGCAGACCGGCGCTCAGAACGGAATCTTGAATGCAGGCGACGCCGTCCTCTTCGAAGTTACGTTCTCGGAGAATGTGGTCGTCGACATTGACGGCGGCCTTCCGCAACTTACCGTCATGATTGGCGATGCGGCACGCAACGCCGTCTACGTGTCGGGATCCGATACGACGAAACTGCAGTTTCGATATGTCGTCCAGCCGGACGATGTCGACGCCAACGGCGTCTCGGTCGATGCCGGAGCGATAGAAGCACCGGTCGGCGCCATCCAGGACCGGGCCGGAAACGATGCTGTTCTGGAGCACGGCAGCGTTGCGGACAACGGCCAGTATATCGTCGATACGACGTCACCCGTCATCTCGTCGGTCGCGATAAGCGGACAACTGGGAGCGCAGAACGGCATTCTCGGTGTCGGCGATACCGTCACCATCGACGTCACGTTCAGTGAAACGATCGTAGTCGCGACCGCGTCGGGATCCCCGACACTCAGGATCAAAGTCGGCGCCGCCTATCGCGAGGCCAGCTATGTCGGTGGCAGTGGCACCGGCAAGATCCAGTTCCGTTACACCGTTGCGGACGGCGATAACGATGCGGACGGCATCTCGATCGACGCCAATAGCCTGGCTCTGAACAGCAGCACCATCCGCGACCTCGGCGGAACGTCCGCCGTGCTCGACCATCCCGCCGTATCGGACGATATCGGGTATGTCGTGGATACGGCGCCTCCCGCGATCGTGTCCGTCGCCATGTCCGGCCAGACCGGCCGGCAGAACAACATCCTCAATGCCGACGATACCGCCACCATCGAAGTGACCTTCAACGAGAAGGTGCTCGTTTCAACTGTCGGCGGCACGCCGACCCTGCAGATCATGGTCGGCGGCGAAGTTCGGAACGCAACCTATCTTG
>NZ_JAMQCO010000006.1:172119-292549 GCF_023702225.1 Aureimonas altamirensis | reverse complement strand
ACCAAAACACACAACAATCACAATAACCCCGCTCCAACGCGGGGGTTTTGGCGTTCGATATGCGCGCAGGACGAAATCAAGGATACTGGCAGCTATTCCGAACTGGAATGGCGCGGCATCTGCTGGCATATAGCGGATAACGCCCAGCGCCGACCGAGGTCTTGTCGATGTTGTTTCCAAGAAGCCTGATGCCATCCTTCCAGGAGATGCGCGCTTTCGAGGTTACCGCGCGCCATGGAAGCTTCACCACAGCGGGCCGGGAGCTCAGCCTGACACAGAGCGCGGTCAGCAAGCAGGTCCGGCAGCTCGAGGATACGCTCGGGGTACAGCTCTTCATCCGCCTTCCGGGCGGCGTTGCGCTGACGCCGCATGGCGAGCGCTTTCTTTTGTCGGCACGCCGCATCCTGGACGATTGCGAGAAGGCGACACACGCGATCGTGTCGTCTGTCGGCAGTCAGCGAACCCTGCGGATCGCCGTACTCCCCACCTTTGCCTCCCGATGGCTCATTCCAAGACTGCCGGCCTTCATCAGGCGCCATGAAGGCGTGACGGTCGAGCTGACGACCGAGCCCAAGCCGTTCGACATGGCCGAGCGGTCGGTGGACGTGGCCATTCATTACGGTGCGCCGGCCTGGCCGAACGGCAGTGTCAGCTTTCTATGTCGCGAGCAGATCGTGGCTGTGGGAAGCCCTGCATATCTGAAAGACAATGGCGTGAAAGAGGTCGGAGATCTCCAGCAGGTCACGCTTCTGCAGCAGGCTACGCGCCCGCACATCTGGCAGCAATGGTTCGAGGCCGTCGGCGCGGAACATCCGCACCCTTACCGCGGACCGATGTTCGACCAGTTCGCCATGACGAGCCAGGCGGCGGTTGCCGGTATGGGTATCGCGCTGGTTCCGTCCTTCCTGATCGAACGGGAGCTGGTCAGGGGCGAACTTCAGGCCTTGCCTAACCCTCCATGGAGCGGGCCGGGCGCATATTACCTCGTGACACCGCTCGCGGCAGCGGGCGACGCGCTCGTCGCCGACTTCGTCGACTGGATGCAGGGGCAGGTCAGCTACCGCCCTTCGGACAAGGTGGATATGTCGTTTAGAATGTCCGACCATTCCGCATCATCCAACGCGACGAGATCGAAGGCTCGAAGGTAGAAAACTCCTTCGGAGGCCAGAAAGGCCAGGCGTGCCCGCCGGGCTTCCTCATGTCCGACATCGAGCCCTGACAGACGGCGGGTGTACCAGTTTCGCGTTTCGGCGATCTGAGATGGCGTCTGGAGCAGCGCCGCCATCATCGCGGAAGATCGCGAGTTCTCCGCCGCGTCGGTCCTGCGGTTTGCCTCGACATGGCCGCGCAAGGTGGCCACGGCGTCGGCATCGGGCCCGGCAATCGTACGCACGGCCGCGTCGAACCCGTCGCACCACCGCTGCAACATGGCGTTGATGAGGCTGTCCTTCGAGCCGAAGCAATACTGAACACCGCCCTTGGTGATTCCGGCCTCTCGCGCAACCGCTTCGATCGTCAGGCCGGATGCACCGGTGCGTTTGACGACGGCCTCGGCAGCGTCGAGCACCTTGTCTCTATCGATCGTTCTGGGTCTGCCGGCCATGTCGCCCCTTTATTTCCATACGAACGTATTTATATTGCGGCTCACCCGATCGCAATCCATGGCGGAGCGGCGGAGTGATGAGGATTCCGAAATGGCTTCCGGCAACCGTTGGCTGGTTCTTGCGATCGTATCCAGCGCCCTGTTCCTGATCGTCGTGGACATGACGGTACTTTACACGGCGCTGCCGCGGCTGACACATGACCTGGCCGCCAGCGCGTCGCAGAAACTATGGATCGTCAACGCTTATCCGCTCGTCGTTGCGGGCCTATTGCCGGGGCTGGGCACGCTCGGCGACCGTCTGGGTCATCGGCGGATGTTTCTGTCTGGCCTCGTGGTCTTCGGCATCGCGTCCTTGTTCGCGGCTTATTCGCCGACGCCCGAAGCATTGATCGGAGCGCGGGTGCTTCTGGCCGTCGGCGCGGCCATGATGATGCCGGCGACGCTGTCGATCATCCGCCTGACTTTCACCGACGATGACGAACGCTCCCTGGCAATCGGCATCTGGGCTGCCGTCGCATCCGGTGGCGCGGCCTTCGGCCCCGTCATCGGCGGCGTCATGCTGGAATATTTCTGGTGGGGCTCGGTCTTCCTCATCAATGTGCCGATCGTCGCGGGGGCATTCGTGCTTGGCGGCCTGATCGTACCGGCGAGGCGTGGCGACGCGGCCCGTAGATGGGATATCATAGCGTCTGCGCAGATCATGGTCGGTTTGATCGCCCTTGCGTTTGCCGTCAAGGAGTTGGGCCGGCGCGAGGCGAGCTGGGAAACGGTCGTGGCCGGCACCGTCGTCGGCATCATTGCCATGGCGCTCTTCGTTCGGAGGCAGCGGCGCACACCCACGCCCCTGATCGATTTTTCGCTCTTCCGAACACCACGGTTCACTGCCGGCGTCGCGACCGCGATGGTTACCGCCGCCGCGCTCGTCGGCATCGAACTCATCCTCAGCCAGCGCCTTCAACTCGTTCTCGGCTATTCCCCCCTGCAGGCCGGATTGCTTATCCTGCCGATCCCCGCGGCGGCCTTCGTCGCAGGTCCTCTTGCCGGGCTTGCCCTGCCGAAATTGGGTGCCGATCGCACCTTGTGGTTATCCCTCGGCACCGCCGGCCTCGGCCTGGCAGTCTATATGCTGAGCCTGGGCGGCGCGGCGGCGGTCTGGCTCGGCGCACTGGCTGTCCTGGGGTTCGGGATAGGTGCGGCAATGACCGCGGCGTCCAGCACCATCATGATGAGTGCGCCGGAAAGCCGGGCCGGCATGGCAGCATCGGTAGAGGAAGTTTCCTACGAGCTCGGCGGCGCGATCGGGATTGCCATGATCGGCAGCCTGATGTCCCTTGTTTACACAGCCAGCCTGATGTTGCCGCAAGGCCTGACGGGCGATCGCACGGCGCTGGACAGTCTCGACGAAGCGCTGATTGCCGCCGAGCGCCTGCCGGCGGGCGAGGCCGAAATTCTGGTCGCGCTTGCCAGGTCGGCATTCGATAACGCCTATCTGGCCGTTGCGGGCTTGGTTACTTTCCTGCTTCTGGCAACCGCCCTGGGGGTCTGGCTCCTGACCCGCAGTCAGGCCGCGTCGCGGACAACCACGACATAGGGGATCGTTCCGGGCGTTCCCACCAATTTCACCTTGCCGCGTTCATGCAACCGGGCAAGAAGGCGAAGATCCTCTTCTCCGAAGGTGTCAAGACTGACCGCGCCGCGCTCCAGCCCGGAACCGCTGATAAGTCTTTCTTCGAGGGTGATCATTCTGCCTGTACCTCCACTCCCGGCCAAAACAGGCCAGGTTGAACGCCATTTGTGCGGCGCAACGTGACTAAGCTGGGGCAGGCGAGACATATGACCAGCGACCGATCGTCACGTGTTAACTATAATCCTGCCATAGCATTACCAGGAGACAGACTTTCCGTCGCGGTCCAGGTAACGCAGGCCCGGCTGGCCCCTTTGCCCGACAAGGATATCCACGATTGCCGGAACGGCCTCCTCAACGCCAACGGGGGCGTCGTCACCACCGAGGTCCGTTCTGATCCAGCCGGGCGCCATCAGCAGGAAGGCGCGTGCGCTATCGGCCCGGCGTGCCGCATAGCTTCGCATGAACTGGTTCAGCGCCGCTTTCGACCCGCGATAGAGATCGAGCCCGCTGCCGTTATTGTTGGCGATGCTGCCTTGTCCCGACGACATGACGCCGATCGTGCCATCATCGGCTACCAGATCCTCCAGGGCTTCGATGACGCGCATCGGGCTCAACGCGTTCGTCTTCATGACACGCACGAACTCCTCCGTCGATGTTCGTGCGATGGACTGCTGCCCCGCATTCGCGACCCCGGCATTGACGAAAAGGATGTCGAATATCCGACCGGAAAGGCGCTCCCGAAAGGCCTCGATCTCGTCCTGATGGTCGATGTCGAGCGTTTCGATGGATAGTCGCCCGATCCATTGTTCGGCCAGTTCATGAAGGCGCGTCGGCTTGCCGCGGCGAACCGTTGCGACGACTTGCCATCCTCGATCGAGCAATTCGGCGGCCATGGCGAGCCCAAGCCCGCGCGAGGCGCCTGCAAGAAGGATGGTGCCGGCTTGTGTGTCAGACATGATGGGCTCCGGGTTCGATCTTCTGCGCTGCAATCTCGCGCTTATCGCCGGAGGATCAACATGGGAATATGGCGGAAGGGGTGGCCGCCGGTTTCAGCAATCTTGTTATCTCTACTAAAGTTTTGCAGTATCGCCTGCCCGCAATCCTCGCCTCGAAAAATTTGACCCGCCAGGGAGTATCCGGTCCATGATCCGTCTTTTGCGGGAGATGCTCTTTCCCTATAGATGGCGATTGCTGATCGTGCTCTTGGCAATGCTTGTCGAGATCGCGATGAGCCTGGCCGCTCCATGGCCATTGAAAATCGTGATTGATGATGCGCTCGGTCACCATGCGTTGCCCTATTGGTTAAACTGGGCGCATGACCTCGGAATCCCGAGAGATCCAATGGGCGTCGCGTTGTTTGCTGGACTGGCAACGCTTGTCATCGCCATACTCGGCGCGGTCGCAACTTACATTGATAGCTATTACACAACAAGCATTGGGCAGTGGGTTGCGAATGACTTGCGCATTCGCATCTATGAGCATTTAAACAGACTTTCATTAAGATACTACGATAACGCCAAGACGGGTGCGCTCATTTCAACCATTACGACAGATGTCGATACCGTTCAGGATTTCGCGTCATCGTCTGTCCTGGATATGCTAGTCGACATATTGACGATCATATTCATGGTCGGCATCATGTTCTGGCTCGATTGGGACTTTACATTGATTGCCATCGGCCTCACGCCCTTTCTCCTGATCTTCCTGGCGCGATTTCGGAAGGCGGTAAAGAGCATCACCCGAATCGTCCGCATGCGGCAAGCCGAAGTCCTGTCCGTCGTACAGGAAGGCCTCGGGTCGGTTCGTGCCATCACGGCGTTTGGCAGGCAGGATATGGAGCTTGCGCATCTGCAGGCAGCAAGCCAGGCGACCGTCGAGGCGGCGTTGCGCGCGCGCAAGGTGAAGTCGTTGATGTCTCCGTTGGTGGGTCTTGTCGTGGCGCTGTGTACCGCGATCGTCTTGTGGCGGGGGACGGCGCTGATCGTGGCGGGAGCAATGACGGCGGGCGCATTGACGGTGTACCTCGCTTATCTCGCGAAGTTCTTCAAGCCCGTTCAGGATCTGGCCAGTATGACGGCGACGATCGCTCAGACAACCGTTGCGATCGAGCGCATACAATCGATCCTTGCCGCAGACGACGTGATCGAAGAGCGCGCTGACGCCCGAGAGCCTGGAAGCCTGAGTGGCGCGATCGAACTTCGTGACGTGACGTTCGGCTATACCAGTGAAGAGCTGGTGTTGCGCGGCGTCACTTTCTCGATCCAGCCTGGGCAGGTCGTGGGAATTGTCGGTCCTACCGGATCAGGCAAATCAACCGTTCTAAGCCTGATTCCTCGCTTTTATGACGCCCAAAGCGGGAAAATCTTGATCGACGGCACCGATGTTGCTGACCTCAAGCTGACCAGCCTGCGGTCACAGATCGGCTTTGTTCTGCAGGAGACAGTTCTGTTTCGAGGCACGATCCGGGAGAATATCGCTTACGGACGGCCTGATGCGACTCCCGACGAAGTCGTTGAAGCCGCCAGGGTCGCTAACGCCCATGAGTTCATCGAGCGTATGCCTCACGGATACGACTCTCTTGTAGGCGAACGTGGAGACACGTTGTCGGGTGGCCAGCGTCAACGTATCGGTATCGCACGGGCCGTAATTCGAAACAGCCCTATCATGATCCTGGACGAACCGACCGCGGCGCTCGATACGGAGTCCGAACGTCTCGTGATGGAGGGTCTTGCTCGACTGATGGAAGGCCGTACGGTTATCATGATCGCGCATCGCCTGAGCACTGTCAGCAATGCGGACAAGATCGTGGTCCTGAAGGATGGGGTCGTTGCGGAGCAGGGTTCTGGCGCGGAGCTGCTGGCTCGCGGAGGCCTCTACGCTGAACTGCATCGGGTACAGAATATCGCAGCAAGCGAGCGACGCATGTCGCAAACCAGTTGAGGGTGGAGAGGCACCGTGCCCCGCAAACTTATCGTTCTTCCAGACGACACTGCCGAAGCGATCATCAAGCCCATCAGGGAGGCGTCAAAGAGCATTGATATCCGCATGTTTCTCTTTACCAGCCGGCAACTGCTGGACGCGGTCATCGCTGCGCAGTCTCGAGGCGTGTTGGTTCGAGTGATGTTGAACCCGGCCAGACGAAACGGTGTTTGCGAGAACGAGGAGGCGCGCCAGGCACTGCAGGCTGGCGGAGTGCAAGTCCGCGACAGCAGCCCGGATTTTGCGCTTACGCACCAGAAATCGATGGTCATCGATGGAGAGGTGGGCTTTGTAAAATCCCTCAACTGGGAAGACCGAAACCTGACCGAAACTCGCGACTACGTCGTGTCTACCAAAGACCGTGTGGAACTTTCGGAGATGGCACAGTGCTTCAATTGCGACTGGGCGCGTGAGCCATTCGAGCCGGCAGCGAATTCTACCCTTGTCTGGTGTCCGAACAATGGGCGCGCGCGATTGGCTGCCTTTATCGATGGCGCAAAGCACTCGTTAAGCGTACAGAACGAGCGCTACCAGGACATGGTGATTATCGAGCGGATCGTACGAGCGGTGAAGCGTGGCGTTCATGTTCGCATCATGACGAAGTCGCTTCACAAACTTAAGCCCGACCAGTTGATCGAAGCCGTTGGAGGCCTGCGTATTCTGCAGGATGTCGGCGCGAAGGTTCGACAGCTTCGACATCTTAAACTGCACGGTAAGGTTCTTGTCGCAGACGATTGCCGGGCGATTATCGGCTCGATCAATCTATCGCCCGGAAGCTTCGATAGTCGCAGGGAGCTTGCCATCGAGACGGATGGCAAGCATGTGATGGATAGGTTGCTGAACGTGTTCGATCATGATTGGCATCACGCGCACGATCTGGTCTTGTTCGACGAGGGATTATTATCGAGTATCAAGTAGGGCTTTGTTCCGGCGCTATTCAATCGGACTTCCAGCGTGTGTATCTGGGCATCTGAGGCGCGGTTATGCCACCGGGCGAAAATCGACGAAAACATCAACGATTTCCATGAATCTGGCGGGCCGAAGCCGATGAAACAGAGAACTACATCTGCGCTATAGCCGTCCATGGCCCTCCAAAATAGTCAGGTTGCTAGAAGGTCGCCGTACCCGAAAAATTATCGATTTCTGTTCGGCTCGATCCTAACGGCCATGACACTTCTTGTACTTTGTGCCACTGCCACACGGACACGGATCATTCCGTCCAGGCTTTTTGGTCTTCACAGGAGGGGCGAGCCTCCTCGGCGGGCTGAGGTTTACCGCCCGCGTGGGTTGAGCCATTCGCGCGGCATCTTCGTAGATGTGGGCGTTTTCTTCGTTTCGCTCTGTCGGTACGTGGACCGCGAAAGACTGCGCCCGATGGTAGGTTCCGTCGGCATTAACCTCTGCCACGACGCCGATGACGTTAGAAGCCTTGACGGCCAACGCAGCTGCGCTGGCCTTGTCATTCACCCTGGTCCAGTCAATTTGGTGGTCGTGTTGTTGAAGCCAAACGAAAAGCGGCTCGCCGTCCCCCGCTAGCGTAAAGTACCGAGCGGGATGTTGGTTCAGAGTTTGGCGAAGGTCGGACAGCATCTTGGCGAGATTATTTCGGCCCTCGTCTCCCAGGTCACGGATATGGCTTTCCGCCGAAAGCCACCCGCGTGCTCGGGTAGCGTCAAGCGCTCCAAGCAGCTTCAGTACCTCCTCCGGGAAGTCCTGCGTCGGAAACGGTCTGCTTTCCCAGTCCTCACCCTCAAAGCTTCTGTCGACGATGTCGCTCATGCCGTCCCAGATAACCATGTTCACCTTGCCGCCCTTCAGCTGCTCGGCAATGTCCTGATCGAAACGGTTCTCCTTCAGGTACGCGCCCAAATGGTCGAACTCGTCGAAGAGATGAACTCGGCGTATCCCCGCCACGGCCTGCCGCACCTCCATGTAGTGGACGAACTCGCCAGGTGAGGGCAGAAGACGCTTGAGCACAAATAGCTCGTCGATGGACAACGAAACGAAGGAATGCCTTCCAAGTAACGGCGCAACCTCCGGCAGCTCCTTGCAGTATGTGGAGAAGGGCGAGAACGACTCGACCGTCAGCCCGATCGGCACCATCACGCGGTAGTCGGAGCGGCGGACACGGCCGCACTCTTCGTATTTGCCGTCCGCCAGGTGGTAGAGAGGCACTTCATGCGCCGAACTCAGATAACTGAAGAAGCGCTCACATTGTTTGTAGGCTTTGAGTACCAAGTCCTGAACGGACTGAGCGTGGCGGTCGAAATCAAGTGCTGGCGATGCGATGGTCGCAGCCGCGCCTGCCTTGGCTTCAACCAGGAACAGCAGGTCATCGACCAGGATAAGGGTGTCGTTTTCGGACCACTGCTTGCTGGTAGGGTCTTTGTAATAGACCTCTTGAAAAACCGTGGCTCGGGGAAGCTGGGCGGCCAGAATGTCGGCGAAGGCAGCTTCGCTCATCCTCTTCTGCCGATCCTCAAAAGCTTTCTTGTAGTCCGGTTTTCGCTGCAAGAGGTTGTAGAGAAGCGCACGATACCCAGCGTCGCGGGTGAAGCACGGGTCGATGGCGTAGTAGTCCGGCCCAAGCTGAATTAGAGGCTTCTTCCTGGCAGGCAGCGTCCGGTAGGGGGTCCCCGAAAAATCGCCCGCTGCGAAAAATTCGGTTTCTTCTCCGCGCCGGTACGCCAAGTCCGCCAACAGTGTCGGCGGCAGCGTAGTGTGTCGACTCACGTTGGCAATGCCGCCCCGAAACATGTCATCCATCGCCCGCCCGGCGGCTTTCGACTGTTCTGCATTGGCCGCAATCCATGCCTCAGTGACGTCTTCCAGAGGCTTGTCTTGTGCCGCAGCGAAGGCCTGTGCCGCCTCAAACTGCTTCATCATCTCCATGATAGCGTCGGCATGCCCAGAGCGGGTGGCGTCGGCCATGGCCTGGAAGCCTTCCGCGATATCGGCGGCACCGACACCGTAAACTTCTTTCAGGACATCATTGTGAGGTGCTAGGACGTAGCTGTAGAATTCACCTTCCAAGACTTGGTACCGGTTCCCGCGTCGCATGACCCAGGTCGATCTCGCGCGAAATTCAATGTCGGCCGTGTCGGGACCAAAGACGCCTTCTTTGGTATCGGCGGACGTGGCCATGGCGAAAAACATGGCCTGCTCTCGCAGTTTACGGCTAAGTTCAAACAGCTCGGCGCATCGACCTTCGTCGAATATCACTTCCGCAGGGGCGCCATCTGACGCGAGCACCGCATGTACGTACTCCAACAGGAACTGGTTTTCGTTGATCAGGTCATTCGAGCCATCCGCTTCGCGTTGCTCCTCGGCGGCGCTTTGGTCTGCCATCGCCTTCATCATGTGCTGCGCGTAGATGTAGCCGAGCAGATCATGTGGGGGCATCGCGACGATAAGCGCGCGCATCCGAGCAGCTATGTCCTCCATGTCTTTCAACAAGGAAGCAGCGATCTCCTTCTGCTTTTGCTCATCCATAATCGCATGTTCTCAATGTTTTCCGTAACGACCGCACTACACAATTTTCGTGAGGTGGGGAGCATTCAGCGTCGGGCTATAATGTAGTATCGACGTGTCGCTTGCCACTTGGCCGGCACGAATCGAAAGGGATGACGACTGGGACATGCTGGACACGTGAGGGGGTTGCATGGAATGCATCTGGGCAATCGTTGGCGCTGCCGCAGTTAGCATGGTCGCTACCCTCGGGACGAGCTGGTTCGGCCACTGGCTCAGCCTGTCTAATGATCATGCTCTTAGACTCAAGTCGACAACATCGGCCCAAGAGTTCTACAGATCGTGCCTCGCACTTAGCCTGGATCAGTGGCACACAGGCAGCGTCAACTCGTTGATGCAACAGGCGACACTCCCCCGCTGATGGCACCGTCACCACGCAAACCATCCTTGGCTTCCCTCATGGTTCAGAAGCTTGATGGGCTTTCCGAAGACAAAGCCATGCAGGTAATCGGTGCGATCATTGATCAAGGCGGCGATGAGGCATCGGTTGCCGCCCTGGATCACGCCAGCGGCCTGCTCGACCAGTACTTGGCCAGGAATGTCGCAGCGCGTCATGCCTGCCGCGCACATTATTTCCGTGCCAACATTTGGAGCTCGAAGCGCCATGCATCGCCGGATTTGCAAGTGTGGCTGTGGAAAAGCGAAGCCATTGACGGCGAGATATTGGAGCTACGCCGGGCGCTGGCGCATCCTGGCTTTCAGGAGTTTGAGCCGCGCGAGCGCGCGCAGATCTATACCAATCTCGGCAACATCCTGAATCATACCGGCCGGTTCATCGAAGCCATCGAATATTGGGATCGGGCGCTGAGCGCCGTTCCCAAGTTCGCAATGGCATGCGGTAACCGTGGAGCTGGGCTAGGGCACTATGCGCATGCGCTCTATGATCCAGGTCATCACCGCGTGTTGATGATTTTTGCCGCAGAGTCGTTGGCGCAAGCATGCGCCGATGATGCCGTGGTCGAGAGTTATGGCTATGAAGAAGCCTTCGGCAAATTCGCGGCGCATCTGAATGACATTTGGACGCGTTACGATGTTCCCGGAATTGCCGGGCAAATCGACATGCTGAACCATTCGATGGGTCGCGGCAAAAAAGAGCGCGAGTACCGGCAATGGTGCTTGAACAACCGCCTCTTCATCAACCCGCTCAACGATGTAGGGCCGAACCCGATCGCCGCACGGGACGTGATGACGTTGCCCTCAATCACGGTCGGCATCGACGCAGGGCCGGGCCTGCCCGCCGTTATCCACTACTTCAACATCATCAAGCAGGAATTCTGCGCCGCACGGTATGCGCTGTATGAGGGTATCGCCTCGACCGGCGTGCATTTCTCGGATCGAGGCGTGCTTCTTTATAACACGCTTGACTATCCTGCTTTCGGCTTTCCCGTCGAGCGGATGAAGATGGCGTTCCGTGGAGCTTACGCAGTGTTCGATAAGACCGCGTTCCTGCTCAATGCCTACCTTACCCTGGGACATAAGGAGCGGCAGGTCAATTTCCGTAGTCTCTGGTTCGTGAAGGGCAAGAGAAAGGAACTCCACCCAGCGCTGGACGGGTTGGCGAATTGGCCGCTGCGCGGCTTGTTTTGGCTATCCAAGGATATCTTCGAGGACGATTTCCAGGCGGTCACCGAGCCGGACGCCCAATCGCTCTACGATCTGCGAAATCATATGGAGCATAAGTTCGTGACGGTGCACGACTGGCTGATGCGGGCGATCTCGCCACAGCTTGCCGAGCCTCGCACTGCGGGCATCTTCGACCTTCCAGTTACCGATCTGATCGCCAAGACTTTGCGTCAATTGAAGCTGGCTCGAGCGACGATCACGTACCTGTCGTTGGGCATCCACGCTGAGGAACGGCGACGTGCCCACGAGAAGGGAAGCGACGCGATAAGCATGCCGATGCTCCTCGATACATGGGACGACGACTGGAAGCGGCAGGATTAGGCCATGCTTGCTAAGCAGCTTTCCCAGGTATTGACCCAACTATCCCGTCACAGCGATGTGGTAACCGATACGTCCATCGATATGGATCAGCGTTTCGAGTCGCTGCGTGGTTACGGTAAATTACCACGCGGCCGTGAGAACCGAGGACGTGCGCTTAGCAACGAGCAGATCGTCGCGGCAGTACTCGGTCTGACCGCTGCGCAGCCGGGCTGGTCAGGGCACGTGGCTACCATTCTCGCAAAGCTGAAGCCGGTCGGTGGAACGAATGATGCATTCGGTGGCGCCACCACGCTAACCGACGCGCTCAGTAACCTGCTATCGAACAAAGCGATTCTTGACAGCGTAATTTCCGTGCGGCTCTCAGTGGCGGAGGCAGGAACCAACAGCCATGGCCTTGGGGTTATCACCTGCGAACATAACGGCACGCGGGACCACTTGTCATTCGTCCGTGACGAGGCGGTATCGTCGCTCCAACCTCGAGCCCACCTGGACGCCGAGTTGCGAAACGCCCCGGTTAGCCGGGAACTGGTCTTCAACCGGCGCTTCATCGAGCAGCTCGCGAGGGCGGTTGCCGAAGCACGGGCGCATCCCTCGCCGCCGGTTGGCGATGGATGCGAGTATGACCGGGAGGATGCGGAGGAAGCGCGCCGCGTGCGGTTGGGCGCAAGGCCATCATCGCGCTTCCTGAATATCGGCGTTGATAATCAAGTAACTTGGCCGCGCGAGGAAATGCTGATCGAGTTTGATCGCTACAAACTCGTGCTGATGCCGAAGACGAAGGACCATGTGCAATCAGTACATATCGATCTGCACGCGAACGGGCTGAGCATGGAAGAGGCGATGACGGTTATTAATCGCTTTCTCAGTTTGCTCGCGTGGTGCGACGATCAGTACGCCATCATGCAGGATGGTTGGGCGGGTAACCCGGTGCCCGTTGCTGTGTCAAAGCGCAATCTCGCTTTCACGACCAGGTACCAATGGGTTTTCAACCGAAATATTCCGACATCGAATGAGGCGCGGCGAGCCCTCGCGCTCTATCGTGAGGGACGAAACGCCGAGCAGAAGTTCATGATCAGCTATGCCGTGCTGAGCTACTTCAAGGTGCTTGAAGTCCGCTACCCGGAGGGAAAGGATATCCGCCCGTGGATCGCGCAGACCTTCGGGCTTCTGCAAAGCAATCTCGACGGCGACCTACTAGCTGCGCTCCAAAAGGCGCGCGGGAGCGAGGACCTCGAGCAATATCTATGGAAAGCGTGCCGGGTGGCCGTCGCCCATGTGCGCGAGAAACACCCCTCCGATCCTGACATCGCCGAAGAATTGCATCGGCTGCATAATGCAGCCGATATCATGCGCCGGTTAGCTCGGCATTTCATAAAAACAGAGCTCGGAGTTTCGGACTCGCCGTTTAGTGATGCGGCTGAGATCGAGTCCGAGCAGAGTGCGGCGTCGTCGTTATCACATGGCCAAACAGGTTACTAAACGCTGCCATTGGGTGGCGCAGTCCTACCTGAAAGCCTTCGCCGCCGATGAGGGCCGGCAACGCATTTGGCGTTTCAGCAGGAACGATGGAGAACCTGAGCTGAAGCGTATCGACAAGGTAGCCGTGAAGTTTCACCTCTACGCATCGCTTAATGCTGACGGCCGGCGAGACGACGCATTGGAGAAGAAGCTCGCAGAACTGGAGCGTTTTTTTGGCGATCCGGTGTGGAAGGCGGTCTGCAATGACTTCCCCGACTTTTCCAGGGAGCCATTGCGCAAGATGGTGGCTCTTTTGGCTGCGGTGACTTGGCTACGCACGCCCCGGCAATTCGAGTTCTGGAAGTCCATGCACCAGCAATGTGCCGATTTCTTCGCCCAGCACGACACACTTCCCGATGCCGTCACCATCGGCGACCGCCGTGTGGAACTGGATCACAGTTCCTGGCCGCACTACCGGGACGCTACCGAGGAGGACATGAAACAAGCCTGGAATGCATGGATCGGGCGAGCTGCTGGTATCGCTCAGATGTTCCTCAAGATGCGCTGGGCCGTTCTCTTCAGTGATAAGCCAGTTTTCATTACCTCCGATAACCCGGTATTGGTCGGCGATACCATCGGTCCGCATTGTGGATTGAAGCACTCTGAAGCCATGGTGACGTTTCCTCTCAGCCCCACACGGGTGCTGATCATGGACAATCGCCACAGCGAGCCAGATGCGCAATTCTATCCGCTCAATCACGACCCGGCTTCGACCAACGTGCTCATTTGGCGGAATGCCATCGAGCATATGTTCTCACCGCGAAATCCCGACGAAGTTTGTGCGGAGATGATTGCAGACGCGGAGCGAATGGGCTTCGCTTAGATTTGGCGGTTTGAGAAGGAGTTTCTCGATCAAAGTACGCGCCAACTGGCGGGCCATTGCCTAGTTTGGCAGACCTGCAGCTAGCCCGCAGATCATGCCGAAACCCTCGAGTCAGCAGTCGGCCCCCCTGGAGCGCACCCCTTTTTGACCGGACAGGTAGCATAGCCGATAAGGCATAGGCATTCGCCTATGAGTACGACTATGTCGAAAGCTCCGGACGGCCCGTTCTCGCGGGTCGAAGTGATCGCCTCGGTGCAGCGCCGGCGCCGCTGGTCCACGGCCGAGAAGGTCCGTCTCGTCGAAGAGGCGATGCAGCCCGGGATGAGCGTGTCGTTCGTAGCGCGCCAGGCCGGCATCTCACCGTCGCAGCTCTTTGCCTGAAAGCGCCGGATGGTGGAGGGCGGTCATGCCGCTGTCGAGGCTGACGAGGATGTCGTCGGGTCATCGAGGGTTCGTGATTTGGAGAAGCGCGTCCGCGACCTCGAACCGCTGCTTGGCCGCAAGACGATGGAGAACGAGATCCTCAAGGAGGCGCTCGACATCACCCTCCAAAAAAAAGCGGACATCGCCCTTGCTGTTGTGGAGCGATCCGACGAACGGTTCACGGTGAGCGCGGTGGCGAGGACGCTGAACGTCGCTCGTTCTCACATCAACGAGCGACGCGGCAGGACGGCCAAACCACGGGTTCCGTACCGCATGGCGGAGGATGCCGAGTTCCTGGCACCGATCCGCGCCATCGTCGATGCCAGGCCGACCTACGGCTATCGCCGTGTCACGGCTCTGCTGAACCGGGAGCTGCGTCTCGAAGGCAAGCCCACGGTCAGCGCCAAGCGCGTGCTACGGATCATTCAGCACCATCGCCTGACGCTGGAGCGCCATACGGCACGTCCACACCCAGAACCCAGAAGTGGTGCGCGTCCTCTTCGTGCTCGATGCCTGCGACCGCGAGATCATTGCCTCGCTCGCGGTCGCCAACGGCGGCATCTCCGGTGAGATGGTCCGCGACCTCATGGTCGCCACCGTCGAACGCCGCTTCGGCACGACGCGAAAGCCACATGCCGTCGAATGGCTCTCCGACAACGGAAGCGCGTACATCGCCAGGGACACCGCCGACACGGCGCGAGCCCTCGGCCTGACGCTGCTCTTCACGCCCGTCCGCAGCCCTAAAAGCAACGGCATGTCCGAAGCCTTCGTCAAAACGTTGAAACGCGACTACGCTCGGGTAACGATCCTGCCCGACGCCGCAACCATCCTCGCCTTGCTACCCCTCTGGATCGAAGACTATTGCGAGGTCCACCCGCACTCAGGATTGAAGTTCCGCTCGCCTCGCGAGTTCATCAGGCTCAGTGCCTAAACCCAACCGCCGTCTGTCCGGCGAAACGGGGTCCACTCCACCCCCCGGTCATGCCCCAGCCTATTTGTTGAGAGGCATGCGAAGGAGCCGTAGCGAGTGATCGGCGGTTGTAGCGAGTGCCATGCGGCTTTGTAGGGCGTGCGAGAACCCCTGCCCGTAGGGCGACCACCCCGCAAAATGCTATCCATTTGATGTTAAAGAGATAGCCGGCGAATTAGTGCGGTAATCGGCTGAACGACCCGAGAGATAGGTGACGATTTGTACCGGACATGGGTAACACTTTTCGCTTTTGGGGGGAGGTGTTGATGCCGTGGAAGCAGTATTCGGTTATGGATGAGCGTGTTCGTTTTGTCGGCCGTCTTCTCGACGACGAGGGCATGAGCGACGTTTGCCGTGCGTTCGGCATCGTCAGCTTCATGAACTACGATCTGGGATATATCGACCTGGAACAGAAAACTCTGCAAACTATCGACAACCCGTTCGGCACAAGGTTGTCACCCATGTCTTAGGTACGATCTGTTACCTATGTCTCCGGGCCGTACAGGTCTGAAATGGCGGGCCATGCGAGATAGCGATGAGAACTATGTCTACTCCATAGCCCTCTATAGCCCTCCTAAATAGGGATGTCTGCTTCGCGCCTGAAGGTCGGACGTTCAAATACCGATGGCCACTTGCCAAAAGCGGACATCACGTGGGCCCATCCTGATAGTCGTTAGGCATGCCTCTTGACAAAGTAAGGAAATTTCCTTACCTATGCCGAGGATCAGAATTGGAGCCAATCATGGGCGCGTTGCTGAAAGAAGAAAGCACTATCACCGCCAAGGGCCAGACGACCGTTCCCAAGAGCGTCCGGCAGGCTTTGGGCGTGGACTACGGGGGGCGCATTGCCTTCTTCGTCGACGACCAGCGCCGGGTCCATGTCGAGAAGGCGACGGAAGAGGTCAGCGATCCGGTCGTGAATCGCTTCCTCGAATTTCTGGCACAGGACATGAGCAGGAACCCCGGCACATCCGTCGTTGCGCTGCCCGCCAGTTTGCGCGACCGCGTGGCCGCGCTTGTCGGGGATATGGACGTGGACCTCGATGCCGAGATTGACGGGGATGTTGCGCTCTAGCCATGCTGACGATCAATGGCTGGACCATTCTGGCGCATCCCCTCTTTCTCGATCAGTTGGAAAAGCTGACCGACGCTGTTGAGGCGTTGAAGGCCAGGAAGCCCGACGAATACCAGAAGAATGCGAGCACGAAGCTCTTGGCCGCTTTGAACAAGCTGGTGTTCCAGACAATCCCTGCCGACCCGACCGCAACCATCTATCGACAAGGTTCGACGCTCGGCGAGGCGCACAAGCACTGGTTCCGGGCGAAGTTCGGCAATGGCCGCTTCCGTCTGTTCTTCCGGTATGACTCGACCGCGAAAATCATCATCTTCGCCTGGGTGAATGATGAAACGACTTTGCGGACCTACGGCGCCAAAACCGACGCCTACAAGGTTTTCAAATGGATGCTGGAGGACGGCAATCCGCCTGACAATTGGGCCGCGCTTCGCAAGGCCGCGTCCGATCCGGCCGCAGTTGACCGGCTGGAAAAAACCTCGCCCCCGAATCCGTGACGAATGCTGTTGTACGTTACAGGATTGCGCGTTGCCCTTCGGGTTGGGCTTTAGGCTGCGCAAGAACCACGCCAAGGATGCGCTTCCGCCATTCGGCTTCGCGTCGGCAGCAGGATCATATCGAGCTGATTGCGTCGGAGAATATGCCTCCGCCTTTGCCGGGCGGATCGTTGCCGAGGCTGACAAGGTGCGGATTACGTGCACGCAGTCATGAAGGTGTCGGTCCTCAGGTCGGGAACAGTGATTCTGCACTGAACTCCAGTCTCCGGCTGACAGTGGCCATCTGAAAACATAGAGTCCGCTTGGACCGATCAGAAGGTCTGCTATAGCGGACGATCCGAACCTGATCAGATCAGGTGTCAATATAAATAGGTTTACCACTTGTATTGCGTTACAAATTGGTGATGAAATATTGATTCAGCACGGGGTCGTTGGGGGATATCCGAACTTATCGGCAAAAGAAGGCTAGTGACGTCATTGTCACGGCGATAATGGGAGATCGCGCCAGCGGATTGTGGCGTCCACCTTCGGGCCGCCCGACATCGCCGGCCTGTTCGGGTAGAAGATTAAGGACTACTAATTCCGGACCAGGGAGGGAGTGCTGGCTAGGCGGCGAGATGCATAAACATGATCCGGTTCGACAGATCAGCTTCATTCAGCAGGCGCTGTCGCAGAACCGTAAACCGATCGGCTTCTTCCTCGGCGCGGGCTGCCCGCTGTCGATCCGTGTCAATGAGCGCGAGGAGGATGGAAAGACTATCACCGACCCACTGATCTGGGACGTGGCAGGACTGACGAAGGTAATCGCCAAGACCCTGTCCAGCGGGGACCCCATAAACCCCAAAAGTTGGGACAAGATCGTTCAGATCGTGAAGGAGGATGGCGGCAACAGTGGCAATATCGAACTCATCCTCAGCCGCATCCGCGTGTTCGCGAGCGTCGCCGGTATCGGAAATGTACGCGGCCTCACAGCAACAGAACTCAAAGTGCTCGATGCCGAGGTATGCAAGGTGATCTCCGAGGAGGTCACCCGTACGCTTCCGGAAAAGGACAGCCCTTATCACAATCTTGCGATCTGGAGTCGCTCGATCCGTCGTGAGCGGCCCGTCCATCTCTTTACGACCAATTACGACCTGCTGATGGAGCAGGCGCTCGAGGAAAGTTCAGCGCCCTATTTCGACGGCTTCATCGGTGCCCGGAAGGCTTTCTTCGACCTCGGCGCCGTTGAGGACGAGGGCTTGTTGCCGCCGCGGTGGACCCGGCTGTGGAAAATTCATGGCTCGCTCAACTGGCGCTTAGAGAATGAGACGGACGTCGTTCGAACCGATGAGAAGACCGATAAGCAGAGCTACTTAATCTACCCGTCGCATCTCAAATATGACCAGAGCCGCAAGATGCCATATCTCGCGATGCTCGATCGGCTGAAGTCTTTCCTTCTCGCGCCGTCTTCGCTGCTCTTCATCTGTGGCTATTCCTTCGCAGACGAGCATATCAATGACGTCATATGCCGTAGTCTCGAGGCGAACCCGACCGCGCATGTCTTTGCCTTTGTTTATGGTGACCTAGAGACGGACAGCTACAAGCTGGCGCGCCAGTGTGCGCTAGCGACCCCGAATCTGAGCCTGTTGGGTTTCGACAAGGCTATCGTCGGCCGCACCCCGGGTGACTGGACAGGCGACGGCGCGGATGACCTTGTGCTGCCGCCCAGCATCCTCGTGAAGGATGGCGACAAGGTCACCGTGAGGCTCGGTGACTTTGCCGCGCTCGGCGCGCTGTTGCGCGGTCTCTCCGGCGACAGGATGAGCGATGATCCAGCCTGATCTGGCCAACCGGGCAACAGTGATCGGCACTGTCCAGGACGTCAGCGGCACTTCGGTCAGCGTCACCTTGACGTCGGACCGCTTCTCGGGCCTGAGCTTTGTCCACGGTCAGGGCCATAAAATCGGCCAGATCGGTAGCTTTGTTAAAATTCCAATCGGCTATGTCGACCTATATGGGATCGTGTCGCAGGTAGGCGCCAGTGCGGTTCCCGAGAAGGCCGCACTTTCGATGCCCAACGGGCTGCGCTGGATGACAGTCCAGCTGATCGGCGAGGGCTATAGGACAGGCCGGTTCCAGCGTGGCATCTCGCAATATCCGACCTTCGAGGACGAGGTCCATCTCGTCTCTGAGGCAGATCTCCAGGCGATCTATGGCCGGTCGGACAAGCAGAATCATCTGGTCCGGGTCGGTCATGTGGCAGGCAGCGAGTCGATTGACGCACTTGTCGACGTCAATAAACTCGTGACGCGCCACAGCGCGGTCGTTGGCACGACCGGCTCAGGTAAGTCGACAACAGTCGCGGGGCTGTTGAACGTCCTGTCGGATGAAAGGCGCTTCCCTTCAGCGCGGATCGTCGTGCTCGATCTCCACGGCGAATATGGCAAGGCACTCGGCGACCGAGCGAATATCTTCAAGATCAGCCCGGATGCCCGCAACGCCAATGAGCATCGGCTGTGTATCCCTTTCTGGGCGCTTAGCTTCGATGAGCTCATGCGGGTGACATTCGGAAGCCTCCCGCCCGATGGAAAAGCACGCAACATCATCCTCGAGCAGATACTCGAGGCCAAGATCGCAAGCCTAACGGCGCAGCCGATCGCCGGTGTCGATTCCGCCAGCATCACCGCCGATAGCCCGGTACCTTTCTCGCTCAACAAGCTCTGGCATGACCTCTATTGTCGCGAGTTCGGAACCTATCTCAGCGCCGGCGGCGCAAACCCGTCAGATCAGGCGACCTGGGCCTACGAATGCGATCCTTTGGGCGCGAAGATCGTGGGGGATGCGCAGGCCGCGGTCCCGCCGCGCTTTCGCAAGGTCAAGAATGTCGCCGCTGATCCGGAGAAGATCAATTGGCTCCCGGACGTCCTCAACATCCGGGGGCCGCTTGAGGCGCTCGGCGCTCGGCTTCGCGTCGCGCGCTACGACTTCCTGCTGAAGGCCGGCGACTGGCATCCCGAGCTCGACGGCACGACGACCAAGACGCTCGCGGATCTCGTCGGTCAATGGCTCGGCAGTGACAAGCCGATCACGATCCTCGACCTGTCAGGCATTCCCTCGACGGTGACGAACGATATCATCGGCAACATCTTGCGCGTCCTTTACGATGGTCTCTTCTGGGCGCGTAACCTCTCGGAGGGCGGGCGCGAACGCCCGCTGCTCGTCGTGATGGAAGAAGCGCACAGCTATCTTGGCGACAATGGCAGCAGCGCCGCCTCGATCGCGACCCAGCGCATAGTCAAGGAAGGGCGCAAATATGGGATCGGCGCGATGATCGTCAGCCAGCGCCCGGCCGAGATCAATCCCACGATCCTGTCACAATGCGGGACCTTCTTTGCAATGCGCTTGAGCAACGCCACCGATCGCTCACATGTGACCAGCGCGCTCTCTGACAACCTTGAAGGTTTGACGAGCATGTTGCCGGTGCTGCGCACCGGCGAGGCTATCATTCTGGGCGAAGCGGTAAGACTCCCGATGCGGACAATGATCCAGGCGCCGCCTCGCGATCGTCGCCCCGACAGTCAGGATCCGCTGATCTGCGACGAAGCCGCGCCCGAGGATTCGATGACACCAGGCGGTTGGAACCTGAAAATGCACATCGCCGCGGACTATCGCTATTTTGTCGAGACTTGGCTCCAGCAGAACCCGGTCCCCACCCCGCCCAAGAAGGAATAACACATATGGCCTGGCAGGATTTCGCCCCCTTTACCTCGTCAAACATCGCCGCAATCCGCTACGATGAAGATCAGCTGCTGCTCGAGGTCGAGTT
Organism: Aureimonas altamirensis; assembly: GCF_023702225.1. Lineage (GTDB taxonomy): Bacteria > Pseudomonadota > Alphaproteobacteria > Rhizobiales > Rhizobiaceae > Aureimonas > Aureimonas altamirensis_B. The sequence goes on along the minus strand of NZ_JAMQCO010000006.1, from coordinate 271,760 downwards.
TCTCAACAGCACCCGCTATCATTATTATGATGTGCCGCCGCAGATTGCGCAGGCCTTCGATCAGGCCGGATCGAAGGGGACTTTCCTCGCGTCGACCATCAAAGGTCATTATCGCTACAGCCGGGTCTAATATGCCACTTGTCAGCCTTGACCAGAAAAATAGTCGCGTTCAGTTTGGTGCCTTCGAGGTCGACAACAAGATCCTGTTCGAGTTCTTCAATAAGGTTCCCGCCGCCGATCGCGACGAGCAGCTTCACAAGGCGCTCTATATCGGCGTCTTGGCTCTCATGGAGGACCGGCTCTCGAGCTTCCTCTCGCGGACAGCGAACGAACTCGGGACCGAGCTCGAAAGCCTGAAACTTATCTTCGATATGAAGAAGGAGCTTTTCTACCGGTCGGCGGTGAAGGGCGTGCTCGCCGAGGCCGATATCGCCGACTTCCTGTCGGAGTTTTTTGATCGCCAGAAGCTCGCCGACCGTATCGAGCTGACCGGTGACCGTGCCGGTGCAATCCGTCGAAACAAGACGGGCGACATTGTTTGCCATCTTGCTGGCGACAGTGGAAAACGGATCGCGATCGAATGCAAGTTCGACAAGAGCATCCGCCTCGGTGACATCCAGACCAAGGATGTCTTCACCAAAAAAGCGGATACGGCCTGGAGCCAGCTACTCGAAGCGCAGGCCAATCGCGACGGGCAGGCCGGAATCATCGTCTTCGACGCCTCGCTCGTCGACAACAGCATCCTCGCCGCTGTCCAGGACCTGAAATTCCTCCCCGGTATCGGGCTGATCGCGATTATCGATTCCCAGAAGGGCGATTATCGCAACCTCGCCATCGCTTACATGCTGGCACGCGACATCGCGCTTAATGCGAAGACACTCGAGCTGGACACCGACGTCCTCAAGATCATCGTGAACCGGCTGATCAAGGATGCGCGCGACATGGCGCTGGTGAAGCATCTCGTCACCGCCAATATCGACAATATGAAGCAAATCCTCGCACAGATCGAGAAAGGCATCCTTCTTGCTGAATTCAATCAGCGCTACCTCATCAAGTTTCTCACCGAGGGGACCCTCACGAAGGAAGACATGCTTGCTTTTTATGCGGGCGAAGAGGTTAAGGAGCGTTTCCGGCTCGTTGAACGCGAGATTGGCGACCTTTGCGCATGAGATGTCGAACTGTCGCCCCTGCAGGTGGCCTTCCTCTAGGTTAGCGCCTTGAACCTGCCAGTCGGCTGTCGGCTCGCCACGACGACGCCGTCTTTTACAGTGACCGTGTCCACATTCGATTGGATCGCCCGCGGTCATCAGCAAGAAGGAAAGCTGGATAAGGCAAAGCCTGCGGAAATATGCTTAGGCTTACGGGAATGAGTGTTAGGCTATTTCATCTAGGAGCATAATGCAGCAGGGTTCGGCGACAGCGACGAAGGGGCATGCTGCGGGAGCGGCTTGGCAGGGCTTCTACTATCAGGCGTTCTACGCCTTGCTCCTGCTACTGCAGCAGAAGGCCGATGACGCCGCCGTCGCGGTCGAGCAACTGGACGACGTCGAGGTCAAGATTGACGGCCATACCCTCCTACACCAGCTCAAGCACTCGATGGCCGCGACGCCCGCGCCGCTGTCGCTGAAGTCCGTGGCCTTGTGGAAGACCCTCAAGGTTTGGATCGACATCCTTCCGAACATCACGCTCGCCGAAACCTCCCTCCATCTGGTGACGGTGGCGCCGTTGGCGAAGGACAACGGGCTGGAGGTTCTGCTCACGGCTGGCTCGGACCGCGCCGCGTTGCTCGCCGCCCTGGTCGCAGAGGCGACCCGCGTCAGGACCGAGCGTCTGCAGGCTGTCACCGCAAAGGCCCCGGCACCGCACGCGGATCGGGCGGCAGGCTGCGAGGCGTTTCTGGCGTTAAGCGACGCGACCCGCGCCAACCTGCTGCGAAGTGTCGTCCTCAAGCCGGACAGCCTTACGCTTCCGGAAATTGAGCAGGCGGTGGCGACCGAGCTCATACTTCTGCCGCCAGCCGACAGGCCCGCGGTCGCCGTCCGCCTGATGCAATGGTGGGATCGGGAGATCGTCTATTCGCTGTGTGGCCAGCGGGACGTGGTGATTTCACGCGCCGAGCTGCAGCAGAAGTACAGCGCTATCGTGGCGGAGATCGAGCAGGATGTCCTGACTGCGGATTTCGAACTGTCGACGCCGCCCGCCGACTACCAGCCGGATGGCATGCTTGCGCGCCAGATTCATCTCGTGAACGGGCTGGACGCAGATCTCACGCGGGCGATCCGGGAGGAGTGGAAGGCGCGCGAGCAGCGGGGAAAGTGGACCAACGCCAACCCCGCCATGGCGACGACCATCGGAGAGTACGATCGGTTGCTCCAACTCGAATGGTCTGATCATCACGCCCAGATGTGCGGCGACTGCGCTGGCTTGGAGGCCCCGGAACGGGCTGAGGCGGGCCTCAAGATCCTCCGGTGGTCACATCATCAGGCACCCAACACCATTCGCCCGATCACCAAGGGCTGGGATGCCTCCTACTATGTGCGCGGTAGCTACCAGGTCCTCGCGATCGATTTGAAGGTCGGCTGGCACGCGGACTTCGAAGCCCTGCTCGGAGGCGATGAGTGAGGGTCGCGCACGATGTCTATTCAGAGACCAACCCTGCCTTCTGCGCCTTTGTCCTGGCCGCCTTCGTCGATGCCTATGCGGTGACCAAGGGACGCGGTCCGGACCTTGCGACAGCTTACATTGCCTTGCCGATCGCCCTGTCCGGAGACCTTGGACCGAGCTTCGAGGGAACAAACAAGAAGACCGGGCTCGCCATGTGGCTGCAACGGCGGCCCGAGGTGCAGATCGGTCTGGCCGAACGGGTAAACAAGACCCTGGAGATCGTCACCGAGGGGGTGCGATTCAGCGCCTTCATCGAGGTCGTGACTTTCGAAGCCGACGGTCGCCTCAAGATTGGGCCCGAAAAGCTCAAGGCGAGTGCGGTCAAGGCGCTGACCGATCAACCAGCGCAAGCGGTGAAGCGCGCCGAGCGGCTTGGGTACTGGTTCGCCGACGCGGGATCGACCCGTACCGTTTTCGATATGATGGGACTGACCGTATGATCCGCTGGAATATCGCCACAATCTTCTTCCTGAGCGTATCTGGCGAACGTCGCGACGTCACCCTGACGCCCGATGCGATGAATATCATCACTGGCGCGTCCGGCACCGGTAAGTCGACGCTGATCAAGGCCATCGACTACTGCCTCGGTTCGAGCAAATGCGAGCTTCCGGCCCATGTCCGTAGGCGAGTGGTGGCCGTGGGCGTCAAATGGGTCGCCGGGCCGGATGAAATGATTATCGCCCGGATCGTCCCGCCCGTTGGTCAGGACACCAGCGGCTACATGTACGTCCATTCGGGCCGGGACCTGTCGCTGCCCGATCAGGTCGAGGATCTCGACGGTGCCACCAATGTGGAGGCTGCCAAGGCCTTCATCGAGCGCGCGTTCGGTATCGGCGACCTCGGCATCGCCGAGAACAGTCAGCCGGGTGCGAGAGGGCGGGCCACTGTCCGACACGTGACGCCATACCTCTTCGTGACGAAGGAAGTGATCTATAGCGAAACGGTGCTGCTCCATGGTCTCGAACAGGCGGCGAAGGCCCGGGATATCGTGGGCTCGATGCCCTACTTCCTGGGCGTGCAGGATGAGGCCGGGGCGCTCGCCGAGCGCCGTCTGCGTCATCTGCAAAGGGCGCTGGAGAAGGGCGAGGCCCGCGAGCGACATCGCGCCGCCGTCGATACCGCGCTGAAGCAGCGCGCGCTCAGCCTCTTGGTCGAGGCGAACCGGTTCGGCCTGACGGCGGCGCCGTCGCCTGACGCCAGCGAGGCGGCCCTACTGGCCCAGGTCCGCGAGGTGGCCGAAACGCGGCTGGCCGCGAACGCCTATCCGAGCGAGGGCGAGATTGGCGCGCTGCACACGCGCCGGCGCGGCATTCTTGACGACCTTGCCGACACACGTCGCCAGATGGCGGCGGCCCGAGCGGCGATCCGGGACGCCTCGGGGTTCGAGGGTGCCGTGACACGTCAGCGCGAGAAGCTGATGCTGGCGGAACACCTTCACCTGAATGGCGTCGCTGGTATCTGTCCCGTATGTGAAGCGCCGTCGGAAAAAGGGCGCGAAACAGCGAAAGCCCTGACGGCGACTCTTACGACGATTCGCGCAGAGAGCGCCGCTGTGGAACGGGTTCGACCTCGTCTGGTCGAGCATGGCGAAGAGGTCAATGCGCGGTTCCGCGCCCTGAACGCCGAACTCCGGGAAGTGGACGGCCAGATCGAGACTTGGCTGCGACAGACCGAAGAGACGCGACAACTCGCCAATCTCGGACAGCAACGGGCCCATCTACTCGGACGTGTGTCGTTCTTCCTGGAGTCCAGCGGCGACCACGACAAGCAACTGTCTACCAATCTCGACAGCCTGAGGACGGAGATTCAGGAGCTCGAAGCGCGGGTGAATCGTGAGGCTCGCGAGATCAAGCTAAAGCGCGCCGAAGCTAAGGTGTCGAAGTTCGCCTCCGAGACCTTCAAAATTCTTCCGACGGTCGCGCCGTGTATCGGCTCGGACCTCGACTTCTCCAGCCGCGTGCCCGAGGTGGTGGTGATCGAGGATGCCAGCGACGCCGTCCTGAGAATGCCGGACGTTGGGTCGGACCAGAACTATCTGGCTGTCCATATCGCCCTCTCTTTTGCGCTGCAGCGCTATTTCGAGCTTGTGAAGGCGCCCGTACCGGGACTGCTCGTCCTCGATCAGGTTAGCCGACCCTATTTTCCGACGAGCGGAGACGACGACGAGACCGAGATTTCCGGTAAGACAGAGGACGAGGATGTACGAGCCATGCGCCAGCACATCGATTTCCTGTTCACGGAAACCTCGAGGCGATCCGGTCTTCAGGTTCTCCTGATCGAGCACGCCTTCTTCGCGGATGACTCCCGCTATGTCGCTGCGACACGCGAGAGATGGACGCGGGGATCAGGAAACGCTCTCATTCCGCTGGATTGGCCGACGCGTCCGGACGTCTAGGGGTTCGGTTCCCGTTCAGAAACATCGCAGTGCTGTCGCGGGTTCGGACGGCCTGCGCGCATCGGAGTGAGTCTAGGCGTCGGGGCGGTGAAATCAGCTATAGCTGGGGGCAAGCGAGATACGCGAGGCAGGGAGTTCGTCATCTGACTGCATGCGGCTTGCCGAGCGGAATATCCGGTTAGCGCGCGTTGGTAAATGTCCACTCGTGGCGCCAAGCTGTCATCGCGAGTTGTGAAGGCATCACGCGCTAAGCACGATTTCCGGCGAACACTCGGCGGCCATTTTCGGCGTGGGCTATGCTGCATGGTCGGGTGAGTGAGAACCCTCATTTAATAGTGCTATGGAGGGCTATCGGCGGGACTTACAGCGTAATAGCCGAAAATATTGTGCGGTGATCGGCAGTTATGGGCGGCAATATCGCGCTATCGGCGGCGAAGTGGCGGAAGGGGTGGGATTCGAACCCACGGTACGGTCTCCCGCACGGCGGTTTTCAAGACCGCTGCCTTAAACCACTCGGCCACCCTTCCACAGCCGAACGTTTCGGCGAATCAGCGCGACCGAAAATGGGATCTGCGCGATGCCGACGAACGACCGTCGAAACGGTCTTTATCGTCTCGCCGAGGGGCGCGCAACTGGATCGGTGGCGATGCCTTGGACACCGCCACCGCCCTTGAAACTAAAGGAGCTTGAGGTTTACGGCCTTGTCGCCCTTGCCGCGACGATCCGGCTCGGTGTCGTAGGAAACCTTCTGGCCGTCGTTCAGGGCCGTGATCCCCGAATTCTGTACCGCCGAGATGTGTACGAAGGTGTCCGGACCCCCATTGTCCGGGGTGATGAAGCCGAACCCTTTGTCGGCGTTGAAGAATTTAACAGTGCCAGTAGCCATGAGTGTCTTTCGGTAACGACCGCGAACGTGCGGCAAACTCACAATGGCATGTTTTAGGGGTCAGATACAAATTGTGGCTTGAATCCGTCATGAACCGCTCCACGGCCATGCCCTTCGCAAGCCCTCAGACAGCAGATCATTCATGTGAATGATATCGGAAAAGATGAAACCTTTTGCACGGTAGTGAAACGCACGTTATCATCCATACATTCATCTTGCTTCCTTGCGCGAAAATTTACCCTCGATCACCCCGGAAACACGCGTTTGTCATTAGCGGCTTGCCTTGCGCGTTAATTTGTTGGTAACAATTTCCGAAGAGGGATGGCCGCGTTCCAAATGGCCGGTATCTGCAGGCGTCACATCTGAGGGGACAAAAGATGAAAATGACTGCCGATGCGTCACGTGCTCGCGTGGCGCCCGTCGTCATCGCCGTATGTGCAACCGCCTTTCTGGCAGCGTGCCAATCCGGTTCTTCCACGCATGCCGAGCTGGCGCCCGAGCCGGACGCACCGGCCTTCACCTCCGCCGAGTACGGCGTGGAAGCAAGCCCGCGGGTGAGCAACCTGAAGCAGGTGCGCAAGGGCGGGGGCCGCGACCATGTCGGCAAGCCCTACAAGGTCAAGGGCAAGTGGTACTATCCCAAGGAAGACGAGAATTACGAGAAGGCCGGCAAGGCATCGTGGTACGGCGCCAACTTCCATGGCCGGCTGACGGCCAACGGCGAAGTCTACGACATGTACCACCTGTCGGCCGCCCATCCGACATTCCCGCTTCCGTCCTACGCCCGCGTGACGAACAAGAGCAACGGCAATTCCGTTCTTGTCCGCGTCAACGATCGCGGGCCGTTCTCCCATAATCGTATCGTCGACGTATCGTCCAAGGCCGCAGACGTTCTCGGCTTCAAGAGCGCCGGCATCGCCGACGTGAAGGTTGAGTATGTCGGCCGTGCCCCTGTCGACGGTGACGATACCCCCATGCTGATGGCGTCGTTCCGGCCGGGCGGGCAGGGCGGCGAACAGGATGGCCTGCCGCAAGGCGTCATGGTTGCCTCGGCCGAGCGCCCGAGCGACGAGATGCTCGTCGCAGCGGCCTTCGCGTCCGCCGGTCACGACACGCCTGCCATTTCGGCCGCTGCAGGCAGCGGCGTACCGGGCGTGCGGTCCATGCAGGCGATCCAGCAGGTGACGGCCGCGGAGCGGGCGGCACGCAGCGAAGGCTTCGCGATGCCGGTCGCGGCTCCCGCGCCATCGGCGCCCGCTTTCGCACCCATGCCCACGCCACGGTCCGGCATGCTTTCTTATGCGCCGGCGCAAACGCAGAGCAACGCATTCGGCGCCCTTGCCGCCATCGCCGCCGGAACCGAAACGATCGAACTCGGCATCCTGACGGACGCAACCGTGCTGGCCGGCGTGGAAGCACTGGCCGGAAGACACGGCAATGTTACGCGTGAGGCGGTGCCCGCGGAGTTCGGCGGCGGCGTTTCCCTGACGCTCGCCCTGGCGCCCGGCGAGAACGCGGACCTGGTTCTGCAGGCCCTCTGGACCAGCGGCGCCGAGGATGCCTTCGTCGTCAAGGAATGAGTTAACGATATCGCGAGGCTTTTGACGAAGCGGTCGCCCCGTCATGGCGGCCAGCCCCGGGTTTGCTACACTGCCGGTTGAATGTTGCGGCGGAGGAACCCATGATCAGCTTCAGTACGGTGCGCGCGCCGATCCTTCCCTGCGTATCCGCCTTTCTGCTTCTGGCCCTGGCGGCTCCGGTGGCCGCTCAGGATGCGGCGCCATCCTTCTTCAACCAGACCAAGGCGCGGCAGGCGCTCATCGTAGATGGCGAAACGCGCGCCGTCCTGCTGGAGAAGAACGCCGACGTCGCCTTCGGTCCTGCCTCGCTCGCGAAGCTGATGACGATGGAAATCGTCTTCGATGCCCTGAAGAGGGGCGAGCTTTCGCTCAACCAGAGTTTCACCGTCAGCGAGCATGCGTGGCGCACCGGGGGCGCGCCTTCCAGGACATCGACCATGTTTGCGGCCGTCAAATCCAGCGTAACGGTGGAGGCCCTGCTGCAAGGCGCCATCGTCCAGGCCGCCAACGATGCCTGTATCGTGCTGGCCGAGGGCATGTCCGGCTCCGAGGGCGCCTTCGCCCAGCGCATGAACCGGCGCGCCGCCGAGATCGGGCTGACGGGCAGCCATTTCGTCAATCCGACGGGCCTTCCGGCGGAGGGACAAAGCGTGACGGCGCGCGACCTTGTAACGCTGGCGCGCCATATCGAAGCGACCTATCCCGAATACTACCGGCTTTATTCGCAACCCGAATTCGAGTGGAACAAGATCCTCCAGCGCAACCGCAACCCCTTGCTGCGTCTCGATATCGGCGCCACGGGCATGGGCACCGGCTTTACCGAAGCATCCGGATACTCCCTCGTCGGCGTGACCGAACACGGCGGCCGCAAGACCTTCATCGCGCTCGGCGGCCTTGCCAGCGACGCGGAGCGGGCACGCGAGGCCGCGACGCTGCTCAAGTGGGCCGACGATACGTTCGAAAGGCAGGAAATATTCTCGGCCGGCGAGACTGTCGGCCATGCCACCGTGTATGGCGGGACGGCTCCGCGCGTTTCCCTGCGCACCGCGGAAGACGTCGTCGCCTATGTTCCGAATGCGTCGCCGGACCTAGTCAAGGCTGTGATGATCTATGACGGCCCCTTGCGTGCGCCGATCGAGAAGGGGCAGAAGATAGGCCGGGTCGAGATGCGGATCGAGAATCAGGCCAGCATCGTGCGGGACCTGTTCGCCGGAGAGGACGTGCCGCAAGGCACATTCTCGAGCCGCGCGCTGGATGCCGCGCATGAACTGGCGTTCGGCTGGATCCGCGCATTGTAGAAAGGCGCGACTTGGCGGGGCTGTTCATCACTTTCGAAGGCGGAGAAGGCAGCGGCAAGTCCACGCAGGTCTCACGGCTGGCGCAGGCGCTGCGAAAACTCGGGCGTAGCGTTGCCACGACGCGCGAGCCGGGCGGCACGACCGGCGCGGACATGATCCGCGAGATGGTGCTCGGCGGCGACGCGGAGGCTTTCGGGAACGATGTCGAGGCAGCCTTGTTCGCGGCGGCGCGCGCCGATCATGTCGACAGCGTGATCGCGCCGGCGCTGGCCGGCGGCACCGACGTCATCTGCGACAGGTTCCACGATTCGACCCGGGTGTACCAAGGCCGCGGCGACAATGCGCACTATCTTGCCGCGCTGGAAGACGCCGCCATGGGCGACTGCCGCCCCGAGATGACCTTCATACTGGACCTCCCGGCGGAAGAAGGCTTGCGCCGGGCCGCGGCACGCCGCGAAACGGCCACGGCCGACCGCTTCGAGGCGGAGGCGCTGAGCCTGCACGAAGAAAGACGTCTGGCGTTCCTGGCCATCGCCGCGCGCGAGCCGGAGCGGTGCCATGTCGTCGATGCGCGGCGTCCGGCCGATGTGGTTGCCGACGATATACTTGCCCGCGTGTCGGAGCGCCTGGGCCTCAAGGAAGTCTGATCCATGTCGGATATTCAGGCAGTCGCGCAGGCGCGGCACGACGACCTGGACGGTATCCCGCCTCCGGCGGCGCAGCCGGGCGTCGTCGGGCACGACGCAGCACTCGGGGAGCTGATGCAGGCTCTCGACAGCGGCCGGATGCACCATGCATGGCTGCTGCAAGGGCCGCCGGGCATCGGCAAGGCGACGCTCGCCTTCGCTTTCGCACGCCATCTGCTGGCGTCCACGGGCGAAGACCCCCTCGCGGTGAGGCGACAGGTAGCGCAGGCAAGCCACCCCCGGCTGATTCATGTGAGCCGCCCGTTGGCCGACAAGGGCGGCGGCTTCAAGACGCAGATCACCGTGGACGAAATCAGGCGCCTGATGCATTTCTTCCATACGACGGCGGGTCTCGGCTGGCGGGTCGCCATCGTCGATCCGGCCGACGACATGAACCGCAATGCTGCGAACGCGCTGCTGAAGATACTCGAGGAACCTCCGGCGCGCTCGCTGTTCCTGATCGTGAACCACATGCCCGGCCGCCTGCTGCCGACCATCCGCTCGCGCTGCCGGGTCCTGCGCCTGGGCGAACTGCCGGCGTCGGCCATCGCGGACCGGCTGCGCCAAGACGTTCCGGACGCAGCCGACGAGGAGATCGCACAGGCATCGACCCACGCCATGGGCAGCATGCGGACAGGGTTTCAGAATCTTATCGGCGGCGGGGCCGACGTCAATGCGCAGGTGCGGGCCTTGTTCGCGCTGTCCACGCCGGATTGGGCCGGCATACAGGCGCTGGCCGACGCCGTCACCGTCAAGGGGCGCGAGGCATCCTACGGCCTGATGGTCCGCGAGTTGTTCCGGGCGTTGGGAGCGGAATCCGAGGCGGCGCTGGCCGCCGGGAACCTCGTCGCCGCCGAGCGGCTCGCAGAATTCTGGCAGGCGGAGAATGCCCGCTGGCGCGAGGGCGAGGCCTATAATCTCGACCGCAAGCAGATGCTGCTGACCTTCTTTACCGGGCTCGCCGCCGCGCGAAACGATTGAGCCCATGGCCCGGATGCATTATCTCGCTTGGCAAACGACTTATCGCGACTGGATCCCGGAACCATCATGGCCGAACGCTACTACCTGACGACCGCCATTTCCTACCCGAATGGCCGTCCGCATATCGGCCACGCCTACGAGTTGATCGCAACCGATGCCATCGCCCGGTTCAAGCGGCTCGACGGCGCGGATGTCCTGTTCCTGACCGGGACGGACGAGCATGGCATCAAGATGCTGCAGACGGCCCGAAACCTGGGCATCGAGCCCTTGGAACTCGCAACCCGCAACGCGGACGAGTTCCGCGCCATGGGCCGCGGCGTCAACGCCTCGAATGACGATTTCATCCGCACGACGGAGGCGCGGCACAAGATCGCCAGTCAGGAGATCTGGCGTCGCATGGCAGACGCCGGCGATATCTACAAGGGCTCCTATTCGGGCTGGTATTCCGTGCGGGACGAGGCCTATTACGCGGAGGACGAGACCCGCGTCACCGAGGGTGGCACGCGTCTAGGCCCTCAGGGCAGCCCGGTCGAATGGGTGGAAGAGGAAAGCTATTTCTTCCGCCTGTCCGCATTCCAGGATCGTCTTCTTGCGCTTTACGATGACAATCCAGGCTTCATCGCCCCCGCCGAACGCCGCAACGAAGTGGTCTCCTTCGTCAAGTCGGGCCTGCGCGATCTTTCGATCTCGCGCACGACATTCGATTGGGGCATCCCGGTGCCGGGGGACGAGCGGCACGTCATGTATGTCTGGGTCGACGCTCTGACGAACTATCTGACGGCAACGGGCTTCCCCGACGAAGGAGAGCGGAGCGCCTTCTGGCCAGCCGACCTGCATGTCGTGGGAAAGGATATCGTCCGCTTTCACACGGTGTATTGGCCGGCCTTCCTGATGTCGGCGGGAATTGCCCTGCCGAAGCGCGTATTCGTGCACGGATTCCTGTTCAACCGCGGCGAGAAGATGTCGAAGTCCGTCGGCAACGTCATCGATCCGATGGCGTTGATCGATACCTACGGCCTGGATCAGTTCCGCTACTTCCTGTTGCGTGAAGTTCCGTTCGGACAGGATGGCAACTATTCGCACGAAGCCATTGTGAACCGTACGAATTCCGAACTGGCCAACGATCTCGGCAATCTTGCGCAGCGCTCTCTTTCGATGATCGCCAAGCACTGCGATGGCCGGGTGCCGCAGCCGGGCGAATTCACCGGGGAAGACGATGCCATCCTTTCGGCGTCCGGCGCGCTACTCGGCCAGGCGCGCGAGGCGATGGCGCGGCAGGAGCTGCATGTCGTGCTGGGGCAGGTGGTTGCCGTCATCTCCGAGGCGAACCGCTACTTCGCCGGTCAGGAACCGTGGGCGCTGCGCAAATCCGATCCGGCGCGGATGGCGACGGTTCTCTACGTGACGGCGGAAGTCGTCCGCCGCGCCGCCATCCTGTTGCAGCCTTTCATGCCGGATTCCTGCGCCCGTCTGCTGGACCTTTTGGCCGTAACCCCGGAGGAGCGCAGCTTTGCGGCGCTCGCGGAGGGGAACGGGCTGGAGCCCGGCCGCGCCATGCCTGCGCCGCAGGGCGTGTTCCCACGGTATGTGGAGGCGGAAGGCCAGGCCGCATCATGAGCGCGCCGTTCATCGTCGACAGTCATTGCCATCTCGATTTCCCGGAGTTCGACGGGGAGCGCGATGCACTCGTCGCGCGTGCCGCCGAGAAGGGCGTGCGCCTCATGGTGACCATCTCCACCAGGGTCGAACGCCTGCCGGTGCTGCTGGATATCGCCGACGCCTATCCCAACGTCTATGCCACGGTCGGCACGCATCCCAACAGCGCGGCGGAGGAGCCGGACGTGCCGACGGAACGCCTCGTGGCGCTGAGCGCCCATGAAAGGATCGTCGGGATCGGGGAGGCGGGCCTCGACTATCATTACGACAAGGCCGGCCCGGCAGTGCAGGAAGCGGTCTTCCGCCGCCATATCGACGCCGCGCGTGAAACCGGGTTGCCGCTGGTCATCCATGCCCGCGATGCGGATGCGGACATGGAACGCATCCTTTCGGCGGAGATGGCGCAAGGCGCTTTCCCATTCCTGCTGCACTGCTTTTCGTCCGGGCCGCGGCTTGCCGAGGCCGGGCTGGAGATGGGCGGCTACATCTCCTTTTCCGGTATCCTCACCTTCAACCGCTCCGAGGATATCCGCGCCGTCGCGTCAGCCAGCCCCATGGATCGGATCCTGGTGGAAACCGACGCGCCCTTCCTTGCGCCGCCCCCGTTCCGCGGCAAGCGCAACGAACCGGCCTACACCCGGTACACGGCCGAGGTTCTCGCCAAGGTGAAAGGCCTGACGCTGGAAGAGGTCGCCGGGGCCACCAGCGACAATTTCTTCCGGCTGTTCTCGAAAACGCCGGATCCGCGCATGGCCGAGGCGGCGTGAGCGACAGACTGGAATTCACCATTCTGGGCTGCGGCTCATCGCCCGGGGTGCCGCGTGTCAACGGCGATTGGGGCGCCTGCGACCCATCCCAGCCACGAAACCGGCGCAGGCGCGCCGCCGCGCTGGTGCGCCGGAAAGGCCGCGACGGCGTCACCACGATCGCTATCGACTGCGGACCGGACTTCCGCAACCAGATGCTCGATGCCGAGGTGCGGCACCTGGATGCCGTCGTGCTGACCCATCCGCATGCGGACCATATCCATGGGCTCGACGATATCAGGGGCTATGCCCAGGACAGGCGCGGCCTTGTACCGGTCTATGCCGACGAGCCGACATTCGCGCGGGTGTTCGAGGCCTTCGCCTATTGTTTCCAGACACCGGAAGGCAGCAACTATCCCCCCATCGTCGAGCATGTTCCGATATGGGGCGGGCAGCCCTTCCGCATCGAGGGTGCCGGAGGGCCGATCACGCTGAGGCCGTTCCACCAGGTACACGGCCGCATCCTGTCGCTCGGCTTCCGGATAGGCGACATCGCCTACTGCAGTGACGTTTCGGACTTTCCGGCGCCTGCCATCCAGGAAATTTCCGGCGCATCGCTGCTGATCATCGACGCGCTCCAGCGCCGCCCGCACCCCAGCCATCTGTCCCTGGAAGAGGCGCTGCAATGGATCGCCCGCCTCGATGTGGGGCAGGCGGTGCTGACCCATATGCATACCCCGCTCGACTATGACACGTTGAGCGCGGAGTTGCCGCCGCATGTGCGGCCCGCCTACGACGGCCAGACATTCGTCTTCCCCATCCGCTGAGCGATTGCCGCCCAACAATGTTCCTGTTATGTTCCCTTCCGCGATAGGGCCGGAGGGGCATGATGAAGAACAAGATCAGTATGGTCACGCTGGGTGTCAGCGATCTGGCCCGCGCGACGGCCTTCTACGAGGCACTCGGGTTCAGGCGCCATCCGCTCGATGCCCAGGGCGTTTCCTTCTTCGAGCTCGATGGAAGCTGGCTGAGCCTTTATCCGCGCGAGGCGCTGGCCGACGATGCGGGCGTCGCGCCCGCGGGAGTGGGGTTCCGCGGCATTACCCTTGCGCACAACGTTGCCGAGAAGGGTGATGTCGATACCACCCTTGCGGAGGCGGAGCGCGTCGGCGCCCGCATCGTCAAGCAGGCAACCGACGTATTCTGGGGCGGGCGCTCCGGGTACTTCGCCGATCCGGATGGCTTTCTGTGGGAGATCGCCTGGAACCCGCTTATGGACCTGACCTGACCGTCAGTCGAAGATGACGCCCTTCTTCAGGATGAAGCAGCCGTAGGGGCGCGCCTCGGTCGTGCGCACCACCGCATAGGCCCTGGCCGCTGCCTCGTAGAAGGCGAAGCGCTCTACCGTCTCCATGCGGATCGGCCTTCCTTCCGCCTCTTCGATAACCTCTTGCATGGCGGTATGGACGTCCAGCACGGCGCTGAAATCGTCCACGACGCCCATCCGCCGCACCGGCGCTTCCACGAATGAGTCCAGCGGATACAGCTTCAGGATTTCGCGCGCGGCCTGCGTCGTGTCCACATTGGACAGGCGGATGCAACGCCCCGTGACGGTGGAAGCTGCCACGGACTCCGCCGGGAAATTGCGGTCGGCGATGACAAGGTCGTCGCCATGGCCCATTTCGGCAAGCGTCAGAAGTAGCTCGGGGGAAATGAGCGGCGGAATGAGTTTCAGCATCCTCGGTCGTCCTCCAGAAGCGCGCGGTTGCGCGTGTCGCTCCTGTAAATCATGCTTGCCTCCTATGCCATATCAGAGATTGCGCACGCCTTTCGTCTGAGGCAAGGTGAGGCGATGTTGGTCTTTCGCACCGCCGCGCCATACGTCCGGCGGGTGCGGGAGGCGCATTTCTCGACGATGATGGCTTCATGCACCTGGATCAGACGACCCTGCTGACTGCCGCTGGGCTCTCCAGCGCCGCGCTCGCGGTCGCCTTCCTGTCGTCCTGGATATTCTTCCGCAACGAGAAGCATCTTCTGATATGGGCCACGGGCCTCGTAGCCATCATCATCGCCATCGTCCTGTATAACAGCGGCGAGGGATATCCGACGATCCTGCGTCTGCCCGCGATGGCGCTGCTCATCGCCGGCTTCGTCGCGATCGACTGCGGTTCCAGCCTTTTCTGTGCGCAGCGGATGCGCTGGGGACTTCCGGTCGGAATCGGCCTCATCGGCATCGTCGCGGTCACGTTCTTCTTCGTGCAGGGCTTGTCCGGCATCGCCACGGCAAGCGCCAACCTGGCCATCGCGGCCCTGATGTCGCTGACGGGGTGGCGTTTCTGGGTGCATCGCCATGAGGCGTTGCTGGGCATGGGCGCAGTCGCCGTGCTCTATGGTGCGACGGCGCTGTCCTTTGCGGCATGCGCCGCCGTACTCTTCATCGAAGGGCCGGCCGTACTGACGCTCCGTCCGTCGAACTGGGCGGAAGAGTTGAACGCAGTAGCCTCCATCGTGGGCCTGACGAGCATCGGGGCGATCTCCTTCGCGCTCATGCAGTTCCGGACAAGTCAGCAGCATCGCCGTGCATCGTTGACCGACCCGCTGACGCAGCTTCCCAACCGGCGCGCGCTGACCGACAATTTTCTGGAAGGGGCAGTGGCGCCGGGCACCTGCCTCATTCTGTTCGATCTGGACCATTTCAAGCAGATCAACGACCGTTACGGCCACGCGGCCGGCGACGTCATGCTTGTGCATTTCGCCGGCATTCTTGCAGAGCGGGTGCCGGACGGCGCCATCGCCGCCCGCCTCGGCGGAGAGGAATTCGGCGTCATGATGCCCCAGGCCGCCGCATCGCAGGCGCACGCGCTCGGCGAGGCGGTGCGCCGTGCCCTCGCGGAGACCCCTGTTGCCAACGAGGGTGAAACGATTGCCGCCACCGTAACGGCGGGTTTTGCCATCGCGTCCGACGCGCAGGAAACCGGGGTCACGTTGTTCAGCCGTGCGGACCGGGCCCTTTACGAGGCAAAGCGGGCAGGGCGCAATCGCGTTCTCGGCGCTCAGCCGGAGCTTGTTCGCAGCTCCGGGGGGCTGTCAGAAACCGCATAAGCGACCATCTTCCTCTACATCGGTTTTCCTAGGGCGGGCGCGAATTGCATGGTTGATGGTTCGGCAACGGGGATGTCCGGCCTTGTCGGCCGTCTCGGCCGCTTCGAGAAGGCGGCGATCGCCGCGCTGGCGGTGGGGATAGCCTTGTTTGCGTGGACATCTTGGTCATCCTCGCAGAAGACGGACGCCATCGCTGCGCAGGTGCGCCTGATCGACGATACGCAGAAGGTTCTGTCGACCCTCCTCTCCATCGAGTCCGGACAGCGTGGATACGTCCTCACCGGGCTGGAGAATTTTCTTGAGCCTTATGAAGGCGCCCTGGCGGCCCTTGGCGCACAGATATCGCAGCTTGAGACCGCATGGTCCGATGCCGGCGCCGATGGTGCGGCGTTGGAGGAGATGCGATCCGCCATCGGCGCACAGACGCAATTCGCGGCAGAGGCCGTGCGGACCCGCGCAGTCTCGGGCTTCGAGGCCGCGGCGGAGATGGTCCGGTCCGGAGAAGGCAAGGCGCGGATGGATGCCGTGCGCGCCATCATCGATACGGTGCAGGAAGGGGCGTCGACGCGGATCGCGTCCATAACGATGGAGCGGCGGCAGGCCGAACTGATCTCCAGCATAGCCTTCGCCATCGCGGCCGTCGCGGCACTGGCGCTCGCCTGGCTTGCCCTGCGGCGGCAGGCGCGGCTTCGCGAGACGAACGCGCAGTTCGAGGCGCTGGCCGAGAACATCCCCCAGATGGCCTGGATGGCGCGAAAGAACGGGGACATCTTCTGGTACAACCGCCGCTGGTTCGACTATACCGGCCGCTCGCTGGAGGACATGGGAGACCATCGCTGGTTGGCGGCCGTGCATCCCGACCATATCGAGCGCGTCAGATCCGGGTTCGACGCCTCGGTCGCCGCGGCGCGCGAATGGGAGGACACGTTTCCCCTGCGGGGCGCCGACGAGACCTATGGTTGGTTCCTGACGCGCGCAGTGCCGATCCGTGGGCCCGACGGCGCCGTCCTGCGCTGGTTCGGCACCAATACCGACGTAACGCACCAACGCGCGCAGGAGCGCGAGCTGGAAACGGCACGCGACATAGCGGAAAATGCGAACCGGGCAAAAAGCCAGTTCATCGCCAATATGAGCCACGAGCTTCGCACGCCGCTTACGGCCGTCATCGGCTATACCGAGATGCTCGAGGAAGAGGTGACCGAGATGGGCGAGCAGTCCCTGCTTGCGGATCTCGGCAAGATCAACGCCAATGCCCGGCATCTCCTGAGCCTCATCAACGATGTCCTCGATCTCTCGAAGATCGAGGCCGAGCGGATGGAGGTCTTTACCGAAAGCTTCGCGGTCGACACAGCCGTGGAGGAGATCTCGGCCACTGTCGGGAGCCTCATGGAAAAGAAGGGCAACCGCTTCGTCGTCGATGCGGCGCCGGATCTGGGCGAGGCGCATACGGACCAGGTCAAGCTGCGGCAATGCGTCATCAACCTGTTGTCCAACGCGGCGAAGTTCACGGAGAATGGAACGATCGTCCTGCGGGTGCGGCGCGAGGCGGCGGACAAGCGGGATTGGCTCGTGTTCGAGGTCGCGGATGACGGCATCGGCATGACGCCCGACGAGCTTGCCCGGCTGTTCCAGCGCTTCACGCAGGCAGACGCCTCCACGACCCGCAAATTCGGCGGCACAGGGCTTGGCCTTGCCATCACCAAGGCGTTCGCCAAGATGCTGGGCGGTGACATCGCGGTCGTCAGCCGGCCGGGAGAGGGCTCCACCTTCACCATCAAGATTCCCGCCATCGCCACGAGCAGTGTGGTGGAGGCCCCGGCCATGCAGCCGATCGCCGCGGCGGAGCGGAATGCCGCTTCCGGCGTTGTCCTGGCCATCGACGACGATCCGAATGCACGCGAGCTCGTCGCACGCTTCCTGACGCGCGAGGGGTTTCTCGTGCGTACCGCGGCCGATGGGCTGGCGGGGCTGGAGATGGCGGCGCTGGTGCGCCCGGACGTCATCCTTCTCGACGTGACGATGCCGCGCATGGACGGATGGTCCGTGCTGTCGGCGCTGAAGGCCGATGCGGACCTGTCCCGTATCCCCGTGGTAATGCTGACGGTGATCGACGAGCACAGCCTCGGCTATGCGCTGGGCGCCTCCGACTATCTGCTCAAGCCCGTGGAATGGGGCCATCTGCGCAAGGTGATGGACCGGTTCCGTACGGCCGAGAACGCACTGGTGCTGGCCGTCGACGATGACGAGGATTTCCTGGCCCGCACCCGGGAGCTCCTGGAGCGCGAGGGCTATGGGGTCATGACCGCGCCCAATGGACGGATGGCGCTGGATGCACTGGCGGAGAAGACGCCCGACCTGATCCTGACGGATCTGGTGATGCCCCAGATGGATGGCTTCGCCTTCATCCGGGCCGCACGCGCACGCGCGCAAACGGCGCAGACGCCGATCATCGTCCTGACCTCGAAAGACCTTACGCGGGAAGAATTCCGCAAGCTGCGTGCCGAGACCGAAGAGGTCATTGCGAAAAAGGAGATCGAGTTGCCGGAGCTTGCCGCCCAGATACGCGTTATCGTTTCGCCAGCCAAGGAGACATCGGAATGACGCGCATCCTGCTTGTAGAGGATCATGAGGAAATCTGGGATTTCCTGTCGCGCCGTCTGCAACGCAAGGGATATGAGGTCATCCTGGCCCATGACGGGCAGGACGGTATCGACAAGGCGCGCATCACCAACCCCGACATCATCCTGCTCGACATGAACCTTCCGGTCGTGGATGGCTGGACGGCGGCGCGCACCATCCGCGCCGACGCCTCCCTGCCGCGCATGCCCATCATTGCCCTGACGGCGCATGCCATGTCCGGCGACCGGGAAAAGACGATCGCCGCCGGCTGTGACGACTACCACGCCAAGCCCGTGGATTTCATGAAGCTTCTCGGCCAGATCGAGGCGCTCGTGGAAGAAGAGGGCAGCGCCGCGCCCGTCGAATAGGTCAGCGGCGTTCTACTTCGCGGCCAGCTTCTGGGCCGCTACCAGCGCCGCCGAGAATGTGGTGACGAGCGCGTCGGTATGCAGGCGCGTGGAAAGCTGCGCCACCATGGCGGGGTCGCGCTGCCGCCAGATGCCGACGAAGACATGCGCCTTCGGGGCGATACGATGCACCTGTCGCACCATCATGCGCAGATGAACGGTGGACAGCGGCTCCAGGAAGGACAGGCAGACCAGCCTGACTTCCGATGCATCGGCGGCGCTGGGCGGGTTTTCGGCAAGATCGGCCCATGCCACCGTCTCGGCTGCCAGCCCATGCCGCGTCAGAACCTGGGCCAGCATCGCGGCAACCGTCGCATCGAGCGGATCGTTGCCGGATATGCAGACCACGGGTCGGGCGCCACGCCATTCCGGCTTGAGGTCTTCCGGTCGCTGCACCACCAGGGCGCCTGCCGTGTCCGGCCCGGCGGCCTCCACGGCGGCCTTCGCCTCGGTGCGCACCACTCCGCCGCGCGGCAGGGGGCTTTCAACCCTGTCTAGGCGGTCCACGAGGGCCATTGCCGCATGCTGCAGGGTTTCCAGCCGCTTTCCCTGTACCGCAAGCCGCGCGACGTCGTCATGCGCAAGCCTGATGCCTTCCAGCGCCACCTCGTCGTAATAGGTTACCAATGCCCGCTCGCGCAGGAACTCGCGCGCCTGCAGGCCCGCCTCCTGCGGCTCTCCGGCAAGCATCCGCTGGTAGAAGATCTGCGGCGGCGACAGTGCCGGCTTGTCGCCGAACATGATGTCGATGATGCCCAGGGCCGGCACATATCGCGCCAGCACGACGAGACAGATCGTAAGGGGTGTCGCGAGGATCAGGCCGACCGGCCCCCACAACAGGGCCCATATCAGCGCGGCAAGGATGATCGCGACCGGGGAAAGGCCGGTCGAATGCCCATAGAGGATGGGTTCCACGATGTTGGACATCGCCGTTTCCACGGCGATGTACAGAAGAGCGGTCCACAGGATCATGTTCCAGCCCGGGTCCACCGCGAAGGCCAGCATCATCGGCAATCCGGCGCCTATGAAACCACCGACATAAGGGATGTAGCGAAGGATTCCGCCCAGGATGCCCCACAGGAACGGGCTCGGCACGCCGATCAGATAGAGGCCTGCGCCGGTGATCAGGCCGAATGCCGCATTCATGCCGAACTGGAACAGGAGCAGGCGTGACAACCGGAGTGCCGCGTCGTCGATGGCTGCCGTGGTCTGCTGGAGGTCGTCCGTTCCGGCAAGGCGGATGAAGCGGTTTCGCAAGTCTTCACGCTGCAGCAGGATGAAAATGGCGAAGACGATCACGATGCCGAGCGTGGTCAGCGGGCCGACCAGCGGAGAGATGACGGCCGCGGCGGTGGCCAGCGCGCCGCCACCGGGGGAAACGATAGTCACGGGCATCGGCCGCGCGCTGCCGGGGTTGTCCGCCTCTTCGGTGCCGCCACCGCCGATCTTCTCGATGTCCGATGCGATGCCCTGCAGCGCCTCAAGCGCGCGCCCGTATGGCCCGGTCGGCCGTGCCTCGCCCTCGGCGACGCTGTCGAGCTTCTGCTGGATCGTGGCGCGGTAGCCGGGCAGATTTTCTGCCAGACTGGCGACCTGCGAGAAGATCAGCAGCATCAGCGCGATGATAGCGCATGTCGCCGTCAGGATGGCGGCGGAAATAGCGAGGATGCGCGGAACGTTGAGCCTTTGCAGCCCGATCACGATGGGGGCCAGCACGAAGGACAGGAGAATGCCCAGGGCGAAGGGCACGAAGATTTCCCGACCGAGATACAGGATGGCCGAGATGCTGAGCACCAGCACGGCTACCGCAAGGGCGGTCAGCAGCGGCAGAAGCCTCCGCATCTGCTGGGAAGTGATGATATCCATGAACTCTGGGCCCCGACGGTGTTCAGAGCTAAGATAGAGCGCCCGACCGGTCGGGGGAGGAGCGGCCGGCAGCCCGAAATGGACCGCCGGCCACGGATGTCACTCGCCGAAGAAGGCGAACTTGATGGCGAAGAGCGCGGCGATGATCCAGGTTGCGGGATGCACCTCGCTTCCGCGTCCCGTCACCAGTTTCAACACCGCATAGGATATGAAGCCGAAGGCGAGGCCGTTGGCGATCGAATAGGTGAAGGGCATTGCCAGCGCCGTCAGCGCCGCAGGCGCGGCGGTCGTGACGTCTTCCCATTCCACCTCGACCAGTTCGCGCATCATCAGCGTGGCCACGAACAGCAATGCCGGGGCCGTCGCCGCGGCGGGGACAGCCGCCGCCAGCGGCGAGAAGAACATGGCCAGAAGGAACAGGACGGCGACGGTCAGGGCCGTCAGGCCGGAACGCCCGCCTGCCTGAACGCCCGAGGCGCTTTCGACATAAGCCGTCGTGGACGATGTTCCGAGCATCGAGCCCGCCAGGATGGCCGTCGAGTCCGCCATGAGGGCGCGGCTGAGGTTGGGGTTCTGGTGGGTGGGCCCCTGTGTCAGCAAGCCGGCGCGCTTGGCGACGCCGATCAGCGTGCCGGTGGCGTCGAACACTTCCACAAGCACCATCACCAGCACCACATGGAAGATGCCGAAGCCGAGGGCGCCCCATATATCCAGCTGCAGGAAGGTCGGCGCCAAGGACGGGGGCAGATCGACGATGCCGGCAAAGGTGGCGTCACCGGTAACCATTGCCGCCAGCGTGACGACGATGATGCCGATCAGGATCGCGCCCTTCACCCGCAGCGCATCCAGCGCCGCGATGAGGAAGAAGCCGAATATCGCCAGAAGCGTGGTGCTGGCCGTAAGGTCGCCGAGCGTGATCAGCGTGGCCGGGCTGGCGACGACGATTCCGGCGCTCTTCAAGGCGATGATGGCCAGGAACAGACCGATGCCGGCGGCGATGGCACTGCGCATGGAAGCCGGTATTCCGGCGATCAGCCATCGGCGGATGCCCGTCACGGACAGGAACAGGAAGATGAGGCCGGAGATGAAGACCGCTCCGAGCGCCTGCTGCCACGTGAAGCCGAGGCCGGCGACGACGGTGAAGGCGAAGAAGGCGTTGAGGCCCATGCCCGGAGCCATGGCCACAGGCCAGTTGGCCCAAAGGCCCATGATGGCCGAGCCGAGAGCGGCGGCGAGGCACGTGGCCACGAAGACCGCCCCGTGGTCCATGCCGGTGGTCGCCAGGATTTCGGGGTTTACGAAGATGATGTACGCCATCGTCAAAAACGTGGTGACACCGGCGATTACCTCGGTGCGGACATTGGTGCCCAATGCCTCGAGGTCGAACCATTTCCCTGCCATCATTCCTCCCGGTGGTGTCGGGTTCAATCCCGCTCATGTGAGGGTGAGAATACGGAGATCGCGGAAAGGCGATTAACCAGAACTCGCGGACTCAGTTTCTACAGATGATTGAAAATCAAGCCGCGTCTACTGACAACAATCGCTGATGGGCTTTCTTCGCTTCACGTACGGCAAAGTCCACGAATACCTTCAACTTCGGGTTTCGCATTCGACTATGGGGATACAAAAGGCCGAATCGCGCGGGCGGTGGTGCATGCCCGGCCAGCAGTTCCACCAGCCTGCCCGCGGCAAGGTCGGCCGCCACTTCGAAGCGCGGCCGGTTGACGATGCCGGCCCCGGCCAGCGCCCATTCCAGCAGAAGGCCGCTGTCGTCCGCGTCGAAGCTGCCTTTCACCAGCATCTTCTGCGGACCGTCCGAGCCGGTCAGGACCCAGTAATATTCCGTAGACCGGGGATAGCGCAGCAGCAGGCAATTGTGTGAGGCCAGGTCCTCAGGATGGGCAGGAACGCCCCGTCGTGCAAGGTAGGAAGGAGCCGCGCAGATGACGCGGTCGCAGTCCGCGATATGCGCCCAGCTGAGGCCGGAATCGTGCAGCTCGCCCAGGAAGAAGACGAGGTCCAGGCTGTCGTCGAAGACGTCGATGGTCCGGTCGGTCAGGCGCACCCGCAGCTCTATGTCGGGATAGGCCTCGGCGAACGCCGGAATGATCGGCCCGACGATCGACTTGCCCGCCACCAGGGGGGCGGCCACGCGGATGATACCGCGCGGCCGGCCGGCATAGCCGGCCATCTGCGCGTCGGCCTCGTCCACGGCATCGACGATGCGCCGCGCATGTTCGTAATAGAGCTGGGCCGCCTCGGTCGGCTTGAGCTTGCGCGTCGTGCGGTTGAATAGCTGGATGCCCAATGCCTGCTCCAGCGCGCGGATGCGGTTGGAGGCGACGGCGGGCGTCATGCGTACATCGCGTCCGCCGGCGGTGATACTGCCGAGTTCGACGACGCGGATGAAGAGTTTGAGGCTGTCTATCTGCGTCATGCGATTGTCCGACCGGTGGCAGGAAGTCCGCGATTTTCTACGCGATCTATAAAGTCTTCATCCAAACCATGCCTGTCGGCAAGAGGGCGTTCGGGCCTAGTCTGACCGTAAAGCATGGGAGGAAGCCGAATGCGCGAGACCGATGGGATACGGTTCATTCTCAACGATCGCGATATCGAGGTGCGCGACGGCGCACCCGACGCGACTCTTCTCGACTTCCTGCGCGGGCAACAGCGCCTGACGGGGACCAAGGAAGGCTGCGCCGAGGGAGATTGCGGCGCCTGCACCGTTCTGGTCGGCCGTCTGGCGGATGGCCGCCTGGTCTACGAGCCGGTCAATGCCTGCATCCGTTTCCTGGCGTCCTGCCACGCCACCCATGTCGTGACCATCGAGCATCTGAGGGGTTCGGAGGGCGGCCTGCACCCGGTGCAACTGGCCATGATGGAACACCACGGCTCGCAGTGCGGGTTCTGCACGCCCGGCATCGTCATGGCGCTATACGGCCTGTGGCTCGGCAATCCCGCGCCCGATGCGGTCGCGGTGGAGACCGCGCTTCAAGGCAATCTCTGTCGCTGTACCGGATATGAAAGCATCGTGCGCGCCGCATTGGCCGCAGCCGCCGCAGGTGGCCAGGCCTTCGACAGGCTCGCGGTCGAAAGGGAAGGGATCAAGGCGCAGCTGGCGATGCTGGCTGGCAGCGGCGCGCGGCTGGAAGGCGCATCGGGCCTCGCACTCGTCCCGGCCGATCTCGATGATTTCGCGCTTATCTATGCCGGTATGCCGGAGGCTACGCTGGTGGCCGGGGCAACCGATGTCGGCCTGTGGGTCACCAAATTCCTGCGGCCGATCGCACCCGCCATCTTCATCGGCGGCCTCGACGGATTGAAGGGCGTTTCCCAGGATGGCCAGTGGCTGACCATCGGTGCCGGCGTCACCTATAGCGAGGCCGAGGACACGATCCGCAGGCTGGTGCCGGGCGCGGCCGACTACTGGTCGCGGATCGGCGGCTGGCAGGTGCGCAATGCCGGCACGATCGGCGGCAACATCGCCAACGGCTCGCCCATCGGCGAGACGCCGCCGCTGATGATCGCGCTGGGCGCGGAGATTACCCTGCGCCATCGCGAACAGCGCCGGCGCATGAAGCTCGAGGATTTCTTCATCGCCTACGGGAAGCAGGACAGGCGCCCGGGCGAATTTCTGGAGACGATCCACGTGCCCCTGCCGGGAAGACGCCTCGTTTCCGCCTACAAGGTGTCGAAGCGCCATCATGCCGACATCTCGGCCGTCGCGGCAGGTTTCTGCATCACCGTCAGCGACGGCATCATCGAAGAGGCGCGCATCGCCTTCGGCGGCATGGCGGGCACGCCGAAGCGCGCGACGGGCGCGGAGGTCACCCTTGCCGGCGCGCCCTTCTGCGAGCGCAGCTTCGAGGCGGCGGCGGCCGCCATCCCGGAAGATTTCACGCCGCTGTCGGACTGGCGCGCCAGCGCGGACTACCGGCTTCTCGTGGCCGCCAACCTCTTGCGCCGCTTCTGGCTGGAGCATGGGACCGGCGATGTCCATCGGCTTGATCGCGGCGTCGACGCGACCATCATGGGGAGGGTGGCATGAAGGACGACAATGCAGCCATCGCCAACCGCATCGCCGGCGGTGTGCATCAGTCCCTGCGGCACGACAGCGCCCACAAGCATGTCACCGGCACGGCCGAATACACCGACGACATCGTGGAGCCCGTCGGCACGCTGCATGCCTGCCTCGGCCTGTCCACCGTGGCGCACGGGCACATCGAGGCGATGGATCTGTCGGCGGTCGAGGCCGCACCAGGGGTCCGCTGGGTCATGACGGCAGCCGACATACCGGGCGTCAACGACATTTCGCCGAACGGCCTGAACGACGATCCCATCTTCGCGACGGAGACGGTCGAGTTCTGGGGCCAGCCCCTGTTCGCCGTCGTGGCCGATACGCGCGACCTGGCGCGCCGTGCGGCACGGCTTGCGAAGGTGCGTTACCGCAAGCTGCCGCACGCGCTGGACATCGATAGCGCCCGTGCGGCGGGCTACCCCTACGTTACGACGCCGCTGACGCTCAAGCGTGGCGAGGTGGATACCGCGCTGGCCGGCGCGCCGCGCCGGCTGGCCGGACGCATGGTCGTCGGCGGACAGGATCACTTCTATCTGGAAGGCCAGATCGCGCTGGCGGTGCCGGGCGAGGATGCCGAAGTCACCGTCCACGTCTCGACGCAACACCCGTCGGAAGTGCAGCACATGGTCTCGCACGCACTCGGCGTCCCGGCCCATGCCGTCACCGTTTCGGTGCGCCGCATGGGCGGCGGCTTCGGCGGCAAGGAAACGCAGATGAACCTGTTCGCCTGCGTTGCCGCCATCGCGGCCAAGCGGTTGAAGCGTGCGGTGAAGCTGCGTCCGGACCGCGACGACGACATGGTGGCCACCGGCAAGCGGCACGACTTCGTCGTCGACTACGAGATCGGCTTCGACGACACCGGCCGTATCCAGGCCGTGAGCGGCGATTACGCGGCGCGTTGCGGCTTCTCTGCGGATCTGTCGGGGCCCGTCACCGACCGGGCGCTGTTCCATGCCGACAATGCCTATTTCTATCCGCATGTGCGGCTGAACTCGCATCCATTGAAGACGAACACCGTATCCAATACCGCCTTTCGCGGCTTCGGCGGGCCGCAGGGCATCATCGCCGCGGAGCGTATCGTGGAGGAGATCGCCTACGCGACGGGGCAGGACACGCTCGCCGTCCGCCGCCGCAACCTGTACGAGAACGGCCAGTCGACGCCCTATCACCAGACGATCGAAGACCAGATCCTGCCGCGCCTGATCGACGAACTGGAGGCCAGCAGCGATTATCAGGCGCGTCGCCAGGCCATTCTGGATAACAACGCACGCGGCGGCGTCATCCGTCGCGGCATCGCGCTGGTGCCGGTCAAGTTCGGCATTTCCTTCACCGCGACATGGTTCAACCAGGCGGGGGCGCTGGTGCACGTCTATTCCGATGGTTCGATCCAGTTGAACCATGGCGGCTGCGAAATGGGGCAGGGACTGCATACCAAGGTCGCCCAGGTGGTTGCCGATGCCTTCCAGGTCGACATCGACCGCATCCTCATTACGAGAACCCAAACAGACAAGGTGCCGAACACATCGGCGACGGCGGCGTCCTCTGGAACAGACCTGAACGGCATGGCGGCAGAAGACGCCTGCCGGCAGATCATAGACCGGCTGCGCGCCTTCGCCGTGGAGGCCTACGACGTCACGGCGGACGAGTTCGCGCTGACGCCGGCCGGCGTGGTGCTGGGGGCGCGGCTGATGCGCTTCGATGCTTTCATCCGCGCCGCCTACATGGCGCGCATCCAGCTTTCGGCGGCCGGCTTCTACAAGACGCCCAAGATCCACTGGAACAGGCAAACGGGGCAGGGCCGGCCCTTCTATTATTTCTCCTACGGTGCGGCCGTAGCGGACGTGTCGGTCGACAGCCTGACGGGCGAATACGTGATCGAGCGCGCGGACATCCTGCACGATGTCGGCAAGTCGCTGAACCCGGCCCTCGACAAGGGGCAGGTCGAGGGGGCCTTCGTGCAGGGAACCGGCTGGCTCACCTCCGAAGAGTTGTGGTGGAACGCTGAGGGCGAACTGCGCACGCATGCGCCGTCCACCTACAAGATCCCGCTGGCCTCCGACCGCCCCAAGGTCTTCAACGTCGCGCTGGCCGACTGGTCGGTCAACAAGGAACGGTCGATCAAGCGCTCCAAGGCCGTGGGCGAGCCTCCCTTCTGCCTGGGCATATCGGTTTTCGAGGCCATCGGCATGGCCGTCGCATCGTTCGGAGCCTATCGGACCTGCCCGCGGCTCGATGCGCCGGCAACGCCGGAACGGGTGCTGATGGCCATCGACCGGATGAAGCGCGGTGCATGACATGTTCGTCCGCGTCACCATCGCGCACGTCCGTGGCTCTGCTCCGCGCGAAGCGGGCGCCTTCATGGACGTGCATGCCGCCCGGCTGGACGGAACCATCGGCGGCGGACAGCTGGAATATATGGCCATCGCGGAAGCCCGGCGCCTCCTGGCGTCCGGCGGCGGCGCAATGCGGATGGAGGTTCCGCTGGGGCCCGCCATCGGCCAGTGCTGCGGCGGGCATGTGACGCTGCAACTGTCCGTCACCGACGGCGGGGAGACCCCCGCGCCGAGGCGGCCGACAGTGCTGATCTTCGGCGCCGGACATGTCGGACGGGCGCTTGCGCGGGCGCTCTCGCTGCTTCCCGTCGCCTTCCGCGTCATCGATCCACGTGCCGAGGAACTATCGCTGCTGCCGCCCGAAGTCGAACGTGTGCTGACGCCGATCCCGGAGGCTCATATCCGGACAGCGCCCGCCAACGCAGCCTACGTGATCCTGACGCACGACCACGCCCTCGACTTTCTCCTGGCTGCGGAGGCGTTGGGGCGAGGGGATGCGGCCTATGTCGGGATGATCGGCTCTTCCACCAAGCGGGCCGGCTTTCGCTCATGGCTGCGCCGGTCCGTGCCCGGCCTGTCGGACAAGGAACTGACCTGTCCAATCGGTGCGGGCTTCTCCCGTGACAAGCGGCCCGAAGTCATCGCCGCATTCACCGCAGCCGAATTGATGGGGCTGTTCGGCCCCGCGGAACAGAAGGACAAGAACCATGAAGATACTGCTTCGCGGACGCCTGCTTGATTTCCATGGCGATCCGGAGACGGACTCCGACAGTCATCGTTGGATCGAGGACGGCGCGATCCTGGTCGAGGATGGGCGTATCGTCGCCAGCGGCGGTTTCTCCGATGTGGACGCAAGCGATGCCAGGGTTGTCGATCATCGCCCACATATCCTGATGCCGGGCTTCATCGATGCGCATATCCATTTCCCGCAGGTCCAGGTGGTGGCCAGTTGGGGAGAGCAGCTTCTCGACTGGCTGAATACCTATATGTTCCCGGAGGAAGGGCGTTTCGCCGACATGGCCCATGCCGAACGGATGGCCGAGTTCATCCTGGACGAATTCGCGCGCAACGGCACCACGACGGCGCTGGCCTTCGGGTCCAGCCACATGACCTCCGTGAATGCGCTGATGGGGGCTGCCGAGGCGCGGAACATGTGCCTGATCGCCGGCAAGACGATGATGGACCGCAATGCGCCGGACGGTGTCCTGGATACCGCGCAGTCCAGCTACGACGAGAGCAAGGCCCTGATTGGCCGGTGGCATGGGCGCGGACGGCTTCGCTATGCCATTACGCCGCGTTTCGCGATCACGTCGACGCAGGATCAGCTCGAGGCCGCCGGCGCCCTTGCGCGCGAGCACCCCGACTGCATCGTGCAGACGCACCTGTCCGAAAACCGCGCCGAGATCGACTATACGCTGTCGCTTTATCCGAAAGCGCGCGATTACCTCGACATCTATGAGCAAGTCGGCCTCCTCTCGCCGCGCCTGCATCTGGCCCACGCAATCCATCTGGAAGACCGGGAGATCGAGCGCATGGCGGAGAGCGGCGCGCGGGCCGTCCACTGTCCGACCTCCAACCTGTTTCTCGGCTCCGGCCTGTTCGCGGGGCGCACGCTGGAACAACGCGGGATCGTCAGCGCCATCGCCACCGACATCGGCGGGGGGACGTCCTATTCGATGCTGCGCACGCTGGCTGCGGCCTATGACGTGCGGCAGCTGCGCGGCGACAAGCTCGGCATCCTCGCCGGGTTCCACAAGGCGACGCGCGGCAATGCGCTGGCGCTGGGACTGGCGGACGAGATCGGGACGCTGGCCGATGGCAGCGCCGCCGACATCGTGGTTCTCGATCCGGCGGCGACGCCCGCCATGGCGTTGCGGGCGGAGCGTGCCCGCCGCCTGGAGGATGAGTTGTTCATCCTGCAGACGATGGGCGACGACCGCGCCATCGTCGAAACCTATGTCGGCGGCACGGCACTGAAAGGCAGCGCAATGCTCAACGATACAGTTTCAGATCCGTATGCGTGAAATCATTGCCCTTGAACAGCAACGGCGCAGAGTAAGCCGTTGCCAGAGCGTAGGCGGCACAGTCCGCCAGGTTCAATTGCGCTTTCGCGCCGCTGCCCTTGCCGAACCGCGCATATGCTTCGGAGGCGACACGAGCTTGCCGAAGGTCGAACGGCACCACATCGATCTTGCTTACCCGGAGGAATTCGATCAACTCATCGGCGTTCTCTTTACCGCGCCGAGAGAGCAACACAACTGCTGATTCGTGTACATTAACTGAAGACATCAGTAGATTCTGCTCGGAAGCGATGATCCCTGCAAACTCCGGACCATCAAATTCCTGCTCGAAAATCGAAATGACTATCGATGTGTCGACGACGATCATAGCTTATTGATGTCGTCGACAATCTCCTGAAGCGGGCGGTTATCCAGAACCGGTCTCTTCGCTGCGCGTCGGCCAAACTCCAGGAGCTCCTCGACAGCCGCCTTGCGCATGGGGGCTTGTTGCGCAAGCATCCCCAGTTCCCGTGCTTCGCGCTCAAGTATGCTCTGGATAAGATCCTCCGGCCGGCGACCGACCATGATGGCAACGCGCCGGGCAAGGTTTTCGGTTTCGCGGGACAGTTGCAGCATGATGGCTCCGGTAGCTTAGTAAAGCCAATATAGCTCTAGAGGATTATGCTATCAACTGCCCCGCGGCGATCAGTGTTCCGCCACCTGCGCAGCGGCGCGCAGGTCCTCTTCCGTCGCCCCGGCGCCGTTGAAGAACGCATTCAGCGCAACGGCCGATATGCTGGCCAACAGGATGCCGGATTCGATCAGCGGGTGCAGGGCATGCGGCATCCACATCAGAAAATGCGGCGCGACCATCGGGATCATGCCGAAGCCGAGGCTGACCGCGACGATGAACATGTTGTGACGGTTGTGGGCAAAGTCCGCCCCCGCGCCGAGAATGCGCACGCCCGTCGCCGCGACCATGCCGAACATGACGATGCCCGCCCCACCCAGGACGAAAGTCGGGATGGCCTCGGCCAGCGCGCCCATCTTGGGAACGAGCCCGAGGCCTATCAGGATGATGCCGCCGGCCGCGCAGACATAACGCGATCGGATGCCGGTAACACCGACAAGCCCGACATTCTGCGAGAAGGACGTGTAGGGGAAGGTGTTGAAGATGCCGCCGATGACCGTTCCCAGCCCGTCCGTCCGCAAGCCGGCCTCCAGCATGGGCCGCGTCAGCTTGCGCCCCGTCAGGTCGCTCAGGGCCAGGAACATGCCGGTGGATTCGATAAGCGTCACGATCATCACCAGCACCATCGTCGCGATCATGACCGGCTGGAAGATAGGTGTGCCGAAGCTGAAGGGCGTCACGAAGGCGAACCAGCCGGCGCCGGCCACGTGGGAAAAGTCCATCATGCCGGCAAGCGCCGCGACGACACCGCCGAGCACGATGCCGATCAGCACGCAGATGTTGGACAGGAAGCCCCGGCCATAGCGGGCGATCAGCAGCACCACGGCCAGCACCAGTGCCGAAATGGCGATATGCGAGGGTTGGGCATAGGCCGGGTTGTCCACCGTCGCTGCCAGCGTGAGCCCGTCCGGCATCGCCGGAGCGTTGGCGGCGGCTGCCTGAAGCCATGCTGCGTGGGCAGGATCCACGATCTGCGGAGCGGTGGGACCGCGCTGGATTCCGAACACCCAGTCGATCCCGACGCGCATCAGTGTCACGCCGATGACGAGGATGATGGAGCCCGTCACCACCGGCGGGAAGAAGCGCAGCATGCGCGCAACCAGCGGCGCCAGAAAGATGGCGATGAAGCCGGCTGCGATGATCGAGCCGAAGATCATGCGTGCGCCGTCCACGCCGGGATTGGCCGTGCCGATGGCCACCATGGGGCCGACCGCCGCGAAGGTGACGCCCATCATCACCGGCATCTTGATGCCGAACCAGCGTGTCGCCCCCAGGGATTGTATGAGGGTGACGATGCCGCAGACGAACAGGTCCGCCGAAATCAGCAAGGCAACCTGCGTCGGCGTCAACTGCAGGGCGCGCCCGACGATGAGGGGCACGGCAACCGCGCCGGCATACATGACCAGTACGTGCTGCAGGCCCAGCGTGAACAGCTTGGGGGCCGGCAGCATCTCGTCGACGGGGTGAACGCCCGCCTGCTTGTCGGCGGCGCCGGCGCCAATGGAATTGGGGGTCATCAGGAACGGTCCTCCCCTGTTTGTCCTGATCATGATGCGCCTTGCGGCGCATCTCGGCCATGCCCCCTGTTTTTTTGTTTTGGGGCAGGGACGATCGCGGCGAGCCTACTATCGGATCGGCCTGCGCATTTCCGTGGAACGGTTTGAAAGTCTTTACGACAGGGGAATGTCGTTGCCCGCCTTGGACGCCTGATAGGTTTCCGACAGGCTATCGTATGTCGCGCGAACCTCATCCGCGCGAGCCTGTAGCCGCGCCCGCGCCCCGTCGGGGGCAGCCTGCACGGCACCGGCGAGGGCGGTGCTCGTCCAGTAGGCGTTCGTACGGCGGTAGCCACCCGGTTCCAGCCCGAACACCTCCTTCAGGATGGCAAGGTCGTGCGGGATGGCGAAGGCATCCCGCGAATCCTCGTGGCTGAAGAAATAGGAGAAATTGTCGAAACCCGCCCAGGTGATCGCCGACAGGCAGAGGGTGCAGGGCTCGTGCGTCGACAGGAAGACGCAGTCGCGCGTATCGGGCCTGTCTGCCTTCGGCATTTCGTAGAAGCGCTTCAGCGCATGCATCTCGCCATGCCAAAGCGGGTTTTCAAGCTCGTTGTTGGTCTCGGCCACCACGACCGAAAGATCGTCCTTGCGCAGGATCGCGGCCCCGAACACCTTGTTGCCGGCCGCGACGCCGACGCGCGTCTTCGGCACGATGTCCTGCTCGATCACGTCGAACAGCCGGTCGATCATCTCACTGTTCATTTTGTGTGCCCTCCGGCAGCTCGATCGTGAAAGGCTCGTCCAGGGTGAACTCTTCCAGATTGTTGCCGCTTCCGCCCCGATCGGCCACGATGAAGTTCTGGGGTTTCTGAAGCGGCGTCAGGACGCCGTGCCAGACGTTGCGATGATAGTTGACCCCTTGCCCCGGCGCCGTCAGGAAGGCTTCCGGCCGGCCGGGCCGGCCGCCCTCGTCCGGGCAGACCACCACCAGGAACGGGCGTCCGTCCAGGGGCATGAAGGCCTGGCTGCCGAGCGGGTGTCGCTCCACGAGCGTCAGCGTCAGCGGCATCGTGTAGGGTGTGCCCCGGAAGATCGACAGAATGGCTCGTGCGTCCTCGCCGATGACGTCCACCCGCGCCAACTCGTGGAAGCGCTCGCAGCGCCCGGCATTGATCGGATAATGGTTTGCCCAGTCGGTATCCAGCACATCGCCATAGGGTGCGAAGGCGGCACGCGTCAGCGGCCTGGCCGTAACGACGCGGGTCATGCCCGACCTCGACGCGGCAGAGGCATGTGGCGGTTGACGTCCTTGTACAGCAGGTAGCGGAAATTGCCCGGTCCGCCCGCATAGCAGGCCTGCGGACAGAAGGCGCGCAGCCACATGTAGTCGCCGGCTTCAACCTCGACCCAGTCCTGGTTCAGGTGATAGACGGCCTTTCCTTCCAGCACGTAGAGCCCGTGCTCCATGACGTGCGTTTCGGCGAACGGAATGACCGCGCCGGGCTGCAGCGTGACGATGGTGACATGCATGTCGTGCCGAAGGTCGGCAGGATCGACGAACCGCGTGGTCGCCCACTTGCCGTCCGTGCCGGGCATGGGTGTCGGCGCGATCGCGGCTTCGTCCAAAAACAGCGGTTCCGGCACGTCGATGCCATCCACCGCCTCGTAGGCCTTGCGCACCCAATGGAACCGGGCGACGCAGGCCCCGGCATTGGACAGGGTCCAGTTGCTGGAGGGGGGCAGATAGGCGTAGCAGCCGGGATGCATGCGATGGGTTTGCCCATCGACGTCGACGGTGATCTCGCCTTCGACCACGAAAAGCACGCCCTCGGCTTCCGGGTCGGTTTCGGGCCGGTCGGAACCGCCGCCCGGCTGAACTTCCATGATATACTGCGAGAACGTCTCGGCGAAGCCGGACATGGGCCGAGACAGCACCCACAGCCGGGTCTTACTCCAATGCGGCAGGAAGCTGGTCACGATATCGCTCATCGTGCCCTTCGGAATGACGGCATAGCCCTGCGTGAACACCGCCCGGTCGGTCAGCAACTGCGTCTGCGGCGGCAGCCCGCCGGTGGGCGCGTAATAGTTCCGGTTCATCGTCTTTCCGTTCATTGCGGTAGGATCTCCTTAAGACGCAGGCTGGCGATCCGCTCCACCTGCCTGCAGGCGGTGGCCAGTTCGCTATCGCGGTCGTTCGCCAGACGGTGCTCGAAGGCCGAGAGGATCGAGGCCTTGTCATGGTCCCGGACGGCGATGATGAAGGGGAAGCCGAACTTCGACACATAGGCTTCGTTGAGCTGCGTAAACCGTGCCCTCTCGTCGTCGGTCAGGGCGTCCAGCCCGGCCGATGCCTGCTCGCGCGTCGATTCGGCGGTCAGCCGCTTGGCCGCGGCGAGCTTGCCCGCAAGATCGGGGTGGGCTTGCAGAACGCCCAGCCTTTCCTCCGCGCTGGAGGAGCGGAAGGCGCGGGCCAGGGCGTTGGCAAGGCCGACGGCGCCGTCGTGCGCAGGCCCGAGCTCCAGGTCGAAAGCCCGCTCGGCAATGAAGGGCGAGTGCTCGTAGATCGAGCCGAAGCGGCTCACGAAGTCCTCGCGCGTCATCCGCGAAGGGCGCAGGGCCGGCGCCCGATAGGGATGTTCGCTCATCCAATGGCGGGCGATGTCGATGCGCCGGGCAATCCAGACGTCCTCGTGGCCCTTGACATAATCGACGAAGCGCCTGAGTGCGGCGAAGCGGCCCGGCCGCCCGATCAGGCGGCAATGCAGGCCGACCGTCATCATCGACGGGCGGCCTTCCGCGCCTTCCGCATAATGCGTGTCGAAGGCATCCTTGAGATAGGTGAAGAACTGCTCGCCCGTGTTGAACCCCTGCGCCGTGGCGAAGCGCATGTCGTTGGCGTCGAGCGTGTAGGGCAGCACGAGCTGCGGGTCGATGCCGTTTCCGTGGCCGTCATGGTCGAGCCAGTAGGGCAGGTCGTCGTCATAGGTGTCCGATATCCACAGGAAACCCTTCTCGGCCGCGGCAAGCCGCACGGACCAGCTCGACGTCCGTCCGAGATACAGCCCTTCGGGACGCTCGCCCACGACTTCGGCATGCAGCCGGATCGCCTCGGCCAGATCCTTCGCCTCGTCCGCCTCGGCATGGTCGCGATAGTCGATCCAGCGCAGCCCGTGCGAGGCGATCTCCCAGTCGGCGGCCTTCATCGCCTCGACCTGCCCGGGCGAGCGGGCGAGGGCGGTGGCGACACCATAGACGGTCACCGGCACGGCACTCTGCGTAAACAGCCGATGCAGCCGCCAGAATCCGACCCGCGCGCCATACTCGTAGATGGATTCCATGTTCCAGTGGCGCTTGCCCGGCCATGGCGCCGCACCGACGATTTCGGACAGGAAGGCCTCCGAAGCGGCATCCCCGTGCAGCACGTTGTTTTCGCCGCCTTCCTCGTAGTTGACGACGAAGGATACGGCCACCTTCGCGCCCCCCGGCCAGCGCGCATCCGGCGGGTTGGGTCCATAACCCCGCATGTTGCGTACGTAACGGTCGGCCATGCCCATATCGTCCTCTCCATTCCACGGGAATCGAGGTTAGAATAGCGCGGCCGGTTGCATTCACCCCCGTGTATTTGAAAGTCTTTACTGCCGCCCGGCATCCATGGCGTACCGGTTCCGGCGCTAGGTTGCCCGACGCGGGTCAGAAAAGAGGGAGTCCCATGGCCGATACGACAGGACGGTTGACGACGCATGTGCTGGATACGGCGACCGGACGTCCGGCCGCCGGCATGGGCATAGACCTGTTCCGGCTGGACGGGGATCGCCGCGTCCACCTGAAGACGGTCGTCACCAATGATGATGGCCGATGCGACGGGCCCATCCTGGCCGGCGCCGATTTTGCCGCCGGCGCGTACGAGCTGCTCTTCCATGCCGGCGATTACCTGCGGCGGACCGCGCCGGGTCTTGCGGAGCCGCTTTTCCTGGATCTGGTGCCGATCCGCTTCGGCATGGCGGAGGCGGCCCATTACCACGTGCCGCTGCTGATCTCTCCGTTCAGCTACGCCACCTACCGGGGCAGTTGACGGCTTACTCCTGCGCCGGGGCCAGCGCATCGCGCACCAGGCGCTGGCAGCGCGCCACCATGAAATCCAGAAACAGCCGCAACTTGGGGTCCTGGAACTTGCGATGCGGATAGACCGCCGCAAGCTGCACGGGCGGCGGCGGGGCCGCCGGCAGAACCGCGCACAGCCGGCCGGAGCGCAGATGGGCCTCCACCTCGAAACGAGGCTTCATCGCGATGCCGCGCCCGGCCAGCGCCCAGTCGGTCAGCACGTCGCCGTCGTCCGAATCGAACGGCCCGCTCACCTCCACCTTCTCCGGGCCGTCGGGCCCGTGCAGCGTCCAGAAGAATTCGCGCGATCCGGGAAAGCGGAGCAGCAGGCATTCGTGCCCGTCGGCAACCAGCGCGGCTGGCCTGTCGGGCACCCCCTTGCGCGCCAGGTAATCGGGCGATGAGACGAGCAGGCGCTCGCACTCCAGTATGCCGCGCATCCGCAGGCTCGAATCCTCCATGAGGCCAAGCCGGAAGGCGAGGTCGATGCCCTCCTTCATCATATCCACATTGTGGTCCGACAGGCGCAGCCGCACCTCGATCTGCGGAAAGCGATCATGGAATTCGGGGATGCCGGAGGCAATGAACCGGCGGCCGAATCCCAGCGGGGCCGTTACCCTGATCACGCCGCGCGGCTGGTCGGACAGCGAAGCCACGTTGGCCTCCGCCTCGGCGACCGCATCCAGAACCTTCTTGGCTCCGTCATAAAAGGCGCGGCCATGCTCGGTCGGGCTGACCTGCCGGGTCGTGCGGTTGAAGAGGCGTACGCCCAGATGCTTCTCGAGCTCCTTGATCCTGTGGGAAGCGACGGCCGGTGAGATGCGCAGGTCTCGTCCGGCGGCAGACAGCGTTCCCAGTTCCACGACGCGGACGAAGACGGCGACATTGTCGAGATAGATCATCCGGCACGTTCCTCCCTCATGCAGACTTGGCCGCTATCATTTTCGTCTTTCGTTTGAAAGTCATCCCGAATGCGGCATGATTTCGTTGACGGGACGACGGCGTAGAGTGTGCGTCCTAGCCGAGAGGGGGTGCCTGTGTACGAATTCGCGATCTTCTGGGAATGGTTGGCCTTCGCCGCCCGATGGCTTCACGTGGTGACGGCCATCGCCTGGATCGGCTCGTCCTTCTACTTCATCGCCCTGGATCTCGGGCTGCGCAAGCGCGAAGGCCTTCCGGTGGGCGCCTACGGCGAGGAGTGGCAGGTGCATGGCGGCGGCTTCTACCACATCCAGAAGTATCTGGTGGCCCCTGCCAACCTGCCGGAGCACCTGACATGGTTCAAATGGGAAAGCTACGCCACCTGGCTGTCGGGCTTCTTCCTGCTGGCCGTGGTCTACTACACCGGGGCCGACCTGTTCCTGATCGACCGCAACGTGCTGGACGTCTCGGTGCCCGTCGCGATCCTCATCTCGATGGGATCGCTGGCGCTCGGCTGGGTGATCTACGACCAGCTCTGCAAATCCCCGCTGGGGCGGCACGACACGGCACTGATGCTGCTGCTCTACGCGGTCGTGGTCTGCGTCGCCTACGGCTACACACATCTGTTCACCGGGCGGGCCGCGCTGCTGCATCTCGGCGCGTTCACCGCGACGATCATGTCGGCCAACGTCTTCCTGATTATCATCCCGAACCAGAAGATCGTGGTGGCCGACCTGAAGGCGGGCCGCAAGCCGGACCCGAAATACGGCCGCATCGCAAAGCAGCGTTCCACGCACAACAACTACCTGACGCTGCCCGTCATCTTCCTGATGCTGTCGAACCACTATCCGCTGGCATACGGCACGGAATTCAACTGGGTCATCGCTTCGCTCGTCTTCATCATCGGCGTCCTGATCAGGCACTATTTCAACACGATGCACGCCACCGGTGCCAAACCGCACTGGACCTGGTGCGCTTCCGCCGTGCTGTTCATCGTCATCATGTGGCTGTCGACCGCGCCGTCGATCCTGACCGGACAGGAGAGGGTGTCGGCGCGGGCCGAAACGCTGATGGCCTCCGGCGAGTTCGACACCGTCAGGACGACGGTCATGGGACGCTGCTCCATGTGCCACGCCGCAGAACCGGTGTGGGAGGGCGTCCATCGCGCGCCCAAGGGCGTGCTGCTCGACAGCGGCGAAGCGATCGCCGAGCATGCACGGGAAATCTACGTGCAGGCCGGGCGCAGCCATGCCATGCCGCCGGGCAACATCACCGCCATGACGCCGGAAGAGCGTCAGCGCCTCGTAGCCTGGTACGAAGGTAGCTGACACCCCACAAGATCAGGCATGACCGAGCCGCCGCGACACCTCTGTCGCGGCGGCTTTCACATGGGCTCCGATGTGATCCAGGCGCTCCGCGCCCATGCGGTGCGTCGGCCCGGATACGGAGATGCCGGCAACGGCTTCGCCGTGATGGTTGCGGATCGGCGCGGCAACGCAGCGCATGCCGGGCGATTTCTCCTCGTCGTCAACGGCAAATCCGCGCTGCCGCGTCAGCGTGATGTCGCGGGCCAGATCCTCGGCTTTCGTCAACGTCTTCGCGGTAAAGCGCGCCATGGGCGCCATGGCGCAGAATGACTCGAAGCGCGGCGCGTCGTAGGTGGACAACAGCGCCTTGCCGATACCGGACGCATGCAACGGAGACAGCGTCCCCGGCGGAAAGAAGGCGCGGATCGCCTCATGCGTTTCCACCTGGCTGAGGAACAGCACAAAGCCCTCTTTCTCCACTCCGAGATTTGCGGTTTCGCCGCAGACCTGCATCAACTGGTGAAGCGCCGGGCGGCTCTGCTCCACCACGCTTGTGCGGCGCAGGTACGACGAGCCGAGCCGGAAGGCGCCGCTCCCCACGCGCCAAAGCTGATCCTCCGTGCCGCATTCCACGAAGTCGCGTCGCTCCAGCGTTCCGAGCACGCGATGGATGGTTGCGACGGACTCGTCCAACGCGCCGGCCAGACGGCTGAGGCTGATGCCGTCGGATGCCGCGATCGCATCCAGGACATCGAGCGCGCGGTCGACCGCCTTGACGCGCGTTTCCCCCTCAGGCTCGTTGAAGGCCTTCGGTCGACCGCGCTTCCTGATTTCACCCGGCATTGCCGCCCCCGGCGCTGAAAAATTACAACCAACTGATAATGCTTAATAAATTCTCGGACTGACGTAAATGAAAATATTTTTCAAGAAAATTTCCAACGTCGATCCTGGGTGTTAGGCTTCATGCATCGTCGAGGAGGGCGTTTGCCGATGTACATGCAGAACCCCGTTTTCATACCCGGCCCGACCAACATGCCGGAAGTGCTGCGCCGTGCAGCGGATATGCCGACGCTCGACCATCGGTCGCCGCGCTTCGCCGAAATCCTGCACCCGGCGCTTGCCGGTGTGCGAAAGGTCATCAGGGGCGCCTCGGCCGAAGTCTTCGTGTTTCCGTCTACCGGAACCGGCGGCTGGGAGACGGCGATCACCAACACGCTCAGCCCCGGCGACACGGTGCTGGCGGCCCGCTACGGCATGTTCAGCCATCGTTGGATCGACATGTGTCGCCGCCACGGCCTCGAGGTCGAGCTGGTGGAAGAGTCCTGGGGCAACGCCCTGCCGGTCGAGGCCTACGAGGCACGCTTGCGCGCCGACAGGCAGCATCGCATCAAGGCCGTTCTTGCCACGCACAATGAGACGGCCACCGGCGTTCGCTCGGACATCGCCGCCGTTCGGCGTGCGCTGGACGCCGCCGGTCATCCGGCGATGCTTTTCGTCGATGGGGTGAGTTCCATCGCATCCATGGACTTCCGGATGGACGAATGGGGTGTCGATATCGCCGTCACCGGCTCGCAGAAGGGCTTCATGCTGCCCGTTGGCCTTGCCATAGTCGCCTGTTCGCAACGTGCGATGGACGCGATGACGGATGCGAAATTGCCGCGCACCTTCTTCGATATCGCCGACATGCGCGCGCGCTACGCCGACGGCGCCTATCCCTATACACCCAGTGTCGGCCTGCTGAACGGCCTGAAGCTGGCGACCGAGTTGTTGCTGACGGAGGGGCTCGACAACGTCTATGCCCGGCATCGACGGATCGCCGAAGGTGTGCGCGCGGCGGCAAGGGCCTGGGCGATGCCGCTTTGCGCCAGGCGGCCGGAGATCGCCTCCGATACCGTCACCGCCGTCATGACGCCGCAGGGCTTCGACGCGACGCGGCTGGTGGCCCATGCCAGCGCCAAATACGACGTCGCCTTCGGCGTCGGGCTCGGCGAAGTATCGGGCAGGCTGTTCCGTATCGGGCATCTCGGCAGCCTCAGCGACGTCATGGCCCTGTCCGGCATAGCTACGGCCGAGATGGCGATGGCCGATCTTGGATTGCCCGTTACGCTGGGCAGCGGGGTCGCCGCCGCACAGGAGCATTATCGCAGCACGCAAACCGCCGAAGACCGGCTCGCCGCCTGACGGGGAACAGAAGAATGACCATACCCAGCTATCGTGACATGCTCGCCGCGCGCGAGCGTATCGCACCCTACATTCATCGGACGCCGGTCCTGACATCGCAGCATATCGACGGCCTGGCCGGCGCCAGCCTTTTCTTCAAGTGCGAGAACATGCAGAAGGCCGGGGCCTTCAAGGCACGCGGCGCATCCAATGCCGTGTTCGGCCTCAGCGACGGACAGGCGGCGCGCGGCGTTGCGACCCACTCGTCCGGCAACCATGGCACATGCCTGGCCTATGCAGCCGGGCGGCGGGGTATCCCGTGCACCGTCGTCATGCCGCGCACCGCGCCACAGGCCAAGAAGGATGCCGTGCGCGGCTACGGCGCCGAGGTAGTGGAGTGCGAACCGTCGACCAGCTCGCGCGAGGCCGTCTTCGCCGAGGTCGTGGCGCGTACGGGGGCCGAGTTCGTCCACCCCTACAACGATCCGCGCGTCATCGCCGGCCAGGGCACCTGCGCACTGGAACTCAACGAACAGGTCGACGGGCTCGACGCCGTCATCGCGCCCATCGGCGGCGGCGGCATGGTGTCCGGCACCTGCCTGACCCTGTCCACGCTGGCCCCGCAGATCCGCATCTATGCCGCCGAACCGGAGCAGGCCGACGACGCCTACCGAAGCTTCAAGGCCGGACACATCATCGCCGACGACGCGCCGGAAACCATCGCCGACGGGTTGAAGGTGCCGCTGAAGGATCTGACCTGGCACTTCGTCAGCCGCAACGTCACCGATATCCTCACCGTCACCGAGACGGAGATCGTCGATGCCATGAAGCTGATCTGGAAACGGCTGAAGATCGTCATGGAGCCTTCCAGCGCCGTGCCATTGGCAGCCATACTGAAGAACCGAGAGCTTTTCGCTGGCCAGCGTGTCGGCGTCGTGATCACTGGCGGCAATGTCGATCTCGACAGGCTGCCATGGAACCAGCCGAACGCGCACTGAGGAGAGACCCATGGATACGGAAACGAAATTCGCCGGCCTCGAGGTCGGTTACGACATTCCCGCCTTGCCGGGCATGAGTGCGGATGAGATCCAGACACCCTGCCTGATCCTGGACCTCGACGCGCTGGAGGCCAACATCCGCAAGATGGGCGACTACGCCAAGGCGCACGGCATGGCGCATCGCGCGCATGGCAAGATGCACAAGTCCGTCGACGTGCTGCGCCTGCAGCAGGAGCTGGGCGGCGCCATCGGCGTCTGCTGCCAGAAGGTTTCGGAAGCGGAAGTCTTCGTGCGGGCCGGCATCAGGGATGTGCTCGTCTCCAACCAGGTGCGCGATCCGGCCAAGATCGAACGGCTGGCACGCCTGCCGCTGCACGGCGGCCGCGTCATCGTCTGCGTCGACGATGTCGCCAATGTCGCCGACCTGTCAGAGGCGGCACAGCGCAACGGCACCGTTCTGGATTGCTTCATCGAGATCGATTGCGGGGCAGGGCGCTGCGGCGTCACCACGACCCCGGCGGTCCTGGAGATCGCGCGCGCCATCGCCGCGGCGCCCGGCCTGCGCTTTACCGGCATACAGGCCTATCAGGGCGCCATGCAGCACATCGACAGCTTTGCGGAGCGCAAGGCCAAGCTGGACGCCGCCATCGCACAGGTGCGCGACGCGGTGGAAGCCCTCAAGGCGGAAGGGCTGGACCCGGAAATCGTCAGCGGCGGCGGCACGGGCAGCTATTATTTCGAAAGCAACTCGAACCTGTATAACGAGCTGCAGTGCGGCAGCTATGCCTTCATGGACGCAGACTACGGGCGCATTCACGACAAGGATGGACAGCGCATCGACAAGGGCGAATGGCAAAACGCGCTCTTCATCCTGACCAGCGTGATGAGCCACGCCAAGCCCGACAAGGCCATTTGCGATGCCGGCCTGAAGGCGCAATCGGTGGATTCCGGATTGCCGTTCATCTACGGGCGCGACGATGTGAAATACGTCAAATGCTCGGACGAGCATGGCGTCATCGAA
Source organism: Aureimonas altamirensis (assembly GCF_023702225.1). Lineage (GTDB taxonomy): Bacteria > Pseudomonadota > Alphaproteobacteria > Rhizobiales > Rhizobiaceae > Aureimonas > Aureimonas altamirensis_B. The sequence goes on along the minus strand of NZ_JAMQCO010000006.1, from coordinate 229,765 downwards.
GATCCGCACGGCGTCTTGAAGATAAACGAAAAACTGAAGCTCGTGCCCGGCCATTGCGACCCCACCTGCAATGTCCACGACTGGTATGTCGGCGTGCGCAACGGCGTCGTCGAAACCGTGTGGCCTGTCTCGGCGCGCGGCAAGGCCTATTGAGCGGAGCACTCGAATTGATCATCGTACCCGAACGCGACATTGCCGGCCTCATCGGGCCGGCAGACTGCTTCAAGGCCGTGGAGGGCGTCTTCGCTTCCATGGCGCGGCGCACGGCGCGCAACTTTCCGGTCGTGCGCGAGGCGCTCGGCCATGCCGAAGCCCTCTACGGCTTCAAGTCCGGCTTCGATGCCGAAAGCCTGGCTCTCGGCCTTAAATCGGGCGGCTTCTGGCCGGGCAACCTTTCCCAGGGCCTGACGAACCACCAGTCGACCGTCTTCCTGTTCGACGCCGATACCGGCCGGTGCCGCGCCATCGTCGGCGGCAACCTGTTGACGGCCCTGCGCACGGCGGCCGCGTCGGCCATTTCCATCAAATATCTGGCGCGCGCGGATTCCCGTGTGCTGGGCATCGTCGGTGCAGGACACCAGTCGACGTTCCAGTTGGAAGCGGCGCTGGAGCAACGCCCCTTCGAGAAGATCGTCGGCTGGAATGTGGAGCCGGACATGCTGACGAAGCTGGAAGATGTCGCGTCCCGGCGCGGCCTGCCGTTCGAGCGCGTCGATCTGGACGGGCTCGGCGCCCAGGCGGACGTCATCATCACCATCACCTCGTCCTTTGCGCCGATCCTGAAGGCGGCGCAGGTGCGGCCCGGCACGCATATCGCCTGCATGGGTACCGACACCGTGGGCAAGCAGGAGGTGGAAGCGGAACTGGTCGGCAGCGCAAGCGTGTTCACCGACGAGGTGGCGCAGGCGGTGACCCTGGGCGAAAGCCAGCACGCAGTGGCCGCCGGGCTCAAGGATGCAGCGTCGATCGTGGAGATCGGGCAGGTGGTGACGGGGATGCATGCCGGCCGGCGGTCTGCGGAAGAGATAACCCTTTTCGACGGCACCGGTGTCGGCCTGCAGGATCTGGCGGTCGCCTCTGCAGTCGTGGAGATTGCCGTCCGGCGGGGTTCAGCCATCGAAGTCGATTTCTGATGGGCGCGGCCGCGCGGCGTGGGACGTGCGGCCGCAGCTTCCGTGGCGCTCAATAGCGCGGGAAATTTGCCTGCGTGAAGACGCCGCCGTCCACCCAGAGCGTCTGCCCGGTTACGAAGCCCGCGGCGTCGCTGGCGAAGAAGAGCACCGGCCCCGCGATGTCCTCCACCGTCCCCACCCGGCCAAGCGGCGTGATGGCGCCCCAGCTTCCGGCATAGTCGCCCGTTTCCGCCGCGGTCCGTTCGTTCAGGATCGCACCCGGCGCCACGCAATTGACGCGGATGCCGTAACGGCCAAGCTCCACGGCGGAGACTTTCGTGAACTGCTCGATGCCGCCCTTGGACGCCGTGTAGGCGACCAGGTTGGCGAAGGCCAGCTTGTTGCAGCCGGATCCGATGTTGACGATCGAGCCGGCGATGCCGCCAGCGATCATCTTCTTGCCGGCCTCGCGCGTGTTCAGGAATGCCCCCTTGACGTTGGTGCGCAGGACCATGTCCCAATCATCCGACGTCGTCTCCAGCAATGGGCCCCAGGTTTGCACGCCGGCATTGTTGACCAGCAGATGCGGGGCCGTGCCGGCCCACTCCACCACCGCATCGTAGAAGGAGACGACATCCGCTTCCTGCCCGACATCGCACTTGCGTCCGAAGCCGCGACGGCCGCAGGCCTCCACCTCGGCGACGAGGCTGTCGGCCATTTCGGGCCGGTCGATCCAGGAAAAGGCGACGTCGTATCCCGCGCCGGCCAACGCCGTGACGAGGTAACGGCCGATGCCGGTATTGCCGCCGGTAACGACTGCAAGTCTGCTCATGATGACAAGCCTCTTTCTCAATCCGCCATCGCGCCGGGGCCCGGCGTCGCGCCCGGCGGGCATTTGCCCAGGATGATCATCCCCAGCACCTCGTCCTTGGTGACATCGCAGGTCAGCGCCTCTCCCACGACCTTGCCGTTCTTCATGACGACGACACGGTCGGCAAGGTCGAACACGTCGTGCAGGTCGTGGCTGATGAGGAAGATGCCGATACCGTCCTTCTTCAGTTCCTTGACGAGTTCGCCCACCTGCGCGGTCTCCTGCGGCCCGAGCGCGGCCGTCGGCTCGTCCATGATGAGGATGCGGGCGTTGAACAGGATGGCCCGCGCGATGGCGACCGACTGGCGCTGTCCGCCGGACAACGCCTTCACCGGCTCCTTGAACCGACGGAAATTCGGGTTCAGGCGTCCCATGACCTTGCGGGCCTCGGCCTCCATGGCCGCATCGTCCAGCGTGCCCCAGGGCGTCATGATCTCCCGGCCGAGGAACAGATTGGCCGCCGCATCGACATTGTCGGCCAGCGCCAGCGTCTGGTAGATCGTCTCGATTCCATACGCCTTGGCATCGCGCGGATTGGCGATGGATGCAGCATCGCCACTGACCCGTATATCGCCGCTGTCGCGCCGGTACGCCCCGGACAGGATCTTGATGAGCGTCGATTTGCCGGCGCCATTGTGCCCAAGCAGTGCCACGACCTCGCCCGGATACAGATCTACCGAGGCGCGCTCCACCGCATGGATGCCGCCGAAGGCGATGGATATGTCCTCCATCGCCACGAGCGGCGCGCCGGTACGGTCGATGGCGTCCGAAACGCCGCGCCCATGGTCGGCGATATCCTCGATCGTCGTTGCGATCATGCCGTCCTCCTGCGGTAGATGCCGTCGATCCAGACTGCGATGACGAGAACGATGCCGACGATGATCGCCTGCAAAGGCGAATCGATCCCCAGCAAGACCATTCCCGATTGAAGCGATTGCATCACGACCGCTCCGATCATCGCGCCGGCCACCGTGCCGACGCCGCCGGCGAGCGATGTCCCGCCGATCACCGCCGCTGCGATGACGTACAGTTCGTCGAGCGTGCCCTGCGCATTGGTGGCCGCGTTGAGCCGCGCGGTGGATATCATCGCGCCGAGGGCGGCAAGCCCCCCCATCAGCATGAAGACCTTGGTCAGCACCCAGCGGGTGTTGATGCCGGCCAGTTCCGCGGCTTCCGGGTTGCCGCCGATGGCGAAGACGTAGCGGCCGAAGCGGGTGCGTGTCGTCACGAAGGTCATGACGATGCCGACCACGACGGCGATCAGCACCGGAATGGCGATGCCGTAGCCGATGGACAGGCCGCCATCCGGAACGGCGATGCCATTGGCCTGAGCATACCGGTTCGCGATCGCGGATGGCCACTTGTAGGCATTCAGCACCGCGGCGCTGGCCAGGATGCCGCCGCAGGCGATGCCGCCGAGCAGCAGCTCCGCCCACACGGGCCGTTGCTGGAAGTTGAAGCGGCGGCGACGGCGGCGGCCGGCAAGAAACGAGATGCAGACGATGGTGCAGGCGAGGGCAGCGATGACCCAGGTCCATGTTTCGCCGAGAGAGCCGTCCGCTCCGCCGCCCATCAGGCGGAACGTGGAATCCATCGGTGCGACCGTCTTTCCGGATGTGAGCCACCATGCTCCGCCGCGCCAGACGAGCAGACCGCCCAGCGTAACGATGAAGGCCGGCACACCGGCATAGGCGATGATGACGCCTTGCAGGCCGCCGATCGCGACACCCACCGCCACGCCTGCAAGGCTGGCGATGAACCAGTTGAACGGCGCTTCGAAGCCCAGGAGCGGCGGCAGGTACTGCACCTGCGTCACCGCCATGATCATGCCTGTGAAGCCGAGGATCGAGCCGACCGAAAGGTCGATGTTGCGTGTCACGATCACCAGCACCATGCCCGTCGCCATCACGGCGACGGACGCAGTCTGCACGGACAAATTCCACAGATTGCGCGGCGTCAGGAAGATGCCACCCGACAGGACGTGAAAGACCAGCCAGATGACCAGAAGCGCACCGAGCATGCCGAGCATGCGCGTATCCACCTCCGTGGCGCGCAGCGCGCGCGTCGGCAATCCGGCGCCGCCATCATGGCGGCGCTCCACTGTTGCATCGGACATGCGATCGGACTCCTCGTTGCGTGCTACCGAAGGCGGCCGGCTCAGTCGCAGGCCGGCACGGACCCGGCGGCAACGCCCTGGCAAACGACGTCCTTGGATACCCAGCCGGAGTCGATGATGGTGCCGAGGTTCTCCTTCGTGATCGCGACCGGCGTCAGGAAGAGCGAATTCATCTCCACGCCGTTCGGACCGCCGTTGAAGGTGGTTGCGCCTTCAATATCGGCCATGCCGGTGCCGTCGGCGAGCTGAAGGGCGATCTCGGTCGCCTCGCGCCCCAGTTCGCGGGAATCCTTCCAGACCGAGACCGTCTGCGTGCCGCGTGCGATGCGGTTGAGCGCGGCATGGTCGGCATCCTGCCCGGACACCGGCACGGAACCTGCAAGGCCCTGCGCTTCCAATGCGGCGATGGCGCCGCCGGCCGTGCCGTCATTGGCGGCGACAACGGCCGCGACCTCGTTGTTGTTGGCCGTCAGGAACTGCTCCATGTTGGCCTGGGCGTTCTCGGGCAACCAGCCGTCGGTATAGGCTTCCCCGACATTGACGATCTCGCCGGAGTCGATCTTCGGCTTCAAGACTTCCATCGCGCCGGAAAACAGGAAGTCGGCGTTCGGATCGGCGGAGCTGCCCTTGATGAAGACGTAATTGCCGGTCGGGGCAACCTTCTCGACCTCGCGGGCCTGGATGCGGCCAACCTCGACATTGTCGAAGGTGATATAGAACGCGTCCGGATTCTCGATCAGCCGGTCGTAGGCGATTACCGGAATGCCTTCGTCGACCGCGCGCTGCACCGCCGGGCCGATGGCGCTGGAATCCTGCGCCAGAACGATCAGCGCGTCCGCGCCCTGGCTAAGCAGGCTTTCGACGTCCGTCAACTGCTTGGCCGCCGAAGACTGCGCGTCGGCAGAAATGTACTTGGCGCCGGCCTTTTCCAGCGCCTCCTTGATGGCGGCCTCGTCGACCTTCCAGCGCTCTTCCTGGAAATTGGACCACGATACGCCCACGGTCTTGCCCTCCTGGGCCGAAGCGACCGAGCCCAGCACAAGGGAAAGCGCCGCGCAGCCAAGCGCGATACGAATGGTTTTCATCTGATCCTCCCATGCCGCCCGATCCGGCGGCGAACCTCTCCCGACGAGTTTCCCACCTCGTCACGCCTTTTTTCCACGGCGCGGAAAAAAGCTGACAGACTATTCAGCCTGTGTCAACTTGCGCGCAAGCACCCTTGAGAGTGCGGGCCGTGGCAGGGGGAGGAAACAGCATGTTGCCGAAGGCGGATTCCGAGGCCGTCAGGCGTCAGAACCGGCGTATCGCGCTGGAGCATGTGCGGCGGTGGCAACGCTCTACCCGCCGCCGCCTGTCGGCGGAGACCGGCCTGTCCATGTCCGGCGCGGCGGCCATTGCCACAGATCTCGTCCGCGAGGGGCTGTTGAAGGAGAGCCTGGCGTTGCAGCAGGGCGCGCGCCGGGGCAGACCCGAAATCGAGCTGAGCGTCGATGCCGGCGCGGCCCGTATCGCGGCGGTCAAGATCGCGGTCGGCGAGGTTTCCGTATCCGTGGCCGATTATGCGGGGTCCGTCCTTGCCACGCGTCACACGTCCGCGGACCTGATGGCCATGGACGGGACAGGGCTGGTCGAGCTTGTCGCCGGGCTGGCGGCGACGGCCATCGCCGATACGGCGGGGGGCCCGCTGAAGCTGGTCGTCGTTGCGGCGCAGGGCGTTTGCGATGCCGAAAGCAGGCGTCTTCTGTGGTCGCCCATCGTCGGCACGCGCGAAATTGACCTCGGCGGCCCGCTGCGCGACCGCCTCGGCGCTCCGGTCGTGGTGATGAACGATTGCGGCCTCATGCCCGAGCGCTTCCGCTGGTCGGGCGGAGGTGTCATGCGCGATTTCGCGACACTTTTCATCGGCTTCGGCGTCGGCATGGGCCTGCGCCTCGGGGGCACGACGTTTCGCGGCTCTCATTCATCGGCGGTGGAATTCGGCCACATGAACCATATTCCGGGCGGCGCGCCGTGCCGCTGCGGCAACGCGGGGTGCATCGAGGCCTATGCCGGCGATTACGCCATCCTGCGCGCCGCAACGGGCGAAGAAGCCGGCAAGGGGCTTTCGCGCCGCGTCAGCGACGTGGAGATGCAGGCGCTGGCGGATTCCGCCCGTGCCGGTGACATGCGCGCGCGCGCTGCCTTCGAGCGGGCAGGCGAAGCGCTGGGCTACGGCCTCGGCCGCCTGTTCACGCTTATCGACCCTCTGCCGGTCGCCTTCGTCGGCTCGGGCGCGCATGCGATGGATCTCATCGAACCATCCATCAGACAGGCCATCGCGCTCAGCGCCATCGAAGGAGTCGGCGCCGACATTCCATTTCAGGTCTATCCCGATGTCGATGCCGTTCTGTTGGAAGCTTCCATAGCATTCGCCCTCGCGGCCGTGGACGACCGGCACGCGGTGCCCGGCAACCTCGAAACGGCCTGACGCCAGCCGGGCTACATGTCGCCGATCCGCTCCAGAGGAGCCGTCAGTTCGGCGACGAGGCCCCCGGGCCGGAAATCCATCTCCGCGTGGCCACTGCCCATCAGCCCCATCTCGATCAGGCGGGAGCCGAAGCCACGCCCCGTTCGGGCCGAAACGCCGGGCCCGCCTTTCTCGGTCCAGCGAAAGACGAAGCTGTCGACCCCGTCCCGGACCTCCGTCCACCAGCGAATCTCTACCGTGCCGTCGCTGTTGGACAGGGCGCCGTATTTCAGCGCGTTGGTTCCGAGTTCGTGGAGCAGCAGCGACATCGACAGGGCGACGCGCGAGCCCAGGTGCAGCGGCGGCCCCTCTATGTCCAGGCGGTCCACCGCCTCCATGCTGGCGAGGGCAGAGCCCACGACGTCGGCCACCGGTGCGCCCGACCAGTTCTGTTGCAAAAGAACGTTGTGCGCGGAAGCGAGCGCGTGAAGCCGCTGCATGAAGATATGGACCGCAGGCTCGTCCGCCAATCCCTTCAGCGTCCGCGAGGCGATGGCCTGCACCATGGCCAGCGTATTCTTCAGCCTGTGGCTGAGTTCCTGGTTGAGTACGTTCTGATGGCGGCGCGCACCGGCGCGGCTGATGGAGGCCTGGGCCCTGTCGCCGACCTGACGGATGAAATCCAGATCCTCGTTCGAAAGCTCGCGCGCTTGCGGATAATGGGCAAAGACGACCAGGTCCAGCACGCCGTGCTCCAGGATCGGTACGTTGACGAGAACGCTGATGCCGATGGCGTGCAGCGCCTCGGCGGAATCGCGGGTGCGGGGATCCTTTGCGACATCGCCTATGATGACGGGGCGCCCTGCCTTCAGGTCTTCGATGAACGACCCGTAGTCGCGGAAATGGTGCAGGCCGGTAACGGGCTCCACGCCTTCGGCACACCAGTTGGGATGCATCAGAACGGTCTCGCGGGCCGCATCGACGGTGCCGAACCCCGCGCGTGAAGCGCCGATCACGCGGGCGACGATTTCGGCGGCGGTCTGCGCGATCACCGGCACCTCGTCGAGGTCGCGGATCCGGTCGCCGAGTTCGATCAGGGCGTCCTGCCGCTTGACCTGGAGCACGCGGGCGGTGACATCGAAGCCCTCGACGAATATTCCCTCCACAAGTCCGTTGTCGTCGATCATCGGCTGGAACACGAAATCCAGGTACAGATCGACGACCGGCCCGCCCGGGTGTCCCTGCCGACGGAAGTGGGAACCCGATGTGCTGTAGGGCAGGGCACTTTCGTACACACGGTCGAGGATTTCGACATAGCCCTGCGCCGCCGCATCGGGCAGGGCGTCGGCCACCCGCAGCCCGATGATGGGCCTGTCGCCGACGATGGCGAGATAGGCGGGATTGGCGATCTCGAATATATGCTCCGGCCCGCTCAGCAGCGCCATGAAGCTCGGCGCGCTGTCGAACATGAAGCCCAGGCGCTTCTGCGCTTCAAGCCGCCTGCGTCCGGCATCGTCGAATGTCATGGACAATGAATTTTCCATAGGAATCAGGTCCGAAGGACATCACTCCTAATGGGTCGTCGATGCCGTGTCGAGCCTCTACGTCCGGTAGAAATCCGGAGCCTCGACCGCTTCGATCGCCACGATCTGCCCCGTCTTCTTGGCCTCCACGCAGGCATCCGATGTGACTGCAGCGAAGTACCCGTCCCATGCCGTCGGGCCGGTCACGCGGCCTTGGCGCGTGGCGTTTACCCATTCCTGCAATTCGACATCGTAGGAGTCGATGAAGCGCAGTTTCCAATCCATCATGATGGCGCTGGAAGCCATCGACGCCTGCCGCATCGGCACGGCGGGCGGCTCCGGCAGGCTGGCTGTTCCGTCCTCGCCCACCACCTGGCACTGGATGTCGTAGCCGAACTGGCAGTTCACGAAGATTTCCGTGTCGATGACGACGCCCGATACCGTCTTGAGGATGACGAGGTACGGGTCTTCCAGGTCCGGCCCCGCATGCCGGCTCCTGCGCCCCTTGACCACCTGTGCCGATACATAGTCCTCGCCGACCAGCCAGCGCAGCACGTCTATCTCGTGGATGAAGGTATCGGTGATGCCCATGTCGCCGGTGTAGTGCGCCGGTACGGTCGGGTTGCGATGGGCGCAATGCAGCATCAGCGGCGCGCCGATGCGTCCGGCCGCGACGATCTCCTTCAGCATCCGGTAGCCGGCATCGTAGCGGCGCATGAAACCCACCTGCACCAGCGGGCGGCCGGCGGCCACCTCCGCCTTCACTATGCGCAGGCAGGCGTCGGCCGTCGTGGCCAACGGTTTTTCGCAGAAGACGGGCTTGCCGGCGGCAATCGCGGCCAGCACGAATTCCTCGTGGCTCGGCCCCCAGGACGCAACCAGGACGGCCTCGACCGCCGGGTCGGATATCAGAGCCTGTCCGCTGTCGTGCAGGCGGGCATCGGGGCACAGAGCCGCGGCGGCCGCCCTGGAGCTTTCGGAGTCCATGTCGTGCAACGCCACGACGCGCGCTCCGGCAAGCTTGCCGTGCAGCCGTGCGATGTGTTCCCGGCCGATGGCGCCGGTTCCGATAACGCCGATATCGAGTGTCATTGTGTGCCGATCCGAGTTCGATGCAGTTTCAAATGGCGACCCAGGCGCGTTCGGCGTGCGAGCGCGCCATGGCGTGGACGGTATCCTCGATGGCAAGGCCCATGTCGAAATCCACAATGCGGGCGGGCTTGCCTTCGATGGCGGCCATCACCTCATGCGCTTCAATGACCTTCAGGTCGTTGAAGCCCAGCCCATGGCCGGGGGCCGGAACGAACCGGTCGTAGGGCGGATGGACGGGACCGGACAGGATGGTGCGGAAGCCTTGCGTAGGGTCCGGGCCCTCGCGAGTGAAGAGCTGGAACTCGTTCATGCGCTCCTGATCGTAGAGCATCGTCCCGCGCGATCCGAAAAGCTGTATGGCGATCCGTCCCTTTCGGCCCCATGCCGCGCGGTTGGCGACCAAAAGGCCCGAAGCGCCGCTGGCCAGTTGCATAAGGCTCGTCGCGATCTCGTGCGTTTCCACCGGTCGGCCCGAGCGGCTTGGGTAGGGACGCGCCTGATGCGTCATCACCGCCGATACCGGCCCGGCCAGCCGCCAGAGAAGCGACAGCGGATGGACGGCGAAGTCGTCCAGCGCGCCATGCCCCGAACGCGCTTCGTTCTTGTAGGCGAAGGGGGCATCCGCGTCGGCCATGAAGTCCTCGTCCATCTCGAGGCGGACGTGATTGACGGCCCCGATCACGCCGCCCTCCACGAGGGCCTCCATCTGGCGGATCGCCGGATTCTGGATATAGTTGTAGCCAAGCGCCGCGACGCGGCCCGTTGCCGCGGCGGCATCGCGCATTGCCTTGGCGTCGGCACGTGTAGTGGCCATCGGCTTCTCGCACCAGACGTGCTTGCCCGCCTGAAGCGCCGCGATGGCGATGTCGGCGTGCAGCGGGTTAGGTGCGGCGATCGAGACGACGTCCACGTCGGGATCGTCGATCAGCGCGCGCCAGTCGCCGCTCGCCCTGGCGAAACCAAGCTCCGTCGCCTTCCGCCCCGCCAGGTCGGCTTCGGCCTCGGCCAGATGGACCAGGCGGGGGCGCAGCGTCTCTGCAAAGGTCGCGGCCACCGCGTTCCAGGCCAGAGCGTGGCATTTGCCCATGAATCCTGTACCGACAAGGCCAATGCCGAGCGTAGACATGCTGCTGATCCTCCCCGCCCGGCAAAATAGAAGCAATATGTCACTTTCGCAACATATTGGAACGTGTATTCTTTGCGTGCAGGATCGGAACGGGTTCGATGATCGACGACGTGGCTACGCCGCCCCGCAATTTCGCGGAACTGAAAGAACGTCTTTCCGGCGGGCAGGTCCGGCTGCCGAAACGCTTGCGTCAGGTGGCTAGCTTCGTGATGGCGCGGCCAGACGACGTGGCGTTGGGCACCACGGCGCGCATAGCGGAGGAGGCCGGCGTGCAGCCGTCCGCGCTGGTGCGTTTCGGCCAGGCTCTCGGCTTCGCCGGCTTTACCGATATGCAGGCGCTGTTCCGCGAAAGGCTCCGCAACCACGTATCCAACTACGACGAACGCATGCTGGCGCTGCGCACCGGCGAACTTGCGCAATCCGATGCGGGGTCCGTGCTGGACGGCCTGTGCGCCGCCGCCAACAAATCGGTGGCCGGCCTTCACGAGCGCACGGATCTTGCCCTTCTGGACAAGGCGGCCGCGTTGCTGGCCAAGGCGGAAACCATTTATCTCGTCGGTCAGCGCCGCTCGTTTCCGGTTACCTCGTACATGAGCTACGCGCTCGGCAATCTGGGCGTGCGCAACACGCTGGTCGGGTCGGCCATGGGGACCGATCCGGAAACGATCTCCTTCGCCACACCCCGCGATGCGGCGATTGCGGTGTCCTTTACCCCCTATGCACCGGTGACGGTGGATTGGGGGCGGAAACTGGCCGGGGCGGGCGTGCCGCTCGTCGCCATTACAGACAGTCCCTTCAGTCCGTTATGCGCCCATGCGGATATTTGGCTGGAAGTCGTCGAAGGCGACTTCCGCGGCTTCCGCTCTCTTTCGGCGACATTGACGCTTGCCCTGACGCTCGTCGTCACGCTGGCCGACCGCCGCGCCGGATGACAAAAGCGCAAGTCATTCCATTTTATATGAAATGAAACGAATGGATTGATTTTAGCGAGCGTCGTGATACTGATTCCCCATGTGCCGCAAGCGCGCTGCAAAAGCCGCAGGCATGATAGGGCGGGCCGAAACGGCCGCGCATTCGGGAGGAAGGTCATGAAACGCTTCATCAAGGCGCTCGTCGTCGGTACTGCCATGGCGGGCGCGCTCGTCGCCACCAGCCAGCCCAGCAAGGCACAGGACGCCATCCAGATCATCGCCGTGACGCACGGACAGGCATCCGATCCGTTCTGGTCCATCGTCAAGAACGGGATGACGCAGGCCGCCGGGGACATGAACGTCTCGGTCGACTATCGCGCCCCGGAAACCTTCGACATGGTGCAGATGGCGCAGCTCATCGAGGCCGCCGTCAACCAGAACCCGGCCGGCATCGTGGTTTCCAACCCCGATCCGGACGCGCTCGGCCCAGCAATCGAGCGGGCGGTGGCCGCAGGAATCCCGGTCATCTCCATGAATTCCGGCATAGCGGCAGTGGACCAGCTCGGCATCCGCCTGCATGTCGGACAGGAAGAGGCCGCCGCCGGGCAGGCCGTCGGTGCGCGGTTCGAGGAGATGGGCCTCAAGAACGTTCTCTGCGTCAACCACGAGGTGGGCAACGCAGCCCTGGACCAACGCTGCGCGGGCGTCACCGAAGGGCTCGGCGGCGGCAAGGTCACCGTGCTGCCCACCACCACCGATCCATCCGAAACGGAAGCGAAGATCCAGGCCGCGCTGTCCAGCGACCCGTCCGTCGATGCCATCGTCGGTCTGTCGGCGCCACTGGTGGGAGAGCCGGCCGTAGCCGTCACCGAGCGGCTGGGCCTGACCGGGAAGGTGCATGTCGCCACCTTCGACATGTCGCCCGGCTTCCTGCAGGCCATCGCGGACGGCAAGGCCGATTTCGCGGTCGATCAGCAGCCTTATCTGCAGGGCTATCTGCCCGTGTCCTTCCTGGCGCTCAACGCCCGCTACGGCACCATGCCGGCCGGCAACGTCGCCTCCGGTCCGAGCTTCGTCACCAGGGACACCGCGGCCGAGGTGATCGAGAACGCCGCCAAGGGCATCCGCTGATGATCGACGAAGACGAGCGTCTCAAGCGCACTTCCTTCGCCACGGCGCTTCTGCGCCGGCCCGAACTCGGCGCGGTCGCGGGCCTCGTGCTTGTGACGATCTTCTTCGTCCTTTACGCCAACCCTGCGATGTTCACGCTGGCCGGCGTCATGAACTTCATGGCGCCGGCAGCGCAGCTCGGCATCCTCGCCATCGGTGCGGCGCTCCTGATGATCGGCGGAGAGTTCGACCTGTCCATCGGATCGATGGTCGCCTTTGCCGGGCTGGTCTTCGGCGCGGCCCTCGTCGTGTGGGAGCTGCCGCTGCCGCTGGCGATCCTCGTTGCGTTCGGCTTTGCCATTCTGGTCGGCAGCGTCAACGCCCAGATCGTGCTGCGCACGGGCCTGCCGTCATTCATCGTCACACTGGCGTTCCTGTTCATCCTGCGGGGCCTGACGCTGGTCGGCCTCAAATGGGCCAGCGGCGGTTCCACGCAGTTGCGCGGCATGCGCGAGGCGGCGGAAGGCAGCGTGCTGACGCCCGTCTTTTCCGGCGATGCCTTCGGCGGACTGTTCCGATGGCTGGCGGAGCGCGGCGCGATCGCCGCCTTTCCCAATGGCCAGCCCACCGTACCGGGCGTGCCGGTGGAGATTCTCTGGTTCGTGCTGTTCGCGCTCTTCGCAACCTGGCTTCTGCTGCGCACTCCCTTCGGCAACTGGATCTTCGCGTCCGGAGGCGATCCGCGTGCCGCGCGCAAGGTGGGCGTGCCGGTGGACCGGGTCAAGACGATCCTCTTCATCATCACCGCCTCCTGCGCCACGCTCGTGGCCATCCTGACGGTGCTGGACGCCGGCTCCACGGACGCGCGGCGCGGCTTCCAGAAGGAGTTCGAGGCCATCATCGCGGCCGTCATCGGCGGATGCCTCCTGACCGGCGGCTACGGCTCGGCTATCGGCGCCTTCTTCGGCTCCATCGTCTTCGGCATGGTGTTGATCGGCCTGACCTACACGAGCATCGACCAGGATTGGTATCTGGTCTTCCTGGGTGGCATGCTGCTTCTGGCGGTCGTGTTCAACAACGTCATCCGCAAGCGCGTCACGGGGGAACGCTGATGTCCGCCACCACGACGCCGCTGATCGAGGTGCGCGACCTCGTCAAGCATTTCGGCTCCGTCATCGCGCTCAACGGCGTCTCCATGCATGTCGGGGCAGGCGAGGTGCTGTGCCTTCTGGGCGACAACGGCGCCGGCAAATCCACGCTCATCAATACGCTGGCCGGGGTGCACCGCCCGACCAGCGGGCAATTCCTGATCGACGGCAAGCCGCGCATCCTCGCCAGCCCGCGCGACGCGCTGGAGGCAGGAGTCGCCACCGTCTATCAGGATCTGGCGATGATCCCGCTGATGTCGGTGACGCGCAATTTCTTCATGGGACAGGAGCCGACAACGGGTTTCGGGCCCTTCCGCCGTATCGACCTGAAGAAGGCGGACGACATAACCCGGACGCAGATGAAGCGCATCGGCATCGACGTGCGCGAGCCGCAGCAGGCCGTCGGCACGCTTTCGGGGGGCGAGCGGCAATGCGTCGCCATTGCGCGTGCGGTGCATTTCGGCGCGAAGGTGCTGATCCTCGACGAACCGACCTCGGCGCTCGGCGTCGCGCAGACATCCATGGTGCTGAAGTATATAGGGCAGGTGCGCGCCGCCGGCCTAGGCGTCATCTTCATCACCCACAATACCCGGCACGCCATGGCGGTGGGAGACAGGTTCACCGTGTTGAACCGCGGCAGGACGCTGGGCACCTTCGACAAGGGCGGCATCACCACCGAAGAACTGCAGAACCTGATGGCAGGCGGCAAGGAGCTTCAATCCCTGTCCGAAGAACTCGGCGGAACGGTCTGAATTCATGGATAGATCTCTAGATGTCATCACCATCGGCCGGTCCAGCGTCGATCTTTACGGCGCCCAGATCGGAGGCCGGCTGGAGGATATGGGGTCGTTCCGGAAATATATCGGCGGCAGCCCCACCAACATCGCCTGCGGCGCGGCGCGGCTGGGCCTGAAAAGCGCCGTCATCACCCGGGTCGGCAACGAGCATATGGGGCGGTTCATTATCGAGCAGTTGCGGCGTGAAGGGGTGGACACACGCGGTGTCACCACCGACGCGCACCGGCTGACGGCCCTGGTGCTGCTGGGCATCCGTGACGAAGACTCGTTTCCGCTGATCTTCTATCGCGAAAACTGTGCCGACATGGCGCTCGCCGAAGACGACATCGACCCCGATTTCATCGCATCGGCGCGCTCCCTGGTGGCCACGGGCACGCATCTTTCCAACCCGGGCACCGAAGCCGCGGTGCTGAAGGCGTTGCGTATTGCCCGCGAAAGCGGCGCCAGGACGGCCCTAGACATCGACTATCGGCCCAATCTGTGGGGCGTCGCCACGCATGGCGAAGGCGAAAGCCGCTTCGTGGAAAGCACGCGCGTAACGCAAAAGCTGCAATCCACACTGCATCTCTTCGACCTGATCGTCGGCACGGAAGAAGAGTTCCACATCGCCGGCGGGACGACGGACACGCTTGCCGCGCTCGGCGCCGTACGGGCCGTGACCGCCGCGACGCTGGTCTGCAAGCGGGGCGCACGGGGCGCGGTGGCGATGTCCGGCGCAATCCCGGACGATCTCGATCTGGCGGAAGCCGGCCCCGGCTTTCCCATCGAGGTCTTTAACGTGCTGGGCGCGGGCGACGGATTTTTCGCCGGCCTTCTGCTCGGCTGGCTCGGCGATGCGACATGGCCGCGCGCGCTGGAATACGCAAACGCCTGCGGCGCCTTCGCCGTGTCGCGGCATGGCTGCACGCCGGCCTATCCCAGCCGGCGGGAACTGGATTTCTTTCTTCGGCGCGGTGTCGTCCGCCCGGACCTGCGCAACGATGCTGCGCTGGAACAGCTTCACTGGTCCACCAACCGGGCGGGCGCATGGCCAAGCCTCAGGGTCTTCGCCTTCGACCATCGTATCCAGCTTGAGGATATGGACGGCTACACGGCGGCCAGGGGCGGCGCCTTCAAGCGCCTTTGCCTTGCGGCCGCCGAGCGGGTTGCCGGTGGCGCCGCCGGATATGGCATTTTGTGCGATGACCGGATCGGCCGGCAGGCCCTCCAGGCGGCATCGGGCACCGGGCTCTGGGTCGGCCGCCCCTGCGAATGGCCGGGCTCCCGCCCGCTGACGCTGGAGCCCGAGCTTGGCCCCGACTGCGGCGGGCTGGAGGAGTGGCCCCGCAGCCAGGTGGCGAAGGTGCTGTGTTTCTGCCATCCGGACGATACGGCGGAGATGCGCGCGACACAGGAAGAAACGGTTACGCGCCTGTTCACCGCCGCGCGGCGCAACGGGCTGGAATTCCTGCTGGAGATCATCCCTTCGAAGGTCGGCCTCGTCGATGCCGACACCAATGCCCGGCTGATCGACCGCTTTTACCAGATCGGGGTCTATCCCGACTGGTGGAAGCTCGAGCCGTTGCAAAGCTCCCTGGCGTGGGAGCGGGCGATCGCCGCCATCGAGCGGCACGACGACAATACGCGCGGCATCCTCGTCCTGGGCCTGGATGCGCCGGAGGAAGAGCTCGCCGCATCGTTCGCGGCGGCGGCCTCGTTTCCGCTGGTGCGGGGCTTTGCCGTCGGCAGGACCATTTTCGCAGATGCTGCCCGTGCGTGGTTGAAGGGCGAGTTGAGCGATGAAGCGGTCGTCGACGCGGTGGCCGAGCGATACGGCCGCCTGTGCCGGCTGTGGGACGAGGCCCAGGCGGGCCGGCGCGAGGTTGCATGAGCGAGAATGGACAAACGATCCGCCTGACGGCGGCGCAGGCCATGGTGCGGTGGCTGGCCGCCCAGCGCAACGAAGACGGGGCCCGCTTCATCGAAGGCGTCTGGGCCATCTTCGGCCATGGCAATGTGGCGGGGCTCGGCGAGGCGCTGGAAGGGGCGGGCGATGCCTTGCCGACATGGCGCGGCCAGAACGAGCAGACCATGGCGCACGCCGCCATCGCCTTCGCCAAGGCCAGGGCGCGCCGGCAAGCGATGTGCGTCACGTCCTCGATCGGCCCCGGCGCGACCAACATGGTCACCGCCGCCGCCCTGGCCCATGTGAACCGGCTGCCGCTGCTGCTGGTGCCGGGCGACGTCTTCGCCAACCGCCGGCCCGACCCTGTGCTGCAGCAGGTCGAGGACTTCACGGACGGCACGGTCAGCGCCAATGACTGTTTCCGGCCGGTCAGCCGGTATTTCGACAGGATCACCCGGCCGGAGCAACTTTTGACCGCCTTGCCGCGCGCCATGCGGATCATGACAGATCCCGCCGAATGCGGCCCGGTGACGCTGGCCTTCTGCCAGGATGTCCAGACCGAGGCGCATGACTGGCCGTCGGCCTTCTTTGCGGAACGGGTCTGGCGCATCCGCCGCCCCGAGCCGGATGCCGGCGAGCTGGCCGAGATCGCGTCGTTGCTGCGCGGCGCGCGCAAGCCCGTCATCGTGTGTGGCGGCGGCGTCATCTATTCCGGGGCGCAGGACGCGCTGTCGCAATTTGCCGAAAGGCATGGCATCCCCGTCGTGGAAACGCAGGCCGGCAAATCCGCGCTGCCGCAAGCCCACAAGCTTAACTTCGGCGCGGCCGGCGTGGACGGCTCCGCGAGCGCCAACCGATTGTGCGAGACTGCCGATCTCGTCCTGGGCGTCGGCACCCGGTTCCAGGATTTCACGACCGGCTCGTGGACGCTGTTCCAGGCGCCGGGACGCCGCCTCGTATCGCTCAACGTGCAGCCCTACGACGCCGCCAAGCACGGCGCCCACGGGCTGGTCGCGGACGCCCGGGTTGGGCTGGAGCGCCTGTCCGCCGCACTCGGCGACCACAAGTCCGGCTGGTTCGACCCGGCTGCGCGCGTCGCATGGCTGGCACGGGTGGACGCGCACTGCGCAGCGCCGGAGGGCGACGGCGTCAACCGCCTGCCCACCGACGCGCAGGTGATCGGCGCGGTGCAGCGTGCGTCCGGGCCGCAGACGACGGTGCTATGCGCCGCCGGCACCATGCCAGGCGCGCTCAAGCTGCTCTGGCAGGCATCGGCGGGCGGCTACCACATGGAGTACGGATATTCCTGCATGGGCTACGAGCTGGCCGGGGCACTGGGCGCCAGGATGGCCCTGCCCGACAGGGATATCGTCTGCTTCACAGGCGACGGCTCCTACATGATGGCCAATTCGGAGCTGGCGACGGCGGTGATGATGCGGCTGCCCTTCACCGTCGTCCTGACCGACAATCGCGGCTTCGGCTGCATCAACCGCCTGCAGGCGGCTTCCGGCGGCGCGGCGTTCAACAATCTCTACCGCGACTGCCGCGGCATGGCCGAACCGGAAATCGATTTCGTGGCGCATGCGGCCTCCATGGGCGCCCATGCCGAAAAGGTGGACGGCATCGCGGCCCTGGAAGCGGCGGTGCGTGCGGCGCGCGGGCGCGACCGACCCAGCGTCATCGTCATCGACACCGATCCGCAGCCGGGCCCGGGCGAGGCCGGCGGCGGCCATTGGTGGGACGTCGCCGTGCCGGAAGCGCCGCGCGGCCCGCAGGGCGAGGCGGCCCTTGCGCGCTACGGCAAAAACCGCGCGCGACAGAACCTCGTCGACTAGACCATCCGGAGCATGAAGCATGATCCTCTACGGCACGAACCCCATCGCATGGTCCAATGACGACGACCATTCCATCGGGGCGCACCTGACGCTGGACGACTGCCTTTCCGATTGCAGGCGCATCGGCTTCGACGGCATAGAGCGCGGCCACAAGATGCCGGCCGAGGGGGCGGAGCTCGGGACGGTGCTGGGCGGCTACGGCCTGCATTTTGCGGGGGGCTGGCACTCGACCAACCTTCTCGTCAACGACATCGAAACGGAGAAGGCCGCGTTGCAGGGCTTCATCGATTTCGTGAAGGCGGCGGGCGGCGACCGCATCAATGCCTGCGAATGCTCCAACACCGTGCACGGGCGCGACGATATCGCCGTCAACGACAGGCCGATCCTGACCGAGGCGGAGTGGCGGCGTTTCTCGTCCGGCTACGAGGCATTGTCGGAATTCGCCGCCGGGCAGGGGGTCTTGATGGCCTATCACCACCATATGGGAACGATCGTCGAATCCGCCGAAGACATCCACCGCTTCATGGAGATGGCCGGGCCGCATACGCGCCTGTTGCTGGATACGGGCCATTGCACCTTTGGTGGTGCGGACCCGGCCGAGATCGCGGCGCGCTACATGGACCGCGTCACCCACATCCACGCCAAGAATGTGCGCCGCCCCATCATGGACAAGGTGCGTGCAGAGGGCTTGAGCTTCCTGGAAGGCGTCCGGCAGGGAGCGTTCACCGTGCCGGGCGATGCCGAGGGCTGCGTCGATTTCCGACCCGTTCTGGAGATCGCCGCACGGCACGGCTATGAGGGCTGGCTGGTGATCGAGGCAGAGCAGGACAGCCTCGTGCGGGATCCCTTCGTCTACCAGGACATGGGGCTGCGTTCCCTGCGCGCGATGAGCCGCGAAGCCGGACTGGACAAGGCCGCCGCCTGAACAAGGATGGGCAAGGGAAACGACACGATGGTTCAACTTCTACGCAAACCGTTCGGCACGCATGGAAAGGTCCACGAGATCACGCCGCAATCCGCCGGCTGGCGCCACGTCGGCTTCTCCCTGTACCGCCTGCGCGCGGGCGATACGGCGGCGGAGGCGACCGGCGGCAACGAGGCCATCCTGGTCATGGTGGAGGGCAAGGCCGAGTTCCATGCGGCCGGCCGCGATTGGGGCGTCCTCGGCAACCGCATGGACGTCTTCGAGCGTACGCCGCCGCATTGCCTCTATGTACCCGACGGGCAGGATTGGCAGGCGCGCGCGCAGACGGATTGCACGCTGGCCGTCTGCCTTGCACCGGGGCGCGGGGGCCACGAGCCCCGCCGGATCGGCCCGGACGGCATTACGCTGACCGAGCGCGGCAAGGGCACGAATACACGCTATATCAACAATATAGCGATGGAAGCTGAAGATTGGTGCGATAGTCTGCTGGTGACGGAGGTGTTCACGCCCGCCGGCCATTGGTCGAGCTACCCCAGCCACCGGCACGATGAAGACGATTACCCCCGTATCACCTATCTGGAAGAGACCTATTATCACCGGCTCTCTCCTGCCAACGGCTTCGGCCTGCAGCGGGTCTACACCGACGATCGTGCGCTGGACGAAGCGATGGCCGTCGCGGATGGCGACGTGGTGCTGGTGCCGCGCGGGCACCACCCATGCGCCGCGCCCTATGGCGTCGACATGTATTACCTGAACGTCATGGCGGGGCCCCTGCGCAAATGGCGCTTCGTGGCCGATCCGGACCTGGAATGGATCATGAAGCGCGATGCGTGATGGATGTCAGCCGATCCAGCCCCGTTGCCGCGCGTAAGCGGCGTGAGGCGGCGTCGATGGCCAGCGTCGCCAGCACGCAGACGAACAGCAGCACCAGCGCGCGGTCGATGCGGATTTCCTGGATGGCGATGTCCACGTAGAAGCCGAGTGTCGCGATGCCCAGCAGGCCGACGATAGCGGACTCCCGCACGATGATTTCCCATCGATAGAGGCAGAGCGCAAGGAACGAGCCGTAGACGCGCGGCAGAAGCTCATAAGCGTAAAGCACGATGCCACGCGGCGCGTCGGCGCGCAGCCCCTCATGCACAGCCTCGGCCTGCCGTCCGAGCAGATGTGCGATGATCGCCCCATTGTGGAGGCCGAGGGCAATAACAGCCGGCAGCATCGACGGACCGAAGACCTGCAGCGCGATATAGGCGAGCATGTATTCGGGCGTCGAGCGCCCGACCACCAGCCCGAAATGCCCGAACCAGGCCGGAAGGCGGCCGACCACCGGCGCGACGAGAAAGCCGAAACCGACAAGCGCGACGATGCCGGCCAGCACCAGCGCGATCTGCGCCACGATCATCGTCGCGGCAAGGCCGGGCAGGGCCTGTCCGACGAGCAGCATATGCAGCCAGTCGCCCAGGCGCGACCAGGTATCGGGGCTCGACAGGTCGCCGTTGCGCAGCGGCGCCGGAACGATATCGACGGTCAGGAAGCGCCAGAACGCGCCGGATGCCATGGGCGGGGTCGCCAGGCTTGCCATGAGGGCGATGGAGGCGACCAGATACCAGGGAACCAGGCGCGGGCGCATCCAGTGCCGCATCGTCGCGATGACGACGTAATAGAGGATCAGCACCGCCGCGACAGCGCCGTACAGGCCCTGCCGGAAGAAGGTATCCAGTTGGAAGCCCAGCGTCGGCAGGCCGATGAAACCAAGCACGGCGCTGGACCTCAACCCGCATTCCAGACGATACATCAGGTAGGTCCGGCATTCCCGTGCGGCCAGCGGCAGGCGTGCGAAGAAGTGCACCGAGACGATATCGGCCCGTACGGGCATGGCCGCCGCCGGGCGTGGATCGGCCTCGTCCAGATATTCCGAGAAGACCTTTGCGAAGATGCCCGCATAGGGAATGGCGATGGCAAGGATGCCCGTCATTGCGGAAAGGCCGCCGACCTGCATCAGCATCAGGGCCCAGAAGAGTTCGTGGATCGCGCGTATGGAGACGCAGAACATCCGGATCGGCCATTGCGCGTAGAATGGCGCCATGACGAAGCCGGCGGCCGCGCCCAGCGCCACGCCGCATATGGCGAAGCCGATCGTCAGCGCTGCGGCATAGGAGAGGGCGCCCAGCGCGGAAAAGTCCGGATGAAGCAGCCCGGCGCCCATGCGGGCAAGCTCCGCCCATGGGTCGTGCCCCGATATCTGGAAATCCGCCGCCGGTGCGAGCACGATGGCGATGCCGACGAAAAGAGCCGTAAGGCCGCGCCGCCCGATCCGGAGCCGACGCCTGCGTTCAGGCGCGATAGAGGTCATGGATGGCCTCGTCCGTGATTTCGGCGGCCGGCCCGTCGAACAATATCCGCCCGCCACGGATCCCGACGAGGCGGCTGGCGAAGCCGCGCGCCAGGGCAACATCGTGCAGCGCCAGCAACATCGTATCGAACCGGCTGCACAGCGTGGCCACCAGCGCCTCGGCATGGCGTTCGTCCACGGCCGAAACCGGTTCGTCGCCGATCAGGATGGGCCCGCCGCGGTGCATGGCCCGCGCCAGGGCCGTGCGCTGCTTCTGCCCCCCGGACAGGCTTGCGACGGCCTTGCCCTCTAACCCTGCAAGCCCGACGGTTTCCAGAATTTCGGCCATTGCCCGCCGCTCCCGCGCGAAGGGCATTGCCAGGTTTGCCAGGTTGTAGAGCGCGCCGTGCCGATCCAGCCGGCCCATGTAGACATTGTGGAAGACCGACAATTGCGGCACCAGCCCATGCTCCTGGGGCACCAGGGCAACCTCCGGAAATCGTTGGACGAGCCTTGCATGGACAGCGTTGAGAAGCGTGCTTTTTCCCGCGCCGCTGCGCCCCAGAAGCACGACGCGCTCACCGGGCGACAGGGTGAAGTCGACCCCGGACAGGACGGTCGTACCGCCATAGCCGAATGTCTCGTCCTTGAGGCGCAGCACGGGCGACGTCAGTCGAGAAGGCCGAGGGCGCGGGCCGTTTCCTCGATGGGCGCATAGGCTTCGTTGGACGTTTCGACGAAGGCGGCCCGCGGAAACGAGGCCAGCAACTCCGGATCGTCCATGCCGATCAACGCGGCCTTGACCTTGTCAGAAAAGCCTTCGCCATAGCGTTCGTCGACATCGCCACGGATCGTCCAGTTGTAATCCGGGTAAGGCGGCGTCTGCCAGATGATGCGGGTTCCGGCCACCTCGGGCGCATTCTCGGCGACTGCCGTGTCGTAGACGGTATAATTCAGCGCTCCGACATCGAACGCACCCGTTGAAACGAGCCGGAGAGTCTGTCCGTGATCGCCGGAAAAGCCGACGCGGGAGAAGAATTCGTCGGGCGCGGAACCGGTCTCCCGGTGGATGTAGAACTCGGGAAACAAGCGGCCGGAGGTGGACGTCTGTGCGCCGAAGGTGAAGCTCATGCCCTTCGCGCCGAGCGGAAACGCGTCCGACCGCTCCAGCCCGGTGCTTTCGTTGGCGATGAAATAGGACACGAACTTCATGTCCTCGTCGCCCTGGGCCAGCGCCCGGGAGCCGGGCACCGCCAGCCGGGCCTGTACGCCGGACAATCCGCCGAACCAGGCCAGCTGGATCTGGTCGTTGCGGAAGGCCGTGACCGAGGCGGCATAGCTCTTGACGGGAATGTACTGCACCGGAACGCCGAGCGCTTCCGACAGGTAATCGGCGACCTTGCCGAAGCGCTCCGTCAGGCGCGTCTCGTCATCGTCGGGAATGGCGGAGAAATAGAGCGTCGGCGCGGTCTGCGCGGCGGCCGGCGAACCGCCGGTCAGGACGAGGCAAAGCACAGCGGCAGCGCTGCCGAAAATCGGGCGAAGCATAAGGTCGTCTCCGAGCGGAGTTGGCAGGCTGCGCCCGGACAAGAAGAAGGCGATTGCGGAACGCCTGGTGGGCGTGAGCGCGCACGGCGCATCGGCAATCGAATCCGGCTGCTGAAACCAAGGCTATCCGCCGCCCGGCCAATGTTCAAGGCGCCGATACGCTCTCGGCTTTCTAATTCTTGAACCCGTCGCCGGACCTCAAGCGAAGGCCCGCCAAGGCGGCTCGCGGACGAAAGGTGACCGCCGAAACGAGCAACAAGCCCACGGTCAGTTCAAGCATTTCCTCGAGGATGCCCGCCTTGAAGGAAGGCACGAGGTCCAGACCGACGGCAACGACCAGAACTCCGAAAGCCAAGGCGAAGCGCATGTTGATCTCGGTCGTGTTGGACCGGACAAACAAGGCCGCTTCCTTACGGTAACGCCAACCAAGGATTACAAAGGCGATCAGGCAGAACAACAGGGCCGTCGCGGCAAGCGCCGCCCAGGTCGGATTGTCTCTCAACAACCGGAGCGTCAGGATGATCACATCATGGCCGCCGTCGAACTCGCCACCACCATACATATCCGGCGGGGAAACCAGACCGACCCTTGCGCCGAAGCTGATTTCGCTCAACGCGAGCAAGGCGCAGAACGGCACCAGGAGCGCCAGCAGGATCCTGTCCTGAAGCTTGATGGTCCGCGACGTCATCGACCGTACCAGGGCCACTGCGGATGCGATGGCGAAGAGCGCAGCGCTGATCGATTCGACGACGCCGTCTTCCATGGTGAGACGGGGCCACTGCAGCCCCAGCGCGAACAGGAGGGACGTCCATACGAGCAGGAACAGGATCCAGATTCCCAAGCCGTCACACTCCATCCGAATTGTCGTAAAACTGTCATATTGTTGCTACTGCCGGATGTGTTGTCCAGTGCCGAGGTGAAACAGGCGTCCATGAGGACACGATGGTGTTTAGGTTCCATAATCTATCTTATGCCATTTATGATCAGCGGCGTTGCCACGGGGTGTCGTTTCGTGCGAGTTGCCGCCTGACCTATCCTCCTCGCCTCGGACCGGCCCGCCATGCTCGACATCAGGATCGACGACCTTACGGGTGAGCAAACCCGCAGCCTCCTTGCCCTGCATCTCGCCGGAATGCATGCCAGCTCTCCGCCGGACGCCGTCTTCGCGCTGGATCTGTCGGGCCTGCAATCCCCGGACGTCACCGTCTGGACGGCATGGTCCGGAGATCGTGTAGCCGCCATCGGTGCCTTGAAACTGCTCGGCGGCGACACCGCCGAGGTCAAGTCGATGCGCACGCACCCGGACTTTCTGCGGATGGGCGCCGCCGCCGCGATCCTGGATACGATCATCCGGACGGCTCGGGCCAAAGGCATACGTCGATTGAGCCTCGAAACCGGCATGGGCGACGCATTCGAGCCTGCCATCGCCCTTTATCGCCGGCGCGGCTTCAGCGATGGCGGCCCCTTCGGCGCATACGCGGAAAACGACTTCAGCCGGTTCCTGCACCTCGACCTGGACCAACCGTCGGGTTGATCCGGCCGTACCATCGCGCCAGCAGGAACGGCGTCAGATACATCGGGATCTGGAAGCAGCCGACGAACAGCAGGACATCGTCCACCGTCGCGGCCGGCAGGACGCTGAGGAAAAGCGCCATGTTGCGGTTGCCCGCCGTGATGCCGATGGCCGTTGCCGCATCCGGATCGCTGCGGCTCGCCAACCAGCTGGCGGCAAGCTGGGGCGCAAAGCCGACGATGAAGGCCGCGCCAAGCGTTGCCGCAAAGACGGAGGGTCGGCCCAGCAATGCGGGGCCGATCGCCGACATCAGTCCCACCACGACCGCACCCAGAAGGAAGGCCGCGGAAGCATCCATCACCAGAAGCGCCCGCGGCGTCCCCCTCACCAGCCTGAAGTGTCGCAGCGCCAGCGCTGCCGCACCGGCCAGCGCGATCAGCGCCAGCAGTTCCATGGCCGAGCGCATAACAGCCTGCGGAGAGCCGAAGGCCGGCACCATCAGGAAAACCGGAACGATCGTCAGCGGCAGCAGCACGGTGCCTACCACCAGTTGCCGTAACGCCGGCCCCGGCTCTCCGCCGACCATGAGCGTTATGTTGGCGCTGCCGGTGATCGGGGGCGCGGCGAGCGCAAGGACGCATCCCATCGCGATCGGGTGGGCCAGCACGCCGGCGGCGGCAAGCATTGCGGCGAGCGCCACCGGGACGGCAAGCTGAAGCCTGAGGGTTCGGCCCACCGCGTTGGGCAGCCCGCGCAGGCCCGCCGAGACGCCTTGCGGACCCATGCGAAGCACGGCGATGAACAGGAGCAGGATGACGGTCGGGCCGACCGCCGGGCGCAACAGTTCCGCCAGGTCGGGCGCCAGGATGCCCACGAGGAGGCCGGCAGCGAGGACAAGGCGCGCGTTGCGCGCCAGGAAGGACGCGAAACGCACGCGCTACAGGGACGCCGCAGCGCGCGACGCCTGGTCGTAGGCGCCGGACAGCGCCCGCATCAGCGCCGCCACGCGTGACAACTCGCCCGCCTCGAAGCCGAGCTGGCGCGCCGTCTGGACGAGAAGCGCCTCGCGCACCTCGCGGTAGCGACGGCACAGGGCCGCGCCCTCCCGGGTGATCGCGACCGTCTTTTCCTTGCCCTCGCGGCCTGCCTTGACCAGGCCGTGCGCCACGAGCTTCTTGATCGCATAGCTGGCAACGTGCGTGTCCTCGATATTGAGGACGAGGCAGATATCGGCCAACGTCTTGGGCCGGGCGCGATGATGCACGAGATGCACGATCAGCACCTCCATGGGCGACATGGTCGGGCCCCCGGCGGCCGCCGTGCAACGGACGATCCAGCGTTGGAAAGCGTGGTTGGACATGGTCAGCGCGAACTCGACTTCCGACAGCGCCGGCAAGCCAGAATCGGCCAGGTGTGCCGACGAAACGACCGGTCCGATGCCGGGCGCCGCCGTCAATTGCTCATCATCGTGCCCGGAAGCCATAACGCAATTCCCGGAAAGACCGTGATGATGGCGGTCGCCAGCACCAGGAGGAGGAAGAAAGGCAGCGCATAGAGCGCGATGCGGAAGATGTTCTGCCCGGTGATGGACTGTATGACGAAGAGATTGAACCCGACCGGCGGCGTTATCTGGCTCATCTCCACCACCAAGACCAGAAAGATGCCGAACCAGATGGGGTCTATTCCCGCGGCAAGAACCATGGGCAGGATGACCGACGTCGTCAGGACCACGATGGAGATGCCGTCCAGAAAGCAGCCGATGATGATGAAGAACACCAGCAGCACGGCGAGCAGCGCGTAGGGCGACAGGCCCATCTCGCCGATCATGCTGGCAAGGCTGCGCGGAATTCCGGTGAAGCCCATCGCGATGGTCAGAAAGGATGCGCCAGCCAGGATGAAGGCGATCATGCAACTGGTGATCGCCGCCCCGCGCAGTGCGGAGACGAAGCTGTCCTTGTCGAGACCGCCCGAAAGACCGGCAATGAGGAGCGATCCGACCACGCCGATCACGGCCGCCTCCGTGGGCGAAGCAAGGCCGGCATAGATGGAGCCGATCACCGCTGCGATCAGCAGCACCGTCGGCAGCAGCATGGCCAGCGCCCGCCCCCGCTCGGCCCAGCTCGGCGCCGGCTCCGGCGGCGGCAACTTGTCGCGGTTGAGGCTCGCCCAGATCATCACGAAGCCGGAAAACAGGATGGCCAGCAGGACGGCCGGGCCGATGCCGGCCAGGAACAGGCGGGCGATGCTTTGTTCCGTCGCCGCGCCATAGACGATCATGATGATCGACGGCGGGATCAGGAAGCCGAACGTGCCCGACCCTGCAAGCGTGCCGATGGCAAGCGAATTATCGTAGCCGCGGCTTTTCAGCTCGGGCAGCGACATGCGCCCGACGGTTGCGGTCGTGGCCGCGGAAGAGCCGGAAACGCAGGCGAAAAGCGCGCAGCCGAGGACGTTGACGTGCAGGAGGCCGCCCGGCAGCCGCCGCGTGAAGGGCGCCAAACCACCGAAGAGGTTGGACGACAGCCGCGACCTGAACAGGATTTCTCCCATCCAGATGAACATCGGCAACGCCGTCAGATCCCATGAATTCATGGCGCCCCAGACACGCCGCGCGAAGACCGAGGCGACCGGTGCGGACGACGCGATTTCCATGGCGACGAGACCAACCGCCATAAGTGCGAAGCCGACCCAGAGCCCGCAGAGGAGCAGGCCGAACAGGACGACGACGAGAACGAGGGAAAGGAGCCCGATATCCATCAATGTGCCCCCTCGCCGGTCTCGCGTTCCTTCTCGACCTTGCGAAAGGCCGGCTCCCGGCCGGAAAGTGCCGTAACCAGTTCGTCCAGAAGGGCGATGACGAAGATGGTCAGGCCCAGGGTCATCACGGCCTGCGGAATCCACAAGGCGATCGGCACGAGGCCATAGGATACCGATCCGCGCTCGAAGGAAGCGAAGGTCTGGACACCGATGGCCCAGGCCGCGAAAGCGGCGAGGCAGAGGCCGACGCCGAGAACGAGGATGGACATGATCCTGTCCCCCCTGTCGCCGAACAGCCGCAACGCCAGCGTGACGCGAACATGCCCCGCCGAGCGCAGCGCGGCGGGCAGCGCCAGGAATGCGGAAGCCACGAAGAGGAACCCGCCGATTTCGGCCAGCGAAGGGATCGCGAACCCGTATCGCGCACCCCCGAACAGGACGGCGACCCTGTCGGCCACCCGCCCCAGGATCTGGACGGAGACGAGAGCCGCTATCAGCACCATCGAAAGACAGGCGCCGATAAGAGAGACGCCGTAGAGGGCGTCGAGAGCCTTGCGCATGTGGATATCGTCTCCGGCAGCGGACGGGGGTCGGGCGGCCGGCAAGCCGCCCGCACACTGGATCAACGGTTGCGATATGCCTCGACCACGGCGCGGCCTTCGTCACCCGCCTGCTGCTCCCACTCGGCGGTCATCGTGGCGCCGACCTCCTGGAGCTTGGCCGCCAATGCCTCCGACGGCTTCGACACGACCATGCCGCCGGCTTCGAGCTCGGCGATCTTTTCGTCGGTCTCGGCCCGCGACATCTCCCAGCCGCGCGTTTCGGCCGCGGCGGCCGCCTCGAGAACGGCGTTGCGGTCTTCATCGCTCAGGGCGTCGAACATGTCCGTATTGACCACGACGACATTCTTCGGAAGCCATGCCTGCACGTCGATGTAGTTGCTGACGAAATCCCATGCCTTGGCGTTCGCGCCGGTTGAAGGCGAGGTGATCATCGCCTCGACGCGGCCGGTCGAGAAGGCCGTCGGCACGTCGGTTTCCTCCACCTGCGTCGGCGTTGCGCCGACAAGGGTGGCCAGGCGTTCCGTGGCGACGTTGTAGGCGCGGAAGTTGAGGCCCTGAAGCTGCGCCGGATCGGTGATCTCCTGCTTGAGATACAAGCTCTGGCCGGGCCAGGGTACGGCGTAGAGCAACGTCAGCCCCTGCTCGGCCAGCTTGGCCGACACGGCCTCGCGCGATGCTGCCCACAGCGCCTCGGACTCTTCATAGGACGAGGCGAGGAAGGGAATCGAGTCCAGCGCGAAGATCGGATCCTCGTTGGCCAGGCGCGACAGGAGAAACTCGCCGATCGGAACCAATCCGTCGCGCACGGCATCGCGGATCTCCGCATGGCCGAACAGCGAGTTGGCCGAATGGACCGTGATCGTCACGTCGCCGCCCGTCGCCTCGCCGACGTCGGCCGCGAATTCCGCGATGTTCTGCGTATGGAAGATGCCGTCTGCATAGGGCGTCGGCATATCCCAGTTTTCCGCCCGTGCGGAGGCCATGCCGACAGTAAGGCAGGCGGCGCCGACAAGGCCGACACGAATGAGATTGGTCATGCGTTGCTTCCCTCTTCCGATGGTTCGAGCATCCGGCATCCAAAGCCGATTACCAAATGTGCATGCTTAAAAACAGAGCTTGACTTACACGTCTGCATTTTGTCAACAAATTATCGACGTGATGTCGGCAGGTGGAGATTGGGCTATGGCTGAGCGCATGTGGGATTTCTGGATCGACCGTGGGGGCACCTTCACCGACGTCATCGGGCGCGCTCCATCCGGTGAACTGCATCCGATGAAGCTGCTTTCCGAAAACCCGGAAGCCTACGAGGACGCCGCCATCGAGGGCATTCGCCGGTTGATCGGCGTCGAGGCCGGCGCTCCCATCCCCGCTGGGCGGGTCGGCACGGTGCGCATGGGAACGACGGTGGCCACCAATGCGCTTCTGGAGCGCAAGGGCGAGCGGACGCTTCTGCTGATCACGCAAGGGCTGCGGGACCAGCTTCGGATCGCCTATCAGGCGCGGCCCGATATCTTCGCCAAGGAGATCATCCTGCCCGAACAACTCTACGAGCGGGTCGAGGAGGTGCAGGAGCGATTGATGGCGGATGGTTCGGTGGAGCGCCCGCTCGACCTGGATGGCCTTCGCCCTGCCCTCAAGGCTGCGCGCGCGGATGGCTTCGACGCCGTCGCCATCGTGCTCATGCATGCCTGGACGAATCCGCAGCATGAGATTGCCGTGGCGGAACTGGTGCGGTCCCTCGGCTTCTCGCAGGTTTCGGTGAGCCACGAGGTATCGCCGCTCATCAAGCTGGTCGGTCGCGGGGACACGACGGTCGTCGACGCCTATCTGTCGCCCATCCTCGGGCGTTACGTCTCGCGCGTGGCCCGTACGCTGGGGGCAACTCCCGCCGGAGACCCCGGCCCGACGCTGCAATTCATGATGTCGTCCGGCGGGCTGACGGCGGCCGATCGCTTTCGCGGCAAGGACGCCATCCTGTCGGGGCCGGCGGGGGGCGTCGTCGGCATGGTGCGGACCGCGGGCCAGGCCGGATTCTCGCGCGTGATCGGCTTCGACATGGGTGGCACCTCCACCGACGTCGCCCATTCGGCGGGCGAGTACGAGCGCGCCTTCGACACCGAAGTCGCCGGGGTGCGGATCCGCGCGCCGATGATGCGCATCCATACGGTGGCCGCAGGCGGCGGATCGATCCTGCATGCCGAAAAGGGACGCTTCCGCGTCGGCCCCGATTCCGCCGGGGCCGATCCGGGCCCGGCGGCCTATCGGCGCGGCGGCCCGCTGACGGTGACGGACGCCAACGTGATGCTGGGCAAGCTCAATCCGCAATATTTCCCGTCTATCTTCGGCCCGGCGCAGGACCAGCCTTTGGACCGCGAGACGGTGGCAAGGAAATTCGCCGAGATCGCCGCCACGGCCGGCGAAGGGCGCTCGGCCGAAGAGGTGGCCGAAGGCTTCCTGACCATCGCGGTCGAGAACATGGCCAACGCCATCAAGAAGATCAGCGTGCAGCGCGGCTACGATGTGACGCGCTATCTGTTGAACTCGTTCGGCGGCGCAGGTGGCCAGCACGCCTGCCTCGTGGCCGACGCGCTCGGCATGGAGCATATCCTGCTGCATCCCCTGTCCGGCCTCCTGTCGGCCTACGGCATGGGCCTCGCGACGGTGACCGCCAGCCGCCAGCAGGGTCTTGTCCGGCCGTTCGGCGCGGACAGCCGCAAGGCCGTCTCCGCCCTCACGGCCGAGTTGCGTGCGGCCGTCCTGGGCGAACTGGCAGAGCAAGGCGTGACGCACGACGCGACGCAGACACGAACCAAACTGCACTTGCGCTACGACGGAACGGATACGACGCTGGACGTGCCCTTCGATGGCGACGAGGATGCCGCGCGCGCCAAATTCGAAGCGATGCACAAGGCGCAGTTCGGCTTCATTTCGCCGGGCAAGCCCATCACGGTCGAGGCCGTGGAAGTGGAAGGCTGGGACCGGCAGCCCGGAGACAGCGTGTCCGAAGCGGACGCCGACGCGGAGCGCGCCGCCGAAAGCGACGAGCGCGTCCGGTTCTTTTCCGGTGGCGCGTGGCGGGAAGCCGGCGTCTTCCGCCGCGAGGGCCTTGCCGCAGGCGACGCCGTCCGCGGGCCTGCCCTGATCATAGAGCCCAACCAGACCGTGGTGGTCGAGCCGGGCTGGACGGCGCGCCTGACGGCGGCCGACCACATCGTGCTGAAGCGACACGAGAAAATGGTTCGCGCCGGCGCAATCGGCACCGAGCAGGCGGATCCGATCCTGCTGGAGGTGTTCAACAACCTGTTCATGGCCATCGCCGAGCAGATGGGCGTGGCGCTGCAGAACACGGCCCACTCGGTGAACATCAAGGAGCGGCTGGATTTCTCGTGCGCCGTCTTCGACGCCGACGGCGCGCTCGTGGCCAACGCTCCGCATATGCCGGTGCATCTCGGTTCGATGGATCGTTCGGTGGAGACCGTGATCCGGCTGAACGAGGGCACGATCCGGCCGGGTGACGTCTACGCCCTGAACGCCCCCTATAATGGCGGCACCCACCTGCCCGATATCACCGTCGTCAGTCCGGTCTTCGACGAGGACGGCGAGCGCATCATATTCTGGGTCGCCTCGCGCGGGCACCACGCCGATGTCGGCGGCACGGCGCCCGGTTCCATGACGCCGCTGGCCACCACCGTCGACGAGGAAGGCGTGCTCATCGACAATTTCCGTCTCGTGGCGGACGGCGTCTTCCAGGAGGAAGCGCTGAGGCGGCTGTTGACCGAACACCCCTACCCGGCCCGCAACCCGGCGCAGAACATCGCCGACATGAAGGCGCAGATCGCCGCCAACGAGCGCGGCGCAGCGGAACTGCGCCGCATGGTGGCGGAGTTCGGCCTGCCTGCCGTGGAAGCCTATATGGGCCATGTGCAGGACAACGCCGCCGAGGAAGTCGCGCGGCTGATCGGCCGGCTGGACGACTGCGAATATAGCTATGACACCGACACGGGGCAGACGATCAAGGTCAAGATCACCGTGGATCGTGCCAGCCGTACGGCGACGGTGGATTTCACGGGGACGTCCGAGGCTATCGCCAACAATTTCAATGCGCCGGAGCCCGTCACGCGCGCCGCGGTCCTTTACTGCTTCCGCGTCATGGTCGAAGCGCCGATCCCCATGAATGCGGGGTGCCTGCGGCCCATCCGCATCGTGGTGCCGGAGGGCTCGATGCTCAAGCCGGCCTATCCGCGCGCAGTGGTCGCCGGCAATGTCGAGACCTCCCAGCATGTCACCAACGCCATCTTCGGCGCGCTGGACGCCATCGCCAACAGCCAGGGCACGATGAACAACCTGACCTTCGGCAATGACGAGTACCAGTACTACGAGACGATCTGCTCGGGCTCGCCCGCCGGACGCACCAATGACGGGCGCGGCTTCGCCGGAACCTCGGGAGTGCACGTGCACATGACCAATTCCCGGTTGACCGATCCGGAAATCCTGGAAATGCGCTATCCGGTGATGCTGGAGCAGTTCGGCCTGCGCCGGGGCGAGCGCGGCGAAAGCGCCTTCGACCCGGGCGAAGGCACCACGCGCACCATTCGTTTCCTGCAGCGCATGGACTGCGCCATCCTGTCGTCGCATCGCTCGATCGCGCCCAGGGGCATCATGGGCGGCGCGGCCGGCGAATGCGGGCGGACCGAGGTTCGACGCCTGGACGGGTCGATCGAGGTTCTGAAGGCTTGCGATCAGACCGTGCTGGAGCCCGGCGAGGCCGTGACGGTCGTCACGCCCATTGCCGGCGGTTTCGGCGTCCGGAACCGCTGACCCACCTTCAGGATTCCCGCTGCGTCGACGGCCGGAGGATGAACTGGTGCTGCACCAACCTGTCCGCCGGCCGTGACGGCTCCACGTCGGCGTCGGTCAGCGGCCGCCCGGCCGCGACCGCCTCGTAAAGCACGAGCATCCGACTGATCTTGTCGTCCCAGTCGAAGTTGCGCAGCGCCCTGTTGCGGCCGGCGGTTCCCATGGCGCCGCGCCGCGCCGGATCGGCGGCCAACCGTCCTATGGCAGAGGCGAAGCCGGCCACCAGATCGTCGCGGCCTGTAGGCTCGATCAGAATCCCGCAGCTTGCATCCAGATAATCCATCGGCCCGCCCCAGGCGGTGGCGATCACGGGAACGCCCGCCGCCATCGCCTCCAGCACGACCGCGCCGCCGCACTCGTAGAGGCTCGGCAACACAAGCGCATCCGCGTTGCGCATCGCCGCGGCGCATTCGGGCTGGGGCAGGAAACCGTGGAACCGGACCTTCTGTCCAAGGCCGAGTTGTTCCGCCAGCGCCTGCAAGGGCTGGCGCATGGGGCCATCGCCGATGATATCCAGCGTGGCGTCGCATCGCGGCGGCAACCGCCCGAGCGCCTCCAGAACGATGTCCACCGCCTTCCAGTCCACCAGCCGGCCCAGGAACAGAAGGCGCATGCCGCCGTCCGTGCCGGACGGCGATGCGCTCCGCGGCTGCCAGAGTTCGGTGTCGATGCCGTTTTCCACCAGTTCCACCACCGCGCCGCGGCATTTCGGCGGCAGGCCCAGCCGCGTGCGCTGGTTGGCGACCAGCAGGAGGGCCGCTTCGCGCTTGCCGCGCATCAAGCCGTGCAGATGGTCGGAAAGCGCCCTCGCCGAGCCCAGTATCTTCTGGACCGTTCCCTTGGCCTTTGCCTGCATGGCCGGTGGATAGGACATATTGCCGTTCATCGGCCCCATCACCACCGGCGCGCCCAGATCGACCATCAGGGACGGCTCGCGCGGGGAAACGGGAATGGGCTGGTGGACGATGGATATCGCATGGTCGCGGACGAGCCGGCGCACCAGGCGGCGCGCCTCGATCTGGTTGGCGATACGGCTGGCATATCCGAAGGTGATATCGCCGAGCTGGGCCGGCATCCTGGCCCCCATCTTCCAGCAGAAGATGTTGAACCGGTTGTCCGGGATGAAATGGATACGATCCAGCGCCTCCGGCGCCAGACGCGTAAGTTCGGCGCGCGTACGCTCGTGGACGACAAGCCAGGTATCGACGCCCCTTGCTCGCAGCCTGGTAAAATAATGCCATGGCAGCGATGCCTCGCCGCCGAACATCATCGACGCATTCTCACTGACGATCAGGACTTTCGGCTTCGTCTTCATGGCGATCCCGGCGCGTTTTCCGGCCGCCATCCTGTGCGGAGCGCAGACGCCCATCAATTCGGCAAATGCGCGAGCGACCTACTCAAAACGGGTGCGTCCCCTTCGGTATTCCGACCTGGAATGGCATGGGAACCATCCATCGCTTGCGGGCCTCCCGTCCGCGCGCGAGTAAGCCCAGCATACGCATTCGCAGACCGAAGGAGCCGCCATCCATGACCTCCCGCGATTTCATGCCAGCCGACGAAATCCGCGCCGATTTCTCGCGTGCGATGTCCGAGATGTACCGGCACGAGGTGCCGCAATACGGCACGCTCATGCAATTGGTGGCCGAAGTGAACTCGAACGCCCTGAAGGCGGACGCGGACCTGGCGACGCGCCTGGCGCGCGCCGGAGAGCTGGATCGCCTGTCGGACGAGCGGCATGGCGCCATACGGCTCGGCACGGCAGCGGAGCTTTTTCACATCGGCCGGCTTTTCGCCGTCATGGGGATGCACCCGGTCGGCTATTACGATCTTGCCGTCGCGGGAATTCCGGTTCATTCGACGGCATTCCGGCCGATCGGCGACGCGGCCTTGTCGAAGAACCCGTTCCGCGTCTTCACCTCGCTGCTCCGGCTCGACCTGATCCACGACGACGCCCTGCGGACAAAGGCCGCCGCCATACTGGAGAAGCGCCGCATCTTCACGCCGGAGGCGCTGGAGCTGGCATCGATGCATGAGGCGCAAGGCGGGTTGACGCAAGGCCAGGCCGAGCGCTTCGTCACGCAGGCGCTCGAAACCTTCCGCTGGCATTCGGAGGCGACGGTGGACCCCGCCACCTACGCCGAGCTTGCGGCCGCGCACCGGCTGATCGCCGATATCGTCTGCTTCAAGGGCCCGCACATCAACCATCTGACGCCCCGCACCCTGGATATCGACGCCGTACAGGCGGCCATGCCGGCACGGGGCATCGTGCCGAAGGCGGTGATCGAGGGCCCGCCTCCGCGCCGGTGCCCGATCCTTCTGCGGCAAACCAGCTTCAAGGCGCTCGAGGAGGACATTCTGTTTCCACAGGCGGATGGGCACGCAGCCGGGCGGCACACCGCCCGCTTCGGCGAGATCGAGCAGCGCGGAGCGGCACTGACGCCGAAAGGACGCACCTTGTACGACGCGCTTCTGGCCGACGTTCGACAGGCAGGCTCCACGGGCACAGCCGGCTCCGGCGCGTCGGGCTACATGGCGGTCCTCATCGACCGCCTCCGCGCCTTTCCGGACGATTGGCAGCAAATGCGTTCGGAAGGATTGGCGTTCTTCCGCTACTCCCCGACCGAAAACGGACGCGCCGCTGCGCGCGCCGGACGAACCGGCGACGATATCGAAACCCTTCTGGCAGCCGGCCACGCCGTTTGCGACCCCCTCGTCTACGAGGATTTCCTGCCCGTCTCGGCGGCCGGCATCTTCCAGTCGAACCTTGGAACGGACGCCCGGTCGGACGTGGCGGCCAACGGCAGCAAGGCTTCATTCGAGAAGGCCCTGGGCCGGTCCGTGCTGGACGAGATGGACCTGTACCGCGAGATGGAGATGCAATCGCTGCAATCGACCCTCGGTGCGTTAAGCGCCTGCACCGCCGCCTGAACGGGAGGCCTTCCCGATCGCCGTTTTGCGTCTAACTAGTGCCGTTCTGCAAACGGAGCCGCTCAATGACTTTATCCATCGTCGCCAAATGTCCTCGAACCAGTCAGTTCGGCGTGGCGGCGGCGACCGAGATGCCGGCGGTCGGCAAGTTCCTGTCTTACGCCTATCCCGGTTTCGGGGCCTTTGCGACGCAGGCGCTGGTGAACCCCTATCTCGGCATCGACGGCTGTACCCTCCTGTCGCTCAGTGTCTCCGCGCGCGGGACGGTGGAGACCGTGCTGGACGACGATGCGGAACGCCACAGGCGGCAGGTCGCCGCCGTCGACAAGGAGGGCCGTGCCCATGCCTTCACCGGCGAAGACTGCCTTCCCTGGGCCGGCCACAGGACAGGCCGCAATGTCAGTGTTCAGGGTAACAGGCTTACCGGTCCGGGCGTGCTGGACGCCATGTTGCAAGCTTTCGAGCAGGATCCGCAGGCCGAGTTGGTAAACCGCCTGATCGCGGCGATCGCGGCCGGCGTCGAGGCGGGCGGCGACCGGGCGGGAGAGAGGTCGGCGAACGTGTATATCGTCGCGGCCGAAGAATATCCCTTATGGGACATCCGGGTGGACGACCACCCGGATGTCGTGTCGGAGTTGCGACGGCTGGAAACCGTGTTCCGGAAGGAACTCTATCCCCACGTGCTGGAGATGCCCTCACGCAGGCGCGCCTGAGGCCGGTCAGGCTGCAGCCGTCACCGTCCTCGCCGAGCGCGTCGCCGTCAATCGAACCGGCTGACGCCGCCGCCCTGGCGCTTCGCTTCGTAAAGGCGTGCATCCGCCCTCGCCAGGGCGGCATCGACGCCCGAGCGGTCAACTGACGCTCCGCCGATTGTGGCGCCGATCCGCACCACGCGTCCGCCGCCGAGATCGACGGGAAGACGGGCAGCTTCGCCCAGGCGGGCGGCGACTTCCGCCGCATGACCCGCAGTTGCCGCCGTCAGGGCGACGACGAATTCGTCTCCGCCGACGCGGCCGATGTGGCCGGATGCTCCGAGGGCATCGCGCAGGCGGCCGGCGACCGTTCGCAGGACATGGTCGCCCATAGCGTGTCCGAACCTGTCATTGATCGGCTTGAACTCGTCGAGATCGAGATACAGCACGTAGGGCCGTTCGGACGGTCCTCCGGCCCCGGCATCCCGCGCCATGTCCTCGATGGTGCCGAGGATCGATACCCGGTTCGCAAGGCCGGTGAGGTCGTCGTTCATGGCAAGAAAGCTGTTGCGCTTCTGGGTGGTGATCGTGGCTGCCACGCTTTTGTGCGCACCCGTGACGAGATGCATGACCCCCAGAAGCCAGATCGGCCCCATGGCCAGAATGATGGACATTTCGCGCAGGCCGGTAAACACGCTGGCCAGAAGAAACGGCACCCCGACGATCAGCACCTGCGCGCGGGCCAGCCGTGGTATGCCGGCATTGTTGTAGGCCGACGTAAAGGCGAAGCCCGTCGTGGTCAGGGCCGCGACGGTGCTCAGCACGATTTCTCCAGTGAGCATGCAGAGCGCACAGACGAGCCCGACCGTCGAGGCCCATGCGATCGCGCTGAATACGACGAGGTTCGAAGCCGCAAGGCCGTTGCGGGCGCGATGCAACGCCAGCATACGCGCCGAGGATGCCGCCATCACCAGGATCAGAAGCGGCAGCGCCGCCGCCGGCATGGAGTAGGCATAGATGGCCACCTGCAGCGTCAGGCATACGCAGCCGAAGGCCACGACCGTTACCCCGCCGGATGTCGTGCGCAGAAGGTC
Organism: Aureimonas altamirensis; assembly: GCF_023702225.1. Classification (GTDB taxonomy): domain Bacteria; phylum Pseudomonadota; class Alphaproteobacteria; order Rhizobiales; family Rhizobiaceae; genus Aureimonas; species Aureimonas altamirensis_B. The sequence goes on along the minus strand of NZ_JAMQCO010000006.1, from coordinate 192,584 downwards.
TTCGACGATGGAGCCGTCGGCCGGATTGTCGGGTTTCAGAAACCATGCGACCAACGGGACAGTCGCGCGTTCATGGACGCGCTCTGCAATGCCTCTCAATGCAGTGCCCCCTGCCTAAGCCAGCCTGCCGGTATTCTGCAGTTGCATTCGCGTCCCTGGTAAAGGCGTTAACCAATAGTTTCCTGTTCGGCAAGATCGATGCTTAGGCAGCCAAATATGCCGCGCCGCACAGCAGCATGTGAAGGTTGCCCTTGACGGAAACGTGATCGCAGGGGCAATAAGTGTACCTCTCGTTACGCCCGACCTGAAATCGCCAATGGCTGGAACATCATGCGCCTGCGCCTACCCATCGACCGGCAGACACTTCTTCTTCTGGGCGCTGTTGCCATCGCCGTCGTGTTTCCGGCACGTGGGCAGGCGGCCGAGGTTTTCGAATGGGTCGTCTACGGCGCAATCGCCCTGCTTTTCTTCATGTACGGGGCGCGGCTCTCGCCCAAGGCCGTATGGCAAGGGCTTCTTCACTGGCGGCTCCAGGGGCTTGTCTTCCTGTTCACCTTTGCCTTTTTCCCGCTGCTAGGCCTGTTGGCCGTCCTCGTCCTGAAGCCGGTGATGTCCGATCCGCTGGTGGCGGGCATCCTGTTCCTGACGCTTCTGCCCTCGACCGTTCAATCCTCCATCGCCTTCACGTCCATAGCCGGGGGCAATGTACCGGCCGCGCTGACGAGTGCGTCGCTGTCCAACCTGGTCGGCGTCCTCGTGACACCCCTTCTGGTGATGGCGTTGATGCACTCTGCCGGATTGGGCTTCGGCCTCGACCAGGTGCAGAAGATCGCTCTGCAGATCCTGGCGCCGTTTGCCGCCGGACAGGCGGCGCGCCCGCTGATCGGGGCCTTCCTTGCGCGCCACAGGCCGCTGACCGCCTTCGTGGATCGTCTGTCGATCCTGCTGGTCGTCTACGCGGCCTTCAGCGAAGGCATGAACGCGGGCGTCTGGTCCAGCATAGGTTGGCCTGACCTTGCCCTGACGGTGCTGGCTTCCTGCGTCATCCTGCTGATCGTCCTGGTGGCCACCACCTGGACGAGTCGGAAGCTCGGATTCAGCCGCGAGGACGAGATCGCCATCGTCTTCTGCGGCTCCAAGAAAAGCATGGCGACGGGCATTCCGATGGCCGGCATCCTGATGCCGGGGCCGACACTGGCCATGATGGTCCTGCCGCTGATGATCTTCCATCAGATTCAGCTATTCGCCTGTGCTTGGATGGCTCAGCGCTACGCCGAGCAGGCCCCGGCCGATGCCGGTCATCCGGTTGCGGCACCGGCCGTTTCCACGCGGCGCTGAAGCGTCCTCAGGGCGGCCACCACCGCGTCGGGCCGCTCGAGCGGCAGAAGGTGCCCACAGCCCTCTTCCACCTTCAGTTCCGCATCGCTGTAGACGGTCATGTTGGTTGTCCGTTGCCCCGTTTCGCCGAGATCGCCGTCCTGCGAGCCGACGAGGATCAGGCATGGCATGTCGAGCCTGCCGACTGCCGCTGACCAATCCTCCCGACTGCCGGTTTCCAGCCATCCGGTCCATGCCGCGGCGGAGCTGGCCATGACGTCCGCCACGGCGCGCCGTGCTGCATCGGCCGGCAAGGGCGCGCCGATATTGGCCGAGACGAATTCGGCGGCCTCGGCCTCGTCGATGCGGCCATCCCTGGCCCAGCCGATCATTTCCGCTCGCCTGTCGTCGCTCATTGGCTCCGGCGAAGCCGGCGACCCCGCCAGCAGCAGGACGCCGCGCGCCGGCGGCAGCCTGCCTGCCGTGCCGGACGCGAGGATGGTGGCGAACTTGCCGCCCATGCTGTGGCCGGCCACGATCCAGCCCATGCGGCCCGTACGTCGGGCGATCTCGCCGGCCAGTGCGCCGACGGTCTCGCCGATGCTGCGGGCGCCTTGGCCGGCAGCGCTTCCGAAGCCGGGCAGGTCGGGCGCGAAAACGTCGAATGCCTCCTCGAAACCGGGTGTGATGTCCCGCCATGCATCGCGGCTGGAGCCGAAGGCATGAAGCAGCACGAGAAGCGGCCTTTCGATGATATTGCATTCCGACACGGGAGCGCCCCTTTCGCTTGGTCCCGGACAAACTACCTAGCGGTTATCCGAGTTGCGCACATCGTGGTACCCGATGAAAACCAGATACGTTTCCCTTGTCAATTTTCTGCTGATCGCCGTGGGCGGCGGCCTTCTGATCGGCGCCAACAACGTTCCGGGGGCGTGGTATGACAGCCTGCAGAAGCCGTGGTTCAACCCACCCAACTGGATCTTCGCGCCCGTCTGGACCCTGCTCTATGTCCTTATCGGCATCGCCGGATGGCTCGTCTGGCGCAAGCGGGATCGCCCGGCGCTGACGCTCTGGTTCCTGCAGATGGGCCTGAACTTCGCCTGGACGCCGGTTTTCTTCGGCGCGAACCTGCTGGGTCCGGCGCTGGCGATCGCTCTTGCGATGCTGGCCGCGTCCATCGCGTTCGCCCTTCGCGCGTGGACAGTAGAGCGCCGCGCCGCATGGTGCTTCGTGCCCTATATCGCATGGGTCGCCTTCGCCAGCCTGCTCAACGCCGCAATATGGTGGTTGAACGGTTGAACGCTCAGCCGAGCGGCGGTGCGTAGGCCGACGGCTCCACCATGGCAGGACGGCCCGGCAGGTTCAGTTCCGCGCGGCGCGGTTCGGCCCGGCTGATCAGCCGGCCGCGCCGGTAGACGCGCAGGCGTGGACTGCGAAGACGCACCGCCTCGATGGCGTCCGCAGCATCCAGAATGACCAGATCGGCGTGACATCCCTTCTCCAGCCCATAGGAATCGAGCCCGAAGGCGGATGCGCCGGCATGCGTCACCGCATCGAAGCATCTGGCGACGGCCTCGCGACTGGTCAGATGCCCGGTATGAACGGCCATATGCGCCACATCCAGCATGTCGGCATTGCCCATCGAGTACCATGGGTCCATGCAGCTATCCTGTCCGAAGGCGACGTTGACTCCCATCGCCCACAATTCCGGCACGCGCATCATGCCGCGCCGCTTCGGATAGGTGTCGTGCCGACCTTGCAGCACGATGTTGGCAACCGGGTTCGGCACGCAATGGATCTGCGCCTCGGCAATCAACGGCAGCAACTTGGAGGCGTAGTAATTGTCCATCGAGTGCATGGAGGTCAAATGCGAGCCGGCCACCCTGCCCTGAAGCCCAAAGCGCACGGTCTCGGCCGCCAGGGTCTCGATATGGCGGGACATCGGGTCGTCGGTCTCGTCGCAATGCAGGTCTACCATCAGGCCCCGCTCCGCGGCGATTTCGCACGCCCGGGTTACCGACCGGGCGCCGGCCTCCATCGTCCGCTCGAAATGCGGGATGCCGCCCACGACGTCGACGCCCATGTCCAGCGCGCGCAGAAGGTTCGCCTCGGCATTCGGAGCGCGGAACAGGCCATCCTGGGGGAAAGCCACGAGTTGCAGGTCCAGATAGTCGCGGACCGCATCCCTGACCTCGAGCAGCGCCTCGACCCCGACCAGCCTGTCATCGCACACGTCCACATGGCTGCGTACCGCGAGCAGCCCCTGCGAAACCGCCAGATCGCAATATCGAAGGGCGCGCTCGACGACCGCTTCCCGGGTCAGGAGAGGCTTCAGCTCGCCCCAGAGCCGGATACCCTCCAGCAGCGTCCCGCTGCGGTTCAGGCGCGGAATGCCGAGCGACAACGTGGCGTCCATGTGGAAATGGATGTCCACGAAAGGTGGGCAGACCAGCTTGCCGCCCGCGTCCACCACGTCTCCCGCCTCCCCGCCCACGCCGGCTTCGACGGCCTCGATCCAACCGTCGCGGACGGCGATGTCGATACCGCGCCGTCCGTCCGGCAGCGTCGCGTTGCGGATGATCAGGTCGAAGCTCATGAGCGTTTCCTTGCGCTGCGGAAATAGGCTTCAGGGCATGCCGAATACGAGTTCCATCCGGTCGGCCGGAAAGCGGGTGCGAACGATCTGTACCGGCTTTCCCTCCGGCGTCGAATCGATGGAACGGGTAATCAGCAGTATTGCTTGCGACGTGCAGCGCAGCAATTCCCCATCCTCGGGTCCGGCCGCTTCGGCGGTGACGCGGGTCTCCGACCGCACGTAATCGACCAGCCCTTCGCGCGACAGGGCCTGGGTGATGGAACCACTCTCCGCGTAGGCCTGGACGACGCCCGGATAGTCCTTGGCGGACAGCCAGTTCGTTGCCAGGGAAAGCGGTACGCCGTCGACGACCGAAAGGCACTCCAGACGGTGCAGCACCGTCGATGGCGCGAGGCCGAGGGCGGCGGCCAAGGCCGCGTCCTGCACCCTTTCGGCGCGGATCAGACGCCCGCCGACGCTGCGGGACAACCGCCCCATATTCTCCGAGAACCGCGTGCGCGTGCCGATAGGATAGGGAATTTTCGCCTCTCCCATACGCACGATGCTGGTGCCCTTGCCACGCTCGGTCCTCAGCCACCCGGCATCGCCGAGGGCGGCAAGACCGCGTCGTACGGTATGGCGGTTGACGCCGTATCGCTCTGCGAGCGCGACCTCGCCGGGCAGCTTTCCGACAAACTCCCCGTTGCGGATCGCGTCTTCGATCTGGTCGGCGACCCAGCGCCAGCGTGCCAATCCATCCTGCCGCTCCAAAACAAAACCTCCGGTGTCATCAAGCCGTCATCGGCCATGGCGTATCCAATAGATACAGAGTGTCACTTGTCTATACAAGTAGACATGTTTGGAGAATGGATATGCAAAGTGACGAGACAGTCCGGAGGAAGCGCGCAATCGACGCGGTCGCTCTCTGTCCCCCCGCAAGGTTCGACCAGCTCTACGAGGCGCTGTCCGTCGACATGCCGTCAGCCGAAACTCTGCGCGGACCGGAGATCGGCTCGGTGATGCTGCGCGGGCGGATCGGCGGTGCGGGCGCTCCGTTCAACCTCGGCGAAGCCAGCGTGACACGCGCGTCGGTACGCCTTGCGGATGGGGCGGTCGGGCATTCCATGCTGCTGGGCCGGCATGGCGAGCGCAGCACCAGGGCGGCGCATGTGGACGCCCTCTGGCAGACGCACGCCTATCGCGATGCCGTCGAGGCCCGGTTGATCGAGCCGGCCATCGCCGCGCGCCGGGCCCTTGCCCTCGACGAGCGGGCGCAAGCCGAAGCGACCCGCGTCGATTTCTTCACCATGGTTCGTGGAGACGACGAATGACGCCCCTTGTCGACGCCATCCACGATGGCGGCTTTCGCAACCCGGTCTTCGACGCGCAATCGGTTTTCCGGCGCCTCATGGACGCCTTCGCCCAGCCGGGAACCATCGCCTCGCTGGACGGGGTCGCCTACGGTCCCGGCCTGCCGCCGGCCATGGCAGCAGTGCTGGCGACGCTGTGCGACCATGAGACGCCGGTCTTCCTCCATGCCTGTATCCGGACTGACGCCGCAGCATGGCTGGCTTTCCACACCGGGGCGACGCTTGCGTCGAATGCCGCCATGTCGGCCTTCGCCTGCTTTCCCTCCGGAGCGAGCTTTTCCTTCGACGGCTTCGCCATCGGCACGGCCGACTATCCGGACCGGTCATCGACCGTGCTCCTGACGGTCGAGAGCTTCGACGGGGGCACCGCGCTGGAGCTTTCGGGTCCCGGCATCGAAACGACCCGCCGTGTCCGCGTGGCAGGATTGCCGCAGGACTTCGTCGCCGGCATGGCCGCCAATCGCGGCCTGTTTCCGCTGGGCTTCGACCTCGTCCTCGTCTGCGGCTCGGAAGCGATGGCCCTGCCCCGCACCACCCGTATCAGCGAGGTAGCCTGATGTACGTCGCCGTCAAAGGGGGCGAAGCCTCCATCCGCAATGCCCATCGGCTGATGGCTGCGCGTCGGCGCGGCGATCCGGGCGTACCCGCGCTGACCCTGGATCAGATCGCGGGGCAGCTGTCGCTCGCTGTCGACAGGGTCATGGCAGAAGGCTCGCTCTACGATCCGGAGCTGGCGGCGATGGCCGTGCGGCAATCGCGCGGCGACCTGATCGAGGCGATCTTCCTGATGCGCGCCTATCGCACGACGCTGCCGCGCCTTGCCGCCGCGCTTCCGCTGGACACCGCCTCCATGCGGATCGAGCGCCGCGTCTCGGCGACCTTCAAGGATATACCGGGCGGGCAGATCCTGGGGCCGACCTTCGATTACACCCACCGGCTGATCGATCCGGAGATGGCTTCGGATGCGCCCGTGCCGGCACCGGAAACCCGCCAGCCGGATGAAGACGAAACGTTCTCGCGCGTTACCGACCTTCTCGGCGCCGACGGGTTGATCGAGCCGGACGGGCCCGAAGGCGTCGAGGCGCCCGGCGACATCACCCGCGAGGCGATGGCATTTCCCTTGACGCGCGACCGGCGATTACAGGCGCTGGCGCGGGGCGACGAAGGTTTTCTGCTGGCGCTCGGCTACTCCACGCAGCGCGGCTACGGCCGCACGCACCCCTTCGTGGGCGAAGTGCGCATCGGCTTCGCGACTGTCGAGGTGGAACTGCCGGAATTCGGTTTCGCGGTCGCCATCGGCGAGGTCCGCGTGACGGAATGCCAGATGGTCTCGCAGTTCAAGGGCGCGGATGGCGGGAAGCCGCGTTTCACGCGGGGATATGGCCTCGCCTTCGGCCAGTCCGAGCGCAAGGCCATGTCCATGAGCCTCGTGGACCGCGCGTTGCGCGCGGATGAATTCGAGGAAGAGCGCAAGGCACCGGCGCAGGACGAGGAGTTCGTGATGGAGCACCTGGACAATATCCAGGCGACCGGCTTCGTCGAACATCTCAAGCTGCCCCATTACGTCGACTTCCAGGCCGAGCTGGAACTTCTGCGCCGCCTTCGGGAACAGGATCGGGAGGCTGCCGAATGACCGTGCTGCCGCAATACAACTTCGCCTATCTGGACGAGCAGACGAAGCGGATGATCCGCCGCGCCCTGCTGAAGGCCATCGCCATACCCGGCTACCAGGTACCCTTCGCCGCGCGTGAGATGCCGATGCCTTACGGCTGGGGCACAGGCGGGGTGCAGGTGACGGCGGCGATCCTCGGCCCGGAGGATCGGCTGAAGGTCATCGACCAGGGTGCCGACGACACCACCAACGCCGTCTCCATACGCGCCTTCTTCGAGCGCACCGCCGGCGTCGCCACGACGACGCGCACGGCGGAGGCGTCCATCATCCAGACGCGCCACCGCATACCCGAGACGCCGCTGAAGGAAGGGCAGACTATCGTCTATCAGGTGCCGATCCCCGAACCGTTGCGCTTTCTGGAGCCCAGAGAGACCGAAACGCGCAAGCTCCATGCGCTGGAAGAATACGGCTTGATGCATGTGAAACTGTACGAGGACATCGCGCGCCACGGCGATATAGCCACCACCTACGCCTACCCCGTGCATGTCGAGGAGCGCTACGTGATGGACCCTTCGCCCATTCCGAAGTTCGACAACCCGAAGATGCATATGTCGCCGGCGCTCCAGTTGTTCGGGGCGGGACGCGAGAAACGCATCTATGCGCTGCCGCCGTACACGCGGGTCCGCAGCCTCGATTTCGAGGACCACCCCTTCACCGTCCAGAAATTCTCCGGCGGCTGCGCGCTGTGCGGCGCGACCGGCGTGTACCTGGACGAGATCCTGACCAGCGATGCCGGCGGGCGCATGTTCGTGTGCTCCGATACCGACCATTGCGAAAGCCGGATCGCTTCCGGCCACGCAGGGCCGGCCGATCAAGTCGCGGAGGCCGCCGAATGACCGCGGAACCCATCCTGTCCGTGCGCGGCCTCGAGCGGCGATACGGCACTTTCATCGGCTGCACGGATATCGACTTCGACCTTTGGCCGGGCGAAGTGCTTGCCATCGTGGGCGAATCCGGCTCCGGCAAGACGACGCTGCTCAACTGCATCTCGGCACGTCTGCCGCGCAGCGCCGGCAACGTCTTCTACCGCATGCGCGATGGGCGCTTTGCCGACATCGAAAGCCTGTCGGAAGCCGAGCGCCGCCTTTTGATGCGCACGGACTGGGGCTTCGTTCACCAGAATCCGGCAGAGGGGCTGCGCATGGCGGTATCGGCCGGCGCCAATGTCGGCGAACGCCTGATGGCCGTCGGCCAGCGGCATTACGGACGCCTGCGCGCGACCGCCGAAGACTGGCTCGGCCGCGTCGAGATCGACGCTTTGCGCATGGACGACCGGCCGTCGGCCTTTTCGGGCGGCATGCGGCAGCGGCTGCAGATCGCCCGCAACCTCGTCACCCATCCGCGGCTGGTCTTCATGGACGAGCCGACGGGCGGGCTCGACGTCTCCGTACAGGCCCGGGTGCTGGATCTTCTACGGCAGTTGGTGGCGGAGCTGAACCTGGCCGTCATCATCGTGACCCACGATCTGGCGGTCGCGCGGCTGCTTTCGCAGCGCATGCTGGTGATGAAGGGCGGCCGGCTCGTGGAGGCCGGATTGACGGACCGCGTGCTCGACGATCCCCGCCACCCCTACACGCAGCTTCTCGTTTCTTCCGTCCTGGAGAGCTGACCCATGGCCCTCGAACAACCCGCCCTCAGCGTCCGCGGCGTCGGCAAGAGTTTCGTGATGCATCTGCGCGGCGGCATCGTGCTGCCGGTCGTCGCCAATGTCTCATTCGACGTCCCGGCCGGCGAATGCGTCGTGCTGGGCGGCCCTTCCGGGATCGGAAAATCGTCGATCCTGCGGATGGTGTACGGCAATTATGCCGTCGATACGGGCTTTATCGGCCTGGCGACTTCGGATGGCGTCGTCGACATCGCCGAAGGCGATCCGCGCGCCATCATGGCCGCCCGCCGCGACGGGATCGGCTATGTCAGCCAGTTTCTGCGGGCCCTGCCACGCATCGGCGCCGTCGATGTCGTCGCCGAACCGCTCGTCGCGCGGGGAACGCCTGCCGAGGAAGCCCGCGACAGCGCTCGTGCCATGCTGCAGCGGCTGAACCTGCCGGAAGCCCTGTACGATCTTCCCCCGGCCACGTTTTCCGGCGGCGAGAAGCAGCGCGTCAACATCGCCCGGGGCTTCATCACCGATCACCGGGTGCTGCTGCTGGACGAGCCCACCGCATCGCTGGATGCAGCCAACCGCGATGTCGTCACCGACATGATCCTCGAAAAATTGCGCGGCGGCGTCGCCATACTGGGCATTTTCCACGACCGGCCGGTCCGCGATGCCGTCGCCACGCGCATCGTCGACGTCTCCGGCTTTTCGGCGCGGACATCGCCGGTGTCGCCCGGCGGGCTGTCATCGAATGTTCATCCCGCCGTCATCACCGCCTGATCCTCAACCGTCAGTTTCCTGCAGTTGCAAGAGGACCCTTCCATGAACGCAATCGAAGTCGCGAGCCTTTCCAAGCGCTTCGGCACGACGCAGGCGCTGGATGCCGTTTCCCTGGCGATCGCGCCCGGCGAAATGGTCGCCCTGATCGGTGCTTCCGGATCGGGCAAGAGTACGCTGATCCGTCATATCGCCGGGCTCGAAAAGGGTGATGGCGCGGCCAGCCGGATCGCCATCTTCGGCAGGACGACACAAGAGGGCGGACGATTGTCGACGCAGACGCGCACCATGCGCGGCGATATCTCGGTGATCTTCCAGCAATTCAACCTCGTCGGCCGCCTTTCGGTGCTGACGAACGTTCTGGTCGGCTGCCTCGGGCGCATTCCGCGCTGGCGCGGGACGCTCGGCCTGTTCGACAAGGCGGAGCGCGAGCTTGGCCGCAGCGCGCTGGAGCGCGTGCATATCGGACATCTGGGCCGGCAGCGCGCCTCCACCCTCTCGGGCGGCCAGCAGCAACGCGCGGCCATCGCCCGCACACTGGTGCAGGGCGCGCGCATCCTGATCGCGGATGAGCCCATCTCCGCGCTCGACCCTTCGTCGGCGCGCCGCGTGATGGACGTTCTGGCCGACATCAACGAACGCGAGGGGATTACCGTCCTCGTGTCGCTGCATCAGGTGGAGTATGCGCGGCGCTACTGCCCGCGCACCATCGCCATGCGCGACGGGGCCATCGTCTATGACGGCCCTTCCACCGCTCTTTCCAATGCCTTCCTGGCCGAGCTTTACGGCGCGGCCTCGGAAGAGCTGGTCCTGCCGGACAGCCCGGCGGAGCCCGCAGACGCCCCGCGGCCGAGCCCGGCCCAGTGGCGCAACGCAAGGCGCGTCCCCGAACCCGCCTGACGAAGATACAACCGGAGACATCAGATGAACGCGATCATGAAAAGCATTGCGGGCCTTTCGCTCGCCCTCATGGCAGGCACCAGCGCGCTGGCCGAAGACATCAACTTCGGCATCATCTCGACCGAGTCGCAGCAGAACCTGCGCTCGAACTGGAAGCCCTTCCTCGACGACATGGCCGAGAAGACCGGCCTGACGATCAAGCCGTTCTTCGCGTCCGACTATGCGGGCGTCATCGAGGGCATGCGCTTCGGCAAGGTGCAGATGGCCTGGTACGGCAACAAGTCGGCGATGGAGGCGGTGGACCGCGCCGATGGCGAGGTCTTCGCCCAGACCGTCGCCGAGAACGGCGATCCCGGCTACTGGTCGGTCATCATCGTGCCCAAGGATTCGCCCATCCAGTCGCTTGACGATCTTCTGAAATGCGACAACAGCCTCAATTTCGGGCTTGGCGATCCCAATTCCACGTCCGGCTTCCTCGTGCCGATGACCTTCGTCTTCTCGGCGCGCGACGTGGACCCGAAATCCTGCTTCCGCAACGTCACCAACGCAAACCACGAAACGAATGCGATGGCCGTGGCCAAGGGCCAGTTGGACGCAGCGGCCAACAACACCGAATCCATGGCCTTGATCGAGGCGAACGCTCCGGACGCCTTCGCCGAAATCCGCGAAATCTGGCGCTCGCCCCTGATCCCGTCCGATCCGCTGGTCTGGCGCAAGGATCTGTCCGACGAGACCAAAGAGAAGGTGCGCGATTTCATCCTGACCTACGGCACCGACGACTCCACCGGCGACGTCGCCCATGAGCGCGCCGTGCTTGCCGGGCTGCAATGGGCCCCGTTCCGCGCATCCAGCGACGACCAGTTGCTCCCGATCCGCGTGATGGAAGCGGAGAAGGCGATCGGCCAGGCACGCTCCGACACGAGCCTTTCGGAAGAGGCGCGCGCCGGCCGCATCGCCGAGCTGGAATCGATGAAGAAGACCTTCGAGGAAAAGCTGGCCGCCGCGCCGCAGGGCTGACCCCGGTTTTCACGCCGAAGCGGACGGCGGCGCGCCGTCGCCGTCCGCCGGAAAGGATCGAAGATGAGCGATACCGCGAACATGACGGGAGCCGGGGCCGCGTCGCCGGCACGGACGGCGAAGGGCGCCCGCTGGCAGATGCCGGCGCTTGCCGCCGGAGTGGTCGTGGCCCTTGCCTGGAGCTGGGGCCCGGCCGAGATGGAGCGTTGGCCCTATCTCTTCACCGATGCCGGCAATATGGCGGACTATCTGAGCGGCTTCCTGTCGCCCAACTTCGCCGACTGGCGCTTCTATCTGGAAGAGATGCTCGTCACCATCCAGATCGCGATCTGGGGCACATTCCTGGCCGTCGTCTTCTCCATCCCGCTCGGCATCCTTTCCGCGCACAACATGGTGCCGTGGTGGGTGCTGCAGCCGACGCGACGGCTGATGGATCTGTGCCGCGCCATCCACGAGGTGGTCTTCGCCGTGCTGTTCGTGGTGGCCGTCGGCCTCGGGCCGTTCGCCGGCGTCATGGCCCTTTTCGTGCACACGACCGGCGTTCTCGCCAAGCTGTTTTCCGAAGCGGTGGAGGCAGTGGACCCGCGCCCCATCGAGGCCATCCGCACCACCGGCGCGAGCCGCGTGCAGGAGGTGATCTTCGGCGTCATACCGCAGGTGCTGCCGCTCTGGATGTCGTTTTCGCTGTATCGGCTGGAATCCAACATCCGTTCGGCAACCGTTCTCGGCCTCATCGGAGCCGGTGGAATAGGACAGGTTCTGTTCGAGGTCGTGCGCGGCTTCTATTACGCCGAAACGGCGGCCATCCTGATTATCGTCGTCGTCACCGTCTCGATCATGGATCTCATATCGCAGCGCCTGCGCCGGATGGTGATCTGATGCGCGCCGGCCTCTACTACACTCCCGCAGCGGATTCCCCCCTGACGCTTGCTGCGGCGGAATGGCTCGGCCGTAATCCCTTTACCGGCGGCCCCGCACGCGCACCCGATATCGGGATCGACCCGACGGTCGCGGAGCCGGCGCGATACGGCTTCCACGCCACGATCAAGGCCCCCTTTCGCCTGGCGGCCGGACGCGACCTCGACATGCTCGCCGACGCCCTCGCCGACTTCACGTCCGGACGCGCGGCCATCCCCATGCCGCCGCTGGAGGTGAAGACCATGCCCGGCGGATACATCGCGCTGGCGCCGGCCGTCGAAGACGCCGACCTCCAGGCCCTCGCAGCCGACACCGTGCGCCATTTCGAGCCGTTTCGCGCATCCATGACGGAGGAGGAGCGGTCGAAGCGCCGGCCCGACCGGCTGACGGAACGTCAGCGCGCCAATCTCGACCGCTTCGGCTACCCGCATGTGCTGGACGATTTCCGTTTCCACATGACGCTGACAGGGCGGCTCGGCGCGGAAAGCGCCCCCCTCCTGATGCATCTGAAACGGCGCTTCGCGCCCTTCCTGCGCGACAGGCTCACGCTCGACGCGCTCGCCCTCTTCATCGAGCCCTATCCGGGCGCCCCCTTCACCGTGGCCGCACGTTGCCCTCTCGCCGTCCGCGCGCCCCATCCGGAGTTTATCCCGTGACCCAGGAAACAGTGATGCGTAACGCACGGATCGTCCTTCGCGACAGGATCGTGCACGGCGCGGTCCAGATCCGCGATGGCCGCATTGCCGACATCTCTGACGGCGCCGCACATGGCGAGGATCTGGGCGGAGACACGCTCGTTCCGGGCTGCGTTGAGCTGCACACCGACCATGTCGAAAGCCATTTCGTGCCGCGTCCGAAAGTGCGCTGGAACATCATGGCGGCGCTGCAGGCGCATGACGCGCAGATCGCCGCCTCCGGGATAACCACCGTCTTCGACGCGCTGCGCGTCGGCCTCGACGGGGATACCGAACTGAAGGGCGAGGACGCGCGCGAGATGGCCGGCGCCATCGGAGCCGCGATGGACGCCGGGCGGCTGCGCGCCGATCACTATATCCATCTGCGCTGCGAGGTGTCGGTGCCGGATGTGGTGGACGAGTTCGATGCGATCGCCGGAAATGAGCGCGTGCGACTGGCCTCGCTGATGGATCACGCCCCCTTGCAGCGGCAATTCGTCAGCCTGGATGCCTACAAGACCTACTATCAGGGCAAGCGCCGCATGAGCGACGCCGACTTCCAGCGGTTCTGCGATCGGCGGCTGGCGGAATCGGCCTCCTTCGCCGCGCCCAACCGCCGCAGCCTGGCAGCGCGATGCCGTGAGCGGGCCATCCCCATCGCTTCGCATGACGACGCGACCGCCGAGCATGTGGCGGAGGGCGTCGAGCTGGGAATCCGGCTTGCCGAATTTCCGACCACGCGGGAGGCGGCGCGCCTGTCGCACGAGGCCGGCATGAGCGTGCTGATGGGCGCACCCAACGTGGTGCGCGGGCGCTCCCATTCCGGCAATATATCGGCCCGCGATCTGGTGGAGACCGGCCATCTCGACATATTGTCGTCGGACTACGTGCCCTTCAGCCTGTTGCAGGCCGCATTCCTTCTTGCCGAAGACGATATCATGAGCCTGCCCGACGCCATCGCCCTCGTCACGGATACCCCGGCCAAGGCCGCGGGCATGAACGACCGGGGCCGCCTCGCGCCGGGCCTGCGTGCGGATATGGTTCGAATCCGCACCATGCAGGGCGAGCCGCCCATCGTCGCCGGAGTCTGGCGGGAGGGTCTGCGCGTTGCGTGAGCCGGAAGGTTGCCTCGTGGCCGTGGTGGGCCCCAGCGGAGCCGGCAAGGACACCGTCCTGGCGGCGGTTGCCGAACGCGCGGCCGGCGATCCCGACATGCTGTTCGTCCGGCGTATCATTACCCGCGCGCAAGGTGGGGGCGAGGACAACGAGGCGATGACGCCGGAGGCTTTTCGGGCGGCCGAGGCGACGGGACGTTTCAGCCTGTCCTGGAACGCGCACGAATTGTCCTACGCCCTGCCCGCTTCGGCGCTGGATCACACGCGTGCCGGCGGCATCGCCGTCGCCAACCTGTCGCGGCGGGCCCTGGCTCCCGCCGCGAAGATCTTTCCGTGCCTCGCCGTCATCGAGATCACGGCGCCCGGCGCCGTGTTGCGCGCCAGGCTTCTGGCACGCGGACGCGAGACGGAGGAGCAGGTGGATGCGCGGCTGGCGCGCGCCGTACCGCTGGACGTTCCGGCATCCGCGCGCCTTCATGTACGGATCGACAATTCCGGGCCGCTCGCCGGCAGCATCGACCGGTTTGTCGAGGCACTGACAAGGCTCCGAGAGCAGGCGGCAGCCTGAGAATCAGCGCAGGAACGTCCTGAACCGCCGCAGTGAAATGGCGAAAAGGGCCGTGCCGATGGCCGCCAGCGCCAGCAATTGCGGCCACACGACGGACAGGCCCGCCCCGCGAAACAGAACCGATTGTGCCAGGATCACGAAATGGGTGTTCGGCGCGGCCAGCATGATCGTCTGGATGATGTCCGGCATACTCTCGCGCGGGGTCATGGAACCGGACAGAACCTGGAGCGGCAGCAGCACGAGGATGAGCAGCATGCCGAATTGCGGCATCGAGCCGGCCAGCGTGGCCAGGAAGATGCCGAGCGACGTCGTCGCGAAGAGTTGCAAGGCGGCGCCGAACAGGAACAGCGTCGCAGAGCCTTCGATCGGAACGCCGAGCAGCCCGCGCACCACCAGCAGCAGCGAGGCCGTCGCCGCGATCAGCACGACGAGGCCCATGGACCAGACCTTGCTGGCCATGATCTGGAACGGCGTCACGGGCATGACCAGCAGGTGCTCGACCGTGCCATGCTCGCGCTCGCGGATCAGCGCAGCCCCCGTCAATACGATCGATAGCAGCGTGATCGAGGAAATGACGTTGGTGATCGAGCCGAACCAGCCCTTGTCGAGTTCCTGGTTGAAGCGCGCGCGCAAGGACAGTTCTACCGGCAGTTCGGTGCGGCCGCCGCTGCGCGCCAGATACTGCCCGACCTCGCCGGTCACGATCTCCTGGATGGACCGGTTCCCCGTGAAAGCCTGCGACATGCGGGTCGCGTCGACGTTCAACTGGATGGTCGGCTGACGGCCGGCCAACAGGTCGCGCTGGAACTGCGGCGGTATGTCGAGCGCGAACGTATCCCGGCCGGAATCCATCCTGGCATCCATCTCGAATGGAAGGATGTCGGCGGGCTGTGTGAAATAAGGCGGGTAGAAGGCCGTGAAGATACGCTCGGAGATTTGCGAGCGATCCTCGTCCACGATGGCGATCGGGGCATGGTTGAGCGTCTCGGGAAGCGCCCGGGCCCCGGTATAGACCGACAGCGTGAAGGCGTAGACGATCAGGATCAACAGCATCGGATCCCGGATCAAGCCGCGCAGTTCCTTGACGCCGAGGTGGAAGATCGCGCCCATCAGCGGGCCTGCTTGCGCAGGAGGAGCGCTCCGGCCACCAGCAGGACCGGCTCGGTCACGAGCAGCGGAACGAACGCCCCGCCGAGTTCGGCGAAGCCGAGCCCCTTGGAAAAGGTCCCGCGCGAGATCGTCATGAAGTAGCTGGTGGGATAGATCCTGCCGATGAAGGCCCCGGCGCCCTGCAGGGACGATACCGGGTCGATCATCCCCGAATATTGCACGGCCGGTATCAACGTCAGCAGCGCGGTTCCGAAGATCGCCGCGATCTGGCTGGACATGAATGTCGAGATGAGAAGGCCCATTCCCGTCGCGATAACGACATAGATGAGGGCGCCGGTCGCCAGGGTCAGGAAGCTGCCCGTCAGCGGCACGCGGAAGACGACGATGGCGAAAACCGTCAGAAGCGCGAAGCTGAGCATCGCGAGAACGACATAGGGCAATTGCTTGCCGAGCAGGAATTCCAGTCGTGTGACGGGCGTGACGTAGAAGTTCACGATGGAGCCTAGTTCCTTTTCCCGCACCACGGACAGTGCCGCCAGCATGGCCGGGATAAGCAGGATCAACAGCGGTATGACCGCCGGAACGATGGCGTTCAGGCTGCGGACGTCCGGGTTGTAGCGATAACGCGTCTCTATATTGAAGCTGCCGGCGGCGGCCCTGTCGCCGTAAAGCGCGCGTGCTTTCTGCGCCAGCCATTGCTGATGCATGCCCTGCACGTAGCCGCTGACCGTTTCGGCGCGCATCGGCATCGCACCATCGATCCAGGCGCCCACCTCCACCGGTCCGCCACGCAGCAGATCGCGCCCGAAACCGGGCGGCAGCTCTATCGCTAGGCTCAGTTCGCCGTCGCGCATGCGGCGGTCCATCTCTTCGTAGCTCGTCAGGGGCGCGTGTTCGATGAAATAGCGGGAGCCTGCGATATTCAGCGCGTAATCGCGGCTGATGGAAGAGTCGTCGCGGTCGAGTATGGCGAAGCTCAGATCCTCGACATCCATGTTGATGCCATAACCGATGACGAACATCAGGATGACGCTGCCAAGGATGGCGAGCGTCGCGCGGATCGGGTCGCGCCGGAGTTCCAGTTGCTCGCGGTGCGTGTAGCTGAGCATGCGGCGGGGGTCGAAGCGGCGGCGCGTACGCCTGACGGCTGCCTCGCCGGTCGACTTCGTGCCGGCTTCCGGGGCGCGAGGCTTCGGCTGCGGACCCATGGCGCGTTCCAGAACGGCGATGAACGCCTCTTCAAGGGTAGCGGCGCCCTCGGCCCTCACGATCCCGTCCGGCGTGTCCGACTTCAACACCTTGCCGGCATGCATGAGGGAAATCCGATCGCAGCGTTCGGCCTCGTTCATGAAATGGGTCGAGATGAAGATCGTGACCTTGTCCTTGCGTGACAGGTCGATCAGTTGTTGCCAGAACGCGTCGCGCGCGACCGGGTCGACGCCCGAGGTCGGCTCGTCCAGGATGAGGATGTCGGGCTTGTGGATCAGCGCTACGGCGAGCGAAAGCCGCTGGCGCACGCCGAGCGGCAGGGCGTCCGGATAGCTGTCTGCGACGTCCTCCAGGTCGAAGCGGGCCAGCATGTCGTCGACACGGTCGGTGATCTCGCCTTCGGGAAGCCGGAACAGCCTTGCGTGCAAGGCCAGGTTCTGCCGGACGGTCAACTCGGTATAGAGCGAGAAGGCCTGAGACATGTAACCGACCTTGCGTCGGATATCGAGATCGCTCGCGTCCACCTCGCGGCCGAACAGCCGGGCCGTACCTTCGCTGGCCGCCAGCAGCCCGGTCAGCATTTTCATGGTGGTCGATTTTCCCGAGCCGTTGGAACCCAGAAACCCGAAGATCTCCCCGCGCGGAATACGGAAACTGACGTCGTCGACAGCGGTGAAATCGCCGAAACGCATGGTCAGATGTTCGGCCTCGATGGCGATCTCCTCATCCGCATCGGGCACGCGCGGCGCGATAGCTATGTCGGCATGTCCGCGGCGTTCCGCCTCGGGCAGGAGCGCTATGAAAGCCGCATCGAGGCTGTGTTGCCCGGTCCGTCCCAGGATCTCGTCCGGCGTGCCGGTGGCAAGAACCTTGCCGTCGTTCATTGCTACCAGCCAGTCGAAGCGGGCCGCCTCTTCCATGTAGGCCGTTGCCACCAGCACGCTCATGCCGGGGCGGCTCTTGCGAATGACGTCGATCAACTCCCAGAACTGGCGCCGCGACAGCGGATCGACGCCGGTCGTCGGCTCGTCGAGAATGAGAAGATCGGGGTCGTGGATCAGCGCGCAGCACAGGCCGAGCTTCTGCTTCATGCCGCCCGACAATTTCTGCGCCGGCCTCCCGGCGAAGGCCGTCAGCCCGGTTGCCTCCAGGAGATCGGCGATACGCCGCTGCCGCTCGGCCTTGTCATGGCCGAAGATACGACCGAAGAAATCGACATTCTCGAAGACCGACAGGGTCGGATACAGGTTCTTGCCGAGCCCCTGCGGCATGTAGGCGATGCGTGGACCGGCAAGGCGGCGGTGCTCCGCATCCGCCATGTCGCCGCCAAGTACAGAAACCGTGCCCGTCTGGATTTCCGTCGCGCCGGCGATCAGCGAGAGCATGCTCGATTTGCCGACGCCATCGGGCCCGATCAGCCCGACCGTGATGCCGGCCGGTATGGTGAGCGTGATCCCGTCCAGGGCCTTGACCGCCTTGTAGGCGAGGCGGATCCCTCCAAGCCGTACAACGGGCGCGACAGCGTCCATGCGGGCCTACTCGGCCAGGTTGTCGGACAGGCGCGCCGGCCATTCCACATCCGGGTCCAGCCGCACATAGGCGACCCCGGGCAGGCCCGTCTTGACCATGTCGATATACTTTCGCAGCAGATCCGCAGGGATCCGGGCCCGCACGCGGAACATCAGCTTCTCCCGTTCGTCGGCCGTCTCCACCGTCTTCGGAGTGAACTGCGCGACATCGGCGACGAAGGAGATCGTCGCCGGGATGGTCACGTCGGGCAACGCATCCAGAACCAGGCGCGCCTCGCTGCCGATGGACACCCGTCCCGCCTGTGCCGTAGGCAGGAAGAAAGTCATGTAGACGTCGGTCAGATCCACGAGGTTCAGCACGCGCCCGCCCGCCGCCAGAACCTCGCCCGGCTGGGCGACCTTGTATTGTACCCGCCCGTCCTTCGGGGACGTCAGGGTGGCGTCGGCGATATCGGCATCGATGCTTTCGATGGCGGCGCGCGCGGCATCCACGGCCGCCTCCGCATCCACGACCGAGGCCCGCGCCGCGTTGACGCCGGCTTCGCCGGCCGCGTATTGCGCCTCGGCCGCGGCCAGAGCCGCGACACTTCCCTGCTGGGCGGTGCGGTCGTCGTCCAGCACCTGTTGCGATACGGTATTGCCGCGCGACAGGCGTTCCGAGCGCTCCAGGCGGCGCTGCGCGGCGTCGCGCTGCACCTTGCGCTGCTCCACCACGGCGGCGGCAGCGCGCAGCTCCGCTTCGCGTTGCGCCACCTGCGCATTCGCGGTTTCGACGGCGATGGTGGCGCGGCGCAATTCCGCTTCGGCCTGACGCCTGTGCGCTGTAAGCTGATCGGTATCCATCTGGGCAAGAACCTGCCCCGCAGTAACGAAGGCGCCCTCCTCCACGTCGATGGACCTGAGCCGGCCGGGCGATTTCGTGGCGACGTCGATTTCCACCGCCTCGATACGGCCGTTGCCGCTGGCGAAGGAGCTGCCGAGATCGTCGCCGCCCCGCCCGAAGAGGAGGAAGAGAAGGAGCGCCACCACCGCCAGAACGGCGACGAGACGCCAGCCGCGAAGAAGCTTGCCCATGGCGATTCCCTTCCTGCCCTCAACACCAGTATGCAGCACTGGTCGAGCTATTCAAGAATGAGAGACGGTATCTGGAAATGCGGACGAAGCTGTCGTATAGGAGCACGTCCCTGCCGGAATCGATTGCGTGTCCGGCACGTTGCACCGTGCGGGTGTGGTGGAATTGGTAGACGCGCCGGACTCAAAATCCGGTTCCGAAAGGAGTGTCGGTTCGACCCCGACCACCCGCACCACTCAGACGCGGATGCTCCGCAAGAGCATCTCGCAGCCAAGCAGCAGCAGACAGATCAGAAAGCCGCGCCGGAATGCCGTCGGGCTGATCCGCTTGCGCAGCCTCTGGCCAAGCGCCATGCCCGCCAATGCCGGAAGGACCGCCAGCGCGGACAGGCCGATATCAGCGAACTCCAAACCGCCATGCATGCCTATTCCCAGTGCAAGGGCGACGGTGGACACGGTAAACGACAGGCCCAGCGCCTGGACCAGATCGTCGCGCTCGAGGCCGAGCGCCTGCAGATACGGGACCGCCGGGATGACGAAGACGCCGGTCGCGCCCGTCACGAGCCCCGTGACGAACCCCACAAGCGGAGAAAGCCACGGTTCGTGCCTGGGCGGAATGGTGATCTGGCGGGCAAGCAGGGTGTAGCCAGCATAAAGGATAAGGGTCGCTCCCAGTGCCGCGGTGGCCGCACCTGTGCCGGTACCGCTGATAATGCCGGCACTGGCCAGCGTTCCGGCGGCCACGGCAAGCATCATGGTCCACAGGCGTGCGACGATTGCGGAAAGGTTTCCGCCGGTCAGAAGCTGCCAGACATTCGTGACGAAGGACGGCACCAGAAGCAGCCCGGCCGCCGCGAGGGGCGATATGAGCGCGCCGAGGACGCCCATCGCGACCGTTGGAAGGCCCATGCCGGTGATGCCCTTGACGAGCCCTGCCATCAGGAAGGTGGCGGCCAGGACGAGCAACAGGCTGACGGAGGGATCGTTCATGGCTTATCGATGCCCGTCCGGGAGCCGTTCAGCAAGCCGGAAGTAATATGGGGCGG
>NZ_JAMQCO010000006.1:0-171987 GCF_023702225.1 Aureimonas altamirensis | reverse complement strand
CGGTTTCTAATGTGGGGCGGCGGCGGGCCCCGCCCGCCCGTGGATCAGGCGAGCCAGAAGATCAGGCCGGAGATCGCAAAACCCATCAGGCCGACGATCGTCTGCATCACGGTCCAGGTCTTCAGCGTCGTCTTGACGTCCATCCCGAAGAAACGACCCACCAGCCAGAAGCCGGAATCGTTCACGTGGCTGAGCATCACCGAGCCGGCAGCCAGCGACAGAACGAAGGCCGCAAGTTCGACACTGCCGTAGCCTGCCGCAGCCACGGCAGGCTGGACAAGGCCGGCCGAGGTGATCAACGCAACGGTGGCCGACCCTTGTGCGATACGAAGCGCCGTGGCAATGATGAAGCCGGCCACGAAGAGCGGCAGGCCAATGCCGTCCAGCGCCGAGGCCAGGGCGTCACCGATACCGGACGCACGCAGCACGCCGCCGAACATGCCGCCCGCGCCGGTGATCAGGATGATCGAGCACACCGGGCCAAGGGCGGAATCCAGAATACCCTCGATCTTCTTGCCGTCCTGACCGCGCCGGATGCCGATGACGTACGCGGCGACGAGGACGGAGATCAACAGTGCAACGGGCGTCGCGCCGATGGTCCGCGCCAGCGCGAACCACGTCGCCTGTCCGTCTACCCAGCCGGCAGCGCGTGCATAATCCAGGCCCGTGTTCAGGAAGATCAGCAACAGCGGCAACAGCAACAGCAGGATCACGGTGGACGGCTTCGGCGCCGGCCCGGCCCGCTCTTCGCGCGGCCCGCCGGACAGGATGTCGGGCACCGGCAGCACGATGCGGCGTCCGATCCACTGGCCGAAGATCTGCCCTGCGACAATCCAGATCGGCACGGCCACGAGCAGGCCGACCACGATCAGCATGCCGACATCCGCCCCCAGCAGTTCGGATGCCGCGACCGGGCCCGGATGCGGGGGGACGAAGACGTGCATCACCGAGAAAGCCGCCGCCACCGGCATGCCGTAGAGCAGCAGGCCGCCGCCGAGACGGCGCGCGATGGTGAAGACGACCGGCAGCATCACGACCAGACCGGCATCGAAGAAGATCGGAAAACCGAAGATCAGGGATGCGATGCCGAGGGCGAGCGGCGCGCGCTTCTCTCCGAACCGGGCCACCAATGCGTTGGCGAGCGATTCCGCGCCGCCGGAAATCTCCAGAAGGCGCCCCAGCATGGCGCCCAGCGCAACCAGCAGCGCAACACCGCCGAGCGTCGACCCGAAGGCCTGCGTCAATGTCTGGACGATGGCGGCAGGCGGGATACCCGCGACGAGAGCCGTCAGCAGGCTGACGAGGATCAGCGCGATGAAGGCGTGGATATTGAACCTTATGATCAGGACGAGCAGCAGCGCGATCGCCGCTGCCACGATGGACAGGAGTGTCCCCGCCCCCAACGTCTGCTCGAAACCTTCCATGCCTACTCCCCTAAGCCGGCGGCCCGAACCACTGCAGGCACAACCCAGAAAGGATGCCCTATTTCACTGCCGCCAAGGTGACAACCGCATTCCTGCCATTTATCTACAAAGCATGACGACTCGCCCCGGTGAAACCATAGCTGCGCGCATCGAGCGGACGCTGGCCGAGCGCATCGTTTCCGGGGTGCTGGGCGCCGGCGAGAAGCTGCGGCAGGAGCGCGTGGCCGAAGAATTCTCGGCCAGCCATGTGCCGGTGCGGGAGGCCTTCCGGCGGCTGGAAGCGCGCGGCCTCGTGGCAAGCACGCCGCGCCGCGGGGTGCGCGTGGCCGGCTTTACCCAGGCCGAGATACGCGAGGTTGCCGAAATGCGGGCGGTGCTCGAGGCGCTTGCCCTGCGGCACGCGATCCCTCACCTGACCCGCGCCATCCTGGATCGCGCCGAAGAGATAAACCAGGCCGCGGAGGCGGCCGGCGACGTCCATGTGTGGGAAGAGTGCAACCGCCGCTTCCACCGCACGCTGGCGGAGCCTTGCCGCATGCCGCGCCTTCTGCGGTCCATCGACGATCTGCAGGCCGCGAGCGCGCGGTTTCTCTTCTCCGGCTGGCGGGCGGAATGGGAGGCCCCCACCGACCGGGACCACAAGGCGATCCTGAACGCCCTGCGCGAGGGTCGATCGGAGCTTGCAGTCGCGCTTCTTGCCAAACACGTGAACTGGACCGGGTGACCGGTTTGGGGATGCAGCCATGCGGCCTGCGCCCTTGTCAGTTTACGATGCGCCCTAGGTGTCCTCTGGCCGGCCCCCATTTTGCCGCAATTGGCGTGGGCCAGAATACAGGATTTCCGCATCGGCATGAGCTCCCAGACTTCGACCATCAACAAACCGGTCTTCTTCATCTCCAGCGCGATCATCATCGTCATGGTGATGATCGGCATCGTCTTCCCCACCGACGCGGACAGAATCTTCACGACCGCGCAAAGCTGGGTGCTGGATACGTTCGGCTGGTTCTACCTTCTGTCCGTCGGCATCTTCCTCTTCTTTGCGCTGTACCTCGCGGTGAGCCGCTTCGGCGATCTCAAGCTGGGCAATGACGATGCGGACCCCGATTATCCCTATCTGACATGGCTTGCGATGCTGTTTGCCGCCGGCATGGGCATTGGCTTGATGTTCTATGCGGTGGCGGAGCCGATCCTGCATTACTCCGTGCCGCCCGAAGCCCAGCCGAGCACCATCGAGGCAGCGCGGCAGGCCATGGCCATCACGTACTTCCACTGGGGTGTGCATGCCTGGGCCATCTATGCGGTCGTCGGTCTTTCGCTGGCCTACTTCTCGTTCCGCTACAACCTGCCGCTGACCATCCGATCCGGCTTCTATCCGCTGCTGCAGGAGCGGATAAACGGACCGTTGGGCCATGCCGTCGACATCTTCGCGATCTGCGGCACCCTGTTCGGCATCGCCACTTCGCTCGGCCTTGGCGTGCTGCAGATCAATGCCGGCCTGAACTATCTCCTGGACGTGCCGCAAACCCCGACGATACAGGTCATCCTGATCGCCGTCGTAACGGCTTTGGCGACGTTATCGGTGGTCTCGGGCCTCGATGTCGGCATCCGCCGCCTGTCGGAAGGCAATTTGATCGTCGCCGTCATCCTGATGCTCTTCGTTCTGGTGATGGGCCCGACGGAATTCATCTTCCGCGCCTTCGTGCAGAATATCGGCACCTATCTCGACACGATCCTGCAACGTACGTTCACGCTCTACGCCTACGAGCCGCGCGACTGGGTCAGCAACTGGACATTGTTCTACTGGGCCTGGTGGATATCCTGGTCTCCGTTCGTCGGCATGTTCATCGCCCGCATCTCGCGCGGGCGGACCGTGCGCGAGTTCATCGTCGGCGTACTCTTCGTACCCTCGGCCTTCACGTTTTTCTGGATGGCGGTCTTCGGCAACACAGCGATCAGCCTCGACATGGGCGTGGCCAACGGCGCCATTTCCGCCGCCGTGGGCGCCGATATCTCGGTGGCGCTGTTCCAGTTCTTCGAATACCTGCCGCTGACGGTCCTGACCTCGACGCTCGGGGTCATCCTCGTCGCCGTCTTCTTCGTCACCTCGTCGGACTCCGGATCGATGGTCGTCGACACGATCGCTTCCGGCGGCACCAACGAGACGCCGCTCTGGCAGCGGATCTACTGGTGCGGGCTCGAAGGTCTTGTCGCAGCCCTGCTGCTTCTGGCCGGCGGACTGACAGCACTGCAGACGATGACGCTGATCAGCGCCCTCCCCTTTGCCGTCATCCTGCTGCTGCTCGCCTTCGGCCTCATCAAGGGCATGAAGGCCGACGTCGCCCGGGCGACCATGCGCCAGCACGCACAGCCGGCCATTCCGGCACGCAGCATGAACTGGCAGGAGCGCCTGCAGTGGATGCTGGCGGAGCCGTCGAGGGATGATGTCGTCCGGTTCATCGACAAAACGGTCGAACCGGCCCTTCAGGATGTGAAGGATGCCCTCAACGCGCGCGGCGTCGATGCGGATGTCACCCGCTCGCCGGAGGACGGCGGCGCCGTGCTGACGGTCGCTTCCAACGCGACGCGTAACTTCCTGTACGGTGTCCATCCGGAAACGCATCTCGCCATCGCCTTCTCGGCGGCCGAGGTGACCCGGCCCGAGCGGAAACGCTCGCAGGTATGGCTTGCGCGGACGTTCTTTTCCGACAACAGCCGTGGCTACGACGTCATGGGGTTCAAGCGGGAAGAGATACAGGCCGATGTGCTGGCCCAGTTCGAGGCTTATCAGTTGCTGACAAGCGCACCGGCCACGGCGCTCTACGCGACCGCGCCTGACCCCGAATAGGCCGGCAACGCCCTTTCGAGGCTGGCGAATATCCTGTCGTCGCCACATTGGGCGACATTGAACCGCATGAACCGGGATGCGCCCCCGGTAACGCTGAAGGCGTTGCCGGGGGCCAGCACGATGCCGTCGCCAAGGCATTGCGCTGCGATGCGCCCTGCATCCACCCCGTGCGGCAGGCGGCACCAGACAAACATGCCTGCGCGCGGACGCAGGTCTACCGTCAGTCCAAGCGCTTCCAGCCGCGCGACGGTCCGGTCCATGGCGCGGCCGAGTTTGCGGCGCACGTCTTCCATGTGCCGGCGGTAAGCGCCATCGGACAGCGTTGCAAGAAGCAATGCGGCCGCCATCCGCCCACCGCCGAAGCTCGTCGCGATCTTCATGTCGATCAGGCTGTCCAGCCAGTCGGCCCGCGCCGCGACATAACCGCAGCGGACCGAAGCCGACACGCTTTTGGAGAAACTGCCGATGCAGATGACGCGGTCCAGTCCGTCCAGCGCGGCGAGCCGCGTTGCCGGCTCCTGTTCGAAGTCGCCGAAGATGTCGTCCTCCACGATCGTCATCCGGGCCTTGTCCGCAAGCGTCAGCACCTTGTGCGCAGTCGCCGGGGAAAGCGTTGCGCCCGTTGGATTATGGATCGCCGAATTGGTGATGTAGAGGCGCGGCCGCTCACGCGCGATGACGGATTCCATCGCCGCGGCATCCGGTCCGTCCGGGCCGTAGGGCACGCCGACGATACGCGCGCGATGCGCCCGCAGCAGCGCATGGAAATTGAAGTAGCAGGGATCGTCCACCAGAACGGCGTCGCCAGGCTCGATCAGCAGGCGACAGACGAGGTCGATCGCCTGCGTGCCCGACTCCGTCAGCATGATCCGGTCGCTCGCGGCCGGAATCGCAAGACCGAGCAAGCGCCGGGCGAGCAGCGCGCGCAGCCGCTCCGAGCCGAGCGGCGAGCCATACTCGGCAAGGTCCACGGCATCGCCGCGCGCGATCTTGCGCAAGGCGCGGCGCAAGCCGCTTTCGAACATCCAGTCCGCAGGCAGCCATCCGCATCCGGGCATCAACGTTCCGGGCGCCGCCTCCAGCGACTGGCGCGATATCCAGAAGGGGTCGATCGCCCTGTCCCGCCGTGGAGCCACCGCCTTGAGGATCAGCGGTGCGGCGGATGCCGCAACATAGAAGCCCGATCCCGGCCGGGAAAGGATGAGCCCTTCCGCCACCAGTCTCTCATAAGCCTCCACGACGGTCGAAACGGAAACGCCTGACGCCTTCGCCTCCGCCCGCACCGACGGCAGCCGCGCGCCCGCAGGAAGGCTGCGTCCGTCGATGCGCGCGCGCACCGATTCCATGACCTTCGCCGTTTGTCCGCCCGCCATCCGTGCTGCCTTTCGAACCAATACAGTTTTGCAAAATCGTACCGTATTGTGCCTGTGCCGCATTGGCCAGCCCCGCTATTGAGGGCGGCATGGGCAAACGGGGGTTCTCCATGGGCGGCGATCGGTTGCAAGGCCTTCTCAACGGTTTCATAGGCGTCGCGATCTTTGCCGGGTCGCTGCCGGCGACGCGGATCGCGGTATCGGCCTTCGACCCGCTGTTCCTGACCACGGCGCGGGCATCCATCGCCGGGCTGTGCGCCTGCGCCTTGCTTGCCCTGGCTCATGCGCGCGCGCCGGAAAAAGGCGATATCGCTTCGCTGGCCATCGTGGCCCTGGGTGTCGTCATCGGCTTTCCGCTCCTGACCGCGCTCGCGCTGGGCCAGGTGACGTCGGCGCATTCCATCGTCTTCGTCGGGTTGCTGCCGCTCGCCACCTCGATCTTCGCCGTATTCCGGGCGGGCGAGCTGCCACGGCCGGCCTATTGGTTCTTTTCGTGCCTGGGCAGTGCCTTCGTCGTCGGTTTCGCACTCATGCAGGGGTTTTCCGGCCTGTCTTCGGCCGATGGCTACATGGTTGCGGCCATCGTGCTGTGCGCACTCGGCTATGCGGAAGGGGCCCGGCTGGCCCGTCGCATGGGCGGCTGGCAGGTCATCTCGTGGGCGCTGGCCCTCGCCCTGCCGCCAATGCTCGTGGCGAGCGCGATGCGGTGGCCTGCCAGCCTTTCCGGCGTATCGCCGGGGGCCTGGGCGAGCCTCGCTTACGTGTCGCTCTTCTCGATGCTGATCGGCTTCGTCTTCTGGTATCGCGGCCTTGCGCAGGGTGGCGTGGCCGCAGTCGGCCAGTTGCAGCTTCTGCAGCCCTTCATGGGCCTGGCGCTGGCCGGCCTGCTGCTGGGCGAAGCCGTCAGCCCGGCCATGTTGCTGTCCACCCTCGGCGTGGTCCTGTGCGTCGCCGGTGCCCGGCGCTTCGCAGCTTAGCCACCGCTCCGCGAAACGACGCCGGCGACGATGCGGGCGGTTTCGTCCCAACCCGTCAGGGCAGCCCCATGGCGGTGGCCGGCTTCGGCCATGGCACGGCGCAGAGGCTGATCTTCGAGCAGCCGGCGCAGCGCCGCGGCAAAGGCAAGCGGATCGTCCGACGGCACCAGCAGTCCGGCTTCCTCGGGCACCGTTTCCGGAACTGCGCCGACATGGCAGGAGACGATGGGTAGTGCGGACCGCATCGCCTCTGCAAAGACGATGCCGAACCCCTCGTAACGCGTGGCGAGCGCGAAGATGGACGCGGCGCCGTAGAGGTGCGCCAGTTCGTCGTCGGGCACCTCCCCGGCGATGCGCACCCGGCCTGCCAGCCCAGGCTCCTGTTGCAATGCCCGAAGCTCGGCGACCGTTTCGGGATCGTGCTCCCGGCCGACGAGCACGGCCTGCCAGTCGAGGTCGGCTACAGCGCGAAGCGCGGCCAGAAGAACGTCATGCCCCTTGCGACGGGCGAGAATGCCGACCGAAAGGATCAGGGGAGGATGCACCGCACGCCGTTTTCCGAGCGCCATTGGCTCGAGGCCGGGGCGTGCGATGGTCATCCTGTCGGCCGGAACGGCGAAGCGCCCGCGCAGAATGTCGGCAGTATGCGCACTCGGCACGATGACATGCCGCGCGTGGCCGAGATTGGCCCGCTCCCGCGCGATCAGCATCCGGGCGAGATCCGGCGCCAAACCCGCCTCCATCCCGATCGGATGATGCACCATGGCGATCGAGGGCCGCCGCAGCCGTGCAAGCTCTGCCGTATCCAGAGCCCCGAAGGCAAGGCCGTCGACGATCAGCATTTCATCGCTCGGCACGGCCCGCAGCAGGGACAGCGCCGCGCGCATGTCTTCTGCGGATGGATCGGGAAAGGCGCCCGGCAGCGAAATGGCGCGCGCCGCCCATCCCTGCTTCGACATCGCTTCGACGACCCGTCGATCGTAGATCGTTCCGCCTGTGCGCCGGTCGAGCGCGCCGGGTATGGCGAAGGCCACTTTGCCGGGCGACATCAGGACGGCCCCATCCCGACACCGAATGCCCCGATGAACCTGTCGCGGAATGCCTCCATCGGCCACGCCGCCGCCGCCGGGTCCGGCGTCAGGCCCGGGGCCCACCGCCACGAGCCGATGCGCGCCAGAAGACGGTCGGGGCCGAAGACGTGTATCGGGACGTCGAGGGAGTCGATCTGCGAGATGAAACCGGCAGGGGCATGATCGCCCGCCACGATGACCAGCCTGCCGTCCGCCGCGTTCCGGATTGCGAATTCGAATGCAACGGACAAGGAGTAGCCGAGGGCGTCGCGGTACTGGTCGCGGACACGCTCCCGGTCGCGCCAGACGACATCGGGCGGATCCCCGGAACCGGCCCATCGGTCGAATATGCGCCCATCGCCGATCTGCTCGCGCGGCAGGATGGGGGCTATGGGCGTAAATGGTGCGTGAGAGGAGATCAGCACGATCTGGCTGAAACGCGGTTCCGGCAGCCCTTGCGAAAGCCGCTCGAAAGCCTCGAGGGTGAACTGGTCCGGCATGGTCACCCAGTTGAAGGGCTGCCCGCGATAGCCGAGATCGCCGCTCGCAAACAGGCGTTCGAAGCCGATGCGGCGGCTTTCCGGCCATGGCCCGGTGATCGCCGGCATATAGGCCGCCGTGTGATACCCGGCCGTCGCGGCGATCTGGAAAAGCGATCGCCTGCCGCCGGCCAGAAGCCGCTCGTAGCGCCACTGATCGCCGACAGGAAGCCCGAATGCCAGCGTTGCATGGGCAAGCCAGCTTTGCCCGCCGGAGATAGGCGCGGTCAGCCAGCCCGACACCGTCGCGATATCGGCCTTTTCGCCTGCAGCCTGCGCGGCGGCGCGTACGGCATCGTGTGCGGCGGCGAAGCGCGGATTGTCGACACTGGTGCGCCCATAGCTTTCGACGAACACCAGGATGACGTCGCGCCGCTCCAGCCCGTCCAGCGAAGCCGCCTCCAACGGTCGGGCATCATCCCGCGCCGCGCCGTCGAACGCCAGCATCTGCGCCCGAAAGGCCGACAGTTCCGCAACCCTCGATCCGATCGCGGCGGCACCCCCGGGCATGACGATGAGGGCGATCATGGCGGCAAGGCCCGTCAGCGCCGCCCCGGCACGCAAACCGCGCGTAGGCCGCGAATAGCGGGCCGCCAGCGAGAGGCCGGCCCACAGCAGCAGGAACGCGCAAACCGGTGCGACGATGCCGGCCAGCCCGACCACGAGGAAAAGGGGAAGGCTCAGGATGCCGGCAAGGAGGCGTGCGCCCGCCTCCGCCAGATGGATGTCGACGAACGGGTTGAAGGGGCGCCCGTAGGCGGCCGTGACCGCCCGGTCCGCAAGGTCGAGAGCCAGCAGCGACATGAGCGCCAGGGCGACGACCGGCGCGGCCGCACGGCGCCCGCCACGCGGTTGCATGAGGAAAAGGCAGACGCCGAGAATGGACCAGATCGCGTAGAGAGCCATCAGGCGCGACGACGCCGGAGATGGGCGATATCGACGGCGAAGGACGCATAGAGGCATCCGCCGGCCAGCAGCGCCAGCCCATCGACCACGAGGCCGGCGGGCCACGGCGCAACGAGGAGGATGAGCGCGGCTATCTGCAGGACGCAGCAGGCCTTGCGCCGAAAGCTTTGGGGTAAGGCCCCTCGCAGGAAGGGCAGAAAGGCCGCGGCCAGCAGGAAGCCATAGCGTGGCAGGCCCAGCAGCAGCACCTCCGCGCCCGAGCCGGCGGAGCGCCAGGCGACCAGGCAGAGCATCAGCGCCAGGAAACTGTCGACCTCCATGTCGTACCGCGCGCCGAACCGTGAGACCAGGCCGTCGCGGCGCGCCAGCCATCCGTCGATGCCGTCCAGCAGCAGGCTGACGGTCGCCACGGCCACCACGATCCATCGTGCGTCATCCGCGACCGGATGCGCGAGACACGCCGCGAGCGAAACGGCCATCGCGGCGCGCAACTGCGTGACCAGGTTGCCCCCGCCCAGCCGGTCATAAGGATAGGCAGACCAAAGGCCGTATCCGGCCACGCCCGTGGCCGCACCGTGGAGCACGATGACGATCAGCGTCACGATACCCGGTCGACCTGGCGCCAGCACATGCGCCAGCAAGAGCGCCAGGGCCAGCAGCGGCAGGCTGGCCGACAGGAAACGGATAAGCACGGCCCGCGCCGCCGCCTGCCGATATGCGATTTCCGTGCAGCCGTGTCGCGTGGCATCTTCCATCGACCAAGGCTCATCGCGGAAACCCTGACTTGTCAAGCGCTTGACGGCGTCGGCGAATGCGCGGACCATCGGCCCCGGCCACGAATTCGACGGGACTTGCAGGGAGGAGGCAGGTGCGATGGATGAGGGCGTATCGTCCTACCGGGGCCCGGCGCGGGTGCTGCACTGGCTGGTGGCGCTGCTTGTCTTCGCGACGATCCCCGCCGGCTTCGTGATGGCCGGCAATGACGTGTCGAGAAGCCTTCGGGACATGCTGTACGTCTTTCACAAGAATACCGGCGTCCTGATCCTTCTGCTGGTCGCATGCCGGCTGGCCTATCGATTTGCCCGCCCCGCGCCGCCGTTGCCCGCCTCGATGCCGGCATGGCAGGTGGCCACAGCCCGCGCCACCCATGCCGCGCTTTATACGCTGCTGGTCGTCATGGCGCTGAGCGGCTACGCCTACGTCAAGGCGGGCGGCTATCCGATCGAAGTGCTGGATGCCTTGGGCATCCCGCCATTCGTACCCCGTTCGGACGCTCTGTCCGGCATGGCGCAGTCCCTGCACATTGCCGCCAGGACGGTCCTGATCGCGCTCATCGCCATCCATGTGGCCGCAGCGCTCCACCACGGCATCGTGCGGCGCGACGGCGTCCTGTGGCGGATGCGGCCGTGGTGATGCAGTTCAGCGCAAGTCCGGGCGGACGGCGTCGAGCGTGCCCCCGGTTGCCTGGGCCGCAGCGTCGAACTGATCGCCGAGGTTGCGGCGCGTCGTTGGATCCACCACCGAGATCGGTACGCTTAAGGCGGCAGAGGCCGTCTGCCCCACAGCCTGCGTGGCGCCTACCGCCACCGCGCCGATCGCCTCGCCCAGGCCGACGCGCGAATCCGTCACCGTCTGGCCGTTGACAAGGCGCTGGCCGATCAGTTGCACCACTTGCGGGCTCGTGGCGAAGCGCGAATGGTTGAGGAAATCCGCCCCGCCCTGCCCGGTCAGGTCGTAGACGTCGATGCCTGCCAGTTCGAACTCCGTGCGGTAGGGCTCCATCGCCGGGTTCACCGCGCCCAGCCGGCCGCGATTGCCCGAGATGATCCGGCTGACGGCCAAGGCCCTGTCGTCCGTCGAGACGAAGATGGTGAATTTCGGACGGTGGTCGCCGAATTGCTGCCATTGCTTGCGGAAGACGTCGATGTCGATGTCGGGCGACGCCAGGATGACGTTGGTGATTTTCGGAGCGATTTGCCCGTCGCGAATGGCCATCTGGCGAAGCGCCTCGACGGCCAGCCACGTTCCCATGGAGTGCGCCATGATGGTGATCTCGCCGACATGCCTGTCGTCCGACAGGGCTTTCATCAACTGCTCCAGCGCATCGCGGGAATAGTTGGTGCTCTCCTTGTCGTAATTGTAGCCGAAGACGCTGGCGCGGGACGGCCATGTAAACAGGACCGGCGTAACCTCCGACCTGGAGTCATGGATGAGTTGAGCGTAGCGGTAGACCGAATCCTCGAAGCGGTTGTTGAATCCGTGAACGAAGACCATGACGTTGCGGCTGGGCCCCAGATTGTCATGCATCCATCTGCGGCTTTGGCTGACGGACAGCCGTTCCGCCCTGAGCGTCGCGAAATCCGTTGCCGGGTTGGGCGGCAGGCGGCGGGGCCACTGCACCTCGCCTATACGCCTGCTTCCATCCGGCGGGATGGAGATGTCAATGTCGGTGAGGCTCAGCTCGGGCCCGCGTTCGCCGGAATAGAGATAGGCCGGATCTTCGACCGCTTCGCGCGTGGTGGCCACGAGCATGTCCACCTTGGTCGCTCCGTAAACGGCGGGGTCGACGGCCACGGGCGCCAGAACACCGCCCGGGGCCCCGGCGCAACCGGCCAGAAGGACCATGGATAACAGGGCCGCCGCACGGGCCGGGCTGTGTCGAACGGTCTGCACGCGTGTCGTCCCCTCGTCTTGTCGGCGGCGTCAGCTTTTCGGTTCGCCTTGCCTTGTATCGAAGGCGACGACGGCGCGCGTGCCGGCGCCGACTTCGGCGTAGATCAGCTTGCTGTCCAGGCTGCGCGTCAGCGCTACGATGATCCGCGCGCCGAGGCCCGTGCCCTGGATCTGCCCTTCGCCGCGCCAGCCGATGCCGTCATCCTCGACCGACAGTTCGGCCATCCCCTCATCCATCTTCGCCAACCGCACACGGATATCGCCCTTCTTGTCAGGATAGGCGTATTTGATCGCGTTCGTCACCAGTTCGGTCGTGATCACGCCGATCGACACGGCCTTGTCCGGTGAAACGTTGATCGGATCGGCCTCGAAGCGGATGGGCGTCTTGTGCAGGTCGTCGGCCATGGACATGGTGAGTTCGCCCACCAGCCGGCCGAGATAGGTCTGCAGATCGACGCTGCGGACATCTTCGGATGTGTAGAGGCTGCGGTGCAGATTGGCGATCGCCGTGATGCGGGCCTGCACCTCGGTCAACGCCTCCCGTATGGCGGGGTCTTCGGTGCCGTTGGTCTGCATGCGCACGAGAGAGCCGACGAGCGCCAGGCTGTTGGCCACCCTGTGGTTCACCTCGGCCAGCATGGCCACGGCGCGGTCGCGGGCCTCGCGCACCTCCTGCTCGGCTCTTTCCTTGGCGCGCCTCAGCGTCGCCTTTTCCACCGAAGCGCGGATGGCGCTGGCCAACAGCAGCTCGAACTCCGATCCGACCGTCTTGACCACGTAATCCACCGCGCCGGCCTTCAACGCGTCCACGGCGATGGACAGCTCGGTGGATGCCGTCACGTAGACCGCGGGCGGCGCGTTTTCCATGCCGCTCATGTCGTTCAGGATATCCAGCCCGGACCCCGAGCCGAGGTCATGATCCAGGATGACGGCAGAAAAATCGCGTTCGTTCAGGAGTTGCACACCCGTTGCGGCATCGGACGCGTGCACAACGGCTATGCCGTGGCGGCCCAGCATTCGCTGGGCGAGACGGCCGGCCGCGACGTCGTCGTCTATGTACAGAACTGTGACGCCGGCTTCGGCCGGCTGGCTCCCGCCCGCGGCCATCGTCATTCCGTTTCCGGTACCTGCATGACCGAGAAGAACAGGCCGAGCTGCCGGATGGCGTTGGCGAAGCCTTCGTAATCGACCGGCTTGGTGATGTAGACATTGGCGCCGAGATCGTAGCAGCGCTGAATCTCGCGGCTGTCGTCGGTCGTCGTCAGCACGATCACGGGCGAGCGCTTGGTGTGCGCGTTCGCCTTCACCTTTTCCAGGATGTCGACCCCGCCCATGTCCGGCAGGTTCAGGTCGAGCAGGATGAGAAGGTGCCGTCCGGCACTGTCCTCGCCCGAGCCGTCGGCGCCGAACAGGAACGACAGCGCGTCCGTGCCGTTGCCGAACGGCAGGATCTCGTTGTTGACGCCGGCGCGCCGGATGTTCTTCTCGATCAGCCGGGCATGGCCCTCGTCGTCCTCGATCATCACGATCTGGACAGGCTTTGCGGTCCTGCTCACGATTTCATGCTCCGCTTCACGTTCGAAAGATTGGCCGGCAGGACGATCGTGAAGGTCGAGCCCGTACCGAGTTCCGATTTGAGGCCGATGTCGCCCCCAAGGTTGCGCGCCAGCGTCCGCACATGCGCGAGCCCGATCCCCTCACCCGCAGTATCCTGTTTTCCCGACCGCCGGAAGAGCTCGAAGACCCGTTCGTTGTCAGCCGGCGAAATGCCTCGCCCATTGTCCTCCACCTCGATGACGATGCGGCCGAAGGAATCCTTGCGTGTGCGCACCATGATCCGCAGCGGTCGCGACGGCTCCCGATACTTGATTGCGTTATCAAGCAGGTTTCCGAGCATCTGATCAAGCGAGAGGCGGTCGGTGACGATGGATGTCGCCTTTACGTCGGTTTCGATCTCGCCATCGTTCTCGGCGCCCTGGTGGTGCACGGCATTCGTCGCCGTTTCTATCAGCGCGCGAAGATCCACCTTTTCGGGCTTCAGGCTGCGCCGCCCTTCCCGCGATATCTTCAGGATGGCGTTGATGAGGCCGTCCATCTTGCGGGTGGACGAGCGGATGAAGGAAATGGCCTCCGGAACTTCCTGGTCGATCGCCTCCTCGGCCTGCCGGCGCAGCGCGTCCTCGCCGGGCGGCAGACTGGCCATGTAGTCGCGCACCGGTGCGAAGGTAGCCTCCAGTTCGCTCGTGAAGCCCATGATGTTCACAAGCGGCGCGCGCAGGTCGTGCGTCACGATATAGGCGAAGCGCTGGATCTCCTCGTTCGCCTTGATGAGATCGGTCGTCCGCTCCTCCACCCGGGCTTCCAGGGCCGCATTCGCGGCCTCTATCTCGGCGCGGGCCTCGGCGACTTCGCGCGTATAACGCAGGATCGTCCAGGCGGCGGCCGCGGCCATGAGAATGATGGCGAGCGCGCCGATCACCGTCACGTGGCGCAGGGTGGACCCTATGTTCTCCTGCCGCTCTATGCCGGCCCGTAGCTGCGTTTCCGCCTGATCGAGGATCATGCCGAGCTGTTGCCGAATCTCTTCCATGAGGGAAAAACCGGTGCCGCCAGCAACCTCCGCGACGGCTTCGTCGTACTGGCCGCCGAGCGCAAGCGAGACGGTCGAATCCAGTTCCGCCGTCTTGGCGGTGACGCGCTGGCGCAGTTCCGAGAGGTCCACCCGACCGCCCATCAACTGGTCGAGCGCCTCCTGCAGACGTTCGACCCTGGAGGCGATGGACCCGATCTGCTGGCGATAGGGCTCGAGGTAACGCTGGTCCCGCGTCAGGAGATAGCCGCGCTGCCCCGTTTCGGCATCGGTGACGCGAGCCAGAAGATCGGCCGCAGCGCTGCGCACCGAGCGTGTCATCACGACCTTGTCGAAATTCTCCTGCGTCTGCCGCGTCAGGTAGAGGGAGCCGCCGACGATCGCCAGGAGCAAAAGCAGCGCTGCAGCCAGGAAAGCGAATGTGCGGGCATAGAACTGCTTCTGGGTGATCGCCATCGGAACCTGGAGTTTGTTGCAATGACGCACTCAATGCCGCACCGCGCGAGGAACCACAATCAGGAAGTTGCAGAGCGACTGTTCCGCGGTGGAAAACCGATGCGGACGGGTTGACAGGAATCGCCCCATCTAACAATCTCTTGTGGTCACGGTCTTCCATAGCCACAAGATATGGAAGCTAAGAGGGAATTCGGTTCCCCACGCGAGTGGTCAATCCGAAGCTGCCCCCGCAACTGTAGACGGGTAGCCTGCACCCATTCGCGCCACTGGAGCCTCGCTCCGGGAAGGCCGGGTGCCGGGCGAAGACCCGTAAGTCAGGAGACCTGCCGTGGCGACGAACCTTTCCCTGGGCGGGGTGTCCCGGCGGATCGTGTGGCTTGCCCGGCGTCTTGCAGCGCCGGTATGCACCACGTGTCCGCCTGGCCTGTCCATCCTATCCGACAGGAACAGCCGATGTCACTTTCCGCAGAATTCCCGACCGCCCGAACAGGCGCCCAGGTACAGGCCAGTCCCCTCCGCGTCGTCAAGCGCAACGGCCAGAGCGACGTCTTCGACGCGGGCAAGATCAGCGTCGCCGTCACCAAGGCCTTCCTGGCCGTCGAAGGACGCGAGGCAGCCGGCTCGTCGCGGGTGCACGACATCGTCGACGAACTGACGGACCAGGTCGCCTCGGCCGTCCAGCGCCGCGCCGGCCGCGACCATGTGATCCACATCGAGGACGTGCAGGATCAGGTGGAGCTGGCGCTGATGCGCGGCGGCCATCACAAGGTGGCCCGCGCCTATGTCCTTTACCGGGAAGAGCGGGCCAGGGCGCGGCTGGAAACACAAGCCGCGCCTGCCGCGCCGGCGATCATGGTGCGCGAGCCGGATGGCGGCGCCACGCCGCTCGACATGGACCGCCTGTCGGCGGTGGTGGCCGAGGCGGTCGAAGGGTTGCCGGGCGCGGACGCGGCGCGGATCGTCAGCGAAACCAGGCGCAACCTCTATGATGGCATCTCGCGCGGCGAGTTGTCGGACGCCCCGATCCTGGCGGCCCGGGCGCTGGTGGAGACCGATCCGGACTACGCCTTCGCCAGCGCGCGCCTGTTGATGGACAAGCTTCGAGCGGAGGCCCTCGGCTTCGTCAACGGTGTGCCGACGCACGCCACCGCCGCCGACATGCAGGACGCCTATGCCGATTATTTTCCGCGCTACCTCGCCCATGGCGTCGAGGCAGGGCTGATCGATCCGGAGCTTGCGCGTTACGATATCGCCGCCCTGAGCGCGGCGCTGAAACCGGAACGCGACCGGCAGTTCCAGTTTCTCGGGCTGCAGACGCTGTACGACCGATATCTGCTGCACAGCGACGATACCCGCTTCGAACTGCCCCAGGCTTTCTTCATGCGGGTGGCCATGGGCCTCGCCCTGCGCGAAACCGACCGGGAGGCGCGCGCCATCGAGTTCTACGAGCTTCTGTCCAGCTTCCGATTCATGGCGTCGACGCCGACGCTGTTCAACTCGGGTACGCCGCGCCCGCAATTATCCTCGTGTTTCCTCACCACCATCGGCGACGATCTCAGCCAGATCTTCAAGGCGGTGCGCGACAACGCCCTTCTGGCGAAGTATTCGGGCGGCCTCGGCAACGACTGGACGCCGGTGCGCGGCCTCGGCGCGCATATCCGCGGCACCAACGGCAAGAGCCAGGGCGTCGTGCCCTTCCTGAAGGTCGCCAACGACACGGCCATCGCCGTCAACCAGGGCGGCAAGCGCAAGGGCGCGGTCTGCGCCTATCTGGAAACGTGGCATGTCGATATCGAGGAGTTCCTCGACCTGCGGAAGAACACCGGCGACGACCGCCGCCGGACGCACGACATGAACACCGCCAACTGGGTGCCGGACCTGTTCATGGAGCGGGTCGAGGCCGACGCCGAATGGACACTGTTCTCTCCGGACGAGGTGCCGCACCTTCACGATCTGTACGGGGCGCAGTTCAAGGCCGCCTACGAGGCCGCCGAGGGCGATGCCGCCAGCGGCCGGTTGCGGGTGCATCGCAAGGTCCGCGCCGTCGATTTGTGGCGGCGGATGCTGACCATGCTGTTCGAGACGGGGCATCCATGGATCACCTTCAAGGACGCGTGCAACATCCGTTCGCCGCAACGCCATGCCGGAACCATCCATTCGTCCAACCTGTGCACGGAAATCACGCTGAACACGTCAGCCGACGAAGTGGCCGTCTGCAACCTCGGCTCGGTCAACCTCGTGGCGCACCTGTCCGACGAGGGGCTGAACGCGGACCTCCTCGCCGACACGGTGCGCACGGCGATGCGAATGCTCGACAATGTTGTCGACATCAACTTCTACACAATACCGGAGGCGCGCCGATCCAACCTGCGGCACCGCCCCGTCGGCCTCGGCCTCATGGGCTTTCAGGATGCGTTGCAGGCGCTTCGCATTCCCTATGCCAGCAAGGCCGCGGTGCGCTTTGCCGACGAAAGCATGGAATTGATCTCGTGGCACGCCATCGCCGCCTCCAGCGACCTGTCTGCGGAGCGCGGGCGCTACGAGACCTATGAGGGCTCGCTCTGGTCGCAGGGCATCCTGCCGATCGACTCGCTCGGCCTCCTCGCCGAGGCGCGCGGCGCGACCTTC
Organism: Aureimonas altamirensis; assembly: GCF_023702225.1. GTDB lineage: Bacteria > Pseudomonadota > Alphaproteobacteria > Rhizobiales > Rhizobiaceae > Aureimonas > Aureimonas altamirensis_B. The sequence goes on along the minus strand of NZ_JAMQCO010000006.1, from coordinate 154,506 downwards.
GATGATTCGGCACGGCTGGACTGGGATGCGCTTCGCCGCAAGGTTCGCAACCAGGGCATGCGCAACTCCAACTGCATGGCCATCGCGCCCACGGCCACCATCTCGAATATCTGCGGCGTCTCCCAATCGATCGAGCCGACCTACCAGAACCTCTTCGTCAAGGCGAACATGTCGGGCGATTTCACGGTGGTGAACCCCTATCTCGTCCGCGACCTCAAGGCCCGCGGCCTCTGGGACGACGTCATGATATCGGACCTGAAATATTACGACGGCTCGCTCGGGCCCATCGAGCGGGTGCCCGACGACCTGCGGCACCTCTATGCCACGGCCTTCGAGATCGAAAGCCGCTGGCTTGTGGAGGCCGCGGCGCGCCGCCAGAAATGGCTGGACCAGGCCCAGTCGCTGAATCTCTATCTGGCGAACCCATCCGGCAAGGCGCTGGATGCGCTCTATCGCTCTGCCTGGCACTCCGGCCTCAAGACGACCTACTACCTGCGCACGCGCTCGGCCAGCCATGTCGAGAAGTCGACCCTGACGCGCAGCGACGGAAAGCTGAATGCCGTGGCGGTGTCCGCGCCGATGGCCTGCGCCATCGACGATCCGGACTGCGAAGCCTGCCAGTAACCTGAAATCCGACAGACACCCGGGATAGACAGAACATGCTCGACTTCATCGAACGACCGGAGTCCGCAACTGCGGACTCCACCACCGGCCTCGGCCAGATCGACCGCGCGGGCGGCCGCGTCGCCGTCGACGAAAAGCGGATGATCAACGCCCGCGCCGACGTCAACCAACTGCTGCCCATGAAATACCGATGGGCATGGGACAAGTATCTGGCGGCCTGCAACAATCACTGGATGCCGACCGAAGTGTCCATGCAGGCGGACATCGCGCTCTGGAAATCGACGGACGGGCTGACCGACGACGAGCGTCGGATGATCAAGCGCAACCTCGGCTTCTTCGCGGCTTCCGAGTCGCTGGTCGCCAACAACATCGTCCTTGCCATCTATCGCCAACTCACCAATCCGGAGTGTCGGCAATACCTGCTGCGCCAGTCCTTCGAAGAGGCGATCCATACCCATACCTTCCAGTACATCGTCGAAAGCCTCGGCCTGAACGAAGGCGAGTTGTTCAACATGTACCGCGAGGTGCCGTCCATCACCGACAAGGCGGCCTGGGCGCTGGCCTATACGCAAAGCCTCGAAGACCCGGCCTTCCGCACCGGCACCGAGGAAACCGACCGCGCCCTGCTGCGCGACCTCGTGGCCTTCTACGTCGTCTTCGAGGGGATGTGGTTCTATACCGGCTTCGCACAGATCCTGTCGCTGGGTCGCCGTGGCAAGATGGTGGGCATCGCGGAGCAATATCAATACATCCTGCGCGACGAGAGCCTGCACCTGAATTTCGGCGTCGACGTCATCAACCAGATCAAGGTCGAGAACCCGCATCTGTGGACGGACGCCTTCCAGCAGGAAGTGCGGGACATGATCCGCAGCGGCGCCGAACTGGAGGCCGCCTATGGCCGCGATACGATGCCGCGCGGCATGCTGGGGCTGAATTCCGGCCAATGCGAAAGCTACATGCACTTCATCGCCAATCGCCGCTGCGCGCAACTGGGTCTCGAGGCGGTCTTCGCGCCGACCGAAAACCCGTTCCCGTGGATGAGCGAGGCGATGGACCTCGGCAAGGAAAAGAACTTCTTCGAGACCCGCGTGATCGAATACCAGAATGGCGGTGCGCTCAGCTGGGATTGAGCGACGCAGATTGACGCGGCAATGCAAGTGCATTACCTGATTGTGGTGAGATTGTCGGGATTGATGTCATGAGCTTGCAGGAAGAGTCCAGGCTGACCGACCGGTACCAGACGACCGTTCCGAGCGGAGTGCGCCGGCAACTGCGCCTCCGCAAGGGCGACCGCATCCGCTACCGGGCCGATGCAGGCGGCCGCATCTACATCGAAGCGGCGCGGGATGACGAATGCGACCCGGCCATGCGCGCCTTCCTTGATCTTATCCAGCGCGATATGGAGGCACATCCGGAGCATATAGTGGCTCTGGATGGCGGATTACTCGACAGGATGAAGTCGCTTGTCGGCCACGTCGAGATCGACCTGGATGAGCCGCTGCCTGCCGAAGACGAATAATGAGCTCCGCCTCTGATCGACGACCGTTGATCGTCAATGGCTGGTCCATCTTCGCACACCCCGTCTTCATCGAGCAGCTCGAACTTCTGCTGGAAGAGGTTTCCGCGTCCAAGGCGCGGCAGCCCTTCGGATACGAGCGAAAGAACTGTTCGAAACGTCTGGCTGCGATCCTGAAGCTGATGACGCAGGACATTCCCGACGATCCCGGCGGAGCTCGTTTCCGGCAGGGCGACACTTTGGGACCGTCACGAAGGCATTGGTTTCGCGCAAAATTCTTTCAACAATTTAGGCTGTTCTATCGCTTCGACAGCACCGCCCGCATCATCGTACTGGGGTGGGTCAACGACGACGAAACGTTGCGCAGCTATGGCAGCCGTGTAGATGCCTACGCCGTCTTCCGCTCCATGCTGGCGGACGGCATGCCGCCCGATGATTTCCCGACCCTGCTCGCCGCCGCACGCCAAGCATCGCATCGCCTCTCTTCTTCCGTAGACGCTGCGGCCGGCCTTACGGCACGAAGTAGAAGTTGACGAGATGGAAAAACAGCGGCGCGGCGTAGGTGACGGAGTCCATCCGGTCCAATGCTCCGCCATGGCCCGAAATCATCGTGCCCCAGTCCTTCGCGCCCATCGACCGCTTGACGGCCGATAATACCAGCCCGCCGCAGAAGCCGGCCAATACGATGGCCAGGGCCAGCCCCGCCGCCTGCAGCGGGGCGAACGGCGTCGCCCACCACAGGCCGGCGCCCAGAAGAGTGGCGGTCGCGCCGCCGCCGACGAAGCCTTCCCACGTCTTGTTGGGGCTGACGACCGGCGCGATCCGATGGCGGCCGAACAGCTTGCCGAACACGTATTGCAGAACGTCGCTCGCCTGCACCACGAAGATCAGGAAGAACAGCAGCAGCACGTTGCGCCCCTCGAACCCCGGTATCTTCAGAAGCAGCAATGCCGGCGCATGGCTGATGCAATAGACGGTCAGCATCAGCGCCCATTGCACCTTGGCGCTGCGCTCCAAAAAGCCGTCCGTCTCGTGCCTCAGAACGGCCAGCGCCGGCAGGGCGAGAAAGGCGTAGACCGGAATGGCGATGGTAAAGAGCGTCTGCCAGTCGATACCGATCAGGATGTATTGCAGCGGCAGGAAAACGTAGAAGGCCGCCGCCAGCGCCGCATGGTCGGCCGGCCGCGTCGGCGTCAGGGAGATGAACTCGCGCAGGCAATAGAAAGACGTCAGCGCAAACAGCACCAGCGTGACCGCCTTGCCGAAGAAGAAGGCGATCGCCAGCACGGCGACCATCGACCACCAGGCGCGGATACGCTTGTTCAGATTATCCATCGTGGCGATGGCGCTTGGTTCGCTGGCGCGCCGCGCGAGCAGCCGCCCGACCCCCGTCGCCACCGAAAGGAGGATGACGAGGCCGAGCAGCAACCACAGAAGCGTCCTGTCCATCACCGGTCCTCCGCCAGCGCCACGACCGCGCCGCGTGCACGCGCGAGGAACGCGTCCTTGTCTTCGCCCCCGATCCGCTCCAGCGGCACGCCGAAGCGCACCCGGCAGGAGATCGGAACCGGCAGGAATGCCCCGCGCGGAAATGCACGGGACAGGTTTTCCAGATAGACGGGTACGAGCTCCGCTTGCGGATAGGCCTGCGCCAGCCTGTACAGGCCGCTCTTGAACGGACCGGGCAGGCGTTCCGCGCCGCGCGTTCCCTCCGGGAAAAGGATCAGGGAGTCGCCTTTGGCAAGCTCCGCCTCCAGCGGCGCGAGTACGTCGGCGCCGCCGCGCCTGTCCACCAGCACGGAGCCGAGGACGCCGAGCGAGACGAAGCGCGTCAGGCGATTGCGCCCCCAGTAATCCGCCGCCGCGACAGGATGGGTGCGCGGCCTGTAATGTTCCGGGATCGCCGCCCAGAGAAGCACCGTATCGAGATGGCTGCCATGGTTGGCGAAATAAATGCGCGAGCGGCCCGATGGCAGGGAGCCTGCCCATTCCGGCCGCCCGCCCACCAGAAAGCGCGCCAGCCCGACGACCAGTGCTCCGATCATCGAGGCCGCTCGTGCAGCAGCGCCGATATGCGGTGCAGCCGCCGGATGCAGGTGACGGCCGTGCCGAACAGGATGACCACCAGTGCGATCTGGATCGCGTAGAGAGTACCAAGGAAGCTGATCTCGAAAAACCCGATGACGCATCCGGCCGTCAGCGCGGCCATCCGATGCTGCTTGGCCATGGGCCCGCGATAATCCTGCCCGAACCCGAGCGAGGCTCCGAAGGCCCGGATATAGGCGGTACCCACCGCGCCCAGCGCCGCAAGATAGCCGAGTTCGGGCATCAGCGCGGCGTAACCGCAACCGATCAGGAACGCAGCATCCTCCAGCCTGTCCGGAGCCTCGTTGTAGAGGGCGCCGGAGGGAGAGTGCCTCCCCCCCTCCACCGCGACCATCCCATCCATGAGATTGCAGAGAAGGCGCAACTGCACCATCAGCGCGGCCAGCAGGAACAACCACCCATGAAGCGGCGCGGCAGACAGGGCGAAGCCGCCCGCCAGCGCAAATCCTACTCCGGCAACGGAGATCGTGTTGGGGGTTATCGGCGTTTTCAGGAGAAGGCGCGCAAGGGAACCGGCCCACGCCGTCTGCCGCGAGGCCAGCGGCCGCCTGTCGCCGGTTTCCTCAACCATCCGTATCGTCCCCCCCACAAGAATCATGGCCTGACACTATCGTGATTCTGCCACCGATTGACACCTTGGGTTTCACCTTGCGGCCGGAACGAATGCGTCTGGGGCCCTGTTTAGAACCATGTCAGACAGGAGGCGTTCATGACACTTTCTCCGCCCGTTCCCTACAGCGACGATGTCGAGCAGATCCGTCCCGACGAGGACGACACGGTTGCGGCGATCAACAGGACGTTCGACCATGTCCTGGAGACGACCGCGACGGACTACGGGCATGCCGTGCGTGCGGTGCACGCCAAGGCGCATGGCATCATAGAGGGGCGGATGACCGTTCCGGAGGGATTGCCGCCGGAGCTTGCCCAGGGCCTCTTCGCGACGCCGGGTGCGTATGATGTCTTCCTGAGGCTTTCCACCAATGCCGGCGACATCCTCGACGACGCGATCTCGCTGCCGCGCGGCCTGGCGATGAAAGTCGTCGGCGTGGCCGGCGACCGCCTGCCGGAAGCCGAAGGACAAACCCAGGATTTCGTCATGGTGAACGGCAAGGTTTTCCAGGCAAAGACGGCCGACCAGTTCCTGCGGAGCCTGAAAGGTCTTGCCCTGACGACCGACCGGCTGGACGGCACCAAGAAGACGCTGTCCACGATCCTGCGCGGCGTCAGCGCCGCGTTGAAGTCGGTAGGGGTGGAAAGCGCCGCCATCAATTCGCTGGGTGGAGCGCCGAATGTCGATCCACTCGGCGAGACGTATTACAGCGTGACGCCGTTTCGCTACGGCGACTACATCGCCAAGTTCAGCCTTGCGCCCGTATCCGACGACCTCCTGGCGCTGAAAGGCAATATCGTCGATACCGACGGTCGCCCCGACGGCATCCGCGAGACGGTGCAGGCCGAAATGAAGACGCGCGCCCCGGTATGGGAATTTCGAGTTCAGCTTTGCCGCGACCTCGACAGGCAGCCCGTCGAGGATCCCACGACGGCCTGGGCCGAAGACGAGGCCCCGTTCGTCACCGTCGCGCGCATCGAAGCCGGCCCGCAGGATAGCTGGTCCGACGACAAGGTGAAGGCGGTAGACGGCGAGATGCGGTTCAGCGTCTGGACCGGGCTGTCGGCGCACCGCCCCCTCGGCAATATAAACCGGGCCAGGCGCGATGCCTACAGGCACTCGTCGGCCTTCCGGGCAAAGTATAATCGTTGCCCCATCCATGAGCCCGCCGCGCGGTAACGCCCCCTGCCGCGTCGTCGAAACGATCGCAGGTCGCGGTCAACGCCATTTCACAATCGCTTGAGATTTCCGTCAAACGCATTGCCCCTGCTGAAATTCTGAAACAGACCTAGCGAAAGGGATTCAGGTACCGGCCAAAGCATGCCGGGCCTGAGCCCTTGATCGAGGGAGGGTTTCTTGAGCGCGACATTATTGATCGTGATCGGCCTGGTGTGCTTTGCCATCGGCTATTTCGTCTATTCGAAATTCATCGCCGAGAAGATCTACGCTCTCGATCCGAATTACGTGACGCCAGCCCATTCCATGAAGGACGGCGTCGATTACGTACCCACCAATCGGTTCGTCCTGTGGGGCCACCATTTCACGTCCGTGGCAGGGGCAGCGCCCATCGTCGGGCCGGCCATCGCCGTTATCTGGGGCTGGGCTCCAGCCTTCGCCTGGGTCGTGCTGGGCACGATCTTCTTTGCCGGGGTGCATGATTTCGGCGCCCTGTGGGCCAGCGTGCGCAACAAGGGTCAGTCGATCGGCGCGTTGACCGCCAACGTGCTCGGCACGCGGGCACGCAACGTGTTCATGCTGGTCATCTTCCTGCTGCTGCTGATGGTCAATGCCGTCTTCGCCGTGGTGATTGCGGGGCTGCTCGTCAACTTCCCGACATCGGTCATCCCGATCTGGGGCGCGATCGCCGTGGCGCTCGCCATCGGCCAACTGATCTACCGGCACCATGTCGGGCTGTTGTGGCCCTCGGTCATCGGCGTCATCGTGCTTTATGCGCTCATCTGGGTCGGTCAGGCCGTGCCCATCAGCCTCCCAGACAGCGTCTTCGGAATGAACCCGACGACGCAATGGATCCTCCTGCTCTTCGTCTATGCCGGGATCGCCTCGTTGCTGCCGGTATGGGTGCTGCTCCAGCCACGCGATTACATCAACGGTCTGCAACTCTTCGTCGGCCTGATCCTGCTCTACGGCGCGACGGTCCTGGCGGGACCGAGCATCGTGGTGCCCGCATTCAACACCGACGTTCCGCCGGGCACCCCGAGCTTCATTCCTCTGCTCTTCGTCACCATCGCCTGCGGCGCCGTGTCCGGGTTCCACGGCCTCGTTTCGTCCGGCACCTCGTCCAAGCAGTTGGACAAGGAAACCGACGCCCGCTTCGTCGGCTATTTCGGCGCCGTAGGGGAAGGGATGCTGGCCCTGGCCGCCATCGTCTGCGCCACCGCCGGCTTCGCCTCGCTGGAAGCATGGAAGGGCGTCTACACCCAGTTCTCCGCCGGCGGCGTGAATGCCTTCGTGGAGGGCGGCGCAAACATCCTGTCCAACGGCCTAGGGCTGGACGTCGGCATTTCGGCCACGATCCTGACCGTCATGGCGGCCCTGTTTGCCGGCACGACGATGGATACCGGGCTGCGCCTGCAGCGCTACGTCGTCCAGGAAGTCGGGGAGATCACCAATGCCGCGCCGCTGAAAAGCGGCACCGGGGCGACGCTCATCGCCCTCGCCTGCTGTCTGGCCCTCGCCTTCGGCGCAGGTTCGGGCGGTGCCGGCGGGATGCTGATATGGCCCCTCTTCGGCACCACGAACCAGCTTCTGGCAGGGCTGACCCTGTCCATCATTGCGGTCATGTTGATGCGGCTCCGGCGCCCGGTGATCTATGTCCTGATTCCCCTGGTCTTCCTTTTGACCGTGTCCATCTTCGCGCTCTTCATCCAGCTCGGCACCTTCGTCGCCAACGGGCAATGGCTGCTGGTCACGCTCAACCTCGCGGTCCTGGCTGCGGCGATGTTCGTTACCTTCGAGGCGGTCATAGCGATGAAGCGGGAGCGGGAAGCCCAGGCGGCGCAGGCGGCGGAATGAAGCGAACCTTCTTTTCCGCCGTCTCCGAGGGCCTGCGGGAATTTTATGTCGCACCTTACCGTCGCACCTTCGCGCGCGCCGCGCGCGAAGAAGAAGACCTCTTCATGATGCTGGCCATGAGCGAGGCGCTCGGTGTGCCGAACCCGGCGACCTACTACACTTTGGAGTTGCTTCCCGAAATACTGGACCGCTATCACGACTGGCACCGTCGCATGGGGCTGCCACGTTCTCCGCTCGATGGGCTCCGATGCTGCTGACGGCGCTGGCAGGCCGCAGACTCATCTTCCTGGGGGGCAAGGGCGGCGTCGGAAAGACCACACTGGCCTCGGCGCTCGCCGCAGGCTTTGCCGATGACGGCCGCCGCGTGCTGCTTGCGTCGACCGACCCGGCGCACAATCTCGGGCATATATGGCGGCGCGACGTCGGCCCCCGGCCGGTTCGCCTTGCGGCCGGGCTGGACGGGCTGGAGATCGATCCCGGCGAGACGGTGGACGCCCATCTGGCATCGGTCGCGGAAACACTCCGCCCTCTCCTGCCCGAACGTTTGCGAGAGCCGATGCGCCGCCACCTGGAACTGGCGCGCGACGCGCCGGGGATGGCGGAAGCGGCCTTGCTGGAGAAGATGGCCGAGATCGTGCAGACAGGCCTGGCAACCCATGACGTGGTGATTTTCGATACGGCGCCCTCGGGCCACACCTCGCGCCTCCTTGAGCTGCCGGAGCAGATGGCCGCATGGACCGAGGGGTTGCTCGGCCGCAGAGACCGTGCGGACCGGTTCCGGCAGGCGCTCGGCCAATTCCGGGCCGATGCCGTCGACGAGGATGGCGAAACGCGGGAGCAGACGATCCGCCGTGTCCTCGTTCGCCGTCGCGACATGTTCATGGCCATGCGCAAGGCCCTGACCGACCGCGCGCTGACGGCGTTTCTGATCGTCCTGGCGGCGGAGCGGCTGCCCGTCCTCGAAAGCCTGCAACTCGACGAGCGCCTGCGACGCGCCGGCATCCCCGTTGCAGGCTTCATCCTGAACCGCCTCGCCCCGTCCGGGGCCGAACCCTTCATCGCGGCGCGCCGGGCCAGCGAACGCCCTTATGTCGAGCAGATGGAAGAAGCAGCCGGCCAGCGCCTCCTTAGCCGTCTGCCGATGCTGGCGTCGGAGATCGTCGGCGCCGATGCGCTTCTGTCGTTTTTCCGCCGCGAGGTGGCCCGCCCGTAGACTGGACTTTGCGCATTTCCGCCACAATTCCCAATGTGGGGAATCTATCGGGGAGATGCTCAGGTGACCGCGTTGATCGATGCCGTGAACGGCGTTTTGTGGAATTACGTTCTCGTCTATGGCCTGCTGGCGGTCGGCATCTACTTCACCGTTCGTCTGGGCTTCCTGCAGATTCGCCATTTTCCGGAATTGTTCCGCGTCATCGCGAAGTCGGAGGAAACGGACAGGCATGGCATCAGCCCCTTCCAGGCGCTGACCATCTCGCTTGCCTCGCGCGTCGGCACCGGCAACATCGCCGGTGTCGCGGTAGCCCTGTCGCTCGGGGGTCCGGGCGCCATCTTCTGGATGTGGATCGTGGCGCTCCTCGGCATGGCCACGGCCTACGCGGAATCGACGCTGGCCCAGCTCTACAAGGTCGAGAACTCCGAAGGGCAGTATCGCGGCGGACCCGCCTTCTATATCGCCCGCGGGCTCGGGGCCCGCTGGGCGGGCAGCCTCTTTTGCGTCTTCCTGATCCTGTCCTTCGGCCTCGTCTTCAATGCCGTACAGGCAAATTCCATCGCCGACGCCATGGAGGGCGCATTTGGCTTCGACAAGCTGTGGGTCGGCGTCGCCGTCGCAATCCTGGCCGGCATCGTCATCTTCGGCGGCATCCGGCAGATCGCCCGTGTCGCGCAGGTGGTCGTGCCCGTCATGGCGGGCCTGTACCTGTTGCTCGCCATCGTCGTCGTCATCCTGAACATTTCCGAAGTGCCGGGCGTCATCGCGCTGATCTTCGGGCACGCGTTCGGCCTGCAGGAAGCGGCGGGCGGCATTACCGGCGGCGTTCTCGCGGCCATGCTGAACGGCGTGAAGCGCGGTCTGTTCTCGAACGAGGCGGGCATGGGCTCGGCGCCCAACATCGCGGCGGTGGCGACGCCCCAGCCGCACCATCCTTCATCGCAGGGATTCGTGCAGGCCCTCGGTGTCTTCATCGACACCATCGTCATCTGCACCTGTACCGCCATCATGATCCTGCTGTCCGACGTGTATCAGTTCGGCGGCGAGATCGAGGGCGCCACGCTGACGCAAAGTGCCCTGCAGGACCAGTTCGGCGCCTTCGGCCTGTATTTCATCGCCGTCGCGATCTTCTTCTTCGCCTTCACCTCGATCATCGGCAATTTCGCCTACGCCGAAAACGCGATGACCTTCCTGCGGGCCGATAGCAAGGTGCCGATGACGATCCTGCGCCTCGCTGTTCTGGCCATGGTCGTATGGGGCGCCTATGAAAGCGTCGCCACCGTCTTCAATGCGGCCGACGCGTCGATGGGCCTGATGGCGACCATCAACCTCATCGCGATCATGCTTCTGTCCGGCACGGTCGCCAAACTGACGCGCGACTACTTCCGCCAGCGGGCGGCCGGGAAATCGCCCGTCTTCGTCGCGGATGACTATCCCGAGTTGCAAGGTCGGATCGACAGCGACATCTGGTCGAAATAAGGCTCGTACCGGCTCGATCGTCCGCATCCGAGTTTGACGAAAGCATAGATTCTTCGTGAGTGCGTTGACGCGGCGCGCTTGTGCCCGCTATCCCGCAACGCAATGAATCCGGGAACTGTCCACACGTGGCCATAAGCTTAACTCTGCTGTTCGTTGTTTCTGGCGCAAGCTTCTGGTTCCTCCGGCTGACGGGCGCGCGCCTTGGCGCGATGGCTGCCCTCGTCCCGTTTGCCCTGTTCGCATGGTTCGCCACATACCTGCCCGGCATCGGCAACGGTTTCGAGGTGGTGGAGACGATCCCATGGGTTCCGTCGCTCGATGTCGCCCTGACATTCAGGCTGGACGGCTTCTCGTTGCTGTTCACCCTGCTTGTCACCGGTATCGGGACGCTGGTCGTCCTGTATGCCAACGCCTATTTCGGCGACGCGCCGGCCACGCGCCGCGCCAGCTTCATCGGCCTCATCCTTCTGTTCATGGGCGCGATGCTGGGCACCGTCTGGTCGGACAATCTCATCGGCCTCTATGTCTTCTGGGAGCTGACGAGCCTTTTCTCCTACCTCATCATCGGCTTCGACTCGAGCAAGAAGGACGCCCGCAAGGCGGCGCTGCAGTCTCTCATCGTCACGGCCGGCGGCGGCCTGGCCCTGTTCGGCGGCATCCTCCTGATCGGGCTGACACTGGATACGTGGTCGCTGTCGGAGATTGCCGCACGCGGGCCCGAGCTGGCGGCCTCGCCGCTGGCTCCGGCCATTCTGGTGCTGGTGCTGATCGGCGCCTTCACCAAGTCCGCGCAATTCCCGTTCCACTTCTGGCTGCCGAATGCCATGGCCGCGCCGACACCGGCTTCCGCCTTCCTGCATTCGGCCACCATGGTGAAGCTGGGCGTCTATCTGCTGGCCCGGCTGGACGCGCCGATGTCGTCCATGCCGGCCTTCGGCCCCCTGCTCGTGTTCTTCGGGGCGCTGACGCTTCTCGTCGCCGGCCTGCGGGCCCTGATGCAGGGCGGCTTCAAGGCGATCCTCGCTCAATCCACAGTCGGCTCCCTGGGTCTCCTGGTCATGCTGATCGGTCTTGGCGGAGAGGTCGCCAGCGTCGCCGTCGTCGGCTTCATCCTGGCCCATGCGCTGTACAAGGCGGCCCTGTTCTTCTGTGCCGGCACCGCCATCCACGCCACGCACCAGCCCGACGTGATGGCCATGCATCGTCTTGGCCGCGGGCTGCCGCTGACGGCAACCGCGTGCGTGCTCGCGGCTCTGGCCATGGCCGGCCTGCCGCCGCTCTTCGCCTTCATCGCCAAGGAAACGATCTTCGAGGCGATGCTGGACGATGGCGCCGGAGCGGTGCTCCTGGCAGCCGTGGTGGCGGGCAACGCAGCCTTCGTCATGATCGGCCTGACGGCGGCCCTGCGCCCGTTCTTCATGGGTCCCGACACCCCGTCCAAGATCCATCATCGGGAGTCGCCCGGCCTCGTCGCCGGCCCGCTCCTGCTTGGCGCCGCCGGCCTGTTCTTCGGATTGTTTCCGGGTATGGCCGCGCCGCTGACCAACGCCGCGGCCAGCGCGATCGCAGGCACGCCCGTCACCTTCTCACTCTACCTTTGGCATGGGTTCACGCCCATGCTGATGCTCAGCCTGGCCGTCGTCGCCCTGGGAATCGTCCTGTTCCTGGCCTGGCCCCTTTCGTTGCGCACGATCGGTCGCAGCCGCTTCCTGGCGAACCTGCTGGGCGATGCCGGCTATAACCGCCTCTTCGACGGAACGCTGACGCTGGCCGGTGCTTCCACACGCATCCTCCAGAATGGCGACCAGCATCGCTATACCGCGATCGTCGTGGCCGCTGTTCTTGCCATTGCCGCCGGCACGCTCGCTTTCGTTGCCCCGCCCGCACGGCCAGACCTGTCGCTGGACGGTTTCCGCCTTGCCCCGGCCGCCGTCCTGGCGCTGATGGTGGCCGGCGGCATCATCGCCGCCAAGGTCCGCTCGCTGATGGCTTCCGTCGTGTCCATGGGGATGATCGGCTTCGGCTCGGCGTTGATCTTCCTGATGAACGGCGCGCCCGACCTCGCGCTCACCCAGTTCTCCGTCGAGGTGCTGGTCGTGCTTATCCTGACAGCGCTCCTGCTGCGCATGCCCGTCCGCACGGCGGCGTCGCGCACCATCGCCGAGCGCCGCTGGGACGCGGTCCTTTCCATCGCCTTCGCCGGCCTCGTCTTCTGCGGCCTCATCGCCATGACGGGCGTACCGCTGGACATGACCCTGTCGGAGTTCTACGGACAGACCTCCTATGCGCAGGCCTACGGCCGCAACGTCGTCAATGTGATCCTGGTGGACTTCCGGGCGCTGGACACGATGGGCGAGATCGCCGTCATCTGCTTCGCCGCCGCCGGCGTATGGGGCATGCTGCGTATCCGCGCCGGGCGCAACGGAGGGCGTGCCGCATGAATTCGCTTATTCTGTCGGCGCTCTCGCGCATCATCTTCACCATCATGTTCGGCGTTTCGCTGTTCATCCTCTACAGGGGGCACAATTTTCCCGGCGGCGGTTTTGTCGGCGGGCTGGTCGCGGCCTCGGGCTTCGCGGTCCTGGCGCTGGCCAACGGTGCGACGTCGGCGCGCCAGGCCCTGCATTTCCATCCGATCGCCCTGACGGGCTGCGGCCTCGTCATGGCCATCGCCAGCGGGTTGCCCGGCCTTTTCACCGACCAATCCTATCTCACGCATTGGTGGCTCCATATCGGCAGTTTCCACGCCGGTACGGCGCTGATCTTCGATATCGGCGTCTATCTCGTCGTGATCGGCGGCATCATGGCCATGGTGCTGCGCTTCTATGAGGAAACCGAAGCATGAACCTCATCTTCGCGCTGGCGATCTCGGCGCTGGCAGGCTGCGGGGTCTACATGCTTTTGTCTCGCCACGTCATCCGCATCATCATCGGCGTCGCCATCCTGTCGGCGGCGGTCAACCTCGTGATCCTGTATAGCGGGCGTATCGCCAGCAACCTGCCGCCCGTCATGCCGGCCGATGTATCCGAACTGGGGCTCGACGCCGCCAACCCGCTGCCGCAGGCGCTGATCCTGACGGCGATCGTCATCGGATTCGCCCTGACGGCCTTCGCCTCGGCGCTGGCGCTGCAGCTTCTTCGCTCCAACGGGACGGTCGATACCGACGACCTCACCGATGCCGAGCGCCTCGGCAACCCCTTCACCAGCAAGGGCGACAAGGCGTGAGCGGCTGGTTCATCGCAAATGCCGTTCTGTGGCCGGTCCTGGCGCCCATCGCCACGGCCGCGCTTGCGGCCCTGTTGTGGAACTTCAGGACAGCCCAGAAGGTCATTTCGTGCGTCGGCACGCTGCTGACATTCGCCGCCGGGCTGTATCTTCTTCGGCGGGTCGACGCCGAGGGTGTCGTCGCCGTGCAGTTCGGCGCCTGGGCCGCTCCCTTCGGCATCACCTTCGTCGCCGACAGGCTCGCGGCGGCCATGGCCGCCATCACCGGACTGATGGCGCTGGCCACGATGATCTTCGGCACGGCCGACATCCGCCAGCGGGAGGAGCGCGCCGGCTTCCATCCGCTGTTCCACGGCATGCTGGCAGGCGTCAACGGCGCATTCCTGACCGGCGACATCTTCAACCTCTATGTCTGGTTCGAGATCATGCTCATCACCGCGATGGGCCTTCTCGCCATCGGCCGCACGCGGGCCCAACTGGACGGCGTGTTCAAATACGCGGTGCTCAACCTGTTCTCGACGCTGCTGTTCCTGATGGCCGTCGGAATGCTCTATGGGGTCGCGGGCTCGCTCAACATGGCCGACATAGCCCTGCGCCTGCGGGACCAGGAGCCTTCTCTGACGCTCGTCATCGTCGGCGTCCTCCTGTTCTGCGGCTTCGGCATCAAGGCGGGCTATTTCCCGCTCTTCTTCTGGCTTCCGGCCTCCTACCATACGGCGTCCGTGACAGTGGCGGCGATCTTCGCCGGCCTGCTCACCAAGGTCGGCGTCTATGCCTGCTTCCGCGTTTTCACGCTGATCCTGCCGATGGAAACGTCGGGCCTTGCGCCGATCATGGCCGTCATCGCGGCCGGCACCATGCTGTTCGGCGTATTCGGAGCGGCCGTGCAGTGGGACGTGCGGCGCATCCTGTCGTTCCACATCGTCAGCCAGATCGGCTACATGCTGCTGGGGCTGGCGCTCGCCACCCCGGCGGCGCTTGCCGGCGGCATCTTCTACACCGTCCACCACATCATCGTTAAGGCCAACCTGTTCCTGATTGCGGGGGCGATCCACCGCGGGTCCGGCAGCTTCGACCTGCGCAAGGGCGGCGGCCTCCTCAGGGCCCACCCGCTGCTGGCCGTTCTGTTCCTGATACCGGCGCTGTCGCTGGGCGGCATCCCGCCCCTGTCCGGCTTCTGGGCAAAGTTCATGGTCATCGACGCCACCTTCGGCGCCGGCGGCTGGTGGCTCGCCGGACTGGCGCTCTTCGTCGGTTTGCTGACGCTGTACTCGATGAGCAAGATATGGGCCGAAGGCTTCTGGAAGCCGGCGCCGGAATGGCACGGGCGCAAGCGCCCCATTCCGCCGGCCTTCTACGCGGCCATCACGCTCCTTGCCGCCCTGACGGTCGCCATTGGCCTGTTCGCCCAGCCCTTCGTGGCCTATGCCCAGGCCGCCGCGCAACAACTGGCCGATCCGACGCACTATATCGAAACGGTGATGGGGACGAGGCTCGACTGATGGCGAATTCCATGGTCTCCCGAACCGGCGCCGGAGCGGTGCTCCTGGCGGTCTTCTTCCGCGAGCTGGTAACCTCGTCCTGGGCCGTCGCGCGCGCCGCCTTCGCCCGCGCCCCGGAAACGCGCTCGGCCATCGTGGCGGTTCCGGTCACGTTGAAGACGGATCTCGGCATCGCCACGCTCGCCAACATGATCACCCTCACGCCCGGCACCTGCTCGCTGCATGTCAGCGACGATCGAAAATGGATCTATGTCCACGCTCTCGACGCGCCCGATCCGGAAAGCGTCGTCAGGGGAATAGTCTCGACCTTCGAGGACCGGATACGGAAAATGGAGCCATGATCGAACAGCTCGACCAGATCCTCGGCATTCTGGACGGCGTCCTGATCGCCGCCCTCGTCGTGCCGCTGGCGATGACGTTCTGGCGTATGGCGCGCGGACCGGGTTTTGCCGATCGGTTCATCGCCGTCGACATGCTGACGGGCATCGCCATCGCGATAGCCGCCCTGACCGCCAGCCTGTCCGGCCGGCGCGAGTTCCTCGACGTGGCGGTGGGTGTTGCGCTGATCTCTTTCGTGGCGACATGCGCCTTCGCCGCATTCCTGGAGCGGAGGCGCTGATGGAAACCGTGCTCCTCCTCCTCGCCGTCATCCTCAAACTGGTCGGCGTCGCCTTCGTCTTTGCGGCGGCGCTCGGGTTGATCCGCTTCCGCGATCCGTTCCAGCGCATGCATGCGGCCACGAAAGCCGGCACCGTGGGCGCCATCTTCACCGTCCTCGGCGTCATGTGTTCCATGCAGGGCCTGGGCCCGACGCTCATCGGCCTGTTCGTCATCGCCTTCCTTCTCCTGACCGTGCCGGTGGCCGGGCATCTTCTGGGCCGGGCGGCCTATATGTCCGGCGGCAGCATCGAGGGGCTTGTCGGAGAGGATGCGCTCAAGGGCGTACTGGACCGTCAGGACCTTCCGCTGGAGGAGCGGATCGCCCGGGGGACATTGGACGATCAAGTAAACGTGAATTCAAGAAGCGTGGAGCGCTAACCAAACTCTGCGAGGAGAATTTCGCATTTCAATCCTGGGAGGGGATTCTGTTGCCGCAATCTGCCTTATTCATCATGGCGCTTCTGCCGATCGCCATCGTTCTCGTCCTACTCGTCATCATGCGGCGCTCGGCCAAGCTGTCGATGCTGGTCGCATATCTGGTGACCGTCGTTCTGGCGCTTGCGGTATGGGGTCTCGATCTTTCGGTCATCGGCGGCGCCACCATCAACGGCCTCGTCACCGCGCTGACGCTGCTGTTCATCATCTTCGGCGCCATTCTCGTCCTGCAGACGGTGCAGGAAAGCGGCGCGGTCCGCGCTATCCGGCAAGGCTTCACCGACCTGTCGCCGGACAGGCGTGTTCAGGCGGTCATCATCGCCTGGCTTTTCGGCTCCATGATCGAGGGCGCCTCCGGCTTCGGAACGCCGGCTGCGGTGGCTGCGCCGCTTCTCGTGGCAATCGGCTTCCCCGCCATGGCGGCGGTTCTGGTGACGCTCATCATCCAGTCGACGCCGGTGTCCTTCGGCGCCGTCGGCACTCCGATGCTGGTCGGCGTCGGAACGGGCCTGTCAAACAATGAAGGCGTCGTCAACAGCATCGCGCCGCTGACCCTGTCCGAATACGTCGTGCAGGTTGCAGCCAACGTCGCGCTCGTCCACGCGTTGGTCGGCTTCATCATCCCGCTCATCATGGTGGGCATGCTGACGCGCTTCTTCGGCGCAAACCGCTCCTTCAAGGAAGGATTCGCGATCTGGCCGTTCGCCCTGTTCGGCGGCTTCGCCTTCACGGTGCCCTATTACCTCGTGGCGCTTCTGCTCGGGCCGGAATTTCCGTCGCTTCTCGGCGGTCTCATCGGTCTCATGATCGTCATTCCGGCTGCCAAGCGCGGTTTCCTGCTGCCGAAGACGACGTTCGAATTCCCGCAGCGCGCCGGTTGGAACGAAAACTGGTTCGGCACGCTGGCTCCGGCGGACGCCCGGTCGGAGGAAACCGGCGAAGGCCGGCATATCGGCCTTCTTCGCGCCTGGTCGCCCTACGTGGTCATCGCGGTCCTGCTGGTCGCAACGCGCACCATCGCACCCCTGAAAGCCGCGTTGACGTCGTCGGCGGCGACACTCTCGCTGACCGACATCTTCGGTTCGGGCATCAACGCCAGCGCCCAGCTTCTCTATTCGCCGGGCGCGATCATGATCCTGACGTCGATCATCGCCTTCTTCATCTTCGGAATGAGCGGCAAGGCCTATGGCCGGGCGTGGAGCAACTCGGCCAGGACGATGGTGGCGGCGGCGCCCGCGCTGCTGATCGCCGTCCCCATGGTGCAGGTGTTCCTGAACACGGGGCGCGGCGAGCTGGAATCGATGCCGCTGGTGCTGGCGGAGACGATCTCCAGCGTCACCGGTTCCCTGTGGCCGCTCTTCGCACCGTTGATCGGCGCGATGGGCGCGTTCATCGCCGGCTCCAACACCGTCTCCAACATGATGTTCTCGCTGTTCCAGTTCTCGGCGGCGGAGCAGATCGGGCTGACGGGTCTCGGCACCATCGCGGTCGTGACGCTGCAGGCAGTCGGCGGAGCCGCCGGCAACATGATCTGCGTGCACAATGTGGTCGCGGCATCCGCTGTCGTCGGCCTGACCGACCGGGAGGGCGACATCATCCGCATGACGCTGATCCCGATGGCCTACTATACGCTGCAGGCCGGCCTTGTCGGCATGGCGCTCATAAGCGGCGGCATCTGGTGGGCCCTGGCGGCAGCCTGGCTTGCCGTCGTGCTGGTGGCCATGTTCGCCAACCGCGGCGCGGCCCCGCAGGCCAGCCGCGCTGCCGCCTGACGGCGCGATCTCAAGGGTGGCCGGGCTCCGGCTCGGCCACCCTGTAGCCAACGCCCGGCTCCGTAATGACGATCGTCGGGGCCGCCGGATCGGCCTCCAGCTTGGCGCGCAACTGGCCGATATAGACGCGCAGATACTGCACGTCGCCCTCGTGCGCCACGCCCCAAACGTGCCTCAGGATCTGCCTGTGGGTCAGTACCTTGCCCGGGTGCCTGGCGAGATAGACGAGCAGCTCGAATTCGCGCGGAGTCAGCTTCACCTCCACCCCTGCATTGGCCACCCGGTGGCGCGGCAGGTCGATGACGATATCGCCGAGCTCCAGGACTGGCGACTCTTCCGGCCGCGCCGCGACGCGGCGCAGCGCCGTCCTGATCCGCGCCATGAGTTCGCCGACACCGAACGGCTTGTTGACGAAATCGTCGGCGCCGAGATCCAAAGCCTCGATCTTCTCGGCTTCGCGGTCGCGGGCCGACAGTACGACGATCGGTAGCGCCGTCCAGCCGCGAAGCTGTGCGATGACGGATTTTCCGTCCATGTCGGGCAGGCCCAGATCCAGGATCATCAGATCCGGCTGCTGCGTTGCCGCCAGAAGCATCGCCTCCCGGCCAGTGGTCGCAGGCACGATCTCGTACCCGGCGGCGGTCAGCGTCGGCCGCAGAAAGCGGTGGATGGCCGGTTCGTCGTCCACCAGCAGGATTCGGATTCCGCTCATGCCCCGCCCCTCCTTTCGTCGATCGGCATCCGCAACACGAACCGCGCGCCCCCGGCGCCGGCATCGGCAACGTCCAGCATGGCGTTTCCGCCATGCGCCTGCATGACGCCCCGCGCGATGGCCAGCCCCAGACCGGCCCCGTCGCTGCCGTCGGCAGTCCGGGCGCCGCCGCCGACGACGAACTTTTCGAAGATGCGTTCGGCCAGTTCCGGCGGGATGCCGGGGCCGTCGTCGCACACGCGCATGACGATATCCCGGCCGTCCTGCTCGGCGCGCAAGGCGATGTGCGCCTTGGCGCCGGCATGGCGCAACGCGTTGCCGAGAACGTTGCCCACCGCCTGCTCCAGAAGGCTTTGGTCGGCGTAGGCCAGCGGAAGGCCCGGCGGCACGCGAACCTCGATCTCCTGGAGCGCCCCCCGACGGCGCGCGGCAGCGGCGGCCCGGTTGAGGATATCGCCGATATCCACCCAGTCGCGCCGGAGGTCGAGCGAGCCCGCCTCCAGCCGCGTGATCGCGAGCAGGTTGCGCACCATCCCGTCGAGGTGGCCGGCCTCGTCGCGGATCTGGCCGAGAAGGTCGGCCCGTGTGGCGGCGTCCATGCGGCTCCCATAATCGATAAGGCTGGTGGCGGAACCGAGGATCGACGATAATGGCGTACGAAAATCATGGCTGATCGATGCAAGCAGCGTATTGCGCACACGCTCCGTTTCCGCAGCGGCCTGCGCGCCACGGATTTCCGTAGACAGGCGCGCCCGATGCAGCGCCGCCGCCACCTGCTCGCCCAGCGTCTGGAACAGGACTTGTCCCTCCCCGTCCAGAGGCGCCATCGCCTCATCCGTCTCGATGCCGAGAACGCCGACGCGCCGGCCATCGGCGTTGAGCGGACGGAAGAGCCAGTTGCTGGCCGGCAGCGTCTCCGTACCCGATCCCGCAGGTTCATCGTGCTCGAAAGCCCATAGCGCAGCCATGCGGGACGGCATGTCGAGCCTGTCTTCCGGCGGCCAGGCGGCGACGATCGTGACGCCGCCATCTTCATCGGGCCCCAGCAGGATGGTTGCGCGCTCGAGCGCGGCATGAACTTCGGAGACCGCCGCTTCGCCCACCGATTGCGGGTCCGGCAGGGCGGACAGGCGCTGCGTGACCTGGTAGAGGCGGCGCGCCGCCCGCGTGCGGCGCACGGCGGAGCGGTTCTGCTCGCGCAGGCGGCCGGCCAGCGTCGCCATGCTGACGGCGATGATCAGGAAGATCGCCAGCGCCAGAAATTCGTGCGGCCGCGCGATCGTCAGCGTTCCCGTCGGCTGGATGAAGACGAGATTGTAGGCCAGAAACGACAGGATCGACGCCAGGATCGCCGGCAGCACGCCGTGGCGGATCGCCGGAATCACCACCGCCAGAAGATACAGCATCGAAAGATTCGGCAGATCGACGACATGGCTGACCGCAAGGCCCGCCAGCGTCGCCGCCGCCACACAGGCCGCGGCGACGACGTATCCGCCCGCCGGCCTTAAGGCCGGCCGCATCAGGCGCCGCGGCTCCGTCGCCGAAGGCGCCCCGGTCAGGACGTGAACGGCAATGCCTTCGGCCCGTCCCACCAGGGCATCGGCAAGGGTGGCGCGCGGCCAATGCGCCGAAAGGCGGCTCAGCGGCCCGTGCCGGCGTGCCTTGCCCACCACGACCTGCGTTACGTTCTGAACCCGCGCGAATTTGAGGAGGGTGCCCGGCAGGTCCGCTCCGACAAGGCTGGCCGTCTGGGCGCCGAGATCGGCGGCCAGCTTCATCGCCCGGTCTATGCACCGGCGCTGATCGTCGCTCGCTTGATGGCCGGGCCTGTCGATCGTGACGGCAAACCAGTGTGCGCCGAGCAGGTCGGCAAGCCGGGCGGCCTCGCGCACCAGCCCTTCGGCCGCGACGTCCGCCCCGATGGCGACGAGCAACCGTTCGCCCGCCGCCCATGGCCCCTCTATGGCGCTGCCCTGCATCCGCTCGATCAGGTCGCTGTCGACGCGGGCGGCAACCTGCCGCAACGCCAGTTCGCGAAGCGCCGTCAGGTTGTTCGGCCGGAAGAAGTTCTGCTTGGCGCGGGTTGCCGTATCCTCGACATAGACCTTGCCTTCGCCCAGACGCCGGATCAACTCGTCCGAAGGCAGATCGACCAGCACGATCTCGTCCACCATCTGGATGCGGCTGTCCGGCACGGTTTCGCGCACGCGGACTCCGGTGATGCGCTGGACCACATCGTTCAGGCTCTCGACATGCTGGATATTCATCGTGGTCCAGACGTCGATGCCCAACTTCAAGCAATCCTGGACGTCGCGCCAGCGCTTCGGGTGCCGGCTCCCCGGCACGTTGGAATGGGCATATTCGTCGATCAGCAGCAATTGCGGCCGACGCTTCAGCGCGGCGTCCAGGTCGAATTCGGGGATGAGCCGTCCGCGATAGGCGATGCCCCTACGCGGCAAGATCTCGAGGCCCGACAGCAGCGCCTCCGTTTCCGCGCGCCCATGCGTTTCCACCACGCCGATGGCGACATCACGCCCGGCTGCCGCGGCGGCACGCGCGGCCTGCAGCATCGCATAGGTCTTGCCGACGCCGGGAGCCGCGCCCAGAAAAAGGCGCAGCCTGCCCCGCCCCTCCCGCTCGGCGTCGGCCAACAGCGCGTCGGCCGACGCCTTCGGCCCCTCGTCATCCACCATCGCGGCCCGCCGCCATTTCGTCCAACGCCAGATTGACCGATAGCACGTTCACGCGCGGCTCTCCCAGAATGCCCAATGTACGTCCATCCGTCATCGCGTCTATCAGGCGCAGCACCCGCGACGGCTCCATTCCGCGCGCTTCCGCTATGCGCGCAACCTGCATTCGCGCATAAGCCGGAGAGACATGTGGGTCGAGCCCGCTTGCGGAGGCCGTCGCCGCGTCGGCCGGCAGCGGGCCTGCGCCGTACCGTGCCTGCAGCATCGCCGTATCGGCAGCCATCCTTTGCTGCAACCGCGCGCTGGTGGGGCCGAGATTGCTGCCGCCCGAGGCCGAGGCGTCATACCCTGACCCGGCCGCGGACGGCCTCGGATGAAGGTAGCCCTGCCCGGCAAAGGGCTGGCCGATGAGAGTGGATCCGACGATCCGTCCGTCACGCTCCACCAGGCTGCCGGCCGCCTGATACGGAAACAGAGCGCCGGCAAGGCCCGTCATCGCCATGGGATAGGCGATGCCGACGAGAAGCGTGAACAGCGCGACAAGCGTCACGGCGCTGCGAAGTTGCGCGATCATGGGTCGGCCTCCTTATGCCAGACCGATGGCCGATACGGCCATGTCTATGAGTTTGATGCCGGCGAAGGGCGCGGCGATACCGCCGATGCCGTAGATCGCGAGGTTGCGGGCCAGCACCGACGAGGCATCGGCCGGGCGATAGGCGACGCCGCGCAGGGCCAGCGGAATGAGCGCCATGATGATGAGCGCGTTGAAGATGACCGCCGACAGGATGGCGCTCTGCGGCGAGGCGAGCCCCATGATGTTCAGGACGCCGAGTTCCGGAATCGCGGCGACGAACAAGGCGGGAATGATCGCGAAATATTTCGCCACGTCGTTGGCGATCGAAAACGTCGTGAGCGCGCCGCGCGTCATCAGCAATTGCTTGCCGATGCCCACGATCTCGATCAGCTTCGTCGGATCGGAATCGAGGTCGACCATGTTGCCGGCTTCGCGCGCTGCCTGGGTGCCGGTCTGCATGGCCACGCCAACATCCGATTGGGCCAGCGCCGGCGCGTCGTTGGTGCCGTCGCCGCACATGGCGACGAGCCGTCCCTGCCCCTGCTCTGCCCGGATATAGGCCAGCTTGTCCTGGGGCGTCGCCTCGGCGATGAAATCGTCGACGCCGGCCTCCGACGCGATCGCTGCTGCCGTGACGGGGTTGTCGCCGGTCACCATGACGGTACGGATGCCCATGCGGCGCAATTCGGCAAACCGCTCCTTGATGCCCGGCTTCACCACATCCTTGAGATGGATCACCCCGACGATGCGGCCGCCGTCCGCCAGCGCCAGCGGCGTGCCGCCGGAACGGGCTATCCTGTCCACCGCCGCATCGAAACCATTGGGAGCGGTCGCGCGGCCCTCTTCGGCCACGAAGGCACGGATGGCATCGACCGCCCCTTTTCGGATCCGCCGTCCGTCCATGTCGACGCCGGACAGGCGGGTTGCGGCGCTGAAGGCGACGAAGCGGCTTGTCGCGTTGCCGGCATGCTCGGCTGTAATGCCATGGGCCTCATGAGCCAGGGCCACGATCGAGCGCCCCTCCGGGGTCTCGTCCGCAAGGCTGGCGAGGCTGGCGGTCTCGGCTGCCTGGCGGGGCGAGGCGCCACCCATGGGCAGGATTTCGGCCGCCATGCGGTTGCCGAAGGTGATCGTGCCCGTCTTGTCGAGAAGCAGCGTATCGACGTCGCCTGCCGCTTCCACGGCCTTGCCGGACATGGCCAGCACGTTGTGCCGAAGCAGCCTGTCCATCCCCGCGATACCGATGGCCGAAAGGAGCCCGCCGATCGTGGTGGGAATCAGCGTAACCAGCAACGCCACCAGCACCGGAACCGAGACGAGCACGCCGGAATAGGACGCGAAACCGGCCAATGTCACGACCGCCACGAGGAAGATCAGCGTCATACCGACCAGAAGGACGGTAAGAGCCAGTTCGTTCGGTGTCTTCCGGCGCTCCGCGCCCTCCACCAGTGCGATCATGCGGTCGAGAAAGGAAGAGCCGGGCTCCGCGGTGATGCGAACCACGATCCAATCTGAAACGACGCTCGTTCCGCCGGTCACGGCAGAACGGTCGCCGCCGGCTTCACGGATGACGGGCGCGGACTCGCCCGTCACAGCCGCCTCGTTGACCGATGCGATACCGTCGACGATCTCGCCGTCACCGGGCACCAGGCCGCCGGCTTCGACCAGGACACGGTCCCCGAGCTTCAGGTCGAGCGCCGAAACCGTTTCGACGCAGGATCGGTCGTTTGCATCAACAAGGCGTTGCGCCACCGTGTCGGTGCGTGCGCGGCGCAGGCTCTCGGCCTGGGCGCGGCCGCGGCCTTCGGCAACCGCCTCCGCGAAATTGGCGAACAGCACCGTAAACCACAACCATGCCGCGATCTGGCCGGTAAATGAGATCGGGCTGCCGGCGGCGATGTCGCGAATGAGGAGCAGCGTTGCCGCGCAGGCGACCACTTCCGTCACGAAGATGACGGGGTTGCGCATCAGCGCGGCTGGATTGAGCTTGCGGAACGCTTCCAGCGCCGATCGCGCCAGAAGGTCCGGCTGGAGAATGGATGTTCGAGCCTGCGAAGGCATTGTAGGGTACTCCGTTTGGCGTCTGTCAGAAGGTCTTGCCGGACAGCATCTGGACCTGTTCGGCGATCGGGCCGAGCGCCAGCGCGGGAAAGAACTGCAGACCGCCGAGGATGAGGATCACGCCAGCCAGAAGTCCGGCGAACAGCAACCCATGTGTGGGGAAAGTGCCGGGCGACGGCGCAAGCTTCGGCTTGGCGGCCAGACGGCCGGCGATGGCGACGACCGGAACGACATAGGCGAACCGGCCCACCAGCATCGCCAGCGCGAGGGTGGTATTCCACCAGGGATTATCCGCGCCCAGCCCGGCAAAGGCGGAGCCGTTATTTCCCGCCGCCGAGGCATAGGCGTAGTAGATTTCGGAAAGGCCGTGCGGCCCGGCATTGTTGAGCGTGGCCAGCGCAGCGGGATTGACGGCGGATAGGGCGGCGAAGCCCAGCATCGCCATCGGCAGCACGACGATGGCGAGGACGGCGAGCTTGATGTCCCCGGCCTCAATCTTCTTGCCGAGATATTCCGGCGTGCGGCCCACCATGAGGCCGGCGACGAACACCGCGACGATGGCCATGACCAGCATGCCGTAGAGGCCGGAACCGACGCCGCCCGGCAGGATCTCCCCGAGCATGATGAGCACCATAGGCACCATACCGCCGATCGGCGTGAAGGAGTCGTGCATGGCATTGACCGCGCCGTCGGACAGCCCGGTCGTCACGGCGGCGAACAGCGCCGAGGCGGCAATGCCGAAGCGCACCTCCTTGCCCTCCATGTTGCCCCCGGCGGGGTCGAGTCCGGCAGCAGCCAGCATGGGCGTTCCGGCGCTTTCCGCCCAATAGGCGGCGCCGACCCCGGCGATCAGCAGCAAGCCCATGACGGCGACGAGCACGCGGGCCTGCCGCGTGTCGTCGATCATGCGGCCGAATGCGAAGACAAGGCCGAGAGACACCACCAGCATCTGCCAGATGGTCAGGGCGTTGCTCAGCGGCGACGGGTTCTCGAAGGGATGTGCGGCATTGGCGTTGAAGAAGCCGCCGCCATTTGTGCCTAGTTGCTTGATGGCGATCTGGGAGGCCACCGGCCCACGCGCGATGATCTGCGTACCGCCGTCGAGCGTGGTGGCGGCAACCGGCCCCTCCAGCGTCTGCGGCGTGCCGAGGGCGACCTGCACCGTTGCGGTGACGATGGCGAGCGGCAGGAGCACATAGAGGATCGCGCGGATCGCATCCACGTGGAAATTGCCGATGGTCGAGACGCTGCCGCGCGCAAACCCCCGCACCAGCGCGAGCGCCAGCGCGATACCCGTTGCGGCGGACAGGAAGTTCTGCACCGTCAGCCCCGCCATCTGGCTGAGGTCGCTCATCGCAGCCTCGCCCGCATAGGATTGCCAATTGGTGTTGGTTACGAAGGAGACTGCGGTGTTGAAGGCAAGGTCGGCGTCCAGCCCCGCAAGGCCCGACGGGTTGAACGGCAGAAGGCCCTGCAGCCGCAGCAGGGCATACAGGGCCAGAAATCCTGCAAGGTTGAAGGCCAGCATCGACAGGGCGAAGGCGAGCCAGCCCTGTTCCCTGGCGGGGTTTATGCCGGCAATGCGATGGATGGCGCGCTCCAAGGGCTCCAGCATGGGTGACATGAGGGTCCGCTCGCCCGCAAAGACGCGGGCCATGGAGCGACCGAGAACGAGGGCGGAGATCACGCACGAGGCAAGAATGGCGATGATCTGCAACCAGCCGACAAGCGTCATGGTTTGGCTTTCCGGATTGGGTCGGGTTGGATCAGAAGCGCTCGGGCCGCAGCAGTGCGTAGCCGAGATAAACGGCAACGAAGGCGGCCGCGAAGCCGCCGACGACAAGGTCGAAGCCGGTCATTGCGATGCCAGCGCGCGGGCGTAGGCCGCAAGCGCGACGAACGCGCCGATGCCGATGGCGAGATAGAAGAGATCGGACATTGCGGGCCCCTCCTTTCAGGGCCGCAATCCATGTGAGCCAAGCCGCATAAGTTTTCGATCAGGAAGTATCCGGGCCGGCATAAGGATCGCATAAGGGCGCACCACGCCTGCCCCGGCGCTTGACAAGCCGTGCGGCCTCGCCTCCGATCTGCAATCGGTGGCTGATTGCCGAACCGGGAGGTATCGAATGCCTGCACCACTCAGGATGCTTCTTCTCGTTTCGACGCTCGCCGTCGCCCATCCTTGGCAATCTCATGCCGCCTCGCCGGCGCCGGTCGAGGGAAATGACGGCATGGTCGTCACCGCCCAGCACCTTGCATCGCAGGTGGGTGTCGAGGTGCTCCGGCAGGGCGGCAACGCGGTGGATGCTGCCATCGCCGTCGGCTATGCGCTGGCGGTCGTCTATCCCACGGCAGGCAATCTCGGCGGCGGCGGGTTCATGACCATCCGCCTTGCCGACGGCACCTCGACCTTCCTGGATTTCCGGGAGCGCGCCCCGAAAGCCGCGACGCGCGACATGTATCTGGACGCGTCGGGCGAACCGGTCCCCGGCGCCAGCACCGATACGTATCTTGCCATCGGCGTTCCCGGCTCGGTCGCAGGCTTCGAGGCCGCACGCGAGAAATACGGCACCTGGGAGCGTGAACGTTTGATCGCCCCGGCCCTGCGGCTTGCGCAAGAGGGGTTCGTGCTGGAGCCGGGCGACATCGCCTCCCTTGCCGACGGCAACGACATGCTTGCGCAGGATCCGGCCGCAGCGGCGATATTTTTGAAGGACGGGGAGCCGCTCCGCCTCGGCGACAGGCTGGTGCAGCACGACCTTGCCGGCTCGCTCGAGGCCGTATCGCAGGGCGGAGCGGACGCCTTCTACAAGGGCGAGATCGCCGACCTGATCGTCCAGGCCAGCCAGGCGAACGGCGGAATCCTCGCCAAGCCCGATTTCGAAGAGTATCGCGTCCGGGAGCTGGAGCCGGTGGAATGCAGCTATCGAGGATACGACATCGTGTCGTCCCCGCCACCCTCGTCCGGCGGCCTCATCATCTGTGAAATCCTCAACGTGCTCGAGGGCTATCCGATCTCCTATCTCGGCTACGGCTCGGCGGAGACGACGCGCCTCATGGTGGAGGCGATGCGCCATGCCTTCGTGGACCGCAACACGGCGCTGGGCGATCCGGACTTCGTCGACAACCCGGTCGAAAAACTGACCAGCAAGGCCTATGCGGAGGAAATCCGCGCGCGCATCGACCCCTACCGCGCCGGCGTGAGCGAAAACCTCAGACCTGCCGGGGCGACGGAATCGAAAGAGACGACGCATTACTCGATCATCGACAAGGACGGTAACGCGGTTGCCGTCACCTATACGCTGAACGGCTCGTTCGGCACGGGCAAGGTGGCCGCAGGGACGGGCATACTCCTGAACAACGAGATGGACGACTTCACCTCGAAGCCCGGCGTGCCGAACCTCTATGGCCTCGTGCAGGGCGAAGCGAATGCCATCGAGCCCGGCAAGTCGCCCCTCTCGTCCATGAGCCCGACCATCGTCTCCCATGAAGGGCGGCCCTTCATGGTGATCGGCAGTCCAGGCGGCTCCCGCATCATAACCATCACCCTGGCGGCGATCATGAACGTCATCGACCATGGGATGGATATCCAGCAGGCGATCGACGCGCCGCGCATCCATCATCAATGGCTGCCGGACAAGGTCACCATCGAGCCCTACGCCCTGTCGCCGGACACGCTGAGGCTGCTGGCCGGCATGGGATACGAAGTCGGCATCGATCCGGACTGGACGATCTGGGGCGAAGCGGCCGGCATTCTCGTGGGCGGACGCGACCTGGCCGAGATCGAGGCCGGCACCGGTACGGCGCGCTACTATGGCGCCATCGACAGCCGCGCCACGGCCGGCGCGGCCATCGGCTACTAGAACGCCTGCCGGTAGAGGTTCAGTGCGTCGGCCTCGGTGACCTCGACGGGATTGTTGCCCAGAAGCCTCGTCTGTTTCATCGCGTCGGCCGCCAGCATGGGCAGGCTTTCCACGGCTACGCCGGCATCGCGCAGGCGGCGCGGCGCCCCGGAAGCGTTCATCAGCTCTTCCATGAATTGGACGAACCCGCGCGCCCGCTCGGCAGTATCGCCTCGGGACGCTCCTGCCACGACATCATGAAGTTCGGCATAGAGCGGCGCGGCCGCCTTCATGTTGAAGGACAGGACGGGGCCGAGCATCAACGCGTTGGACAGGCCGTGCGGGATGTGGAAATGCCCGCCCAGCGGATAGGCCAGCGCATGGACCGCGGCCACCGGCGCATTGGCGAAGGCTTGTCCGGCAAGGTTTGCGCCGAGCAGCATGGCCTCGCGCGCCGGCCGGTTTTGCCCGTCGCGGCAGGCATCGACGAGGTTGGCGGACAGAAGCCGCAGGGCCTCGCGTGCAAGCGCATCGGACAACGGGTTTTTCCTGTGGCGGGACGTATAGGCCTCGATCGCATGCACCATGGCATCGATACCGGTGGCTGCCGTATGCAGTGGTGGCAGCCCGACCGTCAGTTCCGCATCCAGAAGCACGAGATCCGCGTAGAGCTGGGCGGAAACGACGCCCATCTTGGTCGTCTCGCCGGTCGTGAGAATGGTGATGTTTGTGGCTTCCGAACCGGTGCCCGCCGTCGTCGGCACCTGCACCAGCGGTACCCTCGCGCCGACGACCCTGTCGATGCCGTACATGTCGGAAAGCGGTTGGGATGAGCCGATCTTCACGGCGGCCAGCTTGGCGACATCCATGGACGAGCCACCGCCCAGACCAACCACGATGTCGCAGCCCGCCGCCCGCGCAGCGTCGACGCATGCCAGCAATACGGTTTCCGGCGGGTCGGCGACGACGGCATCGAAGACGGTGACGCGGAAACCGGAGGCGGCCAAAGAGCGCCTGGCCGGCTCCAGCACGCCGGCACGGTGCAGCCCGGCATCGGTGACCAGAAGCAGGTTCCTCTCGGGCCGCCAGTCCGCCAGCATGCCGCCGAGGCGGCGTGCGCCGCCCCATTCGGCCAGCATCGCAGGCACGGTGCGGAAGGAGAATGGCGAGACGCCCTCCTCCGTCCGGACGGCGTCAGACGGCACTGCAGACATACTTCATCTCGAGATATTCCTCGATGCCGTGGTGCGAACCCTCGCGGCCGAGGCCGGACTGCTTGACGCCGCCGAACGGCGCGACCTCGTTGGAGATGATGCCGGTATTGTGTCCGACGATCCCGTATTCCAGGGCCTCGGCCACGCGCACCGACCGCGAGAAGTCACGCGTGTAGAAATAGGCCGCCAGTCCGAAGATCGTGTCGTTCGCCATGCCGATCACCTGTTCCTCCGTATCGAAGGGGAACAGCGGCGCCAGCGGACCGAACGTCTCCTCATGCGATACGCGCATGTCCTGCGTGACGCCCGTCAGGATGCCCGGCTCCATGAACAGGCCGCCGAGCCGCTTGCCGCCCGACAGAAGCGTGGCCCCTTTCGAAACCGCATCCTCGATATGCTCCTCCACCTTTCGGAGGGCCTTTTCCTCGATCAGCGGCCCGATGGCGACGCCCGGCTCGGTGCCGTTGCCGACCTTGAGCGCGGCCACCTTCGCGGCCAGTTTCTCGGCGAAGGCATCGTAGATGCCCTTCTGCACGTAGATCCGATTGGCGCAAACGCAGGTCTGCCCGGCATTGCGGTACTTGGACAGCATGGCGCCGTCCACCGCGGCATCCAGGTCCGCATCGTCGAAGACGATGAAAGGCGCGTTGCCGCCGAGCTCCAGCGACATGCGCTTGATGGTCGGCGCACACTGCTCCATCAGAAGACGCCCCACCTCGGTGGACCCCGTGAAGGACAGCTTGCGCACGGTTTCGCTGGCGGTCAGCACCGCCCCGATCTCCCGCGCCTTGCCCGTCACGATCTGGAGCACGCCGGCCGGGATGCCGGCCCGCACCGCGAGTTCGCCCAGCGCCAGCGCCGTCAGCGGCGTCAGGTCCGCCGGGCGCACGATCATGCTGCACCCGGCCGCCAGCGCGGGAGCCGCCTTGCGGGTGATCATGGCCGCCGGGAAGTTCCACGGCGTGATCGCGGCCGTCACGCCGACCGGTTGGCGTATGACCGTGATGCGCCTGTCGGATGCCGGCGCCGGTATCGTCTCGCCGTAGACGCGCTTGGCCTCCTCGGCGAACCATTCCACGAACGACGCCGCATAAGTGATCTCGCCCTTCGCCTCGGCCAGCGGCTTGCCCTGTTCGGCCGTCATGATGGCGGCAAGGTCGTCCGCATTCGCGATCATGAGGTCGAACCATTTGCGCAGGATCGCGGCGCGCTCCTTTGCGGCAAGCGCCGCCCAGCCCTTCTGCGCCCTGGCGCTTGCCTTGATCGCGTCCTCGATCTCGCTGGCCGACAGGACGGGAACATGGGCAACCGAAGATCCATCGGCCGGATTCGTCACCGCGATCGTTTCGCCGCCGGCAGCATCACGCCATGCGCCATCGACGAGGCACTGCTGCTTCAGGAGGTTAGGGTCGGAGAGCCGTAGCGTAGCCGTGCCGGAATTGCTGGACGTCAACATCTGTTCAACCTGCGCAATTGTCATTCGATACGACGAACACTAGTGCGATGGCAGCGGGGTTGAAAGCGTGGATCGCAAAAGCGGTCGAGCGAATGTGAAGTGCATATCTTTTGTCCACGCCTATCCAATGATCAAATTTGATCGCCGTGGCCTTGATTTGAATCCGGAGCCGCGACATTGGTTATGTGTAGACATATGCAATCCACCAACGAGGGACCCATGGTTGCGCGATACGGAATTCTGGCAGGCCTGTTCGCATCCCTGGCGGCTGCGCCAGCCATGGCGCAGACGAACGTCAATCTGGGCTTCTCCGGCTGGACGGGTTTCGCACCCCTCACGCTGGCGAAAGAGGCCGGCATCTTCGAGAAGCATGGGCTAAACGTAACCCTGTCCAAGATCCCGCAAGCCAGCCGCCATCTCGCAATGGCTTCGGGTGATATCCAGTGCGCCGCGACGACGGTGGAAACCTGGGTCGCGTGGAGCGCCAACGGCGTTCCCGCAACGCAGATCTTCCAGTTGGACAAGTCCTATGGCGCCGATGGCATCGCGGTCCGCGGAGACATCGCCGACTTCAAGGCCCTTGAAGGAAAGACGGTGGCCGCATCCGCACCCGGCACGTCTCCTTACTTCCTGCTGGCCTGGATGCTGAAGGAAAACGGCATGACGATGCGCGACGTACGGATCGTGAATCTCGAGCCCGGCCCCGCCGCCCAGGCCTTCGTTGCCGGACAGAACGACGCCGCCATGACCTACGAGCCCTATCTGTCGACGGTGCGCGACGCGCCCGATTCCGGCAAGATCCTCGCAACGACGCTCGATTACCCGGCCGTCATGGACACGGTGGGCTGTACGCCGGCCTTCCTCGAAGAAAATCCCGAAGCCGGCAAGGCCCTTGCCGACAGCTACTTCGAGGCGCTGGAACTGATCGCGGCGGACCCCGACAAGGCCTATGAGATCATGGGGGCCGACGTGAACCAGACGGCCGAGCAGTTCGCCAGCTCGGCACAGCATCTTCGCTGGCAGGACAAGGCCGCCAATGCGACCTTTTTCGAGGGTGAGTTCAAGACCTTCTCCGAGGCCGCGGCAGACCTGCTTCTGGAGATCGGCGTCATCCGCGAAAAGCCGGATGTCACAACGCTTTACGACGATCAGTACATAAAGTAGGCCAGGTTCAGCGCCGTCAGGATCATGATGCTTCGTCCGTTTCAGCCGGTCGGCGCCACAACGCGCGTCGTCCTCGGCATATCCTTCTTCGTGGCCTTCGTCGCCCTCTGGGCGGTGGCCACGCTGGGCGGCTTCGTGTCGCGCACCTTCCTTGCCGATCCGCTCACCATGCTGGCGGACGGGTGGAGCCTCATGCAACGCGGCTTTCTATACGATATCGGCATGACGGTGTGGCGCGTCGTCGGCGGCTTCGCCGTCGCGGCTGCGCTGGGCGTGCCGATCGGCATCGCCATGGGCGCCTACAAGCCCATCGAGGCGCTGCTGGAGCCTTTCGTCTCCTTCGCGCGCTATCTGCCGGCCTCGGCCTTCGTGCCGCTGCTGATCCTGTGGGCGGGTATCGGCGAGACGCAGAAATTGCTGGTCATCTTCATCGGCGCCTTCTTCCAGATCGTGCTGATGGTCGCGGGGTCGGTCGCCTCGACACGGCAGGATCTCGTCGAGGCGGCATACACGCTGGGCGCCCGTGACAGGGGCGTAGTCGCACGGGTTCTGATGCCGGCCAACGCGCCCGACATCGCCGAGATCCTTCGGCTGGTGCTTGGCTGGGCGTGGACCTACGTCATCGTTGCGGAACTGATCGGCGCATCCTCCGGCATCGGGTACATGATCATCAACAGCCAGGCACTCATGGCGACGGGGCAGATCATCTTCGGCATCATCGTCATCGGAATCATCGGGCTCATCTCAGACTTCCTGTTCAAATCCTTCAACCGTTGGGTCTTCGCCTGGAGGTTCGCATGAGCGAACTCGTCATCGACGGCGTCGGCCGCATCTTTCCCGGCGTGCGGGGCGGTGCGCCCGTCACGGCGTTGCAACCGACCAGCCTGACGGTACCGGCCAACGACTTCGTCACCATCCTCGGCCCCTCCGGTTGCGGCAAGTCGACACTGTTGCGCATCGTTGCCGGGCTGGATCGGCCGACGAGCGGCCGCGTGACGCTGGATGGCGTGGAAATCCGTGGGCCGGGCCCGGACCGCGGCATGGTTTTCCAGTCCTATACGCTTTTTCCGTGGCTCACGGTCGAGCAAAACATCGGCTTCGGCCTGCGCGAAAAGCGCGTTCCCGAGGCCGAGCGCCGTGAGATCGTCGCCCAGTATATTGCCGATGTCGGGCTGAAGGGCTTCGAGAACCACTGGCCCAAGCAGCTTTCGGGCGGCATGCAGCAGCGCACCGCCATCGCCCGGGCCCTCGCCAACGACCCCAAGATCCTGCTTCTGGACGAGCCCTTCGGCGCGCTCGACAACCAGACGCGCGGCCTGATGCAGGAATTGCTTCTCGGCATCTGGGAGCGCGAGCACAAGATGGTCCTGTTCGTGACCCACGACATCGAGGAAGCGATCTTCGTCGGCTCGCGCGTCGTCACCATGTCGGCGCGCCCGGGCCGGATCAAGTCGATCATCTCCGTGGACCTGCCCCATCCGCGTCACTACACGGTGAAATCCAGCCCGGAATTCTCCTCCCTGCGCGCCCGTCTTACCGAGGAAATCCGGCAGGAAGCCATCCTTGCCGCGGCTGAACGTTGATGCACCCGCCTCCGCGGTGATTGACAGGATTTCGGCAGGCGGATAAAGATCGAATTGCAGACGAAGATATAAGACCATCTGCATGATGGTCTTCGCTCGTCCGAAACTTGCCCCGACCCTTATGTGGATGTGTCTGTTACTCTGGGAGGAGTAGTGACATGCACGGGAGCAAGTATGCCCTGCGGGGCATCGAAGACATTATTTCGTTCATCGACAAGAGCGACGGTATCCGCGGGCGCGCCGGCCTTATCTGGTGGCTGGCGCTCGGCGGCCTGTTTCTCGACGCCTTCGCCAACTCGGCGCTGAGCGCGGGCCTTGGTCCGATGACGCGGGATATGGGGCTGGACGCCCGCGAAGTGGCACTGATGACGTCTTTCGCATCCTGGGTCGCGATCGTCTTCAACCCGATCGGCGGCTGGATGGCCGACCGTTGGGGGCGCATGCGCCCGCTCGTCTTCGCCAAGCTCCTGGCCCTGATCGGCGCCGTGCTCGTCGCAACGGCACAAAGCTACGAGATGATCATCTTCGGCCGGTTCTTCGTCGGCGCGGCATACGGCATCGATTTCGCCATCGCCATGGCCGTGCTGGCCGAATTTACCCCGGCCCGACTGCGCAGCCGCCTGAACACCTGGCAAGGCATCTGGTACCTTGCGGTGTGCACCAATATCCTGCTGGCGATGATGTTCTACAGTTGGGACGTCGGCGATACGATCTGGCGCTATTCCGTCGCGGCGACAGGCGTCTTCGCCTTGACGATCATGCTGCTGCAGTTCGTCTTCATGGTCGAAAGCCCCGTCTGGCTCGCGCGAAAGGAAAGGCTGGACGACGCTGCCAAGGCCATGAGCCGCATCTACGGCCTCGGCTTCGTCGCGGCTCCGCCGGCCGAGCGCCTGCCGGTCATAAACCAGGCAAAGCGCGGTTTCCGCAACATCGCGTTGATCTTCCGGGGCGTATACCTGCCGCGCACCATCCTGGCCGCGACGGTGCAGATCGGCCAGTCGATCCAGTATTTTGCCGTGGGCTGGTATCTGCCGCTCATCAGCGCATCGCTGTTCGGCACCGACTTCATCAACGCCATGCTGGGCACGCTCGTATTCAACGTCTTCGGAGTCGTCGGCGGCTTCATGTCGCCTGCGATCGGACGCTTTTTCGGCTTACGCAGGGCTTCGGCCATCGGCTTCGGCGCCGTCTTCTGCATGCTGGTGATCATGGGACTGTTCCACGACACGATGCCGGTCTGGCTGGCGGTGATCGTTCCCTCGCTCTTCATCCTGTTTCACTCCGGCGGCCCCGGCGCCAACGGAAAGAGCCTGTCTTCCCTGTCATTCCGAAGCGAATTGCGTGCCGGCGCGAACGGGATCATCGGCGCTATGGGTGCAACCGGCGCGGCCATCGGCCTACTCGTCTTCCCGCTCTTCAGGGAGGCGTATGGGCTGGGGACGACGTTCCTGATCCTGTCGGCAGTTCCGCTGGCGGCCTGCATCGTCTGCAGCGTCATCCGGTGGGATCCGACCCGCTCCTCCGTTAATCCGGACAACGAGCCGGATGCGCCACAGTTTGCCGGCGACTGAGGGGACCAGATGACGATGCTGCAGCAAGCCATACTGGCGATAGACGAAGGCACGTCCGGAACACGGGCTGCCCTGGTGCGGGCGGATGGCGGTGTCACCGCCCCCGCCTATGCCCCGCTCAAGGTGACGACGCCGCGCCACGGCGTCGTCGAACAGGACGCCGATGCGCTTCTGGAAACGACTTTGACGATGTGCCGGAAGGTCATCGCCTCGGCTCCCGCCGAAGGCCTGGAGATCGCCGCCCTGGCGCTGACGACGCAACGGGCGACGGGGGTCCTCTGGGACACGGAAACCGGACGGTCTCTCGTCCCGGCCATGGTATGGCAGGACACCCGCTTCTCCGAAGAGTTGAAGGCCCTCTCGCCGCACTGGGATCGGGCGTTGATCGAGCGCGCCGGACGGCCCATCGGTGCGCGCGCTATCTATCTGTGGGCCGCGCGTCACATGCGCAACACGCCTTGCGTTTCGGATGCATTGAAGAAAAACCGCCTCGCCTTCGGAACGGTCGACAGCTGGCTTCTGTGGCATCTTTCCGAAGTGCGGCAGGTGGTGACGACGCCGACCAACGCCACCTCCTGCGGCGCATATGATCTCCGCACGCATAGCTATATCGACGAGTGGCTTCGCGCGCAGGAGTTTCCGGAAGAGTTGCTTCCGGTCCTCAGGGAAGACGCCGACGACTTCGGTCATACCCGCCGCGACATCCTTGGCATGCGCGTACCCATCATGGCCTCGATGGGCGACCAACTGGCGGGTCTTGTCGGCCTCGGCTGCCATGACAGTGGCCAGGCCATGTGCGTCCACGGAACCGGCAGCTTCGTTGATCTTGTCATCGGCCAGGAGCGCCCGGCGCGGCCCGGCGCTTTCGAGGCCACGTTCACGATGACCGCGTGGCGCAAGGGCGGGCGTTCCAACCTTGCGGTGGAAACCTATGCGGCCACCACTGGATCCGCTCTCAACTGGCTGTGCAACGACATGCGCTGGTTCGACGATGCGCGCCAGATCAGCGCCTTGGCGGCGATGGCCGACGGGGCGCGTGGCATCCGCTTCGTTCCGACGCTGACGGGACTTCGGCAGCCAGTCATGGAGCCGGCAGCCCGCGCCTCCCTGACCGGGCTTTCGATGACCCACACGCGCGAGGAACTGGCCTATGCGGTTCTGGAAGGTATCGCCCACTCTGTCGTCTCCTGCGTGGAGGCGGACGAACTGGTTGCCGGCAAACGCATGCACGAGCTGGTTGCGGGTGGCGGACTGTCATCTTCGGATCCGTTGCTGCGCATGCAGGCCGATCTTGGCGGCGTCCCCGTGCGCCGAATGCCCGACGCCGAGCGCGCAAGCCTGCGTGGCACGGCGTTCATGGCCGGCGCGCGCGGCCTCATGTGGAGCGATCTTTCGGAGGCCCGTTCCACGCTTCCACGCGGCGAGACCTTCGAGCCCTCCCTGTCGGATGACGAGCGTCTCGCGCGCAGGGCCGGTTGGCAAGCGGCCATCTCTGACGAAATCGGCCGCACCCGTGCCGGCGCCTATGAAAACCATCTGCCCCCGGCTCGCAGCGGCGGATGACGGACCGATGAGGTATTCCATGTTTCGACTTCCCGGCCGTCGCGCCCGCCGTGACCGCGAGGGTCTTGCCCGCACCGAGCCCTTGCGGATCGTACGCGCCGAGCAGGAAGACAGGCTGGCCGACGAGGCCTTCGACCTCCTGATCGTCGGCGGAGGCGTTACGGGATGCTACTGCGCCTTCGATGCGGCGCTGCGCGGCTATCGCGTCGCATTGATCGAGAAAGACGACTTCGCGTCCGGCACTTCATCCAAGTCGTCCAAGATGGTCCATGGTGGGTTGCGGTACATCGAGCAGGGCAATCTCGGACTTGTCCGGCATTCCCTTCTGGAACGGCAGAGGCTGCGCCGCAACGCCGCGCATCTGGTGCAACGGTTGCCGTTCCTGTTCCCGATCCTGGAGCGCGACGGCATCTTCGATGCCCGAATGGCCAAGGCGTTCGAGGGCCTGCTCTGGAGTTACGATCTGGCCGGTGGGTGGCGCGAGGGCATCCTTCATCAGCGGCTCAGCGCAGCAGAGGTGCTGTCTCACTGTCCGACTTTTCGCGACGAGCAGTTGCGCGGCGGTTTCATGTATTTCGATGCCCGCGTCGACGATGCCCGGCTGACACTGGCGCTAGCGCGGTCCGCCGCCCACCACGGCGCAGCTATTCTCAACCATGCGCGCGTCATGGCGCTGACGCGCAATGGAGGAATGGCGGATGGCGCGCTCGTCGAGACCGCGTCCGGCCGCGAAATACGTGTCCGCGCAAAGGCCGTGGTCATGGCGACCGGCGTCTGGATGCGGGACTGGATGGGAGCGAGCGACGACGAGAGGCCGCTCCATGTCAGGCCGGCCAAGGGCGTGCACGTCGCAATTCCCTGGCTGAAAGTCCGCAACGACTGCACCGTGACGATTCCCGTCCCGGGGCGCAGCCGACGAGCCACCATCACGAGGTGGGGAAACGTTTCTTATCTCGGCACGACGGACGAGGATTATCAAGGCAGTCTCGATGATGTTCACTGCACGCGCGCCGAGCTCGATTTTCTGCTTGAGGGCGCCCGTTCGGCACTGAAGATCGACATCGATGTGGAGGACGTCGTCGGCAGCATCGCCGGTTGCCGCCCGCTCGTTTCGGCCTCGCCAAGCGGCAGCACGATGGATGTCAAACGCGACCATACGGTGCATCTCGGAAAAGACGGCGTGGTTTCCATCGTCGGCGGAAAGCTGACGACCGCGCGTCACATGGCGGAGCAGACGGTGGATGCCGTGGGCAAGGTATTGGGCGAGCGGCGCAAGTGCACGTCCCGAAAGGCCTGGCTGCTGGGCGCAGCCGGCTACGATGCGCAAGCCATTGTCGCCTCTGGCGGGATGGAGGCCCATCTAGGAGAGCGTTATGGCACCGAAGCCCGCTTCGTCAGCGACCTTATGGCCGAGGACGCGGACCTCTCCACGCCCATCGTCGAAGGGCTTCCCTTCACCGAAGCGGAAGTCCTGTACGCCGTGCGGCATGAGATGGCGGCGACGGTGGACGATGTCCTGTCGCGACGTATGCGGGCCCGTCTGATGGCCCGCGATGCCTCTGGCCGGGCGGCGGCGCGTGTTGGGCAGATCATCGGGCGGGAACTGAAGCTCTCGTCCAACGAGATCGCCAGTCAGATCGCCGGGTACGAGGCGGCGATACACAAAGAAAAATCGATCCTTACGGGAGAATATTGATATGATGAGCAAGGAAGCGGTGCGCCGCGGATACAATCGCGGCAACTACGTCGTCGGAGCGCCGACCCAACCGCATTACGCGAAGG
The DNA here is from genome assembly GCF_023702225.1 of Aureimonas altamirensis. Taxonomy (GTDB): domain Bacteria; phylum Pseudomonadota; class Alphaproteobacteria; order Rhizobiales; family Rhizobiaceae; genus Aureimonas; species Aureimonas altamirensis_B. Next base: position 116,119 of record NZ_JAMQCO010000006.1, on the reverse strand, counting down.
CTATAGAGACGATCGGCGCTTCAGCCGGCCTTGCCCGCAATGCCGTAGAAGTTTCGCCGGACGTCGTTGCGGAGTTGCGTGACGCGGCGGACGAGGTCTTGACCACGCGGGACGATCTGGTCGTCAATACACGCGACTGGTGGGCCGGCACCATGATCGCGGAAACGGACGGCACGCCCGCGGCGGTGGACGGTGTCTTCGTGCGAATATCGACGGTGGAGCAAGTGCAGGCCGTCATGGCCATTGCCCATCGCCACCGCCTGCCGCTGACCGTCTCGGCCGGCCGCAGCAATGTGACGGGCGCAGCCCTGCCGCTACGCGGCGGCATCGTGCTGGACGTATGTGACATGAACCGTCTGGTCGGGTTCGATGCGGACAGCCAGATCGTCGAAGTGGAAGCCGGGATGTTCGGCGACGTCTTCGAGGATACGATCCAGAAGTCCTACGGCATGACCATGGGCCATTGGCCCTCCTCCTTCGGCATCAGCACCGTCGGTGGCTGGGTGGCATGCCGGGGCGCAGGACAATTGTCCACGCGATACGGCAAGATCGAAGACATGGTCTACGGGATGGATGTCGTGCTGGCTGACGGAGAGCTGGTGACACTGGGCGGCTATGCGCGCGCGGCCATAGGCCCCGACCTTCAGCAGCTCTTCATCGGATCCGAGGGCACCTTGGGCATCGTGGTGCGCGTCCGCTTGAAACTGCATCGCCTCCCTGACTACACCCGCGCCATCGCATACGGATTCGATAGTTTCGCAACCGGTCTGGAGGCTTGTCGCCAGATCATGCAGGGCGGCGCGAACCCGGCCGCGCTGCGCCTGTACGATGCCCTGGAAAGCGGCGTGCAGTTCGAAGAACCGGCGCTCAACGTGCTGCTGATCGCCGACGAAGGCGCACCGGAAATGGTCGATGCGGTGATGGCCATCAGCGAACGGGTCTGCGCCGGCCTTGGCCGCAAGCTGGACGGCGACGCCATCTTCGAGCGCTGGCTGGACACGCGCTACCTGACCGGCAAGAGCGCCGAGGGGTTCAAGCGCAGTCCCGGTTTCGTCGCCGATACGCTGGAGATGACGGGCTGCTGGAGAGACCTTCCGGCAATCTACGATGAGGTCGTCGCGGCTATCAACGCGGTTCCGGGCACGCTGGCCGGCTCGGCGCACCAGTCGCACGCCTATGTCGATGGGGCTTGCCTGTACTTCTCGCTTCGCGGAGACGTGGATGTCGAGCGCCGCGGCGCCTGGTATCGCGCCGCATGGGATGCCGCCAACGCCGTCCTCGTCCGGCATAATGCAGCCCTGAGCCATCACCACGGCGTAGGGCTCTTGCGCGCGCCCTACATGCGCGACAGTCTCGGCAGCGCGTTTCCGATTCTGGAGGCGGTGAAGGCGGCGCTCGACCCGGACAATCTCCTGAACCCGGGCAAGCTCGGCCTGTCAGCGGAAATGCCCCGCGACGCGGAGAGGTAATCTTGGCCCTGGACAGAACCATCGGCGAGAGACTGATGCGCCATCCGGTCATGGCGACGCTTTATGGCACCGAGCAGGTGGACACGTTCCTGGCCAGTCGTGCCGAGATCGGGATCGTGGCCAATATATCGCTGCGCCATGTGGCCGAACTGGTACGGACGCTGACTCGGCGTAACAAGCTGATCGTGTTGAATATCGATAGTTGCGAGGGTCTGTCCCAGGACAAGGGGGCAATCGAATTCTTGTCCGAAGCGGGGATTTCCGTTCTTCTGTCCACCAGGGTTCCGACGATCCAGAAGGCCGCGCAATGCGGCCTTCTGACCATGCAAAAGGTATTCGTCACGGATCGGTCTACCTGGCCGCGCAGCGTCAAGGCCATTTCGCAAAGCAGCCCCAACCTGGTGCAGCTGATGCCGGCGCCCATGCTGGCGCACATCCCTGCAGACGATCGAAAGCGCATGCCGCCTGCGGTGGCCTCCGGTTTCATATGCACGCAAGCCGATGCACAGGCGGCGTTGAAGCTGGGCGCTGTCGCCGTGTCATCCAGCAACGCCAAGCTCTGGAACATGGAACGGCCTCGATTGTGACAAAACCCGCACAGGCGGAGGACTTCCGATAGTGCGACTAAAATAGGATATTCAAAGTCAGCTTATACACGCGTAATCAGGAGCGGAGTTGTCCAGTTTCCTGCGCGGAGTATCCCATGCGCCTCGGCCATCGATTGTCCATTCTGGCGGCCTCGGTCGCGATACCCCTTTGCGCCCACGCACAATCGTCCGTCACGCTCGACACGGTGGTCGTCGAGGGTGCCGGCGGCGGTGGAACCGGCGGCACGTTCGGCACGGCGACGGGCCCGGTCGACGGCTATGTCGCGACGCAGACGCAGACCGGCTCCAAGATTTCGGCGCCCCTGATCGAGGTGCCTCAGTCCATTTCGGTCGTCACCACCCAGCAGATGGAAGATCGCGGCGTCCAGAATATCGGCGAGGCGCTCAACTATACGTCCGGCGTCGTGACGCAGCCCTTCGGGGCCGACCCGCGCTTCTTCTCGCCCATCATCCGAGGCTTCGAATCGACCGACAGCCTCTACATCAACGGCTTCCGCTTCATCCGCGATTTCGGCGCGCTCGCCTTCGAGCCCTATGGCTTCGAACGCATCGAGGTGTTGAAGGGGCCGGCCTCCGTCCTGTACGGCCAGGGCGCCCCCGGCGGGATCATCAACCTCGTGCAGAAGCGGCCGACCTTCACGCAATTCCGCAATGTCGGCGCCGAGATCGGCAACAACAACCGCTACGTCGCCAAGTTCGATGTCGGCGGCGTCTACAACGAGGATGTCAGCTACCGCATGGTCGGCCTCGGCCGCCTTTCGGAAACGCAGCAGAACTACGTCGACGACGACCGCGTCTACCTGGCGCCGTCGATCAGCTTCCGTCCCGACGCCGACACCAGCTTCACGCTGATGGGCAGCCTGCAGTACGACAAGGCGGATTCGCCCGTCGGCCTGCCCCAGGCCGGCACGCTGGACGGCAACCCCTATGGCCGCCTTCCGCCGAGCCTGTATCTGGGCGAGCCCGACTTCAACGATTCCGAAAGCTGGTTCGGCACGATCGGCTACGAGTTCAGCCATCGTTTCAACGAGGCGGTCGAGTTTCGCCAGAACGCACAGTACACGCGGCTCGACTTCAACTACCAGAACCTTTACTTCGCCGGCCTCGGCGCCGACAACTTCACCGTGGCGCGCGGCCCCTCCGTCCAGGACGAGCTGACAAACAGCTTCGGTATTGACAATCAGGTCGAAACGCAGTTCGAGACCGGCGTTCTCCAGCATACCGCGCTGATCGGGCTGGACTACCGGCAGAACAATCTCGACCGCTCGTCGAACTTCTCGGGCACGGCACTGCCCATCAACGCCTTCGACCCGGTCTACGGTACGCCCGTCATCGTCGACCCGGATGGCGCCAACATCACCAATGTCGACCTGAAGCAGACCGGCATCTACGCGCAGGACCAGATCCGTTTCGACCGGCTGGTCGTCACCGCGGGCCTGCGCCAGGACTGGTCGGACCTGTCCAATGCCGGCGGCAGCGTCGATGACGACGCCCTGACCGGGCGTGCGGGCGCGGTCTATCTGTTCGACAACGGCCTGGCGCCCTTCGTCAGCTACGCGACATCCTTCAACCCGATCACCGGGGAAACCTCCGACGGCGCACTGTTCAAGCCTTCGGAAGGCAAGCAGGTCGAGGGCGGCATCAAGTACCAGCCGGCAGGCTGGAACTCGTTCGTCACCGCATCGCTGTACCAGATCGAGCAGACCAACGTCGTCGCCAACCAGGCCGTGCCGGACGGCGGATCGCTGGTGCGCGAGATCACCCAGACGGGCGAGATCCGCTCGCGCGGCTTCGAACTGGAGGCTACGGCAAGCCTGACCGACGGGCTGAGCCTCGTCGGCAACTACACCTACTCCGACGTGGAGATCACGCAAGGGGACGACACCGTGGTGGCCGGCATCATAACCGCCACCACGACCGGCAACCGCCCGGCCAACGTGCCGGAACATGCCGCTGCCCTCTGGCTCGATTACGCGTTCCAGCCCGGAACGGTGCTCGAAGGTGTTTCGCTGGGCGGCGGCGTCCGCTATATCGGCTCGCGCTTCGGCAACAATGCCAATTCCATAGACCTGCCGTCCGCAACGCTCGTCGACCTTGCGATCCGCTACGAAAAGGATGATTTCAAGGCCGCTCTGAACGTCAACAACGTGGCCGATGAAGAGTATGTCGCAAGCTGCAATTTCGGCTGCTTCTACGGCGAGGGCCGCAGCGTCATCGCGTCGGTGGCCTACAAGTGGTGAGGTAGGGCATGACCGCCGCGCTTGACCGGCGCGGCTTCATGGCCGGCCTGGCAACCCTGTCGCTGATGCCGCGTGGTGCGGCGGCAAGCGTGCCGCAACGCATCGCCGTGCTGGACTGGGCGTTGCTGGAAACGATCCTGGCCCTCGGCGTGACGCCGGTGGCCGCCGTCGAGCTGGTCCTCTTCCGTCGCCTTGCGGTGGAGCCGGCGGTACCGCAAAGCGTGATCGACCTCGGATTGCGCGGCTCGTTCAACCTCGAGCTTCTCTTCAGCGTCCATCCCGACCTGATCTACATTTCGCCCTTCAACGCCTGGGCGGAGCCGCAGATCGCGCGGATCGCCCCCGTGCGGTCCTTTCCCGTCTTCGGTGGCGGACGACGGCCCATAGACCTTATGGAAGCCGCGACGCGGGGAATGGGCGAAGACCTCGAGCGCACCGAAGAGGCGGCCGTCTACATCGCGGGCACCAAGGCGCTGATCGCAACCGGCCGGCAGAATCTTGCGGTCCACGCCCGAAGGCCGGTCTATCTCGTCAATCTCGGCGATGCCCGCCATGTGCGGGTGTTCGGACCGGATTCCCTGTTCGGCAGCGTCATGGCGGATCTCGGTTTCGAAAACGCCTTCACAGGCGATACCCGCTATGCCGCCTCCGCCCCCATCGGCATCGAGGCGATGGCCGAGCGGCCGGACGCCATCGTCGTCGTCGTCGGCCCCGTGCCGCCGGATGCGGCCGCCGCCCTGCCGCACAGCGCCCTGTGGAAGGCCATTCCGGCCGTTGCGGCAGGGCGCGCGCATATCCTGCCGCCGATGAATGCCTTCGGCGGCCTGCCGACAGCGCGGCGGTTCGCCCGGTTCTTCGAGGCGGCGCTGTCCGGGTCCACCGACGGATGACGCACGCCCCTGACGACACGCGCCTGACGCCGATCCCCTGGCTCGTCGCCGCCGCCCTAGCCCTTTGCCTGTTTCTGCTGGAAGCCGTGCCGGCATGGCGCGCCGCACGGGCCGGCGGTTTCGACGCGGTCCTGTTCCACGCCACCGTGCTGCCGCGCGGCGCGATCGCGCTTCTGGCGGGGGCGGCCCTCGGTCTGTCCGGCCTCCTGCTGCAACGCGTCCTGCGCAACCCCATCGCCGATCCGTCCACGCTGGGTGTCGCCGCGGGCGCGCAACTGGCGTTGACGCTGGCGACGCTTTACCTGCCGGCCGCGCTGGCCAGCGGGCGCGAGCCGGTGGCCTTCATGGGCGGAAGCGTGATGCTGGGGCTGATCGTGGCGCTCAACTGGCGGCGCAAGCTGGAGCCTGTGGGAACGGTGCTGAGCGGTCTTCTCCTGTCACTGGTGGCGGCTTCCCTGAGCGCGGCGTTGACGCTGGCCAATGGCGACTATGTCATGTCGCTTTTCATCTGGGGCGGCGGGACTCTGTCCCAGGAAAGCTGGCTTCCGTCGATTACGCTGGGCATCCGTGTCGCGGCCGGCGCGGTGCTTGCGGCCCTGATGCTGCGGCCGTTGACCGTGCTGGGCCTTGCCGAGGAAAGCGCCCGCAGCCTCGGGCTCGGCGTCGGCGCCATCCGCCTGGCCGCGCTGGCGCTGGCGGTCTTCCTGGCAAGCTCCGTGACCGCGCTCGTGGGCATCGTCGGCTTCATCGGCCTTGCCGCCCCTGCGCTGGCAAGAGCCTGCGGCGCGCGGACATTGCGCCAGCAGCTTCTTCTTGCTCCGCTTGCCGGCGCGCTGCTTCTGTCCATCGCCGACGGACTGGTTCTCGCCATGACGACGGGCGGACGCGACCTGTTGCCCACGGGCGCTTTCACGGCGCTCATCGGCGGGCCCATCCTGCTATGGGCCCTGCCCCGGCTGCGTCTGGGGCTGCAGCCGGCCGACACCGGCATGGAGCGGAGGCGCAGCCGACGCCCCGAAACCCGGTTGGCCGCACTGGCCCTGGTGCTTCTGGCGGTCGTCGCTGTATCCCTGTGCGTCGGGCGGACAGGCACCGGCTGGGCCTTTGCGACCGGCGTCACGCTCCCCGAACTCCTGCCATTCCGCGCACCGCGCCTGGCGGTCGCCGCAGGCAGCGGCGGGCTGCTGGCGCTGGCCGGCTACCTCCTCCAGCGCATCACCGGCAATCCGATGGCAAGCCCGGAGGTGCTGGGCATCAGCTCCGGCGCGGGGCTGGGCCTCGCGGTCGTCCTTCTGACGGTCGACATGCCGACGCCATCGCTGCGCTTTACGGCAACTCTGGCCGGCTCCGCACTGGCGCTGCTGGCGATCCTGTATTTCGCGGCCCGCAATGCCGGCGGGCCGGAGCGGCTCCTGCTTGCCGGCATCGCCCTCGGCAGTTGTACCGGAGCGGCGGTGACCGCCGTCATCTCCGATGGCGGGCCCGAGGCGATGCAGATGCTGGAATGGCTCAGCGGGGCGATCCAGTCGTCGACGCCGACGCAGGGTATCGCCGCCATAGCGAGCGCACTTCTGCTGCTGCTGCCGCTGCCATTCATCGCCCGCTGGCTGGCGATCCTGCCGCTGGGCCGGGCGGGCGCGACGGCTCTCGGCGTGCCGGCCGCGCGGGCGACAGGGTGCATGCTGGTGCTGGCCGCCGTCGCCTCCGCCGCTGCGACCCTGCATGTCGGCCCGCTGTCCTTTGCCGGGTTGATCGGGCCTCATATCGCGCGGCGCATGGGGTTTTCGAGGCCGTTGCAGGAGGTAGCCGCCGCGGTGATGATCGGCGCGATCATGCTGGCGGGGGCCGATTGGCTGGCGCGCATGGTGGGCTTTCCCTACCAGATGCCGGTCGGCCTCTTCGCATCGTTGATCGGCGGAGTGTATCTCGTGGCCCTGATAAGCCGAAGGTGAAGCGGACGGTTCATATGTCTGCGCTACAATCCAGACGGGAATCGACGCACGCAGGAGGATATATCCATGCCGATGAAGGCTTCCGAACTGATGGTTTCGCCCATCACGACCATAAAGCCCGAAATGCCCGTCGCCGAGGTGGCGGCGCTCCTGCTGGACAAAGGGTTCAACTCGCTTCCGGTGGTCGATGACGCCGGCAACCTCATCGGTATCGTGACGACGACGGACCTGATCGTCCGCCGCAGCATCGATACGCTGTTGCCGTCCAACTGGTGGTCCTGGGATCGCAAGAACCCGCGCGAGATGCTGGAGCATTATATCCGCAGCCATGCCAACGTCGCCGGCGACATGATGTCGTCGAAGGTCCGAACCCTGCCGCTGGACGCAGACATGGCCGACATCGTGGCCGAGATGGTCGCCCGCAAGATCCGCTCCATCGTGGTGCTTGAAAGGCTGCGCCCCGTCGGAATCGTCACGCGCTCCGACATCCTGAAGGCGATCCAGAAGGCCGGGCGCCGCGAACCGGAGGCGATTTCCGACGAGGAGATCCGCCGACGCCTGATGGAGGATCTCAGGCGCCAGCCCTGGTTCTATCTGCGTGACGAGAACGTCCGTGTGGTGGACGGGATCGTTCATTACAGCGGCAATCTCTCGAGCCAGCGCGAGCGCCTGGCGCTGCGTCTTGCCGCAGAAAGCATGGCGGAAGTGCGCGGCATCGAGGATTCCACCCGCGTGGACGTGTCCTGGAGTTGACGCTCCGGCGGGATGGACGAGGCCATCCGCCTTCTCTAAGCTCTTGAGTGGGAGAAACAGTCGAGGGAGCGCGCCGTTGGGAGGCGGCGCGGATCAGCCATCGTCTCCGGATCGAAGCACGCGCGCGAGATCGAGCTTGCCAGTCGCGGCCATGCAACGGGGCGCGACGGCCTCGTGGTGGAATCCTGGCAGCGCTGCCTGACACGTCACGGGCTGGACCCCGCAACGGCCTGCGAAGCCGTCATCGTGCCGCAAACGCGCCTGAAGGAGCATCGGCAACAATCGGAAGAGCTCGTCCATATCGCGCGGTCCGGGCTTGAGCGCCTGTACGCGCAGGTCGCCGGCCAGAACTACGTCCTGCTTTTGTCCGACATGCAGGGCGTGACGGTGGAATTCATGGGCGATCCGCATTTCGACCATCGCCTGCGGCGTGCCGGCCTGTATCTCGGCTCCGAATGGCTGGAAGAGCGCGCCGGCACCTGCGCCATCGGCGCCTGCCTCGCCACCGGCGAGGCCCTGACCATCCATCAGGACGACCATTTCGACCTTACCCATACGCCGCTCTCCTGCACGGCCGCGCCGATCTACGATGCGCTGGGCGGGCTTGCCGCGGTGCTGGACATTTCGTTGCTGTCGTCGCCCACGCCCAAGGTCAGCCAGAACCTGGCGCTACACCTCGTCACCGCCACCGCGCGGCGTATCGAGATGGCAAATCTGATGGCCTCGCAGCGGCGCAACTGGGTTTTGCGCCTTTCCCAATCGCCGGAATTCCTGGACGTCGATCCGGATGCAGCCGTGGCCGTGGACGCCGCGGGCCGCATTTGCGGCATGACGCATCGCGGTGCCCGGCTGCTCGGCGCCAGCATCGGCCAGGCATCCGGCGTATCGCCGGGCCTTATCGGGGAAAGGCTGGATCGCTTCTTCCACATCGGGGTGGACGGGCTGCCGGATCTGACGCGGGACCGGCCGGCCCATGAAAGGCTGTTGCGATGCCGCGACGGCAGCGTCGTCTTTGCCCATGCGATAGAGCCGCCGACGCGCTGGAAGACGGCCCGCCCGCCCGTCGAACCCGTCAGGCCGGCGGCATCGGCACTGGACGGGATAGGCGGAGACGACATCAGGATCGAGAGGGTACGCGCCCTCGCCCTGCGGCTGGCGCCATCGACGCTGCCCATCCTCCTCCAGGGAGAGACGGGAACAGGCAAGGAGGTCCTTGCCGCCGCCATCCATGCCGCATCGGGCCGCGGGGGCCGTTTCATCGCCATCAATTGCGCGGCCATCCCGGAAGGCTTGATCGAATCCGAGTTGTTCGGGCATGCGGCCGGCGCCTTCAGCGGAGCCGGCAAGGCGCGCCGGGGCCTGGTTGAAGAGGCCGATGGCGGGACGCTGTTCCTGGACGAGATCGGCGACATGCCCTTGGCTCTCCAGACGCGTCTTCTGCGCGTTCTTTCCGAAAAGGTCGTACAGCCGGTCGGCACGTCGGAGGCACGCGGCGTGGATATCCGCATCCTTTCGGCAACCAATCGGAACCTTGCCGAACTCGCCTCCGCCGGTCGCTTCAGGCAGGATCTTCTGTACAGGCTCAATGCGGCCGCGCTGGATCTTCCGCCGCTGCGCGAGCGGAGCGATTTCGACTGGCTGGTCGCGCGGCTTCTAGGCCCGGCGGCGCCACGCCTGGCCGATGCGGCACGAGAGGCGTTACGCCGGCACGACTGGCCCGGCAATATCCGGGAGTTGGCCAATGTTCTGGCCTATGCCGGCGCCGTGGCGAGCGCCGGCCAGATCGGCATCGAGGATCTTCCGCCCGCCCTCGTCCAAGGCGGCGCCGCGCCTTCTGCCGCGCCCCCGGGCGAGGCTCAGCGCCTGTGCGCAACGCTCAAGGAGGCCGGCTGGAATATTTCCGCAGCGTCGCGGCGCCTTGGCGTAGACCGCACCACCCTGCATCGCCAAATGCGCCGCCTCGGGGTTACGCGGCCGAACTGACGCGTCCGCCGTTGCGCAACAGGTGTGGCGTCCTGCAACGGTCTTGTGGCGACGCCGACGCGAAAGGCCGCGAATGCGGGCAATTTCCTCTCTGGCATGCGGCTTGCAACATCCGAACGGCAATCGGGATCGGCCAGGATGGCCGGCCATCATGCGGCAACGACCGCACCGACGTGGAGGAATTGACAATGCTGAACGACAGCCCTGCAACACGGGTGGACGGCGTTCTTGCCAAGCTCGGCAGCGCTTTGGAGAAAGGCGATATCGACACCGCCGTCAACCTGTTCCAGGTCGACTGCTACTGGCGGGACCTCGTGGCTTTCACCTGGAACATCGATACGGCGGAAGGGCACGAGCAGATCCGCGACATGCTGAAGGCCCAGCTACCTGCCATCCGGCCGAGCGGCTTCGTGCAGGACACGGAATGGGTGGCGGCGGAAAACGGCGGAGTAACGGAAGGCTGGTTCGAGTTCGAGACGAAGGTGGGCCGCGGCCTTGGGCATGTCCGTATCCGCAACGGGCTGATCTGGACCTTGCTCACCACGCTGACGGAACTGAAGGGACATGAAGAGCCGAAAGGGCTTCGTCGTCCCATGGGCGCGGAGCACGGGCACGACCGGAACCGCAAGAGCTGGTCGGAACGGCGGACGGAAGAGAAAGAGGCGCTCGGCCGCCAGACGCAGCCGGATGTGCTCATCATCGGCGGAGGACAGGGCGGCATCGCCCTGGGCGCCAGGCTGCGACAGCTGGGCGTGCCCACACTGATCGTGGAACGCAACGAGCGGCCGGGCGACAGCTGGCGCAAGCGATACAAGTCGCTCTGCCTGCACGATCCCGTCTGGTACGATCATCTGCCGTATATCCCCTTCCCCGACAATTGGCCGGTCTTCGCGCCCAAGGACAAGATCGGCGACTGGCTGGAAATGTACGCGAAGGTCATGGAGCTCAATTACTGGGGCTCTACCACGGCAAAAAGCGCCCGGTACGACCAGACGGACGGCACGTGGACGGTCGTAGTGGAACGCGACGGGCAGGAGATGACCCTTCGCCCCAAGCAGCTGGTTCTGGCCACGGGCATGTCCGGCAAGCCGAATATCCCGAGTTTCGACGGACAGGAGCTGTTCCGGGGCGAGCAGCAGCACTCTTCGCAGCATCCGGGGCCGGACACCTACAAAGGCAAGCGCGTGGTCGTCGTCGGCTCGAACAATTCGGCCCATGATATCTGCGCCGCGCTGTGGGAGGCCGGTGCCGACGTCACCATGGTCCAGCGGTCGTCCACGCATATCGTCCGCTCGGATTCGTTGATGGAGCACGGTCTGGGCGATCTCTATTCCGAGCGCGCGCTGGCCGACGGCGTCACCACGCGCAAGGCCGACCTGATCTTCGCCTCGATCCCCTACCGGATCATGCACGAGTTCCAGATACCCATCTACGACAAGATCCGGCAGCAGGACGCCGATTTCTATGCCGCTTTGGAAAAGGCCGGCTTCAAGCTGGATTTCGGGGCGGACGACTCCGGCCTGTTCATGAAATACCTGCGGCGCGGCTCCGGATACTACATCGATGTCGGCGCCTGCGATCTCGTCATAGACGGGTCCATCAAGCTGAAGTCGGGGTCCGACGTCAGCCACCTGACGGAGGATGCGGTGGTGCTGAAGGACGGCACCGAACTGCCGGCGGACCTCGTCGTCTATGCCACCGGCTACGGATCGATGAATGGCTGGGCTGCGGACCTGATCTCGCAGGAAGTCGCCGATGCGGTCGGCAAGTGCTGGGGCCTCGGCTCCGCCACCCCGAAGGACCCCGGCCCGTGGGAGGGCGAGCAGCGCAACATGTGGAAGCCCACCGCGCAGGAAGCGCTATGGTTTCACGGGGGAAATCTCCACCAGTCCCGCCACTACTCCCAATATCTGGCGCTGCAGCTGAAGGCGCGTCAGATTGGCATCGAAACGCCGGTATACGGCCTGCACCCTCCCCACCACGTCTCCTGACGCGGTGAAGCAGGCCATCGCCGCCTGCCGTGCCCTGGGCACGGCGGGCGGCTCATCCACTTTTCGGCCCCATGCTCCGGGGTCAGCCGGCCACGCCCTTGGCTATCGGGGCCTGGAAGGTCAGGCCCAGATCCCACGGAAAGAAGATCCAGGTATCCTGCGATACTTCGGTAATGAAGGTATCCACCAGCGGCCGGCCCTTCGGCTTTGCGTAGACCGTGGCAAAATGCGCCTTGGGCAGCATCGAGCGCACCAGCGCGGCCGTCTTTCCGGTATCCGTCAGGTCGTCGACGATCAGCACGCCGTCGCCCTCATCGCCCGAAACATCGGCCGATATGCCCTTGAGTACCTTCAACTCGCCCTGGGTCTCGTAGTCGTGATAAGAGGCCACGCATACGGTTTCGATCAACCGCGTACCGAGTTCCCGCGCGATGATGGCGGCCGGCACCAACCCGCCGCGCGTGATGCAGACGATCGCCCTCCAGTCGTCGCGCACCCCGGCCAGCCGCCATGCGAGCGCGCGCGCGTCGCGGTGGAACTGATCCCAGGAAACGGGAAAGGACTTTTCGCTCGTCATATCTGCATGGCTCCGATCTTTCCAAGGGCGATGCGATAGCCCGACTGCGCGGCTACCGCAAGCATGGGCGCGGCGTCACGTGGAACGGCGGGCCTGCAGGTCGGCCAGCATCGCCTCCACCTCGCGCCGGGCGCGCGCAAGAGCATCGGCATCGCGGGACCGAACCACGAGCTCGGTGCTGTAGCGCGCGCCGTCGAACCTGGGATAGGAGCCGATGACCACATCGGGATGCCGGTTCTGGATTTCCCCCAGCGGACCACCGATATCGCCCTCGCCGAAAGGGCATTCCACTGCTGCTGAAAGCACGAGCGGACCCTGGGGCAGGCCGGCCACGATCTTTTCCAGCATGGCCTGGAAAACGGCGGGCACGCCGGCCAGTACATAGACATTGCCGATATGAAACCCCGGCGCCACCGATACGGGATTGTCGATCAGGCTGGCGCCCTCCGGCGTACGCGCCATGCGCTTGCGCGCGTCGGTGAACTCCATCCCGCGCGCCTCGTAATGCTTCGCCATCAGCGCATAGGCTTGCGGATGGTAGCCGATCGGCGCCTCGAAGGCCGCGGCGATCGCGTCCGCCGTCATGTCGTCATGCGTGGGGCCGATGCCGCCCGAGGTGAACACATAATCGTAGCGCCCGCGCAGTGCGTTTACGGCCGCCACGATGTCTTCCGGCTCGTCGCCGACGATGCGGACCTCCTTTAGGTCGATGCCGGCCAGCGTCATGACATCGGCAAGGTGAGCGATGTTCTTGTCCTTGGTCCGGCCGGACAGGAGTTCGTCCCCGATCGCGAGCATGGAGGCAGTCTGGGCCATTGCCGGAGTTTCCTTTCCCGCCGGACCGGCGGTCAACCGCTGTGGACAGTGCGTTTCCGCATCCCGCCTCACGTATTTCTGTGCAATCGCGTATCTACAAGGTCAAGAGCAACGGCCTTCGGGCCATCTGAAGGGAAGATGCATGACCAAGGTTCTGGTACTCTATTATTCCAGCTACGGCCATATCGAAGCCATGGCGCGCGCCGTGGCGGAAGGCGCCGCCAGCGCCGGCGCCGAGGTGGACATCAAGCGGGTTCCGGAAACCGCGCCGGCCGAAGTCGTCGCCGCCGCCGGCTTCAAGACGGATTCGGCTTATCCGGAGGCAAAGCCGGAAGACCTTCCCGCATACGACGCCATCATCGTCGGCGCGCCGACCCGCTTCGGCAATCCGAGCTCGCAGATGCAATCCTTCTGGGACAGGACGGGCGGCCTCTGGGCGGCGGGCAAGTTGTTCGGCAAGGTCGCCGGTGCCTTCACCTCCTCGGCCACACAGCACGGCGGCAATGAGGCGACACTCCTGTCGATGCACAAGACCTTCCTGCACCACGGCCTCGTCGTCGTCGGACTGCCATACGCCTTCGCCGGGCAGATGGCTCTGGACCAGATCGTGGGTGGCTCGCCCTACGGCGCCACTACCATCGCCGGAGGCGACGGTTCCCGGCAGCCCAGCGAGATCGAGCTGGAGGGAGCGCGCTTCCAGGGGCGTCACATCGCCGAGATCGCCGGCAAGCTCGCCGGATAATTGGGCACGACCGGAACAAGCAAAGGCCGGCATTCGCCGGCCTTTCTCATGTCCGCTACAATCAGACGAATGGGTAGGCGTCGGGCCCGCAGCACGCGGAGCGGCTCGTGGATTCATCGCGCTCCAGCGCGCGCAAAAGGTTTTCCAAGGCGCGATTGCTATCCTGCAGCCGCAGAATCAGGCCGGACGCGCTCTCCGTGACTGACCCTCTTTCGGAGATGAACTCTACCGGCATGGCGCCGGAAAACCCAGGACGGTCACTACCAGTCATGGTCCTCTCCCTCGCTTGCCCCCGACACCCTCTACTATCGATAGTAGCTATCATTGTGGCGGAAACACAAGCACGGAAACCTCCTGTCGCGCATATTTTACAATCGACGGGATGATGACACTTTTAAGATCGATTATAATCCGTCCGCTTCGATGTATACCTTCTTCCAATCACCGTAAAACTACGTAATGTCCGCCGGATATACACTTTCCGTTCCGTAACTTTCAGTTTGCGATAATCATTCTTTAACCGGCGCAAGCTCTCTTGCAATCTGGCGGCGACGTGACATTCGACGGCGGTATGCGACAACCTGTACAGACCGCCTCATCCTTTCGCATTACCGACGGATACAATCCGCGAGGGCGTGCCGGGCGTTTGCATTTCAGGACCAGAAATCGGTTGCGCTGTCGCCCGAGATTTCATAGAGCTTCGCCCGTCGGAGCGTAGCGCAGCCTGGTAGCGCACCTGAATGGGGTTCAGGGGGTCGGAGGTTCGAATCCTCTCGCTCCGACCATCTCCAAAATTTACAGCCCGGAGACATAGGTAACAGACCGTACCTAAGACGTGGGCCACTTCCCGTTCCGCCGCCAACTCGGCGGGCTCCTCACACCGGCGATGTTGCGGGTGTCGTCGCCGCCGTCTCGACACTGACGGCCAGCGACAGAAGCTGGGCTTCGCTGCCCGGACGGCCGATGGCCTGGATGCCGAGCGCACGCCCGTTCCGGAATCCTGCCGGCATGGCGAGCACGGGCAGGCCGGCCAGCGTCGGGCCGGCGACGACCTCCATCCAGCGGTGGTAAGTGTCCATGGCGCGCGTGCCGATCTTCTCCGGCCACCTCGCCCCGGCCGGGAAAGCCCATACCGCGGTGGAGGGCAGAAGCAGGATATCCGTTTCCTTGAAGAGCTCCATCAGCGTGCGATACCAGGCAGAGCGCGTGCGCACAGCATCGCGTAGACGGCCGATATCGAGCGCAAGGCCATTCTCGATCTCCCAGCGCATCTCCGGCTTCATTTGCGCGGCCTTGGGATGGTTCATGAGTTCGGCGTAGCGGGAGGCGATCAAATGCTGGCGCAGGACGACGAAAGCCTGCCACAGCGCCTCGAAATCGAATTCGGGCACCCCGTCCTGCAGGCTATGTCCCGGCCCGGCCAGAAGCCTGGCCGCCTGCTGCGTCGCGGCAAGCAGCCCGGGCTCGAAAGCAAGATGGCCATTCAGATCGCCCATCCATGTCAGGCGCAGGGGCCGGTCCAGTGGCGCGATGTCCGAAAAGGGCGCATCCGGTTTCGGCAGGCACAGGGCCGCCCGGGGATCGGGTCCGCCCATCACGTCGAGCAGCAGGGCAAGGTCGTCGGCGCTGCGCGCCATCGGACCATCGGTGGCAAGCGGTGCGGAGAACAGATCGTCCTGCGTGGGCGACGGCACGCGTCCGATCGTCGGACGCAAGCCGTACACGTTGTTCCACGCGGCCGGGTTGCGCAGCGAGCCGCCCATGTCGCTTCCGTCCGCGACCGGCAGCAGCCTGGCCGCAAGCGCGACGGCGGCCCCGCCGCTCGATCCACCCGCCGAAAGGCTTGGGTCGTAGGCGTTGAGGGTGGTCCCGTAGACCGTATTGAAGGTGTGCGACCCAACGCCGAATTCGGGCGTATTGGTCTTGCCGATGATCAGCGCTCCGGCGGCGCGGATCCGGGCGGCGCTCAGCGCATCCTCATCCGGCACGTGATCGGCATAGAGCGCCGAACCGAACGTCGTGGCCAGTCCTTTTGTCGGCACCAGATCCTTGATGGCGATCGGGACGCCGTGGAGCGGTCCGGTCGGCGTGCCGCGCGACAATGCCGCATCGGCCGCGTCGGCATCTTTCAGTATATCGGTGCGCGCGCGCAAGGCTACGAGGGCATTGAACGCAGGGTTGATCCGTTCGATCCGGTCCAGGTACGCCGTGGCGACCGCGCGGGCAGACAGGTGCCGATCGCGGATCGCAGCCGCCAGCGCCCGCGCCCCGAGCGCGGTGATGGGACAGGGCGGCTCGATGCCGGACGGTTGCAGCAAGGCGCCATCCGCATCGAATGGCGACGCCGGGGCGGCGTCATCGTCAGGCGGGGCAGCCTCGGTCATGCGGCGAGCCGCTTTTCGACGATCCGCGCGAGCAGCGAGGAGCCGATCGGCAGGATCGCGTCGTCCAGGACGAAGCCGGGATTGTGAACCGGCACGTCCCCGCCATGGCCGACCCAGCAATAGGCACCCGGCACCGCCAGCAGCATATCTGCGAAATCCTCGGAACCGGTGACGGGTTTGGGCTCCCTCAGAACGCCGTCGGCACCGACGATCTCTTCGGCGACCTCGGTCAGATATGCCGTCGGAGCGGGGGCGTTTTCCAGGACCGTGAAGATATCCCGCACGTCGACGTCGATCTCTACCTCGAACCCTTGCGCCATGCCGGCGGCGATCTGGCGCATGCGCTGCGCCATCAGTTCACCGATCGACCGGTCGAAGAACCGCATCGTCCCGCTCATCCGGGCTTCGGCCGGAATAACGTTGTAGGCCGATCCGGACTCGATCCGCGTGATCGATAGGACGGCGGGCTCCATTGGCGTCACGTTGCGGCTGACGATCGACTGAAGGTTCTGGGCCAGCATGGTGGCGATCAACACCGCATCGCGCGCATTGTGCGGCTGTGCGCCATGCGCGCCCCGCGCGCGGATATGGATGTCGAAGAAGCTGGCGCCGGCCATCGCCCTGCCGGGAAAGATCGCGACTTCTCCGAGTGCAAGCTGCGGGGCATTGTGCAGGCCGTAGATTTCGTCGCAGGGGAAGCGCTCGAACAGCTTGTCGGCAAGCATGGCCCGCGCGCCGCCGAGACCCTCTTCGGCGGGCTGGAAGATGCACACCGCCGTTCCGGCAAAGTCCCGCGTCTCGGCCAGATAGCGGGCGGCGCCCAGCAGCATCGTCGTGTGTCCATCATGGCCGCAGCCATGGAAGCGGCCAGGTGTGGTGGAGCGGTAGGTGAGGTTCGTCTCCTCGTCCATCGGCAGGGCGTCCATGTCTGCCCGCAGGCCGATGCTTCCCGTGCCGGAATGCTTGCCGGCGATCAGCCCGACGACGCCCGTCCGTCCGATGCCGCGATGCACCTGCGCACCCATGCGTTCGAGTTCGGCTGCGACGATGTCCGACGTGCGGTGCTCTTCGAAACCGATTTCCGGATGCGCATGCAGATCGTGGCGGATGCGTTCCAGATCGGCGGCAAATTCCTGGATTCGGGGCAGTACGGTCATGTCGTTTCCTCTGTCTTGGGTATGCTCAGGCGGCGATTGCGCGGGGCGACAGGCGAAGCCCGTTCCGCAGGTGACGGAAGGGCAGGCTTGCGGGATCGAGTGGCATCGGCCCAGGAGCCGTAGCCACCAGGATGGCGGCGGCGATCGGCTCGAAGTCGGCCCGGAAATGGACCGACGACTTGACCACGAGCACGCGCTGCGTCTCGGGTTCGACGCCGAGGAAGCGGAACATCTCCCGATCGGCCAATTGCGTCTTGGAGGACGCCACGATGACGCGGACCCCGCCAATCCTGAGGCAGGCGGACGGGCCCAGCCGCAGCCGTGCGCCCCCATAGAACGGCCCGGGCGCGGTGAGTCGCCCATCCGAAAGCGCTTCCACCTCGAAGCGGCCGCCGAATGGCGCATCGCCGGCAATGCCCGAACGCCCGCCAAGCGTCAGGTCGAGTGTCGCGCCGACGCCGGCCGAATGGGCGGCGGACGCGGCTTCCGGATCCACGATCAGCCCGATCGCCGCATCCTGGGCGTCCGCGGCGACGAGCGCGCGCAGCATTCCGGTCGTATCGGAATTTCCACCCGCACCCGGATTGTCCTGCGTGTCGGCGATCACCACCGGGCCTGCCTCAGCTGCGCTCAACCGGACGGCTTCGGCCACCGCGTCTTGCGGCTCGAAGGCACGGCCTGCGAACATCGGCTCGGCCGCCATCACGGCCTCTGCCATCGTGTCGGCGGCGTGGGCAGCCTCTGCCGCGCTCTGCGCGTAGGCGACGACGCTCGGGCCGCAGTCGGGAAAATCCGCCGCCGGGAAACCCGGCAGGAAAGACACAGAAGCCACTCTGTCGCCCTCCAGTGCCGCCAGATCCTTGTACAGCGTCCGGCACGGCTCGAACCCCGTGCCCTGCCAGGCTATCGGGATGAGGAAGGGAAGCTGTCGAAACGCCTTGGCAAACCGCGGGCCGGCCAGAAGGTCGGCGACGAGCGCGGCGGCGCGGCGCCCGGTATCGGCCATGTCGACATGCGGATAGGTTCGGAAGGCGACCAGCACGTCGCTTTCGGCCACCATCCGCTCGGTCACGTTACCATGCAGGTCAAGGCTCGCGACGATGGGAACCTGCGGGCCGACGAGCGCCCGGACGCGGGCCAGGATCTCGCCTTCGCCATCGTCCAGATGTTCGGCGACCATCGCCCCGTGCAGGTCCAGATAGACCGCGTCCACGGGCAAGGCCTGTTGCAGGCGTTCCAGAAGAGCCTGCGCGGTCCATTCGAAGGCTTCGCGGGTGACCTGTGCCGACGGACTCGCCGCACACCAGATCAGCGGCACCGTCTCCCATCCGCGTTCGTGCGCTGCTTCGATGAAGCCGCAGGCGCCGACATTGGTGCCCCTGACGGCGTCGGGGATAGCGTCGCCCAGCGAAAGACCGGGCCAGCCGCCGCCCTTTCGGAACGCATCCAGGTCGGCCTTGGTCGGCGCAAACGTATTGGTTTCGTGCAAAAAGCCGGCGATGGCGATGCGGGGTGCGGTCATGCGAGAGCGGCTCCTGGTGCAGGCGCGGTCGAAAGCGGGCGAAAATTGGGGAAATCCCAGTGGCGTCCGGGCGCCGCCTCGAACAATGCACGTGTATAGGCCTGCGTGGGCCGGGCCAGGACCGATCCGGCGGCGCCCTCCTCCACGATACGGCCCTTGCGCATGACGAGGATGTCGTCGCAGATCTGCGCAGCCACCCGAAGGTCGTGCGTGATGAACAGGATGGCGACGCCCAGCCGTTCCTGAATGTCGGCCAGAAGCTTCAGAACCTGCGCCTGAACGGAGACGTCGAGCGCCGATACGGCCTCGTCGGCAACGATGATTTCCGGGTCCATGGCCAACGCCCGGGCTATGGCGATGCGCTGGCGCTGTCCGCCGGAAAATTCATGCGGATGCCGTTCCCCCGCATCGGCCGGAAGTCCGACGAGCTCCAGCAGTTCATGCGCCCGCTTCACCGCGGCAGCCTTGGGCACACCGAAGTTCAACGGCCCCTCTATGATGCTGGCGACGACGGGAATACGCGGATTGAGCGAGCGGTTCGGGTCCTGGAAGACCATCTGGATACGGCGGCGGTGCGGACGCAGCGCCACCCGACCGAGTTCGGATATGTCATGGCCATTGACGCGCACGCTGCCCGAAGTGGGATCGACGAGGCGCATCACGCAACGGGCGACGGTGGACTTTCCGGAACCGCTTTCGCCGACGATGCCGAGCGTGCGGCCACGCTTCAGGCGGAAACTGACCTCCGCCGCTGCCACCGTAACGCGCGACGGCCGGAACATGCGTTTTTCCGCGTAGCGCTTGGTCAGCTCGATCGTCTCCAGGACGACCTGCGGATCGCGCTCCGGGCGTGCGGGCCGGGGCGCAAGGGCTGGAACCGCGCGCAGGAGCTCCCGCGTATAGTCGGCCTGCGGCTTCCCGAGGATCTGCATGACCGGACCGGTCTCGACGGGAGCGCCGGCCCGCATGACCACCACGCGATCGGCGATGTCGGCCACCACGCCCATGTCATGCGTGATGAACAGGACGGCCGTCCCGTGCTCCCGCCGCAGCGCGTCTATGAGCGACAGGATCTGGCGCTGCGTCGTCACGTCCAGGGCAGTGGTCGGCTCGTCGGCAATGAGCAGTTGCGGCTCCATGACCAGCGCCATGGCGATCATGATCCGCTGGCGTTGCCCGCCGGAGAGCTGATGCGGGAAGGCGCCGTAGATGCGCTCGACATCCGGAAGGTGGACCTTCTCCATCATTTCCAGGACGCGCGCCCGACGCGCTGCCGCGCCGAGCCTGGCGTGCGCGGTCAAGACCTCCTCGATTTGCGGGCCGACGGCGATCACGGGGTTCAGCGCCGTCATCGGCTCCTGGAAGATCATCGCCATCCGCGTTGCCCGGAGGTTGCGCAGCCGCGCGGCACCGGCATGGGCGATCTCTTCCCCGAGCAGCCGGATCGAGCCACCATGCAGGGCCAGGCCGCGGCGCGGCAGAAGCCCCATGACGGCAAGTGACGTCACGGACTTGCCCGAGCCGCTTTCGCCGACGACGCATAAGGTTTCACCGGGCGCTATGTCCAGGTCGACGCCGCGCAGGATGGCGCGGGGCACGTCCGCGCGGGTGCGCACATCGAGATCGCGGATCGACAGGACGGGATCGCTCGAACGGGTCATGGATCAGGCTTCCCGCAGTTTCTGGCGTGGATCGAGCTGGTCCCGAACCGTGTCGCCCAGGATGTTGATCGACAGGATACACAGGGACAGGACAAGGCCCGGCCACAGGATCAGGGATGGCTTGAGCTGGAAGTACAACCGACCCTCGGCCATCACATTGCCCCAGGATGGGGTTTCCGTCCCGATTCCGGCGCCCAGGAAGGACAGGATCGCCTCTGTCAGGATGGCCGATGCGGCGATGTACGTTCCCTGGATGATGAGCGGCGCGAAGGTGCTCGGCATCAGGTGCCGCCACATGATGCGCGGCAGGCTGGTGCCGAGAGCGATGGCTGCTTCGACATAAGGCTCCTCACGCGTGGTCAGAACCACGGAGCGGACCAGCCGCACCACCCGCGGGATTTCGGGAATGGTGATGGCGATAAGGACCGTTGCGATGGACGAGCCGCCGAGTGCCACGATTGCAATGGCCAGAAGGATGCCCGGTATCGCCATCAGCCCGTCCATGAGACGCATCAATACGGCATCGACCACCCGGAAGAAGCCCGCCAGGATGCCGAGCGGCAAGCCGATGAGCAGCGCTGCGACGGCAACCCCGGCGCCGACCACGAGCGAGGTTCGTGCACCGTAGAGAATGCGCGAGAAGAGATCCCGCCCATAAGCATCCGTTCCGAGGATGAAGCCGCCGCCTGCCGGCTTGAGCCGGTCCATGGGCGACATGGCGATCGGATCGTGCGGAGCGATCCATGGGGCCAGAAGGGCCGCCAGCACCACGGTCGCCAGCACGATCCCGGCCAGGACGGGCGCAGCGGCGCGGCCCGCCCTGCGGAGCGAAAGGCCAGGTCGAGAGGCCCTGGTTGTCGAGCGTGTCTTCACGGCGAGGCTCATCAGTAACGGATCCTCGGGTCCAGGACGGCATAGGACAGGTCGATCAGGAGATTGATCGCGACATAGACGAGGCTCGTCAGGAGGATGAGCGCCTGGATGACCGGGTAGTCCCGCGCCAGGATCGCATCCACCGTCAGGCGACCGAGGCCGGGCAGGTTGAAGACACTTTCGGTCACGACGACGCCGGAGATCATGAGCGCGAAGCCGGTGCCGATGACGGTCAGTATGGGAACCGCGGCGTTGCGCAGCGCATGCCGGAACAGGACGAGGCGTTCGGACAGGCCCTTGGCACGCGCGGTGCGGACATAGTCTTCCCCCAGAACGTCGAGCATGGAGGCGCGCGTCATCCGCGCGATGAGTGCGATATAGATGGAAGAAAGGGTCAGCGCAGGCAGGATAATAGTCGAAAGAAACGGCATAAGGCCTTGGGATATCGGCTTGAACCCCTGCACCGGGAGCCAGCGCAACTCGTTTGCGAAAATCTGGATGAGCACGTAGCCGACGACGAAGACCGGCACCGAGAAGCCGAGCACGGTGGCAGCCGACACGAAATTGTCGACGATGCCGCCATGCCGCCATGCAGCAAGGACACCGAGCGGCACGGCGATCAGGACCGTGATGGCGATCGCGACGAGTGCGAGCGACAGCGTCGGCTCCAGCCGCTGGCCGATCAAGGTCGTGACCGGCGTGCGGGAAATGAGCGATGTCCCGAAATCGCCGGACAGGAGTTGACCGGTCCAGGCTGCGAACTGGACCGGCAAAGGCTGGTCGAGGCCGAGCTGGGCACGGATCGCGGCCAGTTGTTCGGGAGTGGCCATGTCGCCCGCGATGATGGCCGCCGGGTCGCCGCCGGAAAAGCGCAGGAGCGCGAAGACGAAGACGGCCACGACCAGAAGGACCGGGATGGCTGCCATAAGCCGGCGGGAGACATAGGCCATCATGCGGATGCTCCTTGTGCGAGGGGTTGCAGGCAGGCGGAAGCGTGCCGCTACTCGCTCTTGGTCATGCCCCAGAAGACGGGAATGGGCGAGCGGAGCACCTCGTTGACGGAGGCCGTCCAGGCGCTCGGACTGCGATACTCGCCAAGCGGAACGTAGGTGACGTTCTCCAGCGCATAATCCTGCAACTGCGTGGCGATTTCCTTGCGCTCGTCATCGGAGCCCGCGGCGGCGAAGGCGCGGCGCATGTCGTCGAGCTTCGGATCTCCGGGCCACCCGAACCAGCCCGTCTCCCGCCCCCCGCCGCCCAGCATCGGGTTGACGACCGGATTCCAGACTTCCGGAACCACCCAGTTGGTGAAGAACATGTTCCAGCCGCCGCTGGCGGGCGGCTCCTGGCTGGCCCGCCGCGTCACGACGGTCTGCCAGTCCATGGGCTGCATATCGACGTTGAAGCCGGCGGCGCGCAGCGACTGGGCCGCAACGACAGGTTGGGCGGATGTCGTGACGACATCGGTCGGCTGCAGGATCACGACAGGCGTTCCGTCATAGCCCGCTGCCTCCAGCATGGCCTTGGCCTCCTCTGCGTTTCCGGAGGCGACGAATGCGGGATCCGGCTCCGACGCCAAAGGGGACGCGCAACCGTAGAAGGAGCCGCAGACAGAGTAATATTCGGGATTGCCAATCAGCGCGGCGAGCGTCGCCTCCTGGCTCAACGCCTTCTGCGCCGCACGGCGGATTTCAGGCTTGTCGAAGGGCGGGTACAGGAAGTTCATCCGGCCCATGGTCTGCGAGCCGAGTTCGTTGACGACACCGACGGTCAGGTCCGGATTGGCTTCCAGGATCGGCAGGAGATCGGTCGGGACAGCCTCCATGAAGTCGATCTCGCCGCCCATCAGCGCGCTGATCGCCGTCTGGGCATCCGGCATGGCGACCCAGACCACCCGATCGACATTCACCGTCTTGCCGCCGGCGGTCCAGCTCGGCGGCTCGTCGCGCGGGCGGTACTCGGCGAACTTTTCGTACACGGCCTGAACACCGGGTTGGAAAGCGTCGGCCACGAAGCGGAACGGGCCGGAGCCGATATGCTCGCTGATCGCTTCCGTGGACGGGGTCTCGGCAATCCGCTCGGGCATGATGAAGGCCGGCACCGAAGACGGCTTCGCCAGAAGCTCGGCGACATAGGTGAACGGACGCTCGAGCGTCAGCACGATCGTATCGTCGCCCTCGGCCTCGAGGCTCGCCGCATGCTCCATCATCATCTGGCCGCCGGCGTCCCGCTCCGCCCAACGGCGCAGCGACGCGACACAATCGGCGGCCGTGACGGGCGTACCGTCATGGAAGGTCAGGCCGTCACGGAGCGTGAAGCGGTAGACGAGCCCATCGTCGGATACGGTCCAGTCGGCCATCTGCGGGCGCGGCTGATACGACGCGTCCATGCCGAGCAAGGTGTCGTAGATCATATAGCCATGATTGCGCGTGATGTGCGCCGTGGTGATGATCGGATCGAGCACCCGGATCGCCGAATGCATGACCGCCCGCACTTCCTGAGCCTTGGCGGCAGCCGGCAGGGCCATCGTCGCGATGCTCGCGCCCAGCGCCAGGCGCAAGACCGTCTTAATTCGATGATTGGCGATGCCCATTCAAACCTCCTGCTTGACGGCGGACCGTCCGGACTGTGAATTAGGGGTGTATCGCAATGCGATACAGTTGTTTCACATGGCGATAGCATCTTCGCTAATGCCGAAAAGTTCGTCAACCTGAAGTTGAGCGCAAATTATGAGCAGCAGAATCGACAAGATGCTCAAATCCGACGCGGGCGCGTCGGGCCTGATGGTGTCGTCTCTGGAAAAGGCGATGCGCGTGCTGTCGGCTTTTGGAGAAGGGCGGCCCGAAATGGGGCTTGGAGAGCTGTCCCGCGCAACCGGCCTCGATCGGAGCGCCGTCCAGCGCTTTACCGCGACGTTCCATGCCATGGGGTATCTGGACAAGGACGCCGAAACCCGACGGTTCAAGCCTGGCGTGCGCTTTCTCGAATTCGCCAACGCCTATCTCTGGTCCGATGGCGTCGTTCGGGAGGCGATGCCGCGCCTGATCGATTTGCACCAATCATTGCGAGAGACGATCAACTTCGCGCGACTGGACGGTGAGGACATCGTCTATCTGGTCCGCCTGCCGAGTGCGCGAACGAGTTTCGGGGCCACGGTTCCCGGTCGGCGCGTGCCTGCACTCAACACGGCCAGTGGCTGTGCAATGGTGGCGACGCTTCCCCCGGCGCTGCGCAAGGAGGCCGTAGATCGCTGGCGGCTCGAGTCCTTCACGCGGGAAACCATTGTCGATCGGGCGGCAATCCAGGACCGCGTGGACGAGGCTGCCCGCACGCAGTGCTGCGTGACCGCAGATCAGCTTATGCTGAACGAGATCGGCGTTGCCGTGCCGCACACGACCCGGGACGGGACGGCCTACGCCGTCCACTGCTCTCTGTCCGGAACGCACTGGACGGTCGAACGGGCGCTGAGCGAAGTGGTGCCGCGCCTGCGAGATGCCGTCAATGGGCTCTACGACTTGACGTTCGAAGGCACGCGCTAGGCCGACTCGCTGTCATACGCCTGTAATGGAACGCTTCTAAGGGAGGCCGACGAAACAACCCAAGGTTGACTGCGTGGCACAGGACGCGCTTTTCGATATCGCGGCGACGCTTGTGCGGGTGGCAAGGCCCGGCAAGTCCCGCAAGAAGATCATCCGGCAAGTGCAGGCCGCGCATCCCAGCGCCAGCCGCAAGGACGTCGTCAAGGCGGCCTTCTATGCGGTCTCGGCTTATGGCGACGACATGGCCGCCAGCATTCGCCAGGCCTGAGAACTGCCCAAGCCCCCGAGCCGCGCCATATAGAGCCCTTACCGAAGGAAAGGGGCAGGACATGAAGCGCGTGCTCGGAACAATGGCCCTTTTTGCCACCATCGCGTCCGGCTGCCCGGACGGCGCGATGGCCGCAGGCCGGTTGTCGGCCGAACAGTTCGACAGCCCTGCCCTGTCGGCCACCCTTCCCGCAATCGTCTATCGGCCGGACGGCGCCCCGCCGAGCGGCGGCTGGCCGGTACTGTACCTTCTGCACGGTCATGGCGGCGACGAAACGAGCTGGCGCGACCTCGGCGACATCCAGGCCACACTCGACGGGATGATCGGGTCTGGTGAGATCGACCCCGTCGTGGTGGTGATGCCGGGCGTCGGCGATAGCTGGTATGTGGACTCGGCGGAAGTCGGCGGCCCCGGCGATTACGAAACGGCCATCACGCGCGATCTCCTGCAGGCGGTCGAAGCACGTTACGACGTACGCAAGGATCGCGGCGGGCGGGCCATCGCCGGCCTGTCGATGGGCGGTTTCGGCGCACTGCGGCTGGCACTTGCCCATCCGCAGCTCTATGTCGCCTCCGTCGCGCTGTCGCCCGGCCTCTGGCAGAATATCCCGCAGGATCAGCTTGACCTCGCACCGGAGGCGATGTCCCTCATCATCGACAGCACCTACTTCCACCATGCCGACCCGACGGACGTCACCGAGGGAGTGGACCTGCCGCCTGCCCCGCCTTACTTCGGCAAGGCCTACGGCTCGCCCTTCGACGGCCGGCGCTACAACAGCCTGAACGTGTTCACACTCCTGGAACAGCGTCTGGAGGCCGGCGATACCTTGCCGGCGATGTACGCGACGGTCGGCGACGACGACAGCCACAAGCTCTGGCGCGGTGCGATCGCGCTGTACGAGACCATGAAGGCCGACGACCGCCCCATCGAGTTCCGGATAACCGACGGCGACCACGTCTGGCCGCTCTGGAGCCAGACCATCAAGGACGGCTTGCGCTTCATACAGGGTCAATGGGGCGGCTCCGCCCCGCATTGAATGCGGTCAGGCTGCCGCGTCGCCGTCCTTGCGCGGCAGCGCATCGACATCCATCAGATGGCCCGAGCGGTTCACCTTGGTGCGCAGGTAGCCCTCGTTCTGCGCAGTCACCTCGCCCTCCACCGACAGGCGCTCGTCCACAGCAATGCCGCTGGCGCGCAGATAGGCGATCTTGGCCGGATTGTTGGTGAGCAGTCGGACGGAGCCGATGCCGAGTTGCCGAAGAATGGAAACAGCCGCCTCGTAGCGCCGCTCGTCGCCGCCGAAGCCGAGTTCCGCGTCTGCGTCCACCGTATCCAGGCCCTGATGCTGAAAGCCATAGGCCCGCATCTTCGAGGCGATTCCGGTGCCTCGACCCTCCTGATCGAGATACAGGAGAACGCCGCCGCCGAGCGCCTTCAGTTTTGCGAGCCCCCCGCGAAGCTGGTCGCCGCAATCGCATTTCAGGGAACCGAAGAGATCGCCCGTGATGCAGGAGGAATGAACCCGCACCGGGACGCTGCCCGACAAGTCAGGCTCCCCGACGATCAGCGCAAGCTGGTCGCGCTGGGCGAACCCGCCACGAAAAACGGTAAAGATGACATCGCCGATATCCTTCAGCGGCACGGGCGTCCGGGCGACCTCGCGGAAATCGAGCGCGGCGGTGGAGAACCCCTCCTGGATGTCTCCCGGCTCCACCTCGGCGCAGGCGTCGAACAGGGATGGCCCCTCGCCGATCGGCGCGACGAGAACGGCCGGCAACAGCAACGCCAGCCGTGCCAGCGCCGCGGCCTCGTGCATCAGGGGCGTCGCCGGGCGCCATTCCGCCGGCGCATCCGCGCCACGCATGTAGCCGAGCCTGCAGATGCTGTCGTGATCTCTTGCGCGAGCGGGAATGAGCGCGCCCGCCGGGGCGTCGAGGCCAAGCACCGCCGCCCGCGGCGGTGTCAGGTACAGGCACGCATTTCCGTCCGTCGCGGCCAGGAATGCCTCGTAGATGGATGGGCTGGCCGCATCCAGCGCCAGGATCGCGATCCGCGATCCCTCGTGCCGCAGAACGACCGGGCGGCCGGCCCGCAACTCGGCCGCGCCACGCTCGGCGCGAAGCGTGCCCGGCGAACCGAACACCAGCTTGCCGACGTCACGTCCCGTCACGGGGGCCTTGTCGATATTCACGCGGGATGCCTCTTAGACCGCATTAGCGCCATCGGACCTATATGGCCTATCCGGGCACCAGTTTCCAACACCCAAGCGTTCGATCCGGTCGAACGCAGTGTCAGGCGATTTTGCGCCTGGCTTCGCCACGCGCCCAGCCCTCCGTCACCTCGGCGGCAAAGGCCGCAAAGCGCCCTTCCTCGATGGCCGCGCGGATGCCGGCCATGAGCGACTGGTAATAGGCAAGGTTGTTCCAGGTCAGCAGCATGCCGCCGAGCGCCTCGTTGGTGCGCACCAGATGATGCAGGTATGCCCGCGAGTAGTCCCGCGCCGCAGGGCAATCCGACATCTCGTCCAGCGGGGCGGCATCCTCCGCATGGACGGCATTGCGCAGATTGATGCGCCCGTGCCGCGTGAAGGCCAGACCATGCCGGCCGGCGCGCGTGGGCATGACGCAGTCGAACATGTCGATGCCCCGAGCGACGCTCTTGACGATATCGTCGGGCGTTCCGACACCCATCAGGTAGCGTGGCTTGTCCGTCGGCAGCGAGGGCAGCGTCTCGTCCAGTGTTTCCAGCATGACCTCCTGCGGCTCGCCGACCGCAAGTCCGCCGACCGCGTAGCCCTTCAGGTTCATCGCCGCCAATTCGGTTGCCGAGCGGATCCGCAGGTCCGGCTGGTCACCGCCCTGCACGATGCCGAACATCGCCTTGCCCGGCTGGTTGCCGAAGGCGACCGCGCACCGCTCGGCCCAACGCAGGGACATTTCCATGGCGCGCTCGATCTCGCGCCGGTCTGCCGGCAGGCGGACGCATTCATCCAGTTGCATCTGGATATCGCTGTCGAGCAGCCCCTGGATCTCGATCGAGCGTTCCGGCGTCAACTCATGGACCGAGCCGTCGACATGGGAACGGAAGGTCACGCCCTTCTCGGTCAGCTTGCGCAAGGAGGCCAGCGACATGACCTGGAAGCCGCCGCTGTCGGTCAGGATCGGCCACGGCCAGCGGGCGAACTCGTGAAGCCCCCCCAGCCGGCCTACCCGCTCCGCGCCGGGCCGCAGCATCAGGTGATAGACATTGCCGAGGATGATGTCCGAACCCAGGTCGCGCACCTGCGAAAGGTACATGGCCTTGACGGTGCCGGCCGTGCCCACCGGCATGAAAGCGGGCGTGCGCACCGTGCCGCGCGGCATGGAGATTTCGCCGCGCCGCGCCTTGCCGTCGGTTTTCATGAGAGTGAATGCGAATTCTTGGCTCATGCACGTTCCAGAAGGCAGGCGTCGCCGTAGGAGTAGAAGCGGTAGCCTCCGGCGATCGCGTGTTCGTAGGCCGCCCGCATCCGATCAAGACCGCTGAACGCGGAAACCAGCATGAACAGGGTGGAGCGCGGCAAATGGAAATTCGTCCATAGGGCATCCACGGCCCGGAAGCGATAGCCCGGCGTGATGAAGATGTCCGTGGCCTTGCGGAAGGGCATCAACGTCCCGTCTTCCCGGGCCGCCGATTCCAGCAGGCGTAGAGACGTCGTGCCGATGGCCACGATCCGCCGACCCTCGATCCGGACAGCGTTCAACCTGTCCGCCGTCGCGGCGTCGATCTCGCCGATCTCGGCATGCATGCGATGCTGCGTGGTATCGTCCGCCTTGACGGGCAGGAAGGTCCCGGCCCCGACATGCAGCGTCACGAAGGCCGTTTCGACCCCCTTGCCCTGCAGGCTCGCCATCAACTCCGGCGTGAAATGCAGCCCGGCGGTCGGGGCCGCCACGGCTCCTTCCTCCCGCGCATAGATGGTCTGATAGTCGGCACTGTCCTGCGCGTCCACGGCGCGGCGGGCCGCAATATACGGCGGCAGCGGCAGGATTCCGACGCCGGCGATGGCGGCGTCGAGGGAGGCGCCCCCTCTGTCGAAGCGCAAGGTCGCTTCTCCGCCATCGCGCTTGTCGGCAATCGTCGCGGCCAGCGCGCCGTCGCCGAACTCCAGCGTCTCGCCGGCATCGATACGCTTGGCGGGCTTCAGGAAGGCGCGCCATTCATCGGCGCCCAGGCGCATATGAAGCGTCACCTCCACCCGGGCGGCGTTGTCGCCGCGCCGCCTGACGCCCGTCAGCCGTGCGGGAATCACGCGCGTATCGTTGAAGACGAGGCAGTCGCCGGGCCGCAGCAGACCCGGCAGGTCGCCGACACGCCTGTCGTGGAACGGCCCGGAGGCCGGAACGTGCAAAAGCTTGGCCGATTCGCGCGGAAGAGCGGGCCGCAGCGCGATCCGCTCTTCCGGGAGGTCGAAATCGAACAGATCGACCCGCATGTCCGTCTGCCTTCGAACCTAGAGGTCGGCGGCGACGCGCATGGTCTTGATCGAATCGGGATCGCGAACCGGCTCGCCCCGCTTGATCTTGTCGACGACGTCCATGCCCTCGACGACCTTGCCCCATACGGAATACTGCTTGTCGAGCCAGGGCGCGCGGTCGAAGCAGATGAAGAACTGCGAATTCGCCGAATTCGGATTGGCCGTGCGGGCTGCCGATACGGTGCCGCGCTCATGCGGTTCGGACGAGAATTCGGCCTTCAGGTCCGGCTTGTCGGAGCCGCCCGTACCCGTCCCCGTCGGATCGCCCGTCTGGGCCATGAAGCCATCGATCACGCGATGGAACACGACACCGTCATAGAAGCCTTCGCGGGCCAGTTCCTTGATGCGTGCGACGTGGTTGGGCGCCAGATCGGGCCGCAATTCGATGACGACCTGCCCCTTGCTGGTTTCCAGTACGAGCGTGTCTTCGGGCTTTTCGAAGGTCATCGGCCTTCCTTTCGTTCAGAGTGTGCGCAGTGAATGCCCCATCGCGCCGGCAAGCACAACCGCCGGGAGAGATGGCATGGCTCAGGAAGCGCCGCCGACGGTCACCGAGAGCATCTTGTCGGGATCTTCGACGGTGCCGTTCTGTGCCTCGTCACCCTTCTTGATCTGGTCGACAACCTCCATGCCCGAGACGACATCCCCGACGACCGTGTACTGGCCGTCCAGGAAATCGCCATCCGCAAGCATGATGAAGAACTGCGAGTTGGCCGAGTTGGGGTCCTGTGCCCGCGCCATGCCCACCGTGCCGCGATCGAAGGTCTCGTTCGAGAATTCCGCCTGCAGGTCCGGAAGCTGCGAGCCGCCCGTGCCGGTGCCCGTCGGGTCGCCCGTCTGGGCCATGAAGCCGTCGATCACACGATGGAACACCACGCCGTCATAGAACCCTTCGGCGGCGAGCTTCTTGATCTGCTCCACATGATGGGGCGCAAGATCGGGGCGGAGCTGGATGACGAACGATCCCTTGTCGGTCGTCACCGTCAGCTGGTTGTCCGGGTCCGGTTGCTGCGCCGAGGCGGAAAAGGTGAAGGCGGATACGAGGATGCCGGCGATAAGGCCAAGGCGGGCAAGCAGCTTCATGAGGCAGACTCCGGAACTTCAGGAAAATTTCGCTTTCAGGGCAGCCGCGACATTGGCCGGCACGAAGGCCGACACGTCGCCGCCCAGCCCTGCGATCTGGCGTACCAATGTGGCGGTTATGGGCCTGACCGGCGGTGAAGCCGGCAGGAACACGGTGTCGATGTCGGCGGCCATCGCGCCGTTCATTCCGGCCATCTCCATCTCGTAGTCGAGGTCGCTGCCGCTGCGCAGGCCGCGCAGCAGGACGGCCGCCCCGTTTGCGCGCGCGGCGTCGACGGCAAGCCCCTCGAAGGCGATCACACTGAGCCCCGCGGCCTCGCCGCCCAGGGCATCACGGATCATCCCGACGCGCTCGTCGAAGGTGAAGAGCGGCTTCTTGCCCGGATGCACGCCGATGGCGACAACGACTTCGTCGAACAGGCGCAGACCACGGCGGATGATATCCAGATGGCCGTCGGTGATCGGGTCGAACGACCCGGAGTACAGCGCGCGGCGCGGTGCGTTCATAGCTTCGTAACCCTCATCGCAGGCAAGGCGGTTTCGATAAAATTGGACATATCCGCGAAACCCCTTCGCGAGCAAATCGCCCCAAACTGCAATCAGACAGGAACATGCGTGCGGTTTCGCGGAAGGCGGCGCAAGGCGGTGGAACCAACGGGGAGTTAACCACGTTTTCCTCGCAAATTCGGAGGCTTAGGAATGCTCATCTTCGCATTGTCCATGGCCATGGTCGTCACTCTTCTTACGGCCACCGCCATCACCATCCACAATGAAGCGGACAAGGCGCGCGTAAAGGCCTCCGTCCGCAAGAACCGCGTCATGTACTGATACGGGCAGCCTGACCAGGCCGGACTGCCTGCAGCATCGAAAAAGGGGCCGATCCTGTGGACGGCCCCTTTTCCTGTTCAGACAGCTCAGCTTTCGACGGTCGGCTCGCCCGGCTCCTCGCCGGCGCCTCCTTCGTCCACCTCCGGCACTTCCCCGCCCTGGTCGGGTATCCGCTCCACCGAGACGACACGCTCGCCGTCGGCGGTATTGAAGATCGTCACGCCCTTCGTGGCGCGGCTGGCGATGCGTATCCCGTTGACGGGCACGCGGATCATCTGGCCACGATCCGAGATCAGCAGAAGCTGGTCGTTTTCCTCGACAGGGAAGCCGGCAACCAGCGCGCCGATGTCGCCTATGCGCGATACGTCCGTCGCCCTGATGCCCTTGCCCCCGCGCCCGATGGTGCGGAAGTCGTAAGAGGAGGAGCGCTTTCCGAAGCCGAACTCGCTGATCGTCAGCACGAACTCTTCCGCCGCGCTCAGGAAGGCATACCGCTCCTGCGTCAGCGCCACCTCCTCCGTGGCCTCTTCGTCGGCCGGGACATCGCCATTCGGCTCTCCCTCGACGGCGCGGCGCATGCGCAGATAGGTGGCGCGTTCGGCCGGCGTCGCATCGACATGGCGCATGATCGCCATGGAGATCAGGCAGTCTCCTTCGGCCAGCGACATGCCGCGCACGCCGACGGAGTTGCGCCCCGCGAAGACGCGCACGTCGGTAGTGGGGAAACGGATGCACTGCCCCGATGCCGCCGTCAGCAGCACGTCGTCATCTTCCGAGCAGGTGGCCACGGCCAGGATCTCGTCGCCGGCTTCGTCCAGCTTCATGGCGATCTTGCCGTTGCGGTTGACCTGAACGAAGTCGGACAGCTTGTTGCGGCGCACCGTGCCGCGCGTCGTGGCGAACATGACGTTCAGCGCCTCGGCGGCTTCCTCGTCGTTCGGAAGCGGCAGGATCGAGGTGATACGCTCGCCCTTTTCCAGCGGCAGCATGTTCACCAGCGCCTTGCCGCGCGATTGCGGCGTCGCCAGCGGCAGGCGCCACACCTTTTCCTTGTAGACGATGCCGCGCGACGAGAAGAACAGGACGGGTGTATGCGTGTTGGCGACGAACAGGCGGGTGACGGAATCCTCGTCGCCCTTCAGCGCCATGCCCGAACGCCCCTTGCCGCCGCGGCGCTGGGCGCGATAGGTCGTCAGCGGCACGCGCTTGATATAGCCGCCATGGCTCACCGTCACGACCATCTCTTCCCGGGGGATCAGATCCTCGTCGTCGAGGTCGGCGGCGCCTTCGGTGAGTTCCGTGCGCCGGGGCGTCGCAAACTCGTCGCGCGCCGCGGCAAGCTCGGTCTTGACGATCTCCCGCACGCGCACGCGCGAGGAGAGAATGTCGAGATAGTCGCGGATTTCTTCGCCCAGCTTGTTCAACTCGTCGCCGATCTCGTCACGCCCGAGCGCCGTCAGGCGCTGCAGGCGCAGATCGAGGATCGCGCGGGCCTGCGCCTCGGACAGGCGGTACGTCCCGGCTTCGGTGATCTTGTAGACCGGGTCGTCGATCAGGCGGATCAGCGGCTCGACGTCCCGCGCGTCCCAGTCGCGGCCCATCAGCTGCTCGCGCGCGGTGGCAGGGTCCGGCGCCTCGCGGATCAGCTTGATGATCTCGTCGATATTGGCGACGGCGATGGCCAGCCCGACCAGCACATGGGCGCGTTCGCGTGCCTTGCGCAGCAGAAACTTGGTGCGTCGGTTCACCACCTCTTCACGGAAGGCGATGAAGGCCGACAGCATGTCGACCAGCGTCATCTGTTCAGGCTTGCCGCCGTTCAGCGCCACGATGTTGGCCCCGAACGAGGTCTGGAGCGGAGTGAAGCGATAGAGCTGGTTCAGCACAACGTCGGACGAGGCATCGCGCTTCAGCTCGATGACGACGCGATAGCCTTCGCGGTCGCTTTCGTCGCGTATGTCGGAGATGCCCTCGATCCGCTTGTCGCGGACTAGGTCGGCCATCTTCTCGATCATCGACGCCTTGTTGACCTGGTAGGGCACCTCGGTGATGACGATGGCTTCGCGCTCGCCGCGCATGCTCTCCACATGCACCTTGCCGCGCATCAGGATGGAACCGCGCCCGGTGGCATAGGCCGACTGGATGCCGGCGCGGCCGAGCACGATGGCGCCGGTCGGGAAGTCGGGCCCGGGAATGATCTCCATCAGCTCCGGCAGGGTTATGGCCGGATTGTCGATCATGGCGATACAGCCGTCCACAACCTCGCCCAGGTTGTGCGGGGGCACGTTGGTCGCCATGCCCACCGCGATGCCGCCCGAGCCGTTGACCAGAAGGTTGGGGATACGCGCCGGGAGAACCGTCGGCTCGAGCTCGCGCCCGTCGTAATTCTCCTGGAAGTTGACCGTCTCCTTGTCGATATCCTCGAGCAGGGCCTCCGACAGCTTCTCCAGCCGGCACTCGGTGTATCGCATCGCGGCGGGTGGATCGCCGTCGATGGAGCCGAAATTGCCCTGTCCGTCGATCAGCGGCGCCCGCAGGGAGAAATCCTGCGCCATGCGGACCAGCGCGTCGTAGATGGAGGAGTCGCCGTGCGGATGGTACTTGCCCATCACCTCGCCGACGACGCCCGCCGACTTGCGGTAGGGTCGGTTGTGCACGAGCCCCATCTCGGACATGGCATAAAGCACCCGGCGGTGCACGGGTTTCAGCCCATCCCGCACATCCGGCAAGGCGCGACTGACGATGACGCTCATCGCGTAATCGAGGTAGGAGCGTTGCATCTCCTCAATGATGGATACGGGCTCGATGCCGCTTGGGCGTTCCGCCGGCGGGCTGTCCTTACGATCGTCTGCCAAGACGCTTCCTTGCCTACACTTCGACCTTGCGCGCTTATAGCCTGCGGCGCATCGAATTGGCAAATCCGGGGCCGCGCACTGGCGGGGATTTCCGACGTTTTTTCAACAACTTATTACCACTGCCGGCCAATGACGAAAAAAATCCGTCCAATGGCTGTCGCGCGCGCTCTGCCGAGCGTGCAGGATCGCACCGGCGCTGTCGGCGCGATTCTCGACCAGGGGTGCTTTTCGATGGCGGACATGCTGCTGACAGGGTTCATCACCCTCATCGTCATCATCGATCCGCTTGGGCTCATCCCGCTCTTCCTGACGCTGACGCCGGGCCGCACGCGGCTGGAGCGTCGCCACATCGCCTTCCAGGCGAGCCTGATCGCCTTCGTGATCCTGGCCGTATTCGCCCTGTTCGGCCTTGTCATCATCGAAGCGATCGGCGTCTCGCTGGGCGCCTTTCGCGTCGCAGGCGGCCTCTTCCTGTTCACCATCGCTTTCGAGCTGGTGTTCGAGAAACGGCAGCATCGCAAGGAGAAAAGCGCCGGAGAGGCCGTGCCCCACCCGGAGGAAGCGGCCAACGTCGCGGCTTTTCCGCTCGGCATCCCGCTTCTGGCGGGACCGGGAGCGATCTCGGCCGTCATCCTGTTGTCCGGCAATCTTCCGGGCTTCGTCGGACAAAGCCTGCTGGTTCTGGTGATCGCGCTGGTCTGCGTCGCGACGTTCCTGTTCCTGGCCGTGGCCGACCGGGTAGACAAGCTGATGGGCGTTACCGGCCGTGCGGTCGTGACGCGCCTTCTGGGCGTTCTGCTGGCGGCGCTGGCCGTGCAGTTCGTAGCAGATGGCGTGCGCCAGCTCTTCGCACTCTGACCGCAACCACCACCTGCAAAAGCAAAGCCCGGCCGCAAGGGCCGGGCGTGCGCATACCCGCCAGCCTGCAGGGGATCAGAAGGGAATCTCGTCGTCCATCTCGCCGCCGCGGCCACCGCCACCGCCGCCACCACCGCGCTCGTCATAACCACCGCGACCGCCGCCGCTGCCGCCGCCGCGGTCTTCGTAGCCGCCACGGCTTGCCCCGCCGGCGCTACGTTCGTAGCCGCCGCCTCCGCCGCCGCCGCCTTCATAGGAGCCGCCACCCTCGCCGCGCCCGTCGAGCATCTGCAGCTCGCCGCGGAAACGCTGCAGCACAACCTCGGTCGTGTAGCGCTTCTGGCCCTGCTGGTCTTCCCAGGAGCGGGTCTGCAACTGGCCTTCCAGATAGACCTTGGCGCCTTTCTTCAGGTACTGCTCTGCGACCTTGACGAGGTTTTCGTTGAAGATCACCACATTATGCCATTCGGTGCGCTCGCGCCGCTCGCCGGACTGGC
Source organism: Aureimonas altamirensis (assembly GCF_023702225.1). Lineage (GTDB taxonomy): Bacteria > Pseudomonadota > Alphaproteobacteria > Rhizobiales > Rhizobiaceae > Aureimonas > Aureimonas altamirensis_B. The sequence goes on along the minus strand of NZ_JAMQCO010000006.1, from coordinate 80,057 downwards.
GGTCGCGCCACGTTTCGGAGGTGGCGATGCGCAGGTTGACGACGGCATCGCCGGAATTCAGGCGGCGCACCTCCGGGTCGGCGCCCAGATTGCCGACCAGAATGACCTTGTTGACGCTGCCTGCCATCGGGATACCTCAGTCTGTGAAAATGAATTCGAACGGGTGGAAGCTAGAGCGTTTCCTGCTCATATGGAAACACTCTGTTTCTCCGAGGGCCGGATGGCCCGCCAGGAAGGCGGCGCAGGGCGTACCGGCGGTACGGCAAGTCCGGCTGACGCCGCGGACATTCGCCCTCGGGAAACCCGAAGCGCCTCCGGCAGGGTGATTCCATATGAGCAGGAAACGCTCTAGACCATCGCACCGTCCGTTCCAAGCGGCCGGCGCCATGAATTCAGCCGCGATCCACACCCGTTTGAAGCGCGATTGACGCGAACAAAGAAAGAACATAGACAATGGGGCGTCAAGTCTTTTTGCCCGATACGTCTTTCAACCCGCCCTCCCATGCCCGATATGGGTGGCACAAGACCCGTTCTCCCCACCATCGGCCGGCCAGATGAAAAACGTCATCTCCATTCGCGGCGCCCGCGAACATAATCTCAAGAACGTCGATCTCGACATTCCCCGCGACAAGCTGGTGGTGATGACGGGGCTTTCCGGCTCGGGCAAATCCTCCCTGGCATTCGACACCATCTATGCCGAAGGCCAGCGCCGCTACGTGGAAAGCCTGTCGGCCTATGCCCGGCAGTTCCTGGAGATGATGCAGAAGCCGGATGTCGACCAGATCGACGGCCTCTCGCCCGCGATCTCCATCGAGCAGAAGACCACGTCGCGCAATCCGCGCTCCACGGTCGGCACCGTCACCGAGATCTACGACTATCTGCGCCTGCTCTTCGCCCGGGTCGGGGTGCCCTATTCGCCCGTCACCGGCCTGCCGATCGAAAGCCAGACGGTCAGCCAGATGGTGGACCGCGTGATGGCGCAGGCCGAGGGCACGCGTTTCTATCTGCTGGCGCCGATGGTCCGCGGCCGCAAGGGCGAATACAGGAAGGAGCTGGCCGAGCTCCAGAAGAAGGGGTTCCAGCGCGTTCGCATCGACGGCGAGTTCCATGACATCGCCGATGCGCCGGCCCTCGACAAGAAGTACAAGCACGATATCGACGTGGTCGTGGACCGCATCGTCGTACGCGACGACATCCAGGCGCGGCTGGCCGACTCCCTGGAAACGGCGCTCAAGCTGGCGGAAGGGCTGGCCGTCGCCGAGTTCGCCGACGAAAAGGATGAGCAGGGAAAGCCCCGCCAGCTCATATTCTCTGAAAAGTTCGCCTGTCCCGTTTCCGGCTTCACCATTCCGGAGATCGAGCCGCGCCTGTTCTCCTTCAACAATCCGTTCGGCGCCTGCCCGGTTTGCGACGGGCTGGGCTCGCAGCGCGCCATCGACCCCAAGCTCATCGTACCGGACGAGAACCGGACGCTGAAGGCCGGCGCGATCGCGCCCTGGGCCAAGTCGACCTCGCCCTACTACCTGCAGACACTGGAAGCGCTGTCGCGGGAATACGCGTTCAAGCTGACCGACAAGTGGTCCGCCTTGCCCGTCGCGGCGCAGGACGCCATCCTGCACGGCACGGGCAGCCACAAGATCCAGTTCCGCTACAGCGATGGCCTGCGGTCCTACAATGCCACCAAGACCTTCGAGGGGATCGTCCCCAACCTGGAAAGGCGATGGAAGGAAACCGATTCGGCATGGTCTCGCGAGGAGATCGAGCGCTACATGTCGGCGACGCCCTGCCCGGCCTGCAGCGGCTATCGCCTCAAGCCGGAAGCCCTGGCCGTCAAGATCGCCGAGCGTCATATCGGCGAGGTGACGGAACTGTCCATTCGCGGCGCGGCCGACTGGTTCGAGGCGCTGCCCGACAGGCTGACCGCCAAGCAGAACGAGATCGCCGTCCGCATCCTCAAGGAAATCCGCGAGCGACTGAAATTCCTCGTCGACGTCGGGCTCGACTATCTGACCCTGTCGCGCGCCTCGGGTACGCTGTCGGGCGGCGAAAGCCAGCGCATCCGCCTGGCCTCGCAGATCGGCTCCGGCCTGACCGGCGTCCTCTACGTCTTGGACGAGCCGTCGATCGGCCTGCACCAGCGCGACAATGCGCGTCTTCTGGATACGCTGAAGCACCTTCGCGATATCGGCAATACGGTGATCGTCGTGGAGCACGACGAGGACGCCGTGCTGACGGCCGACTACGTCGTGGATATCGGCCCCGCCGCCGGTGTGCACGGCGGCCAGGTGATCGCCGCCGGCACGCCCGCCGAGGTCATGGCCAACCCGAAGTCGCTGACCGGGCAGTATCTTTCCGGCGCTCTCGGCGTTCCGGTGCCGGACAAGCGCCGCAAGAAGCAGAAGGGCAAGGCGATCAAGGTCGTCGGGGCGCGCGGAAACAACCTCAAGTCCATATCCGCGGAAGTCCCGATGGGCCTGTTCACCTGCGTGACGGGCGTTTCCGGCGGCGGCAAATCCACCTTCCTCATCGAAACCCTGTTCAAGGCCGCGGCGCGCCGCATCTCCAACGCGCGCGACGTACCGGCCGAGCATGACCGGGTCGAGGGGCTGGAACTGCTGGACAAGGTCATCGATATCGACCAATCGCCCATCGGCCGCACCCCCCGGTCCAACCCGGCCACCTATACCGGAGCCTTCACCCCCATCCGCGACTGGTTCGCGGGGCTGCCCGAGGCCAAGGCGCGCGGGTATCAGCCGGGCCGCTTCTCCTTCAACGTCAAGGGCGGCCGCTGCGAGGCGTGCCAGGGCGACGGCGTCATCAAGATCGAGATGCATTTCCTGCCGGACGTCTACGTGACGTGCGACGTCTGCCACGGCAAGCGTTACAACCGGGAAACGCTGGACGTGACCTTCAAGGAAAAGTCGATCGCCGACGTGCTCGACATGACCGTGGAAGAGGCCGTCGAGTTTTTCGCGGCCGTACCCGCCGTGCGCGATAAGCTCGCGACGCTGAAGGAGGTGGGGCTCGGCTATATCAAGGTCGGGCAGCAGGCGACGACGCTGTCGGGCGGTGAGGCGCAGCGCGTCAAGCTGGCAAAAGAGCTCTCGCGCCGCGCGACGGGCCGTACGTTGTACATCCTCGACGAACCCACCACCGGCCTGCACTTCCACGACGTCGCGAAGTTGCTTGAGGTGCTGCACTCCCTCGTCGACCAGGGCAACACCGTCGTGGTGATCGAGCACAATCTGGAAGTCATCAAGACCGCGGACTACGTCATCGACATCGGCCCCGAGGGCGGAGACGGCGGTGGCGAGATCGTCGCCACCGGGACACCGGAGGATATCGTCACCGAACCCCGCTCCTGGACCGGCCGCTTCCTCAAGGAGCTACTCCTGCGGCGGCCAGCCGGGAAGGCCGAAGCCGCAGAGTGAATGCATCCGGGCGATCGCGCGGGGCATGAGCCCCGGCAGGTCTTCGGCGATCAGGCCCGGCCCATGCAGGCGCGCGGCGACGCCATGCAGCCACACCGCTATGCAGGCCGCCTCGAACGGCGGAACCTTGTTGGCAAGTTGCGCGCCGACGAGCCCGGCCAGCACGTCGCCCGTGCCGGCGGTGGCCAGGGCCGGTGTTCCCGTCGCGTTGATCGCCGCGCGCCCGTCCGGCGCCGCGATCACGGTATCGCTGCCTTTCAGCACCACCACCGCGCCCGAGCGCGCGGCGGCCAACCGGGCCATATGCGGCTTTCCGCGTTCGGCTTCCGATGCCAGGTCGGGAAACAGCCGTGCGAACTCGCCCATATGCGGCGTCAGCACGAGACGGGCGTCGTTGGTAGCGCCCAGCAGGAACAGGTCCGCCGCGTGGTCGCGGTAGGCCGTCAGGCCATCGGCATCCAGCACCAGCGCGCGGCCGGCCTCCAGGATCGCGGCCGCATAGGCCCGCGCTTTGTCCGCGCGGCCGAAACCCGGTCCCAGCACGAAGGCATTCAGGCGGGCATCCGACAGATGATCCGCAAGTTGGCCGGCATCGTCGCATCGACGCAGCATGATGGCCGTCAGGTGCGCGGCGTTGACGGCCATCGCCGCGCCGGGCGCGAACACCGTCACCAGCCCTGCCCCGCCGCGCAAGGCGGCTATCGCGGCAAGGCGCGCCGCGCCGGTATGGCTGGGCCCGCCTGAAAAGACGATGGCATGCCCACGCGCATATTTGTGGTCCGCCTCGGTCGGCTCGAGCAGGCGATGACGCCAAAGCTCCGGCTGGTTCGCAAAGGTTTGCGGTTCGATCTCTTGCAGCACGCTTGCGGGAATGCCGATATCGGCGACCGTCACCCGGCCGCAGAACGCGGCGCCGGGCTGCAGCAGATGGCCGGGCTTGCGCCGAAAGAAGGTCACCGTCGCTTCGGCCCGGGGAGCAACCCGGAGGACCTGCCCGGTCTCGCCCGACACGCCGCTGGGAAGGTCGATGGACAGGACCCGCGCCTTCGCCTCGCCGAGACGACGGACCAGTTCGGCGGCAGCGCCGGTCAATGGGCGCTGGAGCCCCGCTCCGAAAAGTCCGTCGACAACGAGTTTGAATTCGGTCGCAACGAAAGCTTCCGGCGATTCGGTCTCCGACGCCCATTCCGACCGCGCCTTGCCGGCATCGTCGCCTTGCGCCTCGCCGAGCGTGAACAGCCGCACGGTCCGTCCACGGGCGCGCAGATAGTGGGCCGCCAATACGGCGTCGCCGCCATTGTTGCCCGGACCGGCCAGTATGGCGAGAGGCCCGTCGGGTGCCATCGACTCGGCCATGTCGGCGATGGCGGTCGCCGCATGCTGCATCAATGAGTAGCTTCCGCCGCCTAATTTGGCAGCCATTTCATCTGCTTGCGCCATTTCTTTCGGCGTCAGCAAACTACAATCGCCAACATCGGCGTCACCCCGGTTCATTTTTTGCGCACCTTGCCTATTCTTTTTGCAACGAATTGGTGAAACTACGGGCAGAACCGGCCTTCCGTACTGTAGCGTTCAGGAAGCCGACAGGATAGACAACCTTGAGCCCGCGTGCGCATTGGAGACGACCCGATGAAGAAGATTGAAGCGATCATCAAGCCTTTCAAGCTCGATGAGGTGAAGGAAGCGCTTCAAGATGTCGGACTTCAGGGCATCACCGTCACGGAAGCCAAGGGCTTCGGACGCCAGAAGGGCCATACCGAGCTTTACCGCGGCGCGGAATATGTCGTCGACTTTCTGCCCAAGGTGAAAATCGAGGTGGTGCTTGCGGACGAGTCCGTTGCGGCCGCCGTCGAGGCCATCCGCAAGGCCGCCCAGACCGGGCGCATCGGCGACGGCAAGATTTTCGTTTCCAATATCGAGGAGGCCGTTCGCATCCGCACCGGCGAAGTCGGCGTCGACGCGATCTGAGCTCCCGAGCCCGTCCAACATTCGAACATTCCAAACAGGAAGGACTAAAATGACTTCGGCCAATGATGTTTTGAAGCAGATCAAGGATAACGACGTCAAATTCGTCGACCTGCGCTTCACCGACCCGAAGGGCAAGCTGCAGCACGTCACGCTCGACATCGCCATCGTGGACGAAGACCTCTTCTCCGAGGGGACGATGTTCGACGGCTCTTCGATCGGCGGCTGGAAGGCCATCAACGAGTCCGACATGGTCCTGATGCCGGATCCCGAGACGGCCCACATGGACCCCTTCTTCGCGCAGTCGACCATGTCGATCTACTGCGACATCCTCGACCCGATCTCGGGCGAGTCCTACAACCGCGATCCGCGCAGCACGGCCAAGAAGGCCGAGGCCTACCTGCAGCAGTCCGGCATCGGCGATACGGCCTTCTTCGGCCCGGAAGCCGAGTTCTTCATCTTCGACGACGTCCGCTACAAGGCCGATCCGTACAATACGGGCTTCAAGCTGGACTCGACCGAGCTGCCCTCCAACGACGACACCGAGTACGAGACGGGCAACCTGGGCCACCGGCCGCGCGTCAAGGGCGGCTACTTCCCCGTGCCCCCGGTCGACTCCTGCCAGGACATGCGCTCCGAGATGCTCACCGTGATGGCCGAAATGGGCGTTTCGGTCGAGAAGCATCACCACGAGGTGGCGGCGGCCCAGCACGAGCTCGGCATCAAGTTCGACACGCTCGTCCGCAACGCCGACAAGATGCAGATCTACAAGTATGTGATCCATCAGGTCGCCAACGCCTACGGCAAGACGGCCACCTTCATGCCGAAGCCGATCTTCGGCGACAACGGCTCGGGCATGCACGTCCACCAGTCGATCTGGAAGGGCGGCAAGCCGACCTTCGCGGGCAACGAGTATGCGGGCCTGTCCGAAACGGCCCTGTTCTACATCGGCGGCATCATCAAGCATGCCAAGGCGCTGAACGCCTTCACCAACCCGTCCACCAACTCGTTCAAGCGTCTGGTGCCGGGCTACGAGGCGCCGGTTCTGCTGGCCTACTCGGCACGCAACCGCTCGGCGTCCTGCCGTATCCCGTTCGGCCAGTCGCCGAAGGCCAAGCGCGTGGAAGTCCGCTTCCCCGATCCGACGGCGAACCCGTACCTGGCCTTCTCGGCCATGCTGATGGCCGGCCTCGACGGCATCAAGAACAAGATCCATCCGGGCTCGGCCATGGACAAGGATCTGTACGATCTGCCGCCGGAAGAGCTGAAGGAAATTCCGACGGTCTGCCGTTCGCTGCGTGAAGCGCTCGAAGCCCTCGACAGCGACCGCGACTTCCTGAAGGCCGGCGGCGTGTTCGACGACGACCAGATCGACGCCTTCATCGAGCTCAAGATGGCCGAAGTGCTGCGCTTCGAGATGACGCCGCACCCGGTCGAGTTCGACATGTACTACTCGGTCTGATCGTCAGGCCGCCAAAAGACGGAAAAGCCCCGGTCGCGCCCGCGCAGCCGGGGCTTTCTCATTCTCCGCCGAAGACGCTCAGAAGCACGGCGACGCCGAGACCGGCGTAGAACTGCAGGCTGGCATCGGCAAAGAAATCGATGATCGAAGACATCACACACCTCCCGTCTGGCCGGTCTTGGGTGCCGGCTCGCTGAAAGGCGAAGCGGGGCGCGTGTTCGCGCTTGTGTCTGGCGGTGGCTACACGAACGAGCAGCCTCCTTCGCTACCCTCCACTATAGGCCGACTGTTTGCTAAGGCAACTGTGCCTTTATCGTCCGAGAATCCAGTTCAGCGTATCGCGCCAGTCGATCATGCGGATCGGCGTGCCGTGGCTGCCCGTTTCGAATCCGACGAAGCGGATCGGATAGCCGGGGAACGCGGCGGCGACCTCGTCGGCGACATGGCGCTGCAGGGCGAAATCATAGACCTTGTCGGCCGAGCCATGGGCGATCAGCGTTGGCAGCGGGCGTCCGCCTCGCGCCTTCATCGCCGCCCTGACGTCGCCGGTGGAACTCTGCCCGCCGAGGAGGACGAGACCGGATACGAGGCTCGCCTGGCGTCCTTCCGCGATCGACCAGCACAGCCGCCCGCCCATCGATCCGCAGGCCACGACAATGCGGGCGGACGGGTAGCGCGATGCGATCTCGGCGACGAGGCCGGACGCCCGCTTCTGGTCGGCTTCGGCAAACAGCCCCGCGCTCATGGTCATGTAGAGCCCGCCGGAACGCTGCGCGATATTCTTGAGCCGGTTGAAATTGCCGCCGAACGTCCAGTCGTTCATGCCGAGCCGGCGGTCGCCGCCCTTGCCATGGATGAAGAGCACGACAAAGGCGGGATCGTGCCTTACCCCCGCCAGCGCCACCTCGACCGCTCCCGCCTGCGTATGCCAGGTCTCGTCGGTCTGCCGGCGTGTCGGCGACAGGTCCACATAGTCGCGCCGCACCTGCCGTTCGGGGATCTGGTCGCGCCTGCCGATGTCGATATCCGCCGAATAGGGAACGTCCAGGACGCGTCCGCCCGCAAGGCCGGCCGTGCCCTCCCGGTAGGCGAAGAGCCCATCCTTGTAGGGTGCGATGACCTGCCCTGCGGCCGGCAGGCTGCCCGCCGGGATGGCCACGGCCGCCAAGAGAGCCACCGGCAGGAACGAGAAAAAGCGGCGTGGCACGGCTTCTCCGGGGAATCAGCGGGCTTTCGGGGTTCAGAGTGGCGGTTGGCGCCCCGCTTGTCGAGACTGCCGGTCCTGTAAGGAAAACCGTGGAAAAGCGCATGTTTCCAAGCTTTTGCTGGCTGAAAACGCGGCGTTGCGCTTGTAGAACATTTCGTGAAAGTATACCCAGAGGCATACGGATGGAGGCGGGCACGAAAGGTTCGGCATTGCGGCGCGAAGGTGGGGCACGGATATGAGCGACGATCTGTTTTCCGGCTCCGCCGCGCGCGTCGTACCGGTGGCCGATGCCCCCGCCGCGCAACCCCGCGCGCCACAGCGGGCCCAGCAAGCTCCGTCCGAGGGCGACTATACCGCCGCCGACATCGAGGTGCTGGAGGGGCTGGAGCCTGTCCGCAGGCGCCCCGGGATGTACATCGGCGGCACCGACTCCAAGGCCCTCCACCATCTGTTCGCCGAAGTGATCGACAATTCGATGGACGAGGCGGTGGCCGGCCACGCCACCTTCATCGAAGTCGCGCTCGACGCGCAGGGTTTCCTGTCCGTCACCGATAACGGGCGCGGCATTCCGGTGGACCCGCATCCCAAATACAAGGACAAGTCGGCTCTCGAGGTCATCATGACCACGCTGCATGCCGGCGGCAAATTCGACTCCAAGGTTTATGAAACCTCCGGCGGCCTGCACGGCGTCGGCGTTTCGGTGGTCAACGCCCTGTCCGACGTCCTGGAAGTGGAGATCGCGCGCAACCGCCGACTGTATCGGCAAAGCTATGCGCGCGGTGTCGCGACGAGCCAGCTCCAGGAAGTCGGCGAAGTTCAGAACCGTCGCGGTACGCGTGTGCGCTTTCGCCCGGACAGCCAGATCTTCGGCGACGGGGCGACGTTCGATCCGGCACGGCTGTTCGCCATGGCGCGCTCCAAGGCCTATCTGTTCGGCGGGGTCGAGATCCGATGGTCCTGCGACCCGGCCCTTCTCGGCGAAGCGGAGGTGCCGCCCAAGGCCACCTTCCATTTTCCCGGCGGCCTGAAGGATTACCTCGAGACGAGCATCGGCTCCGAGCACCGGGTGACGACGCAGGTCTTTTCCGGCCGCACGCAGAAGGCGTCCGGCCATGGCGCGGTCGAATGGGCCGTCTGCTGGACCGCGGCGGATGGGGCCGTCCGCTCGTACTGCAACACCATCCCGACGCCGGAGGGCGGCACGCACGAGGCCGGTCTGCGCAGCGTACTCCTGCGTGGCATCAAGGCCTTCGCGGAGGTATCCGGCAACAAACGGGCCAGCGTCATCACCGCCGAGGACATCATGGTGACGGCGTCGGCCATGCTGTCGGTCTTCATCCGCGAACCGGAATTCGTGGGCCAGACGAAGGACCGCCTGGCCACCGGCGAGGCCCACCGCATCGTCGAGAACGCCCTTCGCGACAGCTTCGACATCTGGCTCGCCAGTTCGCCGCAGGATGCGGCGCGCCTGATCGACTGGGTGGTCGAGCGCGCCGACGAGCGGCTTCGGCGGCGCGCCGAAAAGGAAGTCAGCCGCAAGACCGCGACGCGCAAGCTGAGGCTACCGGGCAAGCTGGCCGACTGCTCCCAAAACGGCGCTGCGGGGGCCGAATTGTTCATCGTGGAGGGCGACTCGGCCGGCGGTTCGGCCAAGCAGGCTCGCGACCGGATGCGGCAGGCCATCCTGCCGCTGCGCGGCAAGATCCTGAACGTCGCCAGCGCCGGCCGCGAAAAGATGGGCGCCAACCAGCAGCTTGCCGACCTGATCCTCGCGCTCGGCTGCGGTACGCGCGGCAAGTACCGGGAGGGCGACCTGCGCTACGAGCGCGTCATCATCATGACCGACGCCGACGTGGACGGCGCGCATATCGCCTCGCTTCTCATCACCTTCTTCTTCCAGGAGATGCCCGAATTGATCCGTGGCGGACACCTGTTCCTGGCCGTACCGCCCCTTTACAAGCTCAGCCAGGGCGGCAAGACCGTCTATGCCCGGGACGACGCCGACCGCGAGCGGCTGATGCAACGCGAGTTCAAGGGCAAGGGCAAGGTAGAGGTCAGCCGATTCAAGGGCCTGGGAGAGATGCTGCCGGGCCAGTTGAAGGACACCACCATGGACCCGCGCAAGCGCACGCTGCTGCGGGTGGTAATGGACGACCTCCCCGAATCCGGAACCGCCGGCGCGGTGGAAGCCTTGATGGGAAACAAGCCCGAGGCCCGTTTCCGCTTCATTCAGGAACGGGCAGCATTTGCCGAAGATCTGGACGTCTGATCATGAATTCACGCTTCTTGCCCGCACTTGCCCTCGCCTGCCTGCTGGCCATGCCGGCCCTGGCGCAGGAGGCCGCGCCCGATGCTGCGCAGCCGCAGCCTGCGCCGGCCGCAGAGGCGCCGGCGCCGGCGGCAACCGCCCCGGAACTCGATCAGCTTTCGCCCTACATCACCGATGTCCAGGTGCTGGGCCCCTGGGCCGATGGCGAAAGCAACGGAGTCTGGCGCACGGTTCTGCTGCAGGCGGCCGGCGACCCGGATGGCAACCGCTTCTTCGTACAGCAGGTGCGCGAAGATGAAGGGCAATTGTCGGTTCTCACGACCACCGAGATCGTGGAAGTCTCCAGGCTGAACGGCGCCATCGTCAATTACCGTGCGGACGAACCCTCCGAAGATGCGCCGTCCACGCTGTCTCTCTTCCTCGACATCGTGCCGCTGGACGGAGAGATCGCGGAAACATACGAGCTGTTCGTCACGCCGGGCGAACCCTATGTGTTCGGCCCGGCGTCCAATTGAAGCCGCCCCAGGCGATAGATCGCGCACAAGAAAAAGCCGGCCGATCGCGCCGGTTTTCCCATCTGCTTACCGTAATATTGCGACAACTTGACATTCGGGGCCTGCAGTTCTATGGCCGGTGCCAAGGCACAAGCCTTCCTCAACCTTGTCTTCGACCATTGAGATCAAGAGATTAGCCCCCTTCATGCCATTTTCAGAGCTGGGACTTAGCGCCAAGGTTCTCGAGGCCGTCGAGAAAGCCGGATATTCGGAGCCGACGCCCATTCAGGCGCAGGCCATTCCGCATGCCCTGCAACGCCGCGACGTGCTGGGTATCGCCCAGACGGGAACGGGCAAGACGGCATCCTTCGTGCTGCCGATGCTGACAATGCTCGAGAAGGGGCGCGCGCGGGCGCGCATGCCGCGCACTCTGATCATCGAGCCCACGCGCGAACTGGCGGCCCAGGTCGAGGAATCCTTCGACAAATACGGTGTCAACAGTCGGTTGAACGTGGCGCTGTTGATTGGCGGCGTTTCCTTCGAAGACCAGAACCGCAAGCTGGAGCGCGGCGTCGACGTATTGATCGCCACGCCGGGCCGGCTGCTCGATCATTTCGAGCGTGGCAAGCTCTTGATGACGGGCGTGGAAATCCTCGTCATCGACGAGGCCGACCGTATGCTCGACATGGGTTTCATCCCGGATATCGAGCGGATCTGCAAGATGATCCCGTTCACCCGGCAGACGCTTTTCTTCTCGGCGACGATGCCGCCGGAAATCACCCGCCTTGCCGATCAGTTCCTGCAGAACCCCGTGCGCGTCGAGGTGGCCAAGCCGGCCTCCACCGCCCAGACGGTGGAGCAGAAGCTCGTCGCCACCGCCTCCAAGGACTACGACAAGCGCGACAAGCTGCGCGAATTGATCCGCAACGAGGGCGAAAGCCTCACCAATGCGATCATCTTCTGCAACCGCAAGCGCGATGTCTCGACGCTGTTCCGCTCGCTGGACAAGCATGGATTCTCGGTGGGCGCCCTGCATGGCGACATGGATCAGCGCGCCCGTACGATGACGCTGCAGGCCTTCCGCGACAACAAGCTGACGCTGCTGGTCGCTTCCGACGTCGCGGCGCGCGGCCTGGACATTCCGATGGTCAGCCACGTCTTCAATTTCGACGTGCCCACCCACGCCGAGGACTATGTCCACCGCATCGGCCGCACGGGCCGTGCCGGGCGATCCGGCAAAGCATTCACCCTCGTCACGCGTGAAGACAGGAAGTACCTGGACGCGATCGAGAAGATGATCGTCAAGGACATCGACTGGCTCGACGGCGACATGTCCACCGTGACGGAAAGTGCCGACAGCGGCGAAAAGCGGGGCAAGCGCGGCGCACGCAAGAGCGACGATTCGTCGGAGCGCGGCCGCGGCAGGGGCACGAAGCGCGCCAAGACGGCCGACGCGCCTGCCGAGACGCCGGACGCACCGCTCGAGGCCGGCGATGAAGCCGCGGCGAAGCCTGTGAAGGCCGAACGGGCGGACAAGCCCACCGAAAGCGCACGTCGGGCTCCGGAGCCTGCAGGCACGGCGCGCCGCGCGCAGGAGCCTTCCCGTGGCGGCCGCAGCCGCGGCGGCAGCGACCATGGAAACGAGCCGACGCCGGTCGGCTTCGGCGAGGAAATCCCCGCCTTCATGCTAATCCGCACGGGTAGCTGAACTCGACAGATTCGTCGCGACGCACAGACGGCAGGAGCCCATCGGGCTCCTGCCGTTTTTAGTTTCATCCGGCCTTCGCCGTTTCGGCAGCCTTGTCCACCATGCGCGCCAGTTGCGTGGCGATGACGGCGGCGCCGTTGAGACGCTGTTCCGGCTTCGGCCAATCCCGCATGAAGACGATGGACTGATCGGGCCGGATCTTGGCGGACACGCCCTGCTCTCCGATAAAGCGCACCAGCGCCGCCGGATTGGCGAAGTTCTTGTCGCGGAACTGTACGACGACGCCCTTTGGCCCGGCATCCAGCTTCTCGACATTGGCCTTGCGGCACAGGGCCTTGATGAAGACCACCTTGAGAAGGTGGTCCACTTCCGCGGGAAGCGGGCCAAACCGATCGATCAACTCGGCGCCGAAGGCATCGATTTCCTTGGCGTCGGTCAGGTCTGCCAGCCGCCGATACAAGGTCATGCGCAATTGCAGGTCGGGCACGTAGCTTTCGGGAATCATCACCGCGGTACCGAGCGTGATCTGCGGCGACCAGATGCCATTGGTCTCCGGCTCCTCGCCCTTCATTTCGGCGACCGCCTCCTCCAGCATCTGCTGGTAAAGTTCGAATCCGACTTCCTTCACATGGCCGCTCTGCTCCTCGCCGAGGATATTGCCGGCGCCGCGCTGGTCCAGGTCGTGGCTGGCAAGCTGGAAGCCGGCTCCAAGCGTGTCCAGGGACTGCAGGACCTTTAATCGACGGTCGGCCCCCGCCGTCGGCGTCTTGTTGGCCGGAATGGTCAGCAACGCGTAGGCGCGCTGCTTCGAGCGGCCGACGCGTCCCCGCAGCTGGTACAGCTGCGCGAGGCCGAACATGTCGGCACGATGCACGATCATGGTGTTGGCCGTCGGGATATCCAGCCCGGACTCCACGATGGTGGTGGACAGCAGCACGTCGTACTGGCCTTCGTAGAAGGCGTTCATGATGTCGTCGAGCTCTCCCGCCGGCATCTGCCCATGCGCCACGGCCACCTTCAGCTCGGGAACCTGCTCGTCCAGGAACTCCTTGATGCCGGCCAGGTCCGCGAGGCGGGGTGCGACATAGAAGCTTTGGCCGCCGCGATAGCGCTCGCGCAGCAGGGTTTCGCGCACGACGAGCGGATCGAAGGGCGAAACGAAGGTACGTACGGCCATCCGGTCCACCGGCGGCGTCGTGATGAGCGACAATTCACGCACCCCGGTCAGCGCCAGTTGCAGCGTGCGCGGAATCGGCGTCGCCGACAGCGTCAGCACATGGATGTCGGACTTCAGTTCCTTCAGCCGTTCCTTATGCTTGACGCCGAAATGCTGCTCCTCGTCGATGATCAGCAGACCGAGATTCTTGAAGTCGACGGACTTGCCCAGCAGAGCATGGGTGCCGACCACGATGTCGACAGTGCCCTCTTCGATACCCTTCTTCGTGGCGGACAGCTCCTTGCCGGCCACGAGCCGCGAAGCTTGCGCCACGGTCAACGGCAAACCGCGAAACCGCTCGGCGAACGTCTTGTAGTGCTGGCGGGACAGCAGCGTCGTCGGAACCACCACGGCAACCTGCAGGCCGTTCATCGCGGCGATGAAGGCCGCCCGCAACGCCACCTCCGTCTTGCCGAAGCCGACATCGCCGCAGACGAGGCGATCCATCGGCCGGCCGGCGCCGAGATCGTCGGCCACCGCCTCGATGGCGCCAAGCTGGTCGTCCGTCTCCTCGTAGGGAAAGCGCGCCTGGAACTCGTCCCACAGCCCTTCCGGCGGCAGCAGCTTGGGCGCGCCGCGCGTCTGGCGCACCGCGGCGATGCGAATGAGTTCGCCCGCCATGTCCAGGAGCCGACGCTTGAGCCTGGCCTTGCGCGCCTGCCATGCGCCGCCGCCGAGCTTGTCGAGGTTGGCCTCGGAGCCCTCGCCGCCATAGCGCGACAGAAGTTCGATATTTTCGACCGGCAGGAACAGCCGGTCGTCTCCGGCGTAGCGCAGCTCCACGCAATCGTGCGGGGCGCCCGCCGCCTCGATCGTGCGCAGGCCGACGAAGCGCCCGATGCCGTGATCCACATGGACGACGATGTCGCCCTCGGCCAAGCCCGACACCTCGCTGATGAAATCCGATCCGCGCTTGCGCCGCCGCGCCCGACGAATGAGCCTGTCGCCCAGTATGTCCTGCTCGCCGACGACAGCGATGCGCTGCGTCTCGAACCCCGCTTCCACCCCGAGGACGGCGGTGGCCACCGTATTGCGGCCGATTTCCAGCGCCTGCTTCAGATTGTCCACGGGCTTGATGTTGCCGAGCCCGTGCTCTTCCACGATCTGGGTGAGCCTGTCCCGCGATCCCTCGGTCCAGGCGGCCAGGATCACCTGTCTGCCGTCGGCCCGCAGCCGCGAAATATGATCCACCGCCGCGGAAAACACATTGACGTCGCCGGCCTGACGCTCGCCGGCAAAATTGCGGCCGCGCGTCACGTCGAGGTTCAACGTATCGGCGCCGCCGGCATCGGTCAGCGCATAGGCCGACAGGCGCACGGGGCCGGATGCCGCGATCCGGTCGTTCAGCTCGTCCATCGGAAGGTACAGTTCGTCCGGGACGATGGGATTGTACGGCACGCCTCCGGCGCTCTCGGCCGCGATGGATCGGCGCCGCGCCTCGTAATAGTCGTCGATCAGCTTCCGGCGCTCGCCTGCGGCCTCTACCAGCAGATGGTCGAGTACGATCGGAAAGCCGTCCACATAATCGAACATGGTCTCGAGCCGCTCATGGAAGAGCGGCAGCCAGTGCTCCATGCCGGCGAAGCGCTTGCCTTCCGAGATGGACGCATAGAGCCCATCCTCGCGCGAGGGCGCCCCGAAACGGCGCACGTAATTGCTGCGGAACCGCGAGATCGACTCCTCGCGCAGCGAAACCTCCGATACCGGCGCAAGCTCGAATGTCTTGCGGGTGCCGGTACTGCGCTGCGTGGCCGGATCGAAGCTGCGGATCGTCTCCAACGTATCGCCGAAGAAATCCAGGCGCACCGGTTCGTCCTCGCCGGGGGCATACAGGTCCAGTATGCCGCCGCGCACCGCGAATTCGCCGGCTTCCCGCACGGTGGTGACGCGCTCGAACCCGCCCAGTTGCAGCGCGTCGACGATCTTGTTCATCGGCACGCGGCCGCTGGCCTTGGCGCGGATCGTCTCGTCCATCAGCGCAGCAAGCGGCGGCATGCGTTGCAGAAGGGCGTTCGCCGTCGTCAGGATCACGGCGCGGTGCGGCTGGGTCCGCAATTCGCCGATGGCCGTCATGGCGGCAAGGCGGGTGGCCGCCGTGCCGGAAGACGGGCCGACGCGGTCGTAAGGCAGGCAATCCCAGGCGGGAAGCGTCAACACGGGAAGCTCGGGGGCGACGAAGCGCAAGGCATCCTCGACCTCTCCCATGGAGCCGCCGTCGCGCATGACGAAGACGATCGGCCGATCGCCGCCCCGGTGGCGGGCGATCTCGGCCAGGATGAAGGGCACATAGCCGTCCAGCACATTGCCGATGGCGAGCGCGCCGTCCCTGGACAGCCCTTTCTTCAAATCCGCCGGCTGGCTCATCGCGCATCGCCTTCCGGCAGCGCATAGAAATCGCGGATGCGCCGGAAGATCGGCGTATCGTATTCGGCCGGCGTCGGCTCCGTACCCGTGATCCACGAGAATATTTCCCGGTCGGGCGCTTCGATGAGCGCCTCGTAGACGGTCAGTTCATCCTCGCTCAGCCGGTCTATCTCGGCATCGGCGAAGCGGCCCAGCACCAGGTCCATCTCGCGCGTGCCGCGATGCCAGGAGCGGAACAGCACCTTGCGCCTGCGCGGGTCGAGATCGCTGGATGTACGGCCGATACCTGTCATCGTCTTTCCTTGCGGCTCCTTGCAGCACGAGCGCGCACATATAGGGCATCGCGGACGCAAACGGAAAGCCCGGCGCTTGCATCTGCGGCCTGCCGGGGTATTGGAATGGCATGCGCCCTTCCGCCCTCGATCCTCTCTTTGCGCCGATCACGAGCCTGCCCGGCGTCGGGCCCAAGGTGGCTGCCTCAATGGCTGGCCTTGTCGCGCCCTCCGGTGGCGGGGACGCACGGGTCCGCGACCTCCTGTTCCATTTGCCCTCCGGTGTGATCGACAGGCGAAGGCGCGTCGCGGTGGCCGATGCGCCGGAGGGCGAGATCGTCAGCCTGGCGCTGCGCGTGACACGGCACTTCTTTCCCGGCGGCAAGGCCGGCAACCAGCCCGCCCGAATCCTGGCGACCGACGAGACCGGAGAAATCACCCTCACCTATTTCCGGCCGAACCGGCCGTGGATCGAAAAACTTCTGCCGCTGGAGGCCGACGTTCTCGTCTCCGGCAAGGTCGAGCGGTTCAACGGCCGCCCGTCCATGGTCCATCCGGATTTCGTCGCGCCGCTGGACGAGGCGGAACATCTCGCCTTGGTGGAACCTGTCTACCCGATGACGGCGGGCCTGTCGCCGCGCACCCTGCGCAAGGCGGTGGAGGCGGCGCTGACGAGCGTTCCGCCGCTGGCGGAATGGATAGAGCCGCAGGCACTGGCGCGCCAGCGCTTTCCTGCCTTCGCGGAAGCGCTGCTGCAGATCCACAACCCCGAAACCCCGGACCATGCGGAACCGAAGAGCCCGGCCTTCCAACGCCTAGCCTATGACGAGTTCCTCGCCAGCCAGATGGCGCTTGCCCTGTCGCGTCAGCGCATGCGCAAGCTGCGCGGCCAAAGCCTTGGCGGCGACGGCGCGTTGCGTGCGCGCGTCGTCGATGCGCTTCCCTTCACGCTGACGGAAGCGCAGGACGCGGCGCTGCAGGAAATCTACACCGACATGGCCGCGCCCGATCGAATGCTTCGGCTGCTGCAGGGCGATGTCGGCGCCGGCAAGACGGTCGTCGCGCTTATGGCGATGGCCGCCGCACGTGAATCCGGCGCGCAATCCGCTTTGCTGGCGCCGACGGAGATCCTTGCCCGTCAGCATTTTGCCGGATTGGAGGCGATATGCGCCAAGGCCGGCATGTCCATCGCGCTGCTGACCGGGCGTGACAGCGGCAAGGCACGCGAACGCAAGCTGCAGGCCATGGCCGACGGCTCGGTCGACATCGTGGTCGGAACGCATGCGCTGTTCCAGGCGGATGTCGCCTACGGCAATCTCGGCCTCGTCGTGGTGGACGAGCAGCATCGCTTCGGCGTCCATCAGCGCCTGCAACTGACCAGGAAAGGCGTTGCGCCCGACCTTCTCGTCATGACCGCGACGCCGATCCCGCGCACGCTCGTACTGGCGGCGTTCGGCGACATGGACGTTTCCCGGCTGTCCGGCAAGCCGGCCGGCCGGCTGCCGATAGCCACCGTGGCCGTCTCCACCGAGCGGATCGGCGAAATCGTGCAACGCATCGGCAAGGCGATGGATGGCGGCGACCGCGTCTACTGGGTCTGCCCGCTCGTCGAGGAATCGGAGAAAAGCGACCTGACCGCCGCACAGGAGCGGTACGAGACGCTGAAAAGCTGGTTCGGCGACAAGGTCGGGCTGGTCCATGGCCAGATGAGCGGTGACGAGAAGGACGCCGCGATGGCGGCCTTCAAGGCGGGCGATACGAAGCTGATCGTGGCGACGACCGTCATCGAAGTCGGCGTCGACGTGCCGGAGGCCTCCATCATCGTGATCGAGCATGCCGAGCGCTTCGGCCTGTCGCAACTTCACCAGTTGCGAGGGCGTGTCGGCCGTGGAACGCGCGCCTCCACTTGCGTTCTTCTTTACCGCGGACCATTGGGGCAGACGGCCCATGCCAGGCTGGCCATCATGCGCGAAACGGAAGACGGCTTCCGGATCGCGGAGGAGGACCTGCGCCTGCGGGGCGAAGGCGACATTCTCGGCACGCGACAATCGGGCATGCAGAGTTTTCGCATCGCCCGTCTGGAAGAGCATTCCGCCCTTATGGAGATCGCCCGTGACGACGCGCGCCTGCTCCTGACACAGGATCCGGATCTGACCTCGCCGCGCGGACAGGCCGTCCGCGCCCTCCTGTATCTGTTCGGCAAGGATGAGGCGGTGCGCCTGTTGCGCTCCGGATGACTACTCCACCGTGACGGACTTGGCGAGGTTGCGGGGCTGGTCGACATCGGTGCCCATCTGCACCGCCGTATGATAGGCCAGCATCTGCAACGGTACGGCATAGACGATGGGCGTCAGGATTTCCGGCATGACCGGCAGGACCAGCGTCCGCAGGTCGCGCATGGCGCAGGCTTCGGCACCCGGCGCATCGGTAATGAGAAGGATACGGCCGCCGCGCGCCGCAACCTCCTGCATGTTGGAAACCGTCTTGTCGAAGACGCGGTCGTGCGGGGCGATAACCACCACGTCCATCGTTTCGTCGATCAGCGCGATCGGCCCGTGCTTCAGCTCGCCTGCTGCATAACCTTCGGCGTGTATGTAGCTGATTTCCTTCAGCTTCAATGCGCCTTCGAGGGCCAGTGGGAAAGAGAATCCGCGGCCGAGATACAGAGCGTGTCGCTTGCCTGCCAGGTCGTGGCCGAGCGTCTCGATCTCCGGCTCCAGCGCCAGCGCCTCGTTCACCAGCCGCGGGATTTCCATCAGTTGACGGGTCAATTCGAGTTCTTCTGCGTCATCGATCACGCCGCGCGCCACCCCGGCGCGGATCGCCAGGGCGGCCAGGGCGGTAAGCTGGCAGGTGAAGGCCTTGGTTGAAGCGACGCCGATCTCGGGCCCGGCAAGGGTTGGCCACACGACATCGGCCTCGCGCGCGATGGTGGATTCCGGCACGTTGACGATGGCGGCAGCTGGTACGCCCTGCGACTTTGCATAGCGCAGCGAAGCCAGCGTATCGGCCGTCTCGCCGGACTGCGAAACGAAGAGCGCCAGGTCGATGCCGTCGAGCGGGCTTTCGCGATAGCGGAACTCTGAAGCGACATCGAGATCGCAGGCGATGCGGGCATAACGCTCGAAGTAGTAGCGGCCCACCAGCGCCGCATAGTAGCCCGTTCCGCAGGCCGACAGCGCGATGCGCCGCACCTTGCCGAAATCGATGTCGGCGCCGGCCGGCAGGCGTGTCCGCCCGCTTGCCATGTCCACATAGGCGCCCAGCGTATGGGAGATGACTTCCGGTTGCTCGAACATCTCCTTCTGCATGAAGTGGCGGTAATTGCCCTTGTCGACGTTGAAGCTCTTGCCCACCGCCTGTCGCACCGGCCGGTCCACCGGCCTGTTTTCGGCGTCGAAGATTTCGGCATGGTCGTGCCCGAGCACCACCCAGTCGCCATCGTTCAGGTAACGCACCGTATCGGTGAAGGGCGACAGGGCGATGGCATCCGAGCCGAGGAACATCTCGCCCTCGCCCGAGCCCACGGCCAGCGGGCTGCCACGCCGGGCACCGATCATGAGGTTTTCCTCGCCCTCGAACAGGAAAGCCAGGGCGAACGCGCCTTCCAGCCTCGGCAGGATGCGCGACACGGCATCGCGGGGCGAGGCGCCCTGCTTCAGCTCGCGCGCCACCATCACGGCGACGATCTCGGTATCGGTTTCGCTCTCGAAGGTGAAGCCGTCGGCGATCAACTCGTTCTTGAGCTCGCGAAAATTCTCGATGATGCCGTTATGCACGACACAGACCGGTCCGGACGCGTGCGGGTGCGCATTGGCCACGGTGGCCGCCCCATGCGTGGCCCAGCGCGTGTGGCCTATGCCGATGGTTCCCGGCAGGGGCGCTTCCGCAAGGCGCGCCTCGAGGTGGCGCAACTTGCCCTCTGCGCGCCGACGATCCAGCCGACCGCCATCCAGCGTTGCGATACCGGCAGAATCGTAGCCGCGATATTCGAGGCGCTTCAGGGAATCCACGAGGCGTCCGGCCACGGGCTGGTTGCTGACGATGCCGATGATGCCGCACATGGGATTGCTCCAGAAACCGACGCGATACGTTTGACGAGAGATTTAGCGGAAGCGGCGTACGAGGGGTGTCAATTTTGATGTCCGATCGTTTCGCCTTGCAAGGCGCTCAACCCGACTGCCTTGCCGCATTCCGCGCAGCCTTGGCGGCGGCGTTGCGCTGGCGGATGGCAAGGCCCCGCCCTTCCTTGACCACCTGTCGCGCGCGACCGAAGGCCAGGGCATCGGCCGGCACGTCCTCGGTCACGACGCTTCCGGAGGCGACATAGGCTCCATCGCCGATCGTGATCGGCGCGACCAGCGAGGAGTTGGAACCGATGAAGGTCTCGGCGCCGATGTCCGTATGATGCTTCAGCGCGCCATCGTAGTTGCAGGTGATCGTGCCCGCGCCGATATTGGCCTCGGCGCCGACGCGCGCATCGCCAATATAGGACAGGTGGTTGATCTTCGCCCCCCGCTCCACCTTGGCGTTCTTGGTTTCGCAGAAATTCCCGACCTTCGTCTTGTCCGCCAGCTCGGTGCCGGGGCGCAGCCTTGCGAAGGGCCCGATCTCCGAATGGCCCGCAAGCGTTGCGCCTTCGATGTGGCAGAAGGCATGGATGGTGCATCCGGGGCCGATGGAGACGCCCGGGCCGAAGAAGACATTCGGCTCCAGCACGCAGTCGGCGCCGATGCGCGTATCGAAGGACAGGAATATCGTCGCCGGGTCGATCATCGTCACTCCGGCTTCCATGATTTCCTCGCGCCGCCGCGCCTGCCAGGCCGCTTCGACGCAGGCCAGGTCGGCGCGATCGTTGACACCCTGCAACTCGCTTTCTTCGGTCTCCAGGGCTACGACCCGCTCGCCCGCCGCGCGCGCCAGCGCCACGATATCGGTCAGGTAATACTCACCCTTGGCATTCCCGTTGCCGATGTCGCGCAGCAGCGGCGCGACCCGTCGACCGTCCATCGCCATCAACCCGCCATTACAGAAGGTGACCGCCCGCTCTTTCGGCGATGCGTCCTTTTCCTCCCGGATGGCGAGCAACTCGCCGTCCTGGGTCAGCAATCGTCCGTAACCCGTTGGAGTTTTGGAATGAAAGCCAAAGACGACCACGCCGGCACCGGCGGCGAGTTGCCCCCGCGCCTTTGCCAGGCTTTCGCCCGTCAGCAGAGGCGTATCGCCGAACAGGACGAGGATATCGTCATAGCCGCGCTCGATCTCGGGCGCTGCGGCAAGAACGGCATGGGCCGTGCCGAGCCGCTCGATCTGCCGGAAGGATTGCACCTCGCCGTGATGAACGGCGACTGCCGCCTCCACGGCCTCGGCATCCCGCCCCGTCACCACTGCGATGGCGTCGGCGCCGGCCTTTTCGGCGGCCGCCGCCACGTGGCAGACCAGCGGCAAACCGGCAACCGGGTGCAGCACCTTGGCGCGGCTGGATTTCATCCGCGTTCCTTCGCCGGCAGCGAGGATGATGGTCAGGCAGGTTCTGCTCATGAGTATCCGTTCGTCGATCCGCGGCAACACTTAACCGCTTTAGCCAATCATCTGCAGCGTAGGGAAGGTTTCCAGCAGCCAGAACGCCATCGTCTGCATGCCGCCGGTCAGGAAGAGGATGCCCGTCACGACGAGGAGCCCGCCCATGGCTTTCTCGACCGTGCCGTAATAAGCGCGGAAGCGTCCGAGCCCGCGCAGGAACACGCCGGAGAACGCGGCCGCCAGAATGAACGGGATGCCGAGGCCGGCCGAATAGAAGGCGAGCAGGACGGCGCCCTCGCCCACCGTCTGCTGCGCCCCGGCAAGCCCCAGGATCGCGCCGAGGACGGGGCCGATGCACGGTGTCCACCCGAAAGCGAAGGCAAGGCCCATCAGATAGGCGCCCCAGAAGCTGCGTGGCTTGTCGGGCGCCGCCACGCGCATCTCCCGCGACAGGAAGGAAAGCCTGAAGACGCCGAGGAAGTTGAGACCCATGACGATGATCGCCACGCCCGCCAGGATACCCAGCCAGTCGAGGTTTTGCCGAAGGATCTGGCCGATACTGGATGCGCCGGCGCCAAGGGCTATGAAGACGCTCGAGAAGCCGAGCACGAAGACGACGGCGCTGGCCACGACCCGCCCCTGTACCCGCGCGGCGGCGGTGTGGCCGGCGCGCAGGTCGTCGGCCGACACGCCCGCCATGTAGCACAGATAGGGCGGCACCAGGGGCAGCACGCAGGGCGACAGGAACGAGAGCGCACCGGCCAGTACGGCTGTCGGGTATGATAATTCCAGCATCGGCACGCCGTCTTCGTTGGATCGCGAGGCGTTCTTATCGCGCCCGCCCGCGCCACGCAAACCGGCTGGCCGACATGGCAAACTGGGCATTGACGCGCAAGACCGCCATGCCTATGGTCCGCCCGTTTCCGCGACTCGTTTGACGCGTTGTGAGCGCGTAGCTCAGTTGGTAGAGCACGTGACTTTTAATCATGGGGTCGTGGGTTCGAGCCCCACCGCGCTCACCATGAAACACCTGAAATCATTGAGTTTTTCGAGGCAAGATAAGTGATAAATGCCTCGAAAAACCAACCGGGGTTCCGGTGGGGTTCCAGCGGCCACGGCTGTAGCAAATCGTACTCCGTGAATCTTTACAGCATTTGATGACGATGCGCGATCCTCCAGCGGCGTGCGGTTAGGCTGCGTGCAACGTGCGTGAATGTGTGGAGTGTGATTGTAAAGGTGCAGTCCGAGTCGGGTGGGTGAGCGTTATCGGTGAAGAAACTGTCGGAGGCTCAGCGACGCTGGCTTGAACGGAAAGCTTAGTCGAGCAAGCGACGGACACGTCGCTCCTTACCGAGTGGGGGACGCTGATCTTCGCACCCAGAGGTATCGACAGCCTCCGACCGTTCGGTCTCGAACGGTTCGAGCCTTTCGAGGAACAAGCCTCGTGACTGGTTACTCCTAACGGACTTGGTTCAAGGCAGGTAGGAAGTTCGCCGGTGCGGCGGCAAACGTCCCTGAAACACCCTTGCTAGCCGTGCTAGCCTGCCTCCGTAGCCACATCGTCCGGTGCGACCGGAGCCGACGCTACGAGCATTTGGTCGCGGCGTTGCAACCGCCCCTCCCCCAACAGAGCCTTGATAGCGGCGTTTATGACGGAGCGGAGCTGTGCGCTGGTCGCCTTGAAACCGAGCTGGCGAGAAAGTGTTCCCGCGACCTCGTCGTCAGTCGCCCCGAAGTTGTCGGTCACGATGCGCATGACGCCGACCTGGAGTTCGGCCGGAGGCAAGGACTCGGGCTTCCGCAAGCCGAGCGACAGCGCGTCGCGCCGGTTGCGGACGGTCGCTTCGGCATCCGCCAACGCGAGAAACGCTCCTTGACGCACGATCCCGAGGTGGGCGACGGCGCGTGCGATGCCCTGTTCGACGGCGGCCTGGATCCGAGCGCCGGCGCGCTGGAGCTTAAAGGCGTCGCGGATGCGGGCGACGACCTCGTCGACGTGGACTGGGGACTCGACCTGGACGACCTGCGTCACGAGGTCTGCCATGGTCCCGACGGGGGTCTCGTGCAACTCGTATGATCCAGGGCGCGTCAGCGTGGCCTCGATGTAGGCTATAGGGGCCGCGCGACCCTCGGGAACGGTGTCGCCGAGACCGACCTCGGTGACCTCGCCGCGATCTACCGTGACGATCTCGATCGGCACCGCGCGGTGGGAAGCCAGGCCCCGCTCCATCCGCTCGTCCAATTCGGCCTTCGCGGCCTCGATCGCGGCGACCGTTCTTTCGAGCTGTTCCTGCGGCCGCTGGAACCAGTCGGTGCTCCAGATCCGATGGATGATCCAGCCATGGTCCTCGAGAACCGATTGCCGCAAACGGTCCCGGTCCCGGGCAGACCTCGACGCGTGGTAGGATGCGCCGTCGCACTCGATGCCGATGAGGTAGCGTCCGGGCCACTCCGGATCGGATACGGCAAGATCGACGAAGAACCCGGCTATGCCGACCTGTGGATGGACCTGGTAACCCTTCGCCTGAAGTGCGGTCGCTATTTGCTCCTCGAAGACGCTGTCCATGTTGCGCTCGCTCGCTTGAGCGATCGAGAGCCGTCCGGTCCTCGCGTAGTGGAGGAAGAGTTTGAACGCGAAGATGCCCGCGCCCTTGCCGCGCTCGAGGTCAATGTCCTCATCGGTGATCGAGGCGTAGACCTCGCAGCGCCGCTTGGCGCGGGAGATGAGTACGTTCAGACGTCGCTCGCCGCCTTGCGCTCCGAGTGGGCCGAACCGCATGGCCATGTACCCTTGGGCGTTCTTGGCGTAGCCGACGGAGATCATGATCACGTCGCGCTCGTCGCCCTGCACATTCTCGAGGTTCTTGACGAAGAACGGCTCTGAGGCATGGGCGTGGAAGAACTCCTCGGTATCTGGGTTCAGGCGGCGGAGGAGTTCGACCTCGTCCTGGATCGCTCGCCTTTGGGACACGGAGAAGCACGCAACGCCGAGCGATTGCCCGGGGTTCGTTTTGGCATGCCTTATGACCGCCTCGGCGACAATCCTCGCCTCGACGGCGTTCACCGATGTCCCACCGGAATCGAAGACGCCGTCGGGCACGTGGTGGAAGCGGAGCCCCATCCCGGCTTCGGCCGTATAGGGGCTCGGCACGATGAAGAGCTTGTTCTGGTAAAATTGCGTGTTGGAAACGGCGATCAGCGACTGGTGACGACTGCGGTAGTGCCACCGCAGCATGCGCTGCGGCAGCCCACGGGCCGTGAACAGCCCGAGGATGCTCTCGATGTCGGCGACCTGCGCACCCTCCTCGTCATCGTCGTCCTCGGCGCCTCCCGTCATCTTTGAGAAAAATTTGGTCGGCGGGAGCTGGCGTTCGTCGCCGACCACGACGACCTGCCCGGCGCGGGCGATCGCGCCCAATGCATCGACAGGCTGGATCTGCGACGCCTCGTCCATGACGAGAAGGTCGAAGGACAGCTTGCCTGGCGTCAGGAACTGGGCAACCGAGAGTGGGCTCATCATCATGACGGGCTTCAGCGCCTGTACTGCAGGCGCCGCCCTCTGCATGAGCTGGCGGATCGGCATGTGACGGCTGCGTTTCGCCATCTCACCACGCAGGATGCCAACCGGACCGACGCCGCCGTCGCGCGGCGGGATGCGCCGATGGTGGGCGCGCACGACCTCCAGGCTGGCAGCCTTGATGCGCTCGCGGTCGAGATTGGCGAACTCGCGGACCCGCCGGCCATGGAGGTTGCCGTCGAAGCGGCCAAGCTCGGGGTTCGCACGGATCAGTTCGTCGAGGATCGCCTCGTGGTAGGCGATCTCGAACGATGGAAGCGTCTCTGGCGTCGAAAGGCGACCGTCCTCAAGGTGGTCGACGAACACGGACATGCCGTCCGTTCGGGCCCGGTCCGCCCGATCGCGGTAGGAGACCCACTTCGAAAGCTGCTCGGCGTTGGCGAGCCAAATCTCCATCCGTTCATGGCAACGCGCGAGCGCCACGTCGCCGTGGCCTTCGACACCGAACAGGCTCTTGGCGTCGGCTATTAGGAACGAGGCGACCTCCGCGAGCGTGCGTTGCGCCGTGTCGGACGCGGCGACGGCCCGTCCGGCCCGCTCCGCGACCGCGGCACGGTCGGGCAGGCGCGCGGCAAGGTGCCGAAGGTCGCCGTGCGCCCCGATCCACTCGACGGCCGCCACGAGCGCGTCCCAGTCCGAATCCTTGCCGCGCCATACGGGGCCGAACGCCTCGCCCCCGAGGTCGGCGCGCTCGTCGAGCGACCGGGCTGCGGCCTGCAACGCCGCGACGCGCGCGACGAGACCGAGGCGGTCGGCGAGGGCTTCGGGGACGGAGCGCATGATCTCTCGGCAGAGGCCATCGGCCCAGGCGAGGTTGCGTGCCCGGGCCTCAACGAGGTCAAGGGACGCCCGGTCCACGGACACGGCGTTGTCGAACGCAGGGCCGGCCGATGAGCCGAGGTCCCTCCACACCGCTTCGAGCAAAGGCTTGGCGGCGTCGACATGACGAAGGACCAGTGCAGCGTGCTCGCCGACGACCTGCCGTTCGGCGAGGCGGCCGGCAATGAGCCGTGGCTCGGCGCCAAGACCGCGCAGCGTGCGCATCCAGGCGACGAGCGCGAGGAGAGGCGCGGACGCCGAGCGCTCGCCCCGCCAGTCGGCGCCGAACGCCGAGCGGCCGAAGGCGTCGTCGTCGCGCACTCGCTTGGCCGCAGCCTGCCCCTTCATCAGCGTGTCGAGGAGCTCGATGATCTCCTGCGTCGCCATGTCGGGATTGCGCAGTATGGAGCGGACCAGCGCCTTTGCCTTGCGGTAGTCCCCGTTCAGCGACTTCAGGAACCCGGTGTTCGTCGCCAGCGCCTGTCGCGCGGCCGCGACCTCGGTCGTCCAGGCGACGTCGAGAATCCGATCGCTCATCGCCGCGCGCGAATGCTCCAGCGTCTCCATGGCCTCCGCCAGATCGCCCGCCTGCTCGACGCCTTGGTCCCAGACGGTGGCGGCGAACGCCTCGGGACTGGCGTCGGGTGCGGCCGCCACGCGCTCGCCCGTCGTGATGAGGCGGGAGATGGCAGCGAGCGTGTCGACCGGGCCTGGGACACCCAGTTCGGACGCGAGGCGATTGGCCTCCGCACGCAAGCGCGGAAGCAGATCGGCGAGCTCGACGGCCCGGCCGAACGCCTCCGCCGGAAAGTCTCGCGGCAACCAGGCGAGCTGGGCTTCCAGTCCTTCGATGGACGTGCCTAGCGCCGCGGGATGGACGGCATCGCCCAAGGACACGCCCTGCCTTCGGAAGTCAGCGCCCGCCCTCACGAGATCGGCGATCGCCCCGCGCCGGTCGCCCCAGGCCGCGGCCCCGAGCGCTTCAGGGCATAGGTCGGGCGCACGGGCCAAGATGTCCGCGCGATCGCGCAGCGCGGCTGCCCCCGCGAACGTATCGGGCTTCGGCTCCAGCTCGAGCGTCCCAGCTAGTTCCGCGTATTCGGTCTCCAGTTCGGCGACGGCCGACCGGAGCGCCTCGATGCGCGGCAGCAGCCGTTCGAGGGTCGTCGGCAGGACAAGGTCGAGGCCAACACCGTGCCAAGGGTGACGGACGGGCAAGCCGATCTCGTCGACGCGCTGCGTCAACTCCACGAGGAGTCTTCGCCGGGCAGACAGGTCATCGGGCGACCAGAGCGTCGCGCCGTCGAGGTTCAGGTCGACCGGCCGCTGTCCTTCCTGCCTGAGCTTCGTCAACGCCCCGACCACTTGGTAGGGCGTGAGGCCGGACGCGACGTGCGGCACGTGCATGCGCTCGGCATGGAGGTTCAGGACGTCGCGCGCCTCGCGGAGCTTGCCCGCCAGGCTCGACGGGAACTCGCCGCGCGGGGAGCCGAGCTCCCAAGTCCGGCGCAGTTCCTCCAAGAGACCCCGCTTGTTCGCCTTGTTGCTGTGAAGCTCGAGGCAGGCGTCGCCGACCCCGGCGTTGTCCAGCCGGCGCTTCACGACGTCAAGCGCGGCCATCTTCTCCGCGACGAACAGGACGGTCTTCCCGTCGGCCACGGCCGAGGCGATCACGTTGGCGATCGTCTGGGACTTGCCCGTCCCGGGCGGCCCCTGAATGACGAGGTCGCGGCCACGGCGGACATCGTGGACGGCGAGCGTCTGCGACCCGTCGCTGTCGACGATGTGCAGCATGTCCGCTGGGTCGATGTGGCGGTCGATCCGCTCGTCCTCCGATAGGAGGGGCTCACCTGCGTCGAAGCCGTCGGACAGCAGCGACCGGATCGTCGACTGGTCGGTGATGCGCCCGTCCGCGGGCCAGTTCTCTGGATCGAGGTCCCGGTACATCAGGAATTTAGAAAACGAGAAGAACCCAAGAACGATGTCGTCGGGGAGGACCGACCAGTCGTCCTTCGTCGAGACGGCTTCGGCAACCTCGCGGAAGTAAGCATCCGGATCGAACTCGTCGCCGCCCTCGAACGTCGGCAGGCGAAGTTTGTGGACCCGGTCGAGGTAGGCCTCGAGCGACAGGTTCGACGTCTGGTCCTCCGGCCGCACCCGCAGGCGGAAGCGCTCGCCCGCAGTGCCGCGCTCGAGCCGCACGGGTACGAGGACGAGCGGGGCGTGCCGAAGGTTCTCCTTGTTGTTCGGATCCACCCAACGGAGCATGCCGAGCGCGAGGAAGAGGACGTTAACGCCCTGCTCCTCCTCCAACGTCCTGGCGTCATGGTACAGGTCGAGAAGCCGCCTCTGGAGTCCTTTCGGGGTCATGCGCGTCTGAAGCTTTGTGTCGACATGCCGCTTGGTGCGGCCTTGCTCGTCGACCTCGTCGTGCGCCTCGTCCGGCTGCGCGAGTTCGACAACGGGCAAGCCCTCTTCCTCCTCCGTACCCTCCACGCCCGGGCGGTCCGGACGCCCGGCGGCGAACGTGAACGCCTTCGCTTCCTTCGCGAGCAGGCGGTAAACATCCGCGGAACGCTCGTCGACGATGTCGATCGTTCGGGCCGCTTTAGACATTCGCGGCACGTTCAATAGACGATTCCGTGCTGAGAGGTCGAGCAGTTCGGTTCGAGCACGTTCGAGTTTCTGCTCGATCGGTAGATCGCTCTGGTACAACGAGGTTGATTCGATAACTGACATCGCGACACCCATTTCGGAATGTTGCGAAATAAAGCTTATGATCGCAGTCGCCGCAATGATGAGATGCTTCCGCGACTTCGGCGCGTCTAACGAAACCTCACATGATAAGTACCAGGGGGCCGCATTGGTCGCGAAGTCAGGTTGTCAAATCGTTGCAAGAAGTAGCGCCTTGGTCGGGAATTTTCCTCGATTCGAGGCCGAAGGCATTCGACTTCACGTTCGAAGGCAGACATTCCGTTCGCCGAGAGCGTTGCGCGGAACCGGGCGCGCGCGATCCCCGACGCACGCCGAGGAAGCTCGACGCCTTCACACTGATCGGCAGGCGGTAATCCTCACCGCAGGCATCCTCATCGTGTCCCGTTCCGAACGGAGGACGGGAACGTCAAATGATAGTGCTCTTCGCTCGAAAGCCGACTGACGGCTTTCCACCCCCATAGCCAGCGCAGCCCATCGTTCCGTATGCCAACAGCGGCCATCCGTGCGTTTGTCGGATGGCCGCCCAATGTCATATCTCGGTCCGTTCGGCCAAGAGCAGCGCGTCCTCCACGTCAACGCCCAGATATCGAACAGTGTTCTCAATCTTGGAGTGACCGAGCAAGATTTGGATGGCGCGTATGTTGCCAGTCGCCCGGTAGATCATCGATGCCTTGGTGCGACGAAGCGAGTGTGTTCCAAATTCCTCCGCACGCAAACCAATCGCGGTCACCCATTCGTCGACCAGGCGCGCGTACTGCCTAGTGCTCATGTGGCGGGAGTGATCGATGCGGCTAGGGAACGCATAGTCTTCGATGGAACCTCTTCGGCGTTCAAGCCAAGCTTGAAGGCTGGCTCTGACGTCGCTGGTAATCTCGAACTGGACCGGCCTTCCCGTCTTTTGCTGAACGACGATTGCGCGAGTACGAATCTCTGGCCCAGCGACGACATCGCGGATCCTGATCTTGACCAGGTCACAGCCGGGGAGCTTGCTGTCGATTGCTAGATCGAACAGCGCTCTGTCGCGAACGCGTCTTTCGCGATCGAGGAAAAAGCGAATTGCCCAGATTTGCTTCTGAGTGAACGGACGTTTGGTGCCGACCGTCTTGCCTGCATTCCAAGCTGCACGTTCGCGGATAGCGTCATCGTATTGAGAATGGCCCATGTGAGTTCTCCTCGGCCTTGATTGGCCGGTAGAGAAACGCTGTCGATCACTGGCAGCGAAAGGGTCGAATGCGGACTGTCCGCTTCCAGGAGGTGCACGGCAGAAAGCTGCCGTCGAGAGCCTTCTGATCAGGCAAAGTTACCAATGCCCGTTTACGACCCACATTAGTCGGCCATCGACCTACCCAACTTGATCGGAAGCGAACGTAGATGCGTTCGGGTCAAATACGAGCTGATTTGAGTGAAAATGCTGCTGGCATGTCACATCCGGATCGCTCTGTTCGTCCTGCCTTCAAACGTCACTTCCCGGCGTTACGAGCACAAGGACGAAATATGAGCGAGAACAAGCGGCTGGTGTGGAACGAAGTGGCACCGCAGGGTGCGAAGGCGCTTTATGGCATCCACCACTACATCACGACTAGCACCGATCTGCCAAATGAGCTGATCCATCTCATCTTCCTGCACGTGTCGCAGATCAACGGCTGCGCGCACTGCATCGACCTGCACACACGGGACCTGCTGAAGACGATGCCGCTCGAGAAGGTGGTCCTGGTTCCGGTCTGGGCCGAGGTGCCCCACCTGTTCTCCGACCAGTACCGCGCCGCTCTCGCCTGGGCGGAGGAGGTTACGCTGGTCAGCGAGACGCACGCCTCCGACGAGGCCTACGCAGCCGCAAGCGCTGCCTTCGCTCCCAAGGACCTCGTTGACCTGACGATAACCATTGCGGCGATGAACGCGTTCAACCGTCTCGGAGCGCCGTTCCGCCTCCCGGTCCAGGCAAAAGCCTAGTCAAATCCGTCTTACCTGCCAGGGCGGCGCCAGCGCCGTCCTTCTTCTGTAGATGCCAATCCATCCTCGACCGCAGTTCGGCGCTTCACGTCGCTAATTTTTTCCAAGGCATGTCACATCCGGCCCCGCCCGCCTCGTCCTCTGTTCGACGGACAGGAGGGCGCGGCATGGAGCCGCCCGGTCCGTTCTCGAGCAAGGAGACGGAAACCCATGAAGATTGTGGTGATAGGCGGAAGCGGACTCATCGGGCGCCACCTGACAACCGAACTTGCGCGGCAGGGGCACGAGGCCATCGCGGCTTCGCCGAGCACCGGGGTGAACGCGTTGACGGGCGAAGGCCTCACGGACGTCCTCCACGGAGCCGACGTCGTTGTCGACGTGTCGAACTCGCCCTCCTTCGAGGATGCCGCGGTGCTCGAGTTCTTCGAGCGCTCGGGTCGCAACCTCCTCGCCGCCGAGCTCGGGGCGGGCGTGAGGCATCACGTCGTCCTGTCCATCGTCGGAACTGACCGCCTCGAGGGGAACGGGTACTTCCGGGCCAAGGTCGTCCAGGAACGGCTCATCAGGGACTCTGGCATCCCCTTCACCATTGTGCGCGCGACCCAATTCTTCGAATTCGTCGCCACCATCGCTGAAGCCTCCGTCGATGGCGGTCGCATTATCGTTCCTGATGCCGACTTCCAGCCCATTGCTGCCGTCGATGTCGCCGCAGCACTCGCCGATGCCGCGCTTGCTCCGCCGCGCAATGCGACGATCGAGATCGCCGGGCCCGACCGCCTACCGTTCCGTGACTTTGTGGCTAGCGGCCTCGCCGCCAATGGCGACAATCGGCAGGTACTAGCCGACAGGGCGGCGCGCTACTTCGGCACCGCGCTCGAGGTGGGGTCACTTGTTCCCGAGCATGCGGGAGCGGCGAGGCTCGGGCGGACGCGGTTCAAGAACTGGCTCACCGCCGCTTGAACTCAGCTTCCCTTTCCCCATCCACGAAGAAAGCCCTTCTCCATGTTCAGATCCGTCCTACTGAGAGCCCTCCTTTGCGTCTCCGTCACCTCTGCCGTTCCGGCCATGGCGGCGGATGTCGCGACTGGTGAGGCACGCGTCACGACTATCTTTGACCATCCGCTGCCCTCTGTTCCGGGCAAGAGCCTGCGCGGTGTTCTCGTGGAGTATGGTCCGGGTGGCTCCTCGCCGTCTCACACCAATGCGGCCTCCGCCTTCATCACGGCGACAGTGATCGAGGGCGCAGTGCGCAGCCGGATCAACGACGGACCGGAGAAGGTTTTCCACGTAGGCGAAAGCTTCGTCGAGATGCCGGGCGATCATCACGGCGTCAGCGCCAACGCCAGTGACGTCGAGCCGTCCAAGCTCCTTGCCGTCTTCGTCGTGGATACGGACGATACCAAGCTGACGACGCCGGACCGCCCGTAAGGAACCCATGTATTCTGGGCAGCGGGCACATTGCTGGCCATCATCGCTGAAGCAGCCTAAAACCATCCCCGAGGAAACGCGCATGCGCCAAGCAGACGAAGCCACGGTCATCTTCGAGACGCATCGGGCGCGGCTCCTGCGCATCGCGTACCGCATGCTCGGTTCACGCAGCGAGGCCGAGGACATCGTGCAGAACGCATGGCTGCGTTGGGTTGGCGCCGACCGGAGCGGGATCGCAGCCCCCTATCCCTTCCTCGCGCGCGTCGTCACCCGGCTCTGCCTCGACGAGATGAAGTCGGCCCGCGCTCGCCGGGAGACCTATGTCGGCGCCTGGCTGCCCGAGCCGCTGGTGGAAGCGGAGGAGGATGGCATGGACGAGGACGATCTGACGCTGACGCTGATGATGGCATTGGAGCGCCTGTCGCCGCTTGAGCGGGCGGCCTTCCTGCTACACGACGTCTTCGGTATGCCGCTTGGTGAAGTCGCGGACGCGCTCGACCGGGAAGACGCAGCCGTGCGCCAGCTCGCCGCCCGGGCGCGGCGGAACATTCAGGCCGCCCGGCCACGTTTCCCGGTCGAGCGCGAAAAGGGCGAGCGGATCGCGCGCGCCTTCTTCGCAGCCTCGACAAGCGGCGACACCGCGACGCTGCGCACGCTTCTTGCCGAGAACGCAGTTCTGCGCTCTGATGGCGGCGGCAAGGTTCAGGCATTCATCAACCCGATCACAGGACTGGACCGCCTCCTACGGCTATACGAGACCGTGCAGCGCAAGTGGGGGAAAGGCTCGGCGCAGATGCTCGAGCCCGTCTGGATCGACGGGCTCCCCGGCTATGTCAGCCGCGAGCGCGGCGATATCCTCCAGACGACGGCGCTCGCCATCGAAGGTGGCCAGATCACCGCAATTTACATCACGCGCAATCCCGACAAGCTTCGCCACGTCGCGCAGGCTCTCGCGGCGGATCCGGACCCGACTTTGCGGACACAGTGATCGGGTATCAAGCGACCAGCGGGTCGCCTCGGCTTGGCATCTACCTTTCAGTGCACGCTCCATACTCAGTCATGGCGCGCCAACTCACGCAGGACAACAGCATGACCCAGCAAAAGCCCATCGGCTCCTCCTTCGGTGCTGCCAGCACGGCAATGGAGGTCGTCTCCGGGATCGATCTTTCGGGTAAGCTCGCCGTTGTGACCGGAGGCGCCTCGGGCCTTGGGCTCGAAACGACGCGCGCTCTCGTTCATGCGGGGGCCGAGGTGATCGTGCCGGCGCGCAATCCCGAGCGAGCGAGCACCGCCTTGCGCGGGCTTGTCGGAGCCACGGTCGAGCACACGGATCTCGTCGATTCGTATTCCGTCGCCGCCTTCGCTGGTCGGGTCGTGTCCGCCGGCCGTCCGGTGTCGATCCTCGTCAACAGCGCGGGCATTATGGCGACGCCCGAGACGCGGGACGCGGACGGACAC
Organism: Aureimonas altamirensis; assembly: GCF_023702225.1. GTDB lineage: Bacteria > Pseudomonadota > Alphaproteobacteria > Rhizobiales > Rhizobiaceae > Aureimonas > Aureimonas altamirensis_B. Next base: position 46,199 of record NZ_JAMQCO010000006.1, on the reverse strand, counting down.
GAGGCGCAGTTCGCGACGAACCACCTCGGCCACTTCCGGCTTACGCTCGGCCTCTGGCCGGCTCTCGTGGCGGCGTGGGGCGCACGGGTCGTCAGCGTTTCGTCGCGCGGCCACCAGATCGCCGGGGTCGATCTCGAGGACATCGACTTCCGGGTTCGTCCCTATGACAAGTGGATTGCCTACGGCCAATCAAAGACAGCTAACGCCCTCTTCGCGATGGCACTCGACCGCCGAGGACAAGGTCACGGCATCAGGGCCTTCTCGCTTCATCCAGGCCAGATCCTCACCGATCTCGCCCGGCACCTCAGCGCGGAGGAGATCGCCTCGTTCGACGCACTCGACGAAGCGGGCCGTCCAATAGTCGATCCCGAGCGTGGGATGAAGACGGTGGAGCAAGGGGCCGCCACGAGCGTTTGGTGCGCCACGAGCCCGCAGCTTAACAGCATGGGTGGGGTCTACTGCGAGGACTGCGACGTCGCGGTCGTCAACGAGCCGAGCATAGGGAGGAAGGGCGTCAGTCCGTGGGCATGCGATCCGGACTCGGCCGAAAGCCTATGGCAATTGTCCACTGCGTGGACGGGGTTAGACACAGTTTGAACCCGGCAGCACTCGCAACGGAAGGCGTCCTTGTCTTTGGACGATTCCTCGCCACGAGTGGCAGCTTTCATGTCTCAATTTGCCGGAAGCGGAAGATCTCCTTTCCACCCCATGGAAGCCATTTATGGCCCGTCTGGTTCGGGGCCGATTCCCAACCGTCCGGTTCTGGTGAACGCTTGGCGGTAAGCTGACGTCTGGGCTCGCATCATCGGGCAAAGTTTGCCTGGTCCGCTCACGACCCCAATCGAGACGTTTACGAGGGGTCTGCAGAAACGCTCGAAGCGGCCGTTGACACGGGTTATGCAGGCAGGTGATGTAGACGAATGGGGACTGCGATCTCCCCACGAGGCCACGGTCGAAGTATCGCGTTCCCCCATATCCATTTCATGGACGGACGCGGCATGGCCTCTTCTATTACCATTACGCACGACAAGCTCGCCCGCCTCGTGGGCACCCCGAAGTCACCCTTCATCGTCGACGTACGCACCGACGAGGACTTTTTCGCCGACCCACGCCTCCTTCCCGGTGCCCTGCGACGGGGGCACCTCGATGCTGCCTCGTGGTCGAGGGACCTAACGGGACGAACGGCCGTCGTGGTCTGTCGGACGGGCGCCGGGCTCAGTCACGGGGTCGCGGCTTGGCTTCGCCACGAGGGCATTCCCGCGGAGGCGCTGGACGGCGGACACAATGCATGGGCGGCGGCCGAACTTCCTCTCGTTCCGGAGGGGAAACTCCCGCGGCGGGACAAGCAGGGTCGTACCGTCTGGGTGACGCGGGCCCGACCCAAGGTCGACCGTATCGCATGTCCCTGGCTGATCCGCCGCTTTGTCGACCCCTTCGCCGTCTTCCTGTTCGTCCAGCCCCCCGAGGTCGAGGCCGTTGCCGAGCGCTTCGGCGCAACGCCCTTCGACGTTGAGAGCGTCTTCTGGAGTCACCGCGGGGAGCGCTGCACCTTCGACACCATGGTTGACGAGCTCGCACTTGGCACCGCGCCGCTCCTGCGCCTCGCGACGATGGTACGGGGGGCCGACACCGCGCGCCCAGAGCTCGCGACTGAAGCGCCCGGCCTTCTTGCTGCCTCCCTCGGGCTTTCCCGAATGTTTTCCGACGATCTGGAGCAGCTGAACGCGGGCCTTATCCTCTACGACGCGTTCTACCGCTGGTGCCGTGACGCGACGGAGGAGACGCACAATTGGCCGGGCAGGAAGGGAGGAGCATGACATGACCGACGCTCACGTGACCCGGCTCTCAGATGCCGACCGCCCGGCCGCCCACGCTCATGGTATTGCCTTCGGGGAAGCTGCCTGGGTGTGGTTCAAGATCGCCTGTTTGTCCTTTGGCGGTCCCGCCGGACAAATCGCCCTCATGCACCGGGTGCTCGTCGACGAGAAGCGCTGGATCGGCGAGGAGCGGTTCCTCCATGCGCTGAACTACTGCATGCTCCTGCCCGGTCCCGAGGCCCAGCAGCTCGCCACCTATGTCGGATGGCTTCTTCATCGCACGAAGGGCGGTCTCGTGGCGGGTGGACTGTTCGTGCTGCCGGGCCTGTTGGCGATCATGGCCCTATCCTTCGTCTACGTCTTGTTCGGAAACGTTGGGATAGTTGCCGGGCTGTTCTTCGGCCTCAAGGCGGCGGTGCTGGCGATCGTGCTCGAAGCTGTGAACCGTATTGGTCGCAGAGCGTTGCGCAACCGAACCATGGTCGCCATTGCCAGCGCCGCCTTCGCCGCGATCTTTCTTTTCGACGTACCGTTCCCTGCCATCATCGTCGCGGCTGGCCTGATTGGCTACGCCGGCGCCCGTTCAGGGTCGGCAACTTTCGCCGGAGGTGGTGGACACAGCGCTTCGAAGGGCGATGTGCTGTCGGACTCAGACTCAGCTCTCGGCGAAGGTGTGCCCGAGCATACCCGCCCAAACCTTGGTTGGGCGCTGCGCATCTCGGTGGTCTTCCTGGCTCTCTGGCTCGTCCCCGTCGGGGCTTTGATCCTCGCACTTGGAACCGAGAACGTCTTCGCCGACATAGCCGTGTTCTTCTCCAAAATGGCGGTGGTCACCTTCGGCGGAGCCTACGCCGTGCTCGCCTACGTCGCTCAACAGGCAGTGGACAATTTTGGCTGGCTGGCGCCCGGCGAAATGCTGAATGGCCTTGGGCTGGCTGAGACGACGCCGGGACCTTTGATCATGGTCACGCAGTTCGTCGGCTTCCTGGCTGCCTTCCGCGATCCTGGCACCCTGAACCCATACCTCGCGGCCACTCTCGGAGGACTGCTGACGACGTGGGTGACTTTCCTGCCGTGCTTCCTATGGATATTCCTCGGCGCGCCTTTCATAGAACGGCTGCGCGGCAATCGCGCGCTTTCGGGAGCACTTTCCGCTATCACGGCATCAGTAGTTGGGGTGATACTGAACCTTGCCGTCTGGTTTGGGCTGCATGTCCTATTCCGCGAGGTCTTGGAGGTCCGGCTCGGCTATCTGTCCCTGGACTTGCCGCAGATGACGAGCGTCGATCCCGCCGCCCTCATTCTGTTTGTCGCTGCTGCAGTCGCCCTTTTCCGCTTCCGCCTTGGGGTAATTCCAACATTGCTCGGTGCGGCAGCAGCCGGAGCGCTTTGGCACCTCGTTGCGATCTCGGAGTAACGCCGGCGCACGTCAGACGATAGCGCTACCCGCGGAAAACCCTGCATATTCAGAGCGGAGGTATGGGTATGAGAAAATAGTTTGCTGCAGTGCATCCAACAGCAGTGCTGTTCCGTATCTGGAACCGTGACGAGCAGCACTTACGGGCACGCTGCAACATAGCGGATTGGCGATGATAGACACGCAGCGGTTAGTTCAAACAGGCTTGGACAAATACAACGGGTATCTGGTTGTGCAGCATGGCGTCGGTGTTCATGGCGCTTATGGCGATGAGTTGCTGAGCCAGGCCGAAGAGTGCGTTGCATTAGGAACCCTTATGTTCGTAGCGAAGTTCCGCCATCGAGACGACAACACTTGGGTGAGCCTCTTTCAACGGATAGACCACCAATCCCCGTCACGTCCCATTGCCTTTATCGAACCAGCCGATAAACGGGCCGTGTAGCGAGCCGCGTGTCGTGCTACTAAACACCGACATTCTCCGCGCTTATCGGCCGTGAAGTTTCCGAATTTGGTCCGCCACCAAAGCGTAATCCGTCACCGTCCTTATCGAGCAGAACCTCGAACGGCCGATCGTAGGCGCCGCGCTCGTCACCGATATCTACCAAAGTGAAGTCGAGCTTGCCTGGACCTAGTACACGATACGCGTCGACTGGCAGTTACCGTTCTCCAGCCGCTCGACTGCGAGAACATTGCCGAGCGTTCTCCACCATGGGTCGTCATGTTCAAAGATCGCGGGATCGCGAACATGGAGCTCGACGTCACGATCGGATAGCGGATGGGCGGTTTTGGAAGCGGCTGAGCCTGTAAGTACGACGCATCGGATGTTATCGCTGCCCGCAGCCCATGCCGACAGTGCTTTTAGAACGTTCTCATACTTCGTTAGCAATCCGTTGATGTCGATGCCTCGTCGTGCCTGACCGCCGACGATCGACGGCGGCCTTTCTGTATTCATTGCCCGAAAGGAGACTGACAGGAAACCACGCCTCATCGGAGATAACCTCCTCGTACGCTTCCGCGCCGATACCGAAAAGTCCGGATCCGCGTGACTCAACGCCGACACTGCAATTGAATGCAAGCTGATCGCAAGGGCGGGTTCCGACCCCCATTGTAGCCGTTCGTGGTGCTTCCGGCATCGCCGGAAACTTGCCATCCAGTCTGCCCGCACGGATGGCAGAGCTGGGACCGACAACGGACTGTCCGTTTCTGGCTCAGGTGATGGGAAAGCGGCCGTTCAGCAAACGACCCCGTTTCAGCCCGAGCAACGCTTTTTGTGCCATCCCGAAAGCCGTCATTCATTTGAACCGTCATTCGCATTAGGTCAGCAATCCGGAAAATAGGGGCTGATCTCGACTGAGCAGCCGAGCCGCTTGCCAAGCTCTTGCCCGAGCGCCGTCATGCCGTTGGGATCGCTGTGCTGCGCGACGAACACGGAATGGTCGTCCGCGCCCGGTGCCCTCGTCCGGCAATGAGCATGGAGCGACGAACCGCCTCCGCCCTTAGCCGGCGTCATGCGGAGCACCTCCAAGCGCAGGATGTCAGTGCAAGGTATGACGTAAAGCTGATCCGACACCACGATGAGCGCCTCGCCGTCCCGTGACACGCCGAGCGTCCTGAGCCGGTCTTCTACCAGGTCTTCTGGGTCACGCACGTATTCGAGTTCCGTTTCGTTTGGCGCGTGGCGTCCGGCCCGTGCCATGCTTACAGTCCCTACATTTCCGTCGATCGCGATCGGTTGGAAGCCTTCAACCCATTCCCTCTCCGTTCCGCTCAGGCCCAAACGGAAGCCAGTCATCAACGTCACATGGCAGGCGGTCCCTATGCGGGGCTCGCGATCCTCGGAGGGGTTCTGCACATCGTGCGACTGCCAGGCTGGCGGCCATACCGTGAGCGAGACCTCGGCCAGCCCCGAGCGCCACTTGGCAACGACAGTGTTCCATTGCTGACCGACCGGCGCCGGCCCGAGCGATGTCTCGAGATAATCGGCTGTGCGTCGCAAGTTCTCGTGTGCGTCGTCCTCGAACCACGCGAGGACACTGAAGCGCGTGATGGGAAACTGAGGCGGAATGCGCTCGAAGGCGCTCGCCGTCCAGGGCGCCATTGCGCCTGGCAGGGATTTGGCATCAAAAAGGACGAGAGCTGGCCACCCATAGATCGGATCGGGTAGAATGCCGCAGCGTGCCTCGACCTCCATGCGCGTCTCGTGCCGAGGTAGGCGCCACTCGTCCGCAAGGCGCAGGATCGGGTTCATGCCGTCGGGATCTGGCTTAACTTCGGCGGGTGCAGGACCGTCTGGCCACGGCGTCACTGGGGCCGGCTCAGCCTTGCGGCGGCGGAAGAAGTGGCTAGGAAATCGCATCGCGCCCTGGAAGCCTTTAGCCTGGAATCACCGAGTTGTAAGCGCCGGGCCTATGCTCATCCCCACATCATCCTCCAGCTTCCGCGCATGTAAAGGGGACTGCAAAAGGTTGCCCTTCTCCCTACCACCTCTTCGAAGACGCTCCCGATATTCGCGGAGCATCGAAGCTGTTTATGGCCCGTACGGTTCGGGGCCGACAGCGGACTGACCGATTTCAATGAAGGATCGGGGAAAGCCGCCGTTCAGCGACCAACCCCATTCAGGACATCGGGCTTACCGTAAGATCACCCCGAAAGCGAAAACCTCCGCAGCCTCAAGCATACGTCATCGGCGAAGTCTTATCGTCCGATACGAGATGGTCGAGAAGACTGCGGGCCGACGGTTCGTATCAACGCGCCAACGCATAGCCCTGCATGTGGCGCGGCGTTGCTGCGGCGCCCAGCAGATCGCCGTCGCGCGAAACAGCGCAGACGCGGCCCAAAGACCAAGCGCCTTGCACGTTCAGCAGGTGGCCCCGCGCCTGAAGGTCAGCCTGCACATGGGGGGCGAACCTGTCTTCGATAAGCAGGCTGCCCAGCTCGTACTCGCGCGGGTAGAAGGAGCCCGGCCAATGTCGGCTGTGGAACATCGGCGCATCGATGGCGCGTTGGAGTGCATAGCCATGATGCAGGTGCCGAAGCAGCACGGTCAGCGGCCACTGGTCCTGCTGGTCGCCCCCCGGCGTACCGATGGCTAGGCAAGGCCGGCCTTCCCGGGTAATCAATGTCGGCGTTAAAGTTGTCCGCGGGCGCGTTCCCGGTCGCAGGGTCGAGGGCAGATCGTCATCGAGCCAGAACATCTGGGCGCGCGTCGACAATGGGAAACCGAGACCCGGCACCACCGGCGAACTCTGCAACCATCCGCCGCTGGGTGTGGCAGAAACGGCGTTTCCTAAGCGATCCATGATGTCGAGATGAACCGTATCGCCTTCGATTTCCGGTACGGGTGCAAAGGTCACCTCGCCTCCGCCGGGTCCCATTGGAACCTCGCTCCCACCACGGGCGGCGATGGCTGCAAGCCGTCTTGCGGCGTCAGGCAGATGGCTTGCGCGCAGTTCCATGCTCGCTTGCGCACCCACCAGCTTGACGCGCTCATTGGCATAGGCTGTGGACAGAAGCGTTTCCATCGGAATGTCGGATGCTTGCGGGTCGCCGTAAAAGGCTTCGCGATCGGCAAAGGCGAGTTTGGCGCATTCGACCTGCAAGTGCACGAACTCCGCGCCGAGCGGGTCCAGCGCCGGCAGATCGAAGCACTCGAGCATCTTGAGCTGCTGAAGCATCACCGGGCCTTGACCCCACGGGCCCGTCTTGTGCACCTCCAAGCCGCCATAGGTGCACGAGGTGGTTTCCTCGACCGTTGCCGACCATGCGGCAAGGTCGTCGCCTCGTAGCAGGCCGGGGTTGTCACGGCCCGACGTGTCGGGCAGCGAAGCGGTCCGGTAGAAACGGTCGATCGCCTCCGCGACGAACCCTCGGTAGAACGCGTTCCGCGCGGCCTCTATCTGCGCGATGCGGTCGGCGGACGACGCTTTGGCTTCGTCTATGATACGGCGATAGGTTTGCGCGATCCCCGGAGTAGTCATCAGCGCGCCCGGTCGCGGGATGCGGTTTGCGGGCAACCAGACCTCCGCCGAACTGGTCCAGCTTTGCCGGAAGAGATCGGCCACCGGCACGATGGACGAAACCGCACGCTCGATGAGCGGAAAGCCGCGTTCCGCATACCCGATCGCGTAGGAAAGCACGTCTTCCAGGTGCCATGTACCGTAGTCGCGCAGCATGAGCATCCATGCGTCGAAGGCGCCCGGTACGACGCCGGGTAGCAGGCCCGTACCGGGCACCATGGCGAGACCCAGTTCGCGGAACCGATCGACGGTCGCCAGGCCCGGAGCAACCCCTTGCCCGCAGATGACGATGGGAGCGTCTTGTCCGGCTGCCTGCAGAATAATCGGCACTTCACCGCCGGGACCGTTCAGATGCGGCTCGACGATCTGGAGGACGAAACCGCATGCGGCGGCGGCGTCGAAGGCGTTGCCGCCACGTTCCAGGACGGACATGCCGACCCCGGTGCCCAGCCAATGGGTCGTGCTGACGGCACCGAAGGTTCCGGACAGTTCGGGACGTGTGGTGAAGGGAGCCATGATGTTACCGTTGAACGATTTGACGGGCGCCGACGATGCGCTCGGCGACCAGAAGGACAAGGATGATGACGAGAATCTGAAGCGCCGACGCCGCGGCGACCACCAGCTGATTGCCCTGGAACTGCAGGTAGCTGAAGATCTCGATGGGCAAGGTCGTCACGCCGGGCCCGGTCAGGAACAAGGCGGTGTTGAGTTCGCCGAAGGAAACCACGAAGGCGAACAGCCAACCGCTCAGCACACCCGGCCAAACGATGCGCAGGGTGATCAGCATGAAGGTGCGCATCGGGCTCGCGCCGAGGCTGCGCCCGGCTTCCTCCAGCGTCAGGTCGAAGCTCTGCAGCGACGTCAGGACACTGCGGAAGGCGTAGGGCAGACAGACGACGACATGGGCGATGAACAGCCCAGGCAGGATCCCGATGCCAAGCGACTTGAACATGAGAAGAAGCGCCACGCCCAGGATAAGTGCCGGAAACACGAGCGGCGCCATCGTCAAGATCTGCACGATATTCGACGCGGTTCCCCGCGTTCGCGACACGTGGACGGCCGCTAGAAGGCCCAGCACCGTCGATGCGCTTGCCGATACGAGCGCCAGACCGATGCTCAGCACGAAGGCGTTGCGCATTTCGTTGTTCTGCAGGAAGGCGACGAACCAGCGCAGCGACACCCCCGGCGGCGGGAAGGACAGGCTGGCGCCCGAGCTGAATGCGACGACGAGCACGACGAGGATCGGACCCACGATGAGTGCCAATGCGATGCCCGTAATGAGCCGGAGCAGGAATGTCCCCATGGTCAGGCGCCCCTTCCCTGGACGCGCTGCGGACGCACGATCATCTGTATCGCAACAGCGATGACGAGTGCTATGGCAAGCAGGATGAAGGAAAGCGCAGCCGCGCGGGGCCAACGGAATGTCGACACACTCTCGAACACGAAACTGACGAGCAGCTTGTAGCGCGGCCCCCCCAAGAGCGCGATGCTGACATAGGCGCTGAGGGCGAGAAACGTCACCAGCATTAACCCGGAGGCTATGCCTGGACTGCTCAGGGGCAGGGTCACGCGCCAGAATGACCGCCAAGGCCCGGCCCCGAGCGATTGCGCGGCTTCGGAGTAGGTCTTGTCGATGGCGGCGATCGAGTTGGTCAAGGACACGATCATGAACGGCAGGAGAATGGTCAGGAGCCCAAGCGTCACCGCCTCGAAGGAGTAGAGATACTGGGCCGGACGAGCGATAGCCCCGAGACCCTCCAGCGTACTGCTGACGACCCCGCGACGGCCGAGAATGGCAACCCAGCCATAGGCCCGCACCACGTTGCTGACCATCAGCGGCACCATCATGGCCAGCAGCATCAGCATCCTGCCACGGGGCGAGAGGCGCGCCGCGTACAGGGCGACGGGATAGCCGATGACGAAGCAGAGAACCAGGACGGTGCCGGTGGCCAACAGTGTTCGCTGGATGATCATCCAGTAGAACGGGTCCGTCAGAACGACCGTGTAATTCTCGATCGTGGGTCTTGCATCGAAGAGCGCCGTATCGGAATTGCTCATGAAGCTGACATAGAGAAGGTAGGCGAGCGGCACGACGAAGAAGGCGGCCAGCAGCGCTACGGGCGGGGCCGCGACCGCGACCGTGACGAGATAGCGGCCCTTCACGTTGCGGGTCCCGCCAGAACGACTGCCGCACCCTGCTCCCAGGTCAGATAGGCCGTCTCGCCGGGCTGCAGGTCGAGGGCGTCGGCCACGGTGTTCGGCACCGTCGCCGACACCGGCTCTCCCGCGAGGTCGAACAGGAGATGCGTCTGTGCGCCCTTGAACACGCATTGCCGCAACACGGCGCCGGCTCCCGCCGCACCCTCCCTGGCGACCATGATCCGCTCGGGCCGCACCGCAAACCGCACCGTGCCATCGGTGGTTTCCGGCGACGGCGCGAGCAGGACGCGGGATCCCGCAACATCGGCCACGACGCTATCGGCGTCGCGGCCGACGACGCGCGCCGTCACGATGTTGCTCGAGCCAAGAAACCGGGCCACGAACTCATTGCTCGGGTTCTCGTAGATGGCGCGGGGCGGACCCACCTGCTGTACGCGCCCCTCGCTCATGACCGCTACTTGATCGGACATGGTCAGGGCCTCTTCCTGGTCGTGGGTGACGAAGACGGTCGTCATGCCAAGCCTCTGCTGAAGCTGACGGATCTCGATCTGCATCTGGTCGCGCAGCATCTTGTCGAGCGCGCTCAGCGGCTCATCGAGCAGGAGCACGTCGGGCTCGAATACGACGGCGCGCGCCAGCGCCACGCGTTGTTGCTGGCCGCCCGAGAGCTGCCTCGGGTAACGCTCGGCGAAGCGATCCAACGCAACGAGGCTCAACGCCTTGGCGACCCGCTCGCCGATCTCCGCCTTCGGGAGTCGGCGCATCTGCAGCCCGAACGCGACATTCTCGGAAACGGACAGATGGGGAAACAGTGCGAAATTCTGGAAGACCATGCCGAAATTGCGCTTGTGGGCCGGCACGCCTGTCACGTTCCGGTCTCCGATCGTCACGGTTCCCGCGCTGGGCTGCTCGAAGCCGGCTATCAGGCGAAGCGTCGTCGTCTTTCCGCAGCCGCTGGGGCCGAGAAGAGAGAACAACGTGCCTCTTGGAATATCGAGATCGAACGTATGCAAGGCGACCGCAGGGCCGAAATTCTTGCGAACCCCCGCAAATCGAACGTCTTTCGCCTGGCGTTGTGGGGTGGCGCTCATTCGTTCACTCCGATGAAAGCGCGGTCGATCGTTTCGAGCCGTACCGCGACGGAACAGATCCGGAGAGGCAGCTCTGCCAGGACCAGACTTTCGGCCGGTCCGTCGGCCACGGCGCGTTCGCCGTGGCGGCCGGCCGCCTTCAGGGATGCCACCAACGCACGCGCGATGTCGGGCGCAGCTCGCCGCGCGACGAAACATGTGTGGAGCCGAGGCAGCAGGTCAGCCAGTTCCGTACGGCGACGTTCCACTTCCTTTGCAAGAAGCGAGCGAAACACTGGATCCTGATTTGAGCCAATGGTCTCGACCCGGTCGAGAAGCATCGTGACATGGCCTTGCATCGCTTCGATAAGCGCCGCGAGCACTCCCTGTTCGGGCTCCGGTCGCCGAGGCCTAGTGCTCTCACCCGAAATCGGGGACATCGTCTGCAGCAACTCGACGGCGTTCTCGATCAACCGGAAACCGGCGCTATCGTCGCCACCCAAAAACCGTACGGTCTCGTCCATCACCTGCTCGCCTCTGATCGGCAGGAAGCGGCGAACGTAAGTGTCGAGGATCATGCCCTTGCGCACGAACTCGCCCATTTCAGGGTGCGGAGAGAAAGCGAGGACAGCGCCCCTTCCCATCCGCGCGTGAAGCACCGCAGGCGCGCCGTGCATCGCGCGGTCGAAGAAGGCTTGCGACAGGGGGTTCTCTATGAAGGCACCAGTGGCGGCGACAAAGTCCCGAAAGCGCGCCCCGGTCTGCGCCGTACGTGTGGCACATGTGTAGATCGGCCCATGGAAATACGGCAACTCGACCGCCTCCGGAAGTCCGGCTGCAAGTCCCTCATCGAATTCGGAGATACTGACCAGCCCTGCACCGGTCGAGAGATACTCCTGCGTGAAGCGCGGCGTGGCATCCAACGCGCCGAGCCAGCCCGGTCGCCCGGAAGAGAGATAGAACGCCCCGCCGCAGGAGCCGAGTACCCGACCACCCGCCCGTATGAAGGTGGAAACGCGATCATCGACGCCCGTTTTGGCCTCGGCCCTATCAAGTCCCCACGTGGCGAACCCGCCCGGCAGGACCAAAAGGTCGATATGGTCCAGTGCGCCGTCCAGAATGTCGTCCGCATCGATCGCTTCGAAGGTCCGCCCGATGCTGAGTAAAGCGTGGGCGTAGTATCCCCAGTAAGGATACCCGATGGCGACTCCCGCATAGATGGCGACGCGAAAGTCAGGCGCCGTTGCCGCACTAGCGCCGCCGGCAGCCGCCTCCAAGACAAGTCCGTACCGGCGAGCCGCCGGCAAGGCGTCCGCCGATACGGCGAGGACCCCTGCCGGTGCCGTAGCACCCAGTCCGCGGTAGCGCGCGCGATTGGCGAAGGCCAACGGCCGGGCATCGAACGGGCCGGCTTCGGGGATGCGGTATGCTTCGATGGTCATGTCGATATCGCGCCGGCGGCCTAACCGCCGGCTATCACGCGGTTCCACCGATCGACCCAGGCGCCGCGCTGGGCCGACATGAACTCCTGGTCGAGATCGATGATCCGCTCGGACTGCTCGGGCGTAAATTGGATACGCTCCTGCAACTCAACCGGAAGCATATCGATCATCGCGGGGTTGGTGCCGCTGTAGTTGAAGACATCGGCGACCCATAGCTGCTTTTGCGGATCGAGGGTGGAGTTCACGTAAGCTTCCGCCCACTGCTTGTTGCGTGTGTTGCGGGCGATACCCGTGCCGGAGAGATACGAGATCGCTCCCTCTTCGGGAAAAACCCACGCGACGTTGCCGCCCTGCTCGATGACGGTGTTGGTCTGCGATTTGTAAAGCAGGCCGATCGCCGCTTCCTCGTTGACGAGCGCGCTCATGATGGAGTCGGTATCCTTGGCCCAGATCGGATCCAGTTCCACCATTTCGCTCAGTTTCGCGAATCCGGCTTCCTCGTCCTTCAGGTCCGCGCCGGCTGCAAGCGCTCCGATGGGAATGATGTAGGGGCCGATCGAATGGGTGATCTCCGGTAGGACGATCGCGCCTGCATATTCAGGATTCCAGAGATCGGCGAAGCTTTTGGGCGGCGTTTCCACAAGATCCGGGTTGTAGGCGATGCCGAGAGCTGAGTAGATTTGGGCAACCCAACCCTTTCGCCGGAACCGCTCGGGAACCTGAGCAAGGAACGGCAGGTTCTCGGAGCCCGGGTCCAGATCCTCCAGGACGCCTTGGGACTCCGCCAACGGAACGACGCCGTCCGCCAGCTGAACAAGATCGTAGATCTGGTTGTCGAGGCTGATGCGCAACTTGGTGATGCGCTCGACCGGGCTGGAGCCACGATCCTGAACGATGCGGATACCGGTCTCTTCCGCGAAGGGGGCGTCGATGTTCTGAGCCATCCCGTCGCCCCATAGACCACCCCACGTCATCATCGACAGCGTTTCCGGCTTTGCCTGAGCAAAGGCTGGCACTCGACCGAATGCACCGTAGGCGGCGACCGAGCCGGCCATGGTCAAAAACGTTCTTCTTTGCATCGGAGCATCCCCAAAAGTACGAACCATATCAAATTGGTTCATTCGCCTTCGTGTATCCTTGCCTATAGCAGAACGCGCATGACCCATTCCGTCAACCGCATATTGCCGGCAGATGTGGCTATTGCATATGCTAACGTGGCAGCTGCCCACCAAACCTGCAAATTGCCTGTCTAATGGATTGGTTCGGATAGGTTCGCCGCTTTCTTTTGCAACGCATCATATGGGTCCGCCACGTGTCCGCTTTGTCCAACCAGCTGAAACAGGTCGAATCGACGTTGCGCGACGCGCTTTCCACCAGCGACGAGCACTTCGTCGAAGACGGCAAGCTGTTACCCGAGCGCGAGATAGCGGTACGTCTGGGCGTTGGGCGCCGCGTCGTCCGGCAGGTTCTCACGCGGTTGGAGGGAGAGGGTCGGGTCTACCGCAAACAGGGGCATGGCACCTTCGTGCGGGAAATGCCGAACCGCTCGACCAACCATTTATCATTAAGCCAGATCACCAGTCCCAGCGATCTGATCGAGACGCGGCAGCTTATAGAACCGATGCTTGCTGGGCTCGCAGCCGTCCGCGCGACACCGCGAGAGATCGCCGAGATGGAGGTCGTCGTAGAGCGGGCGCATACGGCTGTCGACGCCGAGTCCTACGAGCGTTGGGACAGTCTCTTCCACACGAAGATTGCCGAAAGCGTCCGCAACCGCATGCTGCTTGCGGTCTTCCGCCTCGTCAACTCCGTGCGTTCGGAACAGCAGTGGATCCGAGCGCGCCGAGAGGTGTTCACGCCCGGGGTCAGCGAGGAGATGGTGGAACAGCATCGCGCCATCCTTGCGGCGATCCGCGACGGTTCATCGCGCGCAGCCAGCGCGGCCATGCGGAGCCACATTGAGTGCGCCGCCAAAAGGATCCGCTACAACACCGAATGACAACTCAAGGCTGAAAGCCCACACCGCAGCGTATGCCGAGTAAAGGCTGTCTACGGTAACTGCCATTCAGCCTCCGACCCCTTCCAGACCACTGCGAGCTGCATGAGGTTGGCCGGCAAGCGGACATCGGCACCGCCGCAATGCAGTTATGCTGGATCACGCCGTCTTGGTGCCGATGAGCGCCCTTAAGCGTTCAGCGTCCGCAGGGCTAGCGGGGTTGTATACGATCATGCCAAGTTCGGGCCGCCCCTCGACCGCGAAGGACGAGAACTCCAGCTCGAGCGAACCTGCTTCCGGGTGGTGGATGCGCTTTATGCCCTCGCCGTGTGCGACTACGTTGTTGTCCTGCCACAGCGCCTCGAACTCGGGGCTTGTCCGGCGAAGATCTCCGATGAGCGCCGTTGCTTCAGCACTGCCGCTTGCCCCCGCTCGCGCCACGTCCGCCCGAAACGCGCCTACCACGAAGCGAGCGACGCTTTCCCAATCCTCCTGCTTGGCGCGGATGCGCGAACTGCTGAACATCAGACGCAGGATGTTGCGTCCCTCCCTCGGCAGCTTGGAGTAATCGGTCAGCAAAGCGGCGGCAGCACGGTTCCAACCGACCACGTCCCACATCGCTGTCTTGATGATGGCGGGACTGAACCGCATCGCGTCCAGCACGCGTTGCAGCCGCGGGCTGACGCCATCGACCGGCTGGTAGCTTACCTCCGGCGGGCGGCCCAAGCCTAGCATGTAGATGTGCTCTCGCTCGGATGCGGTGAGCATCAGCCCCTTGGCGATCCTATCGAGCACGTCGGCCGACGGAGCGCCGCCGCGCCCCTGCTCTAGCCAAGTATACCACGTCGGACTGATATTGGCACGCGCGGCGACCTCTTCGCGGCGAAGCCCAGGCGTGCGACGTCTGCCGCCGACAAAGCCAAACGATGCTGGGTCGAGGCGGGTCCGCCGATCGCGCAGGTAAATGCCGAACTCGTTTGTCGACTTTTCAGGCATGACCGGTCCTGTTGAATTCTATACCCCGATAAGATCACTACTTTAACATGCTGAAGTCCGCAGCGACATTCCTCCCCTCAAACAGGAGGTTTTCATGCGCGTCTTCTTGACCGGGGCAACCGGCTTTATCGGTTCCCGTATACTGCCTCAACTGCTCGCCGCCGGCCACCAGGTGATCGGCAACGCTCGATCCGAGGCTGGCGCCCGTCGGTTGGAGCAGGTTGGCGCCGCTGTGCACAGCGGCAACCTTAGCAATCCGGAGGGACTCGCCAAAGGCGCCGAGACTGCTGATGCCGTGATCCACACGGCGTTCGATCACGATTTCTCGCGGTACGCCGAGAATTGCGAGAAGGATCGGCGTGTCATCGAGGCGATCGGCGACGTGCTCGTTGGGTCGGATCGACCCCTACTCATTACCTCGGCCATCGGCATGGGGAGCCCTAGAGCCGGGGAGTTCGCGCGTGAGGACGTGCTTGACCGCAACCACCTCATGCCCCGCATCGCTAGCGAGCTCGCGGGTTTGACGGTCGGGGAGCGCGGCGTCTCCGTGGGGGTCGTTCGATTGTCGCAGGTCCACGATCCAGTAAAGCAGGGGTTGGTCTCGCCCTTGATAGCGCTTTCTCGGCAAACGGGCGTCTCGGCTTATGTCGGGGACGGTAGCAACCGTTGGTGCGCCGCCGCCGTCGAGGACGTCGCCCGCCTGTACGTGCTTGCGCTGGAGCGACATGAACCCGGCGCCCGCTGGCACGCAGTGACCGAGGAGGCCCTTTCCTTCCGCTCTATTGCGGAGGCGATCGGCGATGGGCTGGACGTGCCGGTCACTTCATTGACGGAAAGCGAGGCGAAGAAGCATTTCGGGTGGATGGCGGGCTTTGCCGCCTTCGACATGCCTGGCTCGGGTGCTATCACCCGCGAACGGCTCGGTTGGGTGCCCGAAGGTCCGACACTCTCAGAGAACCTCGCGAGGATGGACTACTCCGCTATTCCTGCCTAAAGGCAAAACCGCACCATTTCTCTGAGCTGCCGCTCCATCTGGTCATGTTCTCACGGTAGCCTCAGCTTAGGTGCGTGACGGACTGCTCGAACAGCTTCAGCGCCAAGTACCGGGTTAACGGACTTCTGGCTGACCACGGCACATGCGCATTAGATCGCTACCGGATCAAAACTGCCTAACCGCATTCTACCTCCATTGAAGGCATACGCTTGTCTGATTTTGGGGCCGTTTGCGGACAGTCCGCTTCTGGGCTTACGATAGGCGAAGGCTGCCGTTCAGCTTCGGGGCGCATTGCCGACGTCCGTAGTGTCGTGCGCGAGCGTCCGCTTGTGGGTAAAAGCAAGTTCTGCCTCAACGTCTAAGCTGGGGGCGCAAAGTGGCCGTCGCACCTTGGAAAGCCAGCTGTCGGCTTCCCACCCCGTCGAGGCAGTTGGCTCTGGTGAAGTGGACGCACGGAAGCTGCCCTTCCGCTTGCGAGCTTTGGCAACGCCTTGTTAAACGATGTTGCCTCCGAGAGAGGCGTTGCCTAATACCCCTCGATGAACTCGTTCGATCAGTCGCTTTTCCTCGCCCTAAACGCATCGACAGAGCATTTTGGGTTCCTCGCCTGGGCAGCCTTCCTAGCCGCCAAGCTGGTGATCTACCTCGTCCCGGTGCACCTTATCCTGCTCTGGGTGCTCGGCGGCAGCGCGGCCCGAAGAGCAGCGCTCACGCTGTTTGCGTCACTCATCCTGGCCTTGGTTGCGAGCTACCTTCTCGGTGCGCTTTTTCCCGCGCAACGCCCCTTCCAGATTCCTCTCGGCCATCAGCTGCTCGACCATCGCGGCAGCCCTTCCTTCCCAAGTAACCACGGGCTCATCATGTTCACCTATGCGATGACGCTGGTACTTATTGGCTGGGGGCGGCTCGCCGCGACCATTGCCATTGCGGGGATCGCGGTGGCCTGGTCACGCATCTACCTAGGCGTCCATTTTCCCTTCGACATGGTGGGTGCGCTCATTCTGTCGCTCCCGTCCTCCTGGCTTGCTGTCCAGCTCGACATGGCCTTTGGTAAAGCATGGACCAGGCTTCTGGAACACGCCTATCTCTCCGTGGCCGGGGTGCCGGACGCTTGGATCAAGCGGTGGACGGGAACCGCCCGTACACCGCATGGGCCGACACGCGGCCGATGACCCATCCAGCCTATGGCGCGCCGGATCGTGGCACCGATGGCGACGCCGCGCTCCCCGCCGACCGGCCGGAGCGTCGAAACCCGTCACCGGCCGTACGGCGTCTGCGCTCTCTGTATCACGGACGCAGCAAGAGCGCCCTGCGCTACCAGCGCGCGGTCCTTCTCATCGATTTCGTGATCATCGCCTTCTTCGTGGCCACGCCGGTCCTGCGCGACCAGGCCATCTTCCTGTGGGTGGATTATGCCATCGCCCTCGTCGTCGCGGCGGAGCTGACGGCGCGCGGGCTCGCATCGCTCGATCGTCGGCGCTGGTTGCGCGAACCGGCGGTCCTCGTCGACATCGTGGTCCTGATCACGCTCATGTTCCCGTACACATTCGCCAACTGGGGCTTCCTGCGGATCGTCCGGCTCTGGACCCTGTCGCGGAACGACGTGTTCTGGCGTGCCTTCCTGGGCGGTTCGCTGCGCCGGTGGGAGGAAACGGTCCGCGCGTCGCTCAACCTCGTCACCTTCCTGTTCGTGTCGACCGGCTTCGTCTACACCTTCTTCTTTCGTGACGGATCAGGCCTGGAAGGCTACGTCGATGCCTTCTACTTCACGGTCGCAACGGTGACGACGACGGGGTTCGGCGACATCACGCTGCCGGGTACGATGGGAAAGCTCACCTCGATCGTCATGATGATCTGCGGCATTTCCCTGTTCGTCCGCCTCGGGCAATCCCTCTTCCGGCCGGCCAAGGTCGTCTATCCCTGCCCGCAATGTGCCCTGCAGAAGCACGACCTAGACGCGGTCCACTGCAAGGCCTGCGGTCATATCCTGAAGATCCCCAATCCCGGGCGATGACAGGCTCCTTGCCAAGCGAGCCGCGGTAGAGCTGTGCAGGAGCGCCGCCAACTGAAAATGCTCGCACCCCCGCTGGGTCGAGCGTCAACTCCAATCATAATCGAACGAAAGCCGCAGGATGATTAGAGCTCTTTACGACTGGACCCTTCGCCTCGCCGCCAAACCACGGGCGAATTACGCGCTGGGCGCCGTCTCCTTCGCGGACAGTTCATTCTTTCCGGTTCCACCGGATATCTTGCTGATACCCATGGTGATCGCGAATCGCCGGCGGGCTTGGCGGCTCGCCTTGATCTGCACGCTCACCTCGGTCCTCGGCGCCATTGCAGGATATGTCATCGGCGCCGCGCTTTTCGAGCAGGTCGCACGGCCCATACTTGCACTCTACGGCTACTCCGAACGCTTCGCCGAGTTCGCTATCACCTATAACGAGTATGGCGCCTGGATCGTGCTGATCGCCGGCCTGACACCGTTCCCCTTCAAGGTGGTGACGATTGCCAGCGGCGCGACGGGCCTGGATTTCGTCAGCTTCGTCCTGTTGTGCACGCTGGCACGCGGAACGCGCTTCTATCTGGTCGCAGGACTACTCTACGCCTTCGGCCCACCGATCCGGGATTTCATCGAACGCAGGCTCGGCCTCGTCTTCGTGGTCCTTCTGGTGCTGCTCATCGGTGGCTTCGCGGCCGTTCGTTACTTTGCCTGACATGGCAGGCGTGGCGCGGCGAACCGCAACTTAAGATCCGGTCACAAGAGCGTGAGTTCGAGCGCAGCATCGTTGCCATGATCCGCTTTCTGAAAGAGACCTGAACAAAGGAGAGATTCGCCACCTGCGCAAAAATGCTCGGGCAATCTCTTGCTGCAGGGGAGGGTTTGCGTGAGCGCGACATTACTGATCGTGATCGGGCTGGTGTGCTTTGCTATCGGCTATTTCGTTTACTCGAAGTTCGTCGCGGAAAAGATTTACGCGCTCGACCCGAACTACGTTACGCCCGCCCATTCCATGAAGGACGGCGTCGATTACGTACCGACCAATCGCTTCGTTCTATGGGGCCATCACTTCACATCAGTCGCCGGTGCGGCGCCGATCGTGGGTCCCGCCATTGCGGTCATCTGGGGCTGGGCTCCGGCCTTCGCCTGGGTCGTGCTCGGCACGATCTTCTTTGCCGGCGTGCACGATTTCGGCGCCTTGTGGGCCAGCGTGCGCAACAAGGGCCAGTCCATCGGTTCGCTGACGGCGAACGTTCTCGGCCCGCGGGCACGCAACGTGTTCATGCTGGTCATCTTCCTGCTGCTGCTCATGGTGAACGCGGTCTTCGCCGTCGTCATCGCCGGCCTGCTCGTCCGCTTCCCCACATCCGTCATTCCGATCTGGGGCGCCATCGTCGTGGCCCTCGCCATCGGCCAGCTGATCTACCGCCACCATGTGGGACTGCTCTGGCCTTCGGTGATCGGTGTCGTCGTCCTCTACGCGATGATCTGGCTGGGCCAGGCCGTACCCATTACCCTGCCGGACAGCGTCTTCGGCATGAACCCGACGACGCAGTGGATCCTGCTGCTCTTTATCTATGCCGGGATCGCGTCGCTCCTGCCGGTCTGGGTCCTCCTGCAGCCGCGGGACTACATCAACGGCCTGCAGCTGTTCGTTGGCCTGATCCTCTTGTACGGGGCCACGGTCCTTGCCGGCCCGAGCATCGTGGTTCCTGCCTTCAACACCGACGTTCCTCCCGGAACCCCGAGCTTCATCCCCCTTCTGTTCGTGACGATCGCCTGCGGCGCCGTCTCTGGCTTCCACGGCCTCGTCTCGTCCGGAACCTCATCCAAGCAGCTCAACAAGGAGACCGATGCCCGGTTCGTCGGCTACTTCGGCGCCGTCGGCGAAGGCATGCTCGCCTTGGCGGCGATCGTCTGCGCCACGGCGGGCTTCGCCTCGCTCGAAGCCTGGAAGGGGGTCTACACGCAGTTCTCGGCCGGCGGGGTCAACGCCTTCGTTGAAGGCGGTGCCAACATCCTGTCCAATGGCATCGGGCTCGACGTCGGCATTTCAGCCACGATCCTGACCGTGATGGCGGCGCTCTTCGCCGGGACGACCATGGATACGGGCCTGCGCCTGCAGCGTTACGTCGTCCAGGAAGTGGGAGAGATCACCGGTGCCGCGCCGCTGAAGAGCGGAATGGGCGCGACCTTCATCGCGCTCGCCTGCTGCCTAGCGCTTGCCTTCGGCGCGGGTTCGGGTGGTACGGGCGGAATGCTCATCTGGCCCCTATTCGGAACCACCAATCAGCTCCTGGCCGGACTGACCCTGTCCATCATCGCCGTGATGCTGATGCGGCTGCGCCGCCCCGTCATCTACGTCCTCATTCCGCTCGTCTTCCTACTGACGATGTCGATCTTCGCCCTGTTCATCCAGCTCGGCACCTTCGTGAGCAGCGGGCAGTGGCTCCTCGTCACGCTGAACCTTGCCGTGCTGGCTGCCGCGATGTTCGTCACCTTCGAGGCCGTCATGGCGATGAAGCGGGAGCGGGAGGCCCAGGCGACGCAGGCGGCGGAATGACCCGGGACCTCTTCTCCGCCATATCCGACGGGCTGCGCGAGTTCTATGTGGCCCCGTACCGTCGGACATTCGCCCGCGCGGCGCGGGAGGAAGAAGACCTGTTCATGATGCTGGCCATGAGCGAGGCGCTCGGCGTGCCGAACCCGGCGACCTACTATACGCTGGAACTTCTGCCCGAGATGCTGGACCGGTACCACGACTGGCACCGCCGCATGGGCCTACCCCACTCGCCCCTCGACGGGTTGCGATGCTGCTGACACGGCTGTCGGGCCGCAGGCTGCTCTTCTTCGGCGGCAAGGGCGGCGTCGGAAAGACGACGCTCGCATCGGCCGTCGCAGCAGGCTTGGCCGACAGCGGCAAGCGGGTGCTCCTGGCATCGACCGACCCTGCGCATAATCTCGGCCATATATGGGGGCGCGAGGTCGGCCCCCTGCCGGTTCGGCTGGCGGCGGGGCTGGACGCGCTGGAGATTGATCCGTCGCAAACGGTCGATGCCCATCTTTCGGCCGTAGCCGACACGTTGCGGCCTATGCTGCCCGAACGCCTGCGCGCCCCGTTGCAGCATCATCTCACCCTGGCGCGCGATGCCCCCGGCATGGCGGAAGCCGCCCTTCTGGAGAAGATGGCCGATATCGTCAGCGCCGGCCTGTCCTCCCATGACGTCGTCATCTTCGATACGGCACCGTCCGGCCATACGTCGCGGCTCCTCGAGCTGCCCGAGCAGATGGCGGCCTGGACCGAGGGCATGATGGGACGCCGCGACAGGGCCGACCGGTTCAAGGCGGCGCTCGGCCAGTTTCGGGCTTATAGTCCCGACACGGCGAGCGAGGCGCGCGAGCATACAATCCGTCACGTCCTTTCGAAGCGCCGCGACAAGTTCAACACCATGCGCGCCGCCTTGACGGATGAAGGGCTGACGGCCTTTCTCATCGTGCTGGCAGCGGAACGGCTGCCTGTGCTTGAAAGCCTGGAACTCGACACCCGGCTTCGGCGCGCGGGCATACCGGTGGCGGGCTTTATCCTGAACCGCCTGGCGCCGGCCGATGCCGGCGCGTTCCAGGACGCGCGTCGCGCCGGCGAGCGCCCCTACGTCGCGCAGATGCAGGATGCCGTGGGCCCGCGCCTTCTGGCCCGCCTTCCTATGCTCGCATCCGAAATCGTGGGGCCGGACGCGCTGCTGCAATTCTTTCGTTCCGAAATTGCTGTACCATCCTGAGCCGCTAGACTCCGGTGGTGACCGCATCTATGCCCCGGTCTGGGGGGTGAACTTTTTCGGAGTTGCACAACAATGACAGTCCTTATCGACGCCTTGAACGGCGTTCTGTGGAATTACATCCTCATATACGGGCTTCTCGCGGTCGGTATTCTCTTCACCTTTCGCCTGGGCTTTCTACAGCTCCGCCACTTCCCCGAATTCTTCCGGGTCGTCTCCAAGTCCGAAACGACGGACAAACACGGCATCAGCCCCTTCCAGGCCCTGACCATCTCGCTCGCGTCCCGCGTCGGTACCGGCAACATCGCCGGCGTTGCCGTCGCACTGTCGCTTGGCGGACCCGGCGCCATCTTCTGGATGTGGGTCGTCGCGTTCCTCGGAATGGCGACGGCCTATGCCGAATCCACCCTCGCCCAATTGTACAAGGTCGAGAATGCCGAAGGCCAGTATCGCGGCGGCCCGGCCTTCTACATCGCCAGGGGTCTTCGTGCTCCCTGGGCAGGCAGCCTCTTCTCGATCTTCCTCATCCTGTCCTTCGGCCTTGTCTTCAACGCCGTGCAGGCGAATTCGATCGCCGATGCGATGGAAGGGGCTTTCGGCTTCGACAAGCTGTCGGTGGGCATCGCTGTCGCCATCCTGGCCGGCATCATCATCTTCGGCGGGATCCGTCAGATCGCCCGCGTCGCGGAAGTCATCGTGCCCCTCATGGCCGGGCTCTACCTGCTCCTGGCCATCGTCGTCGTGATCATGAACCTGTCGGAGATCCCCGGCGTCCTTGCCTTGATCTTCAGCCACGCCTTCGGGCTTCAAGAAGCCGCCGGCGGCGTCACCGGCGGTGTCCTGGCCGCGATGCTCAACGGGGTGAAGCGCGGCCTCTTCTCGAACGAGGCGGGGATGGGTTCGGCACCCAACATTGCCGCCGTCGCAACGCCGCAACCGCACCATCCATCGTCGCAGGGTTTCGTGCAGGCGCTCGGCGTCTTCATCGACACCATCGTCATCTGCACCTGCACCGCCATCATGATCCTTCTGTCGGACGTCTACCAGTTCGGCGGCGCGATCGAAGGCGCCACGCTGACGCAAAATGCGCTGAGTGAGCAGTTCGGTGCCTTCGGACTGTATTTCATTGCAGTGGCAATCTTCTTCTTTGCCTTCACTTCGATCATCGGCAACTTCGCCTATGCCGAAAATGCGATGGCCTTCCTGAGCGCCGATGGGAAGGTCCCCATGACGCTCCTGCGGCTCGCTGCCATGGCCATGGTCGTCTGGGGCGCCTATGAAAGCGTGGCGACCGTCTTCAACGCTGCGGATGCGTCCATGGGACTGATGGCAACCATCAATCTTATTGCGATCGTGCTCCTGTCGGGTACGGTGGTCAAACTGACCCGCGACTATTTCCGGCAGCGTGCAGCGGGCAAGTCGCCAGTCTTCGTAGCGGACGATTATCCGGAGCTGCAGGGCCGCATCGATAGCGATATCTGGTCAAAATGACGTCTGATGGTGTTCCGGTACCGGAACACCATCTCGCACTCTGCATAAGCATAGATTCTTTGTGAGCGTGTTGACGCAGCTCGCTTTAGCCCGCTATCCCGCTGGTGATAATTGGGGATCTGTGCTTACGTGGCAATAAGCTTAACTCTGCTATTCATCATTTCGGGCTTGTGCTTCTGGCTTCTGCGCCTGACCGGTGCGCGGCTCGGCACGGCGGCAGCGCTCATCCCCTTCGCCCTGTTCGTCTGGTTTATCCTCTATCTGCCGGACATCGGCAGTGGGTTCGAAGTCGTCGAAGACATCAGCTGGGTGCCTTCACTCGGAGTTTCGCTGACCTTCCGGCTGGACGGGTTCTCGCTGCTGTTCACCCTTCTGGTAACCGGCATCGGAACCCTGGTCGTCCTGTATGCCAACGCCTATTTCGCCGATGCGCCGGCCACCCGGCGCGCCAGCTTCATCGGCCTGATCCTCCTGTTCATGGCGGCGATGCTCGGGACAGTATGGTCCGACCATCTCATCGGCCTCTATGTGTTCTGGGAGCTGACTAGCCTCTTCTCCTATCTCATCATCGGCTTCGACGCCGCCAAGAAGGATGCGCGCAAGGCGGCCCTGCAATCGCTGATAGTCACCGCGGGCGGAGGACTGGCGCTCTTCGGCGGTATCCTCCTGATCGGCCTGACGCTGGATACCTGGTCCCTGTCGCAGATCGCCATGCGCGGCCCGGAGCTTGCCGCTTCGCCGCTCGCACCGGCCATCCTGGTGCTTGTGCTTATCGGCGCATTCACCAAGTCTGCGCAGTTCCCGTTCCATTTCTGGCTGCCCAACGCCATGGCCGCGCCGACCCCGGCCTCGGCCTTCCTGCACTCGGCCACCATGGTCAAGCTGGGCGTCTACCTTCTGGCCCGTTTGGACGCCCCCTTTTCCGCCATGCCCGCCTTCGGGCCGACGCTCGTCTTCTTCGGGGCGCTGACGCTGCTGGTCGCCGCGCTGCGCGCGCTGATGCAGGGCGGCTTCAAGGCCATCCTGGCGCAGTCGACCGTTGGCTCGCTCGGCCTGCTTGTCATGCTCATCGGCCTCGGCGGCACTGTCGCCAGCGTTGCGGTCGTCACCTTCATCCTTGCCCATGCGCTGTACAAGGCGGCCCTGTTCTTCTGCGCCGGGACGGCCATCCATGCGACGCACCAGCCCGACATCCTTGCCATGCGTGGCCTCAGCAGGCGCCTGCCGCTCACGGCAACGGCCTGCGTACTCGCGGCACTGGCGATGGCCGGCCTGCCGCCTTTGTTCGCCTTCATCGCCAAGGAGACGATCTTCGAGGCGATGCTGGGCGATCGTGCGGGTTACTTGCTCCTGGTCGCCGCAGTCGTCGGCAACGCGGCCTTCGTGATGATCGGCCTGACGGCGGCGCTGCGGCCCTTCCTACTTGGCTCGGGAGCCCCATCGAAAATCTATCACGGGGAATCGCCGGGCCTCGTCGCCGGGCCGCTGCTGCTCGGAGCGGCGGGCTTTCTGTTCGGCCTCTTTCCCAATGTCGCCGAACCGCTGACCAATGCGGCGGCCACGGCGATCGCGGGCCAGGAGGTCGCCTTTTCGCTGTATCTCTGGCACGGCGTCACGCCCATGCTGATGCTCAGCCTTGCCGTGGTGGCGCTCGGCGTCCTGCTCTACCTGGCCTGGCCGCTAGCCGTGCGCCGGCTCGGCAGCAATGTGGTGCTGGCCAGGCTCCTCGGCGACGCCGGATACAACCGCCTGTTCGAGGGCACGCTGGCGCTGGCCCGCCTGTCCACCCGCATGCTGCAGAATGGCGACCAGCACCGCTATACGGCGATCGTCCTAGCCACGGTCCTGGCCGTGTCGGCAGGGACGCTGGTTCTGGTCGCACCGTCGATGCAACTGGACCTGTCCATGGAAGGCTTCCGCCTAGCGCCGACCGCCGTGCTGATCCTGATGGTGGCCGGCGGCATGATCGCGACACGGGTGCGCTCGCTTCTGACCTCCGTCGTTTCCATGGGCATGATCGGCTTCGGCTCGGCGCTGATCTTCCTCCTGAACGGTGCGCCCGACCTCGCCCTGACCCAGTTTTCGGTCGAAGTACTGATCGTCCTGATCCTGACGGCGCTTCTTCTGCGCACTCCGGTTCGACTCGGTCATTCGCGCACCCGTTCCGAACGGGTCATGGATGCGGCGATGTCGGTGGGCTTCGGCCTCCTGCTCTTCGCCGGCCTCCTCGCCATGACCGGCGCGCCGCTCGACCTAAGCCTTTCCGAATTCTACGGACGCGCCTCCTATGCCGAGGCCTATGGCCGGAACGTCGTCAACGTCATCCTGGTGGACTTCCGCGCCCTCGATACGATGGGGGAAATCGCGGTGATCTGCCTGGCTGCCATCGGCGTCTGGGGAATGCTGCGTGTCCGTGGCGCGCATCGCAGGGGGAAATCCGCATGAGCTCGCTCGTCCTGTCGGCGATGTCCCGCATCATTTTCGTGATCATGTTCGCGGTATCGCTCTTTATTCTCTACCGTGGCCACAACTTCCCAGGCGGTGGCTTTGTGGGCGGCCTCGTGGCGGCTTCGGGATTTGCGGTTCTGGCACTTGCGGATGGCGCGGCGTCCGCACGCACGGCCTTGTATGTCCATCCCGTGGCACTAGCGGGTTGCGGCCTGACCATGGCCATTGTCAGCGGACTGCCGGGCCTGGTGACCTCGTCGTCCTACCTGACCCATTGGTGGCTGCACATCGGAAACTTCCACGCCGGCACTGCGCTTTTCTTCGATATCGGTGTCTATCTCGTCGTGATCGGCGGCGTCATGGCCATGGTGCTGCGCTTCTACGAGGAAACCGAAGCATGAACCTGATCTACGCGCTGGCGATCTCGGCGCTGGCGAGCTGCGGGGTCTACATGCTTCTGTCGCGCCACGTCATCCGCATCATCATCGGCGTCGCCATCCTGTCGGCGGCGGTCAATCTGGTGATCCTGTATAGCGGGCGGATCGTCAGCAGCCTTCCGCCCATCATGCCGGCCGACATGTCGGAACTGGGCATGGACACCGCAAACCCCCTGCCGCAAGCGCTGATCCTGACGGCCATCGTAATCGGCTTTGCCTTGACGGCTTTCGCATCGGCGCTGGCGCTCCAGCTCATGCGCTCGAACGGAGCCATCGATACGCGCGATCTGAACGACGCGGAGCGCCTCGGCAGCCCCTTCGACGCCGAGGAGCACCGTTGATGGGGGGCATGATGATGACGAACGCCGTCCTCTGGCCGGTCCTGGCGCCAGTGCTGGCCGCTGGCCTGACGGCGCTTCTGTGGAATTTCCGCAAGGCGCAGCGGATCGTTTCCCTGCTGGGCACGCTGGCGACGTTCCTCGCCGGTCTTTACCTGTTGCGGCGGGTGGATATGGATGGCGTCGTGGCCGTCCAGTTCGGTACCTGGGCAGCACCCTTCGGGATCAGCTTCGTGGCGGATCGGCTGGCCGCCGCCATGGCCGCCATCACCGGCCTCATGGCCCTCGCAACGATGATCTTCGGAACGGCCGACATCCGGCAGCG
The DNA here is from genome assembly GCF_023702225.1 of Aureimonas altamirensis. Classification (GTDB taxonomy): domain Bacteria; phylum Pseudomonadota; class Alphaproteobacteria; order Rhizobiales; family Rhizobiaceae; genus Aureimonas; species Aureimonas altamirensis_B. The sequence continues at coordinate 19,477 of NZ_JAMQCO010000006.1, read as the reverse complement.
GGAAGAACGCGCCGGCTTCCACCCGCTCTTTAACGGGATGCTGGCGGGCGTCAACGGCGCCTTCCTGACGGGGGATATCTTCAATCTCTATGTTTGGTTCGAGATCATGCTCATCACGGCGATGGGCCTGCTCGCGATCGGCCGGACCCGCGCCCAGCTCGACGGCGTCTTCAAGTATGCCGTGCTGAACCTTTTGTCGACGCTCCTGTTCCTGATGGCCGTCGGTATGCTCTACGGCGTTTCCGGCTCGCTCAACATGGCCGATATCGCCCTGAAGCTGCGCGGCGCGGAACCCTCCCTGACGCTCGTCATCGTGGGCGTCCTCCTGTTCTGCGGCTTCGGCATCAAGGCGGGCTACTTCCCGCTGTTCTTCTGGCTTCCGGCCTCCTACCACACGGCGTCGATTACAGTGGCAGCCATCTTCGCCGGCCTTCTGACGAAGGTGGGCGTCTATGCCTGCTTCCGGGTCTTCACCCTGATTCTGCCCATGGAGACCTCTGGCCTCGGACCGGTGATAGCGGTGATCGCGGCCGGCACCATGGTGTTCGGCGTATTCGGGGCCGCGGTGCAATGGGATGTGAGGCGGATCCTGTCCTTCCACATTGTCAGTCAGATCGGATACATGCTCCTGGGCCTAGCTCTCGCGACACCCGCAGCGCTGGCGGGCGGCATCTTCTATATCGTCCACCACATCGTCGTGAAGGCGAACCTGTTCCTGATCGCCGGCGCCATCCATCGCGGCTCGGGCAGTTTCGATTTGCGCAGGAGCGGCGGCCTCCTGGCGGCCCACCCCATCCTGGCCGTCCTGTTCCTGATTCCCGCTTTGTCGCTGGGAGGCATTCCGCCCTTGTCGGGCTTCTGGGCCAAGTTCATGGTCATCGACGCTACGTTCAGCGCGGAGCGCTGGTGGCTTGCGGGCCTTGGGCTCTTCGTCGGCCTGCTCACCCTCTATTCGATGAGCAAGATTTGGGCCGAAGGCTTCTGGAAGCCCGCACCGCAGTGGCAGAAGCGCAGGCGCGCAGTTCCGGCGCCCTTCTACGCCGCGATCATGCTGCTGGCAGCCCTGACGGTCACCATCGGGCTCTTCGCGCAGCCATTCGTGGCCTTTGCCGAAGCGGCCGCCCAGCAGTTGGTGGACCCCACCCAGTACATCGAAACAGTGTTGGGCATGAGGATCGGCTGATGGCAAACTCGCTCGTCTCGCGCATCGCCGCCGGCTCGGAACTTTTCATCGTCTTCTTCCGGGAACTGATCACGTCGTCATGGGCGGTCGCACGCGCCGCCTTTGCGCGAGACCCGGCAACGCGCTCGGCGATCGTGGCCGTGCCCATCACGCTGAAGACGGACCTCGGCATCGCAACGCTGGCCAACATGATCACCCTGACGCCGGGCACCTGCTCGCTGCATGTCAGCGATGACCGCAAATGGATCTACGTCCATGCGCTCGATGCGCCGGACCCGGAGGGTCTCGTCAGCGGCATCGTTTCGACTTTTGAGGCGCGGATACGGAGGGTGGAACTATGATCGAACAGCTCGATCACATACTCAGTATAGTAAACGCCACGCTCGTCGCATTGCTGGTGGTTCCGCTGGCCATGACCTTCTGGCGCATGGCGCGCGGTCCCGGCTTTGCAGACCGGTTCATCGCTATCGATATGCTAACGGGCATTGCTATCACCCTTGCGGCCCTGACGGCCGATCTGACGGGCCGCCGCGAATTCTTGGATGTAGCAGTCGGCGTCGCGCTCATCTCCTTCGTGGCGACATGCGCCTTCGCGGCCTTCCTGGAACGGAGACTTTGATGAGCGCACTGCTTCTCCTCTTTGCCGTCGTCTTCAAGCTGATCAGCGTCGCCTTCATCTTCGCGGCCGCCCTTGGCCTTATCCGCTTTCGCGATCCATTCCAGCGCATGCATGCCGCAACCAAGGCGGGCACGGTCGGCGCAATCTTCGCGATCCTCGGAACCATATGCTCGATGCAAGGTGTCGGTCCAACAATTATTGGTGCCTTTGTCATAGCCTTCCTGTTGCTGACCGTTCCAATTGCAGGCCATCTGCTCGGCCGCGCGGCCTACACGTCGGGCGAGAAGATCGATGGACTCCTAGGCGATGACGCACTTTCCAGCGTGATCGAGCGGCAGGGATCCTCACTTGAGGAACGGATCGCAGTCGAACGGGAGCGCTAGGCCGCGTACATCATCGACTGTATCGAGGATTTGAAGGTGCGGACGCGACCCGGCCCGTTCAGGGAAGAGGCGAATCCCGGCGCAGTTTTTTCGCGCACGCGTCCAGCCTTTCGGCCTTGGATGCCTTCTGAGCATCAATCCGGTCCTGGTGGTGACGCCGGGTGGACCAGAATGCAAAGGCAATGAAGGCTGCGACGGCAACAATGACGAGAAGGTCGATCAGGGTCATGCATAGTGTCTCCGACGCTGGCGGCCCGACCAACGTTTTTCCAAGACCTGCATCCGCCCTTTAGCGCCTGCACCCGGCGTGGATATCGAACGCTTCCCCGCCTTTCGGCAAGATCGCCTGTTTCAAGACTGTGTGAAGGCTGCACGGCCGCAGCTACTCTTTTAATTCTGGGCTCTCGAGCAACCTGCGTGATCAAGCCGTAAAGTCTGCACCGTGTATCATCGGCATCGCGCGCCTCGGTATATATTGCAAAGGGCTGCTGTAGGCGGCATGTCTAATCACCGCCTTGTAGAGCGCATTGGGTGGCTGTGCGCAGCAATTCTCGACGCCAACGATGAGATGGGCCCAGCCGCCCGTTTTGTTGTCGACCCAACTGCAGCTTCAGCATCATCGAACGAGAAATCGTATCTTCGGAACTACTGGCTTGGCTGCTGCCGCGATGTAAAAGGTCGCCAGCGAGTACGTTTCAGTTAATTCGCGGTTGGATACGGAAAAGGCCAACATCCAACGCGAATAGCTGAACTCCGCAAAGAGCTAGCTGCAGAATTGCAAGCTTTTAAGCTTGTAAGCTTTCACGAAAATTGTGAGAACATAACCCGCTCGGCGCGCACCTCTGGGATGAGCTCGGCATGTCTGAGTGATCAAGCGAGAGTGCAATTCGCATGGACGTCTCGACTATATCAATATCTCCGGCGTCAATCACCACCGAAGCAAGAACGGCGAGAACGGTCTGACGAAACGTTGTTCTCCCTCAACAACCAAAATAAGGGTGCGCTGCAGCTGTTCGCGGGAAAGGGCTGAGCGTCCGGTTTGCAGCAAAGGCGGAGTTTGCCTAACGGTCTGAAAAGGGGCGCAAAGCAGTCATAGCGGCCGACCCCAATCAGCGCCGGCACTTGTTGTAACGTCAGCATTTAGGCGGATGGCCGGACGTGTCACTTTTGGCGAATTTGAACCAGATGTGACGGCGGTGCCGTGTCGTTTGGCACCCAACCTCAGGGTATACCGTGACGCGATAGATCTCTGCACTAGCCATCTACAGTGTAGGCGGCTCGCTTTGTGTTTAAGATCCCTTCTTTGGACGAAGGATCGGATGGCTCCCTTCAATGTCACGTTCCATGAAAAGCCTACCCTCCTCAACTGTCAGGCGCGCGTGATGGATGGCAGTCCGGCGCGCCGCAACGGTTTGCGGGCCGGTCGCCTGTACCAGTTCGTCCCATTCCGGGTGTGTAAAGTAAAAGAGCGCCGCATGACCGTCGAAGGCCTCGACATCGGCATGACGCACATAGCGTCGGTCGCCGGAATCGGCACCTGGCAGATCTCCGATCATGCCCTGCCTATGCCACTTGAGGCAATCATCGGATCGGTAGACGGCCTGCCCTCGCCATTCGTCGACGATCATCCAGTACCAACCGCCGAGCTTAAAGACATTCGGCCCTTCATGAGGCGCAGCGTTCGGCAGCCCGGCGATCACCCTGCCCTCGACCGTCCATGAAAACAGATCGCGGCTGGTAGCGCTCCAGGTGCTGGAGCCGTCTGCTTCATCCTTGTACCACATGCGCCAGAGGCCATCGGGGCAATGGAAGATGCAGGCGTCGATAACCCGGTTGCTGGACAGCTCGACCGAACCATGGCGTGTCCAACGCGCAAGGTCGGGACTGGTCAGATGGATGATTGAGCGGTCATGGCCGGCGGTCGTGGAGTCGGGTGAGCCTTCGATATAGGTCAGGTACATATGATAGACGTCGCCGTCGCGGATGATTTCGGGCGCCCATTTGGTGTTCCGGCCCGGATGGGCAGGATTGTCGAGACCGTCGACCGTGCCGCGATAATGCCATGACGCGCCATCGTCGGGCGACACCGCCACCCCGATCTCCGTGCCGTGAATCCACTTTTTTCCACCTGCCACCGAGGGGCGGCGGTTGGTGTAGAACATCCACCAGTCACCGGTCTTCCGGTTCCGGATAACGGTCGGGTCGGCTGCACCATCCTCGAGCGGATCGCGAAAGATTTGCCTGGACACGGAAAGCCGACCCTAGTTTTCGTTGTTGTCGTAGACGCGAAGCAGGCGGCCGTCCGGCTGCTCCATTAAACGACTCGGGCGCCCGGCCAGCGCCGTCACCTCACGGATTGCCGCACGGTTTGTGTCGAGCCGCCCTTCGCCCGCGTCTTCCGTCGAAAGAACGCTGTCTTTCAACAGGCGCGAGTAGGCATGTTCGGGAGCATCCAGAACGGCGCGCGCCGGCCCCATCTCCACGATGCGGCCCCGTTGCATGATCATCAGCCGGTCTGAGATGTAGTAGGCGGTCGCCAGATCGTGCGTGATGTAGATGACCGATACGCCATGATCGTCCCGCAGGCTTCGCAGCAGGTTGACGATGCTCATCCGAAGCGACGCATCCACCATCGACACTGGCTCGTCGGCAATCAGCAGGCGCGGGTTGGGGATCAGCGCCCGGGCGATGGCCGTGCGCTGCAACTGGCCGCCGCTCATTTCATGAGGGAAGCGGCCACCGATCTCGGCCAGGCTCAGACCCACCTTTTGCAGGGCGGTATCGCTTGCTTGTGCGATCACCTTGCGGTCCCTCGTCTTCAGGAAGCGGCGCGCGGTGCTTTCAAGATAGCGATCCACGCGTTTCAGCGGGTTGAACGCCTCGAACGGGTTCTGGAACACGGGCTGAACATGCGACATGTACTCCAGCCGCTTGCGCCGCCCGTCCTTGCGGCTGACACGCTCTCCGCGAACGCGGATTTCCCCTTCGGTCACGTCTTCGAGACCAAGGATCATCCGCGCCAGCGTCGTTTTTCCGGAACCGCTTTCCCCGATGATCGTGAAGATCTCAGGCTTGTCGGCGCTCAACGAGAACGACGCATCGTTCACCGCGTTGACGATACGGCGCGCCAGCAGGCCGCCGGTGGAGAAGCGTTTGTAGACGCCGGCAACATCGAGCAAAGTGGTCATGCCGAGACCCCCGCGCGATGGGCGCTCCCGACCAGTGGCTTCACATCCTGCCAGCGCCAGCAGGCCGTTCTGTGGTCGCGCGCCACCGTTTCGAGGGGCGGCACGCTGCTGCGGCATTTTTCTACGGCCAGAGGGCAGCGCGGATGAAAGCGGCAGCCGCTCGGCGGATTGGAAAGGTTGGGCGGCCGGCCCTCCAGCGAGGGTCGCTGCGACGTGTCGCCGATCCGCGGCAGGCTGGCCACCAGATGCGCGGTATAGGGGTGTTTGGGTGCGAAGAACATGTCCCGCGTCGGGCCGTCCTCGACCAGCTTGCCGGCGTAGACGATGCCCACCCTGTCGGCGATATTGGCATGAACGCTCATATCGTGCGTCACGAAGATCACCGATGCGCCCATGGCCTTGCGCAAGTCCCGGATGAGGCTAAGCACTTCCTTCTGAACGACGACATCGAGAGCCGTCGTCGGCTCGTCGGCCAGAATGAACTGCGGGTGGCACACCGTCGCCAGCCCGATCGTGACGCGCTGGCGCATGCCGCCGGACAGTTCGTGCGGAAAGGCCCGCAGAACATCCGGCCCCAGGCCAAGCATCGCCAGATGCTCCGTGACGCGCGTCCTGAATGGCTCACCCTTCAGACCGAGCGGCCGGCTGGCGAAATCCTCGAAGGTCTTGCCGATGCGCCTTACGGGATTGAGCACGCTCATCGAGCCTTGCATGATGTAGGACAGGCGCTTCCACCGGATGGCGTCCACCTGTTCGGGCGATGCCTTCGTCAGGTCGATGCACATATCGCCGAAATCATAGGCGACCGTACCGTCCACAACCCGCATGGGTGGGCGTATCGCGGCCGCCAGCACCTTCAACAGGCTCGACTTGCCGGACGAGCTTTCGCCCGCGATGCCGTAAACCTCGTTGCGGCGCACGGCCATCGTCAGGCCGTCGACCGCGCGGACCTCGCGGTTCACGCCGAAATAGCCCATCTGATAATAGGCCTTGAGGCCCTCCACCGTCAGGATATTCTCGCTCATGGCCCTCAGCCCCCCATCCTGCGCAGCCGGCTTCGCGGATCGATATATTCGTTGGTGCTGACCGCCAGCAGAAACAGGCCAAGGAAGGTCATCATCACCAGAATGATCGGGATGACGAGCCACCACCACACGCCCACGACCATGGCCGAATGCGAGTTGGCCCAATAGATCACCGTACCGATCGTCGGTTCGTTGATATTGGTGAAGCCAAGCACCGCCAACGTAACCTCCAACCCGATCGACCAGAGCATGTTGTTCATGAAGGTCGAAAACACGATCGGCATGACGTAGGGCAAATGCTCCTGCGCCAGCACGCGGGGTGTCGACATGCCAGAAAACACGGCATGCCGCGTGAACTCGCGGTGTTTGAGGCCGATCGCGACGGAGCGGATCAGCCGCGCATCGTAGGGCCAGCCGAAACAGGCCATCAGCAGTGCAAGGGTGAAGCTGTCCATGCTGTCGCGCAGGACGAAGTAGAACAGTACGAGCACCGGAAAGATCGGCAGAGCAAGGAAGATATCGTTGACGAACATCAGGGCCCGGTCCACCCAGCCGCCGAGATAGCCGGATGCAAGCCCGACGCAGATGGATATGATCCGGCTGATAAGCGCCACGGTGAAGCCGAAGATCAGGCTGTTGCGGAACGCGAACGACAGTTGCCAAAACAGATCCTGACCGCGTGAATTGGTGCCGAACCAATGCTCCCATGAGGGCGGCTGATCGGGGATAACCGTATAGAGCATCGCCGGATCATTGGGCGAAAACAGGCTGGCGGCCGAGAAGAGGATGATGGCGCCCAGCAGAAGAAGACCGAACGCAAATTCGATATTGTATCGGATGAGGTCGCGCAGGACAGCGAACATGCCGGTCACTCCGTGCGAATGCGAGGATCGAGCAGCGGATACAGCAGATCGACGATGAAGATCGTCGTTGCCACCGCAACGATGGACACGGTGGAAACCGCCAGGACCACCGAGTAGTCACCGCCGAACACGGCATCGATCAGCAGCGAGCCGAGACCCGGATAGTTGAAGACCTGCTCGGTGATGATGGTGCCGGAAAAGACGGTGCCGAGCGCCATCGCAAGGCCGGTGATCTGCGGCACGAGCGCGTTGCGCATGACGTAGGAGCGAATGATGCGCGGACGGCGCACGCCTGCCAGCTCGGCATAGGTGACGTAATCCTCCGTCACGATGTTCGAAACCAGGGCCCGCATGCCAAGGAACCAGCTGCCGAACCCCACAAGCACCAGCGAGATGGCGGGCAGCAGCGAATGCAGAAAGACGGACGAGGCGAACGCCCAGTTCAAACCCGGCGATACATTCATGCCGAAGCCACCGGAAATCGGCAGGACCGGCCAGACGAAGCCGAAGATCAGAAGCAGAATGAAGGCAACCACGTAATAGGGTATCGGCTGCAGGGTTACGGCCAGCATTCCGAGCGCCTTGAGGATCGCATTGTTTTGCCGGTAGCCGGCCATGCCGCCCAGGATATTGCCGATGGCGAAGGTGATAAGCGTCGATACGAAGAGCAGGCAGAACGTCCAGGGCAACGCCTGCCAGACCAGCGTCATGGCTGGCGTCGGAAACGCAATGATGGAGGGACCGAGATCGCCCACGAAGACGCGCTTCCAGAAGGTTATGTATTGCTGGACCGGCGATGCGTCGCGCCCGTAGAGGTCCGTCAGCGTGGCGCGCATCTGCTCAACGGCATCAGGACTGAAATTCGCCTGATTGATGATGCGCCCGAGCGCCGTTTCGACCGGGTCGATCGGCGACAGGTGGGTAATGAAGAACGCCGCCGATACGCCGAAGAAGATGACCGCGAACAGAAGAAGCAGACGGCCGGCCACAAAGCGAAGGTAAGGATTCATCGTGGTGCTCCACTGGGAGACGCCCGAACGGCGGAGAGGCTCGTCGTCATGAAAGCGAAAGGCAAGCGCGTAGCGGAACGGGGCGCCCGGCGGTCGGGCCGGCATTGCGCCCCGTCCGCCGATGCATAAGAAAGCGCAAGCGCCTCAGCCTGCCGGCCGGATCTGGGTCAGGACATACCGGCTGTTGCCCCAGTTGGTGACGGGGTTGGCGTAAGGCTGGTCGGCGCTCGGCCACCCGGTCCAGTACCGGTTCGATTGGATGGCGAAAACGTTGTACGCCATGATCGGAATGATCGGCATTTCGTCGATATAGTATTTGACGAATTCGTGCCCCAGCTCCAGCGTCCTCGGGTCGGAAAAGTCGATCCGCCGAATCTCCTCGATGATCTCGTCCTGCCTCGGGGTGCTGTAGCGCATAAGATTGCGCGGCGGCTGCGCCGTGCCCCGCTGCGAAACGAAGTCCGAGTGATAGCTGTCGAGAAAGAAGCTGAGATCCGGGTGGCCACCGTATGTTTCCACGGCCCAGCGGACGCAGGCGACGTAGTCGCCGGCGGTCAGCCGCTCGCGAACGTCGGGTGCCGGCTCGGGCGTCACCTGAATTCCCTGCTGCGACCACAACTGCGCCATCAGGCTGCCAAGGCGGTTGACGACGCCGTCCGTTGGCATCATCAGGCTGAAGCGAAACGGCTGCCCGTCGGGCAGAAGCCACTGGCGGCCCGACTGCGTCAGCCCGGCTGCCGTCAGAAGCTCCGTAGCCGCCTCGATATCCTGCTTCCACCAGCCATAGCCGAAGGCGCGCCGCACCTCCGCCTCGTCGCTCGGAACGCCGTCTCCGAACTGGCCACGCACCATATCCGCGATCTGCAGCGGCACCGCCGCGTCATACGGCTTGATCTTGCGTGCGCCGAGATCGAGCTCGTAATCCATAAGATATTGCTGCAGTGGCTCGTGATAGTCGCGCGGATGCGTACCGGTCGGCGGGACGGCGATCGCCGAAAGCGTGGCTGCCCCGCGATAGCTGGCCATGCTCATTGCACGCGCATCCAACATGAGGGCCAGTGCCCAGCGCACTCGCTTGTCCTGAAAGATCGGCATACCCTGCTGGTTGAACATGGCGTGGATCAGGGTGGGGTCCGGATGGGCATAAGGGAAGCCCTTGAACCACCCTTGGGTCTGCGGATCCTGCTGGATGATCGAGAAGGCGCCTTCCGGCGTCAGATCGTGGATCATGTCGAGATTGCCGTTGCGCATCTCGATCAGGCGGTTGTCGATAGAGATGTTGTTGCGATAGATCGCCCTTTCCGGAGCGGGCTCGCCGACGACGCCAAGCGAGGTGCGATCCCAGTCCGACCGCTTGTTCCAGATGAACCAGGTGCCGTTGGGGTCGAAGCTGTCGAGCGTATAGGCGCCGATGGACACAGGCGGGTTGAACGGGAAGTTCAGGACGTCGTCGACGCCCTCGAACACATGCTTCGGCATGATCCAGCAGGCGCCCCAGCGCACCGAGAAGATGGCGTGGAAGCGGGAATTCGGCTCTTTCAGCTCGAATACGACCGTTGCCGGATCCTGTGCCGTGACGGAATCCACCTGCGTCGAGAAGGTGCTGGACCAGATCATGCCCGGCGTTTCGATCTGTTTGGTGACGGTATAGACAACGTCGTCGGCCGTGAACGGCGTGCCGTCGCTCCAGAGCAGATTGTCGCGCAGGCGTACGGTCATGCGCTTGAAGTCGTCCGAATATTCCCAGGGGCCGGCCGCCAGCGAATGGTAGATGCCGTCGTCGATCTGCCCCTCGATGCCCGCATCCGGGTCGATGTACCATAGCGTGTCCATCGCGAGCTGCTGAAGCCCGTTCATAATGCCGCCTCCGGCATTCACCCAGATATTGAACCACCCCGGGTTGCGGATGGCTGATTCAGGGTTCTGAATAATGATCGTTCGCTCGCGCGGAATATCGCCCAGCGTGGGTGCGGCGGCATCCTGCGCCCAGCTCCACCCGCCGGTTGCAACCAGAAGGGCGCCGGATGCCGTGCCCGTCAGAAACTCTCGCCTGCGCATCGTTCCTCCCCGCGGGCCGTGCCCGTCTTCACCTGCGTGAACGGTCTTTGCCATTCTTGCAGCAAACCTAATTTACGCGGACCTATCGGTCAACAAACTTTCCGATATAAACCCGTTTTCATGATATCTAGTTCGGGCATGTCGGACCTCCCCGCCATGCCTGCTAAGATCGTATGTAGCTAAATGGAAAGGCGAACCATCTGGTAGGAATAGGGAGGCAGCGAGAGCGACAGTCCCTTACTTCCAAGTAGCGCCCCTGCCCCTTTGCGCGGCGCCACTTCCATGGGGTTTTCCGCTGTGTTGATTGCCCGGAGATCCGGATGCGTCATAACCTGGTGATCGATGATTTCGCGCCCGGTAAAGCCCTGTAGGTCGATGGTGGTGTCGATCGCCTCGTCCGGGTTGCGGTTGACGATGAAGAAGGTCAGCGTACCTCCATCTTCGTCATGCACGCCGGCGATATCCACGTACGGCGTCTCGGCCGCATGCTTGCTTTCATAGGAAGGCGAGCGCACAGGCATCTGCAACGCCACGCCCCGGCCGTATACGGACGCGAAATAATACGGATAGTAGATCGTCTGCGCCCAGGCCGGGCCGCCCTTTTCCGTCATGATCGGGGCGATCACGTTGACGAGCTGGGCGATGCAGGCGATGCGCACGACGTCCGACCGGCGGATGAAGGTGTTGATCACCAGCCCAACCATCAGCACGTCTTCGAAATTGTAGATATCTTCCAGTAGCGCCGGCGCATGCGGCCAACCATGATGTCCGTCGCGGATGGCGCGGTCCTGCTGCATGGAATGGTACCAGACATTCCACTCGTCGAAGCAGATGCGCACATCGCGCTTCGAGCGCTTCTTGTGCTTGACCTGCCGGATGGTGGAGGCAACCGTTTCGATGTAGCGATCCAGCTTTTCGCTCAAGGCGAGGTAGTTGGCCGTATCGCTTTCCGGGTTGCGGAAATACATGTGCAGGCTGACATAATCGACATGATCATAGGTATGCTCGAGTACGATCCGCTCCCAGTCGGGAAAGGTCGGCATATCCGAATGTGACGACCCGCAGACGATCAGCTCGAGCGAGCTGTCGAACATGCGCATCGCCCGCGCCGTGTTGGCGGCCAGCCGGCCATATTCGTCGGCATCCTTGTGGCCGACCTGCCAGGGGCCGTCCATTTCGTTGCCGAGGCACCACATCTTGACGTTCCACGGCTCGGCACGTCCGTTCTTGATGCGCAAGTCGCTCCAGTAGGTGCCGCCTGGATGGTTGCAGTATTCCAGGAAGTTGCGGGCCTCGTCGACACCGCGTGAGCCGAGATTGACGGCCAGCATCATCTCGGTCCCGACGGTCGCGCACCAGTCGGCGAATTCATGGATTCCGACTGCGTTGCTTTCAGCCGTATGCCAGGCAAGGTCGAGCCGTACCGGCCTGTTCTCACGCGGACCGACGCCATCTTCCCAATTGTAAGCGGACACGAAATTGCCGCCGGGGTAGCGCACGACAGGACAATTCAGGTTGCGAACCAGTTCAGCGACATCGCCGCGCATGCCATCGGCATCCGCAGTCGGATGGTCGGGCTCGTAGATTCCCTCATAGATCGCGCGTCCCAAATGTTCGAGAAACGCGCCATACAGGCGGTCGTCGATCTTCGAAACGACGAAATCCGTATTGGCGATGGCATAGGCTTTCATACCGCCCTCCCTTGCAGCAGACAAACTGATACGTATCAGATAATCCGTTGTGCAACAGCCGCAAGGCATTGGCAAGGGCGGATCGTCCCTGTCAGCGCACAATCCGAGGTTTCTTCAGTTCCCGGTTTGCAGACGCAGGACGATATCCTGGTCGTAGTTCCCGAACCCACGGCCGAAAATGTTCATGCCGCCGGGACGGCGTGCATCTGCCTTCACTGCGATACGCACGCGGATCGAGTGATGCGTGGCCAGATCGAGGTCCGCGATGGCGATCGGAGAGACGCGCAACCCATCGACATAGGTACCGTCGGCCGTGACGCGCCAGCTTTTCAGCTTGCCATACTGGCTGCCTTTCAGCTTCCACCAGCTTGGGGTGTACACGCCGCGCTTGTCGCCGAAGTCGCCTGGAGATGTCCAGGTGCCGATCTCGCGGCCATTGATCGACATGGTAATGTCACTTGGCCAGTCGGAAGCTGTGCCCGGCACCTCGGAGCTCAGTTCCAGCGATACTTCCAGCCCGTCCACCGTGCTGCGCGTCAAGTGTGCGTTGTTGGGAAACTGATACTCGACATATCCCCGCGTAAACCAGATCAACCCGGCGTTCATGCGTTCGGGGTTCAGGAAGGTGTCGGGCACATCGAGCAGGCCGATGATGCCGCTAGGCGAGCAAAGCCCGCAAGGAGCCGTAACCTCGCAGCTCGTGTAGAGGCCGAGCGGCATGCTCACCTCGATCATGTTCTCGCGTTGCTTGGCCACGCCTTCCTTGAACATGACAAGGATTTCGTCGAACAGGGAATAACAGATCTTCTGACTGCCCTTGCGGGCTTTCTGCGCATCGGTCCGGATCAGGCCGGCCGATTCTAGGATCTGCAGGTTGGTAGATACGGTCGACTGCGGCAGGCTCAGCCGTTCGGAAATATCGTTTCCGTTCATGCCGCCTTCGGTATGCAGGAGTTTGAGGATGCGCACGCGGGTTTCCGATGCGAGCCCCCTTATGATCTCCTGACCTTCTTCCGGATCGACGACGAGAAAATTGCGGCTCACGAAACTACCTCACGACCAAGTATGTACAGCTCGGTCATAAAACGCATTTGATTGCATATCAAGTTTTCGGGTATAAATCACTCTTGAAGACAGCAGTCCGTCGATCAGAAGGGGAAGCCCAAAGTCGCTCTTTTGTCCACAGGGCGGGTACCTAATCACCAAAATGAACCGCAGTCATAGAGCTGTTAGCCGGTCCAGAATCAACTTGCCGGAAAACCATGCTACCCTTCTCATGCCCGCCTCCCCGTCGTGGGGCCGCAGAGCCATGATGATATGCCTGGCGATCAGGACCGACAATGTCCAAGCCAACGGGCCATGAAGCATGTCGGCGGGAGCGGTCAGCCACGGCATTTCTCGGCCGGTGGCGGGAATAAGCGTAGCCCCCAATGGTCATAGCCTTTCCCGTTTCCATATGCGCGACGTAGCGCAAGAGCGGGAACCACGAACATGAGCACGTTGAAGATTATATGAACACCGCGCGCCAACTCGGACCACACTGAACCGTCCGGTTGCCGGCGACGTTTTCGGTTAAGGAATGCCCAGCAGAACCTCGGAACAAAGATTGCAAGGACGAGCACGCCGACTGTCCCATGATAGGGTCCAAAGTTGGAGATCGTGCGCATGAACTCTCCATCACCGAGGATGCGCCAACCAAGCAATGTGGTGAATTGCCAGCCGAGGAGGTAGGCGGCAGCCCAGTGCAGGCACCGGCTCACCAATCCATAACGCGCATCGGTATCCCGCCATCTTCCCGACCCGCTGACCTTGTGCCCGGTTATGCGCTGAGGTGCTCGATCAGGATTGATGCGCCCAGCAACACAAGGGCAACGCCTGACATGCCCTCCGCGATCCGGCCGAACCGTTCTCCGATCAGGCGGCCGACGAGCATGCCGCCGGATGACATGAGAAACGTTGCCAGACCGATCGCGATTGCGATGACCACGATGTTGACGTCGAGAAACGCCAGCGACACACCCACGACCATAGCGTCTAGGCTCGTACCGATAGCCGTCGCGAGAAGAACGGTCATCGATCGTCCGACCGGCGCATCTTGCTCCTTCTTGACAAGGGCGGAGAAGAGCATGTGCAGGCCGACGGCGCCGAGCAGTCCAAATGCAATCCAGTGATCGACTGCCTCGACAAAGCTGCTTGCGGCAACGCCGGCAGCCCAACCGATGACCGGCGTGATTGCCTCAACAATACCGAAAACCGCTTCTGTGCGAAGGGTTTCGGAAAAGCGGGGCTGCCCGATCGCAGCACCGCGTCCAACCGAGACGGCAAAGGCGTCGACTGACATGCTGACTGCGAGTACGGCAATGGTAAAGGGAGACATGAGAACAACCCAACGGACATGCGGAACCGGGCGCCCGTCGCACCTGTCCGCAAGCGGTGAAACGGTTGCCACGGTCTTGCTGGGCCTGTTCGGCTGAACGCGCCACGTGCTCGTGCACGAGTGTGTTGACGCGCCCCCGTTTCGCAACGGTAGCTACTCCCCGATAAGGGGCGTCCTACAACATCAAAGCCAAATTGGCAAACAGTATCAATATCTTAAATGTCTTTGATTTGCATTTGCAACTGGCGGCGACAAACAATTTCGTCCTTACCACGTCGCTCCCTTGTAACGGATTAATGAGTCGAACAGGTAAATTCACGGAAGCCGCAGAAGAACTGGCAGGACATCCGAACGCTGTAGGTACTCGACGAACTCGAAGGCTGGTTTCGCAGCGAAGAAGACGAGGCCATCTTGAAACGTCGTGTATAGCCTCCCGGTTGAAATGGTGAGTACGGGCTCATCTCGCCATCCTTGTATCGATGGCCAAAAACGTGGGACACGCTGTAGGTAAGTCTCATATGGTGCCCCGAACGCGCTACTCAGGAAGCGCTCTTCCCGTCGAATGACGAGTTGAAATGCTACGACCGATCCGATGAAGAACAGCAAGGACAGGATAATGCTGCCTGTCTGCGCACCGACCCCGCCCGCAGCGACGCTCGAGAAGAGATACAGCGGATTGCGCGTTATCGAATATGGGCCCACATCCACCAGCACCGCGCTCTTACGGTTCCCGATGTATAGCGTACACCATAGTCGGCCAAGTATGCCGATGACGATGAGACCTAAGCCAACAGCCTCGATGTTATCGTGTCGCGCTTCACTTCCCTTCGACCCGACGAAGAGCAGGCCGGCCGAAATCAGCATGATAAGGACCGCCAGTACAATTCGGCGATAGTGCTGAAACTGAGATAGGGTCATGCTATCCTGGATCCTGTTGGTGCACCGGGAAATACGCAGGTCTCAACAGCCCGAACACGGCGCTAGGCTGGTTGCAGTTCAGATAAGCTCAGGTACTGGAAGCTAGCAATGCTGAACCCACGAGTTCACAGCGAACGCCACCTTGTAGCGCGAATTGGTTGGCTCCGGGCAGCGATCCTCGGCGCAAACGATGGGATCGTCTCAACCGCCAGCCTCATTGTCGGCGTAGCTTCAGCCTCAGCATCCACAAGCGCCATTCTGATCGCCGGGACAGCTGGCCTAGTAGCTGGCGCGATGTCCATGGCGGCCGGCGAGTACGTCTCAGTCAGTTCGCAGCTGGACACGGAAAAGGCTGACATTGAACGCGAGACTAAGGAACTGCGCGAAGAGCCGGCGGCGGAATTGGAGGAGCTTGTGAGCATCTATGAAAATCGCGGCTTGGAACGAAACCTTGCAGTCGAGGTGGCGCGGCAACTGATGGAACATGACCCGCTCGGCACGCATCTGCGGGACGAGCTCGGCATGTTCGAACAGGCGACGGCCCGGCCTGTGCAAGCAGCTTTGACATCTGCGGCGGCATTTTCCATAGGAGCAGCCTTGCCACTTCTGGCCGCTGTGCTCGCACCTGCCAATCTCACCAGCTGGGCCGTGTCAGGTTCAGCACTGGTATCGCTCGCAATACTCGGATTTGTTGGCGCTGCGGCAGGCGGCGCGGGAATGGCGAAGGCTGCTGCACGGGTCACATTCTGGGGCGCGCTCGCAATGACAGTTACGGCCGCAATTGGTGCGATCGTAGGAACGGCGGTGGGGTAGCTCGATCCCCATGGCCTGACACGTGCTGACTTCGCCAATCATGTCAGCAAAGGTTTCAAATTTGTATAGTTCGGGAAATGCTGTTGCGATGTAACTGTGGTCTCTTCGTCGCGGGTGTCAATCGCAGCCGTCAGAAAGTGGACCAGCAGCATGTCTTACGTTGATCGACAAGGTAGCTCATGGACGCGGCTAAGCCGTGTACTTCATTGGGTAATCGTCGCGCTCATCCTCCTGCAATGGTTGGAGTCCGAGTACATGGAGGGTCTTTGGGACGCCACGACCGAGGGCGCTGCACTGAACTCAACTATTCAAACGTTCGGGTGGGTACACATTGTTGCTGGTACGTCTGTCCTGGTAGCTGCCGTCATCAGATTGGCTGATCGCATCAAAAATGGCCGCCCGCCCTACCCTGTTAACGAACCGAGCTGGGCCACGCTGCTTGCGAAGATCACACACGCGGGGATCTACGCCTGCCTTTTAGCAATGCCATCCTTGGGGCTTGCTGCTTGGTTAACGGAGTCTGATGAGCTTGCGGGCTTCCACACCCTGCTTTGGACGCCATTGCTCGTGCTCATCGGCGTTCATATCGCTGGCGCGCTGTCGCAGCACTTCATTTTCCATAGTGACGTGTTACGGCGTATGGTCAGGTGACCGACTAAGCTGTCCTAAAGGTAGAGCCGCTGTCGTCCGGCCGCTGATATTGAGGCAAAAGCGCAGCACTGTGGGGAAAGCCATTTGGATTTTATGAACCTTTTGAAATCCGTTGAGGAGCTCCTCTACGAGATTGTTTCTTGGCTTCTCTTCTACCCTTTGACTTTTTGGCGGTGCGTGCGCCGGCCCCAGTATATGATGAGTTATGCGCAGCTTGAACTGACGGGAGACCCGAAGTCACGCTTTGCGGAAGCACTCAGCCCGCCAATATTTTTGTTCCTGACACTAGCGATCGCCCATCTCGTTGAGCTGCGCTATGCGATACCCACGCGTGAGTTGACCGGCATATTGGCAGACGGGCGCAACCTTCTTGTTTTCCGCGCCGTCCTATTCAGTCTGTTTCCACTCCTGTTTTCAGTGCAGAGCGTCCGCCTGAAAGGACTGGCTGTCACGCGCGATACGCTCCGCCCAGCTTTTTACAGCCAGTGCTATGTCGCAGCGCCCTTCGTACTAATCTTCGATATCGCAACAACGGTTGGGCGGTACGGCTCAATCGGAGAGGTTGTAACCGGTTCCGCCGTCTTCGCGCTTGGACTACTCTGGTACGCGGCGGTACTGACGCGTTGGTTTACAGCGCACGCTGGCGTCAGGGCACTTTCGGCACTTTTGCGAGTTCTGGGAACGCTACTAGTCGGCGCCATGCTCATGCTTGGACTGACGTTGATCGTAGCGATTGCTACCGCGAACACCTAATCAATTCACTACAAGCTAGCGCGTCCGCTCATATTGGTCTGAAACGCGAAGCTAACTTGCAAAGATTTTGCCGAACTCTGATGCGTATCTGTCCCACGTGGAAAAGCGGGATCGTCTGCTGCTTCCACCGTCAGAGGACGATCGCCTTGCGGTCAAACCGCCGAAGGCTTCTGGGCTTGATGCGCAGAAGCGCTACCTCGTTATGAGGTTCAACGCGTTGGGTTAACTTCAGCCCTCAAAAAGGGCCGGTATTGAACAAGAGCTACGCGAAACCCGCGGGGCTAATCTGTTGTGGGCCGCCGCCACGGCAACACGAGCGCTCGAGGCCGCCACATGGGGCTGCCTTCGTCGCGCTAGACGGACCACCGGAATTCCACCAAACGCGCGTTAACGATGCCTTCTCGGCCGATTCAGAGACCATCTGCATCGCGATCGTCGACCGCCAGCCACGCGACCTTCGTTGATACGGCATCAGCGGCTGCAACGAACGCTTCGTCCGGCCGGCGCAAATACCGGGACGTCACGCCCCGGCTGGCATGGCTCAGGAGGCCGCCGATGATCGCATCTGAGTATCCAAGGCCGGCTGCTACCGTTGCGAACGTGTGCCGAATGGTATGCCTGCTCGCGCTGTCGATCTCAGCAGCTTCGAAGATCTTCCGCGACACTCGCTTGATGCCTTGATAGCTGCCGCTCCCACGCAGTACAGGAAAG
Source organism: Aureimonas altamirensis (assembly GCF_023702225.1). GTDB lineage: Bacteria > Pseudomonadota > Alphaproteobacteria > Rhizobiales > Rhizobiaceae > Aureimonas > Aureimonas altamirensis_B. The sequence goes on along the minus strand of NZ_JAMQCO010000006.1, from coordinate 1,234 downwards.
ACGAACGGGGAGCCAACTTAACGAGCTCAGGCGTTAAGGAAATCAAGAGCGGCTTTCCTACAGGTCGAACGCTCCTCCCGGTTTTTGTGTCGCCCAAGCGAAGGCACTGGACCTCATCATCGATCTCGGACCATTGCAAGTTAGCGATCTCGCCCACTCGGCACCCCGTCAGGCAGAGAAGCTCAGTTATTGCCACCGCGTATGGGTGCATGCCTTCTCTGCCCGCGCGCAGCCCTTTGCCAAGCGTCCCAGTTTCCCTTTCGCGAGCTTTGACGGGTAGCGAAGGGTGGCAAGGCAGGCGCTTGTCCATCCATCGCATCAGTATGTCTGGAAGGCGCCGAAACCCTTCGCCAGGATGGGCCCGGTCGGCAGCCCGGTTGGCGATCCACCCTCGGGCTCGAGCGTGATCTCGTAGAGCTGGTCGTTTGCCGGCGGCGGCAGGTTGAAATCGTCCAGCCGTGTCACGCGGGAGTCCGGCAAGAGATCCATGGATCTGGGGCCCATATCGGCAGAGGGCAGCGTCCACACCTGCATCACGCGATCGTCCGGCACCTCGACGGCCGCGAGAAAGCGAAGACGCGCGGTATCGTCTCCGAAATCTTCCACCATCGCCCGCGGGACGCCTGCATCATCCAGAAGAATAGCAACGACCCGCGGTTCGACAGAGGCTGCCTGCCAGCCGATCCCAAGCCCAGCGGCCAGCGCCAGCATGGCCGCCGCCGCAGCCGGCAGTACCGTGCGCCGCACCATCGACTTGCTGCCGGCCGCAGTCCGGGTAGCCCGAGACTCAAGCAATAACAAGGGATTGCGTGGGCGGACTGTACAGTATGACTGCACAACATGCCCCTTACTATGTCTGGTGCGTTTTGAGCGTGCCTTTCGTAGACTGTTCCATTCGCGGTTTAAGAGTATGCAGACGACACGTGATGAGGACCGGGGGCAAGGCGACTACACAGTGCAAGCCAAGATCGTTCTCGAGCGGATCAGGAAGTCACCTTCATCGATGAGCAAAATTTCACACGGCCGGCTTGATGTCCGCTTCTAGGAACGTATGGGTGCGCCGTGAACGACTGGGTTGGGGCGCAAAGCGGACGTTTAAGAAAGGCTCGGCGGCGGGATCACCCGGCCGGAAAATTTTTGATCCCCCGCCGGCGGCACACTACCCCAGCATGCGGTTTTAAGTTGACCCGATCGTGTCCCATGGAGTGGTGTAGCTTAGACGACCACGGCTCAT
>NZ_JAMQCO010000005.1 GCF_023702225.1 Aureimonas altamirensis | reverse complement strand
GTCCGGCCCGGCGCCGCCGCCGTCTCGATGGCCGGCTTATAGGACCAACAAGATCCAACCGTCAACCAGGAAAATCGCAAAACTGTCGAAAAACTGCGAAACGCTTTGTCCGACAATGACTTGCCTGGACCCTATCTGGGTATCCCCTGCCCCGATGTCAAACCCGGACGCCATTTTGGTCGGTGGATCCAGTGGAATCGCTTGCCGCGCGAGACGAAACCCGGCCTTCTGCCGGCCCCGATGCCCGCCTTATCGAAGGCCAAATCGCACGCGAGATTGACATGCGCAGGCGAAACCGGCCAATCGTTTCGCGGAAGCCGGAGTGGGGCAGCGAGCAGGAGCGGAATGAAGCAGGAACGCCATGTGCTCGACGAGTTGGGGGATACGCCTCCGCTGGTCGCCGACAAGCGGCGACGGCCGGATCGGCGTCAGGTCTCGGCGCGTTGGCTGGCGGGAACGCTTCTGACGGGCGTCACCTCCGTGACGCTCATGGGCATCGCCCTGTCGGCGGCGCATGAGGGGCACCCCATCCTAGCGCGGCCCGCGGTGCAGAACCCGTCGGCGGCATACGCCGCGCCGGACGTTCCGATGATCCGCGGCGAGCGCGTCTTCGCCACGGCGATCCCGCTTTCACGCAGCAAGAAGGTGCTGGAAGTCCCCACGATGATCAGCGACGGCAACCGGGATGTCATCCGGACCGTGCCGATCGCCTATGTGGCGATGATGCTGGGTGCTCGACATACCGCCACCGAGGATTACCCCGATTTCGATCCGTTGAAGGTATTTGCCGAGGACGACGCAGAGGTCGACGCCGATCGGCTGGGCGAGCAGGGTCAGATCTACGGATCGCGGGTGGAGTCCGATGTGCAGCTTGCCGTCGAGCCGTTCGACATGGCCAGCGCCGACCTCGACGATCTTGACGATATCGGTACGGAGGAGGCCGAGGCGCTCCTGCGCCAAACCGAGGAAGATCTCGAGACGACGCCCGTACAGGTTGCGGCGTTCCTTCCCTTCGATCCCGGCCGCTTCGATCCGATGAGCGATATCCAGGGATATGTACCGGGCTCTGCCTTCCGGGTCATTCAGGAGAACGTCTCCGTCTCGCAGGCCGACGACGGCGCCGCCCATGCCGGTCGGTATACGGAAGAGATCATTCCGCTTCGCGAAACCTACGGAATCGAGAAGGCGCTTACCGAGAACGGCTACCCGGAAGCGGAGGCCGGCAAGGCGGCGGCGGCGCTGGGGAAGCTTCTGGGCCGTGATGAGATGCAGCCCGGCGAGGTGCTCCGGCTCGGTCTTCTGGCGCATGACGGCGACCCTGGACTTGTCCGCGTATCGGCCTATCGCGGCATCGACCATCTGGCGACCGTGGGACGCGCCGATGACGGCACGTACATGGAGGGGCCCGAACCGCAGTTGAGCCGGTCGGTGGCCGAAGCCTTCGATGAGAACGCCACGGAAGAGCCGATGCGCTCCAGCATGCCGACCGTCTACGACGGCATCTACCAAGCGTCGCTGTCCTACGGGCTGGACGAAAGGCTGGTACGCCGGCTGGTGCGCCTTCTGGCCGCGGATCTCGATTTTCAGGCACGGCTGGAGCCGGAGGACAAGCTGACCGTCCTCTACTCGTTGACGGACGGCAAGACGGAAGCCGACGAGAACTCCGACATCCTCTACGTCGAGGCGAGGTTCGGCAATTTCGAGAAGAAATATTATCGCTTCTGGGATCCCGACGCCGGCATTCTCGACTTCTACGACGCGGAAGGGCGGAGTGCACGCCAGTTCATGCTGCGCAATCCCGTTCCGAACGGACGCTTCACCTCGTCCTTCGGGTCGCGCCGGCATCCGGTCTTGGGCTATTCGCGCATGCATTGGGGCGTCGACTGGGCAGCGCCGCGCGGCACGCCCATCCTGGCCAGCGCCTCCGGCACGGTAACCCATGCCGGCTGGACGAGCGGCTACGGGCGCCAGACGGTCATCAAGCACGCCAACGGCTACGAAACCTCATACTCGCACCAGAACTCCATCGCCAAGGATGTCGTCGTCGGCGCCAAGGTCCGGCAGGGCCAGGTGATCGGTGCGGTCGGATCCACCGGCCTGTCCACCGGCAACCACCTGCATTACGAGGTTTCGGTCAATGGCCAGCGCGTCGATCCGATGCGGATTCGCCTTCCGGCAAGCCGTGCCCTGAAGGGCGAGCAGATGGAGGTCTTCCAGCAGGAGCGCGCCCGCATCGATACGCTGATCGAGGAAGGCGCGGCCGACATGCGGGTCGCCGGCCGCTGACGCTCGTCTGCCGGTTCGGAGCGTTTCCGCTCTAGGCGGCCGGCTGGATTCGGGAATGGCTGCGCCACAAATCGATGCCGCCTTCCGTCGCATGGGAATCGATGGACTTCAATTCGTCGTCCGAGAAGTCCAGATTGTTCAGCGCATCCAGAGAATTATCGAGTTGCTCGACGTTGCGCGCCCCGATCAGTGCCGAGGTTACGGCCGGATTGCGCAGGACCCAGGCAATGGCCATCTGCGCGAGCGTCTGTCCACGAGCCTTGGCGATCTCGTTCAGCGCGGCGATCCGCTCCACATTCTCCGGGGTGATCAGTTCGGGCGAAAACGAAACGCTGCGCGTCGCGCGCGAGCCTTCGGGCACCCCGTTCAGATATTTGGTCGTGAGCAGCCCCTGGGCGAGGGGTGAGAAGGCGATGCAGCCCAGGCCGAGTTCGGCCAGCGTATCCAGAAGGCCGTCTTCCACCCAACGGTTCAGCATCGAATAGGATGGCTGGTGAATGACGAAGGGCGTACCCTGCGCCTTGAGAATACGATAGGCCTCGCGCGTCAGTTCCGGCGAATAGGAAGAGACGCCGACATAGAGCGCCTTGCCCGAGCGCACGGCCTGATCCAGCGCCCCCATGCTTTCTTCGAGCGGCGTGTCGGGATCCGGCCGGTGATGGTAGAATATGTCCACATAGTCCAGCCCCATGCGCCCGAGGCTTTGGTCCAGGCTGGCAAGGATGTATTTTCGCGAGCCGAAATTGCCGTACGGGCCCGGCCACATGAGGTAACCGGCCTTCGTGGACACGATCAGCTCGTCGCGATAGGGGCGAAGATCCAGTTCCATCCAACGGCCGAACTGTTCCTCGGACGAGCCGGGAGGCGGGCCGTAATTGTTGGCGAGATCGAAATGCGTGACGCCCCTGTCGAAGGCGCGGCGCAGGACCGCGCGCCCCGTCTCGAAGGTATCGACACCGCCGAAATTCTGCCAGAGGCCCAGCGAAATCGCCGGCAGTTGCAGCCCGGAGCGGCCCGTTCGCCTGTAGGGCATGCTGTCGTAGCGGTTTGCCGCGGCATCGTATGGCATCTGTCGTCCCTCCCGGAAAACTTGAAGTCAGACGCCTTGTAGCCGTGCGGCGACGCAGCCTCAAGTTTCAACGGCAATAGGTTGAGCCATTGGTGCGTGCGGCGATATCCAGGTGGAAATGGGTGTCGTGATCGGCATCGGTACCGGGCCCGAGGACGGTGCGAAACGGGCCGCAGGCGGCGCGTCGCGAATCCGCCAGGAAGCGGTCATCCGCGGTGGCCGGCTCCTGTCGCTCGACGATGATGGTCTTGCCCGACCGGAAGCCGAAGGATGCGATATCGATGGCGCTGCCGCGCGAATGTTCCGATATACGGCTTTCGCTGGCGCGATCGCGGCACACATAGGTGGATGCGTGCGTGATCGACGTGAGTTCCTCGTCGGGGAAGGCCTTCCTGGCCGCCTCGACAACTCCCTTCGCCACCCAGATATCCAACGCCAGCGCGGTGCGGCACAGCATCTGCGTATCGGGCGAAACCGTCATGCCACTACTGAGCGCCCGAACCGTGACGGGGCGCAGCACGCCGCAATCGCCATCGGCGATCGAGTCTCCTATCGAAAATTGCACACCCCGCTTCTTCAACTCTCCCTCGCATGTCTCCGCATCCAGCAACGCTTCCGCCGCTTCCACCGATTCTTCTGGTGTCACGGCCGCATCGGGCGTTGTCGGAGCGGACGGCTCCGGGCTGGTGCGCGCCTTCTGCGGTGAAACATAGGCGGGACGGGGCTCGGCCGGCGTCGGCGGCGTCGCTTTCGGCCCCTCGGGTGCGTCCGCGGATGGTGGTTCGGGTTCCGGCTGCGGCTCCGCCGCGCCGGGCGCCGGCGGCTCTGCCGGCTTCAACTCCGGAACCGGGATGGCCGCTTCGGGAATATCCTGGCCTTCGCGGGTCGGAGCGGGCGGGCCCGCGGTCTCGCCACCGGGGACGGGCGTCGGTACGGGAGCGTTCTCCTGCGCCGCGCTTGCGCCGCAGCCGGCCCCGTAAGCGAAAAGACATGCGGCGAAGACGACCGGCCGGATGGACATCATGTCAGTCGTGAAACTCTACGGTGACGCCCGGCTTCACGAGCTTCGCCAACTCCTGGGCGTCCCAGTTGGTCAAGCGGATACAGCCATGGCTGTTCGTCTTTCCGATTTGCGACGGCTCGGGCGTTCCGTGAATACCGTAGGTTGGCTTGGACAAGGCGATCCAGACCGACCCGACCGGACCGTTCGGGCCGGGCGGTATCGTCAGGACGCCGGTGTTGTTGCCCTGCTGGAAATTGATCTTGGGATTGTACGTGTAGTTCGGGTTCAGGGCGATGCGCGCCACGGTATGGGTTCCGGCGGGCGATGGCGTGGCGGACGAACCGATGGTCGCGGGATAGGCGACGACCAGCCGCCCGTATTCGTCATAGGCGCGTACCTGCTCGCGGCCCTTGTCGGCCACCACCCGCGCCACCGGCGTCTTGACGTTGGAGCCCGTATCCATCACCCGCAGGATGGTTCCGGGACGGCTGAAATCGGCACCCGGATTGATTTCCCGAAGATAAGCCTCGTCCATGTGGAACCGTTCGGCCAGCATTTCCGAAACGCGCTCGTAGGACATCGCCGGCATCGTCGCCTTCTCGGCATAGTCCGAAGGGATCGACGCGACGAAAGGCCCGGAAACGTCCTCGTTGGTGATCTGATATTCCACCACCGCCGGCCCGCCCGTCGCATACAACTCTTCCAGCAACGCTTGAGGGCTCGTCGCGTCCAGCAGGCGGCCCGTCATTTCGTGGTAGGCGGCGACGGCCTTGTTGACGTTGGACCCCATGCGTCCGTCGATGACGCCGGGCGATACGCCCGCGCGATCGAGGATCACCTGAAGCGCGGCAACCTCCGCCTTGGCATTGCGCCCGGTCGGCCCGGCGACCGGCGGTGCGGGGTCGGTCTCGATCATCGGCTGGCCGGGCGCCGGCATGGCGGGTTCCGCCGGGTTGACCGAGCCCGTGTAGGTATTGTCCACGGGCGGAAGGCCGGCGCGCTGCGAAGCACCGGGCGGCGGCAGGGGCATGGAGTCCGATGGGCCGGCTCCGTAGTTTCCGTAAGGGTCGTATCGCTGCGCCGGCCCCTCCAGCACGGCCCCGGGAGGGGGCGCGCGCCGGGCCGGCTCCTCGATCGAGACGACGCGGCCATAGGGATCCACGGTCACGATGCGTCCGTCCTCGTCGATGAAGCGCCGGACGTCTCCCATATCCTGGTTATCGTAATAGGGATCGTGCGCCCCGTACGGGTCGCGCCCGTAATCATAGCCGTACTGCGCCTCCGCGGAGGTCGCGGCCAGCGGCAGGATCGCCAGAAACGCGACTATCCAGCGAAAACGCAACGCCATCATCTTCAATCCTTTCCGGCCGAGAGATTCGACCAGAGGTTCCACCGCCCAAAGCGAGAATGTCCGGTCTCCACTCTATCGCAAGATATGGTTACCGAATGGCAAATATCGTCCATCGCCATTCTCATGTCGCCGGCCGGGCCGGACCCTGTTCGGCTCGGCGCAGCCGGAAGCGGACGGGATTGGGTTCGTGATCGTAGATCGCGCCGGAATACACATCGACACCGGCGCCCACCACGCCCACGCCCGTCATGACGTTGCGTGCGGCCCCGGTAGCTCCGGCAAGACTGACTTTCGATCGTACCTCCACAGTCTGGCTGACATAGCCCGGCTTTTCCGCAGTGACGGTAAAATCCTCGGCACGAGGAGCGCGGATTCTGCAGGGGCCACGGCAAACCCGCCCATAGCTTGTGCGCACCAATGCGTCCGCGGGTTCGACTTCGATGGTCACGTCGTCGCTGGTCCCACGCGCGATGGTGCCGCAGGCGGCAAGCGTCGGCATTGCCAGGAACAGAAGCGCTATCGCTCGCAGGGTCATCGAAACCTCGTCCGAACTCGATACCAGATCAGATTATAGACAGCGGAACCTTGCCTGACGGCGGCGGAAAGGCCGCGTCCAACACCTTCATGTCATCGGCATCCAGATGAAGCCGGAGGGCAGCGGCATTCTGCCGCACATGCTCTTCCGTACCGGCCTTGGGAATGGCGATCATGTTTCCGTCCCTGATCGCGAAGGCCAGCGCCACCTGCGCCGGGGCTACGCCATGCCGCCGCGCCACACGGGCCAGCGCCGCATGGCGCAGGAGTTCGCCCCCCTGCCCCACGGGCGAGTAGGCCATGGCCGGCATGCCTTCGCGCCGCATCCACGGCAGAAGGTCAAATTCGGTTCCGCGCTCCTGCGGATTGTAGAGGATCTGGTTGGTTGCGCAGGCGCGGCCACCCGGCGTTTCCATCAGCTCCTGCATATCGTCCGTGTCGAAATTCGACACGCCCCACATGAGGATCTTGCCGTCTGCACGCAGGCGGTCGAGCGCGGCGACCGTCTCAGACAACGGAAAACCGCCGCGCCAGTGCAGTAGATACAGATCGATCCGGTCTGTGCGCAGTCGCTTCAGGCTTCCTTCCAGCGCGCGGATGGTGCCCTGCGACGATGCATGGGACGGGGCGACCTTCGATACGATGAAGAGTTCGTCGCGGCGTCCCTCGATGGCTTCGCCCACCAGTTCCTCCGACGCGCCGCCGGCATAGATTTCGGCCGTGTCGACGAGGGTCAGCCCAAGGTCGAAGCCGACCCGCAGCGCCCTGATTTCCTCGCCGCGCGGGCGGCGGCCCTCGGCCATCATCCAGGTGCCCTGACCGATTGCGGGAACGCCGTCGCCATCGGCAAAATCGATCGTCCGCATGCGCTTTCCACCCTCTTCATTACCGTTTTCGACGCTACCGCACCGGAACGAGCGCGCGCCTTGCGTCGTTCCAGAAACGGAACACGGACGAGAGAGGGAGGTTTCCCATGTCCTCGACTTACGAAGTGAGCCCGAATGGTGACGTGCAGGTCGGCGCCGATGCCATCGAGGCCAGCCGCGTAAACGGCACGAAGGTTTTCAACACCGACGGCGACAGCCTCGGCCATATCTACGATCTCGTGATCGGCAAGCGCGACGGCAAGGTCAAATATGCGATCATGTCGTTCGGCGGCTTCCTCGGGATCGGCGAAGAGTATCACCCGCTGCCATGGCAGGTGCTCAAATACGACGAGCGGCAGGGCGGCTATGTCGTCGGCCTGACACGCGAGCAGTTGGAGGGTGCGCCGCACTATTCCGAAAGCGACCGGCCCGACTGGGTGGACCCGGCTTACGGCCGGCGCATCAACGATTACTACGGCCTTGGCTATTACTGACGGAAACCTGAGGCACAAACGAAAGGGGCGGCCGCGAGGCCGCCCCTTTTTCTGTCATGCGGCGAACCGGTCGCCGGGTGTTTCGGCTTTCGAGCCGACCACATAGAATTGCAGCCTGTCGTTGCCAGCCGAAATCTTGACGCTGTCCTCGTCCTTGATCTCGCCGAGCAGGATGCGCTCGGCCAGGGGGTCCTGCACCTCGCGCTGGATGACCCTCTTCAGGGGGCGTGCCCCATAAGCCGGGTCGTAGCCCTTTTCGGAAAGCCATTCGCGTGCCGACGGCTCGAGTTCCAGACTGATCTTGCGCTCCTGCAACAGCTTCTCCAGCCGCCGCATCTGGATATCGACGATCGCGCCCATCTCGGAACGATGCAACCGATGGAACAGGATGGTCTCGTCGACGCGGTTCAGGAATTCGGGCCGGAAACTGGCGCGCACCACGTCCATCACCTGCCCCCGCACCTGCTCCACATCCTCGTCGTCCTTGAGCGCCACGAGATATTCGGCGCCGAGGTTCGACGTCATGACGATCAGCGTATTGCGGAAATCCACCGTACGGCCCTGTCCGTCCGTCAGCCGTCCATCGTCCAGGACCTGCAGCAGGACGTTGAACACATCCGGATGGGCCTTTTCGATCTCGTCGAACAGGATCACCTGATAGGGCCGGCGTCGGACCGCCTCGGTCAGCACGCCGCCTTCCTCATAGCCGACATAGCCGGGAGGCGCGCCGATCAGCCGGGCCACGGAATGCTTTTCCATGAACTCCGACATGTCGATGCGCACCATCGCGGTCTCCTCGTCGAAGAGGAAACTGGCCAATGCCTTCGTCAACTCCGTCTTGCCGACGCCCGTCGGACCGAGGAAGATGAACGACCCGATGGGCCGGTTCGGATCCTGCAGGCCGGCACGCGCACGCCGCACGGCGCGGGAAACGGCCTGTACCGCCTCGCCCTGCCCGACCACGCGTTGGCCGAGAACGTCTTCCATCCGGAGAAGCTTTTCGCGCTCGCCTTCCATCATCCGGTCTACCGGTATGCCGGTCCAGCGCGAAACGACCTGTGCGACGTGATCGGCGGTCACGGTTTCCTCGACCATCGAACCGCCCTGCGACTGGTCCGCCGTCTCGGCTTCCTTCAACTGGCGCTCGAGGTCCGGGATCTCGCCATAGGCCAGCTCTCCCGCACGCTGGAACTCGCCATTGCGCTGGGCGATGGCCAGCGCGTTGCGGGCCTCGTCGAGCTTGCGCTTGAGCTCGGCCGCATGGCCGAGTTTCGACTTTTCGGCCTGCCAGGTCGCCGTCAACGCATCGGATTGCTCCTGCAGGTCGGCCAGTTCGGCCTCGAGCCGCTCCAGCCGGCTGCGCGCGCCATCATCCTTTTCCTTCTTGAGGGCCTCGCGCTCGATCTTCAGTTGCACGACGCGGCGGTCGATCTCGTCCAGGGCCTCGGGCTTGGAATCGACGGCCATGCGCAGCCGCGCCGCGCCCTCGTCGACAAGGTCGATGGCCTTGTCGGGCAGGAAGCGGTCGGTGATATAGCGGTTGGACAGTTGCGCGGCGGCCACAAGGGCGGAATCCGATATCCGCACCTTGTGATGCTGCTCGTACTTTTCCTTCAGGCCGCGCAGGATCGAAATCGTATCCTCGACGGTGGGCTCGTCGACGAAGACGGGCTGGAAGCGACGGGCAAGCGCCGGATCCTTTTCGACGTGCTTGCGGTATTCGTCCAGCGTCGTCGCGCCGACGCAATGCAGCTCGCCGCGCGCCAGAGCCGGCTTCAGCAGGTTGGACGCATCCATGGCGCCGTCCGCCTTGCCCGCGCCGACAAGCGTGTGCATCTCGTCGATGAATAGGATGATGTTGCCGTCGGCGGATTGCACTTCCGACAGGACGGACTTCAACCGTTCCTCGAATTCGCCGCGATACTTCGCGCCGGCAATCAGCGCGCCCATGTCGAGCGCCATCAACTGCTTGTCACGCAGCGATTCCGGCACGTCGCCATTGACGAGGCGCAGGGCCAGGCCTTCGGCGATGGCCGTCTTGCCGACACCCGGCTCGCCGATCAGCACCGGGTTGTTCTTGGTACGGCGCGACAGGACCTGGATCGTGCGGCGTATCTCGTCGTCGCGGCCGATCACCGGGTCGAGGCGGCCCTCGCGGGCATCCTTGGTCAGGTCGCGGGCATAGCGCTTCAAGGCATCGTAGCCCTGTTCGGCGGACGCGCTGTCTGCGGTGCGGCCCTTGCGGATTTCGTTGATGGCGGCGTTCAGCGAGTTGGCCGTCACGCCGGCCTTGGCCAGGATTTCGGAGGTCTTGGCGCTTTTTTCCATGGCCAGTGCGAGCAGCAGTCGTTCCACCGTAACGAAGCTGTCGCCGGCCTTCTTGGCGATTTCCTCTGCCGTTGCAAACACCTTGGCCGTCTGCGGCGCAAGATAAATCTGCCCTGCGCCGCCCGTCACGCGGGGGACGGCGTCGACGGCGGCATCCACCGCCAGCCTCACATCCTGGGGCCGGCCGCCGGCGCGCTCGATCAGGCCCGTGGCCATCCCTTCGGGATCGTCCACCAGGACTTTCAAAAGATGTTCGGGAAGGAATTGCTGATTGTCGCGCGTCAGTGCCAGGGTTTGCGCAGCCTGAACGAAGCCGCGCGCACGCTCGGTGTATTTCTCGATATTCATCCGGTCATCTCCTTTACGGCGATGGCCCGATCTTCGGCATCCATCGCCACACCGTGGAGTCGGCTCCCCTGAGGCGAACCGCTGCATCGGATATGGGATGGGTCGAGCCTGCCGAAAAGATGCCCCGACAAAAGATTGGACGCAAAAGAAAAGGGCCGGTGATGCCGGCCCTTTTCAAGATCGATCGATTGCAGTGGACGGCGATCAGCTATCCGAACCCACGAGAAACGCGGGCAGATGGCTTTCTTCGGATGCGTCGTCATCCGCCTTCTTGCGGCGGGCGCGGGTGGCCGACTTGCGCTTCGGCGCTTCCGGTCCGGCGTCCTCGCCCTCCACCTTGGCGGCAGCGGCGCGGGTACGCCGGCGCGGTGCCGGCTTCGCGTCGGCATCGATATCGGCGCTTACGGTCGCCGGAGACTCCCCGGCGGCCGGGGCGGGAACCTCGGCGTTCACCGGAGCATCGACAACGGCCTCCGCCTCGTCGCCATCGCGGCGCGGACGGCCGCGTCGACGGCCCTGCTCCGCCTTCAACTCGACGGACGGCGTCATCGACGCGTCGTCGGCGAATGTGGGCGATTCGATCTCCGGCTGCGGGGCGCCGACGGCGCCGACATCCTGGCCGTCGCTACCGGGCTGACCTTCGCCACGCTCACGGTTGAAGCGCTCGCGGCGCTCGGCGAAGCGGGTACGCCGATCTTCCCTGTCGCGGCGGAAATTGCCGTCGTTGCGGTTGTTGTTATCGTTGCGATTGCCGTTAGGGCGGTTCTGTGCGTCTTCGCCTTCGGCAACGGCCTCGGGCGCATAGCCTTCGCCATTGCCCTGCCGGTCGCGGAAATTGTTTCGGCGATCGCGGTTGCCGTCGTGGCGGGAATTATCCTGCCGACCGCCATCGTGGCGGTTCTGGCCGTTGTTCTGGCGCTCGCCCCCATTGTGCTGGCGGTCACCATTATAGCCGTTCTGGTGGCCATTGTTCTGCTGGCCGTTCGGGGCGCCGCCCTCTGCCGCCAGATCGTCACCCTCGTCCTCGTCGCCGTCATAATCGCGCTCATTGGACTGGAGCTGGAAACTTCCCTGCGCAGCGGCGACGATACGCCCGTAATGCTCGGCATGCTGGAGATAGTTTTCCGCCATGACACGGTCGCCGGAAGCCGTCGCATCGCGCGCCAGCGTCGTATATTTTTCGGCTATGTGCTGGGCCGTCCCGCGAATCTTCACGTCAGGTCCATTGGATTCGTAGCTGCGCGCCAGCGGATTGGGGCCCTTGCGCCCGCGTCCACGCATACGCTTGTTCTGCTGTTGTGGCCTCATGCTTTTCCTGTCTTTGGATCACACGGTCCGTTTCGGCCGGCGCATGAAAATCGCGCTGCCTGTTCGTCCGGTCTGGCCCCATCTTTCGGGCGGCACAGGCCGCCACGCATGAAAATCAGCGTTTGAGCATTTGCGACAGAATCCGCTTACGCGAATGCGCCGCCCTTGCTCGCCATGTTTCGTGTTGGTCGTGTCCCGCGAGTGTTCACAGACACCTGGACGGATCGGAGCCTTTTCGGGGGGCTTTCGGCCCGACCGCCTCAAACGAAGCGGTGCGCCATCCCTGCCGAATATCCGTCTCTGGATTTAGTCCTAGTGGCTCCGACGCGCGCTCACAAGGGGTTTCTTGGTCCGCTTCCTATTTAATTGTGCATTGTGCCCGTATTTGTCATCCCGCGCCGCGGCGGAACAGGAGTGCGCGTTCGTGCCCGCCGAGGTCCATCTTCGACGCGACGAAGGCAAGCCCCGCCTGCTCCATCAGGCTGCGGACGTCGGGCCCCTGGCCGGCCCCGATTTCAAGCAGCATGTCCCCGGCCGGTCGCAGAATGTCCGCCGCGCCGGAAGCCAGGGCGCGATAGGCATCGAGCCCGTCGGCTCCCCCGTCCAGCGCCCGGCGCGGATCGTGACGGCGAACGCCGATATCGAGCCCGTCGATCTCGTTCGAAGGAATATAGGGCGGGTTCGACACGACGGCGTCCAGCGGGTCCGAGATGGAGGAGAGATAGTTCGATACGAGCGGGCGAATCCGAGCCGAAACGCCGGCATCGCGGGCGTTCCGCATCGCGGTATCCAGGGCGCCTTGCGCTATGTCGACGGCGATGCACCGGGCCTGTGGAAATTCGGCAAGGAGCGATACCGCTATGGCGCCCGTGCCCGTCCCGATATCGGCGAAGAGGAACGGCGTCGCCCGCCCGAACCGCGCCGACAGCGTCTCGATGGCCAGGTCCACCAGTGTCTCGGTGTCCGGCCGCGGCTCCAGCGTATCGGCCGACAGCGCGAAGTCGTGCGCGTAGAACGGCCGATGCCCGAGGATGCGGTGGACCGGCTCGCCCGACATGCGCCGCAGCAGCCGCTCGCGGAAGGGCTCCACGGGCCGCGACGGGCATTGTCCGGAGCGCAGATGAAGATCGGCCGACGTCAGGCCCAGGCTGTCCATCATCAACAGGCGCGCATCCGCCGCCGCGCTGTCGATCCCCGCTGCGGCCAGTTGAGCCCGGGCCTGCGCAAGGAGCTCGCCGATGGTGGGCGCCTCAGGCATCGACACCCATGGAGGCCAGTTGCGCCGCCTGATGATCGGCGATGAGCGCGTCGATCAACTCGTCCATCTCGCCTTCGATGACGCGATCGAGCTTGTAGAGCGTCAGGTTGATACGGTGATCGGTCACACGCCCCTGCGGAAAATTGTAGGTGCGGATACGCTCCGACCGGTCGCCCGAGCCGACCTGCGACCGGCGCGCCTCGGAACGCTCGCTCTCCACCCGCTGCCGCTCTATGTCGAAAAGGCGGGCGCGCAGCACCTGCATGGCCCGCGCCCGGTTCTGGTGCTGCGACTTCTCGGACGAGGTGACGACGATTCCGGTGGGCAGATGTGTGATGCGCACGGCGGAATCGGTGGTGTTGACGTGCTGGCCACCGGCGCCGGACGCGCGCATCGTGTCGATGCGGATATCTTCCGCGCGGATCTCTATGTCCACATCCTCGGCCACGGGCAGCACGGCCACCGTCGCCGCCGAAGTGTGGATGCGCCCGGACGATTCCGTCGCCGGCACGCGCTGCACCCTGTGCACGCCCGATTCGAACTTCAGCCGCGAGAAGACTCCCTTGCCGCGCACTTCGGCGATCACCTCGCGGTAGCCGCCGACCTCACCGTCAGAGGCGTCGAGTATCTCGACCTTCCAGCCGCGCAACTCGGCGTAGCGCTGATACATGCGGAACAGGTCACCGGCAAAGAGGGCAGCCTCGGAACCGCCGGTCCCGGCCCTGATTTCCAGGATCGCGCCCTTTTCGTCGGCAGCGTCCTTGGGCAGAAGCAGGATGAGGATTTCGTCCGACAGCGCGTCGATGCGCCCGGCCAGGTCGTCCATCTCCGCAACGGCAAGCTCGCGCATTTCGCGGTCGGCGGCAGGATCCTCCAGAAGGCCCTTCAGGTCGGCGCGCTCTCGCGTTGCGGCATGATAGGCGCGGATGGCCGCGACCACGTCCTCGAGCCCGGAATATTCCGCGGCCAGCCGCGCATAGACCTCGTGCTCCGGGCCCTTGGCCATCTCGGCCTCCAGGTGCTCGGACCGCTTGAGAATTTCGTTCATCGTATCGGCAGGCAAGATCGCCATGGGATTCCTGAATTGATGCGTCCGGCTGTCCGGCGCCTGAAGCGCCGGGCCTAGAGCGGGATGGAGTTGCGGGCGGCGTAATCCCGCAGGAAGTCGCGGAGCCGGCCCTGCCGGAACCTGTTTTCCAGGAAGGCATCGAGCTCGCGCGAAAGGTCCCCGGCATCCAGTTCCAGCAGCATCGCCTTCACCGGCCCGATCGAGGACGTGGTCATGGATATGGATTTGAAGCCCAGTGCGATCAATGCCATGGCCGATAATGGCTGTCCGGCCATCTCGCCGCACAGCGTCACGGACACGTCGTTGCGTTCGCCCGCCCGCAGGATTTCGCGCAGCGCCTTCAGGAAGGGCGGCGACAGGTCGTCGAAGCGTCCGGAGATCTGCGCATTGCCGCGGTCCACGGCACAGAAGAACTGGAACAGGTCGTTGGAGCCGATGGATACGAAATCCACCAGCGCCATCAATTCGTCGAGCTGGTACAGCATCGACGGCACCTCGATCATCGCGCCCAGCTTCAGGCGGCGCGGCATGACGTGGCCGAAGCGCGTCTGCTGCTTGAACTCGCGGGAGATCAGGTCGCGCGCCTGCTTCAGCTCCTCCATGTCCGTCACCATGGGAAACATGACGCGCAGCTCCCGCCCCCCGGCCGCGCGCAACAGGGCGCGAAGCTGCGTGCGCATCAGGCCGGGCTTGTCGAGCGCCAGCCGCAGGGCGCGGTAGCCGAGGGCGGGGTTTTCTTCCGCCGACTGGTGGAGGTAGGGCAAGACCTTGTCACCGCCGACATCGAGCGTGCGGAACGTCACGGGCTTGTCGCCCGCCGCATCCAGCACGGAGGCGTAGAGCCGCTCCTGTTCGCTGGTCTTCGGCATTGCCGAAGCAACCATGAACTGCAGCTCCGTCCGAAAGAGACCGACACCGTCGGCGCCCGAATCGGCCAGTTGCGGCAGGTCCACGAGAAGGCCGGCATTGACCAGCAGCCAGACGCGGCGGCCGTCCTTCGTCTCGGCCGGCTGGTCCCGCAGCTGGCGGTAGCGCTCCTGACGGCGGGCGCGGAAAGCCACGCGCTCGGCGTAGACATCCTCGATGTCGGAGGGCGGGCGCAGGTGCACCACGCCCTTTTCTCCGTCGACGATGATGGCGTCGCCCTTTTCGGCCATCGAAACGGCGCCCTTGGCCTGTCCGACGACCGGGATTCCGAGCGCCTTGGCCACGATCACGACGTGGCTCGTCGGCGCCCCCTCTTCCAGCACCAGGCCGCGCACCTGCTCGCGGCGGTAATCCAGAAGCTCGGCCGCGCCCATGTTTCGGCAGACGATGATGGCGTCGCCCGCATCGTCCTCGCCGAACAGGTCGGCGGCCTGCCCCATCAACTGGCGCAGCAGGCGGTTGGCGAGGTCGTCGAAATCGTGCAGGCGCTCGCGCAGATAGGGGTCGGCCATGTGCATCATGCGCGCCCGCATGTCCGACTGCACCTTCTCGACGGAAGCTTCCGCCGTCAGGCCGTTGCGCACGGCCTCTTCCAGCTTGCGCACCCAGCCCCTGTCGTTGGCGAACATTCGATAGGCTTCGAGGACAGCGCGGTGCTCGCCCTCCACCGCGATGTCGCGGCGCGACAGCATGTCCTCGATGGAGATGCGCAACGAAGACAGCGCCCCGTCGAGCCGCGCCACCTCTCCCTCGACATCCTCGTTGAACAGGTTTGTCACCACGACGCGCGGCTCGTGCAGCACCACGCTGCCCAGGCCGATGCCGTCCGCAAGCGCTGCGCCTTCGATCATGACGGGACGCGACAGGTCCAGCACCACGCCCGGCCGCGACAATCCCTCCAGGCTGCCGGCGGCGACCATCTCGGCAATCACCATGCCGACGGTCTCGAGCGCTTCGGTCTCCTCGTCGCGGTAGACGCGCTTGGCCTTGTTCTGCACGACCAGCACGCCCAACGTGCGCCCCGCCCGCAGGATCGGCACACCCAGGAAGGAGTTGTAGATCTCTTCTCCGGTTTCCGGCAGGTAGGTGAAGGCGGGATGCTTCTGGGCGTCGTTGAGGTTGAGCGCCCGGGCCGTCGCGGCGATGGTGCCGACGAGCCCTTCGCCGAGGCGCAATTGCGCAAGGTGGACCGATCCCGGGTTCAACCCTTCCGTCGCATAGAGTTCGAGTACGCCGTCGGCGCGCAGGATGTACAGGGAGCACACCTCCGCCACCATGTTGGCGGCGATCTGGCGGACGATCTCGTCCAGCCGCGCCTGTGGCTCCAGCGGCTCGGCCATCAATTCGCGCATGCGGCGCAACAACACCCGCGGCCCGGGGGAATCGCTTCGCGTCAAGGGCGTCATCCGTCCGTCACGTTGGGACATCGCCCGCACGGGCGATGTCGATTCGGGCGTTCTGGATGCCGCCCGTGTTCAGGGACGAGCTTTGTCGAGACCGTAGACCGAATGCAAGGTCCGAACCGCCAGTTCGGAAAACTCGCCGTCGATCAGGATGGATATCTTGATCTCCGACGTGGTGATGGCGCGGATGTTGATACCTCGGTTCGCCAGCGCCTTGAAGGCCGTTGCGGCGACGCCCGTATGGCTGCGCATGCCGATGCCGATGACGGACACCTTGGTCAGGCCGCCCTCGGACTGGATGACGTCGAAGCGCATGTCCGACTTGGCGTTCTCGATGATGGTCGTCGCCTTGTCGAGGTCGCTGGCCGGCACCGTGAATGTCATGTCGGTGCGGGTGCCGTCCTCGGAGATGTTCTGCACGATCATGTCGACGTTCACGCCGGCATCGGCCAGCGGGCCGAAGATGGCGGCGGCGATGCCGGGCCTGTCCTCGACGCGGCGAAGCGATATCTGCGCCTCGTCCTTGGCGTAGGCGATGCCGGTGACGACCTGCTGTTCCAAGATTTCATCCTCGTCGCAAATGAGGGTACCCGGCGGGTTGTCGAAATCGCCCATGCCGGGCGCATCCGGATCCTCGAAAGAAGAACGCACGAACGTGCGCACCTTGTGAACCATCGCCAGCTCGACCGAGCGCACCTGCAGCACCTTGGCGCCCAGCGACGCCATTTCCAGCATCTCCTCGAAGGATATGCGGTCCATGCGGCGGGCCTTCGGCTCGATACGCGGATCCGTCGTGTAGACGCCGTCCACATCCGTATAGATGTCGCAGCGGTCGGCCTTCAGCGCGGCCGCCACGGCGACGGCGCTGGTGTCCGAGCCGCCGCGTCCGAGCGTGGCGATCCGCCTGTCCGGGGCGATCCCCTGGAAACCGGCGATCACCGCCACCTGCCCTTCGGCGAAACGACGCGTGATATCGGAGGCGTCGATATCCTCGATGCGGGCCGCGCCATGGGCATTGTCTGTCGATATAGGAATCTGCCACCCCATCCAGGAGCGCGCATTGACGCCCATCGACTGCAGAACGATGGCCAAAAGGCCGGCCGTCACCTGCTCTCCCGATGCGACGACGGTATCGTATTCGCGCGCGTCGTGGATGGGCGAGGCCTCCCGGCACCAGCCGACCAGCTCGTTGGTCTTGCCCGACATGGCGGAAACCACCACCGCCACCTCGTGACCGGCGTCGACCTCGCGTTTGACGTGGCGGGCCACGTTGCGGATACGGTCGACATCGGCCACCGAGGTGCCGCCGAATTTGAGGACGAGACGCGCCATGGGACAAGAAGCTTGATGTTGTCCGGCAACCCGCAGGCGGCCGATAGTTGAAAAGAACACGCGACAGAGAGCCGCACTGCGCAGCCCGATCGCGAAAGCGCCGCTCAGTAACCGAAATTACGGCTGGCCGCAAGAAGCCTCCGGTTGACTTGCCGGACTGCGCGGCCCATCCAGCTAGCCTGACCACGGCAGGCGGAGGCATCATGTCCGACAACAAGGCGACGACCATCGATGCGGCGGAGGTCGAGCGCTTCTCCCGGCTGGCCGCCGAATGGTGGAACCCGCATGGAAAGTTCCGGCCGCTGCACAAGTTCAATCCCGTCCGGCTCGAATGGATCCGGAACGAGATCGTCCGGCATTTCGACCGCGATGCGCGGGCGCCCGATCCGCTGTCCGGCCTGCGCATACTGGATATCGGCTGCGGTGGCGGCCTCGTCTGCGAGCCGTTGTCCCGGCTGGGTGCCGACATTACCGGCGCCGACGCCAGCGCCACGAATATCGAGGTGGCGCGCCTGCATGCAGCCGAGGGCGGCCTCGCCATTGACTATCGCGCCACCACGGCCGAGGCGCTGGCGGAAGCAGGCGAAACCTACGACGTCGTCCTGGCGCTCGAGATCGTCGAGCACGTCGCCGACGTCCCGTTCTTCCTGACCACCTGCGCCGGCATGGTCCGCCCCGGCGGGGTCATGGTGGTCGCCACCATAAACCGGACGATGAAGGCCCTGGCGCTGGCCATCGTCGGCGCGGAATACGTTCTGCGCTGGCTTCCGCGCGGCACCCACTCCTATGAGAAACTGGTGCGCCCCGAGGAAATCGATCTGCCGCTGAAAGCCGCCGGCCTTATCCCGGCGGCGCGCACCGGCGTCGCCTACTCGCCCCTGGCCGACACATGGCGCGCCACCTCCGACATGGACGTCAACTACATGATGTCGGCCACCCGGCCGGCTTGACGCCGCGCACTGGAAATTCGAAATGCAGTCTGATAGTTGAAGCTGACAGCAGCGGTCATGTTATGGCCGCCCGGACTGCGGGAACCGTCGAATGGCCTCGTCTGCATCGCGCAAAACCATATACCAGCCGGAAGGCCGGGTTCTGGCGTTTCCCGCGTGCCCGACCTCGTCGCGCATCATGCCCGGCCCCGGCATGCTCGACGATGCGCAGCGCATCGAGCTGGATCGCTTGCGCTGGCTTGCCCTGCGCAGCCGGCTGGCCCCAAAGCCGAACCTCGAAAAGGCGTGCTTCCTGCTTGCAGCGGGGCGCGAGGCTTCGCTCGAGCGCTATTCGGTCTGCTTCTTCCGGGGGCTGGCCGACCATGCCCGTCGCGACATGGTGATCTACCGCCCCGGCGCCCGCGCGGTCAGCGACGACGAGACCTGGCTGCTGCGCCTCATGGCCGCATGGCGCCGGAACGAGCCGCGTGCCGCAGCCGCGCTCGTCGCATGGCGGGTGGAGCCCTCGCACCAGCGTTGGCTGCGGTTTCTGTCGGAAGGCCTTTCGGCCTCGCTGGATGCCTGAAACCTGTTGACGGTCGTCGCGCGCGCCGTGAGGTGATTGCGTTACGTCCGTCCATGTCCCAACTATCGGGTGACATGATGGACATGCGCCCGATCAACACCAGACCGCCCGCCCGGCCCGCGCGCTTCGACGCGACCGGCGTCAAGGCGGTTCTCGGACCCACCAACACCGGCAAGACGTGGCTTGCGATCGAGCGGATGGTAGCCCATTCGTCGGGCGTGATCGGGCTGCCTTTGCGCCTGCTGGCGCGGGAAGTCTATCAGCGCGTCGTCGATCGGGTCGGCATCGGCGCGGTTTCGCTGATTACCGGTGAAGAGAAGATCAAGCCGCCGAACGCCCGCTATTGCGTCTGCACCGTCGAGGCGATGCCGGTCGAGTCCGGTGCGGCCTTCGTCGCCATCGACGAGGTGCAACTGGCCGGCGACCTGGAGCGCGGCCACGTCTTCACCGACAGGATCCTGCATATGCGCGGCCGCGAGGAGACGCTGCTTCTCGGCTCCGCGACCATGCGCGGCGTGCTGGAAAGGTTGCTGCCGGGCATCGTGGTGCAGACGCGGCCGCGCCTGTCGCAACTGCTCTACGCCGGCTCCAGGAAGATCACCCGCCTGCCCCGCCGCAGCGCCATCGTCGCCTTCTCGGCGGACGAGGTCTACGCAATCGCGGAGTTGATAAGGCGTCAGCGCGGCGGCGCCGCCGTCGTGCTGGGGGCCCTCAGCCCGCGCACGCGCAACGCACAGGTCGAACTGTACCAGAATGGCGACGTCGAGTTTCTGGTGGCCACGGATGCCGTCGGCATGGGGCTCAACCTCGACGTCGACCACGTCGCCTTCGCACAGGACTGGAAATTCGACGGCTTCCAGTACCGCCAGCTTTCGCCGGCCGAATACGGCCAGATCGCCGGCCGCGCCGGGCGGCATGTGCGCGACGGAACCTTCGGGGTTACCGGCCAGGTCGATCCCTTGCCGCAGGAGCTGGTCGAGGCGCTGGAAGCCCACCGCTTCGAGCCGCTGAAAGTCCTGCAATGGCGTTCGCGGCAGCTCGATTTCTCGTCATGCGACGCGCTCCGCCAAAGCCTGGACGCGCCGCCCGCCTCGCCCGACCTCACCCGCAGCCTGCCTTCCGTCGATCAGCGCGCGCTTGGCCTTTTGGCAGCCGATCCCGGCATAGCCCGGCTGGCAAAGGGCGCGCGCGCGGTCGAACTTCTGTGGGAGGCCTGCAAGCTTCCCGACTATCGGCGAATCGCTCCGGCCCAGCATGCGGACATCATCGCCTCCATCTACCGCGACCTGACCGGGCGCGGCCATGTCGCGGAAGACTACATGGCCGCGCAGGTTGAAAGGGCCGACTTCACCGAGGGCGACATCGACGCGCTATCGCAGCGGATCGCGGAAATCCGCACCTGGACCTATATTTCGCACCGGCCCGGATGGCTTGCCGATCCGTCACACTGGCAGGAAAAGACGCGCGCGATCGAGGACAGGCTGTCCGACGCGTTGCACGAGCGGTTGACGAAACGCTTCGTAGACCGCAGGACAAGCGTCTTGATGAGGCGGCTGAGAGAGAACGCATTCATGGAAGCTGAGATCGGCGGCGACGGCAAGGTGCTCGTGGAGGGTCACCATGTAGGCGAGCTGCAGGGGTTCAGGTTCACGCCGGACGTCAAGTCCGACGGCCCCGATGCGAAAGCCGTGCGCGCCGCGGCGCAGAAGGCCCTGACCGGAGAATACGACAACCGGGCGGAGCGCTTCGCGAACGCCCCCAATGGCGATTTCGCACTTGGGTCGGATGGCCTTCTGCGATGGCTGGGCGCGCCCGTCGCCGTGCTGAGCGCCGGCGACTCGCCCTTGCGTCCGCGCCTCGTGCTTCTGGCCGACGACCAGTTGGCCGGCGCCCAGCGCGACAAGGTGCAGGCGCGCGCCGAGCGTTACGTGACCTATCAGGTTTCCACCATCCTCAAGCCGCTCGTGGATCTCGAGGCCGGCGAAGGCCTCGAGGGGACTGCCAAGGGCATCGCCTATCGCCTTGCCGAGAATTTCGGGCTTCTGCAGCGCCGCGAGATCGCCGACGATGTCCGCAGCCTGGATCAGGATGCCCGCGCGGCCCTGCGCGCCCTTGGCGTACGCTTCGGAGCCTATCACATTTTCCTGCCCATGCTGGTCAAGCCTGCGCCGGCGCAGCTCATCACCCTTCTCTGGGGCATCCGCAACGATGGTCGCGACCGCCCCGGCTTCGGCGAGGTGACGCAGCTCCTGGCCACCGGCCGCACCTCCGCGCCGCTGGATGCCGGCTTCGACCCCGTCTTCTATACTCTGTCCGGCTACCGCGTTCTCGGCCGGCGCGCGGTGCGCGTCGACATTCTGGAGCGCCTCGCCGACCTGATCCGCCCAGCCCTGTCCTGGAAGCCCGGCGTCGGCAAGCGCCCGGAAGGAGCGTTCGATGGGCGCGAGTTCCAGGTAACGGCGGCGATGATGTCCATTCTCGGCGCAACGCCCGACGATATGGACGAGATCCTCAAGGGCCTCGGTTACCGCGCCCGCAGCGTCGAGCAGGCCGAGGTGGATCGTCTGGTCGCGGCGCAGGAGGCTGCATCCGCGCCGGCCGTGGCACAACTTCCGCCGGAAGACGCCGCGATCGCCGAAGAAGCCGCCATCGCGACGCCCGCAGAGGCGGATGCGCCGGGCGCCGCAACCGAGGCGCAGCCCGAGAGCCCTCTGATGCAGCCTGCCGCGGCCGTCACCGACGAAGAAGCCGTCGAGACGGCGCCGGAAGACGCGCCCGTTCCCGTCGACGCCATCCTGTCCGACAATACGCCGGCCGACGCGGTCGAAATGGTATCGGGCGAGGTCGCGCCCGACGATGAGACGGCCGCCGCAAACGCGCCGGATGATGCGGCCACGGAAGAGCGCAAGCTTGTCCAGCTCTGGAAGCCGCACCGGGGCGAGGGCCGCGGCGGAAGGCGCGACGACACGCGCGCCAACCGTGGCGGCCAGCAGCAGCGACGCCGCCCGGGAGGGCAGCAGGGTGCACAGGCCGGAGCGCCAGGCGAAGGCCGGCGCGGCGACCGCGAGGGCCATGAGGGTGCGCAGCAGCGCAAGCCGTGGCAGAAGCCCAAGCGTGCGGAAGGGCGTGGCAAGCCGAGACCGGACCAGGATGAGCGCAAGCCCGCCATGCGGGAGGAAAGGCGGCCCGAACGGCAAAAGCCGCTCGACCCCGACTCCCCCTTCGCCAAGCTGGCCGCGCTGAAGGACATGCTCAAGAAGTAAGGGCCGGCGGATGACGGGAGGCGAGCAGCGTATCGACAAGTGGCTGTTCTTCGCCCGCGTCGTCAAATCGCGCAGCCTTGCGCAGAAGCTGGCCGTTTCCGGCGCCGTTCGCGTCAACCGGGACAAGGTGGAACATGCCGCGCGCCTGGTGCGGCCCGGAGACGTTCTGACCATACGGCTGGACAGATCCGTTCGCGTGTTGCGGGTGCTGACGGCCGGAGAAAGGCGTGGCCCGGCCAGCGAGGCGGCCTGCCTTTTCGAGGAGCTGACATCGACCGGCCCGGCCGCCGGCATCGATGTGCAGGAGAATTCTTTATCGCAATAGGGGCTTGCGGCGACAAGCTTTGCTCTTGCAACGCAACCGGCAAGGGGCTACCTCCGCCCGGCGTGGCGACGTTGTCTCAAGGCCAAGTCGCTGGCGCCAGCCTCATCAACCAACCGGCGTGATCCTGACCGTCCCGCCGGTGCGTCCGGGAACAGGGTGACATGACCTACGTGGTGACTGACAACTGCATTCGTTGCAAGTACACCGACTGCGTGGAGGTCTGCCCCGTCGACTGCTTCTACGAAGGCGAGAACATGCTCGTCATCCATCCGGACGAATGTATCGATTGCGGCGTCTGCGAGCCTGAATGCCCGGCAGAGGCGATCAAGCCGGATACGGAGCCGGGGCTCGACAAGTGGCTGCAGCTCAACGCCGACTTCGCCGAAAAATGGCCCAACATCACGATCAAGCGGGATGCGCCCGCCGATGCCAAGGATATGGATGGCGTCGAGGGGAAGCTCGAGAAGTTCTTCTCTGCCGAGCCTGGCTCCGGCGACTGACAAGCTTTGCGCAGGGTTGGGTCGCTAATCATCGACGGAGGGCCGCGCAAGCCGGCCTCCGGGCGACCGCACTGCGACGAGGTCAGGGCATAAATGCCCACCCGAAGTTGAATGCGACTGCCGGCGCGTCGATATGCGATATCGGGCCGCATGCTGCGGCGCGCATATAAGCCCTGCATTTTTGTTGAGTTTTCTGCGGAATTAGGGTATTATTTTCGCAACAGTCGAATGCTGGCTTGCTTCAACTTGCATCACCCGGCTTCGTGGCACTTCCGAAAGGCGTTTCTTCGTCACCTTTGGTTGCACCCCTCCGGCTTTTGCCGGACCGGCGATCATGGCCTCGCGAAACTCCTTCGGCAGCGCAGACTGTCGTGCCATCATGAGGTGGCCCGCGCTCTAATCCGGCGACCCTGCGTGTCGTCCCCGTGCATAGCGGCACTCGAGGCCGCGCACAACAGGGAGTTTTATCAGGCGTATGAGCATTCAGAAGAAGACCTCCCAGCGTCAAGGTTTCAAGACTGGTGAAAGCATCGTCTACCCCGCCCACGGCGTCGGTCAGATCGTAGCCATCGAAGAGCAGACGGTTGCGGGGATGAAGCTCGAACTCTTCGTCATCGACTTCGAGAAGGACAAGATGCGGCTGAAGGTGCCGGTCGCGAAGGCAGAGTCCGTCGGCATGCGCAAGCTGTCCGAGACGGATTTCGTCGACAGGGCGCTGAAGGTCGTGCAGGGCCGTGCGCGCGTCAAGCGCACGATGTGGAGCCGCCGCGCCCAGGAATACGATGCGAAGATCAATTCCGGCGATCTGATTTCCATCGCCGAGGTGGTCCGCGATCTGTATCGCGCCGACAGCCAGCCCGAGCAGTCCTATTCGGAACGTCAGCTCTATGAAGCTGCCCTCGGCCGCATGGCACGCGAGCTGGCCGCCGTCAACGAGGTTTCCGAGACGGAAGCCGTGCGCCTGATCGAGATCAATCTCAACAAGCGGCCGGCTCGCGCCAAGGTCGCCGAGAACGACGAAGACGAAATCGAGGCCGACGAGGCCGCTTGATCCACAGGCTTTCGATTCCCTTGAAAAGCCGGCCGTCGCGCCGGCTTTTTCTTTGCCTTCACTTTCTCTTGCCCTCCTTTGTCAATGGTCGAGTGCGCCCTGCGACCATTATGACCACCCCCTTCCCTTGCCGCGGCGCTCCGGCGATCTATTTCGGAAAAAAATCCACCTTCCGGGAACCAACGGTTGCGTGCGGGATTGTTCCTGTGCGTGGGGCGATGGGGATGGGTTTCGAGCCTCGCGCGACACGTACTGTCAGATTTCAGCGAAAGGCTCCAAGATGAAATCCCAGTCCGCAGGCCGCGTAATGATCCGGGCGGCAATGGCCGCGCCCTATCTTCAGCGGGACGAGGAATACGAGCTCGCAGTCCGTTGGAAGGATCTCAAAGACCAGGATGCGCTTCACCGGATGACGGCCGCACACATGCGTCTGGTGATTTCGATGGCAGCGAAGTTCCGCCATTTCGGCCTGTCGATGAACGATCTCATCCAGGAGGGGCATGTCGGTCTTTTGGAGGCGGCTGCGCGTTTCGAGCCGGAGCGGGAAGTGCGCTTCTCCACCTATGCCACTTGGTGGATCCGGGCTTCCATACAGGATTATATCCTGCGCAACTGGTCCATCGTCCGCGGTGGCACGTCTTCCGCGCAGAAGGCCCTCTTCTTCAATCTTCGTCGGCTTCGCGCACGCCTCAGCCAGGGGTCCGAGAGTCTCGCCTCGAGCGAGATGTACCGGGAGATCGCGCAGGCGCTGAACGTGTCAGTCGGCGACGTGGCGCTGATGGACAGCCGCCTGTCAGGTCCGGATTCGTCGCTGAATGCGCCCCTGATGGAAGACGAGTCCGGCAGCGCGGATCGACAGGATTTCCTGGTGTCCGACGCTCCCCTTCCCGACGAGATGGTATCCAGTTCCATCGACGATGAGCGCCGCGTGATCTGGCTGACGGACGCGCTCGATGTGTTGTCGGACCGGGAACTGCGCATCATCCGGGAACGCCGGCTGCAGGACGACGGGGCAACGCTCGAGGCGCTCGGAAGCGAGCTCGGAATCTCCAAGGAACGCGTACGTCAGATCGAAACGCGCGCGCTGGAGAAGCTGCGGGCGGCGCTTCTGGCGCGCAACCCCGATCAGGCAGCCTATGTAAGCTGAATCGCCTGAAGCGCTCGACCGATTGGGCGGTGTCTGCGGACGCCGCCCTTTTTATGCTTTTACTCGGAAATGATCTTGTAGCGCGAGCCGGTCCGCACGCCGCCGGCGTCGCGAAGGCCGTTCAGCAGCCGGAACAGCTCCACCTTGCGGTCTACCCCCTGCATCCGCGCGGCGATCGATGCTTCCGTATCGCCGATGCCTGCCGTGACCACGCGAATGCGCAACGGCTTCAGGCCCTGGCGCTCCTCTGCCGTCATCATGCGGAAGCTTTGCGATATCTCCCGTGCGATCGGCTCCAGCCGGCTCGACGATGCCGCCGGCATCGCCGTCAGGAAGCGGTAAACCTGCCCGCCGACGCGGATGACGGTGATGTCGAAGGCATAGGCGCCCCCTTGGGCCCTGGCATTGACCGCCTCCAGGCCGTTGACGCGGATCGGCCGGACCGAATTCTGGTCGAGGCCGCCGATCCACCCGCTGCGCACATACTCTTCCAGCGGCGTGCGCTCGGATACCGCCACGCCGTCGAAACGGATGGCGGTGTCCCCCGGCCCTGTCGCCAGCACCGCCTCAGCCGTGTTGTCGATGACGAAGTCCCGCGGCACGCTGAACGATATGCCGAGACCGGGGTGGAAGAAATTGCGTTCGCGCACGTAGCCTTCCGCGGCCGTATCCCCGAACAGCATGCCGTCGATGCCGGACAGATAGCGGTCCCTGTCCGCAACGCCGGTTCCCGGTCCGCCGAACTCGGCGGCATGCCGGCGTGCGAAATCGATGCGCTGGGCCGAGGCTGGATGGGATGCGAGGAAGTCCAGTTCCGGATTGCTCGCCTGGAAGGCGTTGCGGAAACGACTGAAGGATTCCATCGCCTCCAGGAAGCGGGCGGCTGCATACGGGTCGTAACCGGCCCGCCCGACATGGCGGATGCCGAGCGCATCCGCTTCGAGCTCCTGGTTGCGCGAGAAGCTGGCCAGGCTCAACTGGCCCTTCGCCAGCGCGGCCTGCCCGGCCTGCGGACTGGACAGGACTTCGCTGACGACGCGCCCGGCCAGTTCCGCTGCCTGCTCCCGCTCCTGCCGCTTGATACCATGGTTGGCCGACACGTGCCCCATCTCGTGGGCCAGCACGGCGGCGACTTCCGCCGAATCGTTGGCAAGCGCCAGAAGGCCGCGCGTCACGTAGAGATAACCACCCGGCAAGGCAAAGGCATTGATGTTCGGCGAGTTCAGCACCGTGATCGAGTAGACGCGCGTCGGATCGTCGGAATAGGCCGCAAGGCGCCCGACGATGGCGGCAAGCGCCCGCTCCAGCTTCGGGTCCGAATAGGCCCCGCCATAGGCAGCCAGGATACGTGGATGCTGCGACCGCCCGATAGAGGATTGCGGATCGGTGGATTGCGCGCTTTCGAAACTGATCGGCTGCCGCTGCTGTGCCGGCAGGAAACCTGTCTGGCCCGACGCGCCGGAAGCCATGTCCTCCATGCTCGCGCCAAGCGACGTGCAGCCCGACAGCGCCAGCCCCGCCGAAAGACAGGCCAGCACGCGCCAGCCGGCGCGCCTGTCGCGCAGGCCGGCAGGATCGCCCCGTCGAACCGACATGGTGGCCGTCATGATTCCCTTAACCCCTCGTCGCGGCACAAGATTCCGCTGCATTGGTAGCGTGCCCAACCGCCCCTGCGAAAGCACCGAGGCGCAACAGGTGCGCGAATAACCGTCGATAGCCGATTGCCCGGCAAATCCGACGGAAATATGGGGTCGCGCAAGCGACTGCGCCAGCCGTCACCCGGCAAGATATCCCGCCAGGGCAGGATCGGGCGGAGGGCCCAGCATCCGGGCCGTCGTACCGATGGCCGCGATGCGCCCGCCTTCCACATAGGCGATGCGGTCGGCATGGCCGACGGCATCCTCCGGCTGGTGCGTTACCATGAGGATCGTCAGCCCGGCCTCATGCCGAAGACGCGCCATCAGCGCCAGAACGTCCTGCCGCATCGCCGGCCCAAGGGCGGCGAGCGGCTCGTCCAGCAGAAGCAGCGGTCTTCGACGCACCATCGCGCGTGCCAGCGCCACGCGCTGCCGCTCGCCGCCCGACATGGCGGCCGGCAGCCGCTTGCCGAAGCCGGACAGACCGACATCGTCGAGCGCGGCCTGCGCGGATTGCTTCTCCGCCGGGCTTGCGCGTACCGCCGTCGTCAGGCCGAGCAGCACGTTGGCTTCGGCCGTCAGGTTGGGGAACAGGTTGTTCTCCTGGAAGACGAAACTCACCGGCCGGTCGGCGGGGGCTGCCGACGTCATGTCGCGTCCGCCGAACAGGACCCGGCCCCGGTCCGGTTGCAGAAAGCCCGCCACGATGTCCAGCAGCGTCGACTTGCCGGCGCCGCTGGGCCCGATGATGGCCAGCCATTCACCGGCGGCCACGCTCAGATCGAAGCGGAGCGTCAGGCCCTCATGGGCGAAGGTCACGTCGTCGAGTACGAGGGCTGGCTGTGCTGTCATGGCGTCCTGTCGGTTTGCGCGCCGCGTTCGGCGAGCCACATCAAGGTCAGGCAGGTAGCGGCCAGGATCAGGGCGATGCCGGCCGCGTCCGCGGTACGATAGCTGCCCATGCGCTGCAGCAGCAGATAGGGCAGCGTCACCAGGTCCTGGCTGCCGAACAGCGCGACAACGCCGAGATCGCCCAGCGAGAGGGACAATCCGAAGGCCAGCGCCAACCCCAGCGGACGCCGGAGCGCCGGCCAGAGCACCAGCCG
Source organism: Aureimonas altamirensis (assembly GCF_023702225.1). GTDB lineage: Bacteria > Pseudomonadota > Alphaproteobacteria > Rhizobiales > Rhizobiaceae > Aureimonas > Aureimonas altamirensis_B. Next base: position 307,725 of record NZ_JAMQCO010000005.1, on the reverse strand, counting down.
CCAGTAGGCCCATCCGCGAATGCCCAGATGCGCGGCGATTCGGGCGCGCTGCATCTCGGCGCGGTCCATGGCCGGCGTCAGGACACGGAGCATGAAGGGTACGGCCATGACCGCGTTCGCGGTAACCACGACCAGCGGCGCCAGCGATGCGACCGCGGCGAACTCCCGCAGGATCAGGAACCACCCCGCACCGACCACGATCGGCGGAACCACCAGCACGATGCTGCCCGCATAGTCGATAAGGCCGCTTCGCCTGCCCTGCCGGCCGAGGGCGAGGGCCAGCGAAAGGGCAAGGCCCATGGCCGTGGCCGAAAAGGCGATCGCAAGGCTGGTCAGGAGGGCCCTGTGCACGGCAGGCTGCATCACGAGCCCGGCAAGATCCGAAGCGAGACCGCTGCAGAGAATGGCGCAGAACGGCGCCAGGATAAAGGCGAGGCCCGCAACGATCAGGGCGGTATCGGCAACGCGGGCGGCGGGACCGTCGGTGTCGTAGCGGCGCGACCGCCCCCCGAGCGAGGCGATGCCGGCGTCCGATCGGCCGAGGATGGACGAGATCGCAAGCACGACGGATACGACCACGATCTGCATCAGCGACAAGGCCATGACCCGGGCCGGGTCGAAATCGTAGCGGAGAGCCTGGTAGATGGCCACTTCCAGCGTCGTGGCCGCCGGGCCACCGCCCAGCACCAGCACGATGGCGAAGCTTGTGACGCACAGCATGAAGACGAGCGTCAGAGTTCCCGGAAGGGTGGCGCGGATAGCCGGCCATTCGACCAGCCGGAAGGTGGCCCGACGCCCCATCGACAATTGCCCCGCCAGCTTCCAGCTTTCCGCCGGAATGGCCGACAGGGCCGCAAGCATCAGCCGTGTGGCCAGCGGCATGTTGAAAAACACATGCGCGATGAGGATGCCGGTCAGGCCGTAGATATCCAGCCGGCCGATGCCGGCCGCCGCCAGCGCCGACGACAGGAGGCCCGAGCGGCCGAAGACGGCGAGGATGCCGAGCGCCGCGACGAGGGTGGGCAGAGCCTGCGGCAGCAGCATGATGCGCAGGATGAGCTGCCGTCCGGGAAAGGCGCGACGGTGCATCGCCAGGGCCAGAGGCAACGCGAAGAGCGCCGACAGAAGCGCGGAAAGCCCGGCTTGCACCAGGGTGAAGCGCAGCACGCCGTGGACATATGGGTCGGCCGCGACCAGCGCCAGGGCCGGCCGTGCCCCGGTGGCCAGCGGTAGGGCTAGAAACGGCGCAAGCAGGACGAGCGCGATGAAGGCAAGGCCGAGCGCCCCGGCAAGCAGCCGCTTGCCGCTCGGCTTCATGCGCGAGACGGCGTCAGCGGCCAATCGCCTGCAGCCATTCCTGCGTCCAGGCCTGCCGGTTGGCCGCGACCTCCTCGGGATCGATCGTCAGCGCCCTAGCCGGCGACACGAGCTTGTCGAAGGCCTCCGGCAAAGGCTGCGATGGCGACACGACCGGCAGTGTCCAGTTCGTCACCGGGATGAAGGACTGGACTTCCGGCGACACCAGATATTCCAGGAAAGCCTTGGCAAGGTCCGGGTGATCGGAGGTCCGCAGAACCCCGGCGATCTCGACCTGCATGTACTGGCCTTCCGAAAAACGGGCCGCCTTGTATCGCTCCGTTCCCTCCTCCACCATGTGGTAGGCCGGCGACGTCGTATAGGACAGGACGATCGGCGCCTCGCCGGTGGTAAACAGCCCGTACGCCTCGCTCCATCCCGGCGTCACCGTCAGGATGCGGGGGCTCAGCGCCTTCCATTTTTCCGCCGCGGCGTCGCCGTAGACGGCCTTCATCCACAAAAGCAGGCCCAGGCCGGGCGTCGACGTGCGCGGATCCATGAGGACGATCTTCTCGTCGGCCGGGCCGGCGATCAAGGCATCGAAGCTGTCCGGCACAGTCGAAACCGTTTCGCTGTCGTAGACGAAGGCCAGCGGCGCATAGTCGAACGGCACGAAATCGGCATCGTCGTAGGCGATGGGCAGTTCCAGTTTCGACAGGTCGATTCCCGTCGGCGCGAACAGGCCCGTCTCGCGCAGTTCCGGGATAAGATCCGTCGTCATTCCCAGGGCCACATCCGCCTCGGTGCCCTCGCCTTCGAGCCGAAGGCGATTGAGGATGCCGACGCCGTCGTCGAGCCCGACGAAGCGCAGGTCGCAGCCGCACATCGCTTCGAACCCCGTCTCGATGCGCGGGCCCGGGCCCCAGTCCGGCACGAAGCTGTCATAGGTATAGACTGTCAGGACCGGCTTTTCGGCTTCCTGAGCGAAAGCTTGTGACAGGGGGGCGGAAGACAGGGCCGTGAAAACGAGGGTGGACAGCAGCAACGTGCGCATGAGGCATCCATGGTAGCCGGAAGGCGCAGGCGGCGACCGCCTCCGGCGACCGTCTCCCATCCCTCCGCCGGTACGAGCCGGATCAGGTTCGTCGGGTTGGCTCTTGCCTCTCAGCCCCTGGATGGGGCACCCCGTGAGTGGACACCATTCTAACGCCTGCCCGTGCGGGCGCAAGCGCAAGGGAGCGCCGCCGTGACTTCATTCGCCCTATTGCTTGCAGGCGATATCAGTGCCGGCGCGGCCTTGGGTGCGGCAATTGCCGGCCGACGCATCATCGCGGCGGATGGCGGCTCGCGGCACGCGGCCGCGCTGGGCGTGACGCCGGAACTGATCGTCGGCGATTTCGATTCGGTCGATCCGGCCATCCTGGAGGCCTACCCGCTCGTGCCGCGCCATGGCCTTCCGCGCGACAAGGGCGAGACGGACGGAGAAACCGCACTGCGCATGGCGGCGGAACTGGGCGCCGAAGACCTGCTCGTCGTCGGAGCCCTTGGCGGCGCACGGACCGATCACACCTTTTCCAACCTCAACCTCGCGGTCGCCATGGCGGACCGGTTCGAGAAACTGTGGCTCTTCGACGGGCGGGAGCATGTCTTCCCTCTGGTGCCCGGCCGCACCCTGCGCCACGAAGCGCAGCGCGGCACGCAATTCTCGATCTGCAAGTTCTCGGCCCTTTCGGGGCTTACCATACGCGGGGCCAAATGGCCGCTCACCCGCATCGAGCTTCCCTTCGACTCGCTCCTCACCCAGTCCAACGAGGCTCTCGGGCCGGTCGAGATCGAGATCGAGGCGGGCCGCGCCTTTGCCGTCTTCAGTGGGCACGAATAGTCCGGCCTGGACATTTTCCATCTTTGCGGCCGGCCGCTCTTCGCCTATTGTCCGCGCCGGCTGGTCCCATAGCTCAGCAGGATAGAGCACCAGATTCCTAATCTGGGGGTCGTTGGTTCGAATCCAACTGGGATCACCAACGCCCTCTCTGAGCACGAAGCGCAACAGGACCAGAGAAGCGCTCTCTTTTGCCCGCCTGGCGTCGCAGACGGCCCAGCCTCCCTATCTGATGGCCGCTAAACCGTCAGTTCCTTGCGGACGATGTCGGCGCCCGCGGCCAGCGCCCGAAGCTTGCCGGATGCGACCTGCCGGGACAGCGGCGCCATTCCGCAATTGGTGCAGGGATAGAGATCCTCGGCATCGACGAACTGCAGCGCCTTGCGCAGAGTATCGGCAACCTGTTCGGGCGTTTCCACAGTGTTGGAGGCGACGTCGATCGCCCCGACCATCACCTTCTTCCCGCGGATGAGCTCGATCAGGTCCATGGGGACATGCGAGTTCTGGCATTCGAGCGAGACCATGTCGATGCTCGACTTCCGCAGCTTGGGGAAGGCGTTTTCATACTGGCGCCACTCCTGGCCCAGCGTCTTCTTCCAGTCCGTATTGGCCTTGATGCCATAGCCGTAGCAGATATGGACTGCCGTCTGGCACTTGAGGCCTTCGGCTGCTCGTTCCAGCGCGGCAATGCCCCAGTCGTTCACTTCGTCGAAGAAGACATTGAAGGCCGGTTCGTCGAACTGGACGATGTCGACGCCGGCGGCCTCAAGCTCCCTGGCCTCTTCATTGAGGATCCTGGCAAATTCCCAGGCCAGCTTTTCGCGGCTCCTGTAGTGGCCGTCGTAGAGTGTATCGATCATGGTCATCGGCCCCGGCAGGGCCCATTTGATCGCCTGGCTGGTCTGCTGGCGCAGGAACTTGGCGTCGTCGACAAAGACCGATCTGGGGCGAGATACCGCGCCGACAACGGTCGGCACGCTGGCATCATAGCGATTGCGGATGCGGACCGTTTCGCGCTTTTCGAAATCGACGCCGTCGAGATGCTCGATGAAAGTGGTCACGAAATGCTGGCGCGTCTGCTCGCCATCGCTGACGATATCGATGCCGGCCAGGCTTTGGTCGGCCAGGGTCACCCGCAGTGCATCCCGCTTGCCCTCGATCAGCGCGTCGCCCTCCAGCTTCCAGGGTGACCAGAGCTTTTCGGGCTGGGCCAGCCAGGAAGGCTTGGGCAGGCTGCCGGCGGTCGATGTCTGAAGCAGTCTTGTCATGGTGTAGGGCCTTGTAATCCTGGAGGTCATGCTGCGGCTTTTGCGGACCATTGCGCGAGCAGGGTCCGGTACGGCTTGATGAAATGCTCTTCCGCGAACTTGCCCTGTTCCACGGCCAGCCGGCTACGCTCTTCGCGATCGTAGACGATGCGGGTCAGCGAATAGTCGGCATGCTTCAGGCTGGGCCGATAGATGGCGCTGGCTGCCGAATTGGCATTGTAGATCTCGGGGCGGTAAATTCTCTGGAAGGTCTCCATCGTACTGATCGTGCCGATCAGTTCCAGATTGGAGTAATCGGCCAAGAGGTCGCCGATGAAGTAAAAGGCCAGCGGCGCGACGCTGCCGGCGGGCATGAAGTAGCGGACCGCCATTCCCATCTTGGCAAAATAGGCATCGGTCGAGGACGCCTCGTCCTGCCGATATTCGACGCCCATGATGGGATGGTGGAGTTCTGTCCTGCGATAGGTCTTGCTCGTCGAGGCGCTGATGCAGATGACCGGCGGCTTGCTGAAATGCGACAGGTAGGCTTCGGAACGTAGAAAGCTCTTGAACAGCTTGCCGTGCAAGTCACCAAAATCCGCTGGAACGCCGAATTTGGGCCGATCCCTGTTATACTCCGGCAGCACGACGCTGAAGTCGTAGTCGCGGACATAGGACGAAAAATTGTTCCCGACGATGCCATCGATGCGCGTGTCGGTTTTGCGGTCGAGGACCGTCGTCTTAAGCATTTCGATCAGCGGCAGAGCATTTGCCGCAATGCTCATCTCGACGGAGATAATGTCGAGTTCGACGCTGTATCGATCGCCTGTCGGGTTGTCCCAATGCGCCAGTGCATTGAAGCGATTGTCGATCATCGCAAGGGCGTTTCGCAGGTTCTGCTGCCGCGTCTCGCCTCGCGCCAGATTGGCGAAGTTCGTCGTGATGCGCGTATTCTCCGACGGGCAGTAATCCTCGTCGAAACGCGTGCTCCTGATCATGAATGTAGCGAGCGGATTTTCAATCCGAGACATGTGATGGCCCCATGGTTTGGGGGCATGGGTCAGCACACACATAGCGATATCGGCCGCATCGCTGCAGCTTCGCTACGGCACACCGGGACACCCCGCCCGTGGACGTAATCGTGCTCAGGCAGGTCTCCTGGCTCGCGGGTCGGCGCCGCTGTCCGTCTTCCCGGAATTTCTCCCAGTGACAATGCTGGACATTGGCTCGCCGCTTACAGTTGCGGGGGCAGCGCCGGCTTTTCCGAGACATACGGAGCACCGACTTCCCTCTTAGCCCCGGCATGTTGCAGGCAACGGCCGGGGAACCTAGGCAGGGGCAATTTCCTCCATGCGTCTGCGAAAGTCAAGGGACATATAAGGACATCCTTATGTCTCCATATCAGACTGTCTTGTGCCTGTTGTGCAGGAGCTTTGCCCGATCGGTTGCGATCAACCCACAGCCATAAACAATACCTCGATCGGTGGGTAGTTTAAGCCTATCGGTCTATGGCTCTATAAAATTGAGTTATAGAATATCGATTGGCACGTGGATACGGTTTCTGTGTCGAATTGGCAAAGATGATTTGATCCACGCGATGCTTTTACATGCCGATAATCTTTCGCACGACATCTTCAACAGTCGGCAGGGCTCACCGTACGACGCCATCGTCGTGGGCAGCGGGGCGGCCGGCGGGGTGGCTTGCCACGAGTTGACGCATGCCGGGCTGCGCGTCCTGGTGCTGGAGGCCGGCTGGGAGCCCACCTCTCCGCTGGCCGGCGTCAACGCGCCATCGGCACGACTTGTCGCATCGATCACAAACGGCTTGCGCCAACGAGCCATTCCCCCCGTCCTGAACGCACTCGGCATGAAGGCCCTGTCGGCCTTCGGCAAAGTCCGGCAGCCGGTTCAGTCCCGATGTTTCGCATGGAAACTGTCTCCCGGATCTCTGGTCGACGATCGCGACTGCCCGTACGAAACGGCGCCGGGTACCCAGTTCAACTGGTTTCGGTCTCGCCAGCTCGGCGGCAGGATGACGGTGCCGGGCCATGGGCGGCAATATTATCGCATGGCGGAGGCCGATCTGGGAGGCGACCGCCACGGGCGGCCTGCATGGCCGCTGGACCTTTCCGAACTCGAGCCCTTTTATGCCGAGCTCGAACAGAAGCTGCGCCTGCGGGGCGGCAACGACAGCTCCGCTTTCGTGCCGGACAGCCTTATCCACACCATCGTTGCGCCACGGCCGGACGAGGCGGCGATGATCTCCGCGCTCCGCGACCGGTCGCCGGAACTGCATCCTGTTCTCGGCCGCTACGCGCCTCCGCCGAACTGGGTCGCGATGGCTGCCGAAAGCGGCCGTCTTACCCTGGCCACCGGCGCAATCGTCGATCGCGTGCGCAAGGACCGCGGCGGGAACGTGACCGGCGTCGACTGGATCGATCGCCGCAGCGGCACGCGCAAGTCTGCGGAAGCGCCGATCGTCTTCCTGTGCGCTTCGGCATTCGAATCCACGCGCATCCTGCTGATGTCGCGCGATCCCTCGAACCGGGAGGGCATCGGCATGCATTCCGATGCCCTCGGACGTTTCGTCATGGACCACGCCGTCGCCAGTTGCGCCGGCTACGTCGATGCGCGAAAGGACGACGACGCGGCGTCGGCAACGGTCGAGCATGGTCGCTGCATCTACGTGCCGGCAATGGCGCAGGCGGAAGACCCGGAGACGGGCGGACTGCTGGAAAGCGCTTTCGGGATGCAACTGCATCGCCAGCCGATCGGTGACGATCGCGCCCGGATCGACATCGTCGGCTTTGCCCCGATGCTTCCTCGCGCGGAGAACCGCGTGCGTCTGTCGTCCCGCAAGGACAGGTTCGGCGTGCCCATCCTCACCATCGACTGCCGCTATGGCGATGCCGACCGCGCAATCGCCCGGTGCATGCTGGAAAGCGTGGCGGAAGCGGCGAAGGTGCTCGGCATCGACGTCGAATATCTCAGCAAGGAGATCGCCCCACCGGGTACCGGCATCCATGAATGCGGCACGGCGCGCATGGGCTCCGACCCCTCCACGTCGGTCGTCGATGCCAACGGCGAGTGCTGGGACGTCAAGGGGCTCTACGTCACCGATGCGGCCGCGCTGCCGTCGCTCGGCATACAGAACCCGACGCTGACGATCATGGCCCTCTCCGCACGGGCCGCCGCACACGCGTCCGGCCGGCGGCTTCGGCGGGAAGGCGCGCCTGAGCGCCCACGGGTTGCGGAACTTACCTGACGATACCCATCGCAACACGGCGCATGAGAGCGGACGGGTATTTCATCCCCAGATTCACCACGCAGGTGCGATCGAGTATGTCCAGCGTCCGGGAACACATGTCCCGGTCGTATCGGATTTCCCGGTTCGCCCATGCCCATGGGTTCAGCCTGGGATGTGACGTACGCTGCGCAAGGATGGGCTCCCAGTTGGTATAGACGTGCTTCGAGCTGTCGCGCAGGCGGTTCCAGACGCCGCGCCGCTGCTGCAACTCGACGGCAGCTTCCTTCGTCGGGGCCAAAAGCGTCAGGCTGACCGCGCTGTCTGCATCATTATGCGGCGTCACGCGGAATTCGGAGCTGCCGGACAGGATATCGGCCATCATGGCGCGGCGCTTGCGCATGCGCTCCAGCATCGGCCCAACCTTCTTCAGTTGCACCGCCAGCATCGCGGTCTGGATTTCGGTGACCTTGAAGTTGACGCCGATGAGGGCTGGCTCGCCGAGCGGTTCCTCGTGGTCGCGGATCAGGTCGCCGAGGTCGTGGTAGCCCCGAGCCCTGGCGAAATATCGGCTGTTGCCCGTCAGGACGGCGCCGCCTTCGCCGATATTCATGTTCTTCATCTTGTTGAAGCTGAAGGCGCCGAGATCGCCGATGGCGCCGAGATGTCGGCCCTTGTATCCGACGCCGACTGCTTGGCAGGCATCCTCGATGACGAGCAGATCGTGCCTGCTGGCGATCGCCATGATCGCATCCATGTCGCATGGCGCATTGCCCATGTGAACGGGCATGATGGCCCGCGTATAGGGCGTGATCTTCCGCTCGATATCGTAGGGGTCTATGGTGAGCGTTTCGTCGATATCGACGAAGATCGGCACCGCCCCGACGATCACGACGGCCGCTGCCGTGGCCATCCAGGTATAGGCGGGAACGAGAACCTCGTCACCCGGCCCGATCCCGGCGCCGACAAGCGCCGAAATGAGTGCGGCCGTACCCGAGGATACCGCAAGCGCGTGCCGGGCGCCGGTCGTCTCGGCCAGCCGACTTTCGAAGGTGTTGGTGAAGCGTGCCTCCTTGCCGTGGCGCGACAGGTGGCCCCGCGCGATCGCGCGGCCGGCGGCAACCCATTCTTCCATTCCCATCGATGGCACCTGAACTCCTCCGGCCCTGGGGCCTTTTCTCGTCGATCAAGAATGACATTTCCCCTGTACGGGCCGGGATGGCAGCCGGAACCTCTTGCGGAAACATTACCAAAAAGGAGTAGTCATGCTTTAGGAATGCATCCTTAGATTGCACGCATACAATACTCTGGATATGTCACGTCCAACTCTGCAGCCGCCGTATCCGGGTCCGACTCCCGATGGCGCGTATTCATGCGTGAAAGCTGGAAAGCCATGACGACAGAAGCCTCCCGCAAGCGGGCCGTTCGCATTGTCCTGATATTCGTAATCGTTTTCATCGCGTGCCTTGCCGGCATAACGTCTCGCCCCGCCGGCCTTCTGGCCACATTCTGGCCCGCCAATGCCATCGTCGTCGGCCTGTTTACCCGCCATCGCAGTCTCGGACATCCACTGGACTGGCTTGCGGTGGTTGCCGGCTACGGAGCGGCAGACATTGGGACCGGAAGCACGATGAACGCCACGCTGTTGCTGAATATGGCCAATCTTGGCGGCGTCGCCGCCGGTGTCTTGGTGTTTCGCCAGTTTTCGCCTCAGGAGTTCCGCTTGCGGCGCCCCAATTCCGTCATCAAGCTGGCGGCGGCGGCGTGCGTCCCTGCCATGATGACGGCGGCCGCTGGCGCACTGGCGTGCAACGTGCTTTTCGGCGACGCGGTGATCGTCGCCTTTGCAGAATGGCTTTCGGCCGAGATGACGAGCTACGTCGCCATCCTGCCCTTCATCGCGACGTTTCCCCATCGCTGGCGTCGTGCCCTCAGGCAGCATGGCGCCGACGGAACATCCCTGCGGCGGCTGGCGGGCCCGACGCTCACGCTCGGCCTGTGCTGCATATTCGGTGTCGTGATCGGTGGCCCGGCAGCCGTTTTCTTCCCGCTTCCCGCATTGCTGTGGTTCGCGATCTCGCTGCCGCTCTTCACCAATACGATCGTCCTTCTCCTGTATCTGGTGCTGGCCAATGTCGCGATCGCATCCGGGCTGGTCGATATGCGCGTCGATCTGGAAAACGCTTGCAATATCATTTCGCTTCGGTTCGCGTTGACCCTGCTGATCCTCGGTCCCCTCGCCGTATCGTCCATCAGCTCGAGCCGTCTTGTCCTTGTGCGGCAGTTGCAGAAGGCGCTGGCAACGGACTTCCTGACCGGGGCGCTTTCCCGTTCGGAATTTCTGCGCCGAGCTCGCAACGCCGCCGCGGACGCACGCTGCGCCGTGCTGGTGCTCGATGTCGACCGCTTCAAGCTCATCAACGATACCTACGGCCATGCGGCCGGCGATGCCGCCTTGCGGGATTTTGCCGGAGCGGTGCGCAGGGCGTTGCGCGCGGGCGACCAGTTCGGCCGCATGGGCGGCGAAGAGTTTGCCCTCGTTCTCCCGAACACGAGGACCCGCGAGGCCTTCCTGTTTGCGGAAAGGTTGCGGGAGGCGATATCCCTGATGTCGATCGAAACGCGCGAGGCACGCCCGTTCGGCATTACGGTCAGCATCGGCATCAGTTCGGCGGGGCCGGATGGACACAGCCTGTCCGACGCGCTGCAGAAGGCCGACAGGCTTCTCTACTCAGCCAAGAAGGGCGGGCGCAACAGGGTGATGTCCGAGCTTGTCCCGGCGTAAACCAGGCGCTACGCCGATAGCCATGGAAAGCCCCTGCCTGAAGATCTGCACATTCGACAAACGAATTGGCCAGTGCACCGCATGCCTGCGCACGATCGACGAGATCGCCCGTTGGGGCAGCATGAGCGACGCCGAGCGCGCAAGCATCCTGGCAGCCCTGCCACAACGACGCAGGTGACGGAACGAGACTCCCATTTGCCGCATTATCGCCTAAATCATGAAAAGTGCGTTAATCGTGGAGGCGATCATCATGGGCAGCATTACCCCGAATACGGTCGAGACCTTCATCGTCCCCGACGAAGTCATGGTGCGTCGTCGCGTGCTGCCGGCAGGCCGCTATCACGGTCATCATCGCGGATCCATCTGGGAGATCGTCCTCAGCGACGACGAGCGCCGCGAGTTCGGTTACCGTCGTCCGTCACTCAACGTGACGGAACTGGTTTCGGAGGGCTACGTGCTGACGGAGCGCCCATCCGCCTGATCCATCACCTGTTCCGAAGATACTTGATCACGGCCGAGAAATCTTCTCCGCCGCCGCCGGCCGCCTCGAACGCCTCGTATATTTCCTGGGCGTGCCGGCCCAGAGGCGTGGCCGATCCCGATGCTTCCGCGGCCTCCCGCGCCAGTCCGAGATCCTTGAGCATGAGCGCGGCCGCGAAGCCCGGACGGTATTCGCGGTTGGCCGGCGATCCGGGCACCGGCCCGGGTACGGGGCAATAGGTGGTCAGGGACCAGCATTGGCCGGAAGACGTGGAGGCCACGTCGAACAGCGCCTGATGCGACAGGCCCAGCTTTTCGGCCAGCACGAAGGCTTCCGCGACACCGATCATCGAAATGCCGAGGATCATGTTGTTGCAGATCTTCGCCGCCTGCCCTGCCCCGGCCGCGCCGCAATGAACGATCCGCTTGCCCATGCACGCCAGGACAGGATGCGCGGCCGAGAACGCCTGATCGGACCCGCCGCACATCAGGGTCAGCGTCGCCGCCTCCGCGCCGACCGTGCCGCCGGATACCGGCGCATCCAGCGAAGGCATGCCGGCAGCGCCGGCCATCGCATGCGCCTCGCGCGCGCTGCCGACATCGATGGTCGAGCAATCGACCAGCAGCGTGCCCGGCGCTGCAAGCGACGTCAGGTCCGCCCAGACCCCGGTGACATGGCGGCCTGCCGGGAGCATGGTGATGACGGCGCCCGCATCGGCCACGGCATCGGCAAGCCCTGCGGCCAGGGAAAGCCCGGCCGCCTGCGCGGCGGCGCGCGCGCCTTCCGCAAGGTCGAAGCCGGTGACCGCATGGCCGGCCGCCTTCAGGTTGAGGGCCATGGGCAGCCCCATATTGCCGAGGCCGACGAAGGCGATCCGCATGGTCATTCCCTGTCTCCTATTCCATCAGGATCATGCGCGCCGCCTTTTCGGCGATCATGACCGTGGGCGAGTTGGTATTGCCGGATGTGATCGTCGGCATGATCGAGGCGTCGGCCACGCGCAGGCCGCCGACGCCGCGGACGCGAAGCCGCGGATCCACGACCGAGTCCTGATCGCTGCCCATCCTGCAGGTTCCGACAGGGTGGAAGATGGTGGTGCCGATGTCACCGGCGGCGCGTTCCAGCTCTTCCTGGGTCTCGAAGGACGGCCCGGGCTTGAACTCCTGCGGGCTGTACCGTGCCAGCGCCGGCTGACCGACGATGGCGCGGGTGATCCGAATGGAATCGGCAGCCACGCGCCTGTCCGCCTCGGCAGACAGGTAATTGGGGCGGATCGCCGGCTGCACCCGGTGGTCCGGCGAACGCACATGCACGCTGCCGCGGCTTTCGGGCCGCAGGTTGCAGACACTGGCCGTGAAGGCCGGAAAGGAATGAACGTTCTCGCCGAACTTCTCAAGGCTGAGAGGCTGCACGTGATATTGCAGGTTGGCGGTCTCGAAGGCAGGGTCCGAACGGGTGAAGACGCCAAGCTGGCTGGGCGCCATGGACATCGGGCCCGACCGCGACAGGGCGTACTCCAGCCCGATCATCATCTTGCCGGCCATGGTGGACGCACGCTCGTTCAGCGTGCGGATGCCCGACACCTTGTAGGCGCAGCGCAGTTGCAGGTGGTCCTGCAGGTTTTCGCCGACGGCCGGCCTGTCGACCACGGTTTCCACGCCCGCCTGCGCCAGCACGCGGCCGCCGCCGATCCCCGACAGCTCCAGGATATGCGGCGAGCCGATGGCCCCCGCGCTCAGCACCACCTCGGCACGGCAGGCCGCACGCAGCACCGCGCCGCCCGTCTCGTACTCGACGCCGGTGACGCGGCCGTCCTCGATCAAAAGGCGGCGCACCTGTGCTCCCGTCCGGACCGACAGGTTCGGCCGCTTCGCGGCCGGCTTCAGGAAGGCCTTGACGGTATTCCAGCGCACGCCGCGCTTCTGGTTGACCTTGAAGTAGGACGAACCTTCATTGTCGCCTCGGTTGAAATCCTCGATCTTCGGGATGCCGTATTGCGCGGCCGCCTCGCGGAAGGCGTCGAGGATATCCCAATGCAGCCGGGCGGTTTCGACGCGCCATTCGCCGCCGGCTCCGTGCATGGCGTCGGCCCCGGCATAATAATCCTCGCTCGCGCGGAACAATGGCAGCACGTCGTCCCACGACCAGCCGTCGCAACCCATCTGGCGCCATAAATCGTAGTCGCGGGCCTGGCCGCGCATGTAGATCATGCCGTTGATGGACGAGCAGCCGCCCAGTACCTTGCCGCGGGGATAGCCGAGGGTGCGGCCGTTCAACCCGGCTTCCGCGTCCGTGGAGAAGCACCAGTCCGTGCGCGGATTGCCGATGCAATACAGGTAGCCGACCGGAATGTGGATCCAGGCATAATTGTCGCGGCCGCCCGCCTCAAGCAACAGCACGCTGCGCGTGCCGGCGGAGAGGCGGTTGGCGAGCGTGCAGCCGGCGGTACCGCCGCCGACCACGATGTAATCGAATGTATCGGACATGAGATCAGGCGCCGAGACGCTCCATGAGGCGCCGGCCGAATCTGGAGTTCTGGAACTCGCCTACGATGCCGCGCCGGAACACCAGCACGCATATCATGAAGATCAGGCCGGTAATGATGGTGACGGGAAAGGCCGAGGTGGCCAGATAGTTCTGCAGGGTCACCACGATGGCCGCGCCGAAGAACGGGCCGAGCATGGTGCCGATGCCCCCGAGCAGCGTCATCAGGATGACTTCGCCGGACATCTGCCAGGCGACGTCCGTCAGGGTCGCGAACTGGAAGACCAGCGCCTTGACGGAGCCCGCCAGCCCGGCCAGCGTCGCGGACATCACGAAGGCCGCGAGCTTGTAGGAATTGACCGAGTAGCCGAGCGAGATGGCGCGGCTCTCGTTTTCGCGGATCGACTTCATGATCATGCCGAAGGGCGAATGCACGATGCGGTGGATGGCGAACATGCCGATCAGGAAGGCCGCAAGCACGAAATAGTACATGTTGAGGCTCTGACCGAGATCGATGAAGCCGAACAGCATGCCCCTCGGCACCGCCTGGATGCCGTCCTCTCCGTGGGTGAAGGGCGCCTGCAGGCAGAAGAAGAAGAACATCTGCGCCAGCGCCAGCGTCACCATGGCGAAGTAGATGCCCTGCCTGCGGATCGCCAGAAAGCCCATGACGAGGCCGAGTACGGCGGCGCCTGCCATGCCGACCAGGATGCCGAGTTCGGGCGACAGGCCCCAGACCTTCACCGCATGGGCGGTGAAATAGGCGGCCCCGCCGAAGAAGGCCGCATGCCCGAAGGACAGGAGGCCGGTATAGCCGAGCAGCAGGTTGAACGCCGATGCGAACAGCGCGAAGCACAGGAGCTTCATCAGGAAAACGGGGTAGAAGCCCATCGGCGCGAGGATGAGGGCTCCGATGGCGATGGCCAACAGCGCCAGCCGCGCCGGCGCCATGCCCCGGCGTTCGACGGCGGCCACGCCGTAAGTTGCGTTTGCCATTGTCAGGCCCTCCCGAACAGGCCGGCGGGCCGCACCAGCAGCACCAGCGCCATGATGACGAAGATGACGATGTTGGACGCCTCCGGATAGAAGACTTTCGTCAGCCCTTCGCAGAGGCCGAGCAGATAACCGGTTACGATGGCCCCGCCGATCGACCCCATGCCGCCGACGACGACGACGGCGAAGACGATGATGATGATGTTGGAGCCCATCAGCGGGCTGACCTGATAGACGGGCGCGGCGAGAATGCCGGTCAGCCCGGCCAGCGCCGCGCCGAGCCCGTAGGTGAAGGTCAAGAGCAGCGGCACGTTGATGCCGAAGGCGCGCACCAGGGTCGGGTTCTCGGTCGCCGCGCGCAGATAGGCGCCCAGCTTGGTCTTCTCGATCAGAAGCCATGTCGCCAGGCATACGATCAGCGAGGCGACGACGATGAAGCCGCGATAGTTGGGCAGGAACATGAAGCCGAGGTTGGTGCCGCCCGCCAGTTGCGGCGGCGGCGCGTAAGGCTGCCCGGACGCCCCGAAATAGTAGCGGAACGTTCCTTCGAGCACGAGCGCGAGGCCGAAGGTGAACAGCAGCCCGTAGAGGTGGTCGAGGTCGTACAGACGCGACAGGGCGAGCCTTTCGATGAGCGCTCCGGTCAGCCCGACGATCAAGGGCGCCAGGATGAGCGAAGGCCAGAAGCCGATGCCGCCATAGGCCAGCAGGAGATAGCCGGCGAAAGCGCCCAGCATGTATTGCGCGCCATGGGCGAAGTTGATGATGCGCAGCAGGCCGAAGATGACGGCGAGGCCGAGGCTGAGCATGGCATAGAAGGAGCCGTTGATGAGCCCGACAAGCAATTGCCCCATGAGGGCCTGGACGGGCACGCCGAAGATCATGGTCATGCGCTCAGACTCCCAGCACTTCGTTCAGGCGTTGCTGGTGATGGGCAAGATCCCGCGTGGCGAAACTGTCCACCACCGTGCCGTGGTCCATCAGGTAGAAGCGGTCGGCGACGCGCGCCGCGAAGCGAAAGTTCTGCTCCACCAGCAGGACGGTCAGCCCGCGCTTCTTCAGTTCGATCAGGATTTCGCCGATCCGCTCCACGATCACCGGAGCCAGCCCTTCGGTGGGCTCGTCCAGCAGGAGAAGGCGCACGCCGGACCGCAGGATGCGCGCGATGGCCAGCATCTGCTGCTCGCCACCCGACAGCTTCGTGCCGCCCGAGCCGCGCCGCTCATGCAGGTTCGGGAAGAGATCGTAGATCTCGTCGAGGCTCATGCCGCCCTTGCCGACGACCGGGGGCAAGGTGAGGTTCTCCTCGACTGTCAACGAGGCGAAGATGCCGCGCTCTTCCGGCACGAAGCCGATGCCGTGATGGGCGGTGCGATGCAGCGGCACGGGCATCATGTCGCGCCCGTCGAAGCGGATGGCGCCGGTGCGTTTGGGGATTATGCCCATGATGGCGCGCAGGGTGGTGGTCTTTCCGACGCCGTTGCGGCCGATCAGCGTGATCGTCTCGCCGCTGGCGATGTCGAGGTCCACCCCGTGCAGCGCATGGCTTTCGCCGTACCAGGCATTCAGGCCGCGCACCGAAAGGAGGGCATGCCCTGCATCGGTCGATCGATGGGAGGTGGCGGCGTGGCTCATTCCTGTGTTCCCATATAGGCGCTTCGAACGCGCGGATCGCCGGAGACCGTCCGGTAATCTCCGGCCGCCAGGATTTCGCCGCGCTGGAGCACGGTGATCCGCTGGCACAGATTGGCGACCACCTTCAGATTATGCTCCACCATCAGCACGGCGCGTTCCCGCCCGACGCGCCGGATGAGCTCCGATACCGTTCCGATATCCTCCTGCCCCATGCCGGCCATCGGTTCGTCGAGCAGCAGGACCTTCGGGTCGAGCGCCAGGGTCGTGGCGATCTCCAGAACGCGCTTGCGCCCGTAGGAGAGATCGGCAGCCAGCGCGTTTCGCGCTTCCGCCAATCCCACTTCTTCGAGAAGTTCGAGCGCCCGCGCGTTCAACACGTCGAGGGCAGACACCGGCCGCCAGAACTGTGTAGCCAGGCCGCGCGGCCGCTGCAGCGCCACCCGGACGTTTTCGAGAACCGTCAGGTGAGGAAAGGTGGCCGAGATCTGGAAGGAGCGGACAAGCCCCTTGCGCGCCACGGAGGAGGGCGAGGCACGCGTGATGTCCTGGCCGTCGAAGGTGATCTGCCCCCTGGTCGGCTGCAGGAACTTGGTCAGGAGGTTGAAGACCGTCGTCTTGCCGGCGCCGTTGGGGCCGATCAGGGCATGGACCTGCCCGTGCCGCACATCGAGATCGACATTGTTGACGGCGGTGAACCCTCCGAAGTCACGGCGCAGCCCGCGGCAGGACAGGAGCACCGCTCCTGCCTCGCCGGTCTCTGCCGCATCGGTCGTGTCCCGCTCGCGAATCATCGGCGCCCCCATGTCGCTTTACTGCGTCACGAGCGGGCAGCCGCTTTCCTCTGCGGACAGGTAGGCCTGGTCTCCGGGGATGGTTGCAAGCACCTTGTAGTAATCCCACGGCTTGGTGCTTTCCTCCGGCGACTTCACTTCCATCAGGTACATGTCGTAGACCATGCGCCCATTGGGCAAAACCTTGCCGCCGCGCCCGAACACGTCGTCCACCGGCATTTCGTGCAGCGCTTTGGCGACTGCTTCCGTCTCGTCGGTGCCGGCCTTCTCGATGGCCTTCAGATACTGGGTAACGGTGGAGTAGGTGCCGGCCTGCACCATGTTCGGCATGCGCTGCGTGCGCTCGAAGAAGCGTTGCGAGAATTCGCGGCTCTCGTCGTCACGGTCCCAGTAGAAGCCTTCGGTCAGGGTGATCCCCTGTGCCGCCTGCAAGCCGAGGCCATGCACCTCCGCCAGCGTGAACAGCAGCGCAGCCAGTTTCTGGCCGCCCTGCACGATGCCGAATTCCGATGCCTGCTTGACGGTGTTGGCCGTATCCAGGCCGGCATTGGCCATGCCGATCACCTTGGCGCCGGATGCCTGCGCCTGCAGCAGGAAGGAGGAATAGTCGGTGTTCGACAGCGGATGGCGGACCGAGCCGAGCACCTGGCCGCCGTGTTCGGTGACGAATTTCGTCGTCTGCTCTTCCAGCGAATAACCGAAGGCGTAGTCCGCCGTCAGGAAAAACCAGGTATCGCCGCCCTGTTCCACCAGGGCGCCGCCGGTGCCGACCGCCAATGCATGCGTGTCGTAGGCCCAATGGAAGCCATAGGGGCTGCACTGCTCGCCGGTCAGCGCCGTCGTGGCCGGCCCGGTCGCCATGGTGATCTTCTTCTTTTCCTTGGACAGGCCCTGCACGGCAAGCGCCACCGAGGATGTCGTCAGTTCCATGATGGTGTCGACATTCTCCGTATCGTACCACTGGCGGGCGATGTTGGAGGCGACGTCCGGCTTGTTCTGGTGATCGGCGGTGATCACCTCGATCTTGGCGCCGTTCACGGTTCCGCCGAAATCTTCCACAGCCATCAGGGCCGCCTCGTAGGACCAGCGGCCGCCGAAATCGGCATAGACGCCGGACTGGTCGTTGAGGATGCCGATCTTGACGACATCGTCGGATATCTGCGCCATCGCCGGCATGGCGACGGCTGCCAGCAGGGCTGCAGTGAGGACGGACAGTTTGTTCATTGAGGAAGCCTCCCGGGTGCCACGATCTCAGGTCCACGGGAGATGCAGTGTCGCGGCCAAGGCCGCGGCGCGGCGTCGAGCGCCACGATACGTCATCCTCCCGGCGCCCGCCGCGCTCTGTGTCGCGATCGGGCTGAGAATTGGGCGGCTCCGTTTCCTGCGATGAACCGGCCACAACCTCTGTTCCAAAGGCTAGCATCGGCATGCTGCGTCGCATATGGAATTTTCCGCACAGGAAATGTACGGTTTCGTACAGGCAATTGTACGAAAGCGTGGTTGCATGGCCGGGGCCGGTTTCGATTGGGACGATCTGCGGTATTTTCTGGCGGTTGCGCAGACAGGCCAGCTCTCGTCGGCGGCGCGTCGCCTGCGGAGCAACCACGTCACCGTGTCGCGGCGGATCGACAGGCTCGAGCAATCCCTGTCGCTTCGCCTCTTCGAGCGCTCGCCGCGCGGCTATACGCTGACCGGCGTCGGAGAGCGCCTCGTCGCCCACGCGCAGGCGATGGAGCAGACCGCGGACGGGCTGCACGAAACCATCTCGGGCGAGAAGGCGGCCCTGCGTGGCGTCATCCGTCTTTCGACGCCAGAGGGGTTCGGCAGTTTCTTCCTGTCGTCGCGCCTGCCGGACTTCGCCGCGCGCAATCCCGGTCTTCTGGTCGAGTTCATGACGCTGCAGCAGATCCTGTCCCTGTCGCGGCGCGAGGCCGACATCTCCGTCGCCCTGCATCCGCCGGCCTCCGGGCCCTATCAGGTGGAGAAGATCGCGCGCTATCGCCTGCTCGTCTATGCCAGCCGATCCTATCTCGAATCGCATCCGCCCATCCGCAGCCGCGCCGACGCGATGGAGCATCCCCTTGCCGGTTATATCGACGACATGATCTTCGCGCCGGGGCTGGATTATCTGCGCGATATCCTGCCCGGCAAACGCGCCGGCTATCAGAGTTCCAGCATCATCGCCCAACTCGCGGCGGGGCTGGCGGGCTATGGCATGACCATCCTGCCCTATTTCATCGCGCGCGGTTATCCGCAACTGGCGCCGGTACTGCCGCAGGAGTTGCATATCGAGCGCGAATACTGGCTATCGTGCCGTGAAGACCTGGCGGATGCGCCTCGCATCCGCGTCGTCCGCGACTTCATCCGGCGGGAGGCCGCAGCCTTCGAGGACATGTTCATGGCGCGCCCGATCCTCTCCGGCTGAGCTTCCATCGCCTGCCGCCATCGCTTGGAGCGTTTCCCGGGAGCCCTCGCCCAGATGCTGAAACCCATCGCCCTCATACTCGCATGCCAACTTGCCGGCGAAGCCGTCGCGCGGGGCTTCGCCCTGCCCGTACCCGGTCCCGTCATCGGGTTGCTGATCCTGTTCGCCCTGCTTCTGGCGGTGGGCAGACGCGGCGGCGCCGTGCTCGACGCGCGGCCTGAGGGCGCGCTCGGCGGCGTGGCCGACAAGATTCTCGGCATGCTGGGGCTTCTGTTCGTACCCGCAGGCGTCGGCCTCGTGGACCATCTCGGCCTTCTAGCCGGCAACGCGGCGGCCTTCGCCGCAATCCTCATCGTTTCGGTGGTCGTGACGCTGCTGGTGACGGTGGTCACCTTCCTGTGGGTGCACCGGCTGGTGAAGGGCGGCGGCGACACATGACCGGCACGCCGACGCCCTTCGAGCTATGGGCCTACCTCTCCACATCCCCGCTGCTCTGGCTAACGGTGACGCTGCTGGCCTGGCTGGTCGCCGACGAGATCGCCATCCGCACCGGCCGCAATCCCGCAGCCAACCCGGTGTTGATCGCCATCCTCATCGTCGCGGCGCTGCTTGCCATGACTGGCACGCCGTACCGAAGCTATTTCGACGGTGCGCAGTTCGTTCATTTTCTGCTGGGGCCGGCAACCGTCGCCCTCGCCATCCCGCTCTACCGCGCACGGCGTGTCATCATGGACAATTTCGTCCCCTTGCTGGCCGCGTTGGTCATCGGTTCGGCGACGGCCATCGCCGTCACCGTCCTGATGGCGCGGTGGCTGCGCCTGCCGGACGTCGCCATCCTGTCGCTCGCGCCGAAATCGGCGACCGCGCCCGTCGCCATGGGTATCTCGCAGGCCATCGGCGGCCAGCCGGCGCTGACGGCCGCCATGTGCATCCTGACGGGGATCATCGGCGCGCTGATCGTCACACCGATGATGAACGCCTTGCGCATCCGCAATTATGCCGCGCGCGGCTTCGCCGTCGGGCTGGCTTCGCACGGCATCGGCACGGCCCGCGCCTTTACCGTCGACTCCCTGGCCGGAGCCTTCGCCGGCATCGCGATGGGCCTGAACGCGCTCACGACATCGGTCATCCTGCCGCCGCTCATCGGGCTCCTGATGCGCTGACGCCTCAGTTCAGCCGGCCCTGGCGGCACCGCTCATAGGCGCGGTCCGCGGCACGCTCGGCGGTCTGCCGCGTCATGAGGCGGGACGACAGGCTGCCCCCGTCGTCGGAATAGTCTTCCAGCGCGTTGTAATAGGTCTGGCGTGCATAATTGTCGCAGCGCGACACGGGGGCGTCGTCATAGGCGACGATATCGCCGCGAAAGGCCGTCGCGCCGCCGGCCATGGTACATCCCGAAAGCAGCAGGGCGGCTATTGAGACTGTCGATAAGGTGCGCATGGAGGTTTCTCCGCTGTCCCATGTCCGGCGCCTTGCCGGGTTCGATTGGCTGGCGCAAGGTTTAGGTCGGAAAATTGTCGATCCGAAGGACAAGGCGAGAGGACAGATGACCATTTCCGGCCACAACGAAACGTTGGTGACGACACGTTTCCGCACCCATGGCTATGCGGGCGCCTTGCTGTTTACCTTCTGCCCGCCGATCTTCCTGTATGAGACGTACCAGTTGTTCTACACGACGGCGATGGAGGACAATCCGCTCATCGGGCTTTTTGCCGCCGCCGCGCTCATCCTGTCCTTCGCCAGCGTACCGCTGATGATCATCGGCCGCCGCCAGCGCTACGTCCTCGTATCCGTACCGGGTCCGGCCACGGGTGAAGCCGTTCGATAAAGGGTGCCGCGGACGAAGCGGCGCCTGATGGCGCTCAGGCGAAATACTGGCCGCCATTCACCGTAACGGTGGAGCCGGTGACGAAGCCGGCATCCTCGTCCACCAGGAAGAGCACGGTGCGGGCGATCTCGTCCGCCTGTCCCAGCCGCCCGACGGGAATTTGCGGAAGGATATGCTTCTGCATGACATCCTGCGAGATCGTCGACATCATGTCGGTGTCGATATAGCCGGGGCAGATGGCGTTGACCGTGATGCCCTTGCGGGCGCCTTCCTGGGCTAGCGCCTTGGTGAAGCCGATATCGCCGGCCTTGGCAGCCGAGTAGTTGACCTGCCCCATCTGGCCCTTCTGGCCGTTGATCGACGAAATGTTGACGATACGGCCGAATTCCCGCTCGCGCATACCCTCCCAGACAAGGCGGCTCATGTTGAACAGGCCCGTCAAATTGGTGGCGACCACCTCGTTCCACTGTTGCGGCGTCATCTTGTGGAACATCGCGTCGCGCGTGATGCCGGCATTGTTGACGAGGATGTCCGGCGGGCCCATCGCTTCCGTGACGGCTGCGATGCCCCGCCCGCAGGAGTCGTAGTCGGATACGTCCCACTTGAAAGTGGCGATTCCCGTGTCCGCCGTGAAGCGCTCGGCCACCGCCTCGTTGCCGCAGTAATTGGCCGCGACCTTGTAGCCCGCCGCCGAAAGCGCCCTGGCGATGGCGGCGCCGATACCGCGCGTGCCACCGGTTACGATTGCCGTCCTTTGCATGCGCATGTCCTCCCACTCGACGCCGCCGGCCTTGCTGCCGGACGATTCTTTTTCTCACATGGCTTCGAAACACATGGCGATGCCCATGCCGCCGCCGATACAAAGTGTGGCCAGGCCCTTGCGCGCGCCCCGCCGACGCATCTCGAACAGCAGCGTGTTGGCGATCCGCGCACCGGAAGCGCCGACCGGATGCCCGATGGCGATGGCGCCGCCATTGACGTTGACGATGTCCGGGTTCCAGCCGAGGTCCTTGTTGACTGCGCAGGCCTGTGCCGCAAAGGCCTCGTTGGCCTCGACGAGGTCGAGATCCTCGATCGACCATCCGGCCTTTTCCAGCGCCCGGCGCGATGCCGGGATCGGGCCGGAGCCCATCAGCGCCGGGTCCACGCCGGCCGTCGCCCACGACACGATGCGCGCCATCGGCGACAGTCCGCGGCGTGACGCCTCTTCCTCGGACATCAGCACCAGCGCCGCCGCGCCATCGTTGATACCGGAGGCGTTGGCCGCCGTGACGGACCCTTCCTTGTCGAAGGCCGGCCGCAGCTTCTGCACCTTGTCCAACGTCGTACCCGGCTTGATATACTCGTCGTCCTCCACGACCGTGTCGCCCTTTCGGCCCGCCACCGTAAAGGGCACGATCTCGTCGCGGAAGCGGCCTTCGCCCTGCGCCTTCTCGGCCTTGTTCTGCGAGGCCACGGCAAAGCCGTCCTGCTCGTCACGCGTGATCTGCCACTGGCGGGCGACGTTCTCGGCGGTGATGCCCATGTGATAGCCGTGGAAGGCGTCGATAAGGCCATCCTTCAGCATCGTGTCCACCAGCTTCAGGTCGCCCATCTTCTGGCCGCCGCGCAAATGCGCCGCGTGCGGCGCCATGGACATGGATTCCTGCCCTCCGGCCACGATGATGCGGGCGTCGCCCAGGGCGATCTGCTGCATGCCCAGCGCCACGGCGCGCAGGCCGGAGCCGCATAGCTGGTTCAGCGCCCAGGCGGTCGTCTCCTTCGGGCAGCCGGCCTTCATCGCCGCCTGTCGGGCCGGGTTCTGTCCCTCGCCCGCCTGTAGGATCTGGCCCAGGATCACCTCGTCCACCTCCGCCGCGTCCACGCCGGCGCGGGCGAGCGCGCCACCGATCGCGGCGGCGCCCAGTTCATGCGCCGGGACGTTGGCGAAGGCGCCGTTGAACGAGCCGACCGGCGTGCGGGCGGCGCCGACGATGACGATGGATTGAGCGGCACTCATGATGAAACTTCCTCCTTGGAGGCAGATCGAGCCTGCCCTTCGCGCCCATCAAAACCCGGACGCGGGAATTTGTGAAGGGACGCCGCGGTACAAAAGAGCATGGCCGCATGACAAAGGTTTGGATTGCCGCGTCATGGGCGGTATGTTCTTTTAGGCAGTGCAGCATTCGCCCGCAGAGGCGAAGCCGCATCGCGGAGGCGCAATGCTCGGGAGAGAGACTATGGCTCGCAGGAACGAAACGACGGTCATCAAGAAATACGCAAACAGGCGCCTCTACAACACCGGCACCAGCATGTACGTGACGCTGGAAAACCTGGCCGCCATGGTGAAGGGCAACGAGGACTTCGTCGTCCAGGACGCCAAGACCGGCGAAGACATCACCCACTCCGTCCTGACGCAGATCATCTTCGAGCAGGAAAACAAGAACGGCCAGAACCTGATGCCGATCACCTTCCTGCGCCAGCTCATACGCTTTTACGGCGACCAGATGCAGATGGTGATACCGGCCTATCTGGAACAGTCGATGACGGCGTTCTCGCACGAGCAGGAGCGCTTCCGCACCAACCCGGCGGAGGCGGTCGCGCAGACGACGCGGCTGATCGAGGATCAGGTGCGCCGCAACACGGAATTGTTCCGCCAGGCCATGAGCGTCTTCAACCCCTTTATCGCGAATGCGATGACCGAGGGCCAACCGGCACAGAACGGCGCTGCCCGCGCAGCGGGAAAGACAGGCGGCGGCGCATCCCCCGCGGAGGATCTAGCGGCCATGCGGCAGGAGCTTGCCGACATGCAGAAGCGTATCGAGGCGCTGGACTCCCGCAAGACCTGACACCCGTCCCGCCGCAACGCAAGAAGGCCGGCGCAAGCACCGGCCTTCTCGTCATATCCGACTTTCAGGGCCGCACAACGACCCCGCTGGAAAACTCAGTCCTGCGCCTTCAGAACCTGGCGGCCGCGATAGACGCCCGTCTTCAGGTCGATGTGGTGCGGACGGCGCAGCTCGCCCGAGTTCTTGTCCGTGACGTAGGTCGGCGCGCTCAGCGCATCGGCCGAGCGGCGCATGCCGCGCTTGGAAGGCGTCGTCTTTCTTTTGGGTACGGCCATGTCGTGCTCCGTCGCGATGACGGCTCCGGCCCCATCGCTTGTCTGTCTTGTTGTCGCCATCGGCGTCGGGCTCGATCGGCTCCGGCACCGTCCACGTTGCAGCCGACCGTAGATCGCCCATAAGCAATCCCACGTATTCACCTGCATCGGGGAAATCGTGACAGCCCAATACCAAAAGCGGCGGCGAAAGAAAAGTCCCCCTGCCCGCTTCGCGACATCAGCGGCCGAGCTCCAGGCATTGCGTGTAATCTCCTGCCGCCCGGGCGCGCGCCTGGATGCGGTCCGCCATCCGCGCCAGCCCTGCGCTGGGTTGCGCCGGATCGCGCGAGAGGGGCGACGGCAGGGTGACCGCCAGAAGCGCCGCCTGCCGGCCGGACAGTTCGGAAGCGGGCCGGTTGTAGTAATAGCGCGATGCGGCCTCGATGCCGTAGACGCCCGGCCCCCATTCGGCGACGTTGAGATAGATTTCCATCATGCGGCGCTTGGTCCACATCGTGTCCGCATACATGGCGAGGGGCAATTCCAGCCCTTTGCGCACATAGGATCGGCCGTTCCACAGGAACAGGTTCTTCACCGTCTGCATCGGTATGGTGGAAGCGCCACGGCTGGGCCCGTCGCCGCTGAAGGCCTGGTCCATGACCCCGGCGAACTCGGCCCAGTCGACGCCTCCATGGGCGCAGAACTGGCCGTCCTCCGACATCATCACCGAGCGCACGAGGACGGGTGCGATGTCCTCCAGCGGAACCCACTGCCTGTCATAGGGCTGGAAGGTGAAGTGCTCCGAAAGCATCAGGGTCGATACGGGCCGCGTCGACGGCAGCGCATAAATCGGCACCAGCACCAGCGGCAGCGCCACGACCGCCAGGATGAGCAGCGCCGCGAATCGCTTCAGCCGCCCGCCGAACGTTCGCTTCCGCACTTCTGGCTTCCTTTCCGGTTCAGCCTCGAGATTCAGTTCGCTCATGTCACCACATCGCCCGGCGGCACGGCGCCGCAGCGTAAAGGCCTTGCCCGCCGACGGCCAGTCCGGCACACGGAGAGTTCCCGCACAAGCATGGTCAGGAACACGCCTCGTGACAAGCTCCTATTCCCCGGCATTCTCCGACAGGCTTGCCGCGACTGCCGCAGCGGTGGAGAGCGCGCTGGACGAGGCATTGTCCACATCCGCGCCGCTTCTGGCGGGCATGCCGGCCCGGCTTGCGGATGCCATGCGCCATGGCGCGCTCGGCGGCGGCAAGCGGCTCCGCCCCTTCCTCACCCTCGAATCGGCTGCCCTTTTCGGCGCTCCGCCGGCCGGCGCGGTACAGGTTGCCGCCGCGCTGGAATGCATCCACTGCTATTCGCTCATCCATGACGACCTGCCAGCCATGGATGACGATGATGTGAGGCGCGGCCGTCCGACGGTGCACAAGGCTTTCGACGAGGCGACGGCCATCCTTGCGGGCGACAGCCTTCTGACGCTCGCCTTCGGGCTCGTCGCTTCGGCGGACGAACTGTCCCCGGCGGCGCGGCTGTCCCTCGTTTCGCTCCTCTCACGCGACGCCGGTGCGGCTGGCATGGCGGGCGGGCAGATGCTCGACCTCATGGCCGAGACCGATACGCTGGATGAAACTTCCATCGCCCGCATGCAGGCGATGAAGACGGGCGCGTTGATCGCCTTCGCCTGCGAAGCCGGCGCCGTGCTGATGGATGCATCGCAGGACGAACGCGCACGGCTGCGCCGGTTCGGGGAGGTGATCGGACTGGCCTTCCAGCTTGCCGACGACCTTCTGGACGAGACGGCCGATGCGACGACCCTCGGCAAGGCCGCCGGCAAGGACAGGGATAGGGGCAAGAAGACACTGCCGGCGTTGCATGGGCTGCAATGGACGCGCGATCGCCTGTCGGACCTCGTGTCGGAGGCGGAAGAGCTCCTGTCTCCCTTCGCTGAGAGGGGAGCCACCTTGCGCGAGGCCGCCCGCTTCATCGCCGGGCGCGACCGCTGAAGCGGTAAAGGAACCACCCTAATTGCGCAGCACGATGCAGGCGCCGCCGTCCCCACGCAGCCGGGTGCAGATGGCATTGGCCTCCGCCCGGCTGTCGGCACCGACGCGCACCGCCGTGATGCGACGTGGACCGGACGCCGGGCGGGCACGCATCAGGATCGGATCGACGCCGCCGAGGACGGATGGGTGCGCATCCTGCAGCCGCCGATAGATGCGGAGCGCGATGGCCTCGTTGACATGGCCGGCCACCTGCACCCCCCATGGCCGCATCGGGGCGCTTTCCGCCAGCGCGAAGACGGAGCGCGTCTCCATGATCGGCAGCCGCCGGCACGATTCGTCGAAGGACAGGTCGGCGTCCAGGGGCCTCGCCTCGAAATCGCGCCCCACCTCTTCCCGAAACCAGGTTGCGGGATAGGCGGTAATCGACAGGACATAGTCCTCCGTCTCGAAGGGAAGCCGCCCGCCGGTCCGCATCCACCGCTTCACCCGGTTGATGCCGCCATTATAGGCGGCCGCGGCCAGACCCCACGAGCCGAGTTCGCCCTTCAGGTCACGAAGGTAGCTGGCGGAATGCGGGATCGCCTGCTTCGGGTCGAATGGATCTTCGAGGCCGCGCTCCGCGGCCGTATAGGGCATGAATTGCGCGATGCCGCGCGCCCCGACCGGCGAAATCGCCCCGGCATCGAAACGGCTTTCCTTCCAGATCAGCCGGGCGAAGAAGTCCGGCGACATGCCCGCGTCGGCGGCGTTGAGGGCGATGAGGTCGCAGATCGCGCCGACGGGGGAATCCGCCTCCGCCGTCTCGCCGGCGACCGCGCCCATGGCGCCGATCGCCCACGACATGGCGGCAACCGGCAGGAGACGAAGCCACCGCAACGGACCGGCCCCCTATTGTGCCGCGGCTGGCCTGCCGAAGCGCCGCTCGATGTAATCGGCCACCATGACGCGGAATTCTTCCGCGATATGCGCGCCGCGCAGCGTGGCCACCTTCTGCCCCTCTATGTAGACGGGCGCGGAGGGCACTTCGGCCGTGCCGGGCAACGAGATGCCGATATCCGCATGCTTGGATTCGCCGGGGCCGTTGACGATGCAGCCCATCACCGCAACCGACAGGCTCTCCACCCCGGGATAGCGGTCGCGCCATTCCGGCATGGCGGCGCGGATGTCGGACTGGATCGTCTCGGCCAGTTCCTGGAACAGGGTCGAGGTGGTGCGCCCGCAGCCCGGACAGGCCGCGACGATGGGAATGAACTGGCGGAAGCCCATGGTCTGCAGGATTTCCTGCGCCACCTGCACTTCCCGGGTCCGGTCGCCTCCCGGCTCCGGGGTCAGCGACACCCGGATCGTATCGCCGATGCCCTCCTGCAGCAGGATGCCCATCGCCGCGGACGAGGCGACGATGCCTTTCGAGCCCATGCCGGCCTCCGTCAGTCCGAGATGGATGGCGTGGTCGGTGCGCCGCGACAGGTCGCGATAGACGGCGATCAGATCCTGGACGTTCGACACCTTGGCCGACAGGATGATGCGCTCGCGCGGCAGTCCCGTCTCCTCGGCCAGCGCCGCCGAATGCAGGGCCGACTGTATGATGGCTTCCCGCATGACGGCCCGGGCGGGACGCGGCGTCGGCTGGCGGTTGTTCTCGTCCATCAGGCGGGTCAGCAGCTCCTGGTCGAGGGAGCCCCAGTTGACGCCGATACGCACGGGCTTGCCATGCCGGATCGCCATCTCCACGATATCGACGAACTGCCGGTCCTTCTTGTCCTTGAAGCCGACATTGCCGGGATTGATGCGATACTTCGCCAGCGCGGCCGCGCAATCGGGATGATCGGCCAGCAGCTTGTGCCCGATATAATGGAAGTCGCCCACCAGCGGCACATCGAGGCCGAGCCTTTCCAGGCGCTCGCGGATACGCGGCACCGCCGCGGCCGATTCCGGCCTGTCCACGGTGATGCGGACGATCTCCGAGCCGGCGCCGGCAAGCTGCGCCACCTGCCTGACCGTCGCATCGACATCCGCGGTATCGGTGTTCGTCATCGACTGCACGACCACGGGCGCACCGCCGCCGACGCGTACGCCGCCCACGTCGACGCCCACCGTGGGCCGGCGTGGCAACGGGTCTGCGATAATATCCTGCATCATGGTCATCGATGGCGTCCGGGCTTGCCTCTGGTCGTGCACACCATATAGGGCTTCACCGGGCGGGAAAATGGCATGCGGCATCGCTGCCTCGCCCTGCCCGGATGTCATGCAATCGGAAGCCAGCCATGTCCTTCGGCGCCATCGTCAATCTTGCCGCTCTCCTGCTTTTCATCGCGTCGTGGCCCGTCTGGCCATGGTCGCGCGATCTCAGCCCGCGGCCGGCCATCGTGGCCGGCATCGTCCTGACGATCGCCGTGCTGGCCTGGGTAACGCAGATCATCTGATCGTGACCGGCGGCAGCGATGGAACCGGCGGCCTTCCCGCTACCTTTATGGAAGACCCAGAGTTCGCGGAGCTGCGCGCCATGTCCCTCGGAACGATCCTCATCATCATTCTCGTGCTGCTTCTGATCGGCGCGTTTCCAAGCTGGGGTTATTCGAGAAGCTGGGGATACGGGCCGAGCGGCATTCTGGGCTTCGTTCTGATCGTCGTCCTCATCCTGCTGCTGCTCGGCCGCATCTAGATCGTTTCCGGCTTCAGGCGAAACTGACCAGGAGATCCTTGGCGTCGATCTGGTCTCCCGCCTTGACGTTGACGGATTCGATGACCCCGTCGCGTTCGGCGTGGAGCGCGGTCTCCATCTTCATGGCCTCGATGGACAGGAGCACGTCGCCCGCCTTGACGCTCTGGCCCGGAGAGACCGACAGCGTGGAGACGACACCCGGCATCGGCGCGCCGATCTGGTTGGCGTTGGTCGGGTCCACCTTGGCGCGCGCGATCACGGAATCGGCGCGCGAACGATCCGGAACCTTGATGCGCCGCGGCTGGCCGTTCAATTCGAAGAAGACGGTGCGCATGCCCTTCTCGTCCGTATCGCCGATGCCGAGGCAGCGCAGGACGAGCGTCTTGCCGCGCTCCAGGTCTATGAGGATCTCCTCCTCCTGCGCGATCCCGTAGAAATAATTCAGGGTCGGCAGTGCGGACACCGGCCCGTACCTGTCGGCTGCAAGGGCGAAGTCGGTAAAGACCTTGGGGTACATCAGGTAGCTTGCGAATGCCTGGTCGTCGATTTCGGCTCCCAGCCTCTCCTCCACGGCCCGCCGCTCCGCATCGAGGTCGGCGGCGGCGATCAGCGCGCCGGGCCGCACGGTGATCGGCGTATCGCCCTTGAGGGCTTTTTTCTGCAGCGCCTCGGGCCAGCCGGCCGGCGGCTGGCCGAGATCGCCCCTGAGCATCGAGACGACCGATTCCGGAAAGGCGATCTCCCTGGCCGGGTCCTGCACCTCGGCGACGGTCAGGTCCTGCGACACCATCATCAGGGCCATGTCGCCGACGACCTTGGACGAAGGCGTCACCTTGACGATATCGCCGAACATCCGGTTCACGTCCGCATAGGTTTGCGCCACCTGGTGCCAGCGCGTATCGAGCCCGAGCGAGCGCGCCTGCTCCTTGAGGTTGGTGAACTGTCCTCCCGGCATCTCGTGGAGATACACCTCCGAAGCCGGTCCCTTCAGGTCGCTTTCGAAGGCGGCATATTGCCCACGCACCGCCTCCCAATAGAAGGAGATGCGCCGGATCGCCTCCTGCGACAGGCCAGGGTCGCGCTCGCTGCCTTCCAGCGCCGCGACGATGGAGCCCAGGCACGGCTGGGACGTATTGCCGGACAGCGCATCCATCGCCGCATCCACCGCGTCGACGCCGCTTTCGATCGCGGCCAGCACGGTGGCCGCCGCAATACCCGACGTATCATGCGTATGGAAATGGATGGGGATCGAGATCTCGTCCTTCAGGGCCCGGAACAACGCACGCGCCGCCGCCGGTTTGAGCAGGCCGGCCATATCCTTGACGCCGAGGATATGCGCGCCGGCGCTCTCCAGTTCCTTCGCCAGGTCGACATAATATTTCAGGCTGTAGGTCGGGCGGGTTTCGTCGAACAGGTCCGCCGTATAGCAAAGCGCACCCTCGCAGAGCTTGTCCGCCTCCAGCACGGCGTCCATCGATACGCGCATGTTCTCGACCCAGTTGAGGCAGTCGAACACGCGGAACAGGTCGATGCCGCCACGCGCCGCCTCCGCTACGAAGCGCTTCACCACATTGTCGGGATAGTTGGTATAGCCGACCCCGTTGGAGCCGCGCAGCAGCATCTGCAACAGGATGTTGGGCGCGCGCTGGCGGATCAGCGCCAGCCGCTCCCAGGGGTCTTCCGTCAGGAAGCGCATGGAAACGTCGAAGGTCGCACCGCCCCAGCATTCCAGGCTGAGCAGTTGCGGCAGGCCCCGTGCATAGGAATCGGCCACCGCGGCGATGTCGAAGGTGCGCATGCGGGTGGCCAGGAGGGACTGGTGGCCGTCGCGCATGGTCGTGTCGGTCATCAACACGCGCTTCTGGGCCAGCATCCAGTCGGCAAAGCCGCGCGGACCCAGTTCATCCAGCTTCTGGCGCGTGCCGGGCGCGATCTGTGCGTCGAACAAGGGCGCCTGCGGACGGCGCAGATCCGCGGCCGGCCGCGGCCGTCCGCGCGTTTCCGGGTGGCCGTTCACCGTGACATCGGCCAGATAGGTCAGAAGCTTGGTCGCGCGGTCGCGCCGGCGCACCTGCCGGAACAGGTCGGGCGTCGTATCGATGAAACGGGTCGTATAGCTGTTGTCGCGAAATTGCGGGTGGCCGATGATCGCTTCCAGGAAGGTGAGGTTGGTGGCGACGCCACGGATCCGAAATTCCCGCAGGGCGCGGTCCATCCGCGCGATAGCCTCCTCGGCCGTCGGCGCCCAGGCCGTGACCTTCTCGAGCAGCGGATCGTAGAACCGGGTGATCACCGCGCCGGAATAGGCGGTGCCGCCGTCGAGCCGTATGCCGAAGCCCGTTGCGCCGCGATAGGCGGTGATGCGGCCGTAATCCGGAATGAAATTGTGTTCCGGATCCTCCGTCGTGATGCGGCACTGCAGTGCGTGGCCGTTCAGCTTGATATCGGCCTGCGCCGGAACGCCGGATTCCGGCGTGCCGATGGCGTGACCGTCCAGGATATGGATCTGCGCCTTCACGATATCGATGCCGGTGACTTCCTCCGTCACCGTATGCTCGACCTGGATGCGCGGATTCACCTCGATGAAGTAGAAGGCGCCGGTATCGGCATCCATCAGGAATTCCACCGTGCCCGCCCCGACATAATCGGTGGCCTCGGCGATCTTGCGGGCATGGGCCGCCAGTTCGCGGCGCTGCGGATCGGAGAGATAGGGGGCCGGCGCCCGTTCGACCACCTTCTGGTTGCGCCGCTGGATCGAGCAGTCGCGTTCGAACAGGTCCACCACATTGCCGTGCGTATCGCCGAGAACCTGCACTTCCACGTGACGGGCGCGCTCGACCAGCTTCTCGAGATAGACTTCGTCCTTGCCGAAGGCGGCCCGCGCCTCGCGCTTGCCCTCCATGACCTCGCGCTCGAGGTCCGCTTCCGCCCGGATGGCGCGCATGCCGCGCCCGCCGCCGCCCCATGATGCCTTCAGCATGACCGGGTAGCCGATTCCGGCCGCCAGTCGGCGCACCTCCTCCATGTCGTCGGGCAAAGGGTCCGTCGCCGGCACCACCGGTACGCCCACCCCGATGGCCAGATTTCGCGCGGCCACCTTGTTTCCGAGCCGGCGCATCGTGTCCGGACGCGGGCCGATGAAGGTTATGCCGGCTTCGGCGCAGGCGTCGGCAAATTCCGGACTTTCCGACAGGAGGCCATATCCGGGATGGATCGCATCGGCGCCCGAAATGCGGGCGACGCGGATGATCTCCTCGATCGAGAGATAGCTTTCGATGGGGCCGAGATCGCGCGTCAGATGCGGGCCACGGCCGATCTGATAGGATTCGTCGGCCTTGAAGCGATGGAGCGCATACTTGTCCTCCTCCGCCCACACGGCCACGGTCTTCAAGCCCAGTTCGTTGGCTGCCCGAAATACCCGGATGGCGATTTCGGACCGGTTGGCGACCAGGATCTTGGCTATCGTCACGGAATGTCCCCTCCACTGCACATATGCGAGCCGACATGGCTGTTTTTGTTGCAGCGCAAGATTGAGGGTCGATCACGCGAGATTGCAAGTAGGATTCCGCGAACGGGCGTTCACCCGCGTGGCATGCTCAGGAAGGCCAGCGGCAGGCCGTCGAACAGATCCGCAAGCGGCATCTCTGTCGTGGCGGTCACCGGATCGCCCGTGACGGCGTCGACCATCCGCCGCCCGGCCAACGCCGCCGGCAGGATCACGCGCGTATCTCCGAGCGCGATGCCGGAAAGGTCGGAACGCCCCCCCATCAGCGTCAGGCAAAGGCGCGGCGCGACGATGATCGCGGCATCGTCGCCGCTCGACCGGGCAAAGGCCACGAATTGCGATGCTGCCGCACCCTCCACCTTCAGGGGAAGATAATCGCCGACGGTGAAGAGGCCGGGTCGAGACGCACGCACCGCCAGCCCGACCGCCGTCAGCCGCGCCTTGACGCAACCGTCGCGCCAATGCGCTGCCGCAACGCCGACCGGTTCGCCCCCCCGCAGCGCCGCGCGGCGCGCATCGAAATCGACGAGCCGGCGATTGTCGGGGTCGACGAGGCTGTAGTCGTAGAATTCCGTACCTTGATAAATGTCCGGCACGCCCGGCGCGCCCAGCCGGATCAGTGTCTGGGACAGGCTCGTCAACGCGCCGGCCACGACGAAAGGCTGTACCCGCTGCCAGAAGGTTTCAAGGAATGCCGGCTCGAAAGCGGCATCCACGAAGGCATGCAATGCCTCTTCGTATGGCTCGTTCGGCGCGGTCCAGCTTGTAAATTGCTTGGCCTCCCGCACGGCCTTTTCCATGAAGGCGCGCATCCGCTGGCGGATGTCGTCGCGGGCAGCCGCGTCGAAGGGGTCGAAGTCGGCTGGCAGCACCCCAAGCAGCGACTGATAGAACCCCCATTCGGTCGCCGGGTCCGGCGACAGGCCACCGTCGTCGAGCGTCACGCGGAACGGCGCCAGCGCCTGTGCCGCCTGCCGAACGATGTCGGCCCATATGTCGGGGGCCTGGCTGATCGTATAGATTCTCGCCCGCGCGTCCTCGCCCCGCTTGGTGTCATGCGTCGACAAGGCCAGGAGCCCCTCCGGCTGGTCTTCCAGCCGAATCCGCATCGCCTCGTGGAAGGTGTCGACATCGGCCCCGTAATGGTCGGGCTCTCCACCGACTTCGTTCAAGGCGATCAACCGGTTCCAGCGATAGAAGACGGTATCCTCGACGGCCTTCGCCATCACCGCGCCGGTCGTCTGCTGGAAGCGGCGGGTGAAGTCGAGCGCGCCGGCCATGGCCGCGCCGTCTTCGAAGTCGAGCTTCAGGAGCCGGCCGACGAAGGCGACCGGCTCGTCCGCTTCCACCTTGCGGGCCGCCTGGACCCAGGCGACCGCGCCGTCGATGATCTCGACATCCTCGGCGGGGATGCCGTCGATGCCGGAATAGGTCCGATAGACCGGTAGCGCCGTCGCGATCTCGAGGATCGCCCGCTGCAGCGTATCGGAGCCGAAATCGCGCGTCGCCAGGCCCAGCCGGGCGACAGAAAGGGCTATGTCGGTCAGCACCGACAACTCCCCGGCCAGGTTGTGGCTGAAGATGTAGCGCTTCTGCTTGTGCACCTGCGCTTCCAGGGTCGCCTCGCCGCCGACGAAGGCATCGTAGGCTTGCGTCATCTCCGCTTCGCGGGCGGCATCGACATAAAGGCCGGAAATGGCCGAGATGAACTCGTAGCCGGTGGTTCCCTCGACGTTCCAGCTACGCCGGATGCGCTCCGGGCCGGTCAGGATCTTCTCGACATGGATGACGGCCTCGTCCGCTCCGGCCCGGTCGAGAGCCGATCGCAGATCGCCGAGATAGCCCTTCGGATCGGCGACGCCGTCGACATGGTCGATGCGGATGCCGTCGAGACGCCCCTCGCGCGCCAGCCGCAGGATCGTGCGGTGGCTCTCGCGGAAGACGCGACGCACCTCCTGCCGGACGCCGATGAGATCGGCGATCTCGAAGAAGCGCCGATAGGAGAGCTTCTCGCGGGCGAGACGCCACCAGGCCAGCCGCCAATGCTGGCGCTCATGCAGGGCGTGCAGCGCCGCCTTGTCGGCGTTCGTGCTGGCGACTGCCTGCTCGAAGGCGGCGAGAAAGCCGGGCTCGTCGAGGAGTTCGCCAAGGCGCTCGGTCAGGTCGTCGCCATCGGCGGGTTCGGCGCCCGCAAACAGGCGGATCAACGGCTCGCGCTGGGGATGATCGAGAAAGCCGAAAATATCGGGGAAGGTGCGCGGGTCGACCGGCAATTCGTAGCCGGAGGCCGAGAACC
This sequence comes from Aureimonas altamirensis, assembly GCF_023702225.1. Classification (GTDB taxonomy): domain Bacteria; phylum Pseudomonadota; class Alphaproteobacteria; order Rhizobiales; family Rhizobiaceae; genus Aureimonas; species Aureimonas altamirensis_B. The sequence goes on along the minus strand of NZ_JAMQCO010000005.1, from coordinate 273,086 downwards.
TCAGTTCACGGCGGCCCACATCAAGCACGACCGCAAGATCCCCGTTTTCGAGCGCTTCCCCGTAGGGCTGGCCCAGAACGGGGATCAGGATCTTCTCCGCCTCCCAGGAGATGTCGAACGTGCCCGCATGGCGGCTCTCCGACCCCCAGCGCAACACGTCTTCCCACCAGCCGTTCGCCGGGGAAACGCCCATATGGTTTGGCACGAAATCCAGGATAAGGCCGAGGCCCGCTTCCCGCAGCGCGTCGGACAGTGCGTCGAAGCCCGCATCGCCGCCGAGGTCCGGCTCGAAGCGGTTGTAGTCGACCACGTCATAGCCGTGCGTCGAGCCGGGCGACGCTTCGAACACCGGCGAAGCGTAGAAATGGCTTACCCCCAGCTCGGCAAGGTAGGGCACCAGATCGCGGGCGGCGTCGAAGCCGACGCCGTTGCGAAATTGCAGCCGATAGGTCGCGGTCAGCGTGCGGCTCGTCATGTGTGTCGTGGCCTTTCCTCGCGCATGGCGGCAGCCATGACCTTGAATGTCGGATGGTCCTCGAGGGCTTCGAGGGGGACGTCGCCGCGAATGCGCCAGTTGGGATAGGCGTCCGTGGTGCCGGGCAGGTTGGGCTGGCGCAGGGCCATCACCATGTCGTCGAGTTGCACGGCGAAGAGATGCGAGCGCGTCCGCGCGGCGAAGCGATGGATCGCCAGCGCAAGGTCAAGCGGCAACGTGTCAGGCAGCGCCGAGCCGGTATCGAGCGGCCCCACGAAATCTCCGGGCAACAGCCCTTCCAGCCTGAGCGCGTGCAGGAGGGCGCGGCGGTCGTCGTCCCGCTCGGCTCGGTCGCGCCGGGTCGATTCCTCGTCCTGGCGCCCTGTATCGGCACGCAAGGCGATGTCGCTTGCGGCCCACCAGCCGGCCAGCGTCGCCAGATCGTGCGTCGAGATGCAAGCCAGCGAGCCGACAGGATACCGGGCCGGCGGGATGAAGCCTTCCCACATGCGCTTTTCGAAATAGAGCACCCGATAGGACAGGATGTTGGCCGCCTGCATGACGGGCCGGAACCCTTCCGGAACGGTGCCGAGATCCTCGCCGATGACGATGCATCCATTGGCGCGCGATGCCCTGGCCGCCACGTCCACCATGTCGCCCAGCGGGTAGCGGACATAGCCGCCGTCGCGCGCGTCGTGGCCGCGCGCGATCCACCACAGGCGGGCCAGCCCCATGACATGGTCGATGCGGACCGCGCCGGCGTTCTTCATCAGGGCGTCGTAGGCTTCGGCCAGCGGCCTGTAGCTGCGTTTGGCCAGCGCCTCCGGCGACAACGGCGCCAGCCCCCAGTCCTGGCCGGAGGCATTGAACATGTCCGGCGGCGAACCCACACGCGCATCCGGCATCGTCACGTCCGGGTCGGCCCATGTCTCCGCTCCGTCCGGAGATACGCCGACCGCGAAATCGAGATAGAGCCCGATGCTCATGCCCGCCGCCAGCGCCCGCTTCTGCGCGTTGCGAAGCTGCGTTTCGGCCGTCTGCTGCAGCCAGATATGGAACAGGATGTCCGCGGCGTGTTCGGCCGCGAAGGCGCGTACCGCGTCGTGCTCCGGATGGCGGAAGGCCTCCGGCCATCCATGCCATCCCGCGCTGCCGCCGCCCGCGGCGAAGTGCATGGACAGCGCCTCGAACAGGGCGAATTTCTCGATGGCGTCCCCATGCCGTGTGCGAAATTCGTCCAATGCGCCGGCGTCCGCGGCCTCGCCGCGGTCGAAAATGCGCCGCAGCACCGCGGCGCGCGCACGCCCGGCGCGCGGATAGTCGATCAGGTCGCCGTCGAGGCCATCGAACAGCGAGGGATCTTCCGCCGCAAGCTCTGCCGTCGCCTCGACCCCGCCCGGCAGCGCATCCACCGCGATATAGAACGGGTTCAGGAAACGCCGGGTCGATGGCGAATACGGGCTGTAGTGTCCAGGGTTGGCGAAGAACAGCGCATGCAGCGGGTTGACGCCCAGGAACGCCGCCCCGGCCCTGCCGGCGATCTCGGCCAGCCGCGCGAGATCCTCGAAGTCGCCCAGCCCGACCGTGCGGGAGGACCGCAGGCTGTAGAGCTGGCAGGTGATGCCCCAGCAAGGGTCGCCTTGCGGCGCCACGCAGGCGAGGTCTGGTGCGTGGCGGGCGGCTTCGAAACTCCCCGGCTGCGCCTCATCCGGGTCCAGGCCCATGACGGTCAGGAGGGAGCGGATGGCTCCCTCGCTCAAGCTCCTGTCGTCTCCGGTCTCCGATGTATAGTGCGTCTGTATTCCGTGGCTTCTCGCAAGAGACACCAGATCATCGGTCATTCGGCCAGCCCCTCGATCACGTCATGCCGACCGAGCATAAAGGCGACGCTGTAGCCGCGCATCCGCCCTCCCCGCAATTCCTCGAACGTCTTGCCATGATTCGAGAAGACCTCCGTCGATCCATCCAGGAGGCGGGGATCGAAATCTTCGCCGATCTCCCACGGATCATCGTCCAAATTGGCGAAACAGTGGTAGAAACGGCCCGGCGCAAGCTCCCAGGAAACGATCATCGCCCGTCCGTCGACCAGCGCCTTCCCCACGCCGCCGGGTGCGTCGGCCAGAAGGGGCATAAGGTGGTCGCGCCGCGCTTCCAGAAGCTCCTGCGTTACCTGGAGCCTGCGCCGGTTGACCGGGCGTTCCGTCAACGACCAGTCCAGGCGAGAGGTCAGGAACGTCGATTCCGCGTTGGGGTCGGGGAAGACCTCCTGCGCATGCGGGTCCTCGAATGCCGAGAACTTGGCAAACTCGGCCTTGCGTCCACGCGATACGGCTGCGCCGAGTTCTCCGTCGAAATCGGTGAAGAAGCAGAAGGAGTGGCAATCGCCGAACTCGTCACCCTGGAACATCAGCGGTATCTGCGGCCCCAGCAACAGGATCGCCTGCAGGCAGTCGAAGGCCCGCGCCGAACTGAGCGAGCGGAGCCGGTCGCCGAAGGCGCGGTTGCCGATCTGGTCGTGGTTCTGGAGAAAGTTCACGAAGGCGGTCGGCGGCAGGTGGTCGGACGCCTCCCCGACATCGTGGTCCCGATGGGGGGAATGTTCCCCCTGGTAAATGAAGCCCGTGGCCAGCGCCGTCGCGAGCTGCTCCACCGATTCGAACTCGTAATCGATGTAGTAGCCTTCGCGATCGTTCGTTGCCAGCACATGCGCGGCATGGTGGAAATCGTCGTTCCACTCGCCGGAAACGAATTTTATCGATCCGTCCGGGCCGCGCTCGACGAACCGCGTGATGTTGCGTTCGTCCTCGCTGGTCAGGTGGACGTGGCGGTCCGGAAAGGCAGCGCGGACACGCTCGGCCAGCTCTTCCACGAGCGGCTTGTCGGTCGTGTCGTGGATGGAGTCGATCGCATCCAGGCGCAGGCCGTCGATCCTGTATTCCTCGAGCCAGTACAGCGCGTTCTCGATCATGAAATCGCGGACGGCCGGCTCGTCATAGGCGATGGCCGGACCCCATGGCGTATGCGTTTCCGAATGAAAGAAGTCCGGCAGGTAGGACGGGATGTAGTTTCCGTCCGGCCCGAAATGATTGTAGACGACGTCCAGGAACACCATCAGTCCACGCTCGTGCGCCGCATCGACGAAGCGCTTGAGGCCGCGATGGCCGCCATAGACTCCGTGCGGACAGTACAGCAGGACGCCGTCATAGCCCCAACCGCGCCGGCCGCCGAACTCGGCCACGGGCAACAGCTCGATGGCCGTGATGCCCGTGGCCTTCAGATGGTCGAGCCTCGCGATGGCGCCGTCGAAGGTGCCTTCGGACGTAAAGGTGCCGACATGCATCTCGTAGAAGACCGTCTCGTGCCATGGCCGGCCCCGCCATGCCGGGCACCGCCATTCGTAGCCGTGCGGATCCACCAGCCGGGACCGGCTGTGCACGTCGAAAGCCTGCTCGCGCGACGCCGGATCCGGAACGGGCTTGCCCCCGTCGACGCGGAATCCGTAGGCGCCGCCGACCGGCACCGCATCCGTCGTCAAACGCCACCAGCCATCGGCATCCATCTGCATCGGGTGGAATGCCGTATCGTCGCCCTCGCCCGCGGCAAGCTCGACCGACCCGGCATGCGGCGCCCAGAGCTGGAACAATGCGCCATCGTTCATCGGGCGCGCTCCCCAACTCGTCTCGAAGGAAAAGCGCGTTGCGATCTGTCCGCCCTCGGCCATGGATTGTCCCCTTTTACCCGGCTGCCGTTTCGGGCTGCTGGCTTTCGACAAGTTCTTCGGAAAGCCCTGCCCGCGCCGCCGTGCCGATGCGGCCATGCACGAGATCATGGATAAAGCCGAGTTTCCCGATGACGACGGGCGACAGAACGAAAGGATAGGGATCGTTCAGGCCCATGGAGCGATTCAAGGCGTTGATCGCGGCCGACAGGGCCAACCAGGCCTCGGCGATCTGGTCCATGGTCGTGTCGGAGCCATAGATGTCGAAATCCAGCTCCGTCGTCAGGATGCCGTCGCGGTCGAGCCTGGGCGACAGCGTCATGCCCAGCGCACCGCCCGTCTCCAGCGTATCGACGATATGCAGGTAATGCGCCCAGGTCTCGGCGAAATCTTCCCACGGATGGGCGCCGGCATAGGAGGATACGAAATTCTCTTGCCAGTTCGGCTGCGGCCCGTTGGCGTAATGATTCTGCAAGGCCTGCCCGTAATCCTGCGAATCGTCGCCGAAGACGGCGCGGCAGGCATCGAGGGCGTTGCCGTCGCGCACCAGCCGGTCCCAGTACCAATGGCCGATCTCGTGGCGGAAATGGCCGAGCAGCGTGCGATAGGGCTCGCCCATGTCCTCGCGCCGCTTCTCGCGCTCGGCATCGTCGGCCTCCGCCAGGGCGATGGTGATCAGGCCGCGGTCATGCCCGGTCATGACGTTGCCGCCGGTCTCCGGGTCGTGCGTCAGGAAGTCGAAGCCGAGCCCTTCCGGATCCTCGTCACGGGTCATCAGGGGCAGCTTCAGGCGCAACAGCGAATAGAACAACCGCTGCTTTGCGAACTCCATCTTCTGCCACAGGGCGACGTTGCCGGGATCGGACAGGTCCGGCACCGTCAGGTTGAAGCGGGACGCGATGGACAGCGTCTCCGGGCTGTCGGAGGGCAGCAGCCAGTTGCAGACGCCGTAGCGGTAGTTGTCGCAGTACTTCCAGTGATCGCCCTTGGCGCGGCGGCCGACCGACACGAAGTACTGGCCGTCGGGCTCGAGCGCGAGCATGCGGTTCGTCAGGGGTTCGTAGCCCAGAGCGTGTCCGCAGCGTTCGCAGACCGTGTTGGCAAAGAAGATCACCTGATCGCAGGAGGGGCAGGAGAAGAGCTTCATGGCGAGAGGCACCTTCGAAAAATCGGCGGAGGGTTGATCGGCGGTCAGGAATGTGCGGGCGGGCGTTCGGTTCCATGGCGCTTTGCCATGCTGCAATGCAAACGCTTGTGGCCGGGAACGGTTCGGCTATGGTTCGACAATATTTTCGGAACCAGCAGGTCGAAGGCGCGTACCGAACCCATGTCGATTCTTGCCGCACTGAACCATGTCACGCATTACCGCTATGACCGTCCGGTCCAGCTTGCTCCGCAAACGATCCGGCTGCGTCCGGCTCCGCATTCGCGCACGAAAGTTCCCTCCTATGCGTTGAAGATCACCCCGGCGAACCATTTCATCAACTGGCAACAGGACCCCTTCGGCAACTATCTTGCCCGGCTCGTCTTTCCGGAAAAGGCAACCGAGTTCCGGATCGAGGTGGACCTCGTCGCCGACATGTCGGTCTACAACCCCTTCGACTTCTTCATCGAAGACAGCGCGGAAAAGGCGCCGTTCCCCTACTCCGAAGAACTGCACGAGGAACTGAAGCCCTATCTGGCCCACGACCCGGCAGGGCCGCTTCTCCAGACATTCCTTTCCGGCATCGACACGACACCCGTCCCCACGATCGACTTTCTCGTGGCGCTGAACCGCCGGGTCGAACAGGCAGTCGACTATGTGATCCGCATGGAGCCCGGCGTCCAGACCCCGGAAGAGACGCTGGCGCGCAAGTCGGGCTCCTGCCGCGACTCCGCCTGGCTTCTGGTCCAGACTTTCCGTCACCTCGGCCTCGCCGCCCGCTTCGTCTCCGGCTATCTGATCCAGTTGAAGCCGGACATCGTCGCCCTCGACGGACCGGCCGGAACCGACCACGATTTCACCGACCTGCATGCCTGGACGGAGGTGTATGTTCCCGGTGCCGGCTGGATCGGCCTCGACCCGACATCGGGCCTCCTGACGGGAGAAAGCCACATCCCGCTGGCCGCCACGCCGCATTTCCGGTCGGCCGCGCCGATTTCGGGTGCGGTGGACTATGCCGAAGTCACGTTTCACTTCGACATGACGGTGCGGCGCATCGCCGAGCGTCCCCGCGTCTCCTACCCCTTCCCGGACGAAAGCTGGCAGGCGCTCGATGCACTGGGCGAGGCCATCGACGCCGATCTTGCCGCCGCCGACGTGCGGCTGACCATGGGCGGCGAGCCCACTTTTGTGTCCATCGACGATTTCGAGACGCCGGAGTGGAACGCGGAGGCCACCGGGCCGGCCAAGCAGGGCCTTGCCGACGACCTCATCCGCCGCCTTCGCACGCGCTTCGCGGATGGCGGATTCCTGCATTTCGGCCAAGGCAAATGGTATCCCGGCGAAACCTTGCCGCGCTGGACCTACTCCCTTTACTGGCGCAAGGACGGCAGGCCGATCTGGAAGAATCCCGGCCTGATCGCGGAGGACGCGCACAGCGGGGCGGCCACCATAGAAGCGGCGCAGACCTTGCTGCGAACGGTTGCGCAGACACTGGGCGTCGACCCCGCCAATGCCGAGCCGGCCTTCGAGGATCCATCCTACTGGCTGGTGCGCGAGGCGCGCCTGCCGGACAATGTCGATCCGTCGAACTCCAGGCTGGAGGATCCGGAGGAGCGCGCCCGGCTGGCGCGCGTCTTCGACAGGGGGCTTCACCAGCCGTCCGGCATGGTACTGCCCATACAGTCGTGGCAGGCGGCGGACCGGCCCGGCGGCCGGCGCTGGATATCGGAAAAGTGGCAGACCCGGCGCGGCAAGCTGTTTCTGGTGCCGGGGGACAGTTCCGTCGGCTATCGCCTGCCGCTGTCGGCCCTGTCGCATATCCCGCCGGCTTCATACCCCTACGTCAACCCGGCCGATCCGATGCAGCCCTTCCCGGCGCTGCCCGAACCGGCCAGTTTCGGCCGGCCCCAGCCGCGCATCGATACAGCGGCACCGCCGCAGGCCCTCGCCCCGGCGCCGGTGGACGAGATCGCCGGCTCCGTCCGCACGGCGCTGTCGATCGAGCCCAAGGACGGCAAGCTCTGCGTCTTCATGCCGCCGGTCGCCACGGTGGAGGAGTATCTGGACCTCCTCGCAGCCATCGAGGATGCCGCCGAAACATTGTCCATGCCGGTCCGCATAGAGGGCTACCAGCCGCCCTTCGATCCGCGCATCAACGTCATCCGCGTCGCCCCCGATCCCGGCGTCATCGAAGTCAACGTCCATCCCGCCGCGAGCTGGCGCGAGGCCGTGTCGATCACCACGGGCGTCTACGAGGATGCGCGCCAGTCGCGCCTCGGCACGGACAAGTTCATGGTGGACGGGCGGCATGTCGGCACCGGCGGCGGCAACCATGTCGTGGTCGGCGGCGCGACGCCGCTCGACAGCCCGTTCCTGCGCCGGCCCGATGTCCTGAAGTCGCTCGTACTGTACTGGCAACGCCATCCGGCGCTGTCCTATCTGTTCTCGGGCCTGTTCATCGGCCCCACCAGCCAGGCCCCCCGCATCGACGAAGCGCGGCACGACAGCCTCTACGAGCTGGAGATCGCCATGGCCAACGTGCCGGCTCCGGGCGCCGGGACGGCGCCGCCGCCATGGCTCGTGGACCGACTCTTCCGCAACCTCCTGACCGACGTGACGGGCAATACCCATCGTTCGGAAATCTGCATCGACAAACTGTTTTCGCCCGACGGACCCACCGGACGCCTCGGTCTCGTGGAATTTCGCGGATTCGAGATGCCGCCGGACCCGAAGATGTCGCTGGCCCAGCAGCTGCTGGTGCGCGCGCTGATCGCCTGGTTCTGGAAGGAGCCGCAGGACGGGCCATGCACCCGTTGGGGCACGAGCCTGCACGACAGGTTCATGCTGCCGGCCTTCATCTGGCAGGACCTCCGGTCCGTCCTCGGCGATCTCGAGCGCGCCGGCTATCCGGTCCGGCCGGAATGGTTCGAGGCCCAGCACGAATTCCGCTTTCCGTTCTGCGGCCGCATCGAGCGGCAGGGCGTGGCGCTGGAATTGCGGCAGGCGCTCGAGCCATGGCACGTCATGGGTGAAACGGGCGCCATCGGCGGCACCGTCCGATTCGTGGACTCTTCGGTGGAGCGGTTGCAGGTGAAGCTTTCCGGATTCGACCCGGCGCGTCATTCTGTAACATGCAACGGACGTTTCGTGCCGCTGACGCCGACGGGCACGGCCGGCGAGGCCGTGGCCGGGGTGCGCTTCAAGGCCTGGCAGCCAGCCAGCGGCCTGCATCCCACCCTCCCCGCCCAGGCGCCGCTGACCTTCGATATCTACGATCGCTGGTCGGGCCGCTCGCTGGGCGGCTGCGTCTATCACGTCGCCCATCCGGGCGGCCGCAATTACGAATCCTTCCCCGTCAACGCGTATGAGGCGGAGGCGCGACGGCTGGCCCGCTTCGAGGATATCGGTCATACGCCGGGCCGGTACCAACCGGCGCGGGAGCTGCCCGACCCCTCCTTCCCCATGACGCTCGACCTGCGGCGTCCGGCCCACCTTGCCTTCTGACGGCCAGCCCTTGCAGCGCGCCGCACCGCAGACCTACCGCCCGGCCGGCATCGACGAGATGATCGGCGGCGACGGTCTGGTGCGGCCGCACTACCGCGCCCTCGTCGATGCGCTGACGGCCATGCCCGATGCGGAGCAGGCGCGGCGTCAGGGCCAGGCAGAGCAATATCTGCGCGAGGCCGGCGTCTACTATCGCGATACGGCGGAGGGCGCAGGGGCGACGGGGGCCGAGCATGCCTGGCCGCTGGCCTTCCTGCCGCTGGTCATCGACGCCGCCGAATGGCACGGGCTCGAGGCTGCGCTGATCCAGCGGGTGCGCTTTCTGGAACGCCTGCTGGCCGACGTCTACGGCGACCGCACCATCGTTGCGGAAGGCCTCCTGCCCGGTGCGGTACTGGCCGCCAATCCGGAATTCCTGCACCCGCTGGCCGATCAGGCCCGTAACGGCCTTCCCCTCCTCGGCTTCGTCGCCATGGACCTGATGCGCAGCGGGGACGGCGTCTGGCGCATCCTCGACGACCGGGCGCAAGCGCCGTCCGGAGCGGGTTTCGCCCTCGAAAACCGGGTCGCCACCGCCAGGGCCTTCCCCGAGCTCCTCCGGGACGGGCAGGTGCGCCGGCTGGCCGGCTTCTTCCAGGCGTTTCGCGATGCACTTCATGCCCGCAACGCGGCCCTTCGTGGCGAGTCGATCGGCATTCTCAGCCCCGGCCTGATGAGCGAGACCTCGTACGAGCATGCCTATCTTGCGCGCTATCTCGGCTTTCAGCTCGTCGAAGGCGGCGACCTGACGGTCAGGGACGACCGGGTCTTCGTGCGCAGCGTGGAGGGCGACCGGCCCCTGGCGGTCCTGTGGCGAAGGCTCGACGCCGATTTCGCCGATCCGGTCGAGTTGAACGGGGAAAGCCGCATCGGCACGCCCGGATTGTCGCGCGCCGTCCGCGCCGGCAATCTCCTGATGGTCAATGCACTGGGCTCCGGCTTCCTCGAAGACCCGTCGCTCGCGCCATTCATGGATACGCTCGCAGAGCGGCTGATCGGCGAAACGCTGATCTTGCGGCCGGCGGAACGGCAGTCCACGCCGTCCACGGCGCCGGTCCTGTCCGCCGGTGCGCTGTCGCCGCGGCCGGTGACGCTGCGCGTGTTTCTGGCACGGGGCCGCGAGCGATGGCATGTCATGCCGGGCGGCTTCGCCCGCGTGGCGGAAAATGCCCTGCCCGGCGCCGCCATCCGCGCCGGCGGCCGGTCTGTGGATGTCTGGGTCCTGTCGGACGGCCCCCGGTCGGATCTGACCCTGCTGTCGCGCGATACGGCCTTTTCGCGACGGCTGCCCGGGGCGCTGCCGGCGCGCGCGGCGGACAATCTATTCTGGCTGGGGCGGCAGGTGGAGCGGCTGGAGCAGGCCAGCCGCATCATGCGCACGCATCAGGGGCGGCTGGCGGATGCGGCCCCCATGGCCGAGGTCGACGGCGCCCTGCGCGGCGCCCTCATGCGTTTCGGCCTGGATGCCGGAGACCCTCTGCCTGGCCTCGCCGGGCTGGCCGGCATGGCCTGCGACATCGCGGCCCGCATCCGCGACCGGTTTTCGCCGGACGGCTGGCGCGTACTCTCCGAGATTCCCCCGCTTCTGGCAAAGGCCCGGCCCGCCACCCACGTCGAGGCTGCCGCCGTCGCCAACGGCATTCTCGGGCGGTTGTCGGGTTTCACCGGCCTCGTCGACGAGAACATGTACCGGCTGAACGGCTGGCGGTTCCTGCAATGCGGGCGGCGGATCGAAAGGGGCATCGCATTCTGCGAGTCGGTGGCGGATCTGGTCGCGCCCGATCTCGGCGACGAAGCGCTGGATGCCATTCTCGAGCTGGCCGACAGCCGCCTCACCTATCGCCGTCGCTACTCCGTGGAACTCTGGCGGCACGCCGTGCTGGACCTCGCCGTACTCGATCCGCTCAACCCGCGTTCGGTGACGGCCCTTGCCGAAGAGCTCGACACCATCATTCACGCGCTGCCCGGCTTCCAGGCGGGCGAGCCGCTGACGCAGCCCGGCCGGCGCATCGCCCGGCTGGCCGTCCGCCTGCGCACGGCGGACCCGCGCGAGGTCGACGCCGCCTTCCTGAAGCGCGTCGCGCAGGACATGCGCGACATCTCGGAGCTTTTGTCCGAACGGTACTTCGCGCCGGTCGCGACACGTCCGTCCGCCTATGGCGGAAGCACGGTGGAATAAGCCCATGCGCTACGATATTCGCCTTCGCATCGGCTACGACTATGCCCTGCCCGTTCGCAGCGCCCGCCATCTCCTGCGCGTCGCGCCGCGCAACGACCGTGGGCAGGCGGTCCATGCCCTGTCGCTCGATATCGTGCCGAAAACGGACGAGACCATCGAGGAGCTCTGCTTTTTCGGCAACCGCACGCAGCACCTCCTGATGAACCAGCCGCATGGCGCACTGTCGGTCGAGATGCGGGCGCGCGTCGAAGTCCGGCGCGTGGAGCCCGATCTTTCCCACGGGCCGGCGCTTGCGCCCCTGGCGGACCTTGCGCGGCAATGCCGCGCCGAAAACGGCCAGAGCCCCATATTCCAGCTACCCGCCAGCCGCATGGTTTCACCCCTGCCGGAAGCCGGCGTCTTCGTGTCCGAAAGCCTGTCGGGCCTGTCGCCCGGCCTCGGCGTCCTTGCCGTCGCGCGGCGGATCGCCGGCGAGTTCGCCTACCAGCCGGGCTTTTCGTCGCTGTCCACGACGCCGGCGCAAACCCTGTCCAGCCGGCGCGGCGTCTGTCAGGACTTCGCCCACCTGATGATCGCGGGCCTTCGGCAGGTCGGCATTCCGGCGGCCTACGTTTCGGGCTTCCTTCGGACGGATCCGCCGCCCGGCCAGCCGCGCATCGAGGGGGCGGACGCGATGCACGCCTGGATCGAGGCGTGGCTCGGGCCCGAACTCGGCTGGGTCGGCTTCGACCCGACCAATGGCTGCCTGGCAGGCGAGGGTCATGTCGCCGTGGCCTTCGGCCGCGACTATGCCGATGTCGCGCCCGTTGCCGGCGTCGTCACCACCACCGGCGCGCAGGCTGCGCGCCACGCGGTCGACGTCGTTCCCGAATACGAGCCGCCGGCGCCGTGGCAGGCTTCCCTCGCCGCCGCGTGACACGGCCCGCCCGTCCGTAAAAAGCAGTTTCTGTTTGGCCCCGGATTGAATATATGCGGGCCATGAGCACCAAGACCGCCCTCGACCGTATCCGCAACTTTTCCATCGTCGCCCATATCGACCATGGAAAGTCCACGCTGGCCGACCGCCTCATCCAGATGACGGGCGGCCTCGATACGCGCGAGATGAAGGATCAGGTGCTCGATTCGATGGACATCGAGCGGGAGCGCGGCATCACCATCAAGGCGCAGACGGTGCGCCTGCATTACACGGCTCGCGACGGGCAGATGTACGTGCTGAACCTCATCGACACGCCGGGCCATGTCGACTTCGCCTACGAAGTCTCGCGCTCGCTCTCGGCCTGCGAGGGTGCGCTGCTGGTGGTCGATGCGGCGCAGGGCGTTGAAGCGCAGACGCTTGCCAACGTCTATCTGGCGCTCGACGCCGACCTAGAGATCGTGCCCGTCCTCAACAAGATCGACCTTCCTGCCGCCGAGCCCGACCGCGTGAAGGAGCAGATCGAGGAGGTCATCGGCCTCGACGCCTCGGACGCGGTGATGATCTCGGCCAAGTCTGGCCTCGGCATCGACGAGGTGCTGGAAGCCATCGTGACGCGGCTGCCGTCCCCCAAGACGGGCGACCGCTCCGCGCCCCTGAAGGCCATGCTGGTCGATAGCTGGTACGACGCCTATCTCGGCGTGGTCGTGCTGGTGCGCGTCATCGACGGCGAGATGAAGAAGGGCCAGACCATCCGCATGATGGGCACCGACGCGAAATATCCGGTGGACCGGGTCGGCGTCTTCACCCCCAAGATGGTCTCCGTCGACGCGCTCGGCCCCGGCGAGATCGGCTTCATCACCGCCTCCATCAAGGAAGTGGCCGATACCCGCGTCGGCGATACGATCACCGAGGACAAGCGCCCCACGGCCGAGATGCTGCCCGGCTTCCAGCCGGCCCAGCCGGTAGTGTTCTGCGGCCTGTTTCCCGTCGATGCCGCCGACTTCGACGATCTGCGCGCCGCCATGGGCAAGCTGCGCCTCAACGATGCGTCCTTCTCGTTCGAGATGGAGTCCTCCGCCGCGCTCGGCTTCGGCTTCCGTTGCGGCTTTCTCGGCCTCCTGCATCTGGAGATCATCCAGGAGCGGCTCAGCCGCGAATTCGATCTGGACCTGATCGCGACGGCGCCTTCGGTGGTCTACACCATCCGCATGACGGACGGCTCGGAAATCCAGTTGCACAACCCCGCCGACATGCCAGACGTCGTGCGCATCGACACGATCGAAGAGCCGTGGATCCGCGCCACGATCCTGACGCCGGACGATTACCTCGGCAACATCCTGCAGCTCTGTCAGGAGCGGCGCGGCATCCAGGTGGACCTGTCCTATGTGGGCAAGCGCGCCATGGTCACCTACGAGCTGCCGCTGAACGAAGTCGTCTTCGACTTCTACGACCGGCTCAAATCCATCTCCAAGGGCTATGCGTCCTTCGACTACCAGATGGTGGACTACCGCGAGGGCGACCTCGTCAAGATGGGCATCCTCGTGAATGCGGAGCCGGTCGACGCCCTGTCCATGCTGGTCCACCGCAGCCAGGCCGAGCGGCGCGGACGCGCCATGTGCGAAAAGCTCAAGGAGCTGATCCCGCAACATCTGTTCAAGATTCCGATCCAGGCCGCCATCGGCGGCAAGGTCATCGCCCGCGAGACAATCTCCGCCCTCCGCAAGGACGTGACCGCCAAATGCTACGGCGGCGACGCCACCCGCAAGCGCAAGCTGCTCGACAAGCAGAAGGAGGGCAAGAAGCGCATGCGGCAGTTCGGCAAGGTGGAGATTCCGCAGGAAGCGTTCATCGCCGCCCTCAAGATGGACAGCTGAGCGGAGCCTGGCCCTTGCCCCCGATCTCCGGCACCGTGGCGTCCGGCACCCATGCCGGGCTCGACTTCGGCACGACCAACTCCACGCTCGGCATCGCGGCGCGCGGCGGCGCCCCGCGCCTGCTACCCGTCGAGGGCGAGGCGCTGACCATCCCCTCGGCGCTGTTCTTCAGCCTGGAGGACGGCCGGACCTATTTCGGCAGGCAAGCCGTATCTGAATATGTCGAGGGTGCGGAAGGCCGCTTCATGCGCGCCTTGAAAAGCATTCTCGGCACCTCGCTCATGAACGAGACGACGCTTGTCGGGCGCGAGCGCAAGAGCTTCCAGGACCTGATCGGGCGTTTCCTGCGCCACATGCGGGAACGGCTGGAAGCGGCGGGCGTGCAGGCGGACAAGGTTGTGCTGGGGCGCCCGGTGCACTTCGTCGACGACGATCCGGCCGCCGACGCCAAGGCAGAGGCGCAACTGGCCGCCGCGGCGCGTGCGGAAGGCTTCGCCCATGTCGAGTTCCAGTTCGAGCCGGTCGCCGCCGCGCTGTACCGGGAGTCTCTGCTGCATGCCGAAGAACTGGCCCTGATCGTCGATGTCGGCGGCGGCACGTCCGATTTCTCGGTCGTTCGCCTGTCGCCGGAGCGCGCCCTCGCGCATGACCGGTCGGCCGATATCCTGGCTTCCACCGGCGTGCATGTCGGTGGCACCGATTTCGACCGGCTGCTGAGCATCCGGCAGGTCATGCCGCATTTCGGCCTGGGCAGCCTGTATGCCGACGGCAAGCGCAGCCTGCCCGTCTGGTATTTCAACGACATGGCGACGTGGCATCGCATCAACCTGCTCTACACGCCCAAGGTGCTGCGGGACATCCGCGATCTGGAACGCGCGGCGGCCGAGCCCGAGCGCCTGGACCGGTTTCGTCACCTCGTCGAACATCGCTCCGGACATCGGCTGGCCGGCGCCGTCGAGGCCGGCAAGATCCGGCTGACGGACGCGCCGGAAACCCGGATCGTCCTAGACGAACCCGGTCTGGACTTCGCCCTGTCCGTCTCACGGACGGCCTTCGAGGACGCCACGCGCGAACTGGTCGGAAGGATCGAAGCCAGCCTTGCCGAGGCCCTGGCAAGCGCGGGCGTTGCGGCAAGCGCGGTCGACAGCGTCATCCTGACCGGCGGCGGCGCGGAAGTGCCTGCCGTGCGCACGGCCGCCACGGCCTCCCTTCCGCACGCGCAGGTCATCCGTTCCGACGCCTTCGGCAGCGTCGGCCTCGGCCTTGCGCTGGATGCCGCGCGACGGTTTGGATAAACCTTCCCTTCCGAATGCAAGGCCCGGCGATTCGAGAAGAAGCCGGGCCACCAAGGAAGGAAACCCATGACACTGACGCTCGACCACGCCCGCAAGATCATCTCGGCCAGCCTTGCCAAGGCAGCCGAAGGCAAGTTCAAGCCGCTGACCGTGGCCGTTCTGGATGCCGGCGGCGCCCTGATCGCCCTGGAACGCCAGGACGGCACGTCCCGCATGCGCCCCGACATCGCCATCGGCAAGGCCAATGGCTGCATCGCGATGGGCGTCGGTTGCCGCGCCCTTTTCGACCGGGCGGAGAAGCAGCCCTTTTTCATCCAGGCCATGAACAGCCTTGCCGGCGGCAGCCTCGTGCCGGTGCCGGGCGGCGTCCTGATCCGCAAGGATGGCGCGATCGTCGGCGCGGTCGGCATTACCGGCGACACATCCGACAATGACGAGATCGCCGCCATCGCCGGCATCGAGGCGGCGGGCTTTACGGCCGACGCCGGCTGACCCGATGGCGCCGGACATCGCCTTCCAGGACCTCGTCCGGCTTGCCCTGCGGCAGGCCGGGGATGGCCGGCGCATCATCGTCGCCCTTGCCGGACCGCCCGGGGCCGGCAAATCGACGGTCGCGGACCGCCTGGCACGCTCGTTGAATACGGCAAGCCCCGGCATCGCCGCCCTGTTTCCGATGGACGGCTACCATTTCGACGACGCCATACTGAACGCACGCGGACACCGCCCGCGCAAGGGCGCTCCGCACACCTTCGATCTCGGCGGCTATCGCGCGATGCTCGACAGGCTGCGCGCCGATGACGCGAGCGATATTGCCGTGCCCGTCTTCGACCGTACGCTGGAGATCGCCCGTGCCGGCGCGGACATCGTGCCCGGCTCGGCCCGGATCGTCGTGACCGAGGGAAACTACCTGCTTCTCGATGCCGACGGCTGGCGCGAACTGCGCAGCCGCTTCGACATCGCCGTATTCGTCACCGCGCCGCTGGACATCATTACGGAGCGCCTTCGCCAACGGTGGCTCGGCTTCGACTACGACGACGCCGCGCTTGTTTCGAAGATGGAGGGCAACGATCTTCCAAACGTCCGGCTGGTGATGGGCTCCAGCATGGAAGCCGATTTCGCGCTGTCGACCGACGGGCCTGAATTGGTCTAGCCACTTGCCCTCACGCCATGCTTCGCCCTATTGAACCTCCGATCGGATCAAGATGGGTAGGAGCGAGCATGATCGACCTTTCGGGTAAGACGGCCTTCATAACGGCGGCAGCGCAGGGCATCGGCAGGGCCACGGTGGAACTGTTCGCCGCGGCGGGGGCGCGGGTGATCGCCTCCGACATCAACGAGGCGGCATTGGCCGATCTTTCCGCGATCGCCGGCGTGGAGACGCTGACGCTCGACGTTCTGGACGCGGGCGCCGTGGAGGCCGCCGCGGTTGAGGCAGGCCGGATCGACGTCCTCTTCAACTGTGCCGGCGTCGTCCATTCGGGCGCAATCCTGGAATGTACCGACAAGGATCTGGACTTCGCCTTCGACCTGAACGTCCGCGCCCAGATGCACACGATCCAGGCGATCCTGCCGGGCATGCTGGAGCGTGGCGATGGCTGCATCATCAACATGGCGTCCGTCGCCTCCAGCGTGAAGGCGGTGCCGAATCGCTTTGCCTACAGCGTCACCAAGGCTGCCGTAATCGGCCTGACCAAATCTGTCGCGGCCGACTATGTCGGAAAGGGGATCCGCTGTAACGCCATATGCCCCGGCACGGTCGATTCCCCCTCCCTGCAGGAACGCCTGCGCGCCGGGGGCGACTATGAGGCCGCCCGCGCCGCCTTCATCGCGCGCCAGCCCATCGGCCGCATCGGCCAGCCCGAAGAGATCGCGGCCCTGGCGCTGCACCTGGCGACCGCCACCTACACGACCGGCCAGATCCACGTCATCGACGGCGGCTGGACGGCCTGACGCCTCAGGGGCGGGGTCGTGCCCCGGCCACGCCCCGCCGTGGTTACAGGCGCCTCCGGTTCTCGCGCCACCAGATATAGAGTCCGCTGGCGATCAGGATAGCCGTTCCCGCCAGCGTCAGCGGATGCATCGGGTCGCCGAACCAGAAGATGCTGAGCAGCGCCGAGAACATCACCTGGGAATACAGGAACGGCGACAGAAGCGAGGCCGGGGCGAACGAGAACGCCTTCACCAGCACGGTATGGCCCAGGGCGCCGAACGCACCCATCACCAACATCAGCGCCCATTGCCGGGGTTCCGGCGTCTGCCAGGCGGGCAGCACGACGAAGCACATGATGACCATGCCTGCGGCGGTCGTGTTGAACTGCGTTACCGCAGGGCTTTCGGCATGCGCCAGATGGCGCGTCATCATCAGGTACACCGAATTGCTGACGACGGCGGCCAGCGGCAGCAGAAGCCATGGATCGGTGCGGCCGAGTTCCGGACGCACCACGAGCAGAACGCCGACGAAGCCCGCCACCACCGCGGTGACGCGATGGATGCCGATCGTTTCCTTCAGCACCAGGACGGACAGCAGGGTCACGAAGACGGGCGAGAAGAACAGGACGGCGGTCGCGTCGGCCAGCGGCACGCGCGCGATGGCCATGTACATCAGCAGCGTCGACGAAAGCAGGCACATGCCCCGGACGAACTGCAGCACGGGGTGACGCGACCTGAGATAGCCGAAGCCGCCGCTACGGGCGGTCAGGATGCCGCCGACCAGAAGCGTATGGAAGACGTAGCGCCCCCACACAACCTGCATGACGGGCAGCGTTCCCGTCAGGCTCTTGGCCACGGCATCCATGGACGAGAAGATCATGCCGGCAAACAGGGTCAGCAGTATGCCGCCGAGTATGGATGTGGACGCTGTCTGGCTGGGCATGTCGATGATACGGGAGGTCGCTTCGGATCCCTCCCATAAAGCCTGTTTGCCTTACCATTGGAATGATTATTGCGCACAAAGCGCAGAATTCCGCTTCCGTCAGGCCGTAAGTGCCAATGCGCTGGCGGTTTCGCCACCCCCGATGATCATGGGCTGACGCCACACGACGCCGCGTGGGGCATCGAAGCGCCGGAATTCCTTCCAGTCGTGGCCCGCGCCCTGGCGCGTCAACACGGTGCCGCCCGTTGCCTGCACCAGGGGCACGCCGCCGGCGACATCCCATATATTGGGCGAGTCGAACCGTGCGCCCGCAAGAAGCCCGGCCGCCACGAAAGCGCATTCCGCAGCCGCCGAGCCGGTCTGCCGCGCCTCGTAGCCGAGGCTCATGTCGGTCATGAGGTTCGGCATGGCCACGATGCGCCGCTTGACCGCGGAACGGTCCACCGCCTCGATGCGAGCCCCGTCGAAGAACAGGGCGCCGCCGCTGGTCGCATGGTAGACCCCCGGCCGCAGCGCGTGGCTGGTCGAGCACCAGACCGCGCCGACGATGGGGTCGCCCTTGTGCACCAGGCCGATCGAGGCCGCAAAGATGGGAAAGCCGTTGACGAAATTTGCCGTTCCGTCGACGGGGTCGATCACCCAGGTGTAATCGCATGGCGGCAGGTCGCCTCCGCCTTCCTCTTCGCCGACGATGCCATGCGTCGGATAGCGCTCGGCAAGGCGCTCGCGCAGCACCGCCTCGACGGCGCTGTCGATTTCGGACACCGGGTCGCGGAACTCCGCCTCGGCCTCTTCCTCGCGGGAGAGTTTCTTGTACTTGACGGCCAGGGCCGTACCGAGGGAGGCGATGATGCGGTCGCCGGCCAGTTGCGCCAGTTCGACGGCAAGGCTCTCCAGATCGCGGAGATCGTCTTGGGCTCGGCTCATTTGATTTCCTCGATCCTCACCCGCCCCGCGACGATCTCGATATCGTGCAGGTTGCCGGTGCCACGCCCATGGCGGGTCACGTTCATCGCGCCTGCGGCCGTCGCCAGTTTCAGGCAGGCGTCCGGCTCGTCCCCGCGTGAGAGTGCGACGGCAAGGGCGGCCGTCATGGAGTCGCCGGCGCCGCTGTGGTCGCGCGGGGTCAGTTGCGGAGCCTTCGCCTCCCAGAACCGGTCTTGCATGAGGGCCAGCGCACCGGCCCCGGCACAGGAGACGACGATATTGTCGGCCTTCTTGCGCAGGCCCTCCATGGCCTTCATCAGGCTTTTCCGGCTATCGTCCTTGGCAAGGCCGGCCGCCTGCAGTTCCTCGTGGCTGACCTTTATGAGCGTCAGGCCCTCCTCGATGGCGTCCAGGACCGTGCCCGCGATATCGGCGACGGAGACGACGTCGTTGGCCTTCAGGTCGCGGGCCAGCCGCGTGTAGATTTCCACCGGCAGGACTTCCCCGTCGGGCACGCCGGTCACGATCATCGTGCCGCAGCGTATGCCCTCGGCCAGCGCCGCATTATAGAGGTCGTCCACCTCGTGGCGGTCCAGCCGGGGCGGCGGCACGGTGGCGATTTCCTTGCGCTCGCCGCCGCGCCTGTCGTTGATGTATCCGCCATTGGCGTGGCGGATGGGCACGGCGCGCATGTCCAGCCCTTCGGACCGCACCAGGGCCTCGATCAGGGTGCGCGCCTCGCCGCCCACCGGCCCGACGAGCAGCGCCTTGCCGCCCAGTTCGGCGGCCATGCGCGCGGCCCATACGCCCTGGCCCCCGGCATGGAAATAGACTTCGTCCTCGCCGCTGGCCAGTTTCTCGATGGTGATGGTGAAAAGCGGCCATGGCGCGAAGACCGCGATCTCGGCCGAAGCCTGTCGTTTGCGCGCTACAGTATCGCTTGGCATGATTTTCCCGCGGTTGTTTCGCCGACCAGAGGAAGCGACAAACCACCGCATCGGTTGCCCGACCCGTATAAAAAACCCCGGCTCGACCGGCCGGGGTCAGGTCAATTCTAGTTGACTCGGCGTGCTTTCTCGACCGCCTCCTCGCACACCTCGACATGTTTGAGGAGTGCGTCATTGGACAGGATCGCCGCGATGCTGCGGATATTGCGACCCTGCATTTCCGGGGTTTCCTGCACCTTCTGCAACCGGACGAGAAGTTCGGCTCTGCTCATCGTCGTCTCTCCTTTCGCTTCAAGTCCTCGGATTGGCCGGCCGATCAGCCGTGCGCCGCCCGGACCTCCCGGTCCATGACCGGCTCGGCCGTCGGCAGCTCGATATCCACCTCCAGCATGGAGATGGCGTCACCGCGATCCATCGAAACCTTGACCTTCTCGCGGTCGATGGACACGTGCTTGGCGATGACCGCCAGGATCTCCTCGCGCAGGATGTTCACGAGGTCCGACTGGCCCACCGCCGCCCGCTCGTGCGCCAGCAGGACCTGCAGGCGCTCGCGCGCCGCCGGCGCGGTATTGCGTCGGGCAAAGAGGTTGAAAAGGTTCATGCCGCCCTCCTGCCGAAGAGTTTGCCGAGAAGGCCGCGCTTGTCGGTCGGCACGATCATCGGCACGGCATCGCCGTTCAGGCGGCGGGCGGCGTCCATGTAGGCGCGCGCCGGGGCGCTGTTGGCATCCGACAGGGTGACGGGCGTTCCGAGGTTGGAGGCGCGCAGCACCTCGGCGCTTTCCGGAATGATCCCGAGCAGCGGAATGGAGAGAATCTCCAGCACGTCCTCGACCTTGAGCATGTCGCCGCGCTCGGCGCGCATCGTGTCGAAACGGGTGAGCAGCAGGTGCTTCTCGATCCGCTCGCCGCGCTCGGCGCGTTCGGTCTTGGAGTCGAGCAAGCCGATGATGCGGTCGGAATCGCGGACCGACGACACTTCCGGATTGGTGACGACGACCGCGATGTCGGCATGGCGCATGGCCAGCGTGGCGCCGCGCTCGATGCCGGCCGGGCTGTCGCAGATCACCCAGTCGAACTGCTCCTTCAACTCGCCCATCACGCGCTCGACGCCCTCGGTGGTGAGGTTGTCCTTGTCGCGCGTCTGCGAGGCGGGCAGCAGGTGCAGCGTATCGACGCGCTTGTCGCGGATCAGCGCCTGGGGCAGCTTGGCGTCACCCTGCACCACGTTTATGAGATCGTAGACGACGCGGCGTTCGGCGCCCATCACCAGATCCAGGTTGCGAAGTCCGACGTCGAAATCGACGACCACGACCTTCTGGCCGCCCTGCGCAAGCGCGGCGCCCAGCGCGGCGGTCGAGGTCGTCTTTCCGACTCCCCCCTTGCCCGACGTCACTACCAGAACTTTTGCCATTATCGACGTCCTTTCGTTCAAGCCAGAACGGCTGCCTTCAATACATCTCCGTCCAGCCAGACCTGCACGGCCTGTCCCCGGAGTTTCTGTTCCATGTCTTCCGCGGTCTTGTAGAGGCCGTCGATCGCGATCAGCTCGGCCTCGAGCCTGCGGCAGAAGATGCGTGCCTTCGGATTGCCGGCGGAACCGGCCAGCGCGCGTCCGCGAAGCGCGCCGTAGACGTGGATGGAGCCGCCGGCAACGATCTCCGCCCCGGACGATACGGACCCGAGTACGGTCACGTCCCCCTCGGGATGGATGATCGACTGGCCCGAGCGCACGCTCTCCTCGACGATCAGCGTGGAGTTTCCCTGCGGCGCGACATAGACGCTGGCGGCGGTGTCGCGCGCGGGCTCGGCACGCGGCTTCGCACCGGCCGCCGGCGCCGCGCTGTCTTCCGGCACCTCGACGTCCGCAGCGGGGCGGCCGCCGCGCATCTCGGGCGGCATGCCGGGCCCCAGCAGGGAAGGCTTGGCGCCTTCGATGCCCATGATCCTGACGTTGCGCCTGGCCAGTTCGTCGATCAACGCCTGCAGGGTATCGCGCGTGATCGGCAAGCCGGCGACGTCCAGCACGATGGGCCGGCTCAGGAAGAAGCCGGTGGAGCGCCGGGCAAGGTCATCCAGTTCGTGGAGCCAATCCTCGAAGGGCAGCTCCGGCGAAAGGACGAGCGCCAGAAAGGACCGTCCGCGCAGGCGGATTGCTTTGCGACTGGTCAAGGTTTCATTCATCTTGGTTAACGAGTGGTTTCCATGGTGTACGCCTCCACGGTTAACACCCGGTTAATTCCCGAACCTTGCGCCTTTGCACCGCCGACGGTTTTTTTGTGTACGCGCGGCGCTTCAGGCGACGCCGGCGCGCAGCAGGTCCAGCGTGCGGATGAAGCCGACCGGGCGCATGCCGTCCACGACGAAGAGAGCCCCGATCTTGCGGGCTTCCATCAGCTTCAGCGCCTCGGCGGCCAGGGTGGACGCGCCGACGACGATCGGTCCGTGCGTCATGACTGCGGATACGTTGCGCTGGGCGAGGTCGGGCGACAGATGACGTCGCAGGTCGCCGTCCGTGATCATCCCGGCAAGGTTGCCGGCATCATCGACGATGCCGACCGCACCGAAACCATGGGCCGACATGACGCGGACGGCCTGCGAGATATCGGCTGCGAGACCCGTCAGCGGCAGCGACTGCCCCGTGTGCATGAGGTCGCCCACCGTCTGCAACTGGGCGCCCAGCTTGCCGCCGGGGTGGAATATCTTGAAATCGTCCGGAGAGAAGCCGCGGTCCTCGATCAGCGCCACGGCGATGGCGTCGCCGATCGCCAGTTGCATGAGGGTGGAGGTCGTCGGCGCAAGGTTGTGCGGGCATGCCTCCCGCACGCGGGGCAGGACGAGCGCAACGCTCGACGCCATCGCGAGCGTGCTGTCGCCGGCCGAAGTCAACGAGATCAAGGGCACTTCGAAGCGCTTGGCATAGGTGATCGTCTGCGCCAGTTCGCTGGTCTCGCCAGACCAGGACAGCGCCATGATGACATCCGTCCTGTCGATCATGCCGAGATCGCCGTGGTTCGCCTCGGTCGGGTGGAGATGGTAGGCGGGCGTACCGGTAGAGGCGAACGTGGCCGCGAGCTTGCGGGCGATATGCCCGCTCTTGCCGACGCCGGTGACGATCAGGCGGCCCGGCCGCGCCCGGATCAGCGCAACCGCCTCCGCTATGGCCTGTCCCAGCGGCCCGTTCCGGATATCGGCGGACAGGAGATCGAAACCGTCGCTTGCGGCCGAAAGACTGCGGAGCGCCGAGCCTGTGATGGCCAGCGAACGTTCTTCAGCGTGTGACATCGGGCCTTCCGGGCTGCTCTCAGCTGTTCTCGTAGAACAGATCCTGCCCCAGATAGCAGTGCGCGACGCGGCGTTCCAGCGCCGTGCCGTCATAACTGAAGATGATGCGCGTCAATTCCAGGAGGGCCTCTCCCGCCGGCACACCGAAAGAGCGGGCATCATCCGCGTCTGCCTGAATCGGCTTGATCGTCTCGGTCATCCGGACGGCCAGGCTGTGGGCGAACCAGCGCCCCTCCGCGGCTTCCATCAGGGCAGCCTTGCCACGTGCGCCGGCCGGCGGCACGAACGGGCTCTGCGCGATCTCCGTCAGGAAGATGCGCTCGCCATACCGGCGCTGCCGCCGCATCGTCAGGATATCGCTGCCCGGATCGATCTTCAGGTCGGCAGCGACGGCAGCGTCCGCCTTGGACATGGATGCTTCGATCAGTTCGAGCTCGCCGGCGACGCGCTCGCCGGCGCCGTCGATGAAGGTGACGAAGCGCCGGGACGCCTCTTCGCCGGACGCGTCCAGGATCAACGTTCCCTTGCCTTGGGAACGATCGAGTACGCCATACTGATCGAGAATGTCGAAGGCGCGGCGCACCGTGCCGATGGAGAGACCGAGTTCGCGGGATATTTCCGTCTCGCTGGCTATGAATTGACCAGCCGGCCAGACGCCAGAGACTATTCGACCTATGAAGTCGTCAACGACCTGCAGATACAAGGGCCTAAGATCGAAAGTCTTGAGGCTCATTTTACTCCCTATGTGCCGTAAAATTCCGTCGTGCGTTATAGCACGTCGAAAAAATGTTGAAAGTCCTTACAATTCAATAAATTACGAATGTTAAGTGTATATTTGTTTATAGAAATATAACCGTCAGTAGTAATGTTGATCCGGCAATTTTACCTTCGTATGCGGCGTCATTCCGGCAGGACGCCACAACGCCAGATCCGGGCCGTCGCCTCGGAAATTCGGCGCTGCGATCTTTCATTTTCAATCGATTAGAATTACCTTCGCCGATGGGTCGCCCTATAACCGACTCAAGGATTGCAGCAGGATTCCCATTCGTGACCAGCCATATCATCCCGGTAGAGAGTTTCGACTACGTTGTTTTCGGGGGCAACGGCGACCTGGCGGAACGCAAGCTTCTGCCTGCCCTTTACCATCGCGACCTCGACGGTCAGCTCCCTGCCGATTCCCGGATCATCGGCGCATCGCGGACGGCGCTCGGGGACGAGGAATACCGTGCCTTCGCACGCGAGGCGATCGACCGTTTCGTCGCCGCGGAAGACCATGACGAGGCCGCCATAGAACGCTTCATCGGCCGGCTCTTCTACCTGAAGGTCGATGCGCGGGCGGATGGCGGCTGGGACGAGCTGAAGACGCTGCTGGACCAGGCGCCGCCGAGCCGGATCCGCGCCTTCTACCTTGCCGTGGGGCCATCGCTGTTCGGCGATTTCGCCATGCGCATCCGCAGCTTCGGCCTCGTCAACGACCGCACCCGGCTAGTTGTCGAAAAGCCGGTCGGGCGCGACCTCGAATCCGCTCGCGAGCTGAACCGGATCATCGGCGAGCATTTCGAGGAACATCAGGTCTTCCGCATCGATCATTATCTCGGCAAGGAGACGGTGCAGAACCTGATGGCCCTGCGCTTTGCCAACATGCTCTACGAGCCGTTGTGGAACTCGGCCTTCGTGGACCACGTACAGATCACCGTCGCCGAATCGGTCGGCCTCGAAGGGCGGGCGGGCTACTACGACAAGGCCGGCGCGCTGCGCGACATGGTGCAGAACCATATCGTGCAGCTGATGTGCCTGGTGGCGCTTGAGCCGCCGGGCGCCATCGACGGCAATGCCCTGCGCGACGAGAAGCTGAAAGTGCTGCGGGCGCTGAAGCCCATCGACGCACGCAACGTCGAGCATGTCACCGTGCGCGGCCAGTACCGGTCGGGCGCCTCGAACGGCGGACCCGCCAAGAGCTATCTCGAGGATCTGGGCGAAGAATCCAGCAACACCGAGACGTTCGTCGCCATCAAGGCCGAGATCAACAACTGGCGCTGGGCCGGCGTGCCTTTCTACCTGCGCACCGGAAAGCGCCTGACGCAGCGTATGAGCGAGATCGTCGTGACCTTCCGGCCCATTCCGCACAACATCTTCGGCGGGGCGGCCGGCCACGTGCAGCAGAATCAGCTCGTGCTTCGGCTGCAGCCGGACGAAGGCGTGAAGCAGTGGCTGATGATCAAGGACCCCGGCCCCGGCGGGATGCGCCTGCGCCACGTGCCGCTGGACATGAGCTTCGCCCAGTCCTTCGGCGTCCGGAACCCGGACGCCTACGAGCGGCTGCTGATGGATGTCATCCGCGGCAACCAGACGCTGTTCATGCGGCGCGACGAAGTGGAGGCGGCCTGGGAATGGGTCGGCCCCATCCTGTCCGCCTGGGAAGAGAAGGACATCCGCCCGCAGGGTTATACGGCCGGCACATGGGGCCCCTCCGGCTCCATCGCGCTCATCGAGCGCGACGGCAGAACCTGGCACGAGCCGGAGTAGGGACGAGCCATGGATCTGCGCTTCCACGAATATCCGACGCGTGAGGCCCTGGCCGAAGGGCTGGCCACGGGCCTAGCCGCCGTACTCGCAACTGCGATCGACGCACGGGGCGCCGCGTCCCTGGCCGTGTCCGGCGGCTCGACACCGCGCCTCCTGTTCGAGCGACTGTCGCAGGCCGACATCGAATGGGACAAGGTGTGCGTCTTCCTCGTCGACGAACGTTGGGTGGACGAGGACAACGAACGGTCCAACGCGCGCCTCGTCCGCAACGGACTTCTCCGTGGCAGGGCCGCCAGGGCGCGCTTCGAACCCTTCTTCATACCGGGCCGGACCGCCGAAGAAGCCGCGCCGGACCTGTCGGAGCGGTTCGGCGTTC
Source organism: Aureimonas altamirensis (assembly GCF_023702225.1). GTDB lineage: Bacteria > Pseudomonadota > Alphaproteobacteria > Rhizobiales > Rhizobiaceae > Aureimonas > Aureimonas altamirensis_B. Next base: position 247,010 of record NZ_JAMQCO010000005.1, on the reverse strand, counting down.
TGGCGCGGCCCCTCGACGCGGCCATCCTGGGCATGGGCAATGACGGCCACACCGCGTCGTTCTTTCCCGGCTCCGAACAGCTCGGCGCCGCGCTCGCGCCCACCGACGGCGCCGCCGTCGTCGCCGTGGAGGCGCCCGGCGCCGCAGAACCGCGCGTCACGCTGACCCTGCCCCTTCTCCTGTCGGCGCATTTCCTGGCGCTGCACATCGAGGGCGAGGACAAGAGGGAAACCCTTGGGCTGGCGCTGGCCGACGGACCGCTGGAAGAAATGCCCGTACGGGCGGTCCTGCGGCAGGACGGCCGCGACGACCTGCAGATATTCTGGGCCCGCTGAGGAGGTTCCGATGAGTGCCGACAAACGCCTCCTTGCAATTACCGACCGTATCCGCGAACGCTCGGTCGCCGCACGCGAGGCCTATCTTGCCCGCGTCCTGGCCCGCGCCGAATCGCGGCCGCGCCGATCCGCGCTCGGGTGCGGCAACCTCGCCCACGGCTTCGCTGCCTGCGGAACCGGCGACAAGGCGCTCCTGAAAGGTGACGCGGCCCCCAATCTCGGCATCGTCACGGCCTATAACGACATGCTGTCGGCGCACCAGCCATACGAGCGGTATCCCGACATCATCCGGCGGGCAGCCCGCGACATGGGCGCGACGGCTCAAGTGGCCGGCGGCGTGCCCGCCATGTGCGACGGCGTCACGCAGGGCGAGGCCGGCATGGAGCTTTCGCTGTTCTCGCGCGATGTCATAGCGCTGTCGGCCGCTGTCGGCCTGAGCCACGACATGTTCGACGCGGCGGTCTATCTGGGCGTCTGCGACAAGATCGTGCCGGGCCTCGTCATCGCCGCGCTCACCTTCGGCCATCTGCCGGCGGTCTTCGTGCCGGCCGGTCCCATGACGTCGGGCCTGCCCAACGACGAGAAGGCGCGGGTGCGCCAGCTCTATGCGGAAGGCAAGGTCGGCCGCGACGAATTGCTCGAGGCGGAATCGAAATCCTATCACGGGCCGGGCACCTGCACCTTCTACGGCACGGCCAACTCCAACCAGATGCTCATGGAGATCATGGGCCTGCACCTGCCCGGCAGTTCCTTCGTCAATCCGAATACGCCCCTGCGCGACGCCCTCACCCGCGAAGCCGCTCAGCGCGCACTGGCCATCACCGCCCTGGGCAACGAGTATACGCCCGTCGGGGTGATGGTGGACGAACGCACCATCGTCAACGGCGTCGTCGGGCTGCACGCCACCGGCGGCTCCACAAACCATACGCTGCATCTGGTCGCGATGGCGGCGGCAGCGGGCATCACGCTGACATGGCAGGATATCTCCGACCTGTCGGATATAACCCCGCTGCTGGCGCGCGTGTATCCGAACGGGTTGGCCGACGTGAATCATTTCAACGCAGCAGGCGGCATGGGCTTCCTGATCCGCGAGTTGCTGGGCGCCGGTCTCCTGCACGAGGATGTCCGCACGGCTTATGGAATGGGCCTGTCGGCCTACACGGTCGAGGCCAGGCTGGCGGCGGACGGCGTGGGCGTGGAGCGCGTCGCCGCCCCAGCCGAAAGTCTGGACTCCAAGGTTCTGGCGCGCGCGGACACGCCGTTCTCGTCCAATGGCGGGTTGCGCGTTCTCGACGGCAATGTCGGCAAGGCGGTCATCAAGGTCTCGGCGGTCAAGCCCGAGCGGCGGATCGTCACCGCGCCCGCCCGCGTCTTCGACGGACAGGAAGCCGTGCAGCGCGCCTTCCGCGCCGGCGAGCTGACGGGCGACTTCATCGCGGTCGTCCGGTATCAGGGCCCGTCGGCGAACGGCATGCCCGAGCTGCACAAGCTGACGCCGACGCTGGGAGTTCTCATGGATCGCGGCCAGAGTGTCGCCCTGGTCACGGACGGCCGCATGTCGGGCGCGTCCGGCAAGGTGCCTGCGGCCATTCACGTCACGCCGGAAGCCAAGGAGGGCGGCGTCATCGGTCGTATCCGCGACGGCGACCTGATCCGGCTGGACGCCGAGGCCGGTACGCTGGAACTGCTCGTCGATCCGGCCGAGCTGGCGCTCCGCGAGGTTGCCGCCCCGGACCTGACCGCCAACGATTATGGCGTCGGCCGCGAATTGTTCGGCATCTTCCGGTCAATGGTCGGCCCCGCCTCGAAAGGTGCGACCGTCTTCTGAGCCGGTCGCGACGCGTCCTCCTTCCTTGATGGATGGAAACGCTCTAGAATGAAGGCATGGCCGGGGCGGTCTCCGATCGTCCCGACCATTCGTCGCAATGCGTACGGGGCCGGTCGCGCCTTCGGCGCCTCGATTCCGGAAGGCCATGTTCGACACGAAGCCGCATCTGCCGCGCGGGTCGCTCCGCTCACTCGGTATCGTCCACGACGTGATGGTTGCCGCGTTGTCGATGGCGCTGTCGATGGGCCTCGCCTGGAACTTCAACGCCTTTGCCGTCTACTGGCAGCTCTGGGCGATCGTCGGCAGCTTCGCCCTCCTGTCGGCGCTGATGTTTCCGCTGTTCTCCCTGAACAGCGGCGCGTGGCGCTATGCCTCGCTGCTCGACGTGGTCTCGATCGTCAAGGCCGTCACCGCCATCGTGACGGTCTTCCTGCTGGGGCACTTCATCCTGTTTCGCGGCGCCTTCCTGCCGCGTTCAGCACTGGTGATGTGCTGGTTCATCATGATCGTCGGGCTGGGCGGACCGCGCCTCATCTACCGCCTGTCCAAGGAGCGCGGTTTCAACGAGACGGCGACGCGGCCGATCGGCATCGGCAAGGTCGAGCATATCGTGCTCTACGGCTTCAACGACAATGCGGACCTGTTCATCCGCAATGCCCGCCGCTCGCAGCCCAACACCCACATCGTCGCCATCCTGGACCCACGGCCCAAGAACTGGCGCCGCCGCCTGCACGGAGTCCGGGTCGTGGGGGATCTGTCGTCTCTCACCACCCTGGCCCGCAAGAACGAGCTGTCGGCCAGCCCCATCTCGCAGATCGTCGTCACGCAGACCAACCTGCCGCCCCTCGACATGTCCGACGTGGTGGAAGCGGCAGCCCCGCTGAAGATCGCCGTCAAGCGCCTGCCCGACATCTCGAAGGCCGGCGGCGTCGACAGCGAGGCGCCCATCGAGGCGCTGCCCGTCTCGCTGGAAGACCTGCTCGGCCGCCGCGAAGTGAACCTGGAAATCCGCGAAGTCGCGCAGCTGATCAACGACCGCGCCATCGCCGTCACCGGCGCGGGCGGCAGCATCGGGTCGGAACTCTGCAAGCAGATCGCGGCCTTCCAGCCCAGGAAGCTGCTGCTGATCGACAGTTCCGAGTTCAACCTCTATTCCATCGGGCGCCAGCTTGCGGCTTCCTTCCCGGGCGTGGAGACGGAAGAGCGGATCCTCGACGTCCGCATGGCCGACCGTGTTCTTGCGGCATTCACCGCCTTCAAGCCGGATGTCGTCTTCCACGCCGCAGCCCTGAAGCATGTGCCGCTGGTGGAGCACAACCCGGTCGAAGGAATAGAAACGAACCTGCTCGGCACCCGCAACGTCGCCGACGCCGCCCTGGCGTCCGAAGCGGCCGCCTTCGTGATGGTATCCACCGACAAGGCGGTCAACCCCGCCAATGTCATGGGCGCCACCAAGCGCGCGGCCGAGGCCTATTGCCAGGCGCTCGACCTTTCGGGCAGCGCCACCCGCTTCATGACGGTCCGCTTCGGCAACGTGCTCGGCTCGGCCGGCTCGGTCATCCCCCTGTTCCAGTCGCAGTTGCAGCGCGGCGGCCCGCTGACGGTCACCCATCCCAAGATCACCCGGTTCTTCATGACCATCCCGGAGGCCTGCCGGCTGATCCTGCATGCCGCGGGGCACGGTGTTGCGGCGCGCACCGAGCGGGGTCGGATCTTCGTGCTGGACATGGGCGAGCCCATCCTGATCGCCGAGCTGGCCGAAAGGCTGATCCAGCTTGCCGGCCTGCGCCCCGGCGTCGATATCGCCATCGAATATATTGGCCTGCGCCCCGGCGAGAAGCTTTACGAGGAACTGTTCGGCGACGGCGAGATCATCGAGCGGACCGGGCGCGACGGGCTGCTGGCGGCCAGCTCCCGCGTGTCGGACACATCGTTCCTGAAGCGGAATTTCGAAGCCCTGGAAAAGGCGATCCGCGCCAACGACGCCTGCCGCGCCATCGCGCTCCTGTCGCATATCGTCCCCGATTACCGCCCCGCGCAGGGCGAGCGTCCGGGGCTGACCGACAATGCGGGCACGGCGCCGTCGCTTCCCGCGCCGCCGGCGTCCTGACATGCCGGTCTGAAAGGCGTTTCCGTTCCCATGGAGAATGGAAGCGCTTCAGCTAAAGTCGGTACGGCCCGTTACGCTCGTCGTGGCGGCGCTGCAACTCTTCGGCACTCAAGATCCGCGCCGCGCCGCCTCCATCCAGTTGTGCCTGTCGCCGCGCCGTCATCTCGCGCAGTTCGCGGCGCAGCCGCTCGCGGCGGCGGAGAACCTCTTCGTCCGCCGGCCGTTCGCCGGTCGCTTCGGCCTGCCGGTCCTGCCGAGGATCGGTCTGTGGGCCTGGGTCACGCGGCGCTTCGGCGGTTTCGGCCGGAGCTGAAAGCCGCAACGCGTCGCCGCGCCGCGCCAGATCGACCGGCGCATAGGATACGTCCGACAGCACCATCTCCGGCCGGCGCGCGCCCTGCCCGATGGCGCGCGAAAGGCCGAAAACCGCAAGAATGAAGAGCCCGGCCAGGATGCCCCCGGCCGCCCCCATAACGGCGTAGGCCGCCTCCGACGGGCCATCGCGCATGGCGGGCGGCTCGGCCGCGATGACCATGGTCACCGGGGCCGATGCCGGACGGCGAGCCAATTCGTCCAGCGAGGCGTCGGCCTCCGACAGCGCGGCCCGCAGCCGGTCCACCTCGGCCGCTTCCGGGGCGGGGTCTGCCGCAGCCGCTTCGACGGGGGAAGGCCGGACCGGGGCGGTCCTGGCGGCATCAATGGCCGCCTGTCGCTCCGCCGCCAGGCGGGTCGCCTCCTGCCGGGTCGCGGCCTCTGCCGCGGCCAACCGCCTTGCGGCCTCCACGCGCCGCGGATGCCGAGGCCCATAGGTTCGCGACAGAAGGCCGAGTTCGGCGGCCGCCGCATCCCGCCTTTCGGACAAGGTGCGGACGCTTTCAGGCAGGTCGCCGCCGCCGGGCTCGCCGGCGCCGGCCCGCTGCAGCGCAGCCAGTTGCCGCTGCAGGCGCGACATCTCTGCATCCGGCGCGTCGGCATCGATCGACGGTCCGGCCGCGGGCCGCGCCATGGCCAGCGCGGATTCGGCTTGCGCCAGGGCGGACTGCGCCTCACGCACCCGACGCTCCGCTTCCTCCCGCTCCGCCGTGCGCCGGCCTTCGGCGTCACGCGCCTCGCGATCTGCGAAGGCGCGTGCGATGGCATCGGCCTCCTTTGCCGCGGCCCCGGCCGTCGCGGCCCGCACGAGGATATCGGCCGTCAATTCCCCGGGCGGGCTGTGAACGGTCACCCGGCTGCGCAGGTCCGCCGGATCCGAAGACGCCGCGGCCAGGACGTCATCCCCCGTGATCTGCGCAAGCTTCCCGCGCAGGCGCGGCATCAGGATCGCGTCGTCCCCACCCTCTTCGGCGCGGTAGGCATCCGGCTCCAGCGCGATGCGCGCAACCGCCGAGTAGACCGGATCGGACAGTCGATCGAAGGCCATGCCCGCGACGGCTCCGAGTGCGGCGGCGACAAGCAGGACGACGCCCCAGCGCAAGGCGGCGGGCGGGCGCTTCCGCGCTGTACCGTCGGGGTGCGGCGGGGTGTTACGGGGCATGAAGCGGGTCCTGGATGATGCGGCGCGTGCGGCCTTCAGTCTTGCCGAAACATGGCAAACAAACTGTTAAACCTGCGGTTGCCGCCTGTCACCTGTCGCCAAGGTCTTGCCGCCGTCCGGCGACAGGGCCGGGACAGCCGGCTGCGACAGCCGCGCACGCCATGTTCCCTCGCCGACCAGCCGTGCGATCACATCGCCGAGCGCACGCGCCACCGCTTCGCTGCCCCGCGGGTTGACGGTTCGCTGCGACACGACGACCGACAGGCGCCAGGACGGCGTTGGATCGCAAATATCCAGCGCCACCATCTCGCCCCGCGCCAGCTCGTCCAGAAAGGCGAAATGCGGCATGATCGCGCCGAACCCTTCGGAGGTGACCAGCCGGGCGATGGCGGGAAGGCTGTCGCAATCCAGCGCGTCTGCCGTAACGCCGCGCCGCGCCGCCAACCGCTCGACCACCGTCCGCAGCGCGTGCGGGCGGCCCGGCAAGACGAGCGGCATGTCGAACACCCGGTCGAATGCCACCTGACGGCGCCGGGCCCAGGGATGGCGCGGCGATACGAACAGGCACAGATCCTCGACGACAAGCTCCGTCCAGGCGACATCCTCATAGGCCCGATGATCGTAGAGCAAGGCGACGTCCAGCCGTCCGCCCTGTACGAAATCGTCCAGATAGCCCGACATCGCCTCGACGATATGGAGTTCGATGTTGGGCCCGCGTTCCGCGAGTTCCCGGAACAGCGGCAGGGACAGGTTGCGTGCGGCCGAGGTCGGCAGGCCCACCGATATACGCCCGCGCGGATGCTCCCGGCGCGCATTCACGACTTCCCGGGCCCGCTCGACGCCGGACAGGATCCGCCGCGCATGGTCGTAGAATTGCTGGCCGAGTTCGGTCAGTGCGACGCCGCGCGCATGGCGGGACAGAAGCTCGACGCCGAGCTCGTCCTCCAGGTTCCGGATCTGCTGGCTGAGCGAGGGTTGCGAGATACGCAGCGTTTCGGCTGCACGGGAGAAGGTGCCGCTGTCGGCAATCGCGACGAAATATCTGAGTTGCCGAAAGTCCATCCGCCTCGACCTGCGTTCGGAACTACCTATGGTTACTCGAACGTCATCTGTCAACTTGCTCAAGGTATAGGCAATAGCCTAAACAATGATCATTCAATTTTGAACTTGGGTATTAGCGCCATAGAATAAGTGATGCTTTTCAAAGCAATGAAATCGCCGGATTTGCCGCATTTTAACGCAGACGGTTTTGTCACCGCAATAACATCAATGAATTCAACGACGGCTGTCGATGCGACGTCCCATGGTTTGCATTGTCATAGGAGCATCCTATGGGCAGTGATCGGTTTTTCGTCTTTCCGTTTCCGGAACGGCTCATGCACAGTCGCGGCACGATACGACGCCCAGAAGGTCTTTCCATGAGCCGCTTCCTGATCCGCGATCCGCGCGAACTTCTTCTCAGGCCGACACGCAGAACCGTGCTTCAAGGCGCGGGCGCGCTTGCGGGTTCGGCTGCATTGGGGCTCGGAACGGGAGCCTCCATGGCGCAGGAGAACGTCCTCAACATCCTGACGTGGCCGGGACACGGCGACCCGGCCTTCGTCAAGCCGTTCGAGGACGCGCATGGCGTGAAAGTCGTCGCCAAGGAATATGTCGGTGGGGAGCCGATGCTGGCGCTGATGAACCAGTCGCCCCCCGGATCGTTCGACGTCGTCCTGGCCGATGCGGAATATATCGGCATGCTGCAGGATGGCGGCTTCATCGACGCTCTCGACCCCGCCGACTATCCGCTGGCCGACTACTGGCCGGAATTCCAGAAGTTTCCTCTGCACTGGGTCAACGACGAGCTCTATTCCGTCATGATCCGCTTCGGCTATCTGGGCCTCGCCTACCGGACCGACATGCTGAGTGCCGAAGACGTCTCGTCCTACGAGGCGCTGTGGAACGAGAAGGTCAAGGGCAAGGTCGGCTTCTTCGACTGGTACCTGCCCACCATGGGCTGCCTCAGCCTGTACGACGGCAACGCATCGCCGTTCGACATCGACGAGACGGCCTACGAGAAGCTGACGGAAACGCTCTTCTCCCTGCGTCCGCAGACCAGCGGCTTCTATTCCATGGCCGACCAGTTCGCCATGCTGACCAACGGCACGGCCGCCGTCATTCCCGGCATCGGCGACTGGGTCGTGCTTCTGCTGCAGAACGAGGGCGTGCCCGTGGATGCCGTCGTGCCGGAACAGGGCGGCATCCAGTGGACCGAATCCATGTCCATCGTCTCCAGCTCCACCAAGAAGGACCTGGCCAGGAAGTTCATCCAGTATGCCAGTTCGCCGGAAGGCCAGTTCCGATCGGCCCGCCTGCCGGCCTACTGGGCTTCCATCCCCAACAGGAAGGGCTGGGAGATGATGAATGCGCAGGCGCCCGAGGACGCCGTGAAGCTGCGCCACACCTTCGACGCCCGCAACGTCATGGACGAGTACAAGGAAGGCAAGATCCACATCCGCCAGACGCCGGTACAGCAGGATATCGAAACCTGGAATGATACCTGGTCCGAATTCAAGGCGATGTAACGAACGGCCGGCCGGATGACCGTGCGCCGCTCCCGCTTCGGCCTTGTCCTCGGCCTGCCCATGTTCCTGTGGCAGGCCGCGTTCTTCGTGGCCCCGCTTCTCTTCCTGGTCGCGATGACCTTCTGGTCCGTGCGCAACTTCCGCTTGCGGCCGGACTTCACGCTGGCCAATTGGGAAACGGTGCTCTCGGCCGGCTTCTTCCAGAGCGCCTTCGTCTACACATTCGTCCTGTCCGCGCTCGCCGCGCTTGCCGTCAGCCTCTTCGCCTTCCCGGTATCCTACGCCCTGGCGTTCAAAGCGCCGGCACGCTGGCGGCTGCTGCTGGCCGGCCTGCTTCTGGTGCCCTTCTTCACGAGCTTTCCGGTCCGCATCTATTCGATGCAGATCTTCTTCAGCCCGTCCGGCATCATCCATGCGCTCGTTACGCCATTCGGCCTCGATGCACCTTCCGTCCTGAATACGCCGGCGGGCACCTTCATCGGCTATCTGACGCTGACAGCGCCGCTGGTCATCCTGCTGCAAACCATAGCGCTGGGCGCGGTCGACAGGACCCTGGTGCAGGCCGCACACAACCTCGGCTGCGGCCGCATGGCGACCGTATTGCGCATCGTCGTGCCTTCGGCACGGGTGGGGCTGGTCCTGGCTGCCGCCTTCGCCTTCATCCTGTGCTTCGGGGATTACATCAGTCCGCAATTTCTGGGCGGATCCAATCCGCCGACCCTGTCCATCCTGATCGCCGACCAGGTCAAATCCGGCAATCACTGGCCCCGCGCGTCGGTCGTCGCCGTGGTGATGATCCTGACGCTCACCGCCGTGCTCGGCATCCTGATGAAGCTCGCCTATGGAAGACGCCCGTCATGAAGACCGACACGACGGGTCGCATCATCAATTGCCTGCTGTCCGCCTGGGCGGCGGTAGCCTTCCTGTTCATCTTCGCGCCGATCCTGTCGACGGTCGTCTTCTCCTTCAACGCGGACCGCTTTCCCTCGCTGCCGTGGGGAGGCTTCTCCCTGCAATGGTACGAGGCCATCTTCGCCGACGCGACGGTACGGCGCGGGCTCGGCAACAGTCTCGTCGTCGCAGGCTTCGCGGCGGTGATATCGACCGCGCTCGGCTTCACCGCCGCCTATGTCGATTATCGCTATCGCTTCTTCGGCAAGGCCGTCTACATGGCGCTGGCCACGCTGCCGCCGACCGTGCCCGTCGTCATCATGGGCGTGGCGATGCTCAGCTTCCAGGGCCGCATCGGCCTGTCGGGCACCATTCCCGGCCTCGTGGCCGCCCATGTGGTGATCTGCGCGCCTTTCGCCATGGCGCTCATCCGCATGCGGCTCGCCGACCTCGACAAGGATCTCGAACCCGCCGCCTGGAACCTCGGCTGCGGCCAGTGGATGGCGTTGCGCCGGATCGTCGTCCCCTTCGCCATGCCGGCCATCGCCGCTGCGCTGCTCATCACGGCTTCGGTCTCCTTCGACGAATTCATGGTCGCGTGGTTCATCTCCGGGCTCAACGAAACGCTGCCCGTCCGTGTGCTGGCCATGCTGCAAGGACAGGTCAGCCCGCGCATCAACGCGGTCGGGGCGCTCGTCTTCGCCGTCTCGATCGTGCTGGTGGCGCTGGCGCAGCTTATCGCTGCCCGGCGGCTGGCGGCTGGCCGCATCAAGGGAAACAATCCATGACGCAAGCCATGCTGGAGCTGTCCGCCGTCGGCAAGAGCTATGACGGGCAGATGGCGGTGGAGGATGTCAGCCTTGCCGTGCACAAGGGCGAGTTCATCGCGCTGATGGGGCCGTCCGGCTGCGGAAAGACGACGACCCTGCGCATGATCGCCGGGCTGGAACGGCCGACGCGCGGCGACATCCGCCTCTGGGGGCGGCGCATCAACGACGACCATCCCTGGGCCCGCGATACGCCGCTGGTCTGGCAGAACTATGCCCTGTTTCCATTCATGACGGTGCGCGACAATGTCGAGTTCGGGCTCAAGCAGCGCTCGGTCGAAGCCGCCATCCGCCGCATCAAGGTAGACGAGTGGCTGGAGCGAATGGGCATCGCAGCGCTTGCCGGGCGGCTGCCGCATCAACTATCGGGCGGCCAGCGCCAGCGCGTGGCGCTGGCACGGGCCTTGGCCACCGAGCCGGAGCTGCTGCTGCTCGACGAGCCGCTCAGCGCCCTCGACCCGCATCTGAAGGTGCGCATGCAGGCGGAGCTGGTCCGCCTGCACCGGGAGCTCGGCATCGCCTTCGTCTGCGTCACGCACAGCCCGTCCGAGGCTTTCGCCATGGCCGACCGCGTCGTCATCATGAACGAGGGCAAGGTACAGCAGGTCGGCGCGCCCCGCGCGCTCTATCGCCGTGCCGCAAACAGCTTCGTGGCCGAGTTTCTCGGCGGCTCCAATCTCGTGCCCGGCACCGTGCGGCAGGATGGCGGACGCCAGGTCATCGATACGGCCATCGGCACGTTCGGCATCGCCGGGCCGGCGGCCTCCCCTGGCCCGGCGACCCTCGTGGTGGGCGCGGACAAGATCGTGCTGTCGTCCGCGGCGCCCGCCGATGGCGGCGTCGCGGCAAGCGTGGCCACGACCGATTTCAACGGCGCGTCGCTGACCGTCTTCCTGGAATGCGCCGGCGGGCAGGAGCTGAAGGCCGTGGTGGCCTCGGGCGCCATCGAGGCGCAAGCCTACCTGCCGGGCGCCAGGGTCTTCGCAAGCTGGCGCGACGATTCCGGCTACCTCATCACAAACTGAAGGCGTTCAATCCATGAGCATCCTGATCAAGGGCGCGACGATCCTGGCCGGCGGCCAATCCGGCATGGAGCCCTTCACCGGCGACATGCTGGTCGAAGGGGATCGGATCGCGGCCATCGGCACAAACCTCGACGCAGCCGAGGGCACCCCCACGCTCGACGGCGGCGGCAAGCTGGTCATGCCGGGCCTCGTCAATGCGCATCTGCATTCCAACGAAGCCCTGTTCAAGGGCCGCTACGACAACATGCCGCTCGAAATCTGGATGCTCTATTCCTACCCGATCCGCGCCGCGAAGGCGTTGCCGCCGCGCCTGGTCTACCTTCGCAGCATGCTGGTGGCGATGGAATCCCTGCGCACCGGCGTCACCTGCATCACCGACGATCTCTACGAAAGCCCCCGTTCCGAGCTGGAACTCATGGGCGCGGCCATCGACGCCTATGACGACGTCGGCATCCGGGCCACGGTTTCGGCCCATGTGGTCAACCGCAACTTCCTCGACACGATTCCCTTCACGCGCGATTACGTATCGCAGGATCTGCAGGACGAGATCGGCCGCCTGATCCCGATGTCCACGCCGGACTATCTCGCCTTCGTGAAGGAGGCGCATTCCCGCTTCCATGGCCGTTCGGGCCGCATCCGCACCATGCTCGCCCCCTCCGCCCCGCAACGCTGCACGGTGGACCTGATGCAGGCTGCCAACGAGCTGGCGAAGGAATGGCAAGCCCCGTTCCATACCCATATCGTCGAGACCAAGGTGCAGGGCGTCACGGGGCCGGAGTTCTACGGCAAGTCGCTGATGGCCTACATGGACGACCTTGGCCTCCTCAACCCATGGACGACGATCGCCCATTCGATCTGGGTCAGCGACGACGACATCGCCCGCATGGGGCGGGCCGGCGTTTCCGTTGCCCACAACGCCATCTCCAACCAGAAGCTCGGCGCGGGGACGGCTCCGGTGCGCAAGCTCATCGAGGCCGGCGTCAACGTCGGTCTCGGATCGGATGGCATATGTTCCAACGATACGCCGCGCATATTCGACGTGATGAAGGCTGCCGGCCTGATGCACAAGGTGAACAACCCGGACTGGAAGCGCTGGCTGACGGCATCCGAAGTCCTGCATGCCGCAACGCTCGGCGGAGCGCGCACTGCGCTGCTGCAGGATGAGACGGGCTCGCTGGAGGCCGGCAAGAAGGCCGACTTCCTGGTGCTGGACATGGAGACCGCCAGCTTCACGCCGTTGAACGATCTCACCCAGCACCTCGTCTACTGCGAGAACGGATCCTCCATCGAGAAGGTTTTCGTCAACGGCGAGATGGTGGTGGATGGCGGACGCCTGACCAGGGTGGACGAGAGGGCGCTGCTGGCCGAGCTGCGCGAGATGATGCCCGCGTTTCAGGAGTATACGCTGGGCGTCGAAGCCGCCAACCGCGCGCTCGAGCCGGCCTTCGAAAAGGTCGTCAAGCGCTGTTACGGAATGGACGTCGGCATGACCCGGTGGGCCTCCGATGCTTGAAACGCACCCGCTCCGCATCGCGGACCTCACCTCCTACGATTTCCGACGCCTCGTCCAGGAAGGGCCGCCGGTGGTGCTGCTGCCGGTCGGCTCCATCGAGCAGCACGGCCCGCATTTGCCGCTGTCGACGGATGTCGTCCTGCCCGAGGAGATCGCCATGCGCGTCGCCGCGCGAATGGGCGCGCTCGTCGCGCCGCCCATCTCCTACGGCTACAAATCCCAGCCGAAGACAGGCGGCGGCAACCATTTCCCCGGCACGCTCAGCCTCGACGCATCCACGCTGATTGCCGTGCTGCGCGATGTGATGAACGAGCTCGTGCGTCACGGCATCCGCCACATCGTGGTGTTCGACGGCCATATGGAGAACCAGTGGTTCATCACCGAGGCGATCGACCTGATGCTGCGCGACCAGCGGCGCGAAGGCATCGACACCGTCCGCGCGATCAAGCTAGGCTACTGGGAATTCATCACCCCCGAAACGGAAGAGATCCTCTTCCCGGACGGGCTCGTCAGCTGGGCGCTCGAACATGCCGCCGTCATGGAAACCTCGGTCATGCTGCACCTGCGGCCCGACCTCGTACGGGCAGACCTGATACCCGATCATCCGCCGGCGGAGTTTCCGCCCTTCGACCCCTATCCGTTCGACCTGTCGACCATTCCAGAAGATGGCGTTCTCAGTTCCGCGGCAAGCGCCAGCGCGCAAAAGGGGCGCGTGGTGGTGGAGCAGGTGGTGCCCGATATCGCCGCGGCGCTGTCGGCCTTCTTCGCGAAGGCCGGCGGCTAGCGGATCGCGGCGTTTCCACTTTCGCTCGATCTGCTCTACATGGGTTCCGGACTTAAACCACACGAAGCGGCCCATGACAGACCTACGCCTCATGGCGCTCGACGCCCAGGACCTACAGATCATCTCGGCATGTTGCCAGGACGCCGTCATGAAGACGCAGGATCTCACCTTCGAGCCGCATGGCAGGCGGTTCGTCATCGTGATGAATCGCTTCGCCTGGGAGGCTGCGGACGAGCGCAAGGGGTTTGCTCGGTTTCGCCGGCGCAGCCGCGAGCGTCGCCGCTCCGTCCTGCATTTCGACCGTGTCGTTTCGGTGCGGCAGCAGGGCATCGCCACGAGCATGCCGGACGAGGTGCTGGACCTTCTCGCAATCCGCTTCGAAGAGACGGACGCGCCCTCCGGCGTCATCGAGCTTGTCTTTGCCGGCGACGCTACGATAAGGCTTCAGGTCGAATGCATCGAAGCCCAGCTGTCCGACCTCGGAGCAGCCTGGAGCACGGATGCGGTGCCCGACCACGACCGGGCCTGACGTTTTTAGGGAGTATCCTGTGCCGATCAGGCTGAATGCGGGGGAGCCGGATTTCGAAAGCCGCTTCGAAACCTTCCTGGGGACGAAGCGCGAAGCCTCGCCCGATGTCGAGGAGGCCGTCCGCAGCATCATCGCCCGGATCCGCTCGGAAGGCGATGCAGCACTCGTCGATCTGACACGCCGCTTCGATGGACTGGACCTTGCCTCCAGCGGTTTGCGCGTCGGGCCCGAAGAGATCGCCGCCGCGGTCGAGGCGACGCCGCAGGCAACCATGGATGCCCTGAAATTCGCGCATGAGCGAATCCGGCGCCACCACGAGCGGCAGCGCCCCGCGGACGACCTCTATACGGATGCGCTGGGTGCCACGCTCGGCGCGCGCTGGACGGCGATCCGGTCGGTGGGCCTGTACGTACCCGGCGGCGCCGCCAGCTATCCGTCCTCGGTCCTGATGAACGCCGTGCCGGCGGTCGTGGCCGGTGTCGGCCGCATCGCCATGGTGGTTCCGGCGCGCTCGGGGGAATTGAACCCGCTGGTGCTGGCGGCGGCGCACCTTGCCGGCGTCGACGAAATCTACCGCATCGGCGGGGCGCAGGCTGTGGCGGCGCTCGCCTACGGCACCGAGAGCATCGCGCCCGTCGCCAAGATCGTCGGTCCGGGCAACGCCTATGTCGCGGCAGCCAAGCGGCAGGTCTTCGGCACGGTGGGCATCGACATGATCGCCGGCCCGTCGGAAGTGCTCGTCATCGCCGACCGCGACAACAATCCCGACTGGGTCGCGGCCGACCTCCTGGCGCAGGCCGAGCACGATACCGCGGCGCAGTCGATCCTGATCACGGATGACGCCAGCTTCGCGCAGTCCGTCATGGAGGCCGTGGACCGGCAATTGCGCCGCCTCCCGCGCGAGACAACCGCCAGGGCAAGCTGGGACGATTTCGGCGCCGTAATCCTGGTGCAGGATCTCGAGCGCGATGCTCCGCTGCTGGCCGATCGAATCGCCGCGGAACATCTGGAGATCGCCACCGCCGAACCGGAGCGCCTGCTGGATCGCATCACGGACGCCGGCGCTGCCTTCCTGGGCCGGCATACGCCGGAAGTCATCGGCGACTATGTCTCGGGGTCCAACCATGTCCTGCCCACGGCCCGTTCGGCGCGCTTCTCGTCGGGGCTCGGCGTCCTGGATTTCATGAAGCGCACATCCGTCCTGAAGCTGACGCCCGAAAGCCTCGCGGCCCTCGCGCCGGCAGCGGTGGAACTGGCGCGTGTGGAAGGGCTGGACGCCCATGCACGCTCGGTGTCCATCCGGCTGAACATGTCCTGAGGCGGCGATGGACAGGGGGGAACACGGCAGGCTGGTCGACATCGAATTGGACGAGACGATCGGCCGTGCCACCCCGGACGTCGAGCACGAGCGCGCCGTCGCCATCTTCGACCTGATCGAGGAAAACCGTTTCGAGCCGGCGGGCATGGAGCCGGGCGGCCTCTACCGCCTGCGTCTCGCCTTGGTGGAGAAACGTCTCGTCTTCGATATCCGCGATCCGGACGGCCGGAAGCTGACGACCCACATCCTGTCGCTGACGCCGTTCAAGCGCATCATTCGGGATTACTTCCTGATCTGCGACAGCTATTACGAAGCCATCCGCTCGGCGACACCCTCGCAGATCGAGGCCATCGACATGGGGCGTCGGGGCGTCCACAACGACGGCTCAGAGCTTCTGCGCGAGCGCCTGTCCGGCAAGATCGTTCTCGACACGGATACGGCGCGGCGCCTATTCACCCTCATCTGCGTGCTGCATTGGCGGAGCTGACGCGATGACGACGGGCACCACCCTCCCCGGCTCCATCCTGTTCGTCTGCGGCATGAACGCGATCCGCTCGCCGATGGCCGAAGTCCTGGCGCGCAGCCTTCTGCCCGGCAGCATCTACATCGCCTCGGCAGGGGTCAAGGACGGCCAGCCGGACCCGTTCGTGGACGCGATCCTGCGGGAAGAGGGCCTGCCCCCCGTCAGCACGCCGCCCCGTCGCATGGCGGATATGGAGGACGGGTTCTTCGACATGATCGTCACCATGTCGCCCGAAGCGCATCACTACGCGCTGGACCATACCGGAGGCGAGGCCGTGACGATCGAGTTCTGGCCGATGCCCGACCCGTCGGCCACCACCGGCAGCCGCGAACAGATCCTCGATGCCTATCGCGACGTGTTCCACCGGATAGAGGCGAAAGTGCGCGACCTGCGGGCCCGGAGCCTGCCCTCCCCCGCCTGAGGCGCCAGGGCCTTCAGTCGACGAAGGATTCGATGGCGCCTTGCACCTCGGATAGGCCGACGCCCTTCTCGGACGAGGTGGACAGGATTTCAGGGTAGGCTGCGGGCCGCTTGCGGATGGCTTCCTGCGTCGCGGCCATCAGCTTGGGAAGGGCCAGGGCGGAGATCTTGTCGGTCTTGGTCAGCACGATCTGGTAGGACACGGCGGCCTTGTCCAGGAGGGCCATCACGTCCGCGTCGTTCTTCTTGATGCCGTGGCGGGAATCGATCAGCACGAAAACGCGCTTCAACGAGGCCCGGCCGCGCAGGTAATCGAAGACAAGGCGCGTCCAGGCGTCCACATGCTCTTTCGGCGCCTTGGCATAGCCATAGCCGGGCATGTCCACCAGGGCGACGGGCGGCAGGTCGTCCGCGCCGCCGGAATAGCCGTCCGGCACGAAGTAGTTGAGCTCCTGCGTGCGGCCCGGCGTATTGGAGGTGCGCGCCAAGCCCTTCTGGCCCAGCAAGGCGTTGATCAGCGAAGATTTGCCGACATTCGAACGGCCGGCAAATGCCACCTCGGGCGGGCCCTCCGGCGGCAGGAACTTCATGGCGGGCACGCCGCGGATGAACACCCATGGCCGCTTGAAGATGAGGCTGGTCTCTTCCGACACGTTCCGTCAGGCCTCCGAGCCTTTTCGTCGGAACATGCCGCGCAGATTGTCCCACAGCTCGATCTTGGCGCCGTTGCGCTTCATGATCACGGATTGCTGGATGATCGACAGGAAGTTGTTCCACGTCCAGTAGATCACCAGTCCGGCGGGGAAGGACGCCAGCATGAAGGTGAACAGGATCGGCATCCAGGTGAAGATCATCTGCTGGGTCGGGTCCGGCGGAGTCGGATTCAACTTCATCTGCACGAACATCGTGATGCCCATCAGGATCGGCCATACGCCGATCATCAGGAAGTGCGGCAGCGTCAGCGGAATGAGGCCGAACAGGTTGAAGATGCTCGTCGGATCCGGGGCGGCCAGATCCTGGATCCAGCCGAAGAAGGGCGCGTGCCGCATCTCGATGGTGACGTAGAGCACCTTGTAGAGCGCGAAGAAGACGGGGATCTGCACCAGCACGGGCCAGCAGCCCGCGGCAGGGTTGATCTTCTCTTCCTTGTAGATGCGCATCATCTCCTGCTGCTGCTTCATCCGGTCGTCGGCGTATTTCTCGCGCAGCTCCATCATCAGCGGCTGCACGTTCTTCATCTTCGCCATCGACTTGTAGCTCTTGTTGGCGAGCGGGAAGAAGATGAGCTTCAAGAGCACCGTCACCAGCAGGATGGCGACGCCGAAATTGCCGGTGAAGTTGTAGATCCAGTCGATGACGTAGAAGAGCGGGCGGGTCAGGAAGCGGAACCAGCCCCAGTCGATCAGGCGGCTGAATTCCGGTATGCCGAGGCTTTCCTGGTAGCCGTCGACGAGGCTGACGACCTTCGGCCCGGCGAAGGTCCGGGTCAGCAGTTCGCGGGTTTCGCCGGGCTGCAGGCTGACGGCGTCGCTCAGATACTCGGTCTGGTAGCGGCCGCCATTGTCGGGCGAGAAGCGGAAACCGGGCTGGAAGGGCGCGCTGGTATCCGGAATCAGCGTCGTCGCCCAGTATTTGTCGGTGATGCCGAGCCAGCCGTTGGTGGTCTGCGGCGGGCTGACCCTGCCCTCTTCCTCGATCTTGGAATAGGTGACCTCGTTGAGGCCGCTTTCGCCGAGATAGCCGATGAGGCCCTCGAACACGACCCAGGCCGAGGCGACCTGCGGCTTGGAATGGCGCACGACGCGCCCGTAGGGCTGCACCGAAACCGCGGCGTCGCCGGCGTTGGTGATGCTGTCGGCGATGGTGAACATCGCGTTCGGATCGACGGAAATCTCGCGGACGAATTCGATGCCGCGCTCGTTGGTGTAGGTCAGGCGGATCGGCGTTCCCGGCGTCAGCGTCTGGCCGTCCTCGGCCTGCCAGCGCGTCGTCGGGCCCGGCAGGGCGCCGAGATCCTGCCCGGTATAGCCGAACTCGGCGAAGTAGGCGTCATGGCCTGCCTGCTCGGGCGACAGGAGGACGATGGTGGGCGAGGAATCGTCCACCGTCTCATGGAAATTCTTGAGGCGCACATCGTCGAGACGGGCGCCGATCAGGTTGATCGATCCGGACAGCGACGGCGTATCCAGCGCGACACGGGGCGAGGCGGCGATGGCGGCCTCCCGCGACAGCGTATCGACCTGCGGGGCGGCCTGCGGAATGCTCTCGCGGCCCGCGGGCGCCACGGCCTGTTCCTGCGGGGTGCCGGCGGGAACGGTGGGCGACTGCAACGATCCCTCCGCCGCAGTGGTCGTCGCGGCGCCATCCTCGCTCATGCGGGGGCTGATGACGAAGAACTGCCACCCGACGAGGACCGCGATGGACAGCACCATCGCCAGAAGAAAATTGCGGTTGTTTTGCATCATTCACGTTCCCGGTGGACGGGCCCTCTGGCCGGAACGGCCGCCCGCGTCGCCCCGCGCCACTTTTCGAAACCGTGCGGACAGCTCCGCCCCGATCCGGTCGAAGGGTGCTGCAAGAAGATCGCGGCGCGCGACGATCACATAATCGAAGCCCGGCACCATGTCAGCCCCGGAATGGACACGGATCGCTTCACGAAGGCGTCGGCGGATGCGATTGCGTTCGACCGCGTTGCCGACCTTGCGCGTGACCGTCAGTCCGTACCGGGCCGGGGCATCGTCCGGGCGTTCCAGAGCTTCGATAAAGAACAAAGGGCCGTTCAGACGACGGCCCTTGCGCGCGGCCAGAAACTCGGACCGCTTCTTGAGTCGCTGCACCACCCTGGCAGTGCGTGCGCCGGCGGCCGTTGCCTCAGGCCGACAGGCGCTTGCGGCCCTTGGCGCGGCGCGACGCGATGACGCGGCGGCCACCGGTGGTCGCCATGCGCGAGCGGAAGCCGTGACGGCGCTTGCGGACGAGTTTGCTCGGCTGATAGGTGCGCTTCATGTTCTTATTCCGCGGCGATATCCGCGGACCCCTTGGTTCGACAGGTCTCTATATAGACTTTGGCGGACGGGGCGTCGGACATGCTTAAGCACTCTGACGCGGGCTGCCACCCGCTCTGGTGCGGCGCTTATGGAAAATTCGTGGACGAAAGTCAATTGCGCCTTCCTATTCTGCAGCCCGAAAGCCTAAGAAGTACGAAGGCGCGATGGCCGTTTGCCGGTATCGGTTGCGGAATCGGACGAGGAAGGTTCTGAGAGGATATTGGATGACGGGCGCCAGGGAAGAGGCGAACGCCCACCGGCCCAAGCTGCCGCGCCGTCTTTCGACGCGCATCCTGTGGTTCACCATGATCTCGATCATGCTGGCCGAGGTCGCGGTGTTCGTGCCGTCCGTTTCCAAGTTTCGCCGCGACTGGCTGTACACCAAGGTCGAGACGGTCGCGGCCGCCAGCCTTGCGGCCGGCCGCAGTTCGGGCGGGCCGTTCGGCCTGATGACGCCCGAGGACGAGGCGGAGCTTCTTCATTCGCTCGGCGCGCAGCTCATCGCGGTCGAGTCGCAGGGCATGTCGCGGCTGCTGGCGCGGGCCGAGGAAGTCGGCCCGGTCGACCGCGAGGTCGACCTTGCGACCGAATCCGTCCCGGCATCGATCCGCGCGGCCTTCGACACGCTGCTGTTCGGCGGCCAGCGCACCATCCGCGCCCTCGGCCCCATCGGCGACGGAACGATGACGGCGGAGGTCGTCCTCATGGAGCAGCCGTTGCGCCGGGCGATGCTCGTCTATTCGCGCAACATCTTCACCATCTCGCTGCTTCTGGCCAGCTTCGCGGGGCTTCTCGTGTATCTCGCCATCAGCCGCTACCTGTTGCGGCCCATGCGCCGCATGACCGAATCGATGGTGCGGTTTCGGGAAGAGCCCGAAAATCCGGCGCGCGTCATCGCGGCCAGCAGCCGGGACGACGAGATCGGCATCGCCGAGCGGCATCTGGCCGACATGCAGGGCACGCTGCAACGGATGCTGCGCGAGCAGCGGCATCTGGCCGATCTCGGCCTCGCCGTCTCCAAGATCAACCACGACCTGCGCAACACGCTGGCCTCGGCGCAACTGGTTTCGGACCGCCTGTCGGACATTCCGGATCCGCAGGTGCAGCGCTTTGCGCCGACCTTGATCCGCAGCCTGGACCGGGCGCTGCATTATACGCAGTCGGTGCTGGCTTATGGCCGCGCGGTCGAGAGCAACCCGCAGAAGCGCGTGATTCGCCTGCGGCTTCTGGTGGACGACGTGTTCGACATGATGGCCGGGCTGGACGAGCGGGTTCAGTTCGCCAACGAGGTGCCCACGGATCTCGAGATGGAGGTGGACCCGGATCATTTCCACCGGGCCATCGCCAATCTCGTCCGCAACGCGATCCAGGCCTTCGAGAACGACGCCGACGAGGCGTTGGTCCGCCGGGTCGTGGTGGATGCCGCAGAGGTGGACGGCAACCGGGTCCGGATCGGCGTCCAGGACACCGGCCCCGGCCTCTCCGCCCGGGCGCGGGAACATCTCTTCAAGGCGTTTCGCGGTTCGACCCGGGCGGGCGGCACCGGGCTCGGCCTCGCCATCGCGGCTGAGATCGTGCAGGCGCATGGAGGCTCGATCCATCATGTGGAAGGGCAATCGCCGGGAGCGCGCTTCGAAATCGTGGTCGGCAAGCGCGACGGGCGGATGTGACGCATTTTTTCGGCCAGGGGCGCTTGCTTTCGCCGAGGGGAGCGGTTAGGAACCGCTCACACCGGTCGCGGGGCCTAGCCCCTGCCAACGCCGGATGCGCCCGTAGCTCAGCTGGATAGAGCACCAGACTACGAATCTGGGGGTCAGAGGTTCGAATCCTTTCGGGCGCGCCATATCAGTACATGTACAGCCCGAAAATATGGGTAACAGACCGCACCGAAGACATGGGTGACGCCCCATGCCGACGGCTTGCCGCCAGTTTCCATGGTCAGAAATTTATCGGGAGCGGCAAAGGCACCTGCCGCCCCCAAACCCTGCACCATGCTCTCGCATCAGGGAATGACCGTCCTCATCACCTCCCTGCGCCGTCGGCGATCCAGCGCAGGGCGGTCAGCGACGGCATGAACATGTATTCGCCGCCCCGCAGGCGGTTGAAGGTCGTCACCCCGTCCACGCGGCGCCGCGCCGGTTCTGCTGGAATGGTGAAGCTCCCCGGTTCCTCGTGCAAGCCGACGACGGGATCGCGCTCTTCGCCCAGATCCATGAAGTTGCCGCGGTTGATCCACTCCTGCTGGAGAAACTCGATCGTGTCGTAGGCACGCGCCGAGATGAAGATGAAGAAGATGCCGCGATCCACCTTGCCGTCGTCGGCCGCCGTCACGTCGCGCGACCATTTCGGGCCGAAGGTCGAGGAGCGGCGAATGATGCGATGGATATGTTCGTCCGTCAGGATCGTCAGGCGGTCTCCGCGCGGGTTCATCCGCCGCGCATGCGCGCCATGCGGACACACCATGCCCGCCTTGTCGCCCGCAAAGTCGAAGGCGTTGCGGCGGTCGGGGTCGGCGCCCAGCGCCGCGTCATCGGCTTCGGGCGACAGCGACAACGGCGCCCCCGAACGCCAGCGGCCGAACATCTTGGCGGCCAGCAGGTCCTGCGCCGCCTCGCCCTCGGCATGGCTGCGGACGAAATCGTTGAACGCCCCGACCCGGCTGTCGTACTTGCGCAGCACCACATAGGATCCGTTGCGCCCGAGCGCCTCGGGCTGCGGCATGGAAAGCGGCGATCCCGTCTCGCTGTCCTCGCCGAGAATGAACTCTCCCGACGCGATGGCCCGCTCCTGCCCCGGCTGCGGATCGACGCCGGCGCCCGCGATCGTCGGCTGCGAGATCGAGTCGCGAAAGCCGAACGGGTTCTTGGCGTCCTCATCGGCGCCGAAGCTGTGCGTGCCGATCAGCGTGACGCCCTGCGACGCGTCCAGTTCCGCCATAGCCTGACGGACCGCCTCGTCCAGCCGCTCCTCGTCCACCGCATAAAGGGTCAACGCGATATGGCAGTGGCCGTCGCGATAGGCCTCCTCCCACTGGTCGGGCGCATTCTCGCCGACGTCGCGCAGTTGTTCGGCGCGGGCGGCCATGCCTTGGCGAAATGCCAACGGAAAGCTTGCAAGGCTATCCTCGGGCACGCCGAGTGCCTGCAATCCCGAATGGCTGATCGCAACGCCGGTCCACGCCGTCAGATCCTCGGTCCAGTCGGCTGCGGCCGGAACATATGGGGCCAGCCGACCCAGGAGATCGCGGCCTCCCTCGGCGTCATCGACGCGCAGCATGGCATGCAGGCCGACATAGGGTTCGGGACGCTCGCGCAGGATCAGCGCCTGGATGTCCTCCAGTTGCAGCGTTACGCGGTCGGGGCGGAAGCGGTCCTTCAGGTGCTGGAGAATACCCATCAGTAATCGACTCCATGCGGCCGGGCGATCTGGTCCGACAGCGCCTTCAGCGCCTCGCGCGTGGCCGGATCGGCGTCCGCGTTGGCCGACATGGTGTCGAGAAACTTGTCCAGCGCCTGCTCCATCCGCTGGAGACGGCGCACATCGACCACCGTCACCTGCGGATTGGCCACGAACCAGCCCGCCGCGTCGATCTGAAGTCCTGCGATGAAATCCTTGACCTCGGGGGCAGCGATCCCCGGCCAGCCCTCGATATTGGCGAACAGAAGGTCCATCAGGTTCGGAATCTTGGTCGCGAAATCGTTGATGTAGGTGTCCCAGTCGCCGTCATAGGTGGTGGCGAACAGGATGCGCGTATCGTCGTCGAAAAAGACGAAGCGCATGTCATGCAGCGTCGACACCTTTTGCGCCCCGTCGAAATTCCCGCCCGTCAGGTTGAAGATGCGGCGCAGGCGATCGGCGCCGCCGGGCTTCAGATCGGCAATCGCAGTCAGTTCGGATACGTTGCCGGACTGGCGTCCCGCACGGCCGGCCGATTTGGAACTGCCTTCATAGAGCGGGTTGTGGTCGCGGATCAGCGCGTTGATCGCGATCTGCGCCAGCGTGGGGGCGTCAGCGGCCACTTCCGCCGCCACACGACGAAACTCGGCCAGCCTGGTTTCATCGTCCAGGCGCGGGTCTTTGGTATCGTTCATCGCACAATCTCCTTTTTGGTAAATTCGTCAGTCGGGTACGGCTTCGAGCGAAGTCGGCTCGCGCCGCTCCAGCGCGTTCAGCCGGTGGCGCTGCGCGGAGGAGGATTCGTAGGCCGCCTTTCGGATGCGCATGATCCCGCCGAGCGGCCGGTGGGCCGCCACGCCGTTCCATGGATTGAAGGCGAGATGATCGTCGCCGAACACCTGGCGGCCCGGCGAATAGGCGTCCTGCGGCGCGAAGGTAAGGGTCGCCACGGCGCGATGGGGCGACGTTTCAGGATCCCACAGGATGGCGGCGTCCTCGATCGGCATCGCCTGGGTATCCACGCAGAGTTGCGCGCGCAGTTCATAGCGGGCGCCATGCCGCGCAAAATGAGCCACGACCGCATCGCGCATCGTCGAAAAGCCGGGCTTGATCGCCTGGCCGGAAAGTGCTGCGACCTCGCCCAGCGGCGCCAGCGAGAGCTTGGCGACATGATCGCCGAACCGGATCGCGGCCTGGCTGTGGAACGTTTCGCCCAGCATATTGGCAAAGTCGCGCGCAAGGCCGTCGACGGTTGCGTTCGCAGTGCCGCCCAGCGCCTCGACGGCACCTTTGACCCCGCGCGCCGCCGCTGCGGTCAGACGCTGGAGCGTTTCCGGCGCACCGGCGTTCGTCTCCAGAAGGCCCAGCATCGTCTTGTATTTGGCGATGGTCCCGAAGGCGAGCGTGGGAAAGTTGACCATCAGGAAGTCCTGATTTGCCCCGCCCAATTCAGGCGACAGCCGCTCTCCCTCCACGCCGATCACCTTGATCGCAAAGCCGCGAGGGGCCGGCACCGCGTCGCTGTGGATGTCGCCCTGTGCAGACGACAGGCGCGCCACGACCTCATAGTCGCGCGGGGCGGCGAAAATGCCCTGCGCCAGTTCCGGCGACAGGCCGGCATGCACGGTCATGCGGCCCGTGATAACCGCATGGCTCTTGGCATGGGCATCGCGGTGGGCATGACGATGCCGCTCGGCATTGGCGGCCTGCATGGCCGCCATCCTTTCCACGATCTCGGTCGTCAGCGCCGCCTCGTCGGGCTGCGGCACTTCCAGGTCGGGGTGATATCTGATCGGCGCTCGTTCCATAACGTCGGCAATGCCCCTTCGTTGTCCATCACACTAACATATCGCATGATATATTAGTTCCAATGTCGCGGTCCGGGGCGCCGTTGCAAAGCCGCGTGTGGCGTCATATCTTCGTGATTGTGCCAACCCATCGATCGACATCCGGGCAACCAGGCTCGCGGCGCCGAACCCGCCCGGAAATGCGAGCCGAGTCGCGCGCCCGGCTGCTGGAATCGGCGATGAAGCTGATCGTGCAAGGCGGGGTTGCGGCTGCGTCCATCCGTGGAATTTGCGAAGGCGCGGGATTTTCGCAGGGTGCCTTCTATTCCTACTTCGCCAGCAAGGACGATGTCCTGTTCACGCTTGTCGAGGACCATATGGGCGCGCTCGTGCGCTCGTTCGAAGCGATCATCGCCACGTCTCCGGCCGCGACGCTGGACGCGTTGCTCGATGCCATGACGACCAGCCTCGGCACCCTGTCCCTGCAGCCGGAACGGTCGATCCTCGTCATCGAACTGCATCTCCACGCCAGGAGGGATGCCCGGTTCCGCAGCCGTTTCGAACCTGTCAGGCGCGCCTATGAAAACGCCTTCACGGGCGTCACCGAACATCTGCTTCAGCGCGCAGGGTTGAAAGCCGAAATGCCGAGCGATCAGGTCGCGCGCATTTTGCTTGCTCTCTGGTCCGGCTCGACCCTGCGGGCACGCGACCCCGCCGAAATATCGACCCAGATGGGGCAGGTCTTCGCCGCGCTGGCTCATATGAACGGCGATGCCATGACCGAAGAGCACAGGCGATCAGGCTTGTCGCCCTCGGGATCGGCGCGATCGGGTTGAAAGCCCTGCCGTGGGTCGATCCGCGGTCTTTCCCATCGATTCATCCATTGTTCGTCGCGCCCTTCGGCGCGTCATGGCCCTCCAAACAACATATACTCATTATACCAGTTGACGGCGTGATGACATGCCGTGGTATAGAGGCCTTGTTGGGAGGCAGGGTTCGAGCGGTCATGCGCCGTATCGGCCAGGAGCTCGCTTAGGGCCCGCAATGCGCAAACGCGCCCGGGACCAGCCCTCGCCTCTTCAGCGAATCTGCTTGGCGGCCGACGCGCCGCGACGCTGCCAGAGGAAAGGAATTCAGCATGACTTCGATCGCCCTGTTCGGCGCCGGCGGCAAGATGGGCTACCGGCTTGCCAGCAACCTGAAAGGCTCCCGCTTCGACGTGCGCCATGTCGAACCCAGCGAAGCCGGCGCAAAGCGCCTCAAGGAAGGTCTGGGCTTCGATTGCGTGCCTGCGGACGCCGCGCTGGACGGCGCCGAGGTCGTCGTGCTGGCCGTACCGGACACGCTGATCGGCAAAGTGGCCGCCGGGATCGAGAAAAGCCTGAAGCCGGGCACCATCGTCATCGTGCTGGATGCCGCGGCCCCCTTCGCCGGCCACCTGCCCGACCGGCCGGACCTGACCTATTTCGTGACCCATCCATGCCATCCGCCGATCTTCAACGACGAGACGGACATGGAAGCCAAGCGCGACTTCTTCGGCGGCATCGCCGCCAAGCAGCACATCACCTCCGCCCTGATGCAGGGCCCCGAAGAGCATTATGCGCTGGGTGAGGAAGTCGCCAAGGTGATCTGGGCGCCGGTCATGCGCTCGCACCGCGTGAGCGTGGAGCAGATGGCCCTGCTGGAGCCCGGCCTGTCCGAAACCGTCTGCGCCAGCCTGCTGGTGGCAATGAAGGAAGCCATGGACGAGGTGGTGGCGCGCGGCGTGCCGAAGGAAGCCGCACGCGACTTCCTGCTGGGCCACATGAACGTTCTGGGCTCCGTCATCTTCGAGGAAACGCCGGGCGTGTTCTCCGACGCGTGCAACAAGGCCATCGAGTTCGGCAAGCCGATGCTGATGCGCGACGACTGGAAGCGCGTCTTCGAACCCGAGGAACTCGCCGCCTCCATCCGCCGCATCACCTGATATCGGCTTCACTCAAGGCCCTGCCGGCCCGCCGGCAGGGCATTTCTGGCGCGGAGGACGCAAGAATGGGACATGCCGGAGACAGGTTGCAAGGCGCGCTGATCGGCTGCGGCTTCTTCGCAGTCAACCAGATGCATGGCTGGGCCGACATCGCGGATGTCGACATCGTCGCCGTGTGCGACCGCGATGCCGGCCGCGCCAGGGCCATGGCCGAACGCTTCGCCGTGTCGGACGTCTATGACGACGCCGCGGCGATGATGAATGACAAGGCGCTCGATTTCGTCGATATCGCGACGACACCGCCCAGCCACCGCGCTTTAGTGGAACTCGCCGCGTCCCACCGCATCCCGGCCATCTGCCAGAAGCCCTTCGCCCCCCGGCTGGACGATGCGCGCGCCATGGTCGCCGCCACGCGGAAAGCTGGCACCCCGCTGATGGTGCACGAGAATTTCCGCTGGCAATCGGCCATTCGAGCCACGGCTTCCGCTCTGCGATCCGGCGCCATCGGGGCGCCCTTCTTCGGGCGCGTTTCTTTCCGCTCGGCCTTCGATGTCTACGCGGCGCAACCCTACCTTGCCACGGGCGAACGATTCATCATCGAGGATCTCGGCATCCACGCGCTGGACGTCGCGCGCTACCTGTTCGGCGACGTTTCGGGCGTCACGGCCCGCATCGCCCGCGTGAACCCGGCGATCCGGGGCGAGGACGTGGCCACGATCATGCTGGACCATGCGAGCGGCGTCACCAGCATCGTCGACTGCTCCTATGCCACGCGGCTGGCCAAGGACAATTTTCCGGAGACGCTGATCGAGATCGACGGCGCCGAAGGCACGATCCGCCTGGACGCCGGCTATCGCCTGACGGTCACCACGCCTGAGGGCAGCCGGAGCGAGGACGTATCGCCGACGCTGCTGCCATGGGCCGAGCGGCCGTGGCACAACATCCAGGAAAGCGTTCTTGCGATCCAGCGGCACTGGGTGCGCTGCCTGCGCGACGACATCGAGCCGGAAACATCCGGGGCCGACAATTTGAAGACGCTCGCGCTTGTCGAGGCAGCCTATCTCAGCGCCGCCCAGCGCCGCAGCATCGACCCGGACAGGCTGTGACGATGCGCGGCGACATGGCACTGTACGGCACGCTCGAACCGCCGGTCTTAGGCCGCAGGCTCACGGCCGGCGGGCTGTCGGCCGAGTTCGTGTCCGGCGGCCTTCGCGACATACGCTACGACGGGCATGAAGTGCTGCGCGCTATCGACTACGTCGTACGCGACCGGGACTGGGGTACCCATGACCTCACCGTGACAAAGCTCGCGGTCGACGAGGCGCAGACCGGATTTTCCATCCGCTTTGCGGCCCGATGTACCTCTTCTGAAGGGGTGGCGCTGCATATGTCCGCCCGCATCGAGGGTGCGGCGGACGGTACGCTGACTTTTTCCGTGGAGGCCACGCCGGACGGCGCGTTCGAGACCAACCGCACGGGCTTCTGCGTCCTGCATCCGATCGAAGGCGTAGCCGGGGCGCCGGTGCGCGTCACACATACGGACGGCTCGACCGAAGACGCCCGCTTTCCCGACCTGATCGAGCCCTGGCAGCCATTCCGCGACATAAGGGCGCTCGAGCATTCTCCCGTCCCCGGCCTCGGGGCCACCTGCCGGATGGAGGGGGACGCGTTCGAGATGGAAGACCAGCGCGCCTGGTCCGACGCCTCGTACAAGACCTATGTCAGGCCGCTTTCGCTGCCCTGGCCCTATCGGCTGCAGGCGGGCCGCTCCATGCGCCAGAGCGTGACGCTGACGATCCAGCCGTCCATCGGCGCGGTACCGAAAAGGCGACCGGAGATCGTGTCGATCGATGTCGGCGAGCGCCTTCCGGCGGACATGCCGCCGATCGGCGTGGCTGTTTCGCCCGACGAGATCGTCGATATGGATGCCGCGCGCGATGCGCTGGCGGATCTGAACCCGCAATGCCTGCTCCTGACGTTCGATCCCGGCATCGGCCATGGCGTGGCGGAGTTGGAGCGGCTCCGCATCCTGGCGGACGCCGCTCCGCTGGCGGAGCGCGTGCTGGAGTTCGTCGTTCCGACATCCGGGCCGCTTGCCGGCATTTTCGACGACGCCGCTGCGGCCGTCCTGCACTCCGGCCTCGCACCCCATGCGGTCGCGGCGCTGGCCGATGTCGACCGCCGATCGACCCCACCGGGCAGCGCATGGCCGCCCTGCCCGCCGCTGGAAGACATCTATGCCGAGGCGCGCCGGGCCTTCCCCGGCGTCGCGCTGGGCGGCGGCATGTTCAGCTATTTCACGGAGTTGAACCGCAAGCGCGTGCCGGCCGCGCTGCTCGACTTCGTCACGCACGCCACCTGCCCGATCGTACATGCGGCCGATGACAGGAGCGTCATGCAGACGCTGGAGGCTATTCCCTACATCACGCGGTCGACACGCAGCTTCATAGGCACGGCGGCATACCGCATCGGCCCCACGACCATCGGCATGCGGCAGAATCCGTATGGCTCGCGCACGATGCCGAACCCCTATGGCAGGCGCATTGCGATGGCCCATGACGATCCGCGCGGCCGCGGCGCCTTCGGAGCAGCCTGGCTGGTGGGCTATGCCGCACGGCTTGCCGGCACGGAGTTGCAATGCTGGACGGCAAGCTCCTTGTGCGGACCCCGCGGCGTGGTCCGGCCGGATGGCGGCAAGACGCCCGCCTTCGCGGCGCTCCGGACCCTGGCCCAACTCGCCGGCCGACCACGCCTCGTGCTGCACAGCGACGCGCCCGGGCGGGTCGACGGCTTCGCCGCGCTTGCCGCCGATGGTTCGACGGTCCTGTGGCTCGCCAATCTGACCGCCAGCGACCAGCAGGTGGATATCGCCGGCGAAACGGCGGTTCTTGCACCCTACGCGCTTCTGGGCCGGGTGCGCGCATGAAGCCGTCGTCAGCCCGCCTGGTGAACGTACAACTCGCGCGAGCGCTCGAGGTGGCGCACCAGCGCCGCCTCCGCCGCAGCCGGGTCGCGCGCGGCCAACGCATCCAGAAGTTCCTGGTGCTCGACCAGCGTCACATTCTCGCGGCCGGACCAGATCAGAAGCTCCGTGTGGTACTGCTTGAGCCAGCCCAGCATGGAATGCGATACCGCCTCAAGGATCGGGTTGCCGCAGATGG
Source organism: Aureimonas altamirensis (assembly GCF_023702225.1). Lineage (GTDB taxonomy): Bacteria > Pseudomonadota > Alphaproteobacteria > Rhizobiales > Rhizobiaceae > Aureimonas > Aureimonas altamirensis_B. The sequence continues at coordinate 217,449 of NZ_JAMQCO010000005.1, read as the reverse complement.
CGGCAATGCGCGTATGGAACTGCATGTCGGCCGCGATGAAGGCGTCGGGCCGGCCCAATACGGCGCGCTGCGCGTCGAGCAGGGAGCCAAGAGCGGCGATGTCCGCGTCCCCGGTACGTTCGGCGGCCTGCCGCACCACGCCTCGCTCGAACAGGATGCGCGCCTCCTTCAGATGGTCCAATGCGGCCGGCGAGGTCGACAGCATGATCTCGGCCGCGCGGTCCACCTGCCGCACGACCGATTGCGGCGTCATGGCCAGCACCCGCGCACGCTCGCCATGGCTGATCGCGATCAGTCCCATGCCGGCCAGGGCCTGCATCGCCTCTCGTATGGCGGGGCGGCCGACGCCGAAGCGCGCCATCAGGTCTCGCTCGGCGGGCATGGCATCGCCGGGTGCGAGCTCGCCGGTAACGATCATGCCCTTGAGACGGTCGAAGACCTCGTCCGACAATTTACGGCGAACGATCGGCTCCGGTGTCGTGTCCATGGATGCGGTCCTGCACGGCGCGGCGCATCGTGCCCCGCTGGTGTCATCACCATACCACTATCGGTTTCCGTCTGGAAACGCTCCAGTCATGAGGGCGTATCGCCATGAGCGACAGGATCGTCGTCACCTATCGCATCGAGACGCCGGGCAGCGTCGAAAAGCTTGCCGCAAAGATCGCCAGCGACCAGTCCACCGGCACCTTCGTGCCGCTGCCGGGCGAAACGCCCGAATTGAAGGCGCGTGTGGCAGCCGAGGTTGTCGCGGTGCGCCCGCTGGCCCCGGTCTGCGAACCGTCTTTCGGCCGCGACCATGACGATCTGGCCGGGCCGGCCGCCTTCAATCGGGGCGAGGCCGACATCGCCTTCCCCATCGAGGCGGTGGGTACGGATCTCGCCGCGTTGATGACCATCGCTATCGGCGGCGTCTATTCCATAAAGGGGTTCAGCGGCATCCGCATCACCGGGCTGAAGCTGCCGGATGCCTTCGCGGCGGCATGGCCGGGCCCGCAGTTCGGCATCGCAGGCAGCAAGCGGCTGACCGGCGTCGACGGGCGGCCCATCATCGGCACCATCGTCAAGCCGGCGCTCGGACTTCGGCCGCATGAATCGGCCGCCATGGTGAAGGAGTTGGTGGAGGCCGGCGTCGACTTCATCAAGGACGACGAAAAGCTGATGAACCCGGCCTATTCCCCGCTGGAAGAGCGGATCGCCGCCATCATGCCCGTGGTGCTGGATCATGAGCAGAAGACCGGCAAGAAGGTGATGGTCGCTTTCGGTATCACCGCCACCGACCCCGACACGATGATGCGGAACCACGATCTCGTCGCGCGGGCGGGCGGCAACGCCGCCGTCGTCAACATCAACTCCATCGGCATGGGCGCGATGGCCTTCCTTCGCCGCCGCTCGTCGCTCGTGCTGCATGCCCATCGCAACGGATGGGATATCCTGACCCGGCACTCCGGCCTCGGCATGGACTTTTCCGTCTACGAGACCTTTTGGCGGCTGCTCGGTGTCGACCAGTTCCAGATCAACGGCATCGGCGCCAAATACTGGGAGCCGGACGACAGCTTCATCCGCTCGTTCCGCGCGCTCGACACCCCCCTCTTCAAGCCGGAGGACAGGCCCTTGCCGGTGGTCTGCTCCGGCCAGTGGGGCGGCCAGGCCCCTGCGACATGGCAGGCGGTGGCCACGACCAACCTTCTCTATCTCTGCGGCGGCGGCGTCGTCAGCCACCCCGACGGGCCGGCCGCCGGCGTTCGGGCGGTGCAGCAAGCCTGGCAGGCCGCCGTGGCCGGCATCGACCTCGCCACCTACGCCCGCGACCATGCCGAACTTGCACGATCCATCGCCCGCTTCGGCAGCGGCGGTGGCGCCTGAGCGCACAAAGGACACGTCCGACGATGACTTCCCCCCTTCTGATGACCTGGTATGGCGACGACCTTACGGGCTCGACCGACGTCATGGAGGCGCTGGCGCTCTCCGGTATCGAGGCGGTGCTGTTTCTGGATATCCCCGATCCGGACCAGCGTGCACGCTTCCCCGGCGTACGGGCGCTCGGCATCGCCGGCACCAGCCGCAGCGAAACGCCGGAGTGGATGGACGAGAACCTGCCGCCCGTCTTCGCCGCGCTGGCGGCCGAGAGCGCGGAGATATGCCATTACAAGGTCTGCTCTACCTTCGATTCCGCGCCGCATGCCGGCAATATCGGACGCGCGCTGGAGCTCGGGCGCAAGGCCTTCGGCGACAGGCCCGTTCCCATCCTTGTCGGCGCGCCGCAGCTGAAACGCTACACCGCCTTCGCAACGCTGTTCGCAGCCTATCGCGGCGAGGTCTTCCGCATCGACCGCCATCCCGTCATGAGCCGCCATCCGGTGACGCCGATGCACGAGGCGGACCTGATCCGTCATCTCGCCGCGCAGACGACCCTTTCCGTCGCCCTCGTCGATCCCGTCGCGCTGACCGGCAAGGACCCGGACGCAGCCGTCGACCGCGCGATCGCGGGGGAGCCGGGCGGCGTGTTCATCGACGTCATGGACCTGCATGGCCAGGCGGCGGCGGGCGTGCAGTTGCGCAGGCTCGCCAGGGCCGGATGTCGTTTCGTCGTCGGCTCCTCCGGCGTGGAATACGCCCTGGCCCACGCCTTCATCTCGGGCGGCGAGGCGTCCGGCGCCGGGCGTTTCGACCCGCTGCCCGCAGTGGAGCGTTTGTCCGTGGTATCGGGTAGCTGCTCGCCCACAACCGCACGGCAGATCGCCCACGCCGGGACGTTGGGTTTTACGGCCATCGCGCTGGACCCGCGCGCGCTCGTCGCCGGCGACGAAGCGGCGGTACAGGCCGTTGCCGCCCGCGCCCATTCGACGCTGGCCGAGGGTGGCAGCGTGATCGTCCATACCGCGATGGGGCCGGAAAGCGATCTCGGCGGCGAGATCGCCGATGCTCCGGGCGCCCGTCACGCCATCGGCCGGGGCCTCGGCCGCCTGCAGGCGGAGCTCGTCCGCCGCGCCGGGCTTAAGCGTGCCGTCATCGCCGGCGGCGATACGTCCAGCCATGCGCTGCGGCAACTGGCGGTCTTTGCGCTGACGCCGCGCCTGCCGATGGCGGACACGCCCGGCTCTCCCTTGTCGACGGCCTACAGCACCGACCCCGCATTCGACGGGCTCGAAGTGGCGCTGAAAGGCGGACAGGTCGGCAATGACGACTACTTCGTGCGCATCCGGGACGGCGGCTGACGCAGATACGATCGGCCGGGACGAGGGGCCCGGCCGAAGAGACCGTCTTTTTTCCTCGTTGGGGGGTTCGACACAGCATGCAAACGACCAATTCCGTCGAGACATCGGCGATCGGCAAGATCACCTGGCGTCTCGTGCCATTTCTGGGGTTGATGTTCTTCATCAACTTCCTCGACCGCACGGCCATCGGCTTTGCCGGACCGAACGGCATGACGCAGGATCTGGGGCTGACGGCCGCGCAGTTCGGCTTCGCCGCCGGCATCTTCTTCGTCGGCTACATCGCCCTCGAGATCCCCAGCAACCTGGCCCTGCACAAGTTCGGCGCCCGCAAATGGCTGGCCCGCATCATGGTCACCTGGGGCATCGTCTCGCTGCTCTTCACCTTCGTGCAGAGCGCGACGCAGCTCTACTGGCTGCGCTTCCTGCTCGGCGTCGCGGAGGCCGGCTTCTTTCCCGGCGCGATCCTGTTCCTGTCCATGTGGGTGCCGGCGCGCCACCGCGCCAAGGTGCTGGCCGTCTTCTACGTGGCGCAGCCGCTGACGACGGTGATCGGCGCACCCATCGCCTCCGCCCTGATCGAAGCGCATGGCGCCTTCGGCCTCGAGGGCTGGCGCATCATGTTCTTCGGCGTCTCCGTGCCGGCCATCATCGTCGGCATCATCACATTCTTCTACCTGCCGGACACGCCGAACGACGCGCGCTGGCTGACGCAGGAGGAGCGCGACTGGCTGAACGGAGAACTTGCGCGGGAAGACAAGGTCAAGGCCGCGAGCCATGGCCGCAATACGGGCAAGGCGTTGATGAGCGGCCGGGTGTGGCTGTTGTCGCTGATCTATTTCGGCTTCATCTATGGGCTCTACGCCCTGGGCTTCTTCCTGCCCACCATCATCGGTGGCTTCGAAGCCGAGTTCGGCACCCGGTTCACGGTCATGGAACGCGGCCTCATCACGGCGATCCCCTATCTGCCGGCCGCAATCGCCCTCGTCTTGTGGAGCCGCGACGCCTCCCGCCGCGGCGTGCGCCCCTGGCATATCGGCCTTCCGGCGTTGCTGGGCGCGGTTTCCATCCCGCTGGCCCTGGCCATGCCGACGCCCACCACGACCATCGCGGTCATCACGCTGACGGCCTGCGCCATCTTCTCGGCGCTGCCGAACTTCTGGTCCTTCCCGGCACGGTTCTTGACCGGGGCGGCGGCGGCCGCGGGCATCGCCCTCATCAACACGATGGGCAACATCGCGGGCTTCGCCGCACCGTACATCACCGGCGCGGTCAAGGACTGGACCGGCGGCTACGGCTTGCCGATGACCATTGTCGGCGGCTTCATGCTTTTGTCCGCCATCCTGTCCTTCGCAGTGCTGTCCCGTCTCGATGAGCCCCGGGACCGCGCCTGACACGAACGGCGATCCCACCTGGCTCACAAATCCGTTGGTTGATCGCCCATAGGCATAGCTGAAATACCCTCCCCGTGGTCCCATTGTTGGACCATGGGGAGGCATCATTGTTGCTGGTGACCTTCGCGCCCGGCATCTCGCTCGCTCTGGCGGGATAGCCGGCCTTACTCTACGATCCGACTTTCGGAGTTCGGCAACGCACCACCCCTCATCTCCCGGAAGGGCCGACAATGGCTAAACCCGCAGGCGCCATCCGCATCCTTCTGACGACGGCGCTGGCGCTTGCCGCGCTGGCGGCCCCGCCTTCGGCCCTAGCCTGCACCCGTTTCGTCTATATCGGCGCCGACGATGCCGTCGTTACGGCGCGCTCCATGGACTGGAAGGCCGAGATCGGCACCAATCTCTACGTGCTTCCCCGCGGCATCGCGCGCAACGGGCAGGCCGGCGAGAATTCGATCGAATGGACGGCGCGATACGGCTCGGTCGTCGCCACCGGCTACGACGTATCCACCACCGACGGCGTCAACGAACGCGGCCTCGTGGCAAACCTTCTGTGGTTGACGGAGTCCGAATATCCCGCCTTCGACGCCTCTTCGAAACCGGGCCTGACCATTGCCGCATGGGCGCAATACGCCCTGGACAATTTCGCGACCGTGTCGGAGGCGGTGGCGGTGATGGGTAATCCGCCCTTCACCGTCGTCACGGATGCCGTTCCGGGAGAAGACCGGCTGACCACGCTGCATCTCTCCCTGTCGGATTCGACCGGCGACAGCGCCATCTTCGAGTATATCGACGGGCGGCTGGTGGTTCATCACGGACGCCAGTACCAGGTGATGACGAATTCGCCCACCTACGACGAGCAGCTTGCGCTCGCTTCCTACTGGTCGCAGATCGGCGGCACGGTGATGCTGCCGGGCACCAACCGGGCATCGGACCGCTTCGCACGGGCCGATTTCTACATAAGGGCGATCCCGCAGGCTGCCCCGCCCAAGGAGACGCTCGCCAGCGTTTTCGGCGTCATCCGCAACGTGTCGGTGCCATTGGGCATTTCGACGCCCGACCAACCGGAAATTTCCTCGACCCGCTGGCGTACGGTCTACGACCACAAGGAGCGGCTGTATTTCTTCGAATCCGCGATGACGCCCAACACGTTCTGGGTCGACCTCAAGGCCGTCGATTTTTCGGAAGGCGCGCCGGTGAAGCGTCTGGACCTCGGTCCGCAGCAGGACCACACCTTCTCCGGCGACGCGACGGCCGACTTCCAGCCGGCCGCGCCATTCCACTTCCTCGGCCTGCAATAAGCAGCAGCCACGTCAATCGGAGCGACGCCAGAGGCAGAGATCGGAGAGGAAGCAGGTGGAACATGAGGGCCGGCGCGCATGGCACACCGCCTTGCCGAACTGGATCAGCCAGAAATGGCCGTCCTGCAAGGCCCATCCGGGCGAACGGGCGGCAAGCTCGTCCGCCGTGCGATCGGCAGTCGTGGCGCAGGCCAGGCCAAGTCGGTTGGCGACGCGGAAGACATGGGTATCGACGGCAATGACCGGGCGGTCGTAGACGAAGGATAGCATGATGTCGGCGCATTTGCGGCCGACGCCGGGCAGCGCCATCAGGCCTTCGCGCGTTGTCGGCACCATCCCGCCATGCCGCTCCGACAGGGCCGCGGCCATCCGCAGGATGTTGCGTCCCTTTGCATTGTAGAGGCCGCAGGGGCGGATCGCGTCGGCGATGACGGCTTCGTCCAGCGTCAGCATGCCATCGGGCGTATCCGCCAGACGGAACAGCGCCTCTGCGGCAAGCCGGGTGTTGGCGTCCCGGCTCTGGGCCGAAAGCATGCAGGCCACCAGCGCCCGGAAGGGGTCGGCTTCGCCCTTCGGCCCCTTCGCACCGGCAATGCGGCCCGGCATCCGCGCCCGCAGCCGGCGGAAGCACTCGTCCACTTCAGCCGCCGCAAGTCGCTCAGAGCGCGCCTTCATCGTCTTTTTCGGGTGGGTCGCTCACCTGCGACTCGGCGCTGACGCTCAGTAATTGATAGGCTCCGAGCCCGACGAACAGCAGCACGCCGACAAACAGGAGGATCGTCGGATAGACCATGCGGGAGAAGTCTTCCTTGCCCGCCTGAAATACCGTCACGACCGCCTCCAGCAGCACCGCGATGACGATGGTGGAGATGAACTTGGTCAGGCTGCGGCGTGCCTCGGCCGCCTGCCGCATCTCGCGCCCACGGATCGCCTCCTCCTCGAGAAGGTACTTGCCGACGTCGAAGACCGCGATGGCGATGACGGTGTAGCCGACGGCTTCCAGGAGCGCCGGGCCGACATCCTGGTCGGGCACCGTCCAGCTTTGCCAGACGTCCGCCAGCGCATAGACGATGAGCCCGCCGGCGAGCAGCATGAGAACGATGCTTGCAACGCCGAATGCGGCGCGCGTCAGGAACTCGAACAAGCGACCTCACCCGGAAATGCATGGCGACGTCGGATAAGTGCGCGACGCGCGTCCGATGGCAAGGGTTAGACGATGCCCGGATAGGTGCCGCCATCGATCAGGAGGCTTTGGCCGGTGATATAACCGGCCTGTGCCGAGCACAGGAAGGCGCAGGCCGCGCCGAATTCTTCCGGCGTGCCGAAGCGGCCGGCCGGAATGCCCTTGCGACGCTCGTCCTCCAGTTGCGCCTTATCGACCCCGCGCGCCGCGCTTTCCCGCTCCATCGAGCCGTTCAGCCTGTCCGTATCGAAGGCGCCGGGCAGCAGGAAGTTGATGGTGACGTTGGCCCCGGCCACTTGCCGCGCCACGCCGCCCAGAAAACCTGTCAGGCCGGCACGCGCCCCGCTGGAAAGGTCCAGCATGGGAAGCGGCATCTTCACCGAGGCGGAAGTGATGTTGACGATGCGGCCGAAACGCCGCTCGACCATGCCGTCGATGACGCGCCGCACGAGGTCGATCGGCGCGATCATGTTGGCCTGCAGGCCGGCCAGCATCGCCGCCTCGTCCACCTGGCGGAAATCCCGCAGGGGTGGCCCACCATTGTTGTTGACGAGCAGGTCGACCTGCCCGCCGGCAGCCGCCACCAGTTCGGCCCGCAGGCCGGCATCGTCCAAATTGCCGGCGACGGGCACGATATCGGCCCCCGTTTCGTCGGCGATGGCGCGCGCCACGGGCTCGATCGATTCGGGCGTGCGGCCGTTCATCACGACGCGCGCGCCCTCGCGTGCCAGCGCCGTCGCGCAGGCCCGGCCAAGTCCCCTGCTGGAGGCGCAGACGATGGCCGTACGGCCGGCGATTCCAAGATCCATGCGTTGGTCCCCTTCCCTCGTTGCGACCATTGATCGTAAGTTCGACTTGGGAATCAAGTCGGCAGCAAGCCGGCACCATCCGCGCCGAGGGAGGACAAGCGAGGATGAACAGCAGTTTCTATCGCGACATGAAGGGCACGACACACCGGCTTGCCCCGCACGAGATCGTCGTACCGGCCGTTCCGGACGACGAGCGCGTCTGGGTCCCGCAAGCGCCGGACGTCTGGTTTCGTCCCCTGATGCTGAACACGCTGGCCGGGCAATGGTGCAACCTCCTGCGGGTGCGCAAGTCGGGCGTCCTGTCGCGGCACCTTCACCCCAACCCCGTGCACGGCTTTGTGCTGAAGGGCAGATGGCATTACCTGGAGCATGACTGGGTAGCGACCGAAGGCTCCTACGTCATGGAGCCGCCGGGCGAAATCCACACGCTGACCGTGCCGGAAGACGTGCCTGAAATGATCACCTTCTTCAACATCACCGGCTGCATGGTCTATCTGGACGAAAACGACCGGCATGTCGGCTTCGAGGACGTGTTCACCAAGATCGACATGTGCCGCGCCCACTACGAAAAGGTCGGCCTTGGGAGCGACTATGTCGACCAGTTCGTCCGCTGAGGCGTTGCGCGCGGCGCATGGCTGGGCCTCCGGTTGGGCCGGCGGGCGGCATGTGCTCGTATCGGGCGGCACGTCCGGCATCGGCGCCGCGGTCGCCTCGGCCTTCCTGGCGGCGGGTGCGCGCGTGACCTGCACCGGCGCGGGCGAGGCCGACATCGCCCGCGCAGAGGCCGACCCGATATTGACAGGCGCCCGCCTCGAGGCGCTCGACGTGCGCGACGCGGGTGCGGTCAGCGCCTTCTTCGCGGGGCTCGATGCCCTCGATATCCTGGTCAATTGCGCCGGCATCATCCGGCGCGGCGCGGAACTGGATCCGGAGGTGTTCGCCGAGGTGGTGGATATCAACCTCAACGGCAGCATGCGCATGGCGGCGGGCGCCCGGCCGCTTCTGGCGCGGCAGGGCGGATCCATCGTCAACACCGCGTCGATGCTGTCCTATTTCGGAGGCGGGCTGGTGCCGGGCTATTCGGCCAGCAAGGGCGGCATCGCGCAATTGACGCGCTCGCTCGCCATCGCCTACGCGCCGGACGCCATCCGCGTGAACGCGATCGCGCCGGGCTGGATCCGGACCCCCCTGACCGAGGGACTGACCGCCGACAAGGAGCGCAGTGCCGCCATCGAGCAGCGCACCGCGCTGAAGCGCTGGGGCGAGCCGGAAGACCTGGTCGGCGGCGTCTTCTACCTTGCCTCGCCCCTCGCCGCCTATGTCACGGGAACGATCCTGCCCATCGACGGCGGCTATCTCTGCGTCTGAGCGGCCGGCTTACCGCCGGCGCAAGAGATTGGCGCTCGCCAGTTCCAGCACCTCGTCGCCGCGCCCGCTCAACACGGCCTTCAGGGCATAGAGGCTGAACCCCTTCGCCTGCTCCGCCTTGATCTTCGGTGGAATCACCAGTTCCTGCGACTCGATGGGCACGTCCACCAGCACCGGCCCGGGATGGGCCAGCGCTTCCGCGAGAATGCTTTCCAGCGAGGCCGAATCGCGCACGCGCAATCCGCGTATGCCCACCGCCTCGGCCAGCGCCGCGAAGTCGGCCCCGTGCAGCGACGTGTTGGTATCGAGATAACCGGCCGCCTTCATCTCCATCGCCACGAAGCCGAGCTGACCGTTGTTGAAGAGGATGATCTTCACCGGCAGATCGTGCTGGGAAAGCGTCAGCACGTCGCCCATCAGCATGGTGAAGCCGCCATCGCCCGACATGGAAATCACCTGCCGCCCGGGAAAGGCCGCCTGCGCGCCGATGGCCTGCGGCATGGCGTTGGCCATGGAGCCGTGGTTGAATGAGCCGATCAGCCGCCGCTTGCCGTTCATACGCAGGTAGCGCGCCGCCCAGACGACGGGCGTGCCGACATCGGCGGTAAAGACGGCGTCGTCGTCGGCCAGCCGGTCCAGCACCTTTGTCACGTATTGCGGGTGCAGCGGCTTGCCCGACGCGGAGGGCGTTGCCAGATCGTCGAGCCCCTCGCGTGCCTTGCGGTAATGGGCGCGGGCCGAGTCGAGGAAGCCGGCGTCGCGATTCGGCTCTATCATGCCACGCAGACGCCTGGCGGCCTCGCCCACGTCGCCAAGCACCGCGACGTCCAGCGGCACGCGGCGGCCCAGCGCCTGGGGGTCGATATCGACCTGGCCGATCTTCGCTCCCGCCGGATAGAAGTTCCGGTAGGGGAAATCCGTCCCCAGCATCAGCAGGGCGTCGCACTCCATCATGGCGTGATACCCGGAAGAAAAGCCGATCAGCCCCGTCATGCCGACATCGTACGGATTATCCCATTCGACATGCTCCTTGCCGCGAAAGGCATGAACGATGGGCGCTTGCAGCGCCTCGGCCAGCGCGACCACGTCGCCATGGGCGCCGGCACAGCCGCTGCCGCACAAAAGCGTAACGGCGGGTGCGGCATTGAGCATCAGCGCCAGCCGGCGCAAGGTCGCATCGTCCGGCGTCGCCACCGGCGGCTCCATCGCGGCGAAGGGCGGCATGCGCCCGCCGGCGGCGGGCTTGAGCGTGACGTCACCCGGAAGCACGATCACGGCGACACCACGCTGGCCGATGGCCGCACGCATGGCCCGGTGCAGGACTTCCGGCATCTGGCGCGGATCCGTGACGAGTTCGACGAAGTGGCTGCACTCGCGGAAAATGTCGGTCGGATGCGTTTCCTGGAAATAGTTCAGGCCGATCTCCGAAGACGGGATATGCGAGGCGATCGCCAGCACCGGCACCCGGTTGCGGTGGCAATCGTAGAGACCGTTGATGAGGTGGAGATTCCCCGGTCCGCAGCTGCCGGCGCAGACGGCCAGCTTGCCCGTCGCGTGCGCCTCCGCCCCGGCGGCGAAAGCGCCGGCCTCTTCGTTGCGGACATGCATCCACGCGATGGAGCCGGATCGCTGGAGGCTGTCGTTTATGGCGTTCAGGCTGTCTCCCGTGACGCCCCAGATGCGCGACACTCCCGCCGATACCAGCGTTTCAACCACGAGGTCCGCTACCGTCCTGGCCATGATGCGATCTCCTTCATGCGAATGAAGGAGCAAGTGGCGCGCAGAGCAGAGATGAAAAGTCTCCGCACGTGATGGTTTTACGCGTCAGGCATGCAGAACTGGAAGAGCTGGCGGTGCGGCGCGCAGGCCTCGCCTCCGACGCCGCACCGCCTTTGGTCAGTGTGGTCCAACCTCGTCAAGGAGTGTCCTTGCAGCCAGCTTGCCGAGCTCGTTTGCCGCAAACGGGCTTGCGCCCGTCAGGAGCTTGCGGTCCTTATGGACCGAATTATCGGGCTCCGAATTGGCGATCGTCACGCCCAGGGCCTTCAGTTTCTCGCCGAACTTCCACGTCAGATGGCCCGGCATGTACCCGATGTCCGGCGTCATCGCGTCCGCGGCATCCGGAAACGCGGTGATCGTGTAGCCGGCAAATGGGAACTCTCCCGAGTTTCCGTCCCTGGCGCAGGCCAGGAAGGCGGCAGGGCCGTGGCAGATGGAGATCAGGTGGCGATCGTTGTCGAACGCCCAGCGGATCGTCGATGCGACGTCGTCGCTGAAGGGCAGGCCGGCCAGGGGGCCGTGTCCGCCGGGAATGAAGATCGCTGCATAGTCGGTGTCCGCACCCAGCGTTGCGGCCACGTCCGACAATTTGAGGGGGCTGAGAAAACGATCGAGATAGGCTTTGTGAAGACCGGTGATCGCCTCGTCCTCGTTCGGCATGGCCCAGAACTCGAACTTGACGGGATTGCCCGAAACCGTCGCGATGTCGAACTCAAATCCGGCCTTGTGCAGGTGATACATCGGCACGAGCGTCTCGACCGGATGGTTGCCGGTCGAGAACAGGGTGCCGTTCTCCATTCGCAGATAGCGCTCGTCCGTACCGATGACGAGGATGCGACGCTTGCCGCGGTAGGGTTGCGGATAATCGGCACCCTCGAGGTCGCTCTTGGCGCTGGTGAACTCCTTCAACGAGAACTTCGAAGGGAAGAAGGCGTTGAACTCCGCCTCGTCCGGTTGGGGATCCTTGCTCAGGGGTAGGATGTGCATGATCGGTCTCCGTTGACACAGCCAAAGGTAGGCTGGGGCCGTCGCAAGACAAACGGAGAGATTTCCCCGACCACGAGCTCCGCATCAGCAACTCGTCCCGCGCGTGCAGTCGTCAACGATCGTGAGAATGCGAAAGCGGCGGCTCGCCGCGTGCTCATGTGATTTTAGTGGGCAGGCATTACGCCTTTTTCGTCCAAGTCCCGCCAATGCGCTTTCTAAGGAGTATCAGCGTAACGTAGCCGATGAACCACCAGAACGCGATCCCGCAAAGAGAACTGATCGCGATGTAGAATGCCGGACCCTCATCCCCATCCATCGATCCAGAGTCGTAAAACGCCATCGCAAACGGATAGATCACTAACGAGACGGCCATTCCGAGTAAGCCACCCGGAATAATCAAAGCCAATCGGAAGGCTGGACTTAAGATGATGTCACTGCTGGCTATAAACAGAACAACAGCCGGGACTATCAGAGCCACCAACGCGCACACTATTCGGTTTTGCACAAGATGTTTAATGGCCTGCATCAGCCTGTCTTACGTATGGGCATCGCCAGATCGGCACCTCATGATGACAGGGGATCATCGGATCTGCAAACGCTGTGATCATTCGCATTCGCCAATAATAATCAGCGAAGGATGCCGCCCGGCCGCGTGCTGGACCGAAGCTCCTGACCGTCACGGTTCAAAAGGATAGGATGGTGCTGCGAGAGAGGATTGAAGTCTGACTAATTATAATTCAATCAACAGGTTAGCAATCCCTTTGTAACGTCGTAACCAGCCAATTCGGTAACGCCTGCGACTGCGCACGGGGTAGCGCCCAGGAGTTGCAAGGGGAAAATCCGCTTGCGGCCCGCTTGAGCGGACCGCAGGCAAACGTAGTATTATTTTAGGTCATATGATTCGCCGGAATTTTTAACATATCAGGGTAGCGCGGAGCGGCTATGGCCAAGGACTTAAGAAATAATCCAGTTGTAATCCGGCCAGATACGACAATTGGTAACATGGCGGCCGAAGAAGATAATGAGTTTTTGTTCGATTGTTTTGTAGACCATCCCGCGTATTCGGTGGCTCGCGAGACGAATAACTCGCGCATGTTTATCACCGCTCGGACCGGTGGAGGCAAAACAGCCATAGCCAAGATGATAGAAAAGCAATATCAAAAGACTACATCTTCTGTTGATCTTTCTGATCTCTCTATGAATTATGTTGCAAACTCTGATATCATTCGCTTTTTGAACTCACTTGATGTAGATCTGGACTTGTTTTTTCAGGCTCTCTGGAAGCACGTTTTGTGCTTAGAGTTCATAAGGCTTCGATACGGCGTTCAAAACAAAGAGGCATCAAGAAACTTATTCGAATGGCTGCGTGACATATTTTCTTCGGATGGTCGAAAGCAATCTGCACTTAAGTATCTTGAAGAATGGTCAAATCGTTTTTTTATTACAATGGACGAGAATATTAAAGAGGTCACTTCAAAATTAGAGTCGAAAGTCGGCCTTGAGTTTGGCGCAGAGCTGCATAAATTTACTACACGGGCAGGATACGCGCGAACCCTAAGTGGTGAGAAACGCTCTGAGTTTGTCGCGCGTGCTAAGAAGATTGTAAACGCTTCTCAGCTGGCAGAACTGAACCGTGTTCTAGAACTATTGTCTACAGCTCATCAAAGCGAAAAATACGCTCAACAATACTACATTATCATTGACAGATTGGACGAGAAGTGGGTCGATGAGGAAATTCGTTTTGATCTTATTCGCGCTCTCATCGAATGCCTAAGGTCATTCAACAAGATACCAAATTTGAAGATTGTCGTGGCAATCCGAGAGGACGTCATTGAGAGAGTTGTTCAGGAAAATCAAGACGCTGGTTTTCAGCGCGAGAAATACGACGATTATTTCCTTCGGATAGTCTGGTCGCCAGAGCAATTGAAGGAGCTTGTCGCGAAGCGGATTAACTCACTTTATAAAAGGAAGTATACCTCGAAGGACGTCCATTTTGACGACATATTTAAAAGCAAGGTCGCTGGGAAAGATCCTATTGATTATATCATTGAAAGGACATTGCATCGCCCTAGAGACGTCATTTCATTCATCAATGAATGTCTGGAACGCGCTCAAGGCGCAACGGAAGTTACGCAGAAGATCGTGAAGGAAGCCGAGTCGGAATACTCGCGGATAAGAATGCAGGCGCTTATCCACGAATGGCAGAGCGCCTTTCCTTCGTTAGAGGTTGCGTTCCGCCTACTGGCAAATCGAAGGGGGCGATTTAAGTCAGCCGAGATTGCGGCCAAAGAGTTTTTTGACGACTTCGTTCTGGAAGTTGATCAGAGAATAACTTCGCGAACCGACCCGATCAAAAAGGCAGTTGATGCTTACCTCGCTAACGGGACCGAGGCAGCCGTAATGCATACATGTCGAATGCTGGTCAGCGAGCTGTATCGAATTGGTGCAGTCGGCGTGAAGACATCAGCGGGGGAGCGCTACATCTACGCATATAAAGACGTGCCGGTGATCAATCCGGAAACGATTGACCTAGAAACAAAAGTCCATCTCCATCCGATGCTGCATAGGGCGCTTAATGTTCAGGGAGAGCAGGTTATCGAGGATATACGGGGAAAGCGGCAGCCTCGGATCGGGCGTTAGGTTCCGCATTCAGGGCTTGTAGCGAGAGTCAGGTAAGGGCTTGCTCAAGAGCGAAACCTCTTAAGGTCGATCAAGGCGCAAGCGGCCGGCTCACAGCTTGTATACGAATGCGCGGCCGGTCTCTTAGCATCCGCTGGCGTATGAAGCGAGCAGCTTGAGCGTAGGTCGTAGGCATCTTTTCTACTGTGCACTGTAGTGCTTCGATATCTCCATACAAATGCCAGGGAAGTGCATCAGTGCAATTCCATAACTTACCGGTCAGTTCGCGGAGTTTGCGATGCTCCCAAATCGTCATGGCGTGTCCAATTGCGTAGGCTTCGACGAGATCGACGAAGAGGCCGCGAACTGCACTGGGAGCATGACCGCCGCGCGATGGATGGGAAGAAAGGCTGATTACTTGGCTTGGGCTGGCGCTGCAAATGGCGCACGACTGTTTGTCCCGCAAATTCATGTGCGGTAATCCTTCTGTAGATGGATCTTTTGGCAGGGCTGCCCTGACGACACTCGTCAGGGCAGATTGGCATCAGCCGGCCGGCAGGAGGTAGGCGTCGAGTCTTCCGCGCCCGTCATCCCCCATCACCTGCGCAGTTCCATCGTTGGTCGTCATGAGCGCGTAGGCTCCCTTGCTGAGCAAATTCATCCGCTCTTCAAACGCGGCCAACTCTGCTTGAAACTCGTCACGCGCCGTAAGCTCCGAGGCAGACAAGTCGCCCTCTTCCTCCGGCCAGAGGTTCGGAAGCGTGCCGGTGTGATTTTTGACGCTAAGCATGAACTGCGGAATGAACGGAGACGTCGAAGCCCGCACGAGCCTGCACATGTCGCGCATATTTGCCCATTCCTGATCTTCTTCCGGAAGATTTTGAATATGCGCGATTGCGTAGATCAACGCCTGTGTAACAATGTAGCCGTCGCGGCCGGTGATATCATTTGATGTGGTGCGCTTGCGCATGTTATTGCCCTTTCATCGGCCGTATCGGCCTGTTGACGTTC
Source organism: Aureimonas altamirensis (assembly GCF_023702225.1). Lineage (GTDB taxonomy): Bacteria > Pseudomonadota > Alphaproteobacteria > Rhizobiales > Rhizobiaceae > Aureimonas > Aureimonas altamirensis_B. Next base: position 201,786 of record NZ_JAMQCO010000005.1, on the reverse strand, counting down.
CCGCGCGGTTCCTAAGCCATTGCGCGGGCCTGCATTCCACGCCGAGGCGTGGCTTATCCTTCCGGCGCGGTTGGAGCCGCGTCGGTTGGAATCTCTTGCTTCGGTTCGCTGCGGTTAGCCGAGTAGCTTGTGTTCCATGTATGGGAACGACAGCCGCTCGGTCTTCTTGAGCTTGTCGAGAAGCTTGTTGAGCTTCACGATCTCGCCGAGTGCCTGCTTCTTAACGGCCGGGTCTGACAGGTCAGCCGCTTCGATCTCGGCGATACGCGCCTCTATCTCTTCGCGCTGATACTGGTTGAGCATGTCCGTTAGCACGCGATAACCTTCATAGAACGCTGCGCGCAGAAGCATCGCGCGGGTCATTGCCCCGCGATTAGCCCACTCAAAATCAGCTAGGTGGTTTTCCTCGAACTCCTTGAACTCCTCGCTTTCGAGGTTCGGAAGAATTAGGCCGGCGTGGTCGGCCATTTCCTCGACTGAACTGTTCCAGTCGTGGTCCTTGTGCTCGGTGAAGAATTCCGAGAAGGGGCGACGAATGTAAGTCGCCATCTCGGCGGCCTCCGCGTCCTCCTTGGCTTTCTGCCTTTCGCGAAATCGCTGCTGCTTCTGTGCCGATGTCAGCGCCATAAAACCTCCTTGCTCGCTACAGTTACATCTATTGTAACCAAAACCGGATCGCAAGTAGGGCGGGGCAAATATTTTCGGGCCGGCGAATGGAGGTGTCTGCCGGACGCAGCTACACGAGCCGATAGAGCGCGTTCGAGAGAGTGTGCTTCGGCGTAGGCGTCAGGCTCTTGCCAATGTCGGCCGGGGCGGGCGTCAGGGCCTCGCAGACTTCGCTTGAGCTGATCGGAAAGATGCTCATCTCGGCAAGGAAGCCGCGCACGTCTGCGGCGTCGAGCATGGAGCGCCTGTTGAGCGCGTGCGCCGTTTTCAGGAGAAGGCTGACAATGGATTCATACTGTTGGTCGGGCAGTTCCGGGAACTCGATGGTTGTCACGTTGAATACTCAGGGAGGATCAAGCGCCGAGCCATTCGGCGCATTTGTGATTCTGATTCAGGTCGTGACAGAACGCAAGAAGTTATTTAAATAAAATAAGATAAGTAAAAAATGACTTATGATAAATGAATAGAAGTTGGTGTGCCGGGAAGCTCATGATCTAGGTGCGGGATCGCGGTATGCTTTCCGTCTGGCGCGTTTCCCGTCGTGGATAGCCTGAGCACGTTGTTTGGCTATGAGCGGCGCGGCGAACGTTTTGGTTTCTTTGCTGACATACTCGTGCCATCCAAAATCAGGCGCGTCCTTGAGGATATGCGCCTGAAACTGCCGGTGCTGTTCCCATTCGCCGCCTGCTTTGCGTAGCGCCTCACGAACGGCCGGGAGGGTCTCTTCGTCGGCGCGGATGCAGCCATGGACGTGAAGACGTGCTGAGCGATCGGTGTTCTGGGCCTGTTCCGTGACGATCCAGAACAGAGGTTCGCCGAGGATAGGCTTGAGGTGCCGCGTGATACGCTTGGCGAGGTAGGTGTGCGGTGCGCCGGATGCGAGCGCGGCCTTCTCAGTCGCAGGGTTCAAGTTCAGCGTGAAAGGATACGTCTCGCCGGCTGCCATACAGGCCCGTGTGAGAGCGTTTGCGCGAGTTGGGCCGCTGAGGTCGCGCCAGCGTGTAGAAAGCGCCTCTTGGGCTTGTATGAGCGTTTGGCGATTCTTCTGCTTCGATTGGAATGTCTTCGACTGTGACGCGAGCCAGTTGTCGGCGCGTTCGCGGACGTCTTTCAGGTCAGGGACAGACGGGGACGAATGGATGCTGGCGCGCGCCGACGATTTTTCCGTGAGCGTGTTCGCAAGTGTTTCTTGAACGGTGTCTGCGTGGGTGTGCGTCTCTGTCAGCGTGTTGGTAGATGGAGGGTTGTTAGTGGAGACAGGAGTTTCCCATACTAAAGTCTCGTCACATGCGGGCGCTGGGGCAAGATGGCCCAAAGCCCCGGCTTGCGGGCCTTCAAGGCTCGGCGTCGGGCGTGATTCTGAGGCTTCGGGATTTACCAGACTGCCAAAATCGTCACGATAGAACTCAGCGAACAATTCATCGATTTCGCTAGACGATAATGGTTGATCATTTACACACAGCACGTTATATTAATCCTATCAAAACAGCATTGTTAGCCCCATCACGATCCCGCAAAGACTCGTGGTGGGGTTTCTTATGTCCGCGAGTGACTTCCTCTGCCGCTCGCCCGATGTGTTGTGTGCGCTACGATTATGACACAGGGGGAGTCCGGGAGGGAAGCGCTATCGTCAGCGAAGGATTCCGCCCGGTCTGGTCGCGCTGCGAAACTCCTGCTGAACAATCGCGCGGATGGAGTTTTCGGCAGCTTTCGCGGTCTGGCGCGCGAGGTCCGCATTCTGTTCCGGCGTGCCGCCATTGGCGTTTACGGTAATCGCGGGCGCAATCGTGATACTTTGCCCGGCGCTCGCCGCCCCCGCGTTGCCCACCTTCCGCGCACGTCCGACAGGCCCGCCGTCTGCGAACGCCGGCAGGGTGCCGCTGTTGATCGCGTCCAACAAGGCGCGGTGCTTCGCGGTCGAGCGTGCGTTGATGACATACTCGCCGTTGCTCAACATGGCCGGGATGCTGTCACTGCGCCCGGTGCCCGGACCGCGCACATGCCCACCAGTGGCGTAGCCTTTCACCTCGCCGCCATTAGCAAAGCCGAAGAGCTTACCGAACAATCCACCCCCGAGGCCGCCGAGCGCGTTTTCGAACAGATTGGACAACGCCATGTCGAGGAGCTTGTCGGCGATTTTGTCGAGACCGGACAGGAGCGCGTCGAGCGGCCCCTTGCCGCTGCGCAGGTCCGAGACGAACCCCTTCAACAGGTCCGACGACATGGACTTGAACTCATCGGCGCGCTGGGCTGCATCCTCTTGCGATTTGGCAAGTGCCTGGGCCTCAAGCGAAGCCGAGCTATAGGCGTCGGCGAGCGCGTTGATACGGTTTTCCAGTTCCGGCGTGATGGCGAGGCCGGCCTTTTGGGCTGCAACGAGAAGCTCATGACGAAGGTGTGCGCGCTCCAATGCTGCGTCCTGCTGGTCCAAGGTGCCAGTGAGGCCGCGCCGGGCTTCGGTTTCCATCTTGAGCGCGGCAATGCGCTCGTTGATCTGGCCTACCTGTCGGTCGAACTCATTCTCACCACCCCTACCGCCGCGTCCGCGTCCACCACGGCCCGAGCCGCCACCGCCTGATCCCTTGCCGCTACCGGGTCGGGCACGGGCGACAGGGTTATCCTCGCTATCGATCTGCGGCGCTTCGGGCTGGTTTGCGAGGCGATCCTGTGCGCGCTGGTTGGCAGCGTTGCGCCATGCTCCAAGGGCTGCGCCGACATGATCATTACCGGCGTTTCGCATGGCATCGGCAAACGCTTCGCCTGCGGCAGCGCCAGCACCTTCATAGGCGTTCGTGATGCGGCCGAGGGTGACGGAACTGATAGTGCCAAGGGAGACGCCGACGCGCTCGCCGACGCTGTTGATGCTGGTGATCGTGCTGTTTACCGCCTCGACAACGCCATTCAGGCCGCTTTCAATCCCGGCGATCATGCTGTTCATTGCGTTGACGACTGCCTCTGCGACCGCGCCGGGCAGCTTCGTGAACGCAATGCGGACGGTATCATAGACGAGGCCAAGCTCGCCGATGATCTGGTTGGTGACGGACTTCACGAAATCAGCGAGGTCGCCGAACGAGACTTCAGCCCCGCCGATGGCTTCCGAGATGAAGTTGATGGCAGTAACGAGGGTATCGTTGATGCCAGTGCCCGCCGCGTAAGCACCTTCCTTGATCGCGGTCCAAGCCGCCCCGGCATAGTCCTGCATGTTCGCAAGATCGCCTTCAATCGGCGTGATCTGGTCGCCGAAGGCCGAGAGGGCGAACGTGGCAGCGCCGATGGCCGATACAAGCAACAGGAACGGGTTCGTCGCGATCATGGCTGCCTGTGCTGCCGTGGCGCGCACCAAACCCGGCACGTATTTCCCGCTGATCACAAGGCCGGCCGTAGCTGCGCCGGCCGCGATCGTCTCGATATTGTCGGCGACGAGAATGATGCCGTCCGAGAAGATGGACGTGACGCCGTTCGCTTCGTTGAGCTTGCCGACATACTGCGTCAGGCTGTTACGCAAGAGCACAAGGGCGTCCGAGATAGTCGCCGGCATGGATTCGGCTTCCTCGCGAAGCTTGCCAAGCTCGCCGGTAAGGGCTTTCACCACAACGTCGCTGGTAAGCTTGCCCTGCTGCCCGAGGGCACGCAGTTCTGTGACGGTGACGCCAAGGCCATCGGCGAGGGCCTGCGCTACGCGCCCGCCTGTCCCGATCACGGTATTCAGGTTATCGCCGCGAAGCTCGCCATTCGCCATAGCCTTCGACAGGGCGTCCATGACGCTTTCGGCCTGCTGCCCCTTCGCGTTCGAGACGACAAGCGCATTGTTCAGGGCTTCGGTATAATCAAGCTGCGTCTGCGTGGAATAGCCGAGGTCTTTCAGAGCTTGGCTGTTCGCCACGTAGGCGTTTGCCGTCTGACTAAGGTCGGAATAGGTGCGCCGGGCAATTTGGGAGACGCGAGCCATGACAGCCGCGCCCTGTTCCTGCGAGCCTGCCGCGATGTTGACGCGCGAGGTCAGGTCCGTCCAAGTCTCGGCAAGGTTGCGAAGCTCGTTGAGGGAGATGCCGACGCCAAGGCCGCTGAGAAGGCGATTTATGTTCGCCGTGGATGAGCGAAGCGAGTCCTCCATCCTCTTGCCGGCCTGTTGCGCGCGGCGCTCCATCGTGCCGAAGCTCTGGCTGGCGCGTCGTTCGGCACGCTGCATCTGGCGCTGGAAATCGTTAACGCGCGCTTCGAGCGTGACGACAAGCTGTTCTGTATCGCGGGACATGAGGCTCCTAAAAGATCGTGCAAAGCGCCGGGTCGAAATCGTCGGACGCATAGATGGAAAGCGGGGCGGGTTCGTCGGCGGCAGCACGGGAGACTGCCATCCACGACGCGACCGCGCCGTCGATACGGCGGTTTTTGTCGCCGTGTGATTTGCCCTTGTGCATGGTGCGGTTGCCGGCGCTGTCGGTGTGGATGGCTACATTGCCGAAGCACCAACGCAGCGCCGGGTGTCCGCCGTGGACAAGCTTGCGCTCGACAATCACGCGCTCAAGCTCGTTGAGGGCGGGCGACTGCGTAACCCATCCTTGGCGAAGGGTCGTAACGGGATAGCCCTCGTCGCCGAGCGGACCGGCGACGGGTTGGCTGTAGGCGATATCGAACGCGATCTCGCGCACGTCGAACAAGTCGCAGAACTCGCGGATGCCAGCCTCGACGGCGCGGTAATCAATGGCGTTGCCGGGCGTCGGCGTGACGTGCCCCTGTTCGGCCCATGCGACATAGGGAACGCCGTCACGGTCGCCACGGGCGCGCAGGTCGTCACCGGGTAGGAAGAACTTCGGCAGAAGGATGTAGCGCTCATCGTCGCGGACGCAGGCCACGACCGCCGTCAGGTCGGTCGTGGCGCTCATGTCTACGCCGATCCACGCGGGCAATCCGTGAAGAGATTCAAGATCGATCTCGCCAGCGCCTTCGTCGTAGACAGCCATGTCCACAAACGGGCTGGTGGACTGGTCGAGCCAGATATTGAGCTTCAACTGACGGAAGGATTCACGCTCCACAGCACTGCGTTCTGCACGATTGGCATGGCGCCGGAAGCCGTCGAGCGAGGGATAGCCATGCTGCAAGCCGGGATTGACCGCGTGCCAGACTGTTTCGTCCAGCCAATCGGCTTTCGCGTCGGCCTCGAAGAGCACGGGCAGAATGGACGGGTCGTCTACCTCGCCGCGTGCAACCTTGCGGGCATCCTCAATCGTGCGCCACGCCATGTTCTCCTGCCCACGCCCTGCGGTCGTGGCGATGACGAGCAAGCCGTTGTCGGACTTCTCTAGACCGGTCGTGAGCGCTTCCCATAGCTCTTCGCCGCGCCAGACGTGGATTTCGTCGGCAAGCACGAAATCAGGGGTGCGCCCGTGCTGCTTTTTGCCGTCGCTCGACACGACTTCGAGGAACGCGCCGTCTTTCTCGTAGACGATCTTTTTCGCCGAGTTGTGCGCGTCATAGGTGCGGGTCGCCGCGATGAGACGCCTGTCCTGTTCGATGATGCCGGCCGCCTCACGAAAGCCGATGCCTGCCTGCGTGCGGTCGCTGGCCGCAAAGATTGCCTCGCCGTTCGGACGGTGTTCCGGGCCGATGGTATGGAGAAGAGCGAGCGCGGCCGAGAGGCTGGTTTTGCGGTTCCCGCGCGGCAGCAACAGCACAACCGTCTTGACGATGCGGTCGCCGTTCGGATGGCGTGGGCCGTAGATGCGCCGGACGATACGCTCCTGCCACGGGTCGAGCGTGAAGGCACGCCGGGGAAGCGTGCTCTTCGGGTGCTTGAGGGCACGCAGAAACCGCACGGCGCGCTCGCCATGGCCGAGTGGGTCGGGGATTGCCGAGCCGTCAGATATCCAGTGGGGATAGGTCGTCTTCGTCACTGGTCGCTCGAATGGAAGGGCGGGAACGGCTGACGGGCGTCAGGCCAAGCTCGTTGGCGCACAGGCGCGCGGTCTTGATTGCGGCATCCTGAGAGGTGACGGCCGGGTGGCGCTTGAACTCGCCCTTGGCATTCGTGATCGTCGCGCCGTCGCTGGCTATGGTGCGCTCTGCCTCGCGGACGCGGGCAATCGCCACAACATAGGATTCCAGAATGCCGAGGTCGGCTTCGGTCAGCACAGCCCGCTCGACAAGGATAGGGGCGACACGACGCCATTCCGCTTTCGAGTCTTTCGACAGCCATGCGGGCGGCTTTGGCGTGTTCATCAAAGTTGCCGTGTCTGCCGCGATTTCGTTTGGCCTGCGCCCCTTCATGTCGCCTCGCAGCGAAGTTCGAGGCCGCGCCTGCGCTCAAGCTCGACAAGCTCACGGATATTGTAGAGCCGGCCGGCGTGCTGGATGCGGTCGGCGGTCAAGATATCGCCACGGTGCCGGACGCGAAACACGACTGCGCTGCGATCTTCCTCGCCGAAGGGTTTCGTCAGTTCGGTGAGGCTGGCCGTCACGATCTCGGCGCGCACGCTGGCAACTTCGGTCCAGGTGGTGACGCGCTGGCGATACTGGTCAACGGTTTCACGCTGGCGCTCGATGACTATGCGATGGTTGAGGCGGCTCGATACGATCATGTGCGCCATCCCATGAGCGCCTCGACGCTCACAACGGCATGGCCCACGCCGTCAGGGTCACGGAGAAAACGAGCGCCAATCTGCTGATAGTCCACAAGGTCAAAATCCTCGATTGAAGGGCGGGCGCGCAGGGCTGCCGTCATCGCGCCGACGATCTGCTTCGCCTCGACGTGCGCGTCCTTAGTTGTCCAAACGTGAAGGTCGAGGAACACGCGGGCGTGCTGCCGGGAGAACGTGAGGTCCGCTGCTACGGCCTGGGCGTTGCCGAAGACAATGGCCGGGAAGTCGTCGCGGCGCACGGGTGCATCCACGATGCGGTCGGCCGGGACAAGTGCAGTGACGGCGGGCGAGGATGCAAGGCGGTCGCCGATGGCCTTTTGAAGTGCGAGGGTTGGTTCACTCATTTTCCGCCCCACGTCTCACGGACGCTCTTCGCCATGGCGCGTTTGATGCGGTTCTCGGCGCGCTTGCGATTGAGCCGGACGGCCGGCCAGAAGAACGGCTGCGCTTGCGTGTCGCTGGTGCCGTATTCCAGAAGGTGCGGATAGCGCACGTCGCTGTTGCCCGCGGTCACGACAGCCGCGCCATCGGGAACGAGGATTGAGCCGCCCGGCTGCGAGTAAGGCGGGGTCGTCTGGCCGGCCGGGGTGACGGTCACGCTGTCGCGCAGGTCGCCTTCGTCCACGGGCGCGAGATGGCGCATGGTGCCGGCCATGTCCTGCGCGCCTTTATTGACGGCCGGCTGAGCTGCCTCGCGGACGCGCTCAGGAATGCGGTTGAGGCGTCGAAAAAGCTTGTCGACCTGCCGGGAGCGCGCCATCAGAACGCGAACTCTTTATAGGGTGCACACAGGCCGAACACGTCTGCCGGGATCGACAGGGGTTCGAAGCTATCGCCGCGCTGCTGATAGAAGTGTGCGGCGAGAGTCTTCACGGCTCGGTTGAGTGCGGGCGGCGTTTCTTCGACCGGTAACGATTCGAGGCCCGTGTAGTTCTCGATCCATGACATGGCTTCGCCAATGATGGCCGTCAGCATGGCATCGTCTTCGTCGCCTTCGATGGCGAGGTGCTGTTTCAGTTCATCCGTCGAGACGGTCATTCAAAAAAATCCCATTTGCGAGAAATCTTGCGCGGCGGAACCCCCGCCGGTCCCTTAGTCATCTAGAGAAGTTCGGACCCGCCCCGGGGTCACTTTCGGCGTCCGCTGCTTACGTTCGCGCGGTGCGATGCCGAGCGCCTGCTTCAGCGTCCAATCTGTGTAGAGGCGGCTCATAACGGTCGGTAAGCTAATGCCGTGCTCCAAGGCCCAAGCGGCAATCGGCTTCTCTACTCCGTCGAGATCGTAAAGCTTGGCGGCGCGCGCAGTGCCCTTGCGGGTTTTGAGAGCGGCATCCAAGGTCCATCCAGCTTTGAGGCGACGACGCACGTCGGCGATATCGATCTCATAATGAGCGCACCATTCGGGCAGTGACATGTGCTTGCCGTCCAGCTCATAGACAGACGTGCCGATGCCCTGCCTGTTGAACTGCGCGGATGGTGCCGGTTTGGCACTGGTGAACCTCGCTACCTCTTCGGCACGCTTTTCAGCCGCGTAAGCGAGGGCACGGCGCATCAGGTCGCGGCTTTCCGTCGCGAACTCTTCAACGTCAATCTGACGGGCTTCTTCGTAGGTCATGTCATACCTGCAAGCTGAAGGACTGTTTGAACGTGGCGTCGAGGGAGGCGTAGCCGGCGCTCATGCCAGTCCATGTCCACTCTTCGCAGGTGAACTTCGTGGGCGTCGTCTGGCCGGGCAGCGTGTAGTAGAACGGGGTGTCGCCGCCGTGGTGCTTGAGGAAGTCGTCAATGGCGACAAGCTGTTCGGGGTCGAGCAATTCCCAGCGAAGCGACGGGGTGACGCGATGATGGTTCATGCCGTCGCGGGTGATCTGCGTGTAGCCGTCGCCGAACTCGGTGCGCCGAAGCTTCATCTCGTTACGAACGGATGAGCCGACGACAGGGGCGAGCGGCGGGTTGAAGGTCTGCAAGGGCATTAGCTGGCGCTCTTCTCTTCGGATTGCTTCGCGCGGTCGTGACAGGGCTTGCACAGGGGTTGCCAGTTGCGCCGGTTCCAGAAGAGGCCGCGCTTCGTCAGGTCGCCACGATGGGGAATGATGTGGTCCACGATGGTCGCAGGCGCACCGCATCTGGCACAGGTCGGGTGCTGTTCGAGGAACGTGACGCGGGCAGCGCGCCACTTCGTGCCGTAGCCGCGCTGCGAGGCGGTCGGACGGTTGGCATCATGGCGCGCCTTGCGCTCGCGCTCGCGGTTGATCTGGCATTCGCAGCGCTGTGTAGCCGGGACGCGCTTGCCACAGGCACAGATGCGGAGCGGCTTACTCGGCATCGGGCTTCGTCCTTTTGACGACGCGAGCACCAAGGCCGGCGAATGCCTTTATTGCCTGCTGATTGAGGGTGAGCTTCGCGTGCGCGTCCTTGGCGGCGTCTTTGTCGTCCTTTGATGCGTATGCCTTCTGCCGGAACTCGAACGCGGCGATTATCTCGCCGGGAGTGGCCGCGTAGGTCTGAGCCGGTGTCCATTTCAGGATGCCGGTCGCAAAGCCGAAAAGGTATTCGTAGTGCTCGATGAGGCGCGTTGGTTTGGCGTGCTTGGATGCCGGCCGGCTGCTTTCCGGCTGTTCGTTCGTGTCAACGCCGAGTAGGCCGGCGAGAAGCTCGAAAGCGAGCGGCTGGTGCTCACTTAGGGTCACGGCGAGGCTTTTATCGGGATCGGGAAAGAGAGGGAGTGCGCCCGGACTGATTGCGCACTCCCTCATGACGCGACTGATGACGGTGACGGAACCCTCTGCAATGGCTCGGAACAGAGGGGCGAAATCGTCATAGTCTCGCGCCAGCCGAAGCGCGGCCCGCATGGTCGGGAGTAAAGATTCAGCGCCGGGCTGGAGTGCCCCGGCTTCCCATGCGAGCCGCGTCATCGTTCGTTATGCCGCCTCTGCCGGGACTTCGAGCGGCGCGTCGGTGAGCGAGACGTTGAAGGTCTGCTTCACGATATCGTTCGGCCCGTCGATACCGATGCGGGCAGACAGGATGACGCCGAGGCAGTAGACGCTCGTCGGCGTGCCGCCACCTGCGGGTCGGTCGTCCAACACAACCCGAACGGCGTGCGTGCGCCCGCCATTGAAGCCGTCGCGCAAAAGCTGCTGGCCTACATCCAGCGCGTCACGAGCGACTTCCAATTCCAACGTGCCAGCATCGCGGACGCCGGGGCGCTTGATGCGCCGACCGGCCCCGAACATATCGACGGTGATTTCTTCGCGTTCATCGCCGAACGAGCCGATGGACGTAATGCCGCCGATTTCGGTCCACGTCAGGGTCTCGAACTCGGCGAGGGTGGATGCGGATGACTCGCCAGCGACATAAACCTTCGTGCCGGTGCTCTGGGAAAAGTTTGCCATGGTGCTTTGTTCTCCCGTTATGCCGCGACGCGCAGCTTGATGAAGCGATCCGGGTGGGTCACGTCAGCGCCGACACGCTTGCGGGCGTGGACGCGGACCTGTCCACGGGTCGCAAGGGTGTAGGGGTCGCGCATGGTCGAAAAGCCGACGCGATCCACGATCCGGAAACCCTTGAGGTCGCCGAAGAGGATCGGGAAATTGCCCGCGCCGATGTTATCCATGTCCACGGCTTCAACGATGGGCCGGCCGAGAAGGGTCATCGGCGCGCCTTCGCTGATCGGGTCCACAATGAGGTAACGGCCGTTGCCGTCCTTCCACTTGCGGATTTCGCCGAGCGTCATGCGATTCATCAGCCAGCACGCGCGCTGTGCGTGCGCGGTCGGCAGGGCGTGATACATGGTGATGAGCACGTCAGAGGGGTCGGTCGAGGGGAAGCCGGAGGCATGGCCGGAGTTAAGCTCGGCGATGCCTTGAGCCGTCATCAGGCCGGTCGGCTGCGATACGCCCGTGCCTTTGACGAATGCCAGCCCTTCCGTCTTGCCGAAGTTCTCGGCGAAGTCTTCGGCCAGCTCGCCCATCAGGTTATAGGCGTTGTCCTCCAAAAGCTGGACAGACATATCGGTGAACGTCGCAAGTTCCCACGGCTTGATACTCATCTGGCCGAAGGAAGGCTGCGACTCGGTGCGCTCTTCGATCTCTTCTACCCATACGGCCTGCGTGGTGCCGGTCTTGCGAGGGAGCTTGATTGATTCCGCGCCGATGGTCGTGACCGTGGCGTAGGAGCGGATCGGCGAATATTCGACAAGCGATTTAAGGATCTCGCTGGCGAGGGCTTCCGGGGCCAGGTATCCGCCCTGCGAGTCGTTCGCGAGCACGAGCGCCTTCGTCTCGATATCCGTCATCTGCTGAAGGCCATGACGGATGTATCCCTCATAGGCCTTCTGTTCGATGGGTGCCTCTTCGCTCTTCGTATGGATGGCCGGGCGGTTCAGCTTAGCTTCCAAACGGTCGAGGCGGGAGGCGGGTTCAGCGGCCTTCGTCTCGATGGCGGCGAGGCGCGCTTCCATGGTCGTGGTCAGGTCGGCGAGCGCCTTCGTCACGATATCGTTTGCGTCGGCGTCGTCGCTCTTCAGTTCGATGGCGTTCGCAAACGCCGAGTGGTCGAGGTTCATAGGTTCCTTACTTCTTGGGTGAGAGGGCTAGGGTCGCCCGGTTGATTGCGTCTGCGAGCGCAAGAGCCCGCGTTCCGTCTTTGGTCGAAAGGACTTTTGCGCCGGGATGGCTCGGCACGGTGACGAACGAGCACTCGACAAGTTCGGCTTTCGTGATCAGGCGACGGCCACGGGTCGGGGTGCCTGTCGCCAAGGTGCGGAAGCCAATGGACAGGCCGCGCATAACGCCGGCCTTCACGAGCGCGAGCGTCTCGCGCGCGCCTGCTACCTCGTCCAGTAAAAGCCGGCCCTTGAGGATGAGGCCCTCGTCAGTTTCCTCGACGCCGGTCCAGACGCCGACAGGGGCGGCCGGATCATGTCGGGACAGCATCGGGAGCGGGAGAGAAGCACTAGAAAAAGCGCCTTTCTGGATCATGTCGCCGGCACGGTCGGGCGTGCCGAACGGCCAAGCGAGGCCAGAAATCTCGCCGGTCTCGGTGGACGTAATTTCGGCCTTTGTCTCGATGAGGTTCAAACCGCGCCCCCAGACAATGAGACGTGGACGCTGTTATCCTGCTTGAAGAGGCCGACAACGCGGAACCACGCTGCGGCCGGCTCATCGTAATGCCGGAGCCTGGGCGCACTGGTGATCCAGCCGTTCGTGGCATTGATTTCCTGCCAGGACTGAATCTGGATATCGAACCCGCCGAACGCCTCGCTTGTAGCTTCGGCCCAATCCATGACCGTGTCGGATTCACGGGGTGGAGCAACACAGCGCTCCAGCCAAAGCCGGGCGTCGATCGGCAGGAAGCGCATGACCGGCGCAACTTGAAGCGCGATGCGGCCGGCGAGGCGGATCGGTTCGGAGACGAATTGCGTGGGAACGGGAACGCCATTCGCGTCCCGATCAATTGGACGCCCATTCGGGCCGAGCACGAACTGCGAGATGGCCTTTCGCTGGCCGTAAATATTGAAGGTCTCTACAGGCATCAGGCAGCGCCCTCATTCGGTGTGCCGAAGTAGGCGGCGGAAATGACGTTGATTGCGATAAGCTGCGCCTCTTCGATTGGACGGGGATAGACGTAAGCCGCCATCAGGTCGGTGGCCTCCTTGGGATCGGTGCCGCCGCCGATAAGGCCGAGGCGAATGATCTGGTGAAGCTCGTTGAGCGCGAACTCGCGGCGCATGATGCGCTGCGCGAGCGCGCCGACGCCGGTTCCGGTCTGGCGCTCAAGCTCTACGATCTGCGGAACGGCGAGCATGAACGTGCGCTCCTGATCGCCGAAGAATTGAGTGTGCGATATGGTCATGCGGCTTCGTTTGCCGGGACGGTCGCGGCGGTCGTGTTCGGATTGAGGAACTCGTCGCCGCCTGCGTATGAAGGCAGGTTTTCGAGGGCGCGCGCCTCGTTCGGATTCATGAACCGGGAAGCGATGGCCTTGCTGTAGGCCTCGTATCGCGCGGCCGTGTCGGCGCGCAGGAGGTCTTCAACGATGAATTCAACGCCGTAGGAGGCGCGTTCCTCGCGTGTCAGGAGCACGCGGGCATAGGCGTCCTGCCATGCTTCGATCCACGGCAGGAGCGTGAGTTGAAGGAACTGCTGCCCCATCTGTTCGGTGTTGCTCCACGTTCCGCGCTCAAGCTCGAAGAGCATCGTGGGCGGGATGCGGAAGGCACGGGCGATCTCGTCAATCGCGAAGCGGCGAAGTTCGAGGAACTGCGCGTCCACGGACGAGAAAGCGAAGGTCGCTAGGTCGGCCCCATCGAATAGCACGCCGAGCTTGCCGCCATTCTGTAGGCCAGCGAGGCCAGCGCGGGCGCGCTCAATGATGTTCCGTTGCGTCTTGGCTGCGTCCTCGCCGGGACGCCCATTTGTGGCCGGAAGCTTCAAAACAGCCGAGGGGCGTGCACCATCCGCGAAGAGGCGGGACGCATGTTCTTCCATCGTCAACGCAAGGCCGATGGCCTCACGGCACAAACGAATAGGAGCTACGCCGGACAAGCCGTCGAGGGACGTGCGCGAGCGAAGATGAAGAACTTCGGTGTGGTTGTAGATTGTCTGCCCGCCCGTCGCCGTATGGACATAGAGCGGTGCGCCGTAATCATCGGTGCGGACCTGTATGGACGTAGGCTCGAGCCGGATGAACTCAACAACGCGTGCATTGGCGCGATTGGCAAGGGCGTAGCCATTGCCATGCAAGAGCGCGTCCTGCGTCAGCAAGGCACGTAGCTCGCCTGCGCTAGTCCATTCGTTGGCCTCCCGATGAATGAGTGCGTGCGCAGGGTGATCGTTGGCGACGGCCTTCTGTCCGTCATGCTTGCGATGCAACTTCGCCGGCATTGTGCCGAGCGTTGAAGACAAAAGTGAAACGGCCGCAAGCACGGCCGGGACACGCATCGCAACTTCTGGCGTGATAACGTGTCCAGAGACGGTGTTAGGCGTTAGGAATGCTTCCAATCCCCACGCATTGAACGGCACGTCTGCGCTCTTCGTCTCAATAGACGAGAACAGGGCGCGGATTGCGTCTTTGATGCGAGTGGAAGCCATTTGCCATCGTCAAGATTTGATCTTGACAATATTGTCCCATACTGCGAATCGGCGATGCAACATAAATCGTATGAATGATGCGAGAATTTTTACAGACTATTTGAGTGGATAGCTCGGCAGCTTATCAATAGCTGCTTTTCGTGCCTTCACAGTCACATCGCCGTAGCTGTCGCCGGCAGTCTTCGAGGCGTGACCTTGAATTGCATCCAACGTCCGGTCGGATATTCCTTCCTCGCGCCCGACTGTCTTGAAGCGGTGCCGCCATCCGTGACTAGGGCTTACACCTTCAGGCACAACGCCGAGACCTTGAAGCCAAACGCTAACTCGTCCGGCAGTCGCCTTCGCGCCGCTGGTCGCTGCGCGCCCCTTCGATGCGCGATAGAAGAGCGCGTCGGTTGGTGAGGTGTGCACGAACTCAAGGAAGCCCGACTCTATAAGCTGCTGGTGCAATGGCACATCACGGTAGCTACCCGCTTTCAACGTGCCGGCCGATGGGCGGATTCGCATTACGTGTGTTTCCCCTTCCTTGCGGAAGTCCTGCTTGCGAAGCTGCATAAGCTCCCCAATGCGCGCACCGGTAAAGGCGCAAAGGATCGGTGCCCAACGTTTCGCGGCTGTCGTTTGTGGAAGCTCGCTCGTGGCGATATTGTCGGAAGCGACAGGGCGATAGTCCCGCGCGGCCTTGAGGATCACAAGCGCTTCCGCGTCAGTGTATCCCTGTTCCCGGTCCAACTGCTTCTTTGGAACTTGCTGCCGCACCTTCTCGGCAACGTTCTCTTCGAGCCGGTCGTTCTCCACTGCCCATTTCAACACAGTGCGAACGGACGCGAGATACACGTCGCCTACCGTCTTCGCTGCGTGCGTTTTGAGTAAACCGTCACGCCAGTCCTGAAGGTTCTGTTTGGTCAAGCGGCGCGCGTCGTCATGCTTTACGAACTTCCGAAGGTTCTCGAAAACAGGCGTCCAACGCTTCTCTGCGCCCTTGCCTTTGCCAATAGCTACGCGGCTGGCGATGTAGTCGGCGAAGAGCTTCTTCAGGGATACGGGCGGCTTCTCTTCCGGGATCGGCTGTAAGTCCTTTAGCATGGGGTGCTCGATCTGCCCGGTGAAGTCACCTTCGTCGCGTTCTGCCACGCGGGACAGAGCTTCATAGTCCGATATGCAGATCGCGCGGGCGACGATCCGCCATTCTTCACTTCCGAACTCGGCGTTAGTGTTGCCAATACGGCGGAAGTGCTCAACACGTGCGCCGACAATTTCCTGAAGTTCTGCGTCCGACAGTCGTCCCGCAATTCCAGCGCGCAGCTTTTCAACGAGCAGGTCGTCCACGCTGACCGACGGCCACATTGATCCAGCATTCCGGACTTTTTCATCGAATAGTAGCCGGGCTTCATAATTGCGAAGCGCGATCTGTTCCGGCGCGAGCGGGTAGCGGCCAATGGTGACTTGCTTCGTGCCGGCCTCGACGGCGCGGCGCTCGCCGAGGGCGATTTGATGTTGAAGCAGCGCAACGGCTCCTGGCAGCTTCTTCACTGCATCGCGGTAATCAGCGCCGAGCGGCGTTCGCAGTTCGGTCTTGCGATCCATGAACGGCCGAAGTTCCTTCGGGATCACTAGCCGAGCGAAATATCGCCCGTCGCGGTTCAGAAGGTTGCGCAGTTTGCCGGCCATGAACGGGGTCCGTTTGTAACGAATTTTGTAACATCGTTATGGACGGAAGCCCTTGCAGGTCAAGGGTTTCAATGATTTCAACGGGATGAAATGGTGCTGCGAGAGAGGATTGAACTCTCGACCTCTCCCTTACCAAGGGAGTGCTCTACCACTGAGCTACCGCAGCCGCTGTCGACGGCGGCTCTATTACACAGCCGGGCGTCTTGCGCAAGGCGCTGTCGCCAAGAATGCTCCGGGCATGCAAAAGGGGCTGGACAGCCCGATATGCGTCACCTATAAGCCGCCCATCCTGATGAAGGGTCGGCGCACGGCGCACCCTGAAATCACGGCAAGCCTAGGTAGCTCAGTTGGTAGAGCATGCGACTGAAAATCGCAGTGTCGGCGGTTCGATCCCGTCCCTAGGCACCACCATCCGGTCGTCCGCCTCGGCACTACCGGCCCCCCCTCTCCTCGCAGTTCCTGCAGACGCGCCACGAGCGCCAGACCACCCTTCAGGATATGCGCCTGCAACGCCGCCGAAGCGCCCTGCGCATCACCCGCCTTGCAAAGGCCGACGATCTCCGCATGTTCCGTCGCCGCTCCGTTGCGGCGCTCGTCGACGACCTTGACCAGAAGATTGGTGTGTCGTTCGATATGCTGGTGAACCTTCGCCATCATCGCGATGGATGCCGGGCGCCCTGCCGGCGCATAGAGCGCCGAATGGAATTGCCAGTTGAGATCGAGGTCGTAGATGCCGTCGGCGGCGGCTTAGGCGAACCTGGCCTGCGCACTCTCGGCCCGGGCAATGTCGTCGCCCGCCATGCGGGGCACCGCCAGTTCCAGAAGCCACGTTTCCACGCGCGCCCGCAATTCGTGCAGTTCGAGAATGTCGTCCATCGACAGCGACGACACCACCGCCCCCTTGTGGGACACCAGATCGACCAGTCCCTCGGAATGCAACTGGTGCAGCGCCTCGCGCACGGGAATCCGGCTGACGCCGAGCTCGACCGCCAGATGTTCCTGACGCAAGGCATGGCCGCTCGGAAGCAGGCCGGACAGAATCTTATGCCGGATGGCGTCCGCCACCCGGCCCGATATCGTCTGCTTGCGAATGGCGGTTCCGGTCATTGCGTCTCCACGGTCAATAGACATGCTCGGCGACCGGCCGTCCGGCTGCAATTCGCCCGAATGCGAAGTCGGACATATCGATCCGCCGGTAGTGCCCACACAGGATCAAGTCCGCGACCGCAGCGCCGGCCGCCGGCGCATGCATCATTCCATGCCCGCTGAATCCGCAGGCCAGTATGAGATTGGGCACGTCCGGGACGGGGCCGATGACCGCGCTCTGGTCGAAGAGATTGTAATCATAATGTCCCGCCCAGGCACGCCGCATCCGCAGTTCCTCGAATGCGGGAATGCGGTGCGCCAGGGCGGGCCAGAGACGTTCCTCGAACAGCGCGTGATCCACATCGAGCGAAAAGTCGTCCTGTGGATTCTCCAGGGGAGGATGCATGCCGCAGATGTAATATTGCCCTTCGGGCCTGATCCAGAAACCGCTGGGATCGAACAGGAAGGGTGCGTTGCCGAGGCGCGCCGGGCTCTCGATCACGAAGACACAGCGTTTGCGCGGCGCGACCGGCAGATCGATCCCCGCCATTCGAGCCACGGCGCCGCTCCACGCGCCGGCCGCGTCGACGACGATCCCCGCGTCGATGGTGCGGCCATCGGCCAGGTTCACGCCGGCGATGCGGCCGTGCTGCCGTCTCATGCCGACGACATCTCCCGCAGTATAGGCCGCGCCAAGGGAGCGTGCCTTCCGCCGGAGGGCCAGATGCAGGCCCGGCCCGTCGAACCACCCTTCGCCATCCATGCCGAGCGAGCCGACCCCGATCCCGTCGAGGGAGAGCCACGGGAAAGCCTGCCGCAACGCCGCCGGATCCATCAACCGCGTCCGTACCCCGCAGGACGCCTGATGCGCGGCGCGCCGCGAAAACGCGTCATGCGCGCCCTCCGCCCCGAGGATCAGGTAGCCCGCCTCGTGCAGGGCGATGTCCGGCATGTCCGCGTCCACCGCCAGCAATTCCCCCGCATGCCGCAGGAAATCAATGCCGAACTGCGATGCGACGATGTTGGCACGGCAGGCGAATTGCTGACGGATCGCCGATGCCGAAAGCGAGGACGAGGACCGTTCATAAAGCGGATCCCGCTCCACCACCGTGACCCGGCCATGAAAGCCTTCAACGGCCGTGAGGAAATACGCGATGGCGCTTCCGACGACCCCGCCACCGACGATCAGAACATCGCAAGCTTCCGGCACGGACACCTACCTTCATTCTTGAATATTGTATCCATTCTAGCGATAAGGCATGGTTCCGTCGACAGGCACTTGTGCGACGGAAGGCAAGGCAGGCGATGACGAAGTTTCAGGGCAAGGTCGCAATCGTAACGGGCGCTGCGCGCGGGATCGGGCGCGCCTGCGCGGCGCGGCTGCTTCAGGATGGGGCGTCCGTCGTGCTGGCGGATATCGATGCGGAAAGGCTGGCGGAAACCGCAGGCGAGCTCGACCGGGATGGCAGGCTCGTCACCGTCGTTACGGACGTCAGCCGAAGGGCCGCCGTGGAAGCACTCGTGGCGGAGGCGGTCGCGCGGTTCGGCCAGTTGGACATCATGGTCAACAATGCCGGCATTGCCCAGGTGAAGAGCTTCCTCGACGTTACGGAGGCCGATTTCCGCAAGGTGATCGGCGTCAACCTGGAAGGGGCCTTCTGGGGCACGCAGGCGGCGGCCCGGCAGATGGTTGCGCAAGGCAAGGGCGGCGTCATCGTGAACATGTCGTCGATCAATTCCGGGCTCGCCAACCCGGACGTCGCCACCTACGCCATCAGCAAGGGCGGAATGAACCAGATCACCTCGACGGCCGCCGTGGCGTTTGCACGCAACGGCATCCGCGTCGTCGGCGTCGGTCCCGGCACGATCGACACGGAGATGATCCGCGGCGACTTCGTGGCCAAGGCGACGGACAAGGCGATCATCGCGCGCACGCCGCTGGGCCGCTACGGCACACCGGACGAAATCGCGGCGGTCGTTGCCTTCCTGGCCAGCGACGACGCCTCATACATGACCGGCGAGACCATCTATCCCGATGGCGGACGGCGTGTCCTGAACTACGTCATGCCGGAGTGACGGCCGAAAGCCGCAACGGTTCACCATAAGGCGAGCGTGCCGACACCGGGCAGTTTTACCCCCAGTCGCGCCACGTCGAACCCGGCGACGAGGCCGAGGATATTGATCTCGAGCCCGCTTGCCAGGCCGACGGTGATTCCCGCATAGCCGCCGAGAGAGGCGCGGAAGTCCCGGCCGTCGGGCGTCGGGCCGAACCGCCCCCATCCCGGCGCGAAATCACGGCCCACCGCATGCGGCGGAAGCCGCCCGCCGAAATCCGGTACGGCATCCAGCACATGGGCCACGAAGCTGTTCGAGTTCGGGCCCGGCCAGATGTGATAGCCGCCGGCCTGCCCGTAGGGATAGGCCGCGATCGCCGCATCGAACTGCGGCAGCAGAGCCGCCGCGGCCTCTCCCTCGACCGCATGGACCACGAAAGGCTCGTTCGAGTACCAGTAGCCGTCGGCGTCGCGATGGTTTCGCCGAACAGGCTGCCCCCAGCCGACCTTGTCGTAGCGCTCGTAACGCGCCTCCCCCGGCCGCTTCAGCACGATCCAGCTATGCAGCGAGATTGCTCCCTTCATGCCGCCCGTCCGCGCCGCCAGGATATAGACGGCGGCTTTCTCCCGGTCTGCCGGCGGCAGGATGCCGGCCGAGGTCCAGATGGCGCGGTTCCACTGCGAGGGCCGCTCCGTCAGGGCCCACCACGCCGAACTCGCCAGCACCGGCACCACGAAGAGGATCGCGAAGGCCGCGAGAAGACCGCGCAACAGCGTCATGCGCCACCCACCCCTTCCGGTTCTCGCGGCAGCCTGCTTGATTCGGCATTGCATAGCCGCGACCGGATTGCTTTCATGGTTCTGTCTGCAACTTCGGATATGGATTCAATCACAGATAATTCTTTTGAAGGAGGCGAGCATCCGGGGCGAGATGGAATCTTATGCGGATGGCGAGGTGGCGAGGCTCGCCGCGCTCGAATCCTATGCCATTCTGGACACGCCGCCCGAACCCGACTTCGACGAACTCGTCTTCATCGCCGCCGAACTGTGCAAAGCGCCTGGCGCCCTCGTCAACCTCGTCGCGGCCGAACGACAATTCATCAAGGCGGCGACCGGCCTGACGGGGGCGGAAGCCGTCTCGGTCCTGCCATTCTGCCGCCAGACGGTGCGCCAGGACGGCTTTCTGGAAATTCCCGACACCGCTGCGGACCCGCGCTTCCGAACGCACCCGGCCGTGACGGCAACGGACGCGATCCGCTTCTATGCAGGCGCGGTTCTGCGCGCCCCCGGCGGCCATCCCATCGGCACGATCTGCGTGCTGGATACCGTGCCCCGTACCCTGAGCGAACATCAGGTCCGTAGCCTGCAGCTTCTGGCGCGCCAGGCCATGGCCCAGATCGAGATGCGCAAGCTCATCGCCGAGCGCGATGCCAGCATCGAGGAGCTGCGCGAGGCCAACCGACGCCGCCTCATGCTGGCGCGCGAACTGTCGCACCGCATGAAGAACACCCTCGCGGTAGTGCAGTCGATCGTGGGCCAGACATTCCGGATTTCGTCCGATATGGACGAGGCCCGCGCGGCCATATCCTCGCGGCTGGCCGCGCTTGCACGCGCGCAGGATCTTTTGACCGGATCGGTCTCGGCGAGCACGCCCGTCGCCGATGCCGTAACGTCGGCGCTGGTGCCGCATCGCGAAAGCGTCGACAGGATCGCCGTTTCCGGCCCGGTCGCCTATCTGAACGAGCAGCAGACCCTGGGCCTTACGCTGGCAATCCACGAGTTGGCGACGAATGCCTGGAAATACGGTTCCCTGTCGAGCCCGGGCGGGCGCGTCGATATCGTCTGGGCGCTCGGGCATGGGCGGGAGTTCACCTTCAATTGGCTGGAATCCGGCGGGCCGCCGGCCTCGCTACCGAATCGGCGCGGCTTCGGCTCCCGACTGCTGGAGAAAGTCGTGGCCAGTTACTTTTCCGGAAGCGCACGACTGACCTTCGCACCCGCCGGCGCGCAGTTCCAGATGCACGGCACGCTGGATGCGATCGATTGACCTGCGGTTACTGTACGGCGAGAACGAGCAGTTCCTCATAGCGATAGGGCTTGGTCAGGAACACGGCGCCGGCGGGCAGCGCCGCCCGGTCGGGGTGCTGCCGTCCGGACAGGATGACGATCCGCGTCGAACCGCAATCCCTGTGCAGGCGGTGTGCGAGGTCGAGCCCGTCCATCTCGCCCGGCATGTTGACGTCCGTGTACACGATATCGAACCGCTCGCCGGCCTCGATGAGCCGCCACGCGTCGTCGGCGGTGCCCGCCTCGCGCACGTCCATCCCGTTGTCGGACAGGAAATCCACCAGAGCCATGCGGACCATGGGCTCGTCTTCGACGACCAATGCCAGCAATTCATGCACCAATTCGATATGCCGTTCGGCGAAAATGTAGGTCGCCCGCGCGAGGTGTAAAGATTCGTAACCGGCCGACGGTATAGACCAGTGGGAACCCGGATGGAACAGGATCGGCTCGGCCGGTCGAGACCTATGGAGCGCGGTAATGGCAACGGGCAAGCGCAGGCGCAAACCGGCAAGCAGGAAATCGGGCATCGGCCTCGGCTGGTGGCTGGCCGGCCTGCTCGGGGTAGGCTGGATCGTCCACGGATCCAACCCTGCACTCATGACGGGCCTCTACGACAGGGCGTCCACTCTGGCCGGCCTCGCGCAGCCGGATACCCCACCGGCGCGTTCGGCGCCGGCGCCGCGTGCAAGTGCCCAGCAGGCTTCGACATCGCCGCGGCCGGCGCCGCCGACACCGGACCGCAAGTCTGAGGTGGCCTCCATCGCCAACCCGGCAACGCCGGCAAAGCGTCCGTTGGTCGCAAGCCGTCCCGTGTTGAAAAGCGGGCAGCTACGGCTCCTGTCGGAACCGAAGGACGGTTCGACAGTCCGCGCCACCGTCGAGCCGGGCAAAGTCCTGCGGATCGTGGAAAGCAAGGGGGAATGGCGCCGCGTGGAAGCCGGGATCTTTACCGGTTGGGTCCGCGCGGCCAGCCTTGGCCGCAACGCGCCGGCCGCGATGCCGACGGCGATGCGGCCGCCGTCCATGCAGGCGGAAAGGGCAGACCGCCGCCTTGTGCCGCCCGCTACGGTCGACGGGCGGAATTGACGGCGGGAGACGGCAGGGACCGCTCCCGCCAGTCGCTGTCAGCTTCGGACGCTGTTGCCCCGAATCGCACGTGCGATCGCTATGAGGATACAGGCTCCGACGAAGCCCGCGACCAGATAGCCGAGCCACCCACCGAACGAGATGCCCAGCAGCCCGAACAGAAAGCTCGCCACCGCTGCGCCGATAATGCCCAATATGATGTTCATGAAGACGCCGGTATCGCTCTTCATGAAGATCGTCGCCAACCATCCGGCAATGCCACCGATGATGATGGCTGCTATCCAACCTACGCCGTCCATAACTCGTCTCCTGACTACACGGTCGATGCGATGGAAGGTGAAGCGGCGCACCGTTCGGTCAAGCAGGGTCGGCGAAAAATCGCCGCTGAGCGCGCCGATCACGCATTCTTCAGGGTTGGGGCGTTGCCTCACGACAACGCCGACCGGCGGTCCAGGGCGCTTTTTGTCGTTGCGGCCTCGATGCAGTATCGTTCAACCGAAGGTCGCCCATGGTGACTCGCAGCCCCGACACGACCGTCCAGGAACGCCCCGCATGAAGAGCCTGTCCCGGCTGATCGGCTCCCGCCGACCGGATCGCCGCCCGCTGAAACGCATCGTGCTGCCCGAACCGCAGGGCCCGGTCTATGCGGTCGGTGACGTCCATGGATGCCTCGATGCGCTGTTGACGTTGGAAGACGAAATCTTCGCGGACTCCGCCCACTTTCCGGAACCACGACTTCTGATCATGCTCGGCGACTTCGTCGACCGTGGCCCGGCCTCCGCCCAGGTCATCGACCACCTCATGCAGCCGATGCCGCAGGGCTTCACCCGCCTGTGCCTGGCCGGCAACCACGAGCTGGTCATGCTCGACTATCTCGAAGGTCGCAGCACCCTGGAGGACTGGCTGCGTTACGGCGCGGATGAAACGCTTGCGTCCTATGGCATCGATACGGCGCAGATCGCGGCCCTTGGGCAGGGTAACGCCGAACGCGACATGCTGATCCGCCAGGCGATTCCCGTTGCGCATCTGCAGTTTCTTCGCCAGCTGGCGATCATCGTTGAAATGCCGGGCTTCGCCTTCGTGCATGCGGGGGTCATGCCCGACACGCCGTTGGCGCGCCAATCCGACTGGCAGCTCGCCACGGTGCGGAAGTCCTTCGCGGAGAAGGCCCATCTGGCCGAGCGTGTCGTGGTGCACGGCCATACGCCGGTGGAGCAGCCCCTGCATGCGAAGGGCAGGGTCAATCTCGATACCGGCGCCTGTTTCACCGGCCGGCTGACGGGCCTTCGGCTGTGGCACAACACGGGCCGCTTCCTGTCCAGCCGGCCCGGCGGCGCCGTGCGCCCCGCCGGGCGGATCTGACGACGTCAGGTCCGGTCGCTGTAATAGGCGCCGTAATGGCCGGCATATTGTTCCGGCCCGGCCGAAGAGCCATAGAGGCCGAGTTTCTGCATGTCGGTCTTCGTCAGGATAACGCCGGCTGCCTTCGACCCGATCTCGCGATGCGATTCCAGCGAGCTGCGCAACAACTCGCGCGGGGTGCGCCCCCATTCGGCGACGATGATGAAGGCATCGCAGATCGGTTCGAAGGCCCGTGCATCCAGGAGCGCGCCAAGCGGCGGAAGATCCACCACGACATATTCGAAATGCTCCTGAGCCTCGCCGATCAGCGTGGCCGCCTTCGCACCCGCAAGCAGCTCCGCCGTGGGGGTAAAGTTGCGGCGCAGAACGGATGGCAACAGGATCGTCTGCGTGTACTTGTCCTGCAGCAGCGCTCCGTGCCAGGGCGTCGTGCCGGCCAGGACGTCGACCAGGCCCGTCTCCGGAGGCCGCAGAAGTGCGCGGCTTAGGCCGGGGTTGCGCATATCGGCATCGATCAGCAGGGTACGCCGCCCCGAAGCGGCCAGCAACGCCGCGAAATTGGAAGCGGTGGTGGATTTGCCCTCGCCCGGCAGCACGGAGGCGAAGCCGATCACCCGGGAAGCCTTGTCGGGCAAGGCCGCGTCCACCATCATGCGCGCATGGCGCAGGCTTTCGGCCGTGCTGGAGCCGGGCGCCATCGCGGCGAAGCGCATTTCCGGCGGCATCAGGGCTTCCCCCTCGCCGCTGGCCGCCGATTGGGCCGCCGCGGCGGCCACGACGCGCCGGTCGAAATACGGCAGATAGCCGAGGAACCGCAGGCCGAGTTCCGGTGCGATCTGCGCGCCGGTGCGGAAGGACCGCTCGCGGAACTCGCGCAGACCGGCCACCGCCGCGCCGCCCATCAGCCCGAGCACGAGCGCGAGGGCCATCGTCATGGTCTTCCGGGGGCTCGACGGGCTGACCGGATTGCCGGCCGGCGAGATGACCCGCGCCTTGGCGATGGGGAAGGACTGGTGCTGCGACGCCTCCTCGTAGCGCGTCAGGAAGGTCTGGTAGAGCGTCGACAGCGTATTGGCCTGCTGCTCCAGTTCCCGCAGGCGCACCATCGCGGTATTGGTTTCGGGCACCTGCCCGGTCAGGAGGTTCAGATTGTCGCGCAAGGATTGCTCGCGTGACTGCGCCACCTCGAACTCGTTGCGATAGCTGTTCGTCAGTTGCTGCAACTCGCGGAAGATCTGCTGCGTCAGCTCGGCTTCCTGGCGTGCCAGCGCTACCGCCTGCGGATGTTCGGCGCCGAACTGTTCCTCGATGGCGGTCTTGCGCTGCGCCACCTGCAGGTAACGCTGGCGAAGATCGACGATGGTCTCCGTGCCGGGCTGCTCGGCGCTGGAGATGGTCGAGTTCTGTACCGCGTTCTCCGGCCCGGAATCGACGATCGACTGGAACTGGCGATAACGCGCCGAGGCGCGGGCCGTCTCGGCCTGCGCCAGGATCAGCTGACCGTTGAGTTCGCTGAGCTGCTGCTCGGAGATCAGTTCGCCGCGCGCCGCGGTCAGGCCGTTCTCGGCCCGGAAACGCTCCACCGCCAAGGCTGCGGCCTGCGAACTCGTCCGCAACTCCTCCAGCCGCCCCTGCAACCATGCGGTGGCCTGCTGGGTCGCCTCGAAATTCGCGTCGAGCTGGTCCGCAAGATAGGCGGCCGCGTAGGCCCGCGTGATGTCGCCGGCGAGGATGCGGTCGTTGGTGCGGTACGATACCTCGATGACGAAGCTGCGCCCGACGCGTTCGGCGGTCAGCCCCGATTGCAGGAGGTACTGCGCCTTGCCGAGCCGGGCATTGGCCGCCTCGGCCTCGGTCAGTTCGGGCGGGGGCGAAACCATGGAGACGACCCGGCGGAGGCCGGACTTGATCCAGCCGACGAAGGATTGCGGCGGGTTCAGGAAAGCGTCGTTGTCGTCCAGGTTCATGTTCTGCGCGACGGTGCGGGCCAGGCGCGACGAGCCGAGGATCTCCACCTCGTTCAACACCACGGAGTCCATCTGCAGCGGATTGCGCGACTGGGGCTCGTCCTCGGCGAAACGACTGAGATTCTGGTCGAGCAGAATACGTGTGGACGCCGTATAGACCGATGGAGCACTGACGAGATAGAGACCGCCCAGCACGAGGCCGGCCGCTCCGCCGATGGCGGCCAGCTTCCAATTGCGCCGGACCATGCCAAGGAGGCGGTCCAGGTCGATGAATTCGTCTCTGCGATCGTCCATTCCAGACAGCGCCTGCACCTTGCCGTGCATGGGGAAATGGTTCTGGTTCATGATTCCGCCAGCGCCTTTTTCTTGTTCTGTTTCATCCGCGCCTCAGCCGGTTGCCGGACGCGCCAGCCGTTGCAGGCGCGCGGCGATGGGCATGCGCAGGTGAGCCAGCGCCATGGGGTTCGCCAGGCCCTGCCTGAGGGCTCCGACGATGGATCTGTCCTTGATGTGCCGCACGACCTCCAGGAAGGCAGCCGCATCGTCCAGGCTCTTGCGATGCGCCGCCATTGCGGCGCTCTCGGGGCCGGACAGGCGATGCGCCGCCAGGAAGGCCGCGTCGGCGGCGATCAGCGCCTCGACGTGATGGGCATGCAGGACGCGCGAGATCGAGCCCTGGCGCACGGCATAGACATAGCCGGCCTCGGGCTCCACGACGCACCGTCCGCCATGGGCCATGGCGCTGGCCAGGAAGATGAAATCCTCGCCGATCCGCAAGCCGTCCGGATAGCGGATACCATGCTCCAGCACGAAGTCGCGTCGCAGGATCGGCTTCATGTAGCCGAAATTGAAGCGGCTGCGGAACATGCGGTTGGACAGGATGAAGGCTTCCAGCGAAATGTCCGGCGTGCGACGCAGGAGCGCTTCGGGAAACATCGGGTGCGAGCGCCCGTTCTCCGCGATCTCGATGTTGTCGACCACGATCTCGGCGTCCATCCGCTCGCCTCGGGCGATCATGCGGGCAAGCCTGTCCGGCCGGACACTGTCGTCGCAATCCAGCACCGCCAGCCAGCGCCCGGTCGCCAGCCGCATCGCGGCGTTGCGCGCCGCGCCCGGCCCGCCGTTCCGGTCGAGCGAAACGATCTTGATCCGCGCGTCGCGCAGTGCGCGCGCGGCATCGGCCGTACCGTCGCCGGAGCAATCGTCCGCGACCACGCATTCCACCTCGACGCCCGCTTGCGCCAAGGCCGAATGCAGGGCCGCGGGCAGCGTGTCGGCAGCCTTCCACGCCGCGATGACGAAGGTGACGTCAGGCTGCATCGGGCGTCTCCCCCGCAGGCTGCGCCGTGCCGTAATGCTCGCTTTCGCGCACGCCGAGAAGGCCAACCACCGCGCCCGCATGCAACGTACCGCGCAGGGCATGCCGGCGGCTGGAGGCCGCAGCCGGAAACGTCGCGGCGGCCATTGCCCAGCACCACCCCGCCTTGGCGGCGGCGCGCGCCATCTGGGCCGCCTGGCGGGCCGGCGATCCCGGCCCGATGACGATACGCGCATGGGTCTGCCCCATGCGGAACCGTCGGCGCGCGAGCCAGCCGAAGGTTGCGCGGGCCTTCGGCACTCCTTCCGAGACGAGGGCTTCCGGCGCATAGGCGATGCGCCCGCCGTCCCGGGTCAGTCCGGTGAAGAAGGCCGTATCCTCGCCGCCCGTCCGGCCGAGGGAAAGATCGAAGCGGCGTCCCGCCACGCTGGCGGCCTCGCGGTCCAGAAGGACGTTGCAGGTGTAGCCGGTCAGGATCCGTCCATCGACATGGACGGGCAGGGTCGAATGGAGATCCGCTTCGCGCATCCAGCGCGGCGCATCCTCGCCATACACCGCCTCGACCGGGCCCAGCACCGCCGCCGCGCGCTGCAGGCGCGCGACGTTCAGAAGCGCCGCGATCCAGCTCGGATGGGCGGTTTCGTCATCGTCGATGAAGGCGATGTAGCGTCCCGCCGCCGTATCAAGGCAGGCATTGCGCGCGATTGAGATGTTGCCGGCCGGCGCATGGACGTAGCTCACGCGATGGCGCGACGAACGCGCAAAGGCGTCGACGCGCGGCCGGGCGGTGGGCTCCGTGTCGTTGTCCGCCACGATGACATGCAGCTCGACGCCGTCGGGCACGGCAAGCCCGTCTATCGATGCCAGCGCCTCGGCCAGTTCAGGCCGGCGGAAGGTGCACAGGCCGATATCGACGAGAAGACGGTCCCCAGAGCGCTTCCCGTTCATGCCGGCACCTCGCGGCGGCGCGCGGGCCGCAGCAGCGCCGCCCAGAACCCGGCGGACCACGCCGTGTGCATGACGACTGCCGACAGGCCGGCCAGCATGCCCTCGCCCGGGCGGCCCTGCCGGAAACCCAGTGCCGCGCCGTAGGCGAGGCAGAGCAGCAGATAGCCGAGCGCCGGCACCGCGAACACCCATGCCGCGGGCGCCAGAAGGGCCATCGCCAGCACCGGCGCGACGAGGACCGGGACGAGCTGGCGCAGGCGCGGTCGGCCGCGGTGCTTCATGAGGTTCATCGCGCGGCCCTTGCCATAGCCGAAATACTGCCGTGCGAGGGCGCGAAAGCTGGCGCGCGGATAATAGGTCATCCGCGTCCGGCCCGTCATCCAGATGCGATAGCCGGCCGCACTCAGGCGATGATCCAGTTCGGCATCCTCGTTGTGGCTGAAGCTCTCGTCATAACCGCCGACGGCCCGGAAGGCGGATATGCGCATGGCGGCATGATGCCCATGGTCCACGAAGGCGCCGCCGCCGCCGGCCCGGTGCGCCGACCCGCCATTGCCGAGGCGCGAGTTCTGCGCCAGGGCGGCCGCGCGCTGGCGCGCGCCCTTGCCTTGCGTCACCATGGCGACGACGACGGAATCCGCCCCGGTCGCCTCGGCGTCGGCCAGCACGCAGTCGACGAAGTCGTCCGGATAGTCGCCATGGGCATCGATCCGCATCAGCCAGTCGAAACCGTCGCCATGGCGTGCGACCGCTTCGTTGATCCCGGCGCTCTGGATGCGGCGGGCATTGTGGAAGAAACCGATCCGCCCCCCTGCGCGCTGTCGAAGACAGTCGAGCGTGCCGTCCGTGCTGCCGCCGTCGGCAACGACGATCCGCGCATCGAGGCGGGCCGCTGCGGCATCCAGGCGATCGAGCAGCGGGCCGATATGAGCCGCTTCGTTGAGACAGGGCACGACGATCAGGCAACGCATCAGCCTGCAGCCTCCATCATCGCGCGGCCTTTGGGCCGCACCTCTCCGGGCAGGGCGACGAGCCGCTCCACCAGGGCCGCGCATTCGCGCGGGCCGCAGACCCAGAAGGAGCGCGGACGGGCGGTCACCCGGGCACGCTCCGCCGCATAGCCTTCATCGTCCAGCGGCAAGGCCGCCAGCAAGGCCTCCGGCGTCGCCGCGTCGAGGCGGATGCCGATGTCGCGCCGTGCCAGCGTACGCCCGGTTTCCGTGGCCGACAGCGCTATCGGCACCACGCCATGCAGGCAGCTCTCGTACAGTCGGTTGGGCAGCAGCCAATCGGAATTCAAACCGGCTTCTAAATAATCGATCGCCCAGGCGAAGTGAACCTCGCCGTAGATTGCGGACAGGTCGTCCGGGTTGCGATACGGCCCTTCGAAGCGGATGAAGGGTTCTTCGGCGATGCGGCCATGGAAATCGTCGAACTCGCGCAGGGCCGGCCGGCCGCGCAGCACGACCTCGATGCGGCCTTCGGCCATCCGCGTCAGGCGAGACAGGATGTCCAGCGACTTGCGGCAGCGCAGGGCGCCGAACCAGCCTATCGTCCACGGCTTGCCGGCAGGGGGGGCATGCGGCACGGCATCGGCCGGCACGTGCCCGGCGCCGAGGTCCAGCACCTTGTTCTCGAGAAGCAGCGTCGGCAGGGTCAGGCCCTGTCGCGGCTCGAAATACTCCCGCACGAAAGCGGGCGAACTCGTCATCAGCAGCGCCGCGTCACTGGCGAGGGCTCGCTCGGCGGCGCGCATCGCCCGCCCCTTCAGCCCGTCGCCGAGAAGCAGGCGATGGATATCGAGGCTCTCGTAGACGAGCGTGGGCCGCGGCCGGTGAAACCTTGTCGCGCGACGCGCGAGGGCAAGCATCTCCAGCGTGCGGGCAACGATCACGTCCGGGCGCGAAAGATGCCCGAGAGACCGTCGCAGGCGCAACGCGGCGGTGGCCACCATGGCCAGCCTTTGCCGGAAGTCGCCATCGGCCGTCGCCCCGAGCATGATCGGCCGGTCCGCGCCAAGGCGCGCCGGCACCTCGCCACGGCAGAAGCCCGCCGTGTCGACGCGCGCACCGCCTGCCTCGAGCATGGCGACACGGCGTGCGACGGCCGGGTCGGAGAGATCGTGGACGAGATAAAGGATCGTAGGCATGCCGTGCGGACCCCGTGCAACCTGCAGATTGGAGGCTAAGTCTAAAGTTGAGGCTTTGCAATAAAATTGCTGCACCACAGCATTTTCGCAGAAAGCCTATTGCGCGTCGGCCTCGTCGATCCGGCAAACGATGGAATCCGGATACTGGCAAGCCTCACCTTGCGCGGTGAAGGATACCCTGTCGACTTCCATCACCTTGCGGCCCTCGTCCTCGAATGGGCCCATCCAGCCCGTCAGGGTGTCGCTCCCCCAGAGTGCCAGATAGATTTTCTGGGCATTCTGCGGCAGCTTGGCGGGGTCGTCGGCCTTATGGACCAGTTCTCCGTTGACGAACCAGCGGATACGGTCGGGCTCCCAGACAAAGGCATAGTCGTTGAAGGCGGTGTCCGCGCCGCCGGCGACATCCACCAGTTTCTCGTTGTTGCCGACGCCGTCGACATACTGGTTCAGCTGGACCTGCGACGGATCCTTGCCAAGGAACTCGAAGTCGATCTCGTCGTGGGGCTTGCCGTGGGTCGGGCCGATATAGGTGAACAGAGACGAGTTGAGGCCGGAGCCGGCAACCGGCTTCATCCGGACTTCGTAGGTCCCGTACTTGAATTCGCCGCGGGTCTGGATCTCTCCGCAGGCATAATCCCTGTCCCCGGCCCGGCGCTGTTCGAAGGCAAGGCGCAACGTGCCGTCGGAAATGCCGACCTGCCGCTTGGACCAGGTACAGTTCTGGTGATCGCCGTTGGCCCAGCCATCGGAGACGTACCAGCGCTTCAGGTCCAGCCGGTCGAAATCCTCCACGAAGGAGGTGCCGTTGCCGTCCGCTCCGGCCGCCAGAGCGACGGTCGGAGTGGCGAGGATCAATGCTGCGAGCGCGGGGATGCGCATGGCGCAGGCTCCTTGTCTGGCAGGAACGCTCACCCCTCCCCGGTCGGGCCAACCGCTCCGACGGCAAATCCCATGCCGTGGAAATATGCGGGGTAGGCCTTTCCCTCGGGCGTGCCTGCTGCCTCGTCGAGATGCAACCGGGAGCTGTCCTCGACCTGCGGGTTCGTACCGAAAGACTGCGTCTTGTGGTTCATGTGCGTTTTCATCACGCCACCTTATCGTTTGCAGTCCGTCGGCCGTTCGTGCAGGCAGGATAACCCGCCATGTTGCGGCGCGGCGGACATCACTCGCCCGCGAATGCGGGCAGATTGTGACAGGAGCTGTCACGGCGAAGCGTCGTGCGGTGCGGAAGATCGTTATATTTTCGCCTGGATGCAACCCTTGATTTCGCCAACATTGTCATCGGACACAAGGCCTGCAACAGTTTGATGCGCCGCAACAAGAGGCTGCGCAGATCGCCATGGAAAGGGTTGGACGTGTCATCGGTAACCGTCGTCATACCGTTCTACCAGAAGCAGTCGGGCATCCTGTCCCGGGCGCTCGATTCCGTTTTCGGGCAGGTCGGTGTCACACCGTCCATCATCGTCGTGGACGACGCCTCGCCCGTTCCGGCGCAGATCGAAATCGTCTGCCGACCGCCATCGGAGCAGGCGCGGGTGACACTGGTGCGACAGGCCAATGCAGGGCCCGGCGGCGCCCGCAATACGGGGCTGGATCGGGTGCCTGGCGACACGACGCATGTCGCCTTCCTCGATTCGGACGATGTGTGGCACGCCGGGCATCTCGCGGCCTCGCTCGACGCCATGGACAGGTTCGATGCCGATTGCTGCTTTGCAACGATCACCGGTGGAGACGACTTCGGTTATCATTCCGCCGTCGACGCCCTGGAGGGCAGGTCCGGCTTCACCACCCTGTCGAACGCACCGCTGATGCTCGTTGCGGACGGGCTTGCCTCCCGCATGCTGGAGGATTGGTCCTACCTGCACCTGTCCTGCATGGTCATGGGGCCCTCGGTGTTCCGCACCGTCCGGTTCGATCCGGAACTCAGACTGGCGGCCGAAGATATCCTCTTCATGAACGAGAGCGTGTCGGCGGCGCGGCGCACGATCCTGTCGGGACACACGGGCGCAGTGCGGGGCGAGGGCGCGAATATCTTCCACGGCATAACGAACACGGCGCCGTCCTATCTGGCACAGCAGTTCAACACGTTGCGCGCGCTGAAGCTCTTGTCGCAGCGCGCCACGCCCGACGAAGAAGGCTCGGCCGCCCTTGCCGGCCGCTCGGAACGGGCACGCCGCGAAGCGCTGTGGGGACAGGTCGCACGATCGAGGCGCGGGAAGGCGCCGCAACTCCGGCTGCTGGCGCGCTGGGCCCGGACCGATCCGGCCATCGTACGAAGCGCAATCAGCCTTTGCCTTTCGAAACTTCGCAAGACCTGACCGAGCTCAGCCGACGGGCCACCCCTCGGAAAGCTGCCTGTGACGCGGCAGCTCGGCGGGGCGGCGGTCCAGGCGGCGAAGAAGCGTGTCCAGCTTGTCGGCAGCGATACCGGTGGCGATGCCCGGCAGGGTCCGGGGCCGGAAGAGACCGGAAATTCCGGCCCGCACGAGACCGCTCGCGGCCTTGTCGTCGAGGAACCGTCGCAGCTCGTATCGCCTGCGAATATGTCCGGCGTGCCGCGACAGGGCATTGCGCACATCCGCTTCCATCGGCAGGCGGAGCAGCGCGAGGTCGGCCTGCCACAGAAGCCGAAGGTCCTCCGTCCGATGGCGGCCGCTCAGCGAATCGGTGCGCACGATGGCGGCATAGCCGCAATTATGCACGACCTTGTACCGGGCCCCGGCCAGCAAGGCGCGGACATAGAACTCGTAATCCTCGCCGAGGCGCAGTTGCTCGCGGTAGCGCAGTCCGTGAGTGTCCAGGAAGCCCCGCCGCATGACCGGCTTGAGGAAACCGATCTCCCCGCGCGAGCGGCCGCGCCGGGATATGTTGCCGTCGACGAAGCCGGCTGCGTCCAGGGTACTTGCCGGGCGCGGGCTGGCCGCGATCGCAGGCAGAGGGTCCAGTGCGCGGTCCGCCGGCACGAAAAGGATATCGTCGGCGGCGAAATCCCAGCCGTCTTCGTCGAGAATCGCGTCGAAGCGACCCGGCAACAGGAAATCATCGGCGTCCAGAATGGCGATCAACGGCGACGACGAGGCGTCGATCGCCCTGTTGCGGGCGGCAGCCGGACCGGCGTTGACGGCTTGCACCAGCACGGTCAGACGCCCGGACCCGTCGTCCGCGGCACGCGCCGCAGCCGCCGTATCGTCGGAAGATGCGTCATCGACGACGATGACCTCGCCGACATTGCGGTCGGCCAATGCGGATATGACGGCCCTGGAGATCGTTGCGGATGCGTTCATCGCAGCGATGATGACTGCAACCTTCAACCTGTCTTCCATAAGCGGGTCCCGCCTTCAGCTTCCGTAATCGTCTTCAGCCAAAAGGCTGACTTGGAAACGTGGCGAGTTCAAGTGCCATGCCGATCAAGGCCGGAATGACGACTTAGAAATGATTGTGAAAAACGTCGGACCCGACCTTGCCGGCATCGGACTGGGCATCATGACGGCGACCATCTTCAGCTACGTTGCCCGACCGCCACACAAGAAACAGTACGCCTACGAAGTAACCAACCTGAATGATGACTGCGCACACAAGGGTCTGCACGAGCGTCGTCCAAACCGAGCCCGTCAGCCAGTAAATTGCGATGGCGAAGGCCGTGAGAGCCAGCAACATGCCACGTAGAAAAAGAACGAAGGACATGACTATAAGACCATCATCATGGCGAAGAACGATGCAAGTTCAACATCTGCGCCGCTTTCCTTGAGCCTTGCAGGCCCTGGCTGCTCCCGGCAGCGCGGCTGTTTTCCTCAACAGAGGTCTTCTAAGGTTAGTAAAGAAACACAAGTTTTAGCTCAATATGCTCCATCTCTAAGGCCAAACGCGCCACAGATCAATATGGATGCGGTCCGATAATCAATTTTTGGTAGCATTTTTTTCGCGGCGCACCCTAACCGATTTAATAAGCGACCGTTCGCAATCGTGATCCACCCGTGAATGTCATGTAGATTTTTTCCGGGGCAAAGTATTTTTTCAGAATATACTTACACTGCGTTTACGCTGGACACCCACTTTCGATGGGTGACAAAAAATTGTCAAATTCTTCGCCCTTAACGACGCGCCTTGACTGATTTTTAGCCATTCCAACAGACGCGAATTGGCATTCTTCAACTGGTGGGATACCGCCGCGCGCCACGGAAAACGCCAACAGAATTATGGTCTTCCTGAAAAATTCGATCCAAAGCGCAAATGTCTGGTTGCACTGCAACATGTTTCGCGTATGCTTCCTGTGCTCGTCATCCTCGGTTCGGAGTTTGCAACATGCGAACGGCTGATAGGCTCCTAAGCAAGCCCGCACGTCTTTTTGCGCGGTCGGAGGGGCAGACGCCGCCTATCGGCGGCGCGATCAAGCGGACATTCGATCTCACCGCGGCGGTCCTCGCCCTGATAATTCTGGCGCCCCTGTTCTTCCTGATCGGGGCCCTCGTGAAGGCGAGCGACGGCGGAAGCATTCTGTACGGCCACAAGCGGATCGGTCGAAACGGCGAGACGTTCCGATGCCTGAAGTTCCGCACCATGGTCGAGAACGGCGACGAGGTGCTCCAGCAGCATCTTCGCACCGACCCGCAGGCCCTGGCGGAATGGACCGCCACGCGCAAACTCCAGAACGATCCGCGCGTGACGCGCGTCGGCCAGGTTCTGCGCAAGCTCAGCCTGGATGAGCTGCCGCAGATCCTGAACATCGTGCGCGGCGAGATGTCGGTGGTGGGGCCGCGTCCCGTCGTATCCGAGGAACTCGACTATTACGGACCCGCGGCCGAATTCTACCTGGCGTCCCGCCCCGGACTGACCGGGCTGTGGCAGGTCAGCGGTCGCAACGACGTATCCTACGCGGCGCGCGTCGCCTTCGACACGCATTACGTGCAGAACTGGTCGCTTGCGACCGACCTTGCCATCATCATCAAGACGGTTCCGGCCGTCGTCGCGTCGCGCGGCAGCTACTGACCGCGCCTCACGCGGCATCCGCCGGCCTGCCATCGGGCATGGGCCGGCACTGGAGGCTTTTCTTGACGCTCCGACCCTTATCAATCCGCCTGGCCGGCGCGCTCGTCGCGGCCGGCATATGCTTTCCGGCCGGCGCCCAGGACAGCGGCGACGGCTACCGCCTCGGCGCCATGGACAAGCTGCGCATCCGTGTCGTCGAATGGCAGAGCGCGGAGGGTGCGGTCCGTGACTGGAGCGCCCTCGGCGGCGACTACCTCGTCGGCCCGGACGGGTCCATCTCCCTGCCCTTCATCGGACAGATCGAGGCCGCGGGACGCACCCCGGCCGAGATAGCATCCGTAATCGGCGAAGACCTTCAGCAGACGCTGGGCCTCATGGACAGGCCTAACGCATCGGTGGAACTGGCCGAGTTCCGTCCGGTCTTCGTGGCGGGCGATGCGCAGAATCCCGGCCGCTACCCGTACGATCCGGATCTGACGGTCCTCAAGGCGGTCAGCATCGCCGGCGGCTTGCGCCGCGCCAACGATAGCAACATGCGCCTCGAACGCGACGTCATCCGCGCCACGGGCGAGCACGATGTGGTGGCGGCCAATCGCAACCGCCTGATCGTCAAGCGGGCGCGGCTGGAGGCGGAAGCGGCCAACCGCACCGAGTTCGATGCCCCCGCCGAACTGAAGGACCAGCCGGACTTCGCGTCCATGATCTCCGACGAGACGGCCATCATGGAGACGCGTCGCAAGCGGCTGGATCTTCAGCTCGAGGCGCTGGACGATCTGAAGCAGCTTCTGACCAACGAGGTCGAGGCGCTGCAGAAGAAGATCGTGGCGCAGAACCGCCAGATCGAGCTGACCCGCAAGGAGCTCAGCGACATCGGCGACCTGTCCAACCAGGGCCTGGTGGTCAACTCGCGTCTTCTCTCCGTCGAGCGGACCATGGCGGAGCTGGAAACGCGCCTTCTCGACTACGAAACGGCATTGCTGCAGGCGCGCCAGGAGATCACCAAGGCACAGCAATCGGCCACCGACCTGGAAAACGACCGTGCCGCGGAAATCGCCCGGGAACGCCAGCAGGTAGAGGCAGACATCCGCGCAGCCGACCTGCAACTCGCCACGAACCAGAACCTGGTTTCGGAGGCGATGATGCAGGCCCCCGTGGCCAATGTCGGCCTGTTCAACGAGAATGTGCGGATCGAGTACAAGATCGTCCGCACGGTCGACGGCGAGCCGCAGGAGCTCGCCGCAGAAGAGAACACGCCTGTCCTGCCGGGCGACGTGGTCAAGGTCGCGCTTGCGGCGATCCCCGTAAACTGACGGCAACGCCATGCGCATCGCCAGGGCATGGCTGATCGATCCGGAACGCAACGGCCTCTATGGCGTCGCCGCGATGACGCTATCGGTCTTCGTTTTCGCCTACTCGACCCTTTTCGGCCAGATCTCGATCCTGGCCTATTATGCCCTTTGGCTGCCGCTGGTCTTCGTGGATTACCGCAAGGTGCTGGGCACCGTCGTGCTGGTACCGTGGATCGTGGCCTTCGTGGCCGTCGCGCTGCTTTCGACCTTCTGGTCCGACGCCGTCCCGACAACGGCGCGGGCCAGCGTCCAGTTCGCCACGCACGCTCTCTGCGCCCTGATCGCGGTCAATACGCTGTCCGTGCGGAACCTGACGCGCGGCATCGTCATCGGCGTCACCCTGGTCTTGGTCTACTCGTTCCTGTTCGGCCACTACAGCTACGATGCCCTCGACGGAACCTACAGCTTCGTGGGTTCCTTCTCGTCCAAGAACCAGCTGGGCCTCTATGCCTCGCTTGGCGTCTATTTCGGCCTCGCAGCCGTGTTCATCCTGAAGGAACGGGGCTTGTGGCGCGTCGGCTGCCTCGCGGTCGTGCTGTTCTCGGCCTATGGGATGGTCGCCTCGCAGTCCGCCACATCCATCCTGGCGACGGCCGCCACGATATTGGCGACCTATGGATTCCGCGTGCTGCTCGCCTTTCGTCCAGGCCACCGCCGCGTCATCCTGATCGTCGCAGTCGTGGCCGTTGCGGCGCTCGTACCGATTTTGGCCGGCGCCGGGTTCGCCGACGCCGTGCTGGGCATCTTCGGCAAGGATTCCACCCTGACTGGCCGAACCTATCTCTGGGCGCAAGGCATTGCCGCCGGCAACCAGAATCCCCTGGCAGGCACGGGCTACTACGCGTACTGGGTCCAGGGCTTCCCGGAAGCGGAACGCCTCTGGTACGAGTTCTACATCGCCACCCGAACCGGCTTCCACTTCCACAACACCTATATCGAGCTGTATGTGGAGCTCGGCTTCATCGGCCTCGCGGTGATGACGTTCTTCCTGTATCGGACGCTGTTCGGGCATCTTGCGGCGCTGACGCGGGATGCAAGCAACCCGACCGCTCACCTGATGTTCGGCCTCGTCACCATGTTCGCGATTCGCTCCTTCGTGGAGATCGACATGATCACGCCCTATACGATCGGGGCTTTCCTCATGTTCTATGCCGCCGGGCTTCTGGTGAAACGGCGGCGCGCTGCGGCGGCCGCTCCAGTTGCGGCGGCCAGGACGGCACGGAGCGGCCCGCATTCAGGAGATACAGAAGCGGCTGCGCCCGCCGGATGACCTGCAGCGCCACGACCGAGGTCGCCAGCGCGGCGAAAGGCAGCCCGAAGAACATGATCGGAAACAGGTCCGATCCGTAATTGCCGAAAGCCCTTCGCAGCACGATCTGCCCGAAGTCGAACAGGATCGCGTGGCTGCAGAAGGCGAAGAAGACATAGGGCTCCAGTTCGCGGCACAGCTTGCCGAAGCGCAGCGTTGCCAGAAGGCTTGTCAGGCGCCATATCGCGGCAGCCATGGCGAAGCGTAGCGCGATGTCGAACGCGGTCGATGCATCTTCGCTCCACGCGACGATCGAGCCTTCGTTCAGGCGGACGACCAGGAACACGGCGACGATCGGCAGGAGCGCCAGAGAAAGCGGAGCGGCGATCCTGTCGAGGTCCCCGCGCGACAGGCCCCTGTCCCTCAGCCACAGTCCTGCAGCAAAGAACAGCATCAGCGGCGGCCTTTGCAGAACGTGGAGCGGCTCGCCGAAGAACGCGAAGACCAGCAGGGCGCCCGCCGTCGCCAGCGGCGCCCGCCGCAGGCCCGCCAGCAGGATCGGCGTGAACAGGCAGCACACGAACAGGTCGCGCAGGAACCACAGCGGCACGACCATCGGCCATTCCGTGATGGCGAGGAAGTCGTTGGCAAGCCCCATCGCATCCAGCGCCGGAAGCTTGTCCCATTTGCCGGACAGAAGGCCATATCCCACGATACAGGCCAGCATGACCGCATTCCACGCGACAAGCGGCACCAGAAGCGTCTGAGCCTTGGAGCGGTACAGCGGCAGTGCGCCCATCTTGGCGATGGTCGATACGATGAGATAGCCGGAAACGATGCTGAGAAGCGCGACGGAGCTGAGGCCCATCACGCGCGTCAGCAGAAAGTAGACGATGTCGAACACGCCTTCCGCTGGCCGGGCGTTCACGTCATCCGCGACGCCGGCCTGCACGTGCACATACATCATCATGAAGATGCAGACAGTGCGCGCTATGCGGATGCGGTCGGAATCCTGCGGGTCCAGGCGCAATGCGCCGGATACGTACGGTGCCGGGAAAGCCATCCCACGGTCCCTCCTGTTCGGAACGTGCGTCCCCGGCGCTCGACAGGCGATACGCGGAGGGAAGACTGGTTCGTCAGTTGGGGCGGCCCATGCATCGAGGCAGGCCGCGCGAAACGGTCGGCTCATCGACCGTTTTTCGTAAGGTGGCCTGAGTATGCCCGATGAAATGTGGCATCGCAATGCACAATCACTAATTGATGTCGCAAGCGTCGACCACGCGCCGGGCCACACTCCCGAATACGGAACGGTTCCAATTCGCACGCGCATGTTCTAACCCTTGAGGCAGTGCGCCAATCCGGTCCATCGGCGGCGTTCGAATGGAATGGGAAGCCCTTGCTCGATATGCCCGAAGGCCAGAACCGCCCTGCCGGCGATACACCCCGCGTTGCGCTGTTCGTCACATGCCTCGTCAACGTGATGCGCCCGAGCATCGCGGAGTGCACGATCGCCCTGCTGGAATCGGCCGGGGCACGGGTGGAGGTGCCCCTGGCGCAGACCTGCTGCGGCCAGCCGGCCTTCAATTCGGGCGACCAGGCCGGCGGCGTGCGGATGGCCAAGCACCAGATCGCCCTTCTGGAAGAATACGACTATGTGGTCGTGCCCTCCGGCTCCTGCGGCGCGACGATGAAGCACGAATGGCCGAAGGCGCTGGCGGCCGAGCCGCAATGGGCGGCGCGGGCGGAAGCGCTGGCCGCGCGCACCTACGAGATCCTGACATTTCTCAGCGACGTCATGGCCTTCGTTCCGAAGACGCCGCCGCTGGCAACGAGCGCCACCTATCACGATACCTGTTCCGGCCTCCGGGAACTCGGCATCCACGACCAGCCCCGGCGGCTTCTGGCCGCGGTCGAGGGGCTGGAGATGCGCGCCCTGCCCGGGGCGGACGTCTGCTGCGGATTCGGCGGAACCTTCTGCGTGAAATATCCCGCCATCTCGAACGCCATCGTCGGCGAGAAGGCGGATGCGATCGAGGGTACGGGCGCCGCGATGCTGCTCGGCGGCGATCTCGGCTGCCTCTTGAACATGGCCGGCAAGCTGCAGCGGCGCGGCTCTTCGGTGCGGGTCTTCCATACGGTGGAGGTTCTGGCCGGCGCGTCCGGCGGGCCGGCCATCGGCGAAAAGGGAGACGGGCGATGAGCGATCTGGCGACCCTTCCGCCGTTCAAGGCGCGGGCCGGCGAGGCGCTGGCCGATGCCTGGCTGAAGACGGCGATCGACCGCACCACGGGCACGGCGCGCACCAAGCGCGCGGCCATAGTGGGCCAATGGCCCGATTTCCAGGTGGCGCGCCAGCGCGGCAAGGCCATCAGGGACCATGTCGTCGCCAATCTCGGCCACTACCTGGCCGAGTTCGAGCGAAATGCGATCGCCAGCGGCGCACATGTCCATTACGCGTCCACCGCGGACGAGGCGGCCGACCTCGTCGTGCGTCTGTGCAGGGACGCCGGCGCACGCAGCGTCACGCGCTCCAAATCCATGCTCGGCGAAGAAATCGGGCTGCCGCATGCCTTGGCGGAAGCCGGCATAGAACGTGTCGAGACCGACCTTGCCGAACATATCGTGCAACTGGCCGGCGAGCGGCCCAGCCACATCATCTGGCCGGCGCTTCACAAGACGCGCGAGCAGATCTCTGAATTGTTCAAGGCGGCCCACCACGACCCGCACGGGGAGGAGACGCCGGAGGCGATGGCCGCCTCCGCGCGGCGCTTCCTGCGGGTCAAATTCCTCGACGCCGATATCGGCATATCGGGCGCCAATTTCCTCGTCGCCGACAGCGGCTCGGTCTGCACGGTCACCAACGAGGGCAACGCGGAAATGACGACGACGCCGCCGCGCGTGCATATCGTGACGGCCGGCATCGAGAAGCTGATCCCCTCCGCCGCCCATGCGGCCACCATGCTGCGCCTGCTCGTGCGCTCGGCCACCGGCGCGGCGCTGACGCAGTACACGACCTTCCATACCGGACCGAAGCGACCGGGCGACCTCGATGGGCCGGAGGCCTTCCACATCGTCCTCGTGGACAACGGTCGAACCCGCATGCTGGCCGATCCGGAGTTGAAGGACATGCTCCGCTGCATCCGATGCGGTGCGTGCATGAACCACTGCCCGGTCTTCAACCAGATCGGCGGCCATGCCTATGGCGGCACCTATCCCGGGCCCATGGGTGCGGTCCTGACGCCCGTCTTCGACGGACTCGAGAAATCGCGCGAGCTGGTCGGAGCCTGCACGCTCAATGGACGATGCCGCGAGGTCTGCCCCGTCGACATCCCGCTTCCGACGCTGATCAAGGGCTGGCGCGACCGCAGCTGGCGCGAGGGGCTGGAGCCGCCGGCCATGCGCGGCGGCGTCAAGGCATGGGTATTCCTGGCGACCCATCCACGCCTGTATCGGACGGTCGCACGCCTCGGATCGCTGGCCCTGCGCATCCTCGGACGCGGCAACGGCCGCATCCGGCGTCTTCCGCTGGCTGGCGGCTGGACGCAGTTCCGCGACATGCCCGCCCCTGACGGACCGTCCTTTCTGGCAAGCAGGGCCGCGCGTCAGAGGAAAAAGCCATGAGCGCACGGCAGGACATCTTCGAGCGCATAGAACGGGCAAGCGGCCCGAAACGACCACCGGAAGAGATCGCCGCCGAAGCCCTCGCACTCCTTGCCGACCCGCAGGCCGTGCGCCCGCCCACCCCGGATGGCGACGTCGGAACGCGGTTCATGGACGCCGTCGCGCGCCTGCCGCCCGGCGCGTCGGTGGAGCGGATCGACGCCATGTCCGCCCTGCCCGCTGCCGTCGCCCGGCGCCTTTCCGCCATGGGCCTCGAGCCGGCCCTGAAAATACAGCCGACCGAAGAATTCCAGGTGCTGGACTTCAACGCCGTCGGTGTCGGCCTGCGCGACGCCGTGGACGACCGGACCGCCCTTTCGCTGGCAGAGGCCGCCATCGCCGAGACGGCCAGCCTCGTCATCCGCTCGGGTCCGCATATGCCGATCCTGGATGCCTTCCTGCCGCTGCACCACCTGGTTGCCGTCAGACGGCGCGACATCCTGCCTTATCTCGACAGCTTCCTCGACCGCGCCGACCTGGCGCGCAGCCGCAATGTGGTGATCGTGACGGGACCCAGCGGCACGACGGATATCGAAGGCAGCCTCGTGATCGGCGTGCACGGCCCGGCGACGCTGCATATCTTCGTCGTGGACGAGGGCTGAACCACCGCCATGTGGACACGCCGCTTGCTCGGGACGGACCCGTTCGATGCTGCGCGGCGGCTTCGCCCGCTGGGCGGCCTCGCCTTTCTGGACAGCGCCACCGCCGGGCCGCCGCTCGGCACGCGCTCGTGCGTCGCCGCCGCGCCGTTCCTGCGCTACGAGATCGATTCCCGGGACGGCGACCTTGCAGGCCTCGGCGCGCTCCTGTCGCGGTACCGGATCGAGGCCGATGACGCAGGTGCGATGGCCGGCGCTGCCATCGGCGCCTTCTCGTACGATCTTGCGCATCGCCTCGAAAGGCTCTCCAAGCCGTCCGACTGGGACGATCGCGTGCGTCTCGCCTCGTTCGGCCTGTACGGCACGGTGCTGACCTTCGACCACATGTCGGGCCATGCGGTCATGGCGAGCGCCGGTTTCTCGCAGGCGTTTGACCGCCATACGCCCGCCGCCTTGCGACGCGAAGAGGCGGAGCGCCAGTTCGATCGCATCGAGGCCGCCTTGTCGGCAGAGCCGGAGCCGCTGGCGCGCAATCCCCCGGTAAAGGGTTTCCGCTCGGACTTCACGCGCGCCGACTACGAGCGGGCCATCGCTCGCGTACGGGACTATATCCGCGACGGCGACATCTATCAGGCGAATATCGCACAGAGCTTTTCCGCCACCCTGCCGGACGGCTTCGATGCCCTCGCCTTCCATTCCGCTCTACGGCGTCGCAACCCCGCACCCTTCGCCGCCTATCTGGAACTGCCCGGCGAGACGATCGTATCGTCGTCGCCCGAGCGGTTCATGGCGCTATCCGGCGACAGGATCGAGACGCGGCCGATCAAGGGAACGGCGCGCCGTTCGCCCGACCCGACGCAAGACGTGCGGCAGGCCGAAGCGCTTCTCTCTTCGGTCAAGGACCGGGCGGAGAACGTTATGATCGTCGATCTGCTGCGCAACGACCTGTCTCGCGTGGCAGTCCCCGACACGGTCGAAGTCCCGGTCCTGTGCGGGCTCGAATCCTATGCCTCGGTCCACCATCTCGTCTCGGTCGTCACAGCGCGCCTGCGCCCGGGCCTCGATGCGCTCGACATCGTGGCCGCCTGCTTTCCAGGCGGATCCATCACGGGCGCGCCGAAGATCCGCGCCATGGATATCATCACGGAACTGGAGCGACGCCGCCGCGGGGTCTATTGCGGCTGCATCGGCTATCTGGGGTTCGACGGATCGATGGATCTCAACATCGCCATCCGCACCGTAAGCCTTGCCGGGGGCCGGGCGCGCCTGTCGGCAGGCGGCGGCATCACCATTCTTTCGGACCCGCAGGCGGAATATGACGAGAGCCTCGCCAAGGCGTCCCGCCTTCTCGAAACCTTCGAGGCCGGTTCATGATCGTGATGATCG
Source organism: Aureimonas altamirensis (assembly GCF_023702225.1). Taxonomy (GTDB): domain Bacteria; phylum Pseudomonadota; class Alphaproteobacteria; order Rhizobiales; family Rhizobiaceae; genus Aureimonas; species Aureimonas altamirensis_B. Next base: position 158,455 of record NZ_JAMQCO010000005.1, on the reverse strand, counting down.
ACAATTACGACAGCTTCGTCTTCAACGTCGCCCGGTACTTCGAGCGGCTCGGCGTCGGCATGCGCGTCCTGCGCAACGACGCCGCCAGCGTCGAGGCCATTGTCGACATGGCGCCGCGCGCGGTGGTGATTTCGCCGGGGCCCTGCACGCCGGCGGAAGCCGGTATCTCCACCGATGTCGTTCGGCGGCTGTCGGGGCGCATCCCGATCCTCGGCGTCTGCCTCGGCCATCAGGTCATCGGAGCGGCATTCGGTGGCCGGGTGACGCATGCGCGGATGCCGCTGCACGGGCAGGCCTCGGACATTCTTCACGCCGGCGAGCGGTTGTTCGCCGGGTTGCCCAATCCGGCACGCGCGGGGCGCTACCACTCCCTCATCGTCGAGGAAACGCCGGAAATGGCGTCCGCGCTGATGGTGGACGCGCGCTCGCCGGAGGGCGAGGTCATGGCTCTGTCGCACCGTACCCACCCGACCTACGGCATACAGTTCCATCCGGAGTCGGTGCTGACGCCGGATGGGCTGGGACTCATCGCCAATTTCATCGCCCTCGCCCGCAGGCGATAAGCCATGCCGGGTCGAACCATCGGTCGGCGGGACCGTCATAGGGCACGCGGTTGATGTCCCAATGCCGGATCAGCGGGGCATAGACGTCCCAGACCGAAGGGCCGCCGCCGATATAGACGACCCGCTCCGCGAAGCGGGACAGTACATGGCCCGGATCGTCGCTCGAGCGGATTTCCACGATGGTCCTGTCGACCCTCGCGAAATCGGGAAACGAGGCCACCGTGCGCGGACCCGCGACCAGAACATGGCCGCGCGTGATCTCGAAGAAGCGTTCGACGTCCTCGACGAAGGGCCGCTCGCGGGCGCCTTCCCAAGGCAGGATGCCGTTCAGCCCCAGTTGCCCGCTACGACCGATCGCGCAGATCGCGCGGACGTCAGCCATGCCTTTCCCTCCCCTTCGCGTACCGGCTCAGGCCACGGCCCGCTCCGGAAACCAGCTGCAGTCTATCGCATAGTCGCGGTCGGTGAAGTCCACCTCGCCGGCAAGACGTTCATGATTTCTCAGCGACATCATCCGTCCGTCCCGGGCAAGATGTCCCTGGTCTTCCAGCACGCGCAGCGCGCGGTTGACGGAGACGATGGACAGGCCGACGACATTGCCGATCAACTGCTGGGACAGCGGCATCAGGAACCATTCGTTCTTCAGCCTCCCGGTTATGCGCTGGCGCGCCCGCGTCTGCAGAAGGAAGAGCGCGACCCTGTCGCGCGGGTTCATGCTGCTGGAGGCGCGAAGCCTGTCCAGCATGGATACGCGCTCCAGCGTCACGAAGGTGAAGAACAGCGCGGCCAGCCTTGGATGATAGGCGAAGGCATCACGCAGCCCCTCCTTGGGGAAGGGGCACAATTCGAGGTCGGTTGCGGCGGTATAGACGAGCGTCGACAGTTCGCAGCCGAGCTGGCTGATGCCCACCACGTCACCGGGGTGGAAGAGCTCGGTTATGATCTGCTGCCCCTCGACATCGGTCGTGTGCGAATAGAGCCATCCCTCCCGAACGACGAACACGTTGCCGATGCGGCTTTGCCCGCCGATCACCGTGCTGCGGCGTGGCAAGCTCAGATGGGTGCCTTCCATGCGCGCCAGAAATGCCCGTTCCTCATCGGCCAGCGACAGATAGTGCGACAGCTTCGCCACCAGACAACTCGACATTCCCCGATCGCCCTTCCCGACGGTTCGCTCAGACTGCGGCCATATAAGCGGGTTTCCACCTCAGGTTGCTCAAAAACTGTCCCGTAATTAGCTGGACGGCAATGCTTTATTTGTTTGGAGCCATTTTTCGAAGGTTTTAAGCGGTTTAATGCAACTGTCGGTTATGGCGCTATAGATCGCTTATGGATGAGTTCTCGTTTCCGATATCTGGCAGAGGTGGCGCGCGCGATGCCCGCGGGGAGGAAATCGAAGATCCCCTTCCGCTCGTTCGGGCGCTCCTGTCGATTTCCAAGTCTACCCGCGCCTTCCTGGCGCTTCTTCTTGCCGATATCGGGCTGCATCTCGGGCAAGACCAGCTGATAGCCTGCCTTCGGGACGGCGAGCCCATGAGCGTCTCCACGCTTGCCGATCGGATCGCGGTGAGGCCGTCGACCGTTTCCAAGATGCTGGACCGGTTGGTCGAGAAGGGAGCGGTCCGCCGCCTCGTCAGCGCGGAAGACGCGCGCCGCACCATGGTTCTTCTGACGGAAGAGGGCGCCGCTCTGAAGCCACGCGTGGCGCAGGTCTGGGCCCGGCTGGAAAGCGAGCTGGCGGGCGGCATGTCTGCGGACGAGGCCCGCGCCGTCAAGGAGGCGATGGCGCGCATAGACCTCCTGCTTGCGGCGCGCCTGCGTCGTCATCGCTGATCCTTTCCGAAAATATCGCTGAATCGGTTCAGAAGCCGTTCATCGCTTCTATGTATGGTCCGCGCGTGCACTCCACCGGGTGCTGGATTTGTCGGGTTTTTTGCGTATGCTCACACCACGCTCAGGCTCCAGGAAAAAGTCAGCCGATACATTGAGTTCCTCATTCAAGACCACGAGACGCACCGCCATGGCCTATGGCCTCGGCGGCATCATGACGGCCATCCTGGCGGGCCGCGCCTATGCCCAGGACGCAGAGCCTGCCCCGACCCAGCCGACCGAGCCGCCGGCGGAGCCATCCGCCGCAACTGCTCAGCCACCGGCCGATCCGACCATGGTGGACCTCAACGATTTCAGCTTCGACGCCCTGTCGGAAGCCATGCGGAACCGTGCGGCGCAGCCTTATGTCGAGCCTCCCAACGATCTGCCGCAGCCGATCCAGGATCTCGACTACGACGCCTACAGGCGCATCCTGTTCCGGCGCGAGCGCACGGTCTGGGCGAACGACCCGTTCAACTTCCACCTGCAGGCCTATTTCCCGGGCTTCCTCTACAAGGTCACGACGCGCGTCCATATCGGTGACGGATCGCGTTTCGCGCCCTATCCGTTTTCGGGCGCCGATTTCGAGTTTCTCGCCCCGCTCGATCCGAACGTCTTCCAGAACCTGCAATTGCCGGGCGTCGCCGGCTTCCGGCTGAACTATCCGCTCGACCGTCCCGACCGGTTCGACGAGCTGGTATCGTTTCTGGGCGCAAGCTATTTCCGCGCTCTCGGGATGGGCAACCGGTACGGCCTGTCGGCCCGCGGCCTCGCGCTGAATACCGCCACCAGCGTCGCCGAGGAATTTCCGCGCTTCACGGCTTTCTACATCGTCCAGCCCAGGGAAGGCGAAAGGACGATCCAGATCTATGCCGAGATGGACAGCCCCAGCGTGACCGGGGCCTATTCCTTCCTGATCCGGCCGGGCGCCGAAACGGTGATCGACGTCAACAAACGGCTTTATTTCCGCCAGCCCGTCGAGCGACTGGGCGTGGCGCCGCTGACGTCGATGTACTTCTTCGGAGAAAACGACCATCCCGAGCGCGAGGACTTCCGCCCCGAAGTCCACGACAGCGACGGCCTGTTCATCGAGCGGGTCAATGGCGAGCGCCTTTGGCGTCCCTTGAAAAATCCGACGGAGCTCGCGCTCAGCTATTTCGGCGAAAGTTCGCCGCGCCGCTTCGGCCTTCTGCAGCGCGACCGCGAGTTCGATCACTACCAGGACGTGGAGGCCCGCTACGAGGTCCGCCCCTCCCTCATCATCGAGCCGCAGGGTGACTGGGGCAAGGGCGTCGTCCAACTGGTGGAGATCCCGACCGAGTCGGAGGCCAACGACAATATCGTCGCCTTCTGGGTGCCGGAAGAACGGCCCGAGGCAGGCAGCCAGTACGAATTCCGCTATCGCATGCGCTGGGGCCTGATCGAGGAGATGCGCAGCGACGTGGCCGTCGTCCTCGGCACCTTTGCCGGGCTCGGCGGCAACGCCGCCCACACGGGCGACGTCAACACCCGCCGCTTCGAGATCAATTTCGATGGCGGCACCGCAGCCAACCTGCCGGGCGGTTCGGTGGTCGAACCCATCGTCGACGTTCCGCAGAACGCCCGCATCGAGCATATCGGGGTCAACCGGCTGCCCGGCGGCGGCTGGCGCCTTTCGATCGAGCTGGAGAAGCTCGACAGCGCCCCCGTGGAACTGAGGGCCAAGCTGGCGGTCGGCGGCCGCGTGGTCAGCGAAACCTGGCTGTACCAATGGATCGGCCAATGACCGCCGACGCCACTGCGACACCGACGCCGCCCGGCAGGCACGAGGCGCCATTGCCGAAGGTGCCGGCCGGCGTTCTCGTCGGGCGGCCCGACCTGTCGGAAGACGAGGTTCGCCGCGCCATCGCCGAGCGTCTCGCCTTCGAGGGCCGCAGCGGGCCCGAGCCGGACGTCGTGCTTCTGGCGGCGCGCATCGGAAAGCGCAAGGCCCTTGCCTTCCTGCGCAAGCTCGTCCTGCCGCCCCCACGAGGCAGCCTCGACATGCCGGAGCGCCCGATACTGCGGTCTCAATATGGCGTGACTCAGCGTCACTGAACGGGCATAAGGCAGCGCTGCCGACGCATTGCCGCTTGATTGGACGGGATTGGCTTGGTCATCTTCGGAAGGTTCATCTTCGCGCTCGTGGCGCTGGCGCTGGCTGTCGTGGCAGGATTCCTGTTCGCCACCATCATCACCGCCAATGGCGCGACCTGGCTGCATTTCGCCCAGGTCTGCCTGCTGATCGTCTGCTGCATGTGGCTGGCCTGGGGCTTCAACACCGCCGTTGCCGGCATCTTCTTCTCGCGCGGCAAGCCGAACCGGCGGGGCGGCGTGCTGGCGCCGGCCTCCGTCAACCGGACGGCCGTTCTGGTGCCCGTCTACAACGAAGACGCGGATGCCGTGATGGCGCGCGTCGCCGCCATGATCGAGGGGCTGCGCCGCATTCGACGGCTCGAGGCGTTCGACTTTTTCGTCCTGTCGGACTCCACCAAGGCGGAATCCGTCGCGGCCGAGCGTCGGGCGGTCTTCGAGATCGCCGGCGCACTGGAGACCGGGACGCATCTCTACTATCGCCACCGCGAAAAGAACACCAACCGCAAGGCGGGCAATATCGGCGAGTTCGTCACCCAGCAGGGCGGCGCCTACACCTACATGATCGTGCTCGATGCAGACAGCCTGATGCGGCCCGAGACGCTGGTCGAAATGGTCGCGCGGATGGACGACGACGATGAGTTGGCCCTCCTGCAGACGCAGCCGCTCATCATCAATCGGCGCAGCCTTTTCGGCCGTGCGCTGCAATTCTCGGCCGCTCTCTACTCCCCCTTCTTTTCGCGCGGGATCGCGGCCCTGCAAGGCCGCGAAGGCCCTTTCTGGGGTCACAACGCGATCATCCGCACCCGCGCCTTCGCAGAAAGCTGCGGATTGCCGCACCTGTCGGGCCGCCCGCCCTTCGGCGGCCATATCCTCAGCCACGACTTCGTCGAGGCGGCGCTCCTGGCCCGCGACGGCTGGAAGGTGCGCGTCGATCCCGACCTCGAAGGCTCCTTCGAAGAGGCGCCTTCGAACCTGATCGAATATGCCAAGCGCGACAGGCGCTGGTGCCAGGGCAATCTGCAGCACGGGCGGCTGATCCCCGCGCCGCGCCTGCGCTTCTGGAGCCGCGTCGCGATGGTGTCCGGCATCATGGCCTATGCGGCCTCGCCGATCTGGCTCCTGTTTCTCATCGTGTCCATGCTGGATCCGATTCTGGCGCCTGCGCCGAACTACTTCCCCGGAGACAGCCTGTTCCCCGTCTTCCCGCGTCCGGAAACGACAAAGGCGCTGCTGCTCCTGATCGGCATCTTCACGCTGCTGCTGCTGCCCAAGACGCTCATCGCCTTCCGTGCCGCGCTGTCGCACCGGGCGGCACGCTTCGGCGGCACGATCGCGGTTCTGGCCGGGGCCACCTGCGAGCTCATTCTCACCAGTGCTCTCGCGCCGATCATGATGCTGTTCCAGTCCAAGGCCGTTGCCGAAATCTTGATGGCTCGTGACAGCGGCTGGCCGTCGACCGACCGCGAGGACGAGGGCGTCCCGCTGGCGGCCGCCTTTGCGGCAAGCTGGTGGATGGTCATCGTGGGCGCCGTCCTCATGGTGACGAGCTATGTCTATTCCCTGACGCTGTTCCTGTGGGTGCTGCCGATCGCGCTGCCGCTGGTGGTTGCGCCCCTGTTCATCTCGTTCACCGCAGATCCGGTGCTGGGTGACAAGGCAAAGGCGCTTTCCATCTTCGCGACACCGTTCGAGATCGCTCCCGAACCTGTGATCCGCGCTTCCGAAGCGTGGCACCAACGCCTTGCCGGCGCACGAAAAACACTATCTCAACCGCGAAGGGATCAGAGGACGGGCACGTCGGACCCTATCGAGACGCCCGCCAGAGGCTGAAGGTCGAACAGCCATGAGCGTACATGACAGCGTCTTTCTCCGTCCGGAGCGAGACTACAGGATCGATTTTTTCCGCGGCGTGGCCCTGGTGATGATCTTCATCAACCACATACCGGGCGTCCTCTGGGAAAATTTCACAAGCCGAAATTTCGGCTTCTCCGATTCGGCGGAAGTCTTCGTCTTCCTGGCCGGCGTCGCCAGCGCCTTCGCCTATGGGCGTCTCTTCCTGGAGGGCTCGCCGCTGATCGCATCGCTGAAGGCGGCCAGGCGGGCGGGCGTTCTCTATCTCGTTCACATCGCCCTTACCATGGCGGTCGTCTCGCTGTTCATCTGGTTCGCGCTGGCGCTCGGCAAGGGCGATATCCTGCGCCAGATCGGGCTTGGGCCCCTTTTGACGCAGCCCCTCGATGCGCTTTACGGCATCGCCACACTCGGCAACCAGCTCGGCTATCTGAACATCCTGCCGCTCTACGCCGCGTTGCTGCTGATGCTGCCGCTCATGCTTCTCGGCATACGGTGGATCGGCCTCAAGGGATTCCTCGTCGCGTCACTCACCGTCTGGCTCGTCTTCGGCCTCGCGCGCATCAACATTCCCAACTATCCCAATCCCGGAGGATGGTTCTTCAATCCGTTCTCCTGGCAACTCATCTTCGCCCTCGGCCTGTACACCGGCTTCCAGAAGCTGCGCGGCCAGCCCGCAATTCCTTATTCCCCGAGGCTCTATGTGCTGGCGCTCGGCTTCCTTGCCTTCGCCTGGGCGTTCGTGGGCTTCGGCTGGTGGTCGGTAGAGCGGATGATCCCGCTGCCGTCCCTCTTCGTCGGCTTCGACAAGACCTACGTGTCCATCCCGCGGCTCATGCATCTCGTGGCGCTCGTCTACGTCTTCGCCCATGCGCCGAAGATGTCGCCCTTCAGCCGGGTCGGCGCCGCCAACCCGCTGACCATGCTCGGCCGTCACTCGCTGCCGGTCTTCGCGGTCGGAACCTTCCTGTCGCTGCTGGCGCAGGCGCTGCGCTTCGGCAACGAAACGACATTGGCCTACGATACGGCCCTCGTCACAATCGGCCTCGCCATCCAGTTCGGATTGGCCCGCTATCTCGACTGGTGGCACGTGGCGTCGAAACCGGCAAAGGCGGGCCGCACCACCCCGGCCGCGCGCCCGGAGACGGCGCGCAACGCCCAGCCCGTGGAGGCCATGGCGCCCACCGCACGGCGCACCCCATGACACGAGCCGGATAGCCAAGCCAGATGTACAGCGATTCCAACCACCCGTTCTTCAAGCCGCTGTGGCGGCGCGTGCTGATCGTCGGATCGTGCCTCGTCTGGTCCGGCTTCGAGTGGTGGAACGGCGAACAGCTCTGGGGCGCGATCACGCTGGCGATCGCCGCCTACGGTATCTTCGCGTTGTTCATCAACTACAAGGCGCCGCCCGAAAGCGAATAGCGGCGCCGGAGCCGATTCAGTCGGCAGCGCGGTCCGAAACGCCGGCCTGCGCAAACGTCGCCATGCCGTTGTGGCAGGCCACCGCCGCCTTCACCATGGCGGCGGCCAGCGCCGCCCCGGTGCCTTCACCCAGCCGCATGCCGAGGGCCAGCAAGGGCACCTTGCCCATCGCCTGCAAGGCGCGCTGGTGGCCCGGCTCGGCGGACACATGGCCGAACAGGCAATGGTCGAGCGTGTCGGGGGACAGCCTGTACAGCACGGCCGCAGCAGCCGTCGCGACGAAGCCGTCCACGATCACCGGCACGCGTTGCATCCGGGCCGCAAGTATGGCGCCCGCCATGGCGGCGATCTCCCGCCCGCCAAGCCGGCGCAGCGCCTCGAGCGGATCCGCGGCATGGCGTGCGTGGAGGTCTATTGCCTCCTGCACCAGGGCCGTCTTGCGCGCCATGCCGGCGCCGTCATGGCCTGTGCCCGGCCCGACCCAGTCGCCGGCGGTGCCGCCGAAGAGCGCCGCGAAGAGCGCACTGGCCACCGCCGTATTGCCGATCCCCATCTCGCCGATGCACAGGAGGTCGGGTTCCCCCGCAAGGCATTCCATGCCGTAGGCCATGGTGGCGGCGCAATCGCGCTCCGACAATGCGGGTTCGAGCGTGATGTCGCCGGTGGGGTAGTCGAGCGCGAGGTCGAATATCTTGAGGCCAAGGTCGAAGGTGGCGCAGATCTGGTTGATGGCGGCGCCGCCCGCCGCGAAGTTCTCCACCATCTGGCGCGTCACCTCGGGCGGGAACGCCGAAGCGCCGCGGGCGGCAATTCCGTGGTTGGCGGCGAAGACGGCGACGACCGGTCGGGCGACGGTCGGCGCACGCCCCTGCCAGGCGGCCATCCACTCGGCGATATCCTCGAGCCGGCCAAGTGAGCCGGAGGGCTTGGTCAGTTCCTCCTGGCGATGGCGCGCATCGTGGCGGGCGCGGCCATCCTGCTGCGGCATCTGCCGGACGAGGGCGCGAATATCGTCGAAGGGAAGGCCGGTTGCGGACATGGAGACGAGCTTTCGGATAGGCGTGATCTTGACTGGCCGGTGATAGGCAATCGCGCCCGTCGAAGCAAACGGCTTGCATGCTGGCGACGGCGCGGCGAAAGCTGACGCCATGATACAGCCCGTCGCCAGCCTTCTGCGTGCCCTCTCCTTCCTGAGCCGTTTTCCGGCGCTGCCCCAAGCCTTTCGCGGCGGGCCGCACCCCCTGGCAGCCGATGCCCCATCGTTTCCGGTGGTGGGCCTGATCGTCGGGTTTGTGCCCGCCGTGCTCCTGCTGCTTGTAATGGCCGCCGGCCTTTCGCCGCTTACCGCCGCCATCCTGGCACTTGCGCTGATGGTGGCATCGACCGGCGCCCTGCACGAAGACGGGCTCGGCGACACGGCGGATGGCCTGTTCGGGCATGCCGGAAAGGACCGTGCGCTCGACATCATGAAGGACAGCCGCATCGGAACCTATGGCGTCCTGGCGCTGTCGTTCGCGCTTCTGCTGCGCATCGCGCTTCTGGCGGAGATGGCAATGGCCAGTCCGCTTGCTGCGGCATGCGCCTTGCTGGCGGCGGCAGCGGCCAGCCGCGGCGGAATGGGCTTTTTATGGTCGTCCCTGCCATCCGCACGCCCCGACGGCGTCGCAGACCGCCTCGGCAGGCCGACGCACCGGCAGGGGCTCTGGTCCCTCGCGCTGGGAATGGCGCCAGGCATCCTCCTCTGCTGGATGGCGTCGGGGCTTTCCGGTGCCGTCCTTGCGGCCGCGATCGCGACGATCGTCTATCTGTGGTTCCGGTCCGTGGTGCGCCGCCGCCTCGGCGGACAGACGGGCGACACGCTCGGCGCATGCCAGCAATTGCTGGAAATCGCGATCTTGCTGGGACTGGCGCTCGCTTCAGGCTGACGCGAACACCAAGAGGACGGCGATGGCCGCAAGGGCGCTGCAGGTGCGGCCATAGAGCACCAGCGCCCGGCCGATGTCGTCTATCCGCGCCTGCCGCCGGCCCTCCGCATGGATGCAGGGAGCATCGACCGCAAGGGCGCCATAGCGGCGCGGTCCGCCGAGCGACAGGCCCAGCGCAGCGGCCATCGCCGCTTCCGGCCACCCCGCATTGGGAGAGCGGTGCTTCGGCGCGTCCCGCCGTGCGACGCGCCAGGCGCGCCCGTCGAAGGCGACGAGCGCGAACAGCAGTGCAGTCGACCGGGCGGCCGGCCAGTTGACCAGGTCGTCCAGGCGGGCCGCACCCATGCCGAACGCGCGGTGGCGCGGGCTCATATGGCCGATCATCGAATCGGCCGTATTGATCATCTTGTAGGCCAGAAGGCCCGGCAGGCCGAACAGCGCCGCATAGAGAAACGGCGCGACCACGCCATCGGACGTATTTTCGGCAAGGCTTTCGATCGCGGCCCGGCAGACGCCGGCCTCGTCCAGTTGCTCCGGGTCGCGGCCGACGATCATCGATACCGCATGGCGGCCATCGGCAAGCGACCGGGAAAGCCCCATCGCCACCGCCTCGACATGCTGGCGCAGGCTGCCCTGCGCCAGGAATATCGCGACGATGCAGGCCTCCAACCCGATGCCGAGCGGCCCCATACGGGACAGGCCCCATTGCAGGGCATAGCCGAGCAGGGCCGCCGCCGCCGTCAGGAGACCGATGGCGAGGAGCCCGGCATGGCGTCTTCGACTTTCCGTAAGGGTGGAGATGTTCCAGGCGCGGTCGAGCCGATCGATCGCCGCGCCGAACAGGACGACCGGATGCGGCAGGTGTCGCCACAGCCATTTTGGATCGCCCACCAGTCTGTCCAGAAGCAATCCGGCAATCAGGGCGATGGCCGAGCCGCCTAGCAGCATAGCGCCTCGGCGAGACGGTCGGCCTCGGCGTCGTCACCGGTATTTCCGAACCGGAGCCAGGTCGGTTCATAGGCGAAGGGGCGTGTCAGGATATGCCCCGCGGCGAGCCGTTCGAAGATCGCCCCGGCCCTTTCATCCCGAATGAGGGTGAACATCGCCGTTCCTCCGGCGATGGCAAGCCCGGCGGCGGACAGCGTTTTCCGCGTCCTTTGCGCCTGCCCCTCCAGACGGTCCCGCACCGCGCCTGTCGCCCTCTCTGCGCTCAGTGCGGCCGCACCCACGGCAAGGGCCGGTCCGGACACGGCCCATGGCCCAAGGCGCGCGGCAATCCGCTCGGCGAGTGCGTCGCCGCAAAGGGCGAAACCGAGCCGCAGGCCCGCATAACCGAAATATTTGCCGAAGGATTTGAGCACGAGGATCGGCAGCGGGCCTGCCGTATCGCCCGCGAGGCTGTCGGTGGGGTCGGCATCGGCGAAGGCCTCGTCCACGACAAGAAGCCCGTCGCAGGCCACGAGGCGCTCCGCCAGCGCCAGCAGCATCCGCCGCTCAAAGCGCCGCCCGTCCGGGTTGTTCGGATTGACGACGACGACCAGCGACGCATCGGCGGGGATATCGCCAAGGCCGGCGCAATCGGTTGCCTCGTGGCCCGCCAGCACCAGCGCCCGCCTGTGCTCCTCATAGGTCGGGGACAGGATGGCCGCACGGCGCGGCGTGAAGAGGTGGGGCCACAGGCCGATGAGGGCCTGCGTTCCCGGAGCGGCAACGATGCTGCCGGCCGCCCCGAAGAAGGCGCGGGCGGCATCGTCCAGCGCCGCTGCGTCGGCGGCTTCCGGAAGCCGGGTCCACACGTCCGGCGGCAACGGCGGGAGGGGCAACGGATGCGGGTTGATGCCGGTGGACAGGTCTAGCCAATCAGCGCGACGGCCTCCCCAGCGCGCCATGGCTGCGTCGAGCGCTCCGCCGTGTTTCAGCGCGGCGTCCATCAGGCGATGCCGTCGATCACATGCAGGAACGATCCCATCACGCGGCCTCGATACAGGCCGAGCGCGCCCAATGGCTGCCCGGTCGCGTCGCTGGCGCTAAAAAGTCGGCCCGCGTCTCCTTCCGAGAGGATCGAGGCATAGTGGAATTCGTGTGCGGTCACGGCTGCAGTCCAGAAAGGCGCATCGCCAGCGCGCGCGGCCTGCCGGTAGCCGAGATGCCGGCGCGGCGTCTCGACACTCGTTTCCAGCGGCAGCATGCCCAGCATGGCGTGCCGGTTGCCCTCGCCATCCACCATGCCGTCGCCAAGCACCATATAGCCCCCGCATTCGCCGTAGACGAGCGCGCCCCGCATCGCCGCAGCGGCCATTCCGGCACGAAAGCCGGCCGTGCCGGCGATCCGCCCCGCATGGAGTTCGGGATACCCGCCCGGCAGGTAGATCGCGTCCGCGCCATTATCCGGCGATTCGTCGCCCAGCGGCGAAAAGAACGAAATCTCCGCACCGGCGTCCCGCCAGCAGGCCAGAAGATGCGGATAGGCGAAGGCGAAGGCGTCGTCGCGCGCCACCGCGACGCGCGCGCCGGGCGGCGGCAGGCGAGGCGCCCGGCCATCGCCGGCCGGCACGACGGCACGTCCGGAGATATCGAGAAGGCGATCGAGGTCCAGCGCCGCTTCCAGCCAGTCGGCCGCACGCTCGCTCAACAATTCGACCGCCGCCCCCAGCTCTTCCGCGCGCACGAGGCCGAGATGCCTGGAGGGGATCGCCAGAGACGGCTCTGCAGGAAGCGCCGCCAGGACGGGGATCTCCAGAGGCTCCAGCGCGGAGCGCATCATCGCCTCATGGCGTCGGCTGCCGACGCGGTTGAGAATGAGCCCGCCGATCCGGATCGACGGGTCGTGCATGGCGAAGCCGCGCACCAGCGCCGCCACGGACTGCGCCTGACGGGTACAATCGACCACCAGGATGACGGGCAGGCCCAGCAGTCGCGCGAGCTCCGCGGCGGAGCCCCGGCCGTTCGCCGCGCCGTCGAAGAGGCCCATCGCGCCCTCGACCGCCAGCAGCCCCTCGCCGCGCCCGGCGAGACGCAGGATCGTCTGCGGCTGCATGGCATAGGCATCGAGATTGACGCTTTCATGCCCGCAGGCAAGGCGATGGAAACCGGGGTCGATATAGTCCGGGCCCGACTTGGCGGGCGTCACCTTCATGCCGCGCCGGGCAAGCAGGCGCAGCAGCGCCAGCGTCACCAGCGTCTTGCCGCAACCCGAAGCCGGGGCCGATATGAGAATACCCTGTCGCGCCATGGTACCCGACGCTTATAATGATCGGCATGGACAACGCTAGCCCGACGATATTGCTGATTGCCGGCACTGCGGAGGCGCGTGCACTTGCCGCCGCCATCGCGCAGGATTTTCCCGCAGCGCGTCTCATCGTGTCGCTGCTCGGCGCGACGTCGGAGCCGGCGCCTTACGCCGGAGCGTTGCGGATCGGCGGCTTCGGCGGCGCGGAGGGGCTGGCCGCCTTCCTGCGTGCAGAAGGCATCACCCATCTCATCGACGCGGCACACCCCTTTGCCGCCGGCATCCACCGCAATGCTGCGGCAGCGGCGACAAGCGCCGGAGTGCCTTATCTCGCAGTCATCCGCCGCGAATGGCCATCAAGACTCGGCTGGCAGCACTTCGCGTGCCTTGGCGCGGCCAGCGCCGCACTACCATTCGGGTCGCGGCCATTCCTGGCACTCGGGCAACGCCACCTCGCGCCCTTTCGCCATCGGTCCGACATCGCGCCCGTGCTGCGCATGGCAGAGCCGCCGCAGGCGCGCTTGCCGTTTGTGGCGGATGTCATCGTGGGACCGCCCTCCCGCGATGTGGAGCAGGAAGCAAGGCTGTTTCGCGAGCACGCGGTGACGCATCTCGTCTGCCGCAATTCCGGCGGTGATGCAGGGTTGGCGAAGCTCGATGCCGCCGAATGCCTCGGCATTCCCGTCTTCATGATCCGGCGCCCAGGAATCTGCCGAAACGTGGAAGCGACCACCCTGAACGCCGCGGTCATTTGGTTGCATGGTAAACTAAATGGACGTATCGGTTCGTATCTGGATACCACTTGAAGCGCGCATTAAATGTCGGTACGAAAATTCTCAGGGATATGCTATGATCCATCCAAGCGTGAGAAAACTCTTCAAGAACGCGGCCTGGATTTCGCAGATGCGGCATTGATCTTCGATAGCTGGACTATAACCGTCATTGATGACCGGAGAGATTACGGCGAGATACGACATCAAACCTTCGGCGAATTGCACGGACGGGTCGTGTCGATCGTATGGACGTCACGAGGTGACGAAAGACGCATTATCTCGATGAGGCACTGCCATGATGAAGAAAGTAGAAAATTCCGAAGCCGTTTGGGTCGATCCAGATGATGCTCCGCCTTGGACCGATGACGTTTGGGCGCGCGCCGAGATACGACACGGCGACAGAATTATCCGCGCTGCCACCGGAACGCTGACACGGCCACGCGGACGCCCCCCTATCGCCGCTCCGAAGGAAAAACTCACCATGCGGCTCGACGCCGATATCGTGCGGCACTTCCGGGAATCCGGCCCGGGCTGGCAGTCGCGTATCAACGACGCTCTCAAGGAGATCGTCTTCAAGCGCTAGGCATGTTTGCGACCCTGTCCGGCCGCTTTGGGCCGGAGCACATGGACGTGGGCGGGGTCGTACAGGGCCGAGTCGCGGAAGGCCGATGCGCGGAGCGCCCTGCCGACAAGCACGAGGGCCGTGCGCGTCAATTTGGCGTCGCGCGCCAGACGGCGCATCGTAGCCACCGTGCCGTGCAGGAACGCCTCGTCCGGCCAGCCGACGCGATAGGCGATGATGGCCGGGCAATCCGGTCCGTAGGCGGCAAGCGGCGTCAGCACCCGCTCGATATGCGCGAGGTTGCGCACCGACAGGTGGATGGCGAGCGTCGCGCCGCTGCGCGCCAGCGTCTCCAGTTCCTCGCCCTTCGGCATCGCCGACGACTTCATGGCCGTGCGCGTCAGGATAATGCTCTGGCACAATTCCGGGACGGTCAGTTCCAGTTTCAGGGCCGCAGCCGCGGCCGCGAAGGCCGGCACCCCCGGCGTCACGTCGTAGGGAATGCCCATGGCGTCCAGCCGTCGCATCTGCTCCGCCGTCGCGCCATAGATCGACGGATCCCCGGAATGCACGCGCGCCACGTCCATGCCCTTGCCATGGGCATCGGCGATCTCGGCGACGATGTCGTCCAGGGTCATCGCGGCGGTATCCAGGACGCGCGCCCCCTCCGGCGCCGCGCGGACGATTTCCTCGGGCACCAGCGACCCGGCATAAAGGCATACCGGGCAGGACTGGATCAGCCGCAGGCCGCGCAACGTGATGAGATCGGGTGCGCCCGGACCCGCCCCGATGAAATGAACCGTCATGCGCGCTCCCTCAAGGCATCCGCCGTCAACGTACTGCCCGCCTTGCCGGCATAGCCGCGCGGCGTATAGGCATGCTCGCGTCCGTCACCCGTGCGCATGCGCCGCGTCTGCGACGAGCCGACGATGACGACGGTCAGCATGTCGACATCGTCCACCCGCAGCTCCGCCAGCGACACGATGCGGACCGTTTCACCCGGACGGCCGAGATTGGTTGCCAGCACGACCGGCGTTTCCGCCGGGCGATGCTCCATAAGGATGGCGCGTGCAGCGGCGAGCTGGCTTCGCCGCCGCCGCGAAACCGGATTGTAGAAGGCGATCACGAAGTCACCCGTTGCCGCGGCGCGCACCCGCCGCTCGATATCGGGCCAGGGCGTCAGCAGATCGGATAGCGATATGGTGCAGAAATCGTGGCCGAGCGGCGCTCCGGCCCGCGCCGCCGCCGCCTGCAGGGCCGAGATGCCGGGGCAGACCACCACCTCCACCCGGCGGGCGGCATCGGGCAGTTCGGCCGTGTCGATCAGTTCATAGGCAAGGGTCGCCATCGCGTAGATGCCGGCATCGCCGGAGCAAACCAGCGCCACCTTGCGGCCTTGCGCCGCCAGGAGCAGGGCGTGGCGCACGCGATCCTCTTCCGCGCCCAGCGGAAAATCGTGCCGGTGGCCGGCAAGGGGGATATCCGCCACGAGATCCAGGTAGAGGCCGTAACCGACGCGGTCGTCCGCCGCCTCGATGGCGGCATGGGCCTCGGGCGAACGCCATTCCGGGGCTCCCGGCCCGATGCCCACAAGGGTCAGGCGCCCCCGCGCCCTGCCGACGGATCGCGTCGACAGCGGCGTCGGCGCACGCGCGACCGCCGCTGTCACACGCCGGGATTTGACTTTGGGCAGGATCAGCGCGGCGTCCGGCCCGCCGGCCGCGAGGGCGGCTCCTTCGGCGACGCCATGGCATCCGACCTCGGCGAAGACGATGTCGGACGGCGTGGCCAGCCGATGCCTCTCGGCCTCCAGCATCGCCGCATCGAAGACACGCAGCGGCACGCGGAAATGCGCCGCAACCGCGTTCAGCGACGCTTCGTCGGCCTTGACGTCCAAGGTCGCTATCATGGCGAGCGAGCATGGGCTGACGCCGGCCTGGTGCAGGGCCCGTTCGGCAAGGTCGATGGCCTCCTCCGCCGGTGCACCGCGCTCCGCTCCCATTCCGAGAACGATCCGCTGCGGGCGATACAGGAGTTCGCCCGGACGGGGTGCGCGCCTTGCATCGTCTTCCGACAGGATCACCGCGGCATCGTCGGCGCGCGGCGCCGCCAGACCGGTCAGCCAGTCCGCCTCAGCCTCGATCCGGGCCGGCGCACCGGCCAGCAAGGCGGCCATGGCAACCTTCGCATCCTGCGGATTCTCCAGCCGCCACCCGCATGGCGGCGCATCGAGGGCCACGCCGAAGCGCGTATCGCCGGCCGTGGTGACGGCAGCATGGCCGCCGAGAGCGCCGGCAAGACGCCGCGCCATCTCGTTGGCGCCGTGATGGCCGCCCAGAAGCGGCACGATGCTGCGTCCATCCTCGGAGACGGCCAGAACCGCCGGCTCCGACCGCTTGTCCGCCAGGGATGGGGCGAGAATGCGGACCACCGCCCCGGCCGCCATGATCGCGACGATTGGGCGACCCTCCCGAAAGAGGTTGCGCAGGTGCCCGGCCAGCACCGGATAATGCGTATCCGCGCCGACGACGCCATCCGGCGCATGGATCCCCGCCGCCAGTTCGGCCTGGATGCGTTGCGCGGTCCCCATGGCCGCGGCATGCAGGATGACGATGGCCGGCCTCATGCGGTGCCTCCCTTGTGACCGACGATCATCGAGAAATACGGCGCGGTGGCGGGCGCCTCGCACAAGGGCATGATGGTTTCCTGGGGGGTGGAGACATGCGAAAGATAACAACTGCCGTCCGCAAGGCCGGCTTGTTCCAGAAGCGCGCGCATACGCGCCAGGTGCCGTCCCAGCTTGATGATGCAGAAGGCGTCCGCCACGGCCAGCCGTGTGGCGATCTCGGCATCGGGCAGCGGAGCGGGTATCACGGCCAGAGTCTCGTTGCGGCGCGCCAGCGGCATGCGCATGGCCGCGGCAGCCGCCATGGGCGAGGAGATGCCCGGCACGATCTCGACCTGGAACCGCCCGGCCAGCCGCTCGAAGAGGTAGAGGAAGGAGCCGTAGAAGAACGGGTCCCCCTCGCACAGAAGCGCGACGTCCTCGCCGCCCTGCAGGCGTGCGGCGATGGCGTCCGCCGCCGCGTCGTAGGCTGCCTGCCCCGGGGCGGCGTCGATGCGCATGCACAGGCCGAAGGCGATCTCGGCAAGGCCCGGCCGCAGATGCGGCGCGGCAATGGCGCGGGCCATGCTGTGCCCGCTGTCCGGCACGGGGTAGGCGATCGCCGGCACTTGCGACAGGATGCGCACCGCCTTGAGTGTGAGGAGTTCGGGGTCGCCCGGCCCGAGGCCGACGCCGTAAAGCGTTCCGCTCATGTCCGCTCCGCCCCCTTGCGCAGATGCCAATGGGTCACCGGCATCTGCGGCCGCCAGCCCGTAAGGTTGCCGACGGGCGCGGCGAGCGTGACGGCGATGCGCGTCAGGTTGCCGCCGTGACGCGCATGGAGCGCCAGCAGAAGCGCCTCGGACTCCAGCGTGACGGCATGGGCGACGAGGTTGCCATGCTGCGGCAGGGCATCGAAGGCATGGGCAAAGGTGGCCTCCGACAGCCCGCCGCCGATGAAGACGCTGTCCGGCGCGGCAAGGCCGTCCAGCGCATCCGGGGCCAACCCCGCAACGATCTCGACCGGCCCATGCGCCAGGCGACAGACATTGTCGGCCAGCATCGCACGCCTGTCCGAGCGCGGCTCCAACGCGATGGCTCGGCCGCCAAACCGCGCCCATTCCACCGCGATCGAGCCGCAGCCGGAGCCGATATCCCACAGGCAGGCGCCAGGGCGCGGCTCCAGGGCGGCGAGCGCCAGGGCGCGCATCGGCCGCTTGGTCATTTTGCCATCATGCGCGAAGGCTTCGTCGGCCAGCCCGAACGGGCCATGCGCCGGCCGGCCGATGCAATCGACGACGACGACGTTCAGCGCCGCGCCTTGGGGCAGCGAAAATCCCTCCGCCGTCGCAGAGCTTGCCCGTTCCAGCGCGCCGCCGAGATGTTCCAGAACGGTGATGCGGCTTTCGCCGAACCCTTCACGCGTCAGCAGCGACGCGACCTCGCCCGGCGTCCTGGCGCCGGCGGACAGGATCAGCAGCCGACGGCCAGCGCCGAACGATGCAGCCAGCGCGGAGACGGGGCGCCCATGCGCCGACAGGCAGGCGACGTCCTCCAGCGGCCAGCCGAGCCGCGCCGCCGCCAGCGAAAAGGAGGACGGCGACGGCAGCACCCGCATGGCATCGGCCGGCAGGAACCGGCGCAGCCAGGCCACCGGGCCGAACCAGGACGGATCGCCCGATGCCAGCACGACGGTCGGCTGCCCGGCCAGGGCCTGAAGGGTCGTACGGGATTCGTCGAAGGGCGAGGACCAGGGGTGGCGTTCCGCGCCGATGCCGCTGCCGTCCAGCATGGCCAGATGCCGCGCGCCGCCCACCACGTGCCGCGCGCCATCGAGGGCGGCGCGCTGCCCGGGCGAAAGGCACTCCAGCCCGCCGTCGCCGATCCCGACGACCGTCAGCCAGACAGACACCGGCTCAGCCGTCCTTTTTCATGGAGCGCGGGCCGAGCGGATGTTCGGCATGGGGATAGGGATGATGCGTATGGCCGCCATCGCCATGATGATGATGATGATTATGATGCCCATCGCCATGATGATGGTGGTGCCCGTCGGCATGGTGATGCCCGGCATCGCCCGTGCCGACACCCTCCACGTGATGGTGGTGGCTTTCCTGCGGCAGCCCGACTTCGGCCTCGAAGCCCAGCACCTGCTCGCGGTACTTGCACATCTGGCAGTTCATGTTGTTGGTGCCGGCAATCACCTCTTCCAGCCGGTCCACGAATGTTTCCAGCACAAGGTCGTGCGCGCCCAGGTAGGGCGCCTTGATGAACTCGATGTCGCCGTGCCGCGACGCCACAGCGTCGGTATAGTCGTAGATGCGCCGCACGAGGATGCCGGTGAACAGGAAATACGGAAACACGACGATGCGCCGATAGCCCAGCCGCGTCGCATGTTCGAGCGCCGGCTCCACCAGCGGGAAGGTGACGCCCGAATAGGCCGTCTCGCCCCAGCCGAAGCCGAGGCCCTCCCAGAGCAGCCGCATGACCTTGGCGACGTTTGAATTGGCATCGGGGTCCGAGGCCCCCCGCCCGACGACGACCAGCATCGTATCGTGAAGGGGCATGCCGTCCTGCCACCCGGCGGCCCGAAGGCCTTGCCGGATGCGGTCCCCGGCGGCCCGCACCATCTTCGGATCGATGCCGAGTTCGCGCCCGTAGCGGATGTCCACGCCGTTGGCGCCCGCATAGGTGTTCAGCACGGAGGGAATGTCGTTCTTGGCATGACCGGCGGCAAACAGCATGCCGGGCAACGCCAGGATTGTTTTTGCACCGCCTTCGCGCAGCCTGTCGAGCCCGTCGCGGATAATGGGCCTTGCGAATTCCAGATAGCCGTAATCGACCGTCCAGTCGGGCAGGCGATGCGTCATCTTGTGCGCCAGCGCCTTGAACTCGTCGACCGCGCCTTGGTCGCGGCTGCCATGGCCGCACAGCATCAGGGCGTTCATGCGCCACCTCCTTCGGCTCCGTCCTGGCCCCCGGATTGGGTCGGCCGCCACGGATTATCTCTCAGCCTCTTGGCGAGGCACCGTATCCCCGCCTGCATAGAAGCTTTCCGAAGGTCATGAAAGGCTCTAAACGCAAGCGAGCCACAGGAAGCTTATGCCCGATGTCCCCCGATACGATCCTGATTCTCATCGTCGCCGCAGCATTTGTGGCCGGCTTCGTCGATGCCATCGCGGGGGGCGGCGGCCTGATCACCATTCCGGCGCTTCTGCTGGGCGGCTTCGACCCGCTGTCCGCGCTCGGCACCAACAAGCTGCAGAGCCTGTTCGGCTCCGGCTCGGCCACCATCGCCTATGCGCGTCGCGGGCTGGTCGACCTGAAGGCGCTGCTTCCGGCGGCCGCCCTGTCCTTTGCCGGCGCATGCGCCGGCGCATCGGCGGCCATGCTGCTGCCGCCGGATCTGCTGGGCGGCATCCTTCCCTTCCTGCTGATCGCCATCGCCGTGTATTTCGCGGTCAAGCCCAATCTGTCCGACGTCGACCGGGACCGGCGAATATCTCCCGTCTTCTTCGCCTGTTTCCTCGTGCCGCTGATCGGCGCCTATGACGGGCTGTTCGGCCCCGGCACCGGCTCCTTCTTCATGATCGCCTTCGTGGCGCTCGCGGGCTACGGCGTTCTGAAGGCCACCGCCCATACCAAGCTTCTCAATTTCGCGTCCAATCTCGGCGGATTCGCCATCTTCGCCTTTTCCGGATCCATCCACTGGAAGCTCGGGCTTGCCATGGGCATCGCGCAGTTCTGCGGCGCGCGCCTGGGCGCCGCTTCCGCCGTACGCTTCGGCGCAAGGCTGATTCGCCCCCTGCTCGTCGTGGTCTGCACGACGCTTGCGCTCAAGCTCATCTGGGGCTGACGGGCATGGCCGCACGCAGCCTCATGTTCCAGGGCACCGGCTCCGATGTCGGGAAAAGCGTCCTCGTTGCCGGACTGTGCCGGTTGTTTGCCCGCCGCGGAACGGCGGTGCGCCCGTTCAAGGCGCAGAACATGTCCAACAACGCCGCCGTGGCGCGCCGCCACGACGGCGGCTACGGCGAGATCGGCCGCGCGCAATGGCTGCAGGCGCTGGCGTGCGGCGCCGAACCGGTCACCGACATGAACCCCGTGCTGCTGAAACCGATGTCCGACACGGGCGCCGACATCGTCGTGCAGGGCAGAAGCCGGGGCCCCGCATCCGCCGCCGCCTACCAGCGCCTCAAGGCAAGCCTGCTCGACGCGGTGCTGGAAAGCCATGCAAGGCTGGCGGCGGAATGCGACCTCGTCCTCGTCGAGGGGGCGGGCAGCGCATCCGAGGTCAACCTTCGCGCCGGCGACATCGCCAATATGGGCTTTGCCCGCGCCGCCGGCGTGCCGGTGGTGCTGGTCGGGGATATCGACCGGGGCGGCGTCATCGCGGCGCTGGTCGGCACGCATTGCGTCTTGCCGCCGCCGGACCGCGCCATGATCGTCGGCACCATCGTCAACAAGTTTCGCGGCGATCCGGCGCTGTTCGCCGAAGGGCTCGCGACGATCGCGAAGCATACCGGATGGCCCTCGCTGGGGCTGGTTCCCTGGCTTTCGACCGCCGGACGCCTGCCGCCCGAGGATTCCGTGGCGCTGGAGCGTCCACGCCCCGGCGGCGGGGCGCGTCGCATCCGCATTGCCGTTCCGCAACCCGGGCGCATCGCCAATTTCGACGACCTCGACCCGCTCGCCGCGACGCCGGGGGTCGAAGTCACCTTCGTGCGCCCGGGCGAGGCGATCCCCCGGTGCGACTGCATCCTGCTGCCCGGCACGCGGGCCACGATCGCCGACCTTGCAGCCTTTCGCCGCAATGGCTGGGACCGCGACATCGCCCGCCATCATGCGGGCGGCGGCACGATCGTCGGCATTTGTGGCGGCTTCCAGATGCTGGGTCGACGGATCGAGGATCCCGAAGGGATGGAGGGGCCGGCCGGCAGCGTCGACGGCCTTGGCCTGCTCGCGGTGGATACGGTGATGGAGCCGCGCAAGACGGTGCGCCCGGCCCGCCTGCGCGCGACGACCGGAGAGGATCTGTCCGGTTACGAAATCCATCTCGGCCGCACCGAGGGCCCCGGCCGCAGCCGCCCCTTCGCCGCCGATGAATCCGGGCCGGAGGGCGCCGTCAGCGCCGACGGCCGCGTCCTCGGCACCTATCTGCACGGCGTCTTCGCCAACGACGCCTGGCGCGGCCGCTTCCTGTCGGATCTCGGCCATGCCGGCCCGACGCTGGCCTACATGGCCGATGTCGAAGCTGCCCTCGACGGCGTCGCCGACGCGCTGGAAGCGGCTCTGGACGTGCAATCGCTGCTGCGGCTCGCGCGCTGAAACCTTTCGTCACGCAATGGCATCTTTCCCCCGGCCGCATCCTGCGCCAGATTCGCTGGAACGTTTCCAGGCAAGGAGCCATTGCCGATGCACTCGACCATGATGGATACGCCGGGCCGTTTCGGCATCGTTTCCCGGCTGTTCCACTGGGTGATGGTGGCGCTGCTGGCCTGGCAGTTCACCAGCGCCCTGCTGCGGGTCTTCGCCGAGGATACGACGCTGGAAGGCTTCTTCTGGTCGACCCACTACGCCGTCGGCTTCACCATATTCCTGCTGGCGATCCTGCGCGGCCTGTGGGGGCTGGCGAACCTGTCCCGGCGGCCGGGGCATTCCACGATCCGCTTCGGCCGGCTGGCCACGGTGGGCCATCTGGCGATGTATCTTCTGATGATCGTCATCCCGTTTCTCGCCATACTGCGCGCCTACGGCAACGGCAGGGGGTTCGCTCCCTACGGATTCGAGATATTCGCCGCCACGGGCGAGCGTATCCCGGTGCTGATCGCGCCGGCGAGCGCCGTGCACGGCCTGCTCGGGTGGGTGTTACTGGCGCTGATCGTCGGGCACATCGCCATGTTGGGGCTGCACGAGGCGGTCTGGAAAGATCGAATCGCTTCGCGGATGATCTGACGGGATGACGACGACCCCATGGCCTTGACCAGTTTCCAGAGACGGCGCCGGATCGCGCTGGCAGTACTCATCCTTCTCGTCGTCGGCGCCATCCCCTTCGTCAGGCCGCTCGGCGGCGGCGAGATGCACGAGGGGCTGGAGCAGCTCGGCATGTTCCTCATCGCCGCCGGCATCCTGGGCCGCCTCTGGTGCACCCTCTACATCGGCGGCCGCAAGGCCGCGGAGATCGTGGATACGGGCCCTTACGCCATGTGCCGCAACCCGCTGTACTTCTTCTCCGGCATCGCCGCCACGGGTGTCGGCGCGCAGACGGGCAGCATCACCATCGCCGCGCTCTTCGGCCTCGGCTGCCTGATCGCCTTCGCCATCGTCATCCGCCGCGAGGAGGCGTTCCTGGCCGAGCAGTTCGGCCCGGCCTATGCCCGCTATTGCGCGCGTGTGCCGCGCCTGATCCCGAATCCGTCGCTCTATCGCAGCCCGGATGCCGTGACCGTCAAGCCGCACATGCTATGGGCGACGTTGAAGGACGGGCTCGTCTTTTTCGTTTCGGTGCCCGCCTTCGAGGCGATCGAGCATTTCCAGGCCATCGGCCTTCTCGATCCGGTCATCGGCTTCTATTGATCACCCTGCCATGAAGGCGCGAAAGCGATCCGCCCAATCCTTGTGCCAACGAGACAATGGCGGCCGGTTGCCGATCACGTCCTCCGCCGCCCACTGGATGCGCTTTTCGTCGATCTCGCGCGTCACCTCGTTGTCGGGACACAGGATGTAGAAATCGCCCTCCGACAGGCGCGCCATCATGAAATCCACCGTCTCTTCCGGAGTCCAGGCAGCGTCCGGCTTGTCGGCCTGGCCGCGCGCCGTCAGCCCGGTGAAGACGAAGCCCGGAATCAGCAGCGCCGCCGTCACCGCGCAGCCCTCCCGCTCGCGCAACTCATGCGCAAGCGCTTCGGTAAACGCCTTCACGCCGGCCTTCGAGACATTGTAGGCCGGGTCGCCGGGCGGCGTGGTGATGCCCTGCTTGGAACCGGTGTTGACGATCAGGCCCGGCTCGCCATGCGCCAGCATGGCGGGCCCGAACGCCCGCGTGCCGTTGATCACCCCGCCCAGATTGACCGACAGGACGGCGTCCCAGTTCCTCTCCTCGCCGAAGATCGAGGAGCCGGGCTGGATTCCGGCGTTGTTCATCAGCACGTGGATCGGACCCAGCGTCCGCTCCAGGTGCGCGGCGGTCTTGGCCAACCCGGCCCTGTCCGTGACGTCGCAGGCGGCTGCCGCGACGTTGAGCTCCCCGCCGGCCTCGGTTTCGAGCATTTGCAGCGCCTCGGCGAGCTGCTCCATGTCGCGGTCCACGATGGCCACGTTCATGCCTTCGGCCAGGAACCGGCGGGCGGCGGCAAGGCCGATGCCGGCCGCCCCGCCCATCACGACCGCGTTGTGGTTGGGGGCGATTGCGGGGTGTGGCATGGACGGCTCCGGTGGATCTTTCGTTTCGGTCCCGCCTATTTCGGGCAGCAGGCCCGCATTGGCAAGTTGCGGCCGGCAAGCCGACTGATTATCGTGACGGCCGATGGTCCCGTGCCGCCCCCTGCGGCTTCGGGCTAAGAGGGAATGCGAAGGGCCGACCCAATCCGGGGGCCCGTATCGCAGCCGACCCCGCGACTGTAGAGCGGAGAGGTTCTTCCACCGGCATGCCGGAAACGCCACTGGGCTTGCCCCGGGAAGGCAGGAAGCAACCGCTGACCCGCGAGCCAGGAGACCTGCCATCGCTGAAGGGCGGCAATCCTGCCGCCGTCACGGAGGTTGAACCCGATGACCGCGCATTCCGCGTCGCAAACGCATGCCACTTCGTCCGGGCGCATCGCAACAGCGCTCTTCGCCCTCGTTCTCGGCGTCTTCTTCGTCTATGGCGCGGGCTTCGCCTCCGCCGATGCGCTGCACGACACCGCGCACGATGCGCGCCACGCCATGGGCCTTCCCTGCCACTGAGCCGGGACGGAGGAACGCACCATGCTGGCACGAACCCTTATCGCGGCCCTTCTGGCCGGAATGCTGGCTGGCCTGGCGATCACGCCGGTCCAGTCGCTGAAGACGACCCCCCTCATCCTTGCCGCCGAAATCTTCGAGGACGGCGGCGCACCTGCCCATGACCACGCGGCGGGCCTGTCACTCGTCACCCCCGCCAACGCCCATGGCGGCGAGGGCGAGGAAAGCGCCACCCTCGTCGCCAGCCGCCTCGGCGGAACGGCGATGGCCAACATCGTTCTGGGCGCCGGCTTCGCGCTGCTCCTCGCGGCGGTCAGCCTGGCATCCGACAGGCCGGTGACGGCCCGCAACGGCGCGGTCTGGGGCCTTGCCGGCTTTGCCGTCCTTACGCTGGCCCCGGCACTCGGCCTGCCGCCGGAGCTGCCGGCCATGCCCGCCGCCGACCTGGGGGCGCGGCAGGCCTGGTGGCTGATGGCCGTCGCATGCACCGGAGGCGGCCTGGCCGGCCTCGTCCTGTCTCGGCGCACATGGCAACGCCTTCTCGGCCTCGTGCTGATCGTGCTGCCCCTGTTCGTGCCGGCGCCGCACCCGGCCGAGCTGGCAAGCCCGATTCCGCCCAGCCTGGCGGCGGAGTTCGCCGTGGCGTCGCTGGCGACGTCCGCGCTCTTCTGGGTGTTGATCGGCCTGTTCTCCGGGCTGGTGCTCGACGCGATCCGGCGCAGCGCCGTGCCGCGCCCCGCGTGAGGCGGACCGTCTTCGTGCTCGGCGGAGCGCGCTCCGGCAAGAGCGCCTTCGCCGAGCGGCTTGCCGACGCGACCGGGCTCGAGCAGGTCTATATCGCGACGGGGCAAGCCTTCGACGCAGAGATGGTAGCGCGCATCGATGCGCATCGGCGCTCTCGCGGCACGGGCTGGCGCACCGTGGAAGCGCCGCAGGCCCTGACGCAAGCCATCCGGGCGGAAGCGCGCCAAGACCGCGTGCTTCTGGTGGACTGCCTGACCCTTTGGCTCAGCAATTGCCTCCTGGCGGACGGCGATATCGCCGCCGCCATCGACGAACTGGGCCGGATGCTGGAAGCGGCAGACGGCACGATCATCCTCGTTTCCAACGAGGTCGGCCTGTCGATCGTGCCCGAAAACGCTTTGGCCCGCGCCTTCCGCGATCATTCCGGCCGCATGAACCAGGCCATCGCGGCACGCGCCGACGAGGCCTGGCTGGTTGCCGCCGGGCTGCCGCTGAAACTGAAAGGATAGACATCATGACCCGCAAGATCCCCGCCACCGTCATCACCGGCTTCCTCGGCGCCGGCAAGACGACGCTTATCCGCAACCTCCTCGCCGATGCCGGGGACAGGAGAATCGCCCTCATCATCAACGAGTTCGGCGATCTGGGTGTCGACGGGGACGTGCTTCGGGCCTGCGCCGGCAGCGCCTGCCGGGAAGAGGATATCGTGGAGCTGACGAACGGCTGCATCTGCTGCACCGTGGCCGACGACTTCATCCCCACCATGACGAAGCTTCTCGAGCGCGCCGAAAAGCCGGATCACATCGTCATCGAGACATCGGGGCTGGCGCTGCCGCAACCGCTGGTCGCCGCCTTCAACTGGCCCGGCATCCGCGAGCAGGTGACGGTCGATGGTGTCGTCACCGTAATCGACACGGCGGCCGTCGCCGCCGGCCGCTTTGCCGATGACGAGGCCCGCCTGGCGGCGCAGCGTGCCGCCGACGACAGCCTCGGCCATGATAACCCGCTGGAAGAGCTGTTCGAGGACCAGATCCGGGCTGCGGACCTCGTCGTTCTCAACAAGGCCGACCTTGTGGACGCCACGGCGCTGGACGGCGTCCGCGCGCTCGTCGAGGCAGAGGCAGGGCGCAAGCTGCCGGTCTTGGCCGCGGAAGGCGGCAAGCTGCCCGCCGACGTGCTGATCGGCCTTCAGGCCGGGACCGAGGCGCTGATCGCCGGCCGCCGGTCGCATCACGAGATTCACCATGCCGACGGGCACGATCACGACCACGAGGATTTCGACAGTTTCCTGGTCGATATCGGCAAGGTTCCCTCGCGCGAAGCACTCGAAGACGCCCTCGAGGCCGTCATCGCCGAGTACGACATTCTCCGCCTTAAGGGGTTTGCCAGCATCGCGGGCAAGCCGATGCGCCTGCAGGTTCAGGCGGTGGGCAGACGTATCGACAGCTATTTCGACCGTCCGGCCGGACAGGACGAGGGAACGCGCCTTGTCGTCATCGGCCTGCATGACAGGCTGGACGGCGCCGCGCGGACGGCCATCACCGCGCGGCTGGAACAACTGACGACCCGCGCGGCGGCCTGACCCGATGCACCTGCTGCTGGCGGAAAAGGGATCTCTCGCCGAGACCGCCGAGGCGGTCGATCTCGGCCAGTCCCCGGGCGAAATCGTCGTTCTGTCGGCCGCCGATACGGAGCTTGCTTCCCTGTCGTCGGCGGCGCGTCGGTTGCACCTCGCGCCCGGTCGCCTGCGGCTGGCCAACCTGATGCGGCTGACGCATCCCATGTCGGTCGATACCTATGTGGAGCGGACCCTGTCGCGGGCCCGCCTCGTCGTCGTGCGGCTGCTGGGCGGCATCGGCTACTGGCCTTACGGCGTCGATGCATTGCGCGCCGCCGCGCAGCGCAAGGGCTTCGCCCTCACCTTCCTTCCGGGCGACGATCGCCCGGACCCCGCGCTGGACGCCGCCGGAACCGTTGCGCCGTCCGTTTGCGATCGGCTTGCGGCCTATCTGCGGGAAGGCGGCCCAGACAACGCCATGCACTTCGTCGAAGCCTGCGGCGCGGTGATCGACGATGGCGCATGGCCGCCGGATGCGCGCCCCCTGCTGCGAGCCGGCCTCATGGACCGCATATCGTATGCCGCGCCCGACGCGCCGGTGGCGTCCGTCATTTTCTACCGCGCGCTGATGCAAAGCGGCCAGACGGAGACGATCGAGTCGCTATGCGAGGGGCTGGAGCGCCGCGGCCTGCGCGCCCTTCCGATATTCGTGTCCAGCCTCAAGGATGCCGTCACGCAGGAGACGGTGCGCCATCTCTTCTCGGCCTCGCGGCCCGATGTCGTGTTGAACTGCACGGGCTTCGCAATATCGCCGGCCGGGCAGGCACACCGCCCCACGGTGCTCGATGAACAGGGCGCCCCGGTCATCCAGTGCGTGCTGTCCGGCACCAGCGAAGAGACGTGGGCAAGCTCCGACAGGGGGCTGGGCGTCCGCGACCTTGCCATGAACATCGCCCTGCCGGAGGTCGACGGGCGTGTCCTGGCCGGCGCGGTCGCCTTCAAGAGCGCGGCGACATGGGATCCCGTCTGCGAAGTGGATGTCGTCACCCATCGCCCGCTGGCGGCCAATATCGACTTCGCCTGCGCCCTGGCCGACCGATGGTCGCGCCTGAGGCGCAAGCCGACGGGGCAGCGCCGCATCGCGATGCTTCTTGCAAACTATCCCAATCGCGATGGCCGCATCGCCAACGGTGTCGGGCTGGACACGCCGGCCGGCGCCATGGCGGTGCTGACGGCCATGCGGCAGGCCGGATATCGGGTCGACGGCCTTCCCCATGACGGCAACCGCCTTGTGGAGCATCTGCTTGCCGGCGCCACCAACGCCGGCATCGCGGGCCGCGCCATCCGGGAAACCTTGACGCTCGAAGACTATGACGCCTTTTTCGCGACGCTGCCGCCGGCCCTTCGGCAGGCGGTGAGCGAGCGCTGGGGCCCGCCCCAGGACGATCCCTTCCATCTGGCCGGCATGGGCTTCGCCCTGCCCTTCGCGCGGTTCGGCAATAGTGTGGTCGGCATCCAGCCGGCCCGCGGCTACAATATCGATCCGAAGGAAAGCTACCACGCGCCCGATCTTCCGCCGCCGCACAACTACATCGCTGCCTATGCCTGGTTGCGAAGGATCTTTTGCGCGGATGCGGTCATCCACATGGGCAAGCACGGCAATCTCGAATGGCTGCCCGGCAAGGCGCTGGCCCTTTCGGAAGCCTGCGCACCACGCGCGATCCTGGGGCCGATGCCGCATCTCTACCCATTCATCGTCAACGACCCGGGCGAAGGCACTCAGGCCAAGCGGCGCAACGCCGCCGTGATCGTCGATCATCTGACGCCGCCCTTGGCGCGCGCTGAAAGCTACGGGGTGCTGCGCGACCTGGAAGGGTTGGTCGACGAATATTACGAGGCCGAGCAAGGCGACAGGCGGCGGGCGGACGCCCTGCGCCCGAAGATCCTGCAACTGGCCGTCGACAGCGGCCTTGCCGAAGATGCCGGCATCGCGGGCGAAGCCCTTCCCGACGCCGCTCTCGTAAAGCTCGATGCCTATCTGTGCGACCTGAAGGAGATGCAGATACGGGATGGGCTCCATATCTTCGGCCGGTCGCCGGAAGGCGGCCTGCGCGACGAACTGATCGTCGCGATGCTGCGCCTGCCACGCGGAACGGGGCCGCAGGACGCCTCGCTGATGCGCGCGCTGGCGCAGGATCTGGAGCTTGGGGATTTCGATCCGCTATCCTGTGAATTCTCGACGCCCTGGACCGGACCTCGGCCACACCTTCTCGACAGGTTGTCCACAGACCCGTGGCGCAGTTGCGGGGATACGGTCGAAAGGCTGGAGCTGCTTTGCAGCCGGCTTGTCGCCGGCACGCTCGGCGCGGATATCCCCATGCCGTCAGCGGCTCCGGTTCTGGCGTTCATGCGAGAAACTCTGGCACCCGCCGTGGACGGCTGTGGACAAGCGGAACTGACCGGCCTTCTGACCGGGCTGGACGGCCGTTTCCTTGCCCCCGGCCCCTCCGGCGCGCCGACGCGCGGGCGGCCGGACGTGCTGCCGACCGGACGCAATTTCTATTCAGTCGATACACGGGCCGTCCCCACCGAGACGGCTTTCGCCCTCGGGCGGAAATCCGCCGAGGCGCTGGTGACGCGGCATTTGCAGGATCATGGCGAATGGCTCCGCGCCATCGGCCTGACGGTATGGGGCACGGCTAATATGCGCACCGGCGGCGACGATATCGCGCAGGCCCTGGCGCTCATCGGCGCGCGGCCCGTCTGGGACGGCGGGTCGCGGCGCGTCACAGGTTTCGAGATCGTGCCGCTTGCGGCGCTCGGCCGGCCACGCGTCGATGTCACGTTGCGGATTTCCGGCTTTTTCCGAGATGCGTTCCCCGAGCAGATCGCCCTGTTCGATGCCGCCGCGCGCGCGGTCGGCGCCCTCGACGAACCCGACGCGGACAACCCTCTTGCCGCCCGCATGCGCGATGATGCGGCGGCGCTGGTGGAAGGCGGCTCGACACCGGAAGAGGCGCGGCGGCGAGCAGGCTTCCGCGTCTTCGGCGCGCGCCCCGGCGCCTATGGCGCGGGCCTGCAGGCGCTGATCGACGAAGGCGGCTGGACCGACAGGCGAGACTTCGCGGAAGCCTTTCTCGTCTGGGGCGGCTATGCCTATGGCGCGGACGGCGAAGGCGAGGTCGACAGGCAGGCACTGGAAACGCGGCTGTCGCAGGTCGACGCCGTGGTGCAGAACCAGGACAACCGCGAGCACGACCTTCTGGATTCCGACGATTACTATCAGTTCGAGGGCGGCATGAGTGCGGCGGTCGAGACGCTGACGGGCAAGCGTCCGCATGCCTATCACAACGACCATTCGCGGCCCGAGCGCCCGGTCGTCCGAACCCTCGACGAGGAGATCGGCCGCGTGCTGCGCGCACGCGTCGTCAATCCGAAATGGATATCGGGCGTCATGCGCCATGGCTACAAGGGCGCCTTCGAGATCACCGCCACGGTGGACTACCTCTTCGCCTTCGCCGCCACGACGGGCGCGGTGCGCGACCATCACTTCGACCTGGTGCACGCGGCTTTCGTGGCCGACGAGACCGTCAGCGCCTTCATGCGCGCCAACAACCCGGCCGCCTACCGCGAAATGGTGGACCGCCTGGCCGAGGCGGTGGAGCGGGGCCTCTGGCGTCCGCGCTCCAATGCCGCCCGCTTCGAACTCGACCGCAAGGGGACGCTGCAATGACCGTGAAGAATGAGAAGATCGCCGGGATGAGCGATGCCGAGCTGGATGCACGCCACGCGGAGAAGATGCGCAAGAAGAAGGCCGCGCGCGACAAGATCATCGCCACCAAGACGCAGGAAAAGGGCCTCGTGATCGTCCACACCGGCAAGGGCAAGGGCAAGTCCACGGCGGCGTTCGGCCTTGTCTTCCGGGCGCTGGGCAACGGCATGAAGGTTGCCATCGTGCAGTTCGTGAAGGGCAAGTGGGAAACGGGCGAGCGTCAGGCCCTGACGCGTTTCGCCGACGAAGTCACCATCACCGCCATGGGCGACGGCTTCACCTGGGAAACACAGGACCGGCAGCGCGACATCGCCGCCGCACGCGCCGCCTGGGAGCGCGCCAAGGCGCTGATAGCCGACGCCGAACACCAGATGGTGGTGCTGGACGAGCTGAACATCGTGCTGCGCTACGATTACCTGCCGGTGGAGGAGGTGGTCGAATTCCTGCGAACGTCGAAGCCGCCCATGAAGCATGTCGTCATCACCGGGCGGAACGCAAAGGACGAACTGATCGAAGCCGCCGACCTGGTGACGGAGATGGAGCAGGTCAAGCACCCCTTCCGCGCCGGCATCAAGGCGCAGAAGGGTATCGAATACTGACCCCGCCCATGGCGTGTCGCACTCTACCGGTAGACGACTCTCGTCCTGCACATCATGTCGTGGAGCCCCTGCTTCTCCCGAGTCCAGCCAACCATCAGGACGCCTATGAGCAAGCAGAACATGGATATGGATCGGGACAGGAAGCGGCCGAGCGCCAATCGGTAGCCGATCGGTTTGCCGTCGGTCCGGACGATGCGAAGTCCCAGAATCTGCTTGCCCCACGTTGCCTGCGCCGGGCGCGCAACCAGGAGGATATTGTAGGCGAGAAGCGCCGTGATCACGACGAGTGTTTCCGCGGCCTGCCAGTTCGAGGACGGGCTGAACTGCTGAAGGAAGGTCAACACGAAAGATACAGGCGACAGTATGAGGACGTCGATCACGTAAGCGGCCGCCCTGATCCAGAAGCCGCCGTATCGCACGGTCGCTGGAGCGCTGACGTGAGCAACGCCCTCACTCGGCACGTCCGCTGCATCCGGGTCGAGATGATCGGTCAAAACATCGGGCATAATTGGTTTCCCACACATCTACAGGATGTGAGGTCTTGAGCACCCGACAATACGATTTTCAATATCGTATATCGTTTACATCTTTCCCGTGTGTTCGGCTGAGCGGGAAACGCTCTAGGCCGGAAAGGCCAGCGGCCGCTTCCCCGGGCCCTGCGGCAGGACGTCCATCGCTACGCCGTAGATGCGTTGCAGCTCTTCCGGCGTCATGATCGCCTCGGGCGAACCGCGCGCGATCAGCTTTCCTTGCTTCAGCGCCAAGATCTCGTCGCAGAAGCGTGCCGCCATGTTGACGTCGTGAAGCACAACGACCACACCGAGGCCGCGCTCCGCCGAAAGGCGATGCACCAGCGACAGAACCTCGATCTGGTGTGCGACGTCCAGCGCCGAGATCGGCTCGTCCAGCAGCAGGCATTCGGCGTCCTGAGCTACCAGCATGGCCAGCCAGACACGCTGGCGTTCGCCGCCGGACAGCGTATCCACCTGCCGATCGGCGAAGCTCTGGATATCGGTCAGCGCCATCGCCTCCTCCACCTTGGCGCGGTCGCCCTCGCCGAAACGGCCAAGCGCGCCGTGCCAGGGATACCGGCCCAGCGCCACGAGTTCGCGCACGAGCATCCCCGTGGCGGCCGGCGTATATTGCGGCAGGTAGGCCACCTTGCGCGCGAAGGCGCGCTCGCCCCATTCCTTCAACGCCTTTCCCTCGAAGCGGATCGCGCCGCGCGTCGGCGGCTCCTGCCGGGCCAGCATCTTCAAAAGGGTCGATTTGCCGGAGCCGTTATGGCCGATCAACCCGATCACCCGGCCGGCCGGCAACGTCAGGTCGAGCGGTCCGACAAGGGCCCGCTCCCCGATCGCGTAGGTCAGGCCCTCGGCGGCGAACAGGGGCTCTGAGACGGCAAAGCCGCAGTCCGGCACATCCTGAAGCTTGGCGGTCACGCTCATCGCAAAAATCCTTCGCTTGCGACTCAGCTTTCACCACGACCGGGTCGGCGTTGCAACAGCCAGATCGCGGGTCAACCGCCATGCAGCTTGAGCGGCGGCCCGCGCGTCGGCGACAACAGGTCGGCGAGGATGGCGACCGAGCCGCGCACCGGGCCGAGGACGCGCCACTGATGCTGACGCTGCAACGCGTCATAGGCTGCGATGGCGAACTGGCCGTGGATCAGTATGTCCTGCTTGCGGCGTCCTATGATGCCGATCGCTCCAGCCCCGGCAAGCGATACGAGCCGCCCCTTGTTCTGGAAGCGGAACGGCCTGACCGGCTCGTTTCGCATCACGCGCGGCAGCGCCGCGGCAAGGTAGGCGGCCTGCTGGCTGGCGGCCTGCGCGGTGGGCGGCAATGGCTTTTCCGCTCCTGCAGGAATGCAGGCCGCGGCGTCGCCGAGGACGTAGATGCAATCGTCGGTGGTGGATCGCAGATGGCTGTCCACCTCGATTCGCCCCTTGTCGTCGTAATCGAACCGGCCGAGGTTGCGCAGTACCGGGTTTCCGACGAGGCCGGCGGCCCATACCGAGATGTCCACCGGCCAGGCCTCGCCCTTGGCGGTGCGGATCTCGTCCTTGTCCACCACGGTGATGCGTGCGTCGGTCACGGTCTTGATGTCGAGCCCGCGAAGCCGCTCGACAAGCTTCTCGCGCAGGGCGGTCTCGGCGCCCGGCATCAGCTCGGGCGCGGCCTCCAGGATGGTGATGTCGAGCAGTTTGCGGCCGCGGGGCACCGGCCCCTTGCTGCTCCAGTCGAAGAAGGCGCGCTCCGAGGCGCGCAGATGCGCGGCGAGTTCCGTTCCCGTGGCGCCGGAGCCGACGATCACGACATCGGCGGGAACACCCGTGGCGCGGGCACGGATCATTTCGTTGATGAAGCGCTTGCGGAACGCATCCGCATCGTTTGCCGCATCCAGCCGAATCGCGTTCTCGGCAACGCCGGTCGTGTTGAAATCGGGCGTGACCCCGCCCAGCGCGACCACGCAGTAATCATAGGTCAGGAGACGTTCCGGCACCACGACCTCGCCGGCATCGTCATGGATGGCGGCAAGGCGCACGGCCTTCATGGCGTGCTCGATGCCGATGACGCTGCCCTGCTCGAAATGGAAGCCGCGCAACTGGCCGAGGACGTAGAAGGAAATTTCCGCCAGGGAGGAGGATACCGTACCGGCCGCGAATTCGTGCAGGCGCGGCTTCCACAGATGCGACGTCACCCTGTCGATCAGGGTCACGTCGATATCCCGGCCGCCCGCCAACTGCACCGCCAGTTCCAGCCCGCCTGCCCCGCCGCCGAGGATCAGGATGCGCGTCTGCCTTGCCAACTCCCTTGCCTCCCTGTCAGCCGAACAGGCCCGTCAGCCCCACGATGATGAGATAGAATGCCACGATGTAGTTCAGCAGTCGCGGCATGATGAGAATGAGAACGCCGGCAATCAGGGCGACGACAGGCTGGATGACGATAACGTCCATGGGAATCCTCTCCGGGTGTGTCCGTGAGAGGAAATAGGCGCGTTCAGGCCATGTACCACCCATGGCTGGGCACGATCGACTGGCCGGTCAGCGCGTTGGAGCGGAATGCCGCAAGAAACACGGCGACGTCCGCGACGTCATCCAGCGTGGTGAACTCCTTGTCCACCGTGCGCCCCAGCATGACGCGCTCGACGACCTCCTGTTCGGAGATGCCGAGATCGCGCGCCTGTTCGGGAATCTGCCTCTCCACCAGCGGCGTGCGGACGAAGCCGGGGCAGATGATGTTGGAGCGTACCCCGTGGGGGCCGCCCTCCCGCGCCATCACGCGCGCCAGGCCGAGGATGGCATGCTTGGCGGCGACATAGGCGCTCTTGAGCGGCGATGGTTCGTGGCTGTGCACCGAACCCATATAGATGAGCGAGCCCGATTTCTGCGGGTACATGTGACGTATGCAGGCCTTCGTCAGAAGGAAGCTGCCACCGAGATGGATGTCCACGACCTTGCGGAATTCCTCGTAGGGGAAATCCTCGACCGGGTGGACGATCTGGATGCCGGCATTGGCGACCATCGTGTCGATCCGCCCGAACCGCTCGATGGTCTGGGCGACGCCCTCCTCCACGGCCCGCTCGTCGGTCACGTCCATGGTCACGGCGAGGGCCTCGCCTCCGGCGGCGGCGACCGCCTCCACGGTGCGGGCCGCAGCACCGGCATCGATGTCGCTGACGGCGACGCGCGCGCCTTCGCGCGCGTAGGCCATGGCGATCTGGCGGCCGATGCCGGAGCCGGCCCCCGTGACGATCGCGACATTCCCCTCAAGCTGCGGCATGTGTCCGTTTCTCCCCTTCCGGCCCGGCACGAGGATAGCCGAGCCGGAAGCGGACCGGAAAGCAGAAAAATCAGGCGTCGCGGGTCGCTTCGTCCGCCCCGGCGGCCGGCGGCTCGACCGGCGCCTTCGGGCCGCCCTTCGATACGCCCACCAGGGCCGGCCGCAGGACGCGCTCGCCTATGGCGTAGCCGTCCTGCACCACCTCGACCACCGTGTTGGCGGGTATCTCGGCGTTGGGCACCTCGAACATGGCCTGATGGAAGTTCGGATCGAACCTCTGGCCCTTCGGCTCCAGCTTGCGCACTCCATGGCTTTCCAGCGCAGACAGCATCGAGCGGGCCGTCATGTCGACGCCCTCGACCAGCGACTTGAAGCCGCTGTCCGCCCCGTCGCGCGCCTCGGCCGGAATGGCCTGGAGGGCGCGGGAGAGATTGTCGGAAACGCCCAGCATGTCCCGGGCGAAGCCGGCGACGGCGAACTGGCGCGCATCGCGGATCTCGCGTTCGGTACGGCGGCGCAGGTTCTCCATGTCGGCCGCAACGCGCAGCATCCGGTCCTTCAGTTCGGCGTTCTCGGCCTCCAGCGTGGCCAGCCTTTCGGCGTCGGCGGCCGCCGCGCCCTCGCCCCAGCCGGGCGTCGCGGCGTCGTCGGCAGCGCCAGCGGTCTCGGTCTTCTGTTCCACGCCTTCGTCGTGGCGCGTACCGTTTTCGCTGTTCGTCATCGTGTCAGGCTCTCCTTTGCGTGCCGCCGCCCGTGCGGCGGAACAGATCGATCCCGCCGCATATCGAATGCGGCCGCCTCAAAATCAAGGTCACGGGCGGCCGGCGCCGCCGCCCAGAAGCCGCGAAACCAGCCGCGCCGTGTAATCGACCATGGGCACGATGCGCCGGTAGTTGAGGCGCGTCGGCCCGATGACGCCGACAGCGCCGATGACGCGCTCCGCGCCGTCGCGATACGGCGCGATGACCAGCGATGACCCCGACATTGAGAAAAGCTTGTTCTCCGACCCGATGAAGATGCGCACCCCATCGCCGGATTCGGCCAGGTCGACCAGTTCCATGATGGAGCTCTTGGTTTCGAGATCGTTGAACAGATGGCGCAGGCGCTCCAGGTCGGCGGCGGCCGATACGTTCTCGATCAGGTTGGCGCGCCCGCGCACGATCAGGCGGCTCGGCTGGTCGGCGCTCGCGCCCGACCATACGGCGATGCCCGCATCCACCATTTCCTGGGAGAGCTTGTCCAGTTCGCTGGCCGTCTGACGCCTGAGGTCGCCCAACCGCTCATGCGCCTCGCTGAGCGTTCGTCCGACCACGTTGGCATTGAGGAAATTGGCGGCCTCGACCAACTGCGAGGACGTCACGCCGGGTGGCAGGTCCACGACGCGGTTCTCGACATCGCCATTCTCGCCGACCAGGACGGCCAGCGCCCGCTTAGGGTCGAGCCGGATGAAATCCACATGCTTGAGCCGCAGGTCGTTCTTGCCTGCCATCACCAGGCCGGCCCCGCGCGACAGGCCGGACAGAAGCTGGCTCGCTTCCGTCAGCAGCGTATCGACGGAGCGCGTGTCTCCCAGCGAGCGCACATGCTCCTCGATCCGGCCGCGCTCGGCATCCGGCATGTCTCCGACCTCCAGGAAGGCGTCGACGAAGAAGCGCAGGCCAAGCTCGGTCGGCACGCGGCCGGCGCTGACATGCGGCGCGTAGATCAGTCCGAGCGCCTCCAGGTCGCTCATGACGTTGCGGACCGAGGCCGGCGACAGGCTCTGCGTCAGGAGGCGCGAGATATTGCGCGAGCCCACCGGCTCGCCATTGTCGAGATAGGAATCGACGATCAGCCGGAAGATGTCGCGGGACCGCTCGTCGAGCGTCGCGCCGACGCCCGTTCCGAATGGATCGTTGGTGGGGGTGGTCCTGTACTTCATGGCTCTACCATCAACATAAGCGCCTGCCGGCGCTTCCGTCCAGCGTCGAAAGATTCTACATCACGCGAGAACAAGCGGACCACCCCAAGACGATACGGGACACAAGCCTCATGCGGCCATCCAAGCGCGCGGCGCACGAACTGCGCAACGTCACACTCGAACGCGGCGTCTCCCGCCATGCCGAAGGCTCGTGCCTGGTGCGCTTCGGCGATACGCACGTCCTGTGCACGGCCAGTCTCGAAGAGCGCGTGCCCGGCTGGCTGAAGAACACCGGCAAGGGTTGGGTGACGGCAGAGTACGGCATGCTGCCGCGCGCGACCGGAGACAGGATGCGCCGCGAGGCCGCATCGGGCAAGCAATCCGGTCGCACGCAGGAAATCCAGCGCCTGATCGGCCGCTCGCTGCGCGCCATCGTCGATCTCCAGGCGCTGGGCGAGCGCCAGATCACCGTGGACTGCGACGTCATCCAGGCCGATGGCGGCACCCGCACCGCCGCCATCACGGGTGCCTTCGTGGCGCTGTCCGACTGCCTGTCCTGGATGGAGCAGCGCGGCATGGTCAAGCGCGCCGCCGTCCTGAAGGATCATGTCGCGGCCATCTCGTGCGGCATCCACAACGGCCAGCCGGTGATCGACCTCGACTACCTGGAGGATTCGTCCGCCGGAACGGACGCCAATTTCGTCATGACGGGGCGTGGCGGCATCGTGGAGATCCAGGGTACGGCCGAAGGCGAGCCGTTCAGCGAAGACGAGTTGAAGGCGCTCATGGACCTTGCCAAGGCCGGCATCGCCGAACTCGTCGAGAAGCAGAAGGCGGTCCTTGCCGGCTGAAGGAGACCCATGGCCCATACGCTCGATCCCAAGGCCGGCCCGCTGCTGGTGGCCAGTCACAACACGGGAAAGATCGCCGAGATCGAGGAGCTTCTCGGCCCGCTCGGCTTCTCGGTGGTTTCCGCTTCGCAGCGCGATCTGCCGGAGCCGGACGAGACCGGCGCGACCTTCGAGGAGAACGCCCGGATCAAGGCGCTGGCCGCGGCAACCGCCACCGGCCTCGTCGCCTTGTCGGACGACAGCGGCATCGTGGTCGATGCGCTCGATGGCGCGCCCGGCATCTATTCGGCCCGCTGGGGCGGGCCGGACAAGGATTTCGCCATGGCGATGCGTCAGGTGGAAGAGAAGTTGCAGGCGGCCGGCGCGCTGGAGCCGGCGCAGCGGCGGGCGCGCTTCGTGGCGGTTCTCTGCCTGGCCTTGCCGGACGGCACGACGCGCGAGTTTCGCGGCGAGGTCGAGGGCGTCGTCGTATGGCCGCCGCGCGGCGCGCTCGGCTTCGGCTACGATCCGTTCTTCCTGCCCGAAGGCCATTCACGGACCTTCGGCGAGATGTCGTCGGAAGAAAAGCACGGTTGGAAGCCCGGACAGGCGACCGCGCTGTCGCATCGCGCGCGGGCATTCCAGTCCTTCGCCCGCGACATGCTGGGCGTTGCGTGACTGAAGGCCCCAAACCTCCGGCCGGGGGGCGCATCTTCACGCCGACTCCGGCCGAGCCCGGTTTCGGCGTCTATGTCCACTGGCCCTTCTGCGCGGCCAAATGCCCCTATTGCGACTTCAACAGCCACGTGCGCCACAAACCGGTGGACCAGCCGCGTTTCGCGCGCGCCTTCGAGCGTGAACTGGCCACGATGGCGGCGCGCACGCCGGGCCGGACGGTAACCTCCGTCTTTCTCGGCGGCGGCACGCCGTCCCTGATGGAACCGGCGACCGTCGAGCGCATCCTTTCCGCCATCGCCCGTTTCTGGCCCGTCGCGGACGGCGCCGAGATCACGATGGAGGCAAACCCGGGCAGCGTCGAGGCGGAGCGCTTCCGGGGCTATCGCGCCGCCGGCGTCAACCGCGTGTCGCTGGGTGTCCAGGCGTTGAACGACGCCGATCTGCGACGCCTGGGGCGCCTGCATGACGTGCGCCAGGCGCTGGCCGCCATCGAGCTTGCGCGGGAAACCTTTCCTCGCCTGTCCTTCGATCTCATCTATGCGCGCCCCGGCCAGACCGCAGAGG
The DNA here is from genome assembly GCF_023702225.1 of Aureimonas altamirensis. Taxonomy (GTDB): domain Bacteria; phylum Pseudomonadota; class Alphaproteobacteria; order Rhizobiales; family Rhizobiaceae; genus Aureimonas; species Aureimonas altamirensis_B. Next base: position 119,172 of record NZ_JAMQCO010000005.1, on the reverse strand, counting down.
CTTGGCGCAGCGAACTCGAGCGGGCCATCGACCTCGCAGCCGACCATCTGTCGCTGTACCAGCTCACCATAGAGGAAGGCACCGTCTTCCATGCGCTGCACCGCGCCGGCAAGCTGCCGGTGCCGGACGGCGAACTGTCCGCGGATTTGTACGAGGTGACGCAGGCCGTCACCGCGGCGCGCGGCATGCCGGCCTATGAAATTTCCAACCATGCCGTACCCGGCGCCGAATCACGTCACAACCTGACCTACTGGCGCTACGGCCTCTATGCCGGCGTCGGGCCCGGTGCACATGGACGCATTCCCGGCAGCGCCATGCGGCACGCTACCGCCAACGAGAAACTGCCCGAGCGCTGGCTCGAAATGGTCGAGGCGCAGGGACACGGCATGGAGATCGACGAGCCGCTGGCCGATGACGATCAGGCAGAGGAACTGCTGCTGATGGGGCTGCGCCTGAGCGAGGGCGTGGACCTGGCGCGCTGGCGTCTTCTGTCTGGCCGCGACCTCGATGCGGGGCGCGAGGCGGAACTGAAGTCCTATGGAATGGTCGAGCGACTGGCGACCGACCGCCTGCGGGCGACACCCGCCGGCATGCTGGTGCTGGACCGGGTTCTGGCGGAACTGGCATGAGGGAGAGCGCCGTGGAGGAAGCACGTCCGGATTCGCGCTTTACCTTTCTGGGGCAGGTCTTCGACGCGCCGAGGCCCGAGCCGGGGCTCTACCTCGTGGCCACGCCCATCGGCAATCTGGGCGACATGGGGCTGCGGGCGCTGCAGATCGTGGCAGGGGCCGACATGCTGGCGTGCGAAGATACGCGCGTGACCGCCAAGCTGTTGCAACGCTATGGCATCCGGCGCGCCAGCATGGCCTATCACGAGCATAATTCGGAGGCCGCGGGGGCCGCCATCCTCGAGGCCCTGGCGGCCGGCAAGTCCGTCGCGCTGGTTTCGGACGCCGGAACGCCCGTCGTCTCGGATCCCGGTTTTCCGGCCGCTCGCCTGGCCATCGCCGCGGGTTTTCCCGTTATTCCGGTTCCGGGCGCATCGGCGCCGCTGGCGGCGCTGGCGGCCAGCGGCCTGCCGACCGACGCCTTCTTCTTTGCCGGCTTTCCGCCGCAGAAGCAGGTGGCGCGACGTGCCCGCTTCGAGGAACTGGCACGGGTGCCGGGCACGCTCCTGTTCTTCGAAGCGCCCCATCGTATCGCCGACAGTCTGGCGGACATGGCCGCGATGCTGGGCGACAGGCCGGCGGCCGTGTGCCGCGAACTGACGAAGCTTCACGAGACGATCTATCGCGACGGGCTGTCCGGCCTCGCGAGGACATTCCAGGCGATGGAACGCGTGCGCGGCGAGATCGTGGTTTGCGTCGGCCCGCCCGCTCCCGAGGCTGCCGCCTCCGGCGACGATGTCGATGCGATCCTGTCCGGCCTGCTTCAGGAAATGAAGCCGGCCCATGCTGCTCAGGAAGCGGTCAAGCTGACGGGCCTACCGCGTCGGGAGTTGTACCGGCGTGCGCTGGCCCTCAAGGACGGCACGGCTTGAACGTCCGCAACCGGCGCCGGCGGGCCTTTCGCAAGGGCCATCACGCCGAAGGCTTCGCCGCCCTCTGGCTGAGGTTCAAGGGCTATCGCATCCTGGCGCGCCGGTTCCGCTGCCGCGTGGGCGAGGTCGATATCATCGCCCGGCGGGGCGCCGTCCTCGCCGTGGTCGAAGTCAAGGCGCGCAATGAGGTGACGGCCGCCGTGGATGCCGTGCAGAACGCAGCGTGGCGACGCATCGAGGCCGCGGCGGATGTCTGGCGCGGGCGCCATCCGCAGCTCGACGCCCTTTCCACGCGCTACGACATCGTCGCGGTGACGTCTGCGTTCCGGCTCAGGCACCTTGCCGGTGCATGGCAGCCTGTCCGATACAAGTGATTGCATTCCGCAGGCGTTGGCGGCTACGACACGCCTGAGGACGAGTCCCGCGAGGTGTCATGAGCTTGAAGGTCGCAGTGCAGATGGACCATGTGTCGTCCATCACGATCAAGGGTGATTCAACTTTCGCCTTGTGCCTGGAGGCGCAGCGGCGCGGACACCGTCTCTTCCACTATACGCCGGACCGCCTCTCGATGCGCGACGGCGTCGTTACCGCACGGATCGAGGCGATGCAGCTCGCCGAGGAACAGGGCCGCCACTTCACGCTGGGCGAACCCGTGCGAACCGATCTCGCCGAGATGGACGTCGTCCTGTTGCGGCAGGACCCCCCCTTCGACATGAACTACATCACGTCGACGCATCTCCTGGAGCGGCTGCAGCCGGGCACGATCGTCGCCAACGACCCCGCCTGGGTACGCAACATGCCCGAGAAGATCTTCGTGACGGAGTTCTCGGACCTCATGCCGGAGACGCTCATCACCAAGGACCCGGCAGAGGTTGCCGCTTTCCGCGCCGAGTTCGGCGAGATCGTGATGAAGCCCCTTTACGGCAATGGCGGCGCCGGCGTCTTCCATCTGACGCGGGACGATCGGAACCTGTCGTCCTTCCTGGAAACGTTCGCGCTTCTGTTCCGCGAGCCATTCATCGTGCAAAAATACCTGCCGGACGTGCGCAAGGGCGACAAGCGGGTGATCCTCATCGACGGCGAACCGGTGGGCGCGATCAACCGGGTGCCGTCCGAGACCGATGCGCGTTCCAACATGCATGTCGGCGGCCGTGCGGAACCGGCGGACATCACGGATCGCGACCGCGAGATCTGTGCCCGAATCGGTCCGGCCCTGCGCGAGCGCGGGCAGCTCTTCGTGGGAATCGACGTGATCGGCGACTATCTGACCGAAATCAACGTGACCTCGCCGACCGGCATAAGAGAGGTCCGCCGCTTCGGTGGAGCCGATATCGCCGCTCTCTTCTGGGACAAGATCGAGGATCGCGTCTAGTCCGCCACGCCGTCGCGTTCGATATCGATGCGCAACATCGAACCTTTCGGAACCGGCCGGGCCGATCTGGACCGCTCGCCGCTCGAGGTGGCTCGGCTCCTGTCGCGCCCTTTCTGGCGCGAGCTCCGCACGTTCCTCGCCGTCGCCAAAAGCACGTCCTTCGCCCAGGCGGCCCGGTTGCTGAATACCAGCGCCCCGACGGTCAGCCGCGACGTCAAGCGGCTGCAGGACGAGCTCGGCGCCCAGTTGGTCGTCTCCGGCTATTCGGGCATCAAGCTGACGCCGACGGGCCACGCGCTGGCGCTCGACCTGGCCGACCTGGATTATCGGCTGTCCACCCTGTCCTCCGGCCTGCGCCGGGAGCGGGGCGCACTGGCGGGACGGGTCTCCGTCAGCGCGCCATCCCGCATCGGCGTCGCCTTCGTCGCGCCGGCGGTCGCCAGGCTCAACCAGGATTTTCCGGATATCGAGCTCGATATCAAGGATCAGTTGTCCTTCGTGAATTTCGAGAAGAACCTTGCCGATATTTAGATCGGCCTTTCACGCATCGGCCGTACGGACTTCGTCTGCGAAGAGGTGGGGACACTGCACCTGGTTCCGATCGCGGCCGAGGCATACCTTGCCCGTCGCGGCCGCCTCGACCAGGGTGGGGCGGGTCACGCATTTCTTCAGTGCGGATACTACGAGGATGCGAGCGGGCGCTGGCGCGGCTGGAACGAACTGGCGGCCGCGGGCCGCGTCACCCACCACTGCGAGAATTCGCTGGCCTATTACGCCCTTGCCAAGGCAGCAGCCGGAATAGCCCTTCTCGGCACCTATGCGCTGCTGGAACCGCGCCTGCGGCGCGCCGGCTCCGAGGTCCACGTCCCTTTGCCGATCTATATCACGGCCGAGGCGGCGCGGCTTCAATCGCCCCCGGTGCGCGCCGTTTACGACTGGTACCGCACGCAGTTTCTGAGCAACCCGTTCTTCAGTCCGGACCTGTCCACGGAGCCCGGTTCGAGCGAAGCCGAAACCGATTTCCGATCCTTCTTCAACCTCGATGCCTGATGCGGCATCAGTGGTGCATGCGACGCAGCGCCAGCGCGGACGCCTTTTCCGCGATATCCAGGTAACGGCTGGCGATCTCCTCGCACAGTCCGGCAAGCTCGGCGGGGCTGCCTTGCCATTTCGCGGCATCTTCGACCGCCTTCAGAGCTTCCGCCTGCGCCATCCGCACCAGCTTGGCAAGTGCGGCGTCATCGACGCCGGATCGCTTCTTTCCCTGACTCATGATGCAGTCTCTGCCATCTTCCTTGACCACACGTCCTCCGCCTGAAGCAGCGCCTCGCCCTCGCCGTCGTAGCGGACCGCATGCGGATCGGCAGCAATCGTGCCGACCACCGTGACATAGGGTGGATGCCCCTGAATTAACACCGGGTGCCGGTCTACGCATTCGAAACCGAAGAGGCGCGTCCATAGCTGCGCCAGCCGTGCGTCGGACTGTGTGACGACGCGGGTGTAGCCCTTGCGGGCAACGTGGGGGAACGTCATCTCCACACAGTGCTTGACGACGAACGGGTTACGATGGCTCGGTCGGAAACAGGTACGCTCGTATTTCGCGAAGCCGGCAAAGAACCGGATACGAAGGGCGCCGAAGGGCTGCGTACGATCATAAAAGACGAAGTGGGTCGCACAGCGGTCATTGGCGTCGAAGATGAAGTCCGTGTCGTGGCCACCCTCGCCGATGAAGGCGATGCCGCGGACGATCGTCACGTCGCGCATATGCCATTCCGACACGGCCAGCTCGCATCTGATGGTATCGGCAGCGCTGCGCTTCGATGAGGTCATGCATCCCGTGTCCGAAAATTGTGTGTGCCGCAATTGCAGCCCAATCGACGAAGCTGCGAATGACGAAAACTTTAGACCGCCATTCAATTCTGGTCGGCTGTTTCGCCCCGTGGCACGACACGCTTGACGACAACACGATATCCTATAGTCCTCCGGATGTTTTGGTTCGGGATATGGTTGCACGATGATCGCCAGGGTTCGCACGGTGGCCTTTCAGGGCGTGGAAGCCATCCCCGTCGATGTCGAGGTGATGGTGGCGCCCGGCAAGGTCGGCATGCAGATCGTCGGCCTGGCGGACAAGGCTGTTGCCGAAAGCCGCGAGCGGGTCCAGTCCGCACTTCATGCATCGGGACTGGCGATGCCGCCCAAACGGATCACCATCAATCTGGCGCCGGCCAACCTGCCGAAGGAAGGCAGCCACTACGACCTGCCGATCGCGCTTGGCCTGATGGCCGCGCTCGGCGCGATTCCGCCGGCAGGGTTGTCGGACTATGCAGTACTGGGAGAGCTGTCGCTGGACGGCAGCATCGTTGCCGTCAATGGCGTTCTGCCGGCCGCGATGGCGGCCAATGCAAGTGGCCTCGGCCTCATCTGCCCCCATTCCTGCGGATCGGAGGCAGCCTGGGCCGGAGCCGACATGCGCATCGTCGCCGCCCGCAACATCATCCAGATCGCCAACCATTTCCGGGGCACGCAGATCCTGGAGCGCCCTACGCCGGTCAGCCGCGCCGCTTCGGCATCGCTGCCGGACATGGCGGATATCCGGGGCCAGGAGGAAGCCCGGCGCGCCCTCGAGGTTGCGGCAGCCGGCGGGCACAACCTGCTCCCGTTGTTGACAATGGACCCTATGTTCGGATGGCACCAATTGGCTGCGTCGGAACTTCACCCTATGCAATTTGCACCACGTAGGGATTGCATGAGGTAGGTCAGAAGTCGTCATCCTCACCGGCTTCCATCGGACCATCCCAATGGCCCTGAAGGTCCGCGATGAGCTGCCCGAGGCTGCGACCGAAATGGCGAGCCAACGCTCTCGCAGCGAGGTCCGTGTTTCGGTTGAGCTTGGACCCAAACTCCTTCTTGAGACGGTCGGCATAGTTCGCCGCCTGCGCCTCCAGACGCTCCTCCAGCTCCTCATCGCTCTCGGTGTGGTTCTCCAGCCCCTTCCAGGCGTTGTGGGCCTGCCACCAGTGCTTCTGGTCGAAGGCAAGGGGACCAAGCTCTTTGCGGACACGGCGCATGATGCCGATCTGACCGTCCGAGACGCTGGCCGCCTCCACGATCTGCCTCTTCGAGAAGTCCATCATCACCAGCCGCCATGCGTAGTTTTGGCGGGTGCGGTTGTCCATCTGGAGCTTGGCCTTGGAGTTCGCCTTCCCTGCCTCCAAGACGGCCTCCTCCAGCGACCCCTCGAAGTATTTCACGGGGATGCCCTCACGCTTCCCTGCGTCCCCGTAGGCGGTCCTGCGGTGGTGCCCGTCGATCACGACGGCCTTCAAGCCGATCTGCATGACGGTGATGGGTTCGACATCACCTCGGGATTTGATCGCTCGCTTCAGCTCATCGATGTGCTGGACGTTGAGAGGGCGCGGCTGGAACACCTCGGGGTACTCGTGGATGTCCTGAAGGTCCAGCCGAGGTGGGCGCTCGGTGACCGTCGCCTTCTTCGCCATCTTCCGAAGCTCTTCCAACGTCTCGGAAGGCTCGTAGGCCAGCTCCAGCTCGACGTCCTCGCCTTCGTCGTCGGTGAATGGGATGTCGGCGGAGGTGGTGGCTCCGATCATGGGGTTTCCTCTCGTCTCGGCATCGGCCGGCACAAGTGCAGTCACTGCACCTATGGTGCCCCGTGGTGCGGCCGGCGCATGGTTCTTGGATGGTGTCAGGTGAGGCGGCTCAAGGCTTCGCTGAAGGCATCCCGCTCGGCTCTGGCGGCCTCCACCTCCTTCATCTCCAACCTCGCGATGATGATGCCGGCCGCTCCCAGCGCCTGTGCGGCCCACTGGGCGATGACGATGGTGACCTTCGGGGATAGCTCCCGGTAGACCCGCCGCTGCCGTCCTGACCGATCTACGGTCGTCGTAGCGTTGACCTCACCCAAGCCCCGAAGCCGTCTCGCGAGCTGGACCGAGAAGGCACCGTCCGAGGTGAAGCGGTACGGGTCCGCCTCCCGCATCAGGTACATCGCCAAGGCCGTCTCAACGGCCGCCCGAGGCTCGACCTGCGAGCCAATGTTCATGATCATCTTGGCCGCCTGATGCTCGTAGCGGTTCCCCGGCTGGCCCGACTGGAAGGTCCGGCCGATGCCGACCGCATGGTCCACGATGGCCCTCCAGCGGGCATCGCATTGGTCCCACAGCGGGTTGTCGGCGTTCTTCGCCATCCTCGCCCGGACCTTCATCACGAAGGGCTTCAGCTCCGTGGCGGTGACCCCGCGTTGGTAGACATCACCATGGCGTCGAGCCCGAGCCTTGTGGCTGGTGCAGTAGCGACCGAAGCGCGTGGTCATCTCCCCGCAGCCCGGTACTTGGCACTTCCTCATGCGTTCTGGATGCTCCTAATTTGCGACCGTCCCCTGGCAGACAGGAACGGAAGAAGAAAAGCAAGGCAACATTAGCGTGTCTGGTCGGCCGGCCTTGCGGCACCGACCCCGCCCCATGGGGGGAAGGACGCTCTTCCGCTCCTATGAGATGGGCTCGAAGAAATTTGTCCCAGAAACAAGCGGGTGTTGGCCCAACCATCACAAAACCCTTGCATCCTACAAGGATGTTTGGATAGTCAGCCCATGATTGATGATGAAGCTGTCGCTGCACTCGCTGCCCTGGCCCATGCAGACCGCCTGCGGGCCTTTCGGATGCTCGTCCGCGCTGGACCCAACGGGATGGCCTCGGGGGAAATTGCCGAGACCCTGACCATCCCCCCGACCCGGATGAGCTTCCACCTTGCGACCCTTGAGCGGGCCAAGCTCCTGCGCTCGTGGCGAGACGGGCGGCGCATCCTCTACGCGGCGAGCTACGACGACATGCGCCAGCTCCTCGCCTTCCTCACCGAGGACTGCTGCTCCGGCAACCCGGAGATTTGCGGTGACCTCGTGCGCCTCTCGACCGTCTGCCCCCCGGAGACCTGCCGATGACCTCCACGATCTACCACAACCCCGCCTGCGGCACGTCCCGCAACACGCTGGAGATGATGCGCCAGTCCGGTGAGGACCCGCAGGTCATCGAGTACCTGAAGGAGCCGCCCTCGCGCGAGACGTTGGTCGGCCTCATTAACGCCATGGGCGGCCGGCCGCGCGACCTCCTACGCCAGAAGGGCACGCCCTACGCCGACCTCGGGCTCGGTGACGAGAGCCTGTCCGACGATGCCCTGATCGACGCGATGATGGCGCATCCCATTCTCATCAATCGCCCCGTCGTCGTCACCCCGAAGGGCGTGAAGCTGTGCCGTCCGTCCGAGGAAGTCCTTTCCCTTCTGGACCGTCCGGTCCGCTCCTTCACCAAGGAAGACGGTGAGGTAATCTCGACTTCGGCAGGCGCAGCATGAGGCGGTCTCCGATCGTCCGGAGATGGCCCCGTGTGGTCCCAGCATCGCCCGCAGGTTCGATCGTTGAGGCGACTGCAGCAGTCCCCGAGGGCTGTGACAGCTCCTTTCTACGGCCCCCGGAGCGCCTTTCATGACCGACCCCGTGGCCGCCGATCTGCCGAGCGTTGACCTCGCGCACCTCCAGCCGATTGACGTCGAGATGCTGACGCGCCCCGGCGACCAGACGCATCCGCCCCGCATCCTCATTCTCTACGGCTCCATCCGCGAACGGTCGTTCTCCCGGCTCCTGTCCGAGGAGGCCGGCCGGCTGCTCCGTTGGTTCGGCTGCGAGGTGAAGACCTTCGATCCACGTGGCCTGCCGCTGCCGGACGGAGCCGAGCCCGACCATCCGAAGGTCAAGGAGCTGCGGGACCTTGCGGACTGGTCCGAGGGGATGGTGTGGGTCAGCCCGGAGCGTCACGGGGCCATGACCGGCATCATGAAGGCGCAGATCGACTGGATGCCTCTCGCCCTCGGTGCCACGAGGCCCACGCAGGGCAAGACGCTGGCGGTGATGGAAGTGTCAGGCGGCTCGCAGTCTTTCAACGCCGTGAACCAAATGCGTGTCCTTGGGCGGTGGATGCGGATGGTGACCATTCCGAACCAGTCCTCCGTGCCCAAGGCGTTCCTTGAGTTCGATGAGGCCGGCCGGATGAAGCCCTCGGCCCTCTACGGTCGCGTGGTCGATGTCTGCGAAGAGCTGGCCAAGTTCACCTTCCTCGTTCGTGGACGCTCTGCCTACCTGACCGACCGCTACTCGGAGCGTGTCGAGACCGCAGAAGAACTCTCCAAGCGCGTCAACCAGCGGTCCATCTGACCCTTCCTGCCCCCGGACATCTCCATGCTCGCCTTCGCGATTTTCCTCGCCACGCTCGTCCTCGTCATCTGGCAGCCTCGTGGCCTCGGCATTGGCTGGTCCGCGCTGATGGGGGCGGCTCTCGCGCTCGCCACGGGGGTCGTTGCATGGGCCGATGTCGGGACGGTCTGGCACATCGTCTGGGATGCGACCTTCACCTTCGTCGCCCTCATCGTCATCTCGCTCATTCTTGACGAGGCCGGCTTCTTCTCGTGGGCTGCGCTCCACGTGGCCCGCTGGGGCAGGGGAAGTGGACGCCGGCTGTTCCCCCTCGTGGTCCTTCTGGGGGCCGTCATCGCCGCCCTGTTCGCGAACGATGGAGCCGCGCTGCTCCTGACGCCCATCGTCCTGTCCATCCTCCTGCGCCTCCGCTTTCCCACAACCGCTTCGCTCGCCTTCACGGTCGCCTGCGGCTTCATCGCGGACACGGCCAGCCTGCCGCTCGTAGTGTCGAACCTCGTGAACATCGTGACCGCGAACTTCTTCGGCATCTCGTTCGGGCACTACGCCGCCGTCATGGTGCCGGTGGACCTCGTGTCCATCGCGACTACGCTTCTGGTCCTGTGGCTGCACTTCCGGCGGGACCTTGAGGTCGAGTACCGAGTGGAGGACTTGGAGGCCCCGCAGAGCGCGGTGAAGGACCCTGCGGTGTTCCGGGCTGCCTTCCCGCTCCTCGGCCTCCTGCTGGTCGCCTACTTCGTCACAGGGCCGCTTGGGGTGCCCATTGCGCTGGTGACCGGAGCTGCCGCCGTAGCCCTTCTTGTCGTGGCAGGACGCTGGACGACGGGGGGACGGGGCGCGATCATTCCTCTATCGAAGGTGATGCGGGATGCGCCTTGGCAGATCGTCCTCTTCTCCATCGGAATGTATCTCGTCGTCTACGGCCTCGGGAACGCGGGCCTCACGGACATCTCGGCCGGCGTCCTCCACTGGCTGGCGGAACGCGGGACGCTGGTTGCCACGATTGGGACAGGCTTCGTCGTGGCAGCCCTGGCCTCCGTCATGAACAACATGCCGGCCACGCTCGTCGGGGCCCTGGCCATCGACCGCGCTGACATCCCGGCGTTGACGAAGGAGCTGATGGTGTTCGCCAACGTCGTGGGGAACGACCTCGGCCCGAAGCTCACGCCCATCGGCTCGCTGGCAACGCTGCTCTGGCTTCACGTCCTCGCCGGCAAGGGGCAGCGCATCACCTGGGGGCAGTACGTCCGGGTTGGCATCGTCCTGACGCCGCCCGTGCTTCTGGCGACGCTCCTGGCCCTCTGGGCGTGGCTCCCGTTCGTGTCGGGCGTTCGGTGAACCCTCAGCTCATCAGCTCGCCAGCGCCTCTTCCGTGGCCTCTTCGAAGACCTCCTCCGGCCAGCCGAAGGTGACGCTCGTGGTTCCGCCCTGGCGCCACTCGAAGACGAGCTGACCCGTCCGGTAGTCCACGACGACCTTCGAGAAGACCTGACGCATCAGCGCGTTGACCAGGACAGGGTCGGCCGGTGTCGCTTCAAGGGCGTCCAGTAGATCGCTCTGACGGCGCTGGAGGAATGGGCCGCTGGTTGCGTCGTGCAATTCCAAAAGCTTGCGCTCTTCCTCGCGGAGGGCTTCCAGGGCGGCCTCTTGCTCGACCAGAAAGGTTCGAACGGCAGCCGAGGGTCTTGTCGCAAGTTCACCGACAAGCGTTATGATCTGCTCCGACAGCGCCGACATTCCGGCCTCGATCTGGGCAAGCTGGTCGTCCAAGGTGTCGTCGCCGCTCGGTGCGGTCGCAATCAACCACCCGGCATTTTGGAACAACGCCTCTTCGACCTGGGGCAGCTTCGTCGCCCGGTACCGACAACCGGCACCCGCCTTCGCGGCGCGGCAGACGAGATAAGGCTTGCCGCCCTTGCTCGTGGAGCCCTTCGAAACCCTTGTCATGCTGGCATCGCACACCGGACACCGTGCCAACCCGCCGAAGAAGTTCGCCACCACCCCCTTCCGAACCACGGGCGCACGCTTGCCCATCCTTTGGGCTTTGATGCGCTGGAACAGCTCCTCCGGCACGATGGGGGGATAGTAGCCGGCGACCGGCTCCAAGGGCTTCCGGCGCCGCACGCCGTCCTCGTAGAAGACCTCGTGGGGGACCAGTGTCCCGATGACCGCTGGGTTCTCCAAAAGCTTCACCACGTAGGAGCGGTGCCAGTGCTTCGCGCCTCCAAAGCAGGGAACGCCTTCGGTGTTCAGCAACTCGGTGATGCGGTTCTGCCCCCAACCGGCCTCCGTCAGCTCGTAGATGCGAATGACGACAGACGCCTTCTCCTCATCGACCACGAAGGCAGACACGTCACGGTCTAGCCGCAGCCAAGCCGGGGCGCGGGAAGTTAGGGCGACGGAACCCGCCGTTCGCCGCTTGGCCTCCCAGACCGCCTTAAGACGCCGCGACTTCGTCTCGCTCTCTTGGTTCGCCCTGATCATGACCATCAGGCTTTCGAAGATGCGGAAGGGGTTCTCCCTCAACTCCGCCTCGCTCCAAGCGCGTCCATCCTGCAACGTGACGATGGTGATGCCAGCGTTAATGATCTGTTGGAAAATGGGCATCGCGTCCCACGGGCTGGCACGGCTGACGCGGTCAAGGTTCTCGACCAGCAGGAAGGAGCCCGGCTCGACCATCCCATCATCGATGGCTCGCAGGAAGCGTCCCAGAGCGCCAGCTCGCACGTTCTTGGCCCGGAAGGCGCTGACACCTTCGTCGGTCATGCGAAGGTTGGTGTCGAGGGTAAGGCCGTGTTCGGCAGCGTACCGCTCGGCAAGTTCGATTTGCCTGCGGGTGCTGTCGCCTTTGGCCTGCTCGGGCGTCGAAAAACGAAGGTAGGAATACGCTGTGGTCATCAGATGCTCTCCGGTCCCCGAGATAGCTCGTGGGTCCACCGTATACAACATGCTGTTCTGCGGTCCGCCCGGCTCCGGAAAGTCGATGCTTGCCCAGCGCCTGCCATCCATCCTGCCGCCATTGTCGCCCCGCGAGTTGCTGGAAGTGTCGATGATCGCGTCCATCGCGGGAGAGCTGGCCGAAGGACGCCTGTCCGCGAGCCGGCCGTTTCGCGCCCCGCACCACTCGGCCTCCATGGCGGCGATGATCGGTGGCGGCCCGAAAGCGCGGCCCGGCGAGGTCTCCATGGCGCACCAGGGCGTCCTGTTTCTCGACGAGCTGCCCGAATTTACGCCTGCCGTGCTGGATTCGCTGCGCCAGCCGATCGAAAGCGGTGAAGCCGTCGTCGCTCGGGTCAACCACCGCGTCACCTATCCGGCGCGTTTCCAGCTCGTCGCCGCGATGAACCCGTGCCGGTGCGGCATGGCGGGCGAACCCGGCCATGTCTGTGCGCGGGGGCCGCGTTGCCAGAGCGACTATCAGGCGCGCGTTTCCGGGCCGTTCATGGACCGGATAGACCTGCGCATGTCCGTGCCCGCCGTGACGGTCGCCGACCTGATGGTGCAAAGGCCCTCGGAGGCGTCAGCCGACGTTGCGCAGCGGGTCGCGGCCGCGCGTCGCCTGCAACATCGGCGCTATGCCGCGATGGGCCTGGCCGATGGGCACGTCAATGCCCGCTGCTCGGCCGCCGAAATCGAGGCTGCGGCCGCGCTCGACGCGGATGGGTGTGCGATGATGGGGGCGGCAGCCGACCGCCTGCGGCTTTCGGCCCGGGCCTACCATCGCGTCCTCAAGGTTGCGCGCACCATGGCCGACCTCGACGCGGTGGAAGCAGTCGAGCGTCGGCATCTGGCCGAAGCTCTCGCCTATCGCGTCGGACCTCAGGCCACCACGGTCGGGTGAGCCTCGGCAAGAAGCGCCGCGAATTCCGGCTGGTCGGCCAGCCGCAGCTGCGGCCGTGGACCCATCTGCCGGATGATATGGCCCGCGGCAGCGGCGCCGAGCGCGGCGCTGGAGCCATGGTCAAGGCCGGCGGTGTAGCCGCGCAGGAACCCGGAAGCGAACAGGTCGCCGGCCCCCGTCGTATCGGCGACGTCGTCGACGCGCAGTGCGGGATAGGCCGCCTGCGCGCCCCCTTCCACGACGACGCAGCCCTTTTCGCTGCGCGTCACGACGGCGAGCTTGCGCGTGTCGCGCCCGATGGCATCGAGGGCGGCCTGCAGGTCTCGCGTCTCGTACAGGGCCAGCGCCTCCTCCTCGTTGGCGAAGACGATGTCGACCGTGCCGGAACGCATCAGTTGGAGAAACTCTTCCCGGTGCCGGTGCACGCAGAAGGAATCGGACAGCGTCATGGAGACGTCGCGCCCAGCAGCGTGCGCCGCGGCGGCGGCTTTTAGGATGCCGTCCTTGGCGCGCGGCGGATCCCAGAGATATCCTTCGAAGTAGCAGACCTTCGCGGCCGCGACGACAGCCTCGTCGACATCCTCCGGTCCGAACTCGACACAGGCGCCAAGATAGGTGGACATCGAGCGCTCGCCATCGGGCGTCACGAAGATCATGCAGCGTGCCGTGGAGGGTCCGCCATGCAGCGGCACAGATTCGTAATGGGCGCCGGCGGCACGGATGTCATGGGTGAAGATCTCGCCGAGCGTATCGGCGGCGACCTTGCCGAAATAGGCGCCGCGACCGCCCAGCGACACGAAGCCGGCCAGCGTATTGCCGGCACTGCCGCCGGACATCTCGATGGCCGGTCCCATGCCGCCGTAAAGTTCGATCGCCCGCGCCTCGTCTACCAGCGTCATGGCACCCTTTTCCACGCCGAGCGCCTCGAGCGCGGCGTCGTCGGTCCGCGTAAGGACATCGACGATGGCATTTCCGATGGTCAGAAGATCGTATTCCTGCATGAAGGCTCTCGTCAGGATGGGAGACAGGCGTTGGATAACGCTTCCGGAGACATTTGGCGAGGGAAACCACTACAGCGCCCTAAACCACTGAAAATATTAAATCTTGGGTTTCTTTTGGCGCCTGTCGAAATAGCGTCAAGTGGGTTTACGTCCCTGCGCTTGAGGTTCCGTCGATGGTTGCGCCCCTTACACCCAGTCCCTTCGCAAACTCGATCTCGTACGCGCTGGTGTCGCGCGGCGCGGCGCCGCTCCCCGTCGTACGGGGGCGCTCGGTGCAGATCGCGGCGCAACCGAACGGACATTTCAAGCTGGTCAAGATCACCGAACGCGGCCAGGAAGCCGTCGACAGGGTCATCGCGATTTCCACACCGGACAACGACCTCGTCCTCCTGACGGACGACGGCACGAAAATCGTCGTCCGCGATTTCTTCTCCACCGAAGGTGCATCGATCGAGCTTCCGCAGCAGGACGGGCAGGCAAGGACGATCGACGGCTCCACGCCCCGCCCATCCTACGCCTCAGGCGGTCTCGATGTCGTGCATTCCTATGGCGAAGGGCAGGCGTTGGCCAGCCTGGCGCACGACTTCGCAGCCCAGTACGACGTCCTAGCCGCCGATCGATTCGAACTTTCGACGCTGTCGGCGAACCGCCTGCCGCTGGCTTCGGGCCTCTCGCCGCAAAGTCTCGTCCTGGCCGGCGGGGCGCTGATCGGCGGCGGCATCGCGGCCGTATCGGGTGGAGGAAGCGGCGCCGCAGCAGCCGAAACGGCAACGGATACCCCCCCGGACACGACGACGCAGAAGACGCCGAGGCTGGCGATCGATCCCGTCACCGGCGACAATTTACTCAGCGACGGCGAGCTGGCGGGCGCGATAACCGTATCGGGAACCGCCATCGACATCGCCGACGGTGCCTCGATTACCGTATCCTGGGGGGCGGCGCGCGCCACGGCCGTCGTGGAGAACGAGACCTGGCAAGCGACCTTCGATGCGGGTTCCGTACTTGCCACCCGAGACTATACGAACATCTATGCCATGACGGGTCAGACCGTCGCAGGCACCAAGGTCCAGATCGCGGCGCTCGAGCGGCCCTCCCTCTCGATCGAGGCCGTTTCCGACGACGATCAGGTCACCGATGCAGAGCGGAGCTCGGGCGTCACGGTCAGCGGCGTCGCGTCGAACGTGGAAGCCGATTCGATCGTCGTCGTCGAATGGGGTACGACGACGAAAAGCGTCACCCCGTCCAGTGCCGGATACTGGTCCGTGACATTTGCCGCAGACGAGATCCCCCAGGACACGGCCGAGTCCACCTATACGGTCCGGGCGAGCATCGGCGAGTTCGCCACCGCCTCGCGCGAGGTGCGGATAGCGGCGTCCGCGCCCGTACCGGAACCGCTTGTCGCCCGTATCGCGATAGAACCCGTGTCCGCCGACGACGTCGTCAGCTATCTCGAGCGCGGATCGGACGTGACCGTCGCGGGCACGGCCGAGAACCTGGCGGACGGCGTCCAGGTAACCGTCACGTGGGGACAGTCGAGCCGGCAGGCCAGCGTATCGAACAACGGCTGGAGCGTGGTCTTTTCGCGGAACGACATTCCGGCGCAGGACGCCGTCATCCATGCCGTTGCAGCGGACGGAACGCAAGACCCGCCCACCGACAGCCGCTCGGTCTCGGTCGCCTATCCGGTCGTGCTGGCGTCGGACCTCGACCTGGACGTCGGCGGCTTCGCGATCATGAGCCCGGTGACCGGACAGGGGATCGGAGCCCGGGTCGCGGCCGCGGGTGACGTGAACGGAGACGGGTTCGACGACATGCTGGTCGGCACGGCGTCGGGAAGCGTGGCATACATCGTGTTCGGCGGCAGCGCCCACGCCGCATCGGGCATGGCAGGCGAGCCCGGCATGCCGGCATCGGCGATCCGCTCGCAGAGCGGCACGGGCACCGTCCTGACGTCCCTTGCCGCAGCCGGCGACGTCAACGCGGACGGGCTTGCCGACGTCGTCCTAGCCGCGATGGATGCCTCCGGACATGCCGGGCGCGTCTATGTCGTCTTCGGACGCGCGGGTACGTCGGCGGTGCAACTCGACGACATCGCCGCAGGCCTCGGCGGCTATGTCATAGACGGCGCTGCCGGCGACCTTGCCGGCGCGTCGATCGCATCGGCGGGCGACGCAAACCGCGATGGGCTCGACGATGTCGCCATAACGGCCCCGGGCTCGGGTGGCGGCAGAACCTACATCGTCTACGGGAAGAGCGATGGCGGCCCGATCGACCTGACGGACGCTTCCGGCGGTTCGGCAGGCTTCCGGATCGATGGGGACACCGCCACCGGCGCAATCGCCCGATCGGTCGCGACCGTTGGGGATGTAAGCGGGGACGGCCTGGCCGATTACATCCTCGGCACACCCGACCTGAACGTCACGGGCTTGCAGGCGGGGGGCGCCGTCCTCGTCTTCGGCCGGGCGAACGCCTCGGATATCCAGCTATCCTCCATCATCGCCGGCAATGGTGGCGGTTTCGTCATCCGCGGAGAGAGCGCGGGCGACCTCGCCGGCGCTGCCGTTTCGCCGGCGGGTGACGTCAATGGCGACGGCCTTGCAGACCTTCTGGTCGGCGCTCCGACGGCATCCGGGCAACCCGGGGGCGGGGGCGCCTATGTCATCTACGGCTCGACATCGGGTGCGTTCACGCACTCTGCGATTACGCAACTCGGCGGCACGGCCGACGACGTCATGTCGGACGACGGCCAGCCGGCGGTCATCGCCGGCGGCGCGGGCAACGATACGATATCGCTGTCGCGCGGCGGTAGCGTCGCGCTCGGCGGAGCCGGAGACGATACGTTGGTCATCGGCCTCGACTTTCTGCTGGAGGGCCTTGCCGGCGCCGTGAGCGGGCGCATCTCGCATCTGGACGGCGGTAGTGGAGTGGACACGCTCAGGATCGATGGCGGCGGCATCATCCTCGACCTCACAGCCCTCCAGAACCCCGGGACGGGCCTCCAGCACGGCGCCGGCCGGCTATCCGGCATCGAGCGGGTGGACCTGACCGGCTCGGGCGACAACCGCCTCAAGATATCCGTCGAGGACGTCGTGGATCTGTCCTCGGCGAACCTCTTCAATTCGACCAACGGATGGACGGGCCTCGCCGCAGCGGAAAACGTCCACCAGATGGTCGTGGCCGGAAACGTCGGCGACAGGGTGGAGCTGGCCTCCCTGGCCGGGTGGAGCAGCAGCGGCGACGCGAGCCTGGACGGCATCGTCTACCATGTCGTACGCAATGCATCCGCCGGCGTCGCACTCTATATACAGGACGGAGTCACCGGACCGCTGACGATCTGATCGAGGTACTGCCGCATATGATCCTTTCCTCCGCACGCCTTGCCCTGCGCGACATCGTCTCGCAGCCATTTCGCTCGACCTTGTGGAAGGTGCTCGGCCTGACGGCCGTGGTGCTGGTGGCGCTGTGGTTCACCGTGCGGTGGCTTTTTGCGGCGGTGGCCATCCCATTCTTCGCCGGCTTCACGCCCGACATGCCGGCCTGGATCGACAATGCCGGAGCTTTCGCCGGCATCGCGGCGGGCATCGTTCTGGCCTTTCTCATGGCTTTCCTGATCGCGCCCGTCAGCGCAATCATCGCCGGGCTTTTTCTCGACGACGTTGCCGAGGCGGTGGAAAGGAAGGATTATGCGGACCAGCCGGAAGGGCGCGCCTTGCCGCTGGTGCGCGGCATGGTCCTGTCCGTCAAGTTCTTCGGCATCGTCATCCTGGGCAACCTCATCGCCTTCGCGCTGCTTTGGGTGCCTCTGGTCAATGTCGGGGCCTTCTTCGTGGTCAACGGCTATCTGCTCGGCCGCGAATATTTCCAGTTCGCGTGCCTGCGCTATCGCTCCGAAGACCAGGCCGCCGCCATGCGCAACCGGAATGGCGGGCGCATCTTCATCGCCGGCCTGGTCATCGCCGCCTTCCTTGCAATTCCCATCGTCAACCTGCTCACGCCGCTCTTCGCCGCCGCGATGATGGTGCATCTGCACCAGAAGCTTTCGCGGCGCGAAGGCGGCGTGCCGCAGCCTGGCCCCGCCCAGGTGGAAACGCACTAACCTTCAGCCGTCACAGGCGGACGAGGCTGCTCTCCGGCGGGCCGCGTCTCCAGCGTCACCAATGGAGCCGGCACATCCGTCGTCTTGACGTCGGCCTTGCACAGGTCGGCGATGATGCAGGCCGGGCAGTCGGGCTTGCGTGCCTTGCAGACATAGCGTCCGTGCAGGATCAGCCAGTGATGGGCATGGCGCAGATAGCCGTGCGGGATGATGCGCAGGAAATTGCGCTCGACCTCTTCCGGCGTCTTGCCCGGCGCGATCCCGAGCCGGTTGCCGATGCGAAAGATGTGCGTGTCGACGGCCAGCGTCTCCTTGCCGAACGCCGTGTTCAGAACCACATTGGCCGTCTTGCGGCCGACGCCGGGCAGGGCTTCCAGCGCTTCACGCGTATCGGGCACCTGCCCGCCATAAGTCTCCACCAGCGCCTTCGACAGCAGCCACACATTGCGCGCCTTGTTGCGGAACAGGCCGATCGTGCGGATTTCCTCCCTGATGGCGTCCTCGCCCAGCGCCACCATGGCGGCCGCATTGTCGGCTTTGGCGAACAGGCCGCGTGTTGCCCGGTTGACGCCGGCATCGGTGGCCTGCGCCGAAAGCACGACCGCGACCAGGAGCGTAAAGGGGTTGCTGTGTTCCAGTTCCGGCTGCGGCTCGGGCCGCTGCACGGCGAACCTGCGGAAGATCTCGGCGATCTCCGCCCGGCTGTACGGAATCCTCGGCGCACGGGGCGCCCTCTTTTGCGCTGTTGGCGCCATGGTGTATCCTGCCTTGTCAGTCTGCCCGACAGGTGAACCGAGGATGCCGGACGAGGAAAGCGAGAACCCCAACGAGCGGCCGCTTTTCCACGCGCTGCTGACGCCCTATCGCTCGTTGGGGCGCACGGGATTTGCCGTCGTCATGGTCGGCTTCGGCGGCATCAGCCTTATCACGGGCCTGTTTTTCCTGTCCCACGGAGCCTGGCCCATCTTCGGCTTTTTCGGTCTCGATGTGCTGGCCCTGTGGATCGCCTTTCGCGCCAACTACCGTGCCGCCCGCGCGCGGGAGGAAGTCAGCGTATCGCGCACGCGCCTCACGATCCGCAAGACCTCGCCGCGCGGCGAAGTCCGCGAAGACAATTACAACCCGTTCTGGGCCCGGTTCGACGTGCAACGCCATCACGAATTCGGCGTCACGCGGATGGCCGTCTCCGGCAGCGGGCGCGCCACCGAGATCGGCTCCTTCCTGAACCCGGACGACCGGGAAACCTTCGCCTCCGAGTTCGGCCGCGCCCTGGCAACCGCCCGGCGCGGCTAAAGCCGGCTCAGCCCTCCAGAACCTCCTTCGACGCCACTGAAGAATCGGCGTTCAGGCTGTAGACGATGGGTACGCCCGTCGCGATCTCCGCATTGACGATCTCGTCCGGCGACAGGCCCTCCAGCGCCATCACGAGCGCGCGCAGCGAGTTGCCGTGCGCCGCCACGATGACGTTGCCGCCACCCAGGACACGCGGCTGGATGGTGTGGATATAGTAGGGCCAGACACGCGCCCCGGTATCCTTCAGGCTTTCGCCGCCCGGCGGCGGCACATCGTAGGAGCGCCGCCAGACATGGACCTGCTCCTCGCCCCATTTGGCGCGCGCATCGTCCTTGTTGAGCCCGGAAAGATCGCCATAGTCGCGCTCGTTCAGGGCCTCGCTGTGCTCCGTCGGGATGTCGGCCTGGCCGAGCGTCCCCTGAAGAAGCGACAGCGTACGCTGTGCGCGGGACAGGTTGCTGGTGAAGGCATGGTCGAAGTTCAGGCCCGTCGCCTTCAGCCGCTCTCCGGCGGCCTTGGCTTCCTCCACCCCTTTCTCGGTCAGGTCCGGGTCGCGCCAGCCGGTAAACAGGTTCTTGAGGTTCCAGTCACTCTGGCCGTGTCTTACGAGAACGAGGGTCCGCACCATTTGAGCTCCGTTGAATGTCAGATCGAAAGGACGTCACGCATGGAATACAGGCCGGGCGCCTGCCCGCCTGCCCAGAGCGCCGCCTTGACGGCGCCGCGCGCATAGATGGCGCGGTCGTCGGCGCGATGCGCCAGTTCGATGCGCTCGCCCTCCCCCGCGAAGATGACGGAATGGTCGCCGATCACCGAACCGCCCCGCAGCGTGGCGAAGCCGATGGCGCCGGAGGGTCGTGGCCCGGTATGGCCGTCGCGCACGCGCACCGAGGCATCCGCCAGCGCGACCCCGCGCCCGGCGGCGGCTGCCTCGCCCAGAAGCAGCGCCGTGCCGGAAGGGGCGTCCACCTTGTGTCGATGATGCATCTCGGCGATCTCGATGTCGAAGCCGTCGGCGGCCAGCGCGTGCGCCGCCCGCTCCACCAGGACGGCCAGCATGTTGACGCCGAGGCTCATATTGCCGGATTTCACGATCCGCGCCCCCGATGCCGCGGCCTTTGCCACCGCGGCATCGTCCTGTGCGGAAAAGCCGGTCGTGCCGATGACGTGCACCAGGCCGTGCTGCGCCGCCAGTTCGGCGACAAAGATGGAATAGGCCGGCGCAGTGAAGTCCAGGATCCCGTCGGCATCCGCCAGGACAGGCTCCAGCGAGTCGGTGACGGCCGTGCCGATCTCGCCGAGGCCGGCAAGCTCGCCGGCATCGCGCCCCAGCGCGGAAGAGCCCTTGCGCTCGATGGCGGCGGCCAGGGTGACGCCAGGCGTTTCCTCGATGACGCGGACGAGGTTCTTGCCCATCCGTCCGGCTGCCCCCAGAACGACGAGTCTCATCCGATATCCTTCCCCATCGTCGCGACGTCTACTCCCTGCGTCCCGACAGGCCGATCTCGCCGGCCGCCTGCAGGCTGTGGAACTTCGCATACAGGCTGCCACCCCGGGCAACAAGGTCGGAATGGGTGCCGCTTTCGGCCACACGGCCGTTTTCGACCACCAGGATCTGGTCCGCGCCGACGATCGTCGACAGGCGATGCGCCACCACCAGCACGGTCTTCTCGCGCATGATCTCGGTCAAGGCGCGCTGGACGAGCGTTTCCGACTGGGTGTCGAGCGCCGACGTCGCCTCGTCCAGGATGAGGATCGGCGCGCCGCGCACCAGCGCCCGGGCGATGGACAGGCGCTGACGCTGCCCGCCCGAAAGCGTCATGCCGTTTTCGCCTACCGGCGTATCGTAGCCGAGGGGTTGGGCCAGGATGAACTCCTCCGCCTGTGCCATGCGGGCGGCGGCTTCGATCTCTTCATCCGTGGCGTCGAGACGGCCGTAGCGAAGATTGTCGCGTATGGTACCCTCGAACAGCACGGCCTGTTGCGGCACGTAGGACACCTGCGCGCGCAGCGATCGCTTGGTGACGCCGGCAATGTCCTGCCCGTCGATGGTGATCCGGCCCGACGACGGCTCGTAGAAGCGCTCGATCAGGGACAGGATGGTAGACTTGCCGCCGCCGGATGCGCCGATGATGGCCGTCGTGCGGCCGGCGGGGGCCGTAAAATCGACCTGCCGCAATACGGGCTCGCCGGCCGAATAGGCGAAGCTGACATTCTCGAAGCGGATTTCGCCGCCGCTGACCTTCAGGTCCGGCGCGCCGGGCGCATCGGGCTTGCGGGGCTTGAGGTCGAGGATTTCGTAGATCATTCGCGCATTCACCAATGCACGCTCCATCTCCACCTGCAGCCGCGCCAGCCGGCGGGCCGGGTCGTAGGCCAGCAGAAGCGCGGTGATGAAGGCGAACATCGCGCCCGGCGAATGACCGTAGACGATGGCGCGGTAACCGGACCAGCCGATGACGCCTGCGACGGCAAGGCCGGCGATGGTTTCAACGATGGGGCCGGAGCGTTCGGTGATGGCGGCGATGCGGTTGGCGCGCTCCTCCGCAGCCTCGACCAACCGGTCAGTCCGCTGGCGCAGCGGCTCTTCCATGGTGAAGGCCTTGACTACCTGTATCCCCTGCGCCGCCTCCTGCATGGAGCCGACCACCTGGGCATTGAGGTCGATGGACTGGCGGGTGGCGCGCCGCAGCTTGCGCGACAGGCGCCCGATCATGATGGCGACCGGCGGCCCGGCCAGAAGGGCGATGCCCGACAGGACGGGGTCCTGCCAGATCATGACCCCGATCAGGAAGACGAGGGTCAGGAGGTCCCGCGCCAGCGAGGTGACGGTGAGGTTCAGCGTGTCGCGAACGCCCGTCACGTTCTGGCTGATGCGCGCCGCAAGCTGCGCCGAGCGCGTCTCGCCGAAGAAATCGACCGAAAGCTCGGTGAGATGGGTGAACAGGCGCTTCTGGTAGCGCGCGACGATGTCGTTGCCGATACGGGCCAGGATCACGCCCTGGATGTAGCTGGCGACGCCACGGATCAGGAAGGCCGCGAAGACGGCGAGCGGCAGCGTCAGCAGCACGGCGCGGTTGCGTTCGACGAAGATCTCGTCGATCACGTCTCGCATGATCCAGGCCAGAAAGGCCGTCGACAGCGCCACGAGGACCAGGCATGCGATGGCGATCGCGTAACCCTTGATGTGCGAGCGCCCGTTTTCGGCCAGGATGCGCCGCAGCAACTTGAACGCCTCGCCCCTTTCCTGCCCGTCGGCCAGCGAAAGGTTCTTCTGTCTACTCACGGCCGGCTCGTCCCGTTCATCGTGCCGCTCGCTTTAGAGCATTTTATCCGCCCTGTCAGGCAGCCCAGCGTCGTCCGCTGGTTTCCAGGCCGAAGAAGCGCGGATTGCGCGCATAGGCCGCCATGCCGACAAGGGCCGCCATCGTTTCCGTCACGGCAAACAGCGGCATGTCGCGCAGGAGGGCGGAATGCGGCGCCTTGTCCTCGAAGGCGGCGCGCACCAGTTCCGGCTCGATCAGCGGCACGATGCGCTGGAATATCCCACCGGCGATGTAGACCCCGCCCCGGGCCATGAAAACCAACGCCAGGTCGCCCGCGACGCGCCCCAGACAGGTGGCGAATAGACGGACCGCCTCCAATGCCTGGGCATCGCCATCGCCGGCCGCCTGCGTGACGTCGGCCGGATCGGCGTGCCGGCGCTCCGCTCCATCGGCCGTGCAGATGGCATGATAGAGATTGACCAGACCCCGGCCGCTCAAGACCTCCTCCGCGGAAACGCGCCCCTCGATGCGGTCGAGATGGGGCCATATCTCCAGGTCGCGGCCGGTCCGCGGGCCAAGGTCGATATGTCCGCCCTCGCCCGCGACGGGGATCCACATGCGCCGGGCCCGGACGAGGCCGGCGACGCCGAGCCCGGTTCCGGGGCCGAGGACGACGCGGCTGGCCCCCTCGCGCGCGATGCCCCCGCCGATCTGCTCGCGCCCGGTTTCCGGAAGGGCGGAGACGGCCAGGGCCTGCGCCTCGAAATCGTTCATCACCACGATTTCCTCGAAGCCGAGGTCGCGCATCAGCACCTTGGGACGCACGATCCAGGGGCTGTTGGTCAGGTCGATCTCGTCGCCGTCGATGGGGCCGGCGATGGCCAGCACCGCGGAATTCGGCTGAACGGACGTCTTGTCCAGCACGGCAGCCTGGATGGCGTCGTCGATGTTCCCGTAGTCCGCCGTCTTCACCACGGGGAACACCTTCGGTTCGGCGAAGGCATCCACCAGAAGTGCGAAGCGCGCGTTCGTGCCGCCGATGTCGGCCAGGAGGATCGGGAAGCGCAGCGCTTCGGCACTTTCATGGGTGGGGGTCATGTGCAGGAGACCTAAATCGATTGAAGAAAGTAGAGATAGAGGGAAGGGGCGTTGGACAAGCGCCTATCGCGTCAATGTGACGGGCGTTGAGTGGGTATGGCGATGCGTCCGGGCGCGGCCGACGCCGAGGCGGTCCCGGCGTCGGCATCGAGCACGGTGGCGCAGGCCCGCGGCAGATCGGCCATCGTCAGAGGCGGCTTCGGCTTGTAGGGCGGGGCATCGGGCGGCGGCGGCTGCAGCGCGACATCGAACCACCAGTCCAGGTCGTCGCAGCCGTCCTCCCGGCCGACGGGCGCCTGTCCGTCGCAGGCAGCGTCGCCCGGCGGGCAGAACATCCGGATATGAAAGTGATAGTCATGTCCGTAGGTGGGACGCACCTTGGCCAGCCACGCACGATCGCGCCCGGCCGTCCGGCACAGCTTGAGCTTGATGCCCGGATGCACGAAGACGCGCTGCACCTCGGGCGCCTTGGCGACGCGGCGCAGGAGCTTGAGATGTTCCGGCCGCCACAGGCTTTCGTCCACATGCAGGGTCTTCGGGTCGATGAGGCTCTGCGGGTCGAGGCCGTCGCGCTCCGCGTCGCTCAGCCGGCGCTGCGGCATCGGCGTCAGGTAGACATCCGCATCGAGGCCAATCTGGTGCGATGCATGGCCCGACGACATCGGACCGCCGCGCGGCTGGGCGATATCCCCGATCAGGAATCCGCGCCACCCGTCCTTTTCGGCCGCCTCGGCCGACAGGTGCTGCAGCAGGGAAATCATTGCCGGGTTGCCCCAGGCGCGGTTGCGGGACGGCCGGGTCATCTGCCAGGTCGGCCCGTCCTTCGGCATCGCCGCCGCGCCGGACAGGCAGCCCTTGGCATAGAAGCCGATGCTGCGGCTGGCCATGGCCGCCGGCTGCGTCCGGGCGCCGAACAGGTCCTTGGCCGCCGGCGCGGCGATTGCGGGCCCGGCAAGGACCGCCAGGAAAGCGACGCCGAGCGACACGAGGGAGCGGTTCATGATCACCTCCGCATCATGAGCCGCCAAGTGTGGCCGTGCAAGGATGCGCGGAGCTTGCCCCCAATCCCGGTCCCTGCCCTGACCGAAGGCGGCTTCCACAAGACTAGAGGCCGGTCGCCTCCAGTATACGCAATCTCGCAGCCATTGCGGCGGATACGCTGTCATGGATTTCACCGGCGAAGTCCGCCGGCATTCCGGCAATTGCCGCCTCGGAGGCCTGGACGGCCTCCTCGAGAAGATCGGACACAACCTGCCGTATGATCGTCTGGCCGAGCCCGGCTTCCTTGCCGGTTTCGATGAAATGCCTTCCGACGATCTTGATGATTTCGTATTTGCGGCTGTTGCCGACCGACATGGCGAGCTTGAATCTATTGCGCGGTATCTGCCTCTCATCCAGGGCTGGCTGCGCCGACAGCACGTCATAGAAGGGCGTGAGCCCGTATCTTCCTTCCGGCCGAAGGAAAATGCTGAAATTCTTTCCATGCCCGTCCGTGGCGCCGATCAGCCAGTTCGTGATCTGGGCCTTGAAAAACGCGGCTTGATCCTTCAGCGGCTCGTCCGCGCTCTGCAGCAGTTTTAGGCCGTCCACAATGCCGGGGCCGCCATTATTCTGATATTTCAGGGCCGAAGGTGTGCCGGTGGCTTGACAGAAATCCTCTTGAGGAAGGCGCAACAGGTGCGATCCGTCGCGCCAGATCCGATCGAATCGCTCGACGGCCAATACCCGGCGTTTCCCGAAGGTGAGGATCTGGCTCCTGGCCACTTCAAAGCCGAGCGCGCGCATCAGCTCCAGGCAATAGTGCTCGTTATCGACGCTCGCCTTCATGTCGATCATTCCGAAGGCGGTAGGAATTTGACCGAGCTGAGGCTTCAGGATGTGGGTTGTCGGCGTCGTGCCGAGCGGACGCATCCATCGCCCCTCGTGAAAGAGCAGCGCAGTCTTTTCCTGCGCTCCCGCAACGGAAATACGAAATTCCTGATCGGGTTCGATGCCCAGCGGAGCCTGCTCGAGATTGGCGAGAATTCGCTCTATTTCGTCCTCGCTCAGCGGCTCGCCCTTCACATCGGGCACGGTGCCGGGCAGCTTCCCGTCGGGAAGGAATTGCATCGCGCCGACGCAGTCGCGTCCGATGCTTTCGAGCAAGCTATAGTAGTCGGTACTTTGCGCGCCGACACGCTCGGCGACGCGCTTGCGGACATTCGGGTCGTCGGGAAGCAGATTGTCGAACACCGCAGTGACTGGCGCGCCGGTATAGGCTGTCTCCCGCAGGGGAAGCGAAAGCGAGATCGCAAAGCTGTGCTCCCAATCGAGCCAGCTTTGATCGTATCGATACCGAATTGCCCCATTTGCCTCTTTGACAAGACGACCGACGAGGCGATTGTTGATCACCACATCGAGTGGCGCGCGTGTCTTGCGGCGGCCCATCAGAATATGTCCTCGACGCCTTTTTCACTCTTGCCGGATCTTTCCCCGACGGTGATCTCGAGGTTGAGCGCGGCAAGCAGGGCAAAGATCGTCGAAAGCTTCGCACCCTCCTGCCCGCTTTCGATTACGGACACTTTTTCCTGCCGCATACCGGCAAGATCGGCGAGTTGCGTCTGCGTGAGCCCGCGTTGCGTACGGGTACGTCGAATTGCATTTCCCAGTTGCCTGGGCGATCGAGCGATGAGCGGCATGGACAATCTCCTGCTCCCATTATGCCGCAAATCGCATAAAGCGCCAGTATGTCATTTCACGCATAAAAGAAGTTTATGCCGGATTCCGCATATCAATGCTTTATGCTGAATCCGACATAGACCGGCTGGGGTGACCGGACGTCAGGTCCGCAGTGTGCCGCCGGTCGCCTTGGCCACCGCTGCCACGATCTTCTGTGAGACCGCTTCCAGGTCCTCGTCGGTCAGGGTCCGCTCGGCCGGCTTCAACGTCACCTCGATGGCGACGGATTTGCGCCCTTCGCCCAGCGACGCACCGGTGAAGACGTCGAAGACGCTGACCGACGACACGAGCTTGCGGTCGGCACCCTCGGCGGCACGGACGAGTTTCAGCGCCTCCACCGCCTGGTCCACCACGAAGGCGAAGTCGCGCCGCACGGGCTGGAACGGCGAAAGCTCCAGAACCGGCTTCGTCCTGGTGGCCTTGCGCCTGCCCTCCGGCAGCGCGTCGAGGAACACCTCGAACCCGGCATGGGCGGCCGATAGACGCATCTTCTTCAGGACGCGCGGATGAAACTCGCCGAACTCGGCCAGCGTCACCTTCGGCCCGAGCTTCAATCGGCCCGAGCGGCCGGGATGATACCAGGAGCTGGCGCCCGTTTCGACCTGCAGTCGATCGGTCGGCACGCCCGCAGCCTCCAGCACCGCCATGGCGTCGGCCTTTGCGTCGAAGACCGAAACCGGGGCGGCGTTGCCGGCCCAGTTGCGCCCCGCGCCCGTCGGCGCTGCGGTGCCGCGCCGCAGCCCGGCCGCAACGCGCAACTGCCCGGCAGGCGTATCGTCGCGGTAGACGTGGGAAACCTCGAACAGCGCAACATCGCCGTAGCCGCGCGCCGCGTTGCGCCCGGCCGCCGCCAGAAGGCTGGGCAGAAGCGAGGGACGCATGTCGGTCAGTTCCGCGGCGATGGGGTTTTCCAGTTGCAGCTCTGGCGCGCCGCCACCGAAGGCCACGGCCTCCTCATGCGGAATGAAGGCGTAGGTGACCGTTTCCAGCATGCCGCGGGTAGCAAGAGCGCGCTTGACCAGCCGATCGCGCATCTGCGCCGTGGTCAGCACGCGCCCCGCCACGGCGCCTTCGCGCGGCAGCGGCTGCGGGGCGATCGCATCCACGCCCGTCAGCCGCATCACCTCTTCCACCAAATCGGCCTTGCCTTCCACGTCCGGGCGCCAGCTCGGCGCGATGACGCCTGCGCCGTCCGCGTCTCGGGCCGTCACGGCGAAGCCGAGCCTTTCCAGCAACTCGACCTGCCGGTCCGGGGAAATGTCCAGGCTCGTGAGCCTCTTGACCTCGGTAAAGGGCAGGCGGATTTCGGCAGGCGCATCGGCGCGGTGCGGAACCACGACCGGTTCGCTGGGCTCGCCGCCGCACAGATCGAGGATCATGCGCGTGGCAAGGTCCAGTCCCGGCTCCATGAAGGCCGGGTCCACGCCGCGTTCGAAGCGGTAGCGCGCATCCGTGACGATGCCGAGGGTACGGCCCGTGCGCGCTATGTCCAGCGAGCGCCAGAGGGCGGATTCCACCAGCACGTCCACGGTGCCCTCGTCGCAGCCGGAATGCTCGCCGCCCATGATGCCGCCGATGGATTCCGGACCCTTGTCGTCGGCGATCACGCAGACGTCCTCGTCCAGCGCATAGGTCCGCCCGTCCAGCGCCAGGATCTCCTCGCCCGGCCGGCCCTGCCGCACGGTGAGTCCGCCGGAAACCTTGGCCGCGTCGAAGACGTGCAGCGGGCGCCCGCGGTCGAAGGTCAGGTAGTTCGTGATGTCCACCAGGGCGTTGATCGGGCGCAGGCCGATGGCACGCAGCCGCTTCTGCATCCATTCCGGCGACGGACCGTTGCTGACGCCCCGCACCAGCCGCAGGGCGAAGCCCGTGCAGGTCGGGCTTTCCACGTGGATGGCCACGGGGCACGGGCCAGCGCCCTCGATCCGCTCGACGGCGGCATCCTTCAACCGGCCGAGGCCGGCGGCCGCAAGGTCGCGTGCGATGCCGTGGATGCTGGTGGCATCCGGCCGGTTGGGCGTCAGGTTGATTTCGATCACCGGGTCGGACAGGCCCGCATAGTCGGCGAAGGCCGTGCCGACGGGCGCGTCGGCCGGCAGGCTGATGATGCCGTCATGCTCGTCCGAAAGTTCGAGTTCGCGCTCCGAGCACATCATGCCGAAGCTTTCGACGCCACGGATCTTCCCGACGCCCAGCGTCGTGTCGATGCCCGGAACGTAGGTGCCGGGCAGCGCCAGCACGCCGACCAGGCCGGCCGCGGCATTGGGCGCCCCGCAGACGATCTGCAGCGGCTTGCCACCGTTGACGCCCGATCCTGCGTCGACGCTGAGCACGCGCAGCTTGTCGGCGTCCGGATGGGGCTGTGCCGTGAGGACACGCGCAATGGTGAAGGGTCGGAACACGGCCCGGTCGTCGACATGCTCGACCTCGAGGCCGATGGCGGTCAGGCGTTCGGTGATTTCGCCAAGGCCCGCCTCGGTGTCGAGATGGTCCTTCAGCCAGGACAGGGTGAACTTCATATCGGGAATCGCGATCGTATCGGAAAAGGAAGGATGGGTTCAGTCGAGCCGGCGGGCGACGCCGCGCGCTGCCTGCCGGCTCGCGGCATTGGCGTGCACGAAACGGTAGATCGACAGCGCCAGCACGGCGAAGACGAGGTTCAGAAGGATGATCGTCGTCCAGCCCAGCGTATCGCCCAGCACGAAGCGGTCGACCAGCGTCGGCAGGACGACGCCCACGGCAAGGCTTGCCAGCGCCGCCGGCGTACGATCCAGCTGATGGTACAGGAAGGCGAACAGGGCGACGGTGACGAGGCCGAGCACATAGGCGCCGAGGGAGGCGACAGCCACCACGAAGGGCGTGCCGGCGAACAGCCAGGCCAGCAGGCCCGTCAGCACCGTGCCGAGGACGGCGCCGGCCAGAACCGCGATGCATTCCAGGATCATCATCTTCATCGCCGTCGCCCCTTCCAAGGTCAGTTGCTGCTCAACCCGCCGAACAAGGTCGGGATATCCAGCGGACGGAAGCCGTAATGCTCGAGCCACCGGACATCCGCGTCGAAGAAGGCGCGCAGATCGGGCATGCCGTATTTCAGCATGGCGATCCGGTCGATGCCCATGCCCCAGGCGAAGCCCTGGAACTCGTCCGGGTCGAGGCCGCTGAGACGCAGCACGTTGGGATGCACCATGCCGCAGCCGAGGATCTCCATCCAGTCCGTACCCTCGCCGAAACGCACCTCGCCGGGGCGTGAGCGGTCGCACTGGATGTCCACCTCCATCGACGGTTCGGTGAAGGGGAAGAAGCTCGGCCGAAAGCGCATCTGGACCGAGGGCACCTCGAAGAAGGCGCGGCAGAACTCTTCCAGAACCCACATCATGTTGGCGATGTTGGCCTTGCGATCGACCACCAGCCCTTCGAGCTGGTGGAACATCGGCGAATGCGTCGCGTCGGAATCCTGCCGGTAGGTCTTGCCGGGGATCACGATGCGGATGGGCGGCTTCTGGCTTTCCATCGTGCGCACCTGCACCGGGGACGTATGGGTGCGCAGTACCTTGCGCGCCCCGTCCGGGCCGGGACGGAAGAAGAACGTGTCGTGCATCTCGCGCGCGGGGTGCCCTTCCGGGAAGTTCAGCGCGGTGAAGTTGTAATAGTCGGTCTCGACGTCCGGCCCTTCGGCGATGGCGAAGCCCATGTCGGAAAAGATCGCGGTGATCTCGTCCACGACCTGGCTCAGCGGATGCAGCCGCCCCGCCGCCAGCGCGGAGGGGCGCAGCGGCAGCGTGACGTCTACCGCCTCAGCCGCCAACCGCGCCTCGATCGCGGCATCGGCAAGCGCTTCCTTGCGCGCCGCCAGGGCCTGCTGCACACGATCCCGCAGGCCGTTGAGCGCAGGTCCGGCTTCGCGCCTCTCGTCAGGCGTCATCCGGCCGAGTCCCTTCAGGAGCTCGGAAATTTCGCCCTTCTTGCCCAGCGCGGCCAGCCGCACGTCTTCCAGCGCGGCTTCGCTTGCCGCCGCCTCGATCTGCGAGAGGGTGCGCGCCTCGATGGCCGCAAGATCGCTCGCCATGGTCGTGTCCTGCATGATTCCCCTGCCGGGTCCGTCGCGCCGCATTGTACGCCGCGCGCCGCCCGCCTGTTTCTTCCGATGTCATGAGCTTCAAGCACAAAGCATGCGAACGCGACAAGGCCCGCACGCG
Organism: Aureimonas altamirensis; assembly: GCF_023702225.1. Lineage (GTDB taxonomy): Bacteria > Pseudomonadota > Alphaproteobacteria > Rhizobiales > Rhizobiaceae > Aureimonas > Aureimonas altamirensis_B. The sequence continues at coordinate 88,528 of NZ_JAMQCO010000005.1, read as the reverse complement.
GCATCCGCGGCGGGCCTTGTCGCTTTTAACGGTTCGGACTGTCCCGATGCTGCCGGGACAGTCCGGCAGGACGCCGTCGTCAGGCGGCGCGCTTTTCGCCGACGGCACGCTCATAGGCGTTGTCGTTGCCGTCCTTGAGGTAGGCGAGAGCCGACTTGGCCTGCTCGACCAGCGCCGCGAAGGCCTCCGGCTCGTGGATGGCGATGTCGGACAGGACCTTGCGGTCGACCTCGATGCCGGCCTTGGTGAGGCCGTCCATGAAGCGGGCGTAGGTCAGCCCATGCTCGCGGACGCCGGCGTTGATGCGCTGGATCCACAGGGCGCGGAAGTTGCGCTTCTTAACGCGGCGGTCGCGCGTGGCGTACTGCTTCGCGCGGTCGACGGCGGCCTTGGCGGCGCGGATGGTGTTCTTGCGGCGTCCGTAAAAGCCTTTGGCGGCCTTCAGAACCTTCTTGTGCTTGGCGTGGGCGGTAACGCCTCTTTTGACACGTGCCATGATATCGCTCCTGAATCTCTAAACCTTGAGGTGTCCCGGCCCGCTCAGCGGTCGTAGGGCATGTAGGTCTTGACGATGCGCTCGTCCGGCTTGGACAGGATCATCGTTCCGCGCGCATCGCGGATGAAGTCGTTGGAGCGTTTGATCATGCCGTGGCGCTTGCCGGCGGGCTGGGCCTTGACCTTGCCGGTCGCCGTCATGCGGAAGCGCTTCTTGGCGCTCGATTTGGTCTTCATCTTGGGCATTTTGCTCTCCTTGATGGATGTGGCGACGGCGGCGGTCCCGAAGGACCGCCGTTCGGCATTACCGAACGTGTCGCCAAGCATTAGGAGCCGCCACGGCATGCCCTGCCGGACGGCTCTCAATTGAACGCTGGGGCTTATAGTCTGTCGTCCCCGGCATGGCAAGCCCGCCATTCGCGATGGCCGGCACAAGCCGGGATGGCGCGCGCGTCAGCCGCGCGGCGCCAGAACCATCATCATCTGACGGCCTTCGAGCTTGGGCTCGGCTTCGACCTTCGAGATTTCGGCCGTCTCCTCGCGGACACGGTTCAACAGCTGCATGCCAAGTTCCTGGTGGGCCATCTCGCGGCCGCGGAAGCGCAGCGTCACCTTGACCTTGTCGCCGTCCTCGAAGAAGCGGCGCACGGCTTTCATCTTGGTCTCGTAGTCATGATCGTCGATGTTCGGCCGCATCTTGATCTCCTTGACCTCGATGACCTTCTGGCGCTTGCGCGCCTCGGCGGCCTTCTTCTGATTCTCGTATTTCAGCTTGCCGAGATCGAGGATCTTGCAGACGGGCGGATTGGCCGTAGGCACGATCTCGACGAGATCCAGTCCGGCCTCTTCCGCAAGGGCCAGGGCCTCGGCGGTCGGCGTCGGACCACGGTTCTGGCCGTCCGCATCGATCAGCTGGATCTGCGGAACACGAATTTCCCGGTTGGAGCGCGGTCCTTCCTTCTGGGCGGGCGGGGCACGAAACGGTCTGCGAATGGTCGTTCACTCCTGTTGTTGACGACATATGCGAAGCTGCGCGACAACGCACGCAACCCAGCCCGGTCCGGCGAGCCCCCTTTCGGCGGCACGCCGGCCTCGGGCCGATCACCTTTTCGATATAGCACGTCGCCCGGCGAGTTTCACCCGTCTACCATATTATTTGCTTGAAGACCGACACGGAGCAGCCGGATGCAGTCACAGCCGAACGCCGAATTCTTCACGCCTGCCGGGCCCGAAGGCAAACGGCTCGCCTGGCTCGGCCGGCCCGGCCGGGCGCCGACAGTCGTCTTCCTCGGCGGCTATCGTTCCGACATGCGGGGCGCGAAGGCCGAGCGCCTGTCGACCACCTGCGACAAGGCGGGCCTCGGCTTTCTGCGCTTCGATTATCGTGGCCACGGCGAATCGTCGGGGCGCTTCACCGACCTGACCATATCCGACTGGCTGGACGACGCCGCCGACATCGTATCGGCGAAGACGGAAGGGCCGCTGCTGCTGGTCGGATCGTCGATTGGCGGCTGGATCGCGCTTCTGCTGGCGCGGCGGATGCAGGCGCGCATGGCCGGGATGCTGCTTCTGGCGCCGGCGCCGGACTTCACCAAGCGGCTCGTGGAGCCGTCCCTGACCGCTGCCGAGTGCCGCGACCTTGCACGCCACGGCTTTATCGAACGCGCTTCGAACTATTCGCCAGAACCGACCGTCTACACCAAGCGGCTCCTCGACGACGGCTTGTCGCAATGCGTGCTGGACGGGCCGGTGGAGACGGGATGCCCGGTCCACATCATCCAGGGGATGCAGGATCCGGACGTGCCCTATGCCCATGCGCTGGAACTCGTCTCGCACCTCCCCGGCGAAGGCGTGACGCTGACGCTGGTGGCCAATGGAGATCACCGCCTCTCGCGCGAGGAAGACCTTCGGCGGATGGATGCCGCTGTCCTCGATCTGGCATCCGGCAAGGTGAGCGGATAAATTTTCGCCTGCCCGTGATGTTAATGTCACATTAAGGCCATCCGGCTCGTCAAACTCCAGACCGGACCCCGCGGGACTGCCTGAATCGTCGCGGTTTGCACCGCAACGACGGAGCCCGGACTATTGCACCTGCGAAACCGAAAATACGCCGATCGTCGGTCCGATCTACATCCAAGTCGGGCACCCTCCACCAGCGGAGATGTTGACCTTCTTCGCCCCTGGTCCGACCATTCCATGCAGGGTTCGGGGACGACGAGGGGTTCGGCTTCCATGGGCAGGCTACGCGCGCTACTTGCGATTGCGATCGCATCGGCCTTGTGTGCAGGTGCGATATTGCCTGCACAGGCCCGGTCCCTGTTCATGCCGCTCGCCGGCCCGACCACGCAGCCCATCGGCCATTTCGACTATTGCAGGCGCCAGCCCCAGGAATGCCGGCCGCCGGCAGGGGTGGCGCCGGGCCCTCTGGTGCTTTCGGCCGGTCTTCTCCACCTCGTCGCCGGCATCAACCGTGAGGTCAATGCCGACATTCAGCCGGCATCGGACTGGGCCATGCACGGACAAGAGGAATATTGGAGCGTGCCGGTGGACCGCGGAGACTGCGAGGATTACGCGCTCCTGAAACGCAAGCGCCTGGTCGAGGCCGGCCTGCCGGCCGGCAACCTCCTGATGACCGTCGTGCGCAAGCCGGACGGCGAAGGCCACGCCGTGCTGACGCTGACGACGCGCGACGGCGACTTCGTCCTGGACAATCTGGATGCGCGGGTGCGCGGCTGGGGCGATACGCCCTACACCTACCTCAAGCGCCAGGATTCGGCCGATCCGGGCCGCTGGGTTCGCGTCGGGGGCGATGCCCCGGTCCGGCTCGCATCCGGGCGCGATGCCCGCGTCGTGCCGGCGGCGCTGCGCTGACGGGGTGAGGCAATCAGGCTTCGTCTTCCTTGTCCGGCACTTCCTCCTCGACGCCCGGTATGACGTAGGCGCCGGACAGCCAGCGGTTGAGGTCCACGGATTTGCAGCGCGGCGAACAGAATGGATAGGTCGCGCGCTCGGAGGGCCGGCCGCATTCCGGGCAGGCCCGCTTGGGCCGCAGCGGCGTTACCGCGCCGGTCATTGAGCCGCCATGCCCTGCCGGAAGCCTTCGCCCGCAAGTAGCGCCAAAGTCTCGTAGAGCGGCAGGCCCACCACATTGCTGTAGCTTCCCACCAGGCGTACGACGAAGCTGCCCGCCAGCCCCTGGATGGCGTAGCCGCCGGCCTTGCCGCGCCACTCGCCGCTGGCCAGATAGCGGTCCATGTCTTCGCGCGTCAGACGCTTGAAGCGGACCCGCGTCTCCACCAGCCGCTGGCGAAGCCGCCCCGACGGTCCGATCACGCAGACGCCGGTATAGACGCGGTGCGTACGGCCGGACAGGATGCGCAGGTTGGCGTGCGCATCCTCGATCAGTTCCGCCTTGGGCATGACTTGGCGTCCGACGCAGACGACCGTATCGGCGGCCAGCACGAAGCGGCCGACCCGCTCTTCCAGGCGCTCCAGCACGGCTGCGGCGGCCTCGGCCTTGCCCTGGCTCAGCCGCTTGGCGAGCGAGCGCGGATGCTCGGACCGATGTTGCGTCTCGTCGATGTCGGCCGGCAACAGCCGCTCGGGCTCCAGGCCGACCTGCTGCAGCAGTTCGAGCCGGCGCGGCGACGCCGAAGCGAGAATCAGATGCTGCGACTGGGCCATGCGACGCGTGCCCGGCTTACTTGAAGCGATAGGTGATGCGGCCCTTGGTCAGGTCGTAGGGGGTCATCTCGACGAGCACCTTGTCGCCCGTCAGAACGCGGATGCGGTTCTTGCGCATGCGCCCTGCCGTGTGCGCGATGATTTCGTGATCGTTCTCGAGCTTGATGCGGAATGTCGCGTTCGGCAGCAGCTCGGTTACGACTCCGGGAAACTCGAGAACTTCTTCTTTCGCCATGCGTGGTCCTGACCTTGGATCGGGGTTCGGCCGAGGCCCGATGCGGGCCGGCCCATTGGAACGAGTCGAGGCCGGCTGCGCACGGCGCGGCCGACCCGTGATGCAAATTCACGCGCCCTAAATCGTGCGGAACGAGGAAAAATGCAAGGCGGGAATGGATTTGCCCGAACGATCGGCCATGCTCAGCCCGAAATCCTCTCCACATCCGCGCCGCAGGCGACGAGCTTCTCTTCCAGCCGCTCGAATCCACGGTCGAGATGATAGACGCGGTTGACCGTCGTTTCGCCTTCCGCAACCAGGCCGGCGATCACCAGCGACACGGAGGCGCGCAGATCGGTCGCCATAACCGGGGCGCCGGCAAGCCGCGGCACGCCCTCAACCCGGGCGACCTGTCCGGCAAGCGAAATCTTCGCGCCGAGCCGGGCCAGTTCCTGCACATGCATGAAGCGATTCTCGAAGATCGTCTCGGTGATGTTGGAAACGCCGCCGGAGCGCGTCATCAACGCCATGAACTGGGCCTGCAGATCGGTCGGAAATCCCGGGAAAGGGTCCGTCGTCACATCGACCGGGGAAATACCCGCACCGTTGCGCCGCACCCGGATTCCGTCGTTCAGTTCGGTGATCTCGGCCCCGGCCTGCCGCAAGGCATCGAGTGCGGAATCCAGCAGGGAGGCGCGCGTGCCGGCCAGCGTGACGTCGCCGCCGGCCATGGCGGCGGCAATGGCGTAGGTGCCCGTCTCGATCCGGTCCGGCAGCACGCGGTGACGCGCTCCGGACAGGGCCGCGACGCCCTCGATGGTGATCGTGGATGTTCCAGCGCCCGAAATGCGCGCGCCCATGGCATTCAGGCAGGTGGCCAGGTCGGCCACCTCAGGTTCGCGCGCGGCGTTCTCGATCACGGTTTCGCCGCGGGCCAGCGACGCCGCCATCATCAGGACATGGGTTGCGCCCACCGACACTTTGGGAAAGCGATACCGCGCGCCGACGAGGCCGCCCTTCGCCTCGGCGACGACATAGCCCTGGTCGATATCGATTTCGGCGCCCAGCGCCCGGAGCCCGTCGATGAACAGGTCCACCGGCCGGGTGCCGATGGCGCACCCACCGGGCAGCGAGACGCGAGCCTTGTGCATGCGGGCCAGCAGCGGCCCGATCACCCAGAAGCTCGCCCGCATCTTGGAGACGAGTTCGTAAGGGGCGGTCGTGTCGACGATGGTCCGCGCGGTGAAGTGGATCGTGCGTCCCTGCGAAGGGTCCTGGACCAGGCGCTTGCCCGACACCGCATAGTCGACGCCGTGATTGCCGAGAATGCGGATCAGCTGTTCCACATCCGCCAGATGCGGTACGTTCTCCAGCGTCAGCGTATCGTCCGTCAGGAGCGAGGCGATCATCAGCGGCAGCGCGGCGTTCTTGGCCCCGGAGATCGGAATCGTGCCGTTGAGCGCGTTACCGCCCCGAATGCGAATGCGGTCCATTCTTCGATGTCACCCCTGCTTTGCGGAACAGCCCGCCTCAGTACACGAGTGCGCCATGCCGTTCAAATTCCCCCGAAATCGGCACGGACGCTGCGCCCCTATTGTGGCCGAATGAGTACCGTTGCGCCGAAGACGAACAGGGCCGCCAGCGCGATCTTCCAGAAGTCGCCTCGCCGGCGCAGGCCGGGCAGGCCCAGCGGCCGAATCACCTGAACGGCCATCGCCACGATCAGGAGCGCCGAAATCACCTTCGTCATGGCGTCTTCACCGGTCGCTGTGCCCGAGGCTGCGCCCCGGGTCCAGCCGGTCGCGCACGCGTTGCTTCAGCACCTTCGCCTCCGGGAAACCGCCATCCGCCTTGCGCTCCCACACGGAAACGCCATCGCAGGCGATCTCGAAGATGCCGCCGGTTCCGGGCACCAGAGCCACCTCGCCGATATCCGTGCCGAAGGTCGACAGAAGCTCCTGCGCCAGCCATGCGGCGCGCAGCAGCCACTGGCATTGGGTGCAGTAGGTGATCGTGATGCGCGGCGTGTTCGCCATGGGCAGACCTCCGGTGTGGAAACACCTTCTAGCCTGCGACAGTTTGTAAGTCTTGTTTATTGTTAGTGCACTAGTTATATGCCCAACATGCAAAACACGGACCATGCCTCCCGAGCCGAGTTGACGGACCTCGTCATCAAGACGAGCCGCCGCATGCGCACCCTGTTCAACGCCCGCGTCAGCGAGCGTGGACTGACCTATCCGCGCGCCCGCGCTCTTGCCGAACTGGCCCGCCATCCGATGCCGACGCAGACGGAGCTGGCCTGCCAGCTCCAGCTCGAAAGCGCGACGGTGGTCCGCCTTCTGGACGGAATGGAGCGGCTGGACCTCATCGAGCGGCTGCCGTCCCCCGGCGACCGGCGGGCGAAGATCGTTCGGCTCACGCCGGCGGGGCGCAAGGCGGCAGCTGCCGTCTCGGCGGCATCCGACGACATTCGCGACGTCGTGCTGGCCGATATCGACGACCGGGAGATCGTGGCCGCCCTGGCCGTCATGCGGCGCATGGCGCGGGCCATCGAGGCCGTTTCCCACCCGGGAGCGTCCGACGATGACGAATGAAACCGCCGCCCCGGACCGCCCCCTGCGCACGCTGCCGGCGCCCGCGCCCTACATGGCGCGGCATCCGGCCCATGCCGCGCTGTATATCGGCGCGGCCACGCTTATCTCGCTGACGCAGGGCCTCGGCCTCAACCTGATCTCGTCCAACCTGCCCAACGTGCAGGGCAGCCTTTCGCTGACGACGACGGAAACGGTCTGGCTCATGGCGGCTTATCTGGCGCCCAATGTCAGCCTGACCCTGATGATGACCAAGATCCGCGCCCAGTTCGGGCTGCGGCGCTTCGCCGAATGCGCCATCGTCGCCTTCGTGGCCGTCAGCGCCATGCATCTCTTCGTCACCGACTTCCGGTCGGCGCTGCTCGTCCGATTCTTCGCGGGTGTTGCGGCCTCGCCCCTGTCGACGCTCGCCTTCCTCTACATGCTGGAGACCTTCCCGCCCGAGAAGAAGATGACGATGGGCGTCACCTTCGCCGTCATCAACATCTCGATCGCCATGCCGGTGGCACGTCTGGTCTCGCCCCTCCTGACCGACATGGGAGACTTCGCCAGCCTGTTCAGCCTCGAAATGGCGATGGCCATGCTGTCGCTGGCCGCGATCTTCTTCCTGCCGCTCAATCCGCCGGCCCGCGCACAGGTGCTCGAACCGCTGGACTTCGTCAGCTATGTCCTGATCGCCATCGGGCTGGGCTCCATCGCCGTCACCGCTACGGTCGGCCCCTACGAGTGGTGGCTGGAAGCGCGCTGGATCGGCTGGACGCTGGCCGCCGGCGTCGCCGCACTGGCGGCCGCTGCCGTGATAGAGCTCAACCGCTCCAATCCTTTGGTGGACCTGCGCTGGATCCTGTCGCCGGAAATCCTGCATTTCGCAGGCATCCTGCTGTTGTTCCGGCTGATCCTGTCCGAGCAGACAAGCGGCGCCTCCGGTTTCTTCCAGGCCATAGGCCTGCGCAACGAGCAGATGACGCTCCTTTATTTCGTGATGCTGGCCAGCACGGTGCTGGCGGGGCTGGCCACGGCCGCCGTCATGAAGCCCGGGCGGGCGCCGGCCATCCATGCTGCCGCCCTGGCGCTCCTGTCGGTCGGCGCCTTCATGGATGCGCACGCCACCAACCTGACCCGGCCCGAGAACATGCTGGTCAGCCAGTCCATGATCGCCATGGCCGGCGTCATGTTCCTGCCGCCGGCCCTGGCCATGGGCTTCATGGCGGCAATGAAGAAGGGCATGAACTATCTGCTCTCCTTCCTGATCGTCTTCCTGACCACGCAGAGTCTGGGAGGGGCCATCGGCTCGGGCATCTTCCGCACCGTCGTCACCTACCGCGAAAAATTCCATTCCGGGGCCCTGGTGGAAGACGTCGTCATGAGCGATCCGACGGTGGCGGCGCGCGTGGCGCGCATGGCCGCCGCCTATGCCTCGACGACGCCGGACCCGGCGATCCAGCAGGCCAGGGCGCTTGCCGCCCTGTCCGCGCAGGCGACCCGCGAGGCCACCATCCTCGCCTACAACGACGCGTTCCTGCTGGTCAGCGGTCTGGCCGCCTTCGGCCTCGGCTGCCTGCTGCTGCATGTCTTTTTCCGGCACATCTTCCCGCCGCCCCAGCCGGCGGCGACCTGACCAGACCGACGAAACCCCGTTCTCGATACCGACCATTTGAAAGGCTGGAACATGCCCCGCATCTTCCGCTCCTTCGCAACCTATGTCGCGGCGCTCATCGGCGTCGCCGGTGTGCTTACGATCCTCTACGCCTGGAACCTGCCGCCCTTCGCGTCCAGCGTCCAGACGACCAACGACGCCTATGTCCGAGGCCGCGTCACCATGATGAGCCCGCAACTGTCCGGCATCGTCGCCGAGGTGCCCGTGCAGGATTTCCAGCATGTGAAGGCAGGCACGCTCATCGCCCGCATCGACGACGGCACCTACCGCCAGAAACTGGAGCAGGCCCGCGCCAACCTGTCGGGACAGGAGGCGGCCCTGTCGCGCTTCGAGCAGCAGCGCCTTTCAGCGGAAGCCAAGGTGGTGGCGGCACAGGCGGCTCAGAAAAGCGCGGAAGCCTCCTTCGACACGGCGGACGCCAACTGGAACCGCATCGCCCCTCTGGCCGCCAAGGGTTTCGCACCCGGCAGCGACCTCGACCTCGCGCGCAAGTCCCGGGCCGAGGCCGACGCCGCTTTGAACCAGGCGCGCGCGCAGCTGGAGGTTTCCCGGCAGGATCTGGCATCCGTCATCACCTCGCGCCAGTCGCTGGAAGCCGCGGTCGACAGTGCGAAGGCCGCCGTCTCGCTGGCCGAACTCGACATGGCGCATACGCGCATCCTCGCCCCCGCCGACGGAACGCTCGGCGAGGTCGGGGCCCGCGTCGGCCAGTATGTCCAGCCGGGCACCGCGCTGGCCAGCCTCGTGCCGGACGACCGGTGGATCGTCGCCAACTATAAGGAAACGCAGGTTCGGGGCATGGCGCCGGGACAGCGCGTCGACTTTACGGTGGATGCCTATCCGGGCCGCGTCTTCCATGGGCGGGTCGAGCGCTTCTCTCCGGCGACGGGATCGGAATTCGCGGTTCTGAAGTCGGACAACGCCACCGGCAACTTCACCAAGATCGCCCAGCGCATGCCCGTGCGCATCCGGATCGAGGGGCAGGACGCGCAGTCCGGTCCGCTGGTGCCGGGCATGTCGGTCATCGTGTCCATCGATACGGCGCAACCGATGGACAGCCTTGCGGCCGACGCCGACGGGGGAGGCGACAGCGCGGGCGGGATCGAGTAGAAGACCTCGCTCACGATGAAGGCTTCGATGATGGAACCGATCCTGTCGGTCGAGAATGTCGCCAAGACCTATTCCAACGGATTCACGGCGCTGAAACCGGTGGACCTCGCTATCAGGCAGGGCGAGATCTTCGCGCTTCTCGGCCCCAACGGCGCAGGCAAGACCACGCTTATCAGCATTATCTGCGGTTTGACCAACCGCAGCCAGGGCACGGTGCGCGTCGGCGGCCACGACATCGGCTCCGACTACCGCGCCGCCCGTGCGATGATCGGGCTGGTGCCGCAGGAACTGACGGCCGACGCCTTCGAATCGGTGTGGGCGACGGTCAGCTTCACGCGCGGCCTGTTCGGCCTTAAGCGCAACGACGCCTATGTGGAGAAGGTTCTGAAGGACCTGTCCCTGTGGGACAAGCGCGATTCCAAGATCATGACCCTGTCCGGCGGCATGAAGCGCAGGGTGCTGATCGCCAAGGCGCTGGCGCACGAGCCCCGGCTGCTGTTCCTCGACGAGCCGACTGCCGGCGTCGACGTGGAACTGCGTCGCGACATGTGGCGCGTCGTCAGCACCCTGCGTGATTCCGGGGTCACCATCTTCCTGACCACGCATTACATCGAGGAAGCGCAGGAGATGGCCGACCGGATCGGCGTCATCCGGGGCGGCGAGCTGATCCTGGTGGAAGAAAAGTCCCGGCTCATGGAAAAGCTCGGCCGCAAGGAACTCACCATCGAGCTGCAGGAGCCCCTCCCCTCGGTCCCCGCCGCCCTGTCCGGTTTCGACCTGGCCTTGTCGGACGATGGCAAGGCTCTCACCTATGCCTATGCGACGGGCGGCGAGCGGACGGGCATCACGGCGCTGCTGGCCGCCATCGACGGGGCGGGCATCCGCCTCCACGATATCCGCACCCACCAGAGCACGCTGGAAGACATCTTCATCGACCTCGTCAGGAGCAGGGCATGAACTGGCGCGGCGTTCTCGCGATCTATCGTTTCGAGATGGCCCGCATGTGGCGCACCATCTTCCAGAGCATCCTGTCCCCCGTCATCTCGACATCGCTCTACTTCGTCGTCTTCGGGGCGGCCATCGGCCGCAGCATCGGGGCGGTGGACGGTATCGACTACGGGGCCTTCATCGTGCCCGGGCTCATCATGCTGTCGTTGCTGACGCAAAGCCTGTCCAATGCCGCCTTCGGCATCTATTTCCCGAAATTCACGGGCACCATCTACGAAATCATGTCGGCCCCCGTCTCGACCCTCGAGATCGTCGCCGGCTATGTCGGGGCCGCGGCCACCAAATCGGTGATCCTCGGCCTCATCATCCTCGCCACGGCGTTCCTGTTCGTGCCGCTGCGGATCGACCACCCGCCGCTGATGCTCTTCTTCCTGGTGCTGACGGCCGTTACGTTCAGCCTGTTCGGCTTCATCATCGGCATATGGGCCGACGGGTTCGAGAAGCTGCAGCTCGTGCCCCTGCTCATCGTCACACCCCTCGCCTTCCTCGGCGGCAGCTTCTACTCGATCCGCATGCTGCCGCCCTTCTGGCAGGATGTGTCGATGATCAACCCGGTCGTCTATCTCATCAACGGCTTCCGCTGGAGTTTCTTCGGCCAGTCCGACGTGAACATCTTCGTCAGCCTCGGCATGACCTTCGCCTTCATGCTGGCCTGCATCCTCGTCATCAACCGCATGTTCGCGACCGGCTACCGCCTGCGCCCCTAAGCGGCTCTACTCCTCGAATTCCAGGATGAGCTCGTCGACCGCCAGGCTGGAGCCCGGTTCGGCGGCGACGCGCTTGACGACGGCGCGCCGCTCGGCACGCAGCACGTTCTCCATCTTCATGGCCTCGACCGTAGCGAGCACCTGGCCCGCCTCGACGGCATCCCCCTCGCCAACGGCGATGGCGGTAACGACACCGGGCATCGGGCACAGCAGCATGCGCGACGTATCGGGGGCAGGCTTGTGCGGCATCAGGGCTGCCAGCTCGGCCACGCGCGGCCGACGGGCATGCGCCCTTATGTCCACGCCGCGCCAGCGCAGGCGGATGGCTCCGCCCTCCAGGCCGGTCTTGACCAGCATCTCCTCGCCGTCCACCACGAAGGCCGACAGCGTGTCCCCCGGCCTCCAGTCGCTGGCGATGCTCGCGTGCGACCCATCGTCGAACCGGATGGTTTCGCCTATGGCGACATGAAAACGCCAGTCGCCGAAGGTGACGACAAGGTCCGTGTCGGCGGTCGCGCCATGATGGGCGATCGCACCGGTAATGCGGGCCGACCGCGCCGTTTCGCGGCTGCGGACAAGCCCCGCGATCGCGGCGAGGCGGCGCGCCTCCGCAGGCGTCGGCTCGACGCCGGTGAACCCGTCCGGAAATTCTTCCGCGATGAACCCTGTGGTCAGGGCGCCGGTCCGGAAACGCTCCCTGCGCGTCACGGCCGAAAGGAACGGCAGGTTATGGCCGATCCCCTCCAGTTCGAAGCCGTCGAGCGCCTCGGCCAGCCCGTCGACCGCCGCCTCGCGCGTCGCGGCATGGGTGCACAGCTTGGCGATCATCGGGTCGTAATACATCGAGATTTCGCTGCCTTCGGTAACGCCGGTGTCGTTGCGTACCGTGACCGCGCCGATCATCCCTTCGGGCGGCGGGCGATAGCGAGTCAGCCGGCCGATGGACGGCAGGAAATTGCGGTACGGATCCTCCGCGTAGATGCGGGCCTCCATGGCCCAGCCCTTGGCCGCAACGTCGGCCTGTCCATGGCGCAGCGGCTCCCCGGCGGCGATGCGGATCATCTCTTCCACGAGGTCGAGGCCGGTGACCAGTTCGGTTACCGGATGCTCGACCTGCAGGCGGGTATTCATCTCGAGGAAATAGAAATTGCGTGCGCCATCGACGATGAACTCGACCGTGCCGGCCGAGTGGTAGCCGACCGCCGCCGCAAGCGCCACGGCCTGGGCCCCCATGGCGGCGCGCGTCTCTTCGTCCAGGAAGGGCGACGGCGCCTCTTCCAGAACCTTCTGGTTGCGTCTCTGGATGGAGCATTCGCGCTCGCCCAGATGGATGATCGTCCCGTGCCGGTCGCCGAGAACCTGGATCTCGATATGGCGGGGCTGCTCCACGAATTTCTCGATGAAGATGCGCTCGTCGCCGAAGGCGCCGCGTGCCTCGCTGCGCGAAGATGCGAAGCCTTGCCGCGCTTCCTCGGCGTTCCATGCGATGCGCATGCCCTTGCCGCCACCGCCGGCCGAAGCCTTGATCATCACGGGGTAGCCGATTCCATCGGCGATGGAGACGGCCTCCTCCGCGGTCTCGATCAGGCCCATATGCCCCGGAACGGTGGAAACGCCGGCCTCTGCCGCCAGCTTCTTGGAGGTGATCTTGTCGCCCATCGCCTCGATGGCCGGGGCCGGCGGTCCGACGAACGCAACGCCGGCGGCGTCGAGTGCACGGGCGAAGGCGGCGTTTTCCGACAGGAAGCCGTAGCCGGGGTGCACGGCATCGGCCCCCGTCGCGGCAACGGCCGAAAGGATGGCATCGATGGACAGATAGGACTGCGCCGAGGGCGCCGGCCCGATCGACACGGCCTCGTCCGCCATGCGGACATGCACGGCATCGCGGTCCGCATCCGAATGGACCGCAACAGTGGCGATGCCCATGCGCTTGGCCGTGCGGATGACCCGGCAGGCGATCTCGCCGCGATTGGCGATCAGGATCTTCTTGAACATCGGCGCTCCCCCCATCCGAGCCACCCCTCCATAAAGCGAATTCCCCCCGCAGGTAAACGCTGGTGACAGGGGCGCGCAAATATGCGATCCGGCCCGGCACAAGGAGATGGAACATGCGTTGGAGCCACATCGCCCTTCTGGCCGGCGCCGGCCTCGTCGTCGGCGCCACGCTGGCCGGCTTCACAGCGATGGTTGGCGGGCAGAACCCGCAGCAGACGCGGAGCGCCTCCATCTCCGTCGCCGATATCGGCGGACCGTTCACCCTGACCGATACCGGCGGGGAACCGTTCACCGAGAAGAACCTCACGGGGCGTCCCGCCGCGATCTTCTTCGGCTTCACCTTCTGCCCGGATATCTGCCCGACGACATTGTACGAGCTGACCGGCCTGATGCGGGAACTCGGCCCGCAGGCCGACGCAATCGATTTCGTCTTCGTGTCGGTGGATTGGGAAAGGGACGGGCCGCAACAGGTCGCGCGCTATCTCCAGGCCTTCGACGGGCGCATGATCGGCCTGTCGGGTACGCAAGCCCAGGTCGAGGCCGCCGCCGAGGCGTTCCATATCCACGTTCGCCGCGTACCGCTGGACGACGGCGGCTATACGATGGACCATACCGCCTCCGTGCTGCTGATGGGCCCGGACGGGCGCTTTACCGGCACGCTCGATTACGACGAGCCGCAGGAAACCAAGCTGCAAAAGCTGCGCCGCTTGGCGGGAGCGTAATAACGCTGAGCGCATTCACGGAACACGATTCTGTGATTAACGGACAGTTAACAGAGCCACTCTAGGGTCGCCGCGAGCCTGTATCGCCAGTATAGTTCGACCCTGGGTAAAATGAACCAAGTTGCGACGTCTTTCAGAACCTATGTCCTGCTGGCCGTCTTCTCGGCAGCATTTCTGGCGATCTTCGGTCGACTTGTCCACCTGACCACGTTGGAGCCCGACCAGCCGGTCCTGGCACGCGCCGCCCCGTCGCATTCGCGACCCGATATCCTGGACCGGAACGGCGAGATCCTGGCGCGCGACATCGTGATGTTTTCCGTTTTCGCCGAGCCGCGCCGCGTGATCGATCCGGACGAAACGGTCGAGCAGTTGCTGACCATCCTGCCGGAGTTGAACGCGGCTTCGCTGTATCGCAGGCTCAGCGGCAAGTCGGGCTTCACCTGGGTCAGCCGCTCGATCACGCCGGCCAAGCAGCAGGCGATCCACAATCTCGGTCTGCCCGGCATCGGCTTTCGCCCCGAGGTGCGCCGCCTGTATCCCAACGGCGCGGCAGCGGCGCAGGTGCTGGGCGCGGTCAACATCGACAATCTGGGCATCGCCGGCATCGAAAGCTGGATCGACGATAGCGGCCTCAACGTCCTGCGCTCCGCCGGCATGGACTATCGCCGCGAGGATCTCGACCCCGTCAACCTGTCCATCGACCTCTATGTCCAGCACGCCTTCGCCGACGAGATGCGCAAGGCGATCGACCATTACGACGCCATCGGCGGTGCGGGCCTGGTGCTCGACGTCAACACCGGCGAAGTCGTCTCCCTCGTGTCCTTGCCGGATTTCGATCCGAACAATCCGACGGAGGCGCACCGGAAGGAAAACATCAACCGCATCAATGTCGGCGTCTACGAGATGGGCTCGACCTTCAAGGCCCTGACCATGGCGATGGGGCTCGACAGCACCGCCTTCGACATCCATTCCGTCGTGGATGCGACCAATCCCCTGCGCTTCGGCCGGTTTTCGATCAGCGACTATCGCGGGGAAAAGCGGCCGCTGAACATGCCGGAAGCCTTTCTCGTCTCGTCCAACATCGTGTTCGGCAAGATGGCGATGCAGATCGGCGTGGACAGGCACAAGGAGTTCCTGCGGGCGCTCGGCCAGCTCACCCGCCTGACGACCGAACTGCCCGAAAGCGCCGCCCCCATCGTTCCGCGCAACTGGGGTGCGGTCAATACCGCCACCATCGCATTCGGTCACGGACTGGCGGTGACGCCGCTGCAGGCTTCCATGGGCGTCGCCGCATTGGTGAATGGCGGCCGTCTGATCCGTCCGACCTTCATCAAGGATACGCCGGTCGAAGGCCGCGTCATCGCCGAGGACGTCATAGCACCGTCGACCGGCGAGGCCCTGCGCTACCTCATGCGGCTGAACGGCATCGACGGCTCGGCACGCCGCGCCACCATCGCCGGCTACCATGTCGGCGGCAAGACGGGCACCGCCGAGAAAGTGATCGACGGACGCTACGCCAAGGGCAAGGTGATGACCTCCTTCATGGGACTCGTTCCGGCGCACGAGCCGAAATACCTGATCCTCGTCATGCTCGACGAGCCGAAGCCCGTCGAGGGCACGCACGGTTTCCGGACGGCGGGTTGGAACGCGGTGCCGACCGCCAAGGCGATCCTGAACCGCATCCTGCCGATGATGCGCATGCCGCCCGAGTTCACCCAGCCGCGCGACCCCTTCCCCAACATCGTCCGCGCGCGGGCGCACGGCCATCAGCACTTCCTGGCAAACGCGATCACGCAGTAAGGCAAACGACGACACTGCGTTTCCAATCCGCAAATTGCGCACGTCGCCGGTCGGTCCTATCTCGAAGCCGTACAAGCCCGTAGAACGGGCGGAAAAGGACGTTCGAGATGAAGAAGATCGGGTTTCTCTCCTTCGGGCATTGGTCTCCGGCACCGGGTTCGCAGACGCGCTCTGCGGGCGACGCGCTGCTGCAATCCATCGAACTCGCCGTCGCGGCCGAAGAACTGGGCGCCGACGGGGCGTATTTCCGCGTTCACCATTTCGCTCGCCAGCTTGCCTCGCCCTTTCCGCTGCTGGCAGCCGTCGGCGCTCGCACGAAACGGATCGAAACCGGCACTGCCGTCATCGATATGCGCTACGAGAACCCGTTCTACATGGCGGAGGACGCCGGCGCGGCCGACCTGATCGCCGGTGGACGATTGCAGCTCGGCCTCAGCCGCGGCTCGCCCGAACAGGTCATCGATGGCTGGCGGCACTTCGGATACCGGCCGGCCGAGGGGAAGACCGAATCCGACATGGCGCGGGAGCGGACCCAGACTCTGCTCCAACTACTCGAAGGTAGGGGCTTCGCCGAGCCGAACCCGCAACCCATGTTTCCCAACCCGCCGGGCCTGCTGCGGCTGGAGCCGCACTCGGAGGGCCTTCGCGACCGGATCTGGTGGGGCGCGGCGTCCGATGCGACAGCCGTCTGGGCCGCGGTGCTGGGCATGAACCTGCAAAGCTCGACCTTGAAGACGGACGAAAGCGGCGAGCCGTTCCACGTGCAGCAGGCACGGCAGATCCGCGCGTATCGCGCGGCCTGGAAAGAGGCAGGCCATACCCGTACACCGCGCGTATCGGTCAGCCGCAGCATCTTCGCCCTGACCAGTGACGAGGACCGCGCCTATTTCGGACGCGGCGGCGATGCGCGCGACCAGGTCGGCGTCATCGACAGGACCCGCTCGATCTTCGGCCGCAACTATGCGGCGGAGCCCGACGCGCTCATCCGGCTTCTCGCGGACGACGAAGCCGTCGCGGAGGCGGATACGCTGCTTCTCACCGTGCCCAACCAGCTCGGGGTCGAGTACAATGCGCATGTGATCGAGAATATCCTGAAGCATGTCGCACCCGGCCTCGGCTGGCGTTGAGATAACGGACGCGCGAGCGTCCGGTTATCGACCTTTCGCGGGGGCGCCCCATATGGGTCGGCACTCCCGGCCGCCCGGTGCGGCAGTCTCCACGAAAGGATCGATAGCTTGCAGCGTGAGGTCAGAACCGGTCGTCTCGGCCCCTTCCCGCATGTCAGCCGGAGCGTATTCTCCGTTTCCGCCCTCCTCATCGTCGGCTTCGTGCTGTTCGGAATGCTGGCGCCGGAGTTGTCGAACACGCTGTTTACCGGTGCGCAATCGCAGATCGCCGAGCGGTTCGGCTGGTTCCTGACGTCGACGACCAATCTCGCCCTGATCTTCACCTTCTACGTCGCGTTCAGCCGCTATGGCGACATCCGCCTCGGGGCGCAGACGGAGACACCCGAATACGGCCTCTTTTCCTGGGTCTCGATGCTGTTCTCCGCCGGCATCGGAATCGGTCTTCTCTATTGGGGCGTCGCCGAGCCCTTGCAGCATTTCCTGGCCCCGCCCATCGGAACGCCCGAAACGGCCGAAGCCGCGCAGCAGGCGATGGTGTTGTCCTTCCTGCATTGGGGTATCCATGGCTGGGCCATCTACGCGGTGGTCGGCCTTGCGTTGGCCTATTTCCACTTCCGGCACGGCCTGCCGCTATCCGTCCGCTCAGCCCTCTATCCGCTGATCGGCCAGCGCATCTACGGACCGATCGGCCATGCGGTGGATATCCTCGCGGTCTTCGGCACCATGTTCGGCGTGGTGACATCGCTGGGCCTTGGCGTCATGCAGATAAACGACGGCCTGTCGACTCTGTTCGGCTGGCCCGAAAGCACCGCGATCCAGCTGATCCTGATCGCCGTCATCACCGCGATGGCCACCGCGTCGGTCATGGCCGGGCTGGACAGCGGCATCAAGCGCCTGTCCAACTTCAATGTGGGGCTGACGCTCATCATGCTGGCCTTCATCATGGCCACCGGCCCGACACTTTATATCCTGGACAGCTTCGTGGAGAATATCGGCCTCTACGTCCAGGACATCGTCCGCTTCTCCTTCTGGAACGAGGCCTATTCGGGTACCGACTGGCAGGTCGACTGGACGATCTTCTACTGGGCCTGGTGGATCTCCTGGTCTCCCTTCGTCGGTATCTTCATCGCCCGCATCTCGCGCGGGCGGACGGTGCGCGAGTTCGCTCTCGGCGTCCTCCTCATTCCTTGCGGTATCCTGTTCCTCTGGTTCACCGCCTTCGGCGGCGCGGCGCTGCACCTTGAACTGACGGGCGATCCGGGCCTCGTCGAAGTCACGCGCGCCAGCTATGGCGGCGCCATCTTCGCGCTGATGGAGTTCTATCCCTTCACGACACTCCTGAATGTGCTGGTGGTCTTCATGATCGTCATCTGGTTCGTCACCTCGTCCGACAGCGCCAGCTTCGTCATCGACATGCTGACGGCCGGCGGCCATGCCAACCCGCCGAAGATCCAGCGCCTGTTCTGGGCTCTGGCGGAGGGCGCGATCGCGGCCGTGCTTCTGGTGCTGGGCGGGTTGCAGGCGTTGCAGGCTGCCGCCGTCGTCGCCGGTTTCCCCTTCGCCTTCGTCATTATCCTGATGATGTGGGGCCTGTTGCGAGGTTTCGGCCGCGACCGCCTCGTGCTGCATCGGACGTCTCAATGGTACGCGACCGAAAAGGAAGCCGAGATCAACCAGCCCGACGCCTACTCCGGCGAAGCGCAGTTGAAGGGGCCCCCCGCATTGAAGGAAACCGCCTGATACCGAATGCGGCACGGCCGTCATCCGGATGGAGGAGGCCGGCGCTATGGCTCCGGCGGCGGCCTCCGTCTATCCTGACCGGAACCGCCGCCCCGCAGCATGCCAGCGAGAACGACGATGACACGGACGGACAATTCCCTGATGCTGGGCTTCAGCGCCCCGCTCTATCGCCATGACGGGCGGCTTTTCGCCGAGCGGCAGACGATTTCCGGGCTGCATGCCTGGAAGGAGAATTTCTCGCGCCTCGTTGCCTTCTCGATCTGCCACGACGCCCCCCCGCCGCCGGGCTGGGAAGACGCCGCCGAAGGAGGATTGACGGAGCCGGGCATCAAGCTCGTGCCGATCCCCAACACTTACGACCTCAAGGTCCTTTTCAGCCAGCGCAAGGCGCTGTCCGAGACCATGCTGCAGCTGATGCGGGATACCCATTACCACAGCTTCGCCTACGGCGGCTGGCTGGGCGACCCGGGCGAACTCGCCGCCGCCGTCGCCCGGCGACACGGCATCGCCCATGCTGTCTGGTTCGACCGTGTGGAGTCACAGGTGGTAAAGGCCGAAGGCGACGGGTCGCTGAAGGGCCGGCTCAAAACGGCGATCAAGATGGCCATCATGGAGCGGAACGAAAAGCGCGCCGTGCGCGGCGCGGAACTGAGCCTGCTGCACGGGGCGACGGTCTTCGATCATTTCAGGCCCATCGCCCGCAATCCGCACCAGGTGGAGGACATCCACTTCAATGCGGACGACCGGCTGTCGCCTCGGGAAGTCGCCGCGAAGGCGCAGGGCGCCGCCAGCGGGCCGCTGCGCATCGTCTATTGCGGCCGCGCCGCGCCGATGAAGGGGCCACTGGAGTGGGTCGCCGCGCTGGCGGCGCTGAAGGCGCGCGGCGTTGCCTTCGAGGCCCGGTGGCTGGGCGACGGCGACCTTCTCCCCGCCATGCGGGCTGCGGCCGAGAAGGCGGGCCTGACGCAAGATGAGCTCGTCTTCGAGGGATTCGTGTCCGACCCGGCGCGCGTCCGGACCTCCTACCGCGACGCCCATCTGTTGATGTTCTGCCATCTGAGCGACGAGTCGCCGCGCAATCTTATCGAAAGCCTGCATTCGGCGACGCCGCTGATCGGCTACAAGGACCCTTATTCCGCCGGGTTGATCGACGAAAAAGGCGCCGGCCTGCTGGTGCCCCGCGGCAACCCGGAAGCCCTCGCCGACACGATCGCCGGGCTGGACGCCAACCGGGGCGTGCTGGCGACGCTGATCCGCGCCGCCGGCGCTTCGGCGGAACACCTGACCCGCGACAGCGTCTTCCGCCACCGCAGCGACGTCATCCGCAGTCAGCTCGCGGCCTGATACCGGTCTACCCCGTAGGGTAGTCTGCGCAGTGCCGATCCTGTGCCGTCACATCGAATTCCGGCCTCGTGTATCGAGCATTCGTGAGAAAAGCGTCGATGGATCCGAGATGCAGGTCGAGGTGGTCGGCAATCCTTTCGCACGCTTCGATGAAGCGTTGGCGGTAGGCAACCGGATTGTGATGGTAAAGGTCGTTACGAGTATCGTTCACAGCCTTCGAAAGGCTGGCGAAATCCTCTTTCGACATGGCACGCAAGCCGTTCCTCTTGCCGTCGAACAGGTGGTCGAAGACACTCCAAGAGTCGATGACAAGGTAACGCAACTGGCCGAAGGTCGAACCTGCCAGGAAGGCGCTCCCGCAAGTCATGATTTCCGTCGTATCCCGCGTTAGACGTTCGCCATCCACGAAGGCGATGATGTCGCCGACTCGACGGGCCAACTTGCTCGTAATCGGTACCTTCATAATCTCTTTTACGGTTTGTGGATCCTGCCCGTTCTTCATGGCGAAGCGGATAGGCCTCCACCATGTGTCGTAGCCGAACCGTCCGGAGGTCGCCTCGGCGACACGGGCGCGAAGCGCGTTCTCGACACTGAAGGCAAGAGGGTAAAGAGCAGCCATCTCTTTCATTTTGCGGCCATAGACAATCAGGAGGGCCGATCGCACCCCGATCTCGCCCTTCGAGCGACCCGCGATCAGCTCGCGCAACGCATCGCCCAGCATCAGCGGGTGAAGCTTGCGTATATCCTCTTCAAGGAAACAGGCTTCCTTTGCCCATGGAGTACGTGCGAGGTAGGTATCGACAAGCTCGCGGAGCTCGCTTTGATAACGGGGGCGCCTAGGCTCCATCAAGGGCACAGACGTCGAGCTTGACATTGCTGTCGCAGTGGATACCTTCATGATCACTCGGTTGGTGGCGACATTTCGATGAAGCTTGCTCCCATGCGGGATGCCAAAAGAGTCTAAACAGTATGGGGGCAGCTCGGAAACGAGTTTGCCCCCGCCTTTTTTGATCAACTAACAGATATTGTTTTGGGTTTACCAAGCCGCTGCTGGCAAATGTCTCGGTCCCTCAACACCGTGGCCGAGAGAGTGCGCTTCAATGCCTGCGGATCACAGCCATCGCAACCTGATGATTGCTATCGTCTGCTATCGGAATCGGCACCACTCGATGGGCACCGATCTCGCTTGAACCGCTGCTGCATATTTTCTGTAGAAAGTCAGATCAAACGTCCAGATTGGCCACCTGCAACGCATTGTCCTGGATGAACTCGCGACGTGGTTCAACCTCGTCGCCCATGAGGCGTGAGAAGAGTTGGTCGGCGTCGGTTGCGTCGTTGATCTTGACCTGCAGGAGCGAGCGCACTTCCGGATCCAGCGTCGTTTCCCAGAGCTGCTCGGGATCCATTTCGCCCAGCCCCTTGTAGCGCTGCAGCGAGATGCCCTTGCGGCCCACCTCGAACACTGCGTTCAAAAGATCGACCGGGCCGCTGATCGACCGCTCGGTCTCTTTGCGCTTCAGCGTCGGCGACTGCGCATAGACTTCGCCGAGGCGCGAGGCCATCCGGTTGAGCGCGATGGCGTCGGCCGAATGGATCAGTGCCGCATCGATGGTCTGCACTTCCTGCACGCCGCGAACGAGGCGCTGGAAGCGATAGCCGCCCTCCGGCGTCGATTCACCGCTCCAGCCGCGCTCCGTTTCCTCGGCGACGGCGTCGAGCGCCTTGGCGATGCGCTCGGCCATGTAGGGGGCATCCGCGCCGCTGTCGGCGATCTCCGGCGTCAGCGCGCCGGCGATCGCCGCCTGCTCCACCACGGCGCGGTCGTAGCGTGTATGCAGGCCGTTCAGGATCTGGCGCACCGACAGGGCGTCGTCCACGACGCTGCGCAGATCCTTGCCGGTCCGTGTTTCGCCGGAGGCGAGCCGCAGCAGCGCGTCGTCCAGCCCGCCGTCGATCAGGTAGTTCTCGAGCGCCTTCTCGTTTTTCAGGTACTGGCTCTGCTTGCCCCGCGTGACTTTGAACAGGGGCGGCTGCGCGATGTAGACATAGCCACGCTCGATCAGCTCCGGCATCTGCCGGAAGAAGAAAGTGAGCAGCAATGTGCGGATGTGGGCGCCGTCGACGTCGGCGTCCGTCATGATGATGATCTTGTGATAGCGCAGCTTGTCAGGGTTGAACTCGTCCTTGCCGATGGACGTGCCGAGCGCCGTGATCAGCGTGCCGATCTGGTCGGAGCCGAGCATCCGGTCGAAGCGCGCACGCTCTACGTTGAGGATCTTGCCACGCAGCGGAAGGATCGCCTGGTTCTGGCGCGAACGCGCACCCTTGGCCGAGCCACCGGCCGAGTCGCCCTCGACGATGAAGATCTCGGACTTGGCGGGGTCGCGCTCCTGGCAATCGGCGAGCTTGCCCGGCAGCGACGTGATGTCGAGCGCGCCCTTGCGCCGCGTCAACTCGCGCGCCTTGCGGGCGGCCTCGCGCGCCGACGCAGCCTCGACCACCTTGCCGATGACGATGCGCGCTTCCTGCGGATGCTCCTCGAACCAGGTGGCCAGCGCCTCGTTTACAAGGCCCTCCACGACCGGCCGCACTTCCGAGGAGACCAGCTTGTCCTTGGTCTGCGAGGAGAATTTCGGGTCCGGCACCTTGACCGACAGGACGCAGCTCAAACCTTCGCGGCAGTCGTCCCCGGTCAGCGACACCTTTTCCTTCTTGAGGATGCCCGAGGTCTCGGCATAGCCCGTCACCTGGCGTGTCAGCGCGCCCCGGAAACCGGCCATATGGGTGCCGCCGTCGCGCTGCGGGATGTTGTTGGTGAAGGCCAGCACCGTATCCTGGTAGGAATCGTTCCACCACATGGCGGCTTCAACGGTCATGCCGTCCTTTTCGCCGTGGATGACGATCGGCTCGGGCATCAGCGGCTTGCGGGCGCGGTCGAGATAGCGCACGAACGCTTCCAGCCCGCCTTCGTAGAAGAGCTCGACGCGTTTCTCGTCGGCGGGCCGCTTGTCGGTCAGGATGATGCGCACGCCGGAATTCAGGAAGGCAAGCTCGCGCAGCCGATGCTCCAGCGTGGCAAGATCGAACTCGGTGCGCGAGAAGGTATCGGTCGACGGCAGGAAGGTGATGGCGGTGCCCGTCTCCGCGCCGGCTTCGCCCGTGACGGCCAGCGGCGCATCCGGCACACCATGCGTGAAGGACATCTCGTGGATCTTGCCCTTGCGGCGGATCTTCATGCGCAGCCACACCGACAGCGCGTTGACGACGGACACGCCGACGCCGTGCAGGCCGCCGGACACCTTGTAGGAATTCTGGTCGAACTTCCCGCCGGCATGCAACTGGGTCATGATGACCTCGGCAGCCGACACGCCCTCGCCCTGGTGGATATCCGTCGGAATGCCGCGGCCGTTGTCGGTGACGGTGCACGAGCCGTCGGCGTTCAACGTGACGGTCACATGCGTCGCATGGCCGGCGAGCGCCTCGTCGATGGCGTTGTCGACCACCTCGTAAACCATGTGATGCAGGCCGGAGCCGTCGTCCGTATCGCCGATATACATGCCGGGCCGCTTGCGAACGGCATCGAGCCCCTTGAGAACCTTGATGGAATCGGCGCCATATTCGGCGTCGAGGCCGGCGTTCGTCTCTTCAGCTTGCGACATGGGAATCCTTCATTGGCGCGGCTGCGGCCCGGGTGGCGAATCGCCGCCGGCCCTGCCGCGACTGCGGCTTATCAAGCTTCCCGAATATAGGCATTTTCAGGCGAAAATGAAAGCATCGGCCAAAGCTCGACCGAGGGTATCGGACTTCCCATATGAGGGGGCATGGATACGATCGCAGAGCCATTCCTCGCCCCGGCCCCGACGCCTCACACCAAGCCGCTCGGCATGCTCGGCTTCGTGCTGACGGCATCGCGCAATCCCATCGAGATCTGGGGCTCGCGCGCCTTCAAGGAGCCGTATCTCAAGGCCAACTGGCTGCGCGTGCCCACCGTTATCGTCAACGATCCTGCCGGCATCCGCCACTGCCTCGTCGACAACGCCCGCAACTACGCGATGCAGCCGCTGCGGCAGCGGGTGTTGCGGCTCATGCTGCGCGACGGGCTACTGACGGCGGAGGGCGAATTGTGGAAGCGCACCCGGCGGGCGCTCGCGCCGGTATTCACGCCGCGCAACATCGACGGGCTGACGCCCGTCATGGCGGCCCGCAGCGCCGCCTTCGCCGATGGGCTCGCTGAAAGCGGCGAAACGGTCGACGTCGCCTTCCAGATGACGCTGCTGACCTACGACATCCTTCAGGCGACGCTGTTCTCGGACGACATCACGGGCGAGCCGAAGGAATTCGCCCGCTCGATGGAAACGTTTCTGGCCCGCATGGGACGGGTGGACCCGCTGGACATCCTCGATGCCCCCGCCTTCCTGCCGCGCATCAACAGGCTGATCGGCATGCGCAGCACCAATTACTTCCGCAAGCTGATCGCCGACACCATGGAGCGACGCATCGCGATGCTGGAGCGCGCCCCGGACGCCGCGCCGGGCGATTTCCTGACGATGCTGCTGAAGACGGACGGCCTCTCGCGATCCGAGATCGAGGACAACATCATCACCTTCATCGGCGCCGGCCACGAGACGACGGCTCGTGCCTTGGGATGGACCCTCTATCTCCTGGCGCAGGCGCCGGACGAGCGCCGCAAGGTCGAGGAAGAGCTGGATGCCACGCTGGACGGCCTGCCCGATCCGGCACAGTGGCTGGACAAGCTGCCGCGCACACGGGCCGCGCTGGAAGAAGCGATGCGTCTCTATCCGCCGGCCCCATCGCTGAACCGGACGGCGCTGGCCGACGATTGCGTCGGCGGCATCGACATTCCCGCCGGCGCTTCCCTTTTGGTGATGCCGTGGCTCGTCCACCGCAACGAGCTCTATTGGGACAGGCCCGGCTACTTCATACCGGACCGGTTCATGCCGGGAGAGCGCGAGAAGCTCGACCGCTTCCAGTACCTGCCCTTCGGCGTCGGGCCCCGGGTCTGTATCGGCTCGAGCTTCGCCATGCACGAGGGCGTCATCGCCCTCGCCAGCCTCATGCGGCATCTGCGTTTCGACTATGCCGGCACCGAGCAGCCCTATCCGGTGCAGAAGATTACGGTTCAACCGCGCGGCGGCCTGCCCATGCGGGTCAGCCGCCGCCGCTGATGGCCCTTAGAGCGTTTCCATATGAGCAGGAAACGCTCTAGATCGCGCCGCCGGCCGGGCGGTCGGCGGGCGCCGCGGGCGCCTCGTCGCCCAATCCCTCGAACAGCGCCGTCGAAAGATACCGCTCGGCGAAGGACGGTATGATGACGACGATGGTCTTCCCATCGTTCTCGGGGCGGCGGCCCACCTCGACGGCGGCCGTCAGCGCCGCGCCGGACGAGATGCCCACGGGTATCCCCTCGATCCGCGCCAGAAGGCGGGCGTTTTCGAAGGCGTCGTCATTGGACACTGTCACCACCTCGTCATAGACGGTCTTGTCCAGGATCGGCGGCGCGAAGCCCGCGCCGATGCCCTGGATCTTGTGCGGGCCGGGGTTGCCGCCCGACAGGACGGGCGAAGCCTCCGGCTCCACCGCCACGACACGCACGTCCGGCTTGCGGGCCTTGAGCACCTGGCCGACGCCGGTGATGGTGCCGCCCGTGCCGATGCCCGATATGAGGACGTCGACGTTGCCGCCCGTATCGTTCCAGATTTCCTCAGCCGTGGTGATGCGGTGGATCTGCGGGTTTGCCGGGTTCTCGAACTGCTGCGGGATCACCGCATTGGGCAGCTCCGCCTTCAGCTCCTCGGCCTTGGCGATGGCCCCCTTCATGCCCTTGGCGCCCTCGGTCAGGACAAGGTCCGCACCCAGAAGGCGCAGCATCTTGCGCCGCTCCAGCGACATCGTCTCGGGCATGGTCAGGATGAGGCGATAGCCCTTGGCCGCAGCCGCGAAAGCCAGTGCGATGCCCGTATTGCCGGATGTCGGCTCCACCAGAACCGTCCGGCCGGGTTCGATGGCGCCATCGGCCTCGAGCTTTTCCAGCATGGCGACGCCGATGCGGTCCTTGACGGAGGCGATCGGATTGAAGAATTCCAGCTTGGCGAGAAGCTTCGCCTTCACGCCCTTCTCATGGGCGAACTTGTCGATCCGGACCAGCGGCGTATCGCCGATCGTGTCCAGAATGGAATCGTAGACACGCCCGCGTCCATGCGTCCGTGCGATCTGGTCGTTGACCGTCTTGTCCATGGTGCTCTCCCGTTTGCTCATGGCCCAGTCTAACCGCCACGGCGGTTCCGGCGCGAGGTTGCCGCACCACGCCACGGCGACGAGACGGAGAAAATTCTGCCCGACAAACGCATGGCGGCAACAAATTGTTCAGGCGGCGCGGGCCTCGACCATCATGACGTCCAACATGAAGGAGCCGTCGTCCTCGATGGCGAAATGCCGTCGCACGGCCTGCGACGCGCCGTCCTGAAGGGTGCGGATGACGCGGGCATTCTCGTCCGGCGTGCGCATCCGTGCAATCCACACCTTGAAGTCCATGCGGACCCGGAACATGCGCAGGCCCTCCACGGCAAAGCCCGTGCGCGCCAGCACCGCCATCCATTCCGCCGGGCTGTAGTCGCGCACATGCGATGTGTCGCGCAGAAGCTCCACTGCCTGCAAATGGGTATCCGCCAGGGCCGAGCCGGCCGCGACCGTGTCGATGAAAACGGCCGGCGCTCCGTATTTCAGGACCCGCCTTGCCTGGCGGATGCCGGCTTCGAGATCGCCCCAGTGATGGGCCGAATAGCGGCAGGCGAGGAAATCGAATGCGCCATCGTCGAATGGCAGCGTTTCGGCTGCACTTTCCACCGTCTGGAGATTGCCGAGGCCCCTGTCCGACGCCGTCGCCGCGACGGCGGCCAGCATCTCGGCGGACAGATCCACCGCCGTCACTTGAACGGCATGGGCTGCGAGAAGATAGGCGACGTGCCCGCCACCTGTCCCGAGGTCCAGGGCGTTTGCGGGGCGCCTTTCGGCGACAACGCGCTCGAGGGCCTCCAGATCGGGGCCCGAAGCGTGGACGGCGCTCGCTACGTAAGCCGCCGCCTGCGGCCCGAACTGCGATACGACATGCGATTCATGTGCTTTCATCGAACATCTCCCTCAACGTCCCGTCGAGCCGAAGCCGCCGGCCCCCCGCAAGGTTTCCGCGAGATCCTCGACCTCGGCGTAGCGCGCCCGCGTGACCGGAGCCACGACGGCCTGTGCGATCCGCTCGCCGCGCCGCACTTCGAACGCCGTGTCGCCGAGGTTGATCACGATCACCTTTACCTCGCCGCGATAGTCGCTATCCACCGTGCCGGGCGTGTTGAGAAGGGTTATCCCGTGCCGGGCCGCAAGGCCCGAGCGCGGCCGGACCTGCATCTCGTATCCGTCCGGTATCTCGAAGCAGAGCCCGGTCGGCACCAGAGCCCGGCCCATCGGCGGTATCTCCAGCACATCCGCGACGGCTGCGCGCAGATCCGCGCCCGCCGCCCCGTCGCTCTCGTAAGCCGGCAACGGCATGTCCGCGGCATGCGGCAGGCGCTTCACCTTGACGTCGATGCTCATTCCATATCCCCCAGCATGGCGGCGAACCGCGACGCGAGCCGCCGGGCAACCTCCGCCTTCGACAGCTCGGGCCAGTCTTCCACACCCGCTTGCGTCAACAGATGGACACGATTGTCCGCGCCGCCCATCACCTCGCCCGACACGTCGTTTGCAACGATCATGTCGGCGCCTTTGCGTTGCAGCTTGGCCTGCGCATTGCCCATCAGGCCCGATGTCTCGGCCGCGAAGCCGACCACCAGGCGCGGCCGGCTCGGGCCGTGGGCAATCGTGGCGAGTATGTCCGGGTTCTCGGCCAGCGCCAGGGAAAGCGCGCCCCCTCCGACGCGCTTCTTGATCTTGTCGGTCGCCTCTTCCGCAGCACGCCAGTCGGCGACGGCGGCGACGAAGACGCCGATATCGGCCGGAAGCGCCGCCTCCACCGCCGCCAGCATCTGGCGGGCCGTCTCCACCCGCACGACGCGCACCCCCGCCGGATCGAGGATGGCGACCGGGCCGGAGACCAGCGTCACCTCTGCGCCCAGCTCGGCCAAGGCCTCGGCCATGGCGTGGCCCTGCCGCCCCGACGAGCGGTTTGCGATGTAGCGGACGGGGTCGATCGGTTCATGCGTCGGGCCGGAGGTCACCACGGCGCGGCGGCCCGACAGCGGCTTGCCGCCGCCCTGCGCGGCCAGGCGCGCCTCAACCGCGCAGACGATGGCCGGCGGTTCGCTCATGCGGCCGAGGCCGCTTTCGCCCGCCTCGGCCATTTCTCCGCGCTCTGGGCCCACAAAGGAGACGCCGTCCCCTTCCAGCAAGGCTGCGCTACGCCGGGTGGCGGGGTGCGTCCACATGGCCGGGTTCATGGCGGGGGCGAGCAGGATGGGGCAGCGCGCCGCCAGCAGAACCGCGCCGGCGAGGTCCCCCGCGAGGCCGGCGGCCATCTGCGCCATGCGATCGGCGGTCGCCGGTGCGACGAGGATCAGGTCCGCTCCGCGCGCCAGCCGGATATGGCCGACATCCTGCTCGTCGTCGCGTGAGAATAGATCGTCGTAGACACGCGTGGCGGACAGCGCGCCGACGGCCAGCGGAGTCACGAACTGCGCCCCGGCCGCCGTCAGGATGGGCGTCACCGCGGCGCCACGCTCCCGCAGGCGGCGGATGAGGTCGAGCGCCTTGTAGGCGGCGATACCGCCGCCGATGATCAGGAGAATGCGTTTTCCCGCGAGCGTGCGCTCCATCGCCCTACCCCAAAAGCAGGCTGGCGGCGATCACCGCCACGCCGAGTGCCGTTACCCACTGCGCGATATGCCCGAACAGGATGCCGGCCTTGGTATCCTGCGCCAGCTCCTGCAGGGAATCGTCGTTGATGCGGATGCCGTTGTCGACCAGATCCGGCAGGTGCTTGCCGAGAACCTCCAGCCCGACCGCATAGTCGGGCAGCCTGCGGCCGATCTTCACGACGGCCTCCAGCACGTCACGCAATTCCGCCAGCTTGGCCGTCGGGCCGAGTTCGCCCCGGATATAGTCGGACACGACGGGCTCGGCGGCCTCCCACATGTTGAATTTCGGGTCGTAGCTGCGGGCGACGCCTTCCACGACCACCATCGTCTTCTGCAGCAGCACCAGTTCGGGCCGGGTGCGCATGTCGAACAGTTCCGTCACCTCGAAGAGCAGGGTCAGCAGGTGCCCCATGGATATGGTCTCCGCCGGCTGGCCATGGATCGGCTCGCCGATGGCGCGCAGCGCCTGCGCGAAGGACAGGACATCCTGGTTGCGGGGCACGTACCCGGCCTCGAAATGCACTTCGGCGACGCGTCGATAATCCCGGCGGATGAAACCGTACAGGATTTCCGCCAGAAAACGCCGGCTGTCCGACGACAGGCGGCCGACGATGCCGAGATCGACCGCCACGATGGCTCCGTCGGGCGCGACGAAGAGGTTTCCCTGGTGCATGTCGGCGTGGAAGAAGCCGTCGCGCATGGACTGGCGCAGGAAGTTCTGCACGACATTGATGCCGAGCGCCTTCAGGTCGTGCCCCGCCGCGGCGACGCCGGCGACGTCGCTCATCTTGATGCCGTCGATCCACTCCATCGTCAGAACGTCGCGGCCGGTGCGCTCCCAGTCGACGGTCGGGACACGGAAACCGGGGTCGTTGCGGATGTTCTCGGCCATTTCGGACGAGGCGGCGGCCTCGAGCCGGAGATCCATCTCGATCCGCGTGCTTTGCGCCAGCGTCTCGACGACGGCCACGGGCCGCAGGCGCCGCGACGACCGCACGAAACGCTCCATCATCCTGGCGATGAAGGCGAAAGCGTTCAACTCGCGACGGAAGCGGGCACGGACGCCGGGGCGGATGACCTTTACGGCCACGTCCCTCTCTCCGTCCGGTGCGGCGATGCGCGCCTTGTGCACCTGCGCGATGGACGCCGCTCCGACCGGCTCGCCGAAAGTCAGGAAAAGATCGTCGATGGTGCGGCCGAGCGACGCCTCGATCGTCGCGATGGCCTGCGCCGTCGGGAAAGGGGGCACCTTGTCCTGCAGATGGCCGAGTTCCAAGGCCAGGCTCTGGCCCACGATGTCGGGCCGCGTGGCAAGAAACTGCCCGAGCTTGACATAGGATGGGCCCAGCCGGTTCAACGCCTGCGACAGGCGTTCGGAGCGCGCCTTGCGCCGGGCCGAACGCCGCGCCATGAGGCCGGCCAGGCGGTGGGCGAGCCGCGGCCCGGGCGGCAGCCCTTCGGCCGGCAGGGCCGAGACGACGCCTTCGCGCATCAGCACCCAGCCGGCGCGCAGCAGCGCCACGATACCGTAAAGCGAACTCAGCAAGGTCAGAGCTTCCAGCCGGAATGGATGGCGGCGATGCCACCCGACAGGTTGCGCCAGGATACGCGCTCGAATCCGGCGGCGCGGATCAGCGACGCGAAATTCTCCTGGTTGGGGAACTTGCGGATCGACTCCACGAGATACGCGTAGGATGCGCGATCCTTGGCCACCGCCTCGCCGATGGCGGGTATGGCGCGGAAGGACCAGGCATCGTAGACCTTGTCGAGCACGGGGAGGTCGACCTCGGAGAATTCCAGGCACATAAACCGTCCGCCCGGCTTGAGCACACGGTACGCCTCGGCCAGCGCAAGGTCGATGCGCGGCACGTTGCGGATGCCGAAGGCGATCGTGTAGGCGTCGAAGTCCGCTGTGGGCAGGGACAGGTTTTCGGCGTTTCCTTCCACGAAGGTCAGATTGTCCTTGAGGCCGCGCCTGGCGGCGCGCTCCGCGCCGACGCCGAGCATCGAGGCATTGATATCCAGCACCGTGCCTTCCGCATTGCGCCTCGACGCCTCCACGATACGGAAGGCCACGTCGCCGGTGCCGCCGGCCACGTCGACGAAGCGCCAGCCCGGCCTGCGCGACGGCGCCAGCCAGTTGACGAGCGCATCCTTCCACAGGCGGTGCATGCCGCCGGACATCAGGTCGTTCATCAGGTCGTAGCGGCTGGCGACGCGGTGGAACACCTCGTCCACCCGGGCCTGCTTCTCTGCCTTGCCGGATACGGTCTCGAAGCCGTAGGAGGTTTCCATGCCATCGGCGTCGGTGATGCGGTTGCGCGACATAAGCGAAAGCCTTCTGGTTCGGGATCGGCCCGTCGATTCGAGACCGGCCGATCGCGCGGAAAGCTGTAAAGCGTTTCCCGCGCCAAGGGAAACGCGTAAACAGCCGCGTCGGCACCAACTCAGATAGGGCCATGCCTGAACTACCGGAAGTCGAAACCGTACGCCGCGGGCTTGCCCCCGCCATGGAAGGTGCAACCATCGCCTCCGTTGCGCTCAACCGGGCCGACCTGCGCTTCCCCTTCGATCGGGATTTTGCCGAAAGGCTCACCGGCCAGCGCATCCTGTCCCTGTCGCGCCGCGCCAAGTACCTCCTGTGCGAGCTGGAAAACGACGACATCCTCGCCATGCATCTCGGAATGTCGGGATCCTTCCGCATCGAATGGCCGCATGCCGAGGCGGATACGCCCGGCCTGTTCCACCATCCGCGGTCGCAGGCGCGCCTGCACGATCATGTCGCGCTCCATCTCGAACGGCCCGACGGCTCCGCGCCGAGCATCGTCTACAACGATCCCCGCCGTTTCGGCTTCATGCGCCTGTCGACGCGCCTCCGGATGGCCGAGGATCCGATGTTCCGCAACCTCGGCGTCGAGCCGACCGGCAACGCGCTCTCGCCCGATTACCTCGCCTTGCGCTTCGCCGGGCGGGCCGCGCCGCTGAAGGCCGCCCTGCTGGACCAGACGATCGTTGCCGGGCTCGGCAACATCTATGTGTGCGAGGCGCTGTGGCGGGCGCGCCTGTCGCCGCGCAGAGGCGCAGGCTCGCTGGTCCGCGCTTCCGGCCGGCCGACGGAGCGCCTGGAGCGCCTGACCGTCCACATCCGCCAGACCATTGCCGACGCGATCGCGGCCGGCGGGTCTTCGCTTCGGGACTACCGACAGGCCGACGGCAGCCTCGGCTATTTCCAGCACGCTTTCGCCGCCTACGACCGCGAGGGGCAGCCTTGCCGACACAAAGACTGCGGCGGCACCATAGCCCGGATCGTACAGTCGGGCCGCTCGACGTTCTTCTGCCCTGTCTGCCAGCGCTGAGACGTTGAATCTCGGTTGACGCTCAACGCTGTTTTCCCTATAAGGCGCGCCATGTTCAGCCGCGACGAGAGTTGCGGCCCCGTCCCTCTTTGTCGACCTTCGGGCTGCAATGCGGGATCACCGACATCCAGACATGCGCGCCAGCATGGCCTTTCGGGCACTGCCGGGGCGCGGCAACAGAAAGAGACTTCGACATGGCCAATACCCCTTCGGCCAAGAAGGCTACGCGGAAGATCGCGCGCCGGACGGCTATCAACAAGGCGCGCCGCTCGCGCGTTCGCACCTATCTCCGCAAGGTCGAGGAAGCCATCCTCGCCGGCGACAAGGCCGCCGCCACGGCAGCCCTGAAGGCATGCGAGCCCGAACTGGCCCGCGCCGCTTCGAAGGGCGTGTTCCACAAGAACCTCGTTTCCCGCAAGATCTCGCGTCTGTCGAGCCGCGTTAAGGCCGTCGCCGCCGCCTGATCCGGCAGCGACTACGCTCCAATACGATAAGCCGGGTGCAGCCTCTGTGCCCGGCTTTTTGACGTGCGTGTATAGGGTCTTTCCATCTACGCTGCGCAATGCCGGATCACCCACGGCCGTTCAATGTGCCCGACCGGCACCGGCACAGACCGCAGGGCACGAAAAAAGGGGCTCCCGGTTTCCCGGGAACCCCTTTTCATTTCCTGGCTGCTTGCAGCCGTTCCGCGTCTTAGTTGAAGCGGAACGAAGCCTTGGCCCACACGGTGTGGAAGTCGAGGTCCGAGGACGACGTCGTCGTGACGCTGCCGGCCGTGCCACCGGCAACCGGCGTGTAGGTGACGTCGAGCTTCGAGTCGCCGAGGTCGGTGTAGAGGTACTCGACGCCGAACGAGAAGTTCTGCGTCACGAGATACTCGACGCCCGCGCCAACGGAGTAGCCGACATCGTCCGTGTCTTCTTCGACGGAGACGTTGTACAGGGCCGGAGCAGCGCCACCGACCGACAGCGTAGCGGTGCTGCTGCCGAGGTAGTTGTTGCTGGTGTCGCCGTAGGCGAGACCACCCGTGGCATACACGGCGATGCGGTCAGCCGCGTAGCCGAGCTTGGCGCGGACGGTACCGACATAGTCGATGTCCTGCTGCGCGCCGTAAACCACCGCCGAACCCGGCAGCGTGTAGGACGAAGCCGTCGAAGCGTCGATGTAGCTCAAGTCGGCGACCGCACCGATGAGGAAGTTGCCCATCTGGTAGTCGTAACCGACGTGACCACCGCCGATGAACGAAGCTTCGCCATCGTCGCTGGAGCCGATGAAGGACGAGTCCGTGGAGAACAGGCCCGAGTCGCGGTTGAAGGCGACGCCGGCCTGGCCACCGACGTAGAAGCCGGTCCAGGTGAAGGCCGGCTCGTAAGCGACGACCGGAGCCGGAGCCGGCTCTTCATAGATGACGTCCGCGGCCACGGCGGGCGTAACGAAAGCGGCCGAAGCCAGAAGAAGTGCGAAACGGTTCATGACAGAACCCCCCTGTCTGTGGCCGGATCCTGTCGGTGTGTCCGAAGGCTTGGCCGTTACTCTTGAGTGTTGCGTACCGACTAAATGGGGTAACCGCCAGTTGAAAATAGTGGGGTTTCGGAGATCAGGACCGGGTGTTGCATAACAAACACAAGTTGTTGTACGCCCGGAGAAACAGTAATTAACGTTGCGTTACCCGAGCGGCGCGAATATGCGTCGTAATGACGCATATGCGACGGGTTCGCATGGTTGCCGGCGCGGTTGGTTAAGGATCGATTAACACGATGTCAGGCGTTGCATCCCGCACTCCCGTCCCGTGCGAGACATCATGTGCATCCTGCGACGTCCGCGCCTTGTCGCTTTGCGCCGCGCTGCGACAGGACGATCTTTCGGCGATGGAGCGGGTTT
The DNA here is from genome assembly GCF_023702225.1 of Aureimonas altamirensis. Classification (GTDB taxonomy): domain Bacteria; phylum Pseudomonadota; class Alphaproteobacteria; order Rhizobiales; family Rhizobiaceae; genus Aureimonas; species Aureimonas altamirensis_B. Next base: position 54,233 of record NZ_JAMQCO010000005.1, on the reverse strand, counting down.
CGACGGTGCGCAACCTCGCGCCTGACGAAATCCTCGTCCACGAAGGAGATCCGGCACGGCGCGTCTATACGCTGACCAGGGGCATGTTGCGCCTGTCCACGATCCTCGTCGACGGCCGCCGCCAGATCACCGGCTTTCTGATGCCGGGCGACTTTCTGGGCCTTGCGGATGAGGAAACGACATCCGCCACGGCGGAGGCCGTCACGAATGCGACCTTGTGCGCTTTTGCCCGTGCCGACATGGAAAGGCTGCTGCACGATCACCCTCCATTGCAGGCGCGGCTGATGCAGTTCACCCGGTCGGCGCTTCGCGAGGCACGGGACGGCCAGATCATGCTGGGGCGGATGGCGCCGGTAGAGAAGCTGTCGAGCTTCCTTCTGGTGATGTCCACCCGAATGGCGGCGCGCGGCCTGCCTGCAAATCCCGTCTCCATACCGATGTCGCGGTCGGATATCGCCGACTATCTCGGCCTGACCATCGAGACGGTGAGCCGCAGCTTCACCAAGCTGCGCAATCAGCAACTGATCCGCCTCCCCGACGCCCATCATGTGGACATCGTGGATCGGCGCGCCTTGGCTGCGGTCGCCGGCATTGGTCAGGACTGAACAACTCGGCGACGCTCAGCCCGGCAGGCCGTCATTCAGCGTCAGTACCCTGTCCACGGCGCCGGCCGGAAGTTCGGCGTGGGTGGCGATGACGACCGTCCGGCCCCGGCATGCACGTCTGATATCCGAGAAGAATGTCGCTTCCGTTTCCGCGTCGAGCCCGGAGGTCGGCTCGTCGAGAAGCAGGATCGTCGCCTTCGTCATCAGAATACGCGCCAGGGCAAGCCGCCGGCGCTCACCCGCCGACAGGGCATGCCCGGCCTCGCCCACCTCCGTATCGAGACCGCCCGGCAGTGCACGCACCATAGCCTCCAGCCGCGCATCGGCGAGCGCTCCCCACAGGTGTCGATCGGTCGCATCGGGGTCTGCGAGCAACAGATTGTCGCGAAGAGTGCCGAGAAAGATGGGGGCCTCCTGCTCCAGGAGGGCGACGCGGGCGTAGAGAGCCTGTTGGCTCGCCTCTTCGATCGGTACGCCGCCGATCGAGATCCTGCCCGCACGGAGCGGCGCCAGTTGCAGGACCGATGCGAGCAAGGTCGACTTGCCACTGCCGCTCGGCCCCTTGATGGCCACCACGCCACCTTGCCGCACGGTCAGGTCGAGCGGCCCGACAGGCGACGCGCCGCGATAGCCCGCGACCGCGGATACGAAACGCAGGTCACCGTCCGGAACATTCTGTACGCCCGCCTGCCGCTTCATCGCAGCCTCCATCGGCCGTGCGATCTCGTTCAGACGCTCGGCGGCGGTTGCGGCGGCGCCCAGCCGTGCGACGCTGCGCGTCAGAATGGCCGTCGTCTCGAACGTGCCCAGAACGGCGAGCAGCAGTCCGGCCAACGCGGCCCCGCCGAGTTGGCCTTGCGACACCGCGCCCATCCCCGGCACCAGCACCAGAAGGAGCGCGGCGCCGGTCAACGCCTGGACGCTCCCCTGGGCGAAGGCAGCCCGGTCCGCGATGCGGGTCCGGGCCAGGCCGAGCGCGGCTGCTGCCGTATCGAACCGCTCCATGAAGCGGTCGCGGCAACCGAAGCAGAGGATCTCGGATCGTCCGTCCACGCCGTCCAGGACCATCATGCGCAAGGCGGCCATCGCCTCCACCGCATCGCGTCCGGCCCGGCGGGTCGCCGGCGTCAAAAGCAGCGGAACGGCGATGGCGGCCGCCATGAAGGCGGCAAGATACCCGAGGGCAGCGCCCGGCAACACGAACCAGAAGACGACGGAGAGCACCGAACCGGCAAGAAACGCCGTGGCCATCGGGCCGATCGCCAACAGAAAGACGACGTCCAGCGCGTCCACATCGGCCGTCAGGCGCTGGATCAGGTCTCCCCTGCGCAGCCCCTTCCCCAGCGGCCCGGCATTCGGCACCAGCCGAGTGAACAGCCAGTGCCGCAATTGCGTCAGCGCCTTCAAGGTCGCATCGTGGCCGCTCATCCTTTCGCCATAGCGGCAGAGGATGCGCAGCAGCGACAGGCCCCGCACGGCCGAAGACGGCCCGAACAGGTTGAACGCGGCTCCGGCTCCCGCCAGGAACGCTGCCGTCAGGAACCAGCCGGACACGGCCAGAAGCCCGACGCCAGCCGCGACCGTCGCGAGAGCCATCAACAGCGCCAGCGCGAAAGCGCGATAATGCCGGACGAACAGCGGCGTGAACGAAAGAAGCGCTCTCATGCCGCGTCCTTCCCGACCAGGCGGATCTGTACGCCCCGCCCGCCGCACGGAACCAGCAGGCCGTCCGCGATTCGGAGAACCGTCGTCATCCGGGCGGCGGCACTTGCGGAATGCGTCGCCATGACCAGCATCCGCCCTTTGGCGAATGCCAGGATGTTGGCCATCAGTTCGTCTTCGGTCGCCGCATCGAGATGCGCCGTCGGCTCGTCCAGCAGGATCAGCGCCGGATCCCGCAGGAAAAGGCGCGCCAGGCCGACGCGATGCGCCTGCCCGCCGGACAGGCCGTAGCCACCTTCGCCGATACGCGTCTCCAGCCCGTCCGGCAGCCGCGTGGCGAAGCGTCGAACCAGCGCATAATCGGCCGCCCGCCGAATATCGGCGTCCGTCGCGTCCGGCCGGGCAAAGCGGATATTGTCGGCGATGGTGCCGTGGAAAAGACGCGGCGCCTGGCCGATGTGGCATATCATGTCGGCGCGCCACGCCCATGGCGCCGTCAGGAGATCCGTGCCGCCCAGATGGATCGTGCCGGCCGCCGGCGACCGCAGGGCGGCAATGGTTTCGATCAGGGTCGACTTGCCGCATCCGCTTGGGCCGACGATGCCGAGATGCCGATCCGCTTCGACGGCAAGGCCGACATCGCGCAGCAGGGCCCGCCCCCCCGGAGCGTCCAGCGCCAGACCGCGCAATACGAGATCGGTCGGGCGCGTTGCAGGTAGAGGCCGCGTCGGTCCGTCTTCCGGCGTCGCGCGATCGTCCTCGTAATGGGCTTCGATCATGGCGACGGCGGCCATGGCCCCTGCGCGGTCGTGATAATGGGCGGCCAGAAGGCGGAGCGGCTGGTACACTTCCGGGGCTATCAGCAGGCAGAACAGGCCGGCCGAGAGGGTGGCGCCCGCTCCGAGCGAGCCGATCATGCCCAGATAGGCGAGCCCGATATAGAGTGCGACACCGGCAACCCCGAGCGCCGCGAACAGTTCCAGCACGGCGGACGACAGGAAGGCGATGCGCAGCACCCGGAACGTGCGCCTGCGCAAGGCGTCGCTACGCTGTGTCAGCAGCCGCGCTTCGTCGCCGGCCCGCCCCAGCAGGCGAATCGTCAGAAGGCCGCGCAACCGGTCGGCGAAGAATCCGGACAGGCCGGCCATCGCATCGGCCTGTGCGTCGCTCGCCGCCTGAGCGCCCCAACCCACCAGCGCCATGAACAGCGGAATCAGCGGCGCCGTGACGACGAACAGCAACGCCACCACGACATCCACCGGCAGGACGGTGGCGGCGAAGGCGACGGGCAGGATGGCGGCCTGTACCATGGCGGGCAGGAAGCGGGCATAGAAGCCGTCCAGCGCGTCGACCTGCTCGACGATCGTCGATGCCATGGCGCCGCTTTCGGGCCTGGCCGGTGCGAGCGCACCGTTGAGATAGCCGGACATGATCCGCCGGCGCACCTGGCGCTTGATCGCTTCAGCGCCCCGCGCCGCCGCGCGCTCGCTCAGCGCCGACAGCAGGGCTCGCGCCAGGACGAGGCCGGCAAGGCCGGCAATCGGCGCAACCAGGACAGCCGGCGTTGCGCCCGACACCGCGACGGCATCGACGATGCCTGCCAGCAGCCAGGCCTGCCCGACGAGAAGCAGGCCCGAGGCCAGCGGCAGCACAAGCCCCGCCTTCAGGGCGGCGCCGCCGTCGATACGACGCGCCCGCAGCCATTGCCGGTGGCGCCGTACCGTTTCGCGGTCGTGTCTCGTGGTCATCGTCATGCGCGGCTGTCCCGGTTCATGCCGGATACCGATAAGCCGACGGCAGAATGCCGACATTGATTTGAATCAATGCGGGGGCCGGGCGCCGCTCCTACAGCTTCCCGTCGACACCGCAACCTGCCCCGTCCGTATAGAGAATCCATCGGCGGTCCGGCCAAGAGAAGCGAATGAAACCATGATCGATCTGACGGTCGTCGACCTGTCGCGGCTGCAATTCGCGGCAACGGCGATGTACCACTTCATCTTCGTGCCGCTGACGCTCGGCCTGTCATTCCTGATGGCCATCATGGAAAGCGTCTACGTCATGACGGGGCGCGAGATCTGGCGCCGCATGACGCTCTTCTGGGGCACGCTTTTCGGCATCAACTTCGCCATGGGCGTCGCCACCGGCATCGTCATGGAGTTCCAGTTCGGCATGAACTGGGCCTATTACAGCCACTATGTCGGCGACATCTTCGGTGCGCCCCTGGCCATCGAAGGGCTGATGGCCTTCTTCCTGGAAGCGACCTTCGTCGGCCTCTTCTTCTTCGGCTGGGACAGGCTTTCCAAGGTCCAGCACCTCTGCGTCACCTGGCTGGTCGCGCTGGGCGCCAACTTCTCGGCACTCTGGATCCTAATCGCCAACGGTTGGATGCAGAACCCCGTCGGCTCGACCTTCAATCCGGACACGATGCGGATGGAGATCACCGATTTCATGGCGGTGATCTTCAACCCGGTCGCGCAGGCCAAGTTCGTCCATACGGTCAGCGCGGGCTACGTCACCGGCGCCATGTTCGTCATAGCGATCAGTGCCTACTTCATCCTGCGCGGCCGGCATCTGGACCTGGCCAAGCGCTCCATCGCGGTCGCCGCCAGCTTCGGCCTGGCAGCGTCGCTGTCGGTCGTCGTCCTGGGCGATGAAAGCGGCTACGCGGCCACCCAGCACCAGAAGATGAAGCTCGCGGCCATGGAAGCCATGTGGCACACCGAGCCGGCTCCCGCCGGATTCAACCTCTTCGCCCTCCCGGGCAACGGGCAGAATCGCTTCGAGATCCAGGTTCCCTACGCTCTGGGACTGATCGCGACACGCTCCCTGACGGGCGAGATCCCGGGCATTCTCGACCTCGTCGAAACATCCGGCCATCGCATCGCCAATGGGCTGGAGGCCTATCGCGCCCTTCAGGCCATCCGCGCCGACGGTACGGACGAAGCCGCCCGGGCCCGGTTTGCTGAGACATGGCCCGACCTCGGCTACGCGCTGCTGCTCAAGCGCTACCGCGAGGACATTTTGAATGCCACGCAGGACGAGATCACCGCCGCCGCGCTCGATACCGTCCCCGGTGTCGCCCCCATGTTCTGGTCCTTCCGCATCATGGTGGCGCTGGGCTTCTACTTCATAGCCTTCTTCGCCTTCGCCTTCTGGCAGACGAGCAAGCACCGCATCGTGGAAAGCCGGCGCTTCCTCCAACTGGCGCTGATCAGCCTGCCGCTGCCCTGGATCGCTGCCGAAGCCGGCTGGTTCATCGCGGAGTACGGGCGCCAGCCCTGGGCGGTCGAGGGCGTACTGCCAACCTTCTATGCCGCTTCCGACCTTTCGGTGACCGACCTTGCGATCAGCCTCGGCTTCTTCGTCACGCTCTACACCGTGCTGGCGATCATCATGGTTCTCCTGATGCTCAAGGTCATCAAGGCCGGACCCAGCGGGCACAACCTCGTCATGGAGGCCGTCTCCGGCGCGCCTGTTGCGCCGCAAGGCGCGGCGGCCACCCCGGATCGGCACTGAACGACGCCGCCAACAGGATATCGAAAGATGATCGACATTCCCCTCGACTATGAAACCATGCGGCTGATCTGGTGGGCGCTTCTGGGCATCCTGCTGATCGCCTTCGCCGTCACCGACGGCTACGACCTCGGCGTCGGCACGCTCCTGCCCTTCGCCGCGCGCACCGACGAGGAGCGCCGCATCCTCATCAACCTCATCGGCCCCACCTGGGAAGGAAACCAGGTTTGGCTTGTGCTCGGCGGCGGCGCCATCTTCGCGGCTTGGCCCGCGCTTTACGCCGTGTCGTTCTCCGGCTTCTACCTTGCCATGATCACCGTGCTCCTGGCGCTGATTCTCAGGCCCGTCGGCTTCAAGTTCCGCGGCAAGATCGCCGATCCGCGCTGGCGCAGCCTGTGGGATTGGGCCCTTTTCATCGGCGGGTTCGTCCCGGCGCTCATCTTCGGCGTCGCCGTGGGTAACGTGCTCTTGGGCGTTCCCTTCGGCCTCGACGCGGCCATGCGCCCCAGCTACGAGGGATCGTTCTTCGGCCTCCTGCGGCCCTTCCCGCTTCTGTGCGGCGTACTCAGCGTGGCCATGCTGGTCATGCACGGCGCCGGCGTGATCGCCACCCGGACACGGGGCGCGGTGGCGGATCGCAGCCGAAGCTATGGCCGGATCGCAGCCGTGCTGACCCTCGCCCTCTTCGCCCTCGGCGGATTGTGGATCGCTTACGGCATCGACGGCTACCGCGTGACGGGCGCGATCGTCACCACGCTGCCCTCCAATCCGCTTGCCAAGACGGTCGCGCTCGTGCCCGGCGGATGGCTCACCAATTTCGGAGCCCATCCGTGGATGATCGCCGCCCCGGCGCTCGGCTTTCTCGGCGCGCTCCTGTACCTCGCCGGCCTGTCTGTCCGAAACGGCTGGCTTTCGATCGGCGGTTCGAGCCTGTCGGTCACCGGCATCGTGGCCACGGCGGGCCTGTCGCTGTTTCCCTTCCTGCTGCCCTCATCCCTCGATCCCGGCGTCAGCCTGACGGTCTGGGATGCCTCGTCGAGCCACCTCACTTTGTTCATCATGCTGCTGGCGACGCTCGTCTTCCTGCCGCTCATCCTGGCCTACACCACCTGGGTCTACAGCGTCATGCGCGGCCCGGTGACGGCGCAGAGCATCGAGCGCAACCCCAACGCCTACTGACGGAAAGGAACGATAGCCATGTGGTACTTCTCGTGGATTCTCGGCGTCGGCCTCGCCTGCGCCTTCGCCATCCTCAACGCAATGTGGTTCGAAATGCGCGAGGATCGTCTGCAGGTGCGGCCGGCGGACGGCCCGTTCCGCGGCAAGCCGGCATCGCGGCGGAACGTCTAGGATGGACACCGTGGAGCGTTACGCCGCCCTGTCCGTTCCCCGCTACACCTCCTACCCGACTGCAGCGGATTTCGACGCTGCCGTCGGCCCGCGCGACCATGCACGCTGGCTGCGCGACCTCGACCCGCGGGAGGCAGTCTCCGCTTACGTCCATGTGCCGTACTGCCAGCAGATCTGCCATTACTGCGGATGCCACGCAAAGATGGCGCGCCGCGACACCGTCATCGATGCCTATCGCGACAGGCTGGCAGAGGAGATCCGGCTCGTTGCCGGCCTGTGCGCCGGCCGCATCCCGATCGGCCGGCTGGCGTGGGGCGGCGGCACGCCCTCCATCCTGGGGGCCGAAGGGCTCGTCCGGATCGTCGACACGCTCGCCCGGCATTTCGACACATCGGATATCCGCGAGCACTCCATCGAGCTGGACCCGCGCCAATTGTCGCCGGAGCTATGCCGACGCCTGGTGGATATCGGCGTCGACAGGGCAAGTCTCGGCGTCCAGGACACCAACCCCGTCGTGCAGCAGGCCATCGGCCGCGAGCAACCCATGGATGTCGTCAGGGCAGCCGTGGGCACGCTGCGGGATGCGGGCATCGCGCGGATCAATATAGACCTTATCTACGGCCTGCCGGAGCAGACCGAGCGAAGCATCGCCGATACCTGCGACGCCGTCGCGGCGATGCGGCCGGACAGGATAGCCTGCTACGGCTACGCCCACCTCCCGCACCGTCGCGCCAACCAGAGGCTCATCGATCCGCAGCGGCTTCCCGGACCGGTCCTGCGGATGGCGTTGGCCGAGGCCGTACGCGACAGCCTCATCAGCCATGGCTATGAACGCGTCGGCATCGACCATTATGCCCTTGCGGACGATCCGTTGGCGCAGGCCATGCGCGGAGGCCGCCTTCACCGGAATTTCCAGGGCTATACGGACGACGAGGGAAACAGCCTGATCGGCTTTGGCGCATCCGCGATCTCGCAACTGCCCGGAGGCTTCGTCCAGAACGAGCCCGCGATCGGCGCCTATTCGCGGATGGTGACGGAGGGCCGCCTGGCGACGCGGCGCGGTCACGAGCTTTCGGACGATGATCGTCGCCGCGCGTCGATCATCGAGGCGTTGATGTGCAATCTGCAGATAGATCTCGGTACGGATGGAGGCCGGTTCGCCGACGAAGTCGCCCTTCTGCGGCCCTACGTGGCGGACGGGCTCGTGCGGGTTGCCGGAACACGGATAGAAATGACCGAGATCGGCCGCCCCTTCGTGCGCCTGGCCGCCGCGGTCTTCGATCGTTATCGAACGGAAAGCGGCATGCGCTTCAGCGGAGCCGTGTGACGGGCCCCGGCATCGCATCGGCCGCCTGTGTCTGGCATTGCTGGAAGGCAGCCGACAGCACATGCACCGCAAGGCAGGCAAGCACGACGTAAGCCATCGTTTCGAAGGTCTCCTCGAAGAAGACACCCATCGACCAGACGGGAAAATACGGCACCATCGCTTCGGCGGCCGCGCCGAGCCCGACCAGGGCGGCGGACAGGACGAAGGGCCAGCCGCGCAAGGATACGGCATAGTGCCAGAACTGCGGAATCAGACGCCAGCGGAGAGCCAGGTACGGAAGGCCAAGCGCCAGCAGCGCGATCGTCTCGTGCAACCGGAACGTGTCCGTATGAAGGTAGGCCGTCACCGGTCCGCTGACCGGAAGCTCCAGTTCGCGCAGGAAGAAGACGATGCACAGCAGGACCATGCCGAAGCTTGCCATCCGGCCGGCCCCACGCTGGTAGATCGCGGCACCGACGAACAGGAAGATGGACAGCGCCAGCACGATTTCCTGGGCGCGCTCGAGCGGCCCCTCCTCGATAGAGGCGGCCTCGAAACCCAATAGGCCTGCCGCAGCGAATGCCAGGGCAAGCGTCGCCGCAAGCACAAGGAGCGTCAAGCCGGCGAAGCGACGCCCAACGGAGAAGGTATTCATAAGCCCTCCATACGATGACAGCCTTATGAACCTTCATCCTTCTGTCATGCAAGGTTAAATATTCGCCAACCGCTCACGTTTGGTCGACCGCCGAATTACGATTTGACCTTCCCATGGTTGGAAGGGGTACTGGCGGTTCCACCACGGTGCCGGCCATTGCGGACGGCGCGCCAGAGACGGGGTTGGACAGCATCATGAAGCGGTTTCTTCTTGCAGCGGCGTTCGCGGCCATGACGGCAACGGGCGCATCCGCACAGGATAACGGGTCCCATGCGGGGCACGACATGTCGGCCATGACGTCGGCGCAAACGGCATCTCCCGCCACCGAAGCGTACATGGACGCGATGGACAGGATGCACGGGCCGATGATGGAGGGTGTCGAGAATGCCGATCCCGACGTTGCCTTCGTGTTGGGCATGATCCCGCATCATCAGGGCGCGATCGACATGGCGAAGATCGTGCTGGAATACGGCAAGGACGAATTCACGCGCACGCTGGCGCAAGAAGTCATCGCGGCTCAGGAGAAGGAAATTGCGGAGATGCGCGACTGGTTGAAGCAGCGCGGCATCGCCGAACCGGTCGCGGCGCAGTGATCATTCGCATGGACGGAATGAAACATCCGTCCACATCCGTCCACATCCGTCGGAACATTGTGTCGCACCCGGCGTTGAATGCTCGACCAAAACAGGAGAGAGACGCCGTGAACATCTTTTACATCATCGGGGTTGTTGTCGTCATCATCGCAATCCTCAGCTTCCTCGGCCTTGCTTAAGATCTGCCGGAGGGGGCTCTCCAGAATCTTCATGGAAAAGGGGCTCCGGAGATGTCCGGAGCCCCTTTTCTGCTTGCGTAGGGTGCGCCGACCTAAAGGTGGGCCAACTGCATGACCGGCTTGCCGTTGCCGCGCAATTCGGGCGAGACGCCCTCGGTATTCACCGTCGCGGTGACGCGCTGGCGCAGGGTCTCGAACATCAGGTTCGGCGTGACGTCGACCGGCTTGTCGAACTGGATCGTCACCGACAGGAGCGGACGGCTGCCCAGCAGCCGGACGCCGACGACGAGGCCCTCGAAAGGCCGCTCGAGATAATGGCCGCCGACGCGCATGCCCACCTGGAACGGTGCCGCGGCATGATCCGGCAAGGTGGCTCGCGCCGTATTCCAGTCACGGAAGCCATGCGCCCTGGCGACCGCCTCGAGGGCCGCTCCGTGCGTCATGGCAAGGCCAGTCCGCGCACTGCTCTCGCGCAGGGCTTTCGCCTCGGACTTGAGGGTCCGGGCGCTGATTGTGTCGAATGTCATGGTCATGTCGGGTCTCTCCGAACGTAGAGAGGCGGCTTCCTGCATGGTGCCCGCATTGCCACGATGCGCCCCGGAGATGACACCGATGGATCGCAGGTGAGGCTGGACTTCACCAAGGGCCCATCCGGGCCCGCGGGCGGCAGGTGCCAGCAACCGGCCCTGAAGATGGGCTGTGCCGCACGCTCTTTCAAGCCCCGGAAGCGCTTGGCGCGCCGTGCGTCCGATCGGACGCTGATGCTCAGAAACGGAGTGGTCCCTTGAAGATGAAGAAGGCTCCGAGCGCAATGAAACCGAAGCCGACCAGATGGTTCACCGTCAGGCGCTCGCCGAGATAGGTGACTGAGAACACCGCGAACACGGCGAGGGTTATCACCTCCTGCATCGTCTTCAGTTCGGCCGCAGAATAGACGTGCGAACCGTAGCGGTTTGCAGGCACGGCGAGGCAATACTCGAAGAAGGCGATGCCCCAGCTTACCAGTATGACGGCAAGAAGCGGCTTGTTCTCGAACTTCAAGTGCCCGTACCAGGCGAAGGTCATGAAGACGTTGGAGCAGACCAGAAGCAGGATGGGAAGGAGGCTGGGCGAGATGAATTGCGTCATGAAAACTTCCCGAACAGGAGGCCGAAACGCTGGATGCGTAGGCGGAAGCGATCGCGCCCGCAATGGCAGGGCTGAGGAAGGCCCTGATCGTCAGGCGGTCGCTCCGGGGATGATGGTGAACGGCACCTGCAGCCGCTGCGACGGCTCGTCGGAAAAGACCTTCAGCGCCGCGATCTCGCCGACTTCGACGCGCGGGGTCAAAACGGTTGCCAGCGGCAGCGGCGCCGCCCGCCCGATATCGAGCCCGTTATAGCCCATGATCGCCAGTTGTCCCGGCACGTCGACGCCGCAAGCCATGCAGTGGAACAGCGCTCCGACCGCATAATCGTCGTTCGAGCAGAACACGGCGTCCATCGGCACGCGCTCCGCAAGCAGAGACCCCAGTGCGGCACGGCCGAGTTCGGTGGACGACTCTCCGTCCAGTTCGCGGATCGCGACGAGATCCAGCCCGGACTCGCGCAGGATCTCGCGGAAGCCGGCACACCGTTTGGCACTGCGCCGGTCGCTGGCGAAGTCGCGACCGATATAGGCGATCTTCCGGTAACCGCGTTCGAGAAGGTGGCGTGCGCAGGCGCGCCCGGCCTCCCGATGCGAGAACCCGATGACGATATCCACGCCTTCGCCATCGAGATCCAGCAGTTCCGCCACGCGGATATGGGCGGCATCCAGCATCTGGCGCGTCCGATCCGTATGTTCCAGCCCGACCAGCAGGAGCGCTGCGGGCCGCCACGCCAGCATGGAGGCCACCAGGGCCTGCTCCCTCTCGATGGAGTATTCGCTGACGCCGATCACCGCCTGCCGGCCCGTCCGGTCGAGCTGGCGCGTGACACCGCGCAGGAGATCGGGGAAGACGACATTGTGAAGCGAGGGAATGACGATGCCGACGAGGTTGGATCCGGCCGATGCGAGGGCGCCCGCCAGCCTGTTCGGTACATAGCCGAGCTTCTCCACCGCCTGCAGCACACGATCCCGCGTCCTGGCGGAAAAGGAGCCCTGGTTGCGTAGCACGCGCGACACCGTGCTGGCTCCGACGCCAGCTTCGCGGCTGACTTCCCGAAGCGTAACGGCGGACAGTTCCGCCGGTTGCCCGTACCGATCCTTCATGTCGGAGCCCCTCCCCCGGGGTGGGATGCGCTGGCCGCGCACCCCGTGCGACAGGGGTTCGATCCCCGCCACACGATATCGTCATACTTTTTTTGGCAGCGCTGCCAGAATGCGCTTGGCAGAGTGATCGCAATTCGCTAGGCGTAACGCAAGCGCTACCAGAAAGATGGCGCAGGAAACGGAAGCCGGATGCCGGCTCCCACACGAATTCTGGTTCTACGGCCGCTCCGGAAGCCCGGAAACGCCGATCGGGGGAGGCCTTCATGAGCATCATGCGCATGCCGGCGGATAGCGGGGTTTCGGCCTGAGGGCCGTCCATCGCAAACGTCACGGCACTTTCCCGTTCCAACTGTCTTGAGGCTCAAGGGCGTCGGCGTCCCGGGCCATTAACGGAAGCAGGCGCAATGCACGTACTGATGATCGGGGCGGCCGGAATGGTCGGTCGCAAGATACTGGACAAGGTAGCCGCGGAGCCCGAGGCGCTGGGCGCGGCGATCGACAGGCTGACGCTGGTCGACGTGGTGGAGCCAGCGGCGCCTGCGGCGCTGAGTGCCGTCGCAACCGGCGAGGCTGTCGATCTTTCCGAGCCCGGCGTGGCGGAACGGCTCGTTTCCGGCCGGCCGGACCTGATCATCCATCTGGCCGCCGTCGTTTCCGGCGAAGCGGAAGCCGACTTCGACAAGGGCTACCGCGTCAACCAGACCGGCACGCATGCCCTGCTGGAGGCGATCCGCCACGAGGGCATGAAGCAGCCCTACAAGCCCCGCGTCGTCTACGCTTCGTCCATCGCGGTCTACGGAGCGCCCTTCGACGAGACGATCGCCGAGGATTTCGCCCTCTATCCGCTCACCAGCTACGGCACGCAGAAGGCCATCGGCGAGCTTCTCCTGGCGGACTATTCCCGCAAGGGGTTTCTGTCGGGCATCGGTATCCGCCTTCCCACGATCTGCATCCGCCCCGGCAAGCCCAACAAGGCGGCGTCGGGCTTCTTCTCCAACATCCTGCGCGAGCCGCTTTCCGGGCACGAGGCCGTCCTGCCCGTGGACGAAAGCGTCCGGCACTGGTTCGCCAGCCCACGCTCGGCCGTCGGCTTCTTCATCCATGCGGCAACGATGGATCTTGCGCCGGTCGGCCCCCGCATCAACCTGACGATGCCCGGCCTTTCGGCGACCGTGGGCGAAGAGATCGAAGCATTGCGGCGCGTCGCCGGCGACAAGGCCGTGCGGCTGATCCGCCGCGAGCCGGACGAGACCATCCAGCGCATCGTCGCCGGCTGGGCCACCAATTTCGAGGCGCGCCGTGCGCGCGAACTCGGCTTCACCGCCGAAACCGATTTCGACGCGATCATCCGGGCGCATATCGATGACGAACTCGGCGGGCGCATCGCGGCCTGAACCGGCATCGGGAACGAGACGACGGGACGAGACAACAAGGGCATCGCAATGAGCAACGACAGGAATGGCGACGGCAAGGTCGCCATCGTCACCGGCGGCGGAACGGGCGTCGGCAAGGCCATCACCCGGGAGCTGGCGGAAGCGGGCTTCAGCGTGGTCATCACCGGACGCCGCAAGGACGTCCTGGACGCGACCGCCGCCGAGCTTTCCTCCGGCGGCGCGGTAATCGCAGTGGCGGCCGACATTTCCCGGCCGGACGATGTGAAGGCCCTGTTCGACACCGTCGTCGAGCGCTTCGGGCGCATCGACCTCCTGGTCAACAATGCCGGGGTCAACGCCCCCCTGAAGGCGTTGGAAGACGTCGCCTTCGACGAGTGGAACACAGTGGTTGCCGCCAATCTGACGGGCGCCTTCCTGTGCACGCAGGCCGCCGTGCGGCAGTTCAAGGCGCAATCGCCGCAAGGGGGGCGCATCGTCAACAACGGCTCGGTATCGGCCACGACGCCGCGGCCGCATTCGGCGCCCTATGCCGCCACCAAGCACGCGATCTCGGGGCTGACCAAGGCGACGTCGCTGGAGGGCCGGGCCTTCGACATCGCCTGCGGGCAGATCGATATCGGCAATGCCGCCAGCGAGATGACGACGACGATCTCCAAGGGCGTATTGCAGGCGGACGGCAGCACGGCGGCGGAAGCGACCATCGACCCGAAGCTGGTCGGCGAGGCCGTCCGCTACATGGCCGGCCTGCCGCTGAGCGCCAACGTGCTCACCATGACCGTCATGGCCAACAGGATGCCCTTCGTCGGACGCGGCTGACGGGAAACGGGATAACAGGCAAACCGCGCCGCGGGAGAGAGGCGGCGCGCTTGCGGGAGGAGCAAGAATGGCATCTGTCGATATCGTCGACGTGCGCAAGAACTATGGCGCCCACCCGGTCATCAAGGGTGTCAACATCGACATCGAGGATGGCGAGTTCGTCATCCTCGTCGGTCCGTCGGGCTGCGGCAAATCCACCCTCCTGCGCATGCTGGCGGGGCTGGAACACATCACCTCGGGCGAGATTCGCATCGGCAACAAGGTGGTCAACGAATTGCCGCCCAAGGACAGGGACATCGCCATGGTGTTCCAGAACTATGCGCTCTATCCGCATATGACGGTCGGCGACAACATGGCCTTCTCGCTGAAGCTCAAGGGAGCGTCGGCCAGCGAGATCGAGAGCCGCGTCGCGCCGGCGGCGCAGATCCTGGGGCTGTCGCATCTTCTGGACCGCTTCCCCCGGCAGCTTTCGGGCGGCCAGCGTCAGCGCGTCGCCATGGGGCGCGCCATCGTACGCGACCCGCAGGTGTTCCTGTTCGACGAGCCGCTGTCCAACCTCGACGCCAAGCTGCGCGTGTCGATGCGCGCCGAGATCAAGAACCTTCATCAGCGCCTGACGACGACCACGGTCTACGTGACGCACGACCAGATCGAGGCCATGACCATGGCCGACAAGATCGTCGTCATGCATGACGGCATCGTCGAGCAGGTCGGCAAGCCGCTCGACCTCTACGACAGGCCGGCCAATTTGTTCGTCGCCGGCTTCATCGGCTCGCCCGCCATGAACATGGTGTCCGGGCGTCTGGACCCGAACGATCCGACCCGCTTCGTGACCGGTGACGGGACCGTGTTGCCGGTCGGCCGGCCGCCGGCTTCGGCGCTGGGCAAGGACCTTGTCTACGGTATGCGCCCGGAAGCGATGACGCTGTCTGCGTCCGGGGTGCCGCTGCAGGTCGTGGTGATCGAGCCGACAGGCTACGAAAGCCAGGTCGTGGCGAAGCTCGGCCAATCCGAGATCAGCTGCGTCTTCCGCGAGCGCGTCGCCGTCGCGCCGGGCGAGACGATCCATGTGGCGATCGACCCGAACGCCATTCATCTGTTCGACGCCAAGAGCGGCCAACGCCTCGTCGACTGATCCGTTCGCCGCGCAGGATCCGGGATGGGCGCGGCAGGAGGATAAGTCCCGGGAAACGCAGGGAGGAACACAACCCATGAAGATCACGCGCAGAAACGTCCTTGCCGGCACCGCCGGCATCGCCGCCGGCGCGGCCCTCGGCGGTCGCTTCGGTATCGGCAACGCCTTCGCACAGGCCGCCGAGCCAACCTTCACGCCGGAAGCCGGCGCTTCCCTGCGCGTGCTGCGCTGGGTCCCGTTCGTGCCGGCCGAGGAAGAAGCCTTCCTGGCCAACACGAAGGCCTTCACCGACGCGACCGGCGTCGAGGTGCGGATCGACAAGGAAAGCTGGGAAGACGTTCGCCCGAAGGCGGCGGTGGCCGCCAATGTCGGCTCCGGCCCGGACATCGTCATGAGCTGGTTCGACGATCCGCAGCAATATCCGGACAAGCTCCTCGACCTTACCGACCTCGGCGAGTATCTCGGCGCGCGCGACGGCGGCTGGTATCCTGGCCTGGAAGGCTATGCCAAGCGCGACGGCAAGTTCATCGCCCTGCCGCTCTGCGCCATCGGCAACGCGATCTGCTACCGCGACAGCCACATGAAGGCTGCCGGCTTCAGCGAATTTCCGGAGGACACCGCCGGTTTCCTCGAGCTCTGCAAGGCGTTGCAGGCCAAGGGCACGCCGGCGGGCTTCCCCCACGGCAAGGCGGTTGGCGACGGCAACAATTACGCCCACTGGCTGCTGTGGAGCCATGGCGGCAAGATGGTGGACGAGGCAGGCGCCGTCACCATCAACAGCCCGGAGACCCTGGCCGCGATCCAGTATGCGCAGGAGCTGTACAAGACCTTCATCCCCGGCACGGAAAGCTGGCTCGACGTCAACAACAACCGCGCCTTCCTGGCCGGCCAGGTATCCCTGACGGCGAACGGCGTGTCGATGTACTATGCCGCGACGAAGGATCCGGCACTGGCCGAGCTTGCCGCCGACATGCGCTCGGTGAACCTGCCCATCGGGCCGGTCGGAGAATCGGTCGAGCTGCACCAGGCCTCGACCATGTCGGTCTTTGCCCATACGCAATATCCGGAGGCCGCGAAGGCCTACCTGAAGTTCATCTACGGCAATGACCAGATGAACGCCTGGGTAGAGGGCGCCAACGCCTATTGCTGCCAGCCGCTGCGGGCCTACGAGAGCAACCCGGTGTGGACCGCCAACCCGATCCACGAGCCCTATTCGCGCGCTTCGGCGAGCCTGCGCCCGAACGGCTACGCCGGCCCGCTCGGCTCCGCCTCGGCGGGCGCCATGGCCGACTACGTGCTGGTGGACATGTTCGCGGAGGCCGTCACCGGCCAGCGCTCGCCGGAAGATGCGATGCGCAACGCCGAACGCCGCGCCAGCCGCTACTACCGCTAAAGCCTGCATGGGGTATCGCCGGGTCCGCCTCCGAGGCGGACCCGGTCTTCCGCCCGGCCCATCCTTCGGGGAAACGATCCATGTCCAGCATCGAGAGTGCGCCCAAGCCCTCCTTCCTCGACCGCCTGTCGCAAAGCCGGAACGGCCTCGGCCTTCTGTTCATGCTGCCGGCAGCGGTCTTCCTGATCTGCTTTCTGACCTATCCCCTGTTCCTGGGCGTCTGGCTCGGCTTCACGGATACGCAGATCGGCAGGCCGGGCGTCTTCATCGGCCTGGAGAACTACCTTTGGCTGTTCGACGACAGCGTCTTCTGGATGTCGGTCTTCAACACGGTGCTCTACACCACCGTCGCGTCGGTGCTGAAATTCGCGCTGGGCCTGTGGCTGGCCATCATCCTGAACGAGCACCTGCCCTTCAAGAATCTCTTCCGCGCCATCATCCTTCTTCCGTGGGTGGTTCCGACCGTGCTGTCGGCGCTCGCCTTCTGGTGGATCTTCGACAGCCAGTTCTCGATCATCTCCTGGGTGCTGATGCAATGGGGGCTGATCGACGCGCCCATCAACTTCCTCGGCGATCCCACCAATGCGCGCGCCTCGGTGATCGCGGCCAATGTCTGGCGCGGCATTCCCTTCGTCGCCATCTCGCTGCTGGCCGGCCTGCAGACCATTCCGCAATCGCTGCACGAGGCCGCGGCACTGGACGGCGCGACATCGTGGCAGCGGTTCCGTAGCGTGACCCTGCCCTTGCTGACGCCCATCATCGCCGTCGTCATGACCTTCTCGGTCCTGTTCACCTTCACCGATTTCCAGCTCATCTACGTGCTGACGCGCGGCGGCCCCGTCAATGCGACGCACCTGATGGCGACGCTGTCCTTCCAGCGCGGCATACCGGGCGGCCAGCTCGGCGAGGGCGCGGCCATCGCCGTCGCCATGATCCCCTTCCTGCTCGCAGCAATCCTGTTAAGCTTCTTCGGCCTGCAACGCCGCAAGTGGCAGCAGGGCGGCAACGATTGAGGCACCGACAATGACCGATACGACCCAAGCCAATGCCGCTCCCGTCGTCGACGACATCGTCGGCATGTCGCACCACGACACGCTGGCCCGCCGGATCCTGGTGATCTACCTGCCACTGGCGGTCTTCGTCTTCGTCCTGCTGTTTCCCTTCTACTGGATGGCGATCACGGCGGTTAAGCCGAACGAGCAGCTGACCGATTACCAGACCTACAGCCCGTTCTGGGTGGTCAGGCCGACGCTGGACCACATCCGCTATCTCCTATTCGAGACGTCCTATCCGGGCTGGCTGTGGAACACGATCATCGTGGCGGTCGCCTCCACCTTCCTGTCGCTGGGCGCCTCCGTCTTCGCCGCCTACGCCATCGAGCGGGTGCGCTTCAGCGGCGCGCGCGTGGCGGGCCTGTCGATCTTCCTCGCCTATCTGGTGCCGCCGTCCATCCTGTTCATTCCGCTCGCCTTCATCGTCTTCCAGGCAGGCATCTTCGACACGCGGCTGGCGCTGATCCTGACCTACCCGACGTTCCTGATCCCCTTCTGCACCTGGCTGCTGATGGGCTACTTCCGGTCGATCCCGTTCGAACTGGAGGAAAGCGCGCTGGTGGACGGTGCGACACGATGGCAGATCCTGACCAAGATCGTGCTGCCGCTGGCGATCCCCGGCCTCATCTCGGCCGGCATCTTCGCCTTCACCCTGTCGTGGAACGAGTTCATCTACGCACTGACCTTCATCCAGTCTTCGGAAAACAAGACGGTGCCGGTGGGCGTCCTGACGGAACTGGTGCGCGGCGACGTCTACGAATGGGGGTCGCTCATGGCCGGAGCGCTGATCGGCTCGCTGCCCGTGGTGATCCTCTATTCCTTCTTCGTCGACTATTACGTCTCGTCGATGACGGGCGCGGTCAAGGAATAGGCGGGATGTGTTTGCGGCGGCCGCTCGCGACCGCCGCCTCAAGCCAGGTCGGTATGGATAAAATCCGAGCCCTTGTAGATCAGGCCGACGCCGAGGCGCCGAGCACACGCATAGGCAAAACAGTCGCCGAAATTGAGATCCGCCGCATGGCCGACAGACTTTCCATAGCGTGCAGACGCCTCTATCGCCGCAACGCCGATTTTACTGTCGATGGATACCTCTTCAGCGCCGATGTCCTCGATGAATGCTGAAACAACCGCTTCGGCATAAGAGACGAGTTCCGCATCCGGCCTTCTCTCTCCGCTCTTGGCGCGAGCAAGGGCAAGCGTGGCTTCGTAACGAACCAAGGGAGAGACGTAGAATGTACCCCGAATTTCGTTCAGGCGCCTTTCAAGCTCTTCGAAACCCGGTTCGCGGGTGAGAACAGCAACGATCGCGGAAGCGTCGATAAACATTAAATGCCGCCCCACATGTCGTCGCTAAAGGCTTTCATCTCGAAGCTCGGATCGCTCGGTCCCAGCGCATCGGCCAGCCTTCTCGCGCGCTTCAACCTTTCCCTGATCGGCAGCTCTTTCCGAATTTGGTTGAGTTGCGCACGCAGCGCCTCGCGGACGGCCGCAGCCTTTGTCGGCGCCTGCGTCAGCATCTTTATCTCTTCAGCCATCGCATCGACATCGGCATCACGAATGAAAAGCGCCATCTGGATATCTCCTTCTGATATCCAGATATATCATTCCGATATCTCGCTTTCTAGAGAACGCTACGGATCGCGAAGCTGGAGTTGATCCGCAACACGCCCGGCAGGCGCGAGAGGATCTCCTTGTGGACGCGCTCGTAATCGCCCGCCCCGGCGACTTCGAGACGCAGGAGGTAATCCTCCTCGCCCGTCATCAGGTAGCATTCGCGGATTTCGGGGTGCTTCAGCACCTCGGCCTCGAAGCGGTTCAGCACGTCTTCCGTCTGCCGCTCCAGGCTGATGCGCACGATCACCACATGCGCATCCGCCGCCGCCGGGCCGGAGACGAGCGCGGTGTAGCCGCGGATCACCTTCCGCTCCTCCAGGATCTGCACGCGCCGAAGGCATGCCGACTGCGACAGGCCGACCTTCTGGGCCAGCGCTGAATTGGTCTGGCGCCCGTCCTGCCGCAGGGCACGGATGATGGCGCGGTCTATTCGGTCGATGTCGTGCAAATTATTGCGGACCTTTCGAACTTCATGCGCCTGGCGGACGCATATTCGTCTTTCCTTCTCTCATAAGCGCAAACATTCGACAATCATTCGGCCATTCTTCCCTTATCGCGCCGCAGCGGGGAAGATCGGGATGAACGGGCCGAACGTCATGCATTCCAGCGGGTCAATCGACATTTCACCACTGGCCATGGTCGGCGCGGGCACCCTGACGATCGACCTTGCCGCCGTGCGGTCTAATTATCGCGGCCTGTGCCAAGCAGCCGCCGGAGCGGCCGTGGCCGGCGTCGTCAAGGCCGATGCCTATGGCCTGGGCGCCGCGCGGATCGCGCAGGTCCTGTACCAAGAAGGGTGCCGGACATTCTTCGTCGCCCAACTCATGGAGGCGCTTTCCCTTCGCGACGGATTGCCCGGCGATGCCGAACTCTTCGTCCTGAACGGCGTGCAGCCGGAGCTCGAGGCGGAGTGCGCGGAGCGACGGATCACCCCCGTTCTCAATTCGCGCCCGCAATTTGCGGCCTGGCGCGCACTTGCCCACCGGCTCGGCCGACGCCTGCCCGCCGCCCTGCAGGCCGACACCGGAATGTCCCGCCTTGGACTGCCGCCCGAAGAGCTCGAGGCCATCGCCGCCGACGCCACCGCGTTCGAGGGCCTCGACTTCACCCTGTTCATGAGTCATCTCGCCTGCGCCGACGAGCCGGACAACGCAGCCAACGCGATGCAGCTAGCCAATTTCCGGGCACTGTCGGCGCTGTTGCCCGCGGCCCGCCGGTCGCTCGCCAATTCGGCCGGGATCATGCTGGGGCCGGATTTCCGCTTCGACCTCGTCCGGCCCGGTATCGCGCTCTATGGCGGCGCGCCCATCCCCGGCCGGCCGAACCCGATGAAACCGGTGGCGACGGTTGAAGCGCCCGTGGCGCAGATCCGCACGGTGCCGCCCGGCGCCGGCATCGGCTACGGGTTCAGCCGCCATGCCACGGGCCGGATGCGCCTCGCCACCATCCCGGTCGGCTATGCGGACGGATGGCATCGAGCCTCGAGCAACAGGGGTTCGGCCTGGTTCGAGGGCCATGCGCTGCCCTTCGCAGGGCGGGTATCGATGGACAGCATCATCCTCGACGCGACCGCCGTGCCGGCGCTTGCGCCGGGCGATCGGGTCGAACTGGTCGGGCCGCACCGCACTCTCGACGCGGTCGCGGCGGATGCCGGCACCATATCCTACGAAATCCTGACGTCGCTCGGCATGCGCTTCACGCGCGTCTATCGCGACGAAACCGGCAAGGGAGCCGTCGCATGAAGGTCGCAGTTCTGGGTGGCGGCGTCATCGGCGTCACATCGGCTTGGTATCTCGGCAAGGCCGGCCACGCGGTGACGCTGTTCGACCGCGAGAAGGGTCCGGCGCTGGAAACCAGCTTCGCAAATGCCGGCCAGGTCTCGTTCGGCTATTCGTCGCCCTGGGCAGCGCCCGGCATTCCGGTCAAGGCGATAAAGTGGCTGATGATGGAGCATGCTCCGCTGATCCTGCGGCCGAAGCCCGATGCCGCGATGCTGGGCTGGATGGCGCAGATGCTGTCCAATTGCACGTCCGCGGCCTATGCCCGCAACAAGGGCCGCATGCTGCGCGTCGCCGATTACAGCCGCACCTGCCTGGCGGCGCTGCGGACGGAAACGGGCATCGAATACGATTCCCGCCAGCGCGGCACGCTGCAGTTGTTCCGGACAGAGGCGCAGGTGGACGCCTCCGCCAAGGACGTCAAGGCGCTGGCCGCCGACGGCATCCCCTACGAGGTGCTGGATGCGGATGGCTGCGTTGCGGCCGAGCCGGCGCTGGCGCGCGTAAGGGGCAAGATCGCCGGTGGGCTCAGGACCCCGCAGGACGAGACGGGGGACTGCTTCAAGTTCACCAACTCGCTTGCCGCCATGGCCGAAGCGGCGGGGATCTCGTTCCGTTTCGGCTGCAAGGTCGAGCGGATCGTGGAACAGGGTGGCCGGGCCACCGGTATCGTCGTCGACGGACAGACCGAGGCTTTCGACGCGGTCGTCGTGGCGCTGGGCAGTTTCTCGCCCTTCATGGTGCGGCCGCTCGGCATCCGCATCCCCGTCTATCCGGTGAAGGGCTATTCGCTGACCATCCCCATCCGCGACGCCGCGCTGGCGCCCGAATCCACCGTGATGGACGAAACCTACAAGATCGCCCTCACGCGGCTCGGCGACCGCATCCGCGTGGGCGGCATGGCCGAGATTTCCGGCTACAACAACGCCTTGCCGCAGGCGCGCCGCCGTACGCTGGAACAGTCCGTCGGCGACCTCTTCCCCGGCGGCGACTTGTCTGCCGCCAGCTTCTGGTCCGGCCTGCGGCCGATGACGCCGGATGGCACGCCGATCATCGGGAAGACGTCGGTTCGCAACCTCTTCCTGAATACGGGTCACGGCACCCTCGGCTGGACGATGAGCTGCGGTTCCGCCCGCCTGCTGGCCGATATCGTCAGCGGCCGCAGCACCGACATCCGCAGCGACGACCTGTCGGCCGATCGCTACGCAAAGACATAAGGAAAAGTTTATATCCCCTTGTGCGCCGCGCGGCCCATCTGGTAGATCGGTCGCCGATCGAGGCTCCGGAACGGGATTTTCCGTCATGACCGCACAAGACTACGTCGTCCGCGACATCGCCCTGGCCGACTGGGGCCGCAAGGAACTCACAATCGCCGAAACCGAGATGCCGGGCCTCATGGCCTGCCGCGACGAATTCGGCGCCGACAAGCCGCTCAAGGGCGCGCGCATCTCCGGCTCGTTGCACATGACGATCCAGACGGGTGTGCTCATCGAGACGCTGCAGGCGCTGGGCGCCGACGTACGCTGGGCATCGTGCAACATCTTTTCGACGCAGGACCACGCGGCGGCCGCCATCGCCGCGACGGGCACGCCCGTCTTCGCCGTGAAGGGAGAGAGCCTGGAAGAGTATTGGGAGTACACCGACCGCATCTTCCAGTGGCCGGACGGCGAGCCCTCCAACATGATCCTGGACGATGGCGGCGACGCCACGATGTACATCCTGATCGGCGCGCGCGCGGAAGCGGGCGAAGACGTGCTGTCCAACCCCGGCAACGAGGAGGAGGAGATCCTTTTCCGCCAGATCGCCAGGCGCATGGAAAAGACGCCGGGCTTCTTCAAGCGCCAGCGCGACGCCATCCGTGGCGTTACCGAAGAGACGACGACAGGCGTCAACCGCCTTTACCAGTTGCAGAAGAAGGGCCTCCTGCCTTTCCCCGCCATCAACGTGAACGACAGCGTCACCAAGTCGAAGTTCGACAACAAGTATGGCTGCAAGGAATCGCTGGTCGACGGCATCCGCCGCGGCACCGACGTGATGATGGCCGGCAAGGTGGCCGTGGTCTGCGGCTATGGCGACGTGGGCAAGGGCTCCGCCGCGTCGCTGGCCGGCGCCGGCGCGCGCGTGAAGGTGACGGAAGTCGATCCGATCTGCGCCCTGCAGGCCGCGATGGACGGCTTCGAGGTCGTGACGCTGGAGGACGCCGCGCCGACGGCCGACATCATCATCACCACCACCGGCAACAAGGATGTCGTGCGGCTGGAGCACATGCGCGCCCTCAAGGACATGTGCATCGTCGGGAATATCGGCCACTTCGACAACGAGATCCAGGTCGGCGCGCTGCGCAACCTGAAGTGGACGAACGTCAAGCCGCAGGTCGACATGATCGAGTTTGCCGACGGCAAGCGCATCATCCTCCTGTCCGAGGGACGCCTGCTCAATCTCGGCAACGCCACGGGCCATCCGTCCTTCGTCATGTCGGCCTCGTTCACCAACCAGACGCTGGCGCAGATCGAACTGTTCACCAAGGGCGGCTCCTATGCCAACGAGGTCTATGTGCTGCCCAAGCATCTCGACGAGAAGGTGGCGCGGCTGCACCTCGGCAAGCTGGGCGCGCGCCTGACCGAGCTCAGCGAGGACCAGGCCGCCTATATCGGCGTATCGCCGCAGGGGCCCTTCAAGGCCGAGCATTACCGCTACTGACGCATTCGTTCGCGGACAGGCCACGGAAGCGATTCCATCTGCCCGCATGACGCTCTAAACTTGAGCGAATCGAGCCGGGGCGCGCGCCCCGGCGGGGACGCTCGAGGGGAATCGGATGCAGGGTGAGACGCAGGCGGGACAACTGGCGGGATCCGCCAGCCCGGAGATGATTCTCGCGCTTGCGGTGGCCGCCCTGTTCCTGGCCGGCGCCCTGCTGATCGCCGTCTGGCACATGCGCCAGCGCGCCCGCCTTCTGGCCGATGCCGACAGGCTGCGCGGAGAGCTGGCGGACGCGCAGGGCCTTGCCGATATCCGAGCCGGCATCATCGCCGCAACCGACCAGCGCATCGTGGCCTTTGCCGGACGCGATTCGCCCGAGGTGCTCGGCAGCCTCCCGCGGGAATACGAGGCCCCCCGCGAGGCCGCCGCCTTCCTGTCGTTCAGGGACTGGATGCCGGCCTACGACGCGATGGCGCTGGAACGCGAGATCGACCGGTTGCGCGCCAGCGCCGAAGGCTTCCGCCGCGAGGTCGAACTGGCGAACGGGCGGCCTCTGGAAGTGGCCGGACGCACGGTCGGCGCCCTCGCCGTCGTGCGCTTCACGCCCCTGTCCGGCATGCGCGAGGAACTGGCGACGTTGCGCATCGAGCGCCAGCGCACCACCGCCACCATCGAGACGATGCAGAGCCTGTTCGATGCGGCTCCCACCCCGATGTGGCTGCGCGCGCGCAGCGGCGTGCTGGTATGGGTAAATACGGCCTTCGCCCGCAGCGTCGAGGCGGAAAGCGTCGACGAGACGGTGGACCGGCAGGTCGAGTTCTTCAACGCGCAGGACCGCGCCGCGATCGCCCAGTCGGTTGCCGGAACGGGCGTCTTCCGCGGCGGGCTGACCGCGGTGGTGGAAGGCGACAGGCGCAATTTCGACGTCATCGAGGCGGCAGGCCCGCTCGGCTCGGCCGGCCTGGCTTCGGACGTCTCCGCCGTCGAGACGGTGCGCCGCGAACTGAAGGCGACCTTGCGCAGCCATTCCGAGACGCTCGACCACCTGACGACGGCGGTGGCGCGCTTCGACGCCAAGACGCTGCTGACATACTACAATGCCGAGTTCCAGAAGCTTTTCGACCTGTCGGAATCCTATCTGGACGGCAAGCCCGATCACGTCGCCATCATGGACCAGTTGCGCACGCGCGGCATCATGCCGGAAGACAGGCCGTTGCGCGACCTGAAGGACGATATCCTGGCCGCCTACCGCGCCACGCGCCCCACCGACGCGCTCTGGCATCTGGCCGACGGACGCACGTTGCGCGTCTTCGCCAGCCCGGAGCCGCAGGGCGGCGCGACCTGGGTGTTCGAGGACCTGACCGAGAAGTTTCAGCTCGAAAGCCGCCTGAACTCGCTGGTCCGCCTGCAGGGCGAAACGCTCGACTACCTGAAGGAAGCGGTCGCCGTGTTCGGCCAGGATGGGCGGCTGCGCCTCTCCAACCCGACCTTCGCGGAAATGTGGGGGCTCTCGCGCGACTTCCTGGCGGCCAAGCCGCATATCCGCTCCTTCGCCAGGGCGACGCCTTTTGCGCTGCGAAAGGGCGTGGCGGGATCGCCGTCCTGGGAGCTGTTCGCCAATGCCGTCACGGCCTTCGACGAGGGAGCACGCCTGACGGAAAGCGGCGAATTCGAACTCGAGGACGGCCGCACCCAGAGCTACGGCATCGTGCCGCTGCCCAACGGCCAGACCATGCTGACATTTTCCGACGTCTCGGTGGCGCGCCAGGCCGAGCGCATGCTGCGCGAGCGCAACGAGGCGCTCGAGGAAGCGGACCGCCTGAAGAACGATTTCGTCCAGCATGTCAGTTACGAGCTGCGCTCGCCGCTGACCAACATCATCGGCTTTTCAGCCCTGCTGCGATCGCTCGACACGGGCCCGCTGACCGAGCGCCAGAGCGAATATCTGGACTACATCATCACCTCGACGCGGGCGCTGATGACCATCGTCAACGACATCCTGGACCTGGCTTCCATCGATGCCGGCACGCTGCAGCTCGACCTGTCGGACGTCGACATCGCGCGCACGGTCGAGCAGGCCATCGAGGCGGTGGAAGACAGGACGCGGCAGGGCGATATCGGGATCGAGACCGACCTTGCCGCCGCCGGCAGCACGTTCCGCGCCGATGGCAAGCGGGTGGTGCAGATCCTGTTCAACCTCCTGTCCAACGCCGTCAACTTCTCTCCCGCCGGCGGGGTGGTTCGGCTGACGGTGTGGCGGGACGGCACCGATACGCTCTTTTCGGTCACCGACGAGGGACCGGGCATGTCGCCGGAAACCGTGACCAAGGCCTTCGAGCGGTTCGAGCAGAATGCGGCGGGGGCCCGCAAATCCGGCGCCGGGCTCGGCCTGTCCATCGTCAAGAGCTTCGTCGAGTTGCATCAGGGCGAGGTCGAGATTACCTCCAGCGCCGGGGCAGGAACCGTCGTGACCTGTCGTTTCCCGAAACTGCACGAGGCCGCGCGTTGATGGTGATAGTAGAACCCGGCCTGACGGTCCACCTGCCGGACGAAGCCGCCACCCACGCCTTCGCGCAGGATCTGGCCGCCATCCTGCGGACCGGCGACGTCGTGGCGATGACCGGAGACCTCGGCGCCGGCAAGACGACGCTGGCGCGCGCGCTGATCCGCCAGCTGGCCGGCGAACCCGAACTGGAGGTTCCCTCCCCGACCTACACGCTGACGCAGACCTACGAGACGGCGCCGAAGGTAACGCATTTCGACCTGTATCGCCTGGCCGAGGACAGCGAGCTGGACGAGCTCGGCTTCGAGGAAGCCGCCGAAACCGGGATCGTGCTGGTCGAGTGGCCGGAGCGGGCGCGCCAGGCGCTGGAGGAGGCGAACCTGACGATCGCCCTGACGATCGCGCCGGACGGCGGGCGCGATGCCGCCCTTTCGCCAACTCCGGAACTTGCACTTCGGCTGGCGCGCAGCCTGGCCATCCGCCGGTTCCTGGACGATGCCGGCTTCGGCGGCGCGCACCGCATGCCCTTTCCGGCGGATGCCAGCGTGCGCCGCTACGAACGCGCCACGCATGACGGCCGGTCGATGGTGCTGATGGACGCACCGGCGCAGCCTCCGGGCCCGGCCATCCGCAACGGCCGCGCCTATACGCAGATCGCCCATATCGCGCGCGACGTGCGCCCCTTCATCGCCATAGCGGAAGAACTCTCCGCACGCGGCTTCACCGCGCCCCGTGTCCTGGCGGCGGACGTTCCTGCCGGGCTCGTCCTTCTGGGCGATCTCGGCGTCGAGGGGATCGTTACCCCGGACGGCGAACCGATCCCCGCCCGCTACGAGGCAAGCGCCCGCGCGCTGGCGCGCCTGCACGCCGAGGACTTCACCGGGCCGATCGAGACGCGGCACGGCTTCGCCTGGACGATTCCGCCTTTCGACAGGCCGGCCCTGTCCATCGAGGTGGAGCTACTTGCCGACTGGTACTGGCCGCGGCAGCACGGCGAGCCCATCCCCGATGCGAAGCGGGACGCGTTCCGCGCCGCCTGGTCGGCAACTTTCGACGGGCTCAAGGGCGCGCGGCGCGGCCTGGTGATGCGCGACTTTCATTCTCCGAACATCCTGTGGCAGGCGGAACAGTCCGGGCCGGCGCGGATCGGCCTCCTGGACTTCCAGGACGCCATGATCGGGCCGGTCGCCTACGATCTCGCCTCGCTGGCGCAGGATGCGCGCGTAGACATGCCGCAGGACCTGGAAGAGGCGGTTTCGGCAGCCTATCTGGAAGAGGCGCTGGCCATCGACCCGGCCTTCGACGCGGAGGCGCTTGCCGCGCAATACGCCATCATGGCGGCCCAGCGCGCGACCAAGCTTCTGGGACTTTTCGTGCGGCTGCACGAGCGCGACGGCAAGCCGCAATACCTGCGTCACATTCCACGTATTCAGACCTATCTGAACCGATCGATCCTCCATCCCGCCAATGCGAGGCTGAAGGCGATCTACGATGACTGGGGCGTCACCGGCGCCTGACGGACGACAGACGAGACATGACACGACAGACGATGGAACGGCCGAAGACGGCCATGGTTTTGGCCGCCGGAATCGGCAAACGCATGCGGCCGATCACCGCCACGATTCCCAAGCCGCTGGTGGAGGTGGGCGGCAAGGCCCTCATCGATTACGGGGTCGAGGCGCTGCTGCGCAACGGCGTCGACCATCTGGTCGTCAACGTCCATTATCTGCCCGATCTCGTACGCGCCCACATGCGCAAGCGCCGCGACGTGCGCGTGGACATCTCGGACGAGAGCGACGCCCTCCTGGAAAGCGGCGGCGGCATCGCCAAGGCCCTGCCCCTTCTGGGGCCGGACCCGTTCTACGTCATCAACTCGGACACATTCTGGATCGAGGGGTACCGCGACAATCTCGACCTCATGGCCGCGATGTGGGACGAAAGCACGATGGATATCCTGCTGCTCATCGCCGACATGAAACGATCGACCGGCTATGACGGGCGCGGCGATTTCGTCATGGATGTAGAGGGACGGCTGGCCCGCGTGGACGAGCGCGACATGTCGCCCTTCATCTATGCCGGGGCCGCCATCATCCACCCGCGCGCCTTCGAGGGGTTCGGCATCGAGCGCTATTCGCTCAATCGCGTCTTCGACCGCGCCATCGAGAACCGCCGGCTGTTCGGGGTGCGGCTGGACGGGCTGTGGCTGACGGTCGGCACCCCCGACGCCATCGGCGCAGCCGAGCGGGTGCTCGTCGCCAGCGCGGCGTGACGGCGATGGATGGGCCGGCCCTGCGCGTCTTCTCCATTCCGCCGCGCCTGCCTTTCCTGCCGACGTTGGCGAAAGAGATCCTGGCCGGACGGATCGTGCCCGAGATCGCCGCCGGCGCGAGCGACCCGTTGGCCCTTGCAGCCCTGACCATCTACGTGCCGACGCGGCGAGCCGGGCAGACGCTCGCCGCCGCCCTGGCTTCGGAGCTGGGCGGCGTATCGGCCATCCTTCCCCGCATCCGCACGCTGGGCGAGGAAGACGATGCCGCCGGCTTCCGCCCCGATGGCGCATCCACCCTTCTTCCCGCCATGGAGCCGTTGCACCGCCGCCTGCTGCTGGCGCGGCTGATCCGCTTCTGGAAGACGCAGCTGGCCGGCGCCGCCCTTGACGTCCTCGGCGAGGAGGAGCTGGTACTCCCTGCCTCGGCGGCGGACGCCCTGTGGATGGCGTCCGACCTTGCCGCGCTGATGGACGAGGCCGCCGGGGAAGGCATCGACCTCGGCGCGCTGGCGCGCCTCGACATGAGCGACCGGCTGGCCGGCTGGTGGCAGTTGACGCAGACCTTCCTGTCCATCGTGACCGAGCACTGGCCCGGCGAACTCGCCCGGCTCCAGCTTGCCGACGCCGCAACCCTGCGGCTCGAACTCGCGCGGCGGGAGGCGGCGCGCTACCGTACCGAAGGCAGCAAGGACCCGGTCCTGGTGGCCGGCGCGCTGACCAGCGTGGGCGCGACGCTGGGCCTCATGAAGGCGATCGCAGCCCTGCCGAACGGAGCGCTCGTGCTGCCC
This sequence comes from Aureimonas altamirensis, assembly GCF_023702225.1. GTDB lineage: Bacteria > Pseudomonadota > Alphaproteobacteria > Rhizobiales > Rhizobiaceae > Aureimonas > Aureimonas altamirensis_B. The sequence continues at coordinate 24,696 of NZ_JAMQCO010000005.1, read as the reverse complement.
GGCCTGGACAAGCGGCTCGACGACGACGCGTTCCAGCGGGTGCGCCGCGCGCATGAAGCCGCCGCGGCGGGCCACCCGCAATACACGCTGGCGCGCATGCTGGACGGTCTCGGCCTGTCCCGCGCCGATGTCCGCGAGATCGATGGTCCCGCGATACCGGCGCTCGGCGCACGCGAAGCCCTTTTTTCAGAGGCGACGCGCCCGGCCGAAACGACGGAGCGCTGGCGGGACGCCGCGCTGGATGTCGAGGCGGGGCTGGACGGCGTCAGCCTGATCGAGGCGGCGGACGAAGCGGAAGAAGCGCTGGCCATCGCCATCGCCATGCGCGAGGCCCTGACGCAGCCGGGCAGCCGCGTTGCGCTGGCGACACCCGACCGGGCCCTCGGCCGTCGCGTTTGTGCCGAACTGGAGCGTTTCGGCATATCGGCCAACGATTCCGCCGGCCGGCCGCTTGCCGCGACGCCGCCGGGAGAACTGGTCCGGCTGGCCTTGCAGGCCGCGCTGACGCCCGGCGATCCCGTTGTGCTTCTGTCGCTGATGAAGCATCCGCTGACCCGCCTGGGGATGGCGCCTGCCGATGTGCGGCGCGGCGCCCGCGCGGTCGAGATCGTGGCGTTGCGCGGCGGCGCCGGGGTTGCCGATGCGGCCGGGCTGGCAGCCTTGTACGCAAGGCGTTGCCGGCAACGCGCGGAGGATGCGCGCGTTGCGCGCGCCGTGCAGCTTCTGACAGAGGCGGACCTTGCCCTTGGCGCCGCGGTGGCCGAGGCGCTTGAGTTGGCACTGGCTCCACTTGCCGCGCTGCGCGGCGAGACGGCGATGGAACTTGCCCCGCAGGCGATGCAGCTGGCATTGGCCCTGGAAGGCCTTGCCGCCGACCCCGATGGGACGCCGGCCTCCCTCTACGCAGAGGAAGCCGGCCAGGCCCTCGCCGCATGGCTGCGCGAACTCGTCTCGTCACCGGCGACGGAATTCGCCTTTGCCCCGGCAGAGCTTCCCGACGTGGTCGCTGCCCTGATGGCCGACAGGCGCGTCGCCCCGCGCGGCGGCTTGTCGCATCGCGCCTTTGTCTGGGGCGCCCTGGAAGCGCGCCTGCAGAGCGTTGATACGCTGATCCTCGGCGGTCTCGACGAGGGTACCTGGCCGCAGGGCGCGCGCGCCGACGCCTTCCTGTCGCGGCTGATGCGCACGGAGATACTGCTCGATCCGCCGGAGCGCCGGATCGGCCTCGCCGCGCACGACCTGTGGATGTCGATCGGAAACGAGCGGTTGATCCTGACGCGGGCCGAGCGCCGGGGCGGCGCGCCATCCATCGCCTCGCGCTGGCTGCAGCGGCTTGCGGCCGTGGCCGGCCCGGACGCGACCGCCCGCCTGCGGCAGCGGGGCGCGTCCTATATCGCCCATGCGCGCCGTCTCGACACCGGCGCCGAGATGCCGCGCCACGCCCGCCCCGAGCCCCGCCCGCCTGTCGAATTTAGGCCCGACCGCATATCGGTGACCGAAGTTGAGCGCCTGGTGCGCGACCCTTATGCCGTCTACGCCCGGCGCATCCTCAAGCTGGAACCGTTCGAGTCGTTGATCCGCGCTCCCGGTGCCGCCGAGCGCGGAACGCTGTTCCACGACATCCTGGCTGAGTTCGTTTCGCAGGGGCTGGATCCGGCAAGCCCCGATGCCGGTTCGGCGCTGCTGGCCATCGCGCGGCGCCAATTCGCCGCGGCGGAGCTGCCGCCGGAGATCGAGGCGGTATGGTGGCCGCGCATGGAGGGGCTGGCGCGGCGATACCTTGACTGGGAAAACGAACGGAGCCCCCGCATCCGCACCCGCAGGGCGGAGCTCGGCGGCCAACTCGTCCTTGCGGATATCGGGCTGACCCTGACGGGCTATGCCGATCGCATCGACGAGACGGTCGACGGCGGCGCGGAGATCATCGACTTCAAGACCGGGCTTTCGCCCTCGGTCAGGCAGGCGCGCACGCTGCTTGCGCCGCAATTGCCGCTGGAAGGCGCGATGCTGAAGCTCGGCGCCTTCGACGGGCTGGCCGCCGGGACGCCCATCGCGGGGCTGAGCTATGTGCGCCTCCGCGAACGCGACTTCATCGAGGAAGCGTTGGCCACGCCCGGCAGCGCCCGGAGCGAGGCCATCACCGTGGATGGGCTGGCCGATGCCGCCCTGGCGCGGCTGCGCGCCCTCGGCGCCGCCTACCGCAACCCTGCGAAGGGCTATCTGTCGCGTGCGCGCCCATTCGTCGCCGCCGACATGTCGGGCGATTACGACCAGCTTGCCCGCTCGCGCGAATGGGCGATGGCCGAGGAAGGGAGCGAGGAACAGGAATGACCGGTCTTTCCGTTTCCGCCGCCACGATCCACGCGCAGGAGCGCGCCTCCGATCCGTCCCTGTCGGTTTTCGTGGCGGCCAATGCCGGCTCCGGGAAGACGCATGTCCTGACGATGCGGGTGGTGCGGCTGCTCCTTTCCGGCGTCAGCCCAGGCCGTATCCTGTGCCTCACCTACACGAAGGCGGCGGCAGCGGAGATGCAGGCCCGCGTCTTCGCCACCCTGTCGCGCTGGACGCGCGCCGACGACGACAGCCTCGGCAAGGAGCTGGCAGCCTTACGAGGCGGCGTCCCGGGCGACGTGAAGGCCGCGCGCCGCCTGTTCGCCACTGCGCTGGAAACGCCGGGCGGCCTGAAGATCCAGACCATACACGCCTTCTGCGAAGCCATCCTGCATCAATTCCCGCTCGAGGCGAACGTGCCGGGCCACTTCCGGGTCATGGACGAGGGCGAAAGCACGCTCCTTCTGGCAGAGGCGCGCCGCCTGCTGGTGGTACTGGCCCGGCTGGACGGCGGCACCGGCGCCGACCCGGCGCTTGCCGAGGCCTTCGCCGAGGCGCTCGAACTGGCGGGGGAAGCCGGCCTCGACGCGTTGATCGATGCCTGTATAGCCCGGCGCGACCGCATCGGCGCCTTCATCGAGGGCTGCGGCGGCGCGGACGGTGCCGTCCGGACGCTCCGGCAGGCGCTGGGCGTGGGCGGCACGGACCCCCTGGCCGGCATCGACGATCCGCCCGGCTTCGAGCCCGCCTTCTGCCGGCAGCTCGGCCTGGAAGCGGCGCGGGCCGGCGGCGCCACCAACGACAAGCTGTGCGAGAAGCTGGCGCGCCTGACCGCCGCGCCGGCGCCGCAGGAGCGGTATGCCGTCCTTCGATCGCTGGTCTTCACCGTGAAGGGCGATCGCTACAAGCTCGGCAGCGTCGCCACCAAGGCCGTCGCAGCGGCCTTGCCCGACCTCGAATCGAGGCTCGGGATGCTGGGCGACTATCTCGACGGCTGTGCCGAACGCCTTGCCACCGAACGCCTGTTTCGCGCCAGCCGGGCAGCCCTTGTCGTCGCCGACCGGCTGGAGCGCGACTATCGCGCCCTGAAGCAGCGGCGCGGCATGCTGGATTTCGAAGACCTGATCGTACGCACGGCCGATCTTCTCTTGCGGCGCGAGGCTTCGGCCTGGGTGCACTACAAGCTCGACCGGGGTATCGACCATGTGCTCGTCGACGAGGCGCAGGATACGAGCCTGCGCCAGTGGCAGGTGGTGCGGGCGCTGGTGGACGAATTCTTCCATGGCGCCGATGCGGCGCGTCGGCGCACCGTCTTCGCCGTCGGTGACGAAAAGCAGTCCATCTATTCGTTCCAGGGCGCATCCCCGGCAATGTTCGCGCGGGAGCGACGGCGGCTGGAGCAACTGGCCGCCCGGTCCGGGCATCCCTTCCACCGGGTAGGGTTGCACCAGTCGTTTCGCTCCGCGGCCGAAATCCTGTCGGCGGTCGACACGATCTTTTCCGACGAGACGCGCCGTCGCGGCCTGTCCAGCGAAGGCGAGGCTCCGGTGCACGAGTCCGCGCGCGCCGCCCAGGCGGGCCTCGTCGAGGTGTGGCCCACCGTCCGGCCGCTTCCCGCGGCGCAAACCGACGACGATTGGCTGCAGCCCATCGACCACCAGCCGCTGGACGCGCCTATTCACCGTCTGGCCCGACGGATCGCCGGGCAGATCGAGGCCTGGGTCGGCACGCCCGTCGAGGTAAAGGGGGTCACCCGCCCGCTGGACGCCGGCGACGTCATCATCCTGGTGCGCAAGCGGTCGGCCTTCGTGGCCGCCATGGGCGCCGCCATCAGGGCGCTGGGCAATCCGGCCATACGGGTTGCCGGAGCCGATCGTCTCACCATTACCGACCATCTCGCCGTGCAGGATCTGATGGCCATCGGCCGCACCGTCGCCAACGCCGAGGACGAGCTGTCGCTGGCCGAAGCGTTGAAGAGCCCGATCTTCGGTTTCAGCGATGACGACCTGATGGCGCTCGCGCTGTCGCGCGGCAATGTGCGACAGCCGCAAGCCCTCTATCTGGCCCTTCGCCGGCTGGCGGGCGGGGTGGATCCGGCGCGGCTGCAACCGTTCGGTGTCGATGCGGATCCCTTGGCCGAGCGCGCAAGACGCGCCTTCGAGCGCCTGGAAGCTCTGCGCGACCGCGCCGGCTACACCGGGGTCTACGGCTTCTACGCGCGCCTTCTCGGGCCCGAGGGCGGCCGGGCCGCGTTGTCCGCCCGCCTCGGCCGCGATACGGGCGAAGTCCTGGACGCGTTTCTGGAGCTTGCCCTGACGGCCGAGCAGGAGGGGCGAGCCGGGCTCGACGCCTTCCTTGCCGACCTGGCCGCCAATCCTCCCGTCGTGCGCCGCGAAATGACGCCGCTCAGGGGAGAAGTGCGCATCATGACGGTGCATGCCGCCAAGGGGCTGGAAGCCCCGGCGGTCTTTCTGGTCGATCCCGGTTCGGAGCCTTTCACCACCGGCCATGCGGCTCGCCTGATCGAATGGGAGGGCATGCCGGGCCAACCGCCGGAAAGCCAGCCGGGCTTCCTCTGGTGTCCCGACAGGTCATGCCGCAACGCAGAGATCGAAAGGCTGGCGGCGCTGGAGCGCGCGCGTGCGGAAGACGAGTATCGCCGCCTTCTCTATGTGGGCCTGACGCGCGCGGCCGATCGCCTCGTCGTCTGCGGCTATTCCGGCATCCGGGAACCGAGTGCGGATAGCTGGTCCGCCCATGTCCGCGACAGTCTGGGCGAAACCGCCGAGGCGATCCTCGATCCCGGCGGCGAAATCGTCGCCTGGCGCATCGGCAAGCCGCCGCACGGCCGGATGGAAGATGCCGTCGAAGCCGCGCCGGCAACTCCGCCGGCAATCGACCTGTCGCCCCTGCCGCCCGAGGAGATCGGGCCGCGCCCGCTGACGCCTTCGACGGCCGGCGGCCAGACGATCGAACGCTTCGAAGGGCCGGCATGGCGCTCGCCGGTCCTCGACGGGCCGGCGGACCCGGCCATGGCGCTCCTGCGCGGACAAATGGCCCATCGCCTGCTGCAGGTCCTGCCGGACCTTGCAGAGGAAGCGCGCCGCGAGGCCGCCCATGGCTATGTCGCGCGATGCGCACCGGCCTTGCCGGCGGCAGAGCGCGAAAAATTGATCGAAGAGGTGGACGCCGTCCTGCGCGAGCCCGCATTTGCCCCCATCTTCGGATCGGCCAGCCGCGCGGAGGTGGCGATCGCCGGGACGGTCGAGCTGGACGGGCGGCGTCTGCCGGTCAACGGCCTGATCGACCGGCTGGCCGTGGAAGCGGACCGCGTCCTTCTGGTGGACTACAAGACAAACCGTCCCGTTCCACAGGACGCCGCCGCCATTCCGGAAGCGCATCGCCGGCAGATGGCGCTGTACGCGGCATTGCTGGCGCCGCTTTTCCCCGACCGGCGCATCGAGGCGGCGCTGCTCTATACCGAGGGGCCGGTGCTGCATCGCCTGGACCCGGAGGCGCTGTCGCTTGGACCGGCTGCTTGAACGCGGCAATGCAAGGTTCTAACTATGGGACAGGCCCGGCGGCATCGCGGAGACAATCGCCTCGTGCCGCCGGCAATCGCAAACAATCGGCGCCGCCCCATCGGGAACGGCGCGAAGTGGAGCCCCCTATGGCTACGAAGAAAACCGACAAAGCGTCTTTCCAGGCCGATGTTCTCCAGGCGTCAAAGCCTGTCGTCGTCGATTTCTGGGCCGAGTGGTGCGGCCCCTGCAAGATGATCGCGCCCAGCCTGGAGGAAATCTCGGAAGAGAACGACGCCGTCCAGATCGTCAAGGTCAACATCGACGACAATCCGGATCTGGCGGCGCAGTTCGGCGTGCGGTCCATTCCGACGCTGATGCTGTTCAAGGACGGCCAGCAGGCATCGGTACAGGTGGGTGCGGCGCCCAAATCGAAGCTTGTCGCCTGGATCAATTCCAACCTGTCGGCATGAACGCACCGTTCACCCGCGATTCGACAACCCACCGCAAGGCGGTGGGTTGTTTCTTTTTGAGGCCGCGCTAATCACTCTTCGAGGCGCCTGGTCGTCTCGACACAGCGCCGTTTCTCGGGGACGTGCAGCATGCCAGAACAAACATCCTCCGCCTTCGGACGCATTCTCCTGCGGCTCGTCGGCATCGTCGTCATCATCGCCGGCCTGTACCTTGCCGGCGGTGGGGCCTGGCTCGCCGGCCTCGGCGGCAGTTGGTACTACCTTCTGGCGGGCCTCGTGCTGCTTGCCTCCGGTGCGCTGATCGTCTCGCTCAGCCCCACCGGTACGGTGCTGTTCTGCATCGTCTTCCTGGTCACCATTCCATGGGCGCTCTGGGAGGTCGGATTCGACTTCTGGCAACTCGTGGCGCGGCTTTTCGCCATCGCGGTCGCCACCTGCCTTCTCCTGTTCCTGCATCCGACATTGCAGCGTGCCGCCGGACGGCAACCCTCCTTCGCGCCCTACGGCGCCGGGCTCGTGCTCCTCGTCGGCATCGTGGCCACCGCGGTCGCCGCCTTCTCTCCCAAGAACGTCGTCGCCCCGACCGCCAGCTACGCCGCGCCGGACACACCGGCACAACCCGGCGAATGGCGCGAATGGGGCAAGGACTCGTTCGGAACGCGCTTCGCGTCCATCGACCAGATCACCCCTGCCAACGTGCAGGACCTGCAGGTGGCCTGGACGTTCCGCACCGGCGACCTGCCGGAAAGCACCGGCTCGGGCGCGGAAGACCAGAACACGCCCATACAGGTCGGCGACACGGTCTATGTCTGCTCCGCCTACGGCAAGGTGTTCGCCATCGACGCCGATGCGGGCACCGAGCGCTGGCGCTTCGACCCGCAGGCGCAGTCGCCCAACTGGCAACGCTGCCGCGGCCTCGCCTACTGGGAGGCAGGCGACGAGCCGGCGCCGGCGGCGCAGACGCCGCCTGCGGCCGGCGGCGAGGGCCAGCCGGCGCCGCAGGCCGCCGATGCCGCCCTGTGCCGGGGACGCCTGTTCCTGCCGACCATCGATGCGCGCCTGATCGCACTGGACGCGGAAACCGGGCAGCCCTGCGCCGATTTCGGCCAGGGCGGGACGGTGGATCTGACGGTCGGGATGGGCGAAGTCGAGCCGGGTTACTATCAGCAGACATCCACCGCGCTCGTGGCCGGCGACCTCGTGATCGTCGGCGGCCGCGTGGCCGACAATTTCTCGACCGACGAGCCCCCGGGCGTCGTCCGCGCCTTCGACGTGCTCACGGGCAATCTCGCCTGGGCATGGGACCCCGGCAACCCGGACCTGACGGGCGAGCCGCCGGAGGGTGAAACCTATACGCGCGGCACACCCAATGTGTGGGCCGCCATGTCCTACGACCCCGAACTGGGCCTCGTCTATCTGCCGACCGGCAACGCCACGCCGGACTTCTGGACAGGCCATCGCAGCGACCTGGACAACCGGTATTCCTCTTCCGTGGTGGCGCTGGACCAGGCGACCGGGCAGGTCCGCTGGACCTTCCAGGGAGTTCGCCGCGACATCTGGGATTTCGACATGCCCGCCCAGCCCGTGCTGTACGACATTCCGGACGGCAATGGCGGCACCGTGCCGGCGTTGGCGCAGGTGACCAAGCAGGGCATGATCTTCCTTCTCAACCGCGAGACGGGAGAGCCCATCGCCGAGGTCGAGGACAGGCCCGTACCGCAGGGCAACCTCGAAGGGGAAACCTACAGTCCTACGCAGCCCTTCTCGGTCGGCATGCCGATGATCGGTAACGAGACGCTCACCGAGGCCGACATGTGGGGCGCTACGCCCTTCGACCAGCTATTGTGCCGGATCGCTTTCCGCGACATGCGGGTGGAAGGGATATTCACCCCGCCCGGCCTGGACAAGTCGTTGCAGTTCCCCGGGTCGCTCGGCGGCATGAACTGGGGCGCCGTGTCCATCGATGCCACCACCGACCTGATGTACGTCAACGACATGCGGCTCGGGCTCGCCAACTACATGGTGCCGCGCGCCGACATACCGGCCGGCGCCAGCGGCATCGAAATGGGCGTCGTGCCGCAGGAGGGCACCCCCTTCGGCGCCATGCGCATGCGCTTCCTGTCGCCGCTGGGCATCCCCTGCCAGAAGCCGCCTTTCGGCACGCTCTCGGCGATCGACCTGAAGACGCACGAGCTTGTGTGGCAGGTTCCGCTCGGCACGGTGGAGGATACCGGCCCGCTCGGGATCGCGATGGGCTTGCCCATCCCGATCGGCATGCCGACGCTCGGCCCCTCGCTGGCGACGCATTCGGGCCTCGTGTTCTTTGCCGGCACCCAGGATTTCTACCTGCGGGCCTTCGACGGCCGGACGGGCGAGGAGTTGTGGAAGGGCCGCCTGCCCGTCGGCAGCCAGGGCGGCCCGATGAGCTACGTGTCGCCCGCAAGCGGAAAGCAGTATGTCGTCGTCACGGCCGGCGGCGCGCGCCAATCGCCCGAGCGCGGCGACTACGTGATCGCCTACACCCTCCCCTGACCCGACTGGAGCGCCATGGATTCCACCGAACGCGGACAGGGGGCAGACATGACCTCGCAACTGGACAGGCTGCTCGGACTGGCCGACAAGGCCGCACCGGCCCGGACCGCCGTGGTGCATCCCGTCGACGCCGTTTCGCTTGAAGGGGCCGTCGAGGCTGCGCGCATCGGGCTGATCGAGCCGGTGCTGATCGGCCCGGCGGGGCGCATCGACCGGGCTGCCGAAGCCGCCGGCATCGACATTTCGGGGATCGAGCGCGTCGAGGTAGAGCACAGTCATGCGGCCGCGGAAGCCGCCTGCGCCCTGGCGCGGGACGGCAGCGTGGAAGCGCTGATGAAGGGCAGCCTTCATACGGACGAACTCCTGGGCGCGGTGGTGGACCGCGCCAAGGGCCTGCGGACCGACCGCCGCATGTCGCATGTCTTCATCATGGATGTGCCGACCTATCCGCGCCCGCTCTTCATATCGGACGCGGCCATCAACATCTCGCCCGACCTGGCGGCCAAGGCCGATATCGTCCGCAACGCCATCGACTGCGCCCATGCGCTGGGCGTGCCCGAGCCACGCGTCGCGCTGCTCGCCGCCGTGGAGACGGTCCACCCCACGATGCCCGCGACGCTGGATGCGGCAGCCCTGTGCAAGATGGCCGACCGGGGGCAGATCGAAGGCGGCATCATCGACGGGCCGCTCGCCTTCGACAACGCCGTGTCGCCGGAGGCGGCCGAGCGCAAGGGCATCCGATCGCCCGTCGCGGGGCGCGCAGATATCCTGATCGTGCCGGATATCGAGGCCGGCAACATGATGGCCAAGCAACTGTTCTATCTTGCGGCGGCGCAATCGGCCGGACTGGTGATGGGTGCGCGCGTGCCGATCATGCTGACCAGCCGCGCCGACGGGCGGTTGTCGCGGCTGGCCTCGGCTGCGGCGGCGCTGCTTGTGGCGCGCCGGCAGAAAAGCGCGCGCGCCGCCAAGGAAAGCATCCCCGCATGACACGAAGGCTCGTGCTCAACGCCGGTTCGTCCAGCCTGAAATTCGCCCTCTATGCCGAAGGCGGCGACGAGCGCGTGCGCGGCTCCGTTTCAGGCATCGGCCATCGGCCACGCCTGCGCATCCGTGCGGCGGGGGGCGAGACTGTCGACGAGAGCCCAGGCGACGCCCCCATCGACATGGACGGTGCGCTGGAACTGGTCTTCGACCGGCTGGAGGGGGGCCTGTCCGGCAAGCGGGCCATTTCGGCCATCGGCCATCGCATCGTCCATGGCGGCCGGATGCTGACCGGTCCGGCCCGGCTGGACGGCCCGACGCTCGACTATCTTGCCACCCTGGAGCCGCTGGCGCCGCTGCACCAACCCTACAACCTCGCCATCGTCGCCTTGGCCGCAAGGCGCTTCCCCGATGCGGTGCAGGTCGGCGCGTTCGACACGGCCTTCCATGCCGGCCGCCCGGCGCTGCAGAAGCTTTACGGCCTGCCCCGCTCGCTGATCGACGAGGGCATCATCGCCTATGGTTTCCATGGCCTGTCCTTCGAGGCCATCGCCGAACGGCTGGCGCAGCGTTTCGGGCCCGACGCCGGCGGGCGCGTTCTGGTGCTGCATCTGGGCAGCGGTTCCAGTCTCTGCGCCATGCGGGACGGGCAGAGCGTCGCGACCACCATGGGGTTCTCGCCGCTCGACGGCCCCGTCATGGCCACGAGGTGCGGGGCGATCGACCCCGGCGTCCTGCTTCACCTGATGCTGCGAAAGGGCATGGCGCCCGATGCGGTGGAAGATATGCTGTACCGTCGCTCCGGTCTTGCCGGCGTCAGCGGCCTTTCCGGCGACATGCAGGAACTGATGGCCGCCGGCACACCGGAGGCCCGCGAGGCGCTGGATTATTTCGCGCTGACCGTATGCCGTCAGGTCGGCGCGTTGACGGCGGCGCTGGAGGGCGTCGATCGCATCGTGTTCACGGCCGGTATCGGCGAAAACTCGCCCGCCGCGCGGGCGATGATCGCTCGCCGCCTCTCCTGGCTCGGCGTCCGGATCGACGAGGCCGCAAACGAGGCCGGGGCCGAAGACATATCGTCAGGACAGGGGCCCGCACTGCACGTCTTCGCCACCGACGAGGAGCGGATGGTGGCGCGCGCCGTCGCCGCCGTCATCGACGGCGCGTAGCCGCCTGTCGATCGCGCGTCCGCGCGTCCGCGCGCCATCGACGGCCGTCTGCGCCTCGCCAAGCTTCTTCTGTACCTTGTCCAGCATGTCGCCGAACCGCGAGAACTCGCTCTTCACACCGCCCAGCACCTGCCAGACCTCGCTCGATCGCTCCTGTATGGCAAGCGAGCGAAACCCCATGCGCAGCGACGTCAGCAACGCCATCAGCGTCGTCGGGCCCGTCACGATCACCCGGCTGTCGCGCTGCAACTGGTCGATCAGGCCCGGCCGCCGCACGACCTCGGCGAAGAGGCCTTCGGTCGGCAGGAACATGACGGCGAAATCCGTGGTGTGGGGCGGCTGGACATATTTGGCGGCGATCTCGGCGGCAGCCTTGCGAATGGCGCGGTCCAGCCCCTTGGCAGCCTCCTCGACGCCATCGGCGTCGCCGCGCTCCGACGCATCGACCAGACGCTCGTAATCCTCGGTCGGCAGCTTCGCGTCGATCGGCAGCCAGACCGGCTCCGCTCCGTCTCCCGGCAGGCGGATCGCATATTCCACACGTTGCCCGCTATGCGGGCGCACCTCGACATTGGTGGCGTACTGCTCCGGCGTCATCACCTGCTCCAGCGCCATGCCGAGCGTCGCCTCGCCCCAGGTGCCACGCGCCTTCACGTTGGAGAGCACGCGCTTCAGGTCCCCTACACCCGTTGCGATGGACTGCATTTCCCCGACCGAACGGAAGACCCGCTCCAGATTCTCGTTCACCGTGTTGAAGGAAGCGCCGAGACGCTGTTCCAGCGTCCCCTGCAGTTTCTCGTCCACGGTCACGCGCATCTCCTCCAGCTTGGCGGCATTCTCCTGGCGCAGGCGGTCGAGCCGGCCTTCCAGTGTCTGGCGCAACGCCTCCTGCCGGCGCTCGTTGGCCTCGGACATCTCGTGAAGCCGGCCGGCAACGCCCTGCAAGCCTTCGGCCTGGCGCCGCGTCGCACCGTCCAGCGTGGTCATGGTCTGGGTGCCGAGGCGGTGCAGCGACGCCCCGACCTCCTCCCGAAGGTGCCTGGCATCCGCCCGCGTTTCCGAGGCGGCATGTGCGAAATCCTCGCGCAGGGCGCTGAAGCCCGCCTGGGCGAAACTCTGCGTCTCCGACATGCGGGCATCGAGCTGGTCGAGCCGGTCGGCGATCTCATCGCGGGCGGATTCCCCCCGTGCAACCCGCGATATCAGCCAGATCAGAAAGCACAGGTTGAGAATCATCAGGGCCGGCAGCAAGGCCTGCATGATCGTCTCCGTAAGCATGGCCCCGTCCTCGACTCGAGTCGCAAGGATCTCCTTTTGTTCTCATTACACGGACGCGGCCGTCAAGCCCGGTTCGGCGGAGCCGCGATTCCCGAAACGGAATCAAGGCCTCGGGGGGTTTTCCGTCATGCAAACGCCACAGCGGCCCGCGGCGATTCTGCCGCACGCCCGCGGCCCGCAGAATTAACCGTTATATTTCAGCAGGTTGGCGAAGGTCTGATTGAAACTTTTCTGTCATCTGCCGGGAAGTCCCGCGCAGGGCGAGAGTCAAGCAAGGGGGTGCGAAATAAAGTCGAAATTTTCCTTGTCGTTTCCCGATGTGTGGATCGGAAAACGAATCCGTTGCGGAATCAGCCCATTAATCAAATGGGCTACACTATGGCTTTGTCCTCCGCGCCACAGTCCCCGAGCCGCGAGGTCGTTTTCCACGATTCGAAGCTTGCCCCAAACTGTCGACATGCGTAGCTTCCTCTCAGCGACAAGAGCTTGCGGAAACGAAGTGTGGGGACAACGCGTGTTTTCCAGAACAAAATTGGAAATCTGGTGTCCTTCTAGGTTCAACACACCCCTCGCTTAAGCTCTCGCAATTCCCGAACTGGCAACCGCGCGTCTTTGCGGCGTTGCCGACCCGTGTTCTGTTTTCTTTTACCTGCCCGGCGCATGCCGCCGCGGCCCATGGAGAGTATCGCCGTGACGAAGCCCTACAAGGACGATGTAACGGCCCGGCAATGCTGGGACGACCTCGAAGCCGGGGGTGACGCGTTCCTGATCGATGTCCGCACGCTGGCCGAGTGGACCTATGTCGGCTTTCCGCTCCTGCCGGACGGGGCGAGGGATCCGCTTTTCGTCGAATGGCAGAGCTATCCGTCCATGTCGGTCAACCCCGCCTTCGTGGAGCGGGTTTCCGCCGCCGTCGAGGAGCGCGGCGGCTCGCGTCGGTCGCGACTGTATTTCCTGTGCCGCTCGGGCGCCCGCTCCATGGCCAGCGCGGCGGCGATGTCGGCCGCCGGCTTTGGCGAAAGCTTCAACATACTCGACGGCTTCGAAGGTCCGCCGGACACGGACGGCCATCGCGGCCGGGTGGCCGGCTGGAAGGCCGAAGGCCTGACCTGGGTGCAGAAATGAGCGTGGCGGGCGGCAACCGGTCGCTCGAGGCGACGACGCGACAGACGGCGCATACGGCATTCGGCCATCACGAAGGAGCACAAACCCCGATGCGGACACTGCCGGCGCGCAACGACGACGAGGTGATGGAACGTGTGCGCGCGCGGCTGAAGGCGCAGCTCGGCCAGGACATCTACGCCTCCTGGTTCCAGCGCATGAAGCTCGAGGCGGTCGGGCGAGGCTCCGTGCAGCTCTCGGTTCCGACGGCCTTCCTGAAGACCTGGATCAACGGCCACTACAAGGATTTCCTCCAGCAGATCTTCGCCGAGGAAGTGCCGGGCACGATGCGCGTCGACATACAGGTGCGCAGCGCGGTGCGCGCAGCGCCGCCGGCCGCCGCCTCCGTGACGGCGATGCCCGCCGCGATGCCCATGCCCATGCCCATGCCGGCCAATGACGGCGACAGGCATGCGCGTTCCGGCCTGCCCGCCGTCGCGCCCGCCTTGGACCGTCCGGCCGCCGAGTTCGGCTCGCCGCTCGACCCGCGCTATGTCTTCTCCGGCTTCGTCGAGGGGCCGAGCAACCGGGTGGCGCTGGCCGCGGCCCGCTCCATCGCCGAGAACGGCCCTCACTCGGTGCGGTTCAACCCGCTGTTCATCCATGCGTCGGTCGGTCTCGGCAAGACGCATCTCCTGCAGGCGATCGCCAACTCGGCGCTGGCGCGGGCCGACAACCCGCGCGTCGTGTACCTGACGGCCGAATACTTCATGTGGCGCTTCGCGACGGCGATCCGCGACAACCAGGCGCTCGACTTCAAGCAGAACCTGCGTGGCATCGACCTTTTGATCATCGATGACATGCAGTTTCTGCAGGGGCGTTCCATCCAGCAGGAGTTCTGCCATCTGCTGAATGCGCTGATCGACAGCGCGCGGCAGGTGATCGTCGCCGCGGACAGGCCGGCCTACGAGCTCGAATCGCTGGATCAGCGGGTGCGTTCGCGCCTTGCCGGCGGCGTCTCCATCGAGATGGCATCGCCCGACCTCGACATGCGCCGCACCATCCTCAACACCCGCATCAGCGCCATGAAGGCCGAGGACCCCTCCTTCGAGCTGCCGGAAACCGTCATCGACACGATCGCCAAACGCATCACCGGCTCCGGCCGCGACCTGGAAGGCGCCTTCAACCAGATCGCCTTCCGCCATTCGGTCGGCCAGCCGCTGTCCAGCGACCATCTCAACGACCTGCTCAACCAGCTGACGCGCAATACGGCCGAGAAGCGCGTGCGCATCGAGGACATCCTGAAATTCGTATCGCGGCACTACAACGTGTCGCGGGCCGATATCCTGTCGGCGCGGCGCACGCGCACCATAGTGCGGCCCAGGCAGATCGCCATGTATCTCGCCAAGACGATGACCCCGCGCTCGCTGCCCGAGATCGGGCGTCGCTTCGGCGGCCGCGACCATACGACCGTGCTGCACGCGGTACGCAAGATCGAGGCGGAGCGCGCCGGAGATTCCAAGCTTTCGGAAGAGCTCGACATCATCCGCCGCATGATCGAAGAATGACGGCGCCCGGCCTGGCCCGGCGCGACGGCGAGGTTCCAATTCGGCGTGCCTTGCTCTAATAAAAGCGGAACGTGCCGGGCCGCATGCCCGGCTTCCATCTAGATCGGTCTGCCCTGACGTCATGCGTATCATCATCGAGCGTTCGAACCTCCTGAAGGCACTGAGCCACGTTCACCGCGTGGTCGAGCGGCGCAACACGATCCCGATCCTGTCGAACGTGCTGCTCAAGAGCGAGGACGGCGCCCTGCGCCTGAAGGCGACGGACCTCGACATCGAGGTGACGGAGCGTGTCTCGGCGATCGACGAGCAGGCCGGCGGCACGACCGTGCCCGCCTATCTTCTCTACGACATCGTCCGCAAGCTGTCCGACGGAGCGGAGGTCAGCCTTGCCACCAGCGAGGACGGCGGCCAGCTGATCGTCAGTTCCGGGCGGTCGCGCTTCCGGCTGCAGTGCCTGCCCGAGGTGGACTTTCCCGACATTACCGCCGGTGCGCTGTCGCACAGCTTCAGCCTGTCGGCCGGCGATCTGGCGCGTCTCATCGAGCGGACGCAGTTCGCCATCTCCACCGAAGAGACGCGCTATTACCTGAACGGCATCTACCTGCACACGATCGAATCCGAAGGCGACCTGCGCCTGCGCGCCGTGGCCACGGACGGCCACCGCCTTGCGCGTGCGGAATCCGTGGCGCCTTCCGGCTCCGAAGGCATGCCCGGCATCATCGTGCCCCGCAAGACGGTTGCCGAACTGCAGAAGCTCATCAGCGACGCCGCTTCGGACAGCATGGTGGCCATCGAACTGTCCGAAGCCAAGATCCGCTTCACGATCGGAGACGTGGTCATCACCTCCAAGCTGATCGACGGCACCTTCCCCGACTACCAGCGCGTCATTCCGACGGGCAACGACAAGGCGCTGACCCTCGACCGGCAGAGCTTCGCCCAGGCGGTCGACCGCGTGTCAACCATCTCGTCCGAGCGCGGTCGCGCGGTAAAACTGGCGGTGTCCAACGGCCAGCTCGTGCTGACGGTCAATTCGCCGGATTCCGGCACCGCCACCGAAGAACTCCCGGTCGGCTACGAGGCCGACGACATCGAGATCGGCTTCAACGCCCGCTACCTCCTCGACATCACCGGCCAGCTGGCCGGCGAGGAAGCCGTATTCATGCTGGCGGATGCCGGCTCGCCGACGCTGATCCGCGATGGCGGCGATACGGGCACGCTCTACGTCCTCATGCCGATGCGCGTCTAGGGTCATCGATGGACGATCCCGGCCCCGGCCGCGTCACCGAACTGCGTCTTGCCGATTTTCGAAACTACACGACGCTGAGGCTCGATATAGGGTCGCGCTTCGTGGTGCTGGCCGGCGACAACGGCGCCGGCAAGACAAATCTCATCGAGGCCGTGTCGCTGCTGACCCCGGGACGCGGCCTGCGCCGCGCCACCTATGGCGAGATGGCGCGCGTGGCCGGCAGCGGCGGCTTCTCCGTCCGCGCGGGCCTTGCCCGCCCCCATGACGAACCGGCCGATGTCCTGACGCTGATGCGGCCCGAGGCCGGCGTCGGGCCGCAGCGGCAGGTGCGGATCGACGCGGTGGCGGCCCGCAGCGCCGAAGAGCTTCTAGACCTCTGCCGGATCCTGTGGCTGACACCGGCGATGGATGGGCTTTTCACCGGGCCCGCCGCCGAGCGCCGCCGTTTCCTGGATCGCCTTGTCCTGACCCTGCATCCGGAGCATGGGCGACGCTCCACCGACTTCGAAAAGGCGATGCGCGGCCGCAATCGCCTTCTGGCCGCGGATCGCGGGGACGACGCCTGGCTGTCGGGCATCGAGGTCCAGATGGCAGAACTGGGCCTTGCCATCGCCCTGGCGCGGGCCGAAACGGTGCATCGCCTTGCAGCGGCAATTCATGGCGGGCCGGCGGCGGACGGAACCTTTCCCCTGGCCGGGCTGGAGCTCCATGCAGGCTACGGCGCGCTCGATCTGTCGCGTCCCGGCATCGACGTGGAAGACGAGATCGCGGCACGGTTGCGGCGATCGCGCGGGCTGGACCGGGCGGCCGGACGGACGCTGGAAGGGCCGCATCGCGCCGATCTCTTGGTAACGCACCTCGCCAAGTCGATGCCGGCCGGCCTCGCCTCGACCGGCGAGCAGAAGGCATTGCTGATCGGCCTGGTGCTGGCCCATGCCGACCTTGTGCGGCAGTCCAGCGGCCTCCCGCCGATCCTGCTGCTGGATGAGGTCGCCGCCCATCTCGATCCCGGCCGCCGGGCGACGCTGTTCGACATCCTCGACCGACTCGGCGTACAAAGCTTCATGACGGGCACCGACCGTGCGCTGTTCGACGCGCTGGAAGGCCGCGCCCAAATCCTGGCCGCCACCAACGGATCGCTTGCGTCATGACGATGCTTCAACCGCAAGAGCTGCAACGCTATGCCCGCCACATCATGCTGTCGGAGGTCGGCGGCGCCGGCCAGCAGAAGCTGAAGGCCGCCCGCGTTCTTCTCGTCGGCGCCGGCGGCATCGGCGCCCCTGCCGCGCTTTATCTGGCGGCCGCAGGCATTGGTACGCTGGGCCTCGTCGACGACGACGTCGTGAGCCTGTCGAATTTGCAGAGGCAGGTCTTGTACGGAACCGCCGATATCGGCGCGGCCAAGGTCGATCGGGCCGCGCACCGGCTGCACGCGCTCAACCCGCATGTCGCAATCGAGCGGCACCCCCTGCGGTTGACCACGGACAACGGCATGGACATCGTCGAGGGCTACGATCTCGTCATCGACGGGTCCGACAATTTCGCCACCCGCTATGCGGTCGCGGCCCTGTGCGAAAGGGCCCGCAAGCCGCTGGTCCAGGCTGCCGTCCAGAGGTTCTCCGGTTCGCTGACGCTGCTTGCGCCCTTCATGGACCTGCCCGATGGCAGCCCTGCGCCGCGCCTGACGGACCTGTTCCCGGAGGCGCCGCCGGAAGGCTCCGTGCCGACATGCGCCGAGGCCGGCATCCTCGGCGTCGTCACCGGCATCCTCGGCACCATGGCAGCCGCCGAGGCGGTCAAGCATATCTGCGGCATCGGCGACCCGCTGATCGGCCGGCTGCTGATGGTCGATGTCCTGGCGATGCGCTTCAGCGAAATCCGCTACCGGCGCTAAACATCCTCAGCCGCGCCCGGGCAGGATGCGGTCGGGCGGCCGGTGCCCATCCATGAAGGTCCGGATGTTGATGATGACCTTTTCGCCCATGTCCAGCCGCGCCTCGCGCGTGGCGGAGGCCATGTGCGGCAGGAGCGTCACACGGTTGCGCTGCGCCAGCCGCACGAGCCGCTCGTTCAGCCGGGGCTGCGCTTCGAAGACGTCCAGGCCGGCGCCGCCGAGCCTGCCGGCCTCCAGAAGCTCGATCAACGCATCCTCGTCGACGATCTCGCCGCGCGCCGTGTTCACCAGCAGCGCCGTGGGCTGCATCAGCGCCAGACGACGCCGCGACAGAAGATGGTAGGTGGCCGGCGTGTAGGGGCAGTTGACGGAAACGACATCCACCCGGGCCAGCATCTGGTCCAGGCTCTCCCAATAGGTGGCGGCAAGCTCGCCCTCCGTCCGCTCGCTGGCGCGGTTGCGGTTGTGGTAGTGGATTTCCATTCCGAAGGCGCGCGCCCGGCGTGCGACGGCGGTTCCGATGCGGCCCATGCCCACGATGCCCAGCCGTTTTCCGGACAGCCGCATGCCCAGCATGAAATCCGGCGACCAGCCGGGCCATGCGCCATCGTCGAGAAGGTCGCGGCTGCCCTCCACGACGCGGCGCGCGACAGCCAGGATCAGCGCCATGGTCATGTCCGCGGTATCCTCGTTCAGGACGTTCGGCGTATTGGTGACCGTGATGCCCGCCCGATGCGCGGCGTCGATGTCGATATTGTCGGTGCCTGCGCCGTACTGGGCGATCAGCTTCAGGCGCGGGCCGGCCGCAGCCAGAAGTTCGGCGTCGATCCGGTCGTTGAGGGTGGACACAAGGACGTCCGCCTCTTCCATGGCGGCCGCCAGCTGGCGGCGCGTCATCGCGCCATCCTGCGGTGGACGCGCCACGCGGAACAATTCCTCCATGCGCCGTTCGATTTCCTGAGGCAACCGGCGCGTCAACGCCACCACCAAAGCCCGCCGTTCCGTCATGTCGCTCCCGATGGTCCCTCCGTGCTCGCATGGATAGCACACTGGATGCGCGCCGACATACTCCGCCCTGCATGCGATGAAAACTTGTTAACCAAAGCCATGCGACAAGAGGCCGATGCCCCGACGGGGCGAAATCCGACCAGCCAAGGGAAAGACGTGGCCAACATTCCTTTCCGCCGCATCGCTCTTACCATCGCCTGCGCCCTGACGCTCGGCCATGCCGCACAAGCCCAGCAGGCCAACGAAGACGCCGCAGACCCCGACAAGCTGCCGCTGCCGCGCTTCGTGTCGTTCAAGGCCGAGCAGGTGAACCTGCGGGTCGGACCGGGGCGCGACTTCCCCGTATCGTGGCGCTACAGCAAGCGGGGCCTGCCGGTGGAGATCATCCAGGAGTTCGAGCAATGGCGTCGCGTACGCGACAGCGAGGGCTCGGAAGGATGGGTCTACTATTCGCTCCTGTCCGGCCAACGCACCGCCATCGCCACTCCGTGGCGCAAGGGCGAGGATTTCAAGGTCCAGGTGCGCCGCGCCGCCGCCGCTGAAAGCGGGCCGGTCGCCATGCTGGAGCCGGGCGTCATCGTGCGGGTCGAAGAGTGCAACGGCTCCACCTGCCGGGTCGATGTCGCGGATCGCAAGGGATTCGTCTCCCAGAACGAGCTCTGGGGCGTCTATCCGGGCGAATCGTTCAACTGATCGACGGCAAGGCGGGCTTCGGCCCGTCAGGAGGGCCGTCGGCGAAGCCGCACGACGACGTCCACATTGACGATTTCCATGCCCTCGGGCGGCGCGGGCAGATCCTGTATGCGGATCGAACCGTCCGGAATATCGATCATCATGTTCTCTTCCTCCAGGAAGAAGTGGTGATGATCCGACGTATTGGTATCGAAATAGGTGCGCTGTCCCTCGCCCGAGATCGGGCGCACCAGGCCGGCATCCGTGAATTGGTGCAGCGTATTGTAGACGGTGGCCAGCGATACCGGCTCGCCGGCCTTGTGCGCCTCTTCGTGCAGCTCTTCGGCGGACAGGTGCCTGTCGCCCGCACCGAAGATCAGGTTGCCCAGCGTCACGCGCTGCCGTGTCGGACGCAGGCCCGCGGCGCGCAGGCGCTCGAACACGCAATAGGAAAGCTGACGCCCGCCGGCCACGGTTTTCGCAACTGCACGTTCGTCCATCACTTCGACACCATCTGAATAACTTGACAACGATGATCCACTTTTACGGGGTTTCGCCCGCACGTTCAAGAGATAGTCTTTTCCGGCGGGAAAAACAAATCCGCAGCAGGCCGGCGCCGATCAGGCGCAGGCTCGCCGCAGGGCGGCCACGCCCCGCGCGCTTCCGTCCAGCGGCAGGCGGTAATGCCCGGCCGGCGAAGCGACCTCGAGGTCCTTGCCGCGGGCCAGCGCGGCAAGCAGGTCTTCGCTTTCGGCAAGCGATCGAAGAAGCACGAAGACGTCGCCCCCGGCCTGCGGCTCGACCCGCATCGTCATCAGGAAGGCAAGCCCGTCGACCGACAACGTCACCGTGTAGGCGCGGCCCGGCTCGAAGCGCCCGCCGCCACCCGGCACGGTCGTCTGAACGGTGCCTTCGCCCATGCAGCGAAACGATGGGCCGGCGCTGCCGCCGTCGAAGGCCAGCGACGGGGCCGCGCCATCCGAGAACCCCCAGGTGGCTGCCGGCGCCGGACCGCAGACGATGAGCGGGAGAAAAAATCCCAGAAACCGCAGGGCGATTTGCATTCCGTTCATACCTCATATTGCCGCGATCCGAATCGGACGGGATTTGCCACGGGGCCGGCCCATGCTAAGGGGCACACCTGAAACAGTCAGGGCAGCCGTCGCCCCGCCTCGCGCGCAACGGCGGCAATCACTGAAGCGGGGAGAAACGGGCAGCATGATGGACACCAGACAGACGCAGTTCGGCAAGGAGGATATTCTCGCTTGCGCCCGTGGAGAGCTGTTTGGGCCCGGCAATGCGCAATTGCCGCTTCCCCCCATGCTGATGTTCGACCGGATCACCGAAGTCACGGAAGACGGCGGCCAGTTCGGCAAGGGGTCCATCAAGGCCGAGTTCGACGTATCTCCCGACCTCTGGTTCTTCGCCTGCCATTTCCAGGGAGATCCGGTCATGCCCGGCTGCCTGGGGCTGGACGCCCTCTGGCAGTTGACGGGCTTCTACCTGGGCTGGCTGGGCGAGCCGGGCCGCGGCCGGGCGCTGGGCGTCGGCGAGGTCAAGTTCACCGGGCAGGTGACGCCGGACGTCAAGCTGGTCGAGTACGGGGTCGAATTCCGGCGCGTCATGCGCTCCAAACTCAAGCTCGGCATCGCCGAGGGCTGGATGAAGGCCGATGGCGAGGTCATCTATCGCGCCAGCGATCTGCGTGTCGGCCTGTTCCGGGACGCGGACGCAGCTTGAGCATCCATAGAAAAGAAGGGCCTTTGGCATGAAGCGCGTCGTCGTAACCGGCATGGGCATCGTTTCCTCCATCGGAAACGACGTGGAGGAAGTCGCCCGTTCGCTGAAGGAATCCCGCTCGGGCATCTCCTATGCGCCCGAATACGAAGAATTGAATTTCCGCTGCCGCGTGCACGGCAGGCCGACCCTGGACCCGACGACCGTGCTCGACCGGCGCGCCATGCGTTTCCACGGCGGCGGCACGGCGTGGAACCATATCGCCATGGACCAGGCGATCGCCGACGCCGGGCTGACGACGGACCTCGTCTCCAACCCGCGCACGGGCATCATCATGGGCTCGGGCGGCGCCTCCACGCAGACCATCGTTCAGGCGGCGGAGATCACCCGCAACAAGGGCGGGCCGAAGCGCATCGGGCCGACCAGCGTACCGAAGGCCATGGGCTCGACCGCCTCGGCGACGCTTGCCACATGGTTCAAGATCAAGGGCGTCAACTATTCCATATCGTCGGCCTGCGCCACGTCCAACCATTGCATCGGCAATGCCTACGAGACGATCCAGGCCGGCCGGCAGGACATCATCTTCGCCGGCGGCTGCGAAGAACTCGACTGGACCCTTTCGGCGCTGTTCGACGCCATGGGCGCGATGTCCTCGGGCTTCAACGACCGCCCGTCGGAGGCATCCCGCGCCTACGACAAGGACAGGGACGGCTTCGTGATCGCCGGAGGCGCCGGCGTGCTGGTGCTGGAGGAATACGAGCACGCCAAGGCGCGCGGCGCCGACATCCTGGCCGAGATCGTCGGCTATGGCGCAACCTCGGACGGCTACGACATGGTGGCCCCTTCGGGCGAGGGCGCCGTGCGCTGCATGCAGCAGGCGCTGGCCGGCGTGGATACGCCGATCGACTACATCAATCCGCACGCCACTTCCACGCCGGTCGGCGACCGGCAGGAGATCGCGGCGATCCGCGAGGTGTTCGGGGACGCCATCCCGCCGATCTCGGCAACGAAGTCGCTGACCGGGCACTCGCTCGGCGCGACCGGGGTGCAGGAAGCGATCTACAGCATCCTGATGATGCGCGATCGCTTCATCGCCAAGAGCGCGCATATCGACGAGATCGATCCCGATTTCGCGGACATACCCATCGTCCGCGAACGGATCGACGATGCCAAGATCGATACCGTCCTGTCCAACTCCTTCGGGTTCGGCGGCACCAACGCGACACTGGTGTTCCGCCGGGTCTGACCAACTGACAACAAGAGAGGGATCGGCCATGGGCGACCTGATGAAGGGAAAGCGCGGGCTCGTCATGGGCGTCGCCAACCACAATTCCATCGCATGGGGCATCGCCCGCCTGCTCGCCGCCCATGGCGCCGAAATCGCCCTGACCTATCAGGGCGATGCCTTCGGCAAGCGCGTCCGGCCGCTGGCCGCGGAAATCGGCAGCGATGTCCTCATCGACTGCGATGTCGAGGACGTCGCCAGCGTCAACGCCGCCTTCGACACTCTCGAGCAGCGCTGGGGCAGGATCGACTTCGTCGTCCACGCCATCGCCTTCTCGGACAAGTCCGAGTTGAAGGGACTTTACGCCGATACCACGCGCGAGAATTTCGTGCGCACGATGGTCATCTCCTGCTTCTCCTTCACGGAGATCGCGCGGCGCGCTGCCGGTATCATGAACAATGGCGGCTCGCTGCTGACATTGACCTATGACGGCTCGCAGCGCGTCATGCCGAACTACAACGTGATGGGTGTGGCCAAGGCCGCGCTGGAGGCCTCGGTTCGCTACCTGGCCGCCGATTTCGGGCCGCGCAACATTCGCGTCAACGCCATTTCGGCGGGGCCGGTGCGCACGCTCGCGGGGGCGGGTGTTTCCGACGCCCGGCTGATGCTGAACTATCAGCGCCGCAACGCCCCCATGCGCCGCAACGTCACCATAGACGAGGTTGGCGGCGCGGCGCTGTACCTTTTGTCGGATCTCGCCAATGGCGTGACCGGCGAGATCCAGTATGTGGATGCGGGCTACAACATCATGTCGATGCCGGCGCTCGACGAGTTGAAGGCGCAGGAGCGCCGCGCCGTCATCGCGGGCGATGCCGAGCCGGGCGCCGAGGTCGGCAAGTAAGGGGCATCACGCCCCCCTTCAGCGCGTCGGAACCGGCGTTTCGCCGCGATAGTCGTAGAAGCCTCGCTTGGCCTTGCGGCCGAGCCAGCCGGCCTCGACATACTTCACCAGCAGCGGGCAAGGCCGGTACTTGGAATCGGACAACCCGTCATGCAGGACCTGCATGATCGACAGGCATGTGTCGAGGCCGATGAAGTCGGCCAGTTGCAGCGGCCCCATCGGATGGTTCGCACCCAGCTTCATCGACGTGTCGATGCTCTCGACCGAGCCGACGCCCTCGTACAGCGTGTAGATCGCCTCGTTGATCATCGGCATCAGGATTCGATTGACGATGAAGGCAGGGAAGTCCTCCGAGACCGTCGTCACCTTGTCGAGCTTATCGGCAAAGGCCTTGGCCGATCCGAAGGTCTCGTCGGACGTGGCGATGCCGCGAACCAGTTCGATCAGCTTCATGATGGGAACGGGGTTCATGAAGTGGATGCCGACGAACTGTTCCGGGCGGTCGGTCGACGCGGCAAGCCGCGTGATGGAAATGGACGAGGTGTTCGTCGCCAGGATGGCGTCGGGGCGCAATTCCGGGCAGACCTGTTGAAAGATCCGCCGCTTGACGGCCTCTTCCTCCGTGGCCGCCTCGATGACGAGGTCCGCGTCGCGCATGGCCTGCACGCCATCGGCGGCTGCGATCCGCGACAGGGCCGCCGCCCTGGCGTCCTCGGCCAGCTTGCCGGACGCGACCTGGCGCGCAAGGTTTGCCTCGATGCGTTGCAGCCCGGCCTGCGCCCGCTCGTGGCTCACATCCTGCAGGATGACATCGAAGCCGCCGAGCGCCGCCACATGCGCGATGCCGACGCCCATCTGTCCTGCCCCGATCACGCCGACCTTGCGAATCTCGACCATTCAAGTTCCCCCGGAGATATCGTACGGGCGGCTTCCTGCCGCCCATACGCATGATAATCGTCTCAAAGCTTCGATTGAAGCTCCGGGATTATCTGGAAGAGGTCGCCGACGAGTCCGTAGTCGGCGACCTGGAAGATGGGAGCATCCTCGTCCTTGTTG
>NZ_JAMQCO010000041.1 GCF_023702225.1 Aureimonas altamirensis | reverse complement strand
CGTCCGGACCTGACGGCGGCGAAGGTGATCGTGTCGGGCGGGCGGGCGCTCGGCTCGAAGGAGAAGTTCGAGGAGGTGATCCTGCCGCTGGCCGACAAGCTGGGCGCGGCGGTGGGAGCCAGCCGCGCGGCGGTCGACGCGGGTTACGCGCCGAACGACTGGCAGGTGGGGCAGACCGGCAAGGTCGTGGCGCCGCAGCTCTACCTTGCGGTGGGCATCTCCGGCGCCATCCAGCATCTGGCCGGCATGAAGGACTCCAAGGTCATCGTCGCCATCAACAAGGACGAGGATGCTCCCATCTTCCAGGTCGCCGACTACGG
>NZ_JAMQCO010000040.1 GCF_023702225.1 Aureimonas altamirensis | reverse complement strand
AGCGTGATGGACGGCCAGGCGGGCAACGACACCTTCGTCGTGGACGGCGCGGCGATCACGCTGCTGCAGTCGGCCTATGCCGGCAGCGGCAAGCTTGCGACGCTGAAGGGCGGCCTCGGCGTGGATACGCTGAAGCTGTCG
Source organism: Aureimonas altamirensis (assembly GCF_023702225.1). Lineage (GTDB taxonomy): Bacteria > Pseudomonadota > Alphaproteobacteria > Rhizobiales > Rhizobiaceae > Aureimonas > Aureimonas altamirensis_B. Next base: position 249 of record NZ_JAMQCO010000040.1, on the reverse strand, counting down.
GGTACCGGTCTGACGCTCGATCTGACGCAGGTTTCCAACGTCGCCGCCGGCAATCCGTCCGGCGGCAACCGGCTGAGCGGTATCGAGAAGATCGACATCACGGGCTCGGGCGACAATGTGTTGAAGCTGACGGCGGCGGACATCGCCGACATGTCGGGGAGCAACGTCTTCGAGACGACGGGCCGCTACCAGCTGATGGTCGATGGCAATGCCGGCGACAAGGTGCAGTTGACGGACGGGCGCTGGGCG
>NZ_JAMQCO010000004.1:56383-417993 GCF_023702225.1 Aureimonas altamirensis | reverse complement strand
CCGATGGCTATGAAATCCAGCTACACCACTCCATGGGACACGATCACTGGAAGACCGAATAGGGTTCCGCCTGTCATTGTGATTGATGGGAATTCCGCGTTACCAAGAGGGTTCTGCAACATGGAAACTGCAAGAGCCTGTTGTGCGGACATGATCCAGTAGCTTCCTGCTACCGATTGGTGTTGTGCAAGGAACTGCGCAAACACTCTTTGGATATCTGCCTTTAGGTTGTCGGCTGAAGTACCTGAAGCGGCGATTGGTGTAACACCGTTCGTTACGCTGGCAGGTGAAATCTGGCTACCGGCATGGGCTGGATTCAAGAATGCGTCGTCTAGGAAGCGGGCAACAGTTTCGACCATATCTTGTGTGATGATGTTCGTTACCGCTGGGTTTGAGAACTTAGCAAGTTCGTCCGTTACGACAACGATACCGGCTAGCTTGGCAAAACCAAGTTGCTTAGCATCGAATGCCAATGGAGAAACTGGCTTCGCTTGACCTTCACCAACCCAATTTACGCTTGAACCGGCAGTTTGCCCGATCATACGGATATTGAATGGCACTCTACGGAAACCGTTTAGATTTCCTAGGATTGTTTCAGGACGTAGAAGCTCGATGAACTCGTTCTGCATAGTTTGGTATTCAACTAGATTACCAGCCCATTCAGGATTTGTTGTAGTACCAGCATCGACCGCAGCCTTTAGAACTGTTTCGACTTCTGGCGTATCCTTGAATTGCTTAGCAACCTGTAGAGCTTCGAAACGATTACCGTTACTAGCTGCCATACAAGCGGCATAACGTGCGAAACGAGTACCCTTTGGAAGGTTATCGCCCTTAACGACGATTGCTTGACGGTTACGAGTTGCAGTTGCTTCGGCAGCAGTGTTACCGGCAATTGGAAGAGCCTTGGAAACGCTTTCAGCTTCGGATGCATCGATACGTGCAATGTGATCCGCAATTTCCTTGTTGTCGGCTACGCGACCATCGAATAGGCTTTTTTCTTCGTTAGTGAATGTTCTGCCTTCTTCAAGACTCTTGGTTAGAAGCTCGTCGTTGGCTGTCTTGTTATTGAGATGTTTTGTTTCTAATTCTGATCTCAATTCAGCAAATGTTTTCATTGAATTTCCTTTTTTATTATTGTTTTTTGTTGCTGAAACGCCAGCAGAAATATCTTCATCCTCTATATTGCCTGACGCGGCGGCGAGGATTTCATTATCAATAGATTTCACTAGGCTAATTGTAGCGTTGGCATTGGCCGGAATCGTTACAACGCTTAGTTCGTTGATCGCGTATTTTAGAAAGCGGCGACCACCGGAAGCTAATGGCTCAAACTTTATGGGGGAGAAGCCGATTGAAACGGCACGGGCAAGCTTATGCTTGACGCTATGCCATGCTTCATCGAGGCGATCTTTAACAGTCCCGGCTTCGGGAATGTCGTAGATTTCGGCTTCGAACTCGATGCCTGAAGCTGTCGGATTTGATAGCTTTACAACACCGATTGGTTTCGTTTGATCGTGCGCCCAAAGAAGCGGAATTTCAGCTTCGAACTGTGCGCCTAAAGGATCAACGATATCGCCAACTCTATCAACGTGTGGAGTTGTTGCGATGCCTCGGAAAATTCTTCTTACATTGTCAAATGATTTCACTTCCAATAGGGAATAAGCACGATCCATTATAGTCCTTCGTAGTATAGTATTTAGTTCTTTCCCTATTTAGATCATCTTGAAAGTGTGAAGAATTTTGCGGCTGCTTTCTTCTTCTCATGGTGCGAACCGGCTGCGGCTCTAGCCATCATCAACGCGACCATGCCGTCGATCTTGCCGGTAGCCTTTTGCTTATCGAGCTTGCGATTGCCTGCCGGATCGAACGTCACGCGGCTGTTGATCGCGCACATGTTCAAAACCGGATGGTTGCCATGTGCTACGCGGCCTTCGATTAGATCGGCTTCTAGATCGAGTAGGGCAGGCGACATGCTCATGAAGCCTTGGCCGTGCGGCTGGAAGATTGCCCTGTCGCCTTCAACCTGGCCTTCGGTAAATCCGGCACGGATCAAGGCACCGCGAAGTGACGGCCAATAGGCCCTGTCGTAGTTGATGCGACCGAAATTTAGGTTCTTGCTGTCTTCGAAAAGGCGATGCGCGATGAAGTCGAAATCGATGCTCTTTGATGGCGTCGTATGAAGGTAGCCTTGTTCGGCCCATAGGGTATACGGCTGTTTCTGTGTGCGGGATCGCTCGTCTAGAACTTCCTTCGGCAACCAGAAATGCGGCTCTACCTGAAACTTGGATTCTGCCCACTGGCCGTAAACCAGTGCGGTAAGATCGTTGGACGTGGAAAGATCAAGGCCACCGAATACGATGCCATCCAGTGGCAACGGCACGGTGCTGTTTCTACGCCATACGTCGATTGAGACGAACGCGGAGTCCATTTCGACACGCTGGTTTAGGTGAAGGTTACGGAAGGCAGCTTGTGCGGATGGCATACGTTCTGCGGCCTTGGCCTGTGCCATCGTTTCCTTCGCGTTCTGGAAGTCGCCATATGCTGGATTGGCAAGCTTAATCGTTTCCTCTGCGAACGGATCGGCTTCAATCGGTGCGGTGTAGAGGCATAGGACCGTGCGCGGATCGGCATCGGCAAGGGCGTCATCGATCAATACGGATAGTAGATCGGTTGGGTTGGGTGCCTGTGTGGAAATGATGATCGAAAGCGGATTCTCGTGCGCTCCCATGCCGGACTCAAGGTTTTCGAATAGCTCGTAGCGGGGGCCGCGAACCTGTCCTAACTCGTCGTGAATTAAGAAGACCGGGGAACGGCCAACGGCTGTAGATGCATCTTTGGATAGGGCTTCGTAGACGGTGCCAAGGTCACGGCATTCCAGCTTCTTCGCGGTATCCTTGATCGTGATTTCGGATTTCAGGTCGGGGGATTGTAGGACGGTCGCACGTGCCAGCTTGTAGAGGATGCCAGCTTGTTCGCGGGACATGGCACTCGAACAAAGCTCGCCATTCTGGACCGCTTCAGGGCCGCATAGGTGCAATAGCATCAACCATGCGGAGATTGCGGTTTTGCCGTTCTTTCTACCGAACGAAAGGATCGCTCGGCGTGTGGCATTCGGATTATCGTATATCGCTTTGATGCAATCCTTCTGCCAGTCACGTAATTCAACTGGCTTTCCGGCATTCATACCGCTTGGAACGCGGCAATAATTCTCGATCCATGCAACGTTGCGTTCACCGCGACTAGGCACAACTGTACTCGCCATGGTGTGCTATGGAGGCTAATCGGTAGGCTTCGCCAGCTTCCTCAACTGTTTTGAAGCGGCCTAGGTAAATTGCTTTGCCATTGATACGGATCAACGCTTTGAAAGCGTCACCGCAAGCTGTTACACCCTTGAAACCTGTCGTATTTCGCTTGTTGGGTTTCTTATTCCAACAATTTTGTTCCAAGGTTGCGGGGCGAATATTGCTCCAACGGTTATCGGCCTTATCATGATTAACATGATCAATACATTCGTCCGGCCACTCGCCTGTCATGATAAGGTAGGCTAAGCGGTGCGCCATATAAGGCTTACGGTCGATACTGACTATAACGTAGCCTTCCGCGTTAACGTAACCGGTCTTGTATGGAACGGCGTTGCGGTATCTTGGGCTTGCATCGTTACGGATGCGGGTAAGAATGCCAGTTTCAGGATCGTATTCGATAATTGATCTGACGTAGTTTGCTGAAATATCGTTTCTCATTAATCTCCTATGTCAATTGGATTTGGGTACCTCTTGTCATCCAGTCTCCCACGGTTTGCGGGTAGCTGCGGATGCACTATTGGCGGCTGTAGAGGCTGTTTTGGCATCATAGCGGGCCTGATTTGATATACGGAGCTTGGTGGCTTTGTCGGAGATTGCGCGGGTTTCTTTATCGCGCATGGTAAGAAGCTTATGGTAGGTTTTGAAAGAATCTTCATCCGCAAAGCCGGTTTCTTCGATTTCTTCGATGGCTTGGGCTAGATGGTTGGCCGTTGTGGTGTGGCGGCAAAATTCTTTGAGTAAGACCTGACATGCGGTTGTTTGGAAGAAGGATACTGCCTCGTTCGCAACGATATCATCCCATAGTTGAGCCTGTGACGGGGTTAGGTCACTAGGGGCATCTGGACGTTGATCTTTGACGATCTTCAGTTTCGTTACGTTGTCGGCTGGCTTCTTAGCGGCCATTAATATATCCTATAAATGTTTTATCGAAAATGTTGCGATTTATAAAAAGAATTGCCCCCACCGGTCACACTGACAGGCCGAAAAAAGGTTTCGACCTACCCCCCGGTTCGAGTCCTATAGAGGATTCGATGGCCTTCGATGGTTGCCTTGAGTCATTCAAATGACTAGAGGACTTTGGCGTACTCACCGTGGTATTTAGATGCGGCTGCCTCGTAGGCTGCGGCTGCTTCCTCGGCTGTGTCGTATCGACCTAACTCGTATCGCTTACCGTTGACCCTGATACGTGCGTCGTAGCGGTTGCCCTTGGCTCTGACGCCTTTGTATCCGCTGGTGTTGGTAGCCTTGCTGCCTTGGTTCCACTGGTTCTGTGCTGGTGTAGCTAGGCGTAGGTTAGTCCAACTGTTGTCACCCTTATCGTGATTGATATGGTCAACGTGTTCGGCTGGCATTGAGCCCGTCATGTAGAGGACTGCTAGCCTGTGGCCGTAATGCTTTGTCCCGTCGATGGTGATCCGAACGTAACCACGATCATCGTAGTGACCTGCGGGCTTTGAAATATCTCTTCGTGGTGCTGGCTTATTCCACCAGAATTCACCGCTCAATTCATCATAAAATAATTCCTGAAATAATCTCTCTTGCGTTAGCATTAAGCTCCCTATTCATCGTTAATCGGATATCCCGTTTCGTCAAATATCAATCGCTTCTTGTAACCGAATTGCTCTCTCGTAACTTGATCGTGGCATTCATTGCATAGCGATCTACAGTTTGAATCGATATCACTGCCACCCAATGCTAGAGGCTGGATATGATCGACAACTTCGGCTTCGGTTACGTAGCCTTTAGATTCGCAAATTACGCAAAGCGGACTCTTGTCTAATCGCTTGCGCCTTATTGTTGATCCTGCCTTGCCGGGAATGCGATAACCGGGTGCTGGTGCTTTCTTATTGAATAGCATTCAACCCTTGACGCCATTGATCGCCATGCCGATTAGGGCAAGGAAGAATATCACGATGAAAAATCCAATTAGCAAATCGGTCATTGTTTGAATCCTTTGTTTGGTAACGATAGGCACTCAAAAAGGAATGCCCGTTCTGTAAAAGGCTAGAATGCCTATCGTTATTGGTTTAGCAGGCCGACTGTTTCCAGCCAAGACTTATATAAGGTATCGTCGTATCGGTCGTTTCTTCCCGGAATTTTCCGATGGCCTGCTATTCTTATTTATTTCTTTTCCCTTAGTGCTTCTTCCAACATAGCTTTAAAGACGGCTTCGGCTCTATCCTGTTGGTTAGTTGCTGAAATCGTATCACGTAAAGCTCTGGCTCCTAGAACGCGCATTTCGCTTGTTATGTTGATATGCGTCATTCGGATACCGTTCTTGTCTTACCTGTCCTGCTATCCGTAATATCGATTTGAGTTTTCAATGATCCAAGGGAACTGTAATTCTGTTCCCTGAATGCTCTCTCGGCTTTCCTACGTGCCTTGAACTCGATAGCTTCAATAAGCTCTTCTTCGTTTAGCGTTATGATGTTATTGCGTTCGTACTGGACAACATTGAAAACATAAACGTTAGGCTCGAAATCGCCTCCATCTAGTTCTGCAAAATCCTTGATTCTTTTTCTTTCATAACTCATTTGTAATATCCTTTTCCCTGAAATTGATTGTTGCCTTTTCCCTTTTGTAGCAAGGCCAACTTTCTCAAGCCGCGAAGTGGGAAAAGGCAAATACCTCGAACCGGTTGCTATCGCCAGAAGGCACCGGCTGCCTTGCTACGTCCTATTTAGTTGTTCTGTAGGGTTAGGTTTTCGATCTTCGTATTCTTCTTGTTTCCATCGATTGGGAAAACCTTGTCCGGGTATTCGTCATGATGCCAGAGCCATACGAGACGGGCACCGCAATGAACTCTACCGTTGATGCCAATGCGGTATCGGTTGCCGTTGACGAAACTGCCCGCGACTTTCCCAACCATGGCCTTCAGGCTGGTTGGCTTTTTCCAGATTAGATGGCCGGTTTCAGGATCGTAATCGAATACGTCCCTCATGGTCGCTTGGGTAAGGTCGGACAGGGTTTCTTTGGCCCTGCGCATGATGGCGTCACGCTCATTGTTGGCGCGGACCTGTTGGCGGGCTTCCTCTAGCTCGGCTTCGCGTTTGGCCTCGGCTTCTCTGGCTGCGGTAGCCTTGCGGGCGGCATCTTGCATCATGCGGTGGCGATGGCGATCTTCAGGGCTGACAGTGGCGGAAGCGAAGGCGGCGAAAAAACGGGCTTCTTCCTCGGTACTGTAGGCCAAACACGCGGAGCGGTCGCCAGCCGGAACGCGGACGATCCACTCGTTACCGTTGTAGAATAATTCGGGATGATCGGTTGGAGAATCGGTGTAGAAGAAGGTCATTGTAGGAAATCCTTGTAATATGTTGTAGAGTAGCAACAGTAGAAATGGAATATTGTTGAAAATGAAATTAGATTTTTGCGATCCCTTGATAGACGATGGCTCGTCATGTAGGGTGGACCCATACCCTCGCACATGAAATTAGCTAATTAACAACTAGGGATTGGCCGTAGGCCTTGCCGTAGGCAATCATAACGGTTGGTTACTACTGGTAGCTACTGATCGCTACTGGATGCTTGTAGGGTTTTTGCTAACGAATCTAATTCCTGTAGAATTCCAATAATATTTAAACTATAGGATTATGTAGGGTTATAGAACCCTTCGGGTTTCAGGCTACGCCTTCAATATCATATAGAATAATATATTAATTTTGTAGAATATAATATACAGGAATCTACAGGATTCTTGACGTAGTTCTAGCCTCGAATCCCAATCCCAACATTGAATAGAATATACAAGAGGTTGCGTTAGCTTTCGGCAGAACCGGGAAGGGCTTCAGCCCTGACCTAGGTTCAACGAAATATTTAGTTGCCGGTAACGATCAATTGCTAAAAGGTAGCAGTAAAACGTCCGGGCAAGCCGTCCGTTTCGCTCCGGGGTAAACCCCATCGCGTATCCTATTGTTATTAATATTGAATCGTTATTAATTTCTAATCTCAATCGCTAACTGAACCCCGTAGGGTTTGTTCCGGCAAGCCGGCGTTGTTCTAAACTGAATACGACTCTATCTATACATCGTCTCTAGGTATTGTTATTTTAACCGAATATACCCCTCAAAAGGCTGCATTTGCGGCATTTTCCCCACTTTTCCGCTAAACTGACTGAGCCCCAACAGGTCCAGATAGGGCATTTTAGGGCCTCGACTGAGCCCCATCGGTCCAGATTTTTCTTGCAATATTCGCAATTATTTTCAAAATATTACGAGAATTATTCCGTATAGGCACAAGTTGGCATATAATACGATCTATATAGAAGGCAACAACAATATTCACGGGGGAGCCGGTGTTAACTACAACCGAAACCGAATTTATCGATCAATACCTAGGGCTTACAACTCTCGCGGAAGGGCAGGCGGGTCTTCTCATCTGGAAGGCATCGCCACCGCGCACAAAGCTGGCTGGGAAACTGGCGGGATCGCTCGAAGCTGGCCGCAATGTCCATCGCGTGAGGGTAGCGGGGAGGAAGGTTCCGACAATCGTTGTCATCGCCTACCTCACCAACAGGCGAGTGCCAACGTCAATCGACATTTCCATGACGATCCAGCCATCGAAGGCGGCACTGGATGGCCGGGAACCGAACTTCAGCAAGAAGGCAAAGGTCGTAAAGATCGGCTCGATCACATGGGACTTAGGCATGTTGCCGGATCAAGCCTACATCCGCGACGAGCTTCAGGACGGCATTAAGTGGGATTCCGAACTGAACCGCTACAGGCTCTACCTCAACGGGGAATACGCCGCCTGTTTCGAGTTGAAACTAGAAGCCATCATTGCCCGTGCCGCGTTCCGCCTGAAGGACAAGCTGGCCGTAGAGCTACGTAGATCGTTCGGGGTGAGAAAATGGGGTTGGGGCTGGCCTGTCATGACCTTCCATCAGGGCAAGTACCTTGTGACGGCTGACGGCAAAACCTTCGAAACGAAATCCCACCGTGAGGCCATGCGCCGTTACGTACTAATTTACAAAGAAACCAAAAAGAGGAAACTACCAATGAAACACAACCATGACGCATTTGTCGGAGTCGAGGAATACGTAAACTACGATATCGAGACTGGACGCTTCAGCTACAAGAGCGGGAAAATCGGAAATCCCGTATTCGTCAACGGATCAACCCCCGCAATTACCTACAACGGCAACCGCCTGTCTGCGGCTCGTGTCGTTTGGTATCTCTGCAAGGGGCATATCCCGAAAGAGCGTATCAAGCCGCTGGACGGTAACGCTGCCAACCTATCGTTGGATAACCTAACAATCGAGACAATCCGCAGGCCGAAGAAGAAACTGGTACTGGAACACAACGCATAAAACGAGGGGAAACGATATGACAGAACGAATTCAAATAACCGAAGACTGCTGGGACGTATTCCATAAAGCAAACAGGATAGCAGCAGGGCATAGGTACGAAGACGAGGACGATATACGCGATTTCGTCAACGTGCGGAGAATCTGGGATTCAATAGCTAATAAGATTACCGAAAACAGTAGTCTCGGAGGGCGTATAAAGGTAATACCGTTCACGAACATTAAGCCATATGATCGTGAAACAGAGTTCGACACTGCATCGTATGCACATGCGTACACTTTCCAAGCTATCGCGGATCATTTGAAGATATGCAAGGATTTCGAAATTGCTGTTGAGTTCTTCAACGAAGACAATTGTAAGTGTGGCGAAGCTTACTGGAAATTCCAACTGGTTGATTAACAAAGAAAAGCCCCGCAGAACGAATCTTGCGAGGGCTTCTCATCAACAACTTATGGAGGTTATGCCGTAGGGTTAACTACTCCCTACAGTTCTATTTATAACAACAATAAAGTCAAAAGTCAATAATTTCTAAATAATCTCGTAAAATAACTATTACGAGGTTATCAAATGAATAAACTAGAAAACAAAAACGATATTACGCAAGCCGAATTAAACGAGCTTCTAACCTACAATCCCACAACCGGCGAATTCCACTGGAAGCAAACAAGCCCCGCACGATCCAAAAAGGGTAACGTAGCCGGAAGCGTGGATGCAAAGGGATATCGCGTCATAGCTATACGCGGTCATAGCTATTACGCCCATCGCCTCGCTTGGCGAATGGTAACGGGTAATTGGCCTACCGACTGCATCGATCATATCAACCGAATTCGTGACGATAACGCATGGGCCAACCTTCGCGAAGCTACACGAGCGGAAAACCTTCGAAACCGCAGCCTCTACAAAAACAACAAGTCTGGCTACAAGGGCGTCTACCGCTATGCAGAGGGATCATTCGGCGCGTCCGTAAACCTCGACGGCAAGCGATATTTCCTCGGCCTGTTTCCCACCGCTGAAGCTGCCTACGCTGCCTACCTTGGTGCCGCTAGAGTCTATCATGGCGAATTCAACGTTGGAGCGGCTGCGCTATGATGGATCGCCGTCAACTTCTCATCGATCTGGATCGCCGTTTCGAGGCCATGCAACAGAAGATCGCCGCCATGGCAGAGATCGAGGCCAGCCGCGTTGCCAGAGTCGAAAAAATATTAGCGGTTGTATAAAGAATAGGGTTGCAACCGCAACGGTATTCATGTATACATTTAGAACGATCAAGGGGCGGCCTCGTGCCGCCTTTGTCGTGTTCCCCAACAACTGAATAGGAGAGTTCGCAACCGAACAACCCGGAATAGGAGTCCCATGTGCAAAAAGGAAATTTCAGAAAACGATATTTTAGACTCAACCCCTGTACGCCTACAGGATGCATGTCGATTATTTTTTGCTGGTAGCTTGACACCCGCATCATTACGCACTGAAATAGCGAAGGGTAATTTGGAGGCGATTCGTATCGCCAACAAAGATTTCGTAACCCGCAACGCAATTTCGGAGATGCTAGAAAAATGTCGCGTCCAAAAAAGCCCGCAAGGCTCGTGCTGCTCGAAAGAGAGGGCCGGAAAACATGGGTCATCCGCGATGGCGCAAAGTTTGAACGCACGGGATATTCTGAAGGCGACGTTGAACTAGCCCAACAGAAACTAGCCCAATATCTGGCGCGGTCGCATAACCCGGTTAAGCCGAATGCCGCCGCGTCTGAAGTGCTGATTGCCGATATCCTCATGGCATATCGCGATGAAAAATACCCACCTGAAACCCGTCCCACTGGCAAAGACAAGCCGCCGAAGATGCGCGAGTTTGACGCCATGATCGGCAGGCTCAATGACTTTTGGGGCGACATGACACCGGATCAAATTCTAGGTCCGAAGTGCCGGGAGTTCACGAAGGCGAGGGGAACCGATTCCGGTGCCCGCCGCGATTTGGCGATCCTGCAAGCTGCCGTGAATTTCTACAAAAAAGAATACGGACTCAAAGCCGATACGGTCGTGACCTTGCCGAAGAAATCCCGTTCGCGGGAACGTTGGCTAACTCGTGATGAAGCTGCCCGGCTGATATGGGCTGTCTGGCGGGACCGGACGATTGCGAAGAAGCAAAAGCGTCGGCATCTGGCCCGCTTCATCCTGATTGGCCTTTACACCGGGACACGCCACCGGGCCATTTTGGGTTTGCAGTGGCAGGCCAACGATACCGGAGGCCATATCGATCTTGCCAATGGCGTCATGTATCGCCGGAGTGCTGCGGAGGAAGAATCCAAAAAGCGCCGTCCTGCGATCCGTATACCGCAACGCCTGCTTGCCCATCTGGAACGTTGGCAGCGTATCGACAAGGGAATTCCCTATGTCGTGCATTACCACGGCAAGCCAATTGATCGGCTGGAATCGTCCTTCAGGGCCGCAAGGGAAGGCGCACGGCTCGATGCCGATGTTGTCCCGCACTGCCTACGCCACACGGCTGTTACGTGGCAGATGCAGGCCGGAGTACCGATGAATGAGATTGCCGGTTTCGCTGGCATGACAATGCAGATGTTGGAAGACGTGTACGGGCATCACCACCCGGATCACCAACAGTCAATCGCCTCGACTCGCCTTGGTGGCGGCTCGAAAAAGAAGGCCGCATAAGGCCAAACACAACCCAATCTGTGCGGTTTCTGTGCGGAAGCTGTTTTCAGGAAGCTCTAAAAACCGGCTAAGTGCCTGATTTTGTTGGTGCCGCTTAGGTGACTCGAACACCTGACCCCATCATTACGAATGATGTGCTCTACCAACTGAGCTAAAGCGGCTGGTTCCTGTAGGAACGGCGCCCTGATACATCCCATCCGGGCGCCGTTCAAGCCTTATTTTGCGAAACAGGCTTGCGAGCCTCCCTAAAGCGCCAGCCGCCGACGCGCGGCCTCGTATTCATCGGCCAGCCTGTCCACCAGCCGGGCGGCGGGCACGACCGCATCGACCGCTCCGACACCCTGGCCCGCGCCCCAGATATCCTTCCAGGCCTTTGCCTTGTCGCCGCCTGCCGCCGCACCGAAATCCATCTTGCTTTTGTCCGCTTCAGGCAGATTGTCCGGATCCATTCCGGCCGCCTCGATGGATGTCCGAAGGTAATTGCCGGACACGCCGGTGAAATAGCTGGAATAGACGATGTCGCCCGCACGGGCGTCGACGACTGCCTGCCGGTAGGCATCGGACGCGTTGGCCTCTTCCGTCGCGATGAAGGCGGAGCCGATATAGGCGCCGTCCGCGCCCATGGCCTGTGCCGCCAGCACCGCGCCGCCGGTGGCGATCGCGCCGGACAGGAAGAGCGGCCCGTCGAACCAGCGGCGAATCTCCTGCACCAGCGCAAACGGCGAAAGCTGTCCCGCATGGCCGCCGGCGCCCGCCGCAACCGCGATCAGGCCATCGGCGCCCTTTTCCACCGCCTTGTGCGCGAAGCGGTCGTTGATCACGTCGTGCAGCACGATGCCGCCATAGCTATGTACGGCCTGGTTGACCTCTTCCACGGCGCCGAGCGACGTGATGACGATGGGCACGCGGTGCCGGACGCACAGGGCCAGATCGCGATCCAGCCGCGTATTGGAGCGATGGACGATCTGGTTGACGGCGAATGGGGCGGCGCGCCGGTCGGGATTGGCGGCATCATGGGAGGCGATCCCCTCGGCGATCTCGCCGAGCCAATCGTCCAGCAAGGCCTCCGGCCTGGCATTCAGCGCCGGAAACGCACCGACGATGCCGGATGTCACCTGCGCCAGAACCAGCCGCGGATTGGATATGATGAACAGCGGTGCGCCGATGACGGGCAACCTCAGCGTCTGCATGATGGCCGGCAGTGACATCTTTCCTCCCGATTGACGTAAACGTAAATGGCGGGGCCACCAAAGCGGGCGGAGCCGGAAAGGTCAAGACTTTGCCCTTCTCGCATGGTCAAACCTGGAACCGTCGATCCCGGCCAAGGTTTCTGTCGGGCAGGTGACAGAGGGGACAGGTCTCATGAGTTTCAGGTTTCACGGGCGAAGCCTTCGCACCGCAGTCTTTGCCGGCGCATTGGCGTGTGGCGCCGTAAGCGCTGGAGCGGCGATGGCAGCAAGCGAGGAGGCATGGGACGAATTCCGTGCCGACGTCCGCAAGGCATGTCTGACGAAGGGCGAGGAACTGATCGAGACGCCGGCCATCGTCGTCGATCCCTTCGGCTCCGAGACCTACGGATACGCGCTGATGACAGGCATGGAAAAAGGCTTGGCCAACGTCCGTTCCGTGGTCTGCGTTTTCGACAAGCAAGCCAGGACGGCTGAAGTCAGCGCGCCGCTCGACCTTGCCACCAGTGAAGCGCCCGGCCTGGCCGAAGAAACGGGCAAGTCGGCGCGTGTCGATCGCGGGACAGGGGCGGGCGTCGTCGCTCCGTTCGGCGGCCAATGCACGGAGGAATGCGAATCGACCCTGTCGCTGCTGGATGCGGACGACCAACGCAAGGTCACACGGTTGCCGCAGGTGATCGCGCAGACCATTCTCGAACATCCGGAAGGCACGGGCATCGCCGACGTGGACCGGGTGCGCGACGTCGCTCTGTCCTTCAGCGAACTGGTGGCCGGAACGCCGTCCGATACGCTTGCCGCGCCGCGCGATGCGATGCAGGGCAAGGTGCCATGCTCGGTCTATTACTATGGCTTCCTGAACGAACCGGCCAAGCTGGTCGGCAACCACACCTGCTCCGTTTCGGCGCTGGAGGGCGGCGGCCTGCTTCTGGAGAAGACCACGGGCGAGCGCCTCCGCGCCGAATTGCGGCCGCTGACCGACGGCTTCTCCGCCGTCATCGGCCGTAACTTCCTGGCCGACCAGGAAGAGCGACAGTACGATTCGGCCAATCCGGCCAATGCCGGCAACGACAATTTCGGCAACGTCGTCGGCCTGGCGACGGCAGGCAACGGCCGCCTCTACGTCTTTTCGAGCGAGCAGCGCGGCTTCGAACAGGAAGATCCGACATTCTTCTGGGCCTTGACCGTAGGAGGCTGAATCCACTTGCCTTCGCGTCGGCATCCCCCCATTTTGTGAGGCGATGGAAGAGTTGTTCCCCGCCTTGCAAAAGACGCTGTCGCTGTTCGCCGAGCCGGGCAACCCCGTGGTCCGGGTGATCGATACGGAGACGGCCGGCCAGCCGCGCGCGGCCGAAGATGCCGTGATCGAAATCGGCTCCGTGGATCTCGACCTTGCGTCCGGGCGGATCTTCAACCCCATGCAGAGCCTGGCGGATCCGGGTGGCGTCGTCATCACCGAACATGCGCGGCGGGTGCACCGTATCACCGACGACATGCTCGCCGGCGCGCCGCCCTTTGCCGAGGCGGCGGGCCCCTTCATGAAAGGGGTCGAGACCTATGCCGCGCAGCGCGCCAGCTTCGATCGCGACCGGCTGCGCTTCACCGGACGCTGGTTCTGCACCTACAAATTGGCCCTGCGCGCGTTTCCGGACGTGCGGTCGCATGGCCTGCAGTCTCTGGTCAAATATCTGCCGCTGGACCTGTCGGAAGTGCAGCACCAGCTGGAGGGGCTGCATCCCCACCGCGCGCTGTACGACGCGCTGTGCACCGCCATCCTGATGCGACGGATCGCCGAGCAACTCCTGCCGTTCTGCCGTGGCCTCGACGATTTCATCGAGCGCGCCGAGCATGTGACGCTGGAGCCGGCGCTCCTGGCGCGCTTCCGCTTCGGCAAGCACAAGGGCATCGCACTCGGGAACGTGCCCACCGATTACCTGGAATGGCTGGTGCTGCAGCCCAACATGGAGGCCGACGCCGCATTCACGGCCCGGCATCACCTGAAGCGCCGGCAAGCCGAGCAGCTCCAGCGCATCGCACGCGGCCCCGTCATCGCCGCGATCGCCTCCTGAGGCCGCGAGGGGATGGAGCGTTTCGCCGAGCTACTCGACCGATTGCTCCTGACACCGCAGCGTAACGGCAAGCTGCGCCTCCTCGTCGATTACTTCCGCCATGTACCGGACCCTGAGCGCGGCTATGCACTGGCCGCGATCACCGGCGGGCTGGACATACGGAGCGTCAAGCCCGCCATGCTGCGCGCGCTGATGACCGAACGTATGGACGAGGTGCTGTTCGGCTATTCCTACGATTATGTCGGAGACCTGGCGGAAACCATCGCCCTCGCCTGGCCCGAACGGGAACCGGCCGGGATGTCCGGTGCACCCGCGCGCCCGGGCCTGGCACAGGTGATCCAGGCGCTGGACGGCGCCACCCGTGCGGAAGGGCCCCTTCTGGTGGAGGCGTGGCTGGACGTTCTGGAATCGCCCGGGCGCTATGCCTTGCTGAAGCTCGTCACCGGATCGTTGCGCATCGGCGTTTCTTCGCGGCTGGCCAAGCAGGCGCTGGCCGATTTCGGCGCCCGCGACGTCGCCGAGATCGAGGAATTGTGGCACGGGCTGGCGCCGCCCTACGAGGATCTGTTCGCGTGGCTGGAGGGGAAGGCCGACAAGCCGGCCTCGGCGGCACGCGCGCCGTTCCGGCCCGTGATGCTGTCGCAGCCGCTGGAGGACGGCGACCAGGCCCGCATCCGGCCGGAGGAATATGCCGCGGAGTGGAAGTGGGATGGCATCCGCGTGCAGGCGACGGTGGATGGCGGTGTCCGGAGGCTCTATTCCCGCACCGGCGACGATATTTCCGGCTCTTTCCCGGATCTCGTCGACTACATGACCTATGATGGCACGCTGGACGGCGAGCTTCTCGTCGCACGGCCTGCCTCGTCGTCCGAGCCGGCGGTCGAAGGCGGCGGCATCGTTGCAGCAAGCTTCTCCGATCTCCAGCAGCGGCTGAACCGCAAGACCGTGTCCGCCGCCGTCATGCGCCGGCATCCCGTGTTCCTGCGTGCCTACGACCTGCTGCAGGATGGCGCGCAGGATATACGGGCGCTGCCCTATACGGAGCGGCGGCGGCGGCTGGAGGCATTCCTCGACGATCTGGAGCCGACGCGTTTCGACCTGTCGCCGCAGGTGTCCTACCGGAGCCTCGACGAGTTGGCGGCGATGCGGGCTCAGCCGCCGCACAGCGTGATCGAGGGTTTGATGCTCAAGCAACTGACGTCGCCCTACGTGCCGGGGCGACCGAAGGGGCCCTGGTTCAAATGGAAGCGCGATCCGCACCTGATAGATGCCGTGCTGATGTATGCGCAACGCGGCCACGGCAAACGGTCCAGCTACTACTCTGACTACACGTTCGGCGTCTGGACGGGCCCTGAGGACGCGCCGGAACTGGTGCCCGTGGGCAAGGCCTATTTCGGCTTCACCGACGAAGAGTTGCGCCAGCTCGACAAATACATCCGCGACAATACGATAGAACGCTTCGGCCCGGTGCGATCCGTCCGGGCTGAGCCCGACCACGGCCTCGTCATCGAGGTCGCCTTCGAAGGCCTGCAGAAGTCGGCGCGGCATCGCTCGGGCGTCGCCATGCGCTTTCCGCGCGTCTCGCGCCTGCGCTGGGACAAGCCTGCCTTCGAGGCCGACCGGCTGGATACGCTGCAGGCGATGCTGCCATGATGACGAGCGGTCGGGCGGCAGACCGCCTTGCCTCTGCCGCAAGGCACGCATAAGTGAGGTCGAACAGACAGACGAGGGTGCCGATGCCGGGTTCAGTTTCCAATTTTCTGGGTGGATCGCCCCTGTCCGTCATCGTGCGGCTGGCGATCCTGTCGCTGCTTGTCGGCATCCTGATGAGCTGGTTCGACATACGGCCGGTGGAAATCGTCGACTGGGTCGTCGATTTCGGGCGCTATCTCTGGAACTCCGTCTTCGGCTCGCTCAATCGCGCCATCGACTATTTCCTTCTCGGCGCGGTGATCGTGGTGCCGATCTTCCTGATTTCGCGGCTTGCCAAGATGGGCAAACGGTCATGACGCCGCTCGTCTTCACGGCGGTCATCCTTGCGGCGCTTCTTCATGCGCTGTGGAATGCCCTCCTGAAGACGCAGAGCGACAAGTATGCCGGGGCGCTCGGCGTTTCCGTCGGCGGGGTGCCGCTGGCGCTGGCGTGCCTTCTGGCTGCCGGTCTTCCTGCGGCTGAAAGCTGGCCGTACGTGGCGACGTCCGCGTTGATCCACACCTTCTATTTCGTCTGCCTGCTGAACGCCTATCGCGCCGCGGACTTCACGCAGGTCTATCCCATCGCTCGGGGCGCCGCGCCCGTCATCACGGCCGTTGCCGGCACAATGCTCGTGGGCGAGGTGCTGTCGCCGCTGCAGACGGCCTCCGTCATGGTGATCGCCTGCGGGGTCATGAGCCTCGTCTTCGCCGGCCGGGGCGGCCGTCGCCTGACGCGCGCCGGCCTGTTCTGGGCCCTGGCCACCAGCGTCATCATCGCCACCTATTCGCTGAACGACGGCGTCGGCGCACGCCTGGCCGGCAACAGCTTCGCCTTCTACGGCGCATCCGCCACGCTGAACGCGCTATTACTGGCGGCCTATATCGGGTGGCGGCATCCACCCGCGATCCGCAACAGCTTCACCACCGGCCGACGCGCGCTGCTGATCGGCGGCCCTGTCTCGTTCGTCGCTTACGCGCTGGTGACGTGGGCATTCTCGCAGGCGCCCATCGCCATGGTGTCCGCCCTTCGCGAGGTTTCCATCGTCTTCGCGATCCTGATCGGTACCTTCATCCTGCGCGAGCGGATGGATTGGCGGCGCATAACCTCGTCCTTCGTGACGCTGATGGGCGTTCTCCTGCTGCGGGCCGCCAAGTAGCGTCAGGAAAATTCGCGCGCCACACGGTGCAGGATGGTGTGCCGGCGCGCCAAGGCATCGATATCGCGGCTGTAGCCGCCGCCGATGACCCCGACGACCGGTATGTCGCGCTGACGGAAGAAGCCGATGATGCGCCTGTCGCGCTCGGCCAGGCCGCTGTCGCTCATGGCCAATCGGCCAAGCCTGTCCTCGGCATGCGGGTCGACCCCGGCATTGTAGAAGACGATGTCGGGCCGGGCGCGGCGCAACGCTTCGTCCAGCAGGGCCGGCAGCAATGCCAGATAGGCGGCGTCGACCATGCCGTCCGGCAGGGGCACATCCAGATCGGAGACGGCCTTTTCGTACGGGTAGTTCTTCGCCGCATGCATGGACAGGGTGAAGACGGCGTCATCTTGCGAGAAGATGCGTGCGGTGCCGTCACCCTGGTGGACATCGCAATCAAAGACGAGGACGCGGGCAACGTCGCCGTCGGCCAAGAGCGTTGCCGCGGCGACGGCCACGTCGTTGAAGACGGAGAAGCCGGCACCGCCGTTGCGGGAGGCGTGGTGGCTACCGCCCGCCGTGTTGCAGGCAAGCCCCGTATCGAGCGCAAGCTGGGCCGCGATCACCGTGCCGCCGGTGGCGTGCAGCGAGCGTTGGGCGACGCGCTCGTCCACCGTGAAGCCGATGGCCTTGTTCTCCTGCGGCGTGGTGGTGCAGGTGACGATGCGGTGCACGTAACCCGGGTCGTGCGCGTGCTCCAGCCAGCTTTCGAGCGCAGGTGCGGCAGGGTGGAAGCCCGCGGGCCCAACGATCCCGTCTTCGATCAGGATCTGCGCGATCCGGGAGAATTTCGACATCGGGAAACGGTGCCCGGCATCGAACAGGGCATCGTAGGCAGGGTGGTGGACGAATGGCGGTGTCAGCTGCCGGCCTGTTCGGCGGGCGGCGGCCCGCGCTCAAGGATTTCGTCCACGCGCGTATCGCGGATGCGCCGAAGGCTCGGCGCCCGCGACTTGTCGAGATAGTGCACGAGCCCGTTGAGTATGCGCAGGGGCAGGCGCGGACCGGCATAGACGAGGGCGGTGTAGAACTGCACCAGGTCTGCCCCGGCCTCCATCTTGGCAAGGGCGGTGCGCGCACTTTCCACGCCACCTGCGCCGATAAGCGGAAAATCAGGCCCGAGCGCCTTGCGGAACGCCGCCAGCGCAAAGCTGGAACGGGTAATCAGCGGCCGCCCCGAGAGGCCGCCGGCCTCTTCCCCGTGCTCGCGCCCCTCCACGCCGTAGCGCGATAAGGTGGTGTTGGAGACGATCAATCCGTCGAGCCCGTATTTCCGCACCGTGTCGGCGATGGCGCCGATTTCCGGCAGGGAGAGGTCCGGTGCGACCTTCAGGAAGATCGGGCACGGCGGCACTGCCGCCAGCGCCGCCGCGCCGTCGCGCGCCGCGGCCACCGCATGCATCAGTTCGACCAGTTCGTCGCCCTTCTGCAGCGTGCGCAGGCCCGGCGTGTTCGGCGAGGAGATGTTGACGGTCAGGTAGCTGGCGAGCGGGGCGAAGCAGTGAACGCCGGCGACATAATCGGCGATGCGATTGCTGCTGTCCTTGTTGGCGCCGATGTTGACACCCACGATACCGGCCTTGCGCGCGCGCTTCTTCAGCCGGGCGGCGACTTCCGCATGGCCGTCATTGTTGAAGCCCAGCCGGTTGATGATGGCGCCGGCCTCCGGGAGGCGGAAGATTCGCGGCTTGGGATTGCCTTCCTGAGGTTGCGGCGTGACGGTGCCGACCTCCATGAAGCCGAAGCCCAGCTTCAGCATCGCATCGGGCACTTCCCCGTTCTTGTCGTAGCCGGCGGCGAGCCCGAGAGGGTTGGGGAAGGTCAGCCCGGCCAGCTCCACCTTCAGACGCAGATCGGCCGGCACCTCGATGCGCGGCATCAAGCCGGTCTTAAGCGCCCGGATCGACAGAGTATGTGCCTGCTCCGGATCCATCCGGAACAGAATCGGCTTTGCCCAGCGATAGGCGACGCTCATCGGATCGACTCCGGAAATGCGTGGCGACCATCCGGGGCCATCGCGACCTCGGCGGCAAAGATCACGCTGTCCATGGCGAGGCCGCCATAGAGATGAGGGAAAAGCGCGCCACCGCGCGACGGTTCCCAACGCAGCTCCGCTCCCAGCCGTCGCGGGTCGACAGCCACTAGAAGCAAGTCCCGCTGGCCCTTGAAATGTTTCTCGGCCGTCTCGCGTAGCTGGGAGCCGGTCGAGAAGTGGATGAAGCCGTCCTGCAGGTCGACGGGCGAGCCGTCGAAGCGGCCGGATTGCTCGGCCTGAGCCCACAGGTGGGCAGGGACGAGCTTGTAGATGGGTTCGTTGCGGTTCATCGGTTGTCCGAAATGCAGAGGGGCGTCATCGGGCAGCGGCCGAACCGGCCAGCGCGACATCGGCGATCCCGCCGATGAATTTCGACATTTCATTGAGCGAGGTTTCGCCGGCCTTCCGGCCGAACGCCTGGAACACGTGGCACCCGCCCGTCCAGACCGAAAGCTCCGATCGGTTGCCGGCCGCCATCCAGCGCGCCGCCATGAACAGCGAGTCGTCGAGAAGAAGGTCCTGCGTTCCGACCGTGAAGAGAGCCGGCGGCAAGCCGGAAAGGTCCGCGTAGAGCGGGGATATCGCGGGATCGCGCAGGCTGAACGCTTCGGGCACGAAGCGCATGACGAATTCCTTGATATCCTCGGTATTGAGGACGAGCCGCTCCGCGCCCGCGTTGCGCACGCTGGGCGTCAGCGAAAGGTCGTAGCAGCCGGCGTTCAGGTTGGCGGCCGAAAACGGGACGAGGCGATGCCCGTCCCGAAGGCGCAGGAGGGTCAGCACGCTGAGGTGCGCGCCCGCCGATTCGCCCCCGATCGCCAGGAAGTCGGTGGGCGCACCCTCGATCTCGCCGCGCACCAGGGCCAGGGCGGCATCCTCGCAATCGTCCGGCGCGGCGGGATAAGGATGTTCGGGCGCCAGTCGGTAATCCACCGATACCGTCGCAAGACCGGTCGCGTCGGCCAGCCGCCGCAGGGCGCCGTCGCTTTCGACGGCCTCGCCGAACACCCAGCCTCCGCCATGGATATGCAGGTATGTTCCGCGCGCCTTGCCGCCTGCCGGCAACAGGATCCGCACCGGGATGTCGTTGCCATCGCGGCCGCGCGCGCTGCGCGGGATCGCATCGGGGTCGGGGGTGACGGGCGGGAAGACGCCTTTCCCCTCGCGGCGCGCCTCGCGCACGACCTCCTCGGGGAAGTCCCATGGGCTGGGACGCGTTTTCTGGAATGCGACGATGGAGGCGTTCAGTTCCGCCAATTCGTCGGAAACGAGCCCCTTATCGAACATTGCCCGGTTGATGACGATCGATTGGCCCGTCATTTGTCCTCGTGCGCCATACGCCAAGTCTGCACTTTCTAGAGCGTTTCCCGCCGCAGGGGAAGCACTGCCCGGCCCATCGCAACGGGCGAACACCCTTGTTGCGCGAAAGCGGCTGCGTTTAACCATTGCCGCCCGCGCTGGCAAGCCGTGGCGAGGCCGCATCATCGGTCGCGACGCAATTTCGGGTTGCAACCACCGGCATCGAGGAACATTGTCTCGTCATCAATGGCCGATCACATCGGCGTGTCGCGTGGTGCGGGGCTTGAGAGGGGTACGCATGCTCAAGGAGTTTCGGGAGTTTGCCCTGAAGGGCAACATGGTCGACCTGGCCATCGGTATCATCATCGGTGCGGCCTTCTCGGGCCTCGTCAACTCCATCGTCGCCGATATCATCATGCCGCTGGTCGGTTTGCTGACGGGTGGCGGGGTGGATTTCTCCAACCTTTTCATTCCGCTGTCCGGCAACGTCACGGCGGCCGGTCTTGCGCAGGCCCGCGAACAGGGCCCGGTTCTGGCCTATGGCGCGTTCCTGACGCTGCTGATCAATTTCATGATCGTCGCCTTCGTGCTGTTCATGGTCGTCAAGGGCATGAACAGGCTGAAGCGCAAGGAAGAAGCGAAACCGCCGGAGGTCGCCGAGGTCCCGCGCGAGGAAAAGCTCCTCGAGGAGATCCGTGACATCCTGGCCGCCGGCAACCCGAACCGGCCGGGGGCGACGCCGGCCTCGGGCCGCATTCCCGGGACCGATTTCTGAGGGCCGGTCGGCAGGGGAGCCGAACGGCTCCCCTTGACGTATGTGCATGATTGGCGCACTGCCCGTGGCGAACCAGCAGCCGCCTTTGCGGCATCCTTCGCCCCGGGGCATCGGACATGACACTTCTCCAGAAGCTGAGCACGGGCGCCCTTGCGGCGCCGGAGAGCGGAATCGTATCGCTCGTCAATTACGCCCGCGGCCGCGAGGGGCTGATTCCGCTGTGGGTCGGCGAAGGAGACCTCGCCACGCCATCCTTCATCACCGATGCCGCCAGACGCAGCCTCGATGCCGGCGAGACCTTCTATACGTGGCAGCGTGGCCTGCCCGAGCTTCGGCAGGCGCTGGCCGATTACGTCGGCGGTCTCTACGCACTCGACCTGGCCGCCGACCGCTTCTTCGTCACGGGATCCGGCATGCACGCCATCCAGACGGCGGTGGACCTCGTGGCGGGCGCGGGAGACGAGCTCGTCTATATCGGCCCGCTCTGGCCGAACTTCGCGGCCGCCGCCAATCTTTCCGGGGCCAAGGCCGTGGAAGTGCTGCTGGGTGAGAAAGACGGGGCGTGGTCGCTCGACCTCGACCGCCTGAAAGCCGCGATCGGGCCGCGCACCCGGGCGATCTTCGTCAACAGCCCCAACAATCCTACGGGCTGGACGGCCGATATCGACACGCTGCGGGCCATACTGGCCATGGCGCGGGCGGCCGGCATCTTCGTCATCGCGGACGAAATCTATGGCCGCTTCTTCTACGAAGGCGGACGGGCGCCGTCCTTCCACGATGTGATGGAGCCGGGTGACGCGATCCTGTTCGTCAACTCCTTCTCCAAGAACTGGGCGATGACGGGCTGGCGCGTCGGCTGGATCGAGGCGCCGGCCGAGTTCGGCGACGTCATCGAGAACCTTGTCCAATACTCCAACTCCGGGGTCGCGCCCTTCATCCAGCGGGGCGCCATAGCTGCCCTGCGCGAGGGAGAGGAGTTCGTGGAGGGACAGATCGCCCGCGCCGAGACGGCGCGCGACATCTTCTGCGAAACGCTACGCGCTACCAACCGCGTTTCGCTGACCATGCCGGCGGGCGCGTTCTATGCCTTCTTCGCTATCGACGGCGTCACCGATGCCAGGGCCGCAGCCATCCGTATCGTGGACGAGGCCGGCGTCGGGCTGGCGCCGGGCGCGGCCTTCGGCAACAGCGCGGCACCCTATATGCGTGCCTGCTTCAATCGGCGGTTGGACGAGGTGGAGGAGGCCGCCGCCCGCATCGCCCGCTGGGTGCGGCACGCCGCGTGATTTCGAGGATGCCGGAAGCGGCGCGGCTGTGCCTGACGCTCCTGTTCGGTGCGACGGGAGGGCTGGTCGCGCATCTGGCCGGAATGCCGGCGGCATGGTTGCTGGGCTCCATGCTGGCGACGCTGGCCTCCGTGCTGTGCGGCTTCAAGCCATCGCTGCCGAACTGGTTGCGCGACATCACGTTCTTCATCCTCGGCGTTCAGGCCGGGTCCGGCGTCACCCCCGCCGTCATCGAGCAGTTGGCCCTCTGGCCGCTGTCCTTCGCGATCCAGATGGCGGGTGTGGTCGTCGTGGCGCTGGTGACGATGCTGTTCCTGGAACGCGCCTTCGGGTGGGACAGGGAAACCGCGCTCTTCTCGTCGCTGCCGGGGGCGCTGTCCTTCGTGCTGGCGGCGGCGTCCGAGACGCGCGCGGACATGACCCGCATCACGGTCCTGCAGACGGTACGGCTGTTCTTCCTGATTGCCGTGCTGGTGCCGCTCCTCGGATGGCTGGAGGGCGAGGAGCCGGAGCTGTCGGCCATTGCCACGCATGGCGAGGCATGGTGGCAATATCCGCTGCTGGTTGCCGTCTGCGCGGTCGTCGCATGGGCAGGCGTCCGCAGCCGCGTGCCGGGCGGCCTCATTCTGGGCGCGCTCGTCGGCAGCGCCTTCCTGCACGGTGCCGACGTCGTGACGGTGGGTGTCCCACCCTTCATCGCGACGCCCGGTCTCGTCGCCATGGGGGCGTTGATCGGCTCCCGGCTGCAGCGTGAGGACAGGGGCGCGCTTCCGCAGCTTCTGCCGGCCTCGGTCGGCGCGTTCGTCATCGGGCTGTCGATCATGACGTTGGCGGGGTGTGCCGCCATCTGGACGCTGGGGCTCGACATCGGACGCGTGTCGCTGGCCTATGCGCCCGGGGCGCTGGAAGCGTTGACGGTTCTCGCCTACCAGTTCGACATCGATCCCGCCTATGTCGCCGCACACCATGTCATTCGCTTCGTCGGGATCGCGCTGCTGGTGCCCGTGCTGGCGCGCCGGCTGCCGCGCCGTAGCGCGATGCCGGCCGATGCCGCACGGACCGAGGCGGCCTTGCCGGCCGCCGCGCACGACACCGAAGCGACGGGCCGCGATCGCTGAACGGCGGGGCGGAAACGCTCAGCCGCCGCGCAGGCGCGTTTCCAGAAGGTCGAGTTCGCGCACAAGCTTGCGCATGATATCCTCCGGCAGGCGGTGTGTGCGCGTCAGGTGATAGAAGGTGTCCCGCTCGGCCTTGATGCCCGCCAGCCGCAGGTCTCGTTCGATAACCTCCATCCTGCGCATCGCCTCCGCATCCTCGCCGGTCGAAGAGCCGCGCTGCAGGCGCTGGCGGTAGACGTCCATGATATGGGCGGCGGCATCCGCATAGACGTCCGCCTCATCCGCGCTCTTGCCGCCAAGCCGGTATTGTGCCGTCTCGACCGCCTTCATGCCGGCCTGCGCAGCGGCCAGCCGTGCGCGATCTTCCTCTTTCCTGTGGGTGGGTTCCGGCGGCAGATGCAGCCCGGACAGCATCGTCGGCAGGCCGATGCTGGCGATGACCAGGGATAGGATGATGACGCCTGCCGCAAGGAAAATGGCGAGGTCGCGCGCGGGGAACGGCGAGCCGTCCGGCAGCAGCAGGGGCAGGCTCATGACGCCGGCAAGCGTGACGGAGCCGCGCACACCGGCAAGCGCGGTAGCCACGACCAGCCGCCAATTGGGCGCCGTCATGCTGTGGCCGCGCCGCGCGGCACGAAACAGCGTGAAACGAAGTGCCGTCCACGTCCAGATGAAGCGAAGCAGGACGAGACCCAGGGTCATGGCGAGAATGTACACGGCCAGCCATGCCGGCTGGTGGTGACCCGTCTCGCGGACGACGCGGGCAGCACCCTGGACGATGCGAGGCAACTGCTCTCCCAAAAGCACGAAGGTCATGCCGTTGGCGGCGAACTGGACCGTATCCCAGAAGGAGGCGCGGCGGACGCGCGTCATGGCGAGGGCCTGGCCCCATTGCTCGACATAGCTCATGCTGATGCCGGCGCCTACGGCCGCAAGGATTCCGGAACAGCCGAGATGCTCTGCCAGAAGATAGGCGCCGAAGGGCGTCAGCAGGCTGATGAGGATCTGCGATCCCGTTTCCTCGCCGTAGCGCAACGAGGTGTAGCGCTTCGCCTGCGTGATCGCATAGGTCAGCACGATGCCGACCGCCAGGCCGCCGACCGACATCCAGACCAGGCTGCCGAAGGCGCCGGCCAGAGAGAAGGTGCCCGTTGCGGCGGCGGCGACCGCGAACCGCATGCAGACGAGGCCGGACGCATCGTTGAGCAGCGACTCGCCTTCCAGTATGTGCATCAACCGCCTGGGAATGGGCGTACGCGATGCGATGGCCGAAACGGCGACCGGGTCTGTCGGCGAAACGACCGCGGCCAGCGCGAAGGCCACCGCCAGCGGCATGGACGGGATGAGCCAGTAAAGAAAGAACCCCAGGCCGACCACCGTGAAGACGACGAGACCGAAGGCCAGCGCCAGAATGGTTCTGGCGTCGTGGAACAGCCCGTCCTTCGGAATGCGCCAGCCGTCCAGGAACAGCAGCGGCGGCAGGAACAGCAGCATGAAGATTTCGGGCTGCAGGAGAATGCCGAAATCGAAGGTCGCCGAGATCGCCGCGCCAAGCGCGATCTGCACCAGCGGCAGCGGTATGGGCAACGGCAGCGCCCGCGTGACCGTGCCGCTGATCGCGACGGCGACGAGCAGGACGAGTACGGGTACGACCGATTCCATTCAACTTCCCGGACAGGCAGGTGCCGCTGTGCGGCGGCAGCTTATCCGCCTGCCTTGGATACGACCAGTGGTGTCGCCGGCATATCGGCTTCTCCTCGGGCGGGCCGGTCGCCGGCGAAGGGGATGCCGACCGAGATCCAGGTTTCCACCAGTGCATCGCGCAGCGTTTCGATCAGCGCATCGCCATGCAGTGGCGTCGGAGTGATGCGCAGCCGTTCGGTGCCGCGCGGCACGGTCGGATAATTGATCGGCTGGATATAGATGCCGTGCCGCATCAGGAGATGGTCGCTGGCCTGCTTGCACAGGTCGGCATCGCCCACCAGCACCGGCACGATATGCGTGTCGGACGGCATCACCGGCAGGTTCGCGGCAGCGAAGACGGACTTGGCGCGCGATGCCTGCCGCTGCTGCCCGTCCCGCTCGGCCTGCGACCCTTTCAGATGGCGGATGGATGCCGTTGCCGCCGCCGCGAGGGCGGGGGGCAGGGCGGTGGTGAAGATGAATCCCGGCGCATAGGATCGCACCGCGTCGATCAGGTCCTTCGAGCCTGCGATGTAGCCGCCCAGGACGCCGAAGGCCTTGGCCAGCGTGCCCTCGATCACGTCCAGGCGCGCCGCCACCCCGTCGCGCTCGGAGATGCCGCCGCCGCGTGGGCCATACATGCCCACGGCATGCACCTCGTCGATATAGGTCATCGCGTTGTAGCGATCGGCGAGGTCGCAGATTTCGGCGATGGGCGCGATGTCGCCATCCATCGAATAGACGCTCTCGAACACGATCAGCTTGGGGCGGCCGGGCTCCGCCGCCTTCAACAACTCTTCCAGGTGCGCCACGTCGTTGTGGCGGAATATCTGCTTCTTGCCGCCGGCCTTGCGTACGCCCTCGATCATCGAGGCATGGTTGAGCTCGTCCGACAGGATGAGGCAATCCGGCAGAAGCCGGGCGATGGTGGAGATGGAGGCCTCGTTGGAAACGAAACCGGAGGTGAAGACGAGCGCCGCCTCCTTGCCATGAAGGTCGGCGAGCTCCTGCTCCAGCTCGACGAGCGGGTGGTTGGTACCGGAGATGTTGCGCGTACCGCCCGCGCCGGTGCCCATGGCGCCGGCTGTCTCGCGCATGGCGGCGACGACCTTTTCGTGCTGGCCCATGCCGAGATAGTCGTTGGAGCACCAGACTGTTATTTCCTGCGCCTTGCCGTCATGCCGCAAGATCGCCTGGGGAAAACGACCCGCGATCCGCTCCAGGTCGGCAAAGACGCGGTAACGCTTCTCGGCGTGCAGGGCCTCGATGGCGGATCTGAAGTGGCTCTGATAGTCGATCATCCGGAACTCCTTCGTAAGAAGGGTTCTAAGGTCCCCGGCGCGGCAAGTCCATGCCCGGAACCGTGCCTTGGACATTCTGTCCAAGCCGGCTCAATCCTTTTCGGGCCTGTCTGCCTGTTCCTCGTCTTCGGGCTCGTCCATCAGGGAGCGGCGGGCCTTGGCCTGCGCCTTGCGTTTCCTGAGGTTTTCGCGAAGCTGCTCCTCGAGCCGCTTCTGTCGCTGCACCTTGCCGGGTTCGATCGGCCTGTGCGAACTCATGCGCCTTTCCTCCGGTCGTCGGAGCGGTTGTAGAGCGTCAGCGCCTCATGCGTGGACAAACGCGGCCGCCAGCCCGTGCGCAGCCGGATCTTGGCCGTATCGACCACGAATTCGGCAAACAGCCTGTCCGCCATCTCGGATTTGCCGGCCAGCCGCGCGAGGAGGCGGAGAAGGCCGACCGGCATCGCGAACAACCCGGGAGATCGGCCCCGCGCCCCTCGCATCGCCGCGACGAGCTCCGACAGCGTCGCCGGAGCGTCGTCGGCCACAAGGAAGGTCCGGCTGGCGGCGGCGGGATGCTCGATCATCGCGATGATGGCCTCCACCGCATTGTCGACGGCAAGGATGCTGCGGCGGTTGCGGGCGGACCGAAAGGGCAGGGGCAGGCGGGTCGCGGCGAGCCTTTCCAGCTTGGCGATGGCGCCCTTGCCGCCGGGGCCGTAGACGGCAGGCAGGCGCATGATCGTATATTCGGTGGCGCTGTCTTCCAGCTCGGCGCGCAATCGGCGCTCGGCCTCCAGCTTGGAAGCTGCGTAATTGTCGACCGGGCGCGGCCGGTCGTCCTCGATGATGGGCCTGTCGCCCTGCATGGAATGGATGTTCGCGGTGCTGGCGAACACGAATCGGCGCACGCCGGTTTCCGAGGCCACCCGCGCCAGCGCAGCGGTGCCGCCGGCATTGGCTTGCCCCAGCGCCACCGCATCGTCCATGGTGGTATCGCCGCGCTCGGGGTTGAGGGCGGCAAGGTGCACGATGGCGTCGAGTCCGAGGGGCCAGCCTTCGTGCCGGCGTATGCGCGACAGGTCGCGCGGGGAATCCAGCGTCTCGGCCCGTTCGTCCGGGCTTTTCCCATCCTCGCGCACGAGCACGGTCACCTCGTGCCCTTCGTCGAGCAGGCGCGAAACGAGGCGGCGACCGATGAACCCTGTTGAGCCTGTGACGAGGATGCGCATGAGACTGCTTGAAACGACTCCAATTCATTGCCGGTCGTTTCTTCCTTGCCCAATAAGTGGCTTTGCGGCAATTCGCTTGTCCCATGAAACGTGTTTTTGACATAGCAGCGAGCTTTTTCGGTCTCATATGCCTCGGCTGGCTCATCCTGCTGCTTGCAGCGATGATCCGGCGCGATACGCCGGGACCGGGCATATTCCGGCAGACGCGCGTCGGCCGGAACGAACGGCCCTTCACCTGCTACAAGCTGCGCACCATGGCGTCCGGTACCGTCTCGGCGGCCTCGCACGAGACACCGCGCGCGGCGGTGACGAAGCTCGGCGCGCGCCTGCGCGCCTGGAAGCTGGACGAGCTGCCGCAACTGTGGAACGTGCTGAAAGGCGACATGAGCTTCGTCGGACCGCGTCCCTGCCTTCCCGTCCAGACCGTGCTGATCGAGGCGCGGCGACGGGAGGGCGCCTACCGCGTGCGGCCGGGCATCACCGGGCCGGCCCAGGTGCGCGGCATCGACATGTCCGAGCCGGAGCGGCTGGCTCGTATCGACGGGGCCTATGCGCGCTCATCCGGTTTCTGGAGCGATCTGGCGCTGATCCTCCAGACGGTCACGGGCAAGGGCCGGGGCGACAGGGTGCGGTGATTTCACAAGCGCCGCCAATTGCCTTATAGACCCCGAACTTCCCGGCCGCCGGGACCAGATCGAAAGGCGTTTCATGAACCGGATCGACCCAATCGGCTTCGCTGCGGAGCTTGCGGCCCACGCGGAGCGGCACGGCCCGGTCACGATCGGGCTTGCCGGAGCGGGCCAGATGGGCACGGACATCGTCGTGCAGGCCGCCTTGATGCAGGGCATCCGCATAGGGGCCATCGCCGCCAGCCGTCCGACGCGGCCGATGGAGGCCATCGCCATGGCGGGCCATGGCGAGGGACACGGTATCGTCGTCGAAACGGATGGCGCTATCGACGCCGCCATCGAGGCCGGGCGGATCGCGGTGACGGGGGACCTGACGGCATTGACCCGCGCCGGGCGCATCGACGTCGTGGTGGATGCGACGGGCAGCCCGGAGATCGGCACGCTGCTGGCGCTGGAAGCGATCCGCAACGGCAAGCATATCGTAATGCTGAATGTGGAAGCCGACATAACCGTCGGCCGTTATCTGGCGGAGGAGGCCCGCAAGGCCGGCGTGGTCTATACGGGGTCCGCAGGGGACGAGCCCGCCGCGACGCTGGACCTGATCGCCTTCGCGCAGGCGCTGGGCATGGACGTCATCGCCGCAGGCAAGGGCAAGAACAACGCCCTGGATTTCAATGCCGTGCCGGCCGACTTCGAGGAAGAGGCGCGCGCCCGCAACATGAACCCCCGCATTCTCGTGGAGTTCGTCGACGGCTCCAAGACCATGGTCGAGATGACGGCTATCGCCAATTGCACCGGGCTGCTGCCCGATGTGCCGGGAATGCACGGTCCCGCCGCCACGCTGGACAATCTGGCGCAAATCCTGTGCACCAAGGCGGACGGCGGAATCCTTTCACGGCCCGGCTGCGTCGATTACACGATCGGCAAGGGGGTGGCGCCCGGTGTTTTCTGCGTGGTGAAGCCGCGGCACGAGCGCGCCATCGAGCGCATGGCCGACCTGAAGGTCGGGCACGGGCCATGCTTCACCCTGACGCGGCCCTTTCACCTGACCAGTCTGGAAACGCCGTTGTCGGCCGCCAGGGCCGTGATGTACCGGCGGCCCGACATGGTCCCGCTGGCGCGTCCCGTGGCCGAGTGCGGCGCCGTGGCCAAGCGGGACCTCGCCCCCGGCCAGACGCTGCAGCGCATCGGCATGGAAGATTATCGCGGCTACGCGATGACATGGGCGGATGGCCGTGCCGCCAGGGCGTTGCCGCTGGGGCTTGCCGAAGGATCCCGCGTCACGCAGCCCGTCAAGGCCGGCGATCTCCTGACGCACGACAATTGCAGGGCCGACGAAAGCCTGAACGTGACGCGTATCCGCAAGCTGATCGACGACGCCGATACACGATACCTCACGTGATGCATCAGGTGAACCGGCTGTCGTAAACCTGTTTGAGGGCACGTTTTTCGCTGTCCATCTGCAATGTCGTTTCGCCGCGCTCCAGGAGTTCGAGCGCGTGGCGGCGCGATGCCTTGCGATAATCCGGTCCGCCCAGATCGTGCAGGCTGGCGAGTGCCTTCATCAACCGCACCATCACCTCGATCTCGCCGGCGCCGTCGCGCCCGAGCGAGGTGAACATGTCGTCGAACAGGTCGTCGGCCTGAATGCGCGCCACATAGACCCTGTCGTGGCTGATATCGGACGCTTCGGAGGGCTGCGCGGCGGCGGCCATGACGCGCAATGACCGCCCGATGATGTCGATGGCCGTGCCGATATCGTTGATCGCCGCCGACAGGGCCCGCGCCCCGATCTCGGCAAGGACGGCGACGGCAAATCGCGGATCCTGATCGAAGGACCGCTGATCGCCGATCGTGAGCGCCTCCAGGAAGGCGGCATCTTCCGGCATCTCGCCGTCACCTGCGATCTCCAGTACGGGGCGCGAAGGATCGCAGAAGGTGCCGACGTCGGACACAAGCGCGATCCGGCAGTCGAAGCGCTCCGCAAGGCTTTGCAGGCCGGCGAAATCGACATGCTGGATGTAACCTATGGTGCGGCAGCGCAGTTTGCGCCGGTTACCCTCCGCAGGAAAGTCGACGCTGTTCCTGCAGCCCCTGAACGGGTCTTTGGCATAGGTTCCGACGACATCGAGCGCCACCTTTTCCACCCGCTGGGCCGTATCGCCCACCCGGCCGATACGCGACAGGTAGTCGATCCAGCGCAGCAGCGTGAACACCGTGACCACGATGACGGCGATGGTTGCGCCGAACAGGATGACGCGGCCCTGCTCGCCATATGTGCCGGTGGACAGGGCGATGATTCCGACGATGGAATAAAGGAACACGCCGACGAAGGTGGACAGGACGTTCTGGCTGGTCGGGTCTGCCATGAGCAGGCGCGTGGCGCGCGGTGTCGCGTTGTTGGTTGCCGAGGAATAGGCGCCCACCATGATGTTCAGCGAGAAGGTCGTCACCGCCAGCATGCTGGAAGCCAGGATGCCGAGGATGTTGTCCACGGCGTCGGCGCCGATCTGGCCGCCGAGGTCCGACGGGATCAGGGGGCTCAGCCACGCCGCCATCAGGGCGGCGACGACGCCGATGGCGGAAAAGATAAGGGAACGGAACCAGAGCCCGCTGGTCAGTTGCTTGAGGATAAACCGCCAGCGTGACATCATACTCTCTTCGGCAGGTTGCGAACGGTCCTTATCTTGGCGTCCGGCCGCGCGGGTCCAGCCTTTCCGCAAGGCCGTCGCCCAGAATATTCGCGCCCAGCACCGTTATGGCGATTGCCGCGCCCGGCGCCAGCGCCAACCACGGTGCGACGCCGAGGAAACTTTGCGAATCCGCCAGCATGCGCCCCCAGGATGGCGAGGGCGGCTGTGTTCCCAGGCCCAGATAGCCGAGCCCGGCTTCCGTCAGGATGGCCAGCCCGAATTGCAGGGAGGCCTGGACCGCCAGGAGGCCGCCGATGTTCGGCAGCACATGATGTGCCGCGATGCGCCGGTCGCCCGCGCCAAGCGCTCGCGCCGCCCTTACGAAATCGCTGCGCAGCACCTGCCCGGCCCCCGCATGGGCAACCCGGGCGAAGACCGGCGTGACGAAAAGGGCGATGGCGGCGACCGCGCCTTGCGGCCCTGCGCCGAGCGTGAAGGCAAGAAGCAACGCGGACAGCACCGGCGGAAAGGCGAAAAGGATATCCATGATCCGCATGGTGAGGGCAGCGGCGATGCCGCCGCGAAGTGCGGCGAAGAGACCCGCGGCGCTGCCGGCGAGGCCGCCGAGGGCCACGGCTGCCAGCGCGATGGACAACGAGCTTGCCGCCCCCATCATGACCATGGAAGCCGTGTCGCGCCCGAGTTGATCGGTGCCCAGAAGGGCTGCCGAGCCGGGCGGTGTCAGCCGGGCGGCGATATCCAGGCGCAGGGGCGCGGGGTCCGGCGTCCATGCGAACGACAGAAGCGCCATCCCCGCCACAAGGCCCAGCGAGGCCAGGCCGATGGTGACGCGGATCATGTTCGCGCCCTCGGGTCGGCGGCCGCGACGAGGGTCTCGATCGCGAAATTGACCAGGACGACCATGGCGACGAAGATCAGGATGCAGCCTTGCAGGACGGGTATGTCGCGTTGCGCCAGGGCCTGTATGGCAAGGCGGCCAAGCCCCGGCAGGACGAAGACGTTCTCCACCAGCACCGCGCCGGCCACGAGATACGACA
Organism: Aureimonas altamirensis; assembly: GCF_023702225.1. Classification (GTDB taxonomy): domain Bacteria; phylum Pseudomonadota; class Alphaproteobacteria; order Rhizobiales; family Rhizobiaceae; genus Aureimonas; species Aureimonas altamirensis_B. Next base: position 385,551 of record NZ_JAMQCO010000004.1, on the reverse strand, counting down.
ATTGCAGGCCCGCCAGCGTCAGGATGGCGGGCAGGGCAGACCCGAAGACATGGCGGCGCATGATGGCGGCGTCCGTCAGCCCCTTCGCGCGGGCGGTCCGGACATGATCCTGCGACAGGGCTTCCTTCAACGCGCCGCGCGCGACGCGGGCAAGCACCGCGGCCTGCGGTACGGCCAGCGCGATTGCCGGCAGTATCAGGTAGGGCAGCGCCGCAAGGCCATCCTGCCAGCCGGGGAAACCGCCCGTCGGCAACGGTCCGGCCTGAAAGGCGAGAATGAGAAGGATGCCGATGAAAAAGCCGGGCAGGGCGATGCCGCCTTGCGCCAGAAGGGCGACAGCGGCTTCGGCGGCCGGGCGACGGCGCGCCGCGGCCATGGCCAGGGGCAGCGCCAGCAGGGTGGCCGCCAACATGGCCAGGCCGGCAAGCGGCAACGTGACGGACAGCCGCTCGGCGAGGAGGCGGGATACGGGAACGCCATAGGTTGCCGAGACGCCGAAATCGCCTCTTGCCGCGTCCGCGATCCAATGAAGGTACCGCAGCCAGAGCGGCCGATCCAGGCCGAGTTCGGCGCGAAGGGCGGCAATGGTTTCCGGTGACGCCGAGGTGCCGAGCATGATGGCGGCCTGGTCCCCCGGCAGGATCGATGTCATCAGGAAGATCAGGCTGGCGACCGCCAGCAGCGACAGGACCAGAACCGCCACACGTCGTGCGAGCATGCCTGCCGGTCGGCCGCGGGGCCTCACTCGCTGCTCCAGCGAACATCCGTCAGATCGTTGGAAGGAATTGGTTCGTCGTGCCAGAACCCGGTGAGGCCGGATCTCCAGACACCGAGTTTCGGCATCACGAACAGGAACAGTGCCGGGACATCGTCGGCCAGAACGTCCTGGGCTTCCCCGTACAGGATGTCCCTGCCGGCCTTGTCGCCGGCCGCTTCCGCCCTGGCGATGATGTCGTCGAAGCTCGGGTTGGCGTAGCCGAAATAATAGTCGGGCCGCGAGAAGATATCGATATCCATCGGTTCGGCATGCGCCACGATCGTCATGTCGAAGTCGTGGTTCTGCAGGACGTCCGATACCCAGGCGGCCGGAAACTCCGTCGGAACGATCCTCAGGCTCACGCCGACTTCGGCCAGGAAAGCCTGCAGGATTTCGGCCGAGCGCACGGCATAGGGCATTTGCGGAACCTTGATGCTCATACTGAGCCCGTCCCCGTAACCTGCTTCCTCCAATAGATTTCTGGCGCCGACGGGATCGTAGGCGAGATGCCCCGTCAGATCCTTGAAGCCCGGATCGTTCGGCGTGTAGTGGCTTCCGATCGGCGTGCCGTAGCCCGACCACGCCCCATCCACCAGGGCCTGCCTGTCGACGGCCATCATCAGGGCGCGGCGCACGCGGACGTCGTCGAATGGCGGCCGGCGAAGGTTCATTCCCGCGACTACCTTCAATTCCGTATTGCCCACGACCGTTTCGAACGCCGGGTTTGCCTCGAGCGCCGCGTACAATTCGGGGGCTGCGAATTCCGGAAAGGCATCGACCTGCCCGGAGTTGAGCGCGGCCGCCTGCGCCTGCGGATCGTTGATGAAGCGGAAGGTGGCTTCCGCCAGATGCGGTGCACGGGCCTCGTCCCAGTAATCGCCGCTGCGCGCCAGCCTTACGCTGTCTCCGGGCTTCCACTCGGCTACGGTGAATGGGCCCGTGCCCACCGGCGAGGTCCGGTTTTCGTCGGCGCTCGACGGCTCCACCATGACGCTGGCCGGCCATCCAAGCCAGTAGGGAAGGTTGCCGGAGGGGCGCGACAGGCGGACGATCAGCCTGTCCGGCCGGGGTGCCTCGACGCTGTCGATGGCGGCGAAGAACCTCTTCTGCGGATTGGCGGAATCGGCCCCGCGCGCGCGATCCAGCGCAAACTTCGCAACCTCGGCATCGAAGGGAACGCCATTATGGAAGCGCACGCCCTCCTGCAGGTCGAATTCGTAGGTGAGGCCGTCGTCGGACAGCGTCCAGCGGCGCGCCAGCAGTGGCTGGACCGATCCATCCTCGGCGATCCGCGTCAACCCCTGGAACACGTTCTGCCAGACGACCTGGCCGATGGAAACCGGGGCCGAGATCGTCGGATCCAGGCCCGCCGGCTCGATCGACATGCCGATGACGACATCGCTGCGCGGCGCCGAAGTCGCCGTGCCGCCGAGTGCCAGGATCAGGCCTGCCGCCAGCATCAATCCGGAAAATCGCATGAGGCCTTCGCACCCGCATAAGAAACCGTTCGGACTTCATCCATCACATGAATGGCGCGTTGTCGAGCCCGCCCACGGCATGTGCTTGACGCTCCCGCAGCGGCAAAATAGTGGAGTGTCATGGACAAGTTCAACGAAGCAGGGACACTGCGCTCCAAGGCCGTCATGCGCCTTGCCGACGGGGCAGGCTTCTTCCGCCACATGATGCGTCAGTATCCCGACGCCTTCGACGCCCGCGCCGGCCGCTTTTCGATGGGATTGGCCGTTGCCGTGCTGAGCGTGGATGCCGAAACGCTGACCGTCGAGGCGATGTCCGACGATATAGGCGACCTCGGCGTCATCAAGGGGATCGTCGCTTACCATATCCAGAACTGGCAGGGCTCCGACGGATCCTCCGTGGTCTGGACGGGCGACGGTGCAGGGTCGACCGTTCTACCGCACTTCCGGGCCATGCGCCTTGCCGCACGCCTCTGGCTGACGCCGCGCCTGTGCCGACTGACGCTCGAAGGGCCCGATCTGCACCGTTTCGCACGCGGCGGCTGGCACGTCCGGCTGCTTCTGCCGGCGGATGGCCGCAACCCCGTCTGGCCGCATGCTGGCCCCGGAGCGTTGCCGATCTGGCCGCAAGGAGCGGACAGGCTGGCCTTGCGCACCTATACGCTGCGCCATGTCCGGCCGGACCGCGACGAAGTCGATATCGACGTGGTGATGCACGAGCCGGCCGGCCGCATGACGGACTGGGTATCGCATGCGGCGCTGGGCGACCCGATCGGCATGATGGGGCCGGGCGGCGGCGAGGTGCCCGAGGTGGACCAGGTCTGCCTCGCGGGTGACGAAACCGCCCTGCCGGCCATCGCCCGGGCGCTGGAGCGGCTGCCGGCCGGCGCGCGGGGCCATACCTTTATCGAGGCCGACGGCCCGGCGGACGAGATGTCGTTGCACAGGCCCGCCGGGGTGGATGTGCGATGGATACACAGAACCGCGCCCGCAGGCCTTTGCGATGCCCTGCAGCGGGCGGTGGCGGCGTTGCACTGGCCCGACGGGCCGGGGACCGTCTACGCCTTCTCGGGCACCGAGTTCGTCGCCTACAAGGCGCTTCGGCACGAGTTCCGCAAGCGTCGCGCCCTCAAGCGCAGCCAGCATCTGGCGATGTCCTACTGGCGGCGCGGTATCGCCGAAAGCGCCTGAGCGGCATCAGCCGTCGACGGCGCACAGGGTCGAGCGCGTCAGGAAGCGCCGCTCCCGGCCGTTGTCGAGCGAGAACATGCCGCCGCGCCCCGGCACGACGTCGATCACCAGGTCGGTATGCTTCCACGCCTCGTATTGCGAGGCGCTGATATAGAAGGGCGCGCCGCCGATCTCGCCCAGCTTCACGTCGCGGTCGCCGATGATGAAATCGCCCTGCGGATAGCACATGGGCGACGAGCCGTCGCAGCATCCGCCGGATTGATGAAACAGGACCGGGCCATGATCCGCGACGATCTCGCCCAGAAGCTGCAGGGCTTCCGGCGTTGCAGTGACCTTGTCCATGGCTTCTCCTCCGGACGGGGATCGAGCGCCCGTCGACAAGATGGGCGCTCGATAATGCCTCAGAAGAAGCCGAGCTTCTTGGGGCTGTAGGATACCAGCAGGTTCTTCGTCTGCTGGTAGTGATCGAGCATCATCTTGTGCGTTTCGCGCCCGATGCCGGACTGCTTGTAGCCGCCGAAGGCCGCATGGGCCGGATAGGCGTGGTAGCAGTTGGTCCAGACGCGGCCGGCCTGGATGGCCCGTCCGAAGCGGTATGCCCGGTTGCCGTCGCGGGTCCAGACACCGGCGCCGAGGCCGTAGAGCGTATCGTTGGCGATCGACAGCGCCTCGTCATCGTCCTTGAAGGTCGCGACGGACACGACCGGCCCGAAGATCTCTTCCTGGAAGACGCGCATCTTGTTGTGGCCCTTGAAGACGGTCGGCTTGACGTAGTAGCCCCCGGCCAGGTCGCCCGGCAACTCGTTGCGCGCGCCGCCCGTCAGCACCTCGGCGCCTTCCTGGCGGCCGATATCGAGATAGGACAGGATCTTTTCCAACTGCTCGCTGGAGGCTTGGGCCCCGATCATGGTGGACGGGTCCAGCGGATCCCCCTGGGTGATCGCCTCCACGCGCTTCAGCGCCCGTTCCATGAAGCGGTCGTAGATGGATTCATGGATGAGCGCGCGGCTGGGGCAGGTGCAAACTTCGCCCTGGTTGAGCGCGAACATGACGAAGCCTTCGATGGCCTTGTCGAAGAAGTCGTCATCCTCTGCCGTCACATCCTGGAAGAATATGTTGGGCGATTTGCCGCCCAGCTCCAGCGTGACCGGAATGAGGTTCTGGCTGGCATACTGCATGATAAGCCGGCCGGTGGTGGTTTCGCCGGTGAAGGCGATCTTGGCGATCCGGGGCGAGGAGGCCAGCGGCTTGCCGGCTTCCAGCCCGAAGCCGTTGACGATGTTGAGGACGCCTTCCGGCAGGATGTCGGCGATCAGGTCCGCCCAGAGCATGATGGAGGCCGGCGTCTGCTCGGCCGGTTTCAGCACCACGCAATTGCCTGCGGCAAGGGCGGGCGCGAGTTTCCAGCAGGCCATCAGGATGGGGAAGTTCCACGGGATGATCTGCCCGACGACGCCGAGCGGCTCGTGGAAATGGTAAGCGACCGTGTCGTGGTCGATCTCGGACAGCGCGCCTTCCTGCGCGCGCACCGCGCTGGCGAAGTAGCGGAAGTGATCGATCGCCAGCGGAATGTCGGCGGCCGTCGTCTCGCGGATGGGCTTGCCGTTATCCCAGGTCTCGGCCAGTGCCAGAAGGTCGAGGTTCTCTTCCATCCGGTCGGCGATTCGGTTGAGCAGCAAGGCGCGCTCGGCCGGGCTGGTGCGGCCCCATGCCTCCTTGGCGGCATGGGCGGCATCCAGTGCCGCCTCCACATCGTCGGCGTTGGAGCGCGCCACGCGGCACAGCACCTGGCCGTTGACCGGCGAGGTATCGTCGAAATACTGGCCTGAACGGGGCTCGACGAACTTGCCGCCGATGAAGTTGCCGTAGGACTCCGCATAGGGCGATTTCTGCGTGCGGTAGAATTCCACCTTGTTCATCTTTTTCCTCCCGAAAAAGGCGATGCCGCGCTTCAGGCGGCGAGACGCCCATCTGAACCGACCCATCGCCGCCTGTCAGGCGGGTGGGCGGGCAACGCGTCCGGCACTTGTCGCAACTTTGCGACAGGCCCGGCGTCAAACCGTCAGTGGTGACGGCCGATGTTCAGCCTGTTCAACTTCCGGTGCAGGGTCGCGCGGCTGATGCCGAGGCTGCGCGCGGCGGCCGAAACCTGATTGCCGTTTCGGGCAAGGGCGCGCAGCAACGTCGCCCGCTCGGCGGATTCCAGATCGTCTTCCGCCTCGCCGAAAATGTTGTCGGCCGGCAACGGCCGCCCTTCCGCCAGCGCCGACATGTCCTGGGACAGCCGAGCGCCGCGCGTTGCCCCGACGACCAGATCGTGCCTGTCCACCGCTACGAGGCCGCCGGGGCCACGTTCCGTGGCCGGGGACAACAGGATACGCTCTCCGGCGAAGAGGCTGCGGAAATTGTCGTTCTCGATCCGCCGCGCCGCCTCGTTGACCGAAAGCGCGATCAACTGCGCGAACTCCAGCGTCAGGTCCTTGCGGCACGAGGAAACGTCGAGCGCCGCCACCAGCCGCCCCTCATGATCGAAGACAGGCGCGGTAGTGCAGCTCAAAAGCGTATTGCGCGAGAAGAAGTGCTGGTCGCGGTGGATGGTGACGCCGCGCTCCTCCACGAGGCAGGTGCCGATGCCGTTGGTGCCCTCGGACTCCTCGCTCCAGACGTTTCCCGTCCACAGGCCCCAATCGCGGAACGTCGCATCGTCGGCGGCGGCCCCGCGCCGTTCGATCGGGATGCCGCTGGCATCGGCCAGAAGGACGCAGCATCCGATACCGCCGACCGCGGCATAGAGACGGTCCAGCGTATCGCCCGCAACGGACATAAGCCGCTGCAACGGCTCGCGGATGCGGACGAGTTCGGGCTCGGATAGCTGCTTGGGCGGCCTATGCTGTTCCGGATGCAGGCGATGAAGCGTCACGGAACGCTGCCAGGAAGCCACGAGCGCAGAACGCGCGGCTCCGCCGCTGGCCAATGCAGTTTCAACCAAGGCGACATGCTGGCTGCGGCTGGCTTGCAAGCATTCCTCCCATGACCATGGCTATCGGATCTGGCGGCTCGCGTCTCCCATCGCTTGCAGTCTCCGCCCGGCCGATACGCCGCCCGGAACGTTAGACCCTGCGCGCCTCCGCGTCCACGAAAGCTTGTGCTGCAGCGCGGCGAACGGTTCTACCCTGTGTGCCATCCCAGGCGGCCAGTCCGTGTGCGAGGGCATTGCAGGCCAGCGCCACCGTGTGCGGGATCCGAACGGGCCTGCCGCTTTCCCGCCGAATGCCGAGTTCGTAATTGTAGATGGATGGTATCGAGAGGCCGAGCGCCAGTGCGGCCTGCCGCCGCGAAAGGCCACATCGTTCTCGCCATGTCTTGAAGTCAGCGGGTGTCATGCAGATCCAGTCTCCGATCCCACGCAAACAGCCCCGGCGGACGAGGCACGGGCGATCATACATTTAGTTGATTGCAAACTCAACTAAAACGGTTGGCTTGTGTTTCAGGATCGGATGGTTACCCGGTCGATCGAGAATGACTGTACAAATTGTTAAATTGTCCTGCCATAATGCCCGATAGATGCTTTCAAAAATGACAGCATGCCTATTCAAAGTGGGCATCCGGTTGCCATAGCCTGAACTCTGTCGCAGAGGAGGCGTAGCGTGGACCGCAAGAAATGCATTCTCGTCGGCGTGCCGGTTCAGGACGGGGCAGGGCGGCCGGGTTGCGAGATGGGCCCGAGCGCCTATCGCACGGCAGGCCTGCCGGCGGCGCTGGCCGAACTGGGTTTTGCCGTCGAGGACAGGGGAGACCTTCCGCGGCCGTCCGAGGCGCGCGCGCGGCACTCCAACATGGCGCTGAAGCAGCTTGGCCGCGTCAGGGCCTGGACGCAGCAGGCCGAGGCGGCGGCATTCGATGCGGCGGGCGACGGGTTTCCGATCTTCCTGGGGGGAGATCACAGCCTGTCGGCCGGCACGATCGCCGGTTTGAGCCGACGTGCGGCGCGCGAGGAAAAGCCGCTCTTCGTGCTGTGGCTGGACGCCCACCCCGACTATCATACGCTGGAGACGACCACGAGCGGCAATCTCCACGGCGTGCCCATGGGTTACGTGACCGGCCTGCCGGGCTTCGAGCCGCACTTCCCGCCACTTGCCCATCCTGTGCCGCCCGGCCGCGTCTGCATGATCGGCCTGCGGAGCGTCGATGCCGCTGAGCGCGCCGCATTGACGGAGGCAGGGGTGGATGTCAACGACATGCGGGCATTGGACGAACGGGGACTGGCGACGATCCTGTCGGCCTTCCTGCAGCGCGTGGCTGCAGAGGACGGGCTGCTGCATGTCAGCCTGGACGTCGATTTTCTCGATCCCGGCATCGCGCCCGCCGTCGGCACCACGGTTCCGGGCGGCGCCACTTTCCGCGAGGCGCATCTGGCGATGGAGCTTCTGCACGACAGCGGCCTCGTCCGCAGCCTCGACCTTGTGGAACTCAACCCGTTTCTGGACGAGCGGGGCCGCACGGCGCTTCTGATGGTAGACCTGGCCGCCAGCCTGATGGGACGCCGCATCTTCGACAGACCGACCCGGAGTTTCTGACCCATGATGCCGAAACTGAATATCGTGCCGTTCGTCAGCGTCGACAACATGATGAAGCTTGTTCTCTCCATCGGGGTCGAACGCTTTCTGATGGAGCTCGCGGCGTATGTGGAAGAAGATTTCCGCAGGTGGGAATCCTTCGACAAAACGCCGAGGGTCGCCTCGCACAGTGCCGAGGGCGTCATCGAGCTGATGCCGACAAGCGACGGGATCGCCTATGGCTTCAAGTATGTGAACGGCCACCCCAAGAACACGAAGGAAGGGCGGCAGACGGTTACGGCCTTCGGCGTCCTGGCCGACGTATCCAATGGTTATCCGTTGCTTCTGACGGAAATGACGATCCTGACGGCCCTGCGCACCGCCGCGACATCGGCCGTGGCCGCGCGCCATCTGGCGCCGAAAGGCGTGCGCACGATGGCCATTATCGGCAATGGCGCGCAGGCCGAGTTCCAGGCACTGGCGTTCAAGGCGCTGCTGGGCGTCGACAGGCTTCGCCTCTACGACATCGACGGGACGGCAAGCGAGAAGTGCCGCCGCAACCTTGCCGGTTTCGGCTTCGACATCCACGTCGCGGCCAGCACCGAGGACGCCGTCGAAGGCGCCGGCATCGTCACCACGGTCACGGCCGACAAGCAGTACGCCACCATCCTGACCGACAATCTCGTCGGGGCCGGCATTCATATCAATGCCGTGGGCGGCGATTGCCCGGGCAAGACGGAGCTTCATGCGGACATACTCCGCCGCTCGGAGATCTTCGTCGAATACCCGCCGCAGACCCGGGTCGAGGGCGAGATCCAGCAGCTTCCCGCGGACTATCCGGTGCGGGAGCTCTGGCGTGTCATCGCGGGGCTGGACGAAGGCCGCACGGATGCGGCGCAGATCACGCTCTTCGACTCCGTCGGTTTCGCGACGGAGGATTTTTCGGCGCTGCGCTATGTCCGGGACCGGCTGGGTGGGACGGACTTCTTCGAGGAGCTCGACATGCTGGCCGATCCCGACGAGCCGCGAGACCTGTTCGGCATGCTGCTGCGGGCCGCCGCCTGAACGCCCCCCGCTCAGGCGGAACTGAGGAGGATGCTGGTTTCGCTGTTCAGAATGCCGTCGATCGCGCGCACTTCGCGCAGCACCCGGTCGAAATCGCGCAGGTCGGCCGCGCGGATTTCGTCGACAAGGTCCCACGCGCCGTTTGTCGTGTGCAGGGCGTGCAGCTCGGGCAGCCCGTGCAGCCGCTTGATGATGGTGTCCGTACGCCGTCCGGCGACTTCGATCATCATGACTGCGCGGATCGCCTCGCGATCGTGGTCCTGCCGAACCCGGACGGTGAACCCCAGCACGGCCCCGCCATCGATGAGCTTGTCCAGCCTTGCCTGCACCGTCGCGCGCGAAACGCCGAGGATGTCGGCCAGCTTGGACACCGGCGCGCGGCCATCCGTCCTCAGCGCGGCCACCAGCTTTCGGTCGAGTTGGTCCATCCTGCTTCGCATCCTGGTAGCCGCGCACTTCCGCCGAACGTCTTGTTGGCGGGCCATCCAAACGCCGTCAAGCGCGATCAGTCTTGACGGCATAAAAGAAAGATATATAAGTAGAATGAATTTCGAGGAAGCGAATGTCATTCAAGCTCAAGAGGCCTCAGGCTGCGCCTGTTGCTACCGCCCCCGTCAAGGTCGAGGGGCGGTTACCGGCGGTATGGACTCTGACGTTCCCTGACGGAACGACGCGACGCGTGGTCCGAAGTGACATCATCGCGCGCGCTCTACGGTCTGCTGTCACGCCGAAGTAAGCATGAGCGAGATTGCATCCGCCTACAGTCGTGCTTTCGAGAATATGGTTCACAACGGCCCGGACGACGTCGTGGGCCTTCTGGCCTATGCGCTTTACAAGCAGCATATCCGCGAAGAGGCCGCGCAGGGGCAAGTGACCGAGGCAGGGCGCCGCAACCCCACCAGCCGAATGGTCGCTACCTTTCGCGCGTCGGCAGACAATCTTCTCGGAAAATTCGCAGAAGAGGCGATCCGGCTCTCCGAATTCGATCGGGAGAAATCCGCGACCTTACAGCGTCTGGATGCAGTCGAGAGCAACGTCAAGGCTCATGTCACAGATGCTCAGCCAAGCTTTCTGGCCCAGATCGCGATGAGCATCATAGGGTGGCTTGCATCGCTTGCGGTAACGATCGTCATTGTTGCAGGCTTGAGAAGCTCGGAAGTTCTCAGCCAGGTCACCGCGAAAATAGTCGCCTTTCTGACCGGGCTGTGACCTGCCATATCGGGTAAGGAACCGCGTCAGCGGTTTGCCGCGACCCGGCCCGATGCACCGTCCTTCAGCAGCAGGTCGCGAATGCGGGCAACGGCGTCCTCCATCGTCACCTCATAGGGCAGCATGCCTTTCAGCCGTCCGTCGGCCCCGACCAGGAACACCGACATCGTATGGCTCATGCTGTAGCTTTCGCCCGCCGCGTTTTCGCTCGCCGTGACGAGCCAGGCGTCCAGAACCTTCCGCATTTCCGCCTTGTCCCCGGTGATGCCGGTGATCCGGTCCGAAAAGGCCTCGACATACGGCCCCAGCACTTCGGGCGTGTCCCGCTCCGGATCGATGGTGAAGAACAGCGCCTGAAGCCGGTCGCCCTCCGCCCCCAGCTCATGCAGCCATCCCGACATCTCGTACAGCGTCGTCGGGCACACTTCCGGGCAGTGCGTGTAGCCGAAGTAGACAAGCGAGGGACGCCCCTTGAAGACCGTCTGGTCCACGCTTTCGCCGCGCGTGCTCGTCAGTTGGAAGGGCGCGTCGGGCTTGCCGCTGGGCCGGGCGATGGCGGTGTAGGCCAGAACGCCGACCAGAAACGACATGAGCGTCGCCAGTCCGCCGATCGCCAGAAGGCGGTTGGATCGAGAGGTCATGGGCGGCTCCCGTTCGATGAGGCGAGGGGTGCGCCTTGGGCGTGCCGGCCGGCGGCGGATCGCCGGCGGCGCGAGTCGTCCATCAGGACATAGGCGGTCGCGCCCGCGACGATGGCGGCAAGGCCGAACCAGGTGAGCGCATAGACGAGATGCGAGTTGCGAAAGGAGACGACCGTCAGCCCACCGACGGGCAGGCCGCCGCTATTGGGCGTGGCGTCGGCATCGACGAAATAGGGCTGCGCGTCGATCAGACCGTGCGCTTGCACGATGGCCGCCACATCGCGGGAGAACCACCGCGCGGCTAGCGGGTCGTTGCTGCGCAGGAAGCCGCCATCCGGTTCGCTCAGGCGGACCAGGCCGGTAACCTCGACCGTGCCGTCGCGCTGGCCCGCGGTGCGGCTTTCCTGTGCGCGCCGGTCGCCGGGCACGAAGCCGCGATTGACGAGAACCGTTCCGCCCGAGGCCAGAGACAGGGGCGTCATCACCCAGAAACCCGGCCCCTGCTCGGTGACGGCCTGCACCAATGTCTCTTCCTTGTGGCGAAAGGCGCCTTGCAGGACGACATGCCGATACTCGTCACGCCATGGATCGAAGGGCGGTTGCCCCTCGGTGCCTGGTGCAGCGGTGGGCGCGGCATGAATGCGCGCATCGACGCGCTCGATGAGGTCGAGCTTCCAGTACAGCCGCTCGACCTGCCAGATTCCGAGCGAAACGAAGCCAAGGGCCAGAAGAGCTCCGCAGGCGGCCACCACGGCGCTGCGGCGCCGGGAGGCGACGGGCACGGACGGCGTTCCGGCCTGTGGCGCAGGATGGGTCACGGCGTGTTGCTGACCTCGCCCATCGGCATCATGTTGGTGTTGAGGTGGTACATGACCCAAAGCGAGCCGGCCAGCATGATCACCGTGATGACCACGGTGAAGATGAGGGCAAGCATGTTCCAGCCGCCTTCCGAATGCGTGTTCATATGCAGGAAGTAGATCATGTGGACCACGATCTGCACGACGGCGAACCCCATGATGAGGAAAGCCGTCATCTGCGGCGATATGCCGAAATCGCGCATCGCCAGCAGGAACGGGATCGCGGTCAGTACGACCGAGAGGCCGAAGCCGATCATGTAGCCGCGGATCGTGCCATGTGCCGCGGCATCGTGATGGTGGCCGTCGGCGGCGTGGGCGGAGTGCTTGTGATCGCTCATGACAAAGAGCCTATCAGGTAGACGAAGGAGAAGACGCCGATCCAGACGACGTCGAGGAAATGCCAGAACATGGACAGGCACATCAGGCGTCGCCGGTTTGCGGCGATGATGCCGCGCTGGCCGATCTGCACCATGAGGACGGTGAGCCAGATGCAGCCGAACAGGACGTGCAGCCCGTGCGTGCCGACCAGGGTGAAGAAGGCCGACAGGAACGCGCTGCGCTGCGGGCCGGCCCCGATCTCGATCAGGTGGTGGAACTCGTAGATTTCCAGCCCGAGGAAGACGAGGCCGAGAACCAGCGTGACGCCGAGCCATGTCATCATCGCCTTCTGGCGTGCGTTCTGCATGGCGATCATGGCCATGCCGAAGGTGAGTGACGACAGAAGCAGCATCGACGTGGCGATGGCGACGAGGTTGAGGTCGAACAGGTCGGCGCCGGAAGGGCCGGCCGCAAAGGACCGGCTGTAGACGCCGAAGCAGGCGAAGAGGACCGCGAAGATGAGACAGTCGCTCATCAGGTAGATCCAGAAGCCCAGCATCGTGCCGCCGTCGGACTCGCCGTGATGCTCCTCTTCGAGGACGTAGAAGTCGACGGCCTCGGCGGTGGCTGCGGTTTGTGCGTTCACCATCGTATCAGGCTCCGGCTGCGAGGGCTTTGGTGCGGCGGTTCTCTTCCTCGGCCACCGTGTCGACGGGGATGTAGTAATCCCAGTCGTAGTTGAAGGTGTGCGCGATGGCGAGAACGAGGATCGCGGCGAAGCTGACGGCGGCGAGCCACCAGATATACCATACCATCGCGAAGCCGAAGGCCAGCGCCAGGCCCGACAGGATGATGCCCGTGCCGGTGTTGCGCGGCATGTGGATGGGCATGAAGCCCTTGACCGGGCGCTCATGGCCGCGGCGCTTCATGTCCCACCACGCGTCCTGATCGTGGACCACGGGCGCGAAGGCGAAGTTGTAGGCCGGCGGCGGCGATGACGTCGCCCACTCCAGCGTACGGCCGCCCCACGGATCGCCCGTCACGTCCTTCAGCTTTTCGCGGTCGCGGATGCTGACATAGATCTGCACCAGGAAGGAGGCGATGCCGATGGCGATCAGCACCGCGCCGAAGGCGGCGATGACGAACCAGATCTGCAGCGACGGATCGTCGAAATGGTTGACGCGGCGCGTGACGCCCATCAGCCCCAGCACGTAGAGCGGCGTGAAGGCGAACCAGTAGCCGACCAGCCAGAACCAGAAGCTCATCTTGCCCCAGAACGGATCGAGGCGGAAACCGAAGGCCTTTGGGAACCAGTAGTTGATGCCGGCGAAGAGGCCGAAGACGACGCCGCCGATGATGACGTTATGGAAGTGCGCCACCAGGAACAGCGAGTTGTGCAGCACGAAATCCGCCGGCGGCACGGCCAGCAGCACGCCCGTCATGCCGCCCACGGTAAAGGTGACCATGAAGCCGACGGTCCACAGCATCGGCACGTCGAAGCGGATGCGCCCCCTGTACATGGTGAACAGCCAGTTGAATATCTTGGCCCCTGTCGGGATCGAGATGATCATCGTGGTGATGCCGAAGAACGAGTTGACCGTCGCTCCGGCGCCCATGGTGAAGAAGTGGTGCAGCCATACGAGGTAGGAGAGGATGGTGATGACCACAGTCGCGTAGACCATCGACACGTAGCCGAAGAGACGCTTGCCGGAATAGGTCGACACGACCTCCGAGAAGATGCCGAAGACCGGCAGGATGAGGATGTAGACTTCCGGATGGCCCCATATCCACACGAGGTTCACGTACATCATCGGATTGCCGCCGAGATCGTTCGTGAAGAAATTCGTGCCGACATAGCGGTCGAGCGTCAGCAGCGTGATGACGACGGTGAGCACCGGAAAGGAAGCGACGATGAGCACGTTGGTGCACAGCGACGTCCAGGTGAAGATGGGCATCTGCATCATGCCCATGCCCTTGGCGCGCATCTTGACGATGGTCACGATCAGGTTGATGCCCGACAGGGTCGTCCCTATGCCCGCTATCTGAAGCGCCCAAAGATAATAATCCACGCCGACGCCGGGACTGTAGGCCGCCCCGGACAAGGGCGGGTAGGCCAGCCAGCCGGTGCGGGCGAATTCGCCCACGAACAGCGACACCATCACCAGCGCGGCGCCGGCGGCCGTCAGCCAGAAGGACAGGTTGTTCAGGAAGGGGAAGGCGACGTCGCGCGCGCCGATCTGCAGCGGCATGACATAGTTCATGAGGCCCGTCACCAGCGGCATGGCGACGAAGAAGATCATGATGACGCCGTGCGCGGTGAAGATCTGGTCGTAGTGGTGCGGCGGCAGGAACCCTTCGTTGGCGCCGAAGGCCATGGCCTGCTGCGCACGCATCAGAAGCGCGTCCGAAAAGCCGCGCAGGAGCATCACGATGGCCAGGATCACATACATGATGCCGATCTTCTTGTGATCGACGGACGTGAACCATTCCTTCCAGAGGTAGCCCCATAGGCGATACTTGGTCAGGGCGTACAAGAGCGCCAGCCCGAGGACGGCGACGCCTGCGAAGGTCGTCACCAGGATCGGGTCGTAATAGGGGATCGCTCCGAGGCTGAGACGCCCGAAGATCAGTTCCGTAAGGCCCGTATTGGATTCCATGGCTCGGTTCGTTCCTTGCGCGTTCGGGGTACGGGCCGCCGGCCCGGCGATCTTCTAGTTGAGCTGGTCCGGTGCGGCGGTACCCGTGTCCGGGTTGTCGCCGCGCTGGCCTTCATGCGGTGCGGTATCGCCGCTTTCCGTCTCGTCGGAGCGCGGCAGGCGGTCGGTGGCGGGGAAGGTGGCGCCCGGCGCCTCGGCGCCGTCTCCTGCCCCGACATAGCCTGAAGGGCCATGCCCGTGCTGCGTGCCGTGAATGCGGTTGGCGTCGTACATCAGCCGGTCCATGTTGGCGAGGCTGTCGATGCCGCCGCCGCCCTGCATGTCGATGTGCATCATCTCGTCGGCGCACATGCGGCCGGGCTCGACGCACATGTTCAGCACGGCCTGGAACAGGCCGGCATCGACTTGCGAGAAGTAATGGACGGGCTCGAGCTCGCTGGGTTGCTCTATCTCCAGGTAGCGCTCGCGCGTCAGCGGCTGGCCCTCGGCGCGCACCCGCTCGACCCAGGCGTCGAAATCGCCTTCCGAAAGTCCCAGGAACTGGAAATGCATGTTGGAGAAGCCGGGGCCGGAATAGTTGGAGGCGATGCCCTGGTAGGTGCCTTCCTGGTTGATGACGGCGTGAAGCTGCGTCTGCATGCCCGGCATGGCGTAGATCATGCCGGACAGCGCCGGGATGTAGAAGGAGTTCATGATGGACGAGGAGGTCAGCCGGAAATTGATGGGAGTATCCACCGGCGCCGCGAGCTGGTTGACCGTCGCTATGCCGAGCTCGGGGTAGATGAACATCCATTTCCAGTCCAGCGCCACCACCTGGACGGTGATCGTCGGGGTCTCTTCCGTCACGGGGCGATCCGGTCCGATGCGGCTGAGCGGACGATAGGGATCGAGCAGATGGGTGAACAGCCAGGTCATCGCGCCGAGCGCGATGATGATGAGCAGCGGCGCCGTCCAGATGATGACTTCCAGCTTGGTGGAGTGGTTCCATTCCGGATCGTAGTCCTCGCGCTTCGCGGCCGCGCGATAGCGCCAGGCGAAGAAGAGCGTGAAGCAGATCACCGGCACGATGATCAGCAGCATCAGGCCCGTCGACCAGAGGATCAGGCTTGCCTGACGCGAGGCGACGTCACCGGCCGGATTCATGACGATCATGTTGCAGCCGCCGAGGAACAGCAGCGGCAACAGGAGAAGAAGGCGGAACGGTTTCGAAGGCAAATCTTGAGTCCCCGGCCTGAGCGTCTGGTAGCCTGCCTGTAAGTCTTTGGCGGCAGGTGAGGGATTGGACGTTTTGTCCACCCCCCACCCCTTTGACCTCGGTGCGCGCGTGCGACTATTGGGCAGTGGTGGAAAGCATTATAGGCTGTATGCGGAACCGAAACAGCCTAGGGTCTATTCCGAGATATCTGAAGGAGGCTCGTGCATGAGCTCGACTACCGTGCAGACGGGTTCATCGACGCAGGCGGAACGTCATGCGCGGCAGGCTTCGGGGGCAAAGGACCACAAGTCGCACGTATCGCCGGGCGAAATGGCGCTCGCCGTCATCATCGGCCGCTCTTCCGAGGCGTTCGACTTCTTCGTCTTCGGCATAGCCTGCGTGCTCGTGTTTCCGGCCATCGTGTTTCCCTTTGCCGATCCGGTGGTGGGCACGATCTATTCCTTCGCGGTGTTCAGCCTTGCCTTCATCGCCCGTCCGATCGGCTCCATCCTGTTCATGTCGGTCGACCGCGAGCATGGCCGCAGCACCAAGCTGACCATCGCGCTGTTCCTTCTGGGCGGCTCCACCGCCGCCATCGCCTTCCTGCCCGGTTACGAGACCATCGGCGGATATGCGATCGCGGCGCTGATCCTGTTCCGCCTCGGACAGGGCTTCGCGCTCGGCGGCGCATATGACGGGCTCGCGTCCCTTCTCGCGCTCAACGCGCCGGAGCGCCATCGCGCCTGGTATGCGATGATGCCCCAGCTCGGCGCACCCATCGGCTTCATCGTCGCGAGCGGCCTGTTCGCCTTCTTCTACCTGAACCTGTCCGAAGGGGATTTCCTCGGTTGGGGCTGGCGCTACCCGTTCTTCGTCGCCTTCACCATCAACGTGGTGGCGCTGTTCGCCAAGCTGCGCCTGATCGCCACCCCGGAATACGCCGAACTCTACGAGAGCACCCATCTGGCGCCGACGCGGGTTTCCAAGCTGGTCGAGAGCCGCGGCGCGGAAGTGATCGTCGGAGCCTTCGTGCCGCTGGCCAGCTTCGCGCTTTTCCACCTCGTCACGATCTTCCCGATCTCCTACATCGAGCTGTATTCCAACCGTTCCATCGGCGAGTTCCTCCTGACGCAGCTCGCCGGAGCGGCCATCGCCCTCGTCTGCGTCATGGCGTCGGGCACGATCGCCGACCGCATCGGCCGGCGCAAGCATCTCGGCTATTGCGCGGCGGCCATCGCTGCCTTCAGCATCGCCACGCCCTTCCTGTTCGCCGCCGGTTATCCCGGGCAGACGGCCTTCATCCTGATCGGCTTCGCCTTGCTGGGGTTGTCGCACGGTCAGGCGGCCGGGGCGGTCGCATCCAATTTCGCGAACCGCGACCGCTATACGGGCTCGGCCATCACCTCCGATCTTTCATGGCTGATCGGCGCCGGGTTCGCGCCCCTGGTGGCCCTGCTTCTCACCTCGCGGTTCGGCGTCGGCGCCATCGGCCTCTATCTGATGTCGGGCGCGATCTGCACGCTTGCGGCCCTGTGGTTCAACCGCAACCGCCGCGCCAGCGAATTGTCCGGCCCGTCGCCGGACGGCGCCTGATCGGGGGAAGCCATGCGGCAGGTCAGCGAACCTGCCGCTTTTCCAGCTTGCGCGCCAGGGTGCGGCGATGCATGCCGAGCCGCCGCGCCGTTTCCGAGATATTGAAATCGGCTTCCACCAATGTCTGGTGGATGCGTTCCCATTCCAGGTTTTTCAGCGATGTCGGCCGGCCGTCCACGGCAACGCTTGCATCGCCCTCGTCGCGATGGAAGGCGAGCTCGATGTCGTCGGTGTTTGCCGGCTTCGGCAGGTAATGGCTTGCGCCGAGCTTCACCGCCTCGACGGCGGTGGCTATGCTGGCGAAGCCCGTCAGCACCACGATGCGCATGTCCGGATCGTGCATATGCAGGCGCTTGACGCAATCGAGGCCGGATCGGCCGACGAGCTTCAGATCGACCACCGCGAAATCGGGCGATGCGCCGTCAAGGAAACGCTCCATCGCATCGTAATCCGCCACATGCGCAACCTCGTATTCGCGCCGCTCGAAAGAGCGCTTCAGCGCTTTCGCAAGCGCCATGTCGTCCTCGACGATCAGTAATGCACCCTTGGACACGTCTATTGCCCTTTCCCGATGGAAGACAATGGCAGGCGCAGGACGACGGTCGTACCGCCGCCATCGCCGGCGTTGCGCGCTTCGAGCGTTCCGCCCAGCTTGCGCACCACATTGCTGACGAGGAACAGGCCCAGCCCCGCGCCCGGCCGTCCCTTGGTTGAAACATAGGGACGACCGAGCGATTCCAGAACCTCGGGCGAGAAACCGGGTCCATCGTCCGAAACGGTCGTCAGCACGTGATCCCCGTCGCGCGAAAGGGTTACCGTTATGGTGCGCCGCGACGCCTCGAGCGCGTTGTCGAGAAGGTTGAAGACGACCTGTCGCAGCGCCAGGTCGACGACCATCGGCTGGTCGGGAGCGAAGTCGTTGAAATAGGTCAGCCTACGTGCCGCCCCGATGCGGCTCCAGTCCGCGATGAGATCGTCGAAGAAGGCCCGCACGGTGGTTCGCACCGTGCCTTCGCCCCGCGTCTGGCCGGCCGAGGTCAGGATACTGGAGACGATGGTCTTGCACCGGTCCAGCTGGGCTTCCGCCTCTTCGAGTTCCTCGATGATGCCCGGGTCGGAGCGAAAACCGTCCGCACGGCGCCAGTCGTTCATGATGACGGACAGCGTCGCCAGGGGCGTGCCGAGCTCGTGGGCGGCGCCGGAGGCCAGAAGGCCGATGCGCACGATATGGTCTTCCTCTACCGCCTGCCGCCTCAGTTCGGCGACGCGGGCGTCGCGGGCGGCGAGGTTGCCGTTGATCCGGATGATCAGATAGGTCAGCAGGACGGCGACCAGCAGAAAGCAGATGAACAGTCCCTGCACATGCAGACTCGCGATGGCGAGCTCGCCCTCGTGCGGAATGTCGATGGGCCGGTAGACGATCGACAGGGCGACGAAGCACCCGGTGGCGACGACCACGAGCGCCCACGCGTACGAGCCGGCCAGGAGCACGGCGCCGATGATGACCTGCAGCAGGAACAGGGAAATGAACGGATTCAGCGCCCCGCCGCTGAGATAGAGCTGGGCGCTGAGCGCAGTCACGTCGAGCAGCAATTGCGCGAACAATTCCCGGTTGGATACGGCCGGGCTGCGCTGGTAGCGCAGGAAGCTTGCGATGTTCACCGCCGCCAGCAGCGCCAGCACCGAGCACATCTCCTGCATGGGCAGGCCGATGCCCAGCCGGAAATGCACGAAGAGGATGGTGAACACCTGGCCGGCGACCGCTATCCAGCGCAGTTGGATCAGCAGCAGCAGATTGCTGCGGTTGGCGACCTCCGTCGCGGAACTCTGGGGCCGCATGGGACGCACCTCGGATAGCTGCCGGCAGGGCAGGGCATGGCGCAATTGCCGGCGCTTGTCAAAACGCCTGGCAGCGAACCACACGACAGCGTGATCGGCTGTTGATCGCGATTGCGTCCGCCGTGCGGGCGTTTGTCATGCGGCTGTAATCCACCCTTGGTTTTACGCGGCCCTCGCACCTTCCGGACAGTTCCACAGGATCGCCATGAAAACCTATCTGACCGCTCTTGCCGCAGGCGCCGCCCTCGCGCTGGTGTCCACCACGGGCGCCTTCGCCCAGTTCGCACTCGACGGCCGTTTCACGGATGCCGACGGCGACATGATCGCCGATATCCCGACCGACGAGACGCAGCTCGTCGACCCCGATACCCTGGTGTTCGCCTATACCCCGGTGGAGGATCCCTCGATCTATGTCGATGTCTGGGACGATTTCCTGAAGCACCTTGAGGAAAAGACGGGCAAGAGCGTCCAGTTCTTCCCGGTCCAGTCCAATGCGGCGCAGCTCGAGGCCATGCGCGCAGGCCGCCTGCACATTGCCGGCGTCAATACCGGCGGCAACCCGCTGGCGGTCGCCTGCGCAGGCTTCCGGCCCTTCGCCATGATGGCGGCCGAGGACGGAACCTATGGCTACGAGATGGAGATCATCACGCATCCGGATTCGGGCGTGGAAGAGGTCGCCGACCTTGCCGGCAAGACGGTCGCCTTCACCTCCGAAACCTCGAACTCCGGTTACAAGGCGCCTTCGGCGCTCCTGGCCAGCCAGTTCGACCTGACGGCAGGCGACGATTTCCAGACGGCATTCTCCGGCGCGCACGACAATTCCATCCTGGGCGTCGCCAACAAGGATTACGATGCGGCCGCCATCGCCAATTCGGTGAAGGGCCGGATGATCGAACGTGGCGTCGTGCAGGAAGAGCAGCTCCGCACGATCTATACGTCCGACAGCTTCCCCACCACGGGCTATGGCGTCGTCTACAATCTGAAGCCCGAGCTGCAGGAGCAGATCCGCGATGCCTTCTTCTCGTTCGACTGGGCCGGAACGGGCCTTGCGGCCGAGTTCGGCCCGCAGGGCGAAGAGAAGTTCATGCCCATTACCTTCAAGGAGCATTGGAGCGTCATCCGCGACATCGACGCGGCGATGAACGTCTCCTACACCTGCTCCTGAGCTCCGGGTCCGACCATGCTGCGTATCGAGGCACTGGAAAAGCGCTACCGGACGGGGGACCTCGCCATCGGCGGGGTCTCCCTGACGGTCTCCCGGGGGCAGGTCGTTGGCCTGATCGGCCCGTCCGGGGCCGGAAAGTCGACGTTGATCCGCTGCGTCAACCGGCTGGTCGAGCCTACGGCCGGGCGGATATACCTGGGCGATACGGAGCTGACGCGGCTCGGCGGCCGCCAACTCAGACGCGCCCGCCGGCGCATCGGCATGATCTTCCAGGACTATGCGCTGGTGGAACGGCTGACGGTCATGGAAAACGTCCTGTCCGGCCGGTTGGGCTACGTGCCCTTCTGGCGTTCGTTTCTGCGCCGCTTTCCGGGCGACGACGTCGAGCGCGCCTTCGCGCTCATCGACCGCGTCGGTCTTCTCGACCATGTCGACAAGCGCGCCGACGCTCTCTCGGGCGGCCAGCGCCAGCGTGTCGGCATCGCGCGGGCGCTGGCGCAGGAGCCCGAACTGCTTCTGGTGGACGAGCCGACGGCCTCGCTCGATCCGCGGACGTCGCGGCAGATCATGCGTCTCATCCGCGCCATATGCGCCGAGCGTAGCCTGCCGGCCATCGTGAACATCCACGATGTGCTTCTGGCCCGCGCCTTCGTCGACAGGATCGTCGGCCTCCGCGCCGGCGTCGTCGTCTTCGACGGCGCACCGGACGAGCTGACCGACGACGTCCTGACGGTGATCTACGGGGAGGAAGACTGGAAGGCGCTGCGCGGCGAAGAGGGAGACGAGACGGAAAGTCCGGCGCCCGACTTCGCCGTCGCGTCCCTTCGGCGGCAGGAGGCGCTGGCATGACCGTCGCATCCGCCCATGCGCGGACATGGCGAAGGCCGCCTCTGTTCATCCAGGCGCGCGCGACGCGCCTGATCGTTTATGGCGGCATCGGCATCTATCTGGTGCTTGCCCTCGCGTCCGTCGATGTGAACTGGGCGCGGGTAGCCGAGGGGCTGGAGCGCGGCCAGCGGTTCGTGTCCGCCTTCCTCTCGCCCGACTTCACCTCGCGCTGGCGCGATATCAGCCAGGGGCTGGCCGAGAGCCTGACGATGACGTTCTGCGCAACCATCGTCGGCATTCTGGTTTCCGTTCCCATCGGCATCGGCGCCGCACGCAACATCGCGCCCCTTCCGGTCTACTGGGCATGCCGGGGTATCATCGCCGTCAGCCGTGCCTTCCAGGAGATCATCATCGCCATCCTGTTCGTGGCCATGGTCGGATTCGGCCCGCTGGCCGGTTTCCTGACGCTGGCCTTCGCCACGATCGGTTTTCTGGCCAAGCTTCTGGCCGAAGATATCGAGGAAATCGATCCTCGGCAGGTGGAGGCCATCCGCGCAACGGGCAGCTCGTGGCGGCAGGAGATCAACTATGCCGTGCAGCCACAGGTAATGCCGCGCGTCGTCGGCCTGTCGCTCTACCGCTTCGACATCAACTTCCGCGAATCCGCCGTCATCGGCATCGTGGGCGCGGGCGGCGTCGGCGCGACGCTCAACACCGCAATGGAGCGCTACGACTACGATACGGCCGCCGCCATTCTTCTGATCATCATCGCCATCGTGATGATGGCCGAATATCTGTCTTCCTTCATCCGCAAGCGGGTTCAATGATGACCGGACCTTCACGCCCGGCGCCCGTCTGGCGCAAGCGCACCACTGCCGCCGAATGGCTGCAATGGCTTTGCTGGGCGGCGCTCGCCGCCTTCTTCGTCTGGTGCTGGCAGGTGATGAACCGGAATACGATCTGGGCCTTCGCCCTGGATGCGCCGTCGCAGGGCGCGCAACTGGTCGCACGGGCGTTTCCGCCGCGCTGGGATTATGCCGGCCAGCTCATGGGCCCCTTGTGGGATACGATCAACATCGCGACGCTCGGGACGCTTCTGGGTTCGGTGCTGTCCGTGCCGGTCGCGTTTCTCGCCGCATCCAACACGACGCCGAGCGCCGCCTTCCTGCGGCCCCTGGCGTTGCTGGTCATCGTCGCCTCCCGCTCGATCAACTCCCTGATCTGGGCGCTGGTGCTGGTCGTCATCTTCGGGCCCGGGCTTCTCGCCGGCATCCTGGCCATCGCGCTCCGCTCCATCGGCTTCATATCCAAACTGATCTACGAGGCGATCGAGGAGATCGACGAAGGCCAGGTCGAGGCGGTCCGCGCAACCGGCGCCGGTACGGCGCAGCTTCTGGATTATGCGGTGGTGCCGCAGGTGCTGCCCACCTTCATGGGTGTGACCGTGTTCCGCTGGGACATCAACATCCGCGAATCCGCCATCCTCGGTCTTGTCGGGGCCGGCGGCATCGGAATGCAATTGCAAAGCTCTCTCAACATGCTGGCCTGGAGCCAGGTGTCGGTGATCTTCGCCCTGATCCTCGCCACCGTCTTCCTATCGGAATGGGTGTCGGCCAAAGTCCGTCACGCGATCCTTTAAAGGCCGAGGTCGGACAGTCCCGGATGATCGTCCGGGCGGCGGGCGCCCTCCCAGCGGAACAGGCGCTCGTGCTCCGATATCTGCACGTCGTTGATGGAGGCCTCGCGGCGCTCCATCAGGCCTTCGGCATCGAATTGCCATTGCTCGTTGCCATGGCTGCGGAACCACCGGCCGTCCGCGTCGTGCCACTCGTAGGCAAAACGCGCCGCAATGCGATTGCCGTGGAAGGCCCAGACCTCCTTGATGAGGCGATAATCCAGTTCCCGCTGCCATTTGCGGCTCAGGAAGGCGACGATCGCCTCGCGCCCCTGCAGGAACTCGGACCGGTTCCGCCACCGGGAGTCCGCCGTGTAGGCCATCGCCACGGCGGCCGGATCGCGTCCGTTCCAGGCATCTTCGGCCCGCCGTGCCTTGATGCTCGCGGTCCCGGCATCGAAGGGGGGAAGCGGCGGGCGCGCTTCGGCCGGGACCTGCGAGCGCATCGTCAGGCGTCCTTCTGCCTGTATCCGAGGGCCGGGCAGCCTTCTTCCGGCTGATGGTACCGGTAGGGCAGGAACTTGCCCGACATGGTGATGCGCACCCGGTCGCCCGCCTCGTTCGGCTCGCGTTCCATCTGCAGGTCGAAGTCGATGGCCGACATGATGCCGTCGCCGAACTCCTCATGGATATATTCCTTCATCGTCGGGCCGAAGACCATCATCGCCTCGTGAAAGCGGTAGAGGGTCGGATCGGTCGGCGGGACGAGGCTCTGCTCGGCACGATACGGAACCTCGCCCAGCATCTTCTGCTCGTTCTCGCTCAGGCCGAACAGCGCGGCCGCCTTGGCGGCCTGCGGGGCCGGCAGGCGCATCTGCCCCATCAACGCCGTCATGATGTAGAGCTGGGAGTAGCCGCCGATCTCTTCCGCGATGGCTTTCCAGGTCAGGTTCTTCTCACGCTTCACGTCGAAGATCTTCTCGACGAGTTCGATACGCTTCATCGGTAGGGTCCTTTGCATGGGTCGGGGGGTATTCAGGAGGCGGCGCGACCGCCGTCCTCGGCCTCGGCGGCGATGACCGCCGAGGGCACGGCGTCGCCGATGGGCTGGACCAGCGGCGGCGTCCTTCCGTTCCACTCCAGCCCGCCTGCCAACTCCTGGGCGAAGGTGGCCGAGCGGGTCACGAGGAAGTCCATCAGGTGATTGCGCAGCTCGTAATAGCCGGGCAGCCTGTGGAGGTCGTTGCGCATGCGGTCCCGCGGGAGCGTGTTCCGCACGATCTCGGCGACATGCGCCCCGGGCCCGTTCGTCATCAGCACGATCTTGTCGGCCAGGTAGATGGCCTCGTCCACATCGTGGGTGATCATCATCACCGTCTGGTCCGACGAGACGCAGATGCGGCGCACCTCGTCCTGCAGGGTGCCCCGCGTCAGCGCGTCGAGCGCCGAGAACGGCTCGTCCATCAGCAGCGTCTTCGGCTCGATGGACAAGGCGCGGGCAATGCCGACGCGCTGCTTCATCCCGCCGGAAAGCTCCGCCGGCTTGCGGCCGGCGGCCGGCCCGAGACCGACGAGTTCGATGAAGCGCATGGCATGCTCGCGCACCCTTGCCCCGGACCAGTCGGGGTGGCGGGCGGAAACGGCATAGGCGACATTGCCGAGCACGCTCATCCATGGCAGCAGCGCGTGGCCCTGGAAGATCACGGCCCGGTCGAGGGAGGGCCCGGAAATCTCCTTTCCGTCGACGATGACGACGCCTTCCGACGGCTGGTCCAGCCCGGCCAGGATGTTGAGTACGGTCGTCTTGCCGCAGCCGGAATGACCGATGATGCAGACGAATTCGCCCCGGTCGATCGGCAGCCACAGATCCTCGAAGATGGTGAGGTCGCCTTCGCCCTTGCGCGGGTAGCGCTTGGCGATGCCTTCGATGGAGATCAGTCGTTTCGACGGCATGGGCTTTTCCGTCCTCTTGCCTTCTGTTGGCGGGCGCTTGCGCCCGATGGGCAGGATGTTGCTCATGGTCGACGCTCCTACTCGGGAAAGGTCACGAGGCGCGCCGCGCCCGCCAGGATCTGGTCGAGGATCATGCCGATCACGCCGATCATCAGGATGGCGACGATGACGTTGACGATGGACAGGTTGTTCCACTCGTTCCAGACGAAGTAGCCGATCCCGGTGCCGCCAACGAGCATCTCGGCCGCGACGATGACGAGCCATGCGATGCCGATGGATATGCGCATGCCCGTCACGATGGTCGGCGCGGCGGCCGGCAGGATGACCGTGAAGGCCCGCCGCAGGGGCGAGATCTCCAGCGTGCGGGCGACGTTCAGCCATTCCCGCCGCACATTGGCGACGCCGAAGGCCGTATTCACCAGCATCGGCCAGATCGAGCAGATGAAGATCACGAAGATGGCCGAGATGGCCGAGTCCTTGATCGTGTAGAGGGCGAGCGGCATCCAGGCCAGCGGCGATACCGGCTTCAGGATCTGGATGAAGGGGTTCAGCGCCTTCGATACCAACGGCGACATGCCGATCATGAAGCCCAGCGGCACCGCCACGACGAAGGCCAGGCCGAAGCCCAGCAGCACGCGGCCGAGGGAATAGAGCAACTGAAGGCCGATGCCCTTCGAATTGGGCCCATGGTCGTAGAACGGGTCGGACAGGTGTCCCCAGAGCGTCCGCGCCAGGTCCATCGGACCCGGCATGGCCGAGGCGCCCTGCGTGACCTGCGCTCCCATCAGGGCGGCATATTCCGGATCGAGCCCCTCGGCCGCCGTGCCCCCTTGCGATACGGCGACATGCCAGCCGATCAGGATTGCCGCGAGGATGGCGAGCGACAGGATGCCGGCGCGCAAGGAAAGCGAAGCCGTCATCGTTCAGCTCCGCCCGATGTCGAAGGAGGCGAGGTAGCCCTCCGGGTCGGCCGGGTCGAACGTCTTGCCCATGACGGAGAAGCTCTTCGAGTTCTCGGCCGGCGCTTCCAGCCCCACCTCCTGCATCAGGCGGCGGGCATCGGTGGCGAGGTAGACCTGTTCGGCTATGCCGGCATAATCGACATCGCCCGAAACCTGCCCCCAGCGCTTCATCTGGGTCATGATCCAGACGGCGAAGCTTTCCCAGGGGAAGGGCGCGAAATCGATGCGGTCGGGGTCGCGGACGACATTGCCGAGCCCATCGGCGTAGGTGCCCGTCAGCACCTGGTTCACGACGGTTTCCGGCTGGTTCAGGTATTGCTGCGGTGCGATGGCGGCGGCGATCTCGCTGCGGTGCGCGGCATCGGTCGCGTAGGCCGTCGCCTCCATGATGGCGCGTAGCAGGGCGGCATAGGTGTTGGGCGAATTCTCGACGAAAGCGCGCGAGGCGGCGAAGCCGCAGCACGGATGGCCGTCCCAGATTTCCTTGGACAGGATATGGATGAAGCCCACGCCGTCATAGACGGCGCGCTGGTTGACCGGGTCGGGCGCAAGGAAACCGTCGATATTGTCGGCCCGCAGGTTGGCGACCATCTCCGGCGGCGGCACGGCACGGATAGACACATCCGCGTCCGGGTCGATGCCCGCCTCCGCGAGATAGTACCGCAGAAGGTAGTTGTGCATCGAATAATCGAACGGGACGGCGAAGCGGAAGCCCTTCCAGTCGGCCGGGTCGCGCCGCTCCCGGTGCTTCATCGCAAGGGTGATGGCCTGTCCGTTGATGTTCTCGACCGCCGGCATCGTATAGGGAATGGCGTTGGCCCCGGCGCCCATGGTGATGGCGATGGGCATGGGGGCCAGCATGTGCGCGGCGTCGTATTCGCCATTCATCGTCATGTCGCGGATGACGGCCCAACCTGCCGTCTTCACCACGTTCACGTTCAGGCCCTGCCGCTCGTAGAAGCCCATCGGATGCGCCATGATGATCGGGGTGGCGCAGGTGATGGGGATGAAGCCGACATTCAGGTCGGTCTTTTCCAGCGGCCCGGCGCCCTGTGCGAAGGCATCGGCGATCATCCCGACGGGCAGGAATTGCGCCAGCGCGGCCGCCGCAGTGCCGGAGCCGACGGCGCGCAGGAAGGCGCGGCGGGAACGGTCCTGCGGGAAGAGGGCGCGCATCAGGGCCGATTCCACCACGCGCGTCGTGCGGGCTTCCTCGCGATCCGCCACCGCTCGCGCTTCCAGTTGCACCGCCATCCGATGCTCGGCCTCGCTGGCATGGCGGCCGCATGAACAGCGAGCAAGACTTGTATCGGGTCGGAACGGATTGTCGAAAAGTGCCATCGGGATACCCCCTGTCTGAGACGCGCTGACAGGGGTGTTGCAATCCGCGTGCCAATTTCGATAGGCCTGCCTGCCCGCATGCGGCGTGCGCCTTGCCAGGTCGGATCACGCGAAATCACGAGATTTCGTTTCGTAATCTTACGAAATCTCGTTATCGTGCGTGCATGCAACTGCACACTCCGCCGCCGTCCCTTGCCGTCATAAAGGTCGATCCCACCGAAGACAGGATCGTCGGCATCAGCCGTGCGGCGGAACTTCTGTTCGGGGCCGGGGAGGGCAAGTTGCTGGATGCCGGCTTCTCCGCCTTGCATCCCGGCCAGTTGCCGGCGCTGATCGTCTTCTGCGAAGCGGTGCTGACGCTCGGCTATTACTGGACGCGCGGCCTGACGCCGCGCCACGCCTCCGGCAGCGAACTGCGGGTGGAGTATCGTGGCGACAGGATCGAGAATGGCAGCGGCAAGGCGCATATCCTGCTGACGGTCATCGACCTCGCGGAACAGGCGCGCCATGCGACGGATACCGCGGCAAACCGCTTCCAGCATTCCGGCATCGCCGAATGGCAGCGCGTCGACCGCATCTTCAGGGACATCGAGCAACAGAATCAGTTGATCTTGCGCGCCGCCGGCGAGGGCGTCTACGGGGTCAATGCCGAAGGCAAGACCACCTTCCTCAACCCGGCGGCCGAAAAGCTGCTGGGCTGGCGTGCCGAGGATCTGGTCGGAAAGGGCATGCACGAAAGCGTCCACCACCACCATGCCGATGGCCGCCATTATCCCGCCGAGCATTGTCCCATCTATGCGGCCTTCCGCGATGGGGCGGTGCACACGGTGGACGACGAAGTGTTCTTCCGCAGGGACGGTTCGTCCTTTCCGGTGGAATACACGTCCACGCCCATCCGCGAGCGGGGCGCGGTGGTGGGCGCCGTCATCGTGTTCCGCGACGTCACCCGACGCCGACGCGCAGAAGAGGAACTGCGTTCGGCCCTTGCCGAGAACGACCGCCTGCGGCAGAGGCTGGAGCTCGAGAACGCCTATCTCCAGGAGGAAATCCGACTCGAATTCCGCGACCGGGGCATCGTCGGCCGCTCCGCGCCGGTCGAGGCGCTGCGCAAGCGCATAGAACTCGTCGCACCGTCGGACGCGGCGGTGCTGGTGACGGGCGAATCCGGCACCGGCAAGGAACTGGTGGCGCGCGCGATCCACGAGGCGAGCGGGCGAGGGGACAGGCCGTTGATCCGCGTCAACTGCGCCGCCGTCCCGCGCGACCTGTTCGAATCCGAATTCTTCGGCCATGCCAGGGGTGCGTTCACCGGCGCCCTGCGAGACCGCGCCGGGCGTTTCGAGCTGGCGGATGGCGGTACGCTGTTCCTGGACGAGGTGGGGGAAATTCCGCCGGAGTTGCAGGGCAAGCTCCTGCGCATTCTGCAGGAGGGGCAATACGAGCGTATCGGGGAGGAAAAGACGCGCGAGGTGGATGTGCGCATCGTCGCCGCCACCAACCGTAACCTGGAAGCGGAGGTGGCGGCGGGGCGCTTCCGCTCAGACCTGTATTTCCGCCTGAACGTCTTTCCGATCCACCTGGTGCCCCTGCGGGAGAGGGTGGAGGACATTCCTTTGCTGGTGACGCACTTTCTCGAAAGTCCCGGACGCAAGGGCAGCCCGCAGCAGCGGCGCATCCGCGCCGGCGACATGGAGCGCCTGCAGGCCTACGACTGGCCCGGCAATATCCGCGAGTTGCAGAACGTGCTGGAGCGCGCGCTGATCCTGTCGCGCGACGGCAGGCTGGATTTCGACCTGCCGCAGGCGCGGCCGACGCCGGCCGTGGCGCGCCGTAACGGCGCGCCGGGCGAGGCGCCCCGCACCGAAACGGGGCGGCGCGCGGCCGAAAAGGCGGATATCGAAAAAGCCCTGTCGCTGGCCGGCGGCCGGGTATCCGGCCCCGGCGGCGCTGCGCTGCTGCTTGGGGTAAAGCCGACGACGCTCGCTTCGCGGATCAAGGCGCACGGCATTCGGCCATGGGAGTTCCGAAGCTAGGCCAGTTCGGTCAGGGCCGCCGGGTCGAAGCCCTTCAATCCGTCGGCGTCGCCCTGCCTTACCTTGGCGACCCAGTCCGGATCGCTCAGCAGCACGCGCCCGACGGCGACGAGGTCGAATTCATCGCGCTCCATCCGCTCGATGAGTCCGTCCAGTCCGGATGTCGTCGCTCCCTGTCCCTGGAACGCCGCAAGGAAATCGCCCTTCAGGCCGACCGAGCCGACGCTGATCGTGGGGGCGCCTGTAAGCTTCTTCGCCCAACCCGCGAAGTTCAGCCCTTCGGCGCCGTCGATGTCCGGAAACTCCGGCTCCCAGAACCGGCGTTGCGAGCAGTGCAGGATATCGGCGCCGGCTTCCACCAGCGGCTGCAGCCAATCGGCAAGGCCGTCCGGCGTTTCGGCGATGCGGGCAGCGTAGTCCTGCTGTTTCCATTGGCTGACGCGCAAGATGACCGGAAAACCGTCGCCGACGGCAAGGCGCACCGCCTTCACCACCTCGGCGGCGAATTGCGCGCGTTCGCGGATGGTCGCCCCGCCGAACCGGTCGGTGCGCTCGTTGGTGCCGGACCAGAAGAACTGGTCTATGAGATATCCGTGTGCGCCATGCAGCTCGACCGTGTCGAAGCCGAGCGCCTTGGCGCTTGCGGCGGCGGAAGCGAAGGCGGCGATCGTGTCGGCGATGGCTTCCTCGCTCATCGCCACGCCGCGTTGCACGCCGGGCGCGTCCAGGCCGGACGGGCTTTCGACCGGGGCGTCGGCCTGCCAGTCACCGAGGATGCTCTTGACCGCGCCCGTGTGCCAGAGCTGCGGCCCCATCCGTCCGCCGGCCGCGTGGACGGAATCGATAACGCCCTTCCAGCCTGCCAGTGCCTCCCGGCCATGGAAGAAGGGTATGCCAGGATGGTTTCGAGAGGCCGGCCTGTCGATCACGGTGCCTTCAGACAGGATCAGCCCGACCCCGCCTTCGGCCCGTCGCCGATAGTAAGCCGCGTTTTCCGGGCCCGGAATCCCCTGCTTCGTGAAGGTGCGCGTCATCGGCGCCATGACGATGCGATTGGGTAATTCCAGGCTCCCGATCCGAAATGGGCGAAACAGGATGTCCGTCGATAGGTCCGGCATGGATAGGAGCTCCGTTGATATGGGAGCCCACTAGGTATATGTTGTAAACCTGAGGTCAATAAGGCACTGCAAGTCGCTCAGGTATACCGAAGGAAACCGATGCCCGATTGCGAACACTTCCACGTCGACTGTCCAAGCCGCCTTCTGTTCGACCAGGTGGCGGACAAATGGTCGGTCATGGTGCTGACGGTGCTGGATGCCGGCCCCATGCGCTTCAACGGCATCAGGCGGCACCTGGAGGGCGTGACGCAGAAGGCGCTGACGCAATGCTTGCGACGGCTGGAGCGCAACGGGCTCGTATCGCGGCGCGTCATCCCGGTTTCGCCGGTGGGCGTGGAATATTCCATCACCCCTCTCGGCCGTTCGCTTCAGGTGCCCTTCAAGGCACTCTACGGCTGGATGATCGCCAATCTCGACGCGGTCGAAGCGGCCCGCCGCAGCTTCGACGAGCAGAAGCCGGGCTAGATCTTCGCCACCGCCAGCGCCACCGCCGATGTCCGGTTTTCGACACCGAGCTTGCGGAAGACCGTTTCCAGATGCTTGTCGACCGTACGGGGAGACAGGCTGAGAATGGTGGCGATGTCGCGGTTCGACTTGCCCCGCACGAGCCAGATCAGCACCTCCGCCTCGCGGGTGGTCAGCCCGAAGCCCTGCTTGAGCACATCTTCCGGCGTCTGCGCGCTCGCCTTGTCCAGCAGTTCGAACAGGTATTCGGACGGGCCGCATGCGCCGAGAAGGCGCAGCGTCTGCCCTGCCGCCTCGATGGTTTCCCCCGGGCTGATGGTGCGCGGGTCGTCGTGCAGCCTTGCGCCGCCCTGCAGTGCGGCGCGCGCTTCGGCCGATACCCACGAGACGCGGCCCTGCGCGTCGGTCGCCACCAGATGGCGTCCGCTGGTTTCCAGCGCGCGCTGCACGAGGCGCGACCGGCTGGCGTTGCGCCCATGGACCTCGATCCGCGCGATCACTTCGGCAACGGCGAAAGGCTTGGTCACATAGTCCACGCCGCCGACGGAAAAGGCCCGAACGATATGCTCCGTCTCGTCGAGACCGGTCATGAAGATGACCGGGATGCCGGCGGAGCTTTCGTCTGCCTTCAGGGCACGGCACGTCTCGAAGCCGTCACGGCCCGGCATCAGCGCGTCCAGCAGGACGATGTCGGGCTTGACGCGAGCGACGATGCCGAGGGCCGCATCGCCGGACCGCGCCACGAGGACGTCGGCACCCTCGCGCTCCAGCGTCTCGGTCAGCACGGCGAGGCTGTCCGGGGAGTCGTCGACCACCAGCACGGTAATGCGCGAAAGGTCAGGCATCGGCGCGGCTTGCATCGAGATCTTCGGCGGCCTCGACGAGTGCAAGGCAGGCATCGAGATCGTACAGTTCGAGGCGGGCTCGGACCTGCGCGACGAAGCGCTCTGTGCGGGGATGGGCGAGGGCGATGGCATCGAGTTGGACATGGGCGCCTCTTGCGTGGCCGATCCGCAGCGCGTCGGCAAGTTGCGCGCGCGCTTGCCTGCCGGGAATTTCGGTCGGTTCCAATGGGCTGTTCAGCACGGAGGGTGGTGCCGGCAACGCGGCTTCGCGTATCCACTCCAGCCGAAGCAGACGTTCGATCGAGGAGAGAAGCGTTTGCAGGGACAGGGGCTTGGAAACCCATTCGTCGCACAGCCGGCCATCTGGGTTGGCCGGACGCCTGTCCGCCGAAAGCATGATGAGCTTGGCCGTGTTGCCCTGCCTGCGCAGCCTGCGCGACAGTTCCCAACCGTCCATCCCCGGCATGTTGACGTCCAGTATGAACAGGTCGGGCTCGATGAGCCCGGCCATCTGGAGGCAGGCCGCGCCGCTGTCCACCGTAAAGAGGGTGAAGCCGAGCGGGCGCAGTATCTCTTCCAGCAATTGCCGGTGCGCCGGTTCGTCGTCGACCGCCAGGATCGTGCGCCTTTTGCCGAGATAGCCTGTCGGATGCCCCGACAGGCTGTCCGTCATCCGGGGCGCCGTATCGCTGGACAGCATCAGCCGCACCGTGAAACTGCTGCCGATGCCGAGGCGGCTTTCTACCTTCAACTCACCGCCAAGGATTTCCACCAGGAGCTTGGTGATCGTCAGGCCGATACCCGAGCCGGGCGCACCGTGGTCGCCGCGCTCGAAGGGTTCGAAGATACGCTCCAGATCGCCTGCCGGAATACCCGGACCGGTGTCGATGACGGTGAACTCCGCCGTCTGGCTGCGATAGCGCACCCGAAGGATCACCGTCCCCTCACGCGTGAACTTGCAGGCATTGGACAGAAGGTTGATCAGGATCTGGCGCAGCCGCTTTTCGTCGCCGCGCACATGGTTGGGCACCGCGCCCTCGCGGACGAACATGAATTCCAGCCCGGCATTTGCGGCCTGCATGCGGAACATTTCCTCCAACTCGCCCAAGAGGGCCGTCAGCGAGATCGGGTCGCGGTAGACCTGCAGTTTTCCGGCCTCGATGCGGGAGATATCCAACAGCCCGTCGATGAGCCCGGCAAGATGCTCGCCGCTGCGGCGGATCACCTTCACGCCTTCGCGGCGGCGGGCCGGCAGCGTCGTATCCTGCTCCATCAACTGCGCGAAGCCGAGAATGGAATTCAGCGGCGTACGCAGCTCGTGGCTCATTCCGAACAGGAACCGGGTCTTGGCGAGGCTGGCGGCCTCGGCCTTCTCCTTGGCGGCCTGCAACTCGATATCCGTCTGGCGATGCGCCGCGATTTCGCGCGTCAGCGCCCGGGTCTGCCGGCTGGTCTCCTCCTGCGCGACGCGCCGGCTGTGATGGGCCAGCACGAACAGCCACGAGACGATGCCTTCGACGATGGCGAAAACCACGAAGACGCGCAGGGCAAAGCCGGTGATGGCGTCGGTTTCCTCCGGGCGGTCCAGTGCGGCCTGGAAGGCGATGAGGGCGAGGATGCCGCCGGTCAGCGTCATCATGGTGGCGAAGACGGCAAGGTAATGCCCGCGCGGAGAATCGGCGAAGGCAGCCAGTTGCCGCGAATGCGTCCGCAGGAAGGAGACGATCTGCTCGCGTAGGCGGCTGTCCGTTTTGCACAGGTCCCGGCAGCGGGCATCCAGCGTGCAGCAGAGAGAGCAGATGGCCCCCGAATAGGCCGGGGAGGTCGCCATGTCCTCCGGCTCGAAACTGTTTTCGCACACGCAACAGCGTAAGGATTGCGCGCCGTTCCAGCTATCCGTCGGTGCGCGCGCGATATAGGTGCGCCCTCCCGTCGCCCATGCGATGAGCGGCGAAACGGCAAAGGCCGTGACCATCGCGACGTAGACATGCAGCGCCGCCAGCGTCTGGCCGAACAGGCCGAGATAGGCGAGCGTCGAGGCCAGGATGCCGGCGCCCATGGCCCCGAACCCGACGGGGTTGATGTCGTAGAGATGCGCGCGCTTGAACTCGATGGGCTTGGGCGACAGGCCGAGCGGCTTGTTGACGACGAGGTCCGCCGTCAGCGCGAAGACCCATGATACCGCCACGATGGCATAGAGGCCTAGGATCTGCTCCAGCGCCTGCAGAACGCCCATCTCCATCAGGAGGAGCGCGATCGCCACGTTGAAGACCAGCCAGACGACCCGGCCCGGATGGTGGTGCGTGAGCCGGGAGAAGAAGTTGGACCAGGCGATGGAGCCGGCATAGGCGTTGGTGACGTTGATCTTCATCTGCGCCACCACCACGAAGATGCCGGTGACCGCTATGACGATGGCCGGATTGTCGAACATGGTTCCATAGGCCACGCGGTACATTTCGGTCGGGTGCTTCGCGTCCGCCGGCGCCAGGCCATGGGAGACGGCAAGCA
Organism: Aureimonas altamirensis; assembly: GCF_023702225.1. Classification (GTDB taxonomy): domain Bacteria; phylum Pseudomonadota; class Alphaproteobacteria; order Rhizobiales; family Rhizobiaceae; genus Aureimonas; species Aureimonas altamirensis_B. The sequence continues at coordinate 351,365 of NZ_JAMQCO010000004.1, read as the reverse complement.
CTGCAAGGAAAGAGCCTGCCAGTATCTTGACGGCGCCGATGACGATCCAGCCGGGGCCGCCCGCCAGCAACGCCGCCCACCAGCCGATGTTGCGCCCCTTCGGTTCCCGCTCGGGCATGAAGCGAAGATAGTCTACCTGCTCTCCGATCTGCGCCGTCAGCGCGAACAGGATGGCGGATGCCGCCCCGAACATGGCGATCGGAGAGGCATCGGAGCCGATTGTGCCGGAGTAGGCCGTCCAGTCGCCGAGGCCGATCGGCGCCGCGATGGCGAGGAACAGGAAGGGCGCGAGGTTGAGCGCCAGCCAGAGCGGCTGGGTGACGATCTGGAACCGGCTGATCATGTTCATCCCATGCGCGACGATGAGGATCACCGCGACGGCGCAGACGATGTAGCCGGCCCAGAGCGGCAGGCCCGTCATCATCTCCAGCGCCATGGCCATGATGGCCGCCTCGATGGCGAAGAAGATGAAGGTGAAGGAGGCATAGATGAGCGAGGTGACGGTGGATCCGAGATAGCCGAACCCCGCGCCGCGCGTCAGGAGGTCCATGTCGATGCCGTAGCGGGCGGCATAATAGGTGATGGGCAGGCTTGCGCAAAAGATGAGGGTGGACACCGTCAGCGTGGCGGCCAGCGCCGCCCAGAAGCCGAAATGCAGTGTGATCGCCCCGCCGATGGCCTCCAGCGCCAGGAACGAGATGCCGCCGCACGCCGTCATGGCGAGTTGCAGCGGCGACCAGCGGCGCCCCCGCTTCGCGGTGAAGCGGAGCGCGTAGTCTTCGAGCATCTCGTTCGCAACCCACTGGTTGTAGCTGCGACGATTCCGGACGATGCGCTGGGGTGCTGTCATCTGCGTTCCGGACGGGGCGGAAAATGCCGGTCAAGGATGTCGCGCCGGGCGCGCCGACGCGTGCGGGAAAGGGAATTGGGTTCAAACTGTCGGCATGGATCATGCCACAGGGCCGCGCTGCGGGAATACGCAATTTCACGTATTTTGCAGCGCAGCGATCCGGGCAACGCTTCGACCCGTGATCAAGAGCGGCCCGACCGGATCAACCCTCAGGCGGCTGCATCTCTCAAGAGACGGGGCTTCACCAATGACTGAACGGAACAAGGGGACGGCCTCGCCGTCCGTCACGCGCCGACGCCTGATGTTCGGGGCAGCCGCCCTGGCGATGATGGCCGCACTGCCGTCCGCCGCCTTCGCGGCGGGGCCGCCGACGTCCGAAGTGAACACGACCGGGCTCGCCGTCACCGACGATACCGTCAAGGTCGGTATCCTGCACTCGGTATCGGGCACGATGGCCATCAGCGAAACCGGATCTGTACAGGCCGAGAAGCTGGCCATCGACGAGATCAACGCCGCGGGCGGCGTCCTCGGCCGCAAGATCGAGGTGATCCAGGAAGATGGAGCGTCGGATTGGCCGACCTTTGCCGAGAAGGCGCGCAAGCTCCTGGTGGAAGACAAGACGGCGGCCGTTTTCGGCTGCTGGACGTCGGCCTCCCGCAAGGCGGTGCTGCCGGTTTTCGAGCAGTATAACGGAATGCTCTATTATCCGACCTTCTACGAAGGGCTGGAGCAGAGCCCGAACGTCATCTACACCGGGCAGGAAGCCACGCAGCAGATCCTGGCGGGCATCGACTGGGTGACGAAGGAGAAGGGCGCCAAGACCTTCTATCTGCTCGGTTCCGACTATATCTGGCCGCGCACGTCCAACAAGATCGCCCGCAAGCACATCGAGAAGCTGGGCCTCGAGGTGGTGGGCGAGGAATATTACCCGCTCGGCCATACGCAGTTCAATTCGGTGATCAACAAGATCAAGCTGCGCAAGCCCGACGTCATCTACGCCATCGTCGTCGGCGGCTCCAACGTCGCGTTCTACAAGCAGCTCAAGGCTGCCGGCATCGACATGACCAAGGAGAAGCCGCTGCTGCTGACCATTTCGGTGACCGAGGACGAGATCCGGGGCATCGGCGGCGAAAACATAAACGGCGCCTATGCGGCGATGAAATACTTCCAGAGCATCGACAACGAGAACAACAAGAACTTCGTCGACAAGTTCAAGGAGGCCTATGGCGCGGACATGGTCGTCGGCGACGTGACGCAGGCCGCCTATCTCGGCCCTTGGCTGTGGAAGGCGGCGGTGGAGAAGGCCGGCAGTTTCGATATCGACAAGGTGCGCGCGGCCAGCCCCGGCATCGAATTGGACACGGCGCCGGAAGGCTACGTGAAGATCCACGAGAACCATCACCTCTGGTCCAAGACGCGCATCGGCCACGCGATGCCGGACGGACAGTACGACATCGTCTACGAGACGACCGACCTGATGGAGCCGAACCCCTTTCCCGAGGGCTACCAATAAGCGTTCCCGCGCGGCCGGCATGGGCCGGCTGCACTCCTTTCTCAACGCCGGATAACGCGACGGGAGCCGACCGATGTTCGCCGACTATAGCTGGAGCGAGCTTTCTTCCATCTTCGCCATGCAGGGGTTTGCCGGGCTGACGCTGTTCTCCGTCCTCGTGCTGATGGCGCTGGGGCTGGCGATCATCTTCGGGCAGATGGGCGTCATCAACATGGCGCATGGCGAGTTCATGATCCTCGGCGCCTATGTGACCTACCTCGTCTCGACGCTCGCGCAGGCGCATGCGCCGGCGCTGATGCCCATCACCTTCTTCATATCCATGGGCCTCGCCTTCATCGTCAGCGGCGCTGCCGGCATGGCGGTGGAGTGGGGACTGATCCGCTTTCTCTACCGCCGGCCGCTGGATACGCTGCTGGCCACCTGGGGCTTGTCCCTCATCATGCAGCAGGCCTTCCGCAGCATCTTCGGCGCGCGCGAAGTGGGCGTGACGCTGCCTGACTGGATGATGGGCTCGCTGGCGCTGACCGACATGGTCGAGGTGCCCATCAACGGCCTCATCGTCATGGGCATCACGCTGACGATCACGCTGGCCGTCTGGTTGCTGATGTACCGCTCCAGGTTCGGCGCGCGGGTGCGGGCCGTGGTGCAGAACCGGCCCATGGCCGGCGCCGTCGGCATCGATACGGAGAAGGTCGACCGGCTGACGTTCGGGCTCGGCTGCGGCATCGCCGGCATCGCCGGCAGCGCCTTCACCATGATCGGATCCACCGGGCCGAGCGCCGGCCAGCTCTACATCGTGGACACGTTCCTGGTCGTCGTCTTCGGCGGCGCGGCCAGCCTGATCGGCACGCTCGCCTCCGCCTTTGCCATCTCGCAGGCCCAGTCGACCATGGAGTTCTTCCTGTCGGGCTCGATGGCCAAGGTGCTCACCCTGCTCACCGTCGTCGTCATCCTGATGGTGCGGCCGCAGGGCCTGTTCACCCTCAAGGTCCGCAACTGAGGTCCGCCATGCAAAACCCGCTGAACTCTCCCCTGCGCGGTCAGGCCATCGGCCTTCTCATCCTGGCCGCGCTGATCCTGCTGGTCATCCCGGCCATGACCGATGCCTTCCGGCTCAATCTCGTCGGCAAGTATCTCACCTACGCCTTCGTCGCGGTCGGGCTGGTCCTGTGCTGGGGCAGCGCAGGCATCCTTTCGCTGGGGCAGGGCATCTTCTTCGGCCTGGGTGGCTACTGCATGGCGATGTTCCTGAAACTGGAGGCATCGACGCCCGAGGCGACCGCCATCCAGTCCACCCCCGGTATCCCGGACTTCATGGACTGGAACCAGGTGACGGAGCTGCCATGGTTCTGGCAGCCCTTCCACTCGCTGCCGCTGACCATCATCGCCGTCATGGCGGTGCCGGCCGCACTTGCCTTCGTGATCGGCTTCGCGATGTTCACGCGGCGGGTCGGCGGCGTCTACTTCGCCATCATCACGCAGGCCATCGCCGCCATCCTCACCATCCTCATCATCGGCCAGCAGGGCTATACGGGCGGCGTCAACGGCATTACTGACCTGCGTACGCTGGCGGGCTGGGATATCCGCGGCGACGGCGCCAAGACCATCCTCTATTTCGTCAACGCCTTCCTGCTCATCGGCGCCATCGTCGTCTGCATGCTGGTGCGCAATTCCAAGCTGGGGCGCATCCTGGTCGCCATGCGCGACAAGGAAGACCGGGTCCGCTTTTCCGGATACGACACGGCGCGCTTCAAGATCTTCGTCTTCACCTTCGCCGCGGCGCTGGCCGGCATCGGCGGCGCCATGTTCACCCTGCAGGTCGGCTTCATGTCGCCGACGCTGATCGGCATCGTGCCCTCGATCGAGATGGTGATCTTCTGCGCCGTCGGCGGACGGCTGTCGCTGCTGGGTGCGGTGTACGGCACGCTGCTCGTCAACTTCGCCAAGACTTCGTTTTCCGAAAGTTTCCCCGAACTGTGGCTGTTCGCCATGGGCGCTCTCTTCATCGGCGTCACGGTGGCTTTCCCGATGGGATTGGCGGGCCTTTGGACCGCGCATGTGGAGCCTGTCCTGAAGCGTCTTACGCGGCGCGGCGCGGCACGCATCTCCGCGCCCGACGCAACCCCGTCCACCGCCAAGTAAGGAGCGCCGGCCATGGCCACGACCAACGATTTCCTGCTGTCGGTGGAGGCGCTGACCGTATCCTTCGACGGGTTCAAGGCGGTCAACGACCTGTCCTTCTACGTCGACGAAAACGAGATCCGCGTCATCATCGGCCCCAACGGAGCCGGCAAGACGACGGCGCTGGACCTCATCTGCGGCAAGACGAAGGCCACCTCCGGCTCCATCCGCTTCCGCGACAAGGAGCTGACGCAGATGAAGGAGTATCAGATCGTTCATGCCGGCGTCGGCCGCAAGTTCCAGAACCCGACGATCTACGAGGATCTGACCGTCTTCGAAAATCTCGAAATCTCCTATCCGCGTGGCTGGTCCGTCTTCGGCGCACTCGCCTTCCGCCGGGACGCCGAGGTGCGCGACCGAGTGGAAGAGGTCGCCGAGACGATCTTCCTGAAAGAGCATCTGCACCGGCGCTCGGACATGCTGAGCCACGGGCAGAAGCAATGGCTGGAGATCGGCATGCTGCTGATCCAGGACCCGGACTTGCTGATGCTGGACGAGCCCGTTGCCGGAATGAGCGTAGCCGAGCGCGTGCGGACGGCCGAGTTGCTGCACCGCATCATCGACGGGCGTTCTGTGATCGTGATCGAGCACGACATGAAGTTCGTGGAAGACATCGCGCATCGCGTCACCGTGCTGCACCAGGGCCACGTCCTGTCGGAGGGCACGATGGAGCACGTCAAGAACGACCCAAAGGTCGTGGAAGTCTATCTCGGCCACTGAGCCGCCGACCGCGCAGGAGGTTGCACTATGCTGGACGTGAACGGTTTGCGGGTTTCCTACGGTTCGAGCGAGGTACTGCACGGGCTGGATTTCCGTGTCGGCGCCGGGGAGATCGTCGCCATCATGGGCCGCAACGGCATGGGCAAGACGACGCTCATGAAATCCCTGATGGGCATCATCCCGACGCGCGACGGGCGCGTGCAGGTCGACGGCGCCGACCTGACCTCGGCCAGAAGCCATGTCCGGGTGCGCAGCGGCCTCGGCTACGTGCCGCAGGGGCGGATGATCTTTTCCACCATGACGGTGCGCGAGAACATCGAGACGGGGCTGACCGTCACGGGAGAGCGCGACGTGCCGGGCGACCTGTACGAGCTGTTTCCCGTGCTGGCCGAAATGGGACGCCGGCGCGGCGGCAACCTTTCAGGCGGGCAGCAGCAGCAGCTGGCCATCGCCCGCGCGCTGGCCTCGCGCCCCAAGGTGCTGCTTCTGGACGAGCCGACCGAGGGTATCCAGCCTTCCATCATCCGCGAGATGGGGCGCACCCTGCGCCGGATCCGCGACGACAAGGGCCTGGCCATCGTCGTGTCCGAACAGGTCCTCTCCTTTGCACTCGATATCGCCGACCGGGTGCTCGTGATCGAGAACGGCGAGCTCGTCCACGATACGCCGGCTGCCTTGGTCGACGAGGCGCAGATCACCCGCTACCTGTCCGTATGACGGACGGGGCAAGACCGCAGTTGCAACCGACAACAGGAGCGTTTCATGCCTGATACCCTGATTTCCGTGGACCTGTCCCGTCCCGCGACGGAAAACGAGATGCTGCACAATCGCTGGCATCCGGACATCCCCATCGCCGTATGGGTGGAACCCGGCGCGGATTTCCTCGTCGAGACGGTGGACTGGACGGGCGGCGCCATCAAGAACGATGACAGCGCGGAGGATATCCGCGACGTGGACCTGTCCACGGTGCATTACCTGTCGGGGCCCATCGGCGTGAAGGGCGCCAGGCCGGGCGATCTGCTGGTGGTCGATATCCTCGACGCCGGTACGCTGAAAGGCCATGAATGGGGTTTCAACGGCTTCTTCTCCAAGAAGAACGGCGGCGGCTTCCTGACCGACCACTTCCCCCTCGCGCAGAAATCGGTATGGCACTACGAGGGCCTGTTCACGCGCTCGCGGCACGTGCCGGGCGTCGGCTTCGCCGGGCTTATCCACCCCGGCCTGATCGGGACGCTGCCGGACAAGGCGCTGCTGGACACCTGGAACACGCGGGAGCAGGCGCTGATCGATACGGATCCGGGGCGCGTGCCGCCGCTGGCGAACCCGCCTTTCGCCGCAACGGCGCATCTGGGCAAGCTGACCGGCGCCGACCGGGACCGCGTGGCGGCCGAAGGGGCGCGCACCGTCCCCCCGCGCGAGCATGGCGGCAATTGCGACATCAAGGACCTGTCCCGCGGGTCCAAGATCTTCTTTCCGGTCTATGTCGACGGGGCCGGCCTTTCGATGGGCGACATGCATTTCAGCCAGGGTGACGGCGAGATTACCTTTTGCGGCGCCATCGAGATGTTCGGCGCCTGGCTGCACATTCGCGTCAACATCATCAAGGACGGCATGGCGCTGTACGGGATCAGGAACCCGATCTTCAAGCCGTCGCCGATCACGCCGAACTACAACGACTACCTCATCTTCGAGGGCATCTCCGTCGATGAATCCGGCACCCAGCACTATCTGGACGCCAATGTCGCCTATCGGCAGGCCTGCCTGAACGCGATCTCCTACCTGACCAAGTTCGGCTATTCGCCCGCGCAGGCGCACTCGATCCTGGGCGTTGCGCCGGTGCAAGGCCATTTCTCCGGCGTGGTCGACATACCGAACAGCTGCGCCACCCTGTGGCTGCCGACGCAGATATTCGATTTCGACATCAGCCCAAGCGCCGCCGGCCCACAGAAATATCTGGACGGTTCGATCGACATGCCGATCGCCCAGGACCTTTGAACGAGAGCGAAGGGGGCAACATGCCGTTCTACGATTACGAATGCGCGGAGTGCGGGTCGTTTTCCACGCTCGCCCCGATGGCGCGCGCGGCCGAGCCGGCCCCCTGCCCAGGCTGCGGGAGGGCCGGCGAGCGGGTGATCTTGTCGGCGCCCTTCGTTGCGGGGATGGACCCGATGCGGCGCAAGGCGATGGCCACCAACGAGCGGAGCCGGCACGAGCCGGCCCGCTCTTCCGGGCGGCATCCGGCCGGTTGCGGATGTTGCGGCGACAAGAGCCGGGCCAAGGCCGGCAAGGCCGTCCATACCGCCGGCGGCGCAAAGACCTTTCCGTCGGCGCGGCCATGGATGATCAGCCATTGACGGCGGCCGGCGCGGAGCGCCGGCCGATCGCCTCGTCCAGGGCAAGCCGGACGTCGCGTACGGCCGTCTCGAAAGCGGCCGTCGTGCGGATGCGCGGGCGTGGAACGGAAATGCGTATGTCCGCAAAGATCCGGCCCGGATGTGCGCGCATGACGATGACCCTGTCGGCCAGCGCAACGGCCTCTTCTATATCGTGCGTCACGACGAGGAAGGTCCGTTTGTGGGTCTGCCACAGCGCGACCAGATGGTCCTGGAGCTCGGTCCGGGTGATGGCGTCCAGCGCGGAGAACGGCTCGTCCATCAGCAGCACGGACGGTTCCGGGGCAAGGGCCCGGGCGATGGCCACCCGCTGTGCCTGACCGCCCGACAACTCTTTTGGCCAACGCCGGCCGTAGGTCGGCAATTGCACCGCGTTCAGCAGGGCATCCACCCGCGTCGCGCGCTCGGCATCGGAGAGATGCGAAAGCCCGAAGCCGATATTGCGGGCGACGTTGAGCCACGGAAGCAGGCGCGGCTCCTGGAACACCAGCCCTATCCGCTCTATCGGACCTTCGATCCGCGCCCCGTTCAGGCGGATTTCGCCGCCGCTGGCCGTGTCGAGGCCGGAAACGAGCCGAAGCAGGGTAGATTTTCCGCAGCCGGAGCCGCCCACCAGCGCAACGATCTCGCCTTCGCCCACGGTCAGATTCAACCCGGACAGGGCGATGGTGCCGTTGCGAAAGGTCTTGTCCAGGCGGTCTATGGACAGCACTTCAAACCTCCTTTCCCTGGGTGTCCTGCCAGCCCAGCAGCGGTGCGAAGGCGGCTTCCAGGAGGGCATCGGACAGTTTGCCCAGAACGGCGAAGGCCAGGATCGCGGCAACGATCTGCGTTGGCTTGCCGAGTTGCTGCCCATCCACCAGAAGATAGCCGAGCCCGGCCGAAGCGCCCATGAACTCGGCCGCCACCACGAACATCCAGCCGAGGCCGAGGCCGGTGCGCAGCGCGGTGACATAGGCCGGCAGGATCGAAGGCAGGAGGATGCGCAGGATCGTTCCCGCCGGCGTCAGGCGGTGGATGCGGCCGACCTCCACGATCTTGCGATCCACTGCCGATAATGCGGTGCTGACGCCGAGATAGACGGGGAAGAAGACGCCGACGGCGATCAGCATGACCTTGGAGGTCTCGAATATGCCGAACCACAGGATGAACAGGGGAACCCAGGCGATGGAGGGGATGGAGCGCAACGCCTGCAGCGACGGGTCGAGCGTTTCGCGGGCGAGACGCCAGTAGCCGGTGATGGCGCCGGTGACTGTTCCGGCCAGTGCGCCCGCGAGAAAGCCGGTCGCCACGCGCCACGACGTGATTCCCGCATGTTCGGCGAGGGCGCCGTTGGCCGACAGGCGCACCAGTTCCGCCCAGATGCGCGACGGTGGCGGCAGCAGCCGTCCATCCGAGACGCCGATGGCCACCGCCACCTCCCATGCCAGTCCAAGGCTGATCGGCAGCGCCAGGCCGATCAATGCGGAACGCAGGCGACTCACTGTCCGAGATTGCCGAAGCGCTTGTCGATCAATGCGCCGACCGTCTGTTCCACATCCACGTCGGCCGCGATGACGCCCGCCTGCTGCAGGGCCTTTCCGGCCGCCTCGATCGTATCCGCCTGCGCATCTCCGATGGCGGAGTGCGTGATCTCCGTCCGCTCGAGCTGGCGGCGGATCACCGGTTCCGGCAGGCCGGTCGCTTCGATCAGAAGGGCCCGCAGGGCCGCCGGGTCGGCGATTGCCGCCTGCCGCGCTTCCTCATAGATCGACAGGACGCGCTGGACGATCTCGGGATGCTCGTCGGCGAAGTCGTCCCGCGTGTTGAGGACGCCCCAGGTGTTGGCGTCTGGATCGCGGAAGAACAGCTTTGCCCCGTCCTCCACCTCGGCGGAAGCCATGAGCGGGTCGAGCCCGGCCCAGGCGTCCACGTCGCCCCGCAGAAGGGCCGTCTTGCCATCCGCGTGCTGAAGCAGGACCAGGTTGACATCGCGTTCCGACAGGCCCGCATCCGCAAGCGCGCGAACGAGAAAGACGTGCGGATCCGTACCGCGTGTCACCGCGACCGTCTTGCCCTTCAGATTTGCGACCTGATCGATATCGCTGTCGCCACGCGCAACGAGAGCGGTCCATTCCGGCTTCGAATAGACATAGATCGACTTCACCGGGTTGCCGTTCACACGCGCCAGCAGCGCGGCGGAGCCCGCCGTCGAACCGAAATCGATGGACTGGGCGTTCAGGAATTCCAGGGCCTTGTTGGATCCGGCGGACTGCACCCAGCGGATGCCTATCCCGTCGGCCTCGAATTCCTTCTCGAGCAACCCTTTCTCCTTCAACAGGATGGAGATCGGATTGTAGGTGGCCCAATCGATGCGGATCTCGTCCAGTTCGGCGGCGGATGCGGTGCTTGCCGCAAGAAGCACGGACAAACCGGCAAGGATGGATGCAAATCGTGTCATCGGCGATGCTCCGGGGCTGGAAACGAGACCGGGATGCTAGATCGCGTGCCGACGAGCAGACGAGAAATAGTCTATTAATTTTGTGTACAATAACGACATTTCTTGCCTCGCCGGCGCGCTGGCCCGGCCGCTAGGCTTGCTGCATCGTCCAACCGGAGAAGAGAGCGCATGTCGACTGCCGAGCCCAGGCGTATCAAGGTTCTATGGTTCCTGCCGACACACGGCGACAGCCGCTACCTCGGCACGTCCGAGGGCGGACGGGCGGTGGACCTTCCGTATCTATCGCAGGTTGCGCGCGCAGCGGACCAGCTCGGCTATTACGGCGTTCTCCTGCCGACCGGCCGCTCGTGCGAGGATAGCTGGGTGACGGCGTCGGCCCTCGTTCCGCTGACCGAGCGCTTGCGCTTTCTGGTCGCCGTCCGGCCGGGCCTGCAGTCGCCGACGCTCGCCGCCCGCATGACGGCCACGCTGGACCGGTTCTCGGGCGGACGACTGCTGATCAACGTCGTCACCGGCGGCGATCCGGTGGAGAATGGCGGCGACGGCATATTCCAGTCGCACGCCGAGCGCTACGAGATCACCGAGGAGTTCCTCCACATCTACAAGGCGGTGCTGGCCGGCGAGACCGTCGAGCATGAAGGCAGGCATTTCCGCATCGCGGATGGGCGGCTGCTGTTCCCGCCGCACCAGACGCCGCATCCGCCGCTCTACTTCGGCGGCTCGTCCGACGCGGGTATCGACGTGGCCTCCCGCACGATCGACAAATACCTGACCTGGGGCGAGCCGCCGGAGGCGGTGGAGCGCAAGCTGGATACCGTGCGCGAGGCGGCGGCGAAGGCGGGCCGGGAGGTATCCTTCGGCATCCGGCTGCATGTGATCGTCCGCGATACCACGCAGAAGGCGTGGGCCGCCGCCGATGACCTGATTAGCCGGCTGGACGATGCGACGATCGCTTCGGCGCAGCAGATCTTCGCACGGATGGACTCGGTCGGGCAGAGCCGCATGAGCGCGCTGCACAAGGGCGACCGGTCCCGGCTGGAGGTCAGCCCCAATCTCTGGGCGGGAGTCGGCCTCGTGCGCGGCGGCGCGGGCACGGCGCTGGTCGGCGATCCCGATACGGTCGCCGAGCGCATGGACGCCTACCGGCGGCTCGGCATCGACACATTCATCATGTCCGGCTATCCTCACCTGGAGGAAGCCTACACGTTCGGAGAACTGGTCTTGCCCAGGCTGCCGCTCGACCACGCCATTCCGGGGCGGGACCGGTCCGTGAATACGGGCCCCTTCGGCGAGACGATCGCCGGCTCCGAACGCCCGTCCGCCCGCAGCGCGAGCGCCTCCTGATCATGGCTGAAGCCCGTCGCGGCGTCGTCATCGTCGGCGGCGGCTTCAGCGGAGCCGCTATCGCCTATCACCTTTCCCGCATGCCCCGTCTGGCAAGCCTGCCGATCCGGGTGGTGGAGCCGAGGGCGCGGCTGGGGTGCGGGCTTGCCTACTCCGCCACCGATCCCGCCCACCGTATCAACGTACCGGCCGCGCGGATGAGCCTGCGGCCGGACGAGCCGGATCACTTCCAGGATTGGCTGGACGCCGACGCCGCCTGCCGCGACGATCCCGCCGCATGCTGGCCGGCAACAGGCGCGCTCTTTCCCCAGCGCGGCCTCTTCGGCCGCTACGTCGCAGAGCAGCTTGCGCCCGCCCTAGCCGATGGCCGTGTCCGGCACCTGCGGCAATGGGCGATCGAGGCCGTGCGCGACGGGCGCGGCTGGAGTGTGAAGCTGTCCGACGGATCGTCGGCGCCGGCCGAACTCCTGATCCTGGCCGCGACGCATCCGCGCCCAGGCACGCCCCGGCAACTGGCACCCATCGCCGGCTCACCCGCTTACGTTGCGGACCCCTATGCGGCCGGCGCCCTCGATGCGATCGGGCAGCGGGCGCGCATCCTGATCCTCGGTTCCGGCCTGACGGCTGCCGACATGGTGGCGACCCTGGATGGACGCGGTCATCGGGGAGCCATCCTGTGCCTGTCGCGCAACGGCCTCCGCTCCCGGGGGCATAGCGCCCGGACCGGTGCCTGGACGGCCGATTTCCGCGAGGCGGCGGAAAGGGGCGTGCGTCCGCTGGTTGCGGCCATCCGCCTGGAGATTTCCCATGCGGCGGCGGCCGGCGCGCCCTGGCAATGGGTGATGGATCACGTGCGCGACTGCGGGCCGGAGCTCTGGACGGCTTTGGCGCCGGCAGAACGGATCCGCCTGGTGCGGCGGTTGCGCGCCTTCTGGGACGTGCATCGCTTTCGCATCGCGCCCCAGGTGGAGGCCGTGCTGGAGCGGCGTGAACGGGAAGGGACATTCCGCCATGTCGCGGCGCGTCTGGTGGCCGGCGCCGCAACGGACGAGGGGTTGGAGGTGCGCTACCGGCTGCGGGGGGAAGGCCAGGTGCGGACCGGCCTTTTCGACGCCGTCATCAATACGACCGGGCCTTCGCATGGCGACATCCTGTCCGGCGAAGGGCTGCCGGCGCGCATGGCTGCGGCCGGCCTGCTTCGGCCGGATCCAACGCGGCTGGGCATCGAAACGGATCGAGACGGCCGGGCGGTGGCGGCGGATGGGCGCGCCCAGCCGGATCTTCTGGTGGGCGGCCCGCTGGCGCGCGGAACCTTCGGCGAACTGATGGGCCTGCCCGAGGTGTCGCGCTATGCGAAGGCAGTGGCCGAAAGTGCGGCCGACCGCCTGTCGCCCCTGCCGAACAGCTTGTTGCGCAGCGTGCCGGGCGTATAGGCCGTCTTGTACCGCCCACGCTCCTGCATCTGCGGCACGACATGGTGCACGAAGGATTCGAAGCTTTCGGGGACGACGGTCCTGGTCAGGTTGAAGCCGTCGATCTCGCCTTCGTCCATCCACGAGGCAAGTTCTTCCGCCACCTGCCCACCATCTCCGACGATCGTGGCATAGCGGCCGCCGAGAGCCAGTTCCGCAAGAAGCTGCCGCCGGGTCCACCGCTTGTCGCGGGCGAGGCTGGTTGCGGACTGGATGGCATTCGAGCTGCCATAGGCGACGGGTTCGTCGAGGTCGAAGCCGGAAAAGTCGATTCCGGTGCTGGCCGAGAAGTGCGCCAGCCCGGCTTCGGGGCTGGCATGGGCCAGATAGTCCGCATGCCGCTCGCGCGCGAGCGCCTCCGTTTCGTCGGCGACGACGCTGATGCCGACGAATATCTTGACCTCGTCAGGATGGCGGCCGGCCTCGGCCACCGCGGCGCGAAGCTGCCGCGACAGGGATCGCGCACGGGCCTTGTCGGATGCGGCAATGAAGACGCATTCCGCCTCGGCCGCCGCAAAGCGGAGGCCGCGGCCCGAAGAGCCTGCCTGATAGATGACCGGCGTGCGCTGCGGCGACGGTTCGGACAAATGATATCCGTCCGATCGATAGAAGGGCCCGTCATGATGGACGCGATGCACCCTTGCCGGGTCGGCATAGATGCGGCCGCGCCGGTCGCGGCGCACGGCGCCGTCCTCCCAACTCGTCTCCCAGAGCTTGCGGGCCAGCGCCAGATAGTCTTCGGCCCGGTCGTAGCGGCTGTCGTGCTCGGCTTGCGCGTCTTGCCCGACTGCGCGCGCCGCGCTGTCGAGATAGCCGGTGACGATGTTCCAGCCGATGCGGCCGTCCGTCAGGTGGTCGAGCGTGGAGAGCCGGCGCGCGAAGGTATAGGGATGCTCGACGTTCACGTTGACGGTTACGCCGAAACCGAGGTTCTGCGTCACTGCCGCCATGGCCGGTACGAGGAGAAGCGGATCGTTGATGGGCAGCTGGATCGATTCCCGCAGCGTCACGTCGACATTGCCGCCGTACACGTCGTAGACGCCGACGATGTCGGCCAGGAAAACGCCGTCGAACAGGCCCCGCTCCAGCGTCTGCGCCAGGCCCGTCCAGTATGGCAGCGCGGTGTAATCCAGGGATCGGTCGCGTGGATGGGTCCAGAGCCCATGATTGATGTGGCCGACGCAGTTCATCGAGAATGCGTTGAGCCTGATTTCCTTTTTGCCGGGCATGATGGCCTTTCAGATCGCGCCGTGGCGGGGAGGGCGCCGATTGTTGAGATGGAACTGGCCGACGGCCTGGTATTTCCAGCGGACGGGGTCGTGCAGCGTATGCGTGCGGACGTTCCGCCAATGGCGGTCGAGGCCGTCCGCTTCCATGCTGGCGGAGGTTCCGCCCAGCTCCAGCAGGCGGTTGGCCGCATCCAGCCCGGCGCGTGTTGCATGGATGCGTGCTTCCGCCACCGCGATGGAGGCACGCGCGACCGTATCCTCGTCCGGGGCGGCCTGCGCCTCGGCCACGATGCGTCCGGCACGCGCCAGCATGGCTTCCGCCGCCCTGAGCCCCACCCGAACCGCGCCGACCCGGTGGATCGTCAGCGGGTCGTCCGCCGCCGTCTCCACCTTCGCATCCAGCCATGGCCGCGCCCTGTTGCGTATGAAATGCAGCATGTCGCGATAGGCGGCTTCGCCGATGCCAAGGTCGATCGCCGCATGCATCAGCTGTGCGAACGGGCCGATGGTCGTCGGTCGTTCGAACGACGCCTGGAAGGGCACGACGGCGGCTTCGTCCACCTCGACCTCGTCGAAGGTCACCGTGCCGCTTCCGGTGACCCGCTGCCCGAACCCGTCCCAGTCGTCCACGATGTCGACGCCCTCGGCATCGCGCGGAACGAAGACGAGGTAGGAGATGTCGCGCCCGCCCTCCTGCGCCACGGCCAGCGTCGGGATCGTCCGGGCATAGAGCGCCCCGGTGCAATAGAACTTGCGGCCGGACAGGACGGCGCGTCCGCCCTCGCGGCGCAGGCGCGTGGTGCGCTTGAAATCGCGCCTGCCGATTTCGGCGAGCGCGTTGCCGAAGCGGTGGCCGGCCAGCGCCTTGGCGTACAGGCTCGCCTGCTGCCGCGGGGTGCCGCCGACGCGCAGGACCTCCAGCGCGTAGAAGTGGTTCTGCGGTATCTGGCCGATGGAGCCGTCGCCGCGCGACAGGATGGCGATGACGCGGGCGAGCGTGGCGGGGGAAACCTCCGCGCCGCCGTGGATGCGCGGCACGGTGATGCCGAAAAGCCCCGCCTCGCTCATCCGCTCCAGTTCCCGCCAGGGCAGGCGGCGGTGCCTGTCCCGCTCCGCGGCATCAGCGGCGAAATCGTCGGAGAGCCGCGTCGCGACCGCGATGGCTTCCTCGTCGGTTGCGATTGTGGCGATGGCCTGCGCCGCGGCGGTTTGATGGTGCGCCAGCGACATGGCTCAATTCCACTGGTGCCGCGCGGGCAACGCGCCGTTCAATTGGTGATTGCCGATCAGGTGGTACTTCCAGCGTACCGGATCGTGCAGCGTATGCACCCTGGCGTTGCGCCAATGCCTGTCCAGCGCGTGGCCGGCGCGCGTCGAGGCCGCGCCCGCAAGGTCGAACAGGGTTTCGGCGGCGGCCAGTGCGCTTTCCGTGGTCAGGATCTTGGCTTCCGCCACCGCCACGGATGCGGCGGCGCTGCTTTCGTCCGTCACGGGCCGCGAGCCGATGGCCTCCAGCGTTGCGGCCGCCTCGTAGAGCACGGCCTGCGCGGCGTGGTGATCGGCGGTCAGGGCGCCGAAGGCGTGGATGATGGTGGGATCGTCCCGTGCGCTGTCCAGGCCGGAATCCATCCAGGGCCTTGCCTTGTCGCGGACGAAGGCGGCCGCGTCGTCCAGCGCGGCCCTGGCGATGCCGCTATCGATGGCTGCCTGGATCAACTGCGAGATCGGCCCCGCAAGGCCGGGCTTATCGGCGAACCGCCAGACCGGAATGATGTCGGCGGGCTCGACCGCGACATGGTCGAAGACGACGGTGCCGCTTGCGGTGGTGCGTTGGCCGAAGGAGCGCCAGTCGTCTTCCACGCGCACGCCCGGCGCGTCGTGGCGCACCCAGACCTGCACCGGGCGTCCCTCTTCGTCGGCGGCGCGGGTGGGTATCCAGTGGGCGAAGATGGCTCCGGTGGAGTAGAAGCGTTCGCCGGTCAGCACCAGCCGTCCATCCCGGCGTTGCAGCCGCGTCCGGTTGTGCGTCAACGCCTGGCGGCCTTTTTCCGGGCCGGCATTGCCGATGCGGTGGCCGGCCATGATGTCGGCGAAGAAGCGGCTTTGCTGCTGCGGCGTGCCGATGTCGCGCAGCAGCGCGACGACGCCGAACTGATTTTGCGGGATCTGGCCCAGGGAGGCATCCGCCGCCGAGATGATCTCGAACACCTCCACCAGCGTCGCCAGGCCCAGTTCCGGCCCGCCATGCGCGCGCGGCACCGTCAGCGTACCAAGCCCGCTGGCCGTATAGGCGGCGATTTCATCGAAGGGGAGCCGCCGATGGCGATCCCGGTCTATAGCGCCTTCGGAGAAGGCCGCCGCAAGCCGGCGGGCTGCCTCGATGGCTTCCAGGTGGCTTTCGATGCGTCGCGGGGCCACCGGCGCTTCGGGTCGACGTGGCGTCATGACGATCTCCTCCATCTCAACGATCGGACAGAGCGCGTACCGCCCGGTCGCCGATAAACTGCACGCTCATCACCATGGCGATCAGCACCGCGATGACCGCCAGCATCACCGTGGTATCGAAACGCTGGTATCCGTAGCGGATCGCCATGTCGCCAAGGCCGCCCGCGCCCACGGCGCCGGCCATGGCGGACGCGCCGATCATCGTCACGACGGTGATGGTGAAGCCGCCGACGATGCCGGGAAGCGCCTCCGGCAAAAGGACATGGCGCACGATGTGCCGACGCCGGCAGCCCATGGCCTGCGCTGCTTCGATCAGGCCGCGGTCTACGCCTCGGATGCTGACTTCCGCGATCCGGGCAAAGAAAGGCGTGGCGCTGATCGACAATGGCACGATGGCGGCCCAGACACCGATGGTGGTGCCGGCAAGAAGCCGGGTCAGCGGAATGAGGGCGACGAGCAGCACGATGAAGGGTGTCGCGCGGAACCCGTTCACGATGGCGCCGAGCACGGCATTCAGGCGCGGTGCGGGGCGGATGCCGCCGGGCGCGGTCGCCACCAGCAGGACCGCCAGCGGAATACCGAACAGGACCGCCAGTCCGGCCGATACGCCCACCATCAGGCTGGTATCCAGAAAGGCGTTCCACAGGCGTTCAAGCATCGTCGCGGACATAGCCGATCACCTTTGCGGTTCGAGACAGGCGGGTGAGGGTTTCCGGGGCCGGAACGCTGCCGGAAACGGCCAGCAGCAGCCGGCCATGTGTATGGCCCTGCACGCGGTCCAGCGTGGCATGCAGAACGGCGACAGGCGCGGACAGGGCCGCGGCGATGGCGGACAGGTCCGGCGGACCGTCTGCGCCGGTGTAGTGCAGGGCGATGAGCGTGCTGTCGTCAGGACCGCCGCGTGTCGGTTGCAGACGGGCGGCGATATCCTCGGGCAGGTCGCGCGTCAGCGGCTGCAGCAGAGCACGCGTGGCATCGGCCTGCGGATTGCCGAATACCTGCCAGGCCGGGCCGCTTTCGGCGATGCGCCCCTTTTCCAGGACGACGACGTCGTCGCAGATCTCGCGGATGACGCTCATCTCGTGCGTGATCAGGATGATCGTCAGGCCGAGGCGCCGGTTGATGTCCTTCAGCAGTGACAGGATCGACAAGGTCGTTTCCGGATCGAGCGCGGAGGTCGCTTCGTCGCACAACAGGATTTCCGGATCGGAGACGATGGCGCGGGCGATGCCGACACGCTGCTTCTGTCCGCCGGACAGGCGCGCCGGATGGACGTTGCGCTTGTCCGACAGGCCGACGAGGTCGAGCGCCCGTGCGACGCGCGGCCCGATCTCCGCTTTCGGCACGCCGGCCACCGCAAGGGGCAGGGCGACATTGTCCCATACCGTCTTGGCGGACAGAAGGTTGAAATGCTGGAAGATCATGCCGATCCGTCGGCGCAGCCTCACCAGCCCTTCGGTATCGAGCCCCGCTATGTCCGCTCCGTTGACCAGGACGCTGCCGCCGCTTGGCTTCTCCAGCCGGTTGATCAGGCGGATAAGGCTCGATTTTCCGGCCCCGCTCCGGCCGATGATCCCGCAGATCGAGCCGGCACGCACCGTCAGGTCGATATCGGCCAGCGCTGCGACTTCGCCTGTCTTCGACGCATAGATCTTGCCGACACCGGACAGTTGCACGGAGCCGGCGCCGCGCGACGGCCCGTCGACAGGCGGGTTTGCCGTCGCCGCCGGGCGGGCCGTGGGCTTCCGGCGCGGCAGCGTTTCGAGTGTATGCCGCTGCAGCGGCTCGAACAGAATGGACAAGCGCCGCTCCCTCAATTCTTCCAGGCCAGGACGTAGAGCTGCGGATCCTTGGCGAAGGCCGTGTCGATCACCTCCGCGACCTCGGGCGAAGACTGGTAGATCTCGATGAAGCGCTTGATGTCGGCGCGCTCCGCGTCCTGGCTGCGCGTCACGAAGCGGATGGCGAACTGGCGGTCCTCGATGCCGGAATAGATCAGCCCCGCCGACGGGTCGAACGTGCCCGACGCCACGATGAAGTGCGGGTAGCCGACCGACAGGTCGACGTCGGGCGTAACCCGGACGAGTTGCGGCCCTTCCACCTCGTTGAAGGTGAGGTTGCGCGGATTGGCGACGATGTCGTCGAGGGTGCCGAGAAAGCCGACGCCCTCCTTCAGCTCGATCAGCCCTGCGCGCTCCAGCAGCAGCAGGCCGCGACCCTGGTTGACCGGGTCGTTGGGAATGGCGACCGTTCCCCCGTCCGGGATCTCGTCGAAGCTTTTGTGGCGCAGGGAATAGAGACCGATGTTGGACAGTGCTCCAACGCCGGCGATGGCGAAGTCGTAGCCGCGTTCCTTGATGGCATTGTCGAGAAAGGGCTTGTGCTGGAAATAGTTGACATCGATATCGCCCGATTGAAGCGCGACGTTGGGCGTCGTCCAATCGGTGAACTCGATCACCTCCACCTCGATGTTCTCGGCTCTGGCGATTTCGGCTGCCTTGGCAACGCTGTCGCCGTAGGCCCCGGGCACTACGCCGATCCGCAGATCCTGCGCCAGGGCCGGATCGAGCGGCAGGAGGGATATCCCGACGGCAAGGATAGTCCAGAGGGATCGGTAGTTCATCGTGGTCGCTTTCCTGTGTGTTGACGGTAGGCCGGTCATTCGGCGGCGATTGCCGTAGCCAGGCGGGGAAAGAAGGCTCCGATATCGGCGATCGCCTCGTCGATACGGGCCGACAGGGCCGGGGCGGCGACGCGGTAATCCTGGAAATCCGAGGTGGAGGCATAGACGGCGGTCGGCAGCGTATGCGCCATGAAGAAGCCGAACAGCGGCCGCAACTGATGCTCGACCATGAGGGCATGGCGGTCGCCGCCGCCGGTTGCGGCGATCAGCACCGGTTTGCCCCGCAGCGCCTCGGGCTGGATCAGGTCCACGAAGTGCTTGAAAAGGCCGGGGTAGGAGCCCTTGAAGGTCGGCGATCCGATCACCACCAGATCGGCTTGCGTTACCTTCGCCACGATGCCGGCCGCCGTCTCGTCGAGTTGCGAGGGCCATTGCGCAGCCCCGAGCGAGGGACCGACATCGCCGAGGTCGTGGACGGTGCCGGAAAAGCCGTAGGCCAGCGCCGCGCGATCCGCGATCTCCTGCAGAAGCGAAACCGTCCGCGATGGCCTGTTGTAGGAACCGGCAAATGCCACGAGTTTCGGTTTCGTCATGTCGCCCTCGCTGTCCTCGTTCATGGACACAGGCTAGGCGGCGACGAGACGCAGGGAAAAGAATAATCTATCGATTTTGTGTATTAAAGAGAAAAGCGTTACCCTGGTTGGCCCTGGGTCAGGAGGTCCTGGCGCTTGAGCCGAACACCGCTGATCTTCTGCGCCATCATCAGCGTGATGAGCCCGGCGATCTGCGTGGCGGCATCGTCCACCGGCAAGCCGCCGCTTCGTATGTTGGAGACGCAGTTGCGGCCGGAATCCGGCGTGCCGGGCCTGGCGCCGAAGGTGACGTAGGCGCCCAGGCTGTCGGCCGCCGACAGGCCGGGCCGCTCTCCCACCAGAACGACGACGCAGCGCGCATCGAGTTCCGCGCCGATCCAGTCGCCCAAGGCGACGCGCGCCTGATGGGCGATCACCACGGGCGCCATCGTCCAGCCGGCGGCGGAAGCCTTGTCGGCGAGCGCCGTGGCCAGAGGCGCGGCGTTGAGCGCGACGGCGGTTGCCGAGAGCCCGTCCGCGACGACAAGCGCGATGTCGAAGCCGCGCTGGCCGCCTGCCGCCTGCAGGGCCTTGCGGCTGTCCTGCGACAAGGTGCGCCCGAGATCGGGCCTGCGCAGATACTCCGCGCGGTCGGACGCCGCCGAGTACACTTCGATGGCGCTTTCCCCGATCGGGCCCAGCGCCTTACGCAGGGCTGCGGCGTCCATGCCGGTCCACACCGCCTCGCGCGCGCGCGCGTGATCCAGGTTGAACCGCAATGCCGCGTGCGTGGGGACGCCGGAGCCGACCGCCCCGAGCGAGATGCGCGCTTGCGTCCGATCGCGCAGTTCGTCCAGCCGCGACGGCGATACGGCCATTGCGTCTTCAGGCTCGCCGGTCATGCGGCGACCTGGCCGATCATGCGGGTGGCATCGCGCAGCGCCGGCGGTATCAGCGCCGGATCCGCGGCCAGCCGGCCTTGCCGATCCACGATCCCCGTCTCGTGCAGCCAGGCCTCGAACTCCGGGGCAGGGCGGCGGTGCAGGCATTCCCGCGCGAAGACGGCGTCATGGTGCGACAGCGACTGGTAGTTCAACATGATGTCGTCCGCCCCCGGCACGGTGATCACGAAATGCACGTTGGCGGCGCACAGCATGGTCAAAAGAACGTCCATATCCTCGCCGTCGGCGTCGGCATGGTTGGTGTAGCAGACGTCGACGCCCATCGGCAGGCCGAGAAGCTTGCCGCAGAAGTGGTCTTCGAGTCCGGCCCGCACGATCTGCTTGCCGTTGTAGAGATATTCCGGCCCGATGAATCCGACGACCGTATTGACGAGCAGGGGCGAGAATTCGCGCGCGACGGCATAGGCGCGCGCTTCCATCGTCTGCTGGTCGACACCGAAATGGGCGTCGGCCGAAAGGGCCGCGCCCTGGCCCGTCTCGAAATACATGAACTGACCGTCGGCGGGGCAGCGCCCCAGCGAACGGCCGGCATCGGAGGCTTCCCGCAGGATGGCGAGGTCGATGCCGAAGCCGGCATTGGCCTTCTGCGAACCGGCGATGGACTGGAAGACGAGGTCCACGGGCGCGCCGCGCGCCATGGCTTCCATGGCGACGGTGACGTGGCCGAGGCAGCAGCTCTGCGTCGGAATGGCAAGGCGCAGGCGCAGCGTTTCCAGAAGCTCGACGATGCGGATATAGTCTTCCAGCGTATCGGTGGCCGGGTTGACGCCGATCACGGCGTCGCCCGAGCCCATCAGCAGGCCGTCGAGCGCAGAAACGAGGATGCCGTCCGAGGCATCGCGCGGATGGTTGGGCTGGTTGCGGGTGGACAGCCGCCCCGGCAGGCCGATGGTGCTGCGGAAGCGGGTAATGACCTGGCGCTTGGCGGCGATGGCGACGAGATCCTGCAGGCGGCAGAGCTTCGACACGGCCGCGACCATCTCGGGCGTCAGGCCCCATGTCAGCTTTTCCAGCGCATCTGCGTCGGCAGCCGGAGACAACAGCCATTCCCGGAACTCGCCCACCGTCAACCCGGCGACGGGCGCGAAGGCTGCCGAATCATGCCGGGAGGCTATGAGGTCGGAGACCTCGTCCTCGTCGATCAGGGCCTCCCGCAGGAACGCGTCGAGCGGCAGGTCGGCAAGGCACATCTGGGCGGCCAGGCGTTCCACGGGGCCCTGCGCGGCAAGCCCCGCGAGCTGGTCGCCCGATCGTTCGGGCGTGGCCTTCGCCATAAGGTCGCGCAGGTCGGCGAAGGCGAAACGGGTTCCTTCGATCGTGGTGGCGTAGCCCATGATGCTCCTTTCCGCAGTCGTCAGCCCTGCAGCAGGGCCATCGCCGCATGGTGCAGCTCGGGTGTCGCCGCCGCCAGCACCCGGCCATCCGAGTTCAGCCCCAGCGGGGCGCCGTTCCAGTCGCTCACCACGCCGCCCGCGCTTTCGATCACGGGCACGAGGGCAAGGTAATCATAGGGCTGCAATCCGCATTCGGCTATCACGTCGCAATGGCCGGAAGCCAGAAGCGCATAGCCATAGCAATCGCCTCCGAAGCGGCGCAGTGCGACGGCCCCGGACAGCCGCAGGTAGGCGGCCTCGTCCCTGCCTCGGAAACCTTCCGGCGACGTGGTCATGAAGCGGGCGGACGCCAGCGTGCGGCAATCGCTGGTGCGGACCGGCACGCCATTCAACAGTGCCGTTCCTCCGGCCTCGGCCGTCCACCTTTCACCCAGTATGGGCATATCCACGATACCCAGAACCGGCACGCCGTGGTGCAGGTGCGCCAGCAGTGTGCCGAACAGCGGTATCCCCGTCACGAAGCTTTTCGTGCCATCGATCGGATCGATCACCCAGAGCGAACCGTCGCCCGGCGTCGCGCCGGTTTCTTCGCCGAAGATGCCGTGGGTCGGGTAGCGTTGCTCGATCATGGCTCTAAGGCGCGCCTCGATCGCGCGGTCGGCGATGGTGACGGGGCTGTCGTCGGCCTTGGATTCCACGTCAAGGCGCGTGCGGAAATGCGACAGCGCAATGGGCCGTGCCGCGTCGGCAAGGTCTTCCGCAAAGGAGAGGAGGGTGCTGTGGGGCACGGAGGCGGAGGCCGGTTGCAGGCTCATCGGATCAAAGCGCTTTCAGATAATGGGGCCAGCGCGGATCGCTCATGATGGAGCGCGCGCGCATATGCTTCCAGATGCCGTATTTGTAGAAATCGAATTCCAGCGTCGACACCCGGTTCTGCACCATCGCCCAGGTGGACCACTTGATATCGGCCAACGCCTTGTGGACCACCAGCCGCGCATAGAGCGCCTCGCTGCAATGCCCGAAATACAGCTCGATCAGCGACCGGTCCACGTTTTCGGGAAAGAACATTTCGCCGCTCCAGATGGCGAGGTCGTAAATCCGGTCGTTGTTGGAGGCGTATTCGAAATCGATCAGGAGGATCGTTCCGTCGTCGCCGATCAGGAAGTTGCCGGGCATGGGGTCGTTGAAGCAGGGCACGAGGTCGAGGCCCGAGGCCTCCAGTGCTTGCCGCGCTATCCGGTACTGCCGCCACAGCCACGCGTGATCGGGGGGAAGGTGGGCGCCGAGGTCGGCTGCCTGGCGCTCGTGCTCGTCGATCATGTCGAAGACCGTCTTGGTCAGCGGCAGCAGCGGTGCCGAGTGGAACCGCCTATAGACGCGCATCGCCTCCGCGCGCATCGCCGGCACGGCAAAGTCGCGATGGGTGGATGGGCGGCGCCCTTCGACGAATTCGGCAATCTCGACATCGCGCCGGTCCAGATAGTCGAAGGTGCGCGGGCCGAGACCGATTTCTTCGGCCTGGCGGCTCGCCGCACGGGCGGCCGCCCGGTCGATGAACATTTCCGTGCCGCGGCCAGGTATCTTGACGAAGTAAGCGTGCGGCTCGCCGTCCACTTCCACCCGCCAGTTGACGTTGCTGATACCGCCCGAAACGGAAGCATAGCGCATCGCCCGGTCTCGCCACGGGGCGACTTCGGAGACAGCGTTTTCGAGCATGCGTTCCGCGTCCGTGGCGGCACGGCCCACAGGAATCATCCAAGCCTCCTCAGCGTTTCCTCGAACCCGGGACGATTGACGCGCATCCGGCAGCGCAGAAGGCGCCAACCCGCATATTTGCGGAACTCCAGCGAAGTTCGGGGCGAAAGGCGGTCGAGCAGAAGGGCTCTCAGGCCCCAGTAAAGATCGTCGGCCGCCGCATAGGCGACGCAGCGGTTGTACAGCGCCTCGCTCCACACCCCGTTCCACATCTCGATGCCGGTCCGCATCTCGCTGTCGAACTGGCAGGCTTCGTTAAGGAGCGCCGCCAACTGGTAATGCGGGTCCGTGTCGCAGGCCATGTCGAGATCCACCAGGCGGACCGCGCCATCAGGGCCGAGCATGATGTTCGTGGCATGCGGGTCGCCGTGGGCGGGCCGGCTATCGGCGCCCGCCGCAGCAAGCGCGTCGGCGATGGCGGCAACGCCGTCGAACAGCCACCATGCATCGTCCGGAAGCGTTTCCGCCTCCGCGCCGAGGCGGGCGCGCATGTCGGCGATGCCATCGAAGACCGTCCAGCCTTTTCCGAGCGGTGGGCCTTGCGTAACGCGACGGAGCGCCTCTACCACAGCGGAAAGGCACGTTTCCGTCCCGAGCAGGTCCAACGTTGCCGGCCGCCATTCCGGGCCGAGCAGGCGAAACAGGACCGCTCCCTGGTCCGCCGCGAGATGCAGCGGTTCGGGCGTCAGGTCCAGCTCCGCAAGCCTCCTGCCGGCCTTGAAGGCGAAAGCCGGATCGAAGAGGTCGGTACACTCGGCCTGATGCACCTTCAGGAAAAGCGACGGCTGTTCGCTATCCGCCTGCGTAACGCGATAGAGCGTCGACTCGACTCCCTGGTAGGAGGGAGATGCGGCACCGGACATGGCAGGCTCGTAGCGCACCGAGTGCGGGTCGAGAAACGGCACGGACGAAAGGGCATCCTCCGCCAACCTTTCCTGGCGGTCCATCGGTGCGCCGAGCGGCTTCATGCCGGGGTTTCCTCCCGGGTAACCGCGGCCATGCCCTCGGTCGCGAGGATCATGAGCATGTCGGCCAGGATCTGCGTGCCGAACGCCTGGTCCTCGGGCCGCGTATATTCCGTCGGATGATGGATGACGCCGTCGACGCTGGGCACTGCCAGCACGATGGCAGGGCATACCGCCGACAGGCTCACGGCATCATGGCCGCCGATCGTGTCCAGGTGTCTCGTCCCGGAACCGTGCGCCCTGGCCGCGCGCTCGGCCAGCCGTATCAGGCCGGCGTCCATGCGCCCGGCGGCGCGCCGGTCGATGGAGCGGATCTCGTAGGAGATGCCGACAGCCTCTGCCGCATCGACGATCATGGAGTTCAGCCGCACTTCAGCCGCTTCCAGCACCTCCGGCGAGCCGGAGCGAAGCTCGATGAACAGTACCGCCTCGCCGGGCACGGTGTTCGGCGAATTGGGATAGACCTCAAGACGACCTACCGAGGTGTGCAACTCCAGGCCATGCTCGCCCGCCAGCGCCTTCAAGCCGGTTATGACATGCGCGGCGGCCAGCAGCGCATCCTTGCGCTCGGCCATGGGCGTCGGTCCCGTGTGGGCCTGCCGGCCGATGAAGGCCAGGCGGTACTTGGTGGCACCCCAGAACCGGGTAAAGGCGCCGAAGCGCTCCCGCTCGCGGTCCAGGAACGGGCCGCCCTCGATGTGAAGCTCGATCAGTGCGTCGGGCACACGCACCCTGTCGGTGCCTGCATAGCCGATGTCGGCAAGTGCCTCGCGCACGGTGATGCCGCTGCCGTCGCGGCGATCGAGCGCCCAGTCCAGTTCGGCCGCGCCGGTGAACACGCTGCTGCCGAGAAGGCTGGGCTGGAAGCGGGCGCCTTCTTCGTTGGTCCAGTTGGCCACGGCGAAGTTGCAGGCAGCGGTGTTTCCACTCTTTTCAAGCGAATCGCGGACGGCCAGGATGGCCTCGCAGGCGGACAGGACGCCGAGCGTCCCGTCGAAGCGCCCGCCATTGGGCTGACTGTCGAGGTGTGAGCCCACCATGACGAGCGGCGCGTCCGGGCCGGCAAGGTCGAGAAAGCCGAACTGGTTGCCGATGGCATCCACCTTCGGCGAAAAGCCGTTTGCGGAAAACCATGCCGCCAACCAGTCGCGGGCCTTGCCATCCTCTCGGGACAGGGTCAGGCGGGTCATTGCCCCGCCTTCGCCGCCCCCGAACGGTTGTACGGCATCCATCATGGCTTGAAGCCTGTCTGCATCGATGGGGGCGCAACGTGTAGCTTGGGTGTCTTGCATCGGACGATCCGTCAAAGAGATGGAATGCGGGTCAGGCTGTAACGGCGAGGCTGCGAAGCTCTTCCGGCGGAAGGGCCCCGGAGATCAGGTGGCAGGCCGCGAAATCGCTGTCGCTGCGGGTGGTCAGGTGAGGACTCCTGCTTGCGCATGGGGCAAAGGCCTGCGGGCAGCGAGACCGGAACGAACAGCCCTGCGGCAGTTCGATCGGGCTTGGTGGCTCGCCCTCCATCAGGCAGTCTTCGGGCCGGTAGCGCCGCGTCTCCAGCGTCGGCATCGCCGACAGCAGCGCCTTCGTATAAGGGTGCCCCGGATCGAAGAAGAGCCGCTCGTTGTCGGCCAGCTCGACGACCTCCCCGAGGTACATCACCGCAATGCGGTTGCAGGCCTTCCGGACCATGCCGAGGTCGTGGGAGATGAAGATGTAGGTGAGCGAGTGTTCGCGCTGCAGCTTGTCGAACAGGGCGAGCAGGCGGAACTGCTCCGTCTGGTCCAGTGCGGACAAGGTCTCGTCCATCAGCAGGATCTCCGGGTCCAGCACCATGGCGCGCGCCACGTTGACCCTTTGCCGTTGTCCGGCCGACAGCCCGGTGGGCAATTCGTCGTACAGCGATACGGGCAGACCGACGTCGTCCATGACCTGCCGGACCTTTTCGCGGATGCGCGCCGCCTCGCGCCAGCCATGCACGCGCAACGGCGCCTCGATCATCGCGCCGATCGAGGTGCGTGGCGGAAGTGAGCCGAACGGATCCTGCAGCACGAGCTGCAGTTTGCGGCGAAAGCCCAGAAGTGCGCTGCCGGACAACCGCGAAATATCCTGGCCCTCGCACAGGATCTCGCCTCCGGACGGCTTTTCCAGCCGGCTCAGGAGCCGCATCAGCGTGGACTTGCCGCAGCCCGATTCCCCGACGACGGCGAAGCTGTCTCCGCGCTGCACGTCGAAGGTCACGTTGCGGACGGCCCGGAGGGCGTCCGTCTTGCCGAAGGAGCCGCGCCGGCGCACGTCGTAGGTCTGCGACACGTCGTTGAGACGAATGACAGGCTGCTGCCGGGAGTTTGCCCCGCTCACGGGAGGGGGCGGCGCGCCTGCGCCCCAGATCACGGGTATCTGCGCGACGAGCTCCCGCGTATAGGCATGGCGCGGAGCGCCGACAAGCGCCTCGCTCGGCTGTTCCTCCACGAGCCGCCCTTCGTCCATGACGAGGATCCGGCCGGCGGCTTCCCTTGCGACCGGCAGGGAGGACGAAACGAACAGGACGGCGGTGTCGAACGTGTCCGACAATTCGCGCATCAGGCGTATCACTTGCGCGGCCACGGTTACGTCGAGCGGCTGGGTGACGTTGTCTGCCACCAGCAGGGTGGGGTTTGCCACCATGGCATCCACGATCAGGGCGCGCTGCATCATGCCGCCCGAATATTGCGACGGATAGTCGTGGTAGCGCGAGCGCGCCGAGGGGATACGCACAGCTTCGAGCAACTCGATCACACGTGCCTGCGCATCCTTGCTGGAAACTTCCGGGGCGACAGCGCGCAGCTTCTCGACGATCTGTGCGCCGACAGGGAGAGTCGGGTCCAGCGCGCCCATGGGGTTGGCGCCGACATAGGCGATGTCGCGGCGCAGCCGCCGCATGTCGCCGCCGGAGACCGCCAGTATGTCCCGGCCCTTGAACAACACCCGGCCCGACGAGATGCGCAAGGGATCGTCGATCCAGTTGACGATCGCCTTCGAAAGGACGGTCTTGCCCGAGCCCGACGCACCGACGACGCCGACGATCTCACGCGGGGACACGGTAAAGGTGACATTCTTCAGGATCGCATGCTCGCGGCCAGGCATGGCCACATCCACGCACAATCCCTCCACGGAAAGGACAGGCTGGCCCTCCCCGGACAGGACAGGCTGGGCGGTCGCGCTCATCAGGCGCCTCCATGGATGGAGTTGCGGGCGCGCTCGAAGGCGGATCCCATCAGGTTGATGCTGGTAAGGGTGAGACACAGGAAGACGCCGGGCATCGTGGCGATCCACCATGCGTTCAGAAGATACTTCCGGCCATCTGCGATGATGTTGCCGAAGGTCGGCGTGGGCGGTTGCACGCCGAGACCCAGGAAGCCCAGGATGGACTCGAAGATCATCATGCGCGCCACGTCCAGCACGGAGGTGAACAGAATGGGCGGGATCAGCAGAGGCACCAGCAGCGTCAGCAGAATCCGGGCATGCGTGGCGCCCGATACCAGCGCAGCCCGCACATATTCCTGCCCGCGCTCGGCCATGACGACGGAGCGCATGATCCGCGCATAGACCGGCCAGTTGGACAGCCCGAGGACAAGCACGATGGCTGGAATGGTGGGACGCGAGACCCCGAGGACGGCAATGGCAAGGATGATCATCGGAATGGCCAGCTGCGCATCGGTGATCCGCATGATGACGGTGTCGGCGCGCCCGCCGAAATATCCGGCCAGCGTGCCGAGGGTGCAGCCGATGGCGAGCGTGACGGCCACTGAAGCAACGCCGATCAGCAGCGAGTAGCGCAGGCCGACGAGGCTCCGCACCAGCATGTCGCGCCCGATCTGGTCGGTGCCGAGCGGATGGGCCCAGCTCCACTTTTCACCCAGGAGGATCGGCGGCAGGAGCCGGGCCCGCACGTTCATGGCCGTGGGATCTATTCCGCTGATGGCCGGATACAGCGCCGCGGCGAGGACGAGCACGATAAAGACCGCGAAGCCGATGCGGAACTCGGTAGAACGCGCGGCCCGGCCGAGGATGCGCCGCGCCACGGAACGGCCGGCGGGGGCGGCGCGTATCGCGCCGGTCGTCAATGCAGGGTCGATTGCGCTCATCAGTATTCGAGCCTCGGATCGATGGTGGTGGCTGCGAGATCGACGAGAATGTTGATGATCACGAAGATCGCGGCGGTCACGATGGCTATGCCCTGGATCAACGGGAAATCGCGTTGCAGGACGGCGTTGATCGTCAAAAGGCCGAGGCCCGGATAATCGAAGATGTACTCCACGATGATCACGCCGCCGAGAAGCGAGGAGAACTGGACGCCCAGCAGGTTGAGCAACGGTACGGCCGCGTTGCGCAATGCATGGTGGGCGACGATCCTCGGTCGCGACAGGCCCCGGACATGTCCGACGCTGACGTAGGAGGCGTTCATCTGCGCCGCGACTGCGCTGGACAGTGTGCGGATCAGCACCGGGGACAGTTCGACCGCCAATACGATGGCCGGCAGGATGGTGTAGGCGAAGCCGCGATAGCCGATGGCGGGCAACCAGCCGAGATGCGCCGAGAACAGCAGCGCCAGGACGATGCCTAGCCAGAAATTGGGTATGGAGATGAAGACCGAAGAGATGGCAAAGGCCAGCTTGTCGGCGATGCCGCCGGGCCGCAACCCCGCTGCGATCCCAACGATGGCTGAAAAGATCAGTGCGAACACCAGGGCCAGGGCCGCCAGCTGCAACGTCATCGGCAACGCATCGAGGATAAGGGTCATCACGTCGGCCCGTTCGCCGCGGGTCGTGTCGCCGAAGCTGGCGCCGCCCGTTGCCGCTCCGCTGGCCGGCCGCACGAAGGATTGTCCGAGATTCCCCTGGACGACATCGCTCATATAGCGGCCGAACTGCACGATGATCGGGTCGCGGAGGCCCATTTCGGTCGCGATCTGCTCGATCAGGGCTTCAGGCGCCATGCCACCCGCCATCAGGCGCACCGGATCGCCCGGCACGACGCGCAGCAGCGTGAAAATCAGCAGCGACACCAGGAAGATGATCAGCGCGCCTTGCGTCAGCCGACGCGCGAGGAAGCTGAGGACGAACATCGGACGAAGAGCTCCGGTATTGCGTTCGGAAGCGGTTGGCGGCCCGCCGCAATCACGGCGGCGGGCCTCCCGGTGCGTCGGTCAGGCGGCCTTGCCCGCCGCGTCGATGGAGCCGTCCGGGTAGATGTAGAGGCCGGTGAGTTCCTTGCGCATCGCGTGGATCATGACGGAGGTGAACAGCGAAAGGGCCGGCATCTTCTGCGCCAGCAGAGGCATCGTCTCGGTCTGCAGGATGGCCTGCCGCTCCTCCAGCGTCGAGGCGCTGCGCTCCTTGTCGAGGCTGGCGTCGATCTCCGCGTCCTCGATGCCGGTGATGCGGTGCGAGGAGGAGTGGAAATGCGTCCGCAGCACCAGGTCCGGCTCAGGTGAGCCGGTGGACCAGCCGCAATCCACCATGTGGCCGGGGCCGCCGCCGGGACGATGGTAGAGCCGCTCGTTCCAGGCGGCGGGCTCCAGAACCGTCAGGCTGACGTTGAAGCCTTGTTCGTTGAGCATGGCCGTGATGACCTCGCCGTATTCCACCGTCTTCGGATAGAAGCCGACCGAAGTGATGTATTCCAGTGGCGGCAGGCCTTCGCCGCCCGGGAAGCCGGCTTCCGCAAGCAGCGCCTGGGCGCGCTCGGGATCGTAGGCCGGATAGTTCTCGAGCTCGATGTAGCCGAACTTTACCGGCGAGATGAAATTGCTCGACGCGTGGCCGGCGGAACCCAGAAGCTCCAGGATCAACTCGCGGTCGATGGAGTGGCACGCGGCCATGCGAACGCGCGGGTCGTCGAAAGGCGGCTTCGAGCACCGGAACCAGAGATACTTGTTTTCGACGGATACGACTTCGTTGATTGCAATGTCCGCATTGCCCGACACGGTGTCGACTTGCTCCGGCTCCAGCCGCTCGACGATATTTGCCTGGCCGTTCATCAGCGACAACATGCGCGTGGTGGAGTCGCCGACGAAGGTGAAGTTGATCGACGGTATCGACGGCTTGCCCTTGAAGTAGCCATCGAAGGCCTCGAGCACGGTATCGTTGCCGCGTTGCTCCACGAAGCGGAAGGGGCCCGTGCCGTTGAGCCGCTGGGACAGCACGCCGCCTGGCCCTTCGGCGATATCCTTGGCGGACATCATCGGCAGGAAAGAGGCCAGAAACATGAACAGGTGGGCCGGATAGCCACCCTTGCTCGTATCGACGATCACGGTGTGGTCGTCCGGGGTCTCGATGGTCAGTGTCTCAGTCGGACCGGGATACCACTGGGCCGGACGGTCCGGCTGCGACCCGTACTCGAACGTCGCCTTCACATCCTCGGCCGCGAACGCCTTTCCGTCATGAAACTGCACGTCGTCACGCAGTTTGATCTGCAGACGATGCGGATCAAGCAACTCGATCGAGGTGGCGAGCTCGTAGACGACGGCGCCCGGATCCTCCAGCGTCATCGGGGTGCGCGTCAGGAAGCCCATGACGAAGCCCTCAATGTTCTTCTGGGATAACGTCGTATGCGCCGTCGGGTCCCAGTTACCGGTAATGTTCTCCGCCGAAAGAAACACCATCGGTTGTGCTTCCTGAGCGAAGGCCGAGGAGAAGAAGAAGTCGGGATCGATCTGGGCGAAGCCGGCCATGCCGGCAAGCGCGGCCCCGCCCTGGAGAATGCGCCTGCGAGTGACGAAACTGGTCATTGAGAAGTCCCCTGACAGCAAGACGAACGACGATAGCGAGCGGTGCGGCGCATCTATGCGCGGCTACTCGGCCCATCCCGTGCCGATAACGGCGCGGGCCATGTCTCAAGAATGTCGCCGGGTGGCAATATGTGGTTTTCTGCCCTCGGATGGGTTAAGTATGCACAGCTTCGGTAGTGAATCCACACGAAAACAAAAAATTCGGACAGAAAATGCACAGTGATTAAGGTGTGTGCAGTTAGGTGGTCGTGTGGGCTGGCATTTGCACATAGACCGTGCGTTTATCTGGACGACAGCTAGGGAGCGTCAGCGTGACTGAGGGCGGGTTGATGTGGCCGCATGAGCGCCATTCGAAAATTCTGGAACTCCTGAACGAAGAGAAGCGCATCTCGACACAGCGCCTGGCCGGTGTTCTGGACGTTTCGCGGGAAACGGTGCGGCGCGACCTCGCCGAGCTGGAGCAGGAGGGCGTTCTCAGGCGGGTACATGGGGGCGCCGTCGCGCCAGAACGTACGGTGGAGCCGGAGCGGGTCTTTTCCGAACGTCTGCACGCCTACGCGGAAGAGAAGCGCGCAATCGGCGAGGCCGCATGCGAGATCATCCCGCGAGGCGCTACGCTGTTCATCGATGCCGGCACCACGACCCTGGCCTTCGCCACGCAGATCACGCGCCGCGGTGACGTCAACATCATTACCAATTCGCTCGATATCGCACGACTTGGCGAAAGGGGGGCCGGCTGCGACGTCCTGTTGCTCGGCGGCCGACCCCATATCGCCGTACCGGCGACCTACGGCGAGTCGACGATTCTGGAGATTGGGCGCTATCTCGTGGATTTTGCCGTGATCTCGCCCGTCGGGCTGCATTCGGGGCGCGGCGTCACCTATTACGAGATGCACGAGGCCGATGTTGCGCGCAGCATGATCAGGCAGGCGCGCAAGGTTATGCTGCTCTGCCAGTCGGGCAAGATCGGGGTCGAAAGTCGTGTCTCCGTTTGCCGGCTCGAGGACATCGACCATCTCGTGACGGATGGTGGCAGCGAACTCCAGATCGCCCTGGCGAACGGAAGAATTCATTCGTCCCGGCGATGAGAGTACGTCGGGGCCGACCTCGGGGTGGTCCTAAGCCTAGGTCAGTTCGACGTCCGGCACGCGGTTGCGCAATTCATCGACCAGGACGCGGGTGTTTTCGGAGTAGTCTATCGGCACGTCGACAAGATGCGCGCCCCCGGCCGCGAACGCCGCTTCGAGGGTCGGCACCAGGTCTTGAGCGGCCCCGACGCGAGAGCCCCTGGCCCCGTACGCCTCGGCGTAGCGTACGAAGTCCGGGTTGCCGAAGCTCATTCCGAAATCCGCAAACCCGTCGATGGCCTGTTTCCAGCGGATCATGCCGTAGGCGCTGTCGTTGAGGATTACGACGACGAGGTTCAGCCCCAGGCGAACCGCCGTCTCGAGCTCCTGCGAGTTCATCATGAAGCCGCCGTCGCCACAGACCGCCATGACGCGGCGGCCGGGATGCAGCATGGCCGCCATCATGGCGGACGGCAGGCCGGCTCCCATGGTGGCAAGCGCGTTGTCGAGCAGCAGCGTGTTGGCGACATGCGTGCGGTAGTTCCGTGCGAACCAGATCTTGTACATGCCGTTGTCGAGGCAGACGATGCCATCCTCCGGCATCACCGCACGGACGTCGTGGACGATGCGTTGCGGCGTGATCGGAAAACGGTCTTCCTCGGCACGGTCGTTGATGCGCGCAAGTATCGTCTTGCGCAGGTCGAGCATGCCTTCGTCGGGCGTCAGCCGGCCTTCGAGACGCTCGCCGAGCGCTGCGACGGTGGACGCGATGTCGCCGATCACCTCGATGTCCGGGTGATAGACCTGTTCGACGGTAGCGGATTGGTAGCCGACATGGACGACCTTCGGTCCCCCGGCGCTCTTCATCAGGAAGGGCGGCTTTTCCACCGTGTCGTGGCCGATCGCGACGATCAGGTCGGCGCGCTCGATCGCTTCGTGCACGTAGTCGCCTTCGGATAGCGCGGCGGTGCCCATGTAAAGGTTCGAGCCGCCGGTCACGGCGCCCTTGCCCATCTGTGTATTGAAGAAGGGCAAGCGGGTTCGGGCGACGAAATCGGACAGCGCATCGACCAGCGAGGGCCGGTTGCCCGCGGCGCCGATCATGACCAGCGGGCGTCTTGCCGCCAGGATCGTCCTGGCGGCCGCATCCAGCACGGCGTCCCGCGCCACGGGCATGACCAGTTCGTGCGGTGGAATCAGCGGAACGCTCTCCACCCCCGCGCCGGCGACATCCTCCGGAAGTTCCAGATGCACGGGGCCGGGCCGCTCCTCGGTGGCGACGCGGAACGCATCGCGCACGATAGCGGGAATGCTTGCGGCGCTCACGATCTGCCGCGTCATCTTGGTGAGCGGTTTCATCGAAGCGACGATATCGACGATCTGGAAGCGCGCCTGCTTGGCGCTCATCACCGGCTTCTGGCCGGTGATGAGGATCATCGGCATCGCGCCGAGATGGGCATAGGCCGCGCCCGTCGAGAAGTTCAGTGCGCCCGGGCCGAGCGTGGCAAGGCAGACGCCGGGCCTGCCCGTCAGCCGCCCGTGCGTCGCCGCCATGAAGGCGGCGGCCTGTTCGTGACGCGTCAGCACGAGTTCGATGCGCGAGTTCCGGAGCGATTCCAGGACATCGAGGTTCTCTTCGCCCGGCACGCCGAAGATGCGGTCGACGCCTTCGTTCTCCAGCGCCGCGACGAACAGGTCGGATCCCTTGAGCATGCCTGGTATCCCTTTTTTCTGTGGCCGCGGCAGCTTAGGCAAATGTCAGTTCATGTTCGAGTCGAAGATGCGGTCGAACTCTCCGGTCGCCTTGGCGAGATGAAGCCACTGATCGACATAGGCCTTGAAAACCGTATCGCCGCGCGGAAGCAGAAAGCCCATTTCGCCATACTGCAGCGGCTGGTCCGGATTGACGGCGCAAAGACCGGGATGCAGCTTTTCCTGAAGCTTTACCTCGACCGATTCGGCAACCATGACGTCGGCCCGGCCCTCGGCTATCTCCTGCCAGATGACGCGGTTGTCCGCAAAGAGCTGTATCTGGGCATCGGCCAGCCTGTCGCGGGCGAACTTTTCGTTCGTGCCACCCGGATTGACCACAACGCGGGTCGTTGGCTGGTTGATGGCATCCGTGGTCTGATACTTCGACACGTCTTCGCATCGAACGATGGGAGCCTTGCCGTTCACCAGATACATGGTCGAGAAGAACGCTTCGCGCTGGCGCGGCAGCGTCACGGAGATGCCGCTCATCGCGATGTCGCAACCCTTCTTGAAGTCGGCAAGAAGGTCGGACCAGGTCGTCTGGATGAAAACGGCCTCGACGTCCAGCGACGCGGCAAGCGAACGTCCCAGATCGACATCGATGCCTACGAAGTCGTTCGCACCATCGGGGCGATAAGAAAAGGGGCGATAGTCGCCTGTCGTGCAGATGTTCAGGACCTTCCGCTCCAGAACTTCATCGAGCCGCGACGTCCCCTCCGATGCCGATGCCTGAGTCGACAGCAGCGCGGCAAGCGCGCCGGCGGCCATCCGCATCAAGGTCGTGTTCGTAACCATGCAACTTGCTCCGCTTTTCCCAGGCAGATCGTGCTGCCGGCCGATGATGTGTTCAATGGTATTGCAGTCAGCAGTTGCATCATCCTTAACGTATGGATTGTGCATAAGGGGCCGCCGCGTTGCCTCGCCGCAGGGCGCAACCTTTCAGCTTCGCAGCACTTGCCCGACTGAGCCCGCCGGTAGGCCGGCATCGGGAGAAGAACTCATGACACCGCATGACGACGCTGTTTCCGCCGGCCGGGGGCCGGGGCCCTCCATCGGCACGGAGACGACGAGCTCATGCTGACGAAGACGAATATCGAGACGATCGTCGAGCATGTCGAGCACGTCCAGCCGTTGAACCCGGCCGGGGCGGTCGCATCTCTCCTGAACGCCAGGCAAGGAAAGGCGCCTGAGGAGCCGCTTCTGTACGTCGCCACCACGACGCGCCGCGCGGAAGAGATCGCCTCCATGCTTCGTGTCCTTACCGGCTGCGAGGAAGCCGCTGCCGTCTTCCCGCGCTGGGACGGGTTCCCGGAGGATGGCATCCCAGCGACGACCGGTGTGGTCGGCGTTCGGATGGGAGTGCTGCGCTGGCTCCTGGATGCCGATCGCAGGCCGTCCGTGGTGTTGACGACGGTGGCCGCCTTGCTTCGCCGTGTTCCGCCACGTCGTATCTGGCGCGGTATTCATATGGAGTTCAGGGTCGGAGACGAGTTCGACCCGGACGAGGTACGCGGGCGCCTTGCCGGGATCGGCTACCAGTTCGAAGAACGGGTCGATGCGCCGGGCCTTGCGGCGGTCCGCGGGCGGGTTCTTGAAGTTTTTCCCGCCGCTTCGGCAAGACCGTGCCGCATCGAGTACGAGGCCGGCAAGGTAACGGCGATCCGCTCCTTCGACCCTGCGAGCCAGCGCTCGATCGTCTCCACCGAGCTCCTCATCGTCGATCCGGCGGAGGAACGCGTCGGTTCGACGGGGGCGGACGAAGACGGCGAACCTGGACTGGCACGCTATTACGGTGTCGCCGAAAGCCTGTTCGACTATCTCCCCGATTGCGAGATCCTGATCGAGGATGGCGTCGAACGGCAGGCGGGCGAACTGTTCGAGATTGCCTCGGATGGCGGTATGGGCGCGGATACGCTCGGTGCGGACGAATGGCGCGGGCATCTGGCGGCCCGGCTTGGCGCCGTGGTCGAGGAAAGCGGGCGGCCGCAGGACGACGCCCATGTTCCGGCCTTTGCCCGCGAGGACGATCCGCTCTCGGCCTGCCGCGACTTCGTGGCGCCCTTGCTGGAACGCGGATACAGATTCGTCCTCGCCGGACGGGTGGGCCATACGTCCCGGTTGTGGGCGCGACGCCTGGCGCGTCAGTTCGGACAACCGACACCGTCCACTGCCACGTGGGCCGTCATACGATCGGCGCCGGGCGGTACGATGCACGTCATGATGGCGCCGCTGGACGAGGGCTTCGTCGACCATGCCGAACGCATCGTCGTGGTTTCCGTGCGCGATCTGGCGGGCCTCAGCCTGGTCGAGCCGGGAGGAGCGACATCCGATGTCTTTGCCAGTGGCGGCGAGGCGTTCGCGATCGGCGATGCCGTCGTCCACTTCGATCATGGCGTCGGCATTCTGGAAGGGCTGGAATGCATCGACGGCGACGCGGAAGCCATCCGGCTCCGCTATGCCGGGGGAGCCACGCTGCTTGTTCCGATGGACGAGATCGGGGCTCTCTGGCGCTACGGCGGCAGCGGCAGCGACGTTCCGCTCGACAGGCTGAAGGGAGAGGGGTGGGGCAAGAAGCGCAATGCGATCATCGCGGCGGTGTCCGAAACCGCTGAAAGGATGACCGCCCTGTTGCGAGAGCGGGAGGCGGCGCACTGTGACCCCATCCACCCGGATCGCGTTGATTTCGAGCGCTTCTGCGCGCGTTTCCCCTACGATCTGACGCCCGACCAGGCCAAGGCGGGTACGGAAATACTGGATGACCTGGCTTCCGGACGCCCGATGGACAGGCTGTTGTGTG
The DNA here is from genome assembly GCF_023702225.1 of Aureimonas altamirensis. Lineage (GTDB taxonomy): Bacteria > Pseudomonadota > Alphaproteobacteria > Rhizobiales > Rhizobiaceae > Aureimonas > Aureimonas altamirensis_B. The sequence goes on along the minus strand of NZ_JAMQCO010000004.1, from coordinate 314,182 downwards.
GCGATGTGGGTTTCGGAAAGACGGAGATCGCCCTTCGAGCGGCAGCCGCCGCTGTATTCAGTGGACGGCAGGTCGCGCTCGTCGCGCCAACGACGATTCTGGCCCAACAGCACTACGCGTTGTTTCGCAAGCGCTTCGCGCGCCACGGGGTAGCGGTGGCGCTCTTGTCGCGCTTGCAAAAGCCTGCTGAAGCCCGCGCCGCCAAAGAGGCGATCGCCGATGGGACCGCGCGCATCCTGGTCGCAACCCAGGCGATCTGCGGAAAGGGGGTCGCATTCGCAGATCTTGCCCTTGTCGTGATAGACGAGGAGCAGCGCCTGGGAAGCCGCCACAAGATGGCCGTACGACGCCTTGCCACGAAACTGCACGTCCTTTCCATGACTGCCACGCCCATTCCGCGAACGCTTCAGGCAGCTTTCGTCGGCCTTCACGACGTCAGCGTGATCGCCACGCCGCCGGTGCGCCGGCGTCCGGTGCGCACGTCGACCATCGATTTCGATCACGATGCTGTCCGCGAGGCATTGCTTGCCGAAAAGCGCACCGGCGGTCGATCTTTCGTCATCTGCCCGCGCATCGAGGATCTGGACAGGGTTGCATCCCGCATCCGCACATTCGTGCCCGAGCTTGAATTGGTGATCCTGCATGGCAGGATGCCCGCCGTCGAGGCGGAGCGGGCGATGCAGAAATTCGCCACCGGCCGGGGCGACGTCTTGCTGGCCACGAACATCGTGGAAAACGGCGTCGATATTCCGGACGCCAACACGATCGTGGTCATGCGGCCGGACCGCTTCGGCCTTGCCCAATTGCACCAGTTGCGCGGGAGGGTGGGCAGGGGCGCGCGGCGCGGCACGATGCTTCTCGCGCTGGAGCCGGACGGCGGGCTGGCGGAAACCGCGCGCGAGCGCCTCGAAACGCTCGAAAGGCTCGGCGGTCTCGGCTCAGGCTTCGCCATCAGCACGCGCGACCTGGACATGCGGGGCGCCGGCGATCTGCTGGGTGACGACCAGGCCGGACATTTGCGGACGATCGGCGTCTCGCTTTACAGGCGCATGCTCGAACGCTCGCTGCGCGAGGCACGCGGGCTGGCGCAGGTGGATGAGTGGCGCCCTCTGTTGGCCGTCGGCATCGAGGGAGCCATTCCCGCCGACTACCTGCCGGAACCGGAACTGCGGATCGAATTGGCGTCGGCACTCGATCGGGTCGGAGACGAGCGGGCTCTTGCCCGCCTGCGCGACGATACGGCGGATCGCTTCGGGCCCATGCCGGGCGAACTCTTGTCGCTGTTCGATATGGCCGCGCTGCGCCTGCGATGTCGCACCCTGGGCATACGCAGCCTGCACGCCGGTCCGAAGGCGGTTGCGGCGACCTTCGGCGCCGACGATGCGCAAGCCGTTCGGAGCAGGATGGACGGCAGCGCCAATGCCACGCTGCGCTGGGCCGATTGCCGGCTGATCCTCGACGAGCCGTCAGATGGCGACGAAAAGCGCTGGCAGGTGATCGAACGTCTCCTCGAACAGATCGCCTGACAACCGAGGTGACGTCGATCCGGCGTTCCGCAAGAACATCCACATCGCGTTGAGCTCAGGGATTTCGTCCCGCTCCGAACATCACGCTAAGCTCCTCACAGGCCTGCAGGAGCGGCTTACGCATCCGTTCGATGTCGGCGGGCGAGAAGCGCTCGCGAGGTCCGGACAGGGACAAGGCCCCAAGCAGGCGGCCGCCCGCGGAAAAGACGGGCGCCGCCATGCCGGCGCAGGCAGGATCCCGCTCTCCGATCGAGATGGCGAGCCCATTTTCCCGAACGGCGGCGAACCGTCCGTCATCCGGGGCGTCGTGTGCATTTGCAAGAATGACCGTTCCCGCAGCACCGTGAGCCAGCGGCAGGATGTCGCCGGCGTGGACCCTGTCCAATGTGCTGTGCCGGGAATCTATCCGCATGAGGCAAAGCCGCGTCGAATCGCCATGCCGGACATGGAAGGACGCGCTTTCCGTGCCTTGATCGACCAGGCTCTGCAGGACGGGCTGCAGTTGCCGGCGGATCGGGCTCGATCGCTCGTAGGCAATACCCATGCGCATGATGGCTGCGCCGAGGACATAGTGCCCGTTTTCGAGTCGCGATACGTATGCCGAGTGCTGGAGGGTATCGGCCAGGCGCAGCACGGTACTTTTATAGAGCCCCGTCACGCGGGAGATTTCGCTGAGGCTGATCGGCCCTTCGGCGTTCTCGACAGCCGCAAGCACGAGTATGGCCCGGTTGACCGCCGCAACCCCCGCGCCAGCGGACGCTGCGTCATCCGGCGCATGGGTTGGAGGTTCGGTTTCCTTGCGCGGTATCGAGGGCATGAAGCGGATCGCCGTGGCGCCTGTGTGGATTCAATCGCTGTGTGCATAGCAAGGGGAGAGACGATCGGCCAGCCATGGGCGGTCGCCCCGCTGCAGTTACAGGGCAAGATAGAGGCTCTTGGGCTGCTGGTAGGCCCGCATGCCCTGCAGCCCCTTTTCCCGCCCGAGCCCGCTCAGCTTGAAGCCGCCGAACGGCGCCGAGACGGACAGTTCCTTGTAGGTGTTCACCCACACGGTTCCTGCTTCCAGGGCGCGCGCCACCCGCCATGCGCGCCGGTAATCGGCCGTCCATATGCCGGCTGCCAGGCCGAAGTCGCTGTCGTTCGCCTGCCCGATGAGTTCCTCTTCCGTATCGAACGAGATGAGGCACAGCACAGGCCCGAAAATCTCCTCCCGGACAATGCGGGCGTCGGTTGACAATCCGGCGATGACGGTCGGCAGGTAATAGGCGCCACCCTCGAATTGCGGGCCTTCCGGCCGGCGGCCGCCGCACAGGATTTCGCCGCCCTCCGCGATGCCGGCGGCCACCATCGCCTCCACCCGCTCGCGGTGGGCGAAGGATGCGAGGGGGCCGATCTTCGAGCCCGGGTCGCGCGGCGGGCCGGGCCGCATCGCCTCCGCCTGTTGGAGGAGGAGCCGCGTGAAGGCGTCCTTCACCGAGGCTTCGACGAACAGCCTCGATCCGGCGACGCAGGATTGGCCGGACCCGCCGAAGATGCCGTTGGCCACCGCGCGGGCGGCCTTCGGCAGATCCGCGTCGGCAAAGACCACATGCGGCGATTTTCCGCCGAGTTCCAGGATCATCGGCACGAGGCGGTCGGCCGCACCGCGGGCGATCGACTGCCCCGTCGACGTACCCCCGGTGAACGAGATCAGGTCGATGTTCCTGTCCTCCACCAGGGCGCGGCCGACGCCGCCGCCGCCGGAAATGACCGAGAGAAGCCCCTCCGGCAATCCTGCCTCCACGACGCACTGGGCCAGCGCCAAGGTGACGAGCGTGGTGGATTCCGCCGCCTTCAGCACCACGGCGTTGCCGCCCGCCAAAGCGGGGGCTATCTTCTGCGCGCCCATGGTCAGGGGCGAGTTCCAGGGCGTGAGTGCAGCCACGACCCCGTAGGGCTCGTGCACCGTCATCGTCACATAGTCGCCGCGGGCGGGCGGCATCGCATCCTCGGCCGTCTCGCAGACGGCGGCGTAGTAACGGAAGATGGCAGCCGCAGACAGGGCCTGCGCACGACTTTCGACCTGCGTCTTGCCATTCTCCATCATCTGCAACTCGGCCAGTATGTCCGCACGCTGCTCGATCGCGTCGGCGCATCGGGCCAGCAGCCGCGCACGCGCGTGCGGCAGCATGGCCGACCACCCGGTCGATCGGAGCGCACCGCGGGCGACCTGGACCACCTCTGCCACTTCGTCCGGAGTGACGGTGGAAACCCGACCGATCGTTTCGCCGGTGGCGGGGTCGACGACCGGCAACGCTTCTCCGCGGCCCATGGCCGGCCTGCCGCCGATCAGAAGCGGTTCTACTGCATCGTGCGGAAGTTCGAATGGTCCCTGCAGGATCGGCATCGCTCAAAAAACCCCGGTTCGTCCAAATCTGGCGCGGCACCCATGTCCCGCTTGCGCCGCGACCCTACGAAGGCTTCCACGATGCGTCAAGAATTGTTCTGCTTGACAGACCAAGTGTTCTATTTTTAAAAGACGATGGCAACGGAGGAGAGGCGGTTATGGGCGGTCGCAAAGTGGGTTTCATCGGACTCGGCGTCATGGGAGAGCCGATGTGCCTGAACCTGGTTCGGCGGTCCGGCTGCGCGGTTTCGGTCAGCGATATCGATACACGGCCCGTCGAGCGCCTCGTCGCGGCGGGAGCCGCCGCCGCGTCGGTGGCGGAACTGGCCCACGGATCGGACATCCTGTTATTGTCCCTTCCCAGCGGGACGCAGGTGGAGGCCGTGCTCGGCGGTCCGTCGGGCGTCCTCGCAAACGCCCGCCCCGGCCTTGTCGTGGTCGATCACTCGACCAGCCCGGTCGAGCTTACGCGCACGCTGGCGAAGGCCGCGGCCGAGGTGGGCGTACGTTATGCCGATGCGCCCGTTGCGCGCACGCGCCAGGCGGCGATCGACGGAACGCTGGCGATCATGGTCGGCGCCGACGCGAGCGTCTTCGAGGCGATCCACCCCATTCTGCGATGCATGGCGAGCGATGTCGTGCATTGCGGTGATGTCGGGTGCGGGCAGGTCGTGAAGATCATCAACAACATGGTCCTCTTCCAGACCGTCGTCGCCCTTTCCGAGGCGCTGGCCATGGGCGAGGCGGCCGGCGTCGACGGGCGTCTCCTGTTCGAGACCCTCTCGAAAGGGTCGGCGGACAGCTTCGCGCTGCGCAACCACGGCATGAAGGCCATGCTGCCGCGCGATTTCCCCGTCGACGCCTTTCCGACGGACTACGCCTTGAAGGATGTCGGCTACGCGCTCGACCTCGCCAGCTACACGGGGGTCCGCGCGCAGGGCGCCGAACTGGCCCGAGACAGGCTGAAGAAGGCATCGGCCAACGACCTGAAGCGCGAATATTTCCCGGTTCTGTCGACCATCGTCGATCGGGCCTGACAGCGCATGACGTCATCCGTCCTGGCCCGGAAAAGGAGGATATCCGGGCAGGGCGCCAAGCCAACGCAATGGGAGGAACCATGCTTACGACCAGATTGATCGCCGCCGCGCTGGCCTTCGGAAGCTGCTTTGCCGCCAATGCGGCAAGCGCCGAGTTTCCGGAAAGGCCCGTCACCATCGTCGTTCCATACGCCGCCGGAGGCGCCACCGATATCGTGGCGCGCCTGTTGTCGAACTATCTGCCGGAAAGCTGGTCGCAGCCGGTGCTGGTGGAAAACAAGCCGGGAGCCGGCACGACCGTGGCAGCCGAAGCCCTGGCGCGCTCTCCCGGCGATGGCTACACCCTGTTCATGACGACGGCAGCGCACACCATCTCGGCGAGCCTGTTTCCCAAGCTGACCTACGATCCGCTGGGCGATTTCGCGGCGGTCACGCTGACGGCCACCATTCCTCTCGTGCTGGTCCAGGGGAGCGCTTCGGAGGCGCAGGACCTGCAGCAGTTCCTTTCGACCGCCGAAGAACTGTCGGGTAGTCTGACCATGGGGTCGCCGGGCTACGGCTCGCCGCAGCACCTGGCAGGCGCGCTTTATACTTCGGAACGGTCCATCGAGGCAGTCCATGTCCCCTACAACGGGGACAGCCCGATGCTGACGGCGCTGATGGGAGGCGAGATCGACTTCGCCTTCGTCACCCTGTCCGCCGTGCTGCCCTATCTGAAGAGCGGGGAACTGAAGGCACTGGCGGTCGCGAACGCAGAGCGGATCGAAGCCATCCCCGACGTTCCCACCTTCGCGGAGGCCGGCGGCGAGCCCTTCGAGGCTGCTACATGGTTCGGGATGCTGGCGCCGGCCTCCATGCCGACGGAACTTCGCGAGCGGATCGCCGAAGACGTGACACGGATCGTATCGCGTGAGGATGTCGTCACGCAGCTCGAGGATATGGGCGGCGTCGTCAACTCGATGCGGCCTGCAGACTTCGAGGCCTATCTTTCTGCCGAGTCCGAGCGCTGGAAGGCGGCCGTCGCCGCCTCCGGCGCCTCGCTCGAGTAGCCGCAACTGGAGGGCGCCGGTGCCGCCCCGCCTGTCCGGACTATCAACCTGGGAAATGAACATGTCTGAGAATCTTGATGTCCTGGTAGTCGGCTCCGGCTCCGCTGCCTTGTGCGCCGGGCTGGCGGCGCGGGAAAAAGGCGCCTCGGTGCTGGTGATTGAAAAGGCCGGCCCCGACCTCGCCGGGGGGAATTCCAAATACACGGCCGGCGCCATGCGCTTCGTCTACGGCGGCAACGACGATCTCGTTCCGCTCCTTCGGGATCCGGAAGACCCGCGGCTGGCCGATACCGAGTTCGGCTCCTATACGGCCGACAGGTTCGAGAAGGATCTCCTGGGGTTCAACGATGGCCGCCCGCTGACCGAGGAACAGCAGATACTGATCGCTGAAAGCTACCCTGCGATGGTCTGGTTGGCCGGCAATGACGTGAAGTTCGAGCCGATCTACACGCGCCAGTCCTTCCAGAAGGGCGGCAGGCATGTGTTTTGGGGCGGGTTGACGCTGGCCGCGCAGAACGAGGGCGTCGGCTTGATCGATGCCGAGCTTGCCGCTTTTCACGCCAAGGGCGGCGCCATCCGCTACGATTGCGAGGCAACCGACCTCCTCTACGAGGGAGGCCGCGTCGTGGGAGTGAAGACGCGGGATGCAGCCGGCACGACGGAGGATATCCGCGCCGGGGCCGTGGTGCTGGCATGCGGCGGTTTCGAGGCAAACGCCGAACTGCGCGAGCGTTTCATGGGCCCGGACTGGAAGAAGGCAAAGGTCCGCGGGACGCCGAACAACATGGGCAGGGGCCTGGAAATGGCTTTCGCGCTGGATGCCCGGCCATACGGTCTCTACGAAGGGTGTCATGCGACGCCCATGGACCTGCATATGCCCGAATACGGCAATCTCGACATCCCGCACGAGGAACGCAAGAACTACCGCAAAATCTGCTACTTCCTCGGCATCATGGTCAATGCGAAGGGCGAGCGCTTCGTCGACGAGGGCAGGGATTTCCGCAACTACACCTATGCGCAGTTCGGGCGCGCGGTACTGGAGCAGCCCGGCCATTTCGCGTGGCAGATATTCGACGCCAAGGTGGACCATCTCCTCTATGCGGAATACCGCTTCCATGACGCCCATTACGTCGAGGCTGATACGCTGGAAGCGCTTCTCGGCAAGCTTGAGGGCATCGAAGACAAGGCGGCGCTGCGCGCCACCGTCGATGCCTACAACGAAGCGGTCGACGATAGCGTGGCCTTCGATCCCACGGTAAAGGACGGCAAGGGAACGAAGGGGCTGTCCCTGCCCAAATCCAACTGGGCGCAGAAGATCGATACCGGCCCGTTCAAGGCCTACCCCGTCACGGGAGGCATAACCTTCACCTATGGCGGGCTGAAGGTCGGGGAGACCGGCGCGGTGCTGCGTACCGACGGAAACGCGATAGAAGGCCTTTATGCCTGCGGCGAGATGGTCGGCGGGGTATTCTTCAACGGCTATCCCGGAGGTTCCGGCCTGACGTCCGGTGTCGTGTTCGGACGCCGGGCGGGATACGGGGCAGCCGCTTCGGCAGTGGCAACCCGGACGGCCTGATCGATCGGCGACAGACCGTGGAGGCCCGGCGTCGAGGTGGCGCCGGGCACAAGCACGTTGACCGGACGTTCCAAAGTCAAAGATAGCTGTCGACACCTGGCACGACCGAGATTAGCCTCCTGGTGACATCAGATCGTCTTTCGAGGAATTGAAGATGGCAGCTTCCAATCAGGGCCTTCCGCTCGTGCTTAAAAAGCTTGGGGGCATCGTGGCCCTGGTGGCAGGCTTCCTGGTTGCCGCATCCGGATATCGATCGGATAGCATTGCCATGATCGTCTTCGGTATCGTGCTTATCCTGCTGGGTGCGTTCCTGCTGTTCCGTAAGATCGAGATGCGCAACCGGCCCTGATCGGTCGTATCGACTGCTCCGGGCTTCGACGCTGTCCGCCGACAGGTCGTTATGCAGAATGATCTTGGGGAAACTTCAATATCCACACTCTGAACCTTGCGGATCAGGGGGTCGAATGGTGGGCGTGACAGGGATTGAACCTGTGACCCCTACGATGTCAACGTAGTGCTCTCCCGCTGAGCTACACGCCCATTCGATGGAGCGGCATAGACCATAGGGTCGCCGTCCGGTCAAGTGATTCCAGGGCCAGTTTCAGGCCCCGGACAAAAAATCATGCGGCATCCTGCAGCAGCTTGCCGACCTCTTCCACCAGCTCGCGCAGATGGAACGGCTTGGACAGGATCTTCGCGTCTTTCGGAGCCTTCGAATCGGGGTTCAGCGCGACGGCCGCGAAGCCCGTGATGAACATCACCTTCAGGTCGGGGTCGAGTTCGGTGGCCCGGCGCGCCAGCTCTATCCCGTCCATCTCCGGCATGACGATATCGGTGAGAAGCAGGGAGAAGGGCTCCTCCCGCAGGCGCTCGTAGGCGCTGGCGCCATTGTCGTAAGACGTCACCTCGTATCCGGCCTTCTCCAGCGCCTTGGCGAGGAAACGCCGCATGTCGTTGTCGTCTTCGGCCAGCAGAATCTTCGACATTGCCTTTTCCCGTTGGGCCGGCCATCGGCCGGCAGGTGACGGATTGTATAGCCTCCGCACCTGACATTAGATAGACGATGTAGCCTGTGCGAAGCCAGTGGGTGAGTATGACGATCGCGGGAAATGACGTGCCGTTCTTCGAGACCTCGGCGGGGCCATGCCCGGCTTTCGAGGTTCTGGGGCCGTCGCGCCAGACCGTGCCGCTCGTCTTCTGTTCGCCTCACAGCGGCCGCGCCTACCCCGCCGACTTCATAGCCCTGTCGCGGCTGAAGGGCGACGCCGTCCGCCGCTCGGAAGACCTTTTCGTCGATCGCCTCTTCGACTTCGTGCCGCAGATCGGCGCACCGCTGCTGGTGGCGCGGTTTCCGCGCGCCTATCTGGACCTGAACCGCGAGCCCTACGAACTCGATCCCGCCATGTTCGACGGCGAGCTGCCCGCTCACGTCAACGCCGTGTCGCCGCGCGTTGCCGGCGGGCTCGGCACGATTCCACGCATCGTCGCCGAACGGCAGGAGATCTACACAGGCCGCCTGCCGGCGGCCGAGGGCCTTGCCCGCATATCGCGGATCTATTTCCCCTTCCATCGGCAACTCCGGCAGCTGGTGGACGCGACGGTGCAGCGGTTCGGCATGGCGGTGCTGGTGGATTGCCACTCCATGCCGTCCTCGGTGCGGCCGCTCCCCGGCAATCGCCGCCCGGACATGGTTCTCGGCGACCGGTTCGGCACCAGCGCCGATGCGCGCTATGTCGCCGCGGCCGCGGCGGAGCTGCGCGGCCTCGGCTACGACGTCGTCCGCAACAAGCCCTATGCCGGCGGCTACATAACCGAGCATTACGGCCGGCCGCGCAACAACGTCCATGCCATCCAGATCGAGATCAGCCGGGGCCTTTACGCCGACGAGGCGGCCTTTGCGCCCTCGGACGGCTTCCCGCGCATGCAGGCGCATCTTCGCCGCTTCGTGGAAGCCTTCGCCGGCGACCGGGCGGCCGAGGCATCGCGGCCGGCTGCCGCCGAATAGGCAAAAAAGAACCGCGCGACGCAAAGGCGTGGCGCGGCCAAGTCTAGGGAGGAAACGCCCGAAAAGGGCGCCGACAGATCGCTCTGTCGCGTTGCAATATAATGATGCGATGCGACATCCGTCAAGAATCGTACTATTGACGCGCTCAGAATCCGCGCGCTTTCGGGGCCCCCGCTCATGATGACCATGCCAGACGCCGACTTCCTGTTTCGTATCGCCGACGCTGCGGCCGGCCAGACGCTTCCGCGCTTCCGGCAGAAACTGGCGGTCGACAACAAGCTGTCCGGCGCCTTCGACCCGGTGACGGAGGCGGACCGGCAGGCCGAGAGGGCGATCACCGCCCTGATTGCCGCCGAGTTTCCCGACCACGCGATCCTGGGAGAAGAGTTCGGGCGACAGGGCGAGGGGGACGCGCTCTGGGTCATCGATCCGATCGACGGAACGCGACCCTTCATTTCGGGCGTTCCGGTCTGGGGCACGCTTGTCGGGTTGACGGTCGGGGGCCGGGCGCGCGCCGGCATCATGAGCCAGCCTTATATCGGCGAACGGTTCTGGACAGTGGGCGCCGGCGCCTTCATGGACGGTCCCGCCGGCCAGGCGACCCTGCATGTGCGCGACGTCGGCGCGCTGGAGAACGCAACGCTGACCACCACCAACCCACGCATGTTCGACACACGGATGAAGGAGCGCTTCGAGGCGCTCGAAGACAAGGTCCGCCTGTCGCGCTACGGCCTCGATTGCTATGCCTTCGCCATGCTGGCGGCCGGCCATATCGACCTGTGCGTGGAGACAGGGCTGCAGCCCTACGATATCGTCGCCCTGATCCCCATCATCGAGCAGGCCGGTGGCGTCGTCACCACTTTCGACGGCGGCCGGGCCGAGAATGGCGGCGACGTCATCGCCGCGGCGACGCCGCAACTGCACAGCGCCGCGCTTGCCGTCCTGAACCGCTGACGCCTCAGATGGCGGGCTCAGGCAGCACGCCGTCGCGGTCGGGCATCGGCATGCTGCTTTCCACGAACCCTTCGAAGGCCGCCAGGAAAGGCGCGCGAAACAGATCGCGCTCCTGAAGCAGTTCGTGCCGCGCATGCGGGATCGACAGGAAGTGGCCCGAGCGCATGCGCCATGCAAGGCGCTCCGCCGCAGCGGTATCGACCACCCTGTCGGCGCCTGCCGTGACTATCAGCGTGGGAACGTGCAGCCCGGCGATGAAATCGGCATTCTCGAGCCGGCGCATGGCGCGGCATGTGGCGTTGAGCCAGCCCGCCGTCAGCGCATTCACGCTGAGATGGGGCGCCGTCTCCACGATGGCGCGGTTGCGCCGGAAGCGGGCAGGATCGCTGGTCAGCGGGTTCGTGGCGACGTTCCAGTCCGGGCCGAGGCGCTTCAGCCTGCGCAGCGACAGGCGGCCCATGCCGGTCCACCGCATGGCGGCCGCAACAGCGGCGATGGCGCCCCCGCGCGCCGGCAGGCCGATCAACGGGGCCGAGCAGACGATACGCTCGATACGGTTGGCTAGGCGCGGCATGTAGCGCAACGCGACCAGCCCGCCCAGCGAATGGGCGAGGATGACGTACGGCCCCGGGCAATCGGGCAATGCGACGTTGCGGAAGATGGTTTCGAAATCGGCATAGTAGTGATCGAGGCGGGCGACATGGCCCTTCTGCGGGTTCTTCAGAAGGCGGTCGGAGCCGCCTTGTCCACGCCAGTCGAAGGTGACCACGGTGAAGGCGCGCGCGGTGAGGTCTGCGAGCGTCTCGTAATATTTCTCGATGCATTCGTTGCGGCCCGGCAGAAGCACGACGGTACCGCGGGAGGGCCCCTCCGGCCGCGCGACGGCATAGCGCAGACGGCGGCCGTTAGGGGCGGCGACATGCCCCCCGGAGAGCCGATCGGGGGCCGGGTTGCCGGGCGTATCGAAGAATGTCGGGCGATCGTCCATCATCTACCTATGCCTGAAAGGCAGGGCGAAGAACTACCTCGGATTTGGTTTCCGCATGGTTTCGGAAAAAAAGACCGGAAACGTCTTTCGAACGTTTCCGGCCTGAACGACCGCGGCGGAAGGGACGGGACGCCGCGACCGGATTTCCATTTCGAAAGCCAGACTGCATCCCCGCGCATGAACGAAACGGGAAGGGCGCGTTCATGCAGCGTTCATCGCAAAAGAGTGTCGGGAGCTCTTGAAAGCCGGTTTTCCCGCCCCTACCTCGATCATGCGGTCGCCGATAAGGGGCCGCTGGCCGGAAGGGCCCGCCGCAGTCGGGGGTTCGCAATCCGTCCATCACGCAAGTTGCTCGACAATCAAGAGGACACCACCCATGCGTAACGTCGATTTTGCACCGCTGTATCGTTCGACCGTCGGTTTCGACCGCCTGTTCAAGATGTTGGACAATGCCGGCGGCGTCGATAACTCCCAGAGCTACCCGCCCTACAATATCGAGCGGACGGGCGACAACGCCTACCGCATCACCATGGCCGTCGCCGGTTTCGAGGACACCGAACTGTCCATCGAATCGCGCGAGAACGTGCTGACGGTGAAGGGCGAGCGAAGCGAACCTGAAGGTGAGGCGAACCGCTTCCTCCATCGCGGCATCGCCGGGCGCGCCTTCGAGCGCCGCTTCCAGCTTGCCGAGCATGTCGAGGTCAAGGGCGCCACACTGAAGAACGGGCTCCTTCACATCGACCTCGTCCGCGTCATTCCCGAGGCGATGAAGCCCCGTCGCATCGAGATCGCCAATGCAGGCAATGCCAACGCCAAGGCACTCGAGGCAAACGCAGCCTGACGGCCCGCTCGACCGGTAGACAAGAACGGCGGCCCATCGGGCCGCCGTTTTGTCGTAAGGTTCAGGGTTATCAGTGCCGCCCGAAGGCGTCACGGACCTCGCCCTCGGATATGCGCGCCGAGGGATCGCCCTTCTGGTTCAGGTTCTGCTCTTCGGTCCCGTCTCCCATCATTCCGGGATGGGGGTCCGCCTTGGCCGCAGACTTGCGCGACAGGTTGCTGGCTTCCGTCCAGCCGGACATCCAGTCAGCCCGAAGGCTCGATCCGACCGGAAATTCGCAGGACGACATGGGCAGATTATGCTCGAAGGCCAGCTTGCCTTGGGCGAATGCATCCTTGGACATTCTACAACCTCCTGATGCGGTGCTTTCCATAAGGGGAAACCATCATGGCAGGTCGAGGTTCCGAGACGTCAGCCGATCAGGCGGATGAAGCTTTCCACCTCCTCCGGGGTCGTGCTCCAACTCGCGACGAGCCGCACCAGGATTTCGTCCTGTGCTACGGGCGTATCCCCGCCGACATGCCAGTCGTAGAACAACGCTCCTTCGCTGCGGGCGCGGTCGGCCGCGCTCCGCTTCACGATCGCGAACACCTCGTTGGCGCGGGTCTCCCATGCGGGACGGGCGTTGGAGGCCGCGGCGATACCCTCGCGCAGGGCGTCGGCCATCGCGTTGGCATGGCTGGCCAGCGACAGCCACAGTCCGTCGGAAAGATAGGCATCGAACTGGGCGGATACGAAGCGCGACTTCGAGAACAATTGCCCCGCGCGCTTGTGGTTGTAGGCGAAGTCGGCGGCTTTCTCCTTGTCGAAGAACACGATCGCCTCGGCGCACCAGCACCCGTTCTTCGTGCCGCCGAACGACATCACGTCCACACCCGCCTTCCAACTGGCCTCTGCCGGGGAAATGCCGAGGGCCGCGACCGCATTGGCGAAGCGCGCCCCATCCATGTGCACGGCAAGCCCATGGCCATGGGCGATGGATGCGATCTCCCGAACGGTGTCGGGCGCGTAGACCGCCCCGGATTCCGCCGACTGGCTGATCGATACCGCAACCGGCCTGCCGCCATGCACGAAAGCGGGGTCGAAAGCCTCAAGGGCCCGACCGAGAGCCGCCGGCTCCATCATTCCGTTCGAGCCGGCGACGGGCGCAAGCCGGGAGCCGTGGGCGAAGAACTCGGGCGCGCCGCACTCGTCCACCATGATATGCGCCTCACCATGGCACAGCACGACTCCACCCGGACGGTTGAAGGCGGACAGAGCCAGCGAATTGGCCGCCGTGCCTGTGCCGACATGGAAAACGGCGACCTCGCGTTCGAACAGATCGTCGAAGCGGCGCGCCACCGCGACGTCGAGCGCGCTTGCGCCATAGGCGGCTGCCATGCCCTCCGCGTGACGCGCGAGAGAGGCGGAGATTGCGGGATGAGCACCGGACCAGTTGTCGGAAGAAAATATCATGAGTGGTGATTACTCCGCGGAACACGCCGCGTAAAGCGTACTTAAATCGATTTAATTACCATTTTAGAACTTCTCTTTAATTTTTGAACCGTTTGAAGTAAGAGATTGTCAGTCGCTTTGAAACCTGTAATAAGGGCGATAGGTCAGTGGTGCTGTCGTATCTGGCGGCGCACGGTCACGCAACTTGCGCGGCGCCCGGCCGGGCGAGGGGAGAGAACGCCATGAAGAGATTGACGTCCAGCTTGAGCGGCACGGCGCGGGGAGAAGGCTATGGCCTGCCCCGGGCGCAGGGCCTCTACGACCCTGCAAACGAGCATGACGCCTGCGGCGTCGGCTTCATCGCCAGCATGAAGAACCAGCGTTCGCACGATGTCGTCGAGAAGGGGCTCAAGATCCTCGAGAATCTCACCCATCGCGGGGCGGTCGGCGCCGACCCGCTGGTCGGCGACGGCGCGGGGATCCTGGTGCAACTGCCGCACGAATTCTTCAAGGCGGAGATGGCGGCCCAGGGCGTGGACCTGCCCGAGCCGGGGCATTACGGCGTGGGCTTCGTCTTCATGCCGCAGGACGAGGCGCGCCGGCTGCACTTCAAGGAGGTCTTCGAGAAGGCCGCCGCGGAAGAAGGCCAGCAGGTGATCGGCTGGCGTGACGTTCCGGTGGACAATGCGTCCCTGTCCAAGGCGGAAGAGATCGTCGCCACGGAGCCGGTGCACCGTCAGGTGTTCATCCGCCGGTCGCCCGGCTGCGCCAGCGACGCCGAATTCGAGCGCAAGCTCTTCATCATCCGCAAGGTCGTGTCCAACCGCGTCTATGACGAGATGAACGCCGTCGACACCGACTTCTACGTCGTGTCACTGTCCTCGCGCACCATCGTCTACAAGGGGATGTTCCTGGCCTATCAGGTCGGCGCCTATTACTCCGACCTTCGCGATCCGCGCTTCACCAGTGCGCTCGCGCTCGTGCACCAGCGTTTCTCCACCAACACCTTCCCGTCGTGGCGGCTGGCGCACCCCTATCGCATGGTCGCCCATAATGGCGAGATCAACACCCTGCGCGGCAACGTCAACTGGATGGCGGCGCGCCAGGCCTCGGTGGATTCGGAACTGTTCGGCAACGACATCTCGAAGCTCTGGCCGATCTCCTACGAGGGACAGTCCGACACGGCCTGCTTCGACAATGCACTCGAGTTCCTGACGCAGGGCGGCTACTCGCTCGCCCATGCGATGATGATGCTCATTCCCGAGGCCTGGGCCGGCAACAAGCAGATGTCGCCGGAACGCAAGGCCTTCTACGAGTATCATGCGGCCCTGATGGAGCCGTGGGACGGGCCCGCCGCCGTCTGCTTCACCGATGGGCGGCAGATCGGCGCGACGCTGGACCGCAACGGCCTGCGGCCGGCGCGTTACGTGGTGACGGACGATGATTACGTCATCCTGGCGTCCGAGGCCGGCACGCTGGAAGTCGCCGAGGAGCGTATCGTCAAGAAGTGGCGGCTGCAGCCCGGCCGGATGCTGCTGATCGACCTGGAGAAGGGCCAGATCGTGTCGGACGAGGACGTGAAGTCCGAGATCGCCACCGCCAACCCCTATCGCGACTGGCTGAAGCATACGCAGCTTATCCTCGAGGACCAGAAGCCCGTCGCGCCCCGTGCCTCGCGTTCGGACGTGTCGTTGCTCGATCGTCAGCAGGTCTTCGGCTACACGCAGGAAGATACGCGCATCCTGATGGCGCCGATGGCGACCACCGGCCAGGAGGCCATCGGCTCGATGGGCACCGATACGCCGATCTCGGCGATGTCGGAAAAGTCGAAGCTGCTCTACACCTATTTCAAGCAGAACTTCGCGCAGGTCACCAACCCGCCGATCGACCCGATCCGCGAAGAGCTGGTGATGAGCCTCGTCTCCTTCATCGGGCCGCGCCCCAACATATTCGACCTCGAGGGCACGTCGCGCCGCAAGCGGCTGGAGGTGCGCCAGCCGATCCTGACCAATGGCGACCTGGAGAAGATCCGCAACATCGGCCATACGGAAGACCGGTTCGACACCAAGACGCTCGACATGACCTACCCGTCCGACCAGGGCGCGGACGGCATGGCCGGCGCCCTGGAGCGCCTCTGCGAGCGCGCCGAGGCGGCCGTTGTGGGCGGCTACAACATCATCATCCTGTCCGACCGGCAGGTCGGGCCGGACCGTATCCCCATTCCGGCGCTTTTGGCCTGCGCCGCCGTACATCACCACCTCATCCGCAAGGGCCTGCGCACTGCCGCGGGGCTGGTGATCGAATCCGGCGAGCCGCGCGAGGTGCATCACTTCGCCTGCCTTGCCGGCTACGGCGCGGAGGCGATCAACCCGTACCTGGCGTTCGACTCGCTGCTCGGCATGCACGCGCGCGGCGATTTCCCGCCCGAGGTGGACCAGAAGGAAATCGTCAACCGCTTCATCAAGTCGGTCGGCAAGGGCATGTTGAAGGTGATGTCCAAGATGGGCATCTCGACCTACCAGTCCTACTGCGGCGCGCAGATATTCGATGCGGTCGGCCTGAAGACCGAGTTCGTGCAGCGCTATTTCGCCGGCACGGCCACGACCATCGAGGGCGTCGGCCTGGAAGAGATCGCCCGCGAGACGGCGGTGCGCCATGCGCTGGCCTTCTCGGCCGATCCGGTTCTGGCGCGCTCGCTGGAAGTGGGCGGCGAATATGCGTACCGCACGCGCGGTGAGGCGCATATCTGGTCGCCGGAAGCGGTTGCCACGCTGCAGCATGCCGTGCGGCTGGAAAGCTGGGAGAAGTACAAGGAATATGCCGCGCTGGTGAACCAGAGCGCGGTGGCCAATTCCACCATCCGCGGCCTGTTCCGCATCCGCATGGCCGAGGAGTCCGGCCTCAATCCGGTGCCGCTGGACGAGGTTGAGCCTGCCAGGGATATCGTCAAGCGCTTTTCGACCGGGGCGATGAGCTTCGGCTCGATCTCGCGCGAGGCGCATTCGACGCTGGCCATCGCCATGAACCGCATCGGGGGCAAGTCCAACACCGGCGAGGGCGGCGAGGAACCGGACCGCTATCAGCCGCTGCCGGACGGCAGCATGAACCCGGAGCGCTCCGCCATCAAGCAGATCGCCTCGGGCCGGTTCGGCGTGACGACCGACTATCTGGTCAACGCGGACATGTTGCAGATCAAGGTTGCGCAGGGCGCAAAGCCCGGCGAGGGCGGCCAGCTGCCCGGCCACAAGGTGGACGCGACCATCGCCAAGACGCGGCATTCCACGCCGGGCGTCGGCCTGATCTCGCCGCCGCCGCACCACGACATCTATTCGATCGAGGATCTGGCCCAGCTCATCTACGATCTCAAGAACGTCAATCCGGAAGCCGACATATCGGTCAAGCTCGTATCCGAGGTGGGCGTCGGCACGGTTGCGGCGGGCGTCGCCAAGGCGCGGGCCGATCATATCATCGTATCGGGCTACGACGGCGGCACCGGCGCTTCGCCGCTGACGTCCATCAAGCATGCCGGCTCCCCCTGGGAGATGGGCCTGGCCGAAACGCAGCAGACGCTGGTGCTGAACGGGCTGCGCTCGCGCATCGCGCTGCAGGTGGACGGTGGGCTGCGGTCCGGCCGCGACGTCGTCATCGGCGCGTTGCTGGGCGCCGACGAGTTCGGCTTTTCGACCGGGCCGCTCATCGCCGCCGGCTGCATCATGATGCGCAAGTGCCACCTGAACACCTGTCCGGTCGGCGTCGCCACGCAGGACCCCGTGCTGCGCAAGCGCTTCAAGGGCCTTCCGGAGCACGTCATCAACTTCTTCTTCTACGTGGCGGAGGAAGTGCGCGAGATCATGGCCGCGATGGGCGTGCGCACCGTGTCGGAGCTGATCGGACAATCGGACCGGCTCGACAAGAAGCCGATGATCGACCACTGGAAGGCCAAGGGGCTCGATTTCTCGAAGGTCTTCTTCAAGCCCGACGCGGCGCGCGAAGAGCTTTTGTGGACGCGTCGGCAGGAGCATCCGATCGCCGACATCCTCGACCGCAAGCTGATCGCCGAGGCCGAACCCGCTTTGTCACGGCGGCAGGCGGTGGTGGTCGAAACGCCCATCACCAACGTCGACCGCTCGGCCGGGGCGATGCTGTCCGGCGCGGTGGCGAAGAAATACGGCCTCAAGGGCCTGCCCGACGACACGATCAAGGTGTTTATGACGGGCACCGCCGGGCAGAGCTTCGGCGCCTTCCTGATGCGCGGCGTGACCTTCGAACTGGTCGGCGACGGCAACGACTATGTCGGCAAGGGGCTTTCCGGCGGTCGCATCATCGTGAAGCCGCGCGCCAACACCCGCATCGTGCCCGAAGAGTCGATCATCATCGGCAATACGGTTCTGTACGGGGCGATCTCCGGCGAATGCTACTTCCGGGGCGTCGCCGGAGAGCGTTTCGCCGTGCGCAACTCCGGCGCCATCGCGGTTGTGGAAGGCGTCGGCGACCATGGCTGCGAGTACATGACGGGCGGCGTCGTCGTCATCCTCGGCCAGACCGGGCGCAACTTCGCGGCCGGCATGTCCGGCGGCGTCGCCTATGTCTATGACGAGGCCGGCGATTTCGCCGAGCGCTGCAACATGGCGATGGTGGACCTGGAGCCGGTCCCTGAAGAGGACGACCTGCTCGAGAAGCTCCATCACCACGGCGGCGACCTGCAGCACAAGGGACGGGTCAACGTTTCGTCCGACATGACGGGCCATGACGACGAGCGGCTGTACCAGTTGATCTCCAATCATTTCCACTACACCGGCTCGTCGCGGGCCAGGGAGATGATGGACAACTGGGAAAGCCACCGGCCGAAATTCGTAAAGGTCATGCCGGTCGAGTATCGCCGCGCGCTGCAGGAAATGGAACGCATGCGCATGGCGGTCGCGGCCGAATAACCCCCGCATTGTTGAATTGATCGAGACTGGACGGAGCAGGGCATGGGCAAGGTTACGGGTTTCCTGGAGATCGACCGGCAGACGGCGAAGTATCAGCCGGCGTCCGACCGGATCCGGCATTTCCGGGAGTTTACGCTGCCCATGTCCGACGAGGAGGTGGGCAAGCAGGCGGCGCGCTGCATGGATTGCGGCATACCGTTCTGCCACGGGCCGACGGGCTGCCCGATTCACAACCAGATCCCCGACTGGAACGATCTCGTCTATTCGGGCGACTGGGAAACGGCCATCCGCAACCTGCACTCCACGAACAATTTTCCGGAGTTCACCGGGCGCATCTGCCCGGCCCCTTGCGAGGAAGCCTGCACGCTGAACCTCGAGGACATGCCCGTCGCCATCAAGACGGTCGAGCAGGCCTTGGCCGACAAGGCCTACAAGCTGGGGTTGATCCAGCCTCAGCCGGCGTTGACCGAGAGCGGCAAGCGCGTCGCGGTGATCGGTTCCGGCCCGGCCGGACTGGCGGCTGCGCAGCAACTCGGCCGTGCGGGCCATGCCGTCGATGTCTACGAGCGCGAGTCCCGCCCGGGCGGCTTGCTGCGCTACGGCATTCCCGACTTCAAGATGGAAAAGCACTGGATCGACCGTCGCGTCGAGCAGATGAGCGGCGAGGGCGTCACCTTCCATTGCGGCGTCGGCATCGGCCGGGACAAGCCGCTGGAAGATCTTCTTAACGCGTATGACGCCGTCCTTTATTGCGGTGGCGCCGAGCGCCCCCGCGAGGCCGGTATCCCCTCCAACGGGCTCGGCGGCATCTACGACGCCATGCCCTACCTCGTGCAGCAGAACCGCCGCGTCGGCGGCGAGAACATCAGAAGCGTCTTGTGGGATGCGCCCGAGATCTGGGCTGCCGGCAAGCATGTCGTGGTTGTCGGCGGCGGCGACACCGCCTCGGATTGCGTGGGCACCGCCTTCCGGCAGGGCGCCGTCAAGGTGACGCAGCTGGATATCCGGCCGATGCCGCCGCAAAAGGAAGACAAGCTGTCGACCTGGCCCTACTGGGCCACCAAGATGCGCGTTTCGTCCAGCCAGGCCGAAGGCGCCGTGCGCGAGTTCCAGATCGCGACGCTGGACTTCGTCGGCGAAGACGGCCAACTGACAGGTGTCCGCTGCGCCCAGGTGGACGAGAAGCGGCGCCCGGTCGAGGGTACGGAGTTCGTCATCCGCGCCGACCTGGCCTTCATCGCCATCGGCTTTGCGGGCCCCGATCCGGAGGGCCTGCTGGCGGAGATGGGCGACCGGCTCGAAACCGTCGTGGACCGCCGCGGCAACGTTTCGGTGAAGGCCAACGACAGCGACTACGCCACCTCGGTGGACAAGCTCTACACGGCGGGCGACGTGCGGCGCGGCCAATCCCTCGTCGTCTGGGCCATTCGGGAGGGGCGCCAGGCCGCGCGCGCGATAGACCTTGCGCTGACAGGCACGACGACCCTGCCACGCTGACCGTAGATGGGGTGGCCGTGGCCACCCCTGCCGCCGGTCACTGGATGATGGTTACCCTGTCGACGTCGAAGTCCACTTCCTTGTAGCGGTGGGTGTCGACCTCTCCTTCAAGGCGCACCCTCGTCGTTTCCGATACGGGCTGGCGGGGGAAATCGTCATCGTCGATTTCGACGCGGATTTCGCCCGTGTCGTCGCTGAACAGATATTCTTCATCCCCCACCTTGCGCAGGATGCGGCCCTCCAGCGTCGCCTTCATATCGTCCTTCGGGTCGGCCTTAATCTCCTGGACCGTGATCGCGGGATAGCCGCGGCTCTGGGCCTGGGCAACGTCGGACGGGCCGGTAAACTGCGCCATAGCCCCACCCGTCATCATCATCAGGACAACTGCGGACGGCATGATAATCTGTCGTAGCATCATCGGCTCCATGCGGTGAATCGTCTCACCGCAATGCTAGTGAACGCATTTATGTTCCCTGCAGGGTCGGGCCACGCTTAATGCCATAAGCAGGACAAAGGCGCTGCGACCAGCCTGTTGCCGAAGGGCACGACATCGATATTGTCGTAGAGAATGACACCGAACGCGAACCGATCTCCGCATGCTTCGGCCAATGCGCGCAGGCCTCCGAAATCTGTCGACTTGACCGTAGCGCTTGCCTTGATCTCGATTCCGGCAATCATTCCATCGTCGCGCTCTAGAACAATGTCCACTTCCCGCATTTCGCGGTCCCTGAAATGGTACGGTGTAAGGTTCAGACTCGAGCCGGTCATAAGCTTGGAGATCTCGGAATAAACGAAACTCTCCAGAACGGAGCCGAATGCGCTACGGTCAGCCTGTAGCCGATCGAATGACAACCCGCGAACCATTGCCAAAAGACCGGAGTCCAAAAAATGCAACTTTGGCGTTTTGATGATGCGTTTCAGCGAGTTCGTGAACCATGGTTGCAATGTGGTCACAAGAAAGACCTGCTCAAGAAGCCAGACATAGCGCTGCGCGGTCTTGTGAGTGACGTTTATACCCGATGCAACTTGAGAGTAATTGACCAACTGGGCGGAATGCTCGGCAATTAATCGTACGAATTTAGGGAGTTCGGTTAGCTTGTTAATATCGGCGATATCGCGCAGGTCACGTGTCAATATGGATGTAAGATATGCGCGAAGCCATTCCCGCCGGCGGCGTTCGCTGTCGCGTGCGATGGCTTCAGGAAATCCGCCAAGCAAAACCAGTCGGATGAGTTCGTTGCCGACAATATTATGTTCGCAACCTTTGAGCTTACCTTCGAAAAGGCGGTCCAGAAAGGTCGGAGTTCGCCCATCGATCTCGGCCTTTGCAAGCGGCAGAATTTGGATGGTTTCCATCCGGCCAGCCAGACTGTCTGCAATTCGAGGCAAGGTCAGAATGTTTGCCGATCCCGTAAGAAGAAATTTCCCCGGTTTGTAACCGTCATCAACGCTCTTTTTGATAGCGAGCAAAAGTTGCGGTGCTCGTTGTATCTCGTCGATCGTCGCCCTATCCAAGCCGCGAATAAGGCCTGTCGGGTCTGCTTGTGCCGCCTCGAGAATGGTGTGGTCGTCAAGTGTAATATACACGCGGTCAGCGTCTCCGACCTTTCTGACCAACGTCGTCTTTCCTGCACGCCGCGGGCCGACGATCAGGACGACCGGTGTGTCTGAAAGGGCATCATCCACCCTGGTCCTGATGAATCGCCGATACATAGATGCCCCCGGGCAAACACTGCAAAACAAGAGTTAAAGCCCCGCGGATTGGGAGTCAAATGTCCGCTGATTGGGAATCGAACTTCAGCTGATTGGGAACTGAGCCCACTCTAGCCGCCGTCGCGCGGCCAGGAGAAGCTGTCCGCACGACCGTCTCCGGGCTCTGAGGCGATGCCCGAGCGCACCAGCCTTTCTCGTGGGGAGGGGGTCTCGCTGGGGCCAGGGCGCTCAGCCGGAGCGGCAAGCAGGCCATCGGCGCCGTCGAAGGCCGGGTCGCCGAAGGATACCGGCGCGACGCGCGTGGCGTTGGCCGGGTCTACCCTGGGCGCGGCTTCGAGAAGGCCCGGCGTTTCCCCGGCGGCCGGCGCCAGCGCCGGGTCGGCAAGGCCCAGAAGGCGTTGTACCGGCTTCTCCACGAAGAAGGCGAGCTTTGCCGCGCCGGCCGGCGTCATGGTTATGCCATCGGAATTGCGCAGCCGGCGTTGCTGTCCCTCGACGTCCGGCCCGGACGAGATATACGAGCCGCCGGCATCGGTGAACCCACCCCACACATCGACGAACTCGCCGCCGGCCGCCGTTGCGGCCTTCTGGTAGATACCGTTCAGGAAGACCATGTCTTCGGCCATCCTGTCGGATTGGTAGGAGGGTTGGCCGATCCAGACGAACGGGATGCCCGCCCCGGTGACGATTTCGGCCAACGCTCCGGCGCGTCTTTCGTATTCGGTGGTCCAGTCCTGCGTGCGGACGGCGATGGAACCCTGCGGCCTTCGGATCGCCTGCCTGTCGTTGCCGCCCAGCATGACGACGACGACCTGGGGCTTTTCGTCCTCGATCAGCCGGGGGAGCTGTTCGTTCCAGTCGTAGAAATCGTCACGCACCAGCCCGGACGAGCCGTTGGCCTTGCCGATCACCAGTGCATTCGGATCGTCGGCAAAGGCGTCGGCAAGGCCACGCGCCAGCGACGCCGCCATGAAATCCCCCACGACGAGGATACGGCGCGCATCCTCCGCCTTGGCCACCGCAACCGGGGCAGGAGCCGGCGCGGCGGTGCGGCTTGCCTGGCTGCGCGAGGGTTGGGCAGGCCGCCGCTGGCGGGCCTGCTTGCGCGGGGCCTGCTGACGTCGGATCGTTCGTGGAGGCTCTGCCTGTCGCGGCGCACCGAACAGCATCTCAAGGATGTTGCGGGGGCGTTGCTCTTGCGCGGCCACCGGCGCGGGCAGCGCCACGCCGGTTATCAGGACGGCGGCGGCGAGCGCCATGGACAGCCCGGTCTTGAGCCCGGCCGGCTTGGCGCGCCGCATGCCTCAGTGCCTCCGCAACAGGTCCAGCAGCGCGCGCGACGCGTTGCCGTCTTCCGCGACCCCGCGCTGGCGCTGATAGGCGCTGATGGCCCCGCGCGACCCGGAGCCGATCTTGCCGTCGATCACGCCATCGTAGAAGCCGTGCTGAGAAAGGCGCTGCTGCAACTCGTAGCGCTCGGCGACGCTGAGCGGCGTATAGCCACGCGGCCAGCTCTGGGCGAACTCGCCGCCGCCGGCGATGCGATCCGCCAGATGGCCGACGGCGAGGGCGTACCGGTCTGCGTTGTTGTAGCGCTTGATGACGAAGAAGTTGCGCGTCATCAGGAAGATCGGGCCGTTGGGGCCGCCCGGCATGACGAGGTTGGCATTGTCGGACGGGGCGGCGAAGGGCTGTCCGTTCACGCGGCGGAAGCCGAGTTGCTGCCATTGCGCCAGTGTCTTGTTGGCGCGGTCGAGCCCGGCGAGGTTCGTGCCGCGCGGGGCCGCCACCTCGTATCCCCAGGTCCGGCCGGTGCGCCAGCCGTTCTTGGATAGAAGGTTGGCCGCGGTGCCGAGCGCGTCGGGAACGGACGTCCAGATATTGGGATGTCCGTCGCCATCCATGTCCACGGCATAGGCCAGGTAGCTTGTGGGAATGAACTGGGTATGCCCCATCGCGCCGGCCCACGAGCCGGTGAGCCCCTTGGGCGACACATGCCCGGCCTGGACGATCTTCAGGGCGCCGATCAACTGCTGGCGGGCGAAGCCGGCTCGCCGCTCGTCCAGATAGGCGAGGGTGGCCAGCGCCTGCGGCACGTGCTTCAGCGAGCCCGGGCGCTCCAGCGCCTTGCCGTAGCTGGATTCCATCGACCAGATAGCCAGGATGACGTAGCGGCTGACGCCGAAACGCTGCTCGATCACGTCGAGCAGGCGCTTATGCTGCTGCGCCAGACGACGGCCGTCGGCGACGGTTTCCTCGTTGACGCGGTTGTCCATGTAATCCCACGCATTGTCGCGGAACTCGGGCTGGAAGCGCGCCGAGCGGATCACGTCATGGTCGGGCTCGGTCACGCCGGCGAAGACAGCGCGATAGGTTTGCCTGCTGATGCCGTTGGAGGCGGCCGTCTTTTCGAAGTTGGCGATCCAGCGTTGAAAGCCGGCGTCCGCAAGGGCGGGTACGCCGGTGCCGGCCAGAAGCGTCATGGACAAGAGCGCGGTCTTGATGAAGCCTCTTCTCGATGGTGCGATTCCCAGCATAGGTCTCCTCCGGTCGGGATCAGATCGTCAGCGAGGCTCCAGGGTAGGACGAGGTCGTAAAGGTTTCCTTTACCACAGATGAATTCAGTCGCACATTCTCTGGCCGCGGGTAACTTTTCTGTGGGGCTTATGCGGCAAAATCGCGACGCCCAACCAAGGCGGCTCCCTCGACAGTTGTAAAAAGGTGGTCATCCGGCTCTAACCTCGGTCTTGGAAATCGAAACCGGGGAGGATTGTCGATGACCGGAAAAGACGGCGAAGCGCCCGTTCTCGCCTTTGTCGAAGGCCGGGCCGGCGTCATCAGGCTCAATCGTCCGGCTGCCCTGAACGCGCTAAACATCGAGATGGTCGATGCGGCGCTGCGGGCGCTCGCCACCTTCGAAACCGACCTAGAGGTTGATCTGGTGCTGCTCGAGGGCGCCGGCGGGCGGGCGTTTTGCGCAGGTGGCGACATCCGTTTCGTTGCGGCCAGCGCCCGCGCCGGCGACGGGCAGGCAGAGGAGTTCTGGCGGCGCGAATACGCGCTGGTGCTCGCCCTGGCGCAGGCGGCAAAGCCGGTCGTGGCGCTGATGGACGGGATCGTCATGGGCGGTGGCGCCGGGCTCGGCATCCATGTCCGGCACCGCATCGTCACCGATGGGACGCGCTTCGCCATGCCCGAGGTCGGCATCGGTTTCGTACCGGACGTCGGCTCCACTTTTCTTCTGGCGCGCGCGCCCGGCGAAACGGGGCGCTACCTGGCCCTGACCGGCGATACGTTCGATGCGGCGGACGTGATCCATGCCGGACTTGCCGACAGCCATGTTCCGGCCGATAGCCTGCCCGCCCTCAGAGAGGCACTCGTGCATGGCGAAGACGGCGTCGACCAGACCATCGCGCGCTTCGCCACTCGGCCCGGTCCAGGCCTTTTCGCCGAACAGGAAGCGGCGATCTCGCGCGCATTCCGGCACGACGGCGTGCAGGACATCGTCGAGGCGCTCGGCAATCGCAGCACGGAATTCGCGCGGCGGACGCTGGATACGCTGAACAGGCGCTCGCCGCGCAGCCTTCTGGCGACGATGGAGCTGTTGCGCCGCGCAAAGCAGGCGGCAGACCTTTCGGAATGCCTGGTCAACGAATTCCATGCCGCTTGCCGCTGCCTGGCCAGCCCCGACTACCACGAAGGCGTCCGCGCCGCCGTGATCGACAAGGACAGGAACCCGCATTGGGCCTGCGACACGCTGGAAGGGGCGCTGGAAGCCGACGGCCTGGACCCTGTTCCCGGTGTCGCCGATCCCGACTTCGCACCCGACCTCGGCCCGGCACGATTGCCCGCAGCCTTGCGGGCGGCTCACTGACTGCAGACGGAAAGAACGAAATGGCGACCATCAGGACAGAAACACAGGGCCGCGTGGCCATTATCCGCCTCGACAGGCCGGAGGCGTTGAACGCGTTGAACCGCGCCGTGGCCGAAGAGATCGCTTCGGCCGCGGAAGGGTTCGACCGCGATCCGGACATCGGCTGCATCGTCGTTGCCGGGTCGCAGAAGGCCTTTGCCGCCGGGGCCGATATCAAGGAGATGCAGCAGGCCGATTTCCGCGACATGATCCGCGAGAACTGGTTCGCCACCTGGGACCGTTTCACCGCGATCCGCATTCCCACCATAGCGGCCGTAAACGGCTATGCGTTGGGCGGCGGCTGCGAACTGGCCATGATGTGCGACATCATTCTGGCCGGCGATACGGCCCGCTTCGGTCAACCGGAGATCCGCCTGGGCGTGATGCCCGGCATGGGCGGAACGCAGCGGCTGACGCGGCTTGTCGGCCGCTCCAGGGCGATGGAGCTGTGCCTGACCGGACGCATGATGGATGCCGCAGAGGCAGAACGTTGCGGGCTGGTGGCCCGTATCTTCCCCGCGGCGCAACTCGAGGCCGAGGCCATCGCCATGGCTGCCGGGATCGCCGAGCGCTCGCGTCTGGTGACGATGATGCTGAAGGAGACGGTCCACCGCGCCGACGAGGTTTCCCTCTCCGAGGGGCTGCGTTTCGAACGCCGCCTGTTCCACGCGATGTTTGCGCTGGAGGACCAGAAGGAGGGCATGGCCGCCTATATCGAAAAGCGCGAACCGCAGTTTCGCCGCGACTGATCGACAGCGTTGAACAGTGCGTTGAAAAGGTGAACAATGTGAAGAGCCCGGCATCGGGACCATATGAGCCCCAACGAAGACAGCGCGGTTTCGGCCGCCAGCAGCGGAGGGCAGACCCATGCAACTGATCGGCATCCATCATTTGACCGCCGTCACGGCCGATGCCCGTGGCAACCACGATTTCTATACGCGGGTGCTCGGCCTGCGGCTGGTGAAGAAGACGGTCAACCAAGACGACGTCAGCGCCTATCACCTTTTCTATGCCGATGGCGAGGCGAACCCCGGCACCGACATCACATTCTTCGACTGGCCGGTCGAGCGGGAGCGTCGCGGGACCCACTCCATCAACCGCACCGGCCTGCGCGTCGCCGGGCAGAAGGCGCTGGAATACTGGGTTTCCCGGTTTGCCGACGAGGGCGTCGCCAATGGCGGCATAATCTTGCGCGACGGGCGGGCGACGATCGATTTCGAGGACCCGGAGGGCCAGAGGCTGTCTCTCATCGACGATGACGGAGCGGGGCCGTCCACCCCCTGGGATGCGTCCACGGTGCCGGCAGAGTTCCAGATCCGCGGCCTCGGCCCCATCACGATGAGCGTACCGGATGCCAGCCGGACGGAGCTCGTGGTCAAGGAGGTTCTCGGTATGCGCAAGGCGCGGGAATACGAGGGCATCGATGGAGCGCGGACGCTGGTGTTCGAGATGGGCGACGGTGGTCCGGCAGCGGAATTGCACGTCGCTGAGGAGCCGAACCTGTCGGCGGCGCAGCCGGGGGCCGGCAGCGTGCATCATGTCGCCTTCCGCATTCCGGACGGGGATTACGATGCATGGACGCAGCGGCTGGCGCATCTGCGCCTGCCGCAAAGCGGGCCGGTGGATCGCTTCTATTTCCGGAGCCTCTACTTCCGCGAGCCGAACGGCATCCTGTTCGAGATCGCGACGGACGGGCCCGGTTTCGCGACCGACGAGCCGATGGAAACGCTGGGCGAAAGCCTGTCCCTGCCGCCCTTCCTGGAGGGCCGTCGCGCCGAGATCGAAGCCGGCCTGAAGCCGCTTTGACCCTGTAATGCCCAAATAAGGAAACGCCCGCCGTCGGTAACGACGGCGGGCGTTTTCATGTCAGTCGAAACGGATGGGCACGGTCAGGGAAACCGGACTGCCGCCCGGAGGCGCCGGATAGGGGCTGGCGCGGCGCACCAGTTGCAACGCCGCCTGGTCGAGCACCGGATTGCCGGCGGAGCGGGAGACGCGCGCACCCGTCAGCCGGCCGCCGCCATCCATGCTGAACGCGATGGAGACGGTGCCGCGGCCACCGCCCGGCGGTGTCCGCTTGAAGCGGTTCAGCCGTGCCTGGACCTGCGATTGCCAACGTGCCGGCGATACCGACGAGGCGCGAGAGCCCTGGCTGGCCTCTCGGTTCCGCTGGCCTTGCGAGGCGGCGGACGCCTCCGACGCTGCCGGCCGCCGCCGCTGCTGACGTTGCGGCTGTTCGCGCCGAGGCTCGCGGCGGGTTTCCTGGCGCGGACGCTCGCGTTGCGCCTGTCGTACCGGCGGGGGTGGCGTCGGGCGTGCGGTGGGCCGCGGCGCATTCAGGATCGCGTCGGACTGGGTTTCCATCTCCGGCAATTCGGGTGGAGCGATTTCCGGCTCCTCGACCGGTTCGGGTTCCGGCTCCGGCTCCGGTTCGGGCTCGGGCTCGGGCTCCGGTTCTGGCTCGGGTTCAGGCTCCGGTTCGGGAATCGGTTCCGGCTCCGGCTGCGGTTCTTCCACCGGCTCGGGCGGTGTCGGCTCCGGAGGCTCGGGGAGGGGTTCGGCCTCGTTCGGCTCTTCCTCGATGTCGCCTTCCACGGCGGCCGAGGCCTGCGAAGCTGCCGGCGGAGCAAGATCGATCAGGACGGCGGCTTCCGGGGCGCCGGGCGGCGGGGCCGCTTCGGGCGGGCGGACGAGCCCGTACCACGCGGCCGACGAATGGAGCGCAAGCACGACGGCGCCGGCAGCGCCCCAGCGCAGGGCCGACAGCCGCCCGTGGCTTTCGAGTGTACGTGCGTGGGGGCCTTTGCCTGTCATTGCGCGGCAGGCTCTCCAGCGCCGGCTGCGGCGTTGGTGTCTTCCAGCCCCACGAGGGCGATTTTCAGATAGCCGGCCGAGCGCAGCGCGTTCATCACCTCCATCAGGTCGCCATAGGCGACGGCGCCGTCCGCGCGCAGGAAGATGCGCTGCTCGCGGTTGCCTTCCGTGCGTGCGTCCAGCCGGGCCTGCAGGTCCGTTCTCTCCAGTTCCGCCTCGCCCAGAACGAGCCGCAGATCGTCCTGCACTGTCAGGTAGACCGGCTCGTCCGGCCTGTCTGCCGGACGGGCGTTCGATACCGGCAGGTCCACCGGCACGTCGACCGTGGAAAGCGGTGCGGCCACCATGAAGATGATCAGAAGCACCAGCATCACGTCGATGAAGGGCGTCACGTTGATCTCGGCCATCTCGCCGATGTCGTCGCCGCCCGATTCCTTCAGGTTCACGCCCATGGAGCTTACTCCGCCGCCGCGTGGAACCGGTTGGGCGAACCTGCGGCATCGCGCCGGTCCAGCCCGCGCGACAGATGCTGCATGACCGCGGCGGAGCCATCGGCCAGGAGCGCGCGGTATCCCGCGGTGGAGCGTGCAAAGCTGTTGTAGATGATGACGGCCGGGATGGCCGCAACGAGGCCGATGGCCGTGGCCAGGAGGGCCTCGGCGATACCCGGCGCGACGACCGCCAGGTTGGTCGTGTTGGCCTGGCTGATCCCGATGAAAGAGTTCATGATGCCCCAGACCGTGCCGAACAGGCCGACGAAGGGGGCCGTTGCGCCGATGGTGGCGAGCACGCCCGTACCCTTCGTCATGGAGCGCCCGGCGCGCGCCTCGATCCGTGCGACGGCGATGGCAACGCGCTCCTTGACGCCATCGGCCGGCAGGCCGCCGGAGCGGGCAAGCTCGTCCTGAGCCGTCTTCAGGATGGCGGCGACCGGCCCGCGCCGCAGCGCACCGGAACCACCTGCTTCCAGGCTGGCAAGCTCGGGAGCGGCCTCGATCTGCCGTACGCCGCGTTTGGCGCGGCGCGTGGCCAGACGAAGCTCCAGCGCCTTGGCCAGCCAGATCGTCCAGGTGACGAGAGAGGCGAAGGCAAGGCCGATCATCACGCCCTTCACCACCCAGTCGGCCGCCATGAACATGCCCCAGGGCGACAGGTCGTGTGGCAGCGCGGGGTTCTGCTCGGCTACCGGCTCCAGCGGCGTCGCCACAGGCTCGGTTGTCGAGGGCGGCGAAACAGCCTCCGCCGGGGCCACAGCCGAAGGTGTCTCGACGGGAGCAGCCGGCTGAGGAGCGGCCGGAGTGCCCGCAGGCGGCACCGTGGCGGCGGGCGCCGGCGGCTGCTGTACAGGCTGCGCCTGCTGTGCCGGCGCGGTCTCGACGGATGCCGGAGCCTGCGGCGCGGCGGGAGGCGTCGGTGCGCCATCCTGCTGTGCGAATGCCGAGCCGCCGGCGGCCAGCATGAGGGACAGGGCAAGGGCGCCTGCGCGGATTCGTTCGATCATGATCCCGCATCCTTCGATGGGTCTGGAATGGTCGGGGTCTGAGGCCCCGGGAAACTCGCTGCCGGTGTTATGAAATCATGAATAGAAAAGTCAACTAATCCTCACGTGCAAATGGCGCGTAAAATCGACCTGACAGCCAGAACCCCACGCTTTTTTCATCGAATTGTTCCAGGTTTGCATGGCGACGGAACGCGACGGTGCTCTAATTCCCCTGCCGGAGAGGCAACAGGCAGCACCGAGGGACGCGCCCGCATGGAGACGACGATTTCGATACCGTTTTGCGGTACGCCGCCCGTTCCGGCCGAGCTCATGACGCGTTGGGCGCTTGACCCGGTGCTTCTGGCAAGCCTTGCCGCATTGCCCGTCCTTTTCCTCTGGCTGCGTCGGCAAAACGGACAGGCCGGGTCCGCGCCTCTGTTCGCGGCCGGCTGGCTTGTCCTCGTCGTGGCGTTCGTATCGCCGCTCTGCGCGCTCAGCGCCGCCCTGTTCTCGGCGCGGGTAGCCCATCACGTTCTGCTGGTGGCCGTCGCCGCGCCGCTGTTCGCGCTGGCCAACCCGCTGCGCGGCCGCATGCGCCTGTCGCATCCGGGCTTCTGGCTGCTGCTCCATGCGCTGCTTTTGTGGTTCTGGCATGCGCCGATGCCCTACGCCGCGGCCCTGGCCGATGACGGCATCTACTGGCTCATGCAACTCAGCCTGATCGCCAGTGCGTTCCTGTTCTGGGCTTGCGTGCTGGAGCCCCGGAATGCGGGCATCGAAGCCGGGCTGCTGATGTTGGCGGCGATGATGCAGATGGGGCTTCTGGGCGCCCTGATAACGTTCGCGCCGCGCCCGCTGTATGCCGCGCATTTCCTGCCGCCGGAGGCTTTCGGCATGTCGGCGCTGGCCGACCAGCAACTGGCCGGGCTCATCATGTGGGCGCCCGGCGCATTGCCCTACCTTGTGGCGGCGCTTGTCATCGTCGCTCGGGCGCTCGGCCGCGACGAAGCGGATGCGCGCCCGTGACGGTCGTCTGGCTGAAGATCGCGCATATCATCGCCCTGTCCATCTGGTGCGCCGGGCTGATGTCTGCGCCCTTCATGCTGGCGCGGCGCCAGATCGGCGCGACGGGCGAGCCGCTTTTCCGTATCCAGAAGGTGACGCGCTTCGTCTTCGTATCCATCGTCTCGCCGGCCGCATTCATCGCCATCGGCACCGGCACGGCCCTCATCTTCGCGATGGAGACGTTCACCGCGTGGTTCGCCGTCAAGCTGGTGCTGGTGGGCATGCTGGCCAAGCTTCACATCCGCGTCGGCAGCGCGGTCATCGACGTCTTCAAGGAAGGAAACCATATGCCGGCCTGGAGGATGATCGCCATCGTGGTGATCGGCGTCCTGATCGTGACCGGCATATTGACCGTCGTCTTGATGAAGCCCTCCTTCGCCGCCTTGTCGCTGCCGGAATGGCTGCTGCGGCCAGGTGGCCTGGCCGAGCTCCTGGGCCTCGATCAGTGGTCGTCGGTGATGAGGATGCCGACGCCATGATCGAAGATCAGCTTGCCTCCGTACCAGCCGGCAAGGCCCGTGACGGCCGCGCCGACGACGGACAGGAACAGGCCGAGCGGCAGGACCGCGTCCGGGTTGACGAGGCGCAGGCCCCAATTGGTGCCGGCGATGGAAATCAGCGTCATCGCCGCCACGGCATGCGACCAGCTTGCCGCGCGGATACGGATGCCCTTGACCAGGATCAGCTCCGCCGTGCCGATGACCCCCGCGCCGACGCCCGTCAGGAAGGCGGCGCCGGCCGCCCATGTGCCGGCCCGCAGGAAGAACGGGTCTGCGAAGAACCAGTAGAGAAGGTCGAGGACCAGCGTGCCGATCACCAGGGCTATCGGGAAATGAACGCTCATCGCATGCAGCGGGTGGCCCGCCACCGCGATGGCCGATTGAAGATCGTATTGCTTGATATCCGCAATGACCGGGTTTTCGGCTTTGGGTTCGTCGGACATGCGCGGCCTCCTTCGTCTCATGGCGTGAACATAGGCCGCGCCATGCGCTTGGGGAGCCTCGGCGCGCTGATGGCGCTGGCCGGCTGCGCCGGTCCGCTGTCGACGCTCGATCCGGCCGGTCCCGCCGCCGGCACGATCGCAGCCATCTGGTGGGTCATGCTGGCCGGGGCGACGGTGCTGATGGCGCTGGTGCTCGGGCTCTTCGCCTATGCGTTCCGAAGCGGCGGCACCGCCTGGGCGGCGGCCGGACACAAGAGCTTCATCCTGTGGGGCGGCTTCGTGATGCCGTTGGCGGTGCTGACGGCGCTGATGATCTACGCCCTGATCGCCGGCGAGCGCCTGCTGGCCCATCCCGCGCCGGACGTGTGGCGCATCGAGGCGCGCGGCGAGCGCTGGCAATGGCGCTTCAGCTATCCCGACCGCCCCGACCTTGCCGAGACGATCGACGTCGCCACCATACCGGCCGGGCGGCCGGTGGATGTGGAAATCGTATCGCAGGACGTCATCCACAGCTTCTGGGTGCCGCGGCTGGCGGGCAAGCTCGACGCGATCCCGGGCCATCGCAACACATTGCGCATCGAGGCCGACAGGCCGGGCCGTTTCAGCGGCGTCTGCGCCGAGTATTGCGGCATCGGACACTCCGGAATGACTTTCACCATCGAAGCCCTGGCGCCCGAAGATTTCGCCGCCTTCGCCGGGGAGGCCGCTCGATGAGCGCAGGACAGGAAGATATCGTGCAGGCCGCATCGCAAGCGCCGGTCGCCGGCAGCCCCATCCAGCTTCACAAGGCGCTGCATGCGATCTGGAAGACGGAGCGGGGATGGGGCCGTCTCGCGGCTGTCAACCACACGATCGTCGGCCGGCGCTTCATGGTCGCTGCCTTCGTCTTCTTCGGTATCGGCGGCATCCTGTCGATGATCATCCGCGCGCAACTGGCGACGCCCGGCAGCGCCTTCGTCGGACCGGAAATCTACGGACAGATCTTCACCATGCACGGCACGGTGATGATGTTCCTGTTCGCCATCCCGATGTTCGAGGGCTTTGCCATCTACATGCTGCCCAAGATCCTCGGTGCGCGGGATCTCGCCTTTCCGCGCCTGAGCGCCTATGGCTTCTGGTGCTACGTCTTCGGCGGCTCCATCCTCATCGTCGCGATGCTGGCCGGCGTCGCCCCCGATACGGGCTGGTTCATGTATACGCCGCTGTCTTCCGGCGTCTACACGCCGGGCATCAACGCCGATGTCTGGCTGCTCGGCATCACCTTCGTGGAGATATCGGCCGTCGCAGCCGCGGTGGAGATCACCGTCAGCATCCTGACCATGCGCGCGCCGGGCATGTCGCTGGCGAAGATGCCGCTGCTGGGCTGGTATCTGCTCGTCACCGCCGGGATGATGCTGGTGGGCTTCCCGCCGCTGATCCTGGGCTCGATCATGCTGGAGGTCGAGCGCGCGTTCGACATCCCGTTCTTCGATCCGACGCGCGGCGGGGATTCGCTTCTCTGGCAGCACCTGTTCTGGCTGTTCGGACATCCGGAGGTCTACATAATCTTCCTGCCGGCGGCCGGCGCCATCTCGACCATGCTGCCGGCGCTGGCCCGCAGGCCGATCGTCGGCTATAGCTGGATCGTCGTGGCCGTGGTGGCCGTGGGCTTCCTGTCGTTCGGCCTGTGGGTACACCACATGTTCACCGTGGGCATCCCGCATCTGGCGCTGGCCTTCTTTTCGGCCGCAAGCGCACTGGTGGCCGTGCCGACGGCCGTGCAGATATTTGCATGGCTTGCCACGCTGCTATCGGGCCGGCCGCAATTGTCGCTGCCGATGCTGCATCTGTTCGGTTTCTTCTTCGTGTTCGTATGCGGCGGCCTGACCGGCGTCATGGTGGCGGTGGTGCCCTTCGACTGGCAGGTGCACGACAGCCATTTCGTGGTGGCGCACCTGCATTACGTGCTGGTGGGCGGGTTCGTGTTCCCCATGCTGGCGGCCGTGTATTACTGGCTGCCGCAGGTCACCGGGCGCACCACATCCTTCGGGCTCGGCAAGGCGGCCTTCTGGCTGATCTTCGTCGGCTTCAACCTGACCTTCTTCCTGATGCACCTGACGGGCCTGCGCGGCATGCCCCGCCGCGTCGACACCTATCCGGACGCGGTCGGCTGGACAACGCTGAACCTCCTGTCCTCGGTCGGCGGCTTCATCATGACGATCGGTTTCGCGCTGTTCCTGGTGGATGTGATCACGCAGGTCGGCTTCGGCCGACGCACGAAGCGCAATCCCTGGGGCGCGAAAACGCTGGAATGGGCGACGCCCGTCCCGCCGCCGTCATACGCCTTCGCGTCGCTTCCGCATGTGGACGACCGCGATCCGCTGACGCCGCAACTCGGCCCCGCACTGGCGCGCGGCGAGGGGTATCTCGGCTTCGCCCGCAACGGCTGGCAGGAGACGCTGGGCATCCATCCGGTGACAGGGGCGATCAAGAGCGTCATCATCCTGCCCCGGCCGACCTTCCTGCCGCTGTGGAGCGCTCTCGTCACCTCCACCATCTTCCTGTCGCTGCTGTTCGGCTTCTACTGGATCACGCCTCTCGCCTTCGTCGCCACAATCGCCATCCTGCTGCTCTGGACGCGGGGACAGGGCGCGCGCGTGGATTACGGCCCGCTTCCCATCGGGCGCGGAGAGACGGCGTTGACGGCCGGCGAAACCAGCGATCCGCCGAGCGTCTGGGCGATGGGCGCAACGCTGATCGCCAATCTTTCGCTGTTTTCGTCGCTTGCCTTCGGCGCACTGTTCCTGTGGCTGGTCGCGCCAGGCTGGCCACCGCCGCAACTGATGCAAAGCGGGTTCGGGCTAGTGGCCTTCGTGGTCGTGTCGGCCGGCGCGGCGATGGCGGCGGTGCGTATGGCGGCTGCGGCGAACCGGTCGAAGCGCGACACGCGCCAGATGTGGCTGGCGGTCGGGTTCGGAAGCAATCTGGCGATGATCGTCATTCTGGCGGCGCTGATCCGCTATCATCTGCCCGATCCGTTCGTGCATGCCTACGCGGCCGCCAACCTGGCGCTGGTCTGCTATGGGCTGATGCAGGCTTTCGTCGGGGCGCTTCTCTGCGCGGTCGCCTTCTTCCGGGGGCGTGCGGGGCTGGTGTCCGCCTCGCGCGCTGCGCCGGTTACGATCGCAAAACTGTGGCAGGATTTCACCCTTTTGATCGCGATCCTGTCGAGCGCGCTCCTCGCCGTCATCCCGATGCTGGTCGAAAGGGTACCGCTGCCATGACCGGGTCCGAACGCAATTCACGCGCCGTCTTCTGGATGCTGACCGGCGGCTTCGCATGGTGGGGGGTGGTCTTTATCGCGCTGTATGCGCTGCTGTCCGTCGGCT
The DNA here is from genome assembly GCF_023702225.1 of Aureimonas altamirensis. Classification (GTDB taxonomy): domain Bacteria; phylum Pseudomonadota; class Alphaproteobacteria; order Rhizobiales; family Rhizobiaceae; genus Aureimonas; species Aureimonas altamirensis_B. The sequence goes on along the minus strand of NZ_JAMQCO010000004.1, from coordinate 278,662 downwards.
GTGCCTTCGGCTGGGACATGCGGCCGTTTGCCGGCACGTCGGTGCAGCGGGCGGTGCTGGTGGGAGTGTGGCTCGCATCCCTGGTGCCGCTGGCGGCGATGCTGCTGCTGCAATATCGCCTGTGGGCAGCGCGGACCGCATCGACCCTGCTTATGGCCGGTGCGGTCCTGACCGCGCTGGCGCTTGCCGCCACGGTCTGGAATTTCGGCATGGTCACATTTCTGTCGACCTGCCGCTGATCACGAGCCGAGCTTGGCCTTCACGGCTTCCAGTGCGGGCTCTCCGGAGAAGGTCGTGACGCCGTCCAGCCATGGGCCGAGCGTGTCCGGATGGGCGGCGAGCCATTCGCGCGCTGCCTGTTCCGGCTCCTTGTTGTCGTCCAGGATGGCGCCCATGATCTCGTTTTCGAGCGGCAGCGTGAATTCCAGGTTCTTGAGGAATTGGCCGAGGTTGGGGCAGGCTTCCACAAGGCCCTTGCGGGTATTGGTATCCACCGTCGCACCGCCGAAATTCGGCCCGAAGACGTCATCGCCCCCTTCCAGATAGGCAAGCTCGAAATTCGAGTTCATCGGATGGGGCTCCCAGCCGAGAAAGACGATGGGCTGCTCGCCGCGCGTCTGGCGCGATACCTGCGAAAGCATGCCCTGCTCGGACGATTCCACCAGTTCGAAACCCGAAAGCCCGAACGTGTCCTTCTGGATCATGTCGAGGATCAGCCGGTTGCCGTCATTTCCGGGCTCAATGCCGTAGATGCGATTGTTCAACTGCTCGCGGAACTTGGCGATATCGGCAAAACTCTTCAGGCCGGCATCGTACAGATAGCGCGGCACGGCCAGCGTATATTTCGCGCCCTCGAGATTGGTGCGGATCACCTCGATCTCGCCCTTGTCGCGATAGGGTCCGATATCGGCTTCCATGGTGGGCATCCAGTTGCCCAGGAACACGTCGATATTGCCGTTGGCAAGGGACGTGAAGGTGACGGGCAGGGCCAGGATGCTGGTCTGCGGCTCGTATCCCAGCCCTTCCAGCACGACCGACGCGGTCGCCGTGGTGGCAGTGATGTCCGTCCAGCCGACATCGGCCAGGCGCACCGTGCGGCAGGAATCCGGCTCGGCGGCCAGCGCCTGTGCCGGGATGGCCGCAAAGGCCAGGGCTGCCATGAGGGCGGGGGTGCGGAGACGCGTTCCGGAAACCATTGTCTCTCCTTCGGATCAGTTGGTATGACGGTGTGCCGGCCCTTATGTCCGATCCAGCGGACGGGTGCATGCATCATTGTGGCAAGTCTGTCACGATCTCGCTATCTGTCAACCGCTTGAACGTCCGTTCAGCCTGATTGGCAAGCGATTAAGCCAGAAAAGCCGTTGATACCCCCTGCCGGATGGCCGTCATGCGACATTCATTGAATGATCGTTCAACGCCTGCTATCCTTGCCGCCAGCAAGGAGTTGTCATGAGCAGAGCATTGAACGCAACGCGCTCCGGCGTAGAGGAAGAGCGCCGTCGCCAGCTTGTCGAAGCCACCGTCGACGCGCTCGCCGAGGTGGGTTTCGCCGCAGCGAGCCTCTCGGAGATCGCCGGCCGCGCCGGCTTCGCCCCCAGTCTCGTCTCCCATTATTTCGGCGACAAGGACGGCCTGCTCGAGGCCACGTTGCGCCATCTGGCCAACCGCGTGTCCGACGCCGTTCTCATCCGACTGCGCGATGCCGGTTCCCCGCGCGAACGCATCCAGGCGGTGATCGACGCCAATCTGGCGCCGGAAGAGTTCGACCAGCGGACCGGCAGCGTCTGGCTGGCCTTCTGGGGCCAGGTCCTGCATTCGGCCAAGCTGCGTCGGGTGCAGCGCATCTATCAGCAGCGCATGCTTTCCAACCTCCGGCACGATCTGCGGCGGCTCGTCTCCGGCGAAGATGCCGAGCGCGTGGCCCTGTCCATCGCGGCGGTCATCGACGGGCTGTGGCTGCGTTCCACCCTGTCGCAGACGGTGGAGACGGACAGCGAGGCGGCGCGGCGCATGGCCAGCGACTTCGTCGACCGCGAGATCGCGGCGGCGCGCCCGGCGGCGCCCCAGGCGGAATTGACGCGGCCGCATATCGGCGCAAGCCTGCCGCTGGTGTCCAGCCATATCGGGGGGCGCTCCGTGCGCGCCGTGCGCGGACGCAGCTTCGCCAACGTCAATCCGGCCACGGGAGAGGCCATCGCGGAAGTGGCCATCGCCGGGCCGGACGAAGTGGATGCCGCCGTATCCGCCGCGCGCGAGGGGCAGGCGGTATGGGGCGCCATGACGGGGGCGGAGCGCGGCCGTGTCCTCAACCGTGCGGTCGCCCTCCTGCGCGAGCGCAACGACGAACTGGCCGAGCTCGAGACGCTGGATACCGGCAAGCCCGTACAGGAAACGCGCGCCGTGGACATCGCATCCGGCGCGGACTGCCTGGAATATTTCGCCGGCCTGGCCGCAGGCCTTGCCGGCGAGCATGTCGATCTCGGCCCGACGGCCTTCGGCTACACGCGCCGCGAGCCGCTGGGCATCGTCGCCGGTATCGGCGCGTGGAACTATCCGATGCAGATCGCCTGCTGGAAGGCCGCGCCCGCGTTGGCGGCCGGCAATGCGATGATCTTCAAGCCGGCGGAGCTGACGCCGACGACGGCGGTGCGGCTTGCCGAGATCCTGACCGAGGCCGGCCTGCCCGACGGCGTCTTCAACGTGCTGCAGGGCGATGGCTCCACCGGGCGTCTGCTGACGCGCCATCCGGAGATCGCCAAGATATCGCTGACGGGCGAGGTCGGCACCGGCAAGAAGGTCATGGCCGATGCGGCTGCGACCCTGAAGCAGGTTACGCTGGAGCTTGGCGGCAAGTCGCCGCTCGTCGTCTTCGAAGATGCCAGCCTGGACGATGCGGTTTCGGCGGCGATGCTGGCCAATTTCTACTCCGCTGGGGAGGTCTGCTCGAACGGCACGCGCGTCTTCGTGCAGGAGGCGGTGCACGCTGAATTCCTGAAGCGGCTGAAGGAGCGCACGGAACGGCTCGTGGTCGGCGATCCGTTGGATCCGGCAACGCAGATCGGCGCGCTGATCTCCCACCAGCACATGCAGAAGGTCCTGTCCTATATCGATATCGGCCGGCGCGAGGGCGCCCGTGCGGTTGCCGGCGGCGGCCGCGTGACGGACGGTGCGCTGGCGGCGGGAGCCTTCGTTGCGCCGACGGTGTTCGATGCATGCCGCGACGACATGCGCATCGTACGGGACGAGATTTTCGGGCCGGTCATGTCCGTGCTTGCGTTCCGAGACGAGGACGAGGTCGTCGCCCGCGCCAACGATACGGATTTCGGGCTGGCGGCAGGCGTGTTCTCGCGCGATCTGGCACGCGCGCACCGCGTCATCGCGCGGCTCGACGCCGGCACGACTTGGATCAACCACTACAACATCACGCCCATCGAACTGCCCTTCGGCGGCGTCAAGCGCTCCGGCCTCGGCCGGGAAAACGGCCGCGCCGCGCTGGACGCGCATACGCGCGTGAAGAGCGTCTACGTCAATCTCGGTTCGGTCGAGTCGCCCTATTGAGGTCTGCCATGGCTGTTGAACATTTCGATTACGTCATCATCGGCGCGGGCTCGGCGGGCTCGGTGCTGGCGGCGCGGTTGAGCGAAGATCCGTCGACGCGCGTCCTGGTGCTGGAATTCGGCGGATCGGACCGCTCGGTGCTGATCCAGATGCCGAGCGCGCTGTCCATCCCGATGAACATGGACAAGTACAATTGGGGCTATGAAAGCGAGCCGGAGCCCGGCCTCGGCGGTCGGCGGATGAACCTGCCGCGCGGCAAGGTGCTGGGCGGCTCTTCCTCCATCAACGGCATGGTTTATGTGCGCGGCGCCCCGCAGGATTTCGATCGCTGGCAGGACGAGGGGGCGGATGGCTGGTCCTATGCGGACGTACTGCCCTATTTCCGCCGGGCGGAAGCGCGGGAAGACGGCGGCGATGCCTATCGTGGCGGCGATGGCGCATTGCATACCAGCTACGGCCGGATGACCAACCCGCTTTACAAGGCCTTCGTCGAGGCGGGGCGGCAGGCCGGCTATCCGGTGACGGACGATTACAACGGCGCGCGCTTCGAGGGCTTCGGCCGCATGGACATGACCGTCCATAACGGTCGCCGCTGGTCTACCGCCAACGCGTACCTGAAGCCGGCGATGTCGCGCGCCAACCTCAAGGTCGAAACCCATGCCTTCGTGGAGCGCATCCTCTTCGAGGGGCGGCGCGCGGTCGGCGTCTCGTGGCGGCGCGACGGCGTCAGCCATGTGGCGAAGGCCGACCGGGAGGTGATCCTGTCCGCCGGTTCGATCAATTCGCCGAAGCTTCTGAAACTGTCCGGCGTCGGCCCGGCGGCGGAGCTTGCCGGCCATGGCATCGAGGTGGTGGCCGACCGGCCGGGCGTCGGCGAGAACCTCCAGGACCATCTGGAGTTCTACTTCCAGCTCGCCTCGAAGGAGCCGATCACGCTCTATTCGGCGCAGGGGCTGGTGGCCAAGGGGCGCATCGGCGCGCAATGGCTGTTGATGAAGAATGGGCTCGGTGCGACGAACCATTTCGAAAGCTGCGGTTTCATCCGCTCGCGGCCCGGGGTGGCATATCCGGACATCCAGTTTCACTTCCTGCCGCTGGCCGTAACCTATGATGGCAAGGGCCTCGCATCCGAGCACGGGTTCCAGGCCCATGTCGGGCCGATGCGCTCGCGGTCGCGGGGGGCCGTGCGGCTGGCCTCGGCGGATCCCGCCGCCAAACCCTCCGTGCTGTTCAACTATATGAGCCATCCGGACGACTGGGTGGAGATGCGGGCCTGCGTGCGGCTGACCCGGGAAATTTTCGCGCAGGCGGCGTTCGACCCGTATCGCGGGCGCGAAATCTCGCCCGGTGCCGATGTGCAGAGCGACGAGCAGATCGACGCATTCGTGCGCGAGCATGTGGAAAGCGCCTACCATCCGTCCTGCACCAACCGCATGGGCCGTGCGGACGATCCGATGGCGGTGGTGGACGAGACGACGCGTGCGATCGGCCTCGATGGGCTTCGCATCGTGGATTCCTCGATCATGCCGTCGATCACGACGGGCAACCTGAACGCGCCGACGATCATGCTGGCCGAGAAGGCGGCGGACCATATCCGCGGCGGCGCGATGCTGGCCCCGGCGGAGGTAAACTACGAGCGCGCCGAAAACTGGCAGACCGCGCAACGGTAGGGGTTTGTCAGAAAGTTACCATCGCAACGAATGAGGATTAACAACCCATAGCCCCGATGCTATAGCGGCAAAAAATATGGAGTTGTTATGATATCGTATATTGTTTTAGCGCCAAGCTGGGTTGTCGGCGCGGTTTGCGGTGCTGTGTTCGGTGGGTTGGGCGCGCTCATTTTCGCGGTACTCTCCCGCCTCGGTGTCTCGACGAAGAGGGCCTCTTTGATCCTGCCTGTGGCGATAGGCGTCGGGATCGTCGGCGGCAAGCACATCGGCGAAATTGTCCAGATGCAGCTTTTGACACCGCAAATCATGGGCCAAATCCTGAGATCGGAAGGCCCGGAGCTTTATGATGTCATCGAAACCTCCTTTCCTGCAGACTACGCATCGATGACAGGGCAAATGAGCGCTCTTCTGAAAAGCGGGGCACCGGAAAACGACGTTCGTATGCGCGCCGCGTCTATCATGGCCGAGCTTCGCCGCAAATATGCGCCCATGGTGGGGGTGGCAAACGATGCAGATCAGGCTGCCCTTCTGGATACCCAGATCGGTATCTATCAGGCCCTACTCGAAGTGGACGCAAAGCTTTGCTCTGACTTCGCGATAAAGGGCGCATCCGTCTTCTCGGACAGGCCAGTCGAAGGGCTGGTTCAGGAGCGGCTCATGGCGCAGGCAGTGGCGCTGTTTCGTGCCGCTGCCAGCGGTATGAAGGCGCCGACGCAGCGGCGTGAAGCCGCCGAAGGTGACTGGACACAGGTGACGATGTCGATGCTTGCTCAAGGAGCGACAACCTCGCAACTCGAAGCCGTGGGCTCTATGAATGAGGGGTCCGCCGACTTGTGCCCTGGCCTCATCTTGATGATGAAAGCAATCAACGGGACAGATACCGAGGGCGCGAAAGCCGTGCGCGCGCAGCTTCTCTTGATGCTGGTATCCGGCTGAACGCGAAATCGAGTACTTAAGGCCAGATCTTCGGAACGGAATCGCAACGTGAACATTTGGAGAACAACAAGGAGTTCTCCAATGTCGAACAACAACCCGAAGGTCGATCCCGGCCCGCATTCCAACCTCGAGAAGGACCCTGACGACTGGACCACCGGCGATGATCCGATGACAGATGCGCAGGCCTCTTATCTCAAGACGCTGTCCGAGCAGGCCCACAAGCCGGAACTGTTCGATACCGATATCAGCAAGGCCGAAGCGTCCAGGCGTATCGACACCCTTCGCCAGGAACTCGAACTGGGCTCCTAGAGTATCAAACCGCAATGCCCGCGATGGGATAAGGAACGTCATCTTCCATCGACAGTTGAGGAAGCTCAACAGGGAGTTTCCTAGATGGCATTCATAGAGGCAAAAGACGGTACGAACCTGCATTTGAAGGACATGGGGCAGGGCCAGCCCGTGGTGTTGATTCACGGCTGGCCGCTGACGGGCGACATGTTCGAGTACCAGACGCTCGCCCTGCTCGAGGCGGGGTTCCGGGTCATCACCTATGATCGTCGTGGCTTCGGCCAGTCCGGCCATCCGTCTACCGGCTACGACTACGACACCTTCGCCGACGATCTGGCGGCCGTGCTCGAAGGAATGAACCTCAACGGCGTGTCGCTTGTCGGCTTCTCGATGGGTGGGGGCGAGATCGCACGCTATCTCAGCCGTCACGGGGCGTCGCGTGTTGCCAAGGCGGTGCTGGTTGCCTCGGTGGCGGGCTATCTCCTGAAGGACGACACGAATCCGGACGGCGTCGATGCCAGCGTCTTCGAGGATATGAAGAAACAGATCCGCACCGACCGGTTTGCGTTCCTGCAGAGCTTCGCCAAGCAGTTCTATGGCGTCGGGCTTGTCAGCCGGCCGGTCAGCCAGGGCATCCTGGACTGGTCGTTCGTGCTGGGCGTCATGGCCAGCCCGAAGGCGACTATCGACTGCGTCGATGCATTCAGCAGGACGGATTTCCGCCCCGACTTTCCGTCCTTCACGGTGCCGACGCTGGTGATCCACGGGACAGGCGACGATACGGTGCCGATCGACTTGACGGGCCGGGCTGCGGCCGGCGCGATTTCGGGCGCGCGGCTGATCGAGTACGAGGGTGAGCCTCATGGGCTGTTCGCCACCGTTCCGGAGCGCCTGAACGCGGATCTCATAGAGTTCCTGCGTTAAACATTTACTTGCCTTGTTTGTTCGGTTAGTGCCTGCGGCCTCAGACCGGTCGCAGCCTACCCGGACAAAACAAGGACCCCGATATGACCACGCTCGTCGTCTGCTCCGGCGGACTCGACTCCGTTTCGCTTGCCCACATCGTCGCCGCCGAGGGCGAGCTCGGAGCTCTCGTCACCTTCGATTACAATCAGCGTCACCGGCGTGAGATCGATCATGCACGGCAGGCGGCCACGCGTCTCGGCGTGCCGTTTCATCTGGTGGACATCACGCCGATCGGCGCCGTGCTGACCGGCTCGGCGCTCACCGACACGCTCGACGTGCCCGAGGGGCATTACGCCGAGGATACGATGAAGGCGACCATCGTACCCAACCGCAATCCGATCATGCTGACGATCGCCTTCGGCATGGCCGCCGCGCGAAACCTCGACACCGTGGCCGTTGCAGTCCATGGCGGCGATCACTTCATCTATCCGGATTGCCGGCCGGGCTTCATCGAGTCTTTTGCCGCGATGCAGATGCACGCGCTGGACGGTTTTGCCGATATACGATTGATGGCGCCCTTCGTGCATCTAACCAAGGCAGACATCGTCAAGCTCGGGGCGGAAGCGGGTACGCCCTTCGCGCAGACCTGGTCATGCTACAAGGGTGGCGCGGTCCACTGCGGACGCTGCGGGACTTGCGTGGAACGTCGCGAAGCCTTCGAGATCGCGGGGCTGGATGATCCGACCGTCTATGAAGACCGCGCGTACTGGCGCATCGCCGTTTCGGCAAGGGGCGGCTGATGTTCCGGATAACCAAGCGGTTCGAGTTCTCCGCGTCCCACAGGCTGGCGAACCTGCCGGAAGACCATCCTTGCGCACGCCTGCACGGCCACAACTACATCGTGGAGATAGAGCTCCAGGCCGTCAGGCTGGACGCGCATGGCTTCGTGCGCGATTACCGCGAGCTTTCGGCGTTCAAGCGCTATGTCGACGACACGTTCGACCATCGTCATATCAACGATGTGCTGGGAAGCGACAGTCCGACGGCCGAGACGCTGGCGCTGCACTTCTACGAATGGTGCCGCGACCGTTTCCCTGAAACCAGCGCGGTCCGCGTCAGCGAAACGCCGAAGACTTGGGCCGAATACCGGCCGGACAATGCTTCATGAGTGCGGCGGGAACGATCCGCGTCAGCGAGATATTCGGGCCGACGATCCAGGGCGAGGGCGCGCTGATCGGCGAGCCGACAGTCTTCGTTCGAAGCGGCGGTTGCGATTATCGCTGCGCCTGGTGCGATACGCTCCATGCGGTGGACTCCGAGTATCGCCACGAATGGCGCCCCATGACCGCCGAGGAGATTTTCGCACGGGTCAGCCGCCTGTCGGGCGGCAGGCCGCTGACGGTCTCGCTGTCCGGCGGCAATCCGGCGATCCAGCCCTTCGGTCCGTTGATTGCCCTTGGCCGCGCCGCGGGATACGGCTTCGCGCTGGAAACCCAGGGTTCCATCGCCAGGGAATGGTTTGCGGAACTCTCTACGCTCGTCCTCAGTCCGAAACCGCCATCCAGCGGCATGGAAACGGACTGGGCGGCCTTCGATGCGTGCCTGGAGGCGGCCGGCGGGAAACCGCGGATCGTGCTGAAGATCGTCATATTCGACGAGGCGGATTACGCTTACGCACGGTCGGCATCTGCGCGATATCCGAACCTGCCCGTGGTTCTCCAGCCCGGCAACCACGTTGGAAACCAGGATAGCTCCGCCGACATCGACCGCCTCATGGCGGCCATGCGTGCACTGGTTGCGCGGGTGGTGGACGACGGGTGGTTCTCGGCCCGCATCCTGCCTCAGCTCCATGTGCTGATGTGGGGCAACCGCAAAGGGGTCTGACCCCTCCTGCAAACAAATTGAGCCTGCCCAAAATTCCATCTTGACGTGTGGTTGCGCCCGGCGCAGGATCGTGCCGGATACCAGCCTCGTAACGCTGGATGGCAAACAAGCCCTGACTGGTCCCGCGCAGCAACCTGCCCCGCGCGAGGCCCGCAGGGCTTTTTTTATGGGCGGATCACAGCCGGTGAAGACCCGTATAAGACTGGGCATCCTGTTCTCGGGATCGGGCGGTTATGAGCTGCTGGGGCGGGCCTGCCGCGACGGCGCGCTGAGCGCGGTCGAGGAGGTCAACGCCGATCGCGGCCGCAGCATCGCCTTCGACCCGGTCGAGGGCAACCCGGCGGGGCGGATCGACGCCTATGCGCCGCAATGCGCGGACCTCATGCAGCGGGACGGGGCGCGGCACATCATCGGCTGCATCACCTCCTGGAGCCGCAAGGAGGTCATCCCGGTGCTGGAAAAGCACAATGGCATGCTCTGGTATCCCGCGCCCTACGAGGGATTCGAGGCAAGCGAGCATGTGGTCTACATGAATGCGGCGCCGAACCAGCATCTGGTGCCGTTGTTCCGGTATGTCGCGGCGCGCCACGGTCGGGACGCGTTCCTGGTGGGCTCCAACTATATCTGGGGCTGGGAGATGAACCGCATCGCCCGCGACCTCGTCGCCGACGCCGGCGGACAGCCGAAGGGAGAGCGGTATCTGCCGCTCGGCGATACCGATGTCGGCCGGCTGATCGCCGAAATAAGGGCTTGCGAACCCGATTTCATCCTCAATACGCTCATCGGTCCGTCTTCCTATGCCTTCTACGAGGCTTATGCGGCTTTGGGGAAAAGCGATCCGCGCTTCCTGCCCGACCGACGGCCGATCCTGTCCTGCAACCTGACGGAGCAGGAGTTGCCTTCCATCGCGCCGCATGGCGACGGGCACCTGTCGTGCCTGCCATTCATCCATGGGGGTGGGGCTGGTCCGCGATCGTCCTTCGAGGCGGCGGCCCATGCGTCGGTAACGGTGCTTGCGGACGCCATCGAAGCCGCCGGAACGGACGATCCCGCAGCGGTGCGCCTGGCGCTGGCCAAGGGCACGCACCGGACGGCTCTGGGCCCCGTCCGCATCGATGCCCCGACGCAGCATTGCGCCTTGCCGGCGAAGATAGGGCGCATCGCGGGCAAGAGCTTCGAAGTGCTGGAGACGAGCCCCGGCGCGCTCGATCCGGATCCTTATCTGTCGCGCTACGACCCCGCCACGCTGTTCCAGCCGACGCTGAGGCTGGTGCGATGACGCGGCGTGCGCGCATCCCCAACCTGGGCGGCTCCCGCGCGGTCGTGCTGCACCGTCCGCATGCCGCGATCGAAGGTCTCGCGCGCCAGCTTGCGGCGATCGGGCTGGATGTCGAGATGGCCTGGCCGGATCTGCCGCCTTCGGCCAGCGGCGCCGACTTCCTGTTCTTCGATGTCGACCATGGGTTCGACGAACAGTTTCCGTGGAGGCCCGGCGAGGCGCCGATGCCGCTTGTGGCGCTGATCGGCTCCGAGGCGCCGGGACGCATCGAATGGGGACTGTCGCAGCGCGCCGATGCCCAGTTGATGAAACCGGTGGGCGCCGCGGGCGCCTATGCCGCACTGCTGATCGCTCGGCGTGCCTTCGACGACCGGCAGCGGCTTGAGCGTGAAATCGCAAGCCTTCGGGAACGCGTCCTGGAGCGGCAAAGCATCGTGCGCGCCGTCGTGGCCCTGTCGGCGGCCGGCATAGGAGAGGAACAGGCCTATGCGCAATTGCGGGCGCTGGCGATGAACTGGCAGGTGACGATGGAAGCAGCCGCCCGGCGGGTGATCGAACTCAAGAATCTGCATGGCGATCGGGACGGGGAGGCCTCGGCATGAGCGTCCTGATCGGGCCGGAAGCGGCAATTCCGCCATCGGCACCTGTGGGCGGCAACGGTATCCTGCGCCGCCTGCTGCGCCGCAAGCTGGCCATGCTGGGACTTGCGGCCATCGCCCTCGTCGTGGCGGCCGCACTGCTGGCTCCCGCAATCGCGCCGTTCGACCCCAACGAGCAGTTCTTCGACGGTTTGACGATCGAGGGCGCGCCGCTTTCGCCGTCGCAGACCTACTGGCTGGGCACCGACCTCCTGGGGCGGGACCTCCTGTCGCGGTTGCTCTATGGCGCACGCACGTCGCTGCTGATCGGCATCGTCGCCAATGGCGCCGCGCTGACCATCGGAACGCTGGTCGGCGTGGTCGCCGGCTATTATCGCGGTATCGTCGGCACGGTGCTGATGCGCTTCACCGACCTGATGATGGCGTTTCCGGCGCTGTTGCTGGCCATCTGCCTCGCCGCGGTGCTGCGGCCGAGCCTGTGGATCGTGGCGCTGGTGATCGCCCTGGTGAACTGGGTGCAGGTGGCCCGCGTGGTCTATTCGGAGACGCGGTCGCTTGCCGAACGCGAATTCATCCAGGCCGAGAAGACGCTGGGGGCCGGTTCGGGTCGTATCCTGTTCCGCCATATCCTGCCGCATCTGACCTCGACGGTCATCGTCTACGGCACACTCGGCATTTCCACCACCGTCCTTCTGGAGGCGACCCTGTCCTTCCTCGGCGTCGGAGTGCAGCCGCCGGACGCCTCCTGGGGCAACATCATCTTCGAGAACCAGACCTACTTCCAGGCCGCCCCCTGGCTGGTGTTCTTTCCCGGCGCGGCGATCCTGCTGGTGGCACTGGCCTTCAACCTCGTGGGAGACGCGTTGCGCGACGCGCTCGATCCCACCGAACAGGGGCGCGACTGATGGCAGCCTATCTTGCCCGCCGGCTGGGCCAGTCGGTATTGATCCTTCTGGGTGTCAGCCTGATCACCTTCGCGCTGCTGTATCTCCTGCCGGCCGATCCGGCCCGACAGATCGCAGGGCGCACCGCCTCGGCCCAGCAGGTAGCCAATATCCGCATGCAGCTCGGGCTCGATCAGCCCTTTCTGGTGCAGTACCTGCGCTATCTCGGCAATCTCGTGCAGGGCGATCTCGGGCGCTCCTACCTGCAACGCTCCGCCGTGTCGGACCTTATCGTCGCAAGACTTCCGGCAAGCCTTCTGCTGATGGTGGCGGCAATCGCCTGCGAGATCACCCTCGGCCTGACGATGGGCGTCCTGGCCGCCGTTCGGCGCGGCAAGGCCAGCGACCATGCGCTGATGGTGACGTCCTTCATCACCGTATCGGCACCGCAATTCGTGGTCGGCCTGCTTCTTCTCTACGTCTTCGCGGTTCGGCTGGGCTGGTTCCCGATCGGCGGCTACGGCAGCATCTCGCACCTCGTCCTGCCGGCGCTCACGCTGGGTATCCTCGGCGCCGGCTGGTATGCGCGCATGATGCGCTCTTCCATGGTGGACGTGCTGCGGCAGGATTATATCCGCACCGCGCGCGCCAAGGGCCTGCGCCGCTTCACCATCCTGGCCCGCCACGCCATGCCCAACGCCATCCTGCCGGTGGTCGCGATGATCGGCATCGACATCGGCCTTTTCATGAGCGGCATCGTGGTGGTGGAAAGCGTCTTCGGCTGGCCGGGCATCGGCCAACTGGCCTGGCAGGCCATCCAGCGCGTCGACCTGCCCATCATCATGGGCGTCACGCTGGTTTCGGCGCTGGCCATCGTGCTCGGCAATCTGCTGGCCGATCTCGTCTCACCTTTCGTCGATCCCCGTATCAAGCTCCAGTAAAAAGGAAGACCGACCCATGCTTTCCTACTTCAAGGCCGGCGCCGCAGCCCTGGCTATCTCCGCAGCGCTTTTGTCGGCCCCATCGCGCGCGGTGGCGCAGGATGGCGGCGGAGCCATCACCGTCACCTACAAGGACGATATCGCCACGCTGGACCCGGCCATCGGCTACGACTGGCAGAATTTCTCCATGATCAAGGCGATCTTCGACGGCTTGATGGATTACGAGCCCGGTACCGCCACGCTTCGGCCGGGCCTTGCGCAGTCCTACGAGATTTCGCCGGACGGCACGGTCTTCACCTTCACTCTGCGTGACGGCGTCAAGTTCCATAACGGCCGCGTCATGACCGCGGAGGACGTGAAATATTCGTTCGAGCGCACGGTGAACCCGGCCACGCAGTCTCCCGGCGCCGGCTTTCTCGCCTCGATCGAAGGCTTCGACGCAATGCAGGCCGGCCAGGCGAACGAGCTTTCAGGGGTGAAGATACTGGACCCGAAGACGGTGCAGGTGACGCTGTCGCGTCCGGACGCGACCTTCCTTTCGGTCATGGCGCTGAACTTCTCCTTTATCGTGCCGAAGGAAGAGGTGGAGGCGTCGGGCGCCGATTTCGGCCGCAAGCCCGTGGGCACCGGCGCCTTCAGGCTGGCCGAGTGGACGCTTGGCCAGAAGCTCGTTCTGGAAAAGAATCCCGATTACTACCGCGAGGGCGCGCCGAAGCTGGACGAAATCAATTTCGAGATCGGGCAGGAGCCGGTCGTGTCGCTGCTGCGGGTCCAGAACGGCGAGGTGGACGTACCGGGCGACGGCATTCCGCCGGCCAAGTTCCGCGAGGTGATGGACGATCCGGATCAGGCCGCACGGGTGGTGGAGGGCGTGCAACTGCATACCGGCTACATCACCATGAACACGAAAGCCGCCCCTTTCGACGATCTAAAGGTGCGCCAGGCCGTCAACATGGCGATCAACAAGGATCGCATCGTGCAGATCATCAACGGGCGCGCGACGCCTGCCAACCAGCCGTTGCCTCCGACCATGCCCGGCTATGTCGAGGGGTATGAAGGGTACAAGTACGATGTCGAGGCGGCAAAGGCGCTGCTGGCCGAGGCCGGGCATCCGGACGGCTTCGAGACGGAACTTTTCGTCGCCAACGTCGATCCGCAGCCGCGCATCGCGCAGGCGATCCAGCAGGATCTTGCCGCCATCGGCATCAAGGCGTCCATCCAGAGCCTCGCGCAGGCCAATGTGATCGCGGCCGGCGGCTCGGCCGAAGGCGCGCCGATGATCTGGTCGGGCGGCATGGCGTGGATCGCCGACTTCCCCGACCCGTCCAACTTTTATGGCCCCATCCTGGGGTGCGCCGGCGCGGCGGAGGGCGGCTGGAACTGGGCCAAGTACTGCAACGAGGCGCTGGACGAGAAGGCCGCCGCCGCCGATGCGATGGTGGACCCGGCCAAGGCGGAAGAGCGCGCCAGGGCCTGGGGCGAAGTCTATGAGGGCGTCATGGCCGACGCTCCCTGGGTGCCGGTGTTCAACGAGAAGCGCTACACCATGCGCTCGGCCCGCATGGGTGGCGACGATGCGCTCTACATCGATCCGGTGAATACGCCGATGAACTACCGTTACGTCGAGACCAAGTAGCATGTGCAAGGCCTGCGATTACACGATCCACGGTCGCCAGCATCATTTCGGCTGGGACAATTCCCTGAAGCCCGCGCTGCGGGTGGCGCCTGGCGCCACCATCGAGTTCGAGTGCCAGGACAGTTCGGCCGGGCAATTGACGCCCGGCTCCACGGTCGACGACGTGAAGGCGCTCGATTTCGGCAGGATCAACCCCGTGTCCGGCCCCATCTTCATGGATGGGGCCGAGCCGGGCGATGCCTTGAAGGTGACGATCGAGGGGTTCCGGCCATCCGGTTTCGGCTGGACGGCCAATATTCCGGGCTTCGGCCTTCTGGCCGACCAGTTCGCCGAACCGGCGCTGACGATCTGGCGATACGATCCGCATTTCCTGGAGCCTGCCGCCTTCGGCGCGCATGGGCGCGTACCGCTGAAGCCTTTTGCCGGCACCATCGGCAACGCGCCTGCGGATCCGGGGCACCATTCCGTGGTTCCGCCACGCCGCATGGGCGGAAATCTCGATATAAGGGACCTGTCGGCCGGCACGGTGCTGTATCTGCCGGTCGAGGTTGCCGGTGCTCTGTTTTCCGTGGGCGATACGCATGCGGCGCAAGGCGACGGCGAAGTATGCGGAACGGCGATCGAAAGCCCGATGAACGCCGTCCTGACACTGGACCTCGTCAAGGACGCCAACCTTGCCATGCCGCGCTTCACCACGCCCGGCCCGGTCACGCGGCATCTGGACGCGAAGGGCTATGAGGTGACGACCGGAGTCGGCCCCGACCTGATGACCGGGGCGCGGCAGGCCGTTGCCGACATGGTGGAACTTCTGGCGGCGCGCTACGGCTTGAACCCGGTGGACGCATATATGCTGGTGTCCACATGCGGGGATCTGCGCATATCCGAGATCGTCGACATGCCCAACTGGGTCGTTTCCTTCTATTTCCCGCGTGTCGTGTTCGAGTGATGGAGGGTCCGGTCCTGTCGGTGGACGATCTCAGCATCGGGGTCGGCTCACGCATGCTCGTCGAGGGGGTGAGCTTCGATCTCGGGCGGGGCGAGACGGTCTGCGTCGCGGGCGAATCGGGCTCCGGCAAGTCCTTGACGTCTCTGGCCATCATGGGTCTTCTGCCGCAGCCGGGGCCCGTCGTCGCCCGCGGCTCGATCCGCCTTGGCGGGCAGGATCTGACGCGCCTGCCGGACAGCGCCATGCGGCGCATCCGAGGCGACCGCATAGCGATGATCTTCCAGGAGCCGATGACGTCGCTGAACCCTGTCCTGTCCATCGGCCGGCAGGTCACCGAGGCGATCGAGGCGCATCGCGACGTGGAGCCCGGCGTAGCAAGGCGCCTGGCGCTGGAGGCATTGGAAGCGGTGCGCATTCCGGAGGCCGCCCGGCGGCTGAACCAGTACCCGCACGAACTGTCCGGCGGCATGCGCCAGCGGGTTATGATCGCGATGGCGCTGGCGCTCCAGCCGGACGTCCTGATCGCCGACGAGCCGACCACCGCGCTGGACGTGACCATCCAGGCGCAGGTGCTGGGGCTTCTGAAGGAAATACAGGAAGCGCGCGGCACCTCGATCATCCTCATCACGCACGACATGGGCGTGGTTGCCGAGATGGCCGACAGGGTCGTCGTGATGCGGCGGGGGCGGGCAGTGGAAAGCGGCGCCGTGGGCGCGCTCTTCGCAAGGCCGGCGACGGCCTATACAGGCGAACTGCTTGCCGCCGTCCCACGCATGGGCGACGGCAGCGCCCGGCGCGAGCCCAGGCACGGCCAGCCCGTGGCGGAAATCCGCGATCTTGCGGTGCGCTTTCCCATCAAGGGCGGCTTTCTGGGCCGCACCGTGGCCGAGGTGCATGCCGTGGCCGGGATATCGTTCGACATCCCGGCACGTACGACATTGAGCCTCGTGGGCGAAAGCGGATGCGGCAAATCCACGACCGCCAAGGCGATCGCGGGCCTTGTCCCCTATGCCGGGCAAATCTCCGTTGCGGGACGGCCGGCGGAAAACCTTTCGGCCACGGACCGCAAGGCGCTGCGGCGCGACGTGCAGATGGTATTCCAGGATCCGTTCGCGTCTCTCGACCCGCGCATGAGCGTCGGCGATCTCGTGGCCGAGCCGCTGGTGATCCACGGCATCGGAAAGGCCGGTGAGCGGCGTGACCGCGCCGCAGGCCTGTTCGAGCGTGTCGGCTTGTCGGTCGATGATATGCAGCGCTATCCGCACCAGTTCTCCGGCGGGCAGCGCCAGCGTATCTGCATTGCACGGGCGCTGGCGCTGCGGCCCAAGCTCATCATCGCGGACGAAAGCGTGTCGGCTCTGGACGTATCGGTCCAGAAGCGGGTGCTGGAACTCCTGGCGGAACTGCAGGCCGAGTTCGGCATCGCCTACCTGTTCATCAGTCACGATATGGCGGTGGTGGAAAACATCTCCGACCGCGTGGCGGTGATGTATCTTGGCCAGGTCGTGGAACTGGGTACGGCCGCACAGGTATTCGGCAATCCGCGCCATGCCTATACGCGTCGTCTGATCGAAGCGGTGCCGGTGCCGGACCCGGCCAGGCGGCGCGCGGTGTTTCCGCGTTTGTCCGGCGAAATCCCGAGCGCCGTGCGCAAGCCGGGCGACGCGCCGAAAAGGCTGTTGCTACGCGATGTCGGCGGCGGACACCTGGTAGCCGAAGAGGCAGCCTGATGCGCGCTCCGCCGATCGTCGCAACCGGGCGCGATTGACTGGACCGTCTATTCGCGGAATACCGCGACGAAGCGTCAAGCGGAGTTGGGCCGATGGACAAGCCAGTCGAGGAGACCGTCAATCGCCGGACGCGCGGCCTCGACCGCGCCTTCGACATTCTCGACTGCCTGCGCGAGGCCGGCCGCCCGTTGCGGCCCAACGAGATCGCCGCGGCCATGGCCGCGCCGCGCTCGACCGTGTACGAGATCGTCAACGCCCTGACGAAGCTGGACGTCCTGGAGGCGGCGGGTGGCGACGGGCGTGTCTTCCTCGGCCGTCGCCTGTTCCTGTACGGGCAGGCCTACGGCCACCAGTCCGACCTTCCCGACAGAGTGGCGGCCGTGCTGGACAAGGTTGCCGGGCAGACGCAGGAGACGGCCCAGTTCTGCCTGCTCGACGGTAACAAATACACCGTCGCGATGATGCGCGAGGGGCCGCGGCCTTTCCGCATATCGTCCAATGTGGGCGAGCGCACCCCTATTCCCTGGACGGCGTCCGGGCGATTGCTTCTCGGCCATATGAGCGAAGAGCAGATCAGAGCCTTCGTGCCGGCCGACGATTTCCGCCTGCCGTCCGGCGACATGCTCGATCCGGGCGAGTTCGCCCGTCAGTCCCACCGTGCCGTGCGGGAGGGCTACTTCACCTTCGATTCCATCGTCGACAGCTATACCCATTGCTTCGCCGTGCCCGTCTGCCGGCCGGACGGCACGGCAGCCGCCACGCTGTGCCTGGTCGCGCCCAAGGCCGATGCTAGCCGCAACCATGCAGACTATCTCGATACGCTCCGGCAGGCCGCCCAAACGCTGCAGCCGCTTTTCGTCGACGATGCCGCGAGCCACCGAAGCCTGGGCCGAACTTTTTCTCGCTAGCGCGACAACGCGCCGATATCGCGCAGATAGGCCAGGATGGCACGTGCGGCGGTTTCCGGATCCGGCTTTACCATCAATTCTCCGCCTCCTGCTGCTGATGCCGTCGCGGCCTTCAGCCGGTCGGCGGCGCTGCCGCCGCTGACCGCCCCACGCATGATGCGGGCGCGGGGCCGGTGCGGTCGCGTGTCGTGGTCCGGAGCCGTCTTGGCCGGGCAGGGCGTTGTAGCCACCGTTTCCACGCGCCCGCGCCGCGCCTGCCCGAAGGCGTAGGGCAGCGCGGGGGCCGTCGGATGCACCGTCACGACCAGCGGAAATGGCTGACGCATCCGACGCCTCATCCCGCGTGGCAGTGCCTGCTCGACGATCAGCTCTTCTCCGCTCGCATGCGAAAGGCGGGCGGCGTCGGCAAGGATGGGCCACCCTAGAACCCGGGCCAGAAGATAGGGCAGCAGGCCCGTATCGCCGCCACCGGTGGCGCGGTTGCCCGCCAGCACGAGGTCCGGGCCGATGCGCGAAACCTCGGCGGCAAGGACCGGAAGGACGTCCGCCTGCGCCGGTATCAGCAGATGACGGATCGTTTCCAGTCCATGGCCGAGCGCCGGCAGGACGGCATCGGCCTCCGGGCCGGCATGAAGCCCGATCGTCTCCGCGCCCAGGTCGGCCGCAAGGCGTATGGCGCCGAGCTCGGCCGGCGGCGGCGCCGGATTGCCCGTCAGGGGGTTGCGTCCGGCGGACAGGAGGATCAGCGTCTTCATGCCTGCGGCTCCGCTTCCAGAAGGCGTTTCAGCGCCTCCATCACCGGCTGCGCATCGGCGACGATGGCAAGGCCGGCCCGCTCGATCATCGCCGCATGGAGGTCCGTATTCACGGCCACCACATGCTCGCAGCCGGCGATGCCCTGAAGGTGCTGCGGCGCGCCCGCGATGCCGAGCGCGAAATAGCAGTCCGCCGCAAGGACGGTTCCGGACGCGCCCACTTGCGCCGCGCGGGGCATCAGGCCGGCATCGCAGACGACCCGGCTGGCGCCGGGCGTCGCCCCCAGCAAGGCCGCCACCTGCCGGAACAGGCTGAAATCATGGATGCCGTTGCCGGCCGAAACCACGAAGCCGGCCTCGGCCAGCGGCAGCGAGCCCGCCTGCGGACGGATCTGCTCCGCCACGCGCCGACCATCGGGAAGATCGCCGACGACCATCATGCGCGCCTCGCGCAGGTCGGCGCCGTGCGGCAGGATCATATCGGGCGCGATCGTCATGACGGGGGCGGCCTCGGCCACCTGGTCGAGGCCGCGGCCGGGCAGGGCGCGGACGACGCCGCGCGCGGAAAACTGCTCGACGCCGGCAAAAAAACCTTGCTGCCGGGCAACGGCGATGCGGCGGGCAAGGTCTCCGCCGTCGCCGGTTTCCGCCGCCACGACATGATGGGGCCGGACGGCGTCGATGAGGGCGAGGGCCAACTGCGCCCTGTCTTCCGGATGGGCTGTTCCCGGCACCGCGATTACCCTGTCGGCGCCTGCAGTGCCTGCATCGGCAGGCGGCCCTGATGCCGCCAGGATGACGCCGCCGGTCTTGCCGGCCAGTTGCCGCGCCGCGCCAAGCACCTGACGATCCATCGGCGACAGCCGACCGTCTCCGGCTTCGCCGAAGGCGAGAACCCAGAATTCGGGCTCCTCGACGACCACCACGCGCGCGGTGGCGAGGTCGGCGGCGATCGGTTGTCGAATGGCCGGCGCCGGGCCGGCGCGCTGGCCGCGATCCAGCCGCAGCCGCGGCGTGGTCGCCACGATTTGGCCGATCGTCTCGGCCCTCGGATCCGCCCGTTTGCGGGGCGCTCCGGCGCCGCCACGCCGGTCGTAGCGCAACCGCACCGTGCCAGGCACCAGCAGCCGTGCAAGCTCCCGCCTGGGATCTTTTCGTGGCCGGATCATGCGGGCACCGGGATACGGCTTTCGGTGCGCTCCGCCGCACGCAACACCAGTTCCGCGATGTCCAGCACGTCGGGCCTGTCGCCGACGACACCTTCCAGCATGGCCGTGCATTGCGGACAGGCCACGGCCACCACCGCCGCGCCCGTATCGCGCGCCTGCTCCATGCGGATATCGGGTATGCGGCGCTCTCCCTCCACATCCGCCAGCGGGGCACCGCCGCCGCCGCCGCAGCACATGGAGCGGCGTCCGTGGCGGCCCATTTCCCTGACCTCGATGCCGATCCGCGACAACAGGCGGCGCGGCGCTTCCACCTCTCCGTTGTAGCGGCCGAGATAACAGGGGTCGTGGTAGGTGACGGCTTGCCCGGACAGGTCGGTCAGGGCCAGTGCGCCACCCTCCGCCAACGCGTCCAGGAAGGCGGTGTGATGGACGACGTCGTAATGTCCGCCGAATGCCGGGTATTCGTTGCGCAGGACATGCAGCGCATGCGGGTCGGCGGTCAGGATGCGGCCGAAGCGATAGCGCGACAGAGTCTCGATGTTCAGCCGCGCCAGCCGCTGGAACGTCGCCTCGTCTCCCAGCCGCCGCGCCGTGTCGCCGCAATCGCGCTCCTCAGAGCCCAGCACGGCGAAATCCACGCCGGCACGGTGCATCAGCCGCACCAGCGCCCGCAGGGTGCGCTGATAGCGCATGTCATAGGCGCCTTCGCCGAGCCACAGCAGGATTTCGGCCTGCCCCGTTTCGGCCAGGAGGGGCAGCGCGAGCCCTGCCGCAAAATCGCCCCGCGCGCCCAGCGGCCGGCCGCCGATCTCGTCCGCGGTGCGCAGGCGGGCCAGGCTTTCCTCTGCCTTGGGCGGCACGGCCCCGAGTTCCAGCGTCTGGAAGCGCCGCAAGCCGACGATGGCGTCGACATGCTCGATCATCATCGGGCACTCTTCCACGCAGGCGCGGCATGTCGTGCAGGACCACAGCGTATCCGGATGGATGAGCCCCTGCACACCGACGACGGGAACGTGCATGCCGCTGGAGCCGGCGACGGTGCGGGCGTTGGGGTAGGGGCTGCCGGCATAGGCCGTGTTGCCGCCCGGCGTCGACGCGGCAGCCAGATCCTGGATGAAGCGCTTCGGGTTCAGCGGCTGGCCTGCCGCGAAGGCCGGGCAGGCGGTTTCGCACCGACCGCACTGGATGCAGGCATCGAAGGACAAAAGCCTGTTCCATGGCATGTCGGCCGGCGTCTCGGCGCCGAGCCGGTCATCCGCCAGATCAAGTGCCGGAAGGGCGGTGGACAAGCCGCCGTCGAAGCGTTCCGGCCTCGGATGGGCGGCTAGGTGCAGCGCACCGGCAACGGCATGCCGCATCGGGCCCGCGCCTGTCTGGTAGGCAAGGCCGAGCCCGCCTGCCAGCGCCAGCGCGAAACCGACGAGATTGACAGCCGGCGAAAGCGGCAGCGCAACCATGGCGCCCCCCGCCGCATAGGCCAGCAACAGCACCGGCAGAAACCGGAACGCCCCTTTGGACAGGCGTTTCGGTGTCGGCGGACGGCGCCGCAGCCCGACCATGAGCGTGCCTGCCAGCATGGCCGCGAAGACAAGGGCGGTCAGCCAGCCGAAGGCCGGCCATGTGCCGAGCGGCGTCGCAAGGCCGGCAAGGCCGAGGGCTGAGCCGGCAAGCAGTCCGCCCGCCACCAGTGCGTGCATCCGCGCCGTGAACGGGTCGCGTGCGACGACGGCGTGGACGTCGTGCAGATATCGGCGCGGCATTGCGGCAAGGCCGGAGGCCCACGCCACCGCCGCCGGCGCGCCCCCACGCCAGATGGCGATGCGCGGCGCAAGGCGCAGCGCTGCCACGACCAGCATGGCGATGACGGCGATGCCGAGGGCGGAGGTCATTCTGCGTCCCTCCGGCCCATCGTCAGATATCCTTGCAGAGGCGCAGCGCGTCGTAGATCGCCGCGTGGATGTTGCGGCCGGCCACGGCATCGCCGATGCGATAGAGTGCGAACCCCTCGCCGTCATCGGGTTGCGGCCGGCCGGCCACCAGCGCTTCCTGGTCGGTCTGGCCGTGGTTGCGGGATTTCTCCTTCAGGCCGAAATACAGCCGGTCCACCGGCAGGCTGCCATAGTCCACCACCACGCGGTCCACGACACGCTCCTCTTCCGTGTCGGTGTAGGTGTTGCGCAGGGCCGCGACCAGGCGGTTGCCCTCGGGGTAGATCTCGATCAGCTCCATGTTGGGCGACATCACCACGCCGAGCTTGTACAACTCGCGAAGATGGATCGGCTGGTTGGTCGTGCCGATCTCTTCTCCCACCATCCGGTCGTGCGTGGCGATTTCCACCAGGCAGCCGCGCCTGGCCAGATGCTCGGCGGTCGAGGATGCGTTGTGCTGGCCCTGCTCGTCATAGACGAGGACGGAGCCGGTCGGCTCCACGGCCCCGGTCAGGACGTCCCAGGTGGACACGGCGAAGCTGTCGGCGCCCTTGGCGTGGCCGAGATTGGGCCTGCCCCCCGTGGCCACGATGACGATGTCGGGCTTCTCCGCCAGCACCGCTTCCTCCGTCGCCTCCTGCCCAAGCCGCAGGTCGACGCCCAGCTTCACCACCTGGGCATTCAGCCAGCGCGATATGCCGGACAGGGCTTCCCGCCAGGTGGCCTTGGCGGCGATGGAAATCTGCCCTCCGGTGCCCGGCTGCTTCTCGAACAGGACCACGGCATGGCCGCGGAGCGCCAGCACCCGGGCGGCCTCCAGCCCGGCCGGCCCGCCGCCGATCACCACGGCCTTCTTGCGCGTCGCGCCCGGCGCCACGTCGTGCGGCATCGTCGCCTCGCGCCCGGTGGCCGCGTTCTGGATGCACAGGGCGTCACCGCCGACATAGATGCGGTCGATGCAGTACCCGGCGCCGACGCACTGGCGGATATCGTCGGCCCGGCCCTCCTGCAGCTTCTTCACCAGATGGGGATCGGCAATATGGGCGCGGGTCATCGCCACCATGTCCACATGGCCTTCGGCAACGGCGCGGGCGGCGCTGGCGATGTCGGTCACGCGCTGGGCGTGGAACACCGGTATGTCCACCTCGCGCTTGATGGCGCTCGGAAGGTACAGGAAGGGCGCGACGGGAAAGCTCATGTTCGGCAGGGAAACGGCATGGGCAATATGGTCGCGCGCCTGGCCGCCGATGATGTTGAGGAAATCCACCAGCCCGCGCCCGGCATATTCCGTCGCGATCGTCATCAGGTCGTCCTGCGACAGGCCGTCGCCGACCATCTCGTCGCCCGACATGCGGATGCCGATGACGAAGTCGTCGCCCGCCGCCATGCGCATCGCTTCCAGGATCTCGATGCCGAAGCGCATCCGGTTATCCAGGCTGCCGCCATAGGCGTCGGTGCGCCGGTTCGAGGAGGGGCTCCAGAACTGGTCCACCAGATGCCCGTGCGCCGCCGAGATTTCGCAGCCGTCCAGCCCGCCTTCGCGGCAGCGCCGCGCGGCCTCGGCGAAAGCCCGCACCACGCGGTCGATATCCTCCTGCTCCATTTCCTTCGGCACGGAGCGTGACGCCGGCTCGCGGCGGACGGAGGGTGCGATGGTGGGCATCCAGTTGTCGGTATCGGAACGGGTCCGCCGTCCCATATGGGTAAGCTGGATCATAAGCCTGGCGCCATGCCGGTGAATGCGGTCCGAAAACTCTCGGAAAAACGGGACGACGCTGTCGTCCGCCACCGAAACCTGCGCCCAGGGTGTGGCCGGACTGTCGATCGCGACGGAAGAAGAGCCGCCGAACATCGTAAGGCCGATGCCGCCCCTTGCCTTCTCCTCGTGGTAGAGCTGGTAACGTTCCTGCGGCTTGCCGTCCTTGCCGTAGCCGGGTGCATGGCTGGTGGACATGACCCGGTTGCGGATGGTGAGACCCTTGATCGTCAGCGGCTTCAGGAGCGCGTCGGCATTGGCGATCATGACAGGATATCCTCGGTTGGGCGCGCTGCCCCATCAGCCGGGCGCGCCCGCTTGTCCGTCTGCGGCGGCAATGCCCTTTCGCTGCGCGGCGCGTGGCCGAAGCGCCGCCGGTAGGCCGCCGAAAAGTGGGCGGGCGAAACGAAACCGCAGGCGATGCCGACCGCCGTCACGCTGAGGTCGGACTGGCGCAGAAGATCGCGCGCGTGGGAGAGGCGCAACGACAGGTAGTATTCGGCAGGGCCGACGCCGGTATGCTGGCGGAACAGCCGCTCGAGCTGGCGCGAAGACAGGTTGACGCGCGCCGCGATGGCGGTGACGGCCAGCGGCGCATCCATCGTGCGCCGCATCACCATGGCGGCGTAGTCGAGCGCGGGATGGGCCGGGCCATGGCGCGAGACCGGGGGCTGCTGGCTTTCGCCTTCTCCGCGCAGCCGCTCCAGGATGAACTGTTCTGCCAGCCGCTGCTTGACGCCGCGTCCGAGCCGCGCCTCCACCAGCGCCGCCATCATATCCATGGGTGCGGTGCCGCCGGTGCAGGTGAAGCGGTCGCGGTCGATCACGAAGACGTCTTCCACGAATTCGACATCGGCGAACTCCTCGCGGATGGCCGAAAGGTTTTCCCAATGGATGGCGCAGCGATAACCGTCCATCACGCCGGCTTCCGCCAAGGCGAAGCTGCCGGTGCACAGGGCACCCAGCGGCTGGCCGCGCCGCGCCATGCGGCGCAGTTCCTCCAGCGTCCGGCGGTCGACAGACGAGCGAATGTCCACGCCCCCGCAGACGAAGAGGATGTCGGGGCGGAACGTGCCCGAAAGTGCACAGGTGCGCGCCAGCGATAGGCCGTTGGACGCCTCCACCGGCTCGCCCGACAGGCTCATAACCCTCCAGCGGTAGATTTCACCGCCCGCCACGTAGTTGGCGATACGGCAGGCCTCGATGGCCGAACTGGCGGCGATCATCGAATAGTTCGGCAGCGTGAGGAAGCCGAAGCTCGTCAGGGATGCGATGTCGGGCGGGGCTCCCATGCGATGTCCCTACCGGTCTATGACGACGTCGGAGCGCGGCTTCGAGCAGCAGATCAGGACCATGCCCTGGTCGATCTCGCGCTGGCGGATGCCCCCCTGATGCGTCATCTCCACCGTGCCGGACAGCTTCTTCGACTTGCAGGTTCCGCACAGGCCCTTGGCGCAGCTTGATGGCAGGCGCATGCCCGCCCGGCGCGCCGCATCGAGGATGGTAAGGTTTTCCGGACACTCGACGACACGGCGCGTTTTGGCGAATTCCACCCGGTAGGTGGCGACCTGGCTCGACAGTTCTTCGGCGGCCTCTTCCACCGCGGCCCGGTCTTCCCTGGGCAGTTCCTCGAAGTTGAAGCTCTCCTCGAAGTGGCGGGCCATGTCGAAGCCCACCCCCTTCAGCATCTCCCGGACGGCGGCCATAAAGGGGGCGGGGCCGCAGACGAAGACGATGCGCTCCATGAAGTCGGGCGCGACCGCCTCCAGCATCGGACGTGTCAGCCGGCCACGCAGCCCGCTCCACGCTTCGTGCGGGCTGTCTTCCTCGCAGATGTGGGCGACGCGGATGGAACGGTTGCGACGCGACATGAAATCCAGCTCGTCGCGGTAGATGATGTCGGCCGGCGAGCGGGCCGCATGGACGAACAGCGTATCGCGGATCTCGGCGAGGTCGTAGGCGCTGCGCGCCATGGACATCATCGGCGTGACGCCGCTGCCGCCGGACAGAAGAAGATATTTCGGCTGGGAGGGGGCCTCCGCCCAGGAGAAGTCGCCCATAGGCCCCGTTGCCCGCAGCATCATGCCGGGCCGGAAATGGTCGTGCAGCCAGTTGGAGACCGGGCCGCCGGATACGCGCTTGACGGTGATGGAAACCGTATCCGGCCGGGTCGGCGACGATGAGATCGTATAGCAGCGATAGATCGCCTCGCCGCCGATCTCGAACTCGAACGTCAGGAACTGCCCGGGCCTGTAGGTGAAGTGCCGGCCTTTGCGCGGCGCGAAGACGAACGTCTTCACATCGTGCGTCTCGGCGCGCACGGCGCGGCAGATGAGGACGTCGTCCTCGTTCGGGTCCCACTCGTAATAGCCGGTGGGTGCGGGCAGGGCGGCGGTATCCATGGCGCTCAACGAAAAGGCCCTTCCCGTTTCATGCCGCGCGCGACGCATCGACGCCGGCGCGGCCTGGCATGAAATGGGCCTGCATGCGCTGGATGTACCAGTTGCAGAACTTCTCCACGAGCATCTCGGTATGCGGAGAGTAGGGGCCGGGCTGGTAGGCGGCCGACATCGCACCCTGCTGGCAGTAGCCGACAAGATCGGAATCCTGCTGGTTCGTCGCCATCCAGACCCCGATGAGGTTGTCCAGATCGTAGTCCACCCCCTCGACCGCATCCTTGTGCACGAGCCACTTGGTGCGCAGAAGCGAGCGGTGGGCATCGAGCGGGATGACGGAGAAGACAACCGCGTGATCGCCCATGAAATGATGCCAGCTGTTGGGCTGCGTCCAGAAATGGAGCGCGCCCATCCTGTCGCTCGGCATGGTGCCGAGGCGCTTGCGGCTGGCCGCCTTGGTGTCCATCGTGTGGCTTTCGCCGGCGCCGTCCAGCGGCAGGCGCTCGGTGCGATAGCCGGTCACCATGTCATCCAGATGCTCCACGCAGGCGGAAGGCACGCCCGCCGCTTCCCATTCGCCATGGCTGTCGTTGACCATGCAGCCGTAGCGTTCGGCCTGGGCGCGCTCGACCTCGTCCAGCTCTTCCGGCGCGAAGCCGAAGCCGTAGGCGAAAAGCGGGACCGTCAACTCGGGATGGTTGGCCCCGCAGTGATAACACTCGCGGTTGTTTTCCATCGTCAGCTTCCAGTTGCCCGGCTCGATCAGGTCATGCTGGTAGGCCACCTTGGTGTCCCGCAGATTGTGCGGGGCGAGATAGGGGCCCATAACTGCGGCCATGTCGTCGAAATCGGCCGGCGGCTCGTTCGCGAGGCAGATGAAGATCAGCCCCTCCAGCGAGCGGACATGCACCGGCTTCAGGCCGTGGCAGGCGCGGTCGAAGCCCTGGCCCATGTGCTCGGCATGGATGAGATCGCCATCCAGATTGTAGGTCCAGGAATGGTAGCGGCAAACGAGGTTGCCCACCGTCGCCTTCTCTTCCAGCACCAGCCGGGCGCCGCGATGGCGGCAGACATTGTGGTAGGCGCGGACGTTCATGTCGTCGTCACGCACGATCAGTATGGAATTGCGGCCGATATCGACCGTCATCACGTCGCCGGGCTCCGGCACGTCGGGCTCTACCCCGACGAAAAGCCATGTCGTCTCGAACACGGCTTCCATGTCGGCGGCGAAAACCTCTTCGCTGGTATAGAAGGGCGCTTCCAGCGAGTAGCCCGGAACGCGCCGGGCGATGAGGGCGGCAAGGGATGTGTCGCTGCGGTCGAGCATGGGCTTCGCCTCCAAAAGCGCCCGGCGGATCGGCTCAATCTGGAGCCATTCTTATCCGGTTACTTTACTGCAAGCGACGAAATCTGGCGCTTTCGCGACATGCCCTGAAATTGGGCAGATCGCCGCAGCCTCAGTCACGAATCTCCTAGCACTCCGGGTGGTTGACGGCGAGGCCGCCCTGCGAGGTTTCCTTGTACTTGGAGGCCATGTCGCGGCCCGTTTCGCGCATGGTCACGATGACCTTGTCCAGCGAAACGATGTGCTGTCCGTCGCCGCGCATGGCCAGCGAGGCGGCCTGCACGGCGGCCACGGCGCCGAAGGCGTTGCGCTCGATGCAGGGCACCTGCACGAGCCCGCCGATCGGATCGCAGGTCATGCCCAGATGGTGTTCCATGCCGATCTCGGCCGCGTTCTCGACCTGCTCGTTCGTCGCGCCCAGTGCGGCGGCCAGCCCGGCCGCCGCCATGGAACAGGCCACGCCGACTTCGCCCTGGCAGCCGACTTCCGCGCCGGAGATCGAGGCGTTCTGCTTGAAGAGCGCGCCGACTGCCGTCGCCGTCAGCAGGAAGGTTTCCATACCGGCATGGGAGGCGCCGGCGCAATGATCGCGGTAATAGCGCAGGACGGCCGGCACGACGCCGGCCGCGCCATTGGTCGGGGCCGTCACCACACGCCCTCCGGACGCATTCTCCTCGTTGACGGCGATGGCATACAGGCTCACCCAATCCATGATCTCGTGGGGGTGGCGGGCATTGCGCATGTGGTCCGCCTCGAGCTTGGCCTTCAACGCCTTGGCGCGTCGCCGCACGAACAGGCCGCCCGGCAATTCCCCATCGGTGGAAAGCCCCCTGTCGATGCAGGCCATCATGACATCCACGATACGGGCCAGATGGGCCGAAACGGCCTCTCGATCACGCAGGGCATGCTCGTTGGCGCGGACGATCTCGGCGATGGACAGGCCGGTGCGGCGGCCGACATCGAGAAGTATCCGGCCACTGGAAAAGCCGAAAGGCACCGACGCCGCGTCTTCGGACGCCTGGCCGACATCGGCCTCCGGCACGACGAAGCCGCCGCCGATCGAGCACCATCGCTCATCGGCGTAGAGGTTGCCGGCAACGTCGAATGCCCTGAAGCTCAGCGTATTGGGATGGACCGGCGCCTCCGTGACGAAGTCGAAGAGAAGGTCTTTCTCTTCGTCGAAATCAATGGCGCCGCCGCTGGGCAGGGTGAGCCGCCTGTCCTGGCGGATCGCCGCGACGAGGCCGTGGACGGCGTCCGGATCCACGCTTTCCGGATGCTGGCCGCACAGCCCCAGCAGGACGGCCTCCGCCGTCCCATGGCCGCGCCCCGTCCAGGCGAGCGATCCGTAGAGCACGACTTCGATCCGCACGATCCCGGCATCTTCCGGCCTGTCGCCGAGCCGCTCGACGAACTGCGCGGCGGCGCGCATCGGCCCGACCGTGTGCGACGAGGATGGCCCGATGCCGACCTTGAAGAGTTCGAACAGAGAGACCATTGCGCACCGACCTTGAGCAATTCGACTATTTGCCGGCGCGGAGCACTCAGATGAATTCGCGCCGCGCTTCTTCCAGCCACGACCAGGCGTAGGGCGCGAAGGAGCGCCAGACATCCACCAGGAAGCGGTCTTCCGCGGTGCGTAGCAGAATTATCTCCGTCTTCGCCAGCACCGTGCGCGTACACATGCCCACCGGAAACGCGCCCGGCGACAGATCGAGGGGGCAGCCGGAATTGAGGACAGCTGCCGCCTGCGGCCCGGCCACCGTGAAGGCGAGCGAGCGGTGGCTTACATCCACCAGCGCAGCGGGCTTGCCGAGGAGAGCCTTTTCGAGCGCAGCCAGATGCCGTGCGCCGTCCGCCATCGGCATCACGAGCAGCCATTCGTCCGGACCCAGCCACAGGACGCGCTTGCCGTCGGCTTCCTCGAAGCGACAGGCCTGTCGGGGCAAAGCGATGCCGAAGGCCGCGCCGACGGCGTCTATGGCGGCTTGGTCGCGCGCCCGGAAGCTGAAACGCGCCCGCGCCTGGACAAGGTCCAGCGCCACGGCGGGAGAACGGCGGCTCGTGGCTGCTAGGGTGTCGAGCGGGTTCTGGAAGCGGGACTCAGACATTCAGTCGCTCATTGGCTGCGTCGTAGAAGACAGGGTCCACGAGGGTGACGCCGATGCGTCCGGAGGGCATCGGCACGTCCAGCCGCTGGCCCAGGCGGGCGCGCCCGCCCTTGACCAGCGCCAGCGCGATCGATCGGCCCATGCTGGCCGACGGGTAGGAGGACGTCACATGTCCGAGGGAGGGTATGCGCGCCGGCGCGGCCCTGTCGCCGTCATGCTCGACGAGCTGCGCGCCTTCCTCCAGCACCACCTTCGGATCATCGGTCAGGAGGCCAACGAGCTGCTTGCGGTCGGCTGCCTGGAGCGCCGGCCTCATCAGCGACCGCATGCCGACGAAATCGTCCTTCTTCTTGGCGACGGCCCAGCCGAGGTTGACGTCGTCCGGAACAGCCGTACCGTCCGTCTCCTGCCCGACGATGATGTAGCCCTTCTCGGCCCGCAGCACGTGCATGGTCTCGGTGCCGTAGGGCGTGATGCCATGGGCTTCTCCCGCCGCGTGGACGGCCTCCCAGACGGCCCGGCCATAGCCGGCCGGCACGTTGATCTCGAAGCCGAGTTCGCCGGTAAAGGAAACGCGCCAGAGCCGCGCCTGTATGCCAGCCACCTTGCCTTCCCGCCAGCTCATGTGCGGCATGCTTCCGCGCGAAATGTCGACGCCCTCCACCAGCGGCTCCAGCACCTTGCGGGCATCCGGGCCCTGAACCGCCACTGTTGCCCATTGCTCGGTGATCGAGGTCAGCCAGACATCCAGATCGGGCCATTCCGTCTGCAGATAGTCTTCCATCACATGCAGCACGCGGGGCGCGCCGCCCGTGGTCGTCGTGACGTGGAACCTGTCGTCCGCCATGCGGGCGATGACGCCGTCATCCATGACGAAACCGTCTTCGCGCAGCATCACGCCGTAGCGCAACTGGCCGGTGGCCAGCTTGGCGAAGGGGTTGGTATACATGCGGTTGACGAATTCGGCGGCGTCGGGGCCGGCAACCTCGATCTTGCCGAGGGTGGACGCATCGAACAGGCCGACCTTGCCGCGCACGGCGCGACACTCGCGCGCGACGGCCGCATGCATGTCTTCTCCCGCCCGGGGGAAGTAATGCGCCCGCTTCCAGATGCCGACATCCTCGAAGACGGCGCCATGCTCGGCCGCCCAGTCGTGGATCGGCGTGCAGCGGACGGGATCGAACAGCGCACCGCGCGACTGGCCTGCGAAACTGCCGAATGTGGTGGGCGTGTAGGGTGGGCGGAAGGTGGTCAGGCCGATGGCCGGTTCCGGCCGCTTCAATTCGCCGGCCACGATGGCCAGCGCATTGATGTTGGAAAGGCGTCCCTGGTCCGTCGCCATGCCCGTCGTCGTGTAGCGCTTCACATGCTCGATCGAGTGGAAACCCTCCTGGGTGGCCAGCTTGATGTCCTTGGACGTCACGTCGTTCTGGAAGTCCACGAAGGCCTTGACGGAGGAAGGCTTGCGCCGGTGCGGCGTTGCGCCCCGGAAGCCGTCCTCGCCCACCGGGTCCGCCTCGACGGTAAAATCGCGCGCGGGGCCGCCGCCGGCGGCCCAGCCCTCGGCGAGGGCGGCGGCAAGGCCGAACGTGCCGCGGCACGCCCCGACGGAGCTTTCCCCTTCCACGGAATGGGCGGGCAGGTAGGCGCCGAGCGCCTCGCTCCACTTCAGCTTGCCGCGCGTCTGCGAGAACAGCGACACCGTCGGCGTGAAGCCGGCCGACATGATCAGCGTATCGCAGGGCACGGTTTCTCCGCTGCGCCAGCCGACCCGGCCAAGGATGGCGCTGCCCAGGCGCAGCCGGCCGCGCGTGCCGACGACGGCCGTCTCCGCATACACCGGAATGCCGGCGGCCCGGATACGCTCTACCCATGGGCCGGACGGGCCGGCGCGCAGGTCGGCGACGGCGGCGATCTCCATTCCCGCCTGCTTCAGATCCCATGCCGCGCGGTAGGCGCTGTCGTTGGCGGCGAAGACGGTGGCCGTCTCTCCCGGGATGGCGCCGTAGCGGTTCAGGTAGAGCCTCGCCGCCTCGGCCATCATGATGCCGGGCCGGTCGTTTTCGGGAAAGGTGAGCGGACGCTCGATGCTGCCGGTCGCGAAGACCACATGGCCGGCCCGCACCTGCCACATGCGCTCGCGCGGCTGGTCGGGGGCCGGGTTCGCCAGATGGTCCGTTACCCGCTCGTTCAGGCCCACGAAATTATGCGGGTAGAAACCGAAGGCGGTGGTCCGCGGCAGAAGCGTGACGTTGCCGCGACCCGCCAGGTCCCGCAAGGCCCCTGCCACCCATGCGCCGGCCGACTGGCCGTCGATGATGGCGGCGTTCTCGTGCAGCAGGCTGCCGCCGGGTTCGGCCTGCTCGTCGCACAGGATCACCTGCTTGCCCTTTTCGGCGGCAGCCAGCGCCGCCGCCAGCCCGGCGGGGCCAGCGCCCACCACCAGCACGTCGCAATGGGCGTAGCGCTGCGCGTAACGGTCCGCATCCGGCGCACGGGCCACGCGCCCAAGCCCCGCCGCCCTGCGGATGATGGGCTCGTAAAGCTTGTCCCAGGCGGCGCGCGGCCACATGAACGTCTTGTAGTAGAAGCCCGCCGCAAAGAAGCGTCCGAGCGCGTCGTTGACCTCTCCGACATCCCATTCCAGCGACGGCCAGCGGTTCTGGCTTTCGGCGTTCAGTCCGTCGTAGAGCTCGACCTGCGTCGCGCGCAGGTTCGGCGTATAGCGGGTCTCGTCGCGGCCGACGCCGACAAGCGCGTTCGGCTCTTCGCTGCCTGCGGTCAGGATGCCGCGCGGGCGATGATACTTGAACGAACGTCCGACGAGATGCGTGCCGGAAGCGATCAGGGCCGAGGCCAGCGTATCGCCCGCAAAGCCGGGAAAGGGCTTGCCGTCGAAGGAAAACGAGACGGGCCTGTCCCGGTCGATGCGGCCGCCATGCGGGGTGCGGAAAGCGCTCATCGACTGTCGCTCCCTGCATCGGCAGGCCGGTCGGGCCTCGGTTCTCCGGTCTCGTAGGTGGCGGTAAAGAAGTCGGTCTGCGTGTCGCGCAAGGCGTTGAAGAAGCGCCCGCAGCCGTGGATATGCCGCCAGCGCTCGGCATGCAGCCCGCGCTCGTTGCTGCGCTGGTAGAGATAGTCTCCCCATTCTTCCGGGGACGTGGCGGAGGGCCGGGCCGGGCGGGCGATATGCGCTTCTCCGGCATGGCGAAATTCGAGTTCCGGGCGCGGGCCGCAATAGGGGCAGTTTATCAGAAGCATGGATCGGGCCCGTCCTGTCAGTGCGCCACGGCCGCCGCGGCGGCCTCGTCGATGAGATGTCCGTCGCGGAAGCGCTCGATGGTAAAGGGCGCATTGATGGGGTGCGGCTCGCCGCGCGCCATCGTATACGCCATGAGATGCCCTGCGCCCGGCGTCGCCTTGAAGCCGCCCGTCCCCCAGCCGCAATTGACGGTCAGGCCGGGCACCGGCGTCTTCGCGATGATGGGGGAGCGGTCGGGCGTCACGTCCACGATACCGCCCCAGTTGCGCAGCATGCGCAGCCGGCGATACTGCGGGAAGAGTTCGCAGATGGCGTCCAGCGTATGGTTGGCGATATGCAGCCCGCCGCGCTGCGTATAGGAGGTGTAGGCGTCCGTGCCCGCGCCGATCACCATCTCGCCCTTGTCCGACTGGCTGATATAGGCGTGGATGGTGTTGGACATGACGACGCAGGGGAAGTCCGGTTTCACGGGCTCCGACACCAGCGCCTGCAGAGGGAAGCTCTCCAGTGGCATGCGCACGCCGGCCATGGCCATGAGAACCGACGAGTTGCCGGCGGTGGACACCCCGATGCGCCGCGTGCGAATGGCGCCGTGCGTGGTCTGGAGGCCCGTCACGCCGCCGTCCGGCCCCCGTGTGATGCCGGTGACTTCGCAATTCTGGATAATGTCGACGCCGCGCGCGGAGGCCGCACGGGCGTAGCCCCAGGCCACGGCGTCGTGCCGCGCCGTGCCGCCGCGTCGCTGCAGCGCGCCACCCAGCACCGGATAGCGCATGGTTGCGGCATCGATGTTGAGCGGCGGGCAATATTCCTTGCACTGCTGCGGATCGAGCCACTCATTGTCCACGCCGGCCAGCCTGTTGGCATGGACATGCCGCTTGAAGACCTGCACGTCGTGGATGTTATGGGCCAGCATCAAAACGCCGCGCGCCGAATACATGACATTGTAGTTCAGGTCCTGCGACAGGCCCTCCCACAGCTTCAGCGCATGGTCGTAGAGCGCCGCCGACTCCTCGAACAGATAGTTGGAGCGGATGATGGTCGTGTTGCGGCCGGTATTGCCGCCGCCGATCCAGCCTTTCTCCAAAACCGCGACATTGGTGATCCCGTGCTCTTTCGCCAGGTAGTAGGCGCAGGCCAGCCCATGGCCGCCGCCGCCGACGACGACGGCGTCGTATTCGGGCTTCGGCTCCGGCGAGCGCCATTGCGGCGCCCAGCCCTTGTTGCCCGACAGGCCCTTGGCGAAAATCTTGAAGCCGGAGAATCTCTGCATGTCAGCCGTACCCGTTCCTGAGCGCCGAGCATGGCATCGTTGCGGCCCGCGCGGCGATGATGAAAGCGGCCTGCCATTTGTACGAATGCGACATGGCCGCCATTCGCCGCGCCTGGTTTCCGCTCAGCCTGCCAGTTCCGGGATGTCGTGGAACAGGTCCAGCGCCTCGGGGTTCGCCAGCGCCTCCTTGTTGCGCACGGGCCGTCCATGCACCACGTCGCGCACCGCCAGTTCCACGATCTTGCCGCTCTTGGTGCGGGGGATGTCCGCTACCGGCACGATGCGGGCCGGGACATGGCGCGGGGAAGCCCCGCTGCGGACCTCCTGGCGGATGCGCTTTTCGATCTCGGGTGTGAAGGGCGCACCGTCGCGCATCCGGACGAACAGGACGACGCGCACGTCGCCTTCGAAATCCTGGCCGATGGCGATGCATTCCATGATGTCGGGTATCTTCTCGACCTGCGCATAGATCTCGGCCGTGCCGATGCGGACGCCGCCGGGGTTCAGCGTCGCGTCGGAGCGGCCATGGATGATGAAACCGCCGCTATCGGTCATCTCGGCGAAATCGCCGTGGCACCAGACATTGTCGAAGCGCTCGAAATAGGCCCCACGATACTTCACGTCGCCGGGGTCGTTCCAGAACTGCAGCGGCATCGCCGTGAAGGGCCTGGTGCAGACGAGCTCGCCCTTTTCGCCGGACGGCGCCTTCTTTCCGTCCTCGGTCCATACCTCGACCGCCAGGCCGAGGCCGGGCCCCTGTATCTCGCCCCGCCGAACAGGCCGCGTCGGATCTCCCAGCACGAAACAGGAAACGATATCGGTGCCACCGGAGATGGAGGCCAGATGCAGGTCGGCGGCGATGGAGCGATAGACGTAGTCGAAGCTTTCGGCCACCAGCGGCGAGCCGGTGGACATCATGGCGCGCAGGCTGGACAGGTCGTGCGTCTCGCCCGGGGTCAGCCCGGCCTTCTTCACGGCGTCGATATACTTGGCCGAGGTGCCGAAATGCGTCATGCGCTCTTTCTCGGCATAGTCGAACAGCACCTGAGGGCCGGGGTGGAACGGGGAGCCGTCGTAAAGCAGCAGCGTCGCGCCGGTCGCCATGCCGGAGGCCAGCCAGTTCCACATCATCCAGCCGAGCGTGGTGAAATAGAACAGCCTGTCGCCGGCCCGCACGTCGGCATGCAGCGCATGCTCCTTGAGATGCTGCAGCAGCACGCCGCCGGCCCGATGGACGATGCATTTGGGCACGCCGGTCGTGCCGGATGAAAAGAGGATGTAGACGGGATGATCGAAGGGGAGGCGCTCGAATGTCGGCTCGCCTGCGTCGAACGGCGCGGTATACGCGTCGAGGGCGGTGCCGTTCGGCAGGCTTGCGGCCACCGCCGCGGCATCGCCGCACAGATCCGCGACGACGACCTGGCCGACGCTCGGCAGCGCCGCCACGATCTCCGCAAGCCGATCGCCCAGCGGGTTCTTCTTGCCGGCATACCAGTAGGCGTCGACGGTGATCAGCAGCTTGGGCTCGATCTGCCCGAAGCGATCGAGAACGCCGCGCGGTCCGAAATCGGGCGAAGCGGAGCACCAGACCGCGCCGAGGGACGTTGCAGCCAGCATCGCGGCGATGGCGACGGGCATGTTCGGCAGGTAGGCGGCAACCCTGTCTCCCGGTCCGATCCCGGATGCCGTGAAGGCCTGTTGCAGCTTCGATACCTCGGCGACGAGCCTGGACCAGCTCCAACGGTCGTTCGCCTTGTCCTCGGCGATGAAGACGAGCGCATCCTCGTCGCTTTGGCCGCGCCGTGCGAGAAGGTTTTCGGCGAAGTTCAGACGCGCTTGCGGAAAGAAGCGCGCGCCGGGCATCCGGGCGCCGTCGTCAAGGATCGTTTCGCCCTTGTGGCCGATCACGCCGAAATAGTCCCAGATCGCGTTCCAGAAGGCGTCCGGCTTCTCTACGGACCAGCGGTGCAACTCGGGTGTTTCGTCGAAGACCTGTCCCGTCCGCTCCCCGATGAAGCGCCGAAAATCCGCCATCGCGGTCATGGCCGCGCGCTCGGGCGTGGGTTGCCAGAGTAGTTCGCCGTTCATCGATGCCCTCCCAGTCGATCGGTGGCCGCAAACTAGAGCGTTTCCGCCTCCTATGGAACATCGTCCTGCAAGATGGGACCAATTCCGGCCGCCCCCAATGTGGCCGCCGACATTTCAGGCTGAAACCATAAGTAATTGCGCGTCGGCTTGAATGGCGCCCGTGTTGCTGACACTGGAGCGTCATGCACAAGGGCGGAGGGCAGGGCATGGATGGTCGCGAACAGGTGTCGCTGAAGGCGCCGGCCGTCGGTACGTTCATGCTGTTCCTCCTGTATCTCGGCTTCGTTTCCATCGGCCTTCCGGATGCGGCGTTCGGCGTGGCGTGGCCTTCCCTGCGCGATGCATTCTCCCTGCCGCAGTCGCAGTTCGGTGTGGCGCTGGCCTTCATCGGTGCGGGATTTCTCGTCGCCAGCAGTTTCGCGGGCCGGTTCCTGGCGGCGATCGGCGTCGGGCGCCTGCTGGCGCTTGCGACGACCATAACCGGTATCGGCCTTGCCGGGTTCTCGCTGGCTCCCGGCTGGCCCGCCTTCCTGGCCTTCGGCCTGCTGGTCGGCTTCGGCGGCGGCGCGATCGATTCGGGGCTCAACGCCTATGCCGCCAGCCGCCTGTCGGCCCGGCACATGAACTGGCTTCATGCCGCCTTCGGCCTGGGTGCCGGGCTCGGACCCTTCGCGATGACGGCGGCGGTGGGTTTGGCCTCCTGGCGGTTCGGCTATGGTGCGCTGGCCGTCGTGATGCTTGCGCTCGCCACGCTCTTCGTCGTGTCCCGCGGCGTCTGGGGCACGGCGGTCGGCCATGAGACCGCCGAAAGCGAAGCCAGGATCTCGGCCGGGCAGGCGATGCGGATCGGGCTCGTCTGGCTGCAGATATTCGCCTTCTTCACCTATGTCGGCGCGGAAATATCGCTGGGGCAGTGGACCTACGCCATCCTGACGGAATCGCGGGGCTACTCGATCGAGATGGCTGGCTTCTGGGCGGGGGCCTTCTGGCTGGCCCTGTTTGCCGGCCGGATCGTGCTCGGTGCGCTGGCGGAGAGAATCGGCTCCGAGAGGCTCCTGCGGGTGGCTGTCCTGGGCGCTTTCGTCGGCTACCTGCTGTTCGCCGTGGATCCGGCCGGCCTCGGTCCGGCCGGCCTCGTGATCGCGGGGTTCATGCTGGCGCCGATCTTCCCGCTCATGATGCATCGCACGCCCCGCATGCTCGGGATGGCGGCGCCGCATGCGATCGGCTTCCAGGTATCGGCCGCCATGCTGGGCGGCATCGTAACCCCGGCCGTGGCCGGCATCATCGCGGACAATGCGGGCCTGGCCGCAATACCTTACTTTCTGCTGGGCGTCGTCGTCATCAACGGCATCCTGATCATGCTCTGCCTGAACATGCCGCCATGGAGGGCAGGCTACGAAGACTGAGCCTGTATTCCTGCGACGCGGCTTCAGCCGGAACCGCCTTGACTTGCTCCGTGCAATCGTTAGCGTTGCGGCGTCCAAGGGGAGTTCCGGCAGGGAACTGAGAGGCCGACATCAGCGCGCGGCGACCCTACGAACCTGATCCAGTTGACACTGGCGTAGGGATGGAGTGAGCCGCTCTTCCGTGCATCGTGTCGCCGTACAATCGCCTGCGGGCGATGGCCGGCGTCCGCCCGAACCGAACGGCCCCTTTCGATCACTGCCCAACGGCTGGATCTCCGATATGGAGATTCACATGGATGCCATCACCCCCACCGTCACCTGCGGGCCGTTGCCCGCTTCCACCAAGGTGCATCGGCACGGCACGCTGAACCCCGAGATCCGCGTGCCGCTGCGGCAGATCGCCCTTCATCCGACGGCGGACGAGCCGCCCGTCACAGTCTACGATGCGTCCGGGCCCTACACCGACCCGTCCATCGCCACGGACATCTCCGCCGGCCTGCCGCGGATACGTGATGGTTGGCGCGGGCTGGAAGGGCGCGTCGAGCAATATGACGGCCGGCATGTGAAGCCGGAGGATAACGGCTTCGTATCCGCCGCCAAGGCCACGCCCGTCTTCCCGCTGGCGCACCGGCCGTATCGCGCCTTGCCCGGAAAGGCGGTGACGCAACTGGCGCTTGCGCGTCAGGGTATCGTGACGCCCGAGATGGAGTTCGTCGCGATCCGCGAGAATCTCGGTCGGGAGAGCATGCGCGCGGCCCTGGCGCGGGACGGCAACCCGTTCAGCGCCACGATCCCGGATTTCATCACGCCGGAATGGGTGCGCGACGAGGTGGCCTCCGGACGGGCGATCATTCCCGCCAACATCAATCACCCCGAGTTGGAGCCGATGGCCATCGGACGCAACTTCCTGGTGAAGATCAATGCCAATATCGGCAACTCGGCCGTCACCTCCTCCATGGCGGAAGAGGTGGAGAAGATGGTCTGGGCCATACGCTGGGGCGCCGATACGGTGATGGACCTGTCCACCGGCCGCAACATCCACAATATCCGCGAATGGATCATCCGGAACGCGCCCGTACCCATCGGCACCGTACCGCTGTACCAGGCGTTGGAGAAGGTCGACGGCATTGCCGAGAACCTGACATGGGAGGTCTATCGCGATACGCTGATCGAGCAGGCGGAGCAGGGGGTGGACTATTTCACCGTCCATGCCGGCGTCAGGCTGCAGCACATTCCGCTGACAGTCGACCGCGTGACCGGCATCGTCTCGCGCGGGGGCTCCATCATGGCGAAATGGTGCCTGCACCATCACCGTGAAAGCTTCCTCTACGAGCATTTCGAGGAAATCTGCGAGATATGCCGCGCCTACGACGTGTCCTTCTCGCTTGGCGACGGGCTTCGGCCCGGGTCGATCGCCGACGCCAACGACGCGGCCCAGTTCGCCGAGCTGGACACGCTGGGCGAGCTGACCGAGATCGCCTGGGCGCACGACTGTCAGGTGATGATCGAGGGGCCGGGCCATGTGCCCATGCACAAGATCAAGGAGAACGTCGACAAGCAGATGGCTACGTGCGGCGAGGCGCCCTTCTATACGCTCGGACCGCTCGTCACCGACATCGCGCCGGGCTACGACCACATCACCTCCGGCATCGGAGCGGCGATGATCGGCTGGTTCGGCACGGCCATGCTCTGCTACGTGACGCCGAAGGAGCATCTCGGCTTGCCGGACCGCGACGACGTCAAGGTCGGCGTGATCACCTACAAGATCGCGGCCCATGCAGCCGATCTCGCCAAGGGGCATCCGGCGGCCCGCCTGCGGGACGAC
Organism: Aureimonas altamirensis; assembly: GCF_023702225.1. Classification (GTDB taxonomy): domain Bacteria; phylum Pseudomonadota; class Alphaproteobacteria; order Rhizobiales; family Rhizobiaceae; genus Aureimonas; species Aureimonas altamirensis_B. The sequence goes on along the minus strand of NZ_JAMQCO010000004.1, from coordinate 239,180 downwards.
GCCCTGTCGCGCGCGCGGTTCGAATTCCGCTGGGAGGACCAGTTCAACCTGTCGCTCGACCCGGAAACCGCGCGCTCATACCACGACGAGACGCTGCCGAAGGAAGCGCACAAGCTGGCGCATTTCTGTTCGATGTGCGGGCCGAAATTCTGCTCCATGCGCATCAGCCACGACATCAAGGCCGAGGCGCGCGCCGCGGGCATGGCGGAGATGGCCGAGCGCTATCGGGACGGGGGCGATCTCTATATCGATGCGCGGCCCGGCGAGGCCGCCGAGTGAGAGACGTCACCATCGTCGGGGCCGGGGTCTGCGGCCTCGTCGCCGCGACGGCCTTCACGCAGGCCGGCTTTCGCGTGCGCCTTGTCGAGGCGGCGCCCGGTCTGGGCGGCGATGCGGCGTCGTGGCTGGCCGGCGGCATGCTCGCGCCCCATTGCGAGGCGGAGGCCGCGTCCGCGGCCATCGTCGCGCCGGGGCTGGCGGCGATCGACTGGTGGGACGGGCATGGCACCTCGGTGTCGCGAAACGGTACGCTGGTCGTGGATCCGGGTCGCGGCGGCGCCGAATTGCGGCGCTTCGCGGGCCGTACGGAAGGGCATGAAACGCTGGAAGCCGAGGCCATCGCGGCCCTGGAGCCGGCCCTCGATGGCCGGTTCCGCGCCGCGCTGTTTTTTCCGGATGAAGCGCATCTGCAACCTAGAGTTGCATTGGCGGAGCTGGAGGCCGGGCTTCGGCGGCGCGGTGCTTCGGTGGAATTCGGGACGGCGGCCGACCCGGAGCAATGCGGCGGCGGCCTCGTGGTGGATTGCCGCGGTGCGCGGGCCGATGTGCCCGGATTGCGTTGCGTCCGGGGCGAGATGCTGCTTTTGCGGTGTCCGGACGTTTCGTTGTCGAGGCCGGTCCGGATCCTGCATCCGCGCTGGCCGGTTTATATCGTGCCGCATGGAGACGGCAGGTTCATGGTGGGAGCCAGCATGATCGAAAGCGAGGACAGGCGCGGCATCACGCTGCGCTCCGCGGTCGAATTGATGAACGCCGCCTACGCGCTGCATCCGGCCTTTGCCGACGCCGAACTGTTGGAAGCCCGGTCCGGCCTGAGGCCGGCCCTTGCAGACAACATGCCGCGAATCGTCAGGAACGGGTCCGTTCTGGCGCTGGCCGGCGCATACCGCCATGGATTTCTGCTGGCTCCGGACCTTGCGGGGCAGGCTGTCCGATTGGCGCTTCAGGAAGGAATAGCCGCATGAGACTGATCGTCAACGGAGAAAACCTGGAATGCGCGGCGCCGGATCTTGCCGGCCTGCTGCTGGAGCTCGGACATGACGAGGCCCTCGTGGCCACGGCCCTGAACGCCGATTTCGTGCCGCGCGCCGCGCGCCGCCATACCCGCCTGAGCGAGAACGACGCGGTCGAAATCGTTTCTCCGATGCAGGGAGGCTGAAGATGTTGCGCATCTACGGAACCGAGTTCGCATCGCGGATGATGTTGGGAACCGCGGCCTATCCCTCTCCTGCGGTCATGGTGGAGGCCCTTGCCGCCGCGCAGCCGGCCATGGTGACGGTGAGCCTTCGGCGCGAGGCCGCCGGCGGCAAGGCCGGCGCGGCCTTCTGGTCTCTCGTGCGAGAGGCGGGATTTCCCGTTTTGCCCAATACCGCAGGGTGCTTCGGCGTGCGGGAGGCGGTCACGACCGCGCAGATGGCGCGGGAGGTCTTTGCAACCGATCTCGTCAAACTGGAGGTGATCGCCGATGCGCAGACGCTTCAGCCCGACGTGTTCGGGCTGGTGGAAGCGGCGCGGATCCTCATTTCCGAGGGCTTCAAGGTGCTGCCCTATACCACCGAGGATCTCGGTGTCTGCGAAAGGCTGGCCCGTGCGGGCTGCGATGTCCTGATGCCCTGGGGCGCGCCGATCGGCTCTGGCCTCGGGTTGAACAATCTGCATGGCTTGCGCAGCCTGCGCGCGCATTTCCCCGACCATTGCCTGATCGTGGACGCCGGGCTGGGCGTCCCGTCGCATGCGGCGCAGGCAATGGAGATCGGCTATGATGGTGTCCTCCTGAACTCGGCCGTTGCGCGGGCACGGATGCCGGCCGCGATGGCGCGCGCCTTCGCCATGGCCGTGGAGGCCGGGCGCCTGGCCTTCCAGTCCGGTGCGATGGAACCACAGGATGTCGGGGTGCCATCGACACCCGTCCTGGGAAGGGCTTTCTCATGATCCGGTTGCCGCGCTTCTACCTCGTCGTCGATAGCGCCGACTGGTGCGAACGCCTGGTGCCGCACGGGGTCGAACTCGTGCAGCTGCGCATCAAGGACATGGAGGAGGGGGCGGTGCGGGCCGAGGTGCGCCGCGCACGGGACATCTGCGCCCGCCACGGGACGATCCTCGTCATCAACGATTATTGGCGGATCGCCATCGATGAAGGCTGCGACTTCGTCCATCTCGGCCAGGAAGATCTGGCCGATGCCGACATATCGGCGATCAAGCGCGCCGGCATGCGCCTCGGCCTGTCCACGCACGACCGGGCCGAACTGGAGACGGCCCTGGCCGCCGAGCCGGATTACGTGGCGCTTGGCCCGATCTGGCCGACAATCCTCAAGTCCATGAAGTGGAATCCTCAGACGCCCCGGCGCCTGCGCGATTGGAAAGATGCGATCGGCGACCTGCCGCTGGTGGCGATCGGCGGCCTGACGGTGGAACGCGCCGATGCGGTATTCGAAAACGGCGCGGATTGCGCGGCGGTCGTGACGGACGTGTTGCGGGCGAAAAGCCCGGAGGCGCGGCTGGCCGAATGGCTCGAGACGACACGCAAGACACTATAATTTACACGATAAAAGATAATATTATAATTCTCTCTGCGTCTTGTTGACGCAGAGCCCGCGATGCGCGCCTCGGCGGCTATTTAGGTGGCTGCGACCATAACTCTGACTATTGTCAACATACAATCAGACGTTGATTTTCTAACCTATATATGCATATTGTGAGTCTAGTTCATAACGATTTGGCAGGGAAAAGAGGCGATGCCCGCACTTAAGCAATTCAACGTCAAGCCGCTGTACCAGCAGGTGGCGGACGAGTTCATCTCGCGGATCGTGTCACGCCAATGGGTGCCGGGGCAGATCATCGAAAACGAGTCCGATATCGCGCGTTCGCTCGGTATCAGCATCGGCACGGTGCGCAAGGCATTCGACGTGCTGGCCGACTATGCCGTCCTGGAGCGCCAGCAAGGCCGCGGGACGATCGTTGCGGACCTGAGCTCCGAGAGCATGCAGTCCAAGTTCTGTAATGTCGTGACGGCGGACGGCGAACGCATCCTCTTCGCAAGCGAGGTTTCGGAGCCGGAGGTCGTCAAGGTCGATGGCGAGGTGGCCGCGGCCCTGGAGGTTCCGGCACAGAGCAGCGCGCTTCGTTTCCGTCGCCTGCGCAGCCACGAGGGCAAGCCCGTCCTGTCCGAAATCGTGTACATGCGTTACGAGCCCGGCAAGAAGGCCCTGTCGGAGGACAAGCTGACGGCCCTGGCCGAAGTGGGTTGGACAGCGACCGGCCTTGCGACACGCAAGCGCGAGCGCGTGTCTTCGGGCAAGGCGGCAGCGGACGATGCGAAGCGGCTCAAGATATCCGCCGGGACGCCCGTATTGTTGCTGGAGCGGGTCATCTACTCCTACGAGAATACGCCGCTGGAGCTGCGTTACGCCGTATGCCATCTCGGCGACGACCTGATCTACGCCGCCAGCGTGTGACGGATTATCGGCGAGGCTCGGCGTCGACGATGGCGTCGAGCCAGGACAAGAAGCCGGCCATGGCGGGGGCCCGGTAGGGCTCGGTTTCGTTCAGTGTCTCATGCCGCGCGCCTTCGACGATCGACAGGGTCGCGTTGCGGCAGCCCGACCGCTTGATCCTGTCGTGGAACGCGGCGAGCGCCTTCCCGCCTCTGGTGGCAGGGTCTGCCGAGCCGCCGACAAGATGGACCGGCATTTCATCGGGCCAACCGGCAAGCGCACTCCGGGCGCAGCCGTCGCGGATCAGCTGCAGGACGTCGAGCGCCATCGAATTCGTCGGGGTCCAACCGCAGAGCGGGTCGGCATCATAAGCAGCAACGGCCGCCGGATCGTGCGTCAGCCAGTCGAAGTCCGTCCGCCTGTCGGGAACCGACAGTTTCCACGCGTCGAACGTCGCGCGGCGGAAGGCGGCGCTGGCGGTATCGGAGCCCTTGAACGCTCTTTCCACCTTCAGGAGAACGCGGCCTGCGGCAAGACGCAGATCGTCGACGAGATCGCTGTTCCAAATGGCAACGCCGGCGAGTTCGCGCCCCGTGCGCGCTGCCATGTTGGCCGCTACCAGGCCGCCCATCGAGTGGCCGAAGACCACGTGCGGCAAAGGCCCGAAGCGCGTGCCCGCCCACTGCCGAACGAAGATGCTGTCCGCGACGACGCAGGCTGCGCCGTCCCGTCCGGCGAAGCGGCGCGGGGGAGCATCCGGCGCGGTAGTCGCGCCGTGGCCGCGGTGATCGTGCGCCACGGCATGGAAGCCCCGATCCGCCAGTTCCCTGGCAAAGCGACCGTATCGGCCGGAGTGCTCGGCAAGGCCGTGCTGGATCAGGACGACGCCGCGCGGGCGGGCCGATGCTTCCTGGCTCCGGATCGCCAGATGCGCGCCACTCGCGCTCGTGGTCGTCTCGATCCTGTCGAACATCGCCATTCTCCGGGGTATGGCGGCGGCCGGCGCGCTCGCCTATGATTTGCGCCATGCGTATCACAGGACTTACCATCGCCATCTGGATATTCGCAGCTACCGGTGCGTCGGCGCAGCAGCCGATGACGGGCAGCTTCCTGGCCGAGGCCACCTGCGCCGCGCCGCCCTCCATCCGCGCGCCCGACGAAAACCCGGGCAATGTCCGCGTGATGGCCGGACAGAGCTACGAATTGCTCGGGCGCAACGCGACACCGGGCAGCCATTACCTGATCCGCATCCCGGGTGCGGACCCTGAGCGGCGGTGGGTGGCCTACGGCTGCGGACGGGTGGGCGAGACCTCGCAACAGGCGGCCGCGCCGAACGGCTACGTGCTCGCGGCAAGCTGGCCGTCCGCTTTCTGCGAAGAGCAGCCGAATGCGCGGGAGTGCCGCGCCGGTCGCTCGTTCAGCCGCTTCGCCTTGCATGGCCTTTGGCCGCAGACCGCCGACGGACGTGCCTATTGCGACCTGTCTTCCGGGGCAGCCGATCGGATGGAGGGCACCCGCTGGCGCGACCTGCCGGAGACCCCCGTGGACGATCGGACGGCCAGCGAGCTGGCCCGCGTCATGCCGGGGGTTCAATCCGGGCTCGATCGCCACCAGTGGGCCAAGCATGGAACATGCTCCCGCATGGCCGCCGACGATTATTTCGGCCAGGCCGTCCGGCTGATCGACGCGCTGAACGCATCGCAGGTTCGCCGCCTGTTTGCCGGTGCGATCGGGGACGAATTATCGTCCGCGCTTATCCGCGATGCCTTCGACGAAGCGTTCGGGGCGGGAGCGGGGCTGCGCGTGCTGGTGGACTGCAACGAGGTGCAGGGGCGGAAACTGATTCGCGAGTTGCGCATATCGCTCGGCGGACCCCTCTCTGGCGAACCGCTCGGGCAGTTGATCGCACAGGGCAGCCGCCAGCCGCCGGGCTGCCGCGGCGGCGAGGTGGACGCGCCCGGCCCGGCGCGCGGTTGAGGCCGTCAGGCTTCGAAGTCGGCCGAGTAGCGAATGTCGCGCATGGGGCGCACGGTCCGGGTCGACTCGGCATAGATCGGGTCGGCCTTGTACGCCGCAAGGGCCTCAGCATCGTCGAACTCGGCATAGACGATGACATCCACGTCGTTGCCCATCGGGTCGACCTTGCCGTTCAGGCGTACCTCGAAATGGCGGGAATGGGGAATGTCTCCCAGTTTGCTCAGGCCGGAAACGATGGCCGGTATGTCGGCCTTGTCCCGGGCACTGAAGAAGACGATGTGACGTATCATTCAACCATTCCGCTTCGAGCTGGCGTGCATCATGGGCCTCGTGTAGCGCCCGACACGCAGCTTTTGCAATCCGCCGCGGCCTCCTCCATATAGGGCGCAACCCAACGAACCGATTTTCAGGATTCCGGAACGGCCCATGGCTCGTCAGTTCATCTATCACATGTCCGACCTTTCGAAGGCCTATGGCAACAAGAAGGTCCTCGAGAATATCAACCTGTCCTTCTACCCGAATGCCAAGATCGGCATTCTGGGTCCGAACGGCGCAGGTAAATCCACCCTTCTGAAGATCATGGCGGGTACGGACACCGAATTCACCGGCGAGGCGTGGGCCGCCGAGGGGGCGACCGTCGGCTACCTTCCGCAGGAGCCGAAGCTGGACGAGTCGAAGACCGTGTTCGAGAACGTCATGGAAGGCGTCGCCGACAAGAAGGCCATCCTCGACCGGTACAACGAGTTGATGATGAACTATTCCGACGAGACCGCGGAAGAGGGCGCCAAGCTGCAGGATGTCATCGACAGCCAGAACCTGTGGGATCTCGAGAACCAGGTCGAGATGGCGATGGACGCCCTTCGCTGCCCTCCCGGGGACGCGAACGTTTCCGCACTTTCCGGCGGTGAGAAGCGGCGCGTGGCGTTGTGCAAGCTGCTCCTGTCGAAGCCCGACATCCTGCTCCTGGACGAGCCGACCAACCATCTCGACGCCGAGACCATTTCCTGGCTCGAAAAGCACCTTCGGGAGTACGAAGGCGCCGTGCTGATGATTACCCACGATCGCTACTTCCTCGACAACGTCACGGGCTGGATCCTGGAGCTCGACCGTGGCCGCGGCGTGCCCTACGAAGGCAACTACTCGACATATCTCGAGAAGAAGTCCAAGCGCATGGAGCAGGAGGGCCGCGAGTCCGACAGCCGCATGCGGGCCCTGTCGCGGGAGCGCGAATGGATGCTGCAGGGCGCCAAGGCCCGACAGACCAAATCGAAGGCGCGCATCCGCGCGTACCATGAACTCGTCGAGCTTGCCGAGAACCGCAAGCCGGCGGACGGCAAGATCGTCATCCCCACCGGCGAGCGTCTGGGCAACCGCGTGATCGAGGTGGAGAACCTCACCAAGAGCTATGGCGACCGCGTCCTGATCGAAAACCTGACGTTCAAGCTGCCGCCCGGCGGCATCGTCGGCATCATCGGTCCGAACGGTGCAGGCAAGACCACGCTGTTCCGCATGCTGACCGGCAAGGAGCAGCCGGACTCCGGCGAAATCTCGATCGGCGAGACCGTCGATATCGGCTATGTCGACCAGAGCCGCGACGATCTGGACGCGTCCAGGAACGTCTGGGAAGAGATCACCGGCGGCGTCGATATCATGAAGCTCGGCAAGTACGAGATGAACTCGCGCGCCTATGTCGGCAATTTCAACTTCAAGGGCCCGGACCAGCAGCAGAAGGTGGGCACGCTTTCGGGCGGCCAGCGCAACCGCGTGCACCTTGCCAAGATGCTGAAGTCCGGCGCCAACGTCATCCTGCTGGACGAGCCGACCAACGACCTCGATACCGAAACGCTGGCCGCGCTCGAAGACGCGCTCGAGGAATATGCCGGCTGCGCGGTCGTCATCAGCCACGACCGCATGTTCCTCGACCGGCTCGCCACGCATATCCTGGCTTTCGAGGGCGACAGCCATGTCGAATGGTTCGAGGGCAACTTCGAGGACTACGAGAAGGACAAGATCCGCCGTCTCGGGCCGGACTCCGTCAACCCCAAGCGGCCGACCTACAAGCGCCTGACACGCTGATGCCGCAGGGGCCCGGCCGCGCGGGCCGGGCCCCTGCGAATTCTGCGCGCGGCAACGGCGCCAGCGGCGACCAACCCACTTGACGGAACGCCGAATATCCCATTCCTTCATATGAAGTCATATTCACTATGAAGGAATAGCCCCTGCGTATCGATTCTAACCCCAGCTTGGCCGCCGGTTTCGCGGACGAAGCCGGACATCTTGCGGCCGCGGCGGATGCGGCGGCCCGTTCGGGGGACTGGCGCACCGCGGCGCACCTGTACGAAAGGGCATTCCGAAACGATCCGCGCCTCGAGGCCGCGGCGATATCCGCGTGCCGATGCGCGATGCGCGTGGGGGACGCGACATCCGCGATCTCCATTCTGTCGGAGCTTCTGGCCGCCGCGCCGCGGCACTATACGGCATTGATGGAGCGCGGCCGACTGTATGCGTCTTCAGGCCGGCAGCAGGATGCCCTGGTCGATTTTCGCAACGCCGGCGCCGGGGCGACATACAAGTTCGAGCCGATGCTCGAACTGGGCCTGTTGCTGGAGGATATGAACGACGAGGAGGGGCCGGTCGCATTGCGCGCGGCTGTCGGCCAGGCCGGCAGGCAGGGGGCGCCTGCGCTTGCGGAAGTGCTTCGCCTGATCGCGGTAAGGCGCCTGGCGCGGCGTGACGGCGCCGGGGCCCTCGAAGCGTCGGACATGGGCCTGCGACACGCCACGGCGATCCGGGCCGACGAAAACGAAATCTGCCGATGGCTGATCCGGCGAGCCGAGGCGCTTCTCATGCTCGGTCGTACCGAAGAGGCGTGGAGCGCGTTCTCGGCTTCTTCGGTCGCCACGGCCCAGGATGTCCTGGCCCGCCTCGGCGAGGTATCCTACCAGCACGGCCTGTTGGAGGAAGCGGAAGAGGTGTTCCGCCGCGCCTGGCTTCTGCATCCGGACAGTCCGCATGCAGCCTTCAATCTCGGCAAATTGTTGTCGACCAAGTGGAAGGTCGCGGAGGCTCAGGCGGTACTGGAGCGCGCGGAGCGGCTCTATCGCGCCGCGAGCGATGGCCCAATGCTGGTCGAGATCGGCGTCACGAAGGCCGCGATGCATTGGCGAAGCGGCAATGCCGACGCGGCTTTCAAGGCATACTCGGCACTCAACACGGGTCTTGTCGGCCATGCCGAGGTGCCGGCAAGCATCGCGATGACGAGCCTCTACAGCGATCGCCTTTCGGCCGCCGAGATCCGCGATACCCACAGGATGCTGTTCGCCGCGATGGGAAGCGGCGCGCGGAAGGCCGCCTCGTTCGTCCGTCCGCCCCTGGACGGAAGGCGGTTGAGGGTGGGCATGCTCGGCGCCGACATGAAGCGCTTCCACCCCGTCAACATCTTCATGCAGCCTGTCCTGAGAGAACTCGACCGGAGCCGGATCGAATTGTTCTTCTATCATTGCAGTGCCGGCTACGACGACCAGACCCAACTGGCGCGCCAGCGTGTCGAGCATTGGCGCGAGGTGGCCGAATGGTCCGACGAGCGGCTCGCCGTCCAGATGGACAAGGATGGCCTGGACCTTCTGCTCGACCTCGTCGGCCATACCAGCACCAACCGCGCCCAGGTGCTGGCGCGACGCGCCGCCCCGGTGCAGGCGATGTATCTCGGCTATCCCGGCACCACCGGCCTGCCCAATGTCGACTGGATCGTCGGCGATGACGTCGTCACCCCGCCGGAACTGGAACACCTTTACACCGAGCAGGTGTTCCGCCTGCCGGGAACCGTCTTCTGCTTCGCGCCGGAAATCCATTTTCCGCCGCTTCCCCCAGCCGACCGTACGGGGCCGATCGTTTTCGGGTCGATCAACAATGCGCCAAAACTCAACGCGCGCACGCTCGAACTCTACGCGGGTGTCCTATCGGCTGTTCCGCAGTCGCGGCTTTCGCTTCGGGCGCCGAGCTTCGTCGATGCGGCCGCCATCGACCATTTCCGTGCCGGCCTGCGTGCAGTCGGGGCGGATCTTGAACGGGTCGGGTTTTATCCGCCGCTGCCTCTGCCGGACATGATGGCCGCATTCGGGGACATCGATATAGTCCTCGACGCGGTGCCCTATTGCGGTGGCACGACGACGCATCAGGCACTCTGGATGGGTGTGCCGGTCGTGAGCATGATGGGGGAGGGCTTTGCCGCCCGCATGGGGGCGAGCTTCCTTTCGGCGGCCGGCCTGGCGGACCTGGTCGCAAGGGACGACGCCGGATATCTGGCCGTGGCGAAGGCCCTGGCAAACGATCGCGGCCGCCTTGCGGAACTGCGGCGGAACCTGCGCGCCAGGCTGATCGGACATGAGGCATGGAACGCGGTTCGGCATACGCGCGCGCTCGAGCATGCGATGTTCGCCATGGCGAAGGGCGGAGCACGTCGGGACGACGACGATCAGATTGCAACCGTAGATAGCGGGACAAAAAAGAGCCGAATAATGTAACCTGCATCGTATGTTTAATATCACGGTACGATAATCATTATGTCGCAGACTTCAGAAGCCGGACAGGAAATCGCGGCACGCTTCAACGGCGCGAACGCGGCCTTCAGGGAGGGGCGCTGGGTCGTCGCCCTCGAAGGGTTCGAGGCGGCGCTCGCCCTGGACGAGCAACTCGAGCCGGCCGGCATCCAGGCTGCCCGGTGCCATGCCAATCTCGGAAAATGGGCCGAGGCGCGCGACGCGTTCGCGCGTGTGCTCATGATCAACCCGGCAAGCTACACCGCATGGCTGGAGAGCGGTCACGCCTGTCGCCGCCTCGGCCTGTTCGACGAGGCGGAATCGGCGTATCGGCGCGCGGCGGGCCTTGCGCCGAACCGGCACGAGGCGTTCGTTTCCCTTGCGCGCCTGCAGGAAGAGTTCGGACATTTCGACGCGGCGGACGAAACCCTCGGCAAGGCGCTGGATGCGGCACGTACGGCCTCCATGCAGACCGTGGCCCAGGTGCATCGGATGATGGCCCGCTACCGGATCGAGCAGAAGATGCCCGAGCGTGCGCTCGCTTCCCTCGAGGCGGGGATACGTATCGCCGCCGAGGCGGGGGCCGACGTCAACGAATTGTGCGAGTGGCAGCTCGACCGCGGCAACGCCCTCATGCTGATGGGCGAGAAGGAGCGCGCCTACAAGGCCTTCGGTGCGGCATCGGCATCGACCGTCGAGGCCACGCTGCAGCGCCTTGCGCAGGTATCCTACGCGCACAATCTGTGGGTCGAGGCCGGAGACGTCCTGCGGCGCAGCGCCGAGCTCAATCCCACCAGTCCGCAATCGCAGCTCGCTCTCGCCAAGCACCTGGCCGAATGCTGGGACATCACGGAAGCCGAGCAACTGCTCGACAAGGTCGATGCGTTCGGCCCGAACGCGGAATCGGCCGGTATCCGGGCAAACATGGATATCCGCCGGGGAGACGCGGAAGCCGCCGTCAAGATCCTGATCGAAGAGGCGAAGGCAAATCATACGGGTGGACGGGAATGCTCGCGCGTCGCCATGACGTCGCTCTATTGCGATACCTACGACGCGAAAGACATTCTGGATCTGCACGAATGGCTCTTCGAGCCGCTTGCCGCGCAAGCCCGGGACCGCGCATCGTTGCGTAGGAAGCCGCTGAAGGGGCGCCGCATCCGCCTCGGCTTCATCGCCGCCGACCTCCATTACCAGCATCCGGTCAACATCTTCATGCAGCCGATCCTGCGCGAGCTCGATCGTGAAAAGTTCGAATGCTTCGTCTACGCGTGCGGCGGCCTGTTCGACGACCAGACGCGCCTGGCGCGCGAGCGCGCCGAACACTGGCTGGAGGTCGAGGCATGGTCCGACACCCAGCTCGCTGCCAGGATCGAGCAGGATCAGATCGACATACTGGTCGATCTTCTGGGCCATACGGCGCATTCGCGCGGCGCCATGCTGGCGCGCCGGGCCGCGCCCTATCAGGTGAACTATCTCGGCTATCCCGGCACGACGGGCCTGCCGAACATGGATTGGCTGATCAGCGATGGCGTCGTCACGCCCGAGGGCGCCGAAGAGTTCTACTCGGAAAAGATCGCACGGTTGCCGGGAACGGTGTTCTGCTACGCGCCGGAAGAATACTATCCGCTTCCGGCCTTCAACGCAGAAATGGAATCGCGACAGCTCACCTTCGGCGCCGTCAACAATGCAGCGAAGTTCAGCCGCAAGACGCTGGCGCTGTATGCGCGGGTGTTGGAAGCGGTGCCCGGCTCCCGAATGGTCATCCGGGCGCCCAGCTTCGGCGACAAGCAGGCGGTCGCCTTGTTCAGCCAGCGTTTCGAGGAGTTGGGCACGGATCTTTCCCGGCTGACCTTCCTGCCACCCGTCGCCATGCCTGAAATGATGGCCGCTTACGCCGATATCGACATCGTCCTGGACCCGCATCCCTACAACGGAGGCACGACGACCATGCAGGCGCTGTGGATGGGAGTGCCCGTCATTACGCTGGAGGGCCGGCAGTTCGTATCGCGGATGGGTACCAGCTTTATCCGCGCGGCCGGCCTCGAGGACTGGGTCGCCGCCGACGAAGATGCCTATGTGGCGATCGCCACCGCCAAAACGAAGAACCGCAAGCAGCTCCTCAATCTCAAGAAGGGCCTGCGCAAGAAGCTTCAGGGCCGTTCCGCCTGGAATCCCGTGGCGCATACGCGCAACTTCGAGAAGGCGCTGCTCGACATCATCGCAAGCGAGGGCGTGATCCCCGCCGAATGAGCGGGGTCCAGCCACTTGGATGCCGATTTCCGAAAGGGCCGACCGGTCGATGCCTGTCGGCCCTTTCCGTCACGACACGCGATCTTTCCCTGCGGGATGCCGCAAGGCGGTTTAAACTCGTGCCGCATTGCACTACAGGCAGAGCCTGTTGGATAACGCGAAGCGAGGATGGTCCGTGGACGAGTTCGTCAAAAGCCTGATGGAGAATTATGGGGCCTTCGGTATCGGGCTGCTCATGTTCCTCGAGAACATCTTTCCGCCTATCCCCTCGGAGATCATCATGCCGCTGGCGGGCTATCAGGCCGCCTTGGGACAGATGTCCATCTATACCGTCATCCTGTCGGGCACGGTCGGCACCGTGCTCGGCATCATGCCCTGGTACTATCTCGGCTATTTCTTCGGCGAGCAGCGCATCATCCGTCTGTCGGAACGCTTCGGGCGCTGGATGACCCTGGCACCGTCCGATGTCCGCGCCGCCGACCGCTGGTTCCGCAAATACGGTTACCTGGCGGTGTTCCTGGGCCGTCTGGTGCCGACCGTCCGTACGCTGATCTCCATTCCGGCAGGCCTTTCGAGGATGCCGCTCCCGGCCTTCCTGCTGTTCTCGACCATAGGCAGCCTGATCTGGACCTCGTTCCTGGCGCTGTCGGGATTTATCCTGGGCCAGAAATACGAACTGATCGACGAGTATGTCGGCCCGGTCTCCAACCTCATCGTCATCACGATCGTGGCCCTCTATATCTATCGTGTCGTCACCTTCAAGCCGGAAAGCCGCCGGGCTTCGCCGCGCGCCGAGTGATCAGGCGGGCGGCAACGCCTCCTCGTCATCGGGCTCCGCCTCCGGGTAGGAATCCAGCCTGCGGGTGGAGCCCCAGCGATCGAGCACGTCGTTGATCTCGCCCAGAATGAAGTACAACGCCGCATCGCGGTCGTACCCCTCGTCGCGAAGCCGGTCGTAATCGGTGTAGCTGTGCCGGATATGGGCGATAGCCGCCAGCCAGAATGCCTGGTCCGGCCCCACGGTCCGCAGGTGCCGCGAGCGCGCCGCGGAGCGGACCGTCTCGGCGTCGAGATACGGAATGCGCGGCGTCGTCGCCCGCATGGCCCTGTCGATCGCCCGTTGACGTTCCGTCGCCATGATAGCCCCCACAGTGCGATTTCCGCGCCATGATGGCACGGGGCGGGGGCGGCATGAAACAGGCTTGCACGTTGATGACAGGAGATATAAAGATTTCCTTATATCATTCTGCAACGGAGCTGTCGTGGCGTCCTCACTGCCATTCGACGAAACGGTCAACATGCTCAAGGCGGTCGCCGAGCCGACGCGCCTTCGGCTTGCGCTCCTGTTGCTGCAGGGCGACCTGACCGTCAGCGACCTCGTGAAGATCCTCGGGCAATCGCAGCCCCGCATATCGCGACATCTCAAGCTGATGGTGGATGCCGGTGTCGTCTCGCGCTACCAGGAAGGAGCTTGGGCGTATTTCCGGTTGAGTGGAGACGACAGCGCCGAACTCGTGCGGCGGATGCTGCCGCTGGTGGGTGCCGCGGACGGCCCTCCGGCTCATGACAGGGACAAGCTGGCCGTGGTGCGCGCGCAGCGGGCCGAAAGGGCAGCGGCCTATTTTGCCGACAACGCCGCCGAATGGGACCGTATTCGCGCCCTTCATGTGCCCGATGCCCAGATGGAAGAGGCGCTTCTGGAAGTTCTCGGCGACGATCCCGTGGACAGGTTCCTGGATATCGGCACGGGAACGGGCCGGATGCTGGAGCTTATCGGTCCGCGCGCCCGGCAGGCCGTCGGCGTCGATGCCTCACGCGAGATGCTGGCCATCGCCCGCGCCAAGCTGGATGCGGCGGCGCTGTCCCACGTGTCGGTTCGCTTGGGCGATGCCTACCATCTGCCGGTCGAGCCGCTCAGCCACGACCTGATCGTCCTGCATCACGTGCTGCACTTCCTGGACGAGCCGGCCGCGGCGCTGCAGGAGGCCGCCAAGGCATTGCGCCCCGGCGGCCGGCTCGTGGTGGTGGATTTCGATGCGCATGACTGCGAATTCCTGCGTGAAGACCATGCCCACGCGCGTTTGGGCTTCAGCCAGGCCATGCTGGCCGGCTATTTCGAAGCGGCCGGCCTCACGGCAACCGATGTCCGGGCACTGCATCCCGGAGAGCGCGGACAACTGACCGTGCTGATATCCACAGCCTGCAAACCCGCACGCTCCAACTCGGCCTGCGCGGCGGCGCCGGCCCGATACGCATGACAGGAACGAACACCATGTCCGCTACGTCACCGGCTCAACGGTCGAACCTTCGTGTTTCCTTCGAGTTCTTTCCGCCGAAGACACCGGCGATGGAAGAGACGCTCTGGGCGTCCGTCCAACGCCTTGCGCCGTTGGAGCCGAGCTTCGTTTCCGTTACCTATGGTGCGGGCGGATCGACGCGCGAGCGCACCCACCACACGGTCAAGCGCATCCTGGAAGAGACCAATCTTGCGCCGGCCGCCCACCTGACCTGCGTCGATGCCTCGAAGGCCGAGGTGGACGAGGTCGTGCGGCAATATCGCGATACGGGCGTACGCCATTTCGTGGCGCTGCGAGGCGACAGCCAGGCAGGGGCGGGGGCCGCCTTCGTGGCCCGTCCGGACGGCTACAGGAACGGTGCGGAGCTGACTGCGGGGCTGAAGGCGATCGACCCGTCTTTCGAGATCTCCGTTTCCGCCTACCCCGAGAAACACCCCGAAAGCCCGGATTTCGCGACCGACATAGACCTGTTGAAACGCAAGGTCGACAGCGGGGCCAGCCGGGCGATCACGCAGTTCTTCTTCGACAATGATACGTATGAGCGCTACGTCGAGCGCGTACGGCGTGCCGGTATCTACGTACCGATCGTCCCGGGCATCGTGCCCATCCACGACTTTACGAAGATACGGCGTTTTTGCTCGGCCATCGGCGCCACCATTCCGGCCTGGCTCGCCGAGCGGTTCGAAGGGTTGGAGAACGATCCGCAGACACGGGCGCATGTTGCTGCGGCCGTGTGCGCCGAACAGGTGCTCGACCTGACTCGGCGCGGCATTTCGGATTTTCATTTCTACACGATGAACCGCGCCGACCTCGTTTACTCGATCTGCCATATCCTTGGTATGCGGCCCAGATCGGAGGCGGCGTCACCGCAGGACGAAGCCGCGGCCTGACGCCGGAGCGGACAAAAAAACCGGGGCCAGTACATGACCCCGGTTTCTTATCGTCGATTGTCAGGAGCAGCGGCAATAGCCGAAAGGGGTATCAGGAGATGACCCCGGTGACCAACGCACCGATAAAAATAAAGGCGGCCCCAATCATAACCATATTGAGCGATCGCGTGATTTCCATCGGATGTAACTCCCTTCTCACGGTGTGTTACAGTGTTAATCAATCCTGAATGAGCGTAAAGGCCAAAACGTTGCGGCACGGCGGCATGAATGGGCGCAAATGTCGCAATCGCTTAATTTAAAACGATAAAATCCGGCCATATTTTTCCGTGAACGACATGGCGCGCGCCGCCTCTCTTGCAGTGCGAAAACAGGCTCGCGTCACGCAAACGGCTTCATGATCGTGCAGTATGCACCATCTAGGGTCTCAGGATTCGCATGAGAGAGGGTAACGTTGCAGAAGTTCGATACAGCCATCGAGACCGTTCATACCTTGCGTCCGGACGTACCCGTATACTGCTTTAGACCAGAGGTCCTGACGCAGGATGCCCGCTCCTTCATGGATGCGTTCCCCGGTGAGACGGCCTATGCCGTGAAGACCAATGGCGAACCCATGGTTCTGGAGACGCTGGCGAAGGCGGGGGTGACGCTGTTCGACGTCGCTTCACCGGGAGAGTTCGCCGCGGTGCGCGCCGTGGCCCCCGACGCCGGCATGCTGTACATGCACCCGATCAAGGCGCAATCGGACATCCGGCTGGCTCTGGAAACATACGGTATCCGGGTCATGTCCCTCGACCACGAGGACGAGGTCGCGAAGATTCTCCGGGTCGTGCGTGCGCTGGACATGGACCCCGGAACGATCACGCTTTTCGTCAGGCTCCAGACGAAAGGGCATGCCGCCTATGAACTGTCCAAGAAGTTCGGCGCCGCGCCCGCTCATGCGGTGGAGTTGCTTCAGCGCTGCCACCGGATCGGATTTCGTACCGGATTGTGCTTTCATGTCGGTTCGCAGATCGAGGATCCGGAGACCTACGAGCGTGCGCTGGCATCGGCCGACTGGGTACGCAACCGCGCCGACGTGCCCTTGGCCGGGCTGGATGTCGGCGGCGGGTTTCCGGCGGAATACGGTTACGACCCGAAAAGGCGAAAGCCCGACATGCCTGGCTTTCCGGAGATCATGGCGCGGTTGCGGGCCGACCTGAACGAATGGGGTTTCGCGGATGTCCCCCTGGTGGCGGAGCCGGGACGGGTGATCGTCGCAAGAGCCTTTTCGCTGATCGTGCGCGTGCTGCTGCGCAAGGGCCGCAGGCTGTACATCAATGACGGCATCTGGGCGTCCCTATCGGATTCCTGGACCGGAAAGATCACCCTGCCGGCGCGCTTCATCCCCGATCCCGCCCGCAGAAGGCGCAACGGGGACCCGGACAAGATTGCCGCATTCAAGGTTTGCGGTGCGACCTGCGACAGCGTCGATATCCTGTCCCGTCCGTTCTGGCTGCCCGAGACGGTGGATACCGGCGACTGGATCGAGATCGGCCACATTGGTGCCTATTCGCTGTCGCTGCGCACACGTTTCAACGGCTTCTATCCCGATACGTTCGTGCATGTGACGACGCCCTTCGATGCCGGCGATGCCGCGCAAGGCTATGCCAGCCTGGAGACGATGGCCGATTGAGCGTCAGCGCCGGATGTCGTCATCTTCCAGGTCGTGGTGATCGAGGATGATCTGGATATTGCGGCGATGCGCCTTGTAATAAATATCGAAAGCGTCGCCGACCACCGGGACCGCGCCGAAGGCGGCGTCCACGCCGACATTGTACAGCATGGTCATCAGCTTGCGTTTCGGCAGCCCCAGTTGACGGGCCTCATTGACGATCAGGAGGCCGATAAGCGCCCCTCCGGCATCGCCGACGATCGGCACCATGCCCATCAGCGCATCCGCGCCGAAGCGAATGTTTGTGCCGGGCAGGCGGAGCGCGGTGTCCATGATGCGCGCCAGCATCGCCAGGCGTCGAATGCGGCGCAACTTCTCCTCGCGGCTCATGCCGCGGATGGCTTCACCCGGAAGGATATATTCGACAGTGGCCATTCGGCGCTCCCATCTGCAACTGGACATTGCATGATGTGGGCATTGCATCCTGCGGTATAAAGGGACGGCGGCCGGATTTCGGTTCCGGTCGCCGTCCGGGTGTTCGTCTCAAAGCGCGGACAGCAATTGCCGTGTCGGCCAGCCATCGGCCGGCATGCCCAGACGGATCTGCTCCTGCCGTACGGCGGCGCGCGTGTTGGCCCCCAGGATGCCATCCACCTTGCCGACATCGTGTCCGCGCGACACCAGCCGCTGCTGAAGCTGCTTCATCTGGTCGCCGTCGAGGCCCGGCTGCGGGTTGCCCTCATGGACAGCGGGCGCACCGGCGAGGCGCGTGCCGAAATAGCCGGCCGTCAAGGCGTAGACGAGCGAGTTGTTCCACGTCAGGTACACGTCGAAATTGGGAAAGGCCAGGAAGGCCGGCCCGCCGCGTCCCTGCGGCAGGACGATGGAGGCGGGGACGTCGTCGCGCTCCAGCGGCGTTCCGTCGGCCTTGGTGACGCCCAGCGCCGCGAAATTGCCGCGCGGCTCCCGGGAGACGAGGGCGGCCCGGTCGAACGGGAAATCTGCCGGCAGGCGCACCTCTTCCAGCCAGGGCTGGCCGCGCTGCCAGCCGAGATGCTGGATGAACTTGCCGGTCGTCATCAGGACGTCCGGCACGTCGGTCAGGAGGTTGATGCGCCCGTTGCCGTCGGCGTCGGTTCCGAAGGCCAGATAATCCTCGGGCAGCATCTGCGTCTGGCCGAGCTCTCCGGCCCAGGCGCCGCGCATCTGCGATGGCTGCAGGTAGCCGCGATCGACAAGCTCGATTGCGCCCATCAGATGCGGGCGAAACAGATCGGGTCGGCGGCAATCGTGCGACAGGGTGGCGAGGGCGTTCAGCGTGTCGAAATCGCCGAGGACGGCGCCGTAATCCGTTTCAAGGCCCCAGAAACTGGTGATGACGGCGGCGGGAACGCCGGTCTGCGCTTCCACCTCGCGGAAGACCGAAGCATATTTCTGCATCCGCTGCTTGCCGTTGGCCAGGCGATTCTTGTTCACCATGCGGCCCTGGAACTGCAGCCACGCCTGCTGGAACACGCCCTGGGCCCGGTCTCTCTGCAGCACCTTGGGATCCTGCCGCACCGAAGCCAGCGCCCTGTCGACGCCCGCCGGTGAAAGCCCACGGCCGATGGCCTCGCTGCGCACGCCCTGCATGAATGCGCCGAAATCGCCGCCGCATGCGGCGCCTTGCGCCATGGCGATCGAGGAACTGGCCCCGAGAAGAATAAGCGCGGCACCGAGCCGCTTGTCGGTGTTCATGATTTCAATTCCCGACAAATCTCGAATGCGTATGGCCTGAACGCCGTGAACATGGCCGTTTGAAGATCGACCGCAGAGCGCCCGGGCGGTTTACCGCCTTGTGTGTGACGAGAGCCACCGTTGCCAATCCTGGCGCGATCCGGAAAACGCATTGCGATCGACGTCCCCCTCGATGCCGGCCACGGTGCCCGTTGCCGTATATTGCCAGAAGTGGAAGTCGCGCGCCTCGTAGACGTTGTCCGGGTGGTCGGCCACCGCGCGCAGCCAGAACCGGTGGTTGGGATAGGTGCCCACCAGCCGGTCGCGATGAATGTCGATCGGCGCGTAGATGATGGGGCGCATCCCGTAATGGCGCTCCAGTGCATCCATGAAGGCGGTCATCTCGCGCTGCATCTCGGCGCGGTCGGGCCTTCGGGTGCAGGTGGGGGAATGCGGTGTCCATTCCACGTCGAGGACTGGGGGCAGGGATAGCGCGTCCTGGGGCACGTTCTTGATGAACCAGCGCGCCTGTTCGATGCCGGGCCGGCACCAGTAGAAGAAGTGGTACGCACCATGCGGAATGCCGGCATCGCGCGCGCCACGCCAGTTTTCGTGGAAGCGCTCGTCCAGCCGGTCGCCGCCTTCGGTGGCCTTTATATAGACGAACTCGACGCCATCGGCCCTTGCGGCGCGCCAGTCTACGTCGCCCTGGTACTTCGAGATATCGATGCCGTGGACGGGGTAGTGATCCGGCCGCTCTCCCGCAATGCGCGTCAGGCCGAGTTCGACCGGATCGAGGCTTGCCGTTCGGCAGCCCGAAATGCCGAGCGCGCCCGCGATGAGCAGAATTCCTGTCGCGATGACGCGCACGTTCAATTTCATACAGTCATCCGATCCTGCTCGATGTGACGGCGAAAATGGCCAAGCAGCCTTTCGTCAGGCTTGAGACGATTCTACGGCCATGGAGATCACGATCGTAAGATTGTGCAACATGCTTTGATCCGGCCTCTGCAACTCGATGCTCCCTACCCCTGTTGTGTTGCTGAAGGACGAACGGAACAGGACAAGAAAATCATGAGGAAGCCCCTTATCGCTCTTGGCGCGGCTGCGCTGCTTGGCCTTGCGGCGTGCTCCGACAACAATTCGACCGAGCCGGCTGCACCGCCCGCCGGTGGAACGACCCCGCCCGCAACCACGACGACGCCTCCGGCCACGACGGCTCCGCCGGCAGCCGAGCCCGCACCGGGCGGCACGACTGGCGGTACAATGGGCGGGTCGAGCGGAACCACCAACCAATAATTGCCTTTGCTGATATCATGGACGGAACCGGCAGTTTAGCACTGCCGGTTCATTGCTATTGGCGGTAGGTTTCAATCCGCATGGTCCACCGTTTATGATGGCCGCCGACGATTCCGAGCCGGCCTTTCCGGCATAAGGGTACAAACTGCCGCATGTCGATACTGACCACTCTTGGCGCCTTGATGCGGGATCTTGCCATCCAGGGTCTATCGGCGCTGGAGGCGATTTTCGAACGGCTGCGCGCGCTCTACGAGGGCGATGCCGAAACGCGCCGCCGCGTTGCCTTTTCCGTCGCGATGATCGCCTTGGCGGCCAAGATGGCCAAGGCCGACGGCGTCGTGACGCAGAACGAGATTTCCGCGTTTCGCCGTATCTTCGCGATTCCCGCCGAGGAAGAGCGCAACGTCTTTCGGCTCTACGACCTTGCGCGGCAGGATACCGCCGGGTTCGAGCTCTATGCGGCCAAGCTCCGGGGCCTTTGCAGCAACTCCTGCGACGGAGAATGCGCGATGCTGACGGATGTCCTGGACGGGCTCTTCTTCATTGCCGGTTCCGACGGGATCGTGCACGAGCGGGAACTGGCGTTCCTGGAGCGGATCGCCCAGATCTTCGGCCTCAGCGAAAGCGAGTTCGCGCGCATAAAGGCGCTGCACGTTCATGAGGGGGAGGGCAGTTCCTATGCCGTGCTAGGCGTTTCGCCGACCGATCCGATGCCCGTGATCCGCCGCCGCTATCTGGAACTGGTGCGCGAGAACCACCCGGATCGACTGGCTGCGAGGGGTGTGCCGCAGGAGTTCATGTCCATTGCGGTGGAGCGGATGAAGGCCATCAACGCCGCATGGGACAGCATCTCGCGGGTACCGGCCGCGTGACGTTTCCAGGCGACAGCCCGATCGTCGATCGCGTCGTAAGCTCTCCCAACCACGGAGAGCGGCGCGGCATCGGCAAGCCCGATATGCTGGTACTGCACTATACCGGCATGCGACCGGGCGATTCCCCACTGGACCGTCTGACCGATCCTTTAAGCGAGGTATCTGCCCATTACCTCGTCATGGAGGATGGCGAGATCGTCCAGATGGTGCCGGAGGCTCGCCGGGCCTGGCATGCCGGGGAAAGCTTCTGGCGCGGCGAGCGTGACGTCAATTCCAGGTCCATCGGGGTCGAAATCGTCAATCCGGGCCATAATCACGGCCTGCGACCTTACCCGGCGCAGCAGATCTCCCGCGTGATCGAATTGTGCAGGGATTGTGTCGCAAGATGGGCGATTCCCGCCGCAAACGTGGTGGCGCATTCCGATATCGCCCCGTCCCGGAAGGAGGATCCGGGCGAATTGTTCCCCTGGGATCAACTCTCCGCCGCCGGTATCGGCCTTGCCGTGGAGCAGGTTCCGGTGTCCGGAGGGCGGTTCCTGTCGCCAGGCGACAAGGGCGAGCCCGTCGCCGCCTGGCAGGCGATGCTGGCCGCCTATGGCTTCGATGTCGCGGCGGACGGAATCTACGGTGACACAACGCGTCTGGCCACCCTGGCCTTCCAGCGTCATCACCGTCGTACACGGCTGGACGGCATCGCCGATTCGAGCACGGTCGGCACAATGCACCGCCTCCTGTCCTGCCGGCTCGCGGGCGACCGCACACGTTGATCGCCGCGCCGTCATTGTGACACGCGTTAATATTCCGTGAACGCACCGACACATTGCCGTTTCTTTTCCTGACGAGAAACCGCCCTAACGGCAGTGGCGTCGCTTGCGGCGCCGATGCCGCTCGGCGCTGCAGCGTTTCTTGCCGCCGCAACAATCCGTGTGCCGGCTTTAATGCGTGTTCCGCAGCCGGCGATATCGACAGGACGATGATGAACAGACTGCCCCTTATGGCTGGGGTCGTGATGATGTCGCTTGCCGTCATCCCAGCCGCTCATGCCGATACCGCCTCTTCCACGTCCACCGCGCCTGTGGAAACAGGAGAGCCCGACAGGACCGTGGAAACCCCCTTCGCCGACATGCCCTATGCAGAGTTGATCGCCGCCGAGGCCGAGCGTGCCGGCGTGCGTCTCGAGCTTGCCCATGCGGTGATCTTCGTCGAAAGCAATTACCGGTCCGACGTTACCGGTTCGGCCGGGGAGGTGGGGTTGATGCAGATCAAGCTCGGCACCGCCCGCGACATGGGATTCAAGGGAAACCGCAAGCAACTGTACGATCCGGCGACCAACCTTCGCTACGGCATGCGCTATCTTGCTGGCGCCAAGGAAAAGGGCGGCGGCACCCTTTGCGGTACGATCCTGAAATACAATGCCGGGCATTATGCGAAGCGCTCCAACCCGACCTCGCGCCAGTACTGCCGCAAGGTGCAGGTGCGGATGGCCAGTTTCTGAAGCCAGAGCTGGCTTGACATTGGCGGCGCGCGGGCACAGTTTCCGCGCGCCAGCCGGCCGGGCGACCGCTGCCGCAAGGGCCGAAAGGCCGCGGAAGAGGAAAGTCCGGGCTTCACGGAGAATCGGTGCCGGGTAACGCCCGGCGAGGGTGACCTCAGGGAAAGTGCCACAGAAAGCAAACCGCCGGCGCGCCGCATGGCCCATCGGTAAGGGTGAAAGGGTGGGGTAAGAGCCCACCGCGCGCCTGGCAACAGGCGTGGCAAGGTAAACCCCACCGGAAGCAAAACCGAATAGGAACGACACGGCGCTTGCGCCAGCCTTCTCCGGGCCGGTCGTTCGGGTAGGTTGCTTGAGGCGCGGTGCGAGCCGCGTCCCAGATGAATGGTCGCCGCCCGGCCGCAAGGCCGGTGCACAGAACCCGGCTTACAGGCCGGCTGGCTCCTCGACCGCCTCCCTTTGCCAGCCCGGCCGAATTCGCCAGCCTGGGCAGCCATGGGCAGGCTGCAGCCGACGCCCCCAGGCACATGAATTATTTCAGTTTTTTACAGTCCAGGGCAGGCTCCGGAAGGGGCTCGTGTTCCTGGGTCGCGCAGTCTTGGGATCATTCCAAACTGTTGTTTTCAATCGAATATTTATAAGTTCAGTCGCGATGCCGACAGGCCTGGATGCCCGTTAGTGGGGGTAAATCCCATTGACGCCCACGTGATCCCATGGTAAACCAAATGACAATTCGGGGTGCCTGCTTTGGCGGGCGATCATCAGTTTGAAATTTCGGCATGCGGGCACGGTCGGCGCGGGGTGCGGTGCGTTCATTCGCGCTGCTGTCGGGGGTGCTTTGCCGAAATTTCGCTGAAAGCGGGGGTCGCATGGGATGCAACCGGTCGGAAAGGCAAGTGTGACGCTTGATGAACCGGTTTCTCTCCAACGCGGTCAACAATGTCGACTCCAAGGGGCGGGTCTCCGTTCCGGCGATGTTCCGGCAGGTTCTTGCGGCGAAGGGCTTTACCGACCTCTATGCGCTGCAGTCGATCGCCCATCCGGCTATCGACGTCGGGGGCATGGACCTTCTGGAGCGCTACGAGACCCGGATGGCCCAGGAAGACCCCTTCGGCGAAACCTTCGCCGACATGTCGCTCTTCGCCTACGGCGATGGAGCGTTTCTGAAATTCGATGCCGAGGGGCGTATCACGGTGACGGACTTCCTCCGCGCCCACACGGGGATTACGGACAAGGTCGTCTTCGTGGGTCGCAACGATTTCTTCCAGCTTTGGGAGCCGGAGCGGTTCGAGGCGCATCGCGCCGAGGCGCGGCAGCGTCTGCAGGCCATGCGGCCGGGGGCTGCGCGATGAGCGGGCCGCGTCATCTTCCGGTATTGCTGAACGAGGTGTGTGCGGCCATGGCCGTCGCGCCCGGCGATATCGTCGTGGACGGAACCTTCGGAGCCGGTGGCTACAGCCGGGCCCTTCTGGAGGCCGGGGCCACGGTGGTCGGCATAGACCGGGATCCCACCGCGATCGCCGCAGCCGGCGCCATGCGCGCCGAATTCGGCGCCCGCCTTCGCCTCGTGGAGGGTCGCTTCTCGCGTATGGAAGAGTATGTCGACGGCCTCGTCGACGGCGTCGTCCTCGATATCGGCGTCTCTTCCATGCAGATCGATACGGCGGAGCGGGGCTTCTCCTTCCAGAAGGATGGCCCGCTGGACATGCGGATGGAAGCAGGTGGTCCGTCCGCGGCGGATGTCGTCAACCGCCTCAAGCCCGGCGATCTTGCCCGGGTGCTCTCCTTCCTGGGTGAAGAGCGTCAGGCCGGGCGTATCGCCCGCGCCATCGAGGCGCGCCGCGCCGAGCGGCCCTTCGAGACGACGTCGGACCTGGCCGGGCTGGTTGGCAAGGTGCTGGGCCGGCGGCCGCAGGATAAGATCGATCCTGCTACCCGGACGTTCCAGGCGCTGCGCATCTACGTCAACGACGAACTCGGCGAGTTGATGAACGCGCTCGTCGCCGCGGAGGCCATCCTGAAGCCGGGCGGGCGCCTCGTGGTCGTGACCTTCCATTCGCTGGAAGACAGGATCGTGAAGCGGTTTCTGCGCGATCGCTCGCAAGCTGCTTCACAGTCACGGCATTTACCCGATCTTAGCCATGAGGATGCGACATTCGCGACGCGCAACAAGGCTGAAGGCGGCACGGCGGAAGAGATAGCGGACAATCCGCGCGCCCGCTCCGCCAAGCTTCGTTCCGCGGTGCGCACCTCCGTTCCGGCGCGGCAGGGGCCGCATGCCTATCGGTTCTTCGATCTACCCGCGCTGGCGGCATTGCCGCACTCCGGAGCACAACGCTGATGCTGAAGACGCTCGACATCATCCTCGTCGCCATCATGCTCTGCGCGGCCACATGGACGTTCGGCGTCAAGCACGAAGCGGAGTCCATCGAGGAGCGCCTGCGCAAGGTCGATGCCGAGATCGCCATGGAGCGCGACACAATCTCCCTGCTGGAGGCCGACTGGAGCCTGCTCAACCAGCCTTATCGGCTGCAGAGGCTGGCCGACGTCTTTGCCGCCGACCTGAACCTGAAGACGATCTCGCCCACGCAGATCGTCGGACCGGAAGACCTGCCGTCCGAGCCGGTCCCGGCAGCCCCGGAGCCGAGCGCATTCGAGGGTGGCCTGGCGGCCAATCAGCGAGGTGTCCTTCGATGAAGCTGCGGCGCCGCCTTCGCGATGAGCCACCGTTGAACAAGTCGCGGCTCGCCATCGCCATGATCGTCTTCTGTGGCGTCTACGCCGTCATCGGCGGGCGCCTGATGGCATGGGGCACTATGCCCGAGGCCGAGGCGTCGGCGCAGCGCCAGGCCGAGCCGGCCCTGCGTCCGGACCTCTTGGATCGCAACGGCGAAGTGCTGGCGACCGATATCCGCAGCGCGTCCGTCTTCGCCGAGCCGCGCCGTATCCGCGACATGGACGTGGCGGCCGAACGCCTCCTGGCCGCGTTGCCGGGCCTCGACGGCGAGACCGTGCGGGAAAGGCTTTCGCAGGGCGGCAGCTTTGCCTGGATCAAGCGGAACGTCACCCCGGCCGAGGCGCAGGCCGTGGCGAGACTGGGTGTCGACGGCATCGGCCTCCGTACGGAAAAGCGGCGCTATTATCCGGGCGGCAGCACGGCATCCCATGTGGTCGGCCATGTCGACGCCGACAATCGCGGCGTCGCGGGCATGGAAAAGTTCGTCGACATGCAGGCACGGGAAGGGCAGCGCCTTGATGAAGGCAGCCAGCCGGAGCCGGTGCGCCTGTCCGTCGACCTGCGGGTGCAGCATGTCCTGCGTGACGAGCTTGCCTCCGCGATGACGAAATACCAGGCGACGGCTGCCGGCGGCGTGGTCCTCGACGTCGAGACGGGCGAGGTCGTCGCCATGGCCTCGCTGCCCGACTACGATCCGAACAATCCGGACGCCGCCGATGCCGACGGCAGCGTCAACCGCATGTCGGCGGCGACGTTCGAGATGGGGTCCACCTTCAAGACGTTCACCACGGCGATGGCGCTGGAAAGCGGCAAGGTGGAACTGACCGACACGTTCGACGCGCGCGCGCCGATCCGCATCGACGGCTTTACCATTTCCGATTCCGGCGCGCAGAAGCGTCCGCTGACCGTGCCCGAAATATTCATGTACTCGTCCAATATCGGCGCCGCGCGCGAAGCCGAGGCCGTCGGCGTCGAGGGCCATCGCGCCTTCCTGTCCCGCATCGGCCTCCTGTCGCGCATGCAGACGGAACTGCCCGAGACGGCAACGCCCGTGCAGCCGCGCCAATGGCAGGCGATCCATTCGGTTACCGCCTCCTTCGGGCATGGCGTGGCCACGACCCCGCTGCAGACCGCCGCGGCGGGCGCCGCGCTGATGAACGGCGGCTATCTTGTCCGGCCCACCTTCCTTGCCCGCTCCCGGGCGGAGGCGGAAGCGTTGCGCGTTCCCGTCGTCAGCGGCCGGACGTCCGATGAAATGCGCTATCTGTTCCGTCTCAACGGCGAGCAGGGCTCCGGGAAATCCGCCCGCGTGGACGGTTTCGACGTCGGCGGCAAGACCGGAACGGCCGAGAAGATGGTCGACGGCCGCTATCGCGCCGACAAGCGGCTGAATGCCTATATGGCGGCATTCCCGATGGCGAGCCCCCGCTACGTGGTCTTCGTCATGATCGACGAGCCGCAGCGCGCCGCAGGAGAGCCCTATGCCACGGCCGGCTGGAACGCCGCGCCGACGACGGCCGGCATCATCCGCCGCGCCGCCGGTTTTCTCGATGTCCGCCCCGATTTCGGCAACGCCGGACGACAGCTTCTGGTGAGCTACTGATTCTATGCTATCGGGCGAATCGTTTGCCGGCAGCCGCGTGTCGGAGCCCGGCATGAGTGAAGAGAACGCCCGAGATGCCTGAGATGAAGCTATCAGACCTGGCCGACGGCCTCGCCGACATGGCGCCCGATACGGCGGCGATCCCGGTGGCCGGCATGAGCGCCGATTCGCGCAAGGTGCAGCCGGGCTTCCTGTTCGCCGCGCTGTCCGGAACGCGGCTCGACGGGTCCGTCTTCGTGGCGGAGGCCCGGCGCAAGGGCGCCGCCGCCGTCCTGGTGGAGGGCGATGTCCACGTGGCCGAAGGGTTGCCCGTGCTGCGGGCGGCCGATGCCCGCCATGCGCTGGCCGTCATGGCGGCCCGCTTCTTCCAAAGGCAGCCTGCCACGCTCGTCGCCGTCACGGGCACCAGCGGCAAGACGTCCATCGCCTCGTTCACCCGGCAGATCTGGGCGCGATGCGGGCAAAGCGCCGCTTCCATCGGAACGACGGGGGTCGTCAGCCCGACGCGCGACGAATACGGAACCTTGACGACGCCGGATCCGGTGGACCTGGCGCGGCTGCTTGCGGAACTGGCCGACGAGGGCGTCACCCACGCGGCCATGGAGGCATCCAGCCATGGGCTGACCCAGCGCCGGCTGGATGGTGTCCGGCTTTCCGCCGGCGGCTTCAGCAACCTAGGTCGCGACCATATGGACTACCACCCGACGGTCGAGCATTACTTCCAGTCCAAGATGCGGCTGTTCGACACGCTGCTGCCCCAGGGCGCGCCGGCCGTCATCTTCGCCGACGACGCCTTTTCCGAGCCGGCGGCGCGCGCGGCGCGCGCGGCGGGGCTGGCGGTGCATCTGGTAGGGCGCGGCGGAGACCTCCTGCGCCTGAAGCGGCTGGAGCTCGAGCGTGCACGGCAGATCGCCGAGATCGAGGCCGCCGGCGTCATCCATCGCGTCGTGCTCCCGCTGGCCGGCGAGTTCCAGATGTCGAACGCGCTCGTGGCCGCGGGGCTGGCCATCGCCACCGGAACGCCGGCCGGCAAGGCGCTGGCCGCGCTGGAGTATATCCAGGGGGCGCCGGGCCGTCTCGATCTTGCCGGCACCAAGCCGGGCGGCATCCCTGTCTTCGTCGACTATGCGCACAAGCCCGAGGCGCTGGAGAACGTTCTTTCCTCGGTGCGTCCCTTCACCACCGGCAAGGTCATCGTGGTGTTCGGCTGCGGCGGCGACCGGGACAGGCTCAAGCGCCCGATCATGGGCGAGATCGCCACGCGGCTGGCGGATACGGTGATCGTGACGGACGACAATCCGCGATCCGAACATGCCGATGCCATACGGGCCGAGATACTGGCCGCTGCGCCGGGCGCCATCGAGATCGGCGACCGCAGGGCCGCCATCGGGGAAGCGGTGCGGCTGGCCGTGCCCGGCGACACGGTCGTCGTGGCGGGCAAGGGCCACGAGGTGGGGCAGACGGTTGGCGATACGACCCACCATTTCAGCGACCACGAGGAAGTGGCGCGGGCAATTTCGGAGAACAGCCGATGACGGAGTCGCTCTGGACAGGCGAGGCGCTGCTGGCGGCCACGGGTGGCCGCCCGATCGGCAGCCTGCCGCCCTCGGTGACGGGCGTTTCCATCGATACGCGCAGCGTCAGGCCGGGCGAAGCCTTCTTCGCCATCAAGGGCGACCGCTTCGACGGGCATGATTTTTTGAGTGCCGCCGCCGCCGCCGGGGCGGGCCTGCTCGTCGTATCGGAGCGCAAGCTGCCGGCCTTGCAGCGGCTGACGACGCCGCTTCTGGTGGTGGACGACGTCCTGAAGGCGCTGGAGCGGCTTGCCGCCGTCGCGCGCATGCGCTCGCAGGCGCAGGTGATCGCCGTGACGGGCAGCGTCGGAAAGACGACGACCAAGGAGGCCTTGCGCCACGCGCTGTCGGCCTGCGGCACGGTGCACGCCTCTGCCGCGTCGTTCAACAACCATTGGGGCGTGCCGCTGTCGCTGGCACGGTTGCCGCAGGATGCCGACTATGCCGTCTTCGAAATCGGCATGAACCATCCCGGCGAGATCCGGCCGCTGGTCAAGCTGGTGCAGCCGCATGTGGCCATCGTGACGCTGATCGCGCCGGCGCATCTGGGCCATTTCCGGGACCTGGAAGAGATCGCCGATGCGAAGGGCGAGATATTCGAGGGCGTCGTGCCGGGCGGCAGCGCCATCATCAACGCCGACGACCCCTACGGGCCGCACCTGGCCGACCTGGCCCGGACGGCGGGCGTCACGCGCATTGCCCGCTTCGGCGAGGCGGGCACCGCCGATTTCCGCCTGATCCGCTTCCAGAAGCTGGACGACGGGGCCAACATGGAAGCGCGGATCGACGGCACGAATGTCGACGTGCGCATCGCCTCGGCCGGACGGCATATCGCGCAGAACATGCTGGCCGTGCTGGGCGCGGTCGACCTTGTCGGGGCGGATCTCGGCAAGGCAGCCGAAGCGCTGTCGGGCTGGCGCACGGGCAAGGGGCGCGGCGCGCGCCACGACGTGCCCGCCGGTAGCGGGATCATCCGCGTGATCGACGAAAGCTACAACGCCAATCCCGCCTCCATGCGGGCGGCGATCGCCGTCCTGGCCGGGGCGGAGCCGCGCAGCGACGGACGGCGCGTGGCGGTCCTCGGCGACATGCTGGAGCTGGGCGGCGAAAGCGCGCGGCTGCACGAAGAACTGGCGGAACCGCTTCTGGCGGCGGCGGTGGACGCGGTCTTCCTGACGGGCCCGGAGATCCGCCCGCTGCTGGACGTCATCGCAGGCCAGGCCGACGCGCAATGGCTGCCCGACCTCGAGTCGCTCGGCAGGTCGCTTGCCGCCTATCTGCGCCCCGGCGACGTGGTGATGTTCAAGGCATCCAACGGCATCGGCCTTTCCAGGTTGGTCGACGCGATGGTAGAGCCCCGGTCCGAGAGTTCGACAAGACAGGAAGCGGCGCCGCGCGTGTCCGCGCCGGAGGCCTGAGCGTGCTGACATACCTTGCCCATTTCGCGGAAGACGCGCAGATCTTCAACGTCTTCCGCTACATCACCTTCCGCACCGGCGCGGCGATGATCACCTCGTTCATCGTCGTCTTCCTGTTCGGCCCCTCCATCATAGCGACGCTGCGCATCCGGCAGGGGCGGGGCCAGCCGATCCGGGCCGATGGCCCGCAGACACATTTCAAGAAGGCCGGCACGCCGACCATGGGCGGGCTGATGATCTTGTCGGGCGTCATCGCGGCGACGCTGATCTGGGCCGATCTGCGCAATCTCTACGTATGGGCCGTTCTGCTGGTGACGGTCGGCTTCGGGGCGATCGGCTTCTACGACGATTACCTCAAGGTGACCAAGCAGAGCCACAAGGGCTTTTCGGGGAAGGCGCGGCTGGCGCTGGAATTCCTGATCGCGGGCATCGCCTCCGCCATCATCGTCTATGCCGGGTCGGACGATCTGGCGACGTCCATCCCCGTGCCCTTCTTCAAGCAGTTCCTGCTGGATCTCGGCATCTTCTATGTCGGGTTCGCCGCCTTCGTGATGGTGGGGGCCGGCAATGCCGTCAACCTGACGGACGGGCTGGACGGACTGGCCATCGTGCCGATCATGATCGCCGCGGCGGCGCTTGGCCTGATCGCCTATCTGGCCGGCAACGCCAATTTCGCCAACTATCTGCAGATCCACTTCGTTCTCGGCACCGGCGAACTGGCCGTCCTGTGCGGCGCGGTGCTGGGCGCGGGGCTTGGGTTCCTGTGGTTCAACGCGCCGCCGGCCGCCATCTTCATGGGCGATACGGGCTCCCTGGCGCTCGGCGGGCTGACCGGGGCGGTCGCCGTCGCCACCAAGCACGAGCTGGTCCTGGCCATTATCGGCGGCCTGTTCGTCATCGAGGCGCTATCGGTCATCATCCAGGTCGCCAGCTTCAAGCTGACCGGCAAGCGGGTCTTCCTGATGGCGCCGATCCACCATCATTTCGAAAAGCTGGGCTGGACGGAAAGCCAGGTCGTGGTGCGCTTCTGGATCATCGCCTTCATGCTGGCCTTCGTCGGCCTGTCCACGCTCAAGCTGCGGTGAGGCGGACATGATCGCGGCACGCACCTTCAAGGACCGCTCCATCGCCCTGTTCGGCCTGGGCGGTTCCGGCACCGCCACGGCGCTGGCGCTGGCGGAGGGCGGCGCGCAACTGACCGCCTATGACGACAACCCGGCGGCGGTGGCGGCGGCGGAGGCCGCCGGCCTTCCGGTCGGCGATCTGCACGATCTGGACTGGAGCTCGGTGGACGCCCTGGTTCTGGCGCCGGGCGTGCCGCTGACGCATCCGCGCCCGCACTGGAGCGCGGAGCTTGCCCGCGATGCCGGTGTCGAGATCATCGGCGACGTGGAGATATTCTCGCGCGAGCGGGCAGCCAGCGCCCCCGACGCGCCCTTCATCGCCATCACCGGCACCAACGGCAAGTCCACGACGACGGCGCTGATCGCCCACTGCATCGCGGCCAGCTGCCGCGACACGCAACTGGGCGGCAATATCGGCGTGCCCGTGCTGACGCTCGCCCCGCCGCAAGCCGGCCGTTTCTACGTGGTGGAGTGCTCGTCCTACCAGATCGACCTCGCACCCTCGCTGCATCCGACCGTCGGCATCCTCATAAACCTGTCGCCCGATCATCTGGACAGGCATGGGACGATGGAAAACTACGCCGCCATCAAGGAGCGTCTGGTTGCGGGCTCTCACACCGCCGTCATCGGCATCGACGACCCGTATTGCGCCGCGATCGCCGACCGGCTCGAGGCTGCCGGCCACAGCGTGCGGCGCATTTCGCGGCAAGGGCAGCCGGACGACGGTTACGGCTTCGACGGAACCGACGTCGTGCGCCGCATCGGCGGCGCTGAAACGGGGCGCTTCCGGATCGCCGGCATCGGCTCGCTGCGCGGCCGCCACAACGGCCAGAATGCCGCGGCGGCCATTGCGGCGCTGTCCGCCGTGGGCCTGTCGGACGCGGAGATCGCCGCCGGGCTTGCCGGGTTTCCGGGGCTTGCCCACCGCATGGAACAGGTGGGCCATGTCGGGCAGGTGCTTTTCGTCAACGATTCCAAGGCCACGAATGCCGACGCCGCGGCGCCGGCGCTGGCCAGCTTCGACAGGATCCACTGGATCGCCGGAGGTCTTCCGAAAGAGGGTGGCATCGCACCGCTGGAGCCGCTCTTCGGCCATGTCGCGAAGGCCTATCTGATCGGCGAGGCGGCGCCCGCCTTCGCCGCCACTCTTGGTAAACGAATTCCTTACGAAATATCCGGTACTCTGGATCAAGCGGTGGCAAGCGCCGCGCGTGATGCGTCGGGCACGGGCGGGGAGGAAGTCGTTCTTCTGTCTCCGGCCTGTGCGAGTTTCGATCAATTCCGCAATTTCGAGGTTCGTGGCGCGGCCTTCCGCGATGCGGTTTGCGCGTTGCCGGGTTTCCGGCCCATCTGACGCGACAAGGGGGTGTGGCATGGCCGTGAGCCGCGCGAAAAAAGGCCTGATTGCCGATTGGTGGTGGTCCATCGACCGGTGGCTTCTCGCCGCCTTCCTGATCCTGATGCTGGGCGGCATGATGCTGTCCTTCGCGGCCAGCCCCCCGGTGGCGGAACGCATCGGGCTGGAGCCGTTCCACTTCGTCAAGCGCCATGCCCTGTTCCTGTTTCCCTCGATCGCGGTGATGCTGGCCACCTCGTTGCTGACGCCGCACGGCATCCGCCGCATGTCGCTGATCATGCTGTGCGTGGCGCTGGTGACGATGGTTCTGGCGCTGTTCTTCGGCATGGAGGTCAAGGGTGCCCGGCGCTGGATGTCCTTCGGCCCCTTCAGCGTGCAACCATCCGAGTTCATGAAGCCCGCCTTCGTGATCGTCTGCGCCTGGCTTTTCGCCGAACGCGCGCGCCGGCCCGACGTGCCGGGCAACCTCCTGTCGCTGATGCTGCTGATCGTCGTGGCGGCGCTGCTGGTGGCGCAACCGGACCTCGGCCAGACAATCCTGACGGCGGGGGCGTGGGGCGGCCTCTTCTTCATGGCCGGCATGCCCTGGCTGTGGATCATGGTGCTGGGCGGCATCGGCGGGGTCGGCTTCTTCGGCGCCTATATCGCCTTTCCGCACGTCGCCAGCCGCATCGACCGCTTCCTGACGGGAGAGGGCGACACCTTCCAGACGGACACCGCGCGCGAGGCGATCATGCGCGGCGGCTGGCTGGGGCAGGGCCCCGGCGAGGGCACCGTGAAGCGCATCCTGCCCGACAGCCACACCGACTTCGCCTTTTCCGTCATCGCGGAAGAGTTCGGCATCATCACCTGCATGCTCCTGGCGGCGGTGTTCTGCTTCGTCGTCATCCGTGGCCTGCAGGTGGCCTTTCAGCAGCGCGACACCTTCGCCAGGCTGGCCATTTCAGGCCTCGTCATGCTGTTCGGCATGCAGTCGATCATCAACATGGCGGTGAACCTGCAATTGATGCCCGCCAAGGGCATGACGCTGCCCTTCATCTCCTATGGCGGCTCGTCCATGCTGGCCGTCGCCATATCGGCCGGCTTCGTCCTGGCGCTGACACGCAAGCGCGCTGAAAACTCGTCCCAGACCGACAGGCTGATGACGCGCACGCTGGCACTCGGCGGCACGTTGCAGCCGCGCTGACCTACAGGCATCGTCCATGACAAAACGCATCCTTCTGGCCGCCGGTGGAACCGGCGGTCATCTCTTCCCCGCAGAGGCGCTGGCGCACGAATTGGCCCGCCGCGGTCACGAGGTGCACCTGGCGACGGACGAACGGGCCGGTCGGTTTTCGGGCAGCTTCCCCGCAACGGAAACGCATGTCGTACCCTCGGCCACCTTCGGATCGCGCAATCCGGTGGCCGTGGCGCGCGCCCTCCTGAAGCTGTGGACAGGCCTGCGCACGGCCAGCGCCCTCCTGCGTCGCCTGAAGCCGGATGTCACCGTCGGCTTCGGCGGCTACCCCTCCGTTCCGCCCGTGCTTGCGGCCACGCAGGCCGGATGGCCGAGCATGATCCACGAGCAGAACGCCGTGATGGGCCGCGCCAACCGCTTCCTGGCGCGCCGGGTGGGACGCATCGCCGCCGGCATCCCCCAGGACAAGGCGCCGCAAGAGCTGCGCAACAAGATCGTCGTGACCGGGAACCCGGTGCGCCCGTCAGTGCTGGAGGCGGCAAAAAAACCTTACCGTCCAAGTGGTTCCGGAGAAGTTTTCAACTTGGTCGTGTTTGGCGGCAGCCAGGGAGCCTCGTTCTTTTCGCAGGTCTTGCCGGAGGCGATCGCGCTTCTCGACCCGACGCTGCGCGCGCGCCTTCGCGTGACGCAGCAGGCCCGCAGCGACGACGAAGAGCGCGTGCGCACCTATTATGCGGATGCCGCCATTCCGGCGGAGGTTTCGCCCTTCTTCGCCGACATGGCCGACCGGCTGGCCGCCGCGCATCTCGTCATCAGCCGCTCCGGCGCGTCCACCGTATCGGAGCTTGCCGTCATCGGCCGGCCGTCCATCCTGGTCCCGTACCCCTATGCGCTCGATCATGACCAGGCCGCCAATGCGGCCCGGCTGGAAGCGCAGGGCGGAACCATCGTCGCGCGGCAGGCCGACCTGACCGCCGAGCGGCTGGCCGCAATTCTGACGCGCCTTGCCGATGAGCCCGACGAAGCGGCCCGCATGGCCGATGCCGCGCGCGCGACCGGCATTCCCAACGCGGCGGAGTTGCTCGCCGATCTCGTAGAAGCTATGCCGCCCCGGACTGCCCGGTCCTGACAGAACGCTTGGAAAGGAAATTCCCATGAAGATGCCGCGCAATATCGGGCCGGTGCATTTCATCGGCATTGGCGGCATCGGCATGAGCGGCATCGCCGAGGTGCTGGTCAATCTCGGCTATACGGTGCAGGGGTCGGACCAGAGCGAGAACGCCAATGTGCAGCGCCTGCGCGACAAGGGCGTAAGCGTGCATATCGGCCATGACGCGGCCAATCTCGGCCAGGCGGAAGTGGTGGTTGTGTCGACGGCGATCCGCCGCGACAACCCCGAATTGGCCGCCGCGCGCGAGCGGCTCCTGCCCATCGTCCGCCGGGCCGAGATGCTGGCCGAGCTGATGCGCTTCCGGCAGGCCATCGCCATCGGCGGCACGCATGGCAAGACGACGACGACATCGCTTGTCGCCACCCTGCTGGATGCCGGCGGGCTGGACCCCACTGTCGTCAATGGCGGCATCATCAACGCCTACGGCACCAATGCCCGCATGGGCGGCGGCGACTGGATGGTGGTGGAGGCGGACGAATCGGACGGAACGTTCCTGAAGCTGCCTGCGGACGTGGCCGTCGTCACCAATATCGATCCGGAGCATCTCGATCATTACGGCACCTTCGACAAGGTGCGGGAGGCGTTCCGCGCCTTCGTCGAGAACGTGCCCTTCTACGGCTTCGCCGTGATGTGCCTCGACCATCCGGAGGTGCAGAAGCTGGTGGCCCAGATCGAGGACCGGCGCGTCATCACCTACGGCGAAAACCTGCAGGCGGATGCTCGCTTCCACAATGTGCGGGCCTCCGGAGCGCGCTCGACCTTCGATGTCACCATACGCGACCGCATCACCGGCGAGACGATCGAGATGCGGGACCTGGTGCTGCCCATGCCGGGGCGGCACAACGTGTCCAATGCCACCGCCGCCATCGTGACGGCCCATCGCATCGGCATGTCGGAGGCCGACATCCGCAAGGGCCTCGGACAGTTCGGCGGCGTCAAGCGCCGCTTTACCCATACCGGTACGGCCAACGGCATCGAGGTGTTCGACGACTATGGGCACCACCCGGTCGAAATCCGCGCCGTGCTGTCCGCCGCGCGCTCCGCGGCCAAGGGTCGGGTGGTCGCGGTGATGCAGCCGCACCGCTATTCGCGCCTGCAGAGCCTGTTCAACGATTTCGCGGCATGTTTCAACGATGCGGATACGGTCATTCTGGCGCCGGTCTATGCCGCGGGCGAGGAGCCGATCCCGGGCGTGGATTCCCGCGCGCTCCTCGATACGCTGAAACTGGGCGGCCACCGCGAAGCGCGGCTGATCGACGGTCCGGCCGAGCTGGCGCCGCTGGTCGCAAGCATCGCGGCTCCGGGCGACATGGTCGTGTGCCTCGGCGCCGGCTCCGTCACGCAATGGGCCTATGCCTTGCCCAGGGAACTGGAAGCACTGGCCTCGGAACCGGCCTGATGGACGGAGCCCGCCTCGAGGCGCGCCTGCGCCTGCCGTCCCTTCGCGGGCGGCTGACACCGGGCGCATCCATGGACAAAGTTACATGGTTCCGTACCGGCGGCCCGGCGGAACTCCTGTTCCAGCCGGCCGACGAAGAGGATCTGGCCGAACTCCTGGCGGCCGTCCCGACCGACATTCCGGTCACCGTGGTCGGGATCGGCTCCAATCTCATGGTGCGCGATGGCGGTATCGGCGGCGTCGTGATCCGCCTGCCGCCGAAGGGGTTCGGGCAGGTGGAGGCGGCGGGTGAGGGCCTGCTGCGCGCCGGCGCCGGCGCATCCGACAAACGCGTCGCCGCCGCCGCGCTGGAGCTCGGGCTTGGCGGGTTCCATTTTCTGCACGGTATTCCGGGCTCCATCGGCGGCGCCTTGCGCATGAACGCCGGGGCGAACGGGGTGGAGACATCCGAGCGCTTCGTTTCCGCCGCCGCCGTCGACAGGCAGGGGCGGCTGGTGCAACTGACGCCCGCCGACATGGCCTTCCGCTACCGGCATTCCGGCGCGGATGACGGGCTTATCTTCACGTCGGCGCTCCTTGCAGGCCCCTCGGACGGGGCCGATTCCATCCGCGCGGCGATGGAGGCCGTCCAGCATCACCGCGAGACGACCCAGCCCGTACGCGAAAAGACCGGCGGCTCCACCTTCAAGAATCCGCCGGGCACATCGGCCTGGAAGGAGATCGACCAAGCCGGATGCCGGGGGCTGCGGATCGGCGATGCGCAGATGTCGCAGATGCACTGCAACTTCATGATCAATACAGGTGCGGCGACGGCCCACGATCTGGAGCTTCTGGGAGAAACGGTGCGCCGCCGGGTATTCGAGACGTCCGGCATCCTGCTGGAATGGGAAATCCAGCGCGTGGGCCTGTTCCGGCCGGGGGCGGAGGTAGACCCGTTCGAGCCTTGAGCGGGCCGCACGGTTCGGGTGTCGGCGCATTTGCCTTACGATTTTATTGCCGACGCCGCGCCGGGTTAACCACCGCTTAACCATCCGCACAGCATGAATGGAAGGCGTAACCTTCTGTTGATGGAGTGCGGAGTCGATGCAGCGGCACGTGGCGGTTCTGATGGGCGGCCTTTCCAGTGAAAGACCCGTCAGCCTTTCCTCGGGCAAGGCCTGTGCCGACGCCCTCGAGGGCGAGGGCTATCGCGTGTCGCGCATCGATGTCGGGCGCGACGTCGCTTCGGTGCTGGCCGAACTGCGGCCGGACGTCGCCTTCAACGCGCTGCACGGACCGTTCGGCGAGGACGGCACCATACAGGGCATCCTCGAATATCTCGAAATTCCCTATACCCATTCGGGCGTTCTGGCCTCGGCCCTTGCGATGAACAAGGAGAAGGCGAAGGCGATCGTGGCCGGCTTCGGCGTCACCGTGGCCGAATCCATCCTCGTCGATCGCATGGAGATCGCACGGCAGCATGTGATGCCTACCCCGTATGTCGTGAAGCCGGTGGCGGAAGGCTCCAGCTTCGGCGTCGTCATCGTGCGCGAGGGCGAGGCTCATCCTCCGCAGCAATTGTCGGCCGTGGACTGGACTTTCGGCGATACGGTGATGGTGGAGCGCTACGTGCCCGGGCGCGAGCTCACCTGCGCCGTCATGGGCGACGAGGTGCTGGGCGTCTGCGAGATCGTTTCCAACGACCATGCCTTCTACGATTACGATGCCAAGTATGCGCCGGGCGGATCTTCCCATATCGTGCCTGCCGAGTTGCCGGACGAGATCACCGCGATGGTGGGCGAATTCTCCCTCGCCGCGCATCGCGCCGTGGGCTGCCGAGGCGTCTCCCGCTCCGACTTCCGCTACGACGACCGCAACGGCGCCTCGGGCGAGGTGGTGTGGCTGGAGGTTAATACCCAGCCCGGCATGACGCCGACTTCGCTGGTGCCCGATATCGCCCGTGCCCGTGGCCTCGAGTTCGGAAAGCTGCTCGACTGGATGGTGAGGGACGCGTCATGCCGCCGGTAAGACTGCGTCACGACCATTCCGACATGCGGCCGGCCGGCCGGGTGGCGATGCGCGTGCAGATCGCGCTGCGCCGCGTCTCGGGCTATGCGCGCCGCCTGCAGGCGCTGCCGCTGCCGAGCTTTTCGGTGCTGGCCACCGTCGTGCTCGGCTCCAGCGCCCTCTACGGCATGTCGAGCGGCGGGCACACGACCAAGGTCATCGATACGCTGGCCGAGCCCGTCGGCTTCGCCATCGACAGGGTCGATGTGACTGGCGCGTCCGAAACCTCGCAGATCGACATATTGCAGACCGTGTACGGGGTCGGCGCGCAAACCCTGCCGGCGCTCGACGTGGATGCGGCCCGCACCGCCCTGGAAGCCATGCCGTGGATAGAGACGGCTTCGGTGTCCAAGGTGTATCCGGGGCAATTGCTGGTCGAGGTGGTCGAGAAGCAGCCCTTCGCCATCTGGCAGCGCGGGCAGGACCTGACAATCATCGACCGTCATGGCGTGCCGATCGTGCCCTTTGCCACGACGCGCTACACCGAGTTGCCGCTGGTCGTCGGCGTGGGAGCGGATACGGCCGCCGCCGACCTTCTGGACGAAATCGAGCTGGTGCCCGAACTGAAGCCGCGCATCCGCGCCTATGTCCGCATCGGCGAGCGGCGGTGGGATCTTCGGCTCGACAACGGCGTCACCGTCCGCCTGCCGGAAGAGCAGCCCGTGGAAGCTGCCGCCGAAGTGGTGCGGATGGACCGCAGCTATGGGCTTCTTGCCCGCGATATCGCGGCGGTCGACATGCGTCTTCCCGACCGCATCACCATCAAGCTTACGCCGGAGGCGAAACAGCGGCGCGACGACGCAGCCGCCGAGCGCGCCAAGCTCGCACGCCAGGCCAAGAGGGGGAATCCGGCATGAGCCTGTTTCTGGGCGGAAAGGATGCGCTGCCGCGCATCGAAAAGCTTTCGCAGCGGCGGACGCACCTGTTTTCGATTCTCGACGTCGGGTCGTCGAAGGTCACGTGCCTGATCGCGCGGCTTCGTCCGCGCCCCGAAAGCGAAGTCCTGCCGAACCGCACCCATGTGGCCGAGGTGATCGGTATCGGGCATCAGCGTTCTCGCGGCATCAAGTCCGGCGTCGTCGTGGATATTTCCGCGGCGGAGCAGTCCATCCGCGCCTGCGTCGATACGGCGGAGCGACAGGCCGGCCTGACCATCGAAAGCCTCATCGTATCGGTGACGGCCGGCCGGCTCAAAAGCCTGCGCGGCAAGGCCGAGCTGACGGTGGCCGGAGCCGAGGTCAGCCCGGCCGACCTGCGCCGCGTTCTCAACCAGGCGGCGCGCACGCAGATGTCGCAGGGCCGCGTCGCCCTGCATTCGGTGCCGTTCGACCTTTCGCTCGACGGCGAGGGTGGGCTGGACGATCCCATCGGCATGATGGGCGAGGTGCTCGGCGCCGAGTTGCATGTGCTGACGGCGGAAGAGACGCCGTTGCGCAACCTGGAGGCCGCCATCAACCGCGCGCATCTCGTGGTCGAGGCCTTCGTGGCCGCCCCGTATGCGTCGGGCCTTGCAACCCTTGTGGAAGACGAGGCCCGGATGGGGTCGGCCTGCATCGACATGGGGGCCGGCACCACCACGATCTCCATCTTCCAGAACGGGCATTTCGCCTATGCCGACGCCATCGCCATGGGCGGCCAGCACATCACCATGGATCTGGCTCGCGGCCTGTCCATCCGCCCCGAGCAGGCCGAGCGGCTGAAAGTGATGCACGGCAACGCGCTGACCCAGCTGATGGACGACGGCGAGCCGGTTACGGTAGAGCCGCTGGCCGAAGACGACGGCGAGGGCGAGGTGCATGTGTCGCGCTCTCTCATTGCGCGCATCATCCGTCCCCGCGTGGAAGAGACGCTGGAGCTAATCCGCGACCGCATGGCCAGCTCCGGCCTCGGCCACGTCATCGGCAAGCGCGTCGTGCTGACCGGCGGCGCCAGCCAGCTCGCGGGCATGGCCGGTGCGGCCCACGACATTCTTCAGCGCAACGTGCGGCTGGGGCGTCCCGTCGGGGTCGCCGGCCTCAGCACGACCAACAAGAGCCCGATCTTCGCAACGTCGGTCGGGCTGCTGATCTACCCCCAGATCGCCTGGCAGGAATATGTCGCCGAATCGTCACCGCTGGATTTCGCCTTCGACGAAACCACGCGGGTCGGTCGGATCGGCTCCTGGCTCCGGCGTAGTTTTTGAGCTCCGCGTAACCGGTCCGCAAGTTTCAGGCGGGCCACCGAATGTACGGTGCACCCATACGCACTGGCAATACTTTGAAACGAACTGAGGCGCGCGCCGAGGCGGCCAACTGCGAAAAGGAAACCTTTACATGAGCATCAACCTGCAGAAGCCGGACATCACGGAACTCAAGCCCCGCATCACCGTGTTCGGCGTTGGCGGCGGCGGCTGCAATGCCGTCAACAACATGATCAATGCCGGCCTGGAAGGCGTCGAGTTCGTCATCGCCAACACCGATGCGCAGGCGCTGCGCTCCTCCAGGGCCGAGCGCGTGATCCAGATGGGCGTCGCCGTCACCGAGGGTCTCGGCGCGGGTTCGCAGCCGGAAGTCGGCCGCGCCGCCGCAGAGGAATCCCTGGACGAGATCTGCGATCACCTGCTCGGTTCGCACATGTGCTTCGTGACGGCCGGCATGGGCGGCGGCACCGGCACGGGCGCTGCGCCCGTGGTCGCCAGGGCGGCGCGTGAAAAGGGTATCCTGACCGTCGGCGTCGTGACCAAGCCGTTCCACTTCGAGGGCCAGCGCCGCCTGCGGATCGCCGAACTCGGCATCGAGGAACTGCAGAAGAACGTCGATACGCTGATCGTCATTCCGAACCAGAACCTGTTCCGCATCGCCAACGACAAGACCACCTTTGCCGATGCCTTCGGCATGGCCGACCAGGTCCTCTACTCGGGCGTCGCCTGCATCACCGACCTGATGGTCAAGGAAGGCCTTATCAACCTCGACTTCGCGGACGTCCGCTCCGTCATGCGCGAGATGGGCAAGGCCATGATGGGCACGGGCGAAGCCTCGGGCGAAGGCCGGGCCATGGCGGCCGCCGAAGCGGCCATCGCCAACCCGCTCCTGGACGAAACCTCCATGAAGGGCGCCAAGGGCCTGCTCATCTCCATCACGGGTGGTCGTGACCTGACCCTGTTCGAAGTGGACGAGGCAGCGACCCGCATCCGCGAGGAAGTCGACCAGGACGCCAACATCATCCTGGGTGCAACCTTCGACGAAAGCCTGGAAGGCGTCATCCGCGTGTCGGTCGTGGCGACCGGCATCGACAAGACGGCCGCCGAAGCCTTCGACCGCCAGCCGGAAACGCGTCCGGCAGCCGTTGCCCGCCAGGCCGCAGCCGGAGCCCCGGCCGCCCGCCCGACGCAGGAGGCCCCGGCCTATCAGCAACCGGTTGCGCCGGCGCCGCAGCCCGCTGCCTCCGGCTTCGATCTGGACGACGATTTCAGCCGCATGCTGACCGAGGAAATCTCGGAAGTCGCACCGCAGATGCCGGCGCGCCAGGCTGCCCCGCAGCAGACCCGCATGCCCCGCGTGGACGAGTTTCCGCCGGTCGTGCAGTCGGAAATGGACCGCCGCGGCGGCCACGATCACGACCATGCGGAAGAGCGCGGTGCCCTCGGCCTGATCCGCAAGCTGACGAGCGGTCTTTCCCGCCGCGAGGAGGAAGTCGAAGCGCATCAGGGCGAGCGTCGCCAGCAGCCGGAGCACAGCCCCTATGCGCCGCGGCGTGTGGCGGCAGACTCGGCGGCGCGCCCCGTAAGCCAGGTGCGCCCGCAGTCGGAAGACGAGCAGCTCGAGATTCCGGCCTTCCTGCGCCGCCAATCGAGCTGAAGTTTTTCAGCGGACTTCACAAAATAGTCGCATGAGACGAGCGGGTCCGCCCTGAAAGGGGCGGGCCCTTTCTGTTAAGATTATGAAAACACTCGATTTTACACTCGGTTAAGCTTGTCGCCGGTAACATGGGGAAAAGAAGCGTGATTTGGCCCGAAAGGGCGTAACTCCTAGTTTTCCGGCAACAAATCGGTTTCGGCTGCGCGTACATGGCGGCCGACGCCCGGGCCACAGCCCGACATGCTTTTCACAGAATGCATGCCATCGGCGGACCATGGGCGATTTCAAGGATACGAGTGTGGCGAAGCAGCAGCAAACGATCGGAGCCAGCATCGGCTTTCGCGGTGTCGGCGTTCACTCCGGTTCAGCCGTGGACATGACGCTTCATCCGGCCGACGCGAATACCGGCGTCGTCTTCCATCTCGGCAACGGGTCGGGGCGTGTGCGCGAGATCGCCGCCGTTTCCGCCAATGTCTCGTCCACCGATCTTGCCACCGTCGTCGGAGAGCCGGGCGGGCCGCATGTCGCCACCATCGAGCATCTCATGGCGGCGCTGTACGCCATGGACGTCGACAACGTGGTAATCGAAATGGATGGCGGCGAAATTCCCATCATGGACGGCTGCTCGACGGCCTTCGTGGAAGCCATCGACGAGGCGGGCCTCGTGTCCCAGTTGGCGGCGCGCCGTCATATCCGCGTCCTCAAGCCGGTTCGGGTAGAGATGGGCGGCGCCTTCGGCGAGTATCGCCCGCATGACGGCACGCGATTCGAAATCGATATCGACTTCGCTTCCGGCGCCATCGGACGGCAGAGCTTCTCCGGCGATCTGACCCCGTCGCTCTTCCGTGACGAGATTTCCCGGGCACGCACCTTCGGTTTCATGAAGGATGTCGAGCGCCTTTGGGCGTCGGGCCACGCGCTCGGATCCTCGCTCGAGAATTCGGTCGTCATCGGCGACGACGACAAGGTCATCAATCCGGGCGGCTTGCGCTACGTGGACGAGTTCGTGCGGCACAAGACGCTGGATGCGATCGGCGACCAGGCCCTTGCCGGTGCGCGTATCCTCGGCTGCTACCGGTCTTATCGCGGTGGCCACCGGCTCAACGCCATGGCGTTGCAGGCGCTTCTGTCCGATCCGGCGGCGTTCGAGATCGTCGAGATGCCGGTGCGCTCGGGCGGCCGGACCCGCGCGGAGCCCGCCGTGGCGGTGGCCGTGCCGGCTTTCGAAGCCCAGAAAATCTAGACTTCGCGTGCTTGGCCATGGGCGCCGCCTCAAAAAAGGCACGTTGAACGGCCTTGAAACATTGTCGGCTCCCTTCGCTGCAAGTAGAAGGGCGTCAGGGCGGGCGATCCGCCGCCGGGGATGCAGCAGGGGAACGTTCTAATGCGCCAATTCTTGCCCACAATCGGCCGGTCCAGCATCGTGCGGCCGCTCGCCGTTGTTCTTCTGGCGGGCGCCGTCTCCGGGCTTGCCGGCTGCATGTCCGGCAAGGACAACGACATCGACGCGCTGGCGCTCGCTTCGCAGACCGAGCCGGCCGACGTCCTCTACAATCAGGGCCTTGCCAACCTGGAGGCCGGGCGCCTGGGCGAGGCTGCCGCCAAGTTCGAGGCGATCGACCGCCAGCACCCCTATTCGGAGTGGGCCCGCAAGGCGCTGGTGATGCGCGCCTTCACCTCCTACCGCAATGGCGACTATGACGAGGCCGTCTCATCGGCACGGCGGTATCTGTCGCTTTATCCGGG
Source organism: Aureimonas altamirensis (assembly GCF_023702225.1). Taxonomy (GTDB): domain Bacteria; phylum Pseudomonadota; class Alphaproteobacteria; order Rhizobiales; family Rhizobiaceae; genus Aureimonas; species Aureimonas altamirensis_B. Next base: position 195,297 of record NZ_JAMQCO010000004.1, on the reverse strand, counting down.
TTCGGAGGAAGCGGCCTACGCACAGTACATCATCGGCCTGTCCTACTTCCGCCAGATGCCCGAGGTCACGCGCGACCAGACGGATACCGCACGCGCGGCGCTGGCCATGCAGGAGGTGGTGGACCGCTATCCCGATTCCGAATACGCGGAAGATGCGCGCACAAAGCTGCGCCAGGCGCGCGACCAGCTCGCCGGCAAGGAAATGCAGGTCGGCCGCTATTATCTGGAGCGGCGCAACTACATCGGCGCGGTGAATCGCTTCAAGAACGTCGTCGACAATTACAGCCAGACCCGCCACGTCGAAGAGGCGCTCTACCGCCTGGTCGAGGCGAACCTTGCCATGGGCATCCGTCCCGAGGCGCAGGCCGCCGCGTCGGTGCTGGGCCAGAACTTCCCCGAATCCGAATGGTACAAGGATGCCTACGCGCTGCTGCAGCGCGATGGCCTCGCACCGCAGGCGGGTACCGCCGGCTCCTGGTTCGGCAACGCCTCGCGCCGGCTTGCCGGCGGTGGTGCACAGGCCCCGGCCGCGCCGCAGGGCTGAGGGTGGGCGGGCATGGCGCGATAGATGCTCGTACACCTCGCGATCCGTGACATCGTCCTGATCGAAAAGCTGGATCTCTCCCTTGCGGGCGGCCTTTCCGTCCTGACGGGAGAGACCGGCGCCGGAAAATCCATTCTTCTCGATGCCTTGTCGCTGGCCCTCGGCGGGCGCGGCGACGGATCTCTCGTGCGGCACGGCGTGCAGCAGGGTGAGGTGACGGCCGTTTTCGATGTGCCGGCAAACCATGCCGCGCGGCTTCTTCTGGCCCGGAACGGGCTGGACGACGATGGCGACATCATCCTGCGCCGCGTGCAGAACGCCGACGGTCGCACGCGGGTCTTCGTGAACGATCGCCCGTCCAGTGTCGCACTCATGCGGTCCTTCGGCGAAACGCTGGTGGAAATCCACGGCCAGCACGACGACCGGGCGCTGGTGGATGCCAGCGCGCACCGCCTCCTGCTGGATGCCTTCGGCGGCCTGACGGCCAGCGCCGATGCCGTCACCGCGGCCTTCGAGGCGTGGCGCAGCGCGGAGGCGGACCTGCGTCGCCAGCGCGAGCGCATCGACGCCGCCGCGCGGGAAGCCGATTACCTGCGCGCCGCGGTCGAGGAACTGTCCGACCTGGCGGTCGAAACGGGTGAGGAAGAAATCCTTGCCGAGCGGCGCCAGACGATGATGCGTTCCGAGAAGATCGCCGGAGACGTCAACGAGGCCAACGAGGAATTGTCCGGCACGGGCTCGCCGATCCCGGGGCTCGCCAGCCTGCTGCGGCGCCTGGACCGGCGGCGCGACGAACTGCCGGGTCTGCTGGACGGGGCCATCGAACGGCTGGATGTCGCGCTTGACGCGCTTTCCGACGCGCAAACCGCGCTGGACGAGGCGTTGCGCCGGATCGAATTCGATCCGCGCGCGCTCGAAGCCACGGAGGAGCGGCTGTTTGCCCTGCGCGCCGCCGGCCGCAAGCATTCCGTGCCTGTCGATGAACTTCCCGCCCTGTGCGCGCGCATGGCCGCGGAGCTGGCCGAGTTCGACGCCGGTGAAGAGCGGGTCGCCACGCTGGAGCAAGAAGCTGCGCAGGCGCTGGATGCCTATCGGGCGCTTGCATCCGACCTGTCGGGCCGGCGGGCCGAAGCGGCCGCGGAGCTGGAGCGCGCCGTGATGGCCGAACTGCCCGATCTCAAGCTGGAGCGGGCCGCCTTCATCGTGGAGATCGGCACCGATACGCAGACCCCGTCGGCCTCCGGCTTCGATACCGTGGAGTTCTGGGTGCGGACCAATCCCGGCTCGCGCGCCGGACCGATGATGAAGGTAGCGTCCGGCGGCGAGTTGTCGCGGTTCCTGCTGGCGCTGAAAGTGGCTCTGGCCGACAGGGGCTCGGCGCCTACGCTGGTGTTCGACGAGATCGACACGGGCGTCGGCGGCGCCGTTGCCGATGCCATCGGCCGCAGGCTTGCCCGGCTTGCGCAAGGGGTGCAGGTTCTGTCCGTCACCCATGCGCCGCAGGTTGCGGCGCGTGCGGGCACGCATCTGTTGATTTCCAAATCCGGAGAGGAACGCGTGTCGACACGCGTTGCGGAAATGGACATGGATGCGCGGCGTGAGGAGATCGCCCGCATGCTGGCGGGGGAGCGCATCACCGAAGCGGCGCGCGCTGCCGCCGCGCAATTGATGGGTGAAGGAGGCGGGAGCGGTGATGCTGCGGGACAAGCCGGTGGAAAACCTGACGCTGGAAGAGGCGGCGGAGGAACTCGCCGCGCTGGCCGGTGAGATCCGGCATCACGACCAGCTCTACTATCTGAAAGACAGTCCGGCAGTTTCCGATGCGGCCTACGACGCCTTGCGCCAACGCAATCTGGCAATCGAGGCGCGGTACCCGGAGTTGAAGCGCGCGGACACGCCGTCCGAAACGATCGGTGCGCAGGTGTCGGAGAAATTCGGCAAGATCACCCATTCCGTGCCGATGCTGTCGCTCGACAACGCCTTTTCCGATGAGGACGTCGCCGATTTTGCAAGGCGCGCACGCCGCTTTCTCAAGCTGGCGGACGATGCTCCGCTGGCCATAACGGCCGAGCCGAAGATCGACGGTCTTTCCCTGTCGCTGCGCTACGAGGGCGGCCTGCTGGTCAGTGCGGCGACGCGCGGCGACGGAAGCGTCGGCGAGGATGTGACGGCCAACGCCCGCACCGTGGACGACATTCCGACGAAACTGAAGGGCAAGGTCCCTGACATCCTGGAGGTGCGTGGCGAGGTCTATATGAGCCACGCGGATTTCGCCCGGCTCAACGAGGGACGCGTCGAGGCGGGGCTTGCGCTGTTCGCCAACCCGCGCAACGCCGCTGCCGGCTCTCTCCGGCAGCTCGACCCGTCCGTCACCAGGGCGCGTCCGCTGCGGTTCTTCGCCTATGCATGGGGCGAATGCAGCGCCGTGCCCGGCGATACGCAGACGGAGGTGGTCGCCGCCATCGGCCGCATGGGATTTCCCGTCAACCCGCTGATGAAGCGCTTCGACGACGTCGACGGACTGATCGGGCACTACCATGCCATCGAGGAACAGCGCGCCGCGCTCGGCTACGATATCGATGGCGTGGTCTACAAGGTGGACGACCTCGCGCTGCAGAAGCGGCTGGGTTTCGTATCCCGTTTTCCGCGCTGGGCCATCGCCCACAAATTCGTGGCCGAGAAGGCGATGACCGTGCTGCGGGCCATCGACATCCAGGTCGGGCGCACGGGCGCGCTGACTCCGGTCGCCAAGCTGGATCCCGTCACCGTGGGTGGCGTCGTCGTTTCCAATGCCACCTTGCACAATGCGGATTATATCAGGGGCATCGGGCAGGGCGGGCAGAGCTTGCGCGACGGACGCGATATTCGTGTCGGAGATACGGTGGTGGTGCAGCGCGCCGGCGACGTGATCCCGCAGGTGCTGGACGTCGTGCCGGACAAGCGTCCCGCCGGGTCCACGCCCTTCGTCTTTCCGGATCGCTGTCCGGCCTGCGGCAGCCATGCCGTACGCGAAGAGGGAGAAGTGGTGACGCGCTGTACCGGCGGCCTTGTCTGCCCGGCGCAGGCAGTGGAGCGCATCCGCCACTTCGTATCGCGCAACGCCATGGATATCGAAGGACTTGGCGACAGGCAGGTGGAGTTTTTCCACGGGCTGGACGATCCTGCGCTGTGGATTCGCTCTCCCGCCGATATCTTCACGCTGGAGAAGCGGCAGGAAAAGTCGTTGACCCGGCTTGAAAATTTCGATGGGTTCGGCGCGCGCTCGGTGCGCAACCTGTTCGAGGCCATCGATGCGCGCCGCGATCCGCCGCTGCCGCGCTTCCTCTACGCGCTCGGCATCCGCCACGTCGGTGAAACCAACGCCCGGCGCTTCGCTCGCCATTACGGCAGCCTCGGCGCCTTCCGAGCGGCAGCAGAGGCGGCGGCGGTGCCGGCCGACCGCAAGGACGCCGGCAACGAAGCCTGGCAGGAGCTGAACGGCGTGGAGGGCATTGGCTCCATCGTTGCCGGCGCCGTGGTTGAGTTTTTCCACGAAGCGCATAACAGGGATGCCATCGATGCGCTGCTCGAGGCCGGGGTGAGGCCGCAGGACGAGGCCCGGCCGGCAGCGACGGTCGGTTCTCCGGTCGCCGGAAAGACGATCGTCTTCACCGGCGCGCTGGAGCGCATGTCGCGGGAGGAGGCGAAGGCGATGGCGGATGAACTCGGAGCCAAGGCGGTGGAATCCGTCTCCAGGAAGACCGACCTGGTTGTGGCCGGCCCGGGGGCCGGTTCGAAGCTCAGGAAGGCGGGCGAACTCGGCATCGAGGTCATCGACGAGGACGGCTGGTTCACCCTTATCGGGCGCTGACGGCCATGCTCGACATTCGCGAACTGCGCGCCGCCCTGCGCGACGTGGCGCCCGTGCTGGTGCCCATGGTGCCCTTCGGCGCGCTGTACGGCACCCTGGCGATGGACGGCGGCTTCACCGTGGCCGAGGCCATCGGCATGTCGGCCTTCGTTTACGCCGGGGCTTCGCAACTCGTGGCGCTGCAACTGCTGGCGATCGAATCGCCGCTCTGGGCCGTGGTGCTGTCGATGTTCATCCTCAACTTCCGCCATGTGCTCTATTCGGCGTCGATCGGGCGGCATCTCGGCGCCTTCACTCCGCTCCAGAAGACAGCCGGGTTTTTCTTCCTGGTGGACCCGTCCTATGCGGCCGCGGAGGCCCGGGCGCTGCGCGGCCGCCTGACGAAGACCTATTATTTCGGCTATGCGCTGGCGCTTTATGTGGTGTGGCAACTCTCCACCGCCGTCGGCGTCGTCTTCGGCGGGCTAATCGCTGACCCGCGCGTCTTCGCGCTGGATTTCGTGCTGCCCGTCTATTTCCTGGCGCAGACGATGGCCTTCCAGAATCGGGATGGATTCTTTCCGGTGGCCGGCGCGAGCTTCGCCGCATCGGCCCTCGTCTACATGACGCTCGGCGCACCCTGGCACGTGACGCTGGGTGGGCTGGCAGGCCTGGTCGTTGCGGCGGTACGGCGCCTTCCGGAAGACCCGGCATGAGCGGAATCTGGCTTCTGGTGCTCCTGGCGGCGGTGACCACCTATGCCACCCGTGTCGGCGGCTATCTCGTCCTGCAGCGGATGGGGCGCATATCGCCGCGTCTCGACGCCATTCTGAACGCCGTACCGGCGGCCGTGCTGCCGACGATCTTCGTCCCGGCCTTCGTGGACGGCGGGTGGGTGGAACGCTGCGTTCTTGTCCTGTGCGGCTTGCTGGCCGTTCGCCTGTCGCTTCTCTCGACCGTCGCCATCGGGACGGCCATCGTGATCGTCGCGCGGCTTGCCGGCCTATGAAAAAAGGCCGGTCGGTGGCGACCGGCCCTTGTTTTCGATTGCGGATGAAGCTCAGGCTTCCTGAATCGCGGTCAACTTCCATTCGTCGTGATGGTCGCGCAGGAAAGTCCAGACTTCCGTCGATTCGACCGGTTCGCTGTCCGAGCCCTCGACGATGTTCCCGCTTTGCCGATCGCGCAGAACCTGGATCATCGAGTAGCGCATCGCGACGGTGGCGAACTCACGCGAGCCTTCCTTCCAGCTTTCCGCAATGTCGCCCTGCAGAAGCTTGACGTCGCGGACTTCGCTTTTGACGCCGCGCGTGGCGTTCTGCGACAGCTCTTCCGAAAGATAGGACATGATCTCCGGCGTCGTGATCTCCCGGATTGCGGCATAGTCTTCACGGCCGAAGGCATCCTGCAACTGATAGAGACGCTGTTCGAAGATGCCGAGATCGTCCGGGGTAATCCCAAGCTCGTCCGGGTTGCCGCTGCGTTCCGGTGCCGACGCCGATGCCGCGCCCGTGGCGGCGCCGCCGCCCAGGCCGGCCCCGAGGTGGCGGAAATCGCGTCCGCCACCGGCGGCGGGATCCTGCCGCTCATAGTTCATGGCATTGCCGCGCTGACGCTGGTTGCCGGCCGTTGCGGTCTGCGGGCGCGAGCGGAACAGGCGCATCGCCAGCCAGATGACGCCGGCGATCAATGCGATCTGGACCAGAAGCGCCATGAAGCCGCCAAGGCCGCCGAAACCAGCGCCCATCAGCAGGCCGAAGAGACCGCCAAGCATCAGTCCGCGCATCAGCGGGCTGCCGAACAGGCCGCGATTGGCCGCAGCGCCGGCGGCTGCGCCTGTCGCGGCGCGGCCGGCATTGGGCTGCGCGGCGGTGCCGGGCGTGATGGAGCGCTGCACCGGAGCGGCCGAAGGGGCGGTATTGGTGGCGGGGGCGGACTGGAAGGTCCGTGCGCCGCGGCTGCCGAAGCTGCCGCCGCGCCGCGCCTCTGCATAGTCCACGGCCACGACCGAGAAGACGAGCGTGAAGATCGCGAGCAGGGCTCCAAAACGATATTTGTGCAGTGCAGCCATGCTGCGGCCTCCGATTCTTGTATCTGCTTGCTGCGATATAGTGTCGAGCGCACCTCCGCTTGAAGGGCCAGACAAGAAGTTCCGCCGCACCGGCGATCAATTTATCGCCAGCGCAGATCCATTTGGCCGCAGGCGCGTTAACCATCATCGGGATCTGAGCCGATGCCTCTGGCCCAGTCCAATGTCCGCATTCAGCGGCCATTCAGGTGACGGATGGTTGATAGGGGCGAAGGATCTCCAAGGAGACACGCCATGTCATTGGTTAAGAAGTTGAGTGGAAAAGCCCTGATCGTCGCAATGGCGATGGCGATGTTGCCGGCCAGCGTGGCCGTGCCGCAGAACGTCAATGGTGCGATGGGCAACGTCGTCGCCGGTCTGTTCGGCGCAACGCAAGCCAAGGCCGATCCCTGGCGCCAGCGCCATTGGGATCGGGGTGGCTATCGCGGTTATCATGGCCGCCGCGACTGGCGCGATTCCCGCCGCTGGGACCGCGGCCCGCGCTACTACCGGCGCGATCGCGGGAACGCGGCAGGCGCCGCGATCATCGGCGGCATCGTCGGGCTGGGGGTCGGAGCTGCGATCGCCAGCGCCAACCAGCCGCGCTACATAGAGCCTGCGCCGCGCCGTTATGTGCAGCCGCAGTACTCCTATGCGCCCCAGCCCTGGACCCGGGAGTGGTATCAATACTGCTCGCAGCGTTACCGGAGCTTCGATCCCGGCAGCGGCACGTTCCAGCCCTATAACGGGCCGCGCCGCATGTGCCGCTAGTCGGCAATCCGGCATTGCAACAGGCCCGCCGTCCGGACAGGACGGCGGGCCTTGCGCGTCAGCTGCCCAGCGGCGCCGTTGCGCCGGCCAGCCATGCGCGGTCGGCCTCGTCCGGCAGCAAGGGCGCAAGCCTGCTTCGGACCTCCGCATGGTAAGTGTCGAGCCATGCGCGCTCGGCCTCATCCAGAAGCTCGGCCATGATCAGTCGACGGTCGATCGGTGCGAAGGTCAGTGTCTCGAAGCCGTGCATGGGCAGGTCGCCGCCGTCGATTTCGGCCGGTGGCGTCACGAGAACGAGGTTCTCGATCCGAATGCCGAAATGCCCTTCTCGATAATAACCCGGCTCGTTCGACAGGATCATTCCGCTTTCGAGTACCGTTGCCCCGCGCCTGGATATGGACTGAGGCCCTTCATGGACGGCGAGGTAGGAGCCGATACCGTGCCCCGTGCCGTGCGCGTAGTCGCAACCGGCTTTCCACAAGGCCACGCGGGCCAGCGGATCGAGGTCCATGCCGCGCGTGCCGACCGGAAAACGGATCGTTGAAATGGCGATCATGCCCTTGAGGACCAGGGTGAATTTGCGGCGGCGCTCCGCATCCACCGTGCCGATGGAGACGGTGCGGGTGATGTCCGTTGTGCCGTCGCGGTATTGCGCACCGGAATCGATCAGGAACAGTTCGCCATCGCCGATCGTCCGGTTCGACCGGTTATTGACACGGTAGTGCGGCAGCGCGGCGTTGGGCCCGGCGCCGGCAATGCTGTCGAATGAGATATCCAGCAGCGGCATGCCGTCGCTTGCCGCCGTCTCCGTGCGGAACGCTTCCAGACGGCGCGCCGCGTCGATCTCGGTGATCGTGCCGCCGGGCTGGAGGTCCAGCCAGTGCAGAAAGCGCACCATGGCCGCCCCGTCCCGTAGATGCGCGGCGCGGCTTCCGGCGATCTCGATATCGTTCTTGCGCGCCCGCGGCAGCCGAGCCGGGTCGGGCTTCAGCACGACGCTCGCGCCGCTTTCCTCGATCAGCTCGACGATGCGCTCGGCTTCCAGGGCGGGGTCCACGAGAACCCTTTCACCGGCCCCGAAGCCTCGTAGGGCAGCGTCGAAGGCGTCCGGAGCGGCCAGGTCGGCAAGGGCGGAAAGATAATCCTTCACCGCGCCGTCCAGCTTGTCCGGGTCCATGAAGATGGTCGGCCTGCCGTCGCCGCGCAGGATCGCGAAGGAAAGGGGCAGGGGCGTGTGCGGTACGTCCTGGCCACGGATATTGAAGACCCAGGCGATCGAGGACGGATCCGTCAGGACGGCCGCCGTGCCGCCGGCCGCGCGCACGGTTTCCGCCATTTCTTCCAGCTTGGCGGCCGCGCTTCGGCCGGCGAGCGTTTCCGGATGCTGCACGACCTTGCCTTTCGGCGCCTGCGGCCGGTCCTGCCAGATACGGTCGATGGGGTTGTGCGGCAGGGGCACCAGCTTGAAACCGGCTTCCTCCGAGGCCTTGCGCAGCGCGGCGGCCTCTCCCTGCGTATGCAGCCAGGGGTCGAAGCCGATCGTCATTCCGGCCGCCGCACCGGACAGATATTTGGCCAGCGGCGTATCGATGGAGCTGGCAGTCTGCATCACGGCAGGGTCTACCTGCTCGCGCGCCTGCGTCGTGTACCGGCCGTCCACGAACAATGTCGCCGAATCGGCAAGCACGACGGCGTAGCCCGCCGAGCCGGAGAAGCCGGTCAGCCACGCAAGGCGCGCCGCGGCATCCGGAATGTATTCGCCCTGATGTTCGTCGGCGCGCGGAACGATGAAACCATCGACGCCGAGATGGGCGAGCTCGGCGCGAAGAAGTTCGAGGCGGTTGGCGCTGGCGGCCGAGCTTGCGCTCTCTTCGAATGACTGGAACACCGCTGATGGCCTTTCGGGACATATGAACAAATGATGAAGACGATGCGAGAATCGCCTTGCGGTTTGCGAAACGGACCTATGCAACGGGAGGCATAGCTCGATCCGGCGCAATGACGCATATAGGGTTCATGAGAGGTTACGAAGACCTTTCCGCAGAGGCTTCCGACATGTTGACGACCCAGACCCACCGCCCCACGCCCGTTTCTCCGCGCCTTGCCTTCACGTCGCGTCGGATCGCCAGCGCAGAAGGCCGCCGGATCCCGTCTCGTCTGCAGGTTGCCGGCGGACGTGGTCTCCAGATGGACGAGATGGTCAGTCTTCTGGGCCGCCGGGGTTCCTTCTTCGAGGTTGCGGCGCCCGAACGGCACTGATTTCCCGGTTCGGCAGCCCTTCATCGGCACTATGCTTCAACGCCGCGTCGGCCCTTGCGACGCGGCGTTCGTCGTTTCAGCGGCCGAGATGCAGCGTGACCCAATCGCCCATGCGGATCGTGCGCCGGTGATAGAGCGCCTGGTCCCGATAGGCGGCCAGGACGGCCTGGCGCTGCCGCGCGAGTATGCCGGACAGGACAATATCGCCACCGCGCTCCAGCCGCCGCTCCATCGCAGGGGCCAGCCGCATCAGGGGGCCGGCGAGGATATTGGCGACGATCAGGTCGAAGCGCGCGCCATCGGCGAAGGCAGGGCCGTTGAAACCTACGGCGACCGCGGTTCGCACAAGCGCCGAAACGCCGTTGGCCCGCACATTGCCCCGAGCGACATCCACGGCCACGGGGTCGATGTCCGTGGCCAGCACGGGAATGCGCGCAAGGCGCGCCACGGCGATGGCAAGGACGGCGCTGCCGGTTCCGAGGTCCAGCGCGTTGCGCGGGCCCTTGCGACGCAGGATATCGCCGATCATCGTCAGGCATCCGGCCGTGGTGCCGTGATGGCCCGTTCCGAAGGCCTGCCCCGCCTCGATCTCGATGCCGATGTCATTGGCTCCGACGCGGGCGCGGTCGTGCGCTCCGTGCACGAGGAAGCGGCCGGCCCGCACCGGCTTGAGGTCGGCCAGCACGCTCTGCATCCAGTCGATGGAGGCGTCGATGTCCTCGCGCTCCGGCGCCAGCGGTTCGAACAGGGCGAGGATGTCCGCCGACTGCGCCGGCGCCTCTTCGAAGTAGATGGACACTTCGAAGATCTGTTCGTCTTCGTCTGCCTCGAAGATGGAGACCGGCGCTCCATAAGCCTCGAAGGCGGCGTCCAGCCGCTCATAGGCCGCTTCGGCCGCCGCGCGCGGGCCGCGCGCGAAATATCGTAACTGGCTCAAGCGCCGCTCCGGATTCAAATCGTCAAAGGGTCGTCAGGCGGTCCAGCTTCTGAAGCGCGGTTTCCGGGTTTTCCTGATAGGCGATGGTGCCGACGAACTGGCCTTCCGTGCCCAGCATGATGACGCTGGCCGTATGGTCCATCGTATAGGTGCTGCCGGTTTCGACCCTGGCATGGTGGACGCCCCAGCCCTCCAGCATCGCGTTGACCGCTGCCGGCTCACCGGTGATGCCGGTTATGTCGGCGTCCATCGATTCCACATAGCGCTTCAGAACCTCGGGCGTGTCGCGCTCCGGGTCGACGGTCACGAAGACGACGTTCAACTCCTTGCCTTCGTCGGCCAGCTGGCGCTGGTAGCCGGCCAGTTCGTAGAGTGTGGTCGGGCAGACGTCCGGGCAATGCGTGAAGCCGAAGAAGACGGCGGTGGCGCTGCCCTTCAGGATGCTTTCCGTTACGGGCTGTCCATCCTGGTCGACAAGCTGGAAGGGTGTCCCGTAGGCTTCGGCCGCCTGCTCCGCGGTCGAAAACTGGCGTATGCCGACCGCCCAGACGATAACCAGCAGCGCCGCGACGAGGGCGACCAGAAGCCAAAGACCCATACGCAGGGCGGCCATGCGGCGCGGACGACGCTCGAGCGGATCTTGGGACATGACGCTTCTCCAATCTTATCCATCGCGATACATGAAGCCAGCGCGGACGGGAAGGCGGGCATGACGAAAACGGATTGGGACGGCACCGATATCCGCTTCCGCCCGGAGGCGGCGCGGATCCATGGCAGCGCCGAGGTGAAGCAGAGCACCATCGGGCGCTATTGCGAAATCGGCCCGCGCTGCGTGCTGCGCGAAACGGAACTCGGCGATTTCAGCTATTTCGAGCGGGGCGGCGAGGCGATCTACGCCCGTATCGGACGTTTTTCCTCCATCGCCGCAAACGTGCGCATCAACGCGCTCGATCATCCCATGGAGCGGCTGACGACTCACAAGATTAGCTATCGCCCGAACGAATATTTCCGCTTTTTGCCGGTGGACGCCGCATTCCGCGAGCGCCGGCGCAGCCGCGCCGTCAATATCGGGCACGACGTCTGGATAGGGCACGGCGCCGTCATCATGCCGGGCGTCACAGTCGGCAATGGAGCGGTCATCGGCGCGAATGCGGTCGTGACGCGGGATGTGGAAGCCTACACGATCGTGGCGGGTGTGCCGGCCAAGGTCCTGCGGCGGCGCTTCCAGCCCGCGACGGCGGCCCGTATCGAGGCGCTCGGCTGGTGGAACTGGCAACCGGAACGGCTGTTCCAGGCCATTCCGGATATGCAGGAGCTGCCGATAGAGACCTTTCTGGACAAATGGGAGGCGGCGACGGCCGGCACGCTCTGACCGACCCCGTCAGCGGCTGCGTTTCTCCGTCATCACGAAGGCGAGCGCCGTTGCCGGGAAAGCCGCTCCCAGCAAGGCGACGGCGGGCCAGCCGAAGGCTTCGAGCACTGGGCTGGTGAGCGCGGATCCGACAGCGCCCCCCAGGAAGAAGATCGCCATGTAGACGGCGTTCAGGCGGCTTCGGATATTGTCGTCGAGCGCGAAGATTTCGCGCTGGCCGATGACCAGATTGGCCTGCACGCCGAGGTCCACGAGAATACCCGCCAGAATGAACAGCGCCATGGAACCGCCTGCCACACAGGCCGTGAGAAGCGCGGCGACCGCAAGCGACATGGCCGCTATGGTGCCGGTGCGGATATATCCACGGTCGGCGAGGCGGCCGGCGACCGGCGCGGCGCAGACGCCGAATACGCCGCTAAGGGTGAACAGCGCTACCGCGTAGCCGCTGTAGTTATAAGGCTCGCTCATCAGGACGATGGGCGCGCCTGTCCAGAAGATCGCGAAGGAAGCGAACATCGCGGCGTGGTAGAGGGCGCGCCGCCGCAGTACGGGTTGGCTGCGGAACAGATGCCCGAGAGAGCGGATCAGCGCCGGGTAGGGTTGGCTGGCCGGAGGTTGGCGACGCGGCAGCGCCAGCGCGCACAAGGCAGCCAGAACCAGCATGAGGCCGGCGGAAACGAGGAATATCCCGCGCCAGCCGAGATACTCGGCGGCAAGGCTGGAAACGGGCCGCGCCAGAAGGATGCTGCCGAGCAGGCCGGCCATGACGTTGCCGACGACCGCGCCGCGCCGCTCCGGCGGAGCCAGGTGGGCGGCAAGCGGGACGATCATCTGGGCCGCGCAGGCGGTGACGCCGATGACGACCATGGAGATGAAAAGCGTCGGCAGCGACCCGGCTGCCAGGAGCCCAAGGCAGCCGAGCACACAGAAAGCCATCGTCGTCAGGATGAGCTTTCGATTTTCCACCACATCGCCCAGCGGGACGAGCAGGATAAGGCCGAGCGCGTAGCCGAGCTGAGATGCGGTGACGACGCCGCTTTCCAGCGCGGGCGGCATGGCGAAATCGCCGCCGATCAGCGATAGCACAGGCTGCGCGTAATAGAGGTTGGCGGCGAGGACCCCGCAGGTCAACGCCATCAGGATGGTCAGGATACGGCCGATACCGGTGGTTGCAGTCATCTGTTCCGGTCCTTACTGCCGTTGCGCGGCGATCATCAGGATCATCGGTCGCTCCTGCTCCTCGGCGAGGGAGGGTGTCACGGCGATCTGCTGGGGCGAGGGGGAGAATTCCTCGACCCGGCGAATGGCGAAACCTGCGTGGATCAGCGTATTCAACGTCGTCGCCGCCGTTCTGTGGTACTTCAAAACGCCCTTGGTGAACCAGTCGGTGCGACGGTCACCCTCGATGGAATACTGGTTGACCGGCCAGGTTCTGCGTCCGTCTTCGTCTGCCAGCCAGCGGGGATGCGCTGCCGCCATGAAAATGGGATGCTCTATGGTGAATACGAGATGCCCCTCAGGTTTGAGCGCAGAATGCATCACGGCGCTCAACCGCCTGAAGTCCTGAACGTAATGGAATGCGAGAGCGCTGAAGATGCAGTCGAACGCCGATGTAGGTAAATCCAGCGTATCGAGATCGCCGATCCTGTAGTCGATGCCGTCGACGAGCGTGTCTCGCACAGCGCGATCGATCATGTTCCGGGAGAGATCGATGCCGAGCACCGATGAGGCTCCATGTTCCCGCATCCAGCGGGAAGCCCAGCCGAAGCCACAACCGAGGTCAGCCACGACACAGCCCGCCAGGTCCGGCAGCATGGCGCGCAGAACCGGCCATTCCGGGGCGCCGTAAAGGCCCAGACGCTGGCGGGGCAACTGACTGTAGCCTTCGAAAAACTCCGGGCTGTCGTACACGTTCTGTGCCATGGTCGTTGACTCGTACTTTTGGGGGAACAGGCAGGATGCCGGAATTCAGGATGTTTCAGGTCGACGCTTTCACGCGAACCCGGTTCGCGGGCAATCCGGCGGCCGTCGTCCTCCTGGACACATGGCTGCCCGATGCCGTTCTGACGGCGATCGCTGCCGAAAACAACCTCGCCGAGACGGCCTTTCTCGTCGCCGCGGACGAGGACGGGCATGAGCTTCGCTGGTTCACTCCCACGACCGAGGTGCCGCTGTGCGGCCATGCCACCCTTGCCAGTGCGCTCGTGCTGGCCGACGAGATCGGCCTGGCGCCCCCTTTCCGCTTTCATACCCGCAAGTCCGGTACGCTGCTCGTGGACCGATCGGAAGCGGGATTTTCCATGCGCCTGCCGCGCCGCAGGGTGGACCCCGGCGGCGATCCGGCCGAAATCGCCTCGGTGCTCGGCACGCCGGTGCTGGAAACGCGCTTCGTTCCGGTGGACGGCGACGGTACGGTGCTGGCGCTGGTATCGGACGAGGGCGCGCTGATGGCCATGCGACCGGATATCGCCGCCATTGCCGCACTGGATGCGCGCAGCCTGCTGGTGACGGCGAAGGGCGACAGCGTGGACTTCGTATCCCGCTACTTCGCGCCGCGCTTCGGGATCGACGAAGATTCCGTCACGGGGTCGGCGCATTGCGCGCTCGCTCCGTTCTGGGCTGAGAAACTGGGCGGGACGGAGTTTACGGCGCGTCAACTGTCGAGGCGAGGCGGGGACCTGGCGTGCCGCCTCGAGGACGACGCCGTCATCATCGCCGGCGATGCCGTGCTCTACCTGCGCGGGACGATCATCGTCGACTGATCAGGCAAACTCAGTTTCCTTATAGTTCGCTCAGTCCTTTGCCGATCAGCAGGGCAAGGGGACGCTCGTCGCCGTGAAAACTGTCGATCATCGCAGACAGCACGTCATCCGGCTGGAGGATCGTCTCATCAAGCCGATACCCGGCGTTGGCAGCCATCATGCTCAGAAAGGTCAATTGAGTTCGACCGTTCCCATCCCTGAACGGGTGAATGGCGTTGATCTCCGCAACGAGGTGCGTTGTCTGCGTAACAAAAAGATCGAAAGGAAGCGCCGCCACGGCGTCTGGAGGGCCATACTCGTCGAATGCTCTCCCAAGTTCATGCGTGATAAATTCGGGATAGCAGAACCAGTTTCCAGCTTTACCGATTCGGACGGTGCGCGGCCGTCCAGCCCAGATGAATACGTCCTGGAACAGATGCCGATGGATATCCAACAGATGCGCAGCATCGAAGTTGCCTTTTGGTAGCGCCTCGTCCGCTCGCAGTAGAAACAGCAGCGTCTCCGCTTCGTCTAATGCCGACTGTTCCCGAATATCCAACAGATTCCGCAGAACAGTGGTGCCCGGATAGCAGTCCGGATCGTCGTGAACGGCATAAGCCAAGGTCGACTACTTCGATGCGAGAATTTTCTTCAACGCCGCCCTGCGATCGGCACCACTCATGTCCCGCAGCGCGCCGGACCGTAAGACGATTTCCATCCGAGGAGAGAGCTTGAGGCCTTCTACGGCGCAGATGGCTTCCCCTAATCGTGGTGACAGAATGAAGCCCCCGGACTTCGTTCGGGAATGCAGAGGATCTCGGCTCTTGTCCATATCTTGAACTCCGGCATGCCCGCTTCGGTGCAGGCGGGCAGACGCTTGTCATCATCCATTAGATCGGTTGAACGAAGCCGTCCAGCACCCGCTTCTGGCCGGCCTTGTCGAAGTCGATGGTCAGCTTGTTGCCTTCGACCGAGGCAACCGTGCCGTTGCCGAACTTCATGTGGAACACCCGGTCGCCGGTCGAAAAGGCGCTGGCCTCCTCGGCAACCGATTTGGCGACCAGCTCTCCCGAGATTTCACGAGGGCCGCCGTCCCGTGCGGACGAGTACAGGCCCGCGCCCTTGCGCGGCGGCTGATTGGAGCCCCGCGACGGGCGCATCGAATGGGCCTCCGTCATGCGGCCGGCAAAACCGGGGGCGCCCTCATCACGCAGGGTTCCGTCGCGGTTGATATAGCGGTCAGCCTGCGCGGCGGCCCGGTCCCGGGCGCTGGTCGGGCCCTTGTCGGCATAGGCGATACCGCCGCCGCGCCCGCCCGAGTAGCCGCCACCGCCGCCTGCAGCCTGTGCGCGCCGCCAGCCCGGCGTCTGGTAGCTCGACGTCGAGAAGCTGGACTGATCCCATCTGCTGGCGCCATAGCCGCCATAGGTGGACGGCGCTTCGATGACTTCCACATGCTCTTCCGGCAACTCGTCCAGGAAACGCGACGGAATGGTGCTCTGCCACAGGCCGTGGATACGCCTGTTGGAGACGAACCATATCTTGACGCGCTTCTTGCCGCGGGTCAGGCCGACATAGGCCAGCCGTCGCTCTTCCTCCAGGCCGGAGCGTCCACCCTCGTCCAAGGCGCGCTGATGCGGGAACAAGCCTTCCTCCCAGCCGGGCAGGAACACCGTTTCGAACTCCAGCCCCTTGGCCGAATGCAGCGTCATGATGGAGATCGCATCCATCTGCTCGTTCTGCTCGGCGTCCATGACGAGCGCGATATGCTCGAGAAAGCCGGGAAGGCTTTCGTAGTCGTCCATGGAGCGGATCAGCTCCTTCAGGTTTTCCAGCCGCCCGGGCGCCTCCGCCGACCTGTCGTTCTGCCACATGGCGGTGTAGCCGGACTCGTCCAGGATCATCTCTGCCAGGTCGGTATGGCGCATGGTGGGCACGAGGTCGCGCCAGCGATGAAAGTTCGCGACGACCTCGGCCAGCGCGGCGCGCGGGCGCGGCTTCAGCTCGTCGCCTTCGATCAACTCGGCGGCGGCGGCCAGAAGCGGAACCTGCCGTGCGCGCGCATATTCGTGGATCAGTCGGATCGCGGCCTCGCCGAGGCCGCGCTTGGGCGTGTTGACGATCCGCTCGAAGGCGAGGTCGTCGGCCGGCTGCACCGTGGCGCGGAAATAGGCCAATGCATCCCGGATCTCGAGCCGCTCGTAGAAGCGCGGGCCGCCGATGACGCGATAGTTGACGCCGAGCGTGACGAACCTGTCCTCGAACTCGCGCATCTGGAACGAGGCCCGCACGAGGATCGCCATGTCGTTCAGCGCATGGCCCTTGCGCTGCAACTGCTCGACTTCCTCACCGACGGCGCGCGCTTCTTCTTCCGAGTCCCATGCGGCGTTGACGCTGACGAGTTCATCTTCGGGGTCCGCCCTCTCGGTGAACAGGGTTTTCCCGAGCCTGTCCTCGTTATGGGCGATCAACTGGCCCGCCGCTCCGAGGATATGGGCAGTAGAGCGGTAATTGCGCTCCAGGCGGATCACGACGGCTCCCGGAAAGTCCTTTTCGAAGCGAAGGATGTTGTCCACTTCTGCACCGCGCCAGCCATAGATGGACTGGTCGTCGTCGCCTACGCAGCACACGTTGCGCGCGCCGTCCTGACCCGTACGCTGCGCCAGGAGACGCAGCCACAGATACTGCGCAACGTTCGTATCCTGATATTCGTCGACGAGAATGTAGCGGAAGCGTCGGTGATATTCGTCGAGCACGCTCGCATTGTTCTTGAAGATCTCGATCGGATGCATCAGCAGGTCGCCGAAATCCGCCGCATTCAACTGGCGGAGCCGTTCCTGATAGGCCTGATAGAGCAGGCGTCCCTTGCCGTCGCCGAAGGCGCGGGCGTCCCCCTCGGGGATGCGGTCGGGCGTCAACGCCTTGTTCTTCCAGCCATCCATGAGATTGGCGAAGGTGCGCGCCGGCCAGCGCTTGTCGTCCAGGTTCTCGGCCTGGATCAGCTGCTTGATCAGCCGGATCTGGTCGTCCGTGTCGAGGATGGTGAAGTTGGGCTTCAGTCCGACAAGCTCGGCGTGGCGACGCAGGATCCGGACGCCGATGGAGTGGAAGGTGCCGAGCCATGGCATGCCTTCGACCTCCTCGCCGACGAGCAGGCCGATACGGGTCTTCATCTCGCGCGCGGCCTTGTTGGTGAAGGTCACCGCCAGGATCTGCGAAGGGTAGGCGCGTCCGGTCGCCAGGATGTGGGCGATCCGCGTCGTCAACACGCGCGTCTTGCCGGTTCCCGCACCGGCCAGCACGAGAACGGGCCCTTCCGTCGTTTCCACGGCTGCGCGCTGCTCGGCATTGAGCCCGGCGAAATAGGCCGGCTCCTGCCCGGCC
This sequence comes from Aureimonas altamirensis, assembly GCF_023702225.1. Taxonomy (GTDB): domain Bacteria; phylum Pseudomonadota; class Alphaproteobacteria; order Rhizobiales; family Rhizobiaceae; genus Aureimonas; species Aureimonas altamirensis_B. The sequence goes on along the minus strand of NZ_JAMQCO010000004.1, from coordinate 177,392 downwards.
GGCATGCGTGGACGCATGCCGGCCAAGGCCCGCGCGGCGATCCCCGCCTTGGGTGACGCGGGCGGCGTGCCCGGATTGTCTGTGGAATCGGTCATCGCACCATATCTAGTGAAATTTTCCGCCAACACTAGAACTCCGCGACATATGCCGCCGTCAGTCGGCCATGCCGATCATTACGGACAGCATGTTACCCAGCGCCAACAATTCGGCCCCCGAAAGGCGACCTATTACCGGCCCACATTTCGCGCGCGGATAGGCCAGGACCTTATCCACCATGACTTGCGAGACAGCCTTGAGGCCGTTCCCAGCCGTCGGCTCGACGGTGAGTCGGTAAAACGGCGCATCGGCGATCGCGCTGGTGAGCAAGGCCACGAGCACACTGTCTGCGGCGTTGAGTGCGTCGGATTGAATGACGACCGCCGGGCGTGGCTTGCCATAATCGCCTTGGGCCGAGACCGTGACGAGATCGCCTCTCTTCACGATTCCGGCAATTCCACAGCGGCGGCGATGAAGTCCAGCGCTTCGCATTCCTCAGGGCGACTACGCAAGCTCAAACCCTGCCGCCTGGCTTCAGCGGCAAATTCCGGCCTGTGGGGGTCTGGAACCCAAATGCGCAACTGCTTCATGCCCCGGTGGCGCTGCTGCTGCCGGTAGCGTTGAAATTTGGTCAGACCGTCGTCGGTTTGCCTGGGTCGCGGCATGTTCTCTCCATAGGTTGCCGCTACCATATCAGATAAGTAGCGCGCTACCTAATGATTTTGGTCTCGCCCGCGTGCGTGGTTTCGGCGCCGCAATCGGGATCGCACCATCATGCCCCTGGATCAAACACCCTCGACAATGTCGCATTGTCGTGGCCTATCTGCCAACTGCCGGCAACGCCATGGGAAGGAGGCTGCAAGGGGTGCGACTGTTCATCGCCATAGGTGGCCTCATCGTCGCGCTGTTGATCGCGGCCCTTGTTGCACCCGTCTTCATCGACTGGACGTCGTGGCGCACCTCCTTCGAGGCGGAGGCGAGCCGACTTCTGGGACAGAAGGTGGAGGTCCGGGGCGAAGCCCATGCGCGCCTGCTGCCGTTTCCCAGCCTGACCTTCACCGATGTGACGGTGGGCGAGCCCGGGCATGGCGAGGCATCCATGACGCTCGACAGTTTCCGCATGGATGCGGAACTGGCACCGTATCTTTCGGGCGAAATCCGCATCTTCCAGATGGAGCTCGGGCGACCGCATCTGACTGTCCCCTATGGAGCCGGCTCGCGGCCGCCGCGTCTGGGCGAGGGGCTCGGCGCCGGGGGGGCGAACGTCGTTCTGGAAAACGTCGTGATCACCGATGGCGCGCTGAGTCTCAACAATGGCAGCAACGGCCAGCGGCGCGAGTTCGGCAATATCGACGCAGCCTTCTCGGCAAGCACGTTGCGCGGGCCCTTTCGCGGCGGCGGCACGCTGACCAGCCGTGGCGAACGCCTGGAGTTCACCCTCAGCTCCGGCACCATAGAGGATGGCGGCCACTGGCCCTTCCGCATCGCGATCCTGTCGCCGCGGCTGGCGAGCTCCTTCACGCTGGATGGCGCGACTCAGCTCGGCGACGGCGTCTCCGACTTTGCCGGCGCCGTCGAGATCGCATCCCCGGCACAGGGCCTGGAGCCGGTCGCAGACATGCCGGTTCTCCGCGCGACGGGCGAGGTCGCCTCGCAGAACGGCGGTGCGGCGTTCCAGAAAATCCGGGTGGAGGTGGGCGGGGGCGAAAGCCCCTACGTTCTGACCGGCGAGGGGACACTGGCCTCCGGGCCCATCCCGCATTTCAGCCTCAAGCTGGCCGGCGAGCAGATCGATATCGACCGGCTGACGCAGGAAACCCTGGAGAAATCCGGTGGATTGACGCTGGCGGACCGGGTGGAAGCCGTACGACGCATGCTGCACGCGGTGCCGGCCCTGCCGGTGGCCGGAGAGCTGGAGTTGAACCTTCCGGTCTTCACAATCGGCGACACGACGGTGCGCGGCCTTTCCCTGACAGCCTCGCCCAGCACGGACGGCTGGGCGTTGCGCCGGCTGAACGCGGAATTGCCCGGACGCACCCTGGTGGAAGCCTCCGGGCTGGTGACGGTCGGCGATAGCCTGGCTTTCCGGGGCCCGCTCCTGTTCGCCTCGCGGCAGCCCGCGGGGCTCGTCGCCTGGCTTGGAGGCGCGGGCGAGCGGGGCTTGTCGGATATCCAGCGGGCCGGCTTCTCGGCCGATGTCCAGCTTTCGCCGGCGCGGCAGGTTTTCGAGAACCTGGAAGCGGACGTGGCCGGGCAGAGCCTGCGAGGACGCCTCGAGCGCGCGACTGCCGGTGACGGCGTCGCAGTCTCCGCCGATCTCGCCGGCGATGCCGTGGACCTCGACAGGTTCTTCGCCTTCGCAGAACTGCTTGCCGGAAAGGACGTTCTCGCCTCCGGGGTCGACAGCATCGACCTGCGACTGTCGGCCGGGCCGTTGCGGCTATATGATCTCGTGGCGGAGACGGGCGAGGTGGACCTCACCTATGCCGGCGACATGCTCGACCTGCGCAACCTGTCGCTCGGCGGCTTCGCCGGCGGAAATCTGGAGGCGCGCGGCACCGTCGGGCGGCCGGATGGCGGGCTTGTGCCCGACCTCGCCTATGAAGTGAACCTGGACGACCCAGCGCGGCTGGCAGGCCTCGTTCGGGCCCATCGCGCCTCGATCGCCCCACGGATGGGTGGCGCGCTTGCCGACGTGCTTGCGCGGTCCGGGCAGCTGACCGGCAGCGGGCGCGTGGCTCCCGGCGGCGATGACGACAGGCTGGCGCTCACATTCAATGGCAGCGCCGGCCCAAGCGAAATCACCGCCAGCGTATCGCTGCCGGCATCCATGGACGAGGCGCGGGCCGACTGGCCCTTGGATGTGTCGCTGCTGTTGGCAAGCGACCGCCCGGTCGAGATGCTCAACCAAATGGGCGCCGCTGGGATCGACCTCGGCGTCGCCGCGCCTCTGGAGCTCCGCGTCCGCATGTCGGGCCCTGCCGACAAGGTTGTCACGAGCCTCGGCGCTCATGCACCCGGCCTCGACCTGACCGTTGAGGGCACGGCGGACTGGAGCGCCGACGGCCTGGCGGCTGCCGATGCAGACGCCAGCCTGACAGCAAGCGATCTTGGTCCATGGCTCTCTGCCCTCGGCATCGCTGCCGGCCAGGGCATCGATCGCCTGCCCGCCGATGGCTCGATGCGTGTCGCATGGCGGCCTGATGGATGGAGCGTGGATGGCCTTGCCGGCTCCATAGCCGATACGGCGATCGACGCGGCGGAACTGGCGCGCAGCGGCAATGGCCCCGTCACCGGCGCCGCAACCATCGGCGCCATGTCGTTGCCCTGGCTGGCCACGACCGTCCTCGGCATCGGGCCGGATGCCATCGATGGTACGGATGGCTGGCCGGACACGGCCTTCGCGGGCTCCTTCACGGCGCAACTGCCGCCCTTCGAACTGGCCATGACCGTTCCGCGCATCGACCTGTTCGACGGGGCGGCTCTTCATGACAGCCGTTTCACACTGAGCGGAGATGCGAACGGCCTGTCCGTCGACGGGCTGGAAGGCACGATCGGCGATGGATCGCTCACGGGGCGTGCCAGCCTTGCCAACAGCGGCGGTTTCGCACGCGCGGGGCTGGACCTCGCGATGGACGGGGTTTCGCTCGACCCTGCCGTTCTGCCGCTTCAAGGCAAGGCGACGGGCCGGCTTGCGTTGCAGGCTGCCGGGCAATCGTGGCGCGAACTCTTCTCCTCGGCGGACGGCGACGGTTCCGTCAGCATCACGGACGTGGTCCTCGACGGGGTTTCGGCCCCGCCCCTGGACGAGATACTCGATGCAACGGATGCGCAGGGGTTCGAGGCCACGCCCGAACAGGTATCCATGCTGCTTCGCGATTTGCCTTCGCAACCGCTTCGCGTCGACCGGTTGGATGTCCCCGTGGACATCGCGCTCGGGGCGATACGGTTCGGCCCCGTTTCGGCTGCCGTGCCCGGCGCGCAACTATCCGGGGAGGGAGCGTTCAGCCTCGTCTCTCGAAGAGGAGAGGCGCGGGCGGCAATTCTCTACCTGCCGCCGGAGGAGGAGGCGATCGAGGATACGGCTCCGTTGGTTTCCTATGTTGCGGGTTGGCCGGGGGGCGCGGCGTTCAACCTTGCAAGTGCGGATGCCTTGACGAGCTATCTTTCGATCCGCGCCTATCGTGCCGAACAGGCCCGCCTGCAGGCCATGCGGGACGATTTGCAGGAAACGCTGCGTCTTCGCCGCGAGGCGCGCTACTTCAACGACCTGTCGCGCCTGCGCGCCCAGCGTGCCGAGGCGGCGGCGGAAGCGGAACGCCGGCAGGCCGAAGAGGCGCGTCTGCGGCAAGAGGAGGCCGCCCGTGCAGCGGAACGGGCGCAGGGCACCATCGCAGCGCCGGCGCTTCCGGTGCCGGATCTGCGCGTGCCGCCGCCTGCCGTCCGGACTCCGGGAGAGGTCGCGCCGCCATTCGAATACGAGCTGACGCCGCAGCCGGCGCCGCTTTCCGATCTGCCGGGCGTCGATCCAAGCCTTCGGTAAGGTTGCCAGCCGCCGAGAGTAGTTCCTTAGCCCAGCTCCCGGCCCTTGCTCAAGGCATAGTCCAGGACCGCAAGTCGCAGGCTGGACGACAGATTCTGTTCGGGGGCTCGCGCCGTGTCGATATCGGCGACCAGGCGCGCCAATGGCAGGCTGCGGCTTTCCGCCATCTCACGCAGCAGCGTCCAGAAGGCGTCTTCCAGGCTGATCGACGTGCGGTGCCCGCGTATGGACAGGGATCGCTTGACGATCATTCGTCAGGCTCGGGCTTCTGGAGACGGGCGCCGTCCAAGCCTTTCAGGATCTTTTCACGCTCGCTGCCGGCCTTGGCCCTGTCCTTGCGCGACATCCCGAAGGTGACGCGGTTTTCGGCGGCCGTCTTCTCCGCCTTCTCCCGCGCAATGCGCTTGCGGGCCTGACGCAGATTGACGATTTCGGCCATGCGACAGTCTCGTCAGGGTTTCTTGCGGAATGCGTCCAGCGAAACGACATCGGCGGAGGGCTTGTTGCCGTCGTCGGCTTCGGCTCCCTCGTCGCCGGCGGCATCATCGTCGGACGCTTCGGCGTCGGCCTTGGCACGCGCCGGTTCCGCAGCCGGGCGGCGAAGCGGCACCTCGGTTACGGAGGCGGACGCAGCCTCCGCCCCGGACGGCTCGGGCTGGCCATTGGCCGCTTCGACTTCCCGTACGTCGAACTCCAGCTCGAAATTGACCGCCGGATCGTAGAAGCCACGAATGGCGCTGAAGGGAATCAGCAGCCTTTCGGGAATGTCGGAAAAGGACAGACCGATCTCGAAGGCGGTATCGGTAACCGAGAGATCCCAGTACTGGTGCTGGATCACGATCGTCATCAGCTCCGGATATTTCTCGCGCAGGCGGGAAGAGATCCGGACGCCCGGCGCCGATGTGAGGAACGTGATGAAGAAGTGGTGCTCGCCTGGAAGTCCGGTCTTCACGACTTCGGATAGAACCTTCCGGATCACGCCGCGTAGCGCGTCCTGCGCCAGAATGTCATAGCGGATAAGATCCTGACCCATTGGCCACCTGTGTTCGAACCGACATGCCCGGGATACGGGCTGATCATTGATGGCCGGGGGTGGTGCCCTCGGCCTGGACAGTCGTTTCATAGCCGGAGTTTGCAGCGCATGAAAGGCCTGTCGCGGGCGCATGCGACGGAATGAAGTGAGGCAGAAGGGTAAGGGAAGTGGAGGCTTCTGTTGCCAGGCGCCTCCGGGCCCCGCCTGAAGGTGCGAACCCCCAGGGCTTAATCGAAGCTATCGCACCGCATTAAGCGGCGAGACGCGCTTCCGCATAGTTGTCGTTGGCAACTATTTTAACAGCCCGATAACGGCGGTACCATGCCGAGCGAAAGTCCGATCTTTACACCCTCGTCGATCCTATTTCGCCCCCGCCTCAACCCCTCCGGCAGAAGGGGTTCAGGTGGAGGCGCCGGGTACCGCCCCCGGGTCCGAATGGCTTATTTCATCGGCAGTTTATCGCCATAGCCGGGTCAAGCCCGACGCTGCGAATATAGGCATGCGCGCGGCAAATGAAAAGGGCCTGCGTCAGGCCTCCCGCCCGAGCACGGCACAGAGTTCGCCCCATTCGCGCTTGGTGAGGCCGCTCGTCTCCGCTGTCACGGCCTCGCCGTCGATCATGCGACGTATGGCCTTGACGGCGGTTGCCGAAAGCTGCGCGGCGCCCATGCGATGCTCCAGGAACGCCTCATGCGTTACCGGTACCCAGCGCTTCAGAATGTCGATCATCACGTCGGCATAGGCCCGGATCTCGTACTGGGCGTGAGGGTCGGCCCGCAGGCGCAGGAAGCCCATGAAATTATGCAGGTCGGCCTTCCAGTACCACTGCGTATAGAAGTTCAGGGGAAGGTTCATGCGCGCCAGCTCGCGGGCAAGGCCCTGCCTGTCCTCGCGCTTCGTCTCGCCGTCGCCCTCGTTCAGCATCAGGGCATAATGGTCGTAGGCCTGCATCGCGTCGGTGCGCAGAAGGTCGAGAACCTCCTCCGCCTCTGCGCCTTCGAGGATCGCGCCGCGACCCTGCCGGTTGGATGCGGACTGGGCCGCCAGGTGCTGCGGTTCCGGAATGTAGAATTCGCGGTCAAGCACCGAGTAGCGCGCCGAATACTCGTTCACGCTGGCCATGCGATGGCGGATCCACTGGCGGGCGACGAAGATGGGCAGCTTCACATGCAGCTTGATCTCGGCCATCTCGAAGGGCGTCGTGTGCCAGTGACGCAGGAGATAGTTGATCAGCCCGCGATCTTCCTGAACGCGCTTGGTGCCCCGCCCGTAGGAAACGCGTGCCGCCTGCACGACGGCGTCGTCGGTGCCCATGTAGTCGATGACCCGCACGAAGCCGTGGTCCAGGACGGGAAGGGGCTTGTAGAGGATTTCCTCGAGCGCCGGGGCGACAGGCCGTGCCGTCTCTGTCCGCTGGTCACGCAGCGCGGCGATCTCGGCCTCTTGTTCTGCCGTCAGACGTGCCTTTACCGAGGCTTCCATTGCCGCCACCCTGCTCATGATCATTTTCATCCTGCATTAGAGAGTTTAATGCGGCGTGAGAACCCGTTCAGGGGATACGCGGGCCGCTTATCCCCACAAGGCGCGGTCGGGTGGCGAAACGAGCGATGGACCGTAGACCAGCCCGTTCGGCCTGTCGCGCGCCAGCAGGAGCGGGCCGTCCAGATCGACCAGATCCGCCGCCTGCGCCAGAAGCACGGCCGGCGCCATGGCCAGCGATGTGCCGACCATGCAGCCGACCATGACGCCGAAACCGAGGCGCCGCGCCTCCCGCACGAAGGCGACGCCCTCCGTCAGCCCGCCGGTCTTGTCGAGCTTGACGTTGACGTAGTCGTAGCGGCCGCAGATGCCTTCGAGATCGATTGTTGAATGCACGGATTCGTCCGCGCAGATCGGCACCGGGTGCGGAATGCGGGCCAGGATTTCGTCGGCGCCGGCCGGCATGGGCTGTTCCACCACGGTCGCGCCGATCGCGGCTGCGACCAGCAGGTTCTGGCGCACCGTTTCTTCCGTCCAGCCTTCATTGGCGTCGATGATCAGGCGCGCGTTGCGGGCGGCACTGCGCACCGCGCGCATTCGGTCGGCATCGCCCTCGCCGCCGACCTTGATCTTCAACAGGCTGCGATGGGATACGCGCGCCGCAGCGGCTGCCATGGCCGACGGGGTGTCGAGCGAGATCGTATAGGCGGTCTCCAGCGGCCGCGCCGGCAGACGGCAGATGGCTTCCTCGACCAGCGTGCCGGTGGACTTGGCCTCGAGATCCCAGAGCGCGCAGTCGAGCGCATTGCGCGCGGCGCCTGCCGGAAGCAGCGTCGACAGCGTCCGTCGCGACGAGCCCCCTTCGATCGCCTCGCGGACCGTTTCGATGGCGTCCACCACCGATTCCGGCGTCTCGCCATAGCGCGCATAGGGCACGCATTCGCCGCGACCGATGCCGAACTCGTCGGATATGGTGGCCACCACGACGACGGCTTCCGTCTTGGAGCCGCGCGAGATGGTGAAGGCCGCTGCCAGCGGAAATCGCTCCACTGTGACCGAAAGACGACGCGCCATGAAAACCTCTGCGGATTGAAATCGGTATGATTGAAGCTTCGGTGACAAGCCCTATTGCTTTAGGTAGCGTCACGGCGACGAAGAATCGGTTTGCGCTGCCCCGGCGGGCGCCGCTTCCCGGCAGGTGAAGCAGATAGCCCATGGCAGGATTTTCCGCGACGGCATGTTGGACGAGAAAGAGACCGATCAGCGCAGCATAAGCAAGCCGGAAATCTCCGCAGAGAAGGCGGAGGGCGGCGTTGCCGTGAGTTTGTCGGGCGACTGGATCGCCCGCACGGTCGGAACGGTCGAGGACGCCGTCTACAGGACTCTCGGATCCGATCTCGGCAAGTCCATCACGCTGAAGTGCGGCGGCATCGAGCGTGTCGATACCGCGGGCGCCCTGCTGATCGAGAAGCTCGAGCGCGGCTTTGCCGAAAAGGGAGCCGAGGTCGATGTCGACGGACTTCGGCAAGGCAACGGCCCGCTGTTCGACGCGGTGCGCCGCTCCCTCGACATGGAGCGGCCCTCCAACGAAAAGAAGCGCGGCAATATCGTGCTCGACGGGCTCGAGGGCCTCGGTCGCTGGGTTGCCGGTACGGCAGGCGAGTTCGTCGACGGCCTCAACATCCTCGGTGCGTCCCTGTACGGCGCGGGCCGGAGGCTGACCGGCAAGACCCAGTTCCGGCCTGCCGCCATCGTTTCGCAAATGGATCATATGGGCGTGCGGGCCCTGCCCATCATCACGCTCATGAGTTTCCTGATCGGCGGCGTCATCGCGCAGCAGGGTGCGTTCCAATTGCGCTACTTCGGCGCCGAGATTTTCGTGGTGGACCTCGTCGGCATCCTGCAGCTTCGCGAGATCGGCGTGCTGTTGACCGCGATCATGATCGCCGGCCGCTCCGGCAGCGCCATCACCGCCGAGATCGGCTCCATGAAGATGCGGGAAGAGGTCGACGCCCTGCAGGTGATCGGCCTGAACCCCATCGGGGTCCTCGTTTTTCCGCGCCTCGTGGCCCTGGTGATCGTGCTGCCGTTGCTGGCGGTCATCGCCGACCTGGCGGGCATACTGGGCGCCATGGTGGTGACTTTCTTCTATTCGGGCATCACGCCGGAAGCGTTCCTGATGCGCCTGCGCGGCGCCATAGACGTGGCCACCATCTTCGCCGGCCTCATAAAGGCTCCCTTCATGGCCATGGTGATCGGTGTCGTGGCCGCTTCCGAAGGGCTCAAAGTGGGCGGCAGCGCCGAAAGCCTCGGCCTTCACGTAACTGCCTCCGTCGTCAAGTCCATCTTCCTCGTCATCCTGATGGATGCCATGTTCGCGATCTTCTATGCCGCAATCGGATACTGACCTTTCCCGCCCGGAAGAGACGCGGGCAGGCCGCAAGGCCGGCGAGCCGGAGGTGATCATCACCTGCCGGGACGTCACCGTGCGCTTCGGCTCCAAGACGATCCTGGAAGGGCTTTCGATGGACGTCCGGCGCGGCGAGATCCTCGGTTTCGTCGGTGCGTCCGGCACGGGCAAGTCGGTTCTGCTGCGCACCATCCTGGGCCTCAATGCCAAGCAGGCCGGGACGATCGAGGTGTTCGGCATCGACTACGAGCGCGCCAGCGACGCCGAGCGCCTGTCGGTCGAGCAGCGTTGGGGCGTCCTCTTCCAGCAGGGCGCGCTGTTTTCCTCGCTGACGGTGCTGGAGAATATCCAGGTGCCGATGCGCGAGTATCTCGACATCTCGCCCAAGCTCATGGAAGAACTGGCCCGCCTGAAGATCGATCTCGTGGGCCTGGCGGCGGATGCCGCCGGCAAATACCCCTCGGAGCTTTCGGGCGGCATGATCAAGCGCGCCGCACTGGCACGTGCACTGGCGCTGGACCCGGACATCGTCTTCCTGGACGAGCCGACGTCAGGCCTCGACCCGATCGGCGCGGCCGAATTCGACGAACTCATCATGACCCTGCGCGACACGCTGGGCCTGACCGTCTACATGGTGACGCACGATCTCGACAGCCTTTTCCAGGCCTGCGACCGCATAGCGGTGCTCGGCAAGAAGAAGGTTCTGGTAGAGGGCGACCTGCAGACCATGCTGGACAATGACGATCCCTGGGTGCGCAGCTACTTCCACGGCAAGCGCGCCCGGAGCATCGTGACGGACGAGGACGAACCGGCTGACAAGACGGAAGCGGGCCGGCTCGGCCCGGCGGACGGAGAAGCTTGAGACCCATGGAAAACCGCGCAAACTACATTCTGGTCGGTGTCTTCACCCTGGTGATCCTGGCGCTGAGCTTCGGCTTCATCTACTGGTCGGCCAATATTTCGGACTCCAACCGGCGCGTGCCGCTTCTTGTGCGCATCGACGGTTCGGTGTCGGGCCTTTCCGTCGGCAGCCAGGTGCTGTTCAACGGCCTCGCCGTCGGCGTGGTCACGAACCTTCGGATCGATCCGAACAACCCCCGCGTGGTCATCGCGACGACGCAGGTGGATCGAACCACGCCGATCACCACCTCCACGACGGCCTCACTGGGCTCGCAGGGCCTGACGGGCGTCAGCTTCGTCGGCCTTAGCGGCGGCAACGTCAACGACCGCAACATCATCGAATCTGCCATGCGGGAGGGCGTCACGCCCGTCATCCGGGCCAATGCCTCCGACGTGACGGACATCCTCGCGACGGCGCGCGACATCTCCGAACGCGCCAACAACATCCTCGGCGAGTTCGAATCCCTCGTCCAGGAGATCGGGCCGGCCGTGCGCACCACGGCGGGCAACATCGCCTCCACTTCCGAGCATGTGGAGGAGTTCACCGCCAGCCTTGCCGCCAATTCGGACCAGATTCCGGATTTCGTCGCCAGCCTGGGTCGCCTGTCCGAAAGCGCCAATGCCGTCGCGCTGCGCCTTCCTGACCTGATCGACCGGGCGTCCGAATTCATCACCGCGCTCAACGTCGAATCGGTCAACACCACCATCGAGAACGTCGCGGCGATCACCCAGTCCGTGCGCGAGCAGACGGGCAACTTCTCCGCAGCCATCGAGAGCATATCGACGGCAGCCCGCAGCTTCGGCGCGGTAGGCGAGACGATCAGCAACAACATGCCTTCGGTGGAGCAGTTCATGGCTTCGCTGGGGCCGATCTCGACGCAAGCGCAAAGCGTTGCAGGCCGCCTGGACACGACACTGGAATCGGCCGAGCAGTTGATTACCTCGATCGATCCGGCGCAGGTTCGCGCCACGGTCGATGGCGTCCGCGGGTTCGCCGACGCCCTCAACGCGCAGTCCGGCGCGCTCAGCTCGATCTTCGGTGGCACGCAGACGGTGCTGTCGTCTCTCAATACGGCGCTCAACGGCCTCAATGGCACGCGCGCGCAGATCGACGAACTCATCGCCGGCATCGATGCCGACGATGTCTCGCAGGCCTTCAACGACATTACGGCGGCAACGGCCAATATCGCCAGCGCCGCCGATGCCGTGGGCGGTGTCGCGCGCGACATCGGCAACCGCCGGGAAGATATCGACAGCATCATCTCCAATACGCAGGACGTGACGGAAAACCTGCGCACGGCCTCGCAGCAGGTGCAGACGATCCTCAACTCGGTAAACGGCATCGTGAACAGCCCGGACGGGCAGGGCCTGACGGCCGAGGCGCGCGCCACACTGCAGTCGATCCGCCAGACGGCGGATATCGTCCGCGCCAATATCGGGCCCATCGCGGCCAACCTGCAAAGCTTCTCGGGCCAAGGCCTCAACGACGTGCGGACGCTGGTGCGTGACGCGTCGGGCGCCATCACGCGGATCGAGAGGGCGATCACCAACCTCGCCAACAACCCCAGCCGCATCATCTATGGCGGGAGCGGGTCGGGGCAGGTGCGAGAGTTCGACGGGCGGAACCGCCGATGACCATTGGGGAGACACGGACGATGACGCTTTTTGCCAGATCGCTGCTTCCGGCGGCGCTTGCCGCGACATTGGCCGGCTGCGCCTCGTTTTCGCCGCCGCCGCAGACCTTCGAACTGACCGCGCCCGCCGCGCTAGGGGGCTCCGCGCGTGTCCAGCGGTCGCAGATCCTCGTGCCCGAGCCGACGACGACCGGCACGCTGGACAGCGAGCGGATCGTGGTCATGCCGGCGCCGCTGACGGTCGAATATCTCGGCCAGAGCCAGTGGAGCGACAGGCTTCCACGTCTCGTACAACTCCGCCTCGTGCAAGCCTTCCAGAATTCGGGCCGTTTCAGCGCCGTCGGCGTGCCGGGCCAGGGCCTGGCCATCGACTATCAGGTCGTCACGAATATCCGGAACTTCGAGATATCGTACGAAACCGGGCAGCCCGTCGCCAAGATCGCGATCGCGGTGACGGCGCTCGACGACAGGACGGGCTCGGTACGGTCCACCCGCGTCTTCACGGTCTCCGAGCCCATCGCGGGGCAAGGCAACGCGGCGCTGGTGGCAGGCCTGAACGGCGCCTTCGAGCGGATTTCCGCAGAGATCGTGGGGTGGTTCGCACAGGTCGCCTGAACGGGAGTGTCATTTCCAGGGAGGAAGCGGAATGACGGCGGACGACAAGAACCTGACGGTCGGATTCATCGGCCTCGGCTACATGGGCCATGGCATGGCCAGGAACATAGTGGAGGGCGGCTACCCCCTCGTGGGTATGGCCAACCGCAAGCGCGAGGCGATCGAGGACCTCGTTTCGCGTGGCGCGCGCGAGGCCGGCTCCGTGGCGGATCTGGCGCGGCAGTGCGAGGTGATCGTCCTGTGCCTGCCCGGCTCGCCGCAGGTCGAGGATACCATTCTGGGCGATGACGGCATTCTGGCCCATGCGCGTGCCGGTACGACGATCATCGATTCCTCCACGTCCAATCCCGTTTCCACGAAGCGCATCGCCGCCATGGCGGCTGCGGCCGGCCTTCGCTTCGCCGATGCCCCGCTCAGTCGAACGCCGGTCGAGGCCTGGGCCGGTACGCTGGATTCGATGGTGGGGGCGGATGACGAGACGTTCGAGCATATCCGACCGATCGTCGATTGCTGGTCGGGCCGTATCGTGCGCACGGGCGATGTGGGGTCCGGCCATACGATGAAGCTGCTCAACAACTTCGTTTCGCTGGGCTATGCCGCCCTTTACGCCGAGGCGCTGGCCATCGCAGCCAAGTCCGGTGTTTCGGCGCAAACCTTTCATGAGGTCATCGGCGGCGGCCGCATGGACTGCGGCTTCTACCAGACCTTCATGAAATATGTCGTCGGCGGCGACCGGGAGGCGCACAAGTTCACCTTGCGGAACGCGCACAAGGATACGCGTTATCTGGTGTCGCTGGCCAACGAGGGTGGTATTGCCAGCCATATATCGAGCGCCGTCAAGAACTCCTACGCCACGGCGGAGGCCATCGGACGCGGCGACGACTTCGTACCCTTCCTCGCCGATATCGTCGCAGAGCTGAATGGCGTGAAAAGCTAGCAGCCGCTGCAATCAGGCTCATAGGAAAAAGCCCCCGCCATATGCTGGCGGGGGCTCTTTTCTGCACCCAGGCTTCAGTTCTGTCCGAAGCGGCCGGAGGCGTGGGCCAGCATGGTATAGACCTTGCCGGTGTCCGACGTCAGATACTCGCGCACCCGCTGGCCATCCGGCTCGCGCTTGCGCAGATCGTTCATCATGGCTTCGAAATCGCCGATGTAGCGATCCACCGCGTGGCGGAACTCCTGCTCCCGGTAATATTTGCGGCGAATCTCATCGAAGGTTTCCTGTCCCTTCATCGTATAGAGGCGGCGGGTGAAGGCATTCTTCTCGCCGCGGCGATACTTGTCCCAAAGCTCTACCGAGGCATCATGGTCGATGGCCCTGACGATCTCGACCGACAGCGAATTCAGCGATTCGACGACATGGGCTGGGTTGCGTGCGGCAGGCGTGGCCTGTTCCGGCTGGTCGGCGTCGAAGGCGGCGTTCAGCGCCGATTCCAGTTCGTCGGACTGGGCCGCGGCGGCCGCTTCCTCTTCGGCGGATGCGCGGCGGATCAGATCGGACACCCAGCTGCGGCCCTTCGTGGCGCCGGCGGCAGGGGCGGCCGGGCGGGCCGGATAGGCGCTTTCCACCGGGCGCGCGGGCTCCACCGTGCCGCGCATGTCGCGCGCAAGATTGCCCTCCGCCTGGAAAGAGCCGACGGCACGGCGTTCCTGCTGCTCGTCCACTGCACGGGCCTGCACGCGCGGTTCGGCAACCGGCTGCTGGCGTGGCGCCGCCACGGCCTCCCGCTGCGGCTGGGCCGCCTGCTGTGGCATGCGGGCGGGGCGGACGTCCAGCGCACGACCCGACTGCGATACGATCTCCCCCAGCTCCTTGAGAGCGCGGATCTGGTCGGACACCGCGCGGCGCATGGCCTGCGTACTCTGCTTGGCCTCCTCGGGCAGCTCGAAGACGCCGCGCTTCAGCTCCTGCCTGGTCGAATCCAGCTCTTCCTTGAGGCCGGATGCGGTATGGCGCATTTCTTCGGTCGCCTGCATGAAGCGGCGGTTGGCGTCGTCCAGCGCGCTGGCCAGAGCCTCGCGCACCTTGTCGACCGCGGTTGCGGAATTGCGCTGTGTCGCCTCGATCCGGCGGCTGACGATCTCTTCCAGGCCGCGCACAGTCTCGGCGATTTCGCCGGAGCGTTCCGACAGGCCCTTGGCAAGGGCTTCCAGGCCTTCGCGCTTCTCCTGCAGGGAATGGTCCATGCCGGTCTGCAACTGCTCCAGAAGACGGGCGGCTTCCTGCAGAACCTCGCTCTGCTCGGCGAGCCGTCCCGCGATGGCCTCGACGCGCCCGGCGGAGTCCGTCGAGAGGGCATCGAGCTTCTGGATGTTGTCGTCGAAGCGGCCGCTGGAGTTCTCGATCACCGATACGGCCTTGTCCGTGCCGCTGGTGAAGCGCTCGGCGGTCTCGGTGAAGGTCTTTTCCACCGCCGACAGTTCGCCCGTGGCTTCGCCGACCAGTTTGCCCAGCATGCCGCTGACATTGCCGATGCGCTGGATCAACTGGCCGACTTCGAGCACCAGGTTCTCCTGTGCTTCGTTGACAAGGCCGGCGGCATCCTGCGTGCGGCGCTCGAGTTCGCCTGCAACCTGCGACGAGGACGAGGAGATCTCCTCGACCAGTTTGTGGGCATGCCGCGTGAAGGAGGCGAGAAGGGCGGAATTTTCCTGCTGAAGGCGCTCGGCCGCGCTGCGGGCGCTTTCGCCGATGGACGCGGCAAGGCTGTTGCCGTCTTCCGAAAGACGGTCGAGCAGGGGCCGCGCCTCTTCGTCGAGCAGGCGGGCAATTTCGGCGTTGCGGCGCCCGAGCATCTCTTCCAGTTCCTGCACCCGCTCCGCGAAGGCGGCGCCAAGGTCGGCCGCACGGCCGGCAAGCGCCGTCTCGTTGGCCTCCACCCTGCGGGTCAGCTCTTCTGCGAAAGCGCTGGTGGCATCGAATACCTGATCCCGCGCACGGTCCGCCTCGAGCCGGATTGCGGTCGAGACACCGGCCAGCGCCGTCGAGATGTCGCCGGTGTTGCTGAGGAGGATTTCGTGTGCCTGGCGCGCATCGTCGACCAGCTTGGTGGAAATGAAGCGTGAGGTTTCCTCGGCTTCGCCGCGCAGCGTGCCGCCGACCTTGCCGATTTCCTGGCCGATGGAAGCGGCAAGACCGTCCATGAAGCCGGCGAAAGTCCGGGTTCGCTCGTCGAGATCGTCGCGTAGCGTCTGCGCGCGGCTGTCCATGGTCTGCATAGCGTCGGCAATACCGTCCAGCATCTTCGAGGCGCCATCGCCCAGCGTCTCGCGTGCCTCGGCGGCAATGGCGCGGACACGCTCGGCCACCCGGTCCATGTCGCCCGTCATATCGACGGACTGGTCGGCAAGCTCGCGGCGGATCGCCTCGACCTTCTGGTTCAACATGCGGGCGGCTTCCTCGACGCCCTGCGCCATCTGGCGCGCGTTCTGCGACAGGGAATCCCGCGATGCGCCGCCCACATCCGTCAGCATGGCACCTGCGGAGCGTATGGTTTCGGCCAATGCTCCGGCTTCCTCGGCCAACTGGCCACGGGCGCTTTCGGTTTCCACACGGAATTGACCGGCAAGGGAGTCGAGGCTCTGAACGAAATCGCCGGCCATCGCGGCAAGCTTCTCGCGGGCACTCTCGGCTTCGGTGCGCATGGCGAGCGATGCGCCGGCGAGGTGCGTGACGAACTGCTGGTTATCTCCCGTAAGACTCTGGCGCGTCTCCTCGGCCGTCGAGCGCAGGCGCGTGGTGGCCGCCTCCACCTCGGCTGCGAGGCGCTCCAGTTCGCCGGAGAGGCGCGAATGGGCCTGCTCGCTCGACGCGGCCAGCGCGGCGCCCAGCTTTTCGACGCTTTCGGTGAAGCGGGTTGCCTGTTCGTCCAGCTCGCCGCGGGCCGCGGAGGCATCGCGTATCATCTGGCCGGTCGCGCCCAGGATGGAGTCGCGCACCGCCTCGGCGATCTGCGTGGTGCGGCCGGTAAGGGTCTGCTCCACCTTGGCAAGGCCGCGGTCGAGCGTCTCCGACATGGAGGCGGTCCGTTCCTCGAAGAAGCTGTTGATGTTGTCCGTACCGGCAGCCAGGACGGTTTCGAACTCGCGCTGGCGGTTTTCCAACGCCTTGCCCAGCCGCTCGTCCGCTTCGGAGAAGGCGGCGCGCAACTCGGCCACGCGTTCGTCCAGCGTCTGTGCGATGTCGGCATTGTTGCGCGACAGTTCTGTCGACAGCAGGCCGGCCTTTTCGTCCAGGTCGGCGAAGAAGCTGGAGTTGGAGCCGTCGAACAGGCTGCGGATGGCGGAAAGCCGCTCGTCCAGACCCTGCATGAAGCCGCCCTTCAGGTCGCCGCCTGCGCTGCGAAGCTGCGCCGTACGGGCCTCGATGCCGGACATGAGCGTTTGCAGGGCTGTCTCGATCTCGCTTACCGCCTGCGCCGCGGAGCTTTCCATTCCGGCCGCGAAGTTGCGGTTGCCGTCCTCGAGGTTGCGGGCCAGCGAGCCGGCAGAGCGGTCGATATCGGCAAGAAGACTTTGGCGGGACGTCTCCACCGTATCGCGCAGCAGATCCACCTTGGCGCCAAGTTCTGCGATCACGCTGTCGAACATTCCGTCGAAGCCGGCTTCCATGCGGACCGCATGTTCGGCCAGCCTGTCGGACAGGGCCTGCCTGTCGTCTTCGGAACGCGCCAACGCCGTCTCGAGCCGGCGGATGGCGTCCATGTCGATGGCGTGGCTCTGCTTTTCCAGGGTTTCGATGATGCGGCGCCCGGCCGTCTCCAGCGCTTCCTCGCCGCCCGCCATGCTGCGGCCGATCTCGTCCGAGATGGTGCGGGCGCGGGCATCCATGTTCTCGTAGAGGCGCGTCGCTTCGCCGTCGAGCGAGGCGGCGAGGGATTTGGCGCCCTCCTCGATGAAGAGGGTGATGGCGTTGCGGCGCTCGTCCAGAAGCGAGGCGATGAGGCCGATGCGCTGTTCCAGCCCGCTTTCCAGGAGCTCGCGATTCTCCTCGACCAGGTTGATGATCTCGCGCGAGCGCTCCCCGATCTTGTCGGCAAGCACTTCCGTCTTGCCCTCGAAGCCGCGCATGAGGCGACCGTCGACATCTTCCAGCAGCATTGCCAGCCGGTCGACATTGCGGTCGATCGCGCCGGTCAGCGCGTTGCTGTGCTGGTCCAGGGTGGAAACCATGGTCTCGCGCGCGGTGGCGAGCGAGGTATCGAGGCCGGACACGCGTTCCGACAGCGTCGCCGTGATAAGCTCCACGCGCTCGCCGATCCGGCCCGCCAACTGACGCGAACGGTCGTCGAAATCGTCCAGCATGCGCGCGTCGAGGCTGGCCAGCAGATCCGACAGCTTTTCGATGCCGGTTTCGATGGATGTCGTCACCGCGGCACTGCGCTCGTCCATGGCGGACGACAGCGTCTGCTGCGCGAAGGCGAGGGACGTTTCGATGTCGCTGATGCGCTCCACCGCCAGCATGTCGAAGCGGCCTGTACGCTCTTCGAACAGCGCCTGGATTTCTCCGGCCCGCTTCTCGAACACGGCCTCGGCGCGCGACAGGGCGTCCGAAGCGCGTGCCGCGAAATCGGCCTGGCCATCGGCGAAGGCACGGCCAAGCTTCTCGCTTTCGTCGTTGACGGAGCGGCCGAGGCGCTCCACGCCGCCGGCAAGCGAGGCATCTATGCGCTCGATGGAGGTTTCGATGGCCCCGACATGCTGGCCGAGAGAGTCCACAAGCGGCTGACCGTGACGGTCGAGCACGGATTCCAGATGAACGAGGCGTTGCTCGAACCGTTCGAGGATATCCTCGCCTTTGCCTTCCAGCATCAACGAGGTGCGGAGCATCTTTTCGTCGAAGCGGTCGTCGACCATGGTCAGGAAGCGGTCGACCTCCTGGTTGAGTACGCCCAGGCGCTCTTCCATGGAGCCGGTGATGCGCGCAGTGAAGCCTGCTTCCTCGGCGCTGATCCGGTCCGCCTTTTCCGCCAGCATGGCTTCGAGAGACGTGAGGAAAAGGGTGTTGTCCACCGTCCAGCTTTCGGAGCCGACACGCAGCGCCTCGGCGATGCGCTCGTTGGCGCTGGTGATCGCGTTGTGGACACGGTCGCTCAGTTCGGTCGCACCGCGCGTCAGTTCCTCGGCACGCCGCTCCAGCTCGCCCGACCGTTCCTCGATCAGGCGGTTGACCGCCTCCGTGGCCTGCTGCAGGCGCGCGCCGGCCTCATCGGCGGTGGAGGCGATGCGACGCGCCAGTTCCTCGCCCGTCGCATTCAGGGCCGATTGCGTGGACTGGCTCTGTTCCGTGAAGAAATCGGCCAGCTGGCGACCCTGGTCCTCGTAGCGGCGGGAAATCTCGTTGGTGCGGTCGTCCAGCAGGGCGGTGAAGCTCTGCGCAGCGGATTCGATGCGCTCGGCCGCGTGTTCGGATGCGCCCTCGACGTCGTTGGACAGGCGCTGGTGCGAGCCGATCAGCAGCGCACGCACCTGCTCGGCATGGTTCAGCATGGCATCGCGCTCGGAGCTCAGTTCTCCGACAAGGCCGCGAACGCGAACCTCATTGTCGGCGAAGGTGCGTTCCAGCGCGGCGACCTCGTCGGCGATGCGCCGCTCCAGCGCAGCTATCTGTTCGGCCGGCAGCACGGTTGCGGGCGTGGCCAGCTCTGCCTGCCGCTGCTGGGCCGTATCGCCGAGGCGCAGGGCCACTTCCGCAAGGGAGCGGCTCATCAGCCGCAGATCCTGCATGCGACGGACCATGACGCCGAAGCCGAAGATCATGAAGGCCGGCAGCACGCCACCGGCAATGAATGCGGCAGAGGCGTTCAAGGCGTTCTGGCCGGTCAGGCCCTGTCCACCGAAAAGGCCGAACGCCGATACGCTGGCAAGGCCCAGCCAGGCGATGCCGCCGAGGCCGCCCAGCAGAACCGGGCGGCTGGAAGAGCGGCGGCCAAGCATGCCATCGGCCATCACCGGGGCGGAGCGCCGCTCGTCATTGGCCGCGTTCTGCTGGTAGGGCGGGGTCTCGGCACGCGGCCGCGCGGTCTCCGTACGAACCCGCGAGGCTCCGGCAGCGGCGCCCGCCGCAGCCGCGGTGCCCGCGACGTAGGCGGGTGCGCCGACGTCGAAGAGCCCATCCTGATCGGTGATGGTGTCCGGCGCGTCGGGCCGGCCGGCGTCGACCGGCTCTATGTCGGATTCCCAGTCGAATTCGGCCAGCTCTTCGTCGAACATGCCGGGTGCTTCGTCGGCAGCGGCGGATGGCGCCTGGGCTTCCGCTTCGGCCGGCTGTTCGGAGAAGGCCGAAGCCGCTTCCTTTATGTTGCGGTCGAATTCATCGAAGACGAAGTCGAAATCGCCATCGTCCGCATCGGCAGCGGCGTTGCCGGCAGATCCGCGTGGCGAGGGGGCCTCGCCCGAGAAACCGGCTTCACGGAACGCTTCCTCGAGTTCCAGCTCGATCATCGCTTCGTCGGAAAGCTCGACCGTTTTGATCTTCGACATGCTGCGCCGCCTTGCTTCGTGAATTCACATCCGCGCCACTGGCCGGCCGGCCAGACGCGCGAAACGGATCCCCTTTCATCACGAAGCGCGCGAAAAAAGGGCAATACCGCGAGTCTATGGTAGAGAGGCCCCCCATCGTTGGGAACCGCAAAAGCGGACGGCCTGCCCAAAGTCTGAACATAAGGTTAACGCGGCCCGCGAAAAGCCATCGATCGAGACCCGCTGGCCTTTTGCGTCAATACGTTAGCCGTTACCGCCTTGTTTACCATCCTGCCAAGTCGCGGCCTTGGAGGGGGATCCGGCCGCAAATTGGTCCGTTTCCGCCCGGCAGATGAAGTCAAAGGCGATTTACCAAAAATTACAAGGGGGTGGCGCAAGCTGCCTTATCGGGTCGCCGTCGAGGAAGAAGAGCCATGACGCGTAGTGCCACTGCCCTGAAGATGTCCGCAACCAAGCCGGTCATGCCGTCCGAGCCGCGCCCGTCGCGGACGCGTCCGGTGGACCTTGTCTTCCTGTCGCAGAAGACGGGCGGCGACAGGCAGATCGAGCGTGACGTGCTCGCGCTTCTGCGCTCTCAGGTTGCGTTGATCATCCAGCGTGCGCCGCATGCGACGCGCGACGAGGTACGCCAGATGGCTTGTGCCATCCGGGGCGCCGGGCGTCATGTGGGTGCCTTCGCAGTCGCCGACAGCGCCGCTGAACTGGCGCGTGCGGACGAGGCGGGATACCGCACCGCCTATGCCGCATTCATGGATGAACTCGTGACGACGGCAGACTTCCTGAGATCGCTGGACTGACCCGCTTCGCCGAGGGTGATTGACACCGGCGCAACGGCCGGTCCAAACCCGTGCCATGACCGAGATCACCTTCGTTTCACCGGATGGCACCCGCTATCCCGTCGAGGCCGCCGACGGCGCGAGCGCCATGCAGGCGGCAATTCGCCACGACATTCCCGGCATCGACGCCGATTGCGGCGGCGCATGCGCCTGCGCGACGTGCCATGTCTATGTGGACGAGGCCTTCACCGGTTCGCTCCCGGGCCCCGAGGTGATGGAAGAGGATATGCTGGATTTCGCCTATGATGTCCGGCCAAACTCCCGGTTGTCGTGCCAGATCCGCATCGCGCCGGAGCTTGCGGGGCTGGTGCTGCACGTCCCGACACGCCAAGGTTGAGGTGTCGGGCGTTCAGTCCGCGCCGGCGCGAAGGCGGTCTCGGAGCTGGCGCTTCAACCGGAAATCCATCTCGCGCGCTTCCTGACGATCGAAGGCGCGCTGTTCGCTTTCATGCCTGGCCAGATAGCGTTGCGTCGTCGCGGCGACCGCGTCTTCGAGTTGCCGGCAGGTCCGGCGCGTACCCAGATTGCGCACGGCCATCTCCATCCGCTTGACATAGGCGACGGCGATCTCGGCGTGTCGTTCCTCATGGCGTTTCACGTCGCGTTCCAGCGTCTCCCAGATCAGGACCGTGTCCGGATCCGGCTTGCGCGGCTTTTTCCAGCGCGGAAGGATCACCTCGACATCCAGCATGAAGCGGGCTTCGCCCAGTCGGCAGGCCGTTTCGGTCTGCACGTAGGTGACATGGCCATCGAAGGTGACGGAGGTCGCACCGGGGTGGCCGGCATCGCCGCCGCCGGACAACGGGCCGTTACGCGCCAGCGCTGCATCCAGTTGCTCGAGCGTGCTGCCGGTGACGGTGAAATACGTGGTATGGACACGTATATCGGCCGCGGAGGCGGGCAGGGCGCCGAGGGCAAATGACGCCGCCATCAGGAGCGCGAATGCATTCTTCATGTCTCGACTCCTGGCGTGGCTTACGGCATCACGCGCAAAAGTTAGCGCATCGAACTCCGGTTACGAAGCGCCAGGGCCCAAATGGGCGATCAGATTGCCGGGATCGTTAATGCGAGGTGACGACAAATGACGGTTCTGCCTTCGGAAACTCCTGTCTGGCATGTCGCGCATGGGCGCTCGCTCGACCTTTCCGGCCCCGCCCGCATCATGGGTATTCTCAACGTCACGCCGGACAGTTTCTCGGATGGCGGCCGTTTTGGAGGTGACGTCGGGCGGGCGGTCGCCGCAGCACTACAGATGGTGGCGCAAGGCGCGGACATCATCGATATCGGCGGGGAATCCACCCGGCCGGGCGCAACGCCCGTGAGCCCGGAGGAGGAGCAGGCGCGCATCCTGCCCGTCATCGAGGCTTTGGTGCGGGCCAGCGACTGCCTCGTCTCGGTCGATACCTACCGCGCCGAAACGGCGGAGCGCGCGGTTGCCGCCGGCGCCCATATCATCAACGACGTGTTCGGCGCCCAGAAAGAGCCGGACATCGCGCATGTCGCTGCCCGGACGAAGGCCGGCCTGTGCCTGATGCACACGGGGCGCGAGCGGGAAAAGCTGCCCGACGTGATCGAGGACCAGTTCTTCTTCTACAACCGTTCCATGGAGATCGTTACGGCGGCCGGGGTCGAGCGTGGCCGCCTGGTGTGGGATCCGGGTTTCGGCTTCGCGAAGGAGCGAGAGGAGAACATGGCGCTGATGGCGCGGCTGGGCGAGCTTGCGGCGCTCGGCCTTCCCCTGCTGGTCGGCACGTCCCGCAAGCGCTTCGTACGGGGCGCGATCGGCAGGGAAGACCCGGAGGCCGACATCGCCACGGCGGCCACCAGCGTCATTCTTCGCGAACGCGGTGCGCATATCTTCCGCGTGCATGCGGTGGAGCCCAACCGCGATGCGCTACGCGTCGCGGATGCCGTACTGGGTGCCGGTGCGGCAGCATGACGCAGACTCTCATCGGCCTTGGCGGCAATATGGGCGATCCTGCCGCCGCGATGGCGGAGGCGCTTCGTCTGCTTGGCGATACGCCGGGCGTCCGCGTCGTCGCCGCGTCACGGCTGTACAGGACACCGCCCTGGGGAAAACTCGACCAACCGGAATTTCTCAATGCCTGCGCAATCTTGGATGTAGATCTTGAACCGCAGGCGCTGCTGGAGCTGGCGCTGGACCTGGAGACACGGCTGAAGCGCGTGCGACTGGAGAGGTGGGGGCCGCGCACCATCGATATCGACGTGCTGGCCTATGGGCAGTCACGCATAGAGACACCCACATTGACGCTGCCGCATCCGCGCATCCGCGAGCGCGCCTTCGTGCTGATGCCGCTGGCAGAGCTTGCGCCGGACCTCATGATCGAGGGGCAGACCGTGCGCCATTGGCTAGGGCAACTGGATGTTGCGGGCATCGAGCCGGTCACGAAGGACGGGGAGTGGTGGCGTCAGTCCTGAAGGGCGGTCTGGCGCACCGCGCCGTCGCGCTTGAGCACCATGCCGATGACGGGGACGAGTTCGCCGTCCACCTTGACCGAGATCGTGACGTTCAACGCGTCGCCATCGTCAAGCCGGGCCACCATCGCGCCGTTTAGCTGCTTTCGGTCCAGGCCGAAGACCATACGGTCGCCTTCGACGACGCCCGACACGATATCGAGGCCGGCGCCTTTGGCTCCGTCCAGGAATGCACCCTTGTAGGTGCGCCCGTCATGCGTGACGCGGGCCGACATCTTCTGCGAGAACAGGCCGACGCGGCAGCTTCCGTCGAGCTGCATAGCCGAGGGCGCCTTCTCGGTGCCCCCCGCCAGGTCGCAGGTGAACCGCGTGCCCTTGTACTTGCCGGCGACGATCTCGCCGGGGCCGACCCAGCGCCCTCCGATCGTTTCCATGAAGCCCTTGGAAGAGCCGGCGACAGCGCTGCCCATGCCCGCCGACAATGCAACGGCAAGCGAAACCCCGGCGATGACGGTGCGGAACATGGCGAACCCTCGATGCAAGTAACCTGCCGCGATAATCTCCGTTAAGGGTTAATCCTTCCTTTCCGGCGCGGTGTCCGTGGATGCGGCAAGCGCGCGCAGTATCGCGCCGACGCCTGGTCGCTCCACGCTCATGAAAGGCATGGGACGGCAGATATCCATCGCCGAAAGTCCGACCCGTGCCGTCAGGAGCCCGTTGACCACCCCTTCGCCGAGCTTGGCTGACAGCCTCTGGGCAAGGCCCTGGCCCAGAACCTGCTGCACCAGGCCGTCGCCCAGGGCGATCGTGCCCGTGACGGCCAGATGGGCCAGCACGTCGCGCGTCAGACGGATCAGCCCCAGCGTTCCGGGCCGTGCGCCATAAAGCTCGGACATGCGGCGGATGAGGCGCACCGTCTCGAAGAATACGAAGGCAAGGTCCACGATGGCGCGCGGGCTGACGGCGGTGACCACGGAAACGCGCTTGGCCGAGGCCAGAAGCAGCGCGCGGGCGCGTGCATCCAGCGGCGCCAGCAACTCGCGCTCGGCCAGCGCGATCCTGTCGCGCCCGTCGATGACCTCGTCCTTCCACTCCGCAAGCCGCTGCCGCCCGGCGTAGGTTTCGGCATGGTCGCCCAGCATGGAGACCAGCCGCTCCGTGACCCTCTGCGCCGCGCCCTCGTCATTGTCGTCGAAGGCCTTCTGCGCGTCGCGGCGTTCGCGCTCGACGAGGCGCAGCCGCGATATGGCATGGAGCTCTCGAAAGGCGACGCCCACCGCGCCGAGCACCAGAAGGGCAGAGGCGCCGGCCGCGACATAGCCCAGCCATTCGGCCCTTGCGAAGAAGTCGCGGATCAGGCTGTCCAGCGCCAACCCGGTGGCCAGCGATACGACCAGGCCAAGCCCCGCCATGAAAACCTTGCCGAAAGTCAGGCGGCGGCGGCGCGGCCGCATGACGGCCGGCGCCGCGTCGAGTGCGTCCAGGGCTTCCTGCTCCAGCGCCTCATCGGGCTCTATGCGCACGGAAGCCAGGTCGCGGAAGCCGCGCGGGCTGCGCCCGGCCGGTTCTGCCATGGTCTGCGGCAATGCGGGGCGCGTGAAGCTGCGCGGGCTGCGGGGACGATCTTCGCTCATGCGAGGCGATCTCCGATCAGGAACTGCATCGCGCGGTCCAGCCTGATATGGGGCAGCGACAGGGTCAGGCCCGTATCGTCGCGCTCCAGCCTCGGCGGCCGGAAGCGTACGAAGTTCAGCGGGTCTGCCCTGTTGTCGGGATCGAAGAGGCGGCTCGGATCGCGCGGGAGATCGCCCGGAAAGATCGCCGTTTCCGTTTCGCCGTCGAAGGTTTCGCCATCTATCCGCTCGCCGGCGAGGGGCGTGCCGACGATGACCGGCAGGCGCTCGCCGCCATCCTCGACGGTCGCCTCGCGCGTCGCCCGCACCGCGGCCATGGCGACGACGTCCGATTCCGCGCCCGAAAACCGGGCGCGCTCCACGGCAGAGGCGACGATGCGGCGGACTATGGCCTCCAGCCGCTTGTGGCTTTCTCGGTGCAGATGATCGGCCTTGGTGGCGGCGACGAGAAGCCTGTCTATCCGGCGTGTCAGGAGCCCGCCCAGCCAGCTCGCCCGTCCGGGCCGGAAGCAGGACAGGATGTCCGCCAGGGCCGTTTCGAGATCCTGTACGGCTTCCGGGCCGGCATTGATGGCCTGCAGGGCGTCGATCAGGATGATCTGACGGTCCAGCCTTGCGAAATGGTCGCGGAAGAAGGGCTTTACGACGACGCTCTTGTAGGCTTCGTACCGGCGGGCGTGGACGGCGGCAAAGCTGTTCTTCGGCGCGGCGAAGCTGCCGGGCGGCAGCACGAGCGGCGCGAAGGTCAGCGCGGGTGACCCTTCCAGATCACCCGGCATCAGGAAGCGGCCGGGCGGCAATGTCGAGAGCGCGGTGCCGTCCTGCCGGCACCGGCGCAGATACTCGGTGAAGGCCATGCTCAACCGCTGGCTTTCCATCTCGTCGGCCGGCGCCATCGGATCCAGCGCATCGACTATCGCAAGGAAGGGGGCCGCCATCTCTGCCCGCGAGGGCAGGCGCGCCCGAGAGATGGACTCGGCCGAGAAGCTGGCGAAATCCTTGTCCAGCAAAGGCAGGTCGAGAAGCCATTCGCCGGGATAATCGACGATGTCGAGCGAGAGTTTGCCGGCCGAGAAGAGACGCGACCAACCCGAAGCCGACTGATACTCGATCGTCAGCCGCAACTCGGAGATGGCGCGGGTGGATTGCGGCCAGAGCCGATCCTCGACCATCGTGCGCACATGGTCCTCGTACTGGAACCGCGGAACGGCGTCGTCTGGCTGCTCCTCCAGATAGGTGCTTCCGATGCGTCCCTCCGCCTGCGCCGAGAAAACCGGCAGGCGCCCGCCATGCAGCAGGTTGTGCACCAGAGCTGTGATGAAGACCGTCTTGCCGGCCCGCGACAACCCGGCGACCCCCAGGCGCAGCGTCGGATGGAACAGTTCGGTTGCCCGGTCCGTCAGATTGTCGATGGCGTAAAGCGCCTCATCCATCAGGTTGGGCATCGGACCTCGAGTGGCGGTGAGAATTCATGTCGGGCTGAAGATAGGTATTCCTGACGCCCTGTCACGGACGCGCCGGCATGAACAGCGACGCAAGCCGGCCCGAACCCGCTTCGAACGCATCGTGTCCGTCGGTGACATCGATGCCGGCAAAGCCGCCGGTGGCAAGTCCGCGTGCCCGCAACTCCGCATTGCTGCAGGCATCCCGGCACAGCGCGAAGATGAACTCTTCCATGCCCGGGTTGTGACCGACGATCAGGGCGCCATCGGGTGCGCCGCCGCGCAAAAGATCGAAGTAAGCTTCGGCCGGCGCCTCGTACAAGGTGGGAGCGACGAAGATTCGTGAATCGTCCGCCGGGATGCCGATCCGCGCCGCTGTCTCCATCGTGCGGACCGCTGGCGATACGAAAACTGTGGAAAATCGGATCGATCCACTGATTATTTTTGAGGCGACCTCCTCGGCTTGGGCCATTCCGCGGGCGTCGAGGGGCCGGTCGAAGTCGCGCTGGCCGGGAACCGGCCTTGCTGCATGAAAGTGTCTGAGACAATAAAGGCGTGAGGATGGATCGGTCGACATGCCGCCATCATGCCATTTTTCGGGGGCTCGGCAATCCAGCTGACGCAACCGTGGCCTCCCGCTTTTCCAAGATCAGAAAAAGGCCAGCGTTTGCCTGTATTTATGGCATCTACTTCATTTGGACGTGCAACCTATTTGCACCTTGTAGGTAACAGGTTCCAAAGTTATAAGCAGCGCCTCGACGGTTAGAGAGGAAGCGAGATGAGCGAAACTCTGCACATCGGAGGCGATCTTCGGGAGGAGGAGCCTTTCATGAACGACCGTCAGCGGGATTATTTCCGGAAGAAGCTACTCGCCTGGAAGAGCGAGATCCTCCGCGAATCCCGTGAAACGCTCGAAGCGCTTGCAACCGAAAACCCCAACCTTGCCGATGCGGCCGACAGGGCCTCCTCGGAAACGGACAGGGCCATCGAATTGCGCGCCCGCGACCGCCAGAGAAAGCTGATCGCCAAGATCGATGCGGCTCTGCAGCGGATCGAAGACGGCACATACGGCTATTGCGAAGAGACGGGAGAGCCCATCAGCCTGAAGAGGCTGGATGCACGCCCCATCGCGACGCTGTCGCTGGAGGCACAGGAGCGTCATGAACGGCGCGAGAAAGTGTACCGCGACGAATAGCCGGGTCCGCATATCCCGAACCTGAAGACGCAAAGGGGCCGGCATTGCCGGCCCCTTTGCCGTATCGCAACGGCCCGCGCTTTCAGCGCTTCTCGGGCGGGTCCAGGGTAAAGTCGCGCAGGAGCGCGTCCATCTCTTCCTCCAGGCTCATCATTCCGGGCCTGTCCTGCGCCGGCTTCGGCTTGGACGGAGTTTCCGGCCTGGTGGCTGCCTCGGCCGGCTTTTCCGGCTGATCCGCCACGGCCGGCGCGGCGGGCGTATCGATCTTTTCCTTCGACAACTCGGCCATCAGCAACTGGTCGATGTCGCCGTCGGCAGCGGCATCATCCTTTTTCGATTCGACCGCAGCCACAGACTTCGTGTCCGGGGCAGCCGAGGCAGCCGGCGTGGCTGTCGCCGCTGCGGAGGCGGCGCCCGCCGCAGCGCCCAGTGGCGGAAAGGATGCTCCCTTGTCGCTGCGATGCGTCTGTACGCTGGTGGCGAAGCTCTTCACCTGCAGCGGACCCATGGAGCCTTCGGCCTTCCCGGCGGCCGCCGGCTGCGCGACGGGTGCGGCGGACGTCGACGAAGGCTCGGGCCTCGACGCGCCGACATCCGGTTGCGGCGACGCGGACGGGCGACCGGGAAGCGGCGAGGCGCCGCCGCTCCGCACCGTGGAAACCTCGGTCGCAGCCGGCGATCCGGATGCGACGGTGACAGCCGGTGCCGGTTGCTGCGCGCGTGGGCCTTCGGCTGCCTCGATCGGGTGTGCGGCGGGCCGCTGCGGCAGGGTGGGCGTTGCCATGGAGCGCGGCTGCGCGGGCTGGGCCGGCTGCGGGCGAGGGGTCGCGGGCTGCGGCGGCCGGGACGGCGTCATGGCAGGTTCCGTCCGGCGCGGCGGAAGGGGGGGCGAGACGTCCGGCGCTGCGGGCCGTGTCTGTGCAGGCGCGGGGCGCGGCTCGCTGCGCACCGGCTGCGGCGCTTCGACGGGGCGGGCCGCCGGGGCCGCTGCGGATGCGGCAGGGACGGCCGGCACGGGCTCGGCGCGAGGCGCCGGCGGCGTTTCGGCAAAGCTCGGCTCTACCCGGCGCGTGCGCACCGGCATGCGGCTTATGCCCGATTCGACCACGAGGTCGTTCTGGCCGCCGATCAGCACCAGATGCTCGATCTCGTCGCGGCGCAGCAGCACGAGCTGGCGCTTCTGGTCCACGGGCACGATGTCGAGTACCGCCACACGCGGGGCGGCGCTGCGACCGCCGCCCAGGCGGCCACCGGAGGTGAAGCCGCGGACCAGCGCCAGCAGAAGGTAGCCGAGGATCACAAGCACGGCGATGACGATGATGGCGATCACCACCGTAGCGATGCCTTCACCGCCGAGAGCGTTCACGAGTCGCTCGTACATTTTGCCAGTCTCCCTGGTCGTTGCCCCGCCACGGCTTGCCGTCCGCATGCGATGACCGTTACGTCATGTCGGATACGTGCGGCCGCCGCTATGGACAACCCCGTTCCGTTGGATAGGTTCATGTGCCGAAAACGTCGCGGCTTCAAGGGCTGCGACAGCTTCATGCCGTATAATGCGCAAATGTGCTGAACGATATCTTCTACACGAGCGGGGCTCGAAGCGACTTGGTTTCCAACCGATATGACGGCTGACACGCGCATGGCGAACCGCAAGCCGCTGGTGGATCGCAGCGCCGCACATTCGGGTGTATGGCGCCTTTTGGCGCTGTCCGCCTTCATGCTGGTCGTGGCCGCCGCTCTGGCGATCGCCGGGCATGTTTCCGGCGGAATCGCCGTCCTCGGCATTTTCGGCCTTCTGGCGGTCTTCGGCATCCTGTCCTGCTTTGCGCTGGCGCTTGGCTTCCTGCAGGTGTCGAACAGGCTGTCCGATGCGGGTCTTGGCCGCGATTTCCTGGACGCCCTGCCCACCGGCACGCTGATGACGGATCGCAAGGGCCGGATCGTCTATGCCAACCGCGCCTATGCCGAAACGGTCGGTGTCGAAGGGCTTGCGGGAGCGCGGACGCTGGAGCAGCTCCTTTCGCGCGAGGGGGAGGCGTCCGAGGCGGTCTACAGGCTTGCCAACGCGGCGCGGGACGGGCGCGAGGCGCAGGAAGAGTTCCGGCTGTCGCGCCGGCTTGCCGGCGGCGCGGGCGCGGGCTGGTATCGCGTCGGGGTGCGCCCGATGGACAGCGGCGGCCGCAGCCTCAACGTCTGGCAGGTTGCCGATATCAGCGACGAGCGGGCGGAGCAGGAAAGCTTCTTCCAGGAATTGCAGAACGCCATCGACTATCTCGACCATGCGCCGGTCGGTTTCTTCTCGTCGGCGCGCGACGGGTCGATCGTCTATCTCAATGCGACGCTGGCCGGCTGGCTCGGCTTCGATCTCGCCACCTTCGATCCCGGCAGCGTCACCGTGCCGGAACTGGTGGGCGAGGAAGGCCGCGCCTTCCTGTCGGCGACCGGCGAATCGGAGCCGAATCGAATTCATGTCCTGGACGTGGACCTGGTGACCCGCTCCGGACAGCGGCTTCCCGTGCGGCTGATGCGGCAGGCCACGGCCACCGCCGACGAGCGCCTGGGGCATATGCGCACCGTCGTCCTGAACCGCTCGGGCCAGGTGGCCGGCACGGGCGACACGCTGGAAAAGCTGGAGATGCGCTTCAACCGCTTCTTCCACACCTCGCCCATGGCCATCGCCTCTCTGGACTCCCGTGGCCATGTCACCCGCGCCAACGCGGCCTTTTCCCGCCTGTTCGGCACGAAGGTGGCGGAGGGGACGGCGACGCTGGAAGGCGCGTTGCGCGACGAGGGCCGCGAGGCGATGCGCGGCGCCATCGATGCGGCGGCGCGCGGGCAGGCGGGAATCCCGTCGCTCGACGTGGAGGTTGCCGGCGATCCGGCGCGCTCCGTGCGCCTGTATTTCAGCGCGGTCGGAGACGTCGCCGACGACGGCTCGGAGGCCGCGCTGGTGTACGGCATCGATTTCACCGACCAGCGCGCACTGGAAGAGCAGTTCGCCAAGGCGCAGAAGATGCAGGCCATCGGCAATCTCGCCGGCGGCATCGCGCACGATTTCAACAACGTCCTGACGATCATCACCGCGTCCGTGGATTTCCTGCTGCTCAACCACCGGACGGGCGATCCGTCCTTCCAGGACCTGCTGCTCATCAAGCAGAGCGCCAACCGCGCCGCCTCGCTCGTCCGGCAGTTGCTGGCCTACTCGCGCCGGCAGACAATGCGGCCCAAGATGCTGAACCTCACCGACGTCGTGGCGGACATGCATCTTCTGCTGCGTCGGATATCCGGCGATCTCGTCAAGCTGGAGCGCCACCACGCGCGCGACCTCTGGCCCGTCATGGCGGATATCGGCCAGTTCGAGCAGGTGGTGACGAACCTCGTCCAGAATGCGCGCGACGCCATGCCGGATGGAGGGCGGATCGACATTTCCACCCGCAACGTGCCCGCGGCCGAGACGGCCGCCTTCAACTATCCCGAGCTGACCTTCGGCGACTATGTCCTGGTCGAGGTGGCCGACACCGGCTCGGGCATGCCCGCCGAAGTGGCGGAGCGCATTTTCGAGCCGTTCTTCACCACCAAGGAGATCGGCAAGGGCACCGGGCTGGGCCTGTCCATGGTCTATGGCATCATCAAGCAGTCCGGCGGGTTCATCTATGTCGATTCCCGCCCCGGAGAAGGAACGACGTTCCGCATATTCCTGCCGCGGCACATGCCGGCGGAGGTCGCCCAATCGGCGCCGGAGGCCTCGGCGGCAGCGGCAGTACCCGCCGGCAAGCTGGACCTGTCCGGTACCGCGACCATCCTCCTGGTCGAAGACGAGGACCACGTCCGCGCCGGCAATGTCCGCGCCCTCAAGATGCGTGGCTATGATGTGCACGAGGCGTCGTCGGGCGTCGAGGCGCTGGCCATCATGGAAGAACTCGGCGGCAGGGTGGACCTTGTGGTCTCGGACGTGATGATGCCGGAAATGGACGGGCCGACCCTTCTGCGCGAAATGCGCAAGGAGCGCCCGGAGCTGAAGTTCATCTTCGTATCGGGCTATGCCGAGGACGCTTTCGCCAAGAACCTGCCCGAGGGGGCACGATTCGGTTTCCTGGCCAAACCCTTCTCGCTGCGCGAGCTGGCCGTGGCCGTTAAGGAAATATTAGACGAATAGAGAGTCGGACAGGGACGGCGAATCGGCTGTCCGAACCAGAACAAATCAAGAATATCCCTTGAAAATAGAGAACAAAAAGGGTACATGAAGGGTCCATGCGGAAGCGTTGCGTGTCCCCACGTCGCGTGAAATAAGGACCATGCCGATGGCACAGAATTCACTTCGTCTCGTTGAGGATACTTCCGTGGACAAGAACAAGGCGCTCGATGCCGCTCTTTCGCAGATCGAAAGGGCCTTCGGCAAAGGCTCCATCATGCGGCTCGGCGCCACCGAGAAGCTCGACATCGACACCGTGTCCACCGGCTCGCTCGGGCTCGACATCGCGCTTGGCATCGGCGGGCTGCCGAAGGGCCGCATCGTGGAGATCTACGGTCCCGAAAGCTCGGGCAAGACGACGCTGGCGCTCCACACCATAGCCGAGGCCCAGAAGGCCGGCGGCATCTGCGCCTTCGTCGACGCGGAACATGCTCTGGACCCGGTCTATGCGCGCAAGCTGGGCGTCAACCTTGACGAACTCCTGATCTCGCAGCCCGATACGGGCGAACAGGCGCTCGAGATCACCGATACGCTGGTGCGGTCGGGTGCGATCGACGTTCTGGTGGTCGATTCCGTCGCGGCGCTGACGCCGCGCGCCGAGATCGAGGGCGAGATGGGCGACGCGCTGCCCGGACTCCAGGCCCGGTTGATGAGTCAGGCGCTCCGCAAGCTGACCGGATCGATCTCCAAATCGAAATGCATGGTCATCTTCATCAACCAGATCCGCATGAAGATCGGCATCGTCTACGGGTCGCCCGAAACCACGACCGGCGGCAACGCATTGAAATTCTATGCCTCGGTGCGGCTGGATATCCGCCGGACGGGCTCCATCAAGGAGCGCGACGAGATCACCGGCAACCAGACCCGCGTGAAGGTGGTGAAGAACAAGCTCGCGCCTCCCTTCAAGCAGGTGGAATTCGACATCATGTACGGCGAGGGCGTGTCCAAGATGGGCGAGCTGGTCGACCTCGGGGTCAAGTCGGGCATCGTCGACAAGTCCGGCGCCTGGTTTTCCTACAACAGCCAGCGGCTTGGGCAGGGACGCGAGAACGCCAAGACCTTCCTGCGCGACAATCCGGCCGTTGCCGCCGAGATCGAAAGCGCCATTCGCCAGAATTCCGGCCTGATCGCCGAAAAGCTTCTCGAGGCAGACGGGACGGAAGACGAGGAATAGGCCTCCCCTTCGGTACATCCGATTTTGCAGGGGCTTTCGATTTAGGTTGAGCCAAAAGCGCCACTTCCTGTATCGGTTCCTGCGAATGAAGATTGCCTGTCAGGGGTTCTGGGAATGAACGGCGTTAATGAAATCCGGTCCACCTTCCTCGATTACTTCGGGAAGCATGGCCACGAACAGGTTGCCTCATCGCCGCTCGTTCCCCGCAACGATCCGACATTGATGTTCACCAATGCGGGCATGGTGCAGTTCAAGAACGTGTTCACGGGGCTGGAGAAGCGCCCCTACGACCGCGCCGTGACATCGCAGAAGTGCGTACGCGCCGGCGGCAAGCACAACGATCTCGACAATGTCGGCTACACGGCGCGGCATCACACCTTCTTCGAGATGCTCGGGAATTTCTCGTTCGGCGACTATTTCAAGGAAAACGCCATCGAACTGGCGTGGAACCTGATCACACGCGAGTTCGGGCTGGCGAAGGACAAGCTGCTCGTCACCGTCTACCATACGGACGATGCCGCCGCCGACTACTGGAAGCGCATCGCCGGCCTGCCGGAAGAGCGCATCATCCGCATCGCAACCAGCGACAATTTCTGGGCAATGGGCGATACGGGCCCGTGCGGCCCGTGCTCCGAGATCTTCTACGACCATGGGCCAGGCGTCTGGGGCGGCCCTCCGGGCAGCCCGGAAGAAGACGGCGACCGCTTCATCGAGATCTGGAACCTCGTCTTCATGCAGTTCGAGCAGATGGCCGGGGGCCAGAGGGTCGATCTGCCCCGCCCCTCCATCGACACGGGCATGGGGCTGGAGCGTGTCGCCGCCGTGCTGCAGGGCGTGCACAACAATTACGATATCGACCTGTTCCGTCAGCTGATACGCGCCAGCGCGGACATCATCGGGGCGCCGGCCGGCGGCGACCAACTCGCCAGCCATCGCGTCATCGCCGATCATCTGCGCGCGACGTCCTTCCTGATCGCCGATGGCGTCCTGCCATCCAACGAGGGGCGCGGCTACGTCCTGCGCCGGATCATGCGGCGGGCCATGCGCCACGCCAAGCTGCTGGGCGCTCGCGAGCCTGTCATCTACAAGCTGCTGCCGACGCTGGTCGCGGAGATGGGCCGCGCCTATCCCGAGCTGGTGCGGGCGGAGCCGCTGATCTCGGAGACGCTGAAACTGGAGGAAAAGCGCTTCCTGGCCACGCTCGATCGGGGCCTTGCCCTGTTGAACGACGCAACCGATACGCTCGGGGCGGGCGACATGCTGGACGGCGAGACGGCCTTCAAGCTGTACGATACCTACGGCTTCCCGCTGGACCTGACTCAGGATGCGTTGCGCGCGCGCAGCATCGGCGTCGACATCGCCGGCTTCGAGGACGCCATGGCCCGCCAGAAGGCCGAGGCCCGCGCAAGCTGGGCCGGCTCGGGCGAGGTTTCCGACGAGGGGGTATACTTCGGGCTGCGCGAGCGGCTCGGCGCCACCGAGTTCCTCGGTTACGATACCGAGAGCGCCGAGGGCCAGGTGCTGGCGCTCGTGCGGGACGGCAAGGAAGTGGAATCCGCGTCCGAAGGCGAAGAGGTGTCCGTCATCATCAACCAGACCCCCTTCTATGGGGAGTCCGGTGGCCAGGTGGGCGATACCGGCGTAATGAAGGGCGAGGGCGTGCGCTTCGACGTCGCCGATACGCAGAAGGTTGCCAATGGGCTGTTCGTGCATCGCGGCAAGGTTGCCTCAGGCACACTGAAGCCGGGCGCGGCGCTGGAGCTCGAGGTCGATCATCGCCGGCGCGGCAGCATCCGCGCCAATCATTCGGCGACGCACCTGCTGCATGAGGGCCTGCGCGAGATACTGGGGACGCATGTGGCCCAGAAGGGTTCGCTGGTGTCTCCCGACCGGTTGCGCTTCGACTTTTCGCACCCCAAGCCCATGGAGCCGAACGAACTGGCCGAGGTGGAGCGGATGGCCAATGCCATCGTGCGCCAGAACGCCCCGGTCGAAACGCGGCTGATGGCCGTGGACGACGCCATCGCGATGGGGGCGATGGCCCTTTTCGGCGAAAAATACGGCGACGAGGTGCGGGTCGTGTCCATGGGCGCCGGGGAAGAAGGCGCCAGGAAGGGCAAGGTCTTCTCGATCGAGTTGTGCGGTGGAACCCATGTCGGTGCGACGGGCGATATCGGTCTTGTCCATGTCCTGTCGGAATCGGCGGTCGGCGCCGGCGTACGCCGTCTCGAAGCGCTGACGGGCGATGCCGCCCGCGCTTATCTGCAGGAGCAGGACGCACGCGTGCGCCGTATCGCTGCCGCGCTCAAGGTCGGGCCGGCCGAAGCTGCGGACAGGGTGGAAACCCTCGTCGAGGAACGCCGTAAGCTGGAGCGCGAACTGGCGGATGCCCGGCGCAAGCTGGCGCTGGCCGGTGACGGGGCGGCCGCGCCCGCCGCGCCGAAGGAGATCAACGGGGTATCTTTCCTCGGCCGCGTCCTGGAAGGCGTTCCCGCCAGGGACCTGAAGGGCATCGTCGACGGGATGAAGCAGGGGCTCGGCTCCGGCGTCGCGGCAGTGGTCGGCGTGGCCGAAGGCAAGGCCAGCATCGTCATCGGCGTGACGGAAGATGTTTCCGCGCGTTTCAGCGCCGTGGATCTGGTGCGGGTGGCATCGGCGGCGGTGGGCGGCAAGGGTGGCGGCGGCCGCCCGGACATGGCGCAGGCCGGCGGCCCGGACGGGGACAAGGCGCAAGCCGCCATCGATGCGGTGGAGGCGGCGCTCGCCGCCTGAACGCGCCGCCGCAAGCGACCGAATGGGTGCTACAGGCCAAGGGCGGCGTAGAGATCGTCCTGCGGCCGGTAGCCGACCAGCCGCTCCGCCTCTGCAAGGTCCCAGCCGGTGCCGCGATTGCCGGATACGCCGTTGACGGTGATGCAGCGGGCCGGCCAGCCTTCGGCGGATGCGGTGATGGCGTTGGTGAACAACTGCACGAAATCCCGGTTCGACAGCCACATGGCGCGGTACCAGGCAAGGTCGCGCCTGCCGTCTGCGTCCGCCGGCTCCGATGAGGCGAAGGCGGCGTCGCCCGAGACATTGATGGTCTGCGGCAGGTTGTCGCCCGGCTGCACCCAACCGACACGGATATTGATACCCGTCATGCCCGGAGCCCGCGCCACGAGCGCATGAAGTGCGCGCTCGCCCATCAGCTTGGCCGTGGCGTAGGCGGTGGAATCCATCATCTGCGTGCCCGTGTTCCATCGCGTGCCGGGGGCCGGCGGGGTCGCGCCCGTCAGGAAACCCGGCTCGGACCGCGCAAGGGGCGCGTCCTTGTAGCCGCCCATCACATGGTTGGACGAGGCGAACACCACCCGCGACACGCCATGGAAGGCGGCACGGTCGAAGACAGCCATCGTCATGTCGAAGGAGGCGGCGGCATCGGCCCAGGAGGCGTCGGTGTGCGGGTTCTGCGCCGCAAAATGCACAACGGTGTCGCAGCCTTCCATCATACCGGTCCACCGGCCGGCGGCGTCGAGAAGGCTGCCGGCAACCGTTTCGATACGCGGGTCCGCGACGTCGTCGGGTGGGGCAAGGTCTGCCGCCACGATGCGGGTGCAGGCGGGGTCGGCCAGAAGTCCGGCGATGAGTTTACGGCCGAGGCCGCCGCCCGCGCCGGTAATGAAAGTCGCAACCATGGTTCAGGCCCGTATCGAGAGTTCCGGTTTGCCGGCGGGCAGGGGCCCTTCGGGCAGGGTCTGTCCGCCGTCGACGATCAGAGTCGTGCCGGTGACGAAAGACGATTCTTCGCTTGCAAGGAAGAGTACGGCGTCTGCCACTTCCCGTGGCGTGCCCAGACGTCCGAGCGGCACTGAGGCGGCCATGCCGTCGATAAAGGTAGCGCTACGTCCTGCCTGCATGCCCTCGGTCAGGATGTTGCCGGGTTCCACGCCGTTGACGTTGATGCCATGGGGCGCGAATTCCAGCGCAGCCGACCGGATGAAGCCATTGATGCCGGCCTTGGACGCGCCGTAATGCCCATGGCCCGGCGAGGTGACGCGCGGGCCGGTGATGGAAGAGGTGAAGACCATGCGGCCGTAGCCTGCCGCCCGCATCGGCCGCATCGCGGCCTTGGCGGCCAGGAATGTGCCGCGCAGATTGACACCCAGCACGGCATCCCATTCCTCGGGGGAGATATTCTCGATCAGCGTCAGCGGGTAGATGCCGGCATTCTGGATCAGGATGTCGAGCTTGCCGAAGGCGGTCAGCGCCGCGGCTACGATCTCTTCCGCGTCGGCCTCCCGCGATATGTCGGTGCGCAGAAAGCGCGCGACGTCGGGTCCGCCAAGCTCTTCCGCCAACTCATGTCCGGCGTCCTCCTGCAGGTCGCCGATGACGATGCGCGCACCTTCGGCAACGAAGCGCCGGGCGATGGCGCCTCCTATGCCGCGTGCGGCGCCCGTCAGTACGGCGACCCTGCCTGCCAGTCGTGTCATGTAGCTCTCCGCAAGCTGTAGCCTCAGGCGATCTGGCGTCGCAGCGACGTCTTGACCGTGTCCAGCAGGATGGCGGCCAGAACCAGCCCGCCGCGAATGATCTGCGTATAGTGCGGCGGCATGCCCATGACGTTGATCGCCGTGGAGATGGACGACAGCAGGAGCACGCCGGCGATGACCCCGCTGAGCCGGCCGACGCCGCCCTTCAGGCTGACGCCCCCGATGACGACCGCCGCGAAGACGTCGAACAGCATGCCGGTGCCCAGATTGGCCGTCGCGCCGGAGGTGCGGGCCGCCAGCAGCCAGCCGGTGAACCCGGCGATCATGCCCGTCAGCATGAAGACGACGATCATGAGTCGCTTAACGGGGATGCCGGCGCGGTATGCGGCGATGGCGTTGCCGCCCACCATCACGATGTGCCGCCCGAACGGCGTCCTGGCCAGCATGACGGCGAAGACGAGGAAGATCAGGCCGGTGATCCAGGCAAGGACCGGAAGGCCGAGGAAGGAATTGACGGCCACCCAGCGGATTTCGTCCGGCATGCCATAGACGGACCGCCCGCCCGACAGGGCCACCACCAGACCACGCACCCACAGGAACGAGGCGAGCGTGACGATGAAGGAGTTGATGCGCCACACCACGATCAACCATGCATTGATGAAGCCGACCGTTGCGCCGATGACCAGCGAGAGCCCGATGGACAGGAGCGCGGTGACGAAGCCGTTGCCGACAACGATGCCGAGCCCCGCCCCGTTGGTGCCGAACAGCAGCGCCGAGGCCATGGCGGACAGGGCCATTGTCGATTCTATGGACAGGTCCATCTCGCCGCAAAGCACGACGAGGGTAAGGCCGACGGCAAGCACGCCGATGAAGGTGGATTGCTCCAGGATGTTCAGGATGATGCTGACCTGGAAGAAATTGGGTATCGCGATGCAGAAGGCCGCGAAGACGACCAGGAAGACGACCCATACGAGATTGTCGAGTGCGAATTCCGCCAGCACCCGGCTACGGGATCCGCGTGCGGCATCGGCCTGGGGCGAGGCCATATCTGTCGAAGTCATGGCGTTGAGCCTCCGGAAGGGAACGTCGCCGGCCCGCCGCGCACGGGCGGGCCGGCATGCCGGTTACTTGACGGCGGTGACGGGCGTATCGGGCAGCTTGCCATTGCCCCAGAAGGACGGGTCGTCGACGTTGGACTTGTCTATGGCGGCGCCGGGAATTTTCAGGTTGGGCCCCCAGGCCTCCATCGTAAGCTGCGCCTTCTGCCCCAGCACGTCGTATTCGCCGGGCTCGAGCGGCTCTTTGGCGATGATCTTGTCGGCGAACATGGCCAGTCCGGCGGCCTGCGCGAACAGGGGCTGTTCCACTTCCACCTGCTCCCAGCCCTTGCGGATGAGGTCCAGCCCGACGGGAGCGCCGTTGGAAGAAACCAGCATCACCTCGCCCGGCTTCTTGCCGCGCGCCTCCAGTATGGCGCTGACGGGGACGGCCAGATGCGCCGCATGGACGAAGATGAGGTCGATGTCCGGGTTCACCAGAAGCTGGTCCGACGCGATGTCGCCGGCCTTGGTGGCTTCCCACATCAGTGCAGGCTGGCTGATGATGGTCACGTCCGGATAGTCCTTCATGGCTTCTTCGAAGCCCTTCTGGATATCGAGCGTATAGGAGTCGCCCGGATCGCCCAGGATCTGCAGGATCTTGCCTTCGACCTTGCCCTTGCGTTCCGTCAACAGCTTCTGCA
The DNA here is from genome assembly GCF_023702225.1 of Aureimonas altamirensis. Classification (GTDB taxonomy): domain Bacteria; phylum Pseudomonadota; class Alphaproteobacteria; order Rhizobiales; family Rhizobiaceae; genus Aureimonas; species Aureimonas altamirensis_B. The sequence goes on along the minus strand of NZ_JAMQCO010000004.1, from coordinate 138,138 downwards.
CGCTTTGCGCGGCGATCTGTCCGATCTCGACCGTGCCGGCGACGGAGGTGAGATCGCTTTGCGTCGAGGTGATCTGCCTGTCGAAGATCATCACCGGTATGCCGGCCTCGCGCGCCTTCTCGATGCCGGGCTTCATAGCCTCGAAATCGACGGCTGCCAGCACGATGGCCTTGGGCTTGAGGTTGATGACGTCGTTCATCTGGCTCTGCTGCAGGTCGGTACGGTTCTGCGCGTCCAGCGACACCGTTTCATAGCCGACCTCGCCCATGAATCGCTGGATGGCATCGACGGATCCGGTCTGGAACTCGTCCAGCAGCGTCGGCACCAGATAGTAGATCTTGCCCTTGCTCTCGGCGAGGGCGGCCGTATGGCTTGCGAGCAGCATCGCCACTGCACAGAGGCTTGAGAGGAAACGAACAGGCTTCATGGCATTGTCCTTTCGTCGGCGGTTGGATCAGTGGATCGCTTCGTTGTGGATTTCACCTGTGATCATGCGGATGACGTCTTCCGGACGCGTATCGCGCGTGCGGACATTGCCGGCGACACGCCCCTGGCGGATCACCACGATACGGTCGGCGACCTGGAAGGCCTGCGCCATGATGTGGGTGATGACGATCACCCCGATGCCCTCGTCGGCGACGCGGCGGATCGTCTCCAGTCCACGCCGCGTCTGCTCGACGCCGAGGGCGGCGAAGGGTTCGTCGAGCAGAACCAGCTTGCCGCCCCAGTGCACGAAGCGGCTGAGTTCGATGATCTGGCGCTGGCCGCCGGACAGGTGCTCGACATTGGTGCGCAGCGATGGAATGCGCGTGCCGGCGCTGGCCAATGCCTTGCGCGTTTCCTCCATCATCGCCTTTTCGCGCAGGAAGGGGATGCCGAAAACCTTTCGTGTCAGTTCGCGGCCCATGAAGAAATTGGCGACGACGTCCACATTGGTGCACAGGGACAAGTCCTGGTAGACGGTCTCGATGCCGGCGCGCTTGGCCTCCTGCGGAGAGGAAAACGCGACGTCCCGGCCCTCGAAGGCCATCGTGCCCGATGAGGGTTGCAGGCCGCCGGACATGATCTTCACCAGCGTCGACTTGCCGGCGCCGTTGTCGCCCAGAAGCGCAACGACTTCGCCGCGATCCATGGAGAAGTCTATTCCGCGCAGGGCCTCGATGGCGCCGAAGCGACGGGTGATGTCGGAAAGCTTCAACAGTTCCTGCGTCGGCACGGCTGTCTCCTTCGAGGTCTTCCCGGGTCAGGCTGCCTTTCGGTCGCGGGCGGCGAACAGGAAGAAGTCTTCTTCTTCCACCAGCCGTGTCGCCTGCTCCACGGCCCCGGATACGGATGTCCTGTCCAGAAGCGCCGTCCGCTCGACCGATACCGGAAACGGCACCAGCGCAGCGATGCGTGCGCCGAGGTCGGCGACGAACGCATCCCCGGCATGGGCAAGGCCTGCCCCGACGATCAGCTTGGCGGGGTTGAACATGCAGCACGCCGCCGCAAGGCCCCGCGCCAGCCGGCCCGTCAGACGGTCTACGATCTGCCCGGCGGCTACGTCCCCGGCGCTTGCGGCCTCGAAGACCATGCGTGCGTCCAGCCTCTCCGTGTCGCCCTCGCAGAGAGCGGCCAGGGCCGTGCTGTCTCCGGCCTCGACGGCCCTCCGGGCCAGCCGCGCGAAAGCCCTTCCGCCGGCCATCCACTCGAACTGGCCGACTCCGGGCGGTGCGGGCTCCATTTCGTCCATGACGATGCTGCCGATCTCTCCGGCGAAGCCGGACGCGCCCTGCAGGATGCGTCCGCCGGCCAGGATGCCGAGGCCGATGCCCTTGCCGAGATGTACGAAGATCGCGTCGTCCAGCCCTTGCGCCACGCCGTGCCGCCATTCGGCCAGCATGGCGAACTGCACCCGGCCGCCCGTGGTGAACGGGCATGCGAATGCGGCGTCGAAGGCGTCGGCCATCGTGTCGGCGAAGGATTGGCCGGCCCACGCCTCCAGGCCCGGCGCCAGCAGGAGCTCGCCGCTCCTTCGGTCCACGAAGCCGGGTAGCCCCATCCCGGCCGCCCACAGCGCACCGACAGGCAGGCTTGCGCGGTCCAGCAGGGTATGGGCGAGGCCGGTGGCCAGGTCGGCAAAGGCCGCCAGATCCGGCAGGCCGCCTGCAAGGCTGGTCTCCGTCAGGTGCAGGATGTTGCCGTCGAGATCCGACAGGCCGGCGCGCAGCCGGCTGACGCCGAGATCGAAGCCGATGACATGTCCGATTGCGGGATTGAAGGAGAGAAGATTGGCCTGGGGGCCCGGCCGCTGGGCGCCCGAGGAGGCCGGCTCGTGCTCGTGAAAGTATCGCCTGTCGAGAAGCTCTCCGACGATGTTGTTGACGGTAGGCTTCGACAGTCCGCTGAGCCGGGCGATCTCCGTGCGCCCCAGTGGGCCGGATGAGCGCAGAGCCCGCAATACATGCAGGGCGTTGGCCTGGCGCATCAACTGCGGGGAGGAGACGACACTCATGCTGCAGCCCTCTAACTGTTAGGAAGGCTAACTGTTAGGAAGCTTTACCGTCAAGACGGTTTGCTGAAACTTTTTGCGCGCACAGATTTGCGGCACTGCGATGGGTGTTACCGCAGTGCCGCAGCGATGCTAGAGGAACATGCCGCCGGATATCTCGATGCGCTGGGCGTTGACCCAGCGATTGTCGTCCGACAGGAGAGCGGCGATCGCCGGCCCGATATCGTCCGGAAGGCCGGGCCTTCCCAGAGCGGTCACGCCTGCGACGAAGTCGTTCGAGGCCTTGTCGTCGCGGATGCGGCCTCCGCCGAAGTCCGTTTCGATCGCGCCCGGTGCGACGGCATTGACGGTAATGCCGCGCGGGCCGAGTTCCTTTGCGAGATAACGTGTCAGAACCTCGACACCGCCTTTCATCGCCGCATAGGCGGAAAAGCCGGGCAGGGCGAAGCGGGTGAGCCCCGTGGACAGGTTCACGATCCGACCTCCATCCGCGATCATCGGAAGAAGTCGCTGCGTCAGAAAGAAGACGCCTTTCAGATGGATGTTCATCAGCCGGTCGAAATCGTCCTCGCTCGTGGTAGCGAAGGGTGTGTTGACGCCGATGCCGGCATTGTTGACGAGTGCGTCGAACGTGGTTCTGCCCCATTCGGACGAGAGCGTTGACCCCACCCGGCCGGCAAAGTCGGGGAAGGTTCCGGCGTCGCCGGTATCGAGCTGCAGCATCAGCGCCCTGCGGCCCAACGCTGCTATTTCCGTCCTGACGGTTTCCGCCTCCGCCCTGTTGCTATGATAGGTGCCGATCACGTCCACGCCGCGGCGGGCCAGCGAAACGGCAGTATTGCGGCCAAGGCCGCGGCTGGCGCCCGTCACGAGGGCGATCTTGGTTGCTGACGTCATTTGCGGTTCCTTGCGCTGTGGATGCCGAACAGATGCCGATTCCGTCCCTGGCGATAAAGCGCCGGCCGGGCTCGGCATCACCCAATTGCCCGTCTACAGCGTGCGGCGGGATAGGGCGCTTCGCCGAGATCTAGAACCAGGTGTCCAAAAGCTCTTCCGCTCGGGCGTCGCGCGCACGGCCGGTTTCGCCGCCCATGACGACTGCGATCAGCCGCTTGTTGCCGCGCTGCGCGGTGGCAACCAGATGGAAGCCCGAGGCGCGGATGTAGCCGGTCTTCAGGCCATCGACGCCAGGCACCTTGCCGAGCAGCTTGTTGGTGGCCTCGTAGCGGCGGCCGTTGAAGCGGAATTCCCGGAGTGTGAAGAAGCTCTGGTAGGCCGGAAAGCGCGTGCGCAACTGGAGCGCCAGCAACGCCATGTCGCGGGCGGTTGAGATCTGCCCCTCGTCCGGCAGGCCCGACGCATTCACGAAATGCGTGCGCGACATGCCGATGGCGCGTGCCCGCGCGTTCATCTGGCGCGCGAAGGCCTGCTCCGACCCTGCGACGCCCTCGGCCACCACGACGGCCACGTCGTTGGCCGAGCGGACGGCCAGCGCGGTTGCCGCTTCGCGCACCGTGATCGACGTACCGGCCGGAAGGCCGAGCCTGGCCGGAGGGCGCGAGGCGGCTTCCGCCGACACGTTCAACGGGCTTTCGAGGGATAGCCTGCCGCTTTCGACGGCCTCGAACAGCAGATACAGCGTCATCAGCTTGGTCAACGAGGCGGGATAGCGCAATTCGTTTGCATTTTCCTGCCACAGGATCCGCCCGGTCGAGGCGTCGAGCACCAGTTCGGACCGGCCGCGCTCCTGAACTGCCGCCATCACGCCGGCCGTCGGCATCGTCGCCGCAGGCGGATTGTCCACCGTCAGCACGTCGCCGCTGCGGCAGGCGGCCAAAGCGAGGGCCAGGGATGCGACGAGGGCGACCCGGCGCAGGCTGCGGGTCAGGCGGGGGTGGAACATGGACGGACTCGATCTGGCTGAAGGCAGGCGGCGATGGACGATGTCTGGCAGATTATGACTAATAAGCCCCTAAAACCAATTGCGTGAAGAGGGATCGGGTGGCATCACCCGGTTCCGTTTCAACCCTCCCGTCTCCGGTTCGGAGCCATCGTCCCCAGGTCCTGCATCCGTGCCCGAACTCGCAACCATCCTGTCGATGAGCGGGATCATCTTACTGTCGGCCGTGCTGCGCGGCTTTACCGGCTTTGGCTTCGGCCTGGCAGCCGTGCCGCTGATGGGTCTGGTGATCGAACCCGCCGGGGCGGTGCTGATCGCGCTGGCGCTGCAGTTCCTGGGCGGAGCCACGGATCTGCGGGCTGGCCGCAAGACGGCCCATTGGCCCACCTTGCGCTGGCTGATGCTCGGCGCCCTGGCCGGAACGCCCGTCGGCATGGCGGCCCTGATGGGCGTTTCATCCGGCGTGGCGCAGCTTCTGATTTCGGCCGTATGCCTGAGCGCGGTCGGCTTGCTGGCCGCGGGGCGCAGCTTCGTCAACCTGCCCGGGCGCGGGGCCACCGTGGCCGTCGGGGCGCTGGCCGGCTTGTTCAACGGCCTTGCCGCAATGCCGGGCCCGCCCGTCGTGGCTTTTTATCTTGCCGCACCGGTCAGCGCGCTGGTGGCGCGCGTATCGCTGATCGTCTTCTTCACGGTCACCGCGGCCCTTGCGCTGGCCCCCACGATCCTCGGCGGCTGGTGGACGCCGGACCTCGCCTTGACCGCAGCGGCCGGCCTGCCGCTGATGATCCTCGGCACCCATGCCGGAAACAGGCTCTTTCGCCTTTACGGCGCACGGCATCATCGCGCGGCGTCGCTGGCCGTGTTCGCCTGCATCGCGCTCATCAGCGGGGTGCACGGCATGGTTGCCGTGTTTGCCGCTTCCGCCTGAACCACCGTAACCGCGATCATGTGGCGCACGTCGTCGGCAGTGCAGCCGCGCGACAGGTCGTTGGCCGGGCGGGCCAGTCCCTGGAGGATCGGGCCGATTGCCTTTGCCCCGCCGATCCGCTGGGCGATCTTGTAACCGATATTGGCTGCATCGAGATTGGGGAAGACGAAGACGTTGGCATCGCCATGCAGTGGCGAGGCCGGCGCCTTCACCGCGCCGACCGCCGCAACGAAGGCGGCGTCGAACTGCAGTTCGCCGTCGATCACCAGCGCCGGGTCCGCCGTCCGGGCCAGGTGCACCGCTTCCACCACCTTCGAAACGCGTGCATGGCTGGCGCTGCCGGCCGTCGAGAAGGACAGCATGGCGACCCGGGCAGGCTCCTGCAGCAGCCCTTCGGCAGAGCGGGCGGAGGCGATGGCGATATCGGACAGTTCAGCCGCGTCGGGATCGATCACCAATCCGCAATCGGCGAACAGGAACGCGCCCTTGTGGGTATGGTGTGCTTCGCACAGCATCATCAGGAAGAAACTGGAGACGCGGCTTGCGCCCGGTGCAAGCCCGATGATCTGCAGGGCTGCGCGCACGGTGTCGGCCGTGGTGGCGACGGCGCCGCCGACCGTGCCGTCGGCATCGCCCCTGCGCACCATCATCGCCGCGAAGTTCAGTGGCCGGCGCATGGCCGCAAGGGCGTCCGCCCCGGTGACACCCTTGTGCGACCGTGCGGCGTGATAGGCGTCGGCGTAGGCGCCGAGCCGTTCGTCCAGTTCGGGATCGACGATGGCCACCGGCATGTCGCCGGCGGCGTCGCGCCAGCTTCGCGCCACCCGGTCCACGGGGCCGAGAAGCGTGATCTCCGCAAGGCCTTCGGAGGCGGCGCGCGCCGCCCCCGCCACGATGCGCCCGTCCATGCCCTCGGGCAGGACGATGCGCCGTGGCGAAAGGCGCGCCTTGTCGACGATGCGGTCGAGCGCCAGCATGTCAGCGGGGCGTCTGCGGCTGCATGTCGGCACGGTCTATGCCGGCCACGGCGACGGGCTTCTTCATGGCGTCGCGGCGGAATGGCTCTCCCAGTTCCTGGTTCAGCACCACTTCGACGAAGGTGGTGATGCCGGCATCCTGGTCGGCCGCCGCCTGTGCGATGGCGGCCGAAAGCGCCGCCGTGTCCTCGACGCGCACGCCCTTGAAGCCGCAGGCTTCCGCGATGCGCGCATAGGACAGTTCGGGGTCGAGCTCGGTGCCGACGAAGTTGTTGTCGTACCACAGCGTCGTATTGCGCTTTTCCGCGCCCCATTGGTAATTGCGGAAGATCACCATGGTCACGGCCGGCCACTCCTTCCGGCCTATGGACGTCATCTCGTTGATGGAGATGCCGAAGGCGCCGTCGCCCGCAAAGCCGAACACCGGCACGTCTGGGCAGCCGATACGCGCGCCGATGATGGCCGGAAAGCCGTATCCGCAAGGGCCGAACAGGCCGGGGGCCAGGTATTTGCGCCCCTGCTCGAAGGTCGGATAGGCGTTGCCGATCGCACAGTTGTTGCCGATGTCGGTGGAAACGATCGCCTCCTTCGGCAAGGCCGCCTGGATAGCGCGCCATGCCTGGCGGGGCGACATGCGGTCGGCGTCGCGCCGGCGTGCCTGCGCGTTCCATTCCGTGCCGGGGTCGTCGTCCTCGTGATCCATGGACGACAATTGCTGCAGCCAGCCGGAGCGGGTCTGGTGGATGAGCGCCTTGCGTTCCTCGCGCCCGGCATCGCCCGCCGTGGGCGAAAGCTGCGACAGGATGGACGCGGCCACCTGCCTTGCGTCGCCGCAGATGCCGACGCTGATCTTCTTCGTCAGGCCGATGCGGTCGGAGTTGATGTCGACCTGGATGATCCTGGCGTCCTTCGGCCAATAGTCGATGCCGTAGCCGGGCAGTGTGGAGAAAGGGTTGAGGCGCGTGCCGAGCGCCAGAACCACGTCGGCCCTGGCGATCAGTTCCATCGCCGCCTTCGAGCCGTTGTAGCCCAGCGGCCCGACGGCCAGCCGGTGGCTGCCGGGAAAGGCGTCGTTGTGCTGGTAGCCGGAGCAGACCGGCGCATCCAGCCGCTCCGCCAGCGCGGCGGACTGGGCGATCGCGTCGCCGATGACGACGCCCGCACCGTTGAGGATGACCGGAAACCGCGCTTCGGACAGAAGGCGCGCCGCTTCGGCGATGGCCTGCGCGCCACCGGCCGGCCGCTCCAGCCGCACCACCTGCGGCAGCTCGATGTCGACGACCTGCGTCCAGAAATCCCGCGGGATGTTGATCTGGGCCGGGGCGCAGCCGCGCCACGCCTTCTCGATGACGCGGTTCAGCACCTCCGCCACGCGGGACGCGTCGCGCACTTCTTCCTGGTAGCAGACCATATCCTCGAACAGGGCCATCTGGGGCACTTCCTGGAAGCCGCCCTGGCCCATCGTGCGGTTGGCGGCCTGCGGCGTGACGAGCAGCATCGGCGTATGGTTCCAGTAGGCGGTCTTGACGGCCGTCACGAAGCCGGTGACGCCGGGTCCGTTCTGCGCGATGGCCATGGCCATCTGGCCGGTGGCGCGGCAATAGCCGTCGCAGATCAAGCCCGCATTGGTTTCGTGCGCGCAATCCCAGAACGTGATTCCGGCGGCGGGGAACAGGTCGGAGACCGGCATCATGGCCGAACCGATGATGCCGAAGGCCTGGTCTATCCCATGCATCTGCAGGACTTTGATGAATGCTTCTTCCGTCGTCATCTTCATGGCGAGCAATACCTTTTGGGGTGTCTGGAACGGGGATTGGGGGCGGGCGGCGAGGCCGCCCGCCTGCCGTCTCAACGGAGGCCTTGCGGCGTCGCGGAACGGGTGTATGGCGCTTCCGGCCTGGGGGCCGCGTCAGGCTTCGGCACGCGGATGGCCATGGCAGATACCATGCTGACGAGCGCGGCGAAGACCACATAGCCGCAGACCAGCCAGGGCGACCCGCCGCCCCTGGCCAGAAGCCAGGTGGCGATGATGGGGGTGATGCCGCTCGCGAAGATGCCGGAGAACTGGTAGACGAAGGATATTCCCGTATACCGCACCCGCGCATCGAACAGGTCCGAGAAGAGCGCCGCCTCCGGCCCGTAGCACATGGCGTAGAGGATGCCGAAGGGCACGACGATGCCGAGCGCGATCAGCGGCAGCGATCCGGACGAGAAGAGCCAGAAGGCCGGGTAGGCCGACAGCGCCAGAAGCAGCGAGCCGATGGCATAGGTTTTCGGCCGGCCCCATTTGTCGGAAAGCCTGCCGAAATACGGAATGGTGAAGATCATGATAAAGGCGCTCAGCGTCACCAGCCACAAGGCGGACGTGCGCTCCACGCCGACATATTGCGACAGGTAGACGATGGAGAAGACGGCGAAGACGTTGAAGAAGACGCCGTCGATATAGCGCACGCCCATGCCCAGGACGACGTTCTTCGGGTAGGTGCGGATCATGTCCATGAAGGGAATGGTCGCTTCGCTCTTCGTGGTCTTGACCTGCTGGAACTCCGGCGTCTCGTGGACCTTCAGGCGAATATACATGCCGACGACCACCAGCAGTACGCTGGCGATGAAGCCGACGCGCCAGCCCCATGCCATGAACTGCTCGTCCGGCAGCATGGACATCAGCGCCGTGACGCCGGAGGCGAGGCAGAGGCCGAGCGCCAGGCCGATCTGCGGCAGGCTGGCGAAATAGCCGCGCTTGTCTTCCGGGGCGTACTCGTAGGCCATCAGCACCGCGCCGCCCCATTCGCCGCCGATGCCGATGCCCTGTGCGATCCGCAGCAGCAGCAGCAGGATGGGCGCGGCAAGGCCGATCTGGTCGTAGGTCGGCAGAAGGCCGATGGCGACGGTGGCGACGCCCATGATCATCAGCGTGATGACCAGCATGCTCTTGCGGCCGAGCTTGTCGCCGAAATGGCCGAAGATCAGGCCGCCGACCGGACGCGCCACGAAGCCGATGGCGAAGGTGGTGTAGGCCAGCAGGATGGATACGACCGGATCGTCGGCGGGAAAGTACAGCTTGTTGAAGACGATTCCCGCGACGATTCCGTACAGAAAGAAATCGTACCACTCGATGGTGGCGCCGATGACGCTGGCGCCGACGACCCGCCTCAATTGGCGGTCTGTAGTTCCCTCTGCCATTTCCGTGTCCTCCCGGCATTGATCTTGTTTTCGTTGTTCATGTCGTCCCGGATCATGTCCGACGCCTTTTCGCCGATCATGATGGCGGGGACGTTCGTGTTGCCCGATACCAGCGTCGGCATGATCGAGCAGTCGGCCACCCACAGGCCGTCCACGCCGCGCACCCGCAGCCGCGCGTCCACCACGGCGCCGGCATCCCCTTGCGGTCCCATCCGGCAGGTGCCGGCCGGGTGGAAGATGGTGGCGCCGTACTGGCGGGCGAAAGCCAGGAGGTCCGCATCCGTGCGCGCCTCCGGCCCGGGCAGTTTCTCTTCCGCGACATAGCCGGCCAGGGGTTCGGTGGCCGCCAGCCGCCTGGCGAAGTTGAGCGCTTCGACGGCGCAGCGCCTGTCGGTCTCGGTGGCCAGATAGTTGGCCCGGATCAACGGAGCGTCGGTCGGGTCGGGAGAGGCGAGGCGGATCGTGCCCGTGCTTTCCGGCCGCAACTGGCAGACGGACAGCGTGAACCCCGGATAGTCGTGGACCTGCCCGCCCGCCATGTCCGCCGACAGCGTGGCGATATGGAACTGGATGTCGGGCGTTCGCGAGCCGGGCAGGACGCGGGTGAAGAGCCCGCCCTGGTTGATGCCGATCGCCAGCGGACCGCCCCGGAAAAGCGCGTATTCGAGGCCCATGCGCAGCTTGCCCGACCAGGAGCGCAATTGATCGTTGGTCGTGACCGGTCGTGTGCAGCGATAAAGAAGCCGAAGTTGAAGATGATCCTGCAGATTGCCTCCGACGCCGGGCAGGTCGGCGACCACCGGCAGGCCGAGAGACGTCAGGTGCGCGGCCGGCCCGATGCCGGAAAGCATCAGGAGTTGCGGTGTCTGTACGGCGCCGGCCGCAAGGACGATGCCGCGCCGTGCGCGGATCGTGGCCGACGCTCCCTTGTGCACCACCGATAAGGCCGTGGCGCGCCGCCCCTCGAAGACCAGGCCCATGGCCTGCGTCTGCGTCAGGATGGTCAGGTTGGCCCGTCGTTCGGCCGGGCGGAGATAGGCTTTTGCCGCGCTCATCCGCAGGCCATTGCGGGTGGTTAGCTGGTAGTATCCGACCCCCTCCTGGGAGGCGCCGTTGAAATCGTCGGTGCGCGGCACGCCGCAGGCTTGCGCCGCGTCGCAGACAGCCTCGATCAGTTCGTGCCGCCGGGGAATGCTGCTGACGTGGAGGGGGCCATCCTGCCCGTGCAACGGATCGCCGGCGAAGCGCGTATTGGTTTCCAGCTTGCGGAAGTAGGGCAGTACATCATCCCAACCCCAGCCCTCGTTGCCGCGGCCGGCCCATCCGTCATAATCCTCTTGCTGGCCGCGAATGACGATCAGCCCGTTGATGGAAGAGCAGCCTCCGAGCACCTTGCCGCGTGGCCAGTAGATGCTGCGCCCGTTCATCGTAGGCTCGGCCTGCGTGCTGAAACGCCAGTTCAGCCGGTCGTTCCACATCGTCTTGCCGTAGCCGATGGGGACATGGATCCATGGGTTCGTATCGCGCGGGCCGGCCTCCACCAGGGCTACCGTACTGCGCCCGTCTTCCGTCAGGCGGTTGGCGAGCACGCAGCCCGACGACCCCGCGCCGACGACGACGTAGTCGAATTCCCGATCGATGTGCATATGCAGTTTCCTCCCTGCGAGAATGAAACTGCGCCGCCCAGAATGAGGAGTCAACCAATTTTTGAGATGAAATGTCTCACTGAATGAGATATATGAGTTATGGTGCGTTATGTTCGCTTGAAAAGCCCTGCCAGTCGGGCTTTTCAGGGAGCGGATTTTTTTCGGAGGCGGCATGGAAGAGAGGGATTCGGGTTCGGCCATGCTGCGGGCGCTGGACATTTTGTCCGCCATCGCAGGCGAGGGGGCTTCGGTGACGGTGCCGGGACTGTGCGATCGGCTGTCGCTTCCGAAGCCTACGGTGCATCGGTTGTGCCAGCGCCTCGAGGTGGAGGGGTGGCTGCTGCGGGAGCCGGACGGGCGAAGTTTCGCGCCGGGGCCGAAATTATCCCGACTGGCCTTCGATACGGTGCGCAATTCCACCAGCGCCGAGCGGCGCCATATCCTGGAGCAACTTGTGGAGGTCGCGGGCGAAACCTGCAACTTCGTGGCGCGCGCGGGCGACACGGCCGTCTATCTGGACCGCGTCGAGGCACGTTGGCCGCTGCGCATGCATCTGGATGTCGGCTCGCGGGTGCCAATGCATTGCACGGCCAGCGGCAAACTGTTCCTGTCCGCCATGCGCGCCGCACAGCGTCGCCGCATGCTGGAGACGCTGCAACTCGACAGGTACACCGCCAATACGCTGACCAGCGTGGATGCGCTGGAAGGAGAGTTCCGCCGCATTGCCGCGCGGGACTACAGCGTGGACGATCAGGAGTTTCTGGAGGGCTTGTGCGCCATCGCCGTGCCGGTGCGCGACAGACGCGGCGTCATCCTGGCCGCCGTGGCGTGCCACGGGCCGGTGCCGCGCTTCGACCTGGAGAAGGCAAGGGCGCTTCTGCCGCAGCTTCGGCAGGCCGCCGGACGGTTGGCCGCGACGCTGCCGGCCTGACGCGGTCAATACTCGATGGTGACGAGCACGCTGTCCGTATAGACGGCCGGAGGCGGCGTCGGCTGCGGCGGCACGCGCCCGTACAACGGAACGCTCTGGCTGACGCCCGTTCCAGTGCCTGTCAGAAGCGTGGTCGCCGTGTTGCCCCAACCCTGCGTGCGCGCCGGGTCCCGGTACAGGCCATAGATCACTTCCCGGCCGTTGGCGGCGCGCATGCGCCGCTCGGTCGGGCTGCCGGCCGATGATTGCCCCCCGCCGAGCGTGATCCGATATGGAGTGCCCGGTGTACAGTGCACCGAAAGGTTTGTGGTGGCGTCGATCGGTTGGCGGATCAATCCGGTCGTGCCGAAATTCAGGGATGCCGCGCCGACCGTGCATTGCGACTCGACCCGTGCGCGCACGTCGAATGCGGTTGTGGCCCGCCCTGTCAGCAGGCCGCAGTTCAACAGTGCCGTCAGGCCGTAATCCACATAGGCGTCGGCCCCTGTGAAGGTTGCCGTGTAAAGGCCCGGTTGCGGTATGGCCGCGCCGCGATAGAGCCGGGCGTAGACCGGCGACGAGTAATTGAGAAGGCTTATCGCCAGGGGTGGACCGAGAGCGGGATTGTCGCGTGATCCGTAGGGCACCGAGTAACCCGAATCGCGATACAGGTCGTATTCGAGGAAGGCCCCGTTTGGGCCGACGAGCCTCCTGCGGGGCGATGAGGCGGCGCCACCGGAGCCGAAGCCGATGCTTGGGCAGAAGATGCCGAGCAGTCCGCAATTGACCGATACCGTTCCGACGGCCGTCGCGGTGGTCGAGCGCAGCGGATCGATAGAGCCGAAATCGATGGACGATACCGACATGGAGCACTGAAACTGCGCCGATGCCGGCAGCGACAGGAAGAAGAAGGCGCAAAGAACAAGGGCAAGGCGTGTCATCCGGCCTCCGCGGCAAGGGGTTCGCATGGGATCGTGCCGAGATCGACCTGCTTTCCCGGCTGCGGGGCGTAGACGAACCACGCGCGGCATCGACGTCCATCCGGAAACTCCAGAAGGGCTTCGTTGCGCGCCGACAACCCGTCGACGAAGACGCTTCCATCGTAGCCGGCAAGGACCGCTTCCGGCACTTCGTTGACGGTGACGAGCGTGCCCACCGGAACCGGCTCGGAGCGGCCACCGGCATCGTGGACGAACTGCGCGAGCGCCGACAGGGATGCCGCCCCGGCGCCGAAATCGATCCGGACGCCACCGCCACGCGGTGGCGCCGCCTCCAGCCGGGTCGCTTCCACGATGACATCGATGGGCATCCGCATCGGGTCGATCCACACGGCGTTGCGCTCGTTGGCGCGCAGGCCGGGAAGGATCATCCGGCCGTTGCGGCCCGTTTGCCCGGCCGGCCGGTTGTCGTGGCTGACGGCGACGCCCGGAGCGCCCACATCGACGATGGCGAAGGCATCGTCGACCCCGTTGGCCAGAAAGACGCCTCCGTCGGTGGCCACGATGGCGCCGTCGACCTGAACCGTAGCGTCGTATCGGTCGTCGAACTGGGAGATCGAGGCAGCGATGCGCGCTTGTGCGCCACGATAGCTGGCGGCGGCGTCGCGCACCGTATGCCACCCTTCGCCGGCCCGCAGCCGCCAGCCATAGTCACCGATGTCCCAGCTTTCGGGGCGCGCGATGTCCACCGTCGCAAGCGTCCCGTCTTCGGCCGAGGAAAGGCCGGTCGTCACGTTGATCCTCTCTCCGAAAGCGAATGTCAGGCCGGCGAACAGGCCAAAGGCGTCGTCGTCGATGGCCTTGAACCCCGTGGCGAACAGGTTCGCCTTCATGACCTGTCGGGACCAGGAGCCGCCGACGATCGCCGTTTCCTGCCCGTAGGCGGTTTCCAGCCGCGTATAGTTGAGATTGAGGATGCTGTCGTCGAAGGGCGACGGAAAGGCAATGGACAACTGGTCGATAGCGCGGGCCGGCCGTGACAGGCTTGCCGGGAAATAAAGGTCTTCGGCCTCGTCCCATAAAGGGTCTGCCGTCACGGATGCGATATCGTCGTAGTTTCCGAAGGTCCGTTGCATACGACCGGACAGGCGCACCGCGCCGAACTCGAGTTCCAGCCCGCCGGCTGCGAGGAAGCCGGTTCCGCGGACGCTGTCGCTTGCCGCGCCGGCCACCGACATGACGCCGTAGGGGCCAACGGCCGCCACCAGCCCCACACCGCCATTCGCCAACCCGTCTCCGCCTTCGACATGGGTTTCCACGGTCAGGCGATCCGTCAGCCCGTAGCGCAGCGTCGCCGAACCCATTAGGCGGTCGTCGTAATCGAAGGAGCGCAGGCCGTACAGCCGCCGCGCGAATCCGGCTTCGAAGGCGTAGTCGACCAGCCCATCGTCCAGCAAATGCGGCGAGGCGAAGAAGGCGGATTCGGTGATGACTTCCTGCCCCTGCACATCGCGAACCACAAGGCGCGCATTGCCTTGCCCGGTGACGACCGGCAGGTTGGTTATCTGGAACGGGCCGGCCGGCACATCGCCGGAATAACGCCGGGCGTTATCGACGTAGAGTTCCACGGTGGAGGGTACGGCCGCGCTGCCGGAGATGGTCGGCACGGGAAAGGTAACGAGATCGGGACGAAGCGCGAAATCCCGCTTCACCTGCACGCCGCCCAGCCGAACGGGACGTGTCCATGACAGGCTCGCATTGATGATATCTCCAGCCGCGTAGCTGCGCATGGCCGCGGTATCGTCATGGCTCCAGGTGGTGTCCAGCCGCCGCGTTCCGTAGGGGCCATCGTTCGTCTGGGCGACGACGCCTCCGGACACGACGCCGAACCGGCCGAACAATCGCGGCTGGAAGAGGCCTGAAACGCCCTGGAAGGCGAACATGTCGGAAGGGCTGCCGCCGCCGGCTCCGGCCAGCAACGAATAATTGACGAGCGCGCCGAAGAGCGGCTCACCGGCCGGCGGGGGATGCGCAGCCGTGCCGGCCCCGCCCGATGCATCGAGGTCGAATGCGGCTCGCGCGTCCTCCTCCGCTTCGAAATGGATGGACTGGCTCTCCTCGTCATAGCGATAGGCGACACCCCTGAGGGCGGACAACATGACGAAACCCTCCGCATCCGGAACATAGCCGACCGTCGCGATGCCGACGCCTTCCAGCTCGTCGGCCTCGCCCATCAGGCCTCCGTCGCCGCCTTCGCGGAAGGCGGCCACGAGGCCGGTCGATGCCTGATTGACGAAAACCTCAAGATAGAGGTCGCGCGCTTCCGCGCGGGCAGTCAGGGCCAATGCGAGGCACAAGCCGGGAAGGAGCGCCGCCGATCGCCTGCAGGCAGCCGCGGACACCAGCGCCACGGGCCTTTCCGTCTCAGTCGCTGAACACGACGGGAATGGAATGGCGCACCACCACCGCGACGGTGCCCGGCTTCATCCTGCGCCGGTCGGGTACCTCGTCGACGAGCAGGCGATAGGATCGCCGCCCTTCGGCGGCCGCGCCGCCGACATGCACGATGCGGACGATGTTTTCGGCCCCCGGCCGCAGGGTCGTCATGGGGGGGCTGGCGACAACGTCGCGCGTTTCCTCCAGGCGGAAGCCGTCGCCGGCGGGTATGGACCGGAACACGCGGACCTGGACCGTGACGGGGGTTTTCTCCTCGTTCCGGACGCGCAGCATGGACGCCGAGTTTCCGGCCATCTCGACCTTCGTCGGCGATACGCGGATGGAGCCCGCATGGGCCGGCAAGGCGATGGCCGCGGCGATGGCGCCGATGGCCGCCAGGGCAAGGTAGTTGATCATAAGCGTGTCCTCCCCCTGCGAAGCCTCAATAGATGATCGTTGCCGTCACGACGTCGGTATAGGTGCCCGCTGCGGGCGCGCTGGCCTGCGCAGGGACGCGCCCGTAGACGGGTATGCTGTCCACCGCGCCGGTGCCGGTACCGGAAAGGGGAGAGCCCTCGGTTGCGTTGCCCCAGATCGTCGTGCGCGCGGCGTCGGTATAGATGCCGTAGGGCACGGTCGCCCCGGCATCTCCCGTCAGAAGGCGCGCAGCCGGTGTTGCACCGGTGCCGGTCCCGCCATTCAGCTCGATCGTGTAGGGAGTGCCCGTGGTGCACTGCACGGTCAGGGTCGATTGCGCATCGACATTGCTGGTGAGGACGCCCGAGGTCGGAAAGGCCAGCGTGCCCCCGCCGATCGTGCATTCGCCCTCGATGGTCAGCGTAACACTGAGATTGGCCGTACTGGTCTGCGCCAAGGCCGTTCCAGCCTGTGTCGCCGCCAGACCGACGAGCGAAATCGCGACAAGCCTCAGCACCATTCCCGTACCCCCGAACCGGTTTCGATCGCCGCATCGGCGGCATGTGTCGGAGCCTAGTTCGAAAGGGGTAGTGGAGGCTGTGCCCGGCAGGGCACTCCTGGTTGCCCGCGGTACAATAGAGCATTGTAAAATAATTTACAGGATGCTCGATCGGTCAGGCGGTGCGATATCTCAGATCGTCCCCCAGCACGCAATGCGCCACGCTGCTTTCCAGGGGCTGCTCGTCGATGTCCAGCAGGGTACGCCGGATTTCCAGCACGAAGGCGGGTGGCGTCAGCGAGAACAGGTCGATTGCCGCATCGCATGCGGTGACGATATCCGCATACTCCCGCTTCGTGACGGCAATGCGTCCGCCGACGATGGCATCCTGTGCCGACGCGGCCAAATCTTCCAGACTCGGCTGATCGCACGGCGCAGGCATCTCGACATATTCGACCGCGAAAGGGCGCCCGCGATAGAACCGAGCGCGCTGCACGAGCAGCATCGATCTCGGCAGCCTTTCGACCGAGCGGATAACGATATCGCCGCCGACGGGAGTGCCGTCCAGATCGACGACGTTCATCAGCGCGGCGGCCCGCCGCGCTGTGTCGAGGCTGACGATCTTGCGGTGTCCACGCACCCGCTCGATGACATGCAGCCGTTCGAGGACTTCGAAGGCACGCCGCACGGTCGCGACGCTGACACCGAACTCTTCCGCAATGAGAGTATCGGGTTTCAGCAGGCGGCCGCGTGGCCAGCGGCCATTGATGACACGACTGTGAAATTCTTCGCACAATTGTCGGTAGGTCGGCTTGTGGCGGGGAAACGGCGAAGCGGGAGGCAAGGCCATATCGAGGTTTCCGGGCTTGGTTGCTCGAAAAACTATTAGAGAGGTCATCTACCCGGAAAGGCAAGCCAACCGATGATTGTAGCGATCAGAATCGATAGGCGACGTTCATGAGTCCGCCATGCACGCTTTCGCCGCCACCGAACGCGCCCTGATACGTCACGCCGAACGCAAGCTGATCGGACAGGAAAAGGCGCAGGCCGGCCTCGATCGAGACGCTGTCTTCGGCCAGCGGCGCCCCCCTTGTGGTGAACGGCAGCCCCCCGAGAAAGGAAAAACGGGTTTGCGGCGTCGTATCTCCGAAAGCATGGCTCCATGCCGCCCGGACATGGACTTCACCCGGCATGGCGTAGCCGAGCGACAGGGGCACGCCGGCCCGCAGCCCGAGCGACGCGAAGGTGACCTGATCGCGCGATCGTTCGGCGGAGAGAGCGGCGTCTCCACCATTTTCGGTGAATCGCTCCGTCTCGACCATGACATGCGAAAGCCCGGCGAACGGCTCCAGGCGCAGCAGACCGGCCTGAAACAGATAGCTTGCCTCGGCGAAGGCGGCTGCGCTGCTGGCATCGTATTCAGCCGCAAGTGCATCGGTGAAGAAGGGAAAGCTCACGCTTCTCGCCGTGTCGATCCGATGCCAACCGTAGGAGACGCCTGCACTGAGGCTGGCGTTGCCCAAGGCGCCGCCGCCGTAGAGGCCGACGAGCAGGCTGTCGACGTCGGCGCTGGAAGCGCGCTGCTCCACGTCGATGGAATTGCGGCCATAGGCGGCAGCGAAGCCGAGCCGGACGAACTCGTCCACCGTTGCATCGACGCCGCCCATGACGCCCGATACGTCGCGCGTCGCACCGGCCGCGTTGCCGTCGCCATCCTGTGTCCCGCGTGCGCCATAGGCGCGCGCCCATCCGGCGGGACGCGTCACGAAAGCCGCGTCCGGACCCGGCTCGACGATGGCGGGCGCGCGGCCGCGGTCCAGCATGGCGCGTTCGAGCTGCCGGCTAATGGCGATCAGCGTGGACCGCATGGAAGCGTGCACCTCGCCGGACAACTGGTCGAAGGCTGCGCGCGCATCGTCCGCATTGCCGGAGAGGACGGCCCGCTGTGCGAGATTGGCGGGCGGAGCGCCGTCCAGGCCCGCGCCTGCATTGCGCTGGTTGAACGTTTCGCCGACATCGGCGAAGGCCACCGCGTTGCGCGACAGTCCCAGCGAGACCGCCCCCGGAGTGTAGGATAGGACCGGTGTCAGAAAGGCATAATCCTCCGCCACCGCGCCGAAGGTTCCGGCGACTCCGCCATCCGCCCTCAGGATGGTGGCTGAGGCGCCTGGTGTGTAGAGCCCGGTCTGGGTGAGGGCCAGGGTTGCGCCGTCGATGGTCGCCACGCCTGCGGCCAAGAGGGAATCGGCTGAGCCGCCGCCATTATCCAGGCGGTAGATGGCGCCGGGCGACAAAGCGAGGTCGCCCGCGATCGCCAGCGTGCCGATGCCCGGCCCGGGTGAAACGGCGCCCGCCGCCTGCACCAGGGTCGGCCCGGCCGTGCCCGTGCCCGCAAGGCTTGCGCCCGGGCCGACCGTGAGCGGCGAAAGCGCGAGGGCGCCGTCGACCTGCAGAATGCCGGCGCTGACGCGGGAAGGGCCGAAGATCGCACTATCACCGGACAGGCGGAACGTGCCTGCGCCCACCTTGTCGATGCCGCCGGCACCGATGAAACGTCCGGAAAAGTCGGTGGACGTATCGTTGCCGCCGAGGTTGAGCGTATTGGCGGCAAGGTCGACCGTGCCGCCACCGGCGAGCGAGCCGATCGTCTGGTCGAAACCGGCGATATCGAAAAGGGCGCCCGGAGCGACGGTGACGGCGGACAAGGTCGCGAAGGCGTTCGCATTGGCTGCCTGAAGCACGCCCGCGCTGACGATGGTGGCGCCGGTATAGCTATTTGCGCCCTGAAGCCGCAGCGTGCCCGGCCCGACCTTCTCCAGCGAGCCGCCGGACCCGCCGGCGACACCGCCGTCCGCAAGGCCGCCGACGGCGGTGTCCAGCCCGTTGCCACCCACCGTCAGCCGGTTTGCGCCCAGCAGCACCTGGCCGGTTCCGAGCAGGGATCCGAAGCTGGTGCCGCCGTTCGAGAGCCCGGAAATGTCGACAACGGCGCCATCGTCGAGCCGCATCTCCGCCAGCCCGCCGGAGGCGTTCGCGGAAAAGACCGTACGGCCGCCCGTCTGCGTCAGGATGATGGCGGTGCCGGCCGTTGCGTCGTCCGTAAAGTCGAGGGTGCCGGCGTTTGCGATTTCCCCGTCCGCCGCCGAAGCCGAGGACGAAAAGCGGACCGCGCCGCCGGCATTGTTGATGATGGTTCCGTCCGCGAGGGCGGATCGGCCTGCGAAGGTCAGGGCGCCGCTGTTGCCGATATCCGCGCCGGCGGCCGTCGCGTTTTCGGTGAAGGCGACCGATCCGCCGACATTGTTGGCGATGAAGCGCGTACCGGCCGAACTCGTGCCCGAGAAGGTCACGGTCCCGCCATTGGACAGGAGGTTGGAGCCGGCATCGGCATTGCCGGAAAATTCGATGCGCCCGGTCTGGTTGTTGGTGATGCTGGCGTTGCCGGCGCTGGCGTTGCCCCGGAAGGCGGCAAATCCGCTATTGCCGATCCGCGCGTTGCCGCCGGTGGCGTCGCCGTCGAAGGTCAATTGTCCGGAGCCATTGTTGACGATATCGGCCTCGGCGGCGCCTGCCGACCCTGCGAAGGCGGTTTCGCCATTGTTCGTCAGGCGGGCGGTGCCGGCGCTGCTGGCATCGAGAAAGCGCGCAGCGCCGCCGGCATTGGTGATGATGCCCGCATTGCCGGCCGTCGAGGTATCCCGAAACTCGACGGCTTGACCGGTGTTCCGCGTGATGCTGACCTCGCCGGCGCTTTGCGTGCCCGAATAGGTGACGAGGTCGCTGTCGGTGATGGCGAATGGAGCAGCCCCGGCTTCTCCGGACATGTCGAAGGGCGGGGCGGATTGGGCGTAGGCCGGCAGGGCGGCCAGCATGGTGGTGCCGAACAGGACGAGGCGAGATGCCCCGAAGCCCCCATGCCGAATCATCAACGCCCCCAGGTGAACTCAACTACAGGTTTGAGTTAACCATGAGGTCGCAGGCTGTGGAATCCGGGCGCCGACGAATTGGATGGCGCTGTTGCCGCTTCGCCGCTGTCTATTCGGCGACCTGCATGAACGATGGCAGGGCATCCTGTGCCGCGCTGAGCCGTGCGTAATGTCCGCCACGCGCCACGAGCGCGTCGTGGCTGCCCTGTTCCACGATGCGGCCCTTGTCGATGACGACGATGCGGTCGGCATGGCGGATGGTGGACAGCCGATGCGCGATGACCAGCGTGGTGCGCCCGCGCGACAGTTCGGCGAGTGCGCCCTGGATGGCGCGCTCGGTTTCCGTGTCGAGCGCCGATGTGGCCTCGTCGAGGATGAGGATCTCCGGATCCTTGAGGAACATGCGGGCGATGGACAGACGCTGTTTCTGCCCGCCGGACAGTTTGACCCCCCGTTCGCCGACGATGGTGTCCAGGCCCTCCGGCAAGGCGGCGACGGTTTCCGTAAGGTTGGCGCGGCGCACCGCTTCCACGATGTCGTCCTCGGTGGCGTCCAGGCGCCCGTATGCGATGTTCTCGCGTACGCTGCCGCCGAACAGGAAGACATCCTGCTGGACCACGCCGATATGTTGCCGCAACGAGGCCATCGTGACGTCGCGGATATCGATGCCGTCGATGGTGATGGAGCCTCCCGTCACGTCGTAGAAACGCGGTACCAGCGAGCAGATGGTCGTCTTGCCGGCCCCGGACGGGCCGACGAAGGCCACCGTCTCGCCGGGCTGCACGGCGAGGTCGATGCCGTTCAGCACCGGCCGCCCCGGCACATAGGCGAAATGCACGTCATCGAAGCGCACGGCGCCGCTGATGCCTTTCAGCGCCTGCGCATTCGGCCGATCCACTATATCAGGCCCGGTATCCAGAAACTCCAGGTAGCGGCGGAAGCCTGCAATGCCCTTCGGATAGGTTTCCAGGACGGCTGCGATCTTCTCCACGGGCCGGAAGAACACGTTGACCAGCAGCAGGAAGCTGACGAAGCCGCCGATGGTCAATCCACCCTGGACGACGAACCACGTGCCCGCCACCATCACGATGATCTGCGTCAGGCGCATGGACATGTAGTTGAGCGACTGGCTGGCGGCCATGATGCGGTAGGCATCCAGCTTGCGGGCCCGATAGCGCATGTTGTCTTCGCGGAAGAGATTGCGCTCGTGCTCCTCGTTGGTGAAGGACTTCACAACGCGGATGCCGCCGACATTCTCTTCTATGCGGGCATTGAAGTCGCCGACGCTTCGGTAGATGGCGCGCCACGTATCGGCCATGCGCGCTCCGTACCGCGCGGTCAGCCACGTGCCGAAGGGCACGATGACGGCGGTTATCATCGCCAGCGGCGGATGAATGAAAAGCATCAGCAGGAAAGCGCCGACGAAGGTCATGATGGCGATGAAGAGATCTTCGGGCCCGTGATGGGCGATTTCGCCGATCTCTTCCAGATCCTTGGTCAGGCGACCCACAAGATGGCCGGTCTTGTTGTTGTCGAAATAGCCGAACGACAATTTCTGCAGATGGTCGAAGGCGCGGGCGCGCATCTCCGTTTCGATGTTGATGCCCAGCATGTGCCCGAAATAGGTGACGACGGCCATCAGCCCGGTATTGACCGCGTAGAGGATCAGAAGACCGACCGTGGCCAGCAGGACCAGGCCCCATTCGCCACGGGGCAGGAGATCGTCCACGAAGACCTTGACCGCGATGGGGAAGCCCAGTTCCAGAAGGCCGGCCAGCACCGCACAACCGAAATCGACGGCGAAAAGGCCCTTCCACGGAGCGTAATAGGCAAAGAAACGTCTGAGCATGGCGCAATCACCGGGATGTCTACCGGCCGGCTCTAGTATTCATGAATTACCATGTCAACTTTGCCGGCGGCATGGACGCTCAAGCGGGATCGCCGAGCGTGTCGGCCATGCGCGCCCCGCGCAGGCCCATGGGCTTGGGCGGATTTTTCGTCGTGTCCAGCGCGGTCTGGTGCTCCATTTCGGCGTTCAGTTCCGCGCCCAGCAGCACAACCATGGCGGACACCCACATCCATGTCATGAAACCGATCGCCGCACCGAGCGAGCCGTAGGTTTCGTCATAGGCGCCGAAATTCTGCGCATACCAGGAGAATGCGATGGAGAACGCGACCCACAGGACGGCCGCCACCAGGGCGCCCCAGGAAACCCAGCGCCAGCGGGCGCGCGCCCGGCTGGGCCCGAAGCGGTAGATGATGGAAAGGCCGCCGGCGACGATGAGCAGGAGGATCGGCCAGCGCAGCAGAAGGAGCCAGCCTTCCACCGGGCCGAGGCGGAGGAAGTCGAGGACGACCGGCAGAAGGATGACGCCGGAGAGCGCCAGAATCAGGAAGAGGATCGTGGCAAGGGTAAAGAACAGCGTGATCAGCGTCAGCATCACGAAGCTGCGCTTTTCTTCCTCCTCGTAGACGATGTTCATCGCATCGAAGAGTGTCTTCATGCCCGCATTGGCGCTCCAGAGCGCGATGCCGAGGCCGAAGACAAGGCCGAAACCGAGCTGGCTGGTGCCCTTGCTGGCAACCCGCTGCATCTGCTCTCCGATGATCTGCACGGCGCCCTGGGGCAACAGATCGTTGAGAAGCTGGAGCTGCGAATTGAGCGCCGCCGTATCGGTGAAGAGGCCGTAGATGGAGACGAGCGCCGTTATGGCCGGGAAGATCGCAAGCAAAGCGTAGAAGGTCACGCCGGCCGCCACCAGCATGAGACGATCGTTCATGAATTCCTGGACTGTGCGCCACAGGATGTCTTTCCATCCCTTGGCCGGAATCTGCTGCGGCCGCGTCACCTGCCGGCCATGCGGATCTTTCAGCGGGTCGTGGTTCTTCGGCGTTCGGGTCTGCCGGTCGGCGTTGCGCACATCGTTGCCGACCGTCCAGGCGATCGCGCCGATCGATACGATCGAGGCTATGCCTGCCGCGATGCCTGCCCAGTTCGCTGCCGTCCGGCCGTCCCGATAGTTCCGCAAGTGCCTGTTCCCCGCCATACGCCGACTGACGGCTCAACGCGTCAGGCCGCGAAGCGATCCATCAGCTCGAATGTGCGATCAGCAGTTCCATCAGGCTTCGGGTCGCCCGCGTGTGGTGCCGCTCCCGGTGGAGAAGGGCAGTGAAGGCGCGGCCCATGTGCGGGATGGCGATGGCGTGTACGCGGCCGGCCGCGACGGCAAGTTCCACAGCCCGGCCCGACAGCACGCTCGCCGCCCGGCTGCTCATGACGGCGGCCAGGATGGATTCGTTGGAAGGCTCTTCCAGAAGGATGCGCAGCCCTGCCAAAGCGACGCCATGGCTGGCGAGATGCTCCTCGAAACGGGCACGGGTGCCGGAGCCGGGTTCACGCAGCACCCAATCGGTTTTGCCATAGAGCGTCGGGTCGACGCATGACAGCCCGGCCCAGGGGTGCCCGGCCCCGACGACGAGGCACAATTCGTCGTCGGCGACCTTGGCCGCCGTCAATGCGGGTTCGTCCACAAGGCCTTCCACCACGCCCACATCCGCCTCGCCCTCCAGGAGGGCGCGGGCCGCCTGCGTCGTGTTGCCGACCGTCAGTTCCACTTCCACGCGCGGATACAGCGTCCGGAGCTGCACAAGGCGCGGCGGCAGCCAGTAGCTGGCCACCGTCTGGCTGGCATGGACGCGCACCCGGCCCATCACCACGTCGCTCCAGTCGGCCAGCGAAAGCTCGGCCGTCTCCACCCGCGCCAAGACCGCCCGCGCCTCGTCCACGAAATGGCGGCCGGCCTCCGTCAACTGGATCCGCCGGCCGACCCGGTCGAAGAAGCGGACGGCGTAGCGGGCCTCGAGGGCGGCAACGGAGGCGCTGACCGCGGATTGCGTCAGGTTGAGCGCGGCGGCGGCACGCGTCATGTGCTGGCTGTTCGCGACCGCCAGAAAGATGCGAAGCTGTTCGAGCGTCATGGCAAAACCTATCGATGAAATCGATCGAAATCAGCATAATTATGCGTTGGATTTGTTGATAGTCTCGCCGCAGATTTGGATCGATTTTCCATGATCGGACCATTCGACGATGACAATCGACCGGCATTCCGCCAAAGCGCGCAAAACGAGACCTGCATTTTCCGGTATCGGGCAAAGTGGCTTTGCCCGGGCCGGCATGGCAACCCTGCCGGGGCTTGCGCTGACGTTCGGCATTGCACTCGTTGCGCTCGTGGTCCAGCGCCTGTCGGGTATCGCGGCGTTGAGCCCCTTGATCGTCGCCATCGTGCTCGGCATGGCCATCCGGAACACGGCCGGTCCTATCGCCGTCGCAAAGCCGGGCATTACCTTTTCGCTGCGGCGCGTCCTGCGCTTCGCGATCGTGCTGCTGGGCATGCAACTGACGATTTGGCAGGTTATGGAGATCGGCCCGACGGGCTTCGCCGTCATCGTGGCGACGCTGGTCTCCAGCTTCGTCTTCATCAAGGCGGCCGGACGGGCCTTGGGTGTGGAACGCAAGCTGGCCGAACTGATCGCGGCCGGTACATCCATCTGCGGCGCCTCGGCGGTGATCGCCACCAATACGGTGACGCGCGCCCATGAAGAGGATGTGGCCTACGCCATCGCCTGCGTGACGGTGTTCGGATCGATCGCCATGCTGCTTCTGCCGGTGCTGGCCCCGATCTTCGATCTTGCCCCGCGCCTGTACGGTCTATGGGCCGGCGCGACCATCCACGAAGTGGCGCAGGTGGTGGCGGCGGCTTTTCAGGGCGGCGAAGTCGCGGGCCAGTTCGGTACGGTCGCCAAACTCAGCCGCGTCATGCTGCTGGCGCCGCTTATCCTGGCTTTGGGCTTCATGCAGATGCGCCGTGCGCGGGGCGGATCGCAGGGCGGAGCCGGGGTGCCCGTGCCCTGGTTCGTCTTCGGCTTCATCGCCATGATGCTGGTGAACAGCGTCGTCAGCGTGCCGGCAAACCTTCACTCCGGCATCGTCACCGCGACGAGCTTCCTGCTGGCTGCAGCGCTTGCCGCGATGGGGCTGGAGACCGATATCGGCAAGTTGCGCGCCAAGGGTATCCGTCCGCTGGCGTTGGGCGCGATCGGAACCGTGTTCATCACCGGTTTCGGCCTGACGCTCATTCTCGTTCTGATGTAAGGCGCAATGCCCGTAAGCGGGCGATGGCGCCGCCGGCGAGCGCGCCGACGCAGGCGCCCGCTGCCTTGAAAAGGGCGTCGTCGATCCGGCCATGGCGGCCAGGTACGAGGTTCTGCGAAACCTCGAGGCCGGCAGACCCGACGACGAGCAGGCCAAGCACCAGCGGAATGCGCTTCGGGTACGCCGCGCCGAACAGGGCGCCGAGAACCAGATAGGCGCCGAGCCGCTCGATATTGACCGGCGCGGCCGAAACGGGCCGCATGGAGATCGGGCTCAGCGTCACGAAGGCGATGAAGGCGAGCGCGCCCCATGCGGCGGCCTTGACGAGGATCTTAGGTTTCATGCGTTCCGGTATGAACCGGAAAGGCGCTATCGGCAATTGCGCAGTTGCGCTTCGTACCGGTTCGCCATCGAAGCGGTGCGACGCGCCGCGCCCTGTATGGCGTTGTTGCTGCGCCAGCTCCCGCGCGCATAGCCGGCATGCCCGGAATAATAGGCGAGATAGAGATTGTACGGGTCGGTGCGGCTGATGCCGTTCCGCCGATGGCTGGTATAATGATACCAGCCGACGAAATGGACCGCGTCCGAAAAATTGTTGCGGCGGGCCATGCTGCGTCCGGTGACGCGCTTGTACTCGTCCCAGGTACCGTCAAGCGCCTGCGCATAGCCGTAGGCCGTCGACTTCCGCTTCCACGGAATGAACCCCAGAATCTTGGTGCGCTGCGGACGGGCGCGCGCCTCGAAGTTGGATTCGGCCTGGATCGTTGCCATCAGGATCGGCACGGGCACGCCGAACTCCTGGTGGGTGCGATCGGCGGCACGCTCCCAATTGTTGAAGAGCCCGTCCTTCTGCTGGAAAATCGCACAGCTGTTGGCCGTGTTGGTCGGCGCGGAGGCGCACGCGGCCAGCGGCAGGACAAGGGCGAGCAACAGATACTGCTTGGCGACTCTTATCATGCCGGCAGGGTAGGGGGTCGAGCTTAACGGGCTGTTTCGATAGTCGTTAGAATTGCATGGCTTTGGTTAAGGTTCGGGCGTAAAGCGCTTGCCATGAGCGCATCGTCCCTGCCTTTGCGGCACCTTATGCTGGCCCTCTGCGTCGTCGCGGTATGGGGCACGAATTTCGTCATCATCCGGATCGGGCTGGACCATCTGCCGCCCCTGCTTTTCGCCAGCCTCCGCTTTCTGCTGGCGGCATTTCCGCTGGTGTTCTTCCTGCCGCGTCCACGGACTTCGCCCGGCAATCTCGCCGCATACGGCATCCTGATCGGCGCGGGCCAGTTCGGCATCCTTTTCGTTGCCATGCGCGGGCACATTTCGCCGGGGCTGGCCTCGCTGGTCATCCAGTGCCAGGTCTTCTTCACCATCGGGCTCGCAATCGTCCTGACGGGCGAGAGGGTGCGCGGCTTCCAATGGGCGGCGCTGCTGCTGGCCGCCAGCGGCATCGTCGTCATCGCGCTCCATACGGAGGGGGATACGAGCGTTCTCGGCCTTTGCCTCGTGCTGGTGGCCGCGATGAGCTGGGCAGGCGGCAATATCGTCGCCAAGCGCAGCGGCGTCACCGACATGCTCCCCTATGTCGTCTGGTCCAGCCTATTCGCCATCCCGCCGCTTGCCGTGCTCAGCGTCATGCTGGAGGGCTGGCCGGCTATCCGCGCCGGCCTTGCCAATGCCGATCTTTCAACCTGGGCGGCCGTGCTTTGGCAGAGCGTGGGCAATACGATGTTCGGCTATGGCGCCTGGGCCTTCCTGCTGGGGCGCTACCCGGCCGCGACGGTGACGCCGCTTGCGCTGCTTGTGCCCGTCTTCGGCATGGGCGCTTCCTACGTGTTTCTGGCGGAGCCACTGCCTGGATGGAAGCTGGCGGCGGCAGCCCTCGTGCTGTGCGGCCTCGCGGTGGGTATCCTGTATCCGCGCTGGCAAGGCCGGCGCATGGCGCGACGGGACGAAGCAGAGCGCCGGTAAGCCACCCGCGACGGAAATCGCTGGTTGCACACCGCATGCCGAACTTGAATGAAAGAGTGGTACGCCCAAGGGGAATCGAACCCCTGTTTGCGCCGTGAAAGGGCGCCGTCCTAACCGCTAGACGATGGGCGCGGCACGAGGGTGTATAGGGTGAGTCGTTTTCCGACGCAACCCGCCTCTGGAACTTATTTGGCCCCGTTTCCGACCAAGGGGTGATGAACGCGATCGCCCGGTTCGACGCCGTATCCGGCCGCCGCGCCGCCGTTCAGTTCCAGCACGTAGCGTACCGGCTCGCCCGAGGGGATGGGGGTAAGGGAGAGCGGCGTCGCATGACGCGCGATGCGCGCGACGGTGCCGTCCTGCCGGATGAAGATCATGTCGAGGGGGATGAGCGTGTTCTTCATCCACATGGAGACATCCCGCACCTCTCCGAAATCGAAGAGCATGCCGTGGTCTTCGTCCATGCTGTTGCGGTTCATCAGCCCGGTCGCCCGGCTTTCCGGCGTGTCGGCGATCTCGACGGAGATGCGATGCGCGCCGCTGCCGGTGAGCAGGGTCGCCGTGGATCCGATGGAGCCGGAGGTGAAGACGAAATAGGAGACGATCGCGAGGACAAGAATGAAGGCGCCGGCGATCAGCCGGTTACGACGCCCATCGGCCGTGGATGACATCAATGCTCTACCCTGTTGCCCGCCCCCGAGGCGGGCCTGATTTCGGCTGCCATGAGGCCCTTGGCCCCGTTGCCGAAGCGTACGAAGACCTCCTGCCCGGGGCGAAGTTCGGTCATGCCGTAGCGGCGCAGCGTTTCCATGTGGATGAAGATATCTTCCGTACCCGCCCCGCGCGACAGAAAGCCGTAGCCCTTGGTGCGGTTGAACCACTTTACGGTGGCCAGTTCCAGGTCGCTCGTCGGCTCCACCTTCAGGCGGGTGCGCGCCGGCGGCATCTGGGACGGGTGGATGGCGGTGGAGTGGTCCATGGACAGGATGCGGAACGCCTGCAGGCCGCGCTCGCCCTGCTGGACCTCGCAGACGAGGCGCGCGCCCTCGCTGACCGTTGTATACCCGTCGCGCCGCAGGCAGGTCACATGCAGGAGGATGTCGCCCGATCCATCGTCGGGAACGATGAAGCCGAAGCCCTTCGCGATGTCGAACCACTTGATGTGGCCGGATACGACGATGCTGTCCACGCCACCCGCCTCCGGTCGCAGCTCCCGTTCGGTAGAAGGTGCGCGTTCTGTCATCGCAAAGGTCCGCCGTCCTGTCCAAGCCGAATCAAGCATGAATGCGGCCACGCGCCAAGCCGTTTTGTATGCGTGCACGCCCTGTGCCTGATCCCTGCGCACATATCGGCGATTTGTGGCAAGGCAAGTGGCGCGCGTCGCCCGTGTCCAACCTGCCGAAAGCCTGGCGTATGGTTCGCGTCCGTGCGATGCAGTCGATCTTTGCCACGGGGCGGGGACGCTCTACTTGTGGCGGCGAACCTCCAACGCATACAGAGAAGCAGGTAACATGCGCTATCTTCATACGATGGTCCGGGTCAGCGACATCGACCGGGCACTGGAGTTCTACGAAGGCG
This sequence comes from Aureimonas altamirensis, assembly GCF_023702225.1. GTDB lineage: Bacteria > Pseudomonadota > Alphaproteobacteria > Rhizobiales > Rhizobiaceae > Aureimonas > Aureimonas altamirensis_B. The sequence continues at coordinate 109,192 of NZ_JAMQCO010000004.1, read as the reverse complement.
CCCTCGGCCTTGCCGAAGTAAGGCGGATCGAGAACGAGAAGGGGCGGTTCACGCTCGTCTTCTTGGCCGCGCCGGACGACATGGAGGCCGCGCGCCAAAACAAGGCGCCGCTGGTCGAGTTGACCTACAACTGGGATCCGGAAGACTATGCCGGCGGCCGGAACTTCGGCCATCTGGCCTATGAGGTGGACGATATCTACGCCACCTGCGCCCGGTTGCAGCAAGCCGGGATCACCATCAACCGGCCCCCGCGCGACGGCCACATGGCCTTCGTCCGTTCACCCGAGGGCATCTCGATCGAACTGCTGCAGAAGGGCGAGGCGAAGGCCCCGGCGGAGCCTTGGGCGTCGATGCAGAACACCGGTGTCTGGTAACGCTATTGTTTCGCGCAAGCGTTTTGGGTTAACGTCCGGTTGATCGGGCCCGAATTCGGCCCGAATGCTCATGGCATACAGCGCAGTGCCCGGCTTCGACCGGGCGCCGTGCGGGGACAGGAGCCGGCGTCATCGCCGTGCCGTTAATGCATGCTCTGCCTCGGGGTTGGCCGGCATGCCAGAGGGTGGAACGGATCTTGATCGGACATAGCACTTCGGGCCTTCGGTCGGCCCTGCGCAACGGCGTGTTCCTGATGGGCGTCATCGCCTTTCCTGCGCTCTCCGGTTGCATGTCCGCAATCGACGACACGTCCGCTTTCGGTTTCAACACGCCATCTCCGGCCCCTGCGGAGGCCGCCGTCGAAACGGCGGAAGCCAGGCCGGAGGGACAGGAAGACAAGCAGACGGCGGCTGCCGGCCAGCCGGCGGAAACCTCCTCCGGCGTCCCGGCCGAGATGGCGGAAGCCGCCGCCGAGGAAAAAGCGCTGTTGACGCAGGCATCCTCCACCTTTTCCGCTCCGCGGGCCGAGGGGCCTCTTGCGGCTTACTCGCCGCCGGCGCAGCCCCGGCGGCAGGCCGATACGTCGCTGTTCGCCGCACTGTCGCAAAGGGCCGAAAGCGAGCAGCCGGAGCCGCAGGCCGTTGCGGAGGCGGTCGCATCTCGCGTGGTGGTCACGCATACGGACGGAATGGGCAAGCCGTCACCCAGCGCGGAACTGCCGGGGGTGGACGCATCGTCCCTGTTCAAGATCGGCAAACGTGCGTCAGTCGACAGCGAAGAGCTGTTGGACGACATCGGTGGGGAATATCAGATCGCTTCTCTTGGCGGCATGGCCCGGCTGGCGCCGAGCGGGCTTATGGTCGCCCGCGATGATGTGAACACAAGTTGTTTCGGCACCGATCTGGTGCGGATGATCCGGCAAGTTGAAAGCCGCTTCGGCAAGAAGGCCGTCATCACCTCGGGCTATCGCTCGCCGCCGCATAACCGCCGCGTCGGCGGCGCCAAGGCTTCGATGCACATGGCATGCAAGGCTGCCGACTTCCACATTCCGGGCGTCAGCGGCGTCGAGGTTGCACGCTTTGTGCGCTCGCTGCCCTCGCGCGGCGGTGTCGGCACCTATTGCCATACGGCCGCCATCCACGTCGACACCGGCAAGCAGCGCGACTGGAACTGGCCATGCCGCCGGCGCAGCTGACCATCGGCAGCCGGGAACCTTGACGACAGCCCGCGAATTTCAGGGATGTCGAAAAGGAGGCCGACATGGCTGACAAGAAATCCGAAATCGAACGCGAAAACCCCGAAGATGCCGATCAGGGAGGGCGGGTCGACGTCCTGACGAACGCCGTACGCCGCCTGGACAATCGCTTCCGCGGCCGTCCGAACGATCCTTCGCTGATCGGCGAGGACATGCCCGACGAGGACGAGGAGGACGACGTCGAAGGCGTCGACGACGAGCGGGAGGACGACCCGGACAAGGATGATGACTGGCCGGAGCCGAAGGGTACAAAACTCTGGTAAAGCTGTCACACGGCAGACATAAAAGCTTCATCCACACTTGACGAAATACAACCTTGGATAGAGTTCTCAGCCATTCCCGGAACGACGCCAGGGGATGGCTGTGGCTTTTCAGAATGTCTCCATCACATCACGCGGGCACAAACCTGCAAGCAAGCCCGGCCAACGTCTCATCCGCGTCAGCCGTGGCGGAGCGGATGTCTGGATCAAGGATTTCAGCTACGGAACCGTGAGCCCTGGGCAGCGCTTCCATCGCTTCGTGTCCGCCGCCATCCGGCTCGAGCTCCTGCGTCCTTCTCCAACCGTCGACGCGGTGGGCCTGGTCGATCGCGAGTTGCGCAAGCGGCGCGCCTTCGCCGAATGCGGGATCGGCGTTCCGTCCATGGAGCGGGTATCGAAAACGCGTCTTGCGGTGGCGGATGCCGGAGAAACACTGATGGCGCGCATGGACGCGCTGCGGATGGCCGGGCAGGCGGATCGTCACGACGAACTTCTCGTCATTGCAGCGCACGCCCTGGCGCAGGCCCATGCAGTCGGGGTCTGCCATGGGCGGCCGCATCCGCGCGACATGGGGCTGGTGGACGGGCAGGTGCTGTTCTTCGATTTCGAGGAAGAGCCCGAGGCCGTCATGCCGATGGCCTCGGCGCAGGCGCGCGATACGATGCTGCTGTTCACCCAGATCGTGGCGTTGGCCATGAACCCGTCGACGGCAGAGAGGGCTTTCGGCGTGTACCGCGACAATGCCCCGGCCGAGACGCTCGAGGTGCTTGCAAGCCTGCGAACGCTCGTGCGCTACGGGGCCCGGATAGGGCGGGTGACGGCGCGGCTCCACGCCGGCAAGGATCTTGTCCGCTTCCTCGACTCCGTCGAGTTCTTCGAGCGCGCACTTCCGACGGCCACGCTGTCGCGGCCCCGAGCCTAGGCCGAAGATTTTTCCGGCAGGCTTGCCGCGCGCATCTGGGGTGCGCCGCGCTTGCGCTCGTAGGCGAAGCCATCCGCCCATAACCCATGCTCGTGCGAGCCTGGCGCATTCGGGTTCATGGCAATCTCGCCGCGCTCCCGAAAGGCAGAGCGGCCCGCATTCCAGGCGCGCTTCTCCCGTTCCGCATCGAGCATGGACTGGGCAAGTTTCCTGACGGCGTCGTTCATTGCGGTCGGCCTCGCTGCTGTGAGGGGGCCATACTGGCAAAGGGGCGGTTAACGGGCTGTTTCGCTGCTGCGCGGTTGCGTCAATGGCTGCTGCTCGTCCATCGTCGACACGGCCTGCCGGCCGGCGCGTGTGATGGTGAAGGTTATGGCCTGCCTTGCCTGGTCATAGGACGAACGGCAGAAGCCGGCATGCGCGAGCTGTTCCAGAGTGCGCAGCGTGCGGATGCCATGCGGTAGCCCGTGCCACCGCTGGTCGTTGCGGGACACGAGTATGGGCGATTGCTCCAGATGGCGCAGCGCCTGTATTTGCGATTCGGAGAAGATACGCATGCCTCCAAAGCTAGCGGTGGCGCAGCAGCGGGTCTCTTGGCTCAAGGGTTGAACGGGGTTCACCCTTCGGCGCCTTACCCCTACGCCAACAGGTGAGGGTAAGACCCCTGAAGGAATCAGAAGGGGCTGTCGCGCCATGCAACAGCCCCCTGAAACCGGGATGGAGCGACTAGGCTTCAGATGCCCTTGCCGCTCTCTTCTTCCTCGAACGTCACCGCAACATCGCCATTTGCCGAGAGGCGCACCTTGTCGCCCTCGACATCGGCGACGAGCCCGACCGAGATATAATGATGATGGCCTTTGTGCCCCTCGGGATTTTCTTCCCGGGTCAGCTTGATCCGATCGCCTTCGACGCGATCGACCTTGCCCACATGGACTCCATCGGCACCGATGACTTCCATATGTTCACGGATGGATTCCAAACCGCTCATTTCCTGCCTCCGTTACGCGAATGGTCGCATCGGCGTACATGCGTCAGGCAGCGTGCCCGCCAAGCCCTCTCGCGGGCTTTTCTTCCCGTGCGAAGCTGATGCGGCTGCGGCAGCTTTTCCATTGGGTCGGGTCGAAAGTCCGGGAATTGATCTGATCGAGGGCGATCTCGGACTCTTCGAAGGTCAGCCCATCCAGCCAGTAGATGCCCCAATGCAAATCGTATCGCCCATCCACGTTGCGGATGTCGACTTTCGGGGCCAGCCGTCTGATCATTGGTTCCTCCCACGGATTGCGTGGGATCAACGACTATGGAACCTTCGGGTTCCGCCGGATCCGGGGCATTTTCCGTGCCCGGCTAACGGTCCTTCGCAAGTCGTTTCACCCGGGATTACGCCTTGAAGCTTTTTTTCCATGACGCACAGTCGAGCCATCGTCCCACGCAATACCTCGTCCACGGCAAGATCGTGGAGCCTCTGGAGCGCCCCGAGCGGCCGGCGGTGATGCGGCAAAGCCTGGAGGCTTGCGGGCTTCAGGTGGAGGTGCCCGAAGAGGCCGGGCTGGAGCCGATCCTCGCCGTGCATGCGGGCCACTATATCGACTTCCTCGCCTCGGCTTACGACGAGTTCCGGAAACTGCCGAATGCGGGGCCGGAAGTGCTGCCGAACGTCCATCCCTACGGCACCGCAGGCGTCGGGCTGGCGCAGCGTCCGAAGCCTCGCACCAGGGGCATTCTCGGCAGGACCGGATGGTATATCGGCGACCTGTCCTGCGCCATGATGGCAGACACGTTCGAGGCGGCGCTGCGTTCGGCCGACAGTGCCGTCGCGGCGGCACGCGCCGTCGCCGGCGGGGAGCCGGCGGCCTACGCGCTTTGCCGTCCGCCCGGCCATCACGCCTATGCCGACCGTGCGTCGGGCTTCTGCTTCCTCAACAATGCGGCGATCGCCGCGCAGGTGCTGCGCAAGCGCTTCGAACGTGTCGCCATTCTCGACTTCGATACCCATCACGGCGATGGGACGCAGGCGATCTTCTACCATCGGGACGACGTCTTCTTCGCATCCACCCACACCGACCCCAGCAATTATTACCCGCATTATTTCGGCTATGCGGATGAATGCGGGGCCGGGGCAGGGACGGGTTGCAACCTAAACCTCCCGTTGGCGCCGGGAAGCGGCGACGGCGCCTATGCGGACGCGGTCGCGCGGCTAGCCGATGCCGTGGCGGCTTTCGGTGCGCAGGCTTTGGTCATTTCAGCGGGCTGGGACGCCCATCGGGACGACCCGCTGTCCCGGCTCGACGTGACGACGCCCGCTTACGAGACATTGGGGGGCCTGCTGGCGCGGCTGGCCCTGCCGAGCGTCATCGTGCAGGAGGGCGGCTATTCCCTCGCTGCCGTGGCAGAGGCCGCACCGGCTTTCGTCAGGGCATTCGGCGACGGCCATCGCATCGGCTGAGCATCAGCGCGGCACGGGCAGAAGGCCGCGCAGGCCGGTGCCGCCGGCAGCAAAGCGATAGCCCAGTCCGCGGCCGGCCATGAAGCGGGCAACGACCACGGATGTGACGAACCCGATCGTGAACCCGGCAAGGACGTCGCTCGGAAAATGCGCCCGGACCACGATACGGCTCAGCGCAAGGCTGAAACCGACGAGGAAAATGGGCAGGCGCGCCGGGGGAACCAGTATCATGAAGGTGGCGGTAACGGCGCCCATCGTGGTGGCGTGGCCCGATGGAAAGCTGGCGAACTGGTCCCCGAACCGCGCCAGCCGGAAGGCGAAGCTGCCGTAATCTTCCAGAAGGGCCGGTCTCGCCCGGCCGAATACCACCTTGAGTATGTTGGTGAGGATTCCGGCAAGGGCGACGGAGCCGAAAAGGTGGCAGGCATAGGCATAGGTCCGGGCCAGACGCAGGCGTCCGGATGTCTCCAGCCGCCTCCAGTCCACGAAGGTCAGCGCGACGATCAGGGCGAGCATCGGCCAGAGATACCAGCGCACCAGACCCACATCGGTGGCGATGCGCAGGAAGGCAAGGCTGCCTGCCGGTTCGCCGAGCATGGCGAGGCTTATGCGCCTGTCGATCGGGAAACTGGCTATCGCCAGGGCCGCCCCCATGGCCGCGATGCAGATCAATTGAACCGGAAAGACAGGGGGATGCCTGCCGGACGGCGCGCGGCGGACATCGTGCCAGATCCGGCTCAGTTGTGGTCCGATATGGCGCAAGCGATTCCCCTTCCGACAGCTTTCGACACCCGGTTTTCGACCAGATAGGCGAAGGGCGTGGCAGAAACAGGGTTCGTGCGCGGCCGGAGCGCAGACGAGGCTTGCCAAGCCGCACCGGCAAAGCTAGTAAGCCCAAGGCCCTCCGGCGTGCGGGCCTTGAGCGGAGCGTAGCGCAGTCTGGTAGCGCATCTGGTTTGGGACCAGAGGGTCGCAGGTTCGAATCCTGCCGCTCCGACCATGGCATCCAATCGCCGATCGGTCAGCGACAACAAGGATGCCGCCATGGTTGCCCGTATCTATCGTCCAGCGCGTAACGCCATGCAGTCCGGCAAGGCGCGCACCCGCGTCTGGATCCTCGATTTCGAACCGCTGAAACCCAAGGTCGTGGAGCCCCTGATGGGCTACACGTCCAGCGGTGACATGCGGCAGCAGGTGCGCCTGACCTTCGATACGCGCGAGCAGGCCGTGGAATACGCGGAGCGCAACGGAATCGCCTACGAGGTCGAGGATACGCCGCGCATCGCGCGCTCGCGCGTGTCCTATTCCGACAATTTCAAGTACGACCGGGTCCAGCCCTGGACGCACTAACCGAGGCGGCCCTTGCCGCTTCCATGGCCCCGTAGCTCAGTGGATAGAGCACCGGCCTTCTAAGCCGATGGTCGCAGGTTCGAATCCTGCCGGGGTCGCCAATAAAAACAATTACTTAGATGGCATTGTTACGAAGTCATGTTGCATCATGCTGCAACTGGCATTCGAGCGTCGACGCCGGTATTCAACGGGCGCCCTGGCTTGGATTCTCAAGGGCCGACTTTATCCGACTGAATTCAGTTGACGCCGATATTTGTTTGCGCCTGTATTGGATGTCATAACAAGTTCAGGGAAGCTGCCATGTCTATTCGTACGCTTGCACTAGTGGCGGTCCTTGGACTTGGCCTTGCAGGTATCGGTCATATCGTAACAGAAGCGCGGGCCGATCAGCCGGAAATGGAAGCCGCGATATCAGAGCTGCGTTCCGCTTTGGACTCGCTGCGGGCAGCAGAGCCGAATAAGGGCGGTCACCGCGAGCGGGCAATCGAACTTATCGAACAGGCCATTGCCGAGACGCAGGCCGGGATCGATTTCGCTGCCGGGAGGTAGTGCCAACCACTATAGACGCGGTGGGGAAACTGTAGGTGCACCTGCCCCTTGCATGCGGGATCGGGCAGCTAGGCGGTGACGCCTGCTTCCCTTTATCATGATTTGGTGCAAGCATTCGCAAAACGACTGCGAGGTGCCAAATGAATATTCTGCTTGCTCTGGCCCCATTCATTGCCTTCGCTTTCGTCGACCGCTTTCTTGGATCATTCGAAGGGCTGATTAGCGGCACAGTGGCCGCGGCTGTGCTGTTGCTCCGGGATGTGCTTGCACATCGCCCGCTGAAAATTCTCGAGATCGGAACTCTGATCCTGTTTGCCGGACTGACGCTTTACGTTGCACTGAGCGATGTCTCGCTGTCGGTAATGGCCGTCCGCATAATGGTCGATACAGGCCTGCTTCTGATAGTGCTCGCCTCGATCCTGCTGCGCCGGCCATTCACCCTGCAGTATGCAAAAGAAGGCGTTTCCCCGGAAGTTGCCAGCAGCACTGAGTTCCTGCGAACGAATTACGTGATCTCCGGCGCATGGGCAGCGGCATTCGCTGTGATTGTCGTCGCTGATATCTTGCTGTTTGCCGCGCCATCCGTGTCTTCGCACTTCGGGGTATGGATTATCATCCTGGCGCTTGTTGGCGCCGTGAAATTCACGGCGTGGTATCCAAAGCGGGCGCGCGCTGCTCATCCGGCAAGCTTTTAGGGCCACCTTTACGCCAGAAATCTCGTGTCCAACCAGAAGATGTCGCTGGCTATTCATTCGCCGTGACAGGCCGGGCGCGCTCCAGAAGCTGAGCCTGCCCGGACCCGTCGTAGCCGGCAAGGCCGCCGCACGCGGCCCGTGAAAGGACGGCGGTGAAGGCGTCGGCAAGGGCCGTTTCCGGACTAAGACGGAGTTGCTTCAGCGCGGCAAGGATCGCAAGGTCCGATGCCGCCGTCCGGGCCCCGGCCTCCTGTCCGCCGCCGGCAAGGCGGCGCCATCTCTCCAGCATGACGGTGCCGTCTTCAGGCCCCGGGCGCAGGCTGTCGACGATGTATCCGAATGTGTCGGGCGACCGCGTGCGTGCTCTCAGGACATCCAGCGCGATGACGTTGCTGGTGCCTTCCCAGATGGCATTGACGGGGGCTTCGCGATAGGCGCGGGAAAGCAGCCCGTCTTCGATGTATCCGTTGCCGCCGAGGCATTCCATCGCTTCGTAAAGCATCGTCGGCGCGAGTTTGCAGATCCAATATTTGACTGCCGGCGTCATCAGGCGTGCGAATGCCGCCTCGCTTTCGTCTTCCGCCGCAAGATCCCAGGCACGGCACAGGCGGAAGATGAGCGCCGTCGAGGCCTCCGCCATGATGGCGATCTCGGCCAGCACGGCGCGCATGAGCGGCTGATCCATCAACAGTCGGCCGAAAGCCACACGTTGTCCGGCATGGTGAAGGGCCACGGAGAGGCCGAGGCGCATCAGCCCGGCAGAGGCGAGGGCACAGTCCAGCCTGGTCAGGTTGACCATCCGCAGGATCGTGGAAATGCCGGCACCTTCCTCGGAAACCGCGAAGGCCGCCGCGTCGACGAGGTCCACTTCGGCGGACGCATTGGAGCGGTTGCCGAGCTTGTCCTTCAGGCGGCGCAAGTGAAGCCCGTTGGGCGTCCCATCCGGCAGGATACGCGGTGCCAGCAAGGCCGTCAGCCCACCCTGCGCCTGAGCCAGCATCAGGAACGCGTCCGACATCGGCGCCGACAGGAACCATTTGTGCCCGTTCAAGCGATAGCTGCCGTCCGCCTGTTGCTCCGCAATGGTGCGGTTGCTGCGTACGTCCGAGCCACCCTGCCTTTCCGTCATTCCCATCCCGATCGTCAAGCCGGACTTTTCCGCAGCGGGGCGTGAAGAAGGATCGTATCTCCGCGACAGGATGCCGTTGCGCCAGACGTTCGAGATTGTAGGTGCGCCGTCCAGTACTGCCATGCTGGCGTGCGTCATCGTCAACGGACAGAGGTGGCCGCATTCTACCTGCGCCGTCATGTAGAAGCGCGCCGCGCGCGCCACATGGCTGCCTCCTGAATGGGTGGAGGCATGCAGGCCAGCCGTGCAGCCGCGTTCCATAAGGGCGTGATAGGCGGGATGGAACTCGACCAACCCGACCTCCGTGCCCTTCTCATCGAAAGGGCGAAACCTTGGAAGCCACTCGTTGGCCGTTCGCCCGAGTTGCAGCGACGCAGCGCTCCCTGCGGCCTGCCCAAAATCCGCCAACCCGGCTGCATCGACATCGCCGACCGCTTCCCGCAGGCCAGCATCGCTCCGCCACAAGTCGATATCCGCGAATATCCCTGACTGATTGTCTTGAACTTCTTTCACTTCGCCCTCCCGAATTCGGCCAATTGCCGGACCGCACCGGGCGGCTCACGACGCGAAAGTCTACTCCGTGTGGCCGACTTTTGGGGGAGGAATGAGACTTTCGGAGCGCTTCACCTCCGCGTGAGGCGCTATAGGTTGCCGCCCAGATGCTCACTTTAAGAGCAATTATCGAAAGCTATTGTTTTAACTTTATAGAAGTTCGGTACAATGTTTCAGTTGCGTCGTTTTCACCGGGTCGCCCTGGCGTCTTCCTGTCTCGTCCTCGTATCCGGACATTATGCTTCGGCACAATCTTTGGTGGTCGATACTCCGCCTGACTATGTCGTAGGGACCGAGTCCTACGGCAATGTCGAGATCGGGCCGAGCAACATCGGCACCGTCATCGTCGGGCCCGGCGCCACGCTGACTTCGGCCGCCCCCATCTTGATCGGCCGTGACGCTGGCTCCAGCGGCACGCTCGTCATCGGCGCGCCGGGCGGCGGCTCGCCGGTTGCGCCGGGTGTCGTCAACGCTCCGTCGATCGATTTCGGCGCCGGCGCCGCCCAGTTGCTCTTCAACCATGACGATCTCGCCTATGATTTCGGGGCAAGCCTTGTCGGCGGCCCGAATGCCATCGTCCGCCTCGAATCGGGACGAACGATCCTGACGGGCGACAGTTCGGGTTTCGCCGGCACGGTGGAAACCGTCGCCAACGTGCACGACAAGGTCCTGCAGGTCGACGGCATTCTAGGCGGCACCCTGAATATCGCCCCGGGCTCGGAGCTCGAGGGCATCGGAGCCGTCCAGAACGTCATTGTTGCCGGGTCCATCAGGCCGGCCGGCAATGGTGCGTTCGGCACCCTGACGATCAATGGCGATTATGTCGGGCAGGACAACTGGGTGGAAATGGATACTGTCCTGGGCGACGACACGTCGATAACAGACCGGCTCGTCATCCGGGGAAACAGCAGCGGTACCTCGACCCTGATCGTCAACGACCGTTCCGGCATCGGGGCGCCGACAAACCAAGGCATCCTCCTCGTCCAGGTCGATGGCGCATCGAACGCCGTATTCGCGCTGGATGGCTACTATACCGACCAGAACGGCCGTAGCGCGATCATCGCCGGCGCCTATTCCTATTCGCTGTACAAGGGGAGCGTCAGCGACCCGGCCAATGGCAACTGGTATCTGCGTTCGATCGCGAAGGATGCGCCGCCGACCCCGGTAGACCCGACAGATCCGACGGATCCCACGACCCCGGTCAATCCGACGGATCCATCTGTGCCCGTTACACCGACCGACCCGAGCGTTCCGGGCGGACCCGGCACCCCAACCGATCCGATCGGTTCGGATCCGGCCAGCGATCCGCTCTATCAGCCCGGCGTGCCGCTCTACGAGGCTTATCCCTCGCTGCTTCTCGATATGAACCGCCTGCCGACGCTGCGTCAGCGCGTGGGTAACCGGATATGGTCCGGCACCGCCGATCCGAAGCCTTTCCGGAAGGGGGCGCTGTCGACTACGCCGCCGCAGGATCTGGTCGACGGGCGCGCCGTCTGGGGACGCATCGAAGGCCGTGGCTTCGATATCACGCCGGATCGGTCGGCTAGCGGATGGCAGTCGGATGGCTCCCTGTGGCGTATCCAGGCCGGGGTCGACTTTCCGGTTTATGAGGCGGCCGGCGGGGACGTCCTCGTCGGCGGCGTCTGGCTGCATCACGGACGCGGCTCGGCCGATGTCGAATCCTTCGCGGGCTCCGGCACGATCGACACGACGGGCTCGGGCGTCGGCGCGTCGCTGACTTATTATGCCCAGAACGGCTTCTATGCGGACGCGCAGGTGCAGGGCACCTGGTACCAGACGGACATCTGGTCCGACACGCTCGATATGGTCGAGGCCGACAGCAATGACGGCTTCGGCTGGTCGGCCAGCGTGGAAGTGGGCCGCAGCTTCGATATCGCCTATGAGTGGTCGGTAACGCCGCAGGCGCAACTGATCTACAGCAGCGTTGATTTCGACGACTTCACCGATGCCACGGGTGCCGGCGTTCGGCTGCTGCGCGGCGACAGCCTGGTCGGCCGGTTGGGTATCTCGCTGGATCACGAGACGACGTGGCAATCCGCTGGTGGCGACACCCGCCGCCTGCAGACCTATGGTCTCGTGGATGTCCGCCAGGAGTTCCTGGATGGCACGAGGATCGAGGTCGGGGGCATCCCCCTGGACTCCAGCAACGGCGATACGTGGCTCGGCGGTGCGCTCGGCGCTACGTACAACTGGTCGGACGACGCATGGTCGGTGTACGGGCAGGTGGGTGTCGCCAGCGATCTCGGCGATTTCGGCGACAGTGTCGAAGTCTCCGGCACGGCAGGGTTGCGCGTCAGGTTCTGACGCGGTCCATTCGGCGAGTTGCGGCTATGGCCGCCTCGCCATATATCCAGCCATTCCCAAAGGCGGGCGAAGGCCTGAAGCATGACTGGACCGGCGTGAATGGACAAAGCTCTCCCGACCACTCGAACACCGTCGATGCCGGCGGACCATCCACGAGTGCCGTCGGCACGCGTCGGCATCCTTCTGGCCAATCTCGGGACGCCCGACGGCTACGACTACTGGTCCATGCGCCGATACCTGAACGAGTTCCTGTCCGACAGGCGCGTCATCGACTATCCGCGCTGGAAGTGGCAGCCGATCCTGCAGACGGTAATTCTGGCGAAGCGGCCGTTCAGTTCCGGAGCCAACTACAAGTCGATCTGGAACGAAAGCCTGAACGAAAGTCCGCTTCTGACGATCACGCGCCGGCAGACGACGAGGCTGCGCGAGACGCTCACCGCGCAATACGGCGATGGCGTGGTGGTGGATTTCTGCATGCGCTACGGCAACCCGTCGGTGGAGTCGGCCGTATCGCGGATGGTGGAAGAGGGGTGCACGCGCATCCTGTATTTTCCGCTGTATCCGCAGTATGCGGGGGCGACCACGGCAACCGCCAACGACCAGTTCTTCCGCGCCTTGATGAAGCAGTTCCGGCAGCCAATTCCCCGCGTGGTCGACGCCTATTTCGAGCATCCGCTCTATGTCGAGGCGCTGGCGCAATCCGTCGAGCGCGCCTACGCGCAGGCGGACAGCCGGCCCGAGAAGCTCGTCGCTTCGTATCACGGAATGCCGAAGCGCTACCTGATGCAGGGCGACCCGTACCATTGCCAATGCCAGAAGACGACGCGGCTCCTGCGCGAACGTCTGGGATGGGCAGAGGACAGCATCGATACGACCTTTCAGTCGGTTTTTGGCCCGGAGGAATGGCTCAAGCCCTACACCGTGGAGCACGTGGCTGACCTCGCCAAACGGGGTATCCGCCATGTCGCGGTAGCCTCGCCTGCCTTCAGCGCGGATTGCATCGAGACACTGGAAGAAATCAACGGCGAGATCCGGGAAGCCTTCCTGCATGCCGGCGGACGGGAGTTCACCTACATCCCATGCCTCAACGACGATGACGCCCATATCCTGGCGCTGTCGACGATCATTGGCGAAAACCTGTCCGGATGGCTGGATATGGGAGGCTGATGCATGAGACGCGTCATCCGCTAGCGGCACGGCGTACCAGAACGGGCACGTCGGCCGGCCGCCCGCCGTTTATGGGCGTCATGTCCTGCGGGCAGGAGGACAGGGCCACGACGCAATCCATGAGGGCGCGCAGCGTCACGAAATCTCCGGGGGCGCCTGCCGGCGCGCCCTGTGTCAGGCTGAAATCCGCGCCGATCGGAATGTTCATGAAAAGGTTCAGCGGTTGCGGAACGCGTGCGAGCGTGAAGCCTGCCGAGTCCATCGCCTGCCGCAGATTGTCGGCGCAGCTTCGATGCGGCTCCGTGCAGCCGAGATTGACGTAGCGTTGTGCGTCACAGGCCGCCATGATCGTGTCGTGGATGCCGGGGGATTGGTCGGCGACGACCGCAAGTATGGGAACGCGGCGATCGGTGACATAGGTGCCGCCCGCCTGGGCGCAGAGACGCCCGTTCTCTACGCGGCTGTGCTCCATCGACATGGCATGCGCCGGCTCGTGTGCACAGAAGGCCCAGGTATCCACTACCTGTGTACCGCTTTCGTTGACGATGGTGATCTCGTCGCCCTTCGACAGGCGGATCGCGAGCCCATGGCCGGCCTCGACGATGAAGCTTTCCGATCCGTCCGTCATGCCGGCACCGCCATTGCCCGGTCGCGCTGTTCCGCCCACCAGGGCTGGTTGCAGATGAAGCCGAGGAAACCCGTGACGACGAGGGCGCCCAGATAGGCCGTCGCACCGGTGCCGACGTCGAGCGGCGGATTGACCTCGACGAAGTCGAAGCCGCGGATGCGGTGCCGTTCCGCGATGGCCTTCAGGCTGTCCATCAGTTGCGGGAAGGTGAGGCCGTCCGGCTCTGCCGATACGCAGCCGGGCACGAGCGACATGTCCAGCGCATCGACATCGATCGTCACGTAGACGTCCGAGCCTTCGGGAAGAAGCGCGGCAATGCCGTCTGCGCCCAGGCGGCGGGTTTCGCTCATGCAGACGACCCGGTTGCCGCGCGCGCGCAACTCCTCGACATGCGTGCGCGTGGTGCGCAGCCCGCGAATGCCGACCTGGGTCAGCGAAAGGCAGGTCTCCATGCCCGTGATATGCCGGAAGGCGTGGCTGTTGGTGCGGTCGAGATCCTCGTCGATTTCGGCGTAATCCTGGTGCGCGTCGAACTGTATGACGTGCATTGGCGTGTCGAAGGCCTCGAAGATCGGATAAGTGACGGAATGGTCGCCGCCCAGCATCACGGGAAACAGGCCGGCATCCAGCATTTCGCGCACGCGGGCGGTAATCACCTCGAAGGTGCGTCCCGGATTGGCCGGGCGAATATCGACGTCGCCGCAATCGACGATCAGCCCCCGCGACAGTTCGGCGCCCAGATATTCCTCTCCCGTATCGGGATCGTAGAGCGGATCGCCATAGGGAAACCGCAGCGAATGCTCGCGGATGGCGCGCGGCCCCATGCGCGACCCCGGCAGGAAGGGCGAGCCTTCGTCGAAGGGAATGCCGAGAACGCCGATGGCGGCGCCGGCGTAGTCGGCGGGTGTCGCGGCGATGCGCGAACGCAGATAGCTGGGTATGCCCGTATAGGCCCGGTTGACCGTTTTCATGACGCGGCTCCTGAGGATGGGGTTGTATCGCGGAACTGGGGATGGAAGGCCGAAACCTTGTCGAAGAAGTCGGCGACGCGCGCATTGTCGCGCGAGCGTATGATCGTGCGCGGATCGCCATCGGCGATGATCCGGCCACGATCCATGAACATGAGGCGCGAGGCGATATCGCGGGCGAAACCCAGCTCATGCGTGACGACCAGCATGGTCATGCCACCTTGTGCGAATTCGTGCAGCAATTGCAGAACCTCGCCCACGAGCTCGGGATCGAGAGCCGAGGTCGGCTCGTCGAACAGCATGATCTCCGGCCCCATGGCCAGTGCCCGTGCTATGGCCACGCGCTGTTTCTGCCCGCCGGAAAGCGCGCCGGGTTGGCGGTCGGCAAGCGGCGTGATGCGCAGCCGGTCGAACAGGCGGCGTGCTTCCGCCTCCGCATCCGCGCGCGTGCGTCCGGCCACCACCATCTGGGGGCGAACCACATTTTCCATTGCGCTGAGATGCGGCCACAGGTTGAGCTGCTGGTACACCATGCCGATCCGCGGGCGGATGCGATCGATCTCTCGTGCGCTCTGCCGCCGGATCGCTCCCTGCGGGCTCAACTCCCGGCCGAGGAATCTGCCGCCAACTTCGACGAAGCCCTCGTCGGGCGGATCGAGCCAGAGAAGCGTGCGCAGGAGGGTGGATTTGCCGCAGCCGGATGGGCCGACGAGGCTGGCGACCTGCCCGCGCGGAATATCGAAATAGACGCTGTCGAGCGCGACGACGTCGCCGAAGCGCCGTGTCAGGTTGGTGGCGCGCAGGGCAGGGGCCGTCATCGCGCCGTCCTCCCCTCGAGGATGAGGTAGCGTGCCACGAGCGGCGACAGGCTGCGGCTGCCGCGTCCGGCGCCGAGACGGCGTTCCAGCCGGCCGGCAAGGAAACCAAAAATGCCGGTGATCAGCCAGTAGAATGCGGCGACCGCGATGAACACCTCGAAGGGGGCGAAGGTATTGCCCTGCACGACGAGGCCTTGGAACGTCAGTTCCGCGACGGTGATCGACGACAGGACGGAGCTCTCCTTGATCATCGTCATCGTACAGTTCACCACCGGCGGCACCATGGGCGCCAGAACCTGTGGCACCACGACGTTGCGCGCGGCGGCAGAGGGCGACATCCCGATGGCGCGCGCCGATTCCCATTGGCCACGGGGCAGCGACAGGACGCAGGCGCGGATGATCTCGGTGTAGTAGGCGCCGGCGAAGAGCGACAGGGCGACCGTGCCGTTGAACAGGGCCGGCATCCGCAGCCCGGCCGCCGGCAGGCCGTACTGCGTCAGGAAAACCAGGACGATGAAGGGGATGCCCCGCATGATCGTGACATAGGCGGCGACAAGCCAGCGCAGCGGCGCGATGGGCGACAGGGCAGCGATGGCGGCCAGCGTGCCGATGGTCATGCCGGCAAGGAAGGCGACGAAGGTTATCCGCAGCGTAAGCCAGGCGCCCTGAACGAAGAGGGGAAGATTGTCGACGAGGATGGCGAGGTCGAGGGGCATCAGCGGCGCTCCCTTGCGAAGCGGCGTTCCAGAAGCCAGCCGACGAAGGTGAGCGTCAGGTTGATCGCAAGGAACATGAGCGCAGCGGCGACGATGGGCTCGAACGGGCGGAAACGCGCCGCGCCGATCTGCTGTGCGACGCGCAGCGCCTCCACCACCGTGATGACGGCCAGAAGGGCCGTTCCCTTGACGATGACGGTACCCTCGTTGACGAGCATCGGCGAGATGCGGCGAAACAGTTGCGGCAGGATGACCCGGGCCCAGATGACCGGTCTCGAAAGGCCGAGCGCGGTCGACGCCTCGACCTGTCCCGCGTCGATCTCGGGCAGGGAGCCGCGCATGATTTCCGAAATGAAGAAGCTGGAATTCACAGCGATGGCGGCGATGCCCGCCACTTCCGGCGCGAGGCGGAAACCGGTTGCGGCGGGCAGGCCGTAGTAGACCAGGAATATCTGGATCAGGATGGGCGTGCCCCGGATGAAGGACAGCATCACCGCGATGACCGCGTTGACGGGCCGGACCTTCAGGGAGCGGACGATGGTCAGGAGCGTGCCGCCGACCAGCGCCAACGCCAGGGCGATAGCCGCGATGCGCAGGTTGACAAGCGCCGCCTCGCCGACGCGGGGCATGGCGGCGAAAACCAGATCGATGTCGAAATTCATGGAAAGCCACCTTGCCGGATGCAATGCCCCTCGGCGGGGCATCGGCCAATCGCGATGTCAGAGAGCGTCGGGCGGCAGGTAGCCTTCGTCCGGAATTTCCATGCGGAAGCCGAACCACTTCTCCTGAAGCTCGTAGAGGCGGCCGTCGTCACGCATCTTGTAGATGACCTGCGAGATGAAGTCGCGCAGGTCGGCGTCCTCGGGCCGTGTCACCCAGGCCTGGTAGGTCCATTGCACGCCGGTCTCGACCGGGGCGCCCACCTCGAACGTATCGGGATGCTCCTTCACCAGCACGGCGATGGAGGGCAGGGACTGGATCACCGCATCGATCTCGCCGGAGGCGAGCGCCGTGTAGCAATCGGTGTAGGCGGTATAGAGCTTCAGCTCCGCAAAGCCTTCGCCGGCGCCCTTCAGCCGCTCGTCCAGCGCGCGTGCGATCGGCTCGGCCGAGGATGCAAGCTGCGTGCCCACCACCTTCCCGGCCAACCCGTCTTCCGTTGGCGTGGCCTCGCCCTTCCGCACCAGGATGTAGGGCTGGCCGTTGGCGATGGGCGCGGTATAGGCATATTTGCGGGCGCGTTCCTCGTTGATCGAGACGGTGGTCGCCACGAAGTCGAAATTGCCGGCCAGAAGGCCCGGCAGGATGCCCTGCCACGGAAGGTCGAGCTGGTTCAGCTTGACGCCGAGCTCCTCGACGACCACGTCGAGTATATCCTTGCCGTAGCCGACGATCTGCCCGCTTTCGTCGACGAACTCGAACGGCGGAAAAGCCGCCTCGGTACCGACCGTCACCGTGCCGGCCGAGCGGATCTTGTCGAGCGTACCGCCGGCCGCGAAGCCGGACATGGGGAAGGCTAGGACGAGGCCTGTCGCCCCGACCAGAAGGCCGAGTTGGCGTCGGGTCATGTTCATGCGCTTTTGCTCCTGGCTGGGGGATCGAAACAGGTTCACCGGTCGAAATATCCGGCGCGGACGGCCGCGCCGATAAGGTTCACCGCCAGTCTCCCGGCGACTACGGAGGTGATGTTGTTGACGTCGCGCGCGGGGGTGATCTCGACGATATCCATGCCGACGACGCGGCCCTTGCCGACAAGGCCGTGGATGAGCCTGCGGCATTGATGGAAGGTCAGCCCGCCGGGGGCGGGGCCTTCGACGCCGGGCGCCTCCGATGGGTCGAGGCCGTCTGCGTCGATGGTGATGTAGTAGCGGCCACCGGCCGGAATGCGCGCCAGCACGGCATCGATGCCACCGTCATGCACCTCGAAGGCGGGGATGATCTGTGCCCCGTAGGCCATGGCCGCCTCGTACTCTTCCGGCCGGCCGCTGCCCTGGGCACGGATGCCGATCTGGAAGATCTCACCGATATGCGGCATTTCCGACGCCCTGCGGATCGGGCTGGAGAGGCCGTCATGAACGCCATTCACCTCGTTCCGCCAATCGATGTGCGCATCGATCTGCACAAGGGTGATCGGGTCTCCGCCAAGCTCCGACAGCGCACGGAATATGGGAATGGGAATGCCGTGGTCGCCGCCGAAGGTTATGGGCATCGCCCCGGCCCGGAGGATCTTTCGCACCGCTTCCTCGGCTCTGGCGAAATGCCCGCCGCCCGGCACTTCCAGGTCGTAGGGCACGTTGCCGACATCCACCGCGCGAACCGGCCGGTTGTCGTAGATCGGGCCGCCCACATCGAAGTCGTGCCGCTCGAGCGAACGCGAGACGCGATCCGTCATGCGGCGGATCGTGTCGGGCGCGTTGATCTGGTCGTTGCTGAGCGCGTCGGGCGTATAGGCGCTGCCATGGGGTATGCCCAGAAAGGCGATGTCGGCCGTGAGGGCGTCGAGGTCCGTTTCTACGGGGGAGTACAGGAAACTGCCGTATGACATGGCAGCGGGAACCGTCAGGGGCATTGTCGTCATCTTGGCATCTCTTCGGGCAGGCGCTGAAAACGAACGGTCGCTTCCGCATTGCGGCAGACCGTCGGCATGATTAAGAAATAACCAGACCTATTTTTTAATCTTTCATGGGGTGTGCCCGTTGAGAAGGACGAGTTTCGAGCCGCGGTTGCGGAATCTGCAACCAATCGTTCCGGCGTGATCGACAGCCGATGGCGCCGCGCCTTCTCAATCCGACGCATCGGCAGATCGGTGCCTTGTCGACGATCGACCTGCGGAACATGCAGCTTTTCCGCCAAGTTGCGGATGCCGGCGGCATCACGGCGGCCGTGGAGCGGTTCGGCATCGAGAAGACGGCAGCCAGCCGCGCCGTTCGTGCACTTGAGTTGAGGTTCGACGGCTCTTTATGCGCGCGCGGCCCCAAGGGGTTCGCGCTCACCGACTACGGGCGCGAGGTCTACGCGGCTGCGGCCGCCCTGGACGATGCCATGGACACGGCGCGCAACCGTATCAACCGTGCGCACCGGACGCTGGAAGGAGAGGTTCGCCTTGGCCTCTGCGACAACTGCCTGACCAACACGGACGCGAAGATTTCAGATGCGATCGAACTGTTCCAGCGTATGGCGCCTTCGGTGCGCCTGTCGCTGTCCATCTATCCGCCGGACCAACTCGTGCAGGCCATAGGGGACCGCGAGGTGCATCTGGGCGTCACCTCGGCCGAGCATGCGACCGGCGATACGCTGGTGGGCGAGCCGCTTTTTCTGGAGAAGACCCGCCTGTATTGCTGTCCGCGGCCCGGGGAGCCGGCGCCGCATCTGCACAGGCTCGCAGCGCGCGGCTACGGGGTGGTGGTTCGCCGTTTCACCAAGGAGGGTCCGGGCCGAATGTCCCGGCGCATCGCGGCGGCGTGGACATGCGAGGCAAGCGGCCTTGAGGCGGTCGCGACCTTGATCAACACGGGCCGATGCGTGGGCCTTCTGCCCGACCATTTCGTGGAGGGCACGCGGATGCGGCGGGCCTTCATCGTGGTTCCCGGCTCGGAAGACCTGGTGACCGTAACCGTCTTCTCGGTCGTGCACGAGAGAGACAGGATCGTGTCGCAGGCCGTGTCGGCCTTGCGCGAAATCCTGATCGACGTCGCGCGCAAAAATGGCACGGCCGCCAAGGCGCGGGAGATGCTGGGCTGAAGCGACGGGAGGGTATGGGCTGGAGGCCTCGGCCGGAATCGAACCGGCGTGCAAGGATTTGCAGTCCTCTGCGTAACCACTCCGCCACGAGGCCCCAACGGCGCTGTACCTACTGGCAGCCGGTGGGATGCGCAAGGGGCATTCTCATCGAATTCGCGGTTCGAGCCTCGCTATCTAGTGGCGGTGTCCCTTGCCCGTCGGCTCGATATGCGGAAGCTGCCCGACGATTCGTTGCGGACGCCCCTTACGCCGTCCCCAGCGCACCGTCGTACGCCGCCGCCAGCGGCGGACAGAGGCGAAATCGACAGAAAGGATCAGCAGGCCGACAGGAAGCATCCAGATGCCGAGGACGGGCAGGAAGCTGAAGACGCCTCCCGTCACGAAGGCGGCGCCCGTGGCGACCCGCGCCGGACGTGAAGCGGGCAGGCGTACGCTGCGACCGAAGACTTCGATCGCATTGCCGCGCAGCCTGACATAGCTGCCGCCGTTTCGCTTTTCCTTGTCCATGTCCGGTGATCAATCTTTCAACAAAAGTGCGTGCGCCCCACCAGTCCCTATAAGCGGGTAATCATGGCAACTTCTAGGGAGCCGACGTGACGAACGGGCCGATTTTTTTGCGATAGGGTGCTTGGCAAGACGGCGAGGGGTTTGCTATAGGCACCCTCGCTCAGGCAGAGCCAGAGCATTCCCCGGTAGCTCAGCGGTAGAGCAATCGACTGTTAATCGATTGGTCGCTGGTTCGAATCCGGCCCGGGGAGCCACTCCTCCTTATCTGCAGAAATATGGTGCCTGTGCAGCGCGGCTGCAAGCCGGCCTGGCCGCGTGCGGGGCGGTGAACGTTTGCGTGTGATTTCAGCCGGTCCGTCGGCCCTTGCACCCTACCGCCAGCGGATTTATGGAAGCCTGCATATCGGATCGCAGGAGACCGCCAGCATGGATTTCTCAGAGGCGCGTATCAAGATGGTGGACAATCAGGTCCGCACCTCGGACGTTACGGACCACGCGGTCCTGCGCGCCATGCTGACCGTGCCGCGCGAGCGCTTCGTCCCCGAGGACAAGCGGATATTCGCCTATATCGGCGATGAGATCTCGCTCGGCGGCGGCCGCTACCTGATGGAAGCCGCGCCTTTCTCCCGGCTTCTGCAACTGGCCCGGATCCGGCCCACGGACGTCGTCCTCGATGTCGGGTGCGGCCTCGGTTATTCCGCTGCCGTTCTTGCTGAAATCGCCGGCTCGGTCGTGGCGCTCGAGGAAGACGAGGCGCTTGCGGATGCGGCCACCCGCAACCTGAACGCCACCAACACCTTGTCCTCGGTCGTCGTCAGCGGCCCGCTGAACGAGGGGTATGCCAAGGAAGGCCCGTTCGATGTGATCCTTTTCGAAGGGGCGGTCGATGCGGTTCCGCCCGTCTTCTTCGACCAGCTTCGCGAGCGTGGGCGCCTCGTCGTCGTGGAAGGCCGCGGCAACGCAGCCGCGGCGCGGCTGTACTCCAAGGAGGACGGGATCGTCTCCAGCCGTTTTGCTTTCAATTGCAGCTTGCGGCCGCTGCCGGGTTTTGCCGCCAAGCCGCAATTCGTGTTTTAGGCAAGCAATTCGCGGTAGTGATAAAGGCGGCTGCGGACCGGATGGCGCATAACTGTTATCCATCGGTCACACCTGCAGCCCAAAAGGTGAATTGCAATTGGGTTCGCACTGGCGTCCGGTTAACGCAAAGTGCATTTCTTTGATGCTGAGGGGCGTGGCGCGTCGGTTGTCGTCGCCTGCGAGTAAATATGGGAGCGTCCGGTACGCTTCCGTCAAGCGGGGTATATCAATGCGGAAGAGTTTCTTCCTCACGTCGGCGATGTCGCTGGGCCTTCTCGTTGCCGGTATGGGAGGCGCAAGTGCCGACACCCTGCGCGAGGTTCTCGCCAAGGCCTACTCCAACAATCAATCGCTGAACGCGTCTCGTGCGGCCCTGCGCGCGACCGACGAGAACGTGCCGCAGGCACGCGCCGGCTTGCGGCCCACGCTTTCGCTGGGAGCCAGCGCCAGCGCGACGCGAAGCCGGACGACGCGTGGCGACGGCCTCCCTCGAATCAACGGCCGCGGCGGTGTCCTGAGCAGCGGCATCGAGCTGAACCAGGTTCTCTTCGACGGCTTCCAGACGCCGAACAATATCCAGTCAGCCCAGGCCGCCGTGCGCGCCGGTCAGGCGGATCTTGCCAACACCGTGCAGAATACGCTTCTTGACACGGTCACGGCCTACATGGACGTGATCCGGGATCGCCAGATCGCCGAGCTCCGCCGCCAGAACCTCGCCTTCCTTCGCGAGCAGGTGCGCGCTGCAAATGCCCGCTTCGACGTCGGCGAGGGTACGCGCACCGACGTCGCGCAGGCCGAGTCGGAAGAGGCCCTGTCGACGGCGCTGCTGAACAGCGCGCTCGCGCAGGTCGCCTCCAGCGAGGCGGTCTACCTGCAGGTGATCGGCGACCCCGCCGGAGACCTGTCGCCCGGCACGCGCCCGCCTTCGCAGCTCGAGCCGCAAAGCATCTCCAACGCGCTGGCGATCTCGCAGGCCGAACACCCCGCCATCGCCGCCGCCCTCTTCGCCGTCGATTCCGCCGCCTATGAGGTGAAGTCGCGTGAAGGCCGCGCCTTGCCGCAGGTGAGCGTGGGCGCTTCGGTCGACAACAGCTATTCCTCGACCTCGCCGGCCGGCGCGACCGGACTGCCGGGCGTCGACATCGATGTCGGCTCCAGCAACGAATTGTCCGCCAGCGTGGGCGCCACGTTGACGATACCCCTTTACCAGGGTGGTCTCGTCGCCTCGCAGGTGCGCCAAGCCAAGGAAGTGCTCGGCCAGCGCCGTATCGAGGTGGACAGCATCCGCGATCAGGTCCGCGCGGCCGTGGCATCCGCCTGGGCGCTTATTCAGGCGGCCGAAGCCAATGTGACCGGCTATCGGGCCCAGGTCGCGGCGGCCCGCCTGGCTTTGAACGGCGTTCAGGAAGAGCGCACGGTGGGCCAGCGCACCACACTCGACGTTCTCGACGCGCAGGCCGATGTCATCAGCGCGCAGATCCTGCTTGCCGGTGCGCAGCGCGACGTCATCGTGCGCTCCTATGAGCTGCTGTCGGCGGTCGGCCGCCTGTCGGCGACCCAGCTGGCGCTGAACGTCCAGACCTACGATCCGGAAATTCATTATCAGGCCGTGCAGAACAAATGGCACGGCATGAAGACTCCCGATGGTCGCTGACCACTAAGAAAGTGTTGAAAAATCCCCTCAAGGTTTAGTCGATAACCTTGGGGGGGATTCATGTGCGGCGGCTTGTCGGTTACGCTCTTCCCCATGATTCTCGCGGCCTTCGCGAGGCAATATCGGGGATTGCAGGATGCGTAGGGCAAATGGCGCAGCCGAGCCGTCGATGGACGAGATACTGGCGTCCATCCGGCAGATCATCGAAAGCAGCGACAGCGAGCGGATCTCGACGCGGAGCGTCGAGCCGGCTTATGCGGATGGCGTGGCCGGCACGGCGGCCGGAGCAGCCAACTGGAACGAGCAGGGCGAGGCGGCCTACACGCTACGGCCATCCTATGAGGGGTCCGTCGCCTATGATCTCGTCACCGACGATCGATGGTACCAGGAAGAGGCTGCCACCGAGCCGGAAGAGGAGTCCGGTGCCGAAGAGGGGCCCTGGGCCGGCGACAGCGACCCGCAGCCAGCCTTCGTCGCCGAGCCGGAGGAGTCGACACTTCCCGGCCATGCCGCCAATAACGACGATCCGCGCATGCGCGAGTATCGGGACGCCATCCTCCAGGACCAGCGATTCGACGACGCTTTCGCCAATTCCGAACCGCTGATCTCGGAAGATTCGGAAGCCGCGATCAACGCGTCCTTCGCCGAGCTGACGGAGGCGATCCGCGCCGGTGAACTGCGCTCCCTGGAAGAGATGGCGCAGGAGATGCTGCGGCCGATGATGCAGCAGTGGCTTGAAGAGAACCTGGCGCGCACCGTGCAGGAGATCGTGCGCGAGGAAATAAGACGCGCCGTTACCCGGGGGCGTTGATTCCGGCCCGGGCAAGCGCGCCGGCAAGCCGAAGCCACGGCCGTTTCCGTTGACAGGGCCGAAAGCTTGCCTGTAACCGATGGCCCACCAAGTCTGGCCGCAACGGACCCGCATCATGATCGAGAAGACATACGACGCCGCTCAGGTCGAGCCCCGTATCGCAAACCTGTGGGACGAGGCGGGTGCGTCGCGCGCCGGAGCCGGAGCGCGCCCGGACGCAAAGGCCTATTCGATCGTCATTCCCCCACCTAATGTGACGGGCTCGCTGCATATCGGCCATGCCCTCAACAATACGCTGCAGGACATTCTTGTGCGGCACAAGCGCATGCTGGGAGCGAATGTGCTATGGCAGCCCGGCCTGGACCATGCGGGCATCGCGACGCAGATGGTGATGGAGCGCCAGATGGCGGCCCGGGGAGAGCCCGGACGGCGCGAGATCGGCCGGCAGGCTTTCATCGACAAGGTTTGGGAGTGGAAGGCCGAGTCGGGGGGTTCCATCCTGGGCCAGCTTCGCCGGCTCGGGGCCTCATGCGATTGGTCCCGCGAACGCTTCACCATGGATGAGGGCCTGTCGCGCGCCGTGCGCAAGGTCTTCGTGCAATTGTACCGCGAAAGCCTGATCTACAAGGACAAGCGGCTGGTCAATTGGGATCCGAAGCTGCGGACCGCCATTTCGGACCTGGAGGTGGAGCAGCGCGAGATCCACGGGCATCTGTGGCACATCCGGTATCCGGTCGACGGGCAGTCCTACGACGCGTCCGACCCTTCGAGCTTCGTGGTGGTCGCCACGACCCGGCCGGAAACCATGCTCGGCGACAGCGGAGTGGCCGTCAATCCCGAGGACCAGCGCTACGAGGATCTTGTCGGACGCAAGGTGCGCATACCGCTCGTCGGGCGGCTGATCCCCGTCGTCGCGGACGATTATGCCGATCCGGAGGCGGGCTCCGGCGCGGTGAAGATCACCCCCGCGCACGACTTCAACGATTTCGAGGTGGGCCGCCGCAACGACCTGCGCGCTATCAACATCCTGGCGCCGGACGGCACCATATCCCTGCGCGACAATGTCGACTTCCTGGAGGGGCTCTACGCAGAAGACGGCGAGCGGGCCATCGGCATGTTCGAGGGGCTGGACCGCTTCACGGCGCGCAAGCTGCTTGTCGATTGGCTCGAAGAGGAAGGCTACCTCGCCAGGGTGGAGGACCATGTCCACATGGTGCCGCACGGCGACCGCGGCGGCGTGCCGATCGAGCCGTACCTGACGGACCAGTGGTACGTGGATGCGGCGACGCTCGCAGAGCCGGCGATCGCCAGCGTGCGCGCCGAACGCACGAAGTTCGTGCCCCGCAACTGGGAGAAGACCTATTTCGACTGGATGGAGAACATCCAGCCGTGGTGCATCTCTCGGCAATTGTGGTGGGGCCACCAGATTCCCGCCTGGTACGGCCCGGACGGGGAAATCTTCGTCGCCGAAGAGGAAGAGGAGGCCTTCGCCACGGCATTGGCCCATTATGTGGTGAACGGAACGCTCACGGATGCGGCGGCGCGCGCGTTGGCCGACGATCCGGACGGTATCCAGCAATTGCTGACGCGGGACGAGGACGTGCTGGACACGTGGTTCTCCTCGGCGCTGTGGCCCTTCTCGACGCTGGGCTGGCCTGACGAGACGAAGGAGGTCGCCACCTACTATCCGACCAGCGACCTCGTTACCGGGTTCGACATCATCTTCTTCTGGGTGGCACGGATGATGATGATGGGCCTCCATTTCATGGACAAGGAACCGTTCGACACCGTCTACGTGCACGCGCTGGTGCGCGACAAGACGGGCGCCAAGATGTCGAAGTCGAAGGGCAACGTCATCGACCCGCTCGAGCTGATCGACGAGTACGGGGCCGACGCGCTCCGCTTCACGCTAGCCATCATGGCGGCGCAGGGGCGCGACGTGAAGCTGGATCCGCAACGCATCGCCGGCTATCGCAATTTCGGCACCAAGCTCTGGAACGCCACGCGCTTCGCCGAGATGAACGGTGCGGTGCACGGCCAGGCCTTGTCCGCAGAGGATGTCCGGCTTCCGCTGAACCGGTGGGTGCTGACCGAATTGTCGCGCACCGTATCGAGCGTCGACGAGGCGCTGGCCGCCTATCGGTTCAACGATGCGTCCGGTGCGCTATACCGATTCGTCTGGAACACCTACTGCGACTGGTACCTGGAACTCGCCAAGCCTGTCTTCATGGCCAACGATCCGCAGGCCCAGCAGGAAACACGGCTCGTCACGGGCTATGTCCTCGACAGGATCTACGCGCTGCTTCATCCGTTCATGCCCTTCCTGACGGAAGAGCTCTGGTCGGTGACCGCGCCCGGGGATGGTGGCCGGCCCGCCATGCTGTGCCTGTCGGAATGGCCCAAGGACGATTTCACGGACGAAGCATCCGCCGCCGATATCAACTGGTTGATCGACCTCGTGACCGAAATCCGCTCCGTGCGGGCTCAGATGAATGTGCCGCCGGCCGCCGAAATCCGGCTCCTGGCTCTCAACGCCGACGAGGCCACGTGCGAAAAGCTGGTCCGTCATGAGGCATCGCTGCGGCGGTTGGCACGCCTGGCCGATATCGAGAATGCGGCGCAGTCTCCGGATAATGCCGCACAGATCGTCAGTGCCGGCGTCGCATACGCGCTTCCGCTGGAGGGCATCATCGACATCGCAGCCGAGAAGGCGCGGCTTGCCAAGGCCATCGCCAAGTTGAACGATGAAATCTCACGCATAGACAAGAAGTTGCAGAACGAGCGTTTCGTGGCCAACGCTCCCGAGGATGTGGTCGAGCAGGAGCGTGACAAGCGTTCGGCCTACGAGCAGGAGCGCGATGCGCTTGCACTGGCGGCACAAAGCCTTGGCTGAACCTGTTGTTCCGTTGCAACATACATAGCTAACTCTTCCGTAAACGGAAGAACGATGCAGGCAGGTGGCGGCAGCTTCCTGCCTGTTTTTTGTAAGATAAACAAAAGGAAATGGAAGATTTCTAATATCGGGCCTTAGTATTCAGGATTTGTCTGCACCGATACCGCCGGTGTTGCAAATTCTGCGCGACATCATACCGTCGCATGAAAGGAATGTCGGCGCTTGGCGGCATCCATAAGGGGGGGAATTCAACATGCGTAAACTGGGTGGGCTTCTGGCATCGGCCGCGATGTTCGTGGCAGCGGGATCGGGCGCCGCTTCGGCGGCGGGCTTCCAGCGTGGTATCGCCGATACGGATATCCTGTACGAGCCGGGGATGTTCTCGGCTCGCTTCGGCCTGACCTATGTCAGCCCCGAGCGCGGTTTCTCGTCCATCGAAGGCGTGTCCGGCGATTACGGCCAGTATACCGGCAGCTACCGCCTGCCGAGCCCCGCCATCAAGTTCGGGAACGGGCCCTTCGCCTGCGCCGGCACCTACATCGAAAGCTTCGCGGCGGAAGCGAATTACTCCGGCTTGCCGGGCGGTGCGCAACCTGCAAGCGACACCGGATCGGCCGTGCGCGACCTCGGCTTCGATTCCAACGAGTGGGGCCTTACCTGCCGCGCCAGTTACGATGCGGATATCGGCCGCTTCAGCCTGTTGGGCGGCGTTTTCTTCGAGGACTTCAACTTCGAGGGTACCAGCCTTGGCTCGACCCCGACGGGCACGACGCTCCCGAACGGCCTTCCCGTCCGCCTGCCGATCTCGCTCTCGGTCGATGCCCGCAGCGACTATGAGACCGGCTATCGCGTCGGCCTGGCCTACGAGAAGCCGGAGATAGCCCTTCGCGCGCAGATACTCTATCGCTCCGAAGTGAAGCACGATCGGCCTGAAGGCACCGGTGTCGCAACTGTCAGCGGCCCTGCCTTCGTCATCAACCCGCTGACGGGCGCCACGATCCAGCTTCCCAGCTCGCCGCTCATTCCGGCTCCCGGTACGGCCGTCACCAGCGGCGAGGCGTTCCTGAACACGGTAACGAGCCCGCAGAGCCTGTATGTGAATTTTCAGACCGGCATTGCGGAAGATACGCTGCTGCTGGCCAGCTTCCGCTGGACGGATTGGAGCACCAACCGCAACGTCCTGACCAACTACGTCTCTGCCCGTGGCACGAGCCAGAACGACAGCCCCTACTACTGGGATGACGGCTACACCGTACAGGTCGGCCTCGGCCGCGCCTTCAACGACCAAATCTCAGCAGCCGTCATGCTGGGCTATGACAGCGGTGTCTCCACCGGAGCGGAAACGACCTATACGGACCTCTATACGGTGTCCGGCGGCGTCTCATTCAAGCAGAACTTCGGCGAGATTCGCGTCGGCGGCCTGGTCGGCTACTGGACCGATGGATCGCAGTCGGTGGACAGGGGCGCCATCTTCAACGCCGAAGTCGGGGACGACTGGGTTTACGCTGCAACCGCATCCTTCAAGCTGAACTTCTAAGATCGGCAATAAGTGATTGCTGAAACTGGGGTGCGCGAGTATTTTGCGCACCCTTTCTGCCGTTTGGGTATCGCCTGGGATTGGTAACGAAGCGTTTTCCATCCCAGCTCCGCAGCAACCTATGTTGTCCGGCGGCAACACCATTGCAAAACAGCATCGGCTATAGATTCGAACACTGGCAATGCCGCGCTGCTGCCATAAACGGGCATCACTTCAAATGCCGACACGGCAGATTGAAGCTTCCGTCATGGAACCTGCTGCCGGCATCGATGGAACGGGTGGAGCATCGCGGTGAGGCATGTCGTGGGACGGGTAATGGGTTGCTTGATGGTGCTGACCGCCAGCACCGCCGCCCCGATTCCAGCCCATGCTCTGGATGCCCCGTTCGACGAGATCACCGGCATGTCGCCGGGAGAGGTCTTCGCGCTCGGTTTCAATGCCTACAAGCGCGGCGAGAAGGTGGAGGCGTTCGAGGCTCTCCGCTTCGCCGCCGACCAGGGCCACCCCGGTGCCCGCTGGAAACTCGGGCAGATGTATGCCGATGGCGACGGCGTGCCCGAGGACGACTATCAGGCGTTCCAGATGTTCGAGCGGATCGTCCGCGACCAGGATGACGAGACGTCCGGATCCACCAACGCGGCCTATGTGTCCAGCGCGGTGATCGCGCTGGCCGAGTATTTCCGCAAGGGAATACCCGGCACGCCCGTTCACGAGGATGCAGCGCAGGCGCGTGCCTTGTACAGCCACGCCGCTTCCTATTTCGGCGATGCGCGCGCCCAGTTCGAGCTTGGGCGCATGCTTCTGGCGGGCGAGGGTGGCAAGGCCAACGCGCGCCAGGCCGCGCGATGGCTCAAGCTGGCTTCTCACAAGGGCTTTCCGCGGGCCGAGGCGCTGCTGGGCTACCTGATCTTCGATGGCAAGGCCATCGCCATCCGGCCGGAGCCCGTGCGCGGCCTCGCCATGCTGACGCGCGCATTGCGCGACGCCGCTCCGGACGAGCGAAGCTGGATCCAGCCCTTGCAGGAAGAGGCGTTCTCGCTCAGCAGCGAGGACGAAAGGCGCACGGCACTGGCCTTCTCTCAGTCCGAAGGTCCCCTGATCGACCTTCCCTGATTTTTCGTCAGTGGAACTCCGCCACAACGGGGACGTGATCGGAGGGCTTCTCCCATCCGCGCACATGCGCATCGATACCCACCGAACGCAGCCGCGATGCCGCTTCCGGCGATAGAAGCAGATGGTCGATCCGGATGCCGTTGTTCTTCTGCCAGGCGCCCGCCTGGTAATCCCAGAAGGTGAAAATCTCCTTCCGGTCGGTCGTGGCGCGGACGGCGTCCGTCATGCCGAGGTTGACGAGGCGGCGATAGGCGGCCCGGCTTTCGGGCTGGAACAGCGCGTCGTCGACCCATGCAGCCGGGTTCTTCGCGTCCTTGGGCTCCGGAATGATGTTGTAGTCTCCGGCCATCACAAAGGGGATTTCCTCTTCCAGCCGCCGCGCCGCATGGGCCTCGAGCCGGCGCATCCAGGCCAGCTTGTAGTCGAATTTCTCCGTTCCCATGGGGTTGCCGTTCGGCAAATAGAGGCACGAGACGCGAATTCGGCCCCCATCGGCCAGGGGAAACAGCCCTTCGATGAGTCGCGACTGGACATCGTCGTCGTCGCCCGGCAGGCCGCGCTCGGCGCCCATCTCCAGCGGCGCCCGACGCGACAGGAGCGCAACGCCGTTGAAGCCTTTCTGGCCGTGGGTTTCGACGTGATAGCCGAGTGCTTCGATCTCGTTGCGGGGAAACCCTTCGTCGACGCTTTTGATTTCCTGCAGGCAGGCGATGTCGGGCTTGCGTTCGGCGAGCCACGCTAGAAGCGCGTCGATCCGCGCCTTGACGCCATTGATGTTCCAGGTCGCGACCAGCGTCATATGGAGAAGCTCGTACCACAGCCACAGGACGCCACGGCGTTGGGATTGCGGATCTGGAAGGATTGCCCCATCAGATCGTCCACGAAGTCGACGACCGACCCTTCCAGATAGGGAAGGGATATCTGGTCGATGAGCACGCGGGCGCCATCGCGCTCGATCACGAGATCGTCCGGTTCGCCGGTCTCGGTAAGATCGTATTTGTACGAGAAGCCGGAGCAGCCGCCGCCCTCGACCGATATGCGAAGCGCATTGGCGCCGCCGGCAGAGCTGAGGATGGTGGAGATGCGCTTGATCGCGGCGTCCGATACCTGAACCGTGGTGCCGTCGCTCATGGACGTTTCCGGGGCATCCGCCCCGGCCTCTTCTTGTTGGAACAACGCTCCTAAAGTATGGACGCCCCAGCGCCGGGTCAACGGCGCGCCGGCGGGTATGGGCCGCAGCCGAAAGGAAGCCGATGGCGCACGATCTTGAGCACGGGTTCGGACGCGAGCCGCTGGCGTCCTTCGCCACGGACGCGGCCGGCTCTCGCGGGCGGCTCGTGGCGGAAGCCGCCAGCCCGACGCGTACGCCGTTCCAGCGCGATCGCGACCGCATCGTTCATTCCACCGCATTCCGTCGTCTCAAGCACAAGACGCAGGTGTTCGTCTCGCACGAGGGAGATCATTTCCGCACCCGCCTGACGCACACGATCGAGGTTTCGCAGATCGCCCGGGCGCTGGCCCGTGCGCTGCGGCTGGACGAGGACCTGACCGAGGCGCTGGCCCTTGCGCATGATTTCGGCCACACCCCGTTCGGCCACGCCGGGGAACGGGCGCTGGACCGGTGCATGGACGGGCAGGGTGGCTTCGATCACAATGCGCAGACATTGCGGATCGTGACCGCGCTGGAGCGCCATTACGCGGCCTTCGACGGGCTCAACCTGACATTCGAGACGCTGGAGGGGCTGGTCAAGCATAATGGCCCGCTGACCGGGCCACGCTCCGGGGGGCGGCCCGTCGCGCCGCCCATCCTGCAATTCGATGCGGTCTTTCCGCTGGACCTCGGCCGGTTCGCCAGCCTGGAGGCGCAAGCCGCGGCGATATCCGACGATATCGCCTACAACACGCACGATCTGGACGATGGATTGCGCGCCGGACTGATCGAGTTGGGCGACCTGGAGGAGCTTCCGCTGGCCGGCTCGATCCTTGCCGAGGTGCGACAGGCGTGGCCGGGCCTTTCCCCCGCGCGCACGGGGCACGAGATCATGCGACGGCACATTACACGCATGGTGGAGGACGTCCTGTCGCAAACGACGCTGCGCCTGCGCCAGGACGGCATCCGCTCGCTTGGCGACGTGCGCGACAATGCGCGCGAAATCGTGGCCTTTTCCGGTGGCATGCGACGCGCCGTCGATGAAACGCGCAGTTTTCTGTTCCGCAGGGTTTATCGCAACGAGACGGTGATGCGCGTGATGCGGCGCGCCGAAGGCGTGGTCGAGAAATTGTTCGAGGCCTATCTGGCCGCGCCCCGCGAGATGGGAACAGGATGGGGCGCCGAGGAGACCACGGGCGCCGGCGCACGAACTGTGGCGGATTATCTTGCGGGGATGACGGACACCTACGCCCTGGCGGAATACCGCCGTCTGTTTGACGAAACCGTCGATTTGCGTTAGGCGCGCCGGTCTGAACAGGCTGGGAACGTCATGAACGTCTTTACCGATTTCGAGGCGCGGGTGCGCAGTGCCGTCGCCTCCGTCGACGCATCCGCGGAGCTTTCCGAGGCCGAGCTGGCGCGCGTAACGGTAGAGCCCCCGCGCGATCCGAGCCACGGCGACCTGGCGACCAATGCTGCGATGGTGCTCGCCAAGCCCCTGGGGCGAAAGCCGCGCGAGCTGGCCGAAGAGCTTGCCGAGCGACTGCGTCCGGATACGGACGTTCTGGCCGCTGAAGTGGCCGGCCCCGGCTTCATCAATCTGCGCCTGTCGCCCGCCTATTGGCATCGCCATCTCGCGGCGCTGCTGGCGCTGGGCGAGGATTACGGGCGCGGCGCCCCCACGGGCCGCCGCGTGAACGTCGAATACGTTTCCGCCAACCCGACCGGCCCGCTGCATGTCGGCCACTGCCGCGGCGCGGTGGTGGGCGACGCCATCGCGAATATCGGCGCCTTCGCCGGCGACGAGGTGGTCAAGGAATACTACATCAACGATGCGGGGGCGCAGATCGGCGTGCTCGCGCGGTCGGCCTACCTGCGCTACCGCGAGGCGCTTGGCGAGGAGATCGGGGAGATCCCGGCCGGCCTCTATCCCGGCGACTATCTGAAGGCCGTGGGTGTGGCGCTGGCGATCCGCTACCAGCGCACGCTTCTCGATATGCCCGAGGCCGAATGGCTGCCCATCGTATCGGACTATTCGATCGACGCGATGATGCTGTCGATCCGCGATGACCTGAAGCTCCTCGGCATAGAGCATGACGTCTTCTTTTCGGAGCGCACGCTGCACGCGGACAATGGCGGGCGTATCGCCACCGCCGTCGAGGCCCTGCGCGAAAAGGGCTACGTCTACCAGGGCACGCTGCCGCCGCCGAAAGGGCAGACGCCGGAAGACTGGGAAGACCGCGAGCAGACCCTGTTCCGCTCCACCGAGGTGGGCGACGACATGGATCGGCCGCTGGTCAAGTCTGACGGCAGCTACACCTATTTCGCGGCCGACGTCGCCTATTTCGCCGACAAGTTCGCGCGCGGCTTCGACGAGATGGTCTACGTGCTGGGCGCCGACCACGGCGGTTACGTCAAGCGTCTGGAGGCGGTGGCCCGTGCAGTTTCCGGCGGAACGGCCAAGCTGGACGTGGTGCTGTGCCAACTGGTCAAGCTGTTCCGCAACGGCGAGCCGGTCCGCATGTCGAAGCGCGCCGGCGACTTCGTCACCCTGGCCGACGTCGTGGCCGAGGTCGGGCGCGACCCCGTGCGCTTCATGATGCTGTTTCGCAAGAGCGACGCCCCGCTGGATTTCGACTTCCAGAAGGTGACCGAGCAATCGCGCGAGAATCCCGTCTTCTATGTCCAGTATGCCTACGCCCGGACAGCCTCCATCATGCGGCAGGCCGAGGCGGAGGGGATCTCGGATATCAACTTCTCGTCGCTGGATGCCGAGACCGTCTCCCGCCTATCCGACGACAGCGAGCTGGCGCTGATCCGCAAGTTGGCGGAGTTTCCCCGGTTGGTCCGGCAGGCCGCGGAAGCGAAAGAGCCGCACCGCGTCGCATTCTACCTGTACGATGTCGCGCAGACGTTCCACAGCCAGTATAATCGCGGCAAGGATCAGCCGGATTTACGCTTTGTTAGGTCTGACGATCCGATATTGACCGCAGCGCGTCTCGGGCTTGTACAGGCAGTTGCGCTCGTCATCGGCCGTGGGCTTGCGCTGGTCGGCGCATCCGCACCACGGGAAATGCGCTGACGAGCCATCATGTTTTCACCAAGATCATCCCCTAGCGCGTTGTATTATTAGCGGAAGTTCCGCCTTGCCGAAGGCAGGCGGGCCGGGAAGGGGACCCCGCCTCAGGCAAGGCCAGTACGTGTGCCGGCTTGCGCCGCCGCTGTGACCTGCCATGGGCGTGGCTTCTATTCCCGCAAGAGCATGGTAGGGAGTCAGCGTGAGGGAACCGCCAGTTTCTCGCTTCATCAGTCGGGCGACCCCGCAGGCATCCGGCGACATGCCGGCGGAGCCGCGCGCAACTGCCGGCCAGGTGCCCGTCCAGGTGCCTGGGCAGCGCGCCGTGGGCGCTCGTCAGCCACGCGAGATGGATGCGGCCCTGTTCAACCTCAGCGAGCCGGCCCAGCCGCGCGACGCTTCCCCGGCCGAGACGGCGTCCTTCGTTCCGGCCTCGCATGTTTCCGCCTATGCGCAGCAGCCCGAAGCTGCCCCGGTGCTGGACGATTTCGACAGGCTGATCGCCAGCGAGATGGCGGCCATGGGGGCGGGGGCATCCGCCGCCCAGGGGGCGCAGCCTGCTGCCTTTTCCGATTACGATATCGCCTTCACCCACAACGGTGCCGGCGCGGTACCGGTCGACACGGCTTACGAAGCCGCCGGCGCGGATGATTACGACCAGAGCTACGACGATCCGGCACAGGCCACCGGCGCGCCGGTGGCGCGTCGTCGCGCGCGTCCGCACGGACCTGCCGCAGTCGGCGGCGGTGTCCGACGCGGCGTCACCTTCGTCTCCGGCGTGGCCGGCGTCGCCCTCATCAGCATTGCCGCCGCCGTCGCCTGGAACAGCCTGTTCGGCGGCGGAGGCGGCAGCGGCGAACCGCTGGTCATCGCAGCCGATACCCAGCCGTACAAGACCCGGCCGGAAGATCCGGGCGGTCGGGAGATCCCGAACCAGAACAAGGCCGTCTACCAGCGCGCCACCGGACAGAGTGCGCAAGCGCCGACGCAGGAGGCGCTGATCGCCTCCGAGGAGGAGCCCGTCGACATCTCCGCCGAAGACGCGTTCGAGTTGCCGGGCGTGGCGATCGGCCAGAACAGCATACCGCTGAACGAAAGCGACCTCGATGCGCGGATGGCCGCGCTTGCCGGCGATGACGGCGCCGCAGCCCCTGCGCCCGAAGGGGCGACGGGCGTGCTGGAGCCGCGCCGCGTTCGCACCGTCGAAGTGCGCCCGGACGGAACGATCGTCGGAGCCGCGGCTTCGACGCCGGCCGCCGCCGCATCCGAGGGCGATCCGTCTGCCGGGCAGGCATCGGCCGAGGCAGACCCGATGGCGGCGCTGATCGCATCCGCCACGGCCGAGCGGGATGCGCTCGCATCCGGCCAGGTCTCGCTGCCGACGTCCATGCCGGCGGCCCAGCCGCTGCCGGTGGAGCCGCCATCGGCCGAGGCGCTGCCGCCGGAGGTCAGCGTCGTGCCGACGCCTGCGCCCGCCCGTCGTCCGGCCGCCGCTCCGGAGCCTTCCGCCTCGGCGGCTTCCACTGTAACGGCGCTCGCGCCGGAGCCTCGCCCCGCTCCGATGCCGGCGGCGCCGACCGGATCGGGGTTCTACGTCCAACTGTCGGCCCAGCCGAGCGAGGCACAGGCGCGGCAAGCCCTGCGCGATGCTTCGCTGCGCTACGCCAACATCCTCTCCGGGACGCGGCTCAGCATCCAGAGCGCCGCGGTGGAGAATCGCGGGACATTCTATCGCGTCAGGGCCGAAGCGCCGAGCTTCGCAGAAGCGGAGCAGGTCTGCAGCCGGTTGCAGCGCGCCGGGGCCGAATGCTTCGTGACACGCTGACCGGGATGGACAGGAAAGCTTGGATATCCGGCTGTTCGGGGGCGGTACTGACGCCGGACGAGCGCCGTTTCTTCGCTGATGAGCGGCCCTGGGGCTTCATCCTGTTCGGCCGCAATGTCGAAAGCGCCGAGCAACTCACGGCACTTTGCGCAGAGTTGCAGGAGTTCGGCGACGGGCAACCGATTCCCATCTTCATCGATCAGGAAGGCGGGCGCGTGCGCCGGTTGAAGCCGCCATTGGCCCATCCGCTGCCGGCCGGGCGCGCCCTTGGTGCCGTCTACGACCGGGATCGGCAGGCCGGGATCGCCGCCGCCACCGCGCATGGCCGCCTTCTGGCGGCGGACCTGAGGCGCTACGGCATCAATGCCGATTGTATTCCGTGCCTCGACCTCGCCTTCGACGGCGCGCACAGCGTCATCGGCGACAGGGCCCTGTCCGCCGATCCGGACGCCGTCGCCGCGCTTGGCCGCGCAATGGCGGAAGGCGCGCTGTCGCAGGGCGTGCTGCCGGTCATGAAGCACCTGCCGGGCCATGGCCGCGTCCAGGTCGACAGCCATTACGATCTTCCGCAGGTGGACGCGGACCGTGCGGTGCTGGAGGCGCAGGACATGCGGCCCTTCAAGGCCCTGTCCGACCTTCCGGCCGCCATGACCGCCCATATCCTCTACGAGGCGATCGACCGGACGAGGCCCGGAACGCTGTCGCCGACGGTCATACGGGATACGATCCGCGGCGCGATCGGGTTCGACGGGCTTCTGATGACCGACGATATCTCGATGAAGGCGCTGTCCGCGCCCATTGCGGTATCGGCGGCGCAGGCGATCGAAGCCGGCTGCGATATCGTTTTGCATTGCAATGGCGACCTGGCGGAGATGCGCGCCGTGGCCGGCGCGGTGCCTTCCCTTTCGGGGCAGGCCAAGCGCCGCGCGGCGCATGCGGCGGCACTGATCGGCCAGCCGGTGGACGCTCCTGTCGATGTCGCGGAAGTTTGGTCGGAATATCAAGGGCTTGTCGAGGCGGTTGCCTGACGTTCCGTCGTTTATTGGCCATGATCGCGCCGTAAACGGGAATTTCATCGCGCCGTCCGGGATTATGTCTTCATTGGCCACCATCTCGCGTTGATCTGCGGTGGATAATGGTGTTTGAAGTTGTCAGGCCATGCCGGGCGGCGGGGCATTCGAAATCGCATCCAGGAGAAGCAGAATGGGCAGTCTCAGCATCTGGCATTGGTTGATCGTCCTCGCGGTCGTATTGCTGCTGTTCGGCCGTGGCAAGATCCCCGAATTGATGGGCGACGTCGCCAAGGGCATCAAGAGCTTCAAGAAGGGCATGGCCGACGAGGACACGCCCGAGGCGGCGCAGGAGCGTCGCAACCTGGAGCACAAGGAGGGCGAAATCCTCCACCGCGACACCACGGCTGAAAAGACGCATAGCTGATCCCGCGCTTTCGGCGGGCTTCGGCCCGCCGGCCGGTAACGCATATTCCGCTACGTTAGGCGCCCCATGTTTGAAGTCGGTTGGCTGGAACTGCTGGTCATAGCAGTCGTCCTTATTGTCGTGGTGGGCCCGAAAGATCTGCCGGGCATGCTCCGCACCTTCGGCCGCGTGACGACCCAGTTGCGCCGGATGGCGGGCGATTTCCGCAAGCAGTTCGACGATGCATTGCGCGAGGCCGAGCTGGAGGACGTACGCAAGGCCGCGAGCGACCTCAAGAAGCTCGATCCCCGCAACGACATCCGCAAGGCCATGAACCCCATGAAGTCCGTCGGCGACG
This sequence comes from Aureimonas altamirensis, assembly GCF_023702225.1. Lineage (GTDB taxonomy): Bacteria > Pseudomonadota > Alphaproteobacteria > Rhizobiales > Rhizobiaceae > Aureimonas > Aureimonas altamirensis_B. Next base: position 71,882 of record NZ_JAMQCO010000004.1, on the reverse strand, counting down.
AGATTCGCTCGTCGCTCAAGGCCGCGACGCAGGCGCCGCAGCCCAAGGTTCCGCCGGCCGACGAGGGCGCCCGCCCCATGGACGCTGCCGAACCGGCTGCCGCCGTCGCGCCGTCCGAGCCGGCTGCCGCCCAGCCGTCCGCGCAATCATCGGAGCCGCCGGCCACCGCCGCCGAAGCTGTGCCCCCCGCCGGGCCCGGCGAGCAGAAACGCAATGCCGGAGAGGTCGCATGAAGACCGGTCAGGATGAAATCGAGGCCTCCTCGGCACCGCTGATCGAACATCTGATCGAGTTGCGGCGCCGCCTGATCTGGAGCCTCGTCGGCTTTTTCATCGCGTTCCTGTTCTGCTTCGCCTTCGCCAAGCAGATCTTCAACCTGCTCGTCATCCCGTACCAGATCGGGACGGCGTGGGCCGGACTGGACGCGACCAAGGTCGAGCTCATCTACACCGCGCCGCAGGAATTCTTTTTCACGCAGGTCAAGATCGCGGCTTTCGGCGGGTTCTTCCTGGCTTTCCCGATCATCGCCATGCAACTCTACAAGTTCGTTGCGCCAGGCCTCTACCGCGACGAAAGGGAGGCTTTCCTGCCGTTCCTGGTGGCAACGCCGATCCTGTTCCTGATCGGCGCCGCGCTGGTCTACTTTTTCTTCACGCCGATGGTGATGTGGTTCTTCCTGTCCATGCAGCAGGCCGGCGGCGGCGGGCAGGCCACCATCGCGCTGTTGCCGCGCGTGTCGGAATACCTGTCGCTCATCATGACGCTCATCTTCGCCTTCGGCCTGGTGTTCCAGCTTCCGGTCGTCTCTTCGCTGCTGGTCCGCTCGGGCATCGTCTCGGCCGCGGGCCTGGCGTCGAAGCGCAAATACGCGATCGTCATCGCATTCATCGTCGCGGCGGTCATCACGCCGCCCGATCCGCTGTCCCAGATCGGCCTTGCGATACCGACCATCATTCTCTACGAGATTTCCATCTTTACGGCCCGGATGATCGAGAAGAAGCGTGCCGAACGCCTCGCCGACAGGGAGGCGCAGGGCTGATGTGACGGCCATGGGCTCCACCTTCTCGGATATTCGGGCGATCGGTGGGGCGACATGCTGGACATCAAGTGGATACGGGACAATCCCGAGGCTCTCGACGCGGCGTTGAAGGACAGGGGCGCAGCGCCGCTGTCAGCCGAGATCCTGCGTCTCGACGAGACGCGGCGCGATCATCTTCGACGCCTTCAGGAATTGCAGGGGCGCCGCAACGAAGTCTCGAAGGAGATCGGCAAGGCCAAGGGTGCTGGCGATGCCGCGCGCGCCGAGGCCCTGATGCAGGAAGTGGCCGACATCAAGGGTGCGGTACAGGAGGGCGAGGAGACGGAACGTCGCCTCGACGCCAACCTGCAGGACGTCCTGTCGCAGGTTCCCAACATACCGCTGGATGACGTGCCGGTCGGGGCGGACGAAGCCGAAAATATCGAAGTGCGCCGCGTGGGCGACAAGCCCGTGTTCGATTTCACGCCGCTCGAGCATTACGACCTCGGCGAAGCGCTCGGCCTGATGGATTTCGAGGCCGCGGCCCGTATGTCCGGGGCCCGCTTCACCGTTCTGCGGGGCAAGCTGGCGCGGCTCGAACGCGCGCTCGGCCAGTTCATGCTTGACAATTCCACCGGAAACTTCGGCTACCAGGAGGTGTCGCCGCCATTGCTGGTGCGTGACGAGGCCCTGTTCGGAACCGGCCAGTTGCCGAAATTCTCGGAAGATCTGTTCAACACGACGGACGGTCGCTGGCTGATCCCCACGGCGGAAGTGTCGCTGACCAACCTCGTGCGGGAGCAGATCCTGGACGAGGCGGCGCTGCCGCTTCGGGTAACGGCGCTGACGCCGTCCTTCCGCTCCGAGGCGGGCTCCGCCGGCCGCGACACCAAGGGCATGCTCCGGCAGCACCAGTTCTACAAGGCCGAACTCGTCTCGGTGACGACGCCGGAAAACTCCGCCGCCGAACTGGAGCGCATGACCGAATGCGCCGAGCGCGTATTGCAGATGCTGGGCCTGCATTACCGCGTCGTGACGCTGTGCACCGGCGACATGGGTTTCTCGTCCCGCAAGACCTACGATATCGAGGTTTGGCTGCCGGGGCAGGACACGTTCCGCGAAATCTCCTCCTGCTCCGTCTGCGGCGATTTCCAGGCGCGCCGCATGCAGGCGCGCTACCGCCCGGCCGGTGAAAAGCAGCCGCCGCGCTACGTACACACCTTGAACGGCTCCGGCACCGCCGTCGGACGCGCGCTCATCGCCGTGATGGAAAATTACCAGACGGCGGATGGCGGCATCATAATTCCTGAAGCATTGCGCCCCTATATGGGCGGCCTGGAACGGATCGAGAAAGACGCCTGAGGCCCATGAGAATTCTGCTGACCAACGATGACGGCATCCATGCCGATGGCCTTGCCGTCCTTGAGCGGATAGCCGGACAGCTTTCCGACGAGGTGTGGATCGTCGCGCCCGAGACCGACCAGAGCGGCCTGTCGCATTCGTTGACGCTCTCGTCCCCGTTGCGCCTGCGCCGTATCGCCGAGCGGCGATTCGCCTTGTCGGGCACGCCGACCGATTGCGTCATCATGGCGGCGAAGCATCTGATGCCTGCGCCGCCGGACCTCGTCCTTTCCGGCGTCAACGCGGGCCAGAACCTGTGCGACGACGTGACCTATTCGGGCACCGTCGCCGGCGCCATCGAGGGCACGATGCTCGGATTGCGCTCGATCGCGCTCAGCCAGGCCTTCACGCCCGGCTCGGACAGGGAAGCCCTCTGGGAGACGGCCGAGCGTCATGCGCCGGACGTGATCCGCACATTGCTGTCCGTTCCCTTCCGCCCGGGAACGCTGGTCAACGTCAACTTCCCGCCGGTGCGGCCCGAGGCGGTTGCCGGCGTCGCCGTCACGCGGCAGGGCAAGCTCGATTACAGCCTCGGCCTGGAAGAGCGGCGCGATGGCCGCGGTTTCCCGTACTACTGGCTGAAATTCGGCCGCGAGGCGGGGGCCGACATGGAGCACTCGGACATCGGCGCCATCCGCGACGGCCGCATATCGGTGACGCCGCTGCAGCTTGACCTGACCGATCACGCGATGCGGCGCGAGATGGAGAGCCTCTTTGTCTGACACGCGTGGTTCCCGCCCCGGCACGGAGGCGGACCGCGAGCAGCTTGCGGCCTTTCTCCTGTCCATGCGGTCGCGCCTCGGCGCCGACGGGCGGATGCTTTCGGCGCTGGAGACCGTTCCCAGGCGCGCCTTCCTGCCGGGCGTCCGGGGCGATCTCTATGCCGCCCAGTCATTTCCGCTTTCCTGCGGCGAAACGATGCCCAGCGCCGAACTGACGGTGCGCTGCCTGATGGCGCTGAAGGTGCAACCGGACAGCCGTATCCTGGAAGTCGGAACGGGCAGCGGCTATTGCAGCGCGCTTCTGGCGCGGCTGGGCGCGCGCGTCACCACGATCGAGCGGTATCGCACCCTGCACCAGGAGGCGAGCGAACGGGCGAAGGCGCTCGGCTTCGAGAACATCACCTTCCTTCATGACGACGGCGCACGCGGCCATGGCGAAGGCGGCCCCTACGATCGCATCATCGTGCATGCCGCCATGCCGGCCGTGCCCAAGCCCTTCGTCGAGCAGTTGGCCTCGCACGGCGTGCTGCTGTGTGCCGTGGGGCCCGGCAGCGGCATGCAGCGGCTGGTGCGGCATGAGAAGGCGGGCAGCAGGCTGGAGGAGGCAGTCGTCGGAACGGTGTGGTGGCAGTCGTTGAAGCCGGGCAGGGCAGCGGCCCTGTGAGGCGCCTGTTTTTACCCGCCTCTCCCGAAGTTGAACAAACTTCCTCGTAATCGATTGCCGGGCTTAACCACGCGGTAAGATTAACGCGCTCTTATGTGTCCACTGTGATGGCGTAGGCACGGGGACGGAAATGACATTCGGCGAATTGAAAGTGACACGTGGCAAGCTCATGCGCATTGCCGGCCTGCTGGCTGTCACGACAGCCGTCGCCGGTTGCAGCAGCGACGCGACCCGTCTGCAGGACAGCTTCTACACAGGGGCCATTCCGCAGAGCGCATCGCAGCAGCCGGCTTATGCCCAGGCGCCGCAGCAGCCGGCCTACGGGGCGTATCCGAGCCAGCAGGGCGGCGACACCTATACGCCGCAGCCGTCTGCCGGCTCGCCCGTCAGCCGGTCGGAGCTGCCGCCGCCTCCGGCCGCATCGGCTGCCACCGCGCCGCAGGCCGCAGCCCCGACGCAGACCGCATCTCGCGCGCCATCGGGTGGCGGGATCAAGGTGGAATCCGGTGACTCGCTCGGCGGCATCGCCCGGCGCGCCGGCGTCAGCGTCGCCGATCTGCGTGCGGCAAACGGCCTGACGACCGACAATATCCGCATCGGCCAGGTGCTGCAGCTCCCCGCCGGGGCGAATGCCGGCGCCGCCAACACCCGTGTCGCCTCTCTCGGCACGCCGCCGACCACGTTGCAGGAGCAGGCGGCACGCGTGACGCCCAGCACGGCGCCGGCAACGACACCGGCCCAGACGGCTCCGGCACAGGCCGCCGCACCGGCGACGCCGGCGCAGACTCCGCCGGCCAGCCAGCCGCAGCAGAGCCAGCCGGCCGCCGTGGCCAGCACCACGGTCGAGGAACAGACCGAGCAGCAGACGGCGGCGCTGGCGCCCGAATCGACGGGTATCTCGCAGTTCCGCTGGCCGGTTCAGGGCCGCGTCGTAAAGAGCTTCGGCGACAAGGTCGGCAGCCGCCGCAATGACGGCCTCAACATTTCGGTGCCGCGCGGCACCCCGGTCAAGGCTGCCGAAAACGGCGTCGTCATCTATGCGGGCGAGGGCCTGAAGGAATTCGGAAAGACGGTTCTGGTCAAGCACGACAACGGCCTCGTCACCGTCTACGGCCATGCCGACGAGATCCTCGTCGAGCGCGGCGCCACGGTGCGCCGTGGCCAGGACATCGCGAAAGCGGGGATGACCGGCGATACGGACGCGCCCATGCTGCACTTCGAGGTGCGCAAGGACTCGTCCCCGGTCAACCCGATGACCTACCTCCAGTAGCGTACTGCGTCAGTTGGAGCGTCGGCCCGGCTCGTCGTCCCGAGCCGGGCCTTTTGTCTTACATGTCGTCAGTCGATGCGGTGACCGCGCTCGGCTGCGTAATCCTGCACGAACTGCCAGGCCACCCGGCCGGACCGGCTCCCCCGCGTGGTGTACCATTCCAGCGCCGCGCGCCGCGCATCCTCGGCATCGTGCGGAACCGCATAGGCGGCGAGATAGCCGTTTACCATGGCCAGATACTCGTCCTGCGAACACGCATGGAAGCCGATCCAGAGGCCGAACCGATCCGATAGGGAAACCTTCTCCTCGACGGCCTCGCCGGGCGAGATCGCAGTGGACTGTTCGTTTTCCATCATCGAGCGCGGCAGAAGGTGCCTGCGATTCGACGTGGCATAGAAGACGACGTTGCGAGGCCGTCCCTCCACGCCGCCATCCAGGACCGCCTTCAGCGATTTGTAGCTGGTGTCGTCGTGGTCGAACGAGAGATCGTCGCAGAACAGCAGGATCCGGTACGGACTTTCGCGCAGATAGCCCATCAGCGCCGGCAGGTGGTCGATATCCTCGCGATGAATCTCGATCAGCTTCAGGCCGGCCTGCGGCACGGAGGCATTCACTTCGGCGTGGGCCGCCTTGACCAGAGAGGATTTGCCCATGCCGCGCGCGCCCCACAGAAGAGCGTTGTTGGCGGGCAATCCTTCGGCGAAACGCCGCGTATTCGTCAGGAGAATGTCGCGGGCGCGGTCGATTCCGGTCAGGAGCGATATCGGCACGCGGCTCACCTGGGCGACCGGGCGCAGCGTCATCGGCGGCTCGAAGACGAAGCAGTCGGCGGTCGCAAGGTCCGGGGCGCGGGCCGGGGCAGGGGCGATGCGTTCCAGTGCGGCGGCAATGCGCGACAGGGTCGATTCGAGGTCCTGTCGCCGATGGGTGTCCATGATTGCGCTCTCCTGCTGACTGCCGGTTGCGGCGATCATCACGCCGACGCGATGGGTGGATGACGCAGCCTTATTGCATTCGGACCGACCGTTCGTATATTGCGGCCACTTCGTAAAGAGCCCTCGAACGCTGATCAATCAGGAGACACCATGTTCGTATCCCCGGCTTACGCCCAGACCGCAGGTGCCGCCGGCGGAACGGAAAGCCTGCTCATCACCATCCTGCCCTTCGTGGCCGTCTTCGCCATCATGTACTTCCTCATCATCCGGCCGCAGCGCCGCCAGATGAAGAAGCGCGACGAGATGCTGCGAAACATCCGCCGCGGCGATACCGTGGTGACGGGTGGCGGCATCATCGGCAAGGTGACCAAGGTTCTCGACAATGGCGAGGTCGAGGTGCAGATTTCCGAACAGGTCAAGATACGCGTGCTCCAGTCGACCATCGGCGATGTCCGAGTGAAGGGCGAGCCGGCGGCCGCCAACACGAAATAGCCTTTGTTTCGCCTGACAAGCGGTTGAATTGCCCGGGGTTTTCGGCCCCGGGCGCTTGCGTTCAGCAATCCATTGATACGGTGTGCGCCGCTGAGGCGGCGTAAAGCCCTTTCCCGGAACGGCCATGCTCTACTTCTCGCGCTGGAAATCCATTCTCATCTGGTTGGTCGTTGCGGTAGGCGTTCTTTTCGCCCTTCCCAACATACTGACCCAGCGCCAGCTGGAGGCCATGCCGAACTGGTTGCCCGACAGGCCGATGACCCTGGGCCTGGACCTTCAGGGCGGCTCCTACATCTTGCTGGAGGTCGATCGCGCCTCGCTGGTGGCTGCGCGCCTCAATTCCGTGCGTGACGACGCGCAACTACAGCTCCGCAACGGCAATGTCGGCTTTACCGACATGCGCGAGGTCGATGGCGGCGTCGAGTTCCGGCTGCGCGATCCGGCGCAGGCGGCGGCGGCCCGCACCGCGCTTCGCCCGCTGACGGACCCGATCTCGTCCGGGATGATGGCCGGAGGCACGATCACCGAGGTGGATCTGGCCGAGCCGCAATCCGGCGCCTTCCGCCTGACCCTGACCGAGCAGGGCATCAACCACCGTCTGTCGACGGCCGTCTCCCAATCCATCGAAGTCGTGCGACGCCGCGTCGACGAGCTCGGCACGACGGAGCCCGTCATCCAGCGTCAGGGCGTGGACCGCATCATGGTGCAGGTGCCTGGCCTGCAGGATCCGGCACGCCTGAAGGCCCTGTTGAACCAGACCGCGCAGCTGACCTTCCGCCTCGTCGATCTGCAGCACTCGGCCGAGGCCGTCGCGGCCGGGCAGCAGCCGGCGCCCGCCGGGTCGGAACTGCTCTACACCACCGATAATCCGGCGATGCCGATCCTGGTGCAGCGCCAGGTGATGGTGTCGGGTGAAAATCTGACCGATGCGCAGGCCGGCTTCGACCAGCAGACCAATGCGGCCGTCGTCAACATCCGCTTCGATTCGCGCGGCGCGCAGCGCTTCGGCGCGGTGACGCAGCAGAATGTCGGACGCCCCTTCGCCATCGTCCTCGACGAGAAAGTCCTGTCGGCGCCCAATATCCGTGAGCCGATCCTGGGCGGGCAGGCGCAGATATCCGGCAACTTCACGGTGCAGACGGCCAACGATCTCGCCGTGCTGCTTCGGGCCGGCGCGCTGCCGGCAAACCTGAATATCCTGGAAGAACGCACGGTCGGGCCGGGCCTCGGGGCAGACTCCGTCGCAGCCGGTCAGATGGCCGGCCTCATCGGCGGCATCTTCGTGATCGTGTTCATGTTCGCGGCCTATGGCTTCCTGGGCCTCATCGCCAACATCGCGCTGATCATCAACATCGTTCTCCTCGTCGCGCTGCTGTCGTTCCTGGGGGCGACGCTGACATTGCCGGGCATCGCCGGCATCGTGCTCACCATGGGCATGGCGGTGGATTCCAACGTGCTCATCTACGAACGAATCCTGGAAGAGCGAAAACAGGGACGCTCGGTGATCCAGTCCATCGACGCCGGATTCCACAAGGCATTCGGCACCATCATGGATGCCAACATCACATCGCTCATCGCTGCCGCGGTCCTGTTCTTCCTCGGCTCCGGCCCGGTGCGGGGCTTTGCCGTCACCCTGGCGCTCGGCATCCTCACCACGATCTTCACCGCCATCACCCTGACGCGCTGGATGGTGGCCTACTGGGTCAAGCATCGTCGTCCCAAGGAAGTGCGTCGCGGCTTCTTCACCTTCGTTCCGGAGAAGACCAATGTGCGTTTCATGGCGGTGCGCCGTATCGGTTTCGCAATCACCATCATCCTGTCGCTGGCCTCCATCGGCGGGCTGGCCACGCTAGGCCTCAACTACGGCATCGACTTTACCGGCGGCACCGTCATCGAGGCCCAGTCCAAGGGGCCGGAAGCCGACGTCGGCGCCATCCGCGCGGCCCTTGCGCCGATCATCGAGGGTGAAGCGCAGGTGCAGGAGTTCGGCTCCCCGCGCGACGTGCTGATCCGCTTCGGCGCGCAGAGCGTCGACCAGGAGACGCCGCAGACCAGCATCAACGCCGTCCGCGGAGCCTTGTCCGCCGACTATGATTTCCAGCGTGTGGAAGTCGTCGGTCCTTCCGTTTCCAGCGAATTGGCCTTGGCGGCGATTCTTGGCGTGGTGGGCGCGATGTTCGGCATCATGGTCTATGTGTGGGTACGCTTCGAGTGGCAGTTCGCCATCGGCGCCATCGTTTCCACCGCGCACGACGTCATCATGACCATCGGTTTCTTCGTGCTGATGCGGGCCGAGTTCAACCTCACCAGTATCGCGGCGGTGCTGACCATCGTCGGTTATTCGCTCAACGACACCATCGTCGTCTTCGACCGCATGCGCGAGAACCTGCGCAAGTACAAGAAGATGCCGCTCGACACGCTGATCGACCTGTCGCTCAATGAAACGTTGAACCGTACGATCATGACGGGCGCCACCATGATCCTCGCCCTCGTCGCGCTGTATTTCTTCGGCGGGGACGTGATCCGCAATTTCGTGGCGCCGATGATCGTCGGCGTGATCGTGGGCGTCTACTCGTCGGTCTTCATCGCCGGCCCGATGCTGATCTACTTCAAGCTGCGGCCGGAAAAGGCCGCGATGGACAAGGCCGAATCCGCTTCCGCCGGCACGGCGAAGGAAGCCTGAGCCTTGGCGGCCGAGACCGCGGAGACGAGGGATGCGCACCTGCCGCGTCAGGTGCCCATCGACGCCTACGGCAACGGGGGCTTCCGCTTTGCCGGCATGTCGCATCGTGGTTCCCTCCTGTGCCTGCCGTCCGGCCTCTATGGCTGGACGGGAACGGCACAGGCCCCGTTTTCGGGTGAGCGTCTGCTGAAGGCCCTCGAGGAATCCGACATCCGCTTCATGCTGTTCGGCACGGGGAGCGACATCAGACGTCTCCCGCCGGCATTGGCGGCCCGCTTCAACGCAGCCGGCATGTCCTGCGACGCCATGTCGACAGGGGCTGCGGTGCGGACCTACAACATCATGCTTCTCGAGGGTCGCCCTGTCGGCGCGGCCCTCGTCGCGGTGGACTGACGTTGGAAAAGGGCCTCGCCGCCGATTTCGGCGAATGTCGCCGGCTGGTCGACGATGTCGACGCGGACCGCGCCGTATCGCTGGCCTATGCGCCAGACGACCGCAGGAATGCGCTGGCGGCCCTCTATGCCTTCGATATCGAGACGGGGCGCGTCCGGGCGCAGGTAAGCCAGCCGCTGCCGGGGGAAGTCCGCCTGCAATGGTGGCGGGACAGAATAGCCAATCCGCAGGATGAGGGGCAGGGCGCACCAGTCGCGCATGCGCTGCTGGATACGATCCGGCGATACGATCTGCCGGGCGACGCCTTCGAACGCTATCTCGAGGCCCGCATCTTCGATCTCTACGACGACCCGATGCCCACGCGGGCCGAGTTCGAAGCCTATGCCGGAGAAACGGCCTCCACGATCATCATGCTGGCGACGATGATTCTGGGCGGCAGGCCCGATACGGTCGTGGCCGACGCTGCCGGTCATGCCGGTGTGGCAACCGTCGCATCCGGACTTCTGCGCCGCGAGTCCCAACTCCGGCGGCTGGGGCAGCATCTCATTCCCGGCGATCTCCTGTCCGCCGCGGGCACGGACCATGCCGGCTGGGCCGCCGGGCCGGAGGGGTTGGAGGCGGCGCGGCTGGCGCTGGCGGCATATGCGCGCGACCATCTCAACGAGGCAACGAACCGCCTTCCTCGCGTCGCGCCCGCGATCAGGCCCGCCTTCCTGCCGGCTCTCGCCGGCGGAGCAGCCCTGCGCATGGTGGAACGCAGCGGCGGCCGGCCCTATGTCGAGTCCCGATTTGCGGCGATGCATCGCCTGTGGAGTTACTGGCGGGCCATGCGCGCCTGACGGCATATGGAAAGGGCAGACATGGTGTCCATGCGGCGCGGCGGCCGGGCCGCATTCCTGACGGCGCTGCCGTCACGCATCCTCACCGCCGCAGGCGGAGCGGTGTCGCGCTTTCCGTCTACCGTTCTCTGCCTCTGTGTCGCCGCGCTGCTGGCCAACGCGTGGATTGCCGGATACGGGGACCTGTCGGGCAGCCAGCAGCGCCACATTCTGGCGGCCTTGTCCATTGCCGTGTTGTGGTCGGTCGGAATCTCGGCTGCCTATGCCGCCGCAGGGCGTTCCGGCGCGGTTTCGCATGTCGCCTCGGCTGCCGGGGCGGCGGTGGCCGGCTGCGTCGCCTGGTTTCACGAGCCGTTCGAGGATGCATCCTCCGTTCTGCAACTTGCATCGCTGCTGCTCATGTTCGTCATGCCGTTCCTACGCCGGCCGGAGCCGGTCGGCCTGTGGACTTTCGTGCTGCGCGGCTTCGCCGCCTTCGGCCTTGCCTTCGTGGCGGTGCTTGCCTTCGTATCCGGCATGGTGCTGCTGGTGGAACTGTTCCGGCTCCTGTTCAGCGTCGGGCCGGGCTGGAAAACCTATGCCCATGTCTATGCGACTGCGTTGCTGCTGGTCGGCCCCGTGGCGACCCTCGGCCTCTTTCCCGACGCCAGGCAAGGTCCGCCCTCCGCCCGGCTGGCGGGGCTGGTGCGGAGTTTCCTGACCTTCGTGGCGGTTCCGCTCCTGATCGCTGCGCTGATCGTGCTGCATCTCTACGCAATCCGGGTCGCGGTAACGGGAGACCTGGCAGGGCGCGACATGGTGTGGATCGTGCCGGTTCTTCTGCTCGATCTTGCCTTCGTCCGCTTCCTGGCCGTGCCGTTTGCCGGCGCGGAGGCGCCGGTGGCGGTGCGGGCGGTCCGGCGGTTCTGGCCGCTGGCATTGCCGGTTCCCCTGGTGCTTTTCATGCTGGCATTCGTGGGCGAGTCGGCACGCGGGTGGACGCTGGAACTCTACTACGCCCTGCTGTTCTGCCTGGTTTGTGCCGTCCTCGGCTTCATGCAGCTTATGCCGGCGTCGCGGGGTGATCCGCGCTGGTTCCTCGGCTTGCCGGCGGTCGCGCTGGTTGCCTCGCTCTTCGGTCCATGGGGCGCGGCGGCGGTGACGTCGCAGATGCCGGCCCCACAACAACCGACGCCGGCCGTGTCGTTCAGCGACTACAATGCGCCCGCCGCACCCGCCTTGCCGGCCGGGGAGTTCGATCTCGTGCTGCCGGACGTAGCCATCGGGCAAGAGGCCGGCAACGCCAGCCTGGACTTCACCGTCCGCTTCGACGGTGGCGACCTCGTGCTGGACTATTCGGGCGCCGAGCCGGTCCGGTTCGCGATGGCGCCCGCCCTGCAGGCGATCTCCGCGCAACCGGATGCGCCCGCGCGCGGCACGCTGAGAGCCGCGTCCGGCGAGACGCTCTTCTACGATGTGAAGTTCCTGCGGCTGGTGGACCGTCAGCCGCAGATCGGCCGGATGACCATCCTGCTGCGCGCAGCCGACTGGCAGTAGAGGGCAAGCCGAGGCGGGGCCTCAGCCTGCCTCGGCCAGCCCGTGCGCCGCGTTCCAGGCTGCGAAGTCGGACAAGGCGCGCCCGGCCATCGCCTTCTTCTTGGCGACGGTCTTTTCCTTGCCGCGAAGACGCTTGCCCTCGATCTTTGGCGATTCCATCGGGGGAAAAAGCCCGAAATTGACGTTCATCGGCTGGAACGACCGTTTGCCGGGCTCCTCGTCGGTGCTGATGTGGCCACCGGTGATGTGGTTCAGGAGGGCGCCCATCGCCGTCGTCACGGGTGGCGGCGTCGCTGCCCGGCCGTATGCTTCGGCGATGGCGAAGCGTCCGGCCATCAGGCCGACGCTTGTCGATTCGACATAGCCTTCGCAACCGGTGATCTGGCCGGCGAACCGAAGATCGGGCCGCGCCTTGAGGCGCAGCGACCCGTCCAGCAGCACGGGCGAGTTCAGGTAGGTGTTGCGATGCAGGCCGCCCAGCCTTGCAAATTCCGCCGCTTCCAGTCCAGGGATCATACGGAAGATACGCGTCTGCTCGGCGTATTTCAGCTTGGTCTGGAATCCGACCATGTTGTAGAGGGTGCCGAGCGCGTTATCCTGCCGCAGCTGCACCACCGCATAGGCCTTGATGTCCGGCTGATGCGCGTTCGTCAGCCCCATCGGTTTCATCGGCCCGTGGCGCAGTGTTTCCGGCCCGCGTTCCGCCATGACCTCGATGGGCAGGCAGCCGTCGAAATAGGGCGTACCCTCCCATTCGCGGAACTCGGTCTTCTCGCCTTCCATCAACGCCGCGATGAACGCCTCGTAGGTCGGCTTGTCGAGCGGGCAGTTGATGTAGTCCTTGCCGGTGCCGCCAGGGCCGACCTTGTCGTAGCGGCTCTGAAACCATGCCTTGTCCATGTCGATCGAGTCGAAATGCACGATGGGCGCGATGGCGTCGAAGAAGGCGAGCGAATCCGCGCTGGTCTCCCGTGCGATCGCCTCCGCAAGGCCTGGTGCGGTGAGCGGGCCGGTCGCGACGATGGCTGCGCCCCACTCGGCCGGGGGCAGGCCCGTCACCTCTTCGCGGCGGATTTCCACCAGCGGGTGGGCCTCCAGCGCCTGGGTGACCGCGCGTGCGAAGCCGTCGCGGTCGACGGCGAGGGCGCTGCCGGCCGGGACCTGGTTGGCGTCCGCGGCACGCATGATCAGGCTGCCGGCCAGGCGCAACTCGGCATGAAGCACGCCGACGGCATTGCCTTCGGCGTCGTCGGAGCGGAACGAGTTGGAGCAGACGAGCTCTGCGAGATCGTCCGTCTTGTGCGCGTCGGTGCCGCGCACGCCGCGCATCTCATGGATGATGACGGGAATTCCGGCCTCGGCGATCTGCCATGCGGCTTCCGAACCGGCGAGGCCGCCGCCGACGATGTGGATGGGTCTGTGTGCCATGGCGAATGCTCTACAGCATTACCCCGAAAAAACAACAACACCCGCCGGGGGAGGACCGGCGGGTGTCGTTTGGAAACCTGCGATTTTGGGAGGAGGAGTTCGCAGGTTCTATTCGCAGCGGCTATTGGGAGGAGGAGAAGCCGCGGCGAAAACCGTCAATTTCAAGGTTCAGCGCGTCGCTGCCTTCGCGATGGAAGGAATGTCCGCGCGGGAGATGCCAAGATCGGCAAGTTCGCGCTGCGAGAGACGGTTCAGTTCCGTGCAGGTCTCGCGGTAACGGCGCCAGCTGGCGTAGGAGCGAACGATGTTCATGTGACCCAACAGCCTTTGACTGTATTTGTGTTTAAATCGATTGAAGCTTTAGGTCCGTGTGGTCCGTTGCTTCGATGGTTGGAATGTAGCCGCGCGCCTCGTGCATCACCAGAGCCGGTTTCGCATAGCAGCCTTGCGGATGGTGCAACGCAACACGCTCGGCGACGGTATCGCTGCGGCGTTTCCTGTTTGACGTCAAATCTGGCAGTGATATAGAGACGCGCGCTACGCGATGAGCCAAGGCGCTGTGCGGGTGTGGCGGAATTGGTAGACGCACTAGATTTAGGTTCTAGCGCCTATGGTGTGGGGGTTCGAGTCCCTCCACCCGCACCAGCTCCTGGAGTTTCTCGCATCGGAATTGAAATCGACTTCGGCGGTCTTCCGTCGGTCAACCTGAAATCGAAGGGTTTAGAATGCAGGTAACGGAAACCAAGGCCGAGGGCCTTAAGCGCGAGATCGAAGTCGTCGTGCCGGCCGCGGACCTCGAGGCACGGCTCCAGACCCGGCTGTTTGAAGCGAAGGATCAGGTGCGCCTCAAGGGCTTCCGGCCCGGCAAGGTGCCGGTGTCCCACCTGCGCAAGACCTACGGCCGTTCGCTGATGGCCGAGATCGTCAACCAGATCCTCAACGAGACGCCGCGCAAGGTCATCGCCGACCGCAACGAGCGCTCCGCCATGCAGCCCGAGGTCGCGATGACCGAGGACGAAGGCGAGGCCGAGAAGGTCCTGGGCGGCGGTACCGACTTCCGCTTCACCCTGCGTTACGAGACGCTGCCGTCCTTCGACGTCAAGGACACGTCGGACATCGCCATCGAACGGCCCGTGGTCGAGGTGGCGGACGAGGAAGTCGAGGAGCAGGTCAAGCGCATCGCCGAGAACGCGCGCACCTATTCCGACAAGGACGGCGCAGCAGAGAACGGCGACCGCGTCACCATGGACTTCGTCGGCAAGATCGACGGCGAAGCCTTCCAGGGCGGCTCGGCGGAAGATTCCAACCTCGTCATCGGCTCGGGTCAGTTCATTCCCGGCTTCGAAGACCAGCTCGTCGGCGCCAAGGCCGGTGACGAGCGCGAGGTGAAGGTTTCCTTCCCCGAAGATTACGGTGCGGCGCATCTGGCCGGCAAGGAAGCCGTCTTCGACGTCAAGGTTAAGGCCGTCGCTGCCCCCGGCGAGCTCGAGCTGAACGACGAACTCGCCAAGCAGATGGGCCTGGAGTCCATCGAGAAGCTGCGCGAGATCGTGCGTGGCCAGATCGAGAGCCAGTTCGGCGCCATGACGCGTCAGAAGGTCAAGCGCCAGCTTCTGGACGCCCTCGACAAGGACTACGATTTCCCGCTGCCGGAAAAGCTCGTGGAAGCCGAGTTCAACAACATCTGGTCGCAGGTCAGCCGCGAGCTCGAGCAGAGCGGCAAGACCTTCGAGGACGAGGACACGACCGAGGAGAAGGCCCGCGAGGATTATCGCAAGCTGGCCGAGCGCCGCGTTCGCCTTGGCCTCGTCCTGTCCGAGATCGGCGAGAAGGCCGGCGTGACCATCTCCGACGAGGAACTGCAGCGTGCCCTGTTCGAACAGGTTCGCCAGTATCCCGGCCAGGAGCAGCAGGTCTACGACTACTTCCGCAAGACGCCGGAAGCGATCCAGAGCCTGCGCGCGCCGATCTACGAGGAGAAGGTCGTCGACCACCTGCTCGGTTCGGTCAAGGTGACGGACAAGACCGTCAGCCGCGAAGAGCTCATGAAGGAAGACGAGGAAGAGGCCAGCGCCGCCGCCTGACGGCGGCTCGCCGCTTCCGCAGATACACGAAGGG
>NZ_JAMQCO010000004.1:0-56252 GCF_023702225.1 Aureimonas altamirensis | reverse complement strand
ATACACGAAGGGCCGCTTCGGAAACGAAGCGGCCCTTTTCATGTCTGCCGGTATGGCCTCAGGCCTCGGCCGCCTGCAGCCGGCGCTCGCGGCGATAGACGGAATAGGCCGCCCATGCGCTCCAGATGAGGATAAGCGCGGTGATGGCCAGGACCGTGCCGCTGATCGGCCGCTCGACGAAGGTCATCAGGTTCCCCCGCGAGATCAGCATGGCGCGGCGGAAATGCTCTTCCATCAGGGGCCCCAGGACGAAGCCCAGCAGCAACGGGGCCGTCGGCAGGTCCAGAAGCCGCATGAGGTAGCCGAGGCCGCCGAAGAAGACGACCAGCCAGACGTCGAACGGGTTGTTGTTCACCGTGTAGACGCCGATGCAGATGAACATCAGCACGGCCGGGTACAGCAGGTGGTAGGGGATCAGCAGCAGCCGGACCCATAGTCCGATCAGCGGCACGTTCAGCACCACCAGCAGGAGGTTGCCGATCCAGAAGCTCATGATGAGGCCCCAGAACAGGCTGGCCTGCTCGGTCATCAGTTGCGGCCCGGGCGCGATGCCGTGGATGATGAGCGCACCCAGCATCAGCGCCATTGTGGGGCTGCCGGGAATGCCAAGCGCGAGCGTCGGGATGAAGGAGGTCTGGTCGGCGGAGTTATTGGCCGATTCGGGCGCCATGATACCCTCGATCGCGCCCTTGCCGAAACGCGACCTGTCCTTCGCCACCCGCTTCTCCACGGCGTAGGCCATGAAGGCGGCGACCGATGGGCCGGTGCCCGGCAAGGTCCCGAAGAAGGAGCCGATGCCGGTGCCGCGCGCCATCGGGCCGATGGAGCGGCGCAGATCGTCCTTCGTGGGCTTCATGGCCTTCAGGGTCACGCTGGAGCGGTCGATGGCATTGGCCGACACGTTGCGGATTCCGACGATGATCTCCGATACGCCGAACAGGCCCATCGCCAGCGCGACGAGGCTGATGCCGTCGGCGAGTTCGAGCCAGCCGAAGGTGAAGCGCTGGCCGCCGGAATAGATGTCCATGCCGACGCAGCCGAATGCGATGCCGAGGACCACCATGGCCAGCCCCTTGATGGCCGAGCCGTCCGAAATGGTCGAGGCGGCGACGAGGCCCAGCACCATGAGCGCGAAGTAATCGGCCGATCCGAAGGAGAGGGCATAGGCCGCGATGGTTGGCGCGAACAGCATCATCAGGATGATGCCTATGGTTCCGCCGACGAAGGAGGCGACCGTCGTCATCAGCAGCGCGACGCCGCCGCGCCCCTGCTTGGTCATCGGGTACCCGTCGAGGCAGGTGACGGCGTTCGCCGGCGTGCCGGGGATGTTCAGCAGGATGGAGGCCGTGTTGCCGCCATAGCTCGTCCCGTACCAGATGCCGGCAAGCATGATCAGCGCCGCGGTCGCATCCAGATGGAAGGTGATGGGAAACAGCATCGAGATTGCTGCGAGCGCGCCGAGGCCGGGGATGACACCGACGACGGTGCCCAGGAAGACGCCGACGAAGCAGTAGAAGAGGTTGTTGAGGCTGAGGGCCGTGGACAGGCCCAGGGCGATATTGCCGTATAGCTGGTCCATCAGTGCGGCCACCGCGCCATGGTGAGCGGCAGGCCCAGGCCGGCCTTGAAGATCAGCCAGGCCAGGGTCGCCATCACGACGATGCTCGCCAGGATGGACACCGGACGGAAGGTGCGCTCGGCAAGCGTGGCGACGACGACGAGCGCGGCGATGGCCGGAATGAGGCCATAGGGCCGGATGAGCATCGCGAAGGCCGCGATGCTGGCCAGCACCGCCAGGGTGGAACGGATCTCGATATCCTCGAACGTGCCCTGCCGGAAACAGGCCGGTATCATGATGGCGACGCCGAACAGCGCCAGTATGATGCCGATGGCGACGGGGAACATGCCCGGGCCCATCCGGCGCACGCTGCCGAGGTCCAGCGTGCCCTGCGCATAGAGCGCGATCCACACGCCCGCCGCCAACAGCAGCGCACCTCCGATAATGTCTCGATAGTCTCGCGACAGCAATATCGCCTCCCTTATTGCCTGTTCGAATGCGCCTTGCTGCCGAATTGCCGCCGGCCAGTCCAACCCGGCGGCGATCACGACTATTCACAAGGTCGTCAGGACAGGCCCCCGTGCGGGGGGTGGGGCGTCTTGCACAAGGTGCGGCTTCGGCCCTATCTACAGGAGGAGACGCCCCCGTCGTGATTCTGGCTTACCGGTCATGATCGCCGGGAGGCGGCAACGTAGACGGAAGCCAAATTTCATGAAGCATCCACTCGAAACCGCGCTGAACCTGGTACCGATGGTGGTCGAGCAGACCAATCGCGGCGAACGGGCCTATGACATTTTCTCCCGTCTCCTTAAGGAGCGCATCATCTTCGTGACCGGCCCCATCGAGGATTCGATGGCCACGCTGATCTGCGCGCAGCTCCTTTTCCTCGAGGCGGAAAACCCCAAGAAGGAAATCGCCCTCTACATCAATTCGCCCGGCGGGGTGGTGACGAGCGGCATGGCCATCTACGATACGATGCAGTTCATCAAGCCGGCCGTATCGACGCTGTGCGTCGGGCAGGCTGCCTCGATGGGCTCGCTTCTTCTGTGCGCGGGCCACAAGGACATGCGGTTCGCGACGCCCAACGCGCGTATCATGGTGCATCAGCCCTCGGGCGGCTTCTCGGGCCAGGCTTCGGATATCGAACGCCATGCCCAGGACATCATCAAGCTGAAGCGTCGCCTCAACGAGGTTTACGTCGAGCATACGGGCCAGGACTACGAAACCATTGAACGCACGCTCGACCGTGACCATTTCATGACGGCGGAGGAAGCCCAGTCCTTCGGCCTCATCGACAAGGTCTACTCGTCGCGCGATGCGCTCGAAGCCGCGCTTTCCAGCGGGCAGTGACGGCGTCGGCCGCGGCGGCGCGACACGAAGCAAGTGTCGGTCAAGCTGCCGCGGCTAACGTGGGTTCGAGCAAAACTGTCACATTCGCCCATTGGAATGCGGATTGGGCCCGAAGGTCATATTGTGGGCGCCCGGCTAAGCGAATAGCTTTTCCGTGCAGCCCACCGGCGGAACCGCCGCAAAGGCGGTTCCCGAGCGGAAGGAACGGAACATGAGCAAGATCAGCGGCGGCGACTCCAAGAACACGCTCTATTGCTCTTTCTGCGGAAAGAGCCAGCATGAGGTCCGCAAGCTGATTGCGGGGCCGACGGTCTTCATCTGCGACGAATGCGTCGAGCTGTGCATGGACATCATCCGGGAAGAGAACAAGTCTTCCATGGTGAAGTCGCGGGAGGGCGTGCCCACCCCGCAGGAGATCATCGCGGTTCTGGACGATTACGTGATCGGCCAGTCCTTCGCGAAGAAGGTCCTGTCTGTCGCGGTGCACAACCACTACAAGCGGCTGGCCCATGCGGCCAAGAACAACGATGTCGAGCTGGCCAAGTCGAACATCCTCCTGATCGGCCCCACCGGCTGCGGCAAGACGTTGCTTGCCCAGACGCTGGCCCGCATCCTGGATGTCCCCTTCACCATGGCCGACGCCACCACGCTGACGGAAGCCGGCTATGTGGGCGAGGATGTCGAGAACATCATCCTCAAGCTGCTGCAGTCGGCCGACTACAATGTCGAGCGGGCGCAGCGCGGCATCGTGTACATCGACGAGATCGACAAGATCAGCCGCAAATCCGACAACCCGTCCATCACGCGCGACGTGTCGGGCGAGGGCGTCCAGCAGGCCCTCCTGAAGATCATGGAAGGAACGGTCGCGTCCGTGCCGCCGCAGGGCGGCCGCAAGCATCCGCAGCAGGAATTCCTTCAGGTCGATACCGCGAACATCCTGTTCATCTGCGGCGGCGCCTTCGCCGGGCTGGATCGCATCATTTCGGACCGGGGCCGCAAGACGTCGATCGGATTCGGCGCCAACGTCCTGTCGCCGGAAGACAGGCGCACGGGCGAATTGTTCCGCCAGGTCGAGCCGGAGGATCTCCTCAAATTCGGCCTCATCCCCGAATTCGTCGGCCGTCTGCCGGTTCTGGCAACGCTCGAGGATCTCGACGAGGTCGCTCTCGTGCAGATCCTGGTGCAGCCGAAGAACGCGCTGGTGAAGCAGTATCAGCGGCTGTTCGAGATGGAGAATGTCGAGCTGTCGTTCCACGAGGATGCCTTGAAGGCGATCGCCCGCAAGGCCATCGAGCGCAAGACAGGCGCGCGCGGCCTGCGGTCCATCATGGAAGCCATGCTGCTGGACACGATGTTCGACCTGCCGACGCTGGAAGGCGTCCAGGAAGTCGTCATCTCGGAGGATGTCATCGAGGGCAACGCCCGGCCCCTGTACATCTACGCGGACCGTAAGGACGAGAAGGAGAACGTCAGCGCCTGACGCAGACGTTTGCGGCGTCCGCGGCCCGCAAGGGATAGCGGCGCCTTCTTATCCGACAGGCCCGCGTCGCACCCAGCGGCGCGGGCCTGTCGCGTTTCCTGCCCCGGCGACGGGCGTTTTTGCAAGGCAGCATGACGCTTGAATGTCGGTTGGTTTGAGACCACATTGAGATTGGTAGTGGGCGGCGCGCCGGGTGCTTGAACGAAGGCCCGGCAGGCTGGCCCAAGGCGGCTTCGCCGCAGAAAGGATAGTTGATGTCCATCGATCAAACGGTACAAGCCGGCTCTCCCGAGACCCTGTACCCGGTGCTCCCCTTGCGGGACATCGTCGTATTCCCGCATATGATCGTGCCGCTGTTCGTGGGGCGCGAGAAATCCATCAAGGCTCTCGAGGAGGTGATGGGTGCGGACAAGCAGATCCTGCTGGCGACGCAGCGTAACGCCACCGACGAGGATCCGGCGCCCGACGCCATCTACGAGATCGGTACGCTTGCCAACGTGTTGCAACTGCTGAAGCTGCCCGACGGGACCGTCAAGGTGCTGGTGGAAGGGATTTCGCGCGCGCATATCGACCGCTTCACCGACCGTGCCGAGTGGCACGAGGCGGTGGCCAGCATCGTGCCGCCTCGCGCGGAAGATCCGGTCGAGATCGAGGCGCTGGCGCGCTCGGTGATCTCGGAGTTCGAAAATTACGTAAAGCTCAACAAGAAGATTTCGCCCGAAGTCGTTGGCGCGGCAGGGCAGATCGACGATTATTCCAAGCTGGCCGATACGGTCGCCTCGCATCTGGCGATCAAGATTTCCGAAAAGCAGGAGATGCTGACCCTGGTCGGGACGCGCGAGCGGCTCGAAAAGGCGCTGGCCTTCATGGAGTCGGAGATTTCCGTCCTGCAGGTGGAGAAGCGCATCCGTTCCCGCGTCAAGCGGCAGATGGAGAAGACGCAGCGCGAGTACTATCTGAACGAGCAGATGAAGGCCATCCAGAAGGAGCTCGGCGACGGCGAGGAAGGCCGCGACGAGATGGCCGAGATCGAGGAGCGCATCAAGAAGACGCGCCTTTCGAAGGAGGCCAAGGAGAAGGCCAATGCCGAGCTGAAGAAGCTTCGGCAGATGAGCCCGATGTCGGCCGAGGCGACGGTGGTCCGCAATTACCTGGACTGGCTGCTGGGCCTGCCCTGGGGCAAGTTCTCGCGCGCCAAGATCGACCTGAAGAAGGCCGAGGCGTTGCTGGATGCCGAGCATTACGGCCTCGACAAGGTCAAGGAGCGCATCGTCGAGTATCTTGCGGTGCAGAGCCGCCAGTCCAAGCTGAAGGGTCCGATCCTTTGCCTCGTCGGACCTCCGGGCGTGGGCAAGACGTCTCTTGCCAAGTCCATCGCCAAGGCGACGGGCCGGGAATACGTGCGCGTAGCGTTGGGCGGCGTCCGCGACGAAGCGGAAATCCGCGGCCACAGGCGCACCTATATCGGCTCCATGCCCGGCAAGGTCGTGCAGTCGATGAAGAAAGCCAAGAAGGCCAATCCGCTGTTCCTGCTCGACGAGATCGACAAGCTGGGCCAGGACTATCGGGGCGATCCTTCCTCGGCGCTTCTCGAGGTGCTGGACCCGGAGCAGAACTCGACCTTCATGGACCATTATCTCGAGGTCGAGTTCGACCTTTCGTCCGTGATGTTCGTGACCACGGCCAACACGCTGAACATCCCCGGGCCGCTGATGGACCGGATGGAGATCATCCGCATCGCGGGTTACACCGAGGACGAGAAGGTGGAGATCGCCAAGCGGCATCTGCTGCCCAAGGCCATCCGTGACCATGCCCTGCAGCCGAACGAGTTTTCGGTCGGCGACGACGCCCTGCGCGAGATCGCCCGCCGCTACACGCGTGAAGCCGGCGTACGCTCATACGAGCGTGAGGTCATGACGCTCGCCCGCAAGGCGGTGACGCTGATCCTGAAGGGCGAAACCAAGCGAGTGGACGTGACGGCCGAGAACATCTCCGACTATCTCGGCGTGCCGCGTTATCGTTATGGCGAGGTGGAGGCCGACGACCAGGTCGGCGTCGTGACCGGTCTGGCCTGGACGGAGGTCGGCGGAGAGCTGCTGACCATCGAAGGCGTCATGATGCCGGGCAAGGGCCGCATGACCGTGACGGGCAATCTGCGCGACGTGATGAAGGAATCGATCTCCGCTGCCGCATCCTACGTGCGCAGCCGTGCGGTCGATTATGGGATCGAGCCGCCGCTCTTCGACCGCCGGGATATCCACGTGCACGTGCCGGAAGGCGCGACGCCCAAGGACGGACCCTCGGCGGGCGTGGCGATGGCGACGTCCATCATCTCGGTCATGACGGGCATTCCGGTGCGCCGGGATATCGCCATGACGGGCGAGATCACGCTGCGCGGTCGCGTGCTTCCGATCGGCGGGCTCAAGGAAAAGCTGCTTGCCGCGCTACGGGGCGGGATCAAGAAGGTCCTGATCCCGGAGGACAATGCCAAGGATCTGGTCGATATTCCGGACAATGTGAAGAACAATCTGGAGATCGTGCCGGTGTCCCGCATCGGCGAGGTGCTCAAGCATGCGCTGGTTCGTCAGCCCGAACCGATCGATTGGGATGAGTCGGCGCACCCGCTTCCTGCGGTCGACAATGCCGACGATACGGCCGTGACGACGGCCCACTAGGCCGCATTTGCGACACAAAGTGGAAAAATGCCGCCTTCGGGCGGCATTTTTTGTGCGGAAAGGCCAGTTTTGCGGGCTTTCGGGGCTTGCAGAGCTTGAATGATGGGGCGCTTTTGACCATCGTCTGCACCCAACCGGTGCGGTGCGCCGTAGTCAGGAGGATAACTGATGAACAAGAATGAACTCGTTTCGGCCGTGGCTGAAAAGGCCGGTCTCAGCAAGGCACAGGCGACCGAAGCGGTCGACGCCGTCTTCACCTCGATCGAGGGTGCGCTCTCGGGCGGTGACGACCTGCGTCTCGTCGGCTTCGGCACCTTCTCGGTTTCGCGTCGCGAGGCCAGCAAGGGTCGCAACCCGTCGACGGGTGCGGAAGTCGACATTCCGGCACGCAACGTGCCGAAGTTCACGCCCGGCAAGGGCCTGAAGGACGCCGTCAACAAGCGCTAAGCTTCAGGCAGACAGGTTTGCCGGTCCTCGAGGCCGGCCAAAAGGGGTGGGCGCCTTCTGTGTCCACCCCTTTTTCATGGCCGTTTTCCAATATTGCCGGACTCGGTCCCGGCCGATTTTCGGTGTCGGATGGCGTCGCTCCACTGGGAGGTGAAGCGATGGCTCTGGTGACGGCTACGGGTTCGGCATTCGGCTTCGGCCTGGCGACATGGCTCTGCATGGTCTGGCAAAGCCGATACGTGGCCGTCACCGGACTCATGCTCGCAACGCTCCTGGGCGGGCTGCTCGCCTATTGCGCCGCAATTCTGACCTACTGGCTCACCCCCTTGGGCGATGCCGAGGTCATGCAACTCTTCCATCTGTCCGTCATGTCCGCAATGGCGGGCGCCGTACCGGGCGCCGCGTACGGAAAGGCCATCGGCCGCAGGCTCGGTCGAAAGATGCGCGCTTCAGATGCAGGGGGAATGGTGGGCGATGAGAGACTCGAACTCCCGACATCCTCGGTGTAAACGAGGCGCTCTACCAACTGAGCTAATCGCCCGCGCGCCATGTCGAGGCCGCGTCTGGAGCGACTGCCTACCGGTTCGTCCCCTGATTTGCAAGCCGATCTTTTCAGGGCGCTGAACGGCGCAGGACGATTCGTGCGCCTGCATCGATTCGCCGGAGGCGAGCGTATCGACGGCCGGTCCTAAGTCATTGAAATGGCGTCTTCGACGGAAGAAAGTTTCGAACGGTTCGCGATCTGCTTGACAGGGGGGCGGGGCTCCCTTAAACGACCGCTCACGCCGCCGACGCAAGCAGTCGCCGGCGCCAAGCGCGGGTGTAGCTCAGTCGGTTAGAGTGCCGGCCTGTCACGCCGGAGGTCGCGGGTTCGAGCCCCGTCACTCGCGCCATTCTCTCCTGTAATGATCTCCAGAAATTTTACGACGACGATCGCGATGCATCGCAAAACGAGGACTCGTCATGGGCTTCGTCGCATCGATCCAAAAGCTTGATGACGCGGTCACTTGCGTGAAGTTTAGGAAGGGTCTAATCGTCCGCCATCGCGCTGCGGTGCGGGATCGACCAGGCGGTTGAATCGGCATCGTATCCGCATATGTCAGACGTCAGCGTCGAAATGCTTGTGTCGTAACGGAGCCTGGGCTCCATACGGTCGCGGTTCGGAAGGTTGATCCCGTTGAACGAACTTCTCGCCTCTTATCTGCCGATCGTCATCTTCGTGGGCGTGGCGCTGTTGATCGGCGTCGCCTTGCTGGTGTCGCCGTTCCTGCTGGCCTTCAAGGCCCCGGACGACGAAAAGCTGTCCGCCTACGAGTGCGGTTTCAACGCCTTCGACGACTCGCGCATGAAGTTCGACGTCCGCTTCTATCTGGTGTCGATCCTGTTCATCATCTTCGACCTGGAAGTCGCCTTCCTGTTTCCCTGGGCGGCCACGTTCGGAGATCTCGGCTGGGCCGGCTTCTGGTCCATGATGGTGTTCCTCGGCGTGCTGACGGTCGGTTTTGTCTATGAATGGAAGAAAGGCGCCCTCGAATGGGATTGAACGACAGTTCCTCCGGCGTTCTCGATCGGTCCAACCTGACCGTCGCCCCGGCGTCCGACCCTTTCGTGACGGACGTCAACAACGAGCTTGCGGACAAGGGTTTCCTCGTCACCTCGACGGAAGACCTCATCCAGTGGGCGCGAACCGGATCCCTCATGTGGATGACGTTCGGCCTTGCCTGCTGCGCCGTCGAGATGATGCAGATGTCGATGCCGCGCTATGACGCCGAGCGGTTCGGCTTCGCGCCGCGCGCCAGTCCCCGCCAGTCGGACGTGATGATCGTGGCAGGCACGCTGACCAACAAGATGGCCCCGGCGCTGCGCAAGGTCTACGACCAGATGCCCGAGCCGCGCTACGTGATCTCCATGGGGTCCTGCGCCAACGGCGGCGGCTACTACCACTATTCCTATTCGGTGGTCCGTGGCTGCGACCGCGTGGTGCCCGTGGATATCTACGTTCCCGGTTGCCCGCCGACGGCCGAGGCCCTGCTGTACGGGGTGCTGCTGCTGCAGAAGAAAATCCGCCGTACCGGCACGATCGAGCGTTGAGGGTCAGGACTAATGGAAGAACTGGCCCAATATCTCACGGAATCGCAGATCGGCGGCAAGATCGTCGAAAGCAAGGTCGCCTTCGGGGAACTGACGTTGCGGGTCGCCCCCGCAGACATCGTCTCCGTGCTCACCTTCCTCCGCGACGATCCGTCCTGCCTGTTCAAGAACTTTACCGATATCTGCGGTGTGGATTACCCGCAGCGCGCCGAGCGGTTCGAGGTCGTCTATCATCTCCTCTCGCCGCGGCATAACCAGCGCATACGCGTCAAGCTGCGCCTGGAGGAAGACGAATCCGTGCCGTCGGCGACCGGCGTGTTCCCCGGCGCCGACTGGTACGAGCGCGAAGCCTTCGACATGTACGGCATCCTGTTTTCGGGCCATCCGGACCTGCGCCGCCTGCTGACGGACTACGGGTTCGAGGGCCATCCGCTGCGCAAGGACTTTCCGCTGACCGGCTTCGTCGAGGTGCATTACGACGAAGAGTTGAAGCGTGTGGTCTACGAGCCGGTCGAGTTGCGCCAGGAGTTCCGCAACTTCGACTTCCTGTCTCCCTGGGAAGGGCCGGAATACGTCCTGCCCGGCGACGAGAAGGCGAACTGACATGAGCGAGTCTGCCTCCAACCCCCTGGCGCTGACGGGGCGCTGCCTGTGCGGCGCGGTACGATTCACCGCGACGCCTCGCAAGCCCGAGATGGATGTCTGCCATTGCAGCATGTGCCGGACGTGGACAGGCGGCGTCTTCATGGCCGTTCCGTGC
Organism: Aureimonas altamirensis; assembly: GCF_023702225.1. Classification (GTDB taxonomy): domain Bacteria; phylum Pseudomonadota; class Alphaproteobacteria; order Rhizobiales; family Rhizobiaceae; genus Aureimonas; species Aureimonas altamirensis_B. Next base: position 45,891 of record NZ_JAMQCO010000004.1, on the reverse strand, counting down.
GGCGACAGCGTGTCGGTGGAGGACGAGTCGTCCCTGAAGGCGTTCGCGTCGTCGCAGTGGGGCGAGCGCGTCTTCTGCGCCGATTGCGGGACGAGCCTGTTTTGGCGCCTGCGCGATGGCGGCGAGACGATGGTGTCGGTGCACGCATTCGAAGACATCGCCTCGTTCAGCTTCACCGAAGAGATCTTCATCGACGAGAAGCCGGCGCTCTACGACTTCCGTAACGACACGCGCAAACTCACCGGGGCCGAAGTGATGGCCGCCTTCGCGGCGGGTCAGGGATCGTAACATGGCTGAGATCGACGTCAGAAACTTCAATATCAATTTCGGGCCGCAGCATCCTGCCGCGCACGGCGTGCTGCGCCTCGTGCTGGAGCTCGACGGGGAGGTCGTCGAGCGGGTCGATCCGCATATCGGCCTCTTGCATCGCGGTACCGAAAAGCTGATCGAAACGAAGACATACCTGCAGGCGATTCCCTATTTCGACCGGCTCGACTATGTCGCGCCGATGAATCAGGAGCATGCCTTCTGCCTTGCCGTGGAGCGGCTGGCCGGCGTCTCGGTGCCGACGCGCGGACAGTTGATCCGCGTTCTCTACAGCGAGATCGGGCGCATCCTTTCGCATCTTCTCAACGTGACCACCCAGGCCATGGACGTCGGCGCGCTGACGCCCCCGCTCTGGGGCTTCGAGGAGCGCGAGAAGCTGATGGTCTTCTATGAGAGGGCCTGCGGCGCGCGCCTCCATGCAGCCTATTTCAGGCCCGGCGGCGTCCATCAGGACCTTCCGCCCGAGCTGGTGGACGACATCGGAGCCTGGTGCGATCCGTTCCTCAAGCGCGTCGACGACATCGACGAACTGTTGACCGGCAACCGCATCTTCAAGCAGCGCAATGTCGATATCGGCGTCGTCGATCTCGACGATGCATGGGCGCTCGGCTTCTCGGGGGTCATGGTGCGCGGATCGGGCGCGGCGTGGGATCTGCGCAAGAGCCAGCCGTACGAATGCTACGACGAGATGGATTTCGACATCCCCATCGGCAAGAACGGGGATTGCTACGACCGTTATCTCATCCGCATGGAAGAGATGCGCCAATCCACCTACATCATGAAGCAGTGCATCGAGCGCCTAGCCGGCCGCGACCGCGTCGGTCCGGTATCGGCGGTGGACGGCAAGCTGGTGCCGCCCAAGCGCGGCGAGATGAAGCGTTCGATGGAGGCGCTCATCCATCACTTCAAGCTCTATACCGAGGGTTTCCACGTCCCCGAGGGCGAGGTTTTCGCCGCCGTCGAGGCACCCAAGGGCGAGTTCGGCGTCTATCTCGTGGCGGACGGAACCAACAAGCCCTATCGCTGCAAGATCAAGGCTCCGGGATTCTCGCACCTGCAGGCGATGGATTTCCTGTGCCGCAAGCACATGCTGGCCGACGTATCGGCCATTCTGGGCTCGTGCGATATCGTCTTCGGCGAGGTCGATCGCTGAAAGGTTCGCCGACCGCCGCGCGGTTTGCGCGGCGGCCTGTTTTCATACCCGGCCATGCGGTCTCGACCGCTGGCGTTTTGCGCGTTCTATGATAGAACGCGCCGCAACATGGAACGTTGTAACCGTTCTGAAGTAGAGGTCCGATGTCCGTCAGGCGTCTCGCGGAAGATTCCGTCCAACCCCAGAGTTTCTCCTTCTCCAGCGAGAACGAGGGCTGGGCGGAAAAAACGATCCGCAAGTATCCCGAAGGCCGGCAGCAGTCGGCGGTGATTCCGCTGCTGATGCGCGCGCAGGAGCAGGAAGGCTGGGTCACCAAGGCCGCGATCGAGCATGTCGCCGGCAGGCTCTCGATGCCGCTGATCCGGGTTCTCGAGGTTGCGACCTTCTATACCCAGTTCCAGTTGGCGCCCGTCGGCACGCGGGCGCATATCCAGGTCTGCGGCACGACGCCCTGCATGTTGCGCGGATCCGACGCGCTGAAGGACGTCTGCAAGCGCCGGATCCACCCCGACCAGTTCCACGCCAATGAAGACGGCACCCTGTCCTGGGAAGAGGTCGAGTGCCTCGGCGCCTGCGTCAACGCTCCGATGGTCATGATCTTCAAGGATACCTATGAAGATCTGACGCCCGAGCGGCTCGAAGAGATCATCGACGCCTTCGCGGCCGGCGAGGGGGCTTCGGTTCCGGTCGGCCCCCAGATCGACCGGCATCTGTCTGCGCCGATCGGCGGCGCGACGACGCTCAACACGTTCGACGACAGTGCCGACATCGGGCGCGCCCAGGCGTCCGGGCCCGCTTCCGGATCCTCCGTGACCGGCGAGGCGGCTGGCGTCGCCCCGTCCGAGGCTGCGCGCGTGGACACCTATACGGAAGAGACCGACCCGACCATCAAGGGGCCGGCACCGGATTCTGCCAAGTCCAGCCCGGCGGCCGAGGAGGCCGCGAGCGCCGACCCGGCCACCAATGGCGGCGGCGGCACGACGGGCGGTACGCGGCAGGGCGAAACCGGTGCGGCCCGCAAGGAATCGGATGCCGAGAAGTCGGCCGTCGACGGCGGCGATGCACCGCAAGCCGTGGCCGCTGCCGAAGGGGAGCCCGGCGGGCTCCTGCACGAGGTGCCTGCCGATGCCGACGACCTCAAGGTGCTGAACGGCGTCGGGCCGAAGATCGAGGCCGCACTGAACGAGATCGGCGTGTATCGTCTGAGCCAGGTCGCCGGCTGGACGCAAGCCGAGCTTGCCTGGGTCGACAAGCGGCTCGGGCTCGGCGGGCGGGCCGCGCGTGACGGCTGGGCCGAACAGGCCCGTGCGCGCCTGGCCGAGAAAGGTGAGTGAGGGCTGAACGATGCTGCAGGATCAGGACCGGATCTTCACCAATATCTACGGCTTGCGCGACAAGAGCCTGAAAGGCGCGATGGCGCGCGGGCACTTCGACGGCACCAAGGACATCATCGACAAGGGTCGGGACTGGATCATCAACGAGATGAGGGCCTCCGGCCTTCGCGGCCGGGGCGGCGCGGGCTTCCCCACCGGGTTGAAATGGTCGTTCATGCCCAAGGAGGTGGGCGAGCGTCCGCATTATCTCGTCATCAACGCCGACGAGTCGGAGCCCGGCACCTGCAAGGATCGCGAGATCATGCGGAACGATCCGTTCACGCTGATCGAGGGATGCGTCATCGCAGGCTTCGCGATGGGCGCGCACAAGGCCTACATCTACGTCCGCGGCGAATATATCCGCGAGCGCGAGGCGCTGCAGCTCGCGATCGACGAGTGCTATGACGCCGGACTTCTGGGCCTTGGCAACAAATGCGGATGGGACTTCGACATCGTCGTCCATCATGGCGCCGGCGCCTATATCTGCGGTGAAGAGACCGCGCTTCTCGAAAGCCTCGAGGGCAAGAAGGGCCAGCCGCGGCTGAAGCCGCCTTTCCCTGCCAATATGGGCCTGTACGGGTGCCCCACCACCGTCAACAACGTCGAGTCCGTGGCTGTCGCCCCCACCATCCTGCGGCGCGGCGGGGCGTGGTTCGCCGGCATCGGGCGTCCCAACAATGTCGGCACCAAGCTGTTCATGGTATCGGGCCATGTCGAGCGGCCGTGCACCGTGGAAGAGGCGATGGGCATCACCTTCCGCGAGCTAATCGAAAAGCATGCGGGCGGTATCCGCGGCGGATGGGACAACCTGCTGGCCGTCATTCCGGGCGGCGCGTCCTGCCCCGTGGTGAAGGCAGAGGATATCATAGACTGCCCGATGGATTTCGACGGTCTGCGAGGGGTCAAATCCTCGTTCGGTACGGCCGCCGTCATCGTGATGGACCGCAGCACCGACATCGTGCGGGCCATCGCGCGGCTTTCCTATTTCTTCAAGCACGAAAGCTGCGGCCAGTGCACGCCGTGCCGTGAAGGCACGGGCTGGATGTGGCGGCTGATGGAGCGGATGGTCGTCGGCAACGCGCAGAAGCGCGAGATCGACATGCTGCTCGACATCACCAAGCAGGTGGAAGGCCATACGATCTGTGCGCTCGGCGACGCGGCGGCATGGCCCATCCAGGGCCTGATCCGCAATTTCCGGCCGGAGATCGAGCGGCGGATCGACGAATTCACCCGTAATGCCGAAAGGGGTCCGAGCCCGATCCTTGAAGCGGCTGAGTAGCATGGCGTTTGGGGGCAGCGGTCGCGCGGCCCCGTCGGATTGCCGGCAACGGCTCGGGACTTGAGAAGAAGCAGATGGCAAAGATCAAAGTCGACGGAACGGAAATCGAAGTACCCGACCACTACACGCTGCTGCAGGCGGCGGAAGAGGCGGGTGCGGAAATCCCGCGCTTCTGCTTCCATGAGCGGCTTTCGGTCGCCGGAAATTGCCGCATGTGCCTGGTCGAGGTGAAGGGCGGGCCGCCGAAGCCGGCCGCCTCGTGCGCCATGGGCGTGCGCGACCTGCGCCCCGGGCCGAACGGCGAGACGCCGGAGATCTTCACCAACACGCCGATGGTCAAGAAGGCGCGCGAAGGGGTGATGGAGTTCCTCCTCATCAACCATCCGCTGGATTGCCCGATCTGCGACCAGGGCGGCGAATGCGACCTGCAGGACCAGGCCATGGCCTTCGGCGTCGATGCATCGCGCTATCGCGAAAACAAGCGCGCCGTCGAAGACAAGTATATCGGCCCGCTGGTCAAGACGATCATGACGCGCTGCATCCACTGCACGCGCTGCGTCCGCTTCACCACCGAAGTCGCCGGCATCTCCGAGCTGGGCCTGATCGGCCGTGGCGAGGATGCCGAGATCACCACCTATCTCGAACATGCGATGACGTCGGAGCTGCAGGGCAACGTCATCGACCTGTGCCCGGTGGGTGCGCTCACCTCGCGTCCCTATGCCTTCCAGGCACGCCCATGGGAGCTGACCAAGACCGAGTCGGTCGACGTGATGGACGCCGTCGGTTCCGCCATTCGCGTGGATACGCGGGGCCGCGAGGTGATGCGCATCCTGCCGCGCGCCAATGACGACATCAACGAGGAGTGGATCTCCGACAAGACCCGCTTCATCTGGGACGGCCTGCGCACGCAGCGCCTGGACCGCCCCTATGTCCGCCGCGACGGACGGCTCCAGGCGGTTAGCTGGTCCGAGGCCTTCGCGGCCATCCGCGCAAGGCTGGACGGCGTTCCCGGCGAGCGTGTCGGCGCCATCGCGGGCGATCTCGCCGCCGTCGAAGACATGTGGGCCCTCAAGGGGCTGATGGGCGCTCTCGGCAGCGTCAATATCGACTGCAGGCAGGACGGCGTCGCCCTGGACCCCGCCCATGGCCGCGCGTCGTATGTCTTCAACAGCGGCATCACCGGTATCGAGGAGGCCGACGCGCTCCTGTTGATCGGCGTCAATCCGCGTTTCGAGGCTTCCGTTCTCAACGCGCGCATCCGCAAGCGCTGGAGGCAGGGCAATTTCCCCATCGGCCTGATCGGGCAGAATGCCGATCTGCGCTACGGGGCAGCCTATCTCGGTGCGGGCGTGGACACGCTGACCGGCCTCAAGTCCGACAATGGCGCCTTCTACGACGTCCTGTCCAAGGCCGAGCGGCCGATGATCATCGTCGGTTCCGGCGCCCTGTCGGGCGACAACGGAGCAAGCGTCCTGGCGGCGGCGGCGGCGCTGGCCCGCGACGTCGGCGCCAGCGGCGGCACGTGGGCAGGCTTCAACGTGCTGGCCACGGCAGCTTCGCGGGTCGGTGGCCTGGATATCGGTTTCGTGCCGGGCGAGGGCGGTCGCAAGGCGGCCGAGATGGCGTCCGGCGGCGTCGATATCCTCTTCAACCTCGGCGCCGACGAGATCGACGTGGCGGCAGGCCCCTTCGTCGTCTATATCGGCACGCATGGCGACCGTGGCGCGCACCGCGCCGACGTCATCCTGCCGGCCGCCGCCTACACCGAAAAGTCGGGCACCTACGTCAACCTCGAGGGCCGCGTACAGGTAGGCCAGAGGGCTGCCTTCCCGCCTGGCGATGCGCGCGAGGATTGGGCCATCTTCCGCGCCTTGTCGGCGGTGCTCGGAGTAACGCTGCCATACGACTCCTTGAACGCGCTCCGCGCCGACCTTCATGCGGCGCATCCGCACCTCTCCCGCGAAGAGAAGGTCGCCGCGGACCAGTCGGTCCTGACGAAACTTGCCGAATCTGCGCCGACCAGTCTCGGAGGGGGCGCCTTCACGGCAGCCGTTTCCGATTTCTACCTGACAAATCCGATCGCACGCGCATCCAGGATCATGGCGGAATGCTCCCGCCTTGCTCAGGAAACGCATGTCGAAGCGGCCGAGTAGGACGAGTTAAGTTATGGAATTCTTCGGAACCTATGTCTGGCCGGCCATCGTGATCCTGGCGCAGAGCCTCCTCTTCCTGGTGGTTCTGCTTGTCCTGATCGCCTATATCCTGCTCGCCGACCGTAAGATCTGGGCCGCCGTCCAGATGCGGCGCGGGCCGAACGTCGTCGGGCCCTGGGGCCTGTTCCAGTCCTTCGCGGATCTGCTGAAGTTCGTGCTCAAGGAGCCGATGGTTCCTGCGGCATCCGACAAGATCGTCTTCCTGCTCGCGCCGCTCGTGGCGGTGACACTGGCCCTGGCAACCTTCGCGGTCGTGCCGGTGGCGGAAGGCTGGGTGATCGCCGATATCAATATCGGTATTCTCTACATCTTCGCCATCTCCTCACTCGAGGTCTACGGCGTCATCATGGGCGGCTGGGCGTCCAACTCCAAATACGCGTTTCTGGGCGCGCTGCGCTCGGCCGCGCAGATGGTGTCCTATGAGGTGTCCATCGGCTTCGTCATCGTGACGGTGCTGTTGTGCGTCGGCTCGCTCAACCTGACCGACATCGTCCTGGCGCAGAGCACCGGCGTCGGAACCATGCTGGGCCTGCCCGGCAGCTTCCTCGACTGGCACTGGCTGGCGCTGTTCCCGATGTTCGTCATCTTCTTCATCTCGGCGTTGGCCGAGACGAACCGCCCGCCCTTCGACCTTCCGGAAGCGGAATCCGAACTCGTCGCCGGCTTCATGGTCGAGTACGGTTCCACGCCGTACATGATGTTCATGCTGGGCGAGTATGCCGCCATCACCCTGATGTGCTCGCTGATGACGATCCTCTTCCTTGGCGGCTGGCTGCCTCCGTTCGACTTCGCGCCCTTCACCTGGGTGCCGGGCGTCATCTGGTTCCTGCTCAAGGTCGCCTTCTGCTTCTTCCTCTTCGCGATGGTGAAGGCCTTCGTGCCGCGTTACCGCTACGACCAGCTCATGCGGTTGGGCTGGAAGGTATTCCTGCCGATCTCGCTGGCCTCGGTGGTCGTCGTCGCCTTCGTTCTCCAGGTCACGGGGTGGGCCGCGTCATGAGCGCACTCGCACAGAACATCAAGTCGCTTTTCCTGATCGAGTTCGTGAAGGCCTTCGGCCTTTCGATGCGATATTTCTTCGCGCCCAAGGTGACGCTGAACTATCCGTATGAAAAGGGCCCGGTCAGCGCGCGCTTCCGCGGCGAGCATGCCTTGCGCCGCTATCCCAACGGGGAAGAGCGCTGCATCGCCTGCAAGCTGTGCGAGGCCATCTGCCCCGCCCAGGCCATCACCATCGAGGCCGGCCCGCGCCGCAACGACGGCACGAGGCGCACGGTGCGCTACGACATCGACATGGTGAAGTGCATCTATTGCGGCTTCTGCCAGGAGGCGTGCCCCGTCGACGCCATCGTGGAAGGGCCGAACTTCGAGTTCTCGACCGAAACGCGCGAAGAGCTCTATTACGACAAGGAAAAGCTGCTGGCGAACGGCGACCGCTGGGAGCGGGAGATCGCCCGCAACATCGCCATCGACGCGCCATACCGCTGAGCGGGAAGGGCGGCCCGCCGCCCCTTTCGCGCCCAAGATTTGAAACTCGATGCCGCGCCGTTTCGGCGCGGTTCCGCCGGACGACCAAAGGAGCCCGAGGATGCTGGGCCTTCAGGCACTCTTCTTCTACATATTCGCGCTGATCACCGTCGGCGCCGCGCTCATGGTTGTGTTCTCCCGCAACCCGGTTCACTCGGTGCTCTTCCTGATCCTCACCTTCGTGAGTGCGGCGGGGCTGTTCCTGTTGACCGGGGCCGAGTTCCTGGCGCTGATCCTCATCGTCGTCTATGTCGGCGCGGTGGCGATCCTGTTCCTGTTCGTCGTCATGATGCTTGATCTCGACATCGGGCAGGTGAAGCGCGGCGCGCTCAAATACGCGCCCATCGGCGCGCTGGTGGGCCTCGTCATCCTGGCTCAGCTGGTGATCGCGGTGACGGGCAGCTACTTCAACCCCGAGCTGGCCGGCAATACCGTGATGCCCATTCCGCCGATGGACCAGGTGTCCAATATCGAGGCGCTCGGGCAGGTTCTGTACACGCGCTACATCTTCTTCTTCCAGATGGCTGGGCTGGTGCTGTTCGTCGCCATGATCGGCGCGATCGTGCTGACGTTGCGCCACAAGGAAGGCATCAAGCGGCAGTCGATCCCGGAGCAGGTGCGTCGCACCCCGGAGACATCCATCGAGATTCGCAAGGTCGAGAGCGGCAAGGGCATCTGAGGATAGTACAATGGAAGTCGGTCTCGGACATTATCTCACTGTCGGCGCTATCCTCTTCGTTATCGGGGTGTTCGGCATCTTCATGAACCGCAAGAACATCATCACGATCCTGATGTCGATCGAGCTGATCCTGCTTTCGGTCAACATCAATCTCGTGGCGTTCTCGGCCTTTCTCAACGATCTGGCCGGCCAGGTGTTCGCGCTGTTCATCCTCACGGTCGCGGCCGCGGAGGCTGCCATCGGCCTTGCGATCCTCGTCACCTTCTTCCGTAACCGCGGCTCCATCGCCGTGGACGACGTCAGCACGATGAAAGGCTGAGGCGGGCACCGCACATGTATCAGGCAATCGTCCTACTGCCGCTTCTGGGCTTTCTCATCGCCGGTCTCTTCGGCCGCGCGATCGGGGCCAAGGCATCCGAATACGTCACCAGCGGGCTGGTCATCCTGGCCGCCGTGCTCTCCTGGGTGGGCTTCGTCACCTTCGGCATGGGCGACGGCGAGCCGATCCGCATCTCGATGCTGCAATGGGTGCAGTCGGGCTCGCTGAGCTTCGACTGGTCGCTGCGCATCGATCGGCTGACGCTCATCATGCTGGTGGTGATCAACACCGTTTCGGCGCTCGTGCATGTCTATTCCATCGGGTACATGCACCACGATCCACACCGCCCGCGCTTCTTCGCCTATCTGTCGCTGTTCACCTTCGCCATGCTGATGCTGGTGACGGCCAACAATCTGGTGCAGATGTTCTTCGGCTGGGAAGGCGTCGGTCTCGCCTCCTACCTGCTGATCGGTTTCTGGTACAAGAAGCCCTCGGCCAACAAGGCGGCGATGAAGGCCTTCGTGGTCAACCGCGTCGGCGATTTCGGCTTCCTTCTCGGCATCTTCGGCCTGTTCGTCGTGTTCGGCTCGGTCCAGCTCGACACGATCTTTACCAACGCCATCGGCATGGCCGGAGAGGCTGCCGGGCATGGTGCGGAAGCTGCCGCCGCGGCCACCGCCACGCCGGCCGGCACCGACATCATGTTCCATTTCGGAAGCTGGGGCTTCACCTATGGCGGGGCGATGACGGTCATCTGCCTCCTGCTGTTCATGGGGGCCATGGGCAAGTCGGCGCAGCTCGGCCTGCACACCTGGCTGCCCGATGCCATGGAAGGCCCGACCCCCGTTTCCGCGCTGATCCACGCCGCCACCATGGTGACGGCGGGCGTCTTCATGCTGGCGCGCATGTCGCCGGTGTTCGAACTCGCGCCCAGCGCCCTGACCTTCGTCACCTTCATCGGCGCGACAACGGCCTTCTTCGCGGCGACGGTCGGCATGGTGCAGAACGACATCAAGCGCGTCATCGCCTATTCGACCTGCTCGCAGCTCGGCTACATGTTCGTCGCCCTGGGCGTCGGTGCCTATGGCGCGGCGGTGTTCCACCTGTTCACGCACGCCTTCTTCAAGGCGCTTCTGTTCCTCGGGGCCGGCTCGGTGATCCATGCCGTCTCGGACGAGCAGGACATGCGCAACATGGGTGGCCTGCGCAAGCATATTCCGCTGACCTACTGGATGATGGTCATCGGTACGCTGGCGCTGACGGGCTTTCCCTTCACGGCGGGCTACTATTCCAAGGACGCCATCATCGAAAGCGCCTTTGCCGGACACAACAGCTTCGCCATGTACGGCTACATCATGCTCGTGGTGGCGGCCCTGATGACGAGCTTCTATTCCTGGCGGCTCATCTTCATGACGTTCCATGGCAAGCCGCGCGCCAGCCACGAGGTGATGCACCATGTGCACGAGTCGCCCCCGATCATGACGGTGCCGCTGTTCGTGCTGGCAGCCGGCGCGCTCCTGGCGGGCATCGTGTTCTATCCGTTCTTCCTGGGCGGCAGCTACGACGCCTTCTGGCACGGTGCGATCTTCACCGGGCCGCAGAACCATATCCTGCACGAGATGCATGAGGTGCCGGGGCTGGTGATCTGGTCGCCCACCATCGCGATGGTCATCGGCTTCGTGCTGGCCTGGCTGTTCTACATCCGCCAGCCGCAGCGCCCGGCGCAGATCGCGGCGCGCAATCCGGGCCTGTACAAGTTCCTGCTGAACAAGTGGTACTTCGACGAGCTCTATGACTTCCTTTTCGTCCGGTCGGCCAAGGCCATCGGCCGCTTCCTCTGGAAGACGGGCGACGGCAAGATCATCGACGGCTACGGGCCCAACGGCATTTCGGCGCGCGTCGTCGACGTGACCAACCGCGTCGTCCGGCTGCAGACCGGCTACCTTTATCACTATGCGTTCATCATGCTGATCGGCGTCGCGGCGCTCGTCACCTTCATGATGTTCGGGGGAATGAACTGATGTCCGGTTGGCCGATCCTCTCGACCGTCACCTTCCTGCCGCTCGTCGGCGCGGCGCTGATCTTCTTCATCCGCGACGACAGCGAGCTGGCGCGGCGCAACATCCGCAACGTCGCGCTTCTGACGACGCTGTTCACCTTCGTCCTGTCGCTCGGCATCTGGATCGGCTTCGACGATACGCAGGCCGGCTTCCAGTTCGTGGAGCGTGCGGACTGGCTCGGCGTCGGCGGCATTTCCTATTATATGGGGGTGGACGGCATCTCGATGCTGTTCGTGATCCTCACCACCTTCCTGATGCCGATCTGCATCCTGGCGAGCTGGGAGAGCGTCACCTCGCGCGTCAAGGACTACATGATCGCCTTCCTGGTGCTGGAAACGCTGGTCATCGGCGTTTTCTGCGCACTGGATATCGTGCTCTTCTACGTCTTCTTCGAAGGCAGCCTCATCCCGATGTTCCTGATCATCGGCGTGTGGGGCGGCAAGCGGCGCGTCTATGCCAGCTACAAGTTCTTCCTCTACACCTTCCTCGGCTCGGTGCTGATGCTGGTGGCGTTGATGGCCATGTACTGGACGGCGGGCACCACCGCGATCCCGGATCTCCTGGCGCATGACTTCCCGGCAGGCATGCAGACCTGGCTGTGGCTGGCGTTCTTCGCGTCCTTCGCGGTCAAGATGCCGATGTGGCCGGTGCATACATGGCTGCCCGACGCGCATGTCGAGGCGCCCACGGCCGGCTCCGTCATCCTGGCGGGTATTCTGCTGAAACTCGGCGGCTATGGGTTCATACGCTTCTCGCTGCCGATGTTCCCGCTGGCTTCGGCCGATTTCGCGCCGCTCGTCTACACGCTGTCGGTGATCGCGATCATCTACACGTCCCTCGTCGCGCTGATGCAGGACGACATCAAGAAGCTGATCGCCTATTCGTCGGTCGCCCATATGGGCTTCGTGACCATGGGCATCTTCGCCGGCAATGCGCAGGGCGTGGAGGGGGCGATCTTCCAGATGCTGTCGCACGGCCTCATCTCGGGCGCGCTGTTCCTGTGCGTCGGCGTCATCTACGACCGCATGCACACCCGCGAGATCGCCGCCTATGGCGGGCTCGTCAACCGCATGCCGGCCTATGCGACGGTGTTCCTGATCCTGACGATGGCCAATGTCGGCCTGCCGGGCACCAGCGGCTTCGTCGGCGAGTTCCTCACCTTGATCGGCGTCTACCAGGCCAATAGCTGGGTGGCGATCTTCGCGGCTACGGGCGTCATCCTATCGGCGGCCTACGCCCTGTGGGTCTACCGCCGCGTCGTGTTCGGCGCGCTCGACAAGGAGAACCTGCAGAACATCCTCGACCTGTCGCGGCGCGAAAAGGCGATGCTGTATCCGCTGGTCGCCCTGGTCATCTTCTTCGGCGTCTATCCGATGCCGGTCTTCAACGTCACGGCCGCTTCGGTGGAGCAGCTGCTGAACGGTTATCATTCCGCCATCGAGGCCGTCTCGGCGGTCGCCTCGGTGCAGTAAGGACGGACAGGCGAACATCTCATGTCGATGCACGAATTCATCGCCCAAAGTCTTCCCATCGTCGGGCCGGAGCTGATCATGTCGGTCGGCGCCATGGTTCTTCTGATGGTCGGCACCTTCGTCGGCGAGCGCAGCGGGCGGCTGGTCATGTCGCTCGCGGTCGCCGTCATCCTCGGCACCGCACTCTGGCTTCTGGCGGTCACGCCCGAGGGGGTCGCCTTCGGCGGATCGCTGATCCTCGATCCCTTCGCCCGCTTCATGAAGGTGCTGGTGCTGCTCGGTTCCGCGGCGGCCGTGCTGATGACCATGAGTTTCGCGAAGAACGAGCGGTTCGACCGTTTCGAGTTTCCGGTGCTGATCATGCTGGCGACGGTCGGCATGATGGTCATGGTGTCGGCGGGCGATCTCATCGCCCTCTATCTCGGCCTCGAACTGCAGTCGCTGGCGCTGTACGTCATCGCCGCGATCAACCGCGACAATGTCCGCTCCTCGGAGGCCGGCCTCAAATATTTCGTTCTGGGCGCGCTGTCGTCGGGCATGCTGCTGTACGGTGCGTCGCTCGTGTACGGCTTCACCGGGCAGATCGGCTTCGTGGAGATCGCCGCGGCGCTGACCGCCGAGGGGCGGTCTTTCGGTCTGCTGGTCGGTCTCGTCTTCGTCATCGCCGGCCTTGCCTTCAAGATCTCGGCGGTGCCGTTCCACATGTGGACGCCGGACGTCTATGAAGGCGCGCCGACGCCCGTGACCGCCTTCTTCGCGGCGGCGCCCAAGGTGGCCGCCATGGCGCTGCTGACGCGTTTCACCGTCCAGAGCTTTCTGCCGCTCGCCGCCGATTGGCAGCAGATCCTGGTCTTCGTGTCGATCGCGTCGATGGTTCTGGGCGCCTTCGCCGCCATCGGCCAGCGAAACATCAAGCGCCTCATGGCCTATTCCTCCATCGGCCATATGGGCTACGCGCTGGTCGGCCTTGCCGCGGCGGACGAGGCGGGCGTGACCGGCGTCATGATCTACATGGCCACCTACATGGCGATGACGCTCGGCACGTTCGGCGTCATCCTGTCGATGCGCCGCAAGGACGGCATGGTCGAGAATGTCGACGACCTGGCCGGCCTGTCGCGGACCCATCCCATGATGGCGCTGGCCATGACCGTGCTGATGCTGTCGCTTGCAGGCCTGCCTCCGCTGCTGGGCTTCTGGGGCAAATACTATGTGTTCATGGCGGCCGTGGGCGCCGGCCTGATCCCGCTGGCGATCATCGGCGTCGTCGCTTCCACCGTGGGCCTGTTCTACTACCTGCGCGTCGTCAAGGTGATGTGGGTGGACGAGCCGGCGGAGTCCTTCACGCAGATGCCGACGGAGCTGCGCGTCGTCACGGGGCTTGCGACGCTGTTCATTTTCCCGGCCTACATCTTTCTGGCCGCCCCGCTGTTCGCGGCGGCCCAGGCGGCGGCCCGGACCTTCTTTTGACAGCGGCGCCGGCGGCACTCGGCCGGGCGCGTCGCCTGGCGCTGGAGGAGGTGGATTCCACCAATTCCATCGCCATGGAAGCGGCGCGTGCCGGCGACCCGGGGCAGCTCTGGGTCACGGCATTGCGCCAGACGCAGGGGCGCGGCCGCAGGGGAAGAAGCTGGGTTTCGGAGCGCGGCAATCTCTATGCCAGCCTTCTGCTTGTGGATGCGGCCCCGCTTTCCTGCCTCGGCCAATTGCCACTGGTGATCGCGCTCGGTCTTGCCAGGGCCCTCGCAGGCCTGCGCGGTATCGAACCCGAAGCCGTACGCATCAAATGGCCGAACGACATCCTGCTGGACGGCCGCAAATGCGTCGGCATCCTGATCGAAAGCGAGCGGCTGCCCGATGGAAGGCAGGCCGTCGTCATCGGGGCCGGCATCAATGTCGCCGCAGCACCTGACGGTCAGCCTTATGGGGTGACCACCCTTGCGGACAACGGCTTCAAGGGCAATCTGGAGGATGTGTTCCGCGCCATCGCGATCGAGGTCGAAGCGGCCCTTGCGCTATGGCGTGGCGGGCGCGGCTTTCCCGACGTCCGGGCCGGCTGGCTGGAGCGGGCGCGCGGTCTCGGGCAGGCGATCCGCGTCAACCTGCCCGACCGCTCCATCGACGGCATCTTCCACGCGCTGGATACGGAGGGGCGGCTGGTGCTGAAGCGCGACGATGGCGCCCTCGAGACGCATTCGGCCGGCGATGTGTTCCTGCTGGGGGAGGACACGGCGGGCGTTATCTGCGATAAGGCGCGCTGACGAAGCCGGCGCGGCCCCCGAGGGCCGCCTGCGGGCATCCTGGAGAGTTTCGGTGGCCCGCCGTCCAACGGGCATGATGACAACGCGCGCCCGCAGGGCTGCGCCATGACGGAAGTGAACGACACGTGAGTCAACTTGTATTCGTGCCGCTGGGCGGCATCGGCGAGATCGGCATGAATCTCGCCCTCTACGGCTATGGGCCGGAAAATAACAGAGAGTGGATCGCCGTGGATTGCGGCGTCGCCTTTGCCGGGCCGGAGCAGCCGGGGGTCGACCTGATCTTCCCCGATATCCGGTTTCTGGAAAGCCAGCGCCACAACCTCAAGGCCATCATCATCACGCATGCGCACGAGGATCACTTCGGCGGCTTGCTGGATCTCTGGCCGCGGCTGAAGGCGCCGGTCTATGCGACACCCTTCACCGCCGCGCTGCTGGAGGCCAAGCGCGAAGGCGAGGCCGGGGCCGCCAAGGTTCCGGTCAACGTCTTTGCCGCCGGCGACCGCTTCAAGGTCGGTCCCTTCGAGATCGAGGCCGTCAACGTGACGCACTCCATCCCCGAGCCGGTGGCGCTGGCCATCCGCACGCCGCTGGGTACGGTCGTCCATACCGGCGACTGGAAGATCGACCTGACGCCGGCGCTCGGCAAGCCGACGGACGAGGCGCGGCTGCGCGCCATCGGCGACGAGGGTGTCCTTGCCCTGGTCTGCGATTCGACCAACGCCATGCGCGAGGGCGTTTCGCCGAGCGAGCAGGACGTCAACCGCAGCCTCGCCCAGATCATCAAGGCGGCAGAAGGCCGTGTCGCGCTGACGACCTTCTCGTCCAATATCGGCCGTATACGCTCGATCGCGGAAGCGTCCGCCGAAGCGGGTCGGCAGGTGCTGCTGATGGGCAGGTCCATGAAGCGGATGGCCGACGTTGCCGCCGAACTCGGCTACATGGACAAGTTGCCGCCGTTCCTGTCCGAGCAGGACTTCGGCTACATCCCGCGCGAAAAGGCCGTCATCGTGCTCACGGGCAGCCAGGGCGAGGCGCGGGCCGCGCTGGCACGGCTCGGGCGCGACGAGCATCCGGCCGTCGCGCTTTCCAAGGGCGACATGGTGATCTTCTCGTCGAGAGCCATTCCCGGCAACGAGAAAGCCATCAACGAGATCAAGAACAACCTGATCGAACTCGGCGTCGAGGTCGTGGAGGATCACGACAAGCTCGTTCACGTATCGGGCCATCCGCGCCGCACCGAACTGCGCCAGATGTACGAGTGGATCCGTCCGGCGATCGCGGTGCCGGCGCATGGCGAAGCGCAGCATCTGGAGGCGCATGCACAGCTTGCCCGCGACCTCGGCGTGCGCAACGTCGTTTCGCTTCGCAACGGGCGTATGGTCCGGCTGGCGCCCGGCCTTCCGGAAGTTATAGACGAGGTGCCCGTCGGGCGCATCTACAAGGACGGCTTCCTTGTCGGGACGCAGGACGAGATGGGAATCGGCGAGCGCCGCAAGCTGTCCTATGCCGGCCATGTCTCGGTCGTCGTCCAGCTCAACGGACGGCTGGAATTGCGTTGCGACCCCGAATTGTCGATGATCGGCCTGCCGAAGGAAGATTTCGAGGGCGAGGACATGGAAGAGGCGCTTGTTGATGCCGCCGCCGGCGCCGTCGAAAGCATTCCCAAGGCGCGCCGCAAGGATTTCGAGCTGGTGCGCGAAGCCGTACGCCGGGCCATCCGCGGCGAAGCCAACGACGCCTGGGGCAAGAAACCGCTCGTGACGGTCTTCGTCATCGGAGGATAAGTTGATCGGACGCCTGAACCACGTCGCCATCGCCGTGCCCGACCTGGCCGCCGCCGTCGCCCTGTATCGCGATGTGTTGGGCGGCGCCGTCTCTGCGGAACAGGTGTTGCCGGAGCACGGCGTGCGGCTGGTCTTCGCCGATCTTCCGAACACCCGCATAGAGCTGATGGAGCCGCTGGACGATACGTCGCCCATCGCCGGCTTCCTGCAGAAGAATGGCCGGGGCGGCATCCATCACATCTGCTACGAGGTCGGCGATATCGCCGCGGCGGCCGATGAACTGGTGGGCAAGGGGGCACGGATCCTTGGCGACGGCAAGCCGAGGATCGGCGCCCACGGCAACCCCGTCCTGTTTTTGCACCCTGCTGATTTTCTAGGCACGCTCATCGAGCTGGAAGAGGTTCGCTGATGGGTATCCTCACCGCGATCGCCATCTATTTCGTGATCTGGTGGACGGTCCTGTTCGCCATCCTGCCCATCGGGGTCCGGTCCCAGGCCGAGAATGAAGACATCGTCCTCGGCACGACCCACAGCGCCCCGGCGGACCCCCGGCTAGGCTACAAGGCGATCCTGACCAGCATCGTTTCGGCTGCGATCTTCGGCGCTTTCTACCTGGTCACGGAAGTCTACGGTTTCACCTTCAACAGCCTGCCGCACATCATTCCCGGGACGTGAGGGGCCGAAAGCGCAGGCGAAAAAAAATGCGAGGCTTTCGCCTCGCATTTTAGTTGCAGGTCTGGATCTCACACCGGGTGTTGAAACCGGGGCAGCGGCTTTAGCGCGCCGGAGATCACGTCCTCCCAAGACTAGACCGCGAATGCGACACCGTCTCCGATGCCTTGGTATTGGAGAAACCATATTACAAGAGTTTAATGTCTGTCATCAGGAATTTTGCGTTTCGTGTCACTTTTTTGAACAAATCGCCTGCGTCCTTGGCAGCGGGTTGTGCGAAGCCGGATTCGGGCAGGGCATCATCCCGATCATGCTTTGCAAGCCCTCGAACTGACGATAAGAAGTCGGTTCATTTTCCGGCCATCCAATACCTTTCGGGGCATCATGCGTCTCTCCAGCTATTTTCTTCCCATCCTCAAAGAGACACCGAAGGAAGCCGAGATCGTCTCCCACCGGCTGATGCTCCGTGCCGGCATGATCCGCCAGCAGGCCGCGGGCCTTTATTCATGGCTGCCGCTCGGCAAGAAGGTGCTGGACAAGGTCTGCGACATCATCCGGGAGGAGCAGAACCGATCCGGCGCGATCGAAATCCTGATGCCGACGATCCAGTCGGCGGATCTCTGGCGCGAGAGCGGCCGCTATGACGATTACGGCAAGGAGATGCTGCGGATCACCGACCGGCACGAGCGCGATCTGCTGTTCGGCCCGACCAACGAGGAGATGGTCACCGATATCTTCCGCTCCTATGTGCGCTCCTACAAGGATCTGCCGCTCAACCTGTACCATGTGCAATGGAAGTTCCGCGACGAGGTGCGCCCGAGATTCGGCGTCATGCGCTCGCGCGAGTTCCTGATGAAGGATGCCTACTCCTTCGACGTCGACTACGAATCGGCCAAGGTGGCCTATGATCGCATGTTCGTGGCCTATCTGCGCACCTTCGAGCGCTGCGGCCTGAAGGCCATTCCCATGCGGGCCGATACCGGCCCCATCGGCGGCGAACTGAGCCACGAATTCATCATCCTCGCATCGACCGGCGAGAGCGAGGTGTTCTGCCAGCGCGACTATCTCGACATTAAGGTGCCGTCGCACGACGTCGACTTTTCCGACAAGAATGAGCTGGCCGAGATCGTCAGCGAGTGGACCCGGCCCTATGCCGCGACCGAGGAGATGCACGACGAAGCCGCCTGGAACGCTCTTCCCGAGGCGGAGCGCGTCGCTGCGCGCGGCATCGAGGTGGGGCATATCTTCCATTTCGGCACGAAGTATTCCGAGCCGATGAAGGCCTTCGTGACCGGTCCGGACGGCAAGGACGCCCCGGTTCACATGGGGTCCTACGGCATCGGGCCGAGCCGGCTCGTGGCCGCCATCATCGAAGCCTCGCACGACGAGGCCGGCATCGTCTGGCCGAAGGGCGTTGCGCCCTTCGATATCGGCCTCATCAACATGAAGCCCGGCGATGCCGATTGCGACACCGCCTGCGAGGGTCTCTACCGCGAACTCGGCCGTGCCGGGCTCGATGTCCTCTATGACGACGAGGATACGCGGGCAGGGGCCAAGTTCGCCACGATGGATCTGATCGGCCTGCCGCTGCAGGTGATCGTCGGGCCGCGCGGCGCCAAGGCCGGCGAGGTGGAGATCAAGCATCGCGCTACCGGCGAGCGCGAGACCGTGCCGTTGGCAGGCCTCGTCGCGCGGCTGTCCGCATGACCGTGCCTGCCGGCGACCTGCCCGGCGCGGCCGGCGGCACGCGCCCCTTCTCGCGCTTCGAATGGATGATCGCGGGGCGATACCTACGCGCCCGCCGCCGCGATGCCGGCGTGTCGGTGATCGCCGGCTTCTCCTTTGTCGGCATCATGCTGGGCGTGGCCGCCCTCATCATCGTGATGTCGGTGATGAACGGTTTCCGGACCGAGCTTCTGACGCGCATCCTGGGCGTCAACGGCCATGTGATCCTGATGCCCATCGATACGCCGCTGCGCGATTTCGATACCGTGGCGCAGCGGATCGACGGCGTGTCGGGCGTCCAGTTCACCATGCCGCTGGTGCAGGGGCAGGTGTTGGCCAGCGGGGCCAACTCGGCCGGCACCGGCGCCCTCGTGAAAGGCGTGCGCGAGGCCGATCTGAAGAAGCTCGCCCCCATCGCCGACAATATCCGCGGCGGTACGCTGGACGGGTTCGACGACAGCGGCGGTGTCGCCGTCGGCAGCCGTCTGGCATCCTCGCTGGGCCTGGCCCTCGGCGACATGATCACCCTCGTATCGCCGGAAGGAGACGTCACCCCCTTCGGCAACACGCCGCGCGTCAAGGCGTATCCGGTGTCGGCGATCTTCGAGATCGGCCTGTCGGAATACGACGCCGCCTATGTCTACATGCCGCTGTCGGAAGCGCAGCTGTTCTTCAACAGCGAGGACCAGGCGCAGCAGATCGAGATATTCGTCGCCAACCCGGACGCGGTCGTGTCCCTGCAGGGGCCGATCGAGCAGGCCGCCGGGCGCCCCGGCTACACGGTGACCTGGCAGCAGCAGAACGCCAGCTTCTTCTCGGCCCTGCAGGTGGAGCGGAACGTGATGTTCATCATCCTGACGCTGATCGTGCTGGTTGCCGCGCTGAACATCATCTCCGGCCTGTTCATGCTGGTGAAGGACAAGGGCAGCGCTATCGCCATCCTGCGCACGATGGGCGCCACCAAGGGCGCGATCATGCGGATCTTTCTGATCACCGGCGCGTCGATCGGCGTCGCAGGCACGCTGGCGGGCCTTGTCCTGGGCGTGGTCTTCTGCCTCAACATCGAGAACCTGCGCCAATTCTTCTCGTGGATTTCGGGCACGACGATCTTCAACCCCGAATTCTACTTCCTGAGCCGCCTGCCTGCCGAAGTGCAGGTGGGAGAGGTCGTCACGGTGGTCGCGATGGCTGTCGGCATGTCCTTCCTGGCCACCTTGCTGCCGTCCTGGCAGGCATCCCGGCTCGACCCCGTAGAGGCCCTGCGTTACGAATGACCGATACGATGTTGAGGCTCGACGCAGTCGAGCGCCGATACACGCAGGGCGAGAACGAACTCGTCATCCTTGACAAGGCCGATTTCGCGATGGTGCCGGGCGAGATGGTCGCGCTGGTCGCGCCGTCCGGCGCAGGCAAGTCGACGCTTCTGCACATCGCCGGGCTGCTGGAGCGGCCCGACGGCGGAGAGGTCTATATCGGCGGACAGGCCTGCTGCGCGCTGTCGGATGCCGAACGGACGAGCGCACGGCGCAACGCCATCGGATTCGTCTACCAGTTCCACCATCTGCTGCCCGAGTTCTCGGCGCTGGAAAACGTCATGCTGCCGCAGATGATCGCCGGCCTGCCACGTCGCAAGGCCGCGGAACGCGCCGAACAGCTACTCGGCTACCTGCGTATCGGCAAGCGCGCCGAGCATCGCCCCGCGGAACTGTCCGGCGGCGAGCAGCAACGCGTCGCCATCGCCCGGGCCGTTGCCAACAACCCCTACGTCCTTCTGGCGGACGAGCCCACCGGCAATCTCGACCCGGTGACGTCGCATTACGTCTTCGACGCGCTCACCGCCCTCGTGCGACAGTCCGGCGTGGCCGCGCTGATCGCAACGCATAATCACGAACTGGCCCGGCGCATGGACCGCGTCGTGACCCTGGCCGACGGGCGCATCGTACCCTTCGACGGCCTCGGGGCCGAGACCTCTTAACCTTAACGCGCGCTCCGCTCCGCTTTGGGCTTGACGGGTAGGATCAAAAAGAGAACAAATAGCGAACGAAAACGGAAAGGATCATGACATGACCATCGTTCGTGAACTTCTCTCGCTTACCGCCATCTCGGGTTTCGTGCTTGGGTTCTCGCTCGTCATCCATGCCCTGTGACGATCGCTCCCGGCATGATTGCCGGGGATGACCTCGGCGACCGGGTTGCCGAGGGAAGACTCGAAGACCCGCCCGCGCTAGTGTCTGGCGGCACCGGCTGGCAGATCGCCGCCGATCCGGAATCCACCTGCAGGAGACGATGATGACCGAATCGACGGGCACCCCCGCACGACCGCTCAGGTTCATCCACCTCAGGGTGCACAGCGCCTATTCACTGCTCGAAGGCGCATTGCGGCTCGACCAGATCATCAAGCATGCCAAGGGCGACAATGCCCCCGCCATCGGGATCGCCGACACGAACAATCTGTTCGGGGCCCTCGAGTTTTCGGAAAAGGCGGCCAAGGCCGGTATCCAGCCCATCATCGGCTGTCAGCTCGACGTGGATTTTCAGGACGGGGAGGCGGATTCCGCCCGCGACAAGGAAAGCGCGACCGCACCGCTGGTGCTGATCGCGATGGACGATTCCGGCTACGAGAACCTCGTCGAGATCGTCTCAATGGCCTATCTGCGGCACGAAGGAGACCAGCGCCCGCATGTGCTGGCCGACTGGATCTCGGAGAAGGCAGGGGGGATCATCTGCCTGACGGGCGGTCCGCTCGGCCCGATCGGCACGGCGCTGGCAGCCGGCCGCATGGTGGTGGCCCGCCAGCGGCTGGAAGTCCTGCGCGCCGCCTTCGGCGACCGCCTCTACGTGGAGCTTCAGCGCCACGGGACGCGCGGCCGGCGAACGGAGCCGCAGATGCTCGATCTTGCCTACGAGATGGGGTTGCCGCTGGTCGCCACCAACGAACCGTTCTTCTTCTGTGCCGAAGACTTCGACGCACATGACGCACTCATCGCGGTCGCCAGCAACCGCCTCGTCAGCCATGAGGACAGGCGGCGGCTTTCGCCCGATCATTGCCTGAAGTCGCAGGACCAGATGGCGGCTCTGTTCGCCGACCTGCCGGAAGCGATCGACAATACGATCGAGATCGCCCGACGCTGCTCGTTCCGTCCCCGGACGCGGAAGCCTATCCTGCCGCGTTTCACCACCGGGGACGAGCCGGCGGAATCGGCCATCGACGCCGAGGCTGCCGAGCTGCGGCGCCAGGCGGAAGAGGGGCTCGAACGGCGGTTGCGCTCGCATGGGCCCGCGGCCGGGCAGAGCGAGCAGGATTACCGCGACCGGCTGGCCTTCGAACTGTCGATCATCGAGCGGATGAAGTTTCCGGGTTACTTCCTGATCGTGGCGGACTTCATCAAGTGGGCCAAGGCCAACGGCATTCCCGTGGGGCCGGGGCGCGGTTCCGGCGCGGGCTCGCTCGTCGCCTATTCGCTGACCATCACCGACCTCGATCCCCTGCGCTTCTCGCTGCTGTTCGAGCGCTTCCTGAATCCTGACCGCGTCTCGATGCCGGATTTCGACATCGACTTCTGCCAGGACCGGCGCGAAGAGGTTATCCGCTACGTGCAGGCGAAGTACGGGCGCGACCAGGTGGCGCAGATCATCACCTTCGGTTCCATGCAGGCGCGCGCCGTCCTGCGTGATGTCGGCCGCGTCCTGGAGATGAGCTACGGCCATGTCGACAAGCTGTGCAAGCTCGTGCCGGCCAACCCCGCCAACCCGGTGACGCTGGCGCAGGCCCTCGAGGAAGAACCGCGCCTGCAGGAAGCGCGCGAAAAGGAAGAGGTGGTCGACCGGCTGATCGCCATCGCACTCAAGCTGGAGGGGCTCTACCGCCACGCGTCCACCCACGCCGCCGGCATCGTGATCGGCGACAGGCCGCTGTCGCAGCTCGTGCCGATGTACCGGGATCCGCGGTCCGACATGCCCGTGACCCAGTACAACATGAAGTGGGTGGAGCAGGCCGGGCTCGTCAAGTTCGACTTCCTGGGCCTGAAGACGCTGACTACCCTGCAGACGGCGGTTCAACTAATCGCGCGGCAGGGGGTGGACATCGATCTCGGTTCCATCCCGCTCGACGACGCCGCATCCTACGAGATGCTGGCGCGTGGCGAGACGGTGGGCGTGTTCCAGGTGGAATCGGTGGGCATGCGCAAGGCGCTCATCGGCATGCGCCCCGACTGCTTCGAGGATATCATCGCGCTGGTGGCCTTGTACCGGCCGGGGCCGATGGAGAACATCCCGGTCTACAACGCACGCAAGCACAAGGAAGAAGAGGTGGAGATCATCCACCCCAAGATCGAGCCGATCCTGCGCGAAACGCAGGGCGTGATCGTCTACCAGGAACAGGTGATGCAGATCGCCCAGGTTCTGGCAGGCTACACGCTCGGGGAAGCCGATCTTCTGCGCCGCGCCATGGGCAAGAAGATTCGTGCCGAGATGGACAAGCAGCGCGAGCGCTTCGTCGAGGGTTGTATCGAGGGCGGTATCGCGAAGGGGCAGGCCAACACGATCTTCGACCTTCTGGCCAAGTTCGCCGATTACGGTTTCAACAAGAGCCACGCCGCCGCCTATGCCCTTGTCGCCTATCATACGGCCTATCTGAAGGCGAACTATCCGACGGAGTTCCTGGCCGCGTCGATGACGCTGGACATGAACAACACGGACAAGCTCAACGACTTCCGCAACGACGCCAAGCGCCTCGGCATCGAGGTGGTGGCGCCATCCGTGCAGACGTCGTTCCGCCCCTTCGAGGTGGAGAAGGGGTGCATCTTCTACTCCCTGGCCGCCATCAAGGGCGTCGGCGAGCATGCGGTGGACCATATCGTGTCGGAGCGCGCCAACGGGCCGTTCCGGTCGCTCGAGGATTTCTGCGCCCGGATCGATCCGAAGATCGTGAACAAGCGGACGCTGGAATGCCTCATCACCGCCGGTGCGCTGGATTGCTTCGGCCACGACCGCGCCCGGCTGTGCGGCAATATCGAGCGCCTGTCGGCCTATGCGATCATGGTCAATGACGGGCGGCTGAGCGGCCAGCACGACATGTTCGGCGGCGGCGGCGAGCCGGAGCCGCTGGCCCTGAAGGATGCGCCCCTGTGGACGACGGCCGAACGCCTGCTGCGCGAGTTCCAGTCCATCGGCTTCTATCTGTCGGCGCACCCGCTGGACGAGTACAAGGCCGCGCTGAAGCGGTTGAACGTGCAATCCTACGCCGAATTGTCGGCATCGGTGCGCAAGGGAGCGACGGCGGGCCGCGTGGCCGGAACCGTTACCAGCCGGCAGGAGCGCAAGACGCGGACCGGCGGCAAGATCGGCATCGTGCAATTGTCGGATCCCACCGGCCAGTTCGAGATCGTCCTGTTTACCGAGATGCTGGTGAATTTCCGCGACATGCTGGAGGCGGGCGCCTCGGTTATCGTCTCCGTATCGGCGGAGGAGCGGCCCGAGGGCATATCGCTGCGGGCGCAGGGCGTGGAAAGCCTGGAGGCGCAGGCAGCCCGCATGCAGAAGGCCATGAAGATCTTCATGCGCGATGCGCGCCCCCTGGCCACCTTCCGCAGCCATCTGGCCGCCGGCGGCGACAGCGAGGTTTCGCTGGTGCTGGTGCAGGACAATGGCGAGCGGGAGGTCGAACTGCTCCTGCCGGGCCGGTTCCGCGTGTCGCCGCAGATGGCCGGCGCGATCAAGGCCGCGCCCGGGGTGCTGGATGTCGAACTGAGCTGAACGTCAGTCGATGGCGCCCATCGCCTGCAGGATCGCATGGGCTGCCCGGATGCGGTCGGCATTCGGGTAGTTGCGATTGGCCAGGATGGCGATCCCGGCCTGCCGATCGGGCAGGAAGGCGACATAGGCTCCGAAACCGCCGGTAGAGCCCGTCTTGTTGTAGAGCGCGTGGGGCAGGACCGGTTCCGTTTCCAGCGGACGGGCGTCCTGCGGCTTCATCGCCATGTCGGTCGAATTGCCTGCCAGCAGCGCGTCGAGGTCGGCCGGGTCTTCGTAGATCTCCCAGCCATAGGCCTGCAGCATCGGCCCGATCCGGAACTGCGGCTTCTGCGCCTCCGCCAGGCTGCCGCCGAGACTGTCGGCGTCCATCTGGGCTTCCAGAAACCGCGCAAGGTCGGATGCCGTCGTCTTGATGCCGTAGGCCTCCGTATCCAGCGCACCCGGATTGACGCGCACCTGCCGGCCGTCGCGGTTGAGGCCCCATGCGTAATCGTCCATGCGCTCGTCCGGTACATGGGTGTACGTGTTGCGCAGCTCCAGCGGCAAGATGATCTCGCGTTGCATCAGTTCGGCGAAATCGCCGTCCATGGCGGCGGCCACCGCCGCACCATAGAGGCCGATGCTCGGGTTGGAGTATCGGCGGCTGTCGCCCGGCGCGCCATCCGGCTTCCAGCCCCTGAACCAGGCATTCATGGATGCCTCGTCGCTGACCCCATCGGGAAACTGCAGGGGCAGGCCACCGGCCGTATAGGTGGCGAGGTTCATGACGGGGGTCCGCCCCAGCGCGCCGTCCGCCAGCCAGGGAAGAAAGGTGCCGGCGGCATCGTCGTCCTTTAAAAGCCCTTTCCGCTTGGCGACGCCGCCGAGCGCGGCAGTGAACGTCTTGCTGACGGAGCCGACCTCGAAGATGGTATCGTCGGTGACGGGAATGCCTCCGTCGCGTGCGGCAACGCCGTAATTGAAGACATGGCTTTCGCCGTCCTGCGTGACGGCGATGGCAAGTCCCGGCACGTCGTGCCGCTGCATGATCGTGCGGGCCGCGTCATCGGCAGCCGCCCTGACTTCGGCTTCGCCGGCCAGCGCCTGCGGCGCAAGGAAGAGGGCGGCGGACGCCGCCAGGGCGATGCGGGAATGATTCGTCATCGATGCAGCTCCGAGTTACCCGCCATCCTTGGCGCGGGACTGCGGCCGAAACGTGTAGCCGGTTTCGATGGAGCGATCTCCGAAGCGTCCACGCAGCGCATCGAGCGCGGCTTCCGCCATGGCGCGCTTCTCAAGGCCTGGATCCAGCATGTCGGGCGGGTCGGCGTGGACCGCCGGTGCGAATTCGTTGCAGCCGATGCCGAGCAGCCGGAAACGCGTTCCGTCCAACTCGCGCAGGAGAAGCTCGCGCCCCGTCGCGAAAAGCCGGTCGGCCAGGCGGGTTGGGTCCGCCAGCTTACGATTGCGCGTCCGCGCGCGGAAATCCGCAGTCTTCAGCTTCAACACGACGGTCGTGCCGGCAAGGTCGGTCTGCTTGAGCCTGTGCGCGACCTTTTCGCAAAGCGTCCGCAGGATCGGCAGCAACTCTTCCGGTCGCGACAGATCCTTGTCGAATGTCGTCTCGGCGGAGATGCTCTTTGCCTCCCCGGATGGGTCGACGCGCCGGTCGTCGATCCCGCGCGAGAGGCGCCACAGGCGTTGGCCCATGACGCCGTACCGCCGCATCAGCGTCTCCTGTTCCATCTCCTGCAACTGCGCGATCATCGTGATGCCGTCCACCGCCAGGCTGCGCGCCGTGGCAGAACCGACGCCCCAGATCGACGTAACCTTGCGACCGGCCAGAAGGGTTGTCGTTTCGGCCTTGCCGATTACGGAAAAGCCCCGCGGCTTCTGCAGGTCCGACGCCAGCTTGGCCAGGAACTTGTTGTGCGACAGGCCGATGGAGACGGTGATTCCAAGGTCGCGTTCGACGGCCTCGGCCAGGCGCGCCAGCGACAGTGCCGGCGTTGCCTTGTGCAGCAGTTCGGTGCCTTCGAGATCCAGGAACGCCTCGTCGATGGACAGGGGCTCCACCAGCGGCGTGAGGCTGCGCATCCGCTCGCGCACGGCCAGCCCGACCTGGCGGTATTTTGCCATGTCGGGCTTCAGCACGACGGCATGCGGACAGAGTTCGAGCGCCTTGAACATCGGCATCGCCGAGCGCACGCCATAGATTCGCGCGTTGTAGCAGCAGGTCAGCACCACGCCGCGCTTGCGCCCGCCGATGATGACCGGCTTGTCGGCAAGGTCGGGCCGTTCGCGCTTTTCCACCGTCGCATAGAATGCGTCGCAGTCGATATGGGCGATGGACAGCGCATTCAGTTCGGGATGGCGCAGGACGCGCGGACTGCCGCAGGCGATGCAGCGGCGCGCTCCGGCCGGCTGCGCGGTCAGGCAGTCGCGGCAGAAGGCGCCTTCATCGCTCAATTCGTCACTCTCCCGAAAGAAGACGGCCGATACGATCCTCGGCCTCCTGCCAGGTGCGGGCGCTGCCGACGCCCGGAGGCAAGCTGGGAAGATACGGCCAGAACAGCCGGCTGGCCATAAGATGGAGCAGCCGGGTCTTCGGCGCGCTCCGGCGGACCTTCTCCAGGTTCGAGGGCAGGTCGTCGACGAAGGCGATGGTGCCGGGCCATCGCTCCTGCAGTTCGCAGATGACTGCGCCCTTGTCCCGCTCGGTGGCGATCATCGGATAGGGCAGGCCGGATGCGTCGAGATGCAGCCTCCGCGTTTCGTGCCAGCGGGGCGCCATCGCCGTCAGGAAGACGATATCCGCCCGGCCGGCGAGCCGCTCGAGAGCGTCGACGACACCCGCAACGGGCATCTGCCGTACGGCCTGTTCCTCGTACAGGCGGTGCATGAGGCCCTTGAGTTCGTCGCCGCCGAGGGCCGCCCCGGTGGATTGCGAGTGCACCGAACCGGTCAGCCGGAAGGCATCGGGCTTTAGACGGGCTCCGACCTCGGCGAGCAGCGCGACGAACGGGTCGATGAACTGCAGCACGACCTCGTCGATGTCGAGCACGAGCAGGCGATCATGATGCCTGTCGATATCGGATATGCGGGGGCCGGCCGTCTCCGGCTTGCGGGAGGCCATCTTAATCTGAGGTTCCGAACGCAGGGGCGAGGGCGCACCGCGCCGCACCGACGAGATCGGGCGCGATACCGGCATGGGCCGCAAAGGCGACGAGCGTCTTCTCGTTGCCGAGGATGTAATCGAGAACGCCGGCCAGGAAGGCCTGGCTTTGGGCCGCCTGCCGCAACTCGCCGACGGTCAGGCCTGACAGGGCCAGGAAGCGAAGAAACTCCTCCTCGTTCTGCGCCAGAAAGGACAATGCTTCTATGGACAGGCTCTCGGCTGCCTCCGGAGCCATGGTGCGTGACTTTCGGCCGTATGAATCAAGCATGAAGAAGCGTCCGACAATTTGCGTTGTTCGCGATTCTGAATTCTTAAATGATATCGTTCTACGACTCGATGCGAGGATGCGGGAGAAGTCTGCCTGTCCGCAACATCGGCCGGACTTTGGAGTATTGCGGATGTCCAAGACAGTGATGATCGTCGAAGACAATGAGCTGAACATGAAGCTCTTCCGCGACCTGATCGAGGCCAATGGCTACCGGACGGTGCATACGCGCAGCGGGCTGGCGGCGATGGACCTGGCGAGAGAGCATCGGCCCGACCTGATCCTGATGGACATACAGCTACCCGAGATTTCAGGCCTGGATGTGACGCGCAAGCTCAAGGCCGATGACGAATTGAAGTCGATTCCCGTGATCGCCGTGACGGCCTTCGCCATGAAGGGCGACGAGGAGCGAATCCGGCAGGGCGGCTGCGAGGCCTACATTTCCAAACCGATCTCCGTCACGCACTTCATCGACACGATCAGGCAGTTCCTGGGCGACACGGCATAAACGCAAAAGGCCCGGCGATGCCGGGCCTCGATACAGAGCGGGCAGAGCCCGAACGCGAAGAGGTTTACTTGATCTTCGCTTCGCGGAACTCGACGTGCTTGCGCGCGACCGGATCGTACTTGGTCTTGACCATCTTCTCGGTCATCGTACGGCTGTTCTTCGTCGTGACGTAGAAATAGCCGGTGTCAGCGGTGCTGAGCAGCTTGATCTTGATCGTGGTTGCCTTGGCCATTGCGGTTATCCGTTCGGGAATAGGTGAACCGGCAGAACGGTGCACCCACCGCCGGCATTTGCGGCGGACACTACTCAGAAAGGCCGTGAAGTCAAGTTCTACCGCTTGTTTTCGCCAGTCGAACCGCCATGAAAACGAAATAGGCCGCGAACATGGACGCGATCGACCACGCGAAGCCGCTGCTGCCGAATATGTCCATGGCGCCGCCGATCCATTGCGGGCCGACCAGCATGCCGATCGAATAGCAGAAGATGAAGGCCGCGTTGGCCGACGCCAGATCCGCACCGGACAGGCGCGAGCCCAGATGCGCCAGCCCCACCGTATAGAGCCCGGCCACGACGCCGCCCCAGACGAAAAGCACGGCGGCCATGGCCCACCAGTTCAGTGACAGGAAGGGCAGGGCGAGCGAGCCGGCAAGGCCGACGAGGGCGAACAGAAGCAGGAGGTGCCGTCTGTCCCGGACACGGTCGCTGATGAGGCCGATGGGAATCTGCAGGGCGACGCTGCCGAGCCCGACGGCCGTCAGAAGCTGCGCCGCCGACGCCTCGTCCATGCCGAGCCGGCTGCCGAAGATCGGAAAGAGGGCAAAGCCACCGGCTTCGACCGCGCCGAACACGAGCACCGCCGCGGTGGCGGCCGGCACGGAAAAGATATGGCGGCGGAAACCGGCGTCGCGATGGGATTTCTCGATAGGGGGCTCGCGGTGCCAGGCCGCCACCAGCGGGATCGCCGCCGCAAGGATGATGCCGGCGCCCAGCGCAAACGGCGTCAGGCCTTGCGAGCCGACCTGCGAGAAGATGAACGGCCCGCCGGCGAAGCCCAGGGCCAGCGATGTGGCGTAGATGCCCAGAACAAGCCCCCGCCGTTTGGGGGGCGCGGCCGTGTTGATCCAGAATTCCGAGAGGACGAACATCGTCGTCACGGCGAAATGGAACACCAGCCGCAACGGAAACCAGGCCGCCAGCGAGGTGAAGTAGTAGAAGCCGAGCGCCGAGGCCGATGCGGCGAGAATGCAGGCCATCATGGTCTGCCGCACGCCGAAGCGGCGGGCCATCGGTGTCGTCAGGGGGGTGGCGATGAGCGACGCGAGGCCGGCCACCGCGGTGTTGAGGCCGATCATCGTCGGAGAGACGCCGCGCCGCTCCAGGATGACGCTGAGCAGCGGCAATCCAAGGCCGAGGGCTATGCCCACCGCCGTAATGGAGGCTATGGCGGCGGCGGCGCCGAGCCAGTCGGTGACCTCGTCCGACTGCAATTCCGGCCGCCTTGCATCCTGCTTCATGACGTCCCGCCGCTTAGACGAAGATGGTTTTAAAGCCGTTCGGCTGCCGGCGATGCACGACCATCGGCGCCGACGAATCGAACAGATTGCCGTCTGCGATGCGTCGTATAAGGCCGGAAAGTATCAACTGCGTGATTTCCGCCAGCGGTTGGCGCTTCAACTCCGCAAAGCTCATCCACGCCACGTCGTCCAGCTCGTCAGTCGGCAGCGCATCGGCTGGGGTGCGCCATGCGATATGCCGGGCATCCACGGCGAAGAAGCGCGCGTCGAAGCGGCGCTTCTGGCCAGGCGGCGTGATGGCGCGCGCCACCGGCGTCAGGAGATCGGGCGCGGGTTGGACCGCACGCTCCTCGAAGGCGGCCCAGGCCGGACACGGCGCGCGGAACGCACCCGGCCTGCCGATCATGATTCCCGCCTCCTCGTAACCCTCGCGGATGGCGGCAAGCGCTATCGCGGCGGCGCGGTTGGCGGTGAAGCCGCGGCGCGTACCGGCCAGAAGCCGCTCGCATGCGGGCGGGGAGATCCTGTAGCGGCGCGCCAGCCGGCTGTCGTCCAGGTCGACCCGGCCCCCCGGAAACACCGTCTTGCCGGCCATGAAGACATGGCCCGAAGCGCGGCGGCCGGCCAGAACGCGCGGTTCGGGGCCGCTGGCGTCGATGACGAACAGCGATGCGGCATCGTGTATGGCGGGTTTGATCCGTGTCGGCGCGTCCATGGCGATCAATGGTGCGTCGTCTCGTCCTCGCCGCCGAAGCCATGCATGCGCAGGGCCCATTGGAGGCCGATCGTGGCCCCCTTGATCGGCTGCAGGAGAGCGAGGGTGAAGACGGTCGTGAGCGGAACCCAGATCGCCAGATGCGCCCATAATGGCAGGTCGCCGACTTCCTCGACTCCCATGAACAGGGCGACGACGACATGGCCGACGATGAAGATCGTCAGATAGGGCGGCAGGTCGTCGGCGCGATGATGATGGTAGGTTTCGCCGCATCGTGCGCAGGCATCGACGCTCCGCAGGAAGCTCTTGAACAGGCGGCCCTTGCCGCAATTGGGACAACGGCACAGGAAACCACGCTTCAACGCGGTGGCAAGGTCGCGGTGCCCGGCCTTGCCATCGAGCTCCAGCCGGGTTTCCTGCCGCACCGTCATCAACCCCTCCTTCTGCGGCCACGGGGCGGGCCGCTTCGGCCACCCGGCCGTTTCATGCGTCCGCGCGCCTTATGGTGCGACGCGGTAGAGCCGGGCAGCTTGCGCGGCTCGCTCAGCATCTCGAAGCGCATCGATCCGGCCAGGGGAATGGCCTCCACCAGCCGCACCTCCACCGTATCGCCCAGCCTGTAACCGAGCTGGCTGCGCTGCCCGACGATCATATGGCCCGTTTCGTCGTAATGGTAGTAATCATTGCCGAGGCTGCCCATCGGTACGAAACCGTCCGCGCCGAAGGTGGGAAGCTGCACGAACAGGCCGGCCCGCGTGACGCCGGTGATGCGCCCGTCGAAGCTGTCGCCGACCTGGTCGGCCAGATGATGGGCGATCAGCCTGTCGACCGTATCGCGCTCGGCCGCCATGGCGCGGCGCTCGGCCTTCGAGATCTCTTCGGCCGTCGCCTCCAGCGTTTCCTCGTCCTGGCGGCTGAGCCCGCCTTGCCCAAGGCCGAGCGCGGTTACGAGCGCGCGGTGCACGATCAGGTCCGCGTAGCGGCGGATCGGCGAGGTGAAATGCGCGTAGCGCATCAGGTTCAGGCCGAAATGGCCGATATTGTCCGGCGTATAGGCGGCCTGGCTCTGCGAGCGCAGGACCACTTCATTGACGAGGCTTTCATGTTCCGTATCGCGCACCTGCGACAGGATCTCGTTGAAGTGGGATGGGCGCAGGGCGCCGCTTTTCGCCAACGGAATCTCAAGTGTCCGCAGGAAGTCGCGCAGCGATTCGAGCCGCGCCAGGGAAGGAGAATCGTGGCCGCGATAGATCAACGCCTGGCGCGCGCCCTCCAGTGTTTCGGCGGCGGCCACGTTGGCCTGGATCATCATCTCCTCGATCAGGCGGTGCGCATCCAGGCGCTCCGGTACGACGACGCGGTCCACCTTGCCGTCCGGCCGCAGCTTGAGCTTGCGCTCGGGCAGGTCCAGCTCCAGCGGCTGGCGGCGCCGACGCGCTTCGGATAGCGCCGCATAAGCGCTCCACAGCGGCCGCAGCACATCGGAAACGAGGTCGGCCGGCACGTCGCCGACGGCCCCATCGATGGCAGCCTGTGCATCCTCGTAGGCCAGCCTGGCGTGGCTGCGCATCATGATGCGATGGAAGCGGTGGCCGCGTTTGCCGCCGTCCTTGCCGAACACCATGCGCACGGCGATGGCCGGGCGGTCCACCCCCTCTCGCAGCGAGCATAGATCGTTGGAGATACGCTCGGGCAGCATCGGCACCACCCTGTCGGGAAAATAGACCGAATTGCCGCGCAACCGCGCTTCCGCATCCAGCTTCGTGCCGGGCCGCACATACCAGGATACGTCGGCGATGGCGACCGTCACCACATGGCCGCCGGGGTTGGCCGGGTCCGGATCGGGCGCCGCGTGCACGGCGTCGTCATGGTCCTTGGCGTCGCGCGGGTCGATGGTCACCAGCGCAAGCGCGCGCCAGTCCTCGCGATGGTCCATGTCCGCCGCACCGGCCTTCTCGGCTTCGTCCATCACCGCCCTGGGGAAGACATGCGGAATGCCGTGGGCGTGAAGCGCGATGGCGGATATGGCCTTTTCGGTGCCGAGCGCACCCAGCACCTCGACCACGCTCGCCATCGGCAAGCCGGCCTTGTGGACGCGATGCGGCTCCACCTCCACGAGGTCTCCGTCGCGGGCGCCCTTCATATCGTCGGCGGCTACCATGAATTCGGGCTGCTGGCGCTCCACCGGTTCGACCCGGCCGCCTCCGCCCCGGCGGCTGCGGAAGACGCCGAGCGCCAACGCCTTCCGGCGGTCCAGCACGCGGATAACCCGGGCGGCCGGTCCGCCTTCCTCGTCGTAGTCGAGATGCGCCAGAACCCTGTCGCCGACGCCCGCCGCCGGGCCGCTGCGCGGCTGGCGCAGCCGGAAGCGGGGAGTCTCGCCGAGCTCGTCCTCGTTCCAAGAAACCGGATCGGCGATCAGCCCGCCTTCGTCGTCGCGGCTGCGCACGTCGAGAACGCCGATGGCAGGCCGCGCCCCCGGCGTCGAGTAGCTCTTGCGCCCGCCCTCCAAAAGGCCCTCGGCCTGAAGGTCGTTCAGGATATCCTTGAGCGCGGCTCGCATGTCGCCCTTGATGCCGAAAGCCTTGGCGATGTCACGCTTGGTGGCCCGGGTGGGGTTTTCCGCGATGAAGCGCAGGACTTCCTCGCGGGTCAGGTCCGGCCGGCCCTTGTCCTGTTGCCGGGTTTCTCCCTTCGGGCGCCGCGCCATGCTACTCCTTGTCCGCCTTCGCCTTCGCGCCGGGCTTTGCTTTTGCCTTCGGCGTCGCTGCAGCCTTGGCCTTGGGTGCGGCCGTCTTCTTTGCCGCCGGCTTCCGGGCCGGCGCCTTCTTCACCTTCGCGCCGGTCTTCTCGGCCCGCTCGTTCAGGAGCTGGATCGCCTCCTCCAGCGTGACGCTGGCCGGATCCTTGCCCTTGGGCAGGGTCGCGTTCACCTTGCCGGCATTGACATAGGGCCCGAAGCGTCCGTCCCGCACGGTGATCGCGCCGCCGATGGCAGGATGCTCGCCGAGCGTGGCGATTGCCGCCGGGGTCGATCGCCCGCGCCCTCCGCGCTCCTTCTTTTCGGCCAGCACCGTGACGGCCCTGTTGAGGCCGACCGAGAAGACGTCCTCGATGGATTCGAGGTTGGCATAGGCGCCGTCATGCTGAAGGAACGGCCCATAGCGGCCGAGCCCGGCCAGGATCGGCTTGCCGCTTTCTGGATGCGTGCCGACCTCGCGCGGCAGGTTGATGAGCTTCAGCGCCTTGTCGAAATCGAGTTCGGCCGGCACCCACCCCTTCGGCAGGGACGAGCGCTTGGCTTCCTTGCCCTCTCCGCGCTGGACGTAAGGGCCGAAGCGCCCGTTGCGAAGCGTGATCGCTTCGCCCGTATCGGGGTCGGTTCCCAACTCCTGCGGGTCATTCGTGGTTTCCGCCGCCTCGGCCGACATGTTGGTGCCGAGCTGCCGCGTGAAACCGCATTCCGGATAGTTGGAACAGCCGACGAAGGCGCCGAAGCGGCCGAGCTTAAGCGACAGCTTGCCGTTGCCGCAACGCGGGCAGGTGCGTGGATCGCCCCCGTCTTCCCGCTCCGGAAAGACGAGCGGAGCCAGTTCCTCGTTCAGCGCATCGAGGACGTCGGTGACGCGCAGCTCTTTCGTCTGGTCGACATGGGAGGAGAAGTCCCGCCAGAACTCGCGCAGCACGTCCTTCCACGACAACTCGCCGGCCGAGATCTGGTCGAGCTTGCCTTCCAGGTCGGCGGTGAAATCGTATTCGACATACTTGTCGAAGAAGTTGTGGAGGAAGGCCGTCACCAGGCGGCCCTTGGAGTCCGGCAAGAGCTTGCGCTTGTCCTGCACGATGTATTCGCGGTCTTCCAGCGTCTGCAACGTCGCAGCGTAGGTGGATGGCCGGCCGATGCCGAGCTCTTCCATCTTTTTGATCAGCGAGGCTTCCGAATAGCGCGGGGGTGGCTCGGTGAAGTGCTGGCTGGAATCGATACCGAGGCGCTTGAGGTCTTCCCCCTCGCGGATTTCCGGCAGCCGCGCCGACTCGTCGTCGTCATCCTGGGCGTCCGCTGTGGGGCGGCTGTCGTCGCGGTGGTCGATATAGGCCCCGATGAAGCCGTCGAACCGGATGACCGAGCCGGTCGCGCGAAGGTTGGCCCTGCTGCCGGCGTTTTCCGCCAGGATGTCCACGGTGGTGCGCTCGATTTCGGCCGACGCCATCTGGCTGGCGATCGCCCGCTTCCAGACCAGTTCGTAAAGCCGCGCCTGGTCCCTGTCGAGGAAGCGCTCCATGTCCTTGGGATGGCGGTCGAAGCTGGTCGGGCGGATTGCCTCGTGCGCTTCCTGGGCATTCTTCGCCTTGGTGGAATAGAAGCGCGGCTTTTCCGGCAGATAGCGGTCGCCGAAGGTGGAGGCGATAGCCTTGCGCGCGGCTGTCACAGCCTCCGGCGCCATCTGCACGCCATCGGTACGCATGTAGGTGATGAGACCCACCGTCTCGCCGCCGATATCCATGCCCTCGTAAAGGCGCTGCGCCACCTGCATCGTGCGGGATGCGGAGAAGCCGAGCTTGGCGGACGCCGCCTGCTGCAAGGTCGAGGTAGTGAAGGGCGGTCCGGGATTGCGCTTGGTGGGCTTGGCCTCGACACCCGTGGCGCGGAAGCTCGCGCCTTCCAGCATGGTGCGGATCTTGCCTGCCAGCTCGCCATTGTCCACGGCAAGCCTGTCCAGCTTGCGGCCGTCGAAGCCGGTCAGGCGGGCGGTGAAGCCATCGGCGCGTGGCGTTTCGAGCCGGGCCAGGATCTTCCAGTATTCTTCAGGCTTGAAGCGCTCGATCTCGGCCTCGCGGTCGCAGACCAGGCGCAACGCCACCGACTGCACGCGGCCAGCCGAGCGCGCACCCGGCAATTTGCGCCACAGGACGGGCGAAAGGGTAAAACCGACGAGGTAATCCAGGGCGCGGCGCGCAAGATAGGCATCTACCAGCGGCGCATCGATCTCGCGCGGGTTGGCCATGGCTTCCAGCACGGCCTGCTTGGTGATCGCGTTGAAGACGACGCGGCGCACCGGCTTCTGGCCGATGACGCGCTTCTGCCGCAGCACCTCCAGCACATGCCAGGAAATGGCCTCGCCCTCCCGGTCGGGGTCGGTGGCGAGGATGAGGCCGTCCGCCCCCTTGACCGCCTGGGCGATCTCGCTCAGCCGCTTCTGGCTCGGCTTGTCGACTTCCCATTCCATGGAGAAGTCCTCGTCCGGGCGCACGGAACCGTCCTTGGGCGGCAGGTCGCGCACATGGCCGAACGAAGCGAGCACCTTGTAGTCGCTTCCGAGATACTTGTTGATCGTCTTCGCTTTGGCCGGCGATTCGACGATGACGACGTCCATAGGCAATTGGTCCCGGATGTTTGATGCGCGGCGGCCGATTCCGACACCGCGCCCGAATCATGATGCTGCGCTCACATGGACAGCGCGGTTGCGCCGGTCAAGCCCGACAGTGGAATCCACCGGACGGCGGATCAACGGTAAAGAGACACCCGTCCACCGGCATGACGCTGCAGCCGGCCCGCCAGATCCAGCTCCATCAGCAACTGCTGGATGCGGGGCGCGGAGCTGCCCGTATGCGCGATCAACTCGTCCACGGTCACCGGCGCGGTGCCCAGCGCGTCGACGAGGATGCCGTCCTCTCCGGCCATGACGTCCTCGAGCCCGATCAGGCTGTCAGCGCGGCGCTGCAATCCGGCGTCCAGCCCGAGAGCCTCGGCAAGATCGGCTCCATCGCGTATCAGGATGGCGCCCTGCCGGATCAGGAGGTTCGGTCCTTCCGCACGGGCATCGAGCGGAGAGCCGGGAACGGCCATCACCGGACGCCCCATCCCCTGCGCCAGGCGGGCGCTGATGAGGGAGCCGGATCGCAAGGCGGCCTCAACCACCAGTAATCCGTCGGCAAGCCCGGCCACGAGCCGGTTGCGTCGCGGAAAATCCGCGGCGCGGGCCGTCCAGCCGAACGGCATTTCGGATATGAGCCACCCGCCATGATCGAGGATGCGTCGCATGAGCGGCTTGTTCTCGGGCGGATACGGCCTGTCCAGCCCTCCGGCGAAAACCCCCGCCGTACCGGTGGCGAGGCTGCCCTCATGGGCCGCTGCGTCTATGCCCCGCGCCAGGCCGGAAACGACGGCGAGCCCGGCCTGGCCGGCCGCTTCCGCCAGGCTGCGCGCAAGGCGGCTGCCGGCCATGGACGCATTGCGCGCGCCGACGATGGCAAGCGCCCTTCGCTTCGCAAGCGTCGCATCGCCCATTACAGTCAGGACGGGAGGCGGCGGCGTCAACCGCGCCAGGGCGGGCGGGTAGTCGGCCTCGCCATGGAAGACGATGCGCGCGCCGAAACGCGCAGCCTTTTCGATTTCGGTTTCGGCTTGCGCGCGATCGGCCGGCTGGACACGACGGCCGGCCCTGCCGGCGCCTTCCGCCATCGCGTCTATCGCACTCGTGGCATCGCCATGGGCGGCGATCAGCGCCTTGAAGCCGGCCGGGCCGATGCCGCGCCCACGCGCCAGCCGCAACCGCGCCAGCCTTTCTTCATCCGGCAGGATCGCGTCGGCAGGCATGCCTGTCAGCCCTTCGAGCCGATTTTCGTTTCCGTTCCAGCTAGAAGCCGGCGGATATTGCCATGATGCTTCAAGTAGACAAGGACGGTCAGAAGCGCCGTCAGCCCGGCGATGAAGCTGTCGCCCCACAGCCACAGCGCTA
Source organism: Aureimonas altamirensis (assembly GCF_023702225.1). Lineage (GTDB taxonomy): Bacteria > Pseudomonadota > Alphaproteobacteria > Rhizobiales > Rhizobiaceae > Aureimonas > Aureimonas altamirensis_B. Next base: position 8,397 of record NZ_JAMQCO010000004.1, on the reverse strand, counting down.
TCGGAACCACGAGCGTTGCCGTCAGGGCGGCAAGCGATGAATATCGGAACAGGAGCGCCATCGCGAGCCAGATGACTGCGAAGACGGCAACCCCCATCGGGGCGAGACCCAGGAGAACACCGATATAGGTGGCGACGCCCTTGCCGCCCTTGAACCCCAGCCAGACCGGAAAGAGATGTCCCAGGAAGGCGAACAGGCCCGCGATCCCGGCAGCCTCGACGCCCCAGCGCCAGCCGACCAGGACAGGCACGGTGCCTTTCAGGATATCGCCCGTCAAAGTCAACGCGGCCAACAGCTTGTTGCCGGTTCTCAATGCGTTGGTTGCGCCGATGTTGCCGGATCCGATCTTGCGGATATCGCCGAACCCGAAGGCACGGGCCAGCACGAGCCCGAAGGGTATGCTGCCGCACAGATAGCCGAACGCCGCTGCCAGAAGCGCGGTCTGTACGGGCAGGTCCCCGAGAATTCCGGTCATGCTGCATCCTCCGCCAGCCGATAGACGACTTTCCCGCCGACGATGGTGCAGACGGCGCGGCCCTGGAAGCGGGCATTCTCGAATGCGGTGTTTTTCTGCAGGGAGCGGATGTCGCCGGCGCCGAAGATGAAGGGCCGGTCGAGGTCGACAAGCGCGATGTCCGCCGGCTTTCCGGGCGCCAGCGTGCCGCTGTCCAGCTTGAGCAGCCGGGCGGGGCCGATGGTCAGGGCGGACAGAAGGCGCATCAGGGGCACCGCGCCCGAATGATAGAGCCGCAAGGCGGCGGGCAGCAGGCTTTCGAGGCCGATGGCCCCGGCCGTGGCCTCTGCGAAAGGCCGGCGCTTGACGTCGGCATCCTGCGGGTCGTGCGACGAGACGATGATGTCCAGCGTCCCGTCGGCCAGCGCATCCACCATGGCCTGCCTGTCTTCTTCGCGGCGCAGCGGAGGCGACAGGCGGAAGAAGGTGCGATACTCGCCGATATCGTTTTCGTTGAGCGTCAGGTGGTTGATGGACACGCCCGCCGTCGCCGACACGCCCTTGTCCTTCGCAAGGCGCATGGCATCCGCCGACATGCCGCAGGATAGCTGCGCGGCGTGGTATCGAACGCCTGTCAGCGCGGCCAGGCGCAGATCCCGCTCCAGCGGTATCGTCTCGGCCTCGCGCGCAATGCCCGGCAGGCCGAGCCACGAGGCCAGCAGCCCTTCGTTCATCACGCCCGAACCGGTCAGTGCGGCGTCCTGCGTCTCGTGGCAGAACAGGGCATCGAAATCGCGCACATAAGTCATGATGCGGCGGATCAGCGCCGGGTTCGACAGGGTGCGGCGCCCCTCGGTAAATGTATGGACGCCGGCCTCCGTAAGGATGCCGATCACGGTCATTTCCTGGCCCTGCAGCCCGCGCGTCAGGGCTGCGGACGGAAACACGTTTACGGCGCATGTCTCGCGCGCGGTCCGCATGACGAACTGGGCCAGCGCCACTTCGTCGATCACCGGGTTGGTGTCGGGCATGGTCAGGATGGAGGTGACGCCGCCGGCAGCCGCGGCCTCTCCGACGGAATGGATCGTTTCGCGATGCTCGAAACCCGGCTCGCCGATAAAGACGCGCGCATCCACGAGACCCGGCATGGCGAGAAGGCCGCGTGCATCGATGACATCCGCACCGTCCGGCCGTCCGGCATTCAGGGCATCACGGCCGCAGGCGGCCACCGCACCGTCCCTCACGATGATCGCGCCGACCTCGTCCAGGTTGCGCGATGGGTCGATTATCCTTGCGTTTTCAATAACGAGCGGGCGCGTCCTCATGTGTTGTCTCCGTCGGTTCCGGCCAACCATTCCATGACGGCCATGCGCACGGCGACGCCCATTTCCACCTGTTCCTCGATCACGCTTTGCGGCCCGTCGGCGATGCCGGAGGCGATTTCGACGCCGCGGTTCATCGGGCCCGGATGCATGACGAGCGCGTCGGGCCGGGCCAGTGCGAGCTTTTCGGCGTCCAGTCCGAAATGCCGGAAATATTCGCGTACGGAGGGCACGAACGCCCCCTCCATGCGCTCGCGCTGGAGCCGCAGCATCATGACCACGTCCACGTCGCGCAGGCCTTCGGCCATGTTGCGATGAACGCTGACGCCCATGTCCTCGATGCCCGAGGGCATCAGCGTGGAAGGCCCTATCACGCGGACTTCGGCCCCCAATGCGTTCAGCAGCAGGATGTTGGAGCGTGCGACGCGGCTGTGCAGCACATCGCCGCAGATGGCGACGGACAGTCCGGCTACCCGGCCTTTCCGGCGGCGGATGGTGAGCGCATCCAGCAGCGCCTGCGTCGGATGCTCGTGCGCGCCATCGCCGGCGTTGACGACGGAGCAATCGACCTTCTGCGCCAGAAGCGCGACCGCCCCGGCGGCGTGATGGCGCACCACGAGGATATCGGGGCGCATCGCATTCAGCGTCATCGCCGTATCGATGAGGGTTTCGCCCTTCTTCACCGAGGAATTGGCCACCGACATGTTCATCACGTCGGCGCCGAGGCGCTTGCCGGCCAGCTCGAACGAGGATTGGGTACGGGTGGAAGCTTCGAAGAAGAGGTTGATCTGCGTACGCCCCTTCAGGGCGGACTTCTTCTTGTCGCGCGAGCGGCTGACGGCGATCTCGCTTTCGGCGAGATCGAGCAGATGATGAATCTCCGGCAGCGAAAGGTGCGCGATGCCGGTCAGGTGCCGGCGCGTCGGGGCGGGGGTGGTCTGTGCTGGGCTCATATCGAGTCCTGCTCATAGGCCAGCCCGGCCAGCCTGTCGAGCGCGCCCTGCAGGATGAAGGCGGCCGCCGCCGAATCGATCTTGGCGGCGCGCTTGCGGCGCGACAGGTCCGCCTCGATCATGCCGCGCTCGGCCGCCACCGTGGAAAGCCGCTCGTCCCAGAAGGCGATGGGCCTGTCGTCCAGCCGGCTGTAATTGCGTGCGAAGGCCCGTGTCGATTGCGCGCGGGGCCCCTCGCTGCCATCCATGTTGAGCGGCAGCCCCAGCACGATGGCGCCGCATCGGGCCGCGTCCAGCGCCTTGCGCAGGGCCTGCGCGTCCTGCGTGAACTTGGCGCGCGCCAGCACCGGGCGCGGCGTCGCGAAACGCAGGCCAAGGTCCGAGACGGCAAGCCCGATGGTCTTCGTGCCGAGGTCCAGCCCGGCCACCACGGTGCCGCCTGGCAAGAGGGCGGAAAGATCCGCAATATCCACGATGGCCATCGGTTCTTGATCCTCCGGGGTGGGGTGTCACATATCGCGTATCACGCAAGCGGAGCGCTTCTAGCATGAGACTGACCTATTACGGCCATTCGGCCTTCCGGATCGAGACCGGGTTGAGCACGATTCTCGTCGATCCGTTCCTGACGGGGAATCGCCATTTCAGCGGCGATGTCGCCGAGGCGGCGAAAGGGGTTACGCATATCGCGCTGACGCACGGTCATTCCGACCATGTCGGCGATACGCTGGATATAGCCCGGCAGACGGATGCGCGGGTGATCGGCAATTTCGAGTTGGCGAGCTGGCTCGCCGGAAAGGGCGTCGCAAACGTGGAGCCCGGCAATACCGGCGGCACGCTCCGCTTCGACGACTTTTCCGTCACCCTCACGCAGGCGTTCCATTCGTCCGGCGCGATCGGGGAGGACGGTTCGGTCACCTATCTCGGAATGCCGAACGGGCTCGTCTTCCATTTCTCCGACGGGCCCAGCATCTACCACATGGGCGATACCGACATCTTCGGCGACATGGCCCTGATCCAGGAGCTGCATCATCCGCAGATCGGTCTCGTGCCGATGGGCGATCGGTTCACCATGGGCGCGGCCGTCGCTGCACTTGCCTGCCGCCGCTACTTTTCGTTCCAGAAGATCGTGCCGATCCATTGGGGCACCTTCCCGCCGCTCGACCAGGGAACCGAGCGTTTCGAGGAAGCCATGGACGAGGACGCATCGCGCGTTCTGAAACCGCAGATAGGCGTCGCCTTCGAGGTTTGATGCCTCGGGGCCGCAGCGCGTTCGGGCGGCACCGTTGCCCCCGGACGCCCGGCCCGATATAGCGACGGGGCAAACCTCGTCATCCCTGTTTGGAAGGCCGTACCCGTGTCCGTCGATAAAGAAACCGTCCGTCGCGTCGCCCGTCTGGCGCGCATCGCCGTTTCCGAAGACCAGCTCGATTCGATGCAGGGCGAGTTGAACGCCATCCTGGGCTTCGTCGAGCAACTGGGCGAGGTGGATGTGACGGGCGTGGAGCCGATGACCTCGGTCACGCCCATGGCCATGAAGAAGCGGCAGGATACGGTGACGGACGGCGACAAGGTGGCGGACATCCTCGCCAATGCCCCCGTGTCCGAGGACAATTATTTCGTCGTGCCGAAAGTGGTCGAGTGAGTAGGCCAGGAATCCGCGCGTCCATGCTTTCCAGAACTGCGATATCACGATGACCGAACCGACAAGCCTCACCATCGCGCAGGCGCGTGACGCGCTCAAGGCGCGCAGCCTTTCCGCCGTCGAGCTGACCGACGCCTATCTTGCCGCCATCGAAGCGGCCAACCCGACCTTCAATGCCTATGTCAGCGTGACCGCGGACAAGGCGCGCGGCATGGCGAAGGCCTCGGACGAGCGGTTGGCGGCCGGCAAGGCCGGCGCGCTCGAGGGCATACCCCTCGGCGTCAAGGACCTGTTCGCCACCGAAGGCGTGCATACCCAGGCGGCAAGCCATATCCTCGACGGGTTCCGCCCGCGTTACGAATCCACCGTCACGGCCAATCTGTGGGCCGATGGGGCGGTGATGCTCGGCAAGCTCAACATGGACGAGTTCGCCATGGGCTCGTCCAACGAGACCAGCCATTACGGCCCTGTGGTCAACCCCTGGCGCGCCGAGGGCTCCAACCGCAATCTCGTACCCGGCGGGTCGTCCGGCGGTTCGGCCGCTGCCGTCGCCGCCCATTTGTGCGCCGGGGCGACGGCCACGGACACCGGCGGCTCCATCCGCCAGCCGGCGGCCTTCACGGGTACGGTCGGTATAAAGCCCACCTATGGGCGCTGCTCGCGCTGGGGCACGGTGGCCTTCGCCTCGTCGCTGGACCAGGCCGGGCCCATAGCGCGCGATGTGCGCGATGCCGCCATTCTTCTGAAGTCGATGGCCTCCGTGGACGACAAGGACACCACTTCGGCGGACCGCCCCGTGCCGGATTACGAGGCTTCCGTCGGGCGTTCGGTGAAGGGCATGCGCATCGGCATCCCGCGCGAATACCGGGTCGACGGCATGCCGGAAGAGATCGAGGCCCTGTGGCAGCAGGGCATCGCATGGCTGCGCGATGCCGGCGCGGAAATCGTGGACGTGACGCTGCCGCATACGAAATACGCCCTGCCGGCCTATTACATCGTGGCCCCGGCGGAAGCGTCGTCCAACCTCGCCCGGTATGACGGCGTGCGCTACGGCCTGCGCGTGCCCGGCAAGGATATAGCGTCGCTCTACGAGAATACGCGGGCGGCCGGCTTCGGCGCGGAGGTCAAGCGCCGCATCCTCATCGGCACCTATGTTCTGTCTGCGGGTTACTACGACGCCTACTATCTCAAGGCGCAAAAGATCCGTACGCTGATCAAGCGGGATTTCGAGACGGTCTTTGCAGACGGCGTCGATGCGCTTCTGACGCCGGCGACGCCCAGCGCGGCCTTCGCCATCGGCGACGAAGAGATGAACTCCGACCCGGTCAGGATGTACCTGAACGACGTGTTCACCGTCACGGTCAACATGGCGGGCCTGCCGGGCATCGCCGTGCCGGCGGGGCTTTCGGGGCAGGGTACGCCGCTGGCGCTGCAGTTGATCGGTCGCCCCTTCGACGAGGAGACGCTGTTTGCGACGGCCTCGGTGATCGAGCAGGCGGCCGGCCGTTTCACGCCCGCCAGATGGTGGTAGGCGAACCCTTCCGGCAAGACAGGATGCGCCGTCATGCGGCTGCGTCGAACGACACGAGATAGTTGAATGGCCATCGTCGATACGCGCATACCCGATCCGAAGAAGTTCATTTCCGGCGCCACCGGCGATTGGGAGATCATCGTCGGAATGGAGGTCCACGCCCAGGTTCTGTCCGAGGCGAAGCTGTTTTCGGGCGCCTCCACCACCTTCGGCGCCGGGCCGAACGAGAATGTCAGCCTTGTCGATGCGGCGATGCCGGGCATGCTGCCCGTCATCAACGAGGAGTGTGTCCGGCAGGCGGTGCGCACCGGCATCGGCCTGAAGGCGAAGATCAACAACCGCTCGATCTTCGATCGGAAGAACTACTTCTACCCGGATCTGCCGCAGGGCTACCAGATTTCCCAGTTTCAGCAGCCGATCGTCGGCGAAGGCATCGTCAAGGTGTCCGTCGGGCCGGACTCGAAAGGCGAGTTCGAGGAGATCGAGGTCGGCATCGAGCGCCTGCACCTGGAGCAGGATGCCGGCAAGTCCATGCACGACCAGCATCCCACCATGTCCTATGTCGACCTGAACCGTTCGGGCGTGGCGCTGATGGAGATCGTCTCCAAGCCGGATATCCGGTCGGCGGAGGAGGCGCGCGCCTATCTGACCAAGCTTCGCACGCTTCTGCGCTATCTCGGCACCTGCGACGGCAACATGGACCAGGGTTCGATGAGGGCCGACGTCAACGTATCGGTGCGCCGGCCGGGCGGCGATTTCGGGACCCGGTGCGAGATCAAGAACGTCAATTCCATCCGCTTCGTCGGACAGGCGGTTGAGGCCGAGGCGCGTCGGCAGATCGCCCTGATCGAGGATGGCGGGACGGTGGTGCAGGAAACGCGCCTTTTCGACCCCGCTAAGGGCGAGACGCGGTCCATGCGCACCAAGGAAGACGCGCACGACTACCGCTACTTCCCCGATCCGGACCTTCTGCCGCTGGAGTTCGACGACGCGTTCGTGGCGGCCCTCGGCGAAAGACTGCCGGAGCTGCCGGACGACAAGCGCGCGCGGCTGATCGCCGGTGGGCTTTCGGCCTATGACGCGTCCATCCTTGTGTCGGAAAAGGCGGTTGCGGACTTTTTCGAGCAGGTCGCCGAAGGGCGCGATGCCAAGCAGGCGGCAAACTGGGTGATCAACGATCTTCTGGGAGCGCTCAACAAGAACGGGCTGTCCATCGACGAAACACCGGTGACGGCCGCACAGATGGGCGCCGTGCTGGACCTGATCCGCGAAGGCGTCATCTCCGGCAAGATCGCCAAGGACCTCTTCGAGATCGTCTGGACGGAAGGCGGCGACCCGCGCGAGCTCGTCGAGAGCCGGGGCCTGAAGCAGGTGACGGATACGGGCGCGATCGAAAAGGCCGTGGACGCGGTTATCGCGGCCAATCCGGAGAAGGTCGAGCAGGCCAAGGCCAAGCCGACGCTGGCCGGCTGGTTTGTCGGGCAGGTCATGAAGGCGACGGGCGGCAAAGCCAACCCCCAGGCCGTGAACGACCTCGTCAAGGCGCGCCTGGGGCTGGATTGATTGGACTTTTACGCCGGGTCGGCGCATATGCAGGTCAGGCAAGGCCGGGCATGCCCGGCAAACCGGGAATGACGCGATGAAGTTGAAAGACTGGCTGCTGGAAATCTTCACCTGGTGGAACGGCCAGACCATCGGAACCCGCTTCTACACCTGGCGCTTCGGCAAGCGCGTGGGCGAGGATGAGCGCGGCAACGTCTTCTACCAGAACGCGGACGGATCGCGTCGCTGGGTCGTCTTCAACGGCCCGGTGGAGGCGACGGCCATCGGAACCGGCTGGCATGGCTGGATGCATTTCCGTGTCGATACGCCGCCATCGCAGGAAGATTACCAGCCGCGCCCGTGGCAGAAGCCGCATCAGCAAAACCTGACGGGCACCGCGTTGGCCTATCGCCCCAAGGGCTCGCTTCTCAACACGGCGGAGCGCCCGCGCGTTACGGGCGATTACGACGCCTGGCAGCCGTGAGCTTGCAGCCTTTCCGTAAACGGGCGGCGCTGGCCGCCCTCGCGCTTGCCGCGATGGCGATCCCTGCCGACGCCGCGCGGCTGGAAAACCGCGTTGCCGTTTTCTCGGGGCTCGACAAAATTACCGGGCGGATCACCAGCTTCGATGCCTATGTGAACGAAACCGTCCAGTTCGGCACGCTGCAGGTCACGCCGCGCGTGTGCTACAGCCGGTCGCCGGACGAGGCCCCGAAAACCGACAGCTTCGTCGAGGTGGACGAGATCACGTTGGAACGCGAGATCCGGCGTATCTTCACCGGATGGATGTTCGCGGATTCGCCTGGCCTGAACGCCGTGGAACATCCGGTCTACGACGTATGGCTCAAGGATTGCCGAGACGATTCCAGCGTGCCGCCGCCGCAGGGCTGACGGCCGACATTGCCGCTCGTGCCGGGCGAGGGGGCGGAAGCGCGGACGAAACCGCCCCGCCG
>NZ_JAMQCO010000039.1 GCF_023702225.1 Aureimonas altamirensis | reverse complement strand
GGGTCGTTACAGGACGAAGCGGCCCAGCTCGTTGGCTGGAAACGTGCGAAACCGTTTGAACCCGCCCTGTACTGCGTTGGCGAGAGAAGCGATGTCCTCGATGTCGTCCGCGTCAACCTTCTGGGAGTCTTCCTCCGTCAACAGAACGCCGACGGTCACGGAAACCGCGCTGATCGCCACGGGAACCGCGAGGACGTGACGCCCTGTCAGCCCGTTCGAGGCAACAACGTCCACGGCATAGAGGCTGAACTGGTAGTCGCGCTCCGCCACTAGCCGCCTGTGCTCCCCCAAGCTGTATCGAGGTTCCTTGCCCGGAGACCGTCGGTAGTGAGAGCTGTATCGCGCCATGGTTCATGTCCGCTTCGACAATGCGTATGAGAGCCTGCTATGCCTTGAACGGGTGGAAAG
>NZ_JAMQCO010000038.1 GCF_023702225.1 Aureimonas altamirensis | reverse complement strand
ATGAAGATACTCGTCTGCATCAAGCGCGTTGTGGATTACAACGTTAAGATCCGTGTGAAGTCCGATGGCAGTGGCGTCGACCTTGCCAATGTGAAGATGAGCATGAACCCGTTCGACGAGATCGCGGTCGAGGAGGCGATCCGGCAGAAGGAGAAGGGCGGGGTCGAGGAGATCGTGGTGGTTTCGGTTGGCCCGCAGCAGGCGCAGGAGACGCTGCGCACGGCGCTTGCGATGGGCGCCGACCGTGCGATCCTGGTCCGGAGCGACGAGCGNATGTGAAGATGAGCATGAACCCGTTCGACGAGATCGCGGTCGAGGAGGCGATCCGGCAGAAGGAGAAGGGCGGGGTCGAGGAGATCGTGGTGGTTTCGGTTGGCCCGCAGCAGGCGCAGGAGACGCTGCGCACGGCGCTTGCGATGGGCGCCGACCGTGCGCTCCTGGTCAGGAGCGACGAGCGCGTCGAGCCGCTCGGGGTCGCCAAGGTATTGCGGGCGATCGTCGAGGAAGAGAAGCCTGACCTCGTCATTCTGGGCAAGCAGGCGATCGACGACGACAGCAACCAGACGGGCCAG
>NZ_JAMQCO010000037.1 GCF_023702225.1 Aureimonas altamirensis | reverse complement strand
CGTGCCGGGCGAGGGGGCGGAAGCGCGGACGAAACCGCCCCGCCGCCAGCCTCTACAAGGTATCCGCTTCCCAATCGGCGAGGGCGAGTTCGATGCACTCTTTCGCCAGGGTCAGCCGCATGAGGTTCACATGCGTCTGGCGCATCTGCCAGCGGCGCTCGCTTGCGGTTTTCACCAGCTTGCGCGCGACGGTCAGCAGATCTTCGGGAACGATCCGATGGGCGATGCCCACGAATGCATCCACCGGCAGGAGATAGCCGTCTTCGGTCTCGATGAGACGTCCGGGGATGTGTCTCCATTCGCCGGTCTTGAACCGGACGTGCATCAGGCCATCGCGGATGCGAGAGGTGATGCAGNGCAGATCTTCGGGAACGATCCGATGGGCGATGCCCACGAATGCATCCACCGGCAGGAGATAGCCGTCTTCGGTCTCGATGAGACGTCCGGGGATGTGTCTCCATTCGCCGGTCTTGAACCGGACGTGCATCAGGCTATCGCGGATGCGAGAGGTGATGCAGACGGTGGAGGAAATATGATAGAGGCTGGATTAGCCATGATGCTCTTAAACTCCTTGGTTTAAAATGAGCGTTGCGGTTAGGCCCGGTGCGGGAGTGCCAGCTCCCCATCGGGCCGATGCCATTTATAGGAATAAAGTTGCAGGATAGCAATCGACCGCCTGCATTTTGCCTGCTACGAGCGCTTCGTTCGGGACGAAGCAGAAAAGCGTTGCGCCAGCCCAACGCTGCCTTGGACGATGAGCCTCCAAGGCTGAGGCAACAGGCTT
>NZ_JAMQCO010000036.1 GCF_023702225.1 Aureimonas altamirensis | reverse complement strand
GGGCTTGTCGCAAACTTTCGGGCTTAACCGTATGTTGACCATAGGCATGGAATTTGCCGCTCCGAAAGTTGCGGAGCGAGCCCATGATTCTGAATGCTATTGCCGAGAAGCTGAAGCGCCAATCAAAGGATGACTTCAAAGGCAGGCATTTCGAGGCCTGGTTGATTGTACAGGCGGTTGCCTGGTACTTGCGCTACCCGCTCAGCTATCGTGACTTGGAAGAGATGTTTCGCGAGCGGGGCTTTGAGGTCGATCATAGCACGATCAACCGCTGGGTATTGGCCTATGCGCCGATGATCGAAAAACGGCTTCGGCAGTTTAGGCGCCCCCATTGCGGCTCGGTCAGAATCGATGAGACGTACGTCAAGATCCGCGGCAAATGGCGCTATCTGTACCGAGCCATCGACAAGCATGGCAATCCGGTAGATTTCCTGTTGACCGCTAAGCGCGATCTCGCCGCCGCCAAGCGGTTTTTCCGCAAGATGCTCAAAGACGAACCCTTGTTGTCGCCGACCAGGATCGGGACCGACGGGGCCAACACCTTCCCGTCAACGATCAAAATGTCGGTTGATGATGGGCTCCTCCATCCCGATCCCGTCCACTATGTCACCAAGCACCTCCAGCAAGGCATCGAAAGTGACCATTTCCGGGTAAAGAAGAACATGCCAAAGATCGGTGGCTTCCAATCCTTCAACACGGCGCGGCGAACCATCGCGGGTTTCGAGGCAATGCTGTGGTTGAGGAAAGGCTTCAGCTTTTCCGGCGGTTGGACTGTCAACGATCAGAACGATTTTCTTGCGCGCCTCTTCGGACTGCAAAAGATTAACAAAGCATGAAAATGAGGACGCTCAGGGGATAATCGCGCGCTCCGAAAATGTTTGCGACAGGCCC
>NZ_JAMQCO010000035.1 GCF_023702225.1 Aureimonas altamirensis | reverse complement strand
TCCGGCAGTACCGGCCGCGTCTATGTGGTCTATGGCAAGACGAGCGGTACGGCCGTTGCGGCCAGCGCGATCGTGGCCGGCTCGGGTGGCTTCGCGCTCACCGGGGAGACGACGAGCAGTTTTGCGGGCCACGCGGTAAGCAGCGGTGGCGACATCAATGGCGACGGCTTTGCCGATATCATCGTCGGAGCGCCATTCCTGAACGGCCAGGCGGGCAAGGCCTATGTGCTCTTCGGCAAGTCGAGCATGGGAAGCCTGACGCTATCGGCGCTCGGCGGCTCCGGCTTCACCATCTCGGGAGAGGCGGCAAACAACGTACTTGGATCCGATGTCACCTATGCGGGTGACGTGAACGGCGACGGCCTGGCGGATATTGCCGTCGGGGCGTACGGCTACGGTTCGAATGCAGGCCGGTCCTATGTGATTTTCGGCCGTACATCCGGCAACATCGACATCAACGTGGCCTCGTCCTCATTGGGCACGCGCGGCTTCATGATCCTCTCGGAGAGTGTTGCCGACGAAGAGGGTACGTCGATCTCCTATGCGGGCGACATGAACGGCGACGGGCTTGCCGACATACTGGTTGCCTCGCGCCTGAATGACGCGGCCGGGTCCAATGTCGGCCGTGTCTACGTTGTCTACGGGCGTTCGGGCACGGCGTCGGTCGTGCTGGCGGATGTGGCGCGCGGTATCGGCGGCTTTGCGGTGACCGGCCAGTGCTCGGACGACCAGTTTGGGCATGACGTTGCGGCGGGCGGCGACATCAACGGCGACGGGCTGGCGGATATCGTCATCGGGGCGCGGTCCAACGATGGATCGGCAAACGAAGCGGGCCGGGCCTATGTGATCTTCGGTCGTACGGACGGAACGAGCTCGAGCGTCGTCGTCGACGTCATGGGCACGGCATCTGCCGAGGCGCTCAGCGATGGCGGCACGGGCAAGACCGTTTTTGCCGGCGCGGGCGACGACACGCTGACGCTGACGGCGGCGAGCGTGATGGACGGCCAG
>NZ_JAMQCO010000034.1 GCF_023702225.1 Aureimonas altamirensis | reverse complement strand
CGTCGATTACTCGACGATAGCGGACACGATGCCGGCGCCGACGGTGCGGCCGCCTTCGCGGATAGCGAAGCGCAGCTTCTCTTCCATCGCGATCGGAACGATCAGCGTGACGTCCATCGTCACGTTGTCGCCCGGCATCACCATCTCCGTGCCTTCCGGAAGCGTCACCACGCCCGTCACGTCCGTCGTGCGGAAGTAGAACTGCGGACGATAGTTCGTGAAGAACGGCGTATGGCGACCGCCCTCTTCCTTCGTCAGGATGTACGCTTCGGCCTTGAACTTCGTGTGCGGCTTCACCGAACCCGGCTTGCAAAGCACCTGCCCGCGCTCGACGCCCTCGCGGTCCACACCACGGATCAGCGCGCCGATGTTGTCGCCGGCCTGACCCTGGTCCAGAAGCTTGCGGAACATCTCGACGCCCGTGACCGTCGTCTTCTTGGAGTCGCGGATACCGACGATCTCGACTTCCTCGCCCACCTTCACGATGCCGCGCTCGACCCGGCCCGTCACCACCGTGCCGCGACCCGAGATCGAGAACACGTCCTCGATCGGCATCAGGAACGGCTGGTCGACAGGACGCTCCGGCGTCGGGATGTACGCATCCACCGCAGCCATCAGCTCGCGGACCGCATCCTCGCCGATCTTCTTGTCCGAATCCTCGAGCGCCGCAAGCGCCGAGCCCTTCACGATCGGAATGTCGTCGCCCGGGAAGTCGTAGCTCGACAGAAGCTCGCGAACCTCGAGCTCCACAAGCTCCAGAAGCTCCGCGTCGTCGACCTGGTCGACCTTGTTCAGGAACACGACGATCGCCGGAACGCCGACCTGGCGCGCCAGCAGAATGTGCTCGCGCGTCTGCGGCATCGGGCCGTCCGCAGCCGAACAGACGAGAATCGCTCCGTCCATCTGCGCCGCACCCGTGATCATGTTCTTCACATAGTCCGCGTGACCGGGGCAGTCCACGTGCGCGTAGTGACGGTTCTCCGTCTCGTACTCAACGTGCGCCGTCGAAATCGTGATGCCGCGCGCCTTCTCTTCCGGCGCCGCGTCAATCTGGTCGTACGCACGGAACTCGCCGAAGTACTTCGTGATCGCCGCCGTCAGCGACGTCTTCCCATGGTCGACGTGACCAATCGTGCCGATGTTCACGTGCGGCTTGTTACGCTCGAATTTGCTCTTGGCCAT
>NZ_JAMQCO010000033.1 GCF_023702225.1 Aureimonas altamirensis | reverse complement strand
GCGCGTCTGTCCGCCCACATCGATCGTCAGACGCGGTGCGCCCGCGCCGGTGTCGACGAAGACCACCTTGCTGAAGGTCGTCTCCAGCGTCACCGTGTCCCCGGCGTTCAGGAGGTTGTTCTGTCCGCCCGTCTGACCGACGATCACCACCGACGCGATCGTCGCCGGCTGCGTGTCCACCTTGTAGGTCGGGTTCGCGTCGACCGCCGAATGCGCCAGATTGGCGTTCGTGCCGCCGAAGTCGCGGATCGAGCTGTTCGTCACCGAAAGCCCGTTGGCATCCAGCGAGATGCCGTCGCCGTCCATGTCGCCGGCCGCGATCGTATAGGTGAACTGCAGCCGGGTGCTGCCCGACCCTGCCGCATAGACCGCTTCGCGATCGTCCGAACCGACCTTGATCTTCAAGCGCGGCTGGCCGTTCGCCGTGTCGACATACACCGCCTCGCTGAACGTCACGTCCAGCGTCACCGTGTCGCCCACGTTCAGAAGGTTGTTCTGCCCGCCCGTCTGGCCGCTGATCACCACCGACGTCACCGTCGGCGCCGTCGTGTCCACCTTGTAGGATGCATTGGCCGCAACCGACGCATGGACAGGGTTGACGTCCGTGCCAGCGCGGTCGCGGATCGCTCCGGCGGCCACGATCAGGCTGTTCGAATCCACCGATATGCCATCCGTATCCGTCTGGCCGGCTTCGATCGTATAGGTGAAGTGCAGCTTGTCCGTGCCGTCGCCGCTGACATACAGCGCGTCGCGCAACTGGCTGCCGATGCGGATCTTCAGCTTCGGGACGCCGTTCGTCGTGTCGACGTACACCGCCTCGCTGAAGGACACTTCGAGCGTGACCGTGTCCCCCGCATTCAGCACGTCGCCCTGACGGCCCGTCGCGTCGAACAGCGTGACGCCGGCGACCGTCGGTGCCGTCGTATCCACCTTGTAGCTGCCGTTGTCCGCCGCCGCCGCATGCGACAGCGTCGCATTCGTGCCGCCGAGATCGCGGATCGTTCCGCCATTCAAGGCAAGGCTGTCCGCGTCGACGGAGATGCCGTCGCCATCCGTATCGCCCGCCGACACCGTGTAGGTGAAGGACAACGTGCTCGTGCCGGTGCCGCCCGAATAGGTCGCATCCCGGTACTGGCTGCCCACCTTGAGCTTCAACGTCGGCACGCCGCCGGCCGTATTGACCGAAACCGTCTCGCTGAAGGTCGCGAGAACCGTCACCGTATCGCCGACGTTCAGAAGGCCGTTCTGCGCGCCCGTCTGCCCGCCGATCGCCACCGAGGCGATGGTGGGCGCAGTGGTATCCACC
>NZ_JAMQCO010000032.1 GCF_023702225.1 Aureimonas altamirensis | reverse complement strand
GATCGTGTCCCATGGAGTGGTGTAGCTGGATTTCATAGCCATCGGTGATTTCCGGTAGGGTCGGGTTGCTTATGACCAACCTGAGGGACACCACCGATGACCGACGACATGATGAACCTGCGCTCACTCGTTGAGAAGAGCGCCGACGCCGATTTGCTGCGCGAGATGATCGGCTTTGCTGCCGAGAAGCTGATGGCGCTGGAGGTCGGGACGAAGACCGGCGCGGGCTATGGCGAGAAGAACGGCTTCCGACTTGCCCAGCGCAACGGCTACCGCGATCGAGACTGGGAGACACGGGCTGGCACCGTCGAGCTGCGTATTCCGAAGCTTCGCACCGGCAGCTATTTCCCGAGTTTCCTGGAGCCGCGCCGCATGGCCGAGAAGGCCCTGACGGCAGTCATTCAGGAAGCCTATATCCAAGGCGTTTCAACCCGCTCAGTCGATGATCTCGTCAAGGCGATGGGCATGTCGGGCATCTCCAAGAGCCAGGTATCCCGGCTCTGCGAAGAGATCGATGACAAGGTCAAAGCCTTCCTCGACCGCCCCATTGAGGGCGAGTGGCCATACCTCTGGATCGATGCCACCTACCTGAAGGTTCGTCGCGGCGGTCGCATCGTCTCTGTCGCGGTCATCATCGCCGTGGGTGTGAACACCGATGGCCGACGCGAGGTGCTAGGCATGGAAATCGGCACATCCGAGGCAGAAGCGATCTGGACCGAGTTCCTACGCAAGCTGACCAGACGAGGCCTGCGCGGCGTCAAGCTCGTCGTCTCCGATGCGCACGAGGGTATCAAGGCAGCCGTGTCGAAGGTGCTTTCCGCCACCTGGCAGAGGTGCAGGGTTCACTTCATGCGTAACGCGCTGGCCCATGCCGGAAAGAGCGGAAGGCGTGTCGTCTCCGCCTTCATCGCCACGGCCTTTGCCCAGGACACGCCAGAGGCGGCGAGCACTCAATGGCGCAATGTCGCCGACCAGATCAGGCCGAAGGTGCCGAAACTCGCCACGCTGATGGATAGTGCCGAACAGGACGTGCTCGCCTACATGACCTTTCCCAGGCAGCACTGGACCAAGCTCCACAGCACCAATCCGATCGAACGCCTTAACGGCGAGATTAAGCGCCGCACAGAGGTCGTCGGCATCTTTCCCAACGATGACGCAATCGTCAGGCTCGTGGGAGCGCTGCTCCTCGAACAAAACGACGAGTGGGCTGTCCAGCGATCCCGCTACATGACACTTGAGACCATCGCCACGATGAGCGATGATCCGCTCATCAGCCTGCCAGCCGCAAGCTGACACTCATCCGGCCCTCTGGGATGAGCCGTGGTCGTCTAAGCTACACCACTCCATGGGACACGATC
>NZ_JAMQCO010000031.1 GCF_023702225.1 Aureimonas altamirensis | reverse complement strand
ATGAAGATACTCGTCTGCATCAAGCGCGTTGTGGATTACAACGTTAAGATCCGTGTGAAGTCCGATGGCAGTGGCGTCGACCTTGCCAATGTGAAGATGAGCATGAACCCGTTCGACGAGATCGCGGTCGAGGAGGCGATCCGGCAGAAGGAGAAGGGCGGGGTCGAGGAGATCGTGGTGGTTTCGGTTGGCCCGCAGCAGGCGCAGGAGACGCTGCGCACGGCGCTTGCGATGGGCGCCGACCGTGCGATCCTGGTCCGGAGCGACGAGCGNGCGTCGACCTTGCCAATGTGAAGATGAGCATGAACCCGTTCGATGAGATCGCGGTCGAGGAGGCGATCCGGCAGAAGGAGAAGGGCGGGGTCGAGGAGATCGTGGTGGTTTCGGTTGGCCCGCAGCAGGCGCAGGAGACGCTGCGCACGGCGCTTGCGATGGGCGCCGACCGTGCGATCCTGGTCCGGAGCGACGAGCGCGTCGAGCCGCTCGGGGTCGCCAAGGTATTGCGGGCGATCGTCGATGAAGAGAAGCCCGACCTCGTCATCCTGGGCAAGCAGGCGATCGACGACGACAGCAACCAGACGGGCCAGATGCTGGCGGCGCTTCTGGGCTGGCCGCAGGGCACCTTCGCCTCGAAGCTTTCTCTGTCCGACGGCCAGGCGGAGGTGACGCGCGAGGTGGATGGCGGACTGCAGACGGTGGCGCTGGCGCTGCCGGCCATCGTGACGACGGACCTGCGGCTGAACGAGCCGCGCTATGCCTCGCTGCCCAACATCATGAAGGCGAAGAAGAAGCCCCTGGACGAGCGTTCGGCCTCGGAGATGGGGCTGGACCTTGCGCCGCGCCTGGACGTTTTGAAGACGGCGGAGCCGGCGAAGCGACAGGCGGGCGTGAAGGTCGGCTCGGTGGACGAGCTGATCGGCAAGCTGAAGAGCGAAGCCGGCGTTCTGTAAGCGAAAGGGAGGCAGCGACATGACGACACTACTGATCGCGGAACACGACAACGCCCATCTGTCGGGCGAGACGGGCAAGGCCCTGAGCGCTGCGGTGCAGCTTGGCGCTCCGGTTCACATCCTGGTGGCGGGGCAAGGCTCGTCCGGGGTGGCCGAGGCGGCGGCGCGGCTTTCCGGGGTGGAGAAGGTGCTGCATGCCGACGACGCGGCCTATGGGCACGGGCTGGCCGAAGCGCTTGCGGCGCTGATCGTGGGGCTTGCGGATGGCTACGAGGCCATCGTCGCGCCGGCCACGACCTATGGCAAGAACACGCTGCCGCGGGTTGCGGCGCTGCTGGACGTGATGCAGGTCTCCGACATCGTTGCGGTGGAAGGGCCCGATACGTTCCAGCGGCCGATCTATGCGGGCAACGCCATCGAGACGGTGAAGTCGCGCGACGCCCGGAAGGTTCTGACGGTGCGCACGGCGGCGTTCGGCGAGACGGGAGAAGGCGGCAGCGC
>NZ_JAMQCO010000030.1 GCF_023702225.1 Aureimonas altamirensis | reverse complement strand
CTATGGTCAACATACGGTTAAGCCCGAAAGTTTGCGACAAGCCCCCAAAACTGCTCTCCCCGTCAACCGTTACAAAATCTGCGCAAAGAGCAAAGCCGGCAGACAGGACAAATGCCCCGACCAGCCTCTGGAAAGCGGCACTATTTCTACTCGTTATAGCTTCGACGACGATCGCCCCTGCCATAAGCTGGTCTCGCGCATAGAGGTTGCGAAAAACTTGGCGCCGATCATGTGTTCGAATTGAATGTGGCTATCCAAGGAACAGATCATGACGCTGACGGACGGCCGGGGCGTCGATGTCGAACCTCTTCTCGGCAAAGCGCGGAGACAACAGGATCGTGACCATGCTTTACCCAGGTGGCACGGAACGGATGGGCCGGCTGATGGAAGTCTGTGCGTCGGCTGTGTTGACCTGAAGCCGCTTGTCACCCATCGCATCAAACTGCACGGCATGCTGAAAGTCCGGATCGAGCCACTGGTCCTGACTTACCCGGCTACAGCTGCACCGCCTGGTCTATCAGGCGACTGGGCGTTGAGCAGACTTTCCAGCGTAGCGGTCAGCAAGGCCGCAACGATCGTTCCCCCGAACGTCAGGACGACGCGCGTCAATGCCGCGTAGGATGGCTCCTGTGTCGTCAAGGCGCCAACGATCAGAGAAAGCGAGACCGACAGGCTGAACTGATACACCATGGGCGGATGTCTCCCGGACATCATTTTGCTCGCAAAATAAAGCGCCACCAGGAAAACGAGACCGACCACGACAACGAAATGGGCGGTGATGGTGAGGATGAACAAGGCAGTGCCGGCGGCGACTGCGCCAAACAGGGTGGCCATGACCCGTTCTTTCGCTTCGGCAAACAGTCTCTCGCGTGTCGGAAAGCATAGAACGAAGATGGCAGCGATGGCCATCATCATGTTGGACATGTCGAGAAAGCTGTACAGCCAGAAACTCAAACCCAGGAGGACGGTGGCACGGATTCCCGCCGATCGCAAATGATGGCCGGCCGCCGGCGTGTATTCCTCGATCATCTCTTCTCCGGTCGCAGGCGGCAGTACGAGGTAGAGGACAGGAATAGCGATCAGCGCGACGATGCCGGCTTCCGTAAAAGTATCGCGCAACGCCTCCAGCGATGCTGTCGAGTTCATCCCCATTATGGACACGAGACTGACCGATATCAGGATAAGCATTCCGATAGGATTTCCGGTTCTCTGGATGATGTAGAAAGCAAGGAAATAGAGGCTGCCGATCACCAGCACGAAAGCTGCGGGCCAAGGCATGAACATCGGCAAGACGAAGCTCATGATCCATATGATGCCAATCAGGGCTACCGGGCCGCCGATCGCCTTTTTCGGGTCGAAGGCTTTCCGCATCCCCGCCATCAATCCGACAGGGAGGGCCGCCATCAGGGGCGGGCTTGTCGCAAACTTTCGGGCTTAACCGTATGTTGACCATAGG
>NZ_JAMQCO010000003.1:258434-484394 GCF_023702225.1 Aureimonas altamirensis | reverse complement strand
CGTGCCGGGCGAGGGGGCGGAAGCGCGGACGAAACCGCCCCGCCGCCAGCCTCTACAAGGTATCCGCTTCCCAATCGGCGAGGGCGAGTTCGATGCACTCTTTCGCCAGGGTCAGCCGCATGAGGTTCACATGCGTCTGGCGCATCTGCCAGCGGCGCTCGCTTGCGGTTTTCACCAGCTTGCGCGCGACGGTCAGCAGATCTTCGGGAACGATCCGATGGGCGATGCCCACGAATGCATCCACCGGCAGGAGATAGCCGTCTTCGGTCTCGATGAGACGTCCGGGGATGTGTCTCCATTCGCCGGTCTTGAACCGGACGTGCATCAGGCCATCGCGGATGCGAGAGGTGATGCAGACGGTGGAGGAAATATGATAGAGGCTGGATTAGCCATGATGCTCTAAAACCTCGCTGGTTAAAATGAGCGTTACGGTCAGGCCCGGTGTGGGAGCCGCTAACTCTCCACCGGGCCGANGTATCCGCTTCCCAATCGGCGAGGGCGAGTTCGATGCACTCTTTCGCCAGGGTCAGCCGCATGAGGTTCACATGCGTCTGGCGCATCTGCCAGCGGCGCTCGCTTGCGGTTTTCACCAGCTTGCGCGCGACGGTCAGCAGATCTTCGGGAACGATCCGATGGGCGATGCCCACGAATGCATCCACCGGCAGGAGATAGCCGTCTTCGGTCTCGATGAGACGTCCGGGGATGTGTCTCCATTCGCCGGTCTTGAACCGGACGTGCATCAGGCCATCGCGGATGCGAGAGGTGATGCAGACGGTGGAGGAAATATGATAGAGGCTGGATTAGCCATGATGCTCTAAAACCTCGCTGGTTAAAATGAGCGTTACGGTCAGGCCCGGTGTGGGAGCCGCTAACTCTCCACCGGGCCGATTGGTTTATAGAACATAAGCTATTCTCTTGGAAAGCGCGAAGTTGCGACGACAACTTGTCGCAACCGGCCGGCGCCTGCCGCGTTATGCGGTGGCTCCCCATGGAGCTAGCCTCGTACAGGCTGTCGATTCGAGTTTTTCGAGGATGGAAGAACCAGTGAAGACGCTTCTGCCTTTCGCCCTTCTCGCCACGCTGGCGCTTGCCGCCTGTGGCGACGACCAGACCAACGATGCGGCGGGCACGACCACGCCGCCGCCTGCGGCCACCACCGAGCCCGCGCCACCGCCGCCGGCGCGGTCGGAAGCGGAGCAGGAAGCGCGCGAGGCCGGCCAGGCGATCGAGGATGCGGCCCGCCAGTCGGGCGACGCCATCGGCGCGGCTGCCCGCGACGTGCAGGAGCGCGCCGGCCCGGCCATGGAGCGCGCGCGGCAGGAAGGCGCTGAGGCGCTTGAGAATGCCAGGCAGGGCATCAACAATCTGACGCGCAGCGCGGCCTGCCAGACGGCGCGCGCCGCCAACGACGCCGAGGGCATCGCGGCCAACTGCGAATAATCCTGATGAAGGAACCGGCATTGCGGAAGGCGGCGCGGCTTTTGCTCGCCGCCTTTTTCGCGTTGGCAGGCATTGCGCATTTTGCCTACGCCGACGCCTTCGCGCGGATCGTTCCGCCTTTTGTTCCCGAACCTGTCCTGGTCGTTCAACTGACCGGACTTGCCGAACTTGCCGGCGCGTTTGGCTTTCTCATGCGTCGCTTCCGCCGCGTGGCGGGCATCGCGCTTGCGCTTTATTGCCTGTGCGTCTGGCCGGCGAACTTTTATCACGCGCTGCTCGACTGGCGCAGCGGCACCGGCCTGCCGATGGCGTACCACGCCCTCCGCCTGCCCCTCCAACCTGTTCTTGTAGCGTGGTGTCTGTGGGTTGGTGGGAGTTTGCGGGGAAGGTGATCTTGTTTTGGACCACCAGATAGTCTAGATTTTGATGCGTACAGAAATCTATCTGGTTTGGATCGGAGTGAAGTCACATGCTGGTATCTGTAACGGATGCGAAGGGGCAATTGACCGAGCTCGTTCGGCGTGCTGAAGCGGGAGTAGACGTCATCCTGACCCGGCATGGGCACCCAGCCGTGCGGCTGGTTCCTGTCACCGTAGCGGCGGACGGCGATACCCGACGCAAGTTGCTCGAAAGTGTTCGAGAGTCCGCAGCCGCGAAAGCAGTTGGAGGCTTGAGCGCGGCTCGCAGCCAGGATTTTCTCTACGGTGATGACGGCATGCCAAAATGATAGCGGTCGATACCTCTGCTTTGATGGCCATCATTCTAAATGAACGTGACGCGGATGGCTGTATTTCCGCACTGGAGACTGATGGCGATCTGCTGATCTCAGCAGGCACGGTAGCCGAGGCTTTAATCGTGGCTGCTCGACGCAACGTCGGCGAGGAAATGCATCGTCTCATCGATGGGCTTGGCTTCGAGGTTGTCGGCGTAACGTCGGCATCGGCGCGCCGGATCGCGAATGCTTATGAAACATGGGGGAAAGGCGTGCACCCGGCAGGGCTGAATTTTGGCGACTGCTTTGCCTACGAGGTCGCGAAGGAACATGGGTGCCCGTTGCTATATGTCGGCGACGACTTTGCGCGTACCGATATCGATAAAGCGTAAGCACGAGGGCGAGGCAGGCTAATCACTTGCCGGCAAATCGTCGAATGTCCTTGGTTTGATGCGTTTCAAACGAGAGGCGTCTAGCCGGGTAGGCCACACGATGGCCTCCGGCGCGAGTGGCTTATAGCCGAGCGATGAGTGCGGCCGCTCGGTATTGTAGTAGCGCCCCCATGCTTCAATCCGTCATCGCGGAATATCCTATCAACGCGAGGCCTGCTCCTGCGGGTTCTGAGACACACGCCAAATCGTGTTGGAAAGGTCGTCGGCGATCAGCAGGATCCGCTTGTTCGGATCAAAGGTAACGCCCACCGGGCGACCACGCGTCTCGCCCCCTTCGATGTGGAAGCCAGTGGCAAAATCGACCGGGTCGCCTGCCGGCTGGCCCTGTTCGAACGGCACCCATACAACCTTGTAGCCCGATGGGTCCTGACGGTTCCAACTCCCGTGTTCGCCGATGAAGGCGCCTTGGGCGAAGTCTCCGCCAAAGCCGTCCTCGGTCGCGAACGACAGTCCAAGCGCCGCGACGTGCGAGCCGAGCGCGTAATCCGGTGCGATAGCCGTATCGACAAGTTCGGGCTTCTGCGGATGGACGCGCGGGTCCAGGTTCTTGCCCCAGTAGCTATAGGGCCAGCCATAGAATGCGCCATCGCGCACCGATGTCAGATAGTCCGGCACCAGTTGCGGTCCAAGCTCGTCGCGCTCGTTCACCACGGCCCACAGGCTGTTGCTTGTCGGCTCGATCGCCAATGCGGTCGGGTTGCGGATGCCACGGGCAATCGTCCGGGTTGCGCCAGTGAGGCGGTCGATCTCCCAGACGACGGCCCGCTCTTCCTCCACGTCCATGCCACGCTCGCCGACATTGCTGTTCGAGCCGATGCCGACATAGAGCTTCGAGCCGTCGGCGCTGGCCGCGAGGGACTTCGTCCAATGGTGGTTGATTGCCGAAGGCAGCTTGGCCACCTCTTCGCCCGGCGCGGTCATCTCGGTCTGCCCCTCCTGGTAGGGGAAGCGCATCAGTGCGTCCTGATTGGCGACGTAGAGGGAGCCGTCGACGAAGGCCAAACCGTAGGGCGCATTGAGATTGTCGATGAAGACAGTCCTGATTTCCGGCGTGCCGTCATTGTTTGCGTCGCGCAGGAGGGTAATGCGGTTGCCGCTCTGGACCTGCGTGTTGCCCTGCTTCTTGATGTAGCCGGCGATGACGTCTTTTGGGCGAAGCGCGGGCGCGTTGCCGCCGCGCCCCTCCGCCACCAGAATGTCGCCATTGGGCAGAACGAGCATCTGCCTGGGGATCAGGAGGTCGCTTGCCAATGCAGTGATGGTGAACCCCTCCGGGACGGTCGGAACCTCTCCGTTCCACCCTGCGGGCTCGGCGATTTTCATAGGCGGGATCAGCGTTTCGTTCACCGCCGGCAGATCGGGCGTTGCCCCGACCTGGTTGAGGGAGGGGTCGCTCTCGCTGCAGCCCGTCAGCGCCAATGCGGCAACGGCAGTCATCAGGAATGTTCTGGTCATCGGGCTGCTTCCAAGCGTGCGGTTCGGGAGAAAAACATCCAGCCCGCGATCAGCGCGAGGATGGTCGTGGCAGCCGACAGGCCGACGCCCACCATGCCGACGGAGCTCCACGCATCCCGCGCATGATGAAACGCGTTGACGAGGCCAAGAACCCACATGAGGGCGATGACTGCGAAGTAGGCAAGGCGGCTGCCGCTGTCGGCGCGGCGAAGCTTGAAGAGCCAGTCGATGAGCGCCCAGGCGGCAACCACTCCACCGAACACGAGCGCTCCGGCAATGGACCAGCTTGCGAAGTTGGTCCATTGTATCTCGGCGGTGTTGAGGTAGGCGATGTCCGCGGCGAGCGCCGTCGCGAAAAGGGCTACCGGAAAGCTGAGCAGGATGCCGTGCAAGGCCCTCGAAGAGGACCTCCTGCCTTCGATTACATGGGTCATGCGCAACTCCGGTGCTTTCGGCTGAAACAAACCGGCAATCGATCTGTTCCACCGGCTGGCGGCGAACGGAAGGTTGCGATGCGATGCGCCGCTAACATGCAGCCTGCGCATCTGCCCCGGCTCGCATCGAAAGCGGAGTCCTCCGGGCATAGGCTCTCGGCGTCGCGCCAACCTCGCGCGAAAAGGCCACGCTGAACGTGCTTTGCGAGCTGTAGCCGACACGCCGGGCCACTTCGCCGACGGCCGGGCCGCTTGCTCCGCGCAGCAGGTCCTTGGCCAGGGCCATCCGCCATTTCAGCAGGTAATCCATCGGCGGAACGCCGACCGCCCTCCGGAAGCGGTCGTAGAAGGCCGAGCGCGACAGGGCCGCCTCCCGCGCCAGCTCGCCGACCGTCCAGGGCCGGGCCGGTTCGCCATGCATCCGGCGCAGGGCCGGCGCCAGCCTTTCGTCCGAAAGGCCGCGCAAAAGGCCGGGGGCGGGGGAGGAAACCTTCGAGGTGCGGAACGCCTCGATCAGCAGCACCTGCAACAGATGCTCCAGAACCACATCGCGGCCGGGCCGGCCGCTGCGCGTCTCGGCGTTCAGCAGCTCGACCAGCATGGTCAGCCGCCGCTCTCCGTGCACCACGATCATCTCCGGAAGCAGGGACATCAGCAGCGCCGAATCGTCGGAGCCGAACGTGCAATAGCCCACCAGCATCCGCGTGTCGGGCGTCTCCTGCGGCCCGAGGTGAAAGATGCCGGGCTCCAGCTCCACCGGGTCGGCCACATGTCCCGCCGCCGGTGCAACGCGGCTCGTGACCATGAAGTCGTCCACGGCGGGAATAAGGATGAAATCGCCCGTGCACAGGCGCTCGGGAGCGCCCCCGCCGACAGACAGAGCCACCTCGCCCTCCAGCACGGCGGCATAGAAGGGCTGGTCGCCCGGTGGACGCACCGCCCAGTTGCCGGCGGCCGTCACGAGCTTGGCATAGGAGGCGCCGGGCCTGAGAAGAGATATCACCTGCGCAAGCGGATCGATCACCGTCCGGACGCTCTCCAATGTTTTACGGATTTTGAAGCATAGCACGTCCGGCCCTGCGCAACCATCTCCCGGTCATCACCACGAGGAGAGATAGCCCATGCACACCGTTCTCATTACCGGAAGCTCCACCGGCTTCGGCCGCGAAATCGCCATGCGCTTTCTGAGCGAGGGATGGACCGTCATCGCCACGATGCGCGATCCGTCGGCCAACACCATACCCGCCTCCGACAAGCTTCGCGTCCTGCCGCTGGATGTCACCGATGCCGCGAGCGTCGAGGCCGCCGTGGCGCAGGCCGGCGCGGTCGACGTGCTGGTCAACAATGCGGGCATCGGCTGGCTGAACGCGGTCGAGGGCACGCCGCTGGACGTGGCCCGCCGCATCTTCGAAACCAACACGCTGGGGACAATAAGGGCGATGCAGGCGTTGCTGCCCGGCATGCGGGAGCGGCGCTCCGGAGTGATCGTGAATGTCTCCTCCAGCACGACGCTTGCGCCGATGGCGCTTCTGTCGGTCTACGCCGCCAGCAAAGCCGCGGTGAATATGCTGACGCAATCCGCCGCGCTGGAGCTGGCAGAGTTCGGCATCAGGGCGCGCGTCGTGCTGCCGGGGGCGGCGCCCTCAACCAGCTTCGGCAACAGCGCCCGCGCGCTGATCGGCGCCCATGGCGGCTTTCCGGATGCCTACGGTGCTTTCGTCGGCCAGACGATGGAAGCGATGCAGCGCCACGCATCCGGGCCTGTCACCACCGCCGAAGACGTCGCCGAGGCGGTGTTTCGGGCGGCGACGGACCCGGATTGCCCGATGATGCTGCCCGCCGGGGCAGACGCGCTGGCCCTGGCGCAAGGGCGCTGAAAATGCGGCTTGCGCAAGCCGGCAGGCCCTGAAGCCTTGCCGCGCCCGGCAGGGCGCGGCATCTTCCCGACCTGTGACCGATGATTTGCCGGCGGGCAGGGCGCTGACGGATTCCTATTTCGAAGCCGATGTCTGCCACAATTGCGGGGCGGCCTTGACCGGCCCCTATTGCCAGGCCTGCGGGCAGAAGAAGGCCGACCGTTTCGGCCGCTCGCATCTGAAGGACGAGATCTGGCAGAAGCTCCGCTGGTTCGAGGCGGAGATGCTGAAGGCCGCCTTCAACGTGTCTCTGCGCCCCGGCAGGGTGGCGCGCGACTATGTGCTGGGCAAGCGCAAGGCGCATGTGCATCCGCTGAAACTGCTTCTGGCCGCCATCGTCATCCTGCTGATCGTCATCGCGCAGACCGGCTATCTGGAATCGGGCGATGCGCGCCTGTCCAGGGCGTTGGAGCTGGTACGCACCTATTCCAAATGGTCGTTCTCGCTCGGCATCGTGGCGGTGCTGGTGGCCTCCAACCTCGTCTTCCGGCGGCGGCAGGGCTTCAACTTTTTCGAGCATCTGGTGCTGGCGACCTACGTGCAGTTCGTCATCATCGTCGCCAACATCATCAATCTTTCGCCCCTCCTGCTGCGCTCCGGCCCCGATCTGGTGGCGCGGCACCGGCAGGTGACGGGCCTCTACATGGATTGGGTGGAGGCCGGCATCGTCTTCCTGGCCTTTGGCCAGTTTTTCGCCATCGACTGGCGGCGGCAATGGTGGTGGCCGGCCATCGGCGCGGCCGTCTTCTATGTCGTGAAGGAAGGACTGCTCTATCTCTATGCTCGGGCGGTGATCCGCATCGTGATCGCGCAGTTGAGCTGAGTTGAAGGTTTCTTGCGGGAGGACACCGGATGAAGACCCTGTTCGTTTGCGGCATGATCGCCGGTTTCGGAGCAGCCCTTGCCCAGGCGCAGGCCGCGCCTCGAAGCCCGTTTTCGACGCAGGCCGACAAGGAGATCTGCGATCCGATCTTCGCCAGCCTCCAGCGTATGGAGCAGGGCATGCTGATGGCACAGGCCGAGGCGCCGCCGCCACCGCAGTCCGCCCCGGCGGAAGAGGGCGCGGCACAGGAGCTGAGCGAGGATGAACTGGCGACCGAACTCAGCGCCATGCTGCAGGCCTGCTCCTACGAGGGCAAGGCGCTGGCGGTGGACCCGAAGGCGCTGACCGCGCCGCAGCAGCCGGGCGAGGTGGAGGCGGTGGGCGCCATCATGCGCTTTACCGGCCTGCCGCAGAATTTCCGCATCATGGAGGGCGACGTGCCCAATGCGGCGGCGATGATCGTTCTGGGGCCGGACGGCATCCCGCAACGGGTGATCGCCTACAATGCCGGCTTCATGGAAGAGGTGCGCACCGCCACACGCGATAACAACTGGTCGCCGCTTTCCATCATGGCGCACGAGATTGGCCATCATCTCTCGGGTCATACGATGGTGCCGGGCGGCAGCCAGCCGCCCACCGAGCTGGAGGCCGACAAATTCTCGGGCTTCGTGCTGTTCAAGATGGGTGCAGCCCTGTCCGATGCGCAGATGGCGATCGCGACGCTGATTCCCGAGGCGGATGGCCCCACCCATCCGGGCCGGGCCAGGCGGCTTGCCGCCATCGAGGCGGGTTGGAGCGAATCCTGCGAGCAGCAGCAGGGCCGATGCGACGGTGCGGCCCCCGAAGCGGTCGCCGCCGCGGACACCGCGCCGGCGTCCCGGCCAGAGGCGGCCGGCATGCCGGATATTCCTGCCGCAGGGCAGATCATGATGCCGGACGAAGCCCGCCGCATGCGCGAGGCCGATGCCGGCCGCCAGTCGCAGGTAGACCGGATGCCCCGCCTGAGCGCGGAGGCGACCCCGGCCAAGTTCGACCGTTTCGTCTATGACGAACTGGGCGTGTTCGGCCCTTCCATCCGCGACAGGCTGCAGGAGACGGCCTTCCGCTTTGCGGCGGCAGCGAATGTGGAGATCGTCACCATCGTGGCACGCGATCTGCAGGGCCGCACCGCCGATGAATACGCGCTCGATGCGATGCGGCAATTGCGGGTCGGCAAGCTGGATGTCGGCAATGGCGCCGTTCTGGTTGTGGCGCCGGAAACAGGGCAGGCGGGCGTGGCGCTCGGCCCCGGCCTGCTGGTGCAGTACGACACGGTGGAACCGCTGCGCACCTATCTGCAATCCTATACCGACCTCGTCGCCGCCGGGGCGGAGCCGCGCACGGCAAGCCAGGTATTGGCCGATGCCTCCTACCGCATCATGCGCGATGCGCGCGCACTGGAATGGGACGTCCGCTACGGAAACCTCGGTGCCGTGGCAGCGGAGCCGGGCGCTGCCGCCCGCCGGCTGGTGGCCATCGATGCCACCATCGTCTCCACATCGCCCGACAGGGGCGACCCTGCGTTGGGCATCAACGAGCCGATGACGCGCCATACCGGCCCGGCGCTGCATGCCCGTACCGAAAGCGGACAGGATCTCGTCCTGTACGTCAACCCGAGCGTGCCCTCCCTGATGCCCGTGCCGCTGGAGGAAGGGAAGCGATATCGCTTCATCGCCCGCAACAGCCTGCTGATCCAGGATACGCCGCAACTGGACCTTATCAGCTACGACCTACTCCAATAGGGGTACGCCCGGGAGATCATCACGAAAACATGATGATTTGGGTCATAATTTAGAGGCGTTCTTCGTTGAGCGCCGCAATCCCGCCATCGTAAGCCCATCCCGAGATCGATCGCGGGAGGTTGGGGCGATGTCGAGGCAAGGTAAGGTAATCCGTTTTCTGGCGGCGAGTGCGTCCATCCTGACGCTGGCTCATGGTACATCCGCCCATGCGCAGCAGGCCGGCTCGGTGCTGCTGGACGAGGTCGTGGTGCAGGGCGCGGGGCAGGCCGGCAGCGGCCTTCCGGCCACCGGCACCTTGGGCCAGCCGCCCGCGCCCTATGCGGGCGGGCAGGTGGGTTCCGGCGCTCGTCTGGGCATGCTGGGCAATCGCAGCTTCATGGAAACGCCCTTCAACATAACCGGCTTTACCGACGAGCTGATCCGCGATCAACAGGCCCGCACACTGGCGGACGTCGTGCTGAACGACCCGTCGGTGCGCAACGACGCGCCGGCCTTCAGCGAGCGCGACGCCTTCTTCATTCGCGGCTTTTCCGTAACCAATCTCGATACCGCCTATGACGGCCTCTTCTATATCGCCAACCCCAGGCGCAGCTACCTGGAAGGGATCGAGAGGGTCGAGATCCTGAAAGGCCCGTCCGCCCTTCTCAATGGCGGCGTCGGGCGCGTCGGCGGCACGATCAACCTCGTGCCGAAGCGCGCGGGAGATACGCCCCTGACGCGGCTCACCACCACCTATATCAGCGACTCGCAGATCTGGCCGCATTTCGATATCGGCCGCCGCTACGGCCCGACGGGAGAGTGGGGCATCCGCGTCAACGGATCGTACCGCGCGGGCGATACCACGCTCGACAGGAACGACATCCAGCTCGGCGTGGGCGCGGTGGGGTTGGACTATCGCGGCGAGCGCCTGCGCGCCTCGCTCGATCTCAATTATTCCAACCAGAAGATCGATGCGCCGACGTCGCTGTTCAATGGCGCGGTGCCGGGCATAACCATCCCGCGCGCGCCGGACGGCAGCATCAATACGGCGAACTCGTTCGAATATATCGACAGCGTGCACCAGATGGCCGCGGGTCGGATCGAATACGACCTCTTCGACAATACCACGCTGTATATCGCCGGTGGCGCCAGCCGCTACAGGGAGGATTTCCTGACCTCTTCCTACCTGATCCAGGACGAGAACGGCGACGCCACCGCCACGCTGGCCATTCAGCCGCAGAAGATCCAGGGCTTCACCGGAGAGGTGGGCGCGCGATCGAAGTTCGATACCGGGGCGGTGGGCCACCAGTTGAACGTCTCGGCCTCGCAGGCGCTGAACGAGAACTATCGCGGCGGTTTCGCGCGCATCGCCCTGCCGAGCTTTCCCACCAATATCTACGACCCGACCTTCTTCGTCGGAAGCCCCATCGACACAAGCGCCTTCCCGCGCGCCAGCGGCCGGCCGAAATTCGCCGACCTGCAGCTTACCAGCGTCGCCCTCACCGATACGCTGTCCATGTTCGACGACCGCTTCCAGTTGACGCTGGGTGGGCGCTACCAGGATATCCGCTCGCGCGGCTTCTCCACCGTTCCCGGCCCCACGCTGGGCCAGCGTAACTACTACTACAGCGATTCCCGCCTGAGCCCAGCCGTGGCCGCCCTGGTGCGCGTGACCGACAGCCTGTCCGTCTACGGCAACTACGTGGAATCCCTGACCGAAGGGCCCATCGCGCCGGCGACCGCCGCCAACGCCAATGAAATCTTCGCGCCGGTGGTGAACGACCAGAAGGAAGTCGGCGTCAAATACGATTTCGGCTTCGTGGCCGTGACCGCCTCGCTGTTCGAGATCACGCAGGCCAGCGGCTTCACCGACCCCGTCACGCGGATATTCTCGGTGGGCGGTCGGCAGGTCAATCGCGGCCTGGAGTTCAACGTCTTCGGCGAGGTGGCCGACGGTGTGCGGCTGCTCGGCGGCGTCACGCTGCTCGACGCGGAACTGGAGCGCACCGCCGGCGGCCGCTTCGACGGAAACGACGTGCCCGGCGTCGCCAACGTCACCTTCAACCTGTATGGCGAATACGACATAGACTGGCTGACGCCGGGCCTGACGCTGACCGGCCGCGTGATCCATACGGGCAGCACCTGGTACGACCAGGCAAACACGCAGAAGATCGACGATTGGACGCGCGTCGATGCCGGCCTGCGCTACGCCTTCACCGGCCCCTACGACAAGCCGGTGGAACTGCGCGCCAATGTGGAGAACCTGTTCGGCGAAGACTATTGGGCCTCGTCCGCACGCGGCTTCCTGGCGGCGGGCGCGTCGCGCACCTTTACGGTTTCCGCCGCCTTCGAGTTCTAGATCCGAGGCTTTTCCTTTTCCCGGGAACTGCAGCGAAGCGCCTTAGCGGCTGACGACCTCGAAGCCGCCATAGATCACGCGCTTGCCGTCGAAGGGCATGGGGTTGTCGTCGCCGCTGTTCTCCATCTCGTCGGAGACGGCCTTCATCCCGTTGTCGCGGGTGGCCTTGTCGGGCCACTCGATCCACGAAAAGCACACGGTCTCGTCGGGCTTCACCTGCACGGCGCGCTGGAAGTCCGTCACCTTGCCGGCCGGCACGTCCACGCCCCAGCACTCGACATGGCGTGTCGCGCCGTTTTTCAGGAACATCGGCGCGGCGAAGCGGCAATGATCGACGAATTCCTGCCTGCGGGAGGTCGGCACGGCGAGCACGAAGCCGTCGACATAGCCGAAGTCGCCGCCCGGCCCTTCGTCCACAACGGGGTCGAAGCCGCCGAAGATCATCCGCTTGCCGTCGAAGGCCATGTCGGACATGTCCATGCGCGGGTCTTCCATCATCTTCGCCTCGCCGGCATCGCGCGTCGCCTTGTCGGGCCATTCGATCCAGCCGAAGCCGACGAGTTCGCCGTCCCGCGTGTCCACGGAGCGGTGGAAGTCCGTCAGCTTGCCATGGGGCACGTCGTCACCGACGGCATCCACCACCGATCGGGCGCCGAACTCCCGAAAGAACGGGGCGGCCTGGCGCGCCTGCTCGATGAAGCGTTCGCGCTTGCCCGCCATGACGGGGAGCACGCATCCGACGATATAAGGCATGGTCGTTTCCTCTTATGGTTTCGGCATGTCGTTGATGTGAATGATGTTGCCGTCCGGATGGCGGCTCTCTCTCGCCGCCGGTGTCTACCGATGAATTTTAAGTTGATATCAACACAAATTGCGCCTGTCAATCCGGGCGGCGGCTGTACCGCAGGCCGGGGCCTGCGTTCCGGTGGCTAACGCGAAAGGCAGGCCAGCACGAAGTCCGCGCGGTCGGCGATCCCGGTTTTCGGCAGGACGATCGTTTCGTAGCGAAGGTCGCCGCAAGCGGCGAGGAGACGATCATATTCGTCGGTGGCCTCGGTCAGTCCATGCCGACGCTCCGGGTCGCTTACGTAGATCTCGGGCCAGGGCGGCGTCAGGAAGACCCGGGAATGATAGCGCCCATGATCGGCAAGGGTCTGCCTTGCCGGATGCCCGGTCGCATGCTCCAGCGCCACGGCGGCATCGATGAGCCCACGGTCGAAGAAGACAGGGCCGGGCAGATGCGCGGCGGCCTTCCGGTCCGCTGCCGCCAACGCCAGCGCCCGCCTGGCGAAGGCGGCGAGGTTCACCCATGGCAGCGCCGCCCCGTCGCCCTGCAATTCCTGCTCCACGATCCGGCGGCCGGGTTCCGCGACGGTGGCGAAGCCCCGTTCCGCCAGTTCCGTCAAGAGGCTGGATTTGCCGCCGCCCGAACAGCCGGAAAGGACGACATGCGGGCCAGGCATCGGGTTCGGACATCGCTTCATACATGATCCCGCAGAAACGCCACGACCGTCTCGCGGATCGCCCGATCCCCGACGGGGAGCGCGGTAACCAACGAGGAGATCGGGCCTATATGGTCGACGCCATCGAACATGCGCAGCGCCACCACGCCGCCGGACCGCCCGATGGCCTGCGCCATGGAGGCCGAGTTCTCGGGATCGACCGTCCTGTCGGCCGTGCCGTGGATCAGCAGCGTCGGAGGCCCGCCGCCATCTGCAAACTCGACGGGCTGGCTGCGGCCGCGCAGCGACGGCGGGAAGATGCGCTTGTAGCGCTCGTCCGTCAACGGCAGGAAATCGTAGGGGCCAGCCAGTCCTACGAAGGCGAACAGGTCCGTCCGCGAAGAGCCGGCGGCAGCCAGATAGCGTTCGTCGAAGGCCAGCAGCGCGGCGATCTGCGCGCCGGCCGAGTGGCCCATCAGCGCCATGGGGCGCCGCCCCGCAGGCATGCCGCCGGTACCGGTGCGCGCCGCGTCCTCGATGGCGGCGAAGGCCATGGCCGCATCTTCGACGAAGGCGGGAAAGGTCACCTGCGGATAGAGCCTGTATTCCGGAATGGCGACGATGAACCCTTCCGCCGTCAGGGCCTGTCCGACGAAGCGGTAGATATCCTTCGAGCCCGTGTCCCACGACCCGCCATGGATGAACACGACCAGCGGCGTCGTCGGGGTTGCGTCGTCCGGCACATAGAGATCGTAGGTCTGGCGCGGATCCGGCCCGTAGGCGATATCCGCCGAAACGCCATATCCGGCCCGGCTGGTTACGAGATCGACGATCTGGCTGGCGCAACCGGTCAGGAACATTGCGAGCCCGGCGGCAAGCGACGCGGGGCGGAAGCGACGCGCAAGGCTCATGGATCGAGGGTCCGGTCGAATGGGCCCGGCATGACGTATCCCATCGCAGCGCTCCGTGGAAATCGCGGCATAGCCGCCGCCGGCCCGGCTGGAACTGGCGTAGCGCCGCCACTTGTCAAACGGCCCTGCGCGCCGACGCGGGCGCTCTATCGCGCGGAAGCCGTGTCCGGCGCCTCCCGCCGTACATGGGCGATCAGCGCGCGCAGTTTGGGCGCCATGTTCCGGCGCTGCGGAAAATAGAGGAAGAAGCCGGGGAAGGGTGGCAGGAACGCTTCCAGGAGGGGCACCAGCTCGCCCCGGTCGACATGCGGTTGCAACGTATCCATGGGCGCGAAGGTGATGCCGCCGCCGGCCAGAGCCGTTCGCAGCATCAGGCGCAGATCGTTCGTCGTCAGCTGCGGCTCCACCTGCACGTCGAAGCCTCTGCCGTTCTCCTCGAATTCCCATCTGTGCGGCGCCACGTTGGGCGCGCGGCGCCAGCCGATGCACCGGTGCCGCACAAGATCCCGCGGGTGCCGCGGCTTCCCATGGGCGGCCAGGTAGGCTGGGGCTGCCACGGCGATCTCCCGCTGTTCTCCGCCCAGCGGCACGGCGATCATGTCCTGCTCGATCACCTCTCCCAGCCTTACCCCCGCATCGTATCCGGCCGCCACGATGTCGAATTCCTCGTCGCTGACCGTCACGTCCAGCGTCACGCCGGGGTTTTCCTTCATGAATGAAGCGATCTGCGAGCCGGACAGGAACCGCTCGGCGATGGAGGTCGCCGCGATGCGGAGAAGGCCGCGCGGCGCGTCTTCGTCGGCGATGGCGTCCAGCGCGGTGTCGATTTCCGCAACCGGGCCGGCCAGCGCATCGAGCAGCCTTTCTCCGGCTTCCGTCAGCCGGACCGAGCGTGTCGTGCGCAGCACGAGCGCAACGCCGAAAGCGTCCTCCAGGCGTCGTATGCCCTGGCTGACCGCCGATCGCGTCACGCCGAGCCGGTCGGCCGCGGCACGGAAATTGTGTTCCTCGGCCACCGCCAGGAACAGGGGAAGGAGATTGAGGTCTATCCGCATTGTCCAGCACTGCTAACCAGCCAGTCGAGGAATGGCAGGATACCGGCGACAGGACGGCGCGTCCATCTTGGCCTCGCAGACATTGCGGAAAGGCAAGAGCATGAACAAGACCATCCTCATTACCGGCGCGTCCGGCGGCATCGGCGAGGGCCTGGCGCGGGAGTTCGCAGGCGCCGGCGCCCGCGTATTGCTCGGCGCCCGGCGCCTGGATCGTATAGGGCAGATCGCCAGCGATATCCGCGCGGCGGGCGGCGTGGCGGAGGCGCGCACCCTCGACGTCACGGAGCGCGACGGCATGAAGGCCTTCGTGCAAGCGGCGCTCGACCTTTGGGGCGGCGTGGACGTGATGGTCAACAACGCCGGCATCATGCCCCTGTCGCCGATGGCCGCCCTCAAGGAAGACGAGTGGGACCGGATGGTCGACGTGAACATCAAGGGCGTCCTGTGGGGCATCGGTGCGGTGCTGCCGGCGATGAAGGCGCAGGGACATGGCCATATCGTCAACATCGCTTCCATAGGAGCCCTGTCCGTTGTGCCCACGGCCGCCGTATACTGCGCGACCAAGTTTGCCGTTCGGGCCATTTCGGACGGGCTCAGGCAGGAAAGCCCGGACATCCGCGTGACATGCGTGAACCCCGGTGTGGTGGAAAGCGACCTCGCATCCACGATCACGCACGAAGAGACGATGGCGGTGATGGGGCAATACCGTGCCGTCGCCTTGAAGCCCGCCGACATCGCCAGCGCCCTGCGCCACGTGATCGAAGCGCCCGCCCATGTCGACACTACCGAAATCACCATCCGCCCGACCGCGTCGGCGAATTGACGAGAAGGATTGCATCATGGCCCTGTCCCATCACCTGGCAAGCACGCGCTCCCATGGCCGCAAACTCATCCTGGCCCTGGCCGCGATCATGACCATCGGTGTTGCGCACGCCGGCACGGGCGGCGAGGAGAGCCGCAACGCGGAACTTGTGCGCGCGGCGTTCACGGCGTGGGAACGCGGCGAGGGGGCGGTCTTCGATCTGCTCGCGCCCGATATCGCATGGACGATCCACGGATCCGGCCCGGTAGCGGGGACATATCATGGCGTGGACGCGTTCCTGGAGCGCGCGTCGGCGCCGCTCGTCAACCGGCTTGCGACCCCGCTCGTGCCGCGCGTGCACCATATCTGGGCCGATGGGGAACGGGTGATCGTGCGCTTCGATGCATCGGCCACGACGACATCCGGCGCACCGTACGAAAACCGGTTCGTCTGGATATTCAGGCTTGAGGACGGCGCGGTCGTCGAGGCGGAGGCCTTCCTGGATCTCGTCGCATACCAGCAGGTGGTCGAGAACAACGAACCTGCAAACTGATTGCACGCAATACGATAGTTGATCTGCATGCGATACGAAGCGGTCTGCGGCTTTGAATTTCCGGGTGGCCAACTGCTATGAGTGGGGCGACGCAACGCTTCTACGAAAAGCCGAACCAGAACCCATGGATGCTTCCAACCGCGCCCTCATCATTTGCCGTGCCATACGCCGCGCCATCCTGGAGCAGGCCCTGGCGCCAGGCGACAAACTGCCCGAGGACACCTTGGGCGAGCGTTTCGGCGTCAGCCGCACCATCGCGCGGCATGCGCTGGGGCAACTGGCCTCGGAGGGGCTGGTGGAGTTGCGGCGCAACCGCATCGCCATCGTTGCGACCCCTTCCTTCGACGAGGCACGGGACGAGTTCGACATCCGGCGCGAACTGGAGCGGCTGGTCATCCGGGCCTTGTGCGGCAACCTTTCGGACCATCAGGTCGAGGC
This sequence comes from Aureimonas altamirensis, assembly GCF_023702225.1. Lineage (GTDB taxonomy): Bacteria > Pseudomonadota > Alphaproteobacteria > Rhizobiales > Rhizobiaceae > Aureimonas > Aureimonas altamirensis_B. The sequence goes on along the minus strand of NZ_JAMQCO010000003.1, from coordinate 467,842 downwards.
CTTGAAAGCCCATGTCCGCGAGGAAGAGAAGGCGCACGGCGGACCGGATGCGAATTCGATCCGCCTCGCCACCGAGTTCCATGTGATGCTGGCCGACATGACGGGTAAGCCGACGCTCATGCGGTACGTCCGCGAGATCGCCTACAGGTCCAGCCTCTCGCTGGCCACGTTCGGGCGTCCGCACTCTTCGGAATGCGCCATCTCGGAGCATCGCGCCATCATCGATGCGCTCGTCGAGGGCGACCCGGACACAGCCGCTTCCCTCATGGCGCATCATCTGGACGAGGTCGCATCGCGCGCTTTCCTGAAGACGCCCCAGTCCCGCGGCAGCCTTATGGATCTGCTGGGGCCGTATGCCGAGGCCGAGAAGGCCGCATCGACTGCGCGCAAGAGGCGTCGCAAGGATCAGGATGCGGAGGAATCCTCTTGAGATAATGGAATTACCGCTTGGCGATTCCACAAACTGGTCGTACAGATTGCTTTATAAAGTGCATGCAATTTTAGTGCACGATTGTTGAGCATTCCTGTGCCCAAGACTTAGGCGGATGCTCGGCGTCGTTCCTCTCACGCAAGGAGCCGTCATGATCCGCAAGACAATCACCGCATTCGCGCTCGTCGCCGCCATCGCCTCGCCCGCCTTCGCAAAGACGCTGACGGTCGGCGCCAATGTCGGCAACGTGCCCTGGGAGTTCCAGAACGAGCAGTCCGAGATCGTCGGCTTCGAGGTGGAGCTGGTGCAGGAAGTCGCCACGCGCCTCGGCTACGACGAGGTGAAGATCGAGAACATTCCGTTCAACGGCCTGTTCTCGGCCGTGCAGTCCGGCCGCATCGACGCCGCCATCTCGTCCATCACCATCACGGACAAGCGGCTGGAGTCGGTGTCCTTCGCCCAGCCGTATTACGATAGTGATCAATCGCTTTCGGTGCTGGAAGCATCGGGCATAACGGGCCTTGCGGGGCTTTCGGGCAAGGCCGTCGGCGTCGATACGGGCTCGACCGGCGACATGTGGGCGACAGCTCACCAGGCCGAGTACGGCATTTCGGAAATCCGCCGCTTCGAGGGGCTTTCTCCGGCGATGCTGGATCTCGCGGCGGGCCGCATCGACGGCTACATCTCCGACATTCCGGCCGTGGAATATTACATCAAGGACAAGCCGCAATATGCGGTCGTCGAACGAATCCGTACCGGCGAACAATATTCCATGATGTTCGCCAAGGATTCGCCGCTTGCGGCCGAGGCCACCAGGGCGATCGGCGAACTGAAGGCCGATGGCTTCATGGCGAAGCTGCACGAGAAGTGGTTCGGCTCCGCCCCCGATGCTTCCACGTCCACGGTCACGAATGCCGAGATGCCGAAGCTCTGACGCAGTTCCCGATCCCGTAGCCGGAGGCGCAAGACGCTTCCGGCATTCCTGGCAAACGGAAACCCATCGATGGATCTGGTCAGCACCTTCTTCAACATCGACGTCCTGATCCGGTATTTTCCGCTGCTTCTGCAGGGTCTTGGCCGCACGGTGCTGCTGGGGCTCCTGTCCATCGCGTTCGGCCTCGTCGGCGGGCTCTTGCTGGCGCTGGTGCGCCTGTATGCGATCCGGCCATTCCGTATCTTTGCCATCGCCTATATCGACGTCTTCCGCGCGCTGCCGGTCCTGGTGTGGCTGGTGATCGTCTATTATGCGCTGCCTTTCGTCGGCATCCGCTTTTCGCCCTTCGTGGCGGCCTGCTTCGCGCTGGCGACGGTCTCCAGCGCCTATGCCGCAGAAATTTTCCGCGCCGGAATCGAGGCTGTGCCGCGTGGCCAGTTCGAGGCGGCCGATGCGCTGGGCCTGCACGCCTATCGCCGGATGCGCCACGTGGTGCTGCCGCAGGCGATCCGCGTCGTGATCCCGCCGCTGACCAACAATTCCATCAACGTCATGAAGGATACGGCGCTGGCCTCCGTCGTCGCGTTGCCGGACCTCCTGAAACAGGCGACGCAGGCGCAGGCCCTCGCCGCCAATCCGACGCCGCTCATCGGCGCGGCCATCCTCTACCTCGTCATCCTCCTGCCCATGGTGCGCCTGGTCGCCAGATACGAGCGGCGCAGCGCGAGGCAGGGGCGACACTGACAGAAAGCCAGGAACCCGAATGTCCCTCGACATCGATTTCGTCCGCGCGCAGTTTCCCGCCCTGTCGGGCGAATGGGCGTTCATGGACAATGCCGGCGGCAGCCAGGTGCTGCGCCGCGTCGCCGACCGCGTGTCCGACTATCTCCTCACCTCGAATGTCCAGACGGGCGCGAGCTACGCGCCGAGCAGGCTGTCCACGGAGCGCGTTTCGCAGACGCGCGAGGCCTTCGCGCGCTTCATGAACTGCGATCCCGGCGAGATCGTCGAGGGGCCCAACACCACGATCCTCTTGCGCTTCCTGTCCGAGGCGATGACGGGCCGGCTGCGGCCGGGCGACGAGATCATCCTGACCAATGTCGATCACGAGGCCAATATCGGCCCCTGGCTCAAGCACCAGGAGCGGGGCGTCGACATCAAATGGTGGCGCTGCGACCCGGAGACCTTCGAGCTGGACCTTGAGACGTTGAAGGGGTTGATGAGCGAACGCACGCGTCTGGTCTGCGTCACGCATGCCTCCAACATCCTGGGCACGATCAACCCGATCGCCGAAATCGCCGACATCGTCCACGGCGCCGGCGCCGAACTCGTGGTCGATGCCGTCGCCTATGCGCCGCACCGGGCCATCGACATGCAGGCCCTGAAGGCAGACTACTACGTCTTCAGCGTCTACAAGGTCTTCGGCCCGCACCATGCCGTGATGTACGGCCGGCGCGACCGGCTGGAGGCCCTCGACAACATCTACCACTACTTCTTCGACAAGAGCCGCGTGCCGCACAAGCTGGAGCCCGGCAACATCAACTATGAATGCGCCTGGGGCGCCATGGGCGCGGTGGACTACGTGGAGGAACTCGGGCGCATGGCGGGCGCCGACGGCCGTCGGGGCGCGGTCGAAGCCGGCTTCGCCGCGATCGCCGAGCAGGAGCGCGTGCTGACCGGACGGTTGATGGATTATCTGGTTTCGCGCAACTCGGTGCGCGTCATCGGAAGGACGTCCACGGCGATCGGGGACCGCGTCTCCACCGTTTCCTTCACCGTCGGTTCGGAAAGCTCGAAACGCATAGTCGATGCGGTCGACGCCGCGCGCATCGGCATCCGCCACGGCGACTTCTATGCGCGCCGCATCGTGGAAGAGCATGGCCTGACGGCGCGGGACGGCGTCGTGCGCGTATCCATGGTCCACTACAATACGGTGGACGAGGTCGACCGGCTGATCGCCGCTCTGGAGCCGCAGCTATGACGCTGGATCTCGTCATCCGAAACGGCATTGTGGCGACCGCGTCCGATGTCTTCCGCGCCGATATCGGCGTGCGCGACGGCCGCATTGCGCTGATCGGGGAGGGGCTCGGCCCCGCGCGAGAGGAGATCGACGCCGGCGGACGCTACGTCCTGCCCGGCGGCATCGACAGCCATGTCCACATCGCCCAGCCCTCGGGAGACGGCGTCGTGATGGCCGACGATTTTGAAAGCGGCACCCTGTCGGCGCTGTTCGGCGGCAATACCACGGTGCTGCCCTTCTGCCTGCAGCAGAAAGGCCAGTCGCTGCGCGCGGCCCTGACGACCTATCATGCGTTGGCGGAAGGGCGGTGCTATACGGATGTCTCCTTTCATCTGATCGTGTCCGACCCGACCGCGTCCGTGCTGGGCCAGGAACTGCCGGCCCTGGTGGCCGATGGCTACACGTCCTTCAAGGTCTTCATGACCTATGAGGGGCTGCGGCTCAACGATGCGGAAATCCTCGCCACGATGGACGTCGCGCGCCGCACCGGCGCGCTGGTGATGGTCCACTGCGAGAACGAGGATGCGATCCGCTACCTGATCGGCCGGCACGAGGCCGAGGGCGATGTCGCGCCGCGCGCCCATGCCGCGACGCGGCCGGTGGCGGTGGAGCGGGAAGCGACCCACCGCGCCCTGTCATTGGCAGAGATCACCGAGGTTCCGGTGGTCATCGTCCATGTGTCGAATGGCCCGGCCATGGAGGAGATCGCGCGGGCACGGGCGCGGGGCCTCATGGTGGTGGGCGAAACCTGTCCGCAATATCTGATGCTGACGGCCGACGATCTCGATGGCATGGATTGGGAAGGGGCCAAGTTCGTGTGCTCGCCGCCGCCGCGCGACCGCTAAAGCCAGGAGGCCTGTTGGCGCGGCATAGAGGCGGGGATATTCGATCTGTTTTCCTCCGATCACTGCCCGTTTCGCTACGACGACCCGATGGGCAAGCTCAACCCCAGGGGCCGGGCCAGCTTCCGCCATATTCCCAACGGGATTCCGGGCGTCGAGACCCGGTTGCCGATCCTGTTCTCCGAAGGCGTCATGAAGGGGCGGATCGATCTTCCGCGCTTCGTGGCGCTGACATCCACCAACCATGCCAAAACCTATGGGCTGACGGGAAAGGGAAGCATCGCCGTCGGCATGGATGCCGATATGGCGATCTGGAATCCGGACGAGGTCCGCACGATCCGTCACGCCGATCTGCATGATGGGGCGGATTACACGCCCTATGAGGGCATCGAGGTGCGGGGCTGGCCGACGACGGTCGTTCTCGGCGGGAAGGTGATGGTGCGCGACGGATATCTTGCCGGTGCGATGGGCGCGGGCCGCTACGTAGCGCGCGGGCTGTCGGCGCTCGCGGGCGGGGTGGAGCGTCGCAGGGCCCTTGCGGCAGCCGCCATGCACGACATCTAGCCCGCTCACGCCCCTGCCGGGGCCTCGATAGAGCGGTATCGCGAATGGCCCGTCTTCGCCTCGTTCTCGGCGATCAACTCAGCCGCAGCCTGTCCAGTCTCGCCGACCTGGAAGACGGCGATGTGGTGCTTATGGCCGAATTGGCCGACGAGGCGACCTATGTTCGCCACCACCAGCGCAAGATCGCCTTCCTGTTCTCGGCGATGCGGCATTTCGCGGCGGACCTCTCCGCCGAAGGCGTGCACGTGGATTACATGGCCCTGGACGCCGAGGGCAACAGCGGCAGCTTCGGCGGAGAAGTCGCACGCGCGCTTTCCCGTCACGCGGTGGACGGCATCGTCGTGACGGAATCCGGCGAATGGCGCGTCCAGCAGATGCTGGAAAGCTGGGAAGACGCCTTCGGCCTGCCGGTCGACATCCGGTCCGACCACCGGTTCCTGTGCCCGCTTGCCGACTTCTCAGGGATGTCCGGTGGCGGCGGGCCGCTGCTGATGGAGACCTTCTATCGCGCGATGCGCCGCCATACCAGCTACCTCATGGACGGGGACCGCCCCGTCGGGGGACGTTGGAACTTCGATGCCGAAAACCGCGAACCGTTGCCCCCGGACACGGCGCTGCCCGAAAGGCCGGCCTACCCGCCCGATACGCGGACGGATGCCGTGCTTTCGCTCGTGCGCGAGCGGTTCGGCAATCATTTCGGCCGGCTCGACGACTTCGACTATCCGGTCACGCGACGGCAGGCGCAGGGCTATCTGCGCTGGTTCATCGCCGAAGCGCTGCCCTGGTTCGGAACCTACCAGGACGCGATGGTGCAGGGGCAGCCGCTGCTGTTCCATTCGCATCTTTCGGCCCTTCTCAATTGCGGCCTGCTGCTGCCGCGCGAATGCTGCGAGGCCGCCATCGCAGCATTCGAGAGTGGTATGGCGCCGCTCAACGCCGTGGAAGGCTTCGTGCGGCAGATCATAGGCTGGCGTGAATTCATCCGTGGTATCTACTGGCGCGAGATGCCCGGCTACGATAACCGCAACAGCCTACGGGCGAAGCGTCCCTTGCCCGATTTCTTCTGGACCGGCGAAACCGAAATGAACTGCATGGCGCAGTGCATCGGCGAAACGCGGGACAACGCCTATGCCCACCACATTCAGCGGCTCATGGTGATCGGCAATTTCTGCCTTCTGGCCGGGCTCGACCCCAGACAGGTGCAGGAATGGTATCTCGTGGTCTACCATGATGCCTACGAATGGGTGGAGATGCCGAACGTGGTGGGCATGATCCTGCATGCCGATGACGGCCTTTTCGCCACCAAACCCTATGCCGCCTCGGGAAACTACATCAACCGCATGTCGGATTACTGCGGGAATTGCCGTTACGACGTGAAGCAGCGCACCGGCGAGGACGCCTGCCCGTTCAACTATCTCTACTGGGACTTCATGGCGCGCAACGCTGCGGCCTTTCGCGGCAACCGGCGCATGGCGCGCACCTTTTCCGCGCTGGAGAGCATGGACAGGGCGAAGGTCGCAGCCATGCGCCAGGACGCGACGATCTTTCTGGACGCGATGCCCGTCTCGGGCGGCTACTGACCGCGTCCGTTCAACAACCCCCCGGCCATCAGCCTGAAAGCCGCGACGGCCCTCGGCAGCGTTTCGGGCGGCGTTTCGCTTGCCGCTACCCAAAGCGCCGCGTTCATGGCCGCGCCGTTCAACAGGCGCGCGGCAGCCTCCACATCGACAGGCCGCATCGTGCCGTCCGCGACCAGCCGCGCAACGGTTTGTCGCGTTACGTCCAGACAGGCGCTCTGGCTCGGCCATTGCGAAGGATCGCCCAGGAAGGCGGGCCCATCCAGCAGGACGATACGGCGGATTTCCGGGTCCAGCGCCATGGCGACGTAGGCGGCGCCTTCGGCCATGAGGCCATCCCACAGCGATCCGGCCGCTGCGCCCGCCTCCTGGGCCCGTGCCGCCATCTCCCCATCGACCTCTGCGACGACGGCCGCCAGCAGCCCCTTCTTGTCGCCGAAATTATGGTAGAGCGCACCCCGCGTCAGGCCGGCAGACGCGGTGAGTTCGTCCATCGACGCGGCCGCGAAACCCTGCTCGGCGAAAGCCTTCCGCGCCGCGGCCAGAAGCTTCCGCCTGTTTTCTTCCATCGTGTCGACACGCCGCCGGAACGTCATCCTCGCAACTCCGATATTCACATACACATCGTATGCGGTTGACATACGGTGCGTATGTTCCGATATTCGACATACGCCATGTATCTGAAAATAGTGGCTATCCGCAACCGATGAAAGAGCCTTCCATGACACGAGAAACCGTTTACCCCGCCAGGCCCAACCCCCTGAACGAACAGCATGCCTATTCCCCCGCCGTCCGGCACGGCGATCTTCTGTTCGTCGCAGGCCAGGTCGGCGTTCGTCCGGACGGCACGCCCGAGCCGGATTTCGAGGCGCAGGTGCGTCTGGCCTTCGAGAACCTGAAGGCCGTGCTCGAGGCCGCCGGCTGCACCTTCGACGATATACTGGACGTGACGAGCTATCACACCGACCCGGAAAGGCAGTTCGAGACGATCCTGCCCATCAAGTCGGCCTATTTCCCCGACAAGCCCTATCCGACCTGGTCCGCCTTCGGCGTGACCTGGCTGGCAGGCTTCGACTTCGAATTGAAGGTCATCGCGCGTATACCGACGCGGAATTGAGGGTCAGTCCTTGGTGATGACGGCGGGCAGCGGGCCACCGCGCCCGTCGTCGTAGCTGCCCACGGGGCGTGTCACGCCGTCCGTGCCCAGGACGCCGATGGGCACGCCCTCGCGCAGGATAGCCCGCCCGGCGCGATAGGGCGTCACGAGGCGCGGGCGCGTATAGCCGGGAAACACGCCGCTGCCCGGCGACAGTTGCAAGGTGCGCTCGCTGGCGACCCTGTCCGGCAGCACAAGCCTCTGGCGTTCGCCGGCATGGGCGAGCGCGCCGCCGGAAAGGGCGGCCAGCATCAGGGCCAGTCTGGCGGGCGTGGCGAGGCGCATGCGCCAAGCTTGACAGTAAATGGTAGCCGGGAGATGAACGAATTCAGAGCATCGGACCGAAAAGTGGAATCCGGTTTTCGGATAATCCGATGCTCCATCTATAATCTAGAGCGACCTCTGTGCGTCCGATTGGACGCATGCCACTTTAGCGCGTACCGCGCCGGGCCTCGCGCGCTAGTATCGGCAGCAGCGGCCGCGCCGCCTGAAGGTTCGTGCCGGGGCGCAGGCGCGGATCGTACAGCATCGTCATCATGATGCGGTCGTAGCGTGTCAGTACGCTGTGCGTCGACGTGTCGTTGAAGACGCTGTAGGGCGCGTCCGGATTATCGTCCAGGGGGCCCAGCCCCTGCAGGATTTCCTCGATCAGGCAGCGCTGGAAAAGACGCTCGCCCCCATCGGAAACGATGACGGCCTCCGATCGTTCGATGCCGCGCCGCCCATAGCTGGCGCGGACGATGCAGTTTCCGGGTACCTGCATGAAGGGGTTGCGATGCACCCTGCGCGCGGTGGCCACGTAATCCTGCCGGTCGACCACATGGACGACGAAATCGGTGCGTTCCGCACCCTGCGCCATGCGGGTTTCCAGACCCGGGATCTCGCGTCCGATCCGGCTTATGAACGCCTCGACCTCCGCGCGCCGGTCCACGCTCGCATGATTTTCCACGCGGAAGCGCACGGGCCCGGCGAACTTCTTGACGAAACCGGCGTCGCTGAAGCGACCGGGGATCTCGGCGTTGAAGACGATGCGTTCGAAGCCGGCGATGATCTCGGCATCGTCCGGCAGGTCCGCCGCCTTCGAACTGGTGGGCGGGGTCAGGATCGCGGCGACGAGGGCAAGTGCCCATAGAAGAAGTTTCATGAAAGCGGTGCCCCCATGGCGTGCCCAAGCGGTACGCCATGCAACGACTTCTGGCGTATACGGGGCACCCGCCGCAACTGCCTGCGCGCGTACGTGAAGCGACGGATGGCGATGCGTTGCGCAAATGCCGCGTTGCACAGAGGGTGCGTTTCCACGGCCGGTACGTCGCAGTATCATCCAATCATGACCGACGACGATTCGACCGCACTTCCGGACGGGCTGACCCTGTCAGCCGATGGCAAGGCCCGCTGTTTCTGGCAGGCCGGTTCGCCGGAGTACGAAACCTACCATGATCGTGAGTGGGGCCGCCCCGTTGCCGGCGACACAGCCCTCTATGAAAAACTGTGCCTTGAGGGGTTCCAGGCCGGCCTTTCGTGGATCACCGTTCTGCGCAAGCGCGACGCCTTCCGCGAATTGTTCGAGGGGTTCGACGTGGAGCGCGTGGCGGCCTTCACGCCCGCCGACGTCGACCGTATCGTACAGGATCCGCGCATCATCCGGCATCGCGGCAAGATCGAGGCGACGATCTCCAATGCACGCGCGGTGATCCGCCTTCGACAGGACGAGGGCAAGTCGTTCGCGGCTTTTCTCTGGGCATTCGAGCCGCCGGCATCGGACAGGCCGTCCGTCATGACGCTGGGCTGGCTTCGCAGCAATGCCGTCACGCCCGCCTCGAAGGCGATGTCGACGGCCCTGCGCAAGCGGGGCTTCAACTTCGTCGGGCCGACGACGTGCTACGCCTTCATGCAGTCGATGGGTTTCGTGAACGACCATATCGAAGGATGCACTTGCCGCGCTATTTGCGAGGAAAAGCGGAGCGCGTTCTCACGTCCGCGCTGATGGCGGCCAGGCCCTCCGCGAACGAAGTGACGACGAAATCCGGAAACCGGATCTTGAATTTGTCCGACACGAAGATGTTGTCGGTCGCGTAGCGCGGCAGAAGCTCTTCGGCGTCCCGCACCGCAGGGCTGAACAGGCCCGCCAGTCGCAACTGCCAGCGCCTGAGCACACGGTAGCGGGGCGTGGTTCCCAATTGCTCCGCCGCCAGGCGGACGAAGTCACGATAGGTCGGCCGATCATCGTCGCACGGCAGATGCCAGGTCTGGCCGTAGGCGTCGGGCGTGTTGCCCAGGCGCGACATCGCGCGGCTGGCGTCCGGCGTGTAGATGAGGGTGCGCAGGGTGTCGTCGCGGAGGAAAACCCTGGCTGTCCTGCCTTGCGCCAACGGTTCGATGATCGTGCTGTTGGTAATGCTTTGCGTCCTGCCGGGTCCGTAGAACTCCGGAGCGCGACAGATCATGGCCGAGACGCGCCGCTGCTCCATTGCCGCAAGCAGATTTCGGGCGATCGTTGCGCGAACGCGTCCTTTTTCGCCATTGGGCCGGAATTCGGTGTCTTCCGTCTGCGGCGCGGCGGTCTGCGGATACATGTAGGTGTTGTCGAAGAATACCAGCCTGGCGCCGTTGGCGGCGCAGGCGTCGATCACGTTTCTCATGATGACGGGCCATTGCTCGACCCACAGCCTCGTATCCATCGGCAGGCCGGCAGTGAGATAGACGATCTCGGAGCCTTCGACTGCACGTCGCGTCTCTCCTGCGTCGAGCAGGTTCGCCCTGTGAAGCTCGTCGCTCTCGTTCACCTTTCCGGGGTTCCGGCTGACGAGGCGGATGTCGTCGGTGAAGTCGCGTTTGAGATGGACGGCCAGTTCCCGCCCGATCTGCCCGGAGGCGCCAAGAATTGTCTGCATGCGATATAGCTTTCGGCGATGGGGTGCCTCTTCGGCCCGCTGCGGGGAGCAGGCCGAAGAGGTGACTGCGGATAGAGGCGCCTTTAGCCCCGCGCCCCTTGCGGCCCCCAATCCTTGTAGAAGATTTCGACGCCGTCTTTCGTAGTAACGTAAGCCATGGGTCTCTCCTCGGAATTTCCGACCGGAAACGGATTGCCATGAAGCAGTGTGCCCGACCGGACACCGTCAAGCTTGACCGAAACCCGAGCATAACCTTAAAGTTCTGTTGAAGGTCAACGGGACGGAAATGCAGGTGAGGATTGGGGAGCTTTCGGAACGCACAGGCCTGAACCCTTCGAGGATACGTTTTTACGAGGCCGCCGGCCTGATCGGTACCGTCGAGCGCCGTCCCAACGGGTACCGCCGCTATGCACCCGAAGCCGTCGCGACCCTGGCGATAATCGTCAGCGCGCAGCGTGCCGGCTTTTCTCTGGACCAGATCCGCCATCTGATGCCGGCGGGCTTGCACTGGCGGCACGACGAACTGTTGGCGACGCTGAAGGAAAAGGTGGCCGAGATCGGCGCCATGCAAGAGCAGTTGGCACGGAACAAGGCGCAACTCGTTGCCGTCATCGAGGGTATCGAGAACCGGCCCGAAGGAATCGCCTGTTCGGATAACAAGACGCGCGTTCTCGACCTGATGCGCGGAGAGGGTGCCTTGCAGCACCGACGGAAAAAGGATTGATCCTCTTATGAACAGGAAACGGGTGAACGCCCTTACGCTTGCTTTCGCCGCTGCTTCCCTTGCCGCCTGCCAGGCAGGCACGGGCATGGACGGCGTGGCGCAGGGAGCCTGCCGGGCCGACGCAGCCGAGGCGCTGGTCGGGATGGACAGGCTGACGGACGCGCGGGCCGCGCAAGAGACCGGCGCCACCATCATCCGCCAGATCGTGCCGGGCCAGGGCGTTACCATGGACTATCGTCAGGAACGGGTGACGATCGAGACCGACCCACGATCCGGCAGGATCGTTCGGGCAACCTGCGGATAGGCGTGGGGGGGGGGGACGGCAAGGCCTGCAACCGGCGGGGCGCTTCTTGTGCTGGCAGGTTCGATCCATTAGACCCCGGCTTGTCAGTCCGCACCGACTTGTATTCCGAGGCCCAAGACCGATGTCCGCCAAGCAGAACCGGGTGAAGGCGCGCCAGCCGCGCGGCTTCGTCGACCGCAGCGCCAGCGACCTGCGTGCGCAGGACGCGATGCTCGCCACGATCCGCGACGTCTATGAGCGTTATGGGTTCGAGCCGGTCGAGACTCCATTCTTCGAATATACGGATGCGCTGGGCAAGTTCCTGCCGGATAGCGACCGGCCGAACGAAGGCGTCTTTTCCCTGCAGGACGACGACGAGGAGTGGCTCTCGCTCCGCTACGACCTGACCGCCCCCCTGGCCCGCTACGTGGCCGAGAATTTCGAAGACCTGCCCAAGCCATATCGCAGCTATCGCGCCGGCTACGTGTTCCGGAACGAGAAGGCCGGGCCGGGCCGGTTCCGCCAGTTCATGCAGTTCGATGCCGACATCGTCGGCGCTCCGTCGGTATCGGCCGATGCGGAAATGGCGATGATGATGTCCGACACGATGGAGGCGCTGGGCATCGCGCGCGGCCAGTATGTGATCCGGGTCAACAATCGCAAGGTCCTGGACGGCATCCTCGACGCCATCGGCCTCGGCGGCGACGGAGCCCGTCGGTTGACCGTGCTGCGCGCGCTCGACAAGTTCGACAAGTTCGGGGTGGATGGCGTACGCCAGCTGCTGGGGGCCGGCCGGCTCGACGATGGCGGCGGCAAGGGCGATTTCACCAAGGGCGCAGAGCTGGATGCGGCGGCGATCGAACGCGTCCTGTCGATCTTCTCGTTCGCGGACGCGGGCGGCGCGGCGCGCATCGGGGGTGTCCGGGAAGCCTTCGGCGACAATGGCCGCGTCGTTGAGGGGCTCGACGAGCTCGAAACCATCCGGTCGCTTGCCGAGGCCGCGGGCTATGGCGACGACCGGGTGTCCGTCGACCCCTCGGTCGTGCGCGGCCTCGAATATTATACAGGGCCCGTATTCGAGGCGGAGCTCCTGTTCGACGTCACCAACGATAAGGGCCAGAAGGTCCAGTTCGGATCGGTTGGCGGCGGTGGCCGCTATGACGGGCTCGTCGCCCGCTTCATGAGCCAGCCCGTTCCGGCGACGGGTTTCTCCATCGGTGTTTCCCGTCTCATGACGGCCCTGAAGAACCTCGACCGCCTGGCTGTAGCCGAGCGTCCCGGGCCGGTCGTCGTGACGGTGATGGACCGCGACCGGATGGCGGACTACCAGCGCCTGGCCGGCATGCTGCGCGCCGGGCTTAATAGCCCCGGCCGCCCCGTCGTGCCGGTAGAGGTGTTCCAGGGCAATCCGAAGCAGTTCGGCAAGCAGTTGCAATATGCCGACCGTCGCTCCGCCCCCCTCGCGATCATCCAGGGCGGTGACGAGAAAGCGGCCGGGGTCGTGCAGGTCAAGGATCTCATCGAGGGCAAGCGCCTGTCCGCGGAGATCGAGGACAACGCCACCTGGCGGTCCGCCCGGCCGGCGCAGGTGACCGTGCCCGAGGCCGAGTTGGTGGAAGCCGTCCGCCGCATGCTGGCCGAGCAGGCAGCGGATCGCGGGGAATGAGCGCGGCCATCGCAGCACTGGAGCGGTCGCTGCCGGCCCAGTTCGTGCAGCGTGGCGCCGTGATGATGGATGTGCCGATCCTGCAGCCCTCCGACCCGTATCTGGATACGGCCGGCGAAGCGTTGCGTCGGCGCATTTTCCTGACCAAGGGCGAGGACGGGCGCGGACTTTGCCTTCGCCCCGACTTCACGATTCCCGTCTGCCTCGCGCATATCGCGCAAGGGGCGGGCCTGCCGCGCCGCTATGCCTATTGCGGAACGATCTTCCGGCAGAGCGGCGACGGACCGTCGGAGTATCCGCAAGCCGGCATAGAGGATCTCGGCGATGCCGACCGAGCCGTCGCCGATGGACGTACGATCGCCGACGCCCTCGGCGTGCTTGCGGATTGCGGCATCGACCTGCGGATCGTGGAAACCACGGTCGGGGATCAAGCCCTGTTCGAACAGTTCCTGGCGTCGCTCGGCCTGCCGTCCGGTTGGCAGCGCCGCCTCATCCGCACCTTCGGGCATGACGCTTTGCTGCGGCAGGCGCTGGAATCGCTTGCCACCGGCGGTGGCCGCGCCTCCGTCGACAATCTGGCTCCGGATCTCTATGAGCTGGCGCTTGCCCGCGATGTCGCAAGGCTTTCCGACAATATCCGGGACAGGATGGAAGAGGGCGGCCTGCCCCTGCACAGGGGGCGCACCCCGACCGAGATCGCCGGACGACTGATCGAAAAGGTCGCCGTTGCGGAAACCCGGCTGGACCGCACCGTTCTAGAGCGCCTGCGCGCCTTTCTGTCCATCGACTGTCCGCTGGATCGCAGTGTCGATGCGCTGGAAATGCTCTGCCGCGAAAGCGGCACCGATCTCGGACACTCTCTCGACGCCTTCAAGGCGCGCGGCCAGGCGCTGGCGCGCGCTGGCGTGGACCTGGCAGCGTTACGCTATCGCGCGGCATTCGGACGGGCATTGGATTACTATACCGGAATGGTTTTCGAGATATCCGTCGAAGTACAGGATGGGCCGCTGGTCGGCGGTGGCCGGTATGACAGGCTGGTTTCCTACCTCGGGGCGCGGGAAACGATCCCGGCCGTGGGCTTTGCCTTGTGGCCGGGCCGGATGGCAACGGTCGGATCGGGAGCGCCGGCATGAGCGTCACCCTCGCCATTCCGTCCAAGGGGCGGCTCAAGGACCTGACGATCGAGGCACTGGCGGCCAGGCGGATATTCGTCCGGCCAAGCGAGGACGCACGATCCTACCGCACGCGTGTGGAGGGATGTGACGGATTGGAGGTCATTCTCCTTTCTGCATCCGAGATCGCCCGTGAATTGCGTGACGGGGCAATCCGCTTCGGTGTGACGGGGGAAGACCTGTTGCGCGAGACGCTGCCCGATTTCGGCGATCGCCTGTCCATCGTATCCCGGCTCGGCTTCGGCCATGCCGACGTGGTGGTTGCCGTTCCGGACAGCTGGGTAGACGTGTCCACCATGGAAGACCTGAACGACGTGGCCGGGGGCTTCCGTGCGGCGCACGGTCATCGAATGAGGATCGCAACGAAGTACTGGCGTCTGACGCAGAGCTTCTTCACCCGCAATCACGGCATCCAGACCTACCGGATCGTCGAGAGCCTGGGGGCGACGGAAGGGGCTCCGGCAGCCGGCTCGGCGGATATCATCGTGGACATCACCTCGACTGGCTCGACCTTGACGGCCAACCGGCTGCGCGTCTTGTCCGATGGGCTCATTCTTTCCTCGCAGGCCTGCCTGGCCCAAGCCAGGGCGGCTGACGTGACGGAGAGCGAGCAGGGGATCGTCGACGACGTGCTTGCACGCTTCGGCGAGTGATACGCCCTCTGGTTGGTTGAAGTAAACTTGGTGAGGCCTTATGATGAAGGAGTGAGGCCGGGTGCGCTAACACCCGACCCCGTTTCGCTAGACGATCGAGAAGTAAACCCGGAGCCGGATACGCCAGCCGCTCCGGGTTTTCTCTATTTCAAGCGTGATCATCACCGGCAGACGCCACATGAGTACCACTCCTGTTCGAGGGCAAGCCTTTTGCCACAGCCGCGGCGGCTCATCCTCCGCGGTCGACATCGGGCTGGCGCGGTGTCTGCTGCTACGCCCTCGAACAGGCTGCTTATACGGCGCTGCCTTGCAACCGGTCCAACAATGTCCGGTTGGTTTCATACGACTGTTGGTTGGTTGATCGGCTGCCGGATCAGGATTATGTTTGAGGAGTGAGGCCGGGTGCGCGAACACCCGACCTCGTTTCACTTACTCAAAAGTGTCGAGACCCGGAGCCGGAATTTCCAGCCGCTCCGGGTCTTTCTTATGAGCAGTGTGATCGTCAATGGCAGAACCATCGCTTCTCACTCCTGTTCGAGGGCAAGCCTTTTGCCACAGCCGCGGCGGCTCATCCTCCGCGGTCGACATCGGGCTGGCGCGGTGTCTGCTGCTACGCCCTCGAACAGGCTGCTTATACGGCGCTGCCTTGCAACCGGTCCAACAATGTCCGGTTGGTTTCATACGACTGTTGATTGGTTGATCGGCTGCCGGATCAGGATTATGTTCGAGGAGTGAGGCCGGGTGCGCGAACACCCGACCTCGTTTCACTCAATGATACCAGAACTGTACCCGGAGTTTGGCCTGCCAGCCGCTCCGGGTTTTCTGTATCACCAGCGTGATCGTCAATGGCAGAACCATCGCTTCTCACTCCTGTTCGAGGGCAAGCCTGCTGCCACAGCCGCGGCGGCTCATCCTCTGCGGTCGACATCGGGCTGGCGCGGTGTCTGCTGCTACGCCCTCGAACAGGCCGCGTATAGACGCGCCCCGGCGAGCGCGTCCAACAACGCCCGATTGCGATCCGCTGTCGTGCTAGCTGGCGAGCCGGTCTCTGTCCTTGTCGATGGCCGGCGCGTACGCGCCGAAGGTGGCGAGATACAGGAAGCCGCCGGCCAGCGCGAAATTCTTCAGGATGGCGCTGGAATCGCCCCAATGGCCGATAAAGGCGGTAACGACACAGAAGGCGGCCAGCAACCAGGCCGCGATGCGCGTCTGGAAGCCGACGATGACCAGCAGGCCGAACACCAGTTCGAACAAGCCGACGACATAAGCCATGGCCAACGGCGCCGGCACGCCGAGGCTGCCGAGATAGCCTGCAAAGCCTGCCGCGCCCATGAGCTTGCCGAACCCGGCCGGCACGAAAAGCAGGCCCAGCAGAATGCGTCCGATCAACAATACGGTGGTGTTCATGCGGCTGTCCCCCTTGGCCCGCAACAAGGCGTCAAGGTGCAGCAACAGGCGGGCGACGTAAAGTGCTTGATCGCTCAAGCGATGTCGCCGGCCAGGACGTACGGGGAGGGGGGGCGCGAGGCACCCCCCTCGAAGATCACTCGCCCGGACGCGTCATGGCTGCGGGATCGACGATCCGGTCGTATTCCTCCGCCGTTACGTGGCCGGAGGCGATCGCCTCCTCCCGCAGTGTCGTACCCTTCTTGTGCGCCGTCTTGGCGATACCGGCGGCATTGTCGTAGCCGATGGTCGGGGCGAGCGCCGTTACCAGCATCAGGCTTTGCTCCATCAAGGCCTTGATGCGGTCCGTGTTGGCCTTGATGCCGTCCACGCAATGCTCGCGGAAGGAATCCATGCCATCGGCCAGAAGCCGGATCGAGGATAGGACGGCGTTGGCGATCACCGGCTTGAAGACGTTCAACTCGAAATGGCCCTGGCTGGACGCCACGGTGACTGTCGTCTCATGGCCGAAAACCTCGGTTGCGACCATGGTCAAGGCCTCGGCCTGCGTCGGGTTGACCTTGCCGGGCATGATGGACGAGCCGGGCTCGTTTTCGGGCAACGACAATTCGCCCAGGCCGGAGCGCGGCCCCGATCCCAGGAAGCGGATATCGTTGGCGATCTTGAACAGGTCCGTCGCCAGGGCGTTGAGTGCGCCGTGGAAGAAGGCGAGCGCGCCGTGCGATGCCAGCGCCTCGAACTTGTTGTCGGCGGTGCGGAACGGCAGTCCGGTCAGGCGCGAGATTTCCGCCGCGATCTTGACGTCGAAGCCGACCGGCGAGTTCAGGCCCGTGCCGACGGCCGTGCCGCCCTGCGCCAGGGCGTGAACGCCGTCCAGCGCCTGCTCGACGCGGCGGCGCGACAGCGAAAGGGCGGCGGCATAGCCGGAAAATTCCTGTCCCAGCGTGATCGGCGTCGCGTCCTGGGTGTGCGTGCGGCCGATCTTGATGATGTCGGCGAACTCCTTCGCCTTCCTGTCGAGGGCATCGTGCAGCGCATCGATGGCCGGCAGGATGCGGTTCGTCGCCTCGACCACCACGGCGACATGCATCGCCGTCGGGAAGACGTCGTTGGAGGACTGGCCCATATTGACGTGGTCGTTGGGATGAACCGGCTTCTTCGAACCCAGCTCCCCGCCCATCATCTCGATGGCGCGGTTGGAGATGACTTCGTTGACGTTCATGTTCGTCTGCGTACCGGAGCCGGTCTGGTAGACGACGAGGGGGAAATGATCGTCCAGTTTGCCGGAGATGACTTCGTCGGCAGCCTTGACGATGGCGTCGGCAAGATTTCCGTCGAGCTTGCCCATGTCGGCATTGACGCGCGCCGCCGCCTTCTTGACGGTCGCAAGCGCGTGAATGAGCGGCAGGGGCTGACGGTCGGTGCCGATCCGGAAATTGTTCAGGGAGCGTTCCGTCTGGGCACCCCAGTAGCGATCGGTCGCTACCTCGATGGCTCCTATGGAATCGGTCTCGCGCCGCGTCTTCGTCATTACCCTTGGCTCCCGAAGGTTTATCAGATTTGTGGGACGGGTATGCGCCATGACGTCACGCTAGTCGAGGCGCGATTGCTGCGTTGCGGCGGTAAAATCGTTTGAAGGCGTGCCAACGAAAAAAGCCGCCGCGCAGATGCGCGACGGCTTTTCGGGTATCGAGGCAGGGTCAGTTGCCGGTCTGGTCCTTCACGGCATCCTTGACCTTGCCATAATTCTTCTGGGTCTTGCCTTCGGCCTGATCAGCGAGGCCCTCGGCCTGAAGGCGATCATTGCCGACGACCTTGCCCGCGGCTTCCTTGACCTTGCCGGCCACTTCCTTGGCGCCGCCCTTGACTTCGTTCTTGTCGACCATCTGTCACTCCTGTTTCCTTCCGGCGGAGCGCCGGTGTTCGGGTAGGAAACGGCGGAGCTGGAAAGCCGTTCCCGCGGCCGGATTACAAATTGGTCATCTCGCATGTGATCGGCATAAAAAAAGGGCCCGGCGAACCGGACCCTCTTCGTGCTTTGGCGGGAGCCTGGACTTAGAAGTCCATGCCGCCCATGCCGCCGCCCGGCATCGCGGGCATGGCCGGCTTGTCCTTCGGCAACTCGGCCACGAGCGCCTCGGTCGTCACCAGCAGGCCGGCGACGGACGCCGCATCCTGAAGGGCCGTGCGAACGACCTTGGTCGGGTCGATGATGCCGGCCTGTACCAGGTCAACATAGGTCTCGGTGTAGGCGTCGAAGCCGAAGGCTCCATCCTGCTCGAGAACCTTGTTGATCACGACCGAGCCTTCGACACCGGCGTTCTCGGCGATCTGGCGTGCCGGAGCCTCGAGGGCGCGGAGCACGATCTTGATGCCGGCCTTGATGTCCGGGTTGGCGTCGCTGAGAGCCTCGACGGCCTTCTTGGCGCGCAGGAGGGCCGTACCACCACCGGGGACGATGCCCTCCTCGACGGCGGCGCGGGTGGCGTTGAGCGCGTCGTCGACACGGTCCTTGCGCTCCTTGACCTCGACTTCCGTCGCACCGCCGACGCGGATGACGGCGACGCCGCCGGCCAGCTTGGCAAGGCGCTCCTGGAGCTTCTCGCGGTCGTAGTCCGAGGTGGTCTCCTCGATCTGCGCCTTGATCTGCGCGACGCGGGCCTGGATCTCGTCCTTGGTGCCGGCGCCGTCGACGATCGTGGTGTTCTCCTTGGTGATCTGCACCTTCTCGGCGGTGCCGAGCATGTCCAGCGTCACGTTCTCGAGCTTGATGCCGAGATCTTCGGAGATGACCTGGCCACCGGTCAGGATGGCGATGTCTTCCAGCATGGCCTTGCGGCGGTCACCGAAGCCGGGAGCCTTGACGGCCGCGATCTTGAGGCCACCACGCAGCTTGTTGACGACCAGCGTGGCCAGGGCCTCGCCCTCGACGTCCTCGGCGACGATGAGCAGCGGACGCGACGACTGCACGACCGACTCCAGCACCGGCAGCATGGCCTGCAGGTTGGAGAGCTTCTTCTCGTGGATGAGGATGTACGGCTTGTCGAGCTCGGCGACCATCTTTTCGGCGTTGGTCACGAAGTAGGGCGACAGGTAGCCGCGGTCGAACTGCATGCCTTCGACGGTCTCGAGCTCGAACTCGAGCGCCTTCGACTCCTCGACGGTGATGACGCCCTCGTTGCCGACCTTCTGCATCGCCTCGGCGATCTTCTCGCCGACGATCTTGTCGCCATTGGCGGAAATCGTGCCGACCTGGGCGACTTCGGCCGAGGTGGAGATCTTCTTGGAGCGGGACTTCAGGTCCTCGACAGCCGCCGCGACGGCCAAGTCGATGCCGCGCTTCAGGTCCATCGGGTTGATGCCGGCGGCAACGGCCTTGGCGCCTTCCTTGACGATGGACTGTGCGAGGACCGTGGCGGTCGTCGTGCCGTCACCGGCCTTGTCGTTGGTCTTGGACGCGACTTCGCGGACGAGCTGGGCGCCGAGATTCTCGAACTTGTCCTCGAGCTCGATTTCCTTGGCCACCGACACGCCGTCCTTGGTGATGCGCGGAGCACCGAAGGACTTCTCGATGACTACGTTGCGGCCCTTGGGGCCGAGCGTCACCTTGACCGCGTTGGCGAGAATGTCGACGCCGCGCAGGAGCTTGTCGCGCGCATCGCCGGAGAACTTTACTTCTTTGGCTGCCATTGTCTCTCTCTCCTCGGCGCGCCTTCAAGGCCGCGCCGTTTCAGATTGTCAGGAAAATGCGATGCCGGAAGGGTCAGCCGACGATCCCGAGGATGTCGGATTCCTTCATGATGAGCAGGTCTTCGCCGCCGATCTTGATCTCGGTGCCCGACCACTTGCCGAACAGGACGCGGTCGCCGGCCTTGACGTCCAGCGCAACGACCTTGCCCGCTTCGTCGCGCGCGCCGGCGCCGACGGCGATGACTTCGCCTTCTTGCGGCTTTTCCTTGGCCGAGTCGGGGATGATGATGCCACCGGCGGTCTTGTTCTCTGACTCCACGCGGCGCACGACGACGCGGTCATGCAGAGGACGGAAGTTCACGTTAGCCATATCGTCGAACCTTCACTTTAATGGGGCGGGCCGAAACCCTTCGGCATTCCGGCCCGGATGGATTGGCACTCCCCACTGGCGAGTGCTAACGGCGACGAGATAGGTGCGGCCCGGCTCGATTGTCAAGGAATGGGGAGCGGCCTGGCCCAAGAATTTTTCGCCATCGTCCGTGCTGCACTGCCGCAACATCGGCAAAGGCGGCTCGCGCCGAGGTTGACGCGGCGGGACGGGAAACGTACGCCATCACCCATTGGCCGGCATCCAGGCATGCCGGCACTGCAGGAACAGGGTGCGGAATGGATTCGGGACCGATGATCCCCAGGAGAATCGACCGGCTTTCGACGATCGCCGGTTCCTACGATGTCATCTTCTGCGATGTGTGGGGTGTCGTCCACGACGGCGAAGTGAAATCGCCGCAGGCGGAGGCCGCCCTTCTGGATGCGAAGCGCGCCGGCTGCCGCGTCGTTCTTCTGACGAACTCGCCCAGGCCGGGCGAAGGGGTGCGCGCGCAGCTCGACGCATTGCACGTCACGCGTGATGCCTACGATACGATCGTCACCTCCGGCGACGCCACGCGGGCGCTGATCGCCGAGGGGCCGGACACGATCTTCCATATCGGCGCGCAGCGGGACCTGGATCTCTATGCGGGCCTGGACGTGCGGCTGGTGCCGGAGCAGGAAGCGGAGGCCGTCGTGGTGACGGGCCTCTTCGACGACGAGAAGGAGACCCCGGCCGATTACGCCGACATGCTCTCCCGTCTCGCCGCGCGCAACCTGCCGATGATCTGCGCCAACCCCGATATCGTCGTGCATCGCGGCCCGCGCCTGATCTATTGCGCCGGCGCACTTGCCGCCGAATACGAGAAGCGTGGCGGAACCGTCCACCTGGCGGGCAAGCCGCACCGTCCCATCTACGAGGTCGCGGCCCGCGCCGCAGAGCTGGCGGGTGGGCGGCTTCTGTGCATCGGGGACGGGCTCTATACCGACATACGCGGCGCGAACGCCTATGGCGGCGATGCACTTCTGGTCGAGAAGGGTATCCACGAGCAGGATCTCGCGCCCTTCGGCGCCGATATGCAGGCCCTTGCCGACGAGCTGACGCGGCGTCGCCTGCAGGCGCGATACGTGACGGGCTCGCTCGCATGACAGCGTCCGGGCGCATCCTGCGCCTCGATGCCGCCGGCGCCTTGCCTGCCGATCTGCGCGGGGGCGTGGTGGCGATCGGCAATTTCGACGGCGTGCACCGCGGCCATCAGGCCGTTCTTGGGGCCGCCGCGGAGATTGCCGCGCAGGAGCGGCTGCCGCTGATCTGCCTGACGTTCGAGCCGCATCCGCGCACGGTGTTCCGGCCGCAAGAGCCCGTGGCGCGCCTGACGCCTGCCCCGCTGAAGGCCCGGATCCTGAAGGAGCTCGGCTTCGATGCGGTGGTGGAGCAGCCCTTCACCCGCGACTTCGCGTCGGCCACGGCGGAAAGCTTCATCGAGGATTGCCTGCTTGGCGCCCTGGGCGCACGCCATGTCGTGGTGGGATACGATTTCCGGTTCGGCGCCCGGCGTGCCGGTACGGCAGAGACGCTGGCGGCCGATTGCGGACACAGGAATGTCGGCGTGCGGGTGATCGCCGAGTTCGACGACGAGGGCGGCGCGGTGGTCTCGTCCTCCCGCATCCGGTCGGATCTGTCGGTCGGCGACGTTGCGGGGGCGAACGCGCTTCTGGGCTACCGCTGGATCGTCGAGGGCGAGATCGTCCATGGCCGCAAGCTGGGCCGCACGCTGGGCTACCCGACGGCGAACATGACGCTTCCGCACG
Source organism: Aureimonas altamirensis (assembly GCF_023702225.1). GTDB lineage: Bacteria > Pseudomonadota > Alphaproteobacteria > Rhizobiales > Rhizobiaceae > Aureimonas > Aureimonas altamirensis_B. The sequence continues at coordinate 445,655 of NZ_JAMQCO010000003.1, read as the reverse complement.
ATACGCTGCTGATGCAGGGCATCTATGCCGTCAAGCTGGCGCGGGCGGACGGCGTGGCCATGCCCGGCGTCGCGAGCTTCGGTCGTCGCCCGACCTTCGATGGCGGCGCGGCGCTGTTCGAAACATACGTCTTCGACTTCGACGACCGGCTCTACGGAGAGACGGTCTCCGTCTCGGTCTTCGGCCGCTTGCGGGGCGAAATGCGCTTCAACGGTGCCGATGAGCTGGTTGCGCAGATGGATCGCGACTCGGAAGAAGCGCGGGCGCTGCTGTCCGGCGCCAAGCCGCTCTCGCCGCTGGATGCGCGGCTTTCCTTCGGCGGTGCCGGCTGAATTTCTCTTTATAACATGCCGGTCTTGCACTAGAAACTGCGCCACCGAAGCCGGTCCATCCCGACAAAAAGCCTGATCCATGACCAAAGACGCCTTCGATTACGCCGCGACCCTCTATCTGCCGCAGACGGATTTCCCGATGCGCGCGGGCCTGCCGGACGCCGAGCCGAAATGGATCGAGAAGTGGGACTCGATGGATCTGTACGGCACGCTGCGCCAGGCCGCGAGAGGCCGGCCGAAATACGTGCTGCATGACGGGCCCCCTTATGCCAACGGCAACCTTCATATCGGCCATGCCCTGAACAAGGTGCTGAAGGACGTCATCACCCGCTCGTTCCAGATGCGGGGCTTCGATTCCAATTACGTGCCCGGCTGGGATTGCCACGGCCTGCCGATCGAATGGAAGATCGAGGAACAGTATCGCGCCCGCGGCCTGAACAAGGACGAGGTGCCGATCAACGAGTTTCGGCAGGAATGCCGCGAGTTCGCGGCCCATTGGGTGGGCGTCCAGTCCGCCGAGTTCCGCCGCCTGGGCGTCGAGGGCGACTTCGCCAACCCTTATCTGACGATGGCCTACGAGGCCGAGTCCGTCATCGCCGGCGAACTGCTCAAATTCGCCATGAGCGGCCAGCTCTATCGCGGCTCCAAGCCGGTGATGTGGTCGGTCGTGGAGCGCACGGCCCTGGCCGAGGCGGAAGTGGAATACCAGGACCACGAGTCGGACACGATCTTCGTGCGGTTTCCCGTGCGCGGGGTGGGTCCGTTCGCCGGCGCCGCCGTCGTGATCTGGACGACGACGCCCTGGACCATCCCCGGCAACCGCGCCGTGACCTACAATCCGCGCATCGCCTACGGTCTCTACGAGGTGACGGCGCCCGAGTCCGCGGAGGCGCCGCGCTGGGCCCATCAGGGCCAGCGCTACCTCATCGCGGACGCATTGGCAGGCGACGTCATGGCGAAGGCCCGCGTGCCGGAGGGCGGCTATGTGCGGCTGGCCGACGTGCCTGCTGCGGCGCTCGAGGACATGGTGCTCGACCATCCGTTGCGGGATTGGCGCCCCGAGGGTGCTTTTGCCGCCGCCGGCGAGCCCTATGCGTTTCCGGTGCCTCTTCTCGTGGGCGCCCATGTGACCGACGATGCCGGCACCGGCTTTGTGCACACGGCCCCCGGCCACGGCACGGAGGACTTCGAGGCGTTCATCGATGCGCGCCGGACGCTGGAGCGGCGCGGCATCGACACGACGATCCCGTTCACGGTCGATGACGACGGCTTCTACACCAAGGATGCTCCGGGCCTCGGACCGGATGCGCCCGAAGGCGCCGCCCGGGTCATCGACGACAAGGGCAGGAAGGGCGACGCGAACAAGCGCGTCATCGACGCCCTGGTGGAAAAGGGCACGCTGATCGGCCGCGGTCGCCTCAAGCATTCCTATCCGCATTCCTGGCGCTCCAAGAAGCCGGTCATCTACCGCAACACGCCGCAATGGTTCGTCCATATGGACAAGGATCTCGGCGGTGGGGGCGACGACACGCTGCGCGACCGTGCGCTGAAGGCCATCGACGACACGCGCTTCGTGCCTGCTACCGGCCAGAACCGCCTGCGCGGCATGATCGCGGACCGGCCCGACTGGGTCCTGTCGCGCCAGCGCGCCTGGGGCGTGCCGATCTGCGTCTTCGTCGACGAGGACGGGGCCATCCTGAAGGACGAGGGCGTCAACGCCCGCATCCTCGCGGCGTTCCGGGAAGAGGGGGCGGATGCCTGGTTTGCCGAGGGCGCCAAGGAGCGTTTTCTCGGCAATGGCCACGACGCCCGGCGGTGGACCATGGTCCGCGACATCCTGGACGTATGGTTCGATTCCGGCTCCACCCATGCCTTCGTGCTGGAGCAGCGGCCCGATCTGAAGTGGCCGGCCGACCTTTATCTCGAAGGGTCCGACCAGCATCGAGGCTGGTTCCACTCCTCGCTGCTGGAAAGTTGCGGAACCCGCGGTCGTGCGCCCTATGACGCCGTCCTGACGCACGGCTTCGTCATGGACGAGGACGGGCGCAAGATGTCCAAGTCGCTGGGCAACATCGTCACGCCGCAGGAAGTCATCAAGCAGTCCGGCGCGGATATACTGCGTCTCTGGGTGGTGTCCTCCGACTATTCGGAGGATCTCCGGCTCGGCAAGACGATCCTGCAGACCAATGTCGACGCCTACCGCAAGCTGCGCAACACCATCCGCTGGATGCTGGGCACGCTCGCGCATGATCGGGGCGAGACGGTGCCCGTGGCCGAGATGCCGGAGCTCGAGCGGCTGATGCTGCATCGGCTGTCCGAGCTTGAAGCCCTCGTGCTGAAAAGTTACGACGCGTTCGACTTCAAGCGGATCGCGCGCGCACTGCTCGATTTCGCGGTGGTGGAACTGTCGGCCTTTTATTTCGACATCCGCAAGGACGCTCTCTACTGCGATGCACCGTCATCCTTGCGCCGCAAGGCCGCGTTGCAGGTGGTGCGCGAAATCTTCGACAGGCTGGTGACCTGGCTGGCCCCGCTTCTGCCGTTCACGATGGAGGAAGCCTGGCTGGCGCGTCATCCGCAGGCAAGGTCCGTCCACCTCGAACAATTCCGGCCCGCAGGCGCCGACTGGCGGGACGAGGCGCTGGCCGGCCGGTGGCGTGACGTCAGGCGGGTTCGCCGCGTGGTAACCGGCGCGTTGGAGGAAGAGCGGCGCGCCAAGCATATCGGTTCTTCGCTCGAAGCCGCGCCGGTGGTGCATATCGAGGACGCCGCTCTGGCCGCACTGGTCGAATCGCTCGATCTTGCGGAAATCGCGATCACCAGCGCTATCGCGGTTACCACCGCTCCGGCGCCGGCCGATGCCTTCCGGCTGGCCGATACGCCCGGCGTCGCCGTGGTGAACCGGCTGGCCGAGGGCCGTAAATGCGCGCGATCCTGGAAGATATCGCCCGATGTCGGCTCCGACCCGGACTATCCGGATGTCACCCCGCGCGATGCCGAGGCGCTGCGCGAGCTGAAGGCGCTGGGTGTGGCTGTCGCCTGACCGCCGCCTTGCATTATCGGCCCGGAAATCTGTAATTTAGCCGCAGTTGAGTGTAAGGAGGCCCGGAAGCATCGGCCGGATGGTCTGCGATGCAACGGGGATTGGAAGGTTCATGAGCATGAAGAACGCGAGCCGCGCCATACGCCTGGCCATGCTCGGCACATGCGGGCTCGCCCTCGCCGGTTGTGTCGGCCCGACCTACGGAACCGGTACGACGCAGGGCGCACAGCTCCTGAACGACCTGGACAACATCGTGTCGCTCGGTTCCAGCGACAGCAAGCAGCCGATCAACTATCAGCCGCGCCCCGAACTGGTTAAGCCGCAGAACCTCAACCAGTTGCCTCCGCCGCGCGACGCTTCGGTGGCGTCCGCCGACCCGAACTGGCCGGTTTCGCCCGAAGTCCAGCGCGCGCGCCGCATGGCTGCCGCCGAATCGACGGCGGGCGATGCCGCGTTGCCGGCGGACTATCGCACGGGGGTGCAGGCGCCGGCCGGCGGCAACACGCGCCTCGGCGACAGCGAAGGCTCGTGGATCGATCCGCGCCGGCTCGGCCGCGAGGGCCAGCAGGCGCAGCAGGCCCGTGCGACCCAGTACGGCACGCCATCGGAGCGCCGCTACCTGTCCGAGCCGCCGCTCGCCTATCGCCAGCCCGCCGCCGGCGCTCCCGTGGGAGACCAGGGCGTGGACGAGTCGGTCAAGGAGCGCCGCTCCAAGGGAACCAGGACGCTCGGCTCTCGTATCCGCGACGCGCTTCCGTTCTAATCCTGCTGGGGCTCGCGCCTCTGGCGGAAGAACTCCGTCAGGATTTGGGCGGATTGCGTCTCCGCGATGCCGCCATAGACATCGGGCGCGTGATGGCAGGTCGGCTGCGCGTAGAACCGGCCCCCGTGCTCGACACCGCCACCCTTGGGGTCGCCTGCGCCGAAGTAAAGCCGGCGCACCCGCGCAAACGAGATCGCCGCCGCGCACATCGCGCAGGGCTCCAGCGTCACATAAAGGTCTGCGCCGGGCAGCCGCTCCTGGCCCAGGGCGTCGCAAGCGCGCCGGATCGCCAGGATTTCGGCATGGGCAGTCGGATCGTTCCGGGCGCGCGTCTCGTTGCCGGCGCGGGCGACGATGCAGCCATCCATGACCAGCAACGCGCCCACCGGCACCTCGCCGCGCGCGCCGGCGGCCACCGCTTCTTCCAGCGCGGCCTGCATGAATTCGGTGCCGTTCAATTCGTGTGACCCCTCGTGTGCGTAGGCCGGACCTGATAGAGCATTTTCAACGAAGGTGGGAGCGTGTTGTGCCTGACGACGCGTCCCGCCCAGACAGATGACGTGGATCGAACGATGAACGACAAGGACGGCCGCGACGACAAGCGGCAGAGGGATGGCCGCCGGCCGGGGCAAGGCGCGGGGCGCCAGGGTGCGGGCGGCGACAAGAAGCCGTTCAAGCCGCGCAGTCACGGCATGAAATCGCATGGCGGGCACGATGCGGACGGCGCTCCGAAGAAGCCGCGCAGCTATGGCCGTCTGTCGCATGAAGCCGGTGGCCGGGACGACGACAGGCGAGGCGGGTTCGGCAAGGACGGGGAAAAGCGGGGCGGCTTCGGCAAGCCGCGCGCCTTTGCCGAACGGGCGGATGCACCGCATACAGCACGTCCGCCGCGCGATGCGGCGCCGGAGGATGTCGGCACGATGCGCATCGCCAAACGGCTGGCGCGTGCCGGCGTCGCCTCGCGCCGCGACGCCGAGGGCATGATTGCCGACGGCCGTGTGCGGGTAAACGGAACCTTGTTGGACAGCCCTGCCGTCGATGTCGGACCATCGGACCGCATCGAGGTGGATGGTGCGCCGCTGCCGGCCATCGAGCGGACGCGCCTCTGGCTGTTCCACAAGCCGGCCGGGCTGGTGACCACCAATCGCGACCCCGAAGGGCGGCCGACCGTCTTCGACCGCCTACCGGAGGACATGCCCCGCGTGCTCAGCATCGGGCGGCTGGACATCAACACCGAGGGCCTGCTGCTGCTGACGAACGACGGCGGCCTGTCGCGGACGCTCGAATTGCCGGCCACGGGGTGGCTTCGGCGCTACCGGGTGCGGGTTCATGGTTCCGTGTCGCAAGCCGCCCTGGACGAGCTCCGGCAAGGCATCGCCATCGACGGCGTCTTCTATGGCGCGGTCGAGGCGACGCTCGACCGCGAGCAGGGCTCGAACGCCTGGCTGACGGTGGGCTTGCGCGAGGGCAAGAACCGAGAGGTGAAACGCATTCTCGGGCATCTGGGCCTGGAGGTGAACCGCCTGATCCGTGTTTCCTTCGGCCCGTTCCAGCTTGGCGAACTGGCCGAAGGCGCGGTGATGGAGGTGAAAGGGCGCACCCTCCGCGACCAGCTCGGCGCGCGGCTGATAGAGGAATCGGGCGCCAATTTCGATGCGCCCATCGTCAACGAATTTTCCAACAAGCCTGTGCGCACCGAAAAGCGCGATGCGCCGGAGCGCCGCCGCGCCGATGGCGCCGACGGTGAATGGATCACCGTCGGGGACATGAAGCGCAAGCCGAACCGCAAGCGTTCGGATGCCGCGTTCCGTGAAAACGGCCTGGCCCGCCTGGATACGAGGCCGGGGGGCGATCGCGGTCCGCGTCGCGAGCGCGACGACAAGCCCTTCCGCGAGGGACGGCCGGATCGGCGCGAGCGCCGGGATGGCGATGGCGAAGAAGCGCCGCGTCCACGCCGGCCCGCCCCGTCGACGGGGCGCCGTTCGGCGAATGTGTGGATGGCGCCCGGTGCCCGCGCCATCGGGCCCAAGCGCAAGGAAGCCCTGGAGGAAGGCGCGCGCGCCGAGGGTAGCCGCCCGCCCCGTTCCGGCAGGCCGGACCAGAAGGGCCCGCGCGGCGACGGGCCGAAAGGCGATGGGCCCAAGCGGAGCGGCCAGAGGCCGGGTGGCCCGAAGGGGAGCGGCCCCCGGCCGGGCCGTCCCGGCCCGTCCCGCGGACGCTGAGCCGGCATGCTGCGCATCGTCGCCGGCGCGTTCAAGGGGCGGGCGCTTGCGGGGCCGAAAAGCGACGCGATCCGCCCGACGTCCGAACGCCATCGCGGCAGCCTGTTCGACATACTCGAACATGGCCTGGCTTTCGACATGACGGGCGTGCGGGTGCTGGACCTTTTTTCCGGCACGGGGGCGCTCGGGCTGGAGGCGCTGTCGCGCGGCGCGCGCGCCTGCGTCTTCGTGGAAGAGGGCGTGGAGGGGCGGGGTCTTCTGCGCACCAATATCGAGGCATTGGGGCTGGGCGGACGCACGAAGGTTTTCCGGCGGGACGCGACACGTCTCGGCCCGGCCGGCACGCTCGAACCGTTCGACATCGTGATGGCCGACCCGCCCTACGGTAGACGTCTCGGGGAGGCTGCGCTGGATGCGGCGCTTTCCGGCGGCTGGCTGCGGGCGGACGCGCTTGCGGTGCTGGAAGAAGGGAAAGGCGCGTCCTTTTCGCCCATCGCCGGTTTCGACCTTCTGGACGAGCGGGACATGGGGGCCAGCGTGCTGCGTTTGCTGCGCGTGTCGCAAGAGTGGAGCGAAAAATCCTCGGCGCGCCTTACAAAAACGTAAATTGCGCGTTGCTGGTGGATTGGACATATCTCGACCCGACCGTCGAGCTCCAAAGGATGTGAGACCCTTGATCGCCAGAGCCATTCATTCCTCGTCGTCCGGAAGCGCCCGCCTGCGGCGTCTGCTCATGGTTTCCGCCATGGCTTTCGGCCTCTCCGCCGGCCTGGTGCCGGCCTCCTTCGCACAGACGCCGGCACCGGACGCGCCTACCGCCACCTCGACCGCCGAGGAGGCGGCCGCCAAGGCGGAGGCGATGCGCCCCGATATCGAAAGCTTCATGCTTGACAACGGCTTGCAGGTCGTCGTCATTCCCGATCATCGCGCGCCGGTCGTTACGCAGATGGTCTGGTACAAGATCGGCTCGGCCGACGAGCCCCCCGGCCAGTCCGGCATCGCGCATTTCCTCGAGCACCTGATGTTCAAGGGCACGAAGAACCACCCGGCAGGCGAGTTTTCGGCGGCCGTGTCCGATATCGGAGGCGAGGAGAACGCCTTCACCTCCTACGACTACACGGCTTATTTCCAGCAGGTTCCCGTTTCCGCCCTGGAACAGATGATGCAGTTCGAATCCGACCGGATGGCCAATCTGGTGCTGGACGATGCCGCCGTCCTGCCCGAGCGCGACGTCATCCTGGAAGAGCGGCGCATGCGCGTGGACAACGATCCCGGATCGCAGCTCGCCGAGGCCATGGGCGCGACCCTGTTCGTGAACAGCCCCTACGGCACGCCGATCATCGGCTGGCAGAGCGAGATGGAGAAGCTGTCGCGCGACGACGCCATCGCCTTCTACGACCGGTATTACACCCCGAACAATGCGACGCTGATCGTGGCCGGCGACGTCACGGCCGACGCGGTCCGCGCACTCGCCGAGAAGACCTTCGGGCAGGTGGCGCGCCGGGCCGATCCGGGCCCGCGCGACCGTCCGCGGGAACCGAAAGCCCTGACCGAGCGCACCGTCACGCTGCGGGACGCGCGCGTCACGCAGCCAAGCGTGCAGACGGCCTACGTCGTACCGTCGGAGCGTACGGCGGAGGGGCGCCAGTCCGAGGCGCTGGACATACTGGCCGACGTATTGGGGGGCGGCTCGACCAGCCGGCTCTACCGCGCGCTCGTGATCGACAATCCCATCGCGGCCGGGGCGGGCGCCTACTACCAGGGCGACAGCCTGATGGAAGGCCAGTTCATCACCTACGGTACGCCGCGCGGGGCAGCCGATATCGAGACGTTGAAGACCGCCATCGACGCGGAACTCGAGAAGATCGTCACGGACGGCATCACGGATGCGGAACTGGCCGCCGCCAAGAATCGCGTGCGCAATGCCCTGATCTATCAGCGCGACAGCCAGACCTCGTTGGCCCGCCGGTACGGGGTCGCCCTGTCGACGGGCCGGACGGTGGAGGATGTCGAAAGCTGGCCGGAGCGGATCGAAGCGGTGACGGTCGACGACGTACAGGCGGTCGCCCGGGAATATCTGTCCGGGGTCGGCGCCGTGACCGGATATCTTCTGCCTGCCGACGACGCAGGGCAGCCGGCTGACGCGCCGGCAGCGGCAAACCCGCCTGCCGCACCCGCCGCAACCGATATCGAGGGCTGATCGCCATGTTCCGTTTTTCGAAGTTCCGGCCCTCCATGGCCGTGCGTGGCGGTCTTGCATTCCTGCTGACGGCGACGGCGGGGCTGGCGGCAACGCCGGCCTCCGCCATCGAGATCCAGGAAGTGACCAGCCCCGGCGGCATCCATGCGCTGCTGGTGGAGGATTACACGAACCCGCTGATCGCAATGCGTTTCGCCTTCAAGGGTGCGGGCTCGACCGAGGATCCGGCCGGCCGGGAGGGCATGGCTAATCTGCTGTCCGGCCTTCTGGACGAAGGGGCGGGCGATATCGAGAGCCAGGACTTCCAGTCGCGGCTGGACGAGTTCGGCGTCAGCCTCTCCTTCAACGCGGCCTACGATAATTTCGCAGGCAATTTCCGCACCATCGTCGAGCATGAGGATGTCGCCTTCGACCTGCTGCGCCTGGCCGTGAACGAGCCGCGGCTCGACGAAGAGCCGGTAGACCGCATTCGCGGACAGATCGCGACCGGCATCATCGCCAGCCGCAACGACCCCGGCACCCTGGCCGGCGAAGCGTTTCGCCGCACGGTGTTTCCGGACCACCCCTATTCCCGCCCCACGGAGGGCACCGTCGAAAGCCTGAACGCCGTGACGGTGGACGATCTGCGCCACTTCCGCGACACGGCCTTTGCCAAGGACAATCTGGTCGTGGGCGTCGTCGGCGCCATCGACGCCGAGCGCCTCGGCGAACGGCTGGACGAGGTGTTCGGCCCGCTGCGCGATACCGCCGAGTTGACGACAGTGCCGGATATCGAGCCGGTAATGGGGGCGCGCGAGCATGTCGAGCTGGCTGTTCCGCAGACGACGATCCAGTTCGCACTGCCCGGCATCGCGCGGGACGACCCGAAATTCTTCGATGCCTATCTGATGAACCATATCCTCGGCGGCGGTACCTTCTCGTCCCGCCTGTACACCGAAGTCCGCGAAAAGCGGGGGCTGGCCTACGGCGTCGGCTCCTATCTGGTCGATTACGATCATGCGTCCTTCCTGGCGGCCTCGACGGCGACGCGGGCCGACAGGGCCGGCGAGAGCATCGACATCATCCGGCAGGAGATGGCGCGGCTGGCCGATGAGGGGCCGGGAGACGAGGAACTGGCAAAGGCCAAGGCCTATGTGAAGGGGGCCTATGCGGTGCAGAACCTGTCGTCTTCCCTGTCCATCGCCTCCACGCTCGTGGGTATCCAGCTGGACGGGCTGGGCGTCGATTATATCGACAAGCGGGAAGGCCTCATCGACGCGGTCGATGCCGAGGGGGTGAAGGCAATGGCGAAAGAGCTACTGACACCGGATCCGACCATCATAACGGTTGGCCAGGACAACGGCTGAGCGGATCGCCATGGACGAGGCCGTCGCACCCGTCATGGACGACCAGCCGCCGCCACGCGGGAAGCCGCGGATCGGGCTTGCGCTCGGCGGCGGCGGCGCGCGCGGCATAGCCCATATCCACGCGCTGCATGCTTTCGACGATCTGGGCATAAAGCCGCACAGGATCGCGGGGACGTCCATCGGCGCCCTGATCGGCGCGGCCTATGCGGCGGGAATGCCGGCAGCCGTGATCGAGGAGTTCGTCGTCGATACGCTTGGCAACAAGCGCCTCGTCGCCGGCCGTCTCTGGCGGACGCGGCCGGCCAGCTTCGCGCAGTTCATGGCCGATGGTGGCGTGCGCCTCGGCCAGTTGAACGCCGAGCGGGTGGTGGGAGCGTTCCTGCCGCTGGAACTGCCGTCCCAGTTCGAGGACCTGTCGATCCCGCTGGCCGTCACGGCCACGGATTTCTATTCCGGCCGGGTGATGTCGCTGGAGAGCGGCGATCTCGTCAGCGCCATAGCCGCTTCCGCCGCCTTGCCCGCGATCTTCCGGCCGGTGCGGCGGGAAGGCATCGTGCTGATCGACGGGGGGATTTGCGATCCGCTGCCGTTCGACCTTCTCGCCGGGCGTGTCGATCTCAATATCGCGGTCGACGTGACCGGCGGGCCGCTGGAATCGGCCGGCGGCCTGCCGACGCCGACCGAAGCGATGTTCGGTGCATCGCAATTGATGATGCATGCGATCATCCAGGCAAAGCTTGCGTCATCCCCGCCCGACCTGGTCGTAGCACCGCCCGTCAGCCGCTATCGTGTCCTGGATTTCCTGCGGGTGCGTATGATCCTGAAGGACACGTCCGGCCTGCGCGAGGAGATGAAACGCAAGATCGCCGCCTTGTGCGAGCTTCACGACATGCACCTGTGAGCTGGTCGTTCAGACGGCCGCGATGACGGCCACCTCGACCCTCGCACCGACCTGCAGCTCCGCCTGCACGCAGGCGCGCGCGGGCAGGCGGCCGGGCACGACCCACTCGTTCCAGACGGCGTTGAAGTCGGCGACGTCGCCATTGACGTCCACCAGCCATATCGTGGCCGACAGGAGTTTGCCTTTGTCGCTTCCCACGGCGGCAAGCCGGGCGTCGATCTGCGCAAGAACCTGTTCCGTCTGTCCGCGCATGTCCTGGCCGACGTCGGCCGGCACCGCGCCCGCGACGTAGGCGACGCCGTTGTGAACCACGACGTCGGAACGATGCTTGAGATTGTCCGGATTGCTGTAAGTCATGTCCATTCCAGATGTCCTGCTAGTGAGACAAAATCTTCGACAGGAACTGGCGCGCCCTGTCGCTGCGGGCTCCGTCGAAAAACGTGGTCTTGTCCGTATCCTCGACGATCTCGCCGGCATCCATGAAGACGACACGGTTGGCGACCTTGCGGGCGAAACCCATTTCATGGGTAACGACCATCATGGTCATGCCCCCATGCGCCAGCTCCACCATCACGTCCAGAACCTCGCTGACCATCTCCGGGTCGAGCGCCGAGGTCGGCTCGTCGAACAGCATGACGATGGGGTCCATCGCCAGGGCGCGGGCAATGGCCACCCGCTGCTGCTGCCCGCCCGACAATTGGCCGGGAAACTTCTCGGCATGGGCAAGAAGACCGACGCGATCCAGGAGCCGCCGGGCGTTGTCCCGCGATGCTTCGGCAGAGCGGGACAGAACCTTGCGCGGACCGATGCAGAGATTGTCCAGGACCGTCATGTGCGGAAAAAGTTCGAAGTGCTGGAACACCATGCCGACCCGGGCCCGCAGGCGGGGCAGGTTGGTGCCGCGTGCCGTGACGTCCGTGCCGTCCACGACGATCGATCCGGATTGCACGGGCTCCAGCGCGTTGATCGTCTTGATCAGGGTGCTCTTGCCGGAGCCCGATGGGCCGCACACCACCACCACCTCGCCCTTGGCGACGGCAAGCGAGCAGTCCTTGAGAACCTGGAAGGTGGCGTAATGCTTGTTGACGCCCGACAGGCTGACGACGGGTTCGGACATATTCTCAGACCCTTGTAGCGTTGGCTATGCGCAGCCGCTTGACGAGGCGGGAGGCGACGAAACAGATGACGAAGTAGATCACGGCTGCGGTGACGTACATTTCCACCAGGCGCCCATCGCGCTGGGCAAGCTGCGAGGAGGCGCCCAGGAGGTCGGTCAGGCCCAGAACGTAGACCAGCGACGTGTCCTGGAACAGGATGATCGTCTGAGTCAGCAGAATCGGCAGGACTGCGCGAAAGGCCTGGGGCAGGATGATTTCCGCCATGACTTGCCGACGCTTCAGGCCGATGGCGAGGCCAGCCTGCATCTGTCCGGCGGCTACACTGTTGATGCCGGAACGGACGATTTCAGCGAAATAGGCGGCTTCGAAGGCGATGAACGTGATGAGCGCGGATTTGAATGCCCCCACCTGGACCGGATAGTCCGAGCCGGTGATCCATTGCGCGATGTACGGTACCAGAAAATAGAACCAGAAGATCACCAGCACCAGCGGCAGGGCCCGGATGACGTTGATGTAGGTGGCGGCGATCCGGTCGAGCACCGGATTGCCGGATACGCGCATCAGGGCAAGGAGCGTGCCGAAGACGATGCCCCCGATCGTCGCAAGGACGGTCAGCGTAACGGTGAACCAGAGGCCCTGGCCGAGGATGTAGGGGAGCGCGGCATACACCGCTCCGAAATCGAAGTCGGCCATGTCAGCGGGATCCCTTGATGCGCAGGCGTCTTTCGACGATCGTCGCCAGCCATGTCGCGAGAAGGTTGAGCAGCAGGTAGACAAGGGTTGCGGCGATGAGCGCCTCGAAGACCTGATACGACAGTTCCTGCATCTGGCGCGCCGCGGCGGTCAGCTCGATCAATCCGATCGTCAGGGCGACGGACGTGTTCTTGATCGTGTTGATCATGTCGTTCGTCAGGGACGGAAGCATGATCCGGCAGGCGATCGGCAGCAGTATGTAACGATAGGACTGCCATCGGGTCAGGCCGATGGCCGTCGCCGCCGCAGCCTGCCCGCGAGGCAGGGATCTGATCCCCGCCTCGACGCCGACCGCAACGCGCGCGGACATATAAAGGCCGATGCCGATCGCTGCCGTGACGAACGGGCCGTTCGGCATCTGCTTCAGCCAAGTGCCCATGGCGGCCGGAAGGAGTTCCGGAAGCACGAAGAAGAACAGGAACAGGTGGACGAGCAGGGGGATGTTGCGGAAATACTCCACCCAGAATCCCGAAAGCCACCCTGCCGCCCGCCCCGGAAGCGTGCGCGCTATGCCGATGGCGAAGCCGAAGGCAAGCGCGATCAGGCAGGCGACGGCCGCCGTGGCCAGTGTCATCGAGAGGCCGCGGAGCAGCAGGTCCATATAGGTCCCGCTGCCGTCGGCTGCCTCCTGCCAGAATATGCTCCAGTTCCAGTTGTAGTTCATGGTGCTAGCCGGCGTAATCGTCGGGGTTGGAGCTGTTGGTGGGGGTCTCGAATGCCTTGCGCATCGCTTCCGGCATCGGCAGGTTGAAGTTCAGCCCGCGCGGCGGGACCGGCTGGGTGAACCACTTGGCGTAGGTGTCGTTGATCTTGCCGCTTGTGTAGTATTCCGCCGTGGCCGCATCGACCACCGTCTGGAACGGAGCGTCGTCCCGGCGCAGCATGATGCCGTAGGGCTCCGGCTTGGCGAAGGCCTCTTCGCTGATCATGTAAAGCGAAGGATCCTTGGACGCCGCGATCACGATGGCAAGCTGCGCGTCGTCCATCACGAAGGCGTCTGCGCGGTTCGTCTCGAGCATCAGGAAGGCTTCGGCCACGTCCTTGGCCGGCAATACCTGTGCATTCAACTGCCGCTGGTTATTCTCCCGCGTGATCTGGGTCAGGTTCACCGAGCCCGAAACCGAGACGACGCGCTTGCCCGCCAGATCGTCGATCGTGTTCAGCCCATCGCTCTTGCGCGCGGCGAAGCGGCTGGCAGTCAGGAAGTGCGAGTTGGTGAAGGCGACCTGCCGCGCGCGATCCGGGTTGTTTGTCGTCGATCCGCATTCGAGGTCGATCGTGCCGTTGAGCATCAACGGAATCCGGTTCGACGAGGTGACCGGCGTTTCGTTGACGGTCAACGTCTCCATCTGGAGCTCGTCTTTCACCTTCTCCACGATGTAGTCGCAGATATCGATGGCGTAACCGACGATCTGCTGCTGGTCGTCGATGTAGCTGAAGGGCAGGGCGCTGTCCCGGACGCCGAGGGTTATCGCGCCCGTGTCCTTGATCTTCTTCAAGGTGCCCGTCAGGTCCTGTGCCTGCGCCGCGCCGGTGACGGACAGCAGGGACAGCGCCAGCAATGCGATCGTCTTCTTCATGTCATTGCCTTTTCGTTTCGGAGAGAGGGAGAAGGAGAGGAGAAAACGAGCGGTCCGCCGCTTTCGAGCCGCTGCATGAGCCGCAGCGTCAGCGGGTTTTCGGAGCGCTTGTCGGCAAGGGCCACGATGTCGACATCGAGCGACCATGCGCCGTCGTCGTCGAGCGGTACCAGTTCCGGATCGCGGTCGACGGTGCTGGCGGGGAGCCACGCCACGCCCAACCCCGCGGAGGCGAGATCGCGCAGGATATCGGCCATGTGCGACTCGGCGACGATGTTGCCGTGGAGTTTCGTTGGAGCCTGCGTTTCGATCGTGTCCACGAGGCGGCTGAAGAAGACGCCCTTGCGATAGGCAAGGATCGGCATGGGGGCGCGCTCGGAGCCAGGCCACGCGATCTTGTCCCGAAGATCGCGGCGGGCGAACGGCCTGACGCGCTCCGAGCCGACCTTCAGTCGCATGAAGCGCTCGCTGTCGATGATGATGGGATGTGCCGGGCTGTGCCAGTTGATCAGCACGTCCGTTTCGCCGGATACCAGCGCCGTGAACATCGCATGCGTGTCGCCGGGCTCGATGCTGAAGCGCATGCGTTCGTCGGCCCATTGGGACGTCCATCGGCCGATATGCCTGATCGCCAGCGCGAAGGGCAGGCTGATGCGCAGGAGGCCGGTCGGCCGCTCGTCCGAAACGTCGAGCATCGCGCTTCTCAGCTGGGGAAGGATCTCGATGAGCCGGGTGCGAAAACGCCGGCCGGCGTCCGTCAGCTCGAATGGGTAGGTTCCACGGTCGATGAGGGGCGACTTGAGCTGGTTTTCGAGGGATTGGATGCGGCGGCTGAAGGCGGCCTGCGACGAGTTGCGCAACTCCGCAGCGCGTGTGAAGCTGCCGGTTTCGACGAGCATCAGGAAATCGTACAGCCAGCGAATATCCAAGCGCTCTCGATCCGTCCGCAAGGTTTGTCGTTCCCACAAGCCTAGTGACGGGGTGGGGAAGCGTCCAATGCAGATAATGCATAACAGTTATACAGTGATGAATTTTTATACATTCGACTTATGCGAAATTTGCATTGGACCGGACACCCCGGTGTTCCGCTTATTGCGGCCGGTGGCGAACAACGCATCTCGGTCAAGGCAATGCTCGGAAAACAGGTGATCATACTCGGGGGTGGTGTCGTCGGTCTTTCGACAGCGCTGCATCTCCAGCGCCGCGGCATCGCCTCGGTGGTCGTGGACCGCGCAGACATCCGGCTGGCTGCATCCTATGGCAATGGCGGCCTGATCCAGCGAGAGGCGGTCTTTCCCTATCGCTTTCCCCGCGCCGTGCGTCCGCTGCTGAGGATGATGCGGAACAGATCGATAGACGTTTCCTACGAGCCGGCAGCGCTTCCCGGCCTTGCCGCCCGCCTTTTGCGCTACTGGGCCGCTTCCGCGGAAACACCCTATGCGCGCACCGTCGAGGCCACGGCGCCGCTCATCGCGAGCTGTCTCGACGAGCATCGCGACCTGGCGGACGAAGTCGGCGCCGCCGCCCTGCTGCGGCCCATCGGCTGGCACCGCGCCTATACGACCGCCGAGGGGCTGGAGGCCGCCATTGCGGTGGCCGAACATGCGAAGGCCGCCTACGACGTCAACTTCCGTGTCGTCGGTCCGGATGCCCTGGCCAGCGAAGAGCCATCGTTCCGAGCGCGCAGGGCCGGCGCGATACACTGGACCGACAGTCTCTCGCTCAGCGATCCGGGGGCGCTGCTGGAGGCCTATCGCGCGCGGTTCGAGGAGACCGGAGGCGAGGTGATCGACGCCGACGCGATGCAGGTGGAACGCCATGGCGCCGGTTGGCGCCTGCGTCATGCCACGGGCGCCGTGGAGGGGGCGGAAGTGGTGGTGGCGATGGGGGCGGCCTCTGCCGCCCTTGCGCGCCGTTTCGGGATTTCCGTGCCGCTTTTCGGAAAGCGCGGCTACCACATGCATTACCACCTGCGCGACGGCGAGCGGCTCAACCGACCGATCCTCGACGATGAAAGCGGTTTCCTACTCTCTCCGATGGCAAAAGGCGTCCGCCTGACCACCGGGGTCGAGTTTGCCCGCCCGGGTCGCGCGCCGACACCCGTTCAACTCGAGAGGGCCGAAAAGGTGGCCGGGCGCCTCATCCCGATCGCCGGGCGTGCCGAACCGGCCCCCTGGATGGGTACGCGGCCCTGCATGCCCGACATGCTTCCGGTCATCGGATGCTCGCACCGCCTGCCCGGGTTGTGGATGGGGTTCGGTCATGGGCATCAAGGCATGACCCTCGGACCGACGACGGGCCGATTGCTGGCCGAAATGATCGCCGGCGTCCCGCCTTTCCTGAAGGTGAATGCCTATAGCCCGGATCGGTTCGCCCGCCGATAGGGAACGTGTCGGACGCCTTCAGCCCCGGCGCGCGGTCTCTTCGAGAAATCGCATCAGGCCGGTTTCGGCCTTGCTGAGGCCCTGCCGGGCGCGACCCTTCATCAGATCGAAGTCCAGCTCCTGCGCTTCGAACGCCGTGACGATGCCGGGATGCACATAGGACGAGCGCGCAACGGACGGCGTGTTGCGCAGGACATCGCTGACGGCGCGCATGGCCGCCGCCACCGCCCGCCGACGTTTCGGCTCGGTATCGGCCGACGGGCCGACCTCGTCTATGAGATAGCGCAAGGCCTCGGCCGACCCGCGAAAGGTGCGGAAGTCCTTTGCCGAAATGCGTGCGTGGCCGGCGGCATGGAGATAGTCGTTCAGCCGGTTGGCCGTCAGGATATGATTTTGCCTGTCCGATCCCTGGAAACGGAACAGGCGCTTGCCGCCGCCCTTCCGCATCTTGGCCAGACCGTTGACGAGCCGCCTGTCGCGGATTTCGACCGTCTGCTGCTTGCGGGATTTGCCGACGAAATCCAGCACCGCGCCATTGCCGCGCATGCGCAGGTTGCTCTTCTCGAGGGATGCGACGCCCCGGCCGCCGTCGATCGCGTACTTCTCGTGGCCCGGCCGCATGGACGACAGGTCGATCAGCCGCACGGCAGTCGCCGCCGCCAGCTTCTCGTCCGGCTTGCGGCGGCGCATGTCGCGGTCGATCCGCCGGCGCAACTGCGGCAGGGTGCGGCCGAAGCGGAGCAGGCGCTCCGTCTTCACGGCGTTGCGTACGTTCACCCATATGTCATGGTAGCGATATTGCAGGCGGCCCTTCTCGTCTCGCCCCGTAGCCTGGATATGGCCGTTTTCCTCGACGCAGATCCTGACGTCGCGCCAGGCCGGCGGCAGCACCAGCGCCTTGACCCGGGCCTTCAACCTCTTGTCCTGGATCGCGTCGCCATTGGCAAAGCAGATCCGGTGCCCCTTGCCGTGCGGCCTGCGCTCTACCTGGAAATCGCCCGGATCGACGATTGTCAATCCGTTTGCGGTGGCATGGAACTCGAGTGTCTTGGTCATGGGTTGCATCATCCGCTCCGGCCATTGGAAACGGGCGGTGCGCCATGCCGGTTCCTGCGGCGACGTGTCCCGGGAACGCGTGTCCGTCCGCACGATTGCCCCTCATGAACGCAAGACCGGGAGTGCGCGCGATGTATCGCAAGGGACAGAAGGTGACTTGGACGTGGGGCAACGGCACTGCCGAGGGAAAGGTCGAGGAAAAGTTCACCGAAAAGGTCACCCGTACGATCAAGGGAAAGGCGATCACGAGGGACGCCGACAAGGACAATCCTGCCTATCTTGTCGTGCAGGAGGACGGCGCGAAGGCGCTCAAGTCCGAATCGGAACTGTCAAAGGCCTGAACGGCATGCGCCGGGTTGATGGATGACGACCAACTGATACATGTGGACGGGAAGAATTCCGGGCCGAATCCATGCACGAAAAGACAGAACGCCTCCTGAACGCGGGACAGGACATCATTCGCGCAGCCTTGCGCCACGGGGCCGATGGTGCGGACGCGGCGATATCGCAATCGCGGTCGCGCGCGGTTCAGGTCCGCCTCGGCAAGCTCGAGGAGGCGGAATCGTCCGAATCCGACAGCATGTCCCTACGGGTTTTCGTGGACAGGCGCGTGGCGACCGTCAATGCCGACCTGTCCGGAGATCTCGACAAGGCCGCTGAACGCGCCGTCGCCATGGCGCGCGTGTCTCCCGCCGACCCGTATGCCGGCCTTGCCGAGCCGGACAGGCTCGCCACGGAATTTCCCGATCTCGACCTTTACGACGATACCGATATCGCCACCGTCGACCTGATCGAGCAGGCGCAGGCGCTGGAAGCAGCCGCCCGTTCGGTCGCGGGCGTGACGAATTCGGGCGGAGCCAGCGCCTCATGCGGGTTCGGCGGCTTCGTGCTGGTAACCTCGGACGGCTTTTCCGGAACACGTGCGCGCTCGGCCTATTCGCGCTCGGTCAATGTGATCGCGGGCGAAGGCACCGCGATGCAGCGGGACCACGATTTCGATTCCCGCATCCATTATTCCGACCTCGACTCATCCGAGACGATCGGCCGGAATGCCGGCGAGCGGACGGTGCGCCGCGTGAACCCGGCAAAGATCGAAACGGGCCGCTATCCCGTCGTTTTCGATCCGCGCATGGCGCGAGGGCTGATCGGCCATCTGGTCGGCGCCATAAACGGTGCGGCCATCGCCCGCGGAACGAGCTTCCTGCGCAAGCGGATGGGCATGCGCATCCTGCCGGACACCATCTCGATAACGGACGATCCGCTTCTGGCCCGCGGCTGGGGCTCCCGTTCGTTCGATGGCGAGGGCGCGGCTGCGGCGGCGCTGCAGCTGGTCACGGACGGCGTCCTCGTCAACTGGTTGCTGGACGGCGCCACCGCCCGCGAACTGGGTCTGGAGCCTAACGGGCGGGCTTCCCGCAGCGGCGGCGGCGTCTCTCCCTCGGCTTCCAATGTCATTCTGTCGGGCGGTCAACGTCCCGTTGCGGAGCTTCTGGCGGAAGCTGAAGGGGGCATCTACGTCACCGAACTGATCGGGCATGGGGCCGATCTGGTAACGGGCGACTACTCGCGGGGGGCATCCGGATTCCGCATCCGGGGTGGTCAGCTTGCCGAGCCCGTGGCAGAATTCACCATTGCCGGCAATCTTGCCGACATGCTCCTCAAGATATCCCCCGGAGACGACGTGGACAGGCGCTTCCCGATCATGTGCCCGACCATCGGGGTCGGCGAGATGACCGTGGCCGGGGTCTAGGCGTGCGATCCGTCGACGATCTCGTCCTGCTCCAACGTGCGGCCGGCGAGGCCGCGCGGATCGCGCTCGATTATT
Organism: Aureimonas altamirensis; assembly: GCF_023702225.1. Classification (GTDB taxonomy): domain Bacteria; phylum Pseudomonadota; class Alphaproteobacteria; order Rhizobiales; family Rhizobiaceae; genus Aureimonas; species Aureimonas altamirensis_B. The sequence continues at coordinate 426,132 of NZ_JAMQCO010000003.1, read as the reverse complement.
TCAGGCGCGATCCGGAGGTGTTCTGGAAGGAGGGAAACTCTCCCGTCAGCCAGGCGGACCTTGCCGTCGACGGCTTCCTGCGGGACTTCCTGTTTTCCGCGCGGCCGCGCTACGGCTGGGTCTCGGAAGAGACGGCTGCAGAGCCGCCCAGCGGCTCCGAGGAACGCTTTTTCGTTGTCGATCCGATCGACGGAACGAGGTCGTTCCTGCGCGGCGAAACCACCTGGTGCGTGGCCCTGGCCATCATCGAGGGCGGCCGCCCGACGCATGGCGTGATCCACGCTCCCGTCACCGGCGAGATCTTCACCGCCATCGCCGACGGACCGGCGCTCGTCAACGGCCAGCCGCTTGCAGAGCTGCCGCAGGCGGCCGAGGGCCGCATGACGCTGTCCCTGCCCGATGGCGTCCGGCGCCGGTTGGGCGCGGCGGATACGGCGAACATCGACCTCGCCCCGTCCATACCCTCTCTCGCCTATCGTCTGGCGCAGGTGGCGCGCGGCCGGCTCGACGGAACCATCGTCCAGCCGAGGGCGAACGATTGGGATATCGCGGCCGCCGACCTGATCCTGGACAGGGCGGGCGGCGCGCTGCTGAATGCCGCCGGCCAGCGCCACAACTACAACTTGACGCCACGACGCCACGGCCTGCTGGTCGCCGGTGGAATGGGCGTGCTGCCGCGCCTGCAGGAGATCGCTGCTTCCTTGCACGAATAGCCGGTTTCGTGGCAAGCATCCCGGCGAGAGCAGCATGGCCGACAAGGACGACTGACGATGATTGAAGAGAGCATCCCCAAGCAGAGGCTGCATCTGGTTTTCGGTGGCGAGTTGGAAAGCCTCGACGGTCTTTCCTTCCGCAACCTCGCCGACCTCGACATCGTCGGCATCTTCCCCGACTACTCGTCCGCGCTGGCGGCGTGGCGTGGCAAGGCGCAGGCTACGGTGGACAATGCCGCCATGCGCTACTTCATCGTGCATATGCACCGTCTGCTGGAGCCGGAAGCAGGCGCATGATGCGCGGCTGCCACGGGTGATGAGAGACGGCGTGCCATCGGACGACCAGCAGGGCGAGACCGGCAGACAGCGCGGGGACAGGCGGCGCTTCCTGCGCCGGAAACTGCGCGCGCTCGGCCGTTCCGGCGCGGCGGTGCGCATCGGCGGGGCCGCCATATACGGCGTGCTCCAGGCGATCCGGGCCACGCAGCGCATCGCGGACGGCTCGTCCGACTGGCGCGGCATCCTGGCCAGGGAGCATCCCGCTATCGTTGCGCTTTGGCATGGCCAGCACCTTCTGGCCCCCTTCTTCAGGCCTCGCGAATTGCCTTATGTGGCGCTCCTGTCGCGCAATGTGGATGCGGCCATCAACGCCGACGTCGTCGAGCGGTTCGGTATCGGCACCGTGCGCGGGTCGGGCGGACGGGTCCGGCACGCAGCGTCCGAAAAGGGCGGCGTGAAGGCGCTGATCCAGCTTCGGCGCTTCCTCAAGGAGGGATACGGCGTCTGCATGATCGCCGATGTTCCGAAGGGCACCCCGCGGGAGGCCGGTCTTGGGGTGGTGACGCTGGCGCGCCTGTCCGGCCGCCCGATCATTCCCGCCGCCGCGGTGACGAGCCGCAGGCATGTCGTGCAGCGTAGCTGGGACAAGACCACGATTCCGCTGCCGCTGGGCCGGATGGCCGTGTGGATGGGAGAGCCCATCCATGTTCCTGCCGATGCCGACGATGCGACGATGGAAGAAATCCGCCGGCAGGTCACGCTGGCCATAGAAACGGCCAACCGCCGCGCCATCGCATTGGCCGACGGCGTTCAGGCAGAGGCAGGTATCGCGCATGAGTGACGGCTGGGCGCGTGGCGTTCTGACCACGTACAGGCTTGTCGGGTCCCTCGCATATCCGATGCTTGGAGCCTATGTCGGCTGGCGGGCGGCACGCGGCAAGGAAGACCCCCGGCGACGGCGCGAGCGATATGGCTTCACCGATGCCGAACGCCCCGAGGGCGGGCCGCTGGTGTGGATCCACGCCGCTTCCATCGGCGAAAGCGCGGCCGTCGCGCCGCTGGTGCGCGAGATCGCCAACGAAGGCTTCAACATCGTCATGACGACGGGCACCGTCACCTCGGCCGCCATCGTGCGGGAGCGCCTGTCCGACGCCGTCATCCACCAGTATGTGCCGCTGGACCTGAAGCCATCCGTGGGGCGCTTCCTGGACCATTGGCGGCCCGATCTCGCCATCGTCGCGGAAAGCGAGATCTGGCCGATGACGCTGATGGAACTGACCAAGCGTCGCATACCGCAGGTGCTGGTCAATGCGCGTCTGTCGGACCGTTCCTTCCGGCGCTGGCGCGCCGTGCCGGCGCTGGCCGAGGCCCTCCTTGAGAACCTTTCGCAGATCGTGGCGCAGTCGGACGTCGACGGCGAGCGGTTCCACATGCTGGGCGCCCGCAGCGTCACGGTGGCCGGCAACCTCAAGGCCGATACGGCGCCGCCGCCTTTGCCGGACCGCGAGGCAGCCCTGGCGCTGGCGCAGGCCATTGCCCGGCGTCCCACCTTCGCCGCCGTTTCCACCCATGCCGGCGAGGAGACGATCATCGCCGACGTGCATCGCACGGTCGCCGAGCGGCTACCGCGCCTGATGACGATCATCGTGCCGCGCCACGTGGAGCGCGCGCCGGAGATCGCCAGGGAACTGACGGCCAGGGGCTTGCGCGTCGCCCGCCGCTCGCAGGGGGAAATGCCCGACCCGACCACCGATATCTATCTGGGCGACACGGTCGGAGAGATGGGCCTCTATCTGCGTCTGACGGAGGTGGCCTTCGTGGGCCGTTCCCTGGCCGGGGAGGGCGGGCAGAACCCGCTCGAAGCCGCGATGCTGGGCACGGCCGTCCTGTCCGGGCGTTATGTCCAGAACTTCCGGGACATCTATCAGCGCCTGATCAAGAACGGCGGCGCGCGTATCGTCAAGGACGGCGGGCAACTGGCCGAAGAGGTCGAGCTTCTCCTGACGGATGCCGAGGCGCGCGCCGCGATGAGCGCCGCCGGCAAGGCGAGCGTGCAGGAAATGCGCGGCGCCCTGTCCCGCACGATGCAGGCGCTGGAGCCATTCCTGCACCCGCTGCGCCTCGCCCTCAACTTCGAGCGTCGGCAGCGCGGCGATCCGCGCCGATGATGGGTGGCGAAACCCCTGCCTTCTGGTGGGGTGGGCCGCAATGGGCGGCGATGGCGTTGCGGCCCGTGTCTGCGGTCTACGGGTCGATCGCGCGTCGGCGCATGGACCGGGGGGTCCGCGAGGCGGTGGACGCACCCGTCCTGTGCGTCGGTAATTTTACGGTCGGCGGCGGCGGGAAGACGCCGACGGCGTTGGCCATGGCAGGCGCAGCGGAAGCTTGCGGCCTGCGCCCCGGCTTTTTGTCGCGCGGCTATGGCGGGTCTGCCGCCGGTCCGCTGCTTGTGGATCCGACCGCCCATGCGGCGCGGCTCGTCGGCGACGAGCCCCTGCTTCTGGCGGCCCGGGCCCCGACCGTGGTGGCGAAGGACAGGGGCGCAGGCGCGCGTTTCCTGATGGAGACCGCCGGCGTCGATTTCATCATCATGGACGATGGCTTCCAGAGCGCCCGGCTGCGGATCGACTTCGCTCTTCTGGCCATCGATGCCGGGCGTGGGCTCGGAAACGGGCAGGTGGTGCCGTCCGGCCCTCTGCGCGCTCCACTGAAAGACCAGATCCGCCACGCGGATGCCCTCCTGGTGATCGGGGAGGGCGCCGCCGGGGCACAGGCCATCCGCCTGACCGCACGGGGCGGCAAGCCCGTCTTCGAGGCGCGCCTGGAGCCGCTTGCCCATGCGCTTGCCGGACGGCGGGTGCTGGCGTTCGCGGGCATTGCCGATCCGGAGAAATTCTATCGATCGTTGCGCGCCGCCGGAGCGGACCTCGTGCGAACGCGCGATTTTCCGGATCATCACCCGTTGCAGCCGGCGGAAATCTCGGAACTGATGGCCGATGCCGCGCGCGACGCGCTGCACCTCGTCACCACGCGCAAGGACGCCGTGCGCATGGCGGGGGAGGGCGATTCCGCGCAGCGGCTTCTGGCCGAGACGAGCGTACTGGACGTCGATCTCGTCTTCGAGCCTTCGACCCTCGGCGCCCGCTTCGTGGCCGAAACGCGCGAAGCCTTCCACCGCCGGAAGTTCGGCTAGCGGCGGACGATACGACCCGGGAAAATGCAACCAGTAGTTTATTGACCCGGCTCGTCAAAGAGCGCAAACAAGCCTTACTTGCTCCCCGTCGGACCTGGCCGCCTCATGGCGGTCCCCGGCGGGGTTTTCATTTGTGGGGTCGCGTATGTCGAACGTTGCGCCGGCGAAGATCGCGATGGCCTTTTTCGATGGCCAGAACCTGTATCGTCATGCCAAGGACGCTTTCGGCCACCATCACCCCAACTACGATCCCGTCAAGCTGCATTCCGCTGTCTGTGCCGCACATGGCTGGCGGTCGAATTTGATACGTTTCTATACCGGCGTTCCCGATGCGCGGCGCGATCCGGTATGGGCAGGTTACTGGAATAATCGTGTCCTTGCGATGAAGCGCGCCGGGATCAATGTAACAACCCGAAAAATTCGCTATCACGACGAGCAGGTCACGATCGACGGAGCGACCACGACCGTAAGCTCCAGTCGCGAGAAGGGGATCGACATACGGATCGCACTCGATCTAGTGGCCTGCGCGCGGCGGTCGGAGTTCGATGTCGCGGTACTCTTCAGCCAGGACCAGGATCTGCACGAAGTCGTTGCCGAAGTCAGGGATATTGCCCGGTGCCAGAACAGACAGATCGAAATCTGTTGCGCTTTCCCATCGGGAGAGAACGCTTCGTCGAAACGCGGGATCGACAAGACGAACTGGTTCAGGATCGAGCGAAGCCTCTACGACGCATGTCTTGACTCCCACGACTATAGGCCGCGCGATAGCTGATTTGGCAGCCGCCGGAAGTTCGGCTGATTGCGCTTTCCATCCGACCGGCGGACCTTATCTTCGGATACGACTTTTCCCGACCCGAAAGGATTGAAGATGATCCAGAGCTATGGCTTTGCCTGCACGGCCGCCAACGAGCCGCTAAAGCCGTGGAGCTTCGAGCGGCGCGACCTGCGGGACGACGATGTTCGCATCGAGATCACCCACTGCGGTGTCTGCCACTCCGATATCCACCAGGCCCGCAACGATTGGGGCTTCGCCACCTATCCGCTGGTCCCCGGACATGAAATCGTCGGGCGGGTAACCGAAGTCGGCCCGGCCGTCACGGCATTCAAGCCGGGCGACAGCGTCGGCGTCGGCTGCATGGTCGACTCCTGCCAGGACTGCCCGTCCTGCGCCGATGGACTGGAACAGTACTGCGAAAAGGGAATGACGCAGACCTATGCCGACACGGACAAGCAGGATGGCCTGCCGACCTATGGCGGCTATTCCGACCAGATCATCGTTCGCGAGGCATTCGTTCTGCGGATGCCGGAGGGGCTGGATCCGGCCGCCGCGGCGCCCCTTCTGTGCGCCGGCATCACGACCTATTCGCCGCTGCGCCACTGGAAGGTCGGCAAGGGCCACAAGCTCGGCGTCGTCGGGCTCGGCGGGCTCGGACACATGGCCATCAAGTTCGGCGTCGCGCTCGGCGCGGAGGTGACGCTGTTCACCCGCTCGAAGTCGAAGGAGGCCGAGGCCCGCGCACTCGGAGTGCACCACGTGGTGCTGTCGACCGACGACGATCAGATGAGTGCGGTGGCCGGAACGCTGGATTTCGTGTTGAACACCGTGCCCGTGCCGCACGATCTGAACCCCTACTCGAACGCGCTGAAGCGCGACGGCACGCAGATCATCGTGGGGGTTCTGGAGCCCATCGAGCCGCCGGTCGCCGGCTTCCCGCTGATCTTCCGGCGACGGTCGCTGGCCGGATCGCTGATCGGAGGCATCGCCGAGACGCAGGAGATGCTGGATTTCTGTGCCGAGCATGGCATCGTCTGCGATATCGAGACGATCCGCATGAAGGATATCAACGAAGCCTTCGAGAGAACCGTCAAGGGCGACGTGCACTACCGGTTCGTCATCGACATGGCGTCGCTGGACGAGACGCGCCAAGCGGCCTGAGCGTTCCCGGCCTCGAAGGCCGCGGCGATGAGGCTGCGGGTATAGGCGGCCCTGGGGCGGGTGAAGATCTCATCCGTCCCGCCTTCCTCCATCAGTTTCCCGTCCTTCATGACCATGATGTGGTCCGACATCGCGCGCACGACGCTGAGGTCGTGGCTGATGAAGACGTAGGACAATCCGTGCTCGTCCTGCAGCTTGCGCAGCAGCGCCACGATCTGCACCTGCACCGACCGGTCCAGCGCCGAGGTCGGCTCGTCCAGCACGATCACCTTCGGCTTCAGGATGATGGCCCGCGCGATGGCGATGCGCTGTCGCTGCCCGCCGGAAAACTCGTGCGGGTAGCGGTTGCGCGCCGATGGCGGCAGGCCCACTTCCTCGAGCGCGGCGGCCGCCCGCTTGTCCCTGTCGGCCTTGCCGATGGATGGCTCGTGGACGAGAAGACCCTCGGTGATGATCTCGCCAACGGTCAGGCGGGGGCTGAGCGAGCCATAGGGATCCTGGAACATCAGTTGCAGTTCGCGGCGCAACGGCCGCATCGCCGCCTTGTCGCGCGTGCCGATCTCCTGCCCTTCGAAGATGATACGCCCTTCCGAGGGAACCAGCCGCAGGATGGCGCGCCCAAGCGTCGATTTTCCCGATCCCGATTCCCCGACGATGCCGATGGTCTGGCCACGCTTGAGGTCCAGCGAGATGGCGTCGACGGCGCGAAACAAGCGAGGTCCGCGTAACAATCCGTTGCCGCGAAGCCGATAGTCGACGCTGATCTCTTGGGCCGACAGGATGGAGGGCGCGTCCGCCGCCACCGGCGGCTTGCGGCCCTTGGGCTCCGCCGCGATGAGCATGCGGGTATAATCATGCCGTGGATCGGCGAAGATGCCGGACGTCTGCCCGGTTTCCACGATCTCTCCATGCCGCATCACCACGACGCGCGAAGCGTAATGGCGCACCACGCCAAGATCGTGCGTGATGAGCAGCACGGCCATGCCGAGGCGCTTCTGAAGGGATGCGATCAGGTCGAGAATCTGCGCCTGGACCGTCACGTCGAGTGCCGTGGTCGGCTCGTCCGCGATCAGGAGTTCGGGCTCGTTGGCGAGCGCCATGGCGATCATGACGCGCTGGCGTTGCCCGCCCGACAATTCGTGGGGGTAGGCGTCGATACGGCGTTCGGGCTCCGGGATGCCGACCAGGGCCAGAAGCTCCAGGACGCGCGCCCGCGCCGCCCGGCCCCGCATGGGACTGTGGTGGCGGATCACTTCGCCGATCTGCCGCCCGACCGTATAGAGCGGGTCGAGCGAGGTCATCGGCTCCTGGAAGATCATGGAGATGCGGGCCCCGCGGTAGCGGTTCAACTCCCTGGGCGGCAAGCCGATCAGATCCGTCCCGTGATACCGCGCCGAACCGGTGGCGCGGCCGTTTGCGGCCAGAAGGCCCATCACCGCCATCATGGTCTGACTCTTGCCCGAGCCGGATTCGCCCACCACGGCCAGCGTTTCGCCGCGCCGCACGCCGAACGACACCCCGCGCACCGCATGCACCGGCCCGTCCTCGGTGTCGAAGGTGACGTTAAGCCCCGTCAGCGTCAGGATATCGTCGTCGCTCATCGTCAGCGATCCTTGGGGTCGAAGGCGTCGCGCAGCCCGTCGCCGATGAAGTTCAGCGCGAACAGCGTGACGCAGAAAAAGGTGGCCGGAAAGATCAGCAGCCAGGGCGTCGCCTGTATGGTGGCCGCGCCTTCAGAGATGAGGGCGCCCCAGCTGGTCAGCGGCGCCTGCACGCCGAGGCCGAGAAAGGACAGGAAGCTTTCGAGCAGGATCACCTTGGGCACGACGATCGTGACGAAGACGACGACGGGGCCGATCGTGTTGGGGATGATGTGGCGGCGGACGATCTGCCAGTCGGTCAGGCCCATCGCCTCCGCAGCGGCCACGAATTCCCGCCGCTTGAGGGACAAGGTCTGCCCGCGCACGATGCGGGCCATGTCCAGCCATTCCACCAGCCCGATCACGATGAAGATCAGCACGAAGGAGCGTCCGAAGAAGACGACCAGCATGATGACGAGGAAGACGAAGGGCAGGGAATAGAGAATCTCCACCAGCCGCATCATGACATTGTCGACGCGCCCGCCGAGATAGCCCGCGATGGCGCCGTAGGTGACGCCGATGACGAGGGCGACGATGGAGGCGAGAACGCCGATGACCAGCGATATCTGCCCGCCGACCATCGTGCGTACCAGAAGGTCGCGTCCGTTGCGATCCGTGCCGAAGGGGAACAGGGCCTGTTGCACCCGGCCGGTGACGACCATGCTGCGGCCGTCGGCGGAAGTTTCCTCGACCTGCGAGCCGGCGAATTCGTTGACGCGGTCGAAATAGCGGGTCACGCGCGGATCGATCTCCCGCTCGCTGGTGACCGTTGCGCGGAACATGCCGTCCTCGATGGCGAAATCGGCAAGGTCGACCCGGGCGCGCCGCGTGACGCCCTCGACCGCGCCTTGCAGGTCGGCCTCGCGCGGGAGAGGTTCGAGGCTCGGCGGAACCGCCACGTAGGACGCGAAGACCTGGTCGTAGCGATGGTCGATGAGATGGGGCCCGACGAAAGAGAACAGCGTCACCAGAAACAGCACGACGAAGCCGGCCATGGCGGCGCGGTTGCGGCGCAGCCGCGTGAGCGCCAGTTGCAGGAGGCTTCTGCTGCGCGTCTCCGCCGCCGGCACGCGGGCCTCTGCCGAAAGATCAGTCATGGCGAATCCTCGGGTCCAGCAGCGCGTAGAGGATGTCCACGAGAAGGTTGAACACGATGATGAAGACGGAGATCAGGATGACCGTACCCATCACCAGCGTGTAATCCCGGTTCAGCGCGCCCTCCACGAAATAGCGGCCGACGCCGGGGATGGTGAAGATTGTCTCCACCACCGTCGAGCCCGTCAGCAGCGCCGCGCAGCACGGCGCCAGATAGGACACGATGGGCAGCATCGCGCCGCGCATGGCGTGGGTGACGACGATGCTGCGTGCGGGCAATCCATAGGCCCGCGCCGTGCGGATATGGTCGGTGCGCAGCGCCTCGATCATCGAGCCGCGCGTCAGCCGTGCGAAAACGGCAAGTTGCGGCAGGCCGAGGGCGACCACCGGCAGGACAAGGTTGCGGAAGCCGCCGTCGCCCCAGCCGCCCGCCGGCACCAGCGACAGGATCACCGCGAAGACCAGCGACATCAGCGGCCCGACCACGAAGTTGGGAATGGTCACGCCTACGGTGGCAACGCTCATCACCGCATAGTCGACCCAGCCGTTCTGGCGCAGGGCCGCGATGACGCCGGCGGTGACGCCGCCAACCAGGGCGAAGGCCAGCGCCCAGAGGCCGAGCGTGATCGAATAGGGCAAGGCCTGCATGATCAGTTCCGCCACCGAATAGTCGCGGTAGATGTAGCTGGGCCCGAAATCGCCGGTCAGGGCGTTCTTCAGGTAGGTGCCGTACTGCACATACAGAGGCTGGTCGAGCTGGAACGTCGCCATGATGTTGGCCATCGTCGCCGGCGGCAGCGGTCTTTCGAGGTTGAAAGGGCCGCCCGGCGCAAGCCGCATCAGGAAGAACGACAGGGTGACGACGATGAAGACCGTGGGGACGGCGCTCATCAGCCGGTGGGAAACGAACCGGAACATGAAGCCAGCCGGGTCGCGCGCCTACCGCTCGACCGACAGATATTTGGACAGGTGCACGTTGACCGCGTTGTCCTCCCACCCGGAGACCTTGTCGGAAACCAGCCACAGGGACGCCGTGTTCATCAGCGGAACGACCGGCTGCTCCTGCATCAGGATCGTCTCTGCCCGGTGCATGAGCCCGGAGCGCTCCTGCGCGTCCCGCTCATTGTAGGATTGCGCCATCAGCGCGTCGAATTCGGCGTTGCTCCAGTGCGCGTAGTTGAACGTCTTGTTGCTCGACAGGCTGAGCGCCAGGAAATTCTCCGGGTCGGCGTAGTCGGCGACCCAGCCCGCACGCGCGACGTTGAAGGCGCCGCCTTCCTGCAGGTAGGCATAGTGGGACGACACGTCGAGATTGGTCAGCGTCACCGTCGCGCCCAGCACCGTGGACCACATGTCGGCGATCGCGGTGGCGACCCTCTCGTGATTGGCATTCGTATTGTACCGGATCTCGACCGTCAGCGGCTTGCCGCCCGGGCCGTAGCCTGCTTCTTCGATCAGCCTGACGGCCTCGTCCTCGCGGTCGAGCTGGCTCATGGCGGCAAAATCCGCCTCGGCCGGCTCTCCGTAGTTTTCCATGCCGGGAGGCACCATGGCATAGACCGGCAATTGTGCCCCGCCGTAGATTTCTTCCGACAGGAAGTCGCGGTCCACCGCCATGGACAAGGCGCGGCGGACATCGACGTCGTCGAAGGGAGCGGTCCGCGTGTCGAACGTGTAGTAATAGGTGGAGAGATACGGCGTGACGCGGACCTGATCGCCGAGTTGCTCGCGCAGGAATTGCAGCTGGTCGGCAGGGAACTCCTTGTTGATATCCAGCTCGCCGGCCTGGAACCGTCGCAACGCGGCGGCCTGGTCCTCGATCGGGTAGAAGATCACGCTGTCCAGCGCCACATTGCCGGCATCCCAGTATTCGTCGTTGCGGGCGACGGTGATGTGGTCGTTGGCGACCTGCTCCGTCAGCCTGAAGGCGCCGTTGGACACCATCGTGCCGGGCCGCACGAAATTGCCGCCCTCGGCTTCGACGGTCGCCGGATGCACCGGAAGGCCTGTCTGGTGCGACAGGAGCTCCAGGAAGAAGGGCGTTGGACGCTCCAGCATGATTTCCAGCGTCTTGGCGTCCACGGCTCGCATGCCGAGCTGATCCACCGGCATCTTGCCGGTGTTGATCGCCTCGGCATTCTTGATCGGGTAGAGGATGTTGGCGTAGCCCGCGGCCGTCTCCGGATCCTGCAGCCGGCGGAAGGAATAGACGAAATCCTCCGCCGTCACCGGGTCTCCGTTGGACCAGTCGGCATCGGAGCGCAGCTTGAACGTATAGACCGTCCCGTCGTCCGACACGGTCCAGCTTTCCGCCGTGCCAGGCGCAAGCTCGCCGTCCGGGCCATAGATGGTCAGGCCCTCGTAGAGGTCCTTGAGGATATTCGCCTCGACATCGATCGAGGTGTGCGCCTGGTCGAGCGTCTGCGGTTCGCCGGCATTGCCGCGCCTGAGCGTTTCCGCCGCCGCCGGAACGGTCAGGATGGCCGTGCCGAGCACGGCGGAACCCAGGAATGCGAGCCAGGTCCGGTTATTCATGCAGTCACCTCCGGGTGCGGTGGCGGCCGGATGGCGCTACCTCCAATTGGGTACCTCTCATTCGAGCGGCATTCGACCCTATTGTAAATACTGCCGGTTGCGATTTCCCCAAACGTCAACGGAAGATCGATCGGTCAAGAGGACGAACGATCGACCTTCGTCGCCAGGATCACCGATGTCTGCGTGCGCTCGACGCCGTCCAGCTCTCCGATCCTGTCCAGGACGGCATCCAGCGCGGCTACGGACCCCGCCGCGACGATGGCGATCAGGTCGACTTCACCGCTGACGGAATGGAGCATCCGCACTTCGGCCATTTCGGTGAGTTCCGCGATGGTGCGGGACGCGTGCTTGGGGCGCACCCTTATGAGCACATGGGCCTTCACTAGATGCCGCTCCACCTGCTCGCCCAGGCGCAGGGTATAGCCGGAGATGACGTTCGCGCGCTCGAGCCGCTCGATGCGCGCCTGCACGGTCGTCCGCGACAGGCCCAGTCGCCGTGCAAGGTCGGCAACAGGCGTCCGGGCATTCTCGGCCAGAAGCGCGAGCAGGGCCTCATCCTTGGGAGAAATTTGCATAGTGACGAAATCCATCGGCGATACGACGAAATAGATCGGCAAACTATAGAGATTACCGGTTTGATCTGCAAAGTCCTGCATGATCCGTTGATGGGACGATCGGTCGCATCAGTCGGAGGGAATGTTCATGCGCGATATCGTCGTCATCGGAGCCGGGAAGATCGGTTCGGCCATCGCCGCGATGCTGGCCGAGACGGGAGACTACCGCGTCACGGTCGCGGACCGCGATGCGGCGGCAGCGGCGGAGGCCGCCCGCCACCCGAATGTCGACTCCATCGGCACCGACATCCGTAACGAGGCCGGGCTGCGCGCGCTTCTCAAGGGGCGCCACGCCGTTCTCAGCGCTGCGCCGTTCCACCTGACGACCGCCATCGCCGAGGCTGCCGCGGCCAGTGGAGTACACTATATGGACCTGACGGAAGACGTCGCCTCTACCCGCCGCGTGATGGAACTGGCCAGGGGCAGCGCCACAGCGTTCATACCGCAATGCGGGCTTGCGCCGGGCTTCATCTCCATCGTCGCCAACGATCTCGCCGGCCGGTTCGATACGCTGGACACGATGCGCCTGCGCGTCGGCGCGCTGCCGGAATTTCCGTCGAATGCGCTCGGCTACAACCTGACCTGGAGTACGGACGGCGTCATCAACGAGTATATCGAGCCCTGCGAGGCCATCGTCGACGGCCACAAGATCCTGGTGCCGGCCATGCAAGAGCTCGAGACGCTGTCGATCGACGGCACGCGATACGAGGCCTTCAACACGTCCGGCGGCCTCGGCTCGCTCTGCGAAACCTATGCCGGCAAGGTCCGTTCGCTGAATTACCGCACCCTGCGTTATCCCGGCCACGCCGCGATCATGAAGACGCTGCTCGACGATCTCGGCCTGCGGCATCGCCGCGAGGTCCTCAAGGACATCCTGGAACATGCACTCCCGGCCACCCGGCAGGACGTTGTGGTAACCTTCGCCACCGTCACCGGAATGCGGAACGGACGCCTGGTGCAGGAAACCGACGCGCGCCGGATCCATAGCGGGCCGATAGCGGGGGAGATGCATAGCGCCATCCAGATCACCACTGCAGCCGGCATCTGCGCGGTACTGGACCTGCTGTCGGCGGGTATCCTGCCGCAAAAGGGGTTCGTGCGGCAGGAGGACGTGCCTTTCGATGCCTTCCTGGCCAATCGCTTCGGCAGCCGCTATCGCCGGAGCAGCAAGGCGGATGGCGCATCGGAGCGGCTGCGCGACGCGGCCTAGCGGCGGGTCAGTTCCAGAACGGCTTGGCCGCCTCGACGGCTTCATGAGCGGAGGCGGCCCTGGCCAGAAGGTCGTCCCGGCGGTCTTCGCCGCCATGCCCGGCGATCTGCGAAACGGCTTCCGCGCCGAGATCGAGCCGTTCGATCGTCCGGGGTGCGGAAGCCAGGTCGTTCAGTGCGCCGAGTGAATCCTGAAGGGCTTCCAGCCCTTCCAGAAGCCGCTTGCGACGCTTACGGCTTCGCTTGTCGTCGAACAGCGGCGCATAGAATTCCGCCGCGTAACGCAGACGCTTGGCCATCTTGCGCAATTCGTGCCGCGCCTCGTCATCCAGCGTATCGAGGTGCCGTCCCGCCTTGCGAACCTTTTTGAACAGGCGGGAGAGGATCTGCGCGGAAGCATCGCGTGCCGGGGCTTGCCGAAGCGCCAGCGTATCGGCGGACGCGATCCAGTCGCCGAAGGACAGCCACTGCGAAAAATCGAGCAGCAGCGCCCGGGTGCCTTGCGACCTGAGGGCCTGGCACGCGCGCTCATAGGCGTCGCGGCGCGCCTGCTCGACAGGCTCCAGGTAGGCCGATCCTTCCATCCGGCCGGCAAGCACGTCGAGATCGCGTGCTTCGCCCAGCGCGGAGCCGAGATCGCGCAGGCCCGAGCGCATCGCCGAAAGCTGCTCTCCGGCCAGCATCTTCTTGTGGATGGACAGGGCGGAACGCAGCCGGCGGATGGCCACCCGGGCCTGATGCAGCGCATCGGGATAGGTGGGGTCCACCTGCATCTCGTTCAGCCGGAACTGGCGCAGGCAGGCCGAGGCGATCCGCTGAAAGGCGACCGCGCTGCTCATCCCTTCCGAAAGCGTCGCCGACTGCGACTTGACGGCATGGCGTACCGGGCCCAGAAGCCGATGGCCGCGCTCGGCCTTCGTCATCACGCCCGGCCATACGGGAACGACCTCGTCGATCCGCCGGGCAAGGGCGAACAGGTCCGAGGCTTCGCCGGCCTTCAACTCGATCTCGATCTCGCACACCGGCGCCTGGCGGTCGCCCGCCCGGACGACGCCCCTGTCCAGGACGATCTCGCACACCGAGCCGCCCTGCGACAGGGTCCAACTGCGGCGCTCCACGTCGACCTCGAAGAGGGGCGCCAGCATCTGCAGGCGATCGCCCATGCCTTGCCGGATGGGCCTCTCGTCGTCGAGCACCGGCTCGGGGCCGGGGAGTTCGCGCTCCCATTCCGGGCGCGCCATCAACCCGGCGGCTTCGTTGCCCAAAGCCTTCACCGTCTGGACGAACGTCCCGCCGCTTTCGCGCACGCGCAGCGAAAATCCGGCCGTGGCAAGGTCCAGCGTGGGCGTATCGAAATAGACGGTGTGCAGGGTCCGAACGTCGTCCGGCTCGCCGAGAAGGTCGGATCCGACCAGACTATCCGCCTCCGCCGGGTCGATCAGGAGCTTGAGCTCGACCTCATGGCCGTTGGAGGGGAGGGACATGCGCGCCCCCTAGCCGGTGGCGCGGCCGTGGGCGCGGCCGAGGGAAGGGTCGATCTCCAGTTCGCGTTTCAAGCTGGCGGCCGCATCGACATAGGCTTCCTGCCGGGCGACGCTCCAGTAGCGCAAAAGGTCGAGGGGTATGGATTGCCCCGTCACGGCGCAGAGCACGTAGCTGCCGGGGCGCACCACCTCGAAATCCCCGTCCAGATAGTTGATCCTGGCTTCCCCGCCGCCGTCCATACGGTTCATCATCACCGTGGCTTTCCCGTTCGCATTCGATGTCGCGGCTATGGTTCAATCAGGTCGGCGGCGCATCGTCAACGCCGGCCGAACAGCCGCTCGATATCGGTCTTCCTGAGCTCGATATAGGTGGGCCGGCCGTGATTGCACTGCCCGGAGCCGGGCGTGCGCTCCATTTCGCGCAGAAGCGCGTTCATCTCGTCGGCCCGCAGGGCGCGGCCCGAGCGGACCGAGCCATGGCACGCCATGGTGGCCGCGACGTGATCGATGCGCGCCTTCAGGCCGTCTGTCGTGTCGGAACCGGCCAACTCGTCGGCTAGGTCGCGCACCAGTTGCACAGCGTCGACCTGCCCCAGCATGGCCGGCACCTCGCGCACGGCTATCGCACCCGGCCCGAAGCGCTCGAGAGCAAGGCCGAAGCGCTGGAAGGTCTCTGCCGCGTCCATGAGCCGGTCCACGTCCGCCTCCGGCAAATCCACGATTTCCGGTATCAGCAGCATCTGCGCCGGCAGCGGCCTGTCGTGCAACGCCGCCTTCAGGGCTTCGTAGACGAGGCGCTCATGGGCGGCATGCTGGTCGACGATCACGAGGCTGTCGGGCGTTTCCGCCACGATGAACGCCTTGTCGATCTGCGCGCGGGCCGCACCCAGCGGAAAGGTTTCGACGGTCTTTTCCCGGGCCGGCTCGTCGATGCGCGCCGAGGGCGCGAGCGGCGCAACCCCGCCCATCGGGCCGGGAGAGGAAAAGCCGCCGGCCGCGCCGCCGAGCGGGCGGAAAGGGGAGGCGGCGGGCGTATAGCCGATGGGCCGCGGTTCGGGCCGGTAGCCCTGGCCCATCGCCCCGGATCGCGGGCTCTCTGCCGCCATGGCGGGGCGGAAGGCCGCCAGCATCGCCGCCGTGCCGCTGGTGGAGGAACGCAATCCGCCCTCGGCCAATCGGGCCCGGATGGCGCCGACGACGAGCCCGCGCACGAGGCCGGGGTCTCGGAAGCGTACATCCGCCTTGGCGGGATGCACGTTCACGTCCACGTCGCGCGGATCGATGGTCAGGAAAAGCGCGGCCACGGCGTGCCTGTCCTTGGCCATGGCGTCCATGTACGCGCCCCGCATGGCCGACAGCAGCATCTTGTCCCGCACCGGGCGACCGTTGACGTAGAAGAACTGGTACAGCGCGTTGCCCCGATTGAAATTGGGCAGCCCGGCAAAGCCCGTTAGGCCCACCCCCTCGCGCAGGGCATCCAGCTCGAGCGCATTGTCGGCGAAGTCCTTGCCGATCACGTCGGCGATGCGCGCCAGGGGGTCGGATGCCGCCTCGTACACGGTCGGGGTCCGGTCCTCGCCCGTCAGCTCGAAGCGGACTTGCGGAAAGGCCAGCGCGATCCGGCGCACAACATCGGTTATCGCGCCGCTTTCGGCCCGCTCGCCCTTGAGGAATTTCAGCCGCGCCGGGATGGAGTAGAAGAGGTCGCGCACCTCCACCACCGTACCTTGTGACAGCGCGGCCGGGCGCGGTCCCTGCAGGACGCCGTTCTCGACGCGAATCTCGGCGGCTTCCGCCGCGTCGGCCGGCCGCGACCGGATCGACAGCCGTGCGACCGATCCGATGGAGGGAAGCGCCTCGCCCCGGAAGCCCAGGGTTGCGATGTCGTGCAGGCTCTCGGCCAGTTTGGACGTGCAGTGCCGCCGTACGGCCAGCGGCAGCTCCATCGCGGGAATGCCGCAACCATCGTCTGTTATGCGCAACAGGCTTTTGCCGCCGCCCGCCGTAACGATGGAAATGCGCCGGGCGCCGGCGTCGAGCGCGTTTTCCACCAGTTCCTTGACGACGCTGGCCGGCCGCTCGACCACTTCGCCGGCGGCGATCTGGTCGATCATGTGTTCGGAGAGCTGGCGGATCGTCATCGCGTCGTAGGGCTGGGTAACTCGGATGCCGCCCAACCTAAGAGGTCAGGCCGCCGATTGCGATGGGGCGGCCGCTTCTTCCACCAGAATCGTCACCGAGCGCGGACCGAGGCGGAGCGGGTCCGAAGCCGGCGATTCCGGCACGTCCGGCGTATCGGAGCGCAGCTTCACAACCAGCTTGCGGCCGGCCCGGGCCGGTGGCAGGGCCATGTCGGCTTCGTCCATGCCGGCATTGAAAACGGCAAGGACGCCGTCGTCGGCGCGGCGCAGGAACAGGCCCAGAAGGCGGCGAGCCGCCTGCCGCCATTCGTCGATGGTCAGGATGCCGCCCTCTCCGTACCAGACGGCGTCCGGCAGGTCGCAGCCCTCGACCGCCTCGCCGCTCAGCCAGGTGTCGGCCGACAAAGCGGGGTGCCGCATCCGCAACGCGGCCAGCCGCGCGGTGAAGGCGGCCTGCGCCCGGTCGGCGGCTGCCCAGTCGAGCCAGGACAGGTCGTTGTCCTGCGCATAGGCGTTGTTGTTGCCGGCCTGGGTGCGGCCGAACTCGTCGCCGGCCGTCAACATCGGAGTTCCGCGCGCTACGAACAACGTTGCCAGAAGGGCGCGGATGTCGCGCCTGCGCGCCTCGATCACCGCCGCGTCATGGGTGAAGCCCTCGACGCCCCAGTTCCACGAATGATTGTCGTTGTGCCCGTCGCGGTTTGCCTCGCCGTTGGCCTCGTTGTGCTTGCGCTCGTAGGCGACGATATCGGCAAGGGAGAACCCGTCATGCGCGGCGATGAAGTTGACCCCGGCGGAGGGATCGCGCCCGTTGCGCTGGAAGATGTCGGCGGAGCCGGCAAGGCGTGTCGCCAGGGCGCCGGCCATCGCGTCCTCTCCCTTCCAGAAGCGGCGTACATCGTCCCGGAAGCGGTCCTGCCATTCGCCGTAGGGCGGCTTGAAATTGCCGAGCTGGTAGCCGCCGGGACCGATGTCCCAGGGCTCCATCACATGGATGCGGCCCGCCAGTACCGGGTCCGCCGCGATCTGCCGCAGCAAGGGTGCGTCGGGGTCGAAATAGCCGGTCTCGGTGCGGCCGAGCACCGTGCCGAGATCATACCGGAAACCATCGACACCGGCCGCCTGCACCATCAGCCGCAGGGCATCGAGCGTCATGCGGCCGACCGGCTCGCGCTCCAGCGCCAGCGTATTGCCGCAGCCCGTATCGTTGATGAGAAGGCCGGGATCGTCCGGATGGGTGCGGTAATAGAGGCGGTTGTCGAGCCCGCGATAGGAAAGGGTCGGGCCGAATTCGTCGCTCTCGCCCGAATGGTTCAGGACGACATCGACCAGAACGCGGATGCCGCGTGCATGGAACGCGTCCACGACGCGGCGCAACTCGGCATAACCGCCGGGGGCAAGGCGCGGGTCGAGGGCCATATGGGTGACGGGGTTATAGCCCCAGGAGTTGCGCAGGCCGAGTGCGAACAGGTGCCGCTCGTCCACCCAGCCGCACAGCGGCATCAGCTCTACCGTCTGCACGCCGAGGCCGGCGATATGGTCCATCAGCGCGGGGTCCGCCAGCGCCGCAAGGGTGCCGCGCAGGGCGGGGGCGATGCCGTCGTGCCGCATGGAGAAGCCGCGCACCGACACTTCGTAGGTGAAGCCCGGCTTTCCCGGTGGCATCGGCGCCGCATCGCGCGGCAGGTCCGTCACGATGGCGCGAGGGACGATCGGAGCCGTATCGACGGCGGCGGCGGGCGGAGCCGACAGGCATGGATCGTAGGCATAGGGCCTGTCCAGCGCCGTCGCGTACGGGTCGACCAGCAGCTTGGCCGGGTCGAAACGGTGGCCGTGCGCCGGCTGCCACGGGCCGTGGGCGCGATAGCCGTAGAGCGCGCCGGCCTTCAGGCCCGGCACGAAGCCGAAGAAGACGTCGCCCTGGCGCCCCGGCAGCACGAGGCGACGGTTCTCGCGCGTCATGCCGCCCTCGAACAGGCAGAGTTCCATCCTGTCGGCATGGCGCGAGACGATCGAAACGTGGACGCCGTCGGTATCCACGACCGCGCCGAGTTGCGGCGGCAGGCCCCGTTCGGCGGTGATTCCGCTCACGCGCCGCCCTGCCATGCCCGGATCCAGTCCTGCGGCCATATCAGCATGATGACGTTGAGCGTCAGGTTGTCGCGGATCATGTATCCGGTGAAGAGCTCGAAGAAGACGGCGATGGCGACCGTCAGCCACACCGGCAACCGGCCCGCCAGCAGGAAGCCGGCGATCATGAAGCCGATGTCGGACACGGAATTGATGACGCTGTCGCCGAAATAATCGAGCGCGATGGTGGAATCCCGGTAGCGAGCGATCACCGCATCGGTGTTTTCGACGATCTCCCAGCCGGCCTCGATGATGGTGGCGATGAACAGGCGCCAGCCCATGCTCTTGTTTCGGGCGATGAGCCACAGGAACCAGTAGAAGATGAAGCCGTGGATGAGGTGCGAGGGCGAATACCAGTCCGAAAGATGCTGCGAGTTCTCGGAGCTGGCGACCGCGCCATGCCACAGCTTCACCGTCCCGCATTCGCAGATGGGGACGCGGCCCATGGCCAGGAGGATGGCGGCGGCGGCCGCGACGACGCCGAGCGTCGCCAGCCACCACCGCGCGTGGATGCGTCGGGTACCCTCCATGGCCGTGCCCGTCAGGTGCGCACGTCGGGTTCGGCGCGGCCGGTACGCTTGCGGATTTCCCCGATGGCGTCGGCCGTATCGATCAATTCCTTCAACGCCTCCTCGACGGGCAGGGCGTGGCGATCCGGGTTGGCTTCGAACCGTTCGAGATAGACGCGCAAGGTGGCGCCCTTAGTGCCGGTGCCCGACAGGCGGAAGACGATGCGCGAGCCGCCCGAGAAGATGATGCGCACGCCCTGGCCCGTGGCGACCGAGCCGTCGACCGGATCCTTGTAGGAGAAGTCGTCGGCCTCGGAGACGACCAGCGTGCCGAAGCGCTGGCCGGCCATGGAGGCGAGGCGGCCGCGAAGCGAATCCATCAGGTCTTCAGCGGCCTTCTTGTCCACTTCCTCGTAATCGTGCCGCTGGTAATAGTTGCGGCCATAGGTCTTCCAGTGCTCATGCACGATGTCGGCGACGCCCATGCCTCGCACCGCGAGGATGTTGAGCCACAAGAGGACGGCCCAGAGCCCGTCCTTCTCGCGCACGTGGTCCGAGCCGGTGCCCGAGCTTTCCTCGCCGCAGATCGTGACCTTGCCGGCATCGAGCAGATTGCCGAAGAACTTCCAGCCGGTCGGCGTCTCGAACATGCCGATCTTCAGTTTCGCGGCGACCCGGTCGGCCGCCTGGCTGGTCGGCATGGAGCGGGCGATTCCGGAGATGCCGCCCGAATAGCCCTTTGCCAGGTGCGCGTTGGCCGCAAGGATGGCGAGGGAGTCGGACGGCGTCACCACGATGCCCTTGCCCAGGATCATGTTGCGGTCGCCGTCGCCGTCGGAAGCGGCGCCGAATGCCGGTGCATTGGCGCTCATCAGATGGTCCACCAGCGGGGCGGCCCAGACGATGTTGGGGTCCGGGTGGCCGCCGCCGAAATCCTCCAGCGGCACGGCGTTGACGACGCTGCCGGCCGGTGCGCCGAGGCGCCGCTCCAGGATCTCCGTCGCATAGGGGCCGGTGATGGCGTGCATCGCGTCGAAGCGCAGCGTCAGGCCGCCCGCGATGGCGGCTCGGATGGCGTCGAAGTCGAAGAGCGTTTCCATGAGGGCTGCATAGTCGGCGACCGGATCGACGATCTCGACGTCCATCGTCTCGATACGTGTCGTGCCCGGCTGCGACAGGTCGGGCGCGTCGGCGTCGGAAATCCGGTATTCGGACAAATCCCTGGTGCGGGCATAGATGCGCTCGGTGACGCCTTCGGGCGCCGGGCCGCCATTGGCGACATTGTACTTGATGCCGAAGTCTCCGTCCGGACCGCCGGGATTGTGGCTGGCCGACAGGATGATCCCACCCGCCGCCTTGCGCTGGCGGATCAGGTTGGAAGCCGCCGGTGTGGACAGAAGCCCGTCGCGGCCCACGACGACACGACCGAAGCCGTTGGCCGCCGCCATGCGGATGACCTTTCCGACGACGTCGCGGTTGAAGAAGCGCCCGTCGCCGCCCACCACCAGCGTTGCGCCTTCCGGCGCGTCGGCGGCATCGAAGATCGCCTGGATGAAATTCTCGGCATAGTTCGGCTGCTGGAAGTGCGGCACCTTCTTGCGCAGGCCCGACGTGCCCGGCTTCTGGTCGTCGAAGGGTCTGGTCTCAACGGTGATGATGCTCATCGATCCTGATCTTTCAGCAAGTCGCGGTAAAGCCCGGCATAGCGCTGGGCGCTGAGTTCCCATGAAACATTGCTGCGCATGGCCTGCAACTGGATGTCCCGCCATTGGGCGGGATCCTCGTAGAGGCGGCGCAGCCGCACGAGGCCCTTCACCAGCGCATCGCGGGTGACGGGCTCGAAGATGACGCCGGTGGCCACCCCGGCCGTGACGGCGGCGACATTGGCGTCGATGACGGTGTCCGCCAGCCCGCCGACGCGTGTGACGACAGGCAGGCAGCCGTAGCGCAGCGCATAGAGCTGCGTCAGCCCGCATGGTTCGAACCTCGATGGCACGAGGAGCGCGTCGGCGCCCGCCTGCACACGGTGCGACAGGGGCTCGTCATAGCCGATGCGCACGCCGATGCGCCCGGCATGGCGGGCCGAGGCGGCCAGGAACTCGCCTTCCAGGAGCCGGTCCCCGGAGCCGACGATGACCAGGCGGAAGCCGCCGGCCACGATGGGCTCGATCGCCTCGACGAGAATATCAAGCCCCTTCTGCCACGTCAGGCGCGAGACGACCGCAAGGATCGGCCCGTCGTCTTCGGCAAGGCCGAACTCGGCCTCCAGCGCCCGTTTGTTGATCTGGCGCTTGAACACGTCGTCGACGGTGAAATTGGCGGCGATCTCCGGGTCGGTGGCAGGGTTCCACGTCTCGACGTCCACGCCGTTGACGATGCCGACCAGGCGGTCGGCGCGGCCGCGCAGCAACCCGTCGAGGCCCATGCCGCCGTTCGGCGTCAGGATTTCGGCCGCATAGGTGGGGCTGACGGTGGTTATGAGATCGGCAGCGTGCAGCCCGCCTTTCAGGAAGCCGACCGAGCCGTAATATTCGACGCCCTCGATCGACCAGGCGGTGTCCGGCAGGCCGAGCTCGGGAAAGATCGTGTGCGGAAACGCGCCCTGGAAGGCAAGGTTGTGAATGGTGATGACGGTGCGCGGGCGCGGCCCTTGCGCAAAGGCCAGGTAGACCGGCGCCAGCGCCGCCTGCCAGTCGTGCGCGTGGACGATATCTGGCCGCCATCCGTCGATCGCGCCGAGGCCGATCTCGGCCGCGGCCTTGCCGAGCGCCGCGAAACGCGCCCAATTGTCCGTATGGTCGTAGCCGTTCAGGCCGATATAGGGGCCGCCCGGCCGGTCGTAGAGGTGAGGGGCATCCAGCAGCAGAAGCTGCAGCCCGTGCGCCTCCGCGGCCAGCACCGTGGCGGCGCCACCGAACAGGTCGGTGAAATGCGCCTTCGGCGCCAGCGGACCGACCCGGTCGAGGATACTGGGATAGGCGGGCATCAGCGTGTGGACGTCCTTGCCCAGCCGCTCCAATGCCAGGGGCAGGGCTCCCGCCACGTCTGCAAGCCCGCCCGTCTTGATCAGGGGAAAGACTTCGGAAGCGACCGAAAGAACGCGAATGTCACTCAAAGCGTGTCAGCCTGTCTATCATCGGCTGCGTCACCAGGCTGATGCCGCTGGCCGTGCGCCGGAAGCGCTGGGCGTCCAGCTCCGGATCCTCGCCGATGACGAGCCCCTCGGGAATCTCGACACCCCGGTCGATGACCGCGTGGCTGATGCGGGCATGCCGGCCGATGACGACGCCGGGCAGCACCACCGCATGGTCGAGCCGCGAATAGGAGCGCATGCGCACGCCGGTGAAGAGCAGCGAGCGTTTCAGCGACCCGCCCGAGATGATGCAATCGCCGGAAACCAGCGAAGACACGGCATAGCCGCGCCGTCCTTCCTCGTCATGCACGAACTTGGCCGGGGGCGTCACGTCGGCATAGGTCCAGATGGGCCAGTCCCGGTCGTAGATGTCGAGCTGCGGGACGACGTCGGTCAGGTCGATATTGGCCTGCCAGTAGGCATCCACCGTGCCGACGTCTCGCCAATAGGCATCGGCCTCGTTGGAGGAGCGCACGACCGAGCGGTTGAAGGAATGCGCGTAGGCCGCGCCATGCCGAACGACGTAGGGGATGATATCCTTGCCGAAATCGCGCGCCGACTTGAGGTCGGCGGCATCGCGCCGCAACTGATCGGCCAGGAAGGCGGTGGAGAAGACGTAGATGCCCATGGACGCCAGCGCGGTGTCGGGCCGGCCGGGGATGGCGGGCGGGTCTTCCGGCTTCTCGATGAAGTTCGTCACACGGCCCTTCTCGTCCACATGCATGACGCCGAAGCTGCGCGCCTCCATGCGGGGCACTTCGAGGCAACCGATGGTGACGTCGGCGCCGGTGTCCACATGCTGCTGCAGCATGATCTCGTAGTCCATCTTGTAGACGTGGTCGCCCGCAAGGATGATGATGTATTTCGGGTCGTAGGCCTCGATGATGTCGAGGTTCTGGTAGACGGCGTCGGCGGTGCCCGCATACCACTGGTCTTCCGATACGCGCTGCGATGCGGGCAATACGTCGAAGCTCTCGTTACGGCCCGGCCGCAGGAAGTTCCAGCCGCGATGCAGGTGGCGGATCAGGCTGTGCGCCTTGTACTGCGTGGCCACGCCGATGCGGCGGATGCCGGAATTGACCGCGTTGGACAGGGCGAAATCGATGATGCGCGACTTGCCGCCGAAATAGACGGCCGGCTTGGCGCGGCTGTCGGTCAGTTCCATCAGGCGGCTGCCCCGCCCCCCTGCGAGCACGTAAGCCATCGTATCGCGCGAAATCGGAGCCACATGGCGCTCATTCGGCATTCAGTCCCTCCCCGCCCGCGCGCGGGCGGGCACCGAACATGTCGCCGGCCCTTCGGCCGTTCTGCAATCGAAGATAGCGTCCGCCGGGGCGGACGCCATATCCCGGAACCGGCTAAAATGCTTGCCGGCTCATGCCTTTTTTTCGAAGGCCCCTGCGTGCCAGATATCGCGCGCATACTCCGCGATCGACCGGTCGGACGAGAACCAGCCCATGCGCGCCGTGTTGTGGACGGCGATGCGGTTCCAGTCGGCCTTGTCGTGCCACAGCGTGTCCAGCCGGCGCTGCGTCTGCCAGTAGGAGTCGAAGTCGGCGGCGATCATCCACCAATCCCTGTCGCGCAGCGAGCCGACGAGGCCGCGATAGCGTCCGGGCTCGCCCTCCGAGAACACGCCCCCCTCGATGGAATCCAGGGCGGCACGCAGCAGCGGCTGCTGGTCGATCAGCGGCTGGCCGCGATGGCCGTCGGCGCGCCTGCGGGCGACTTCGTCCGCCTTCAGGCCGAAGATGAACATGTTGTCCTCGCCCACATGGTCCTGCATCTCCACATTGGCCCCGTCCAGCGTGCCGATGGTCAGGGCCCCGTTGAGCGCAAACTTCATGTTGCCGGTGCCCGACGCCTCCAGCCCCGCCGTGGAGATCTGCTCGGATATGTCGGCTGCCGGCATGATGATCTCGGCCAGGCTGACATTGTAGTTGGGAATGAAGACGACCTTCAGCAGGTTGCGCACCGCCGGATCGGCGTTGATCACGCCGGCCACGTCGTTGATGAGATGGATGATCTCCTTGGCCTCGTGATAGCTGGGGGCGGCCTTGCCGGCGAAGATCTTGACGCGCGGCGTCCATTCCAGATGCGGCGATGAGCGGATCTGGTCGTAGAGCGCCACCGTCTCGATGATGTTCAGGAACTGCCGCTTGTATTCGTGGATGCGCTTGACCTGGATGTCGAAGATGGCCTTCGGATCGACATAGGTTGCGAGCCGCTCCTCGATCACCTTGGCAAGGCGCTGCTTGTTGGCAAGCTTCACCGCTGCGAACCGGTCGCGGAAGCTGGCGTCGTCGGCATACGGGTCGAGGTCGGCCAGCCTTTCCAGGTCGTCGCGGTAGGCCGTGCCGATGGTCTCGTCGATCAGGCTGCACAGGTGCGGATTGCATTCGAACAGCCAGCGGCGCGGCGTCACGCCGTTGGTCTTGTTCTCGATCCGGTCCGGGAACAGCCGGTGCAGGTCGTGGAAGACGGTTTCCTTCATCAGGTCCGTATGCAGCGCGGAAACGCCGTTCACCGCGTGGGAGCCGACGAAAGCGAGCTGCCCCATGCGCACGCGGCGGCCATTGTTCTCGTCGATCAGCGAGATCGCGGAAATCTCGCCGTCGCCGAGGCCCTTGTCCTGCCGCGCATGGCGGATCATGTCGGCGTTGATGGCGTAGATGATCTGCATCTGGCGCGGCAACAGCCGCTCGAACAGATGGATCGGCCAGGTTTCCAGCGCTTCGGGCAGCAGCGTGTGGTTGGTGTAGGAGAAGGTCGCCTGCGTGACGGTCCAGGCCGCGTCCCACTCCATGCCGTGGATGTCGACCAGGATGCGCATGAGCTCCGCCACCGATACGGCCGGGTGCGTGTCGTTGAGCTGGATCGACACCTTGTCCGCAAGGTTCGTCAGCGTATCGTAGGTCTGGAGATGGCGGCGGACGATGTCCTGCAGCGACGCGGACGAGAAGAAGAATTCCTGGCGGAGCCGCAGTTCCTGGCCGGCCTGGTGCGAATCCGCAGGGTACAGCACACGGGTGATGGCTTCGGCGCGGTTGGATTCCAGCAGCGCTCCGATGTGGTCGCCGGAATTGAAGGCGTCGAGAAGGATGGGGTCCAGCGCCTGGGCGCTCCACAGCCGCAGCGTGTTGACGTGCTTGCCGCGCCAGCCGACGATGGGCGTGTCGAAGGCGACGGCCAGGACGCGCTCGGCCGGGCGCCAGACGCAGCGGGGCGGACGCCCCGGCTCTTCCACCATGGTGACCTTGCCGCCGAAGCCGATCTCGTAGGCCGTCTCGCGCCGCTCGAACTCCCAGGGGTTGCCGTGGGCCAGCCAGTCCTCCGGCAGTTCCACCTGCGCGCCGTCCGCGATCTCCTGGCGGAAGAAGCCATGGACGTACCGGATGCCGTAGCCGAAGGCCGGCACCTCGGTAGAGGCCATGCTTTCCATGAAGCAGGCCGCAAGCCGGCCGAGGCCGCCATTGCCGAGCGCCGCGTCCGGCTCCAGAAGCTCGACCAGGTCGAGCTCCACTCCGTAGCGGGCAAGGGCCTGCTTCACCGGTTCCGCAAGGCCGAGATTGTTGATCGCATCGCGCAGGAGCCTGCCGATCAGGAATTCCATCGACAGGTAGCAGACGCGCTTGGACTGATCCTTGTTGACCTTCTGGGTCGAGGAGATCCAGTGGTCGATGATCCGGTCGCGAACGGCCAGGCACGTCGCGTCCATCCAGTCGTACATGCGGGCGACGCCGGTGGTCTTGCCCAGCGAGTAGGTCAGCTTTTCGACGATCTCGAGCGCCAGCGTGTCGGCGTCGTTACCGCGTGGCAACGGGTTGTGCGTGGCCCGGCGCATGGGGCTGGCGGCCTCGGCCGTCGGCAACGTGGCGTCGTTCGGCATGGTCTCAACCTTTCAATGTCGAAATCGCGTTCACGAGCCCGACGGTCGATCCGTCGCGCCCTTCGGCCGATGCTTCCCCCCGGACGACGGGGAGGAGGCCCGTCGCCAGTTCCTTGCCCAGTTCGACGCCCCATTGGTCGAAGGCGTTGATGCCGAAAAGCTGCGCTTCCACGAAGACCCGATGTTCGTAGAGCGCGATGATGCGGCCCAGCGTGAACGGGTCCAGCGTGCGATACAGTATGGTGAGGGAAGGACGGTTTCCGGAAAATTCGCGGTGCGGTGCGATGCGCTCCGCTTCGTCGGGGGCCCGGCCAGCCGCCAGCAGTTGACGGCGCGCTTCCTCGAGGGTGCGGCCCTTCATCAGCGCCTCGCTCTGCGCAAGACAGTTGGCGATGAGAAGGTTTTGGTGATCCTGCAGTTCGGGCTCGTGCGAAACCGCGCCCAGCAGGAATTCCACCGGAACGACGTCGGTGCCCTGATGCAGAAGCTGGAAGAAGGCATGTTGGCCGTTGGTGCCGGGCTCGCCCCATACGACGGGCCCGGTCGGCGTCTTCACGCGCTCGCCGTCGAGCCCGACATGCTTTCCGTTGGACTCCATGTCGAGCTGCTGGAGGTAGGCCGGCAGACGCGCCAGGCGCTGGTCGTAGGGGATGACGGCGCGGGAGGGGCAACCCTGCGCGACGCGATGCCACCAGCCGACGAGACCCAGAAGAATGGGCAGGTTCGCGGCCATCGGAGCCGATTTGAAGTGCCTGTCCATGGCGCGGGCGCCCGCCAGAAACTCGCGGAACCGGTCGGGACCGATGGCGATCATGATCGGCAGGCCGATGGCCGACCAGAGGGAATAGCGACCGCCGACCCAGTCCCAGAAGCCGAAGGCGCGCGACTCGTCGATACCGAAGGCAGCGACCTTGTCCAGCGCCGTCGAGACCGCGCAGAAATGCGCACCGACGGCCGCCTCGCCGAGCGCGTCGGCGATGAAGCGCCTGGCCGTCGCGGCGTTCGTCATCGTTTCGATGGTGGTGAAGGTTTTCGACGCGATGATGAACAGCGTCGTCGCAGGGTCGAGCGCACGCAACGTATCGGCGATATGGGCGCCATCGACATTCGATACGAAGTGAACGCGCGGGCCGTCGTGATACGGCGCCAAAGCCAGAGTGGCCATAACGGGTCCGAGGTCCGAGCCGCCGATGCCGATATTGACGACATCGGTGAAGCGGCCGCCGCGTGCCGGCGCGATCTCGCCACTGCGGATGCCGTCGGCAAAGCGGGACATGGCGGCAAGAACGTCTTCGACGGCGTCGCCGACATATTCGCCGGCTGCCTCGTAGCCGTCTTCGGGCTGCCCGCGCAACGCGACGTGGAGCACGGAGCGCCCTTCCGTGGCATTGATGCGGGCGCCCGCAAACATGGCGTCGCGCCGCTCCTCCAGCCCGTATTCGCGCGCAAGGGAATAGAGCGCCTCGCGGTCCTCCGCGCTCAGCGCAGTCTTGGAATAATCCAGGGTCAGGTCGTCGAGCGCCGCGCTGAACGCCTCGAACCGGTCCGGCGCATCGTCGAAGAGCGCCTTGATGCCGCGCCGGCTTGCCGCATCGCCGCGCTCCGCGAGCGTGCGGACGGTCGCGCCATATCCTTGAGTATCAGCCACGTTAACTGCCTGCCCTGCTGTTGTGCTGCGCCGCACCATCAATGTGCTGCGGCGCGTTGTCCCGGTCACTATCTAACGCCTTTCGGCGTTCGGAAAGGGGCAGATTGCGGGACGGGCAGAAATAAGCGGCGCCGCAGCGCCGCCGAACCCGGTCAGTGCCGGGTCTCGCCCAGCCTGTCGAGCGCCCTGTCGAGGGAGGCATGACGCCGCCGGACGACGTCGCTGGAGCCGGCACGCGCTACGCGTGCGTCGAGGCGAAAACGCCAATCCTCCAGGAGGGCCTGCTTTTCGCCGTGCGACAGGTTCCTGTCGTCGACCACCTCGGCAGGGTCGGAGAAATGGCTGCCGACCCGGTAGTCGATCTCGGACGGTTCAAGCGCTTCGCTCATGGTTCACACTCCATGGTTTCATGTGTGAAGTTGACATGACAGGATTGGATACGCCCCATCGGCCCGAAATGAGGCATGGCGGCATATCGTTCCATCCATGAAGAAATTTTAACGTGCGCAGGTGGGTGAGGGCGCTGTCGCCCTCAATATTCCTTCTCGTAGAAGATGCCGACTTCGCCGCCGCCATTGGCGGTGACGGCCCCGCGCGCCTTGATGTCCCGTCCGAGCTCGAGGTCGATGGACACCCGGCCCGTGGTATCGACGCCGACATAGGTGTTCTCGTTCAGGTACTGGCCGACGCCCACCGCCGCCTGTCCGTCCGCCGTGGTGCGGATGTCGATGTCATCGACGCCGAGTTGCGAGCGCAGATTGTCCAGAAGCCCGGTAGAGCCGCCGACACCGGCCAGCGATGCCGCCGCCGAGGCGAGCTGCGCGATCTGCAGGGGCGACAGGTCGCTGGTCGCCTGCCCGAAGATCAGCCTGGCCAGCACTTCGTCCTGCGGCAGCGCCGGGTTTGAACTGAAGGTGAAGGCCGGATTTTCGGCCGGGCCCGTAACCGCGACGTAGACCGTGGCCTGGCCCGTGTCCGATTGCGCCAGGAAGTCCAGCGTCGGGATGAGGTTGCCCGTGAAGGAAAGGGAGGCGCGCTCGAAATCCAGCCGCCGGCTGAGGATCTGCAACCGGCCGCGCTGCAGGTCGAAGCCGCCGACGATGCCGACATTGGATGCCGGTCCGGTGATGCGGATGGTGCCGCCCAGTTCCAGGTCGAGGCCGCGTCCGCGCACGAAGACGCGGTTCGGCGCGTTCAAGGTCAGGTCCAGCGTGATACCGCCGCCGCTGGCGCCGCCGGCGCCGGGATTCGGGTTGATTTCCCGCTGCTGGCGGTACACCGCAGCCGGCGCATTGACGTGCCGCACGTCGAGCTCGGCAAGCGAACTGGGCAGGTTGTCGGGGACGACGATGGCGATTTCCTGCGCGTTGACCGTCCCTCCCAGGACCGCCGCACCGGTAATCGGGCCCGTCAGTGTCAGATCGGCGTCGAGCCGCGTCGAGAACAGTTCGCCATCGGCATAGCGCCCGTCGCGGATGGTGACGGTGATGTCGGCGGGGAAGCCGGCGCCGAGGCCGACGCCGCCCGCCACGTTGATCGCGCCGCCGCTGCCGAGATTGGCCGAGAAGGCGCTGATCGTCGCGCGGTTGCCGGAAAGGGCGATCGTGGTGTTGATGTTTTCGACCGCAAGGTTGATGCCCGTATCCACGAAGCGGGCGCCGCTGGTGGACACCGTTCCGCTGACATTGGGGTTGGCCGCCGTACCGGACACGCGTGCATCGACGCGCACGTCGCCCTGGATGGAGCGGCCGCCCTCGGCCAGGATGCGGTTGGCCAGCGACAGCGGCGCGTTGCCGTTCAGCGCCAGGTCGAAGGCGGGCGTACCCGCCAGGTTGACCGACCCGTCGGCGTTGAAGTCGATGCCCGAGCCCGAAAGGTTGCCGTCCAGCGTCACCCGGTTCTGCGCATAGGTGCCCCGCGCCGCGACGTCCAGAGGCCCGACGCCGGCTTCCCGCGTCTGGGCCACGGACAGGCCGCCGACGCGCATGTCGTAGGTCACGTCCGGATTGGCGATGGTGCCGCGCGCCTGGACATTGCCGCCGATCGTGCCCTGCGGGGCCACGTCCGGTGCTGCTGCGGCCGCGATGGACGCCGGCACGTTGGACAAGGTCACGTCGAGATTGAGCCGCCGTCCGGCGCTGCCCGTGGCCACGATGCTGCCGCCGCCGGAAAGGTCGATGCGGGCGGTGCGCAGGGAAACGGTCTCGTCGCGGAAATCGCCTGCCGCGGCAAGGCTTGCCGCAGGGGCGCCCGCCGCACGCGAGGCCGCCACCGAAATGTTCGCGCCGTTGATATCGAACGTGGCGGCCGGGGCCGACAGCGAGCCGGTGGCGCGCGCCGTTCCGGAAAGCGTACCCTGCGCTCCCAGCGCGGGGGACGCCGCATTGGCGAGCGCCAGCGGAAGCTGCTGCATGGCCAGTTGCAGGTCCAGCGTATCGCCGACCGTTCCGGACACGTTCAACGTGCCGCCGCCGGCGCGGATGTCGCCGCGCTCGAGCGTCAGCGCGTCGTCGCGGTAGCCGCCCGCGATGTCGAGCGCCACAGTGTCGACGCCCGACTGCCGCAACGGCGCGGCGGCAAGGTTGTCGCCCGCCAGTTGGAAGGTGGCCTGCGGACGCGCCAGGGTGCCGGCGGCCCTGGCCGTGCCCGATACGTCGCCGGTGGCGTTCAGCCCCGGCACGAAGGCGTTGGCCAGCGCGACCGGCAGCCGGTCGATATCGAGGTCCAGGTCGAGGTCGCGCCCGACGCTACCCGTGGCGCGGACCGAGCCGGAGCCGATTTCGGCGACGGCCTGCGACAGGCGGACCGTGTAGTTGGCGAGGCGGCCCGAAAGGTCGATCGTCATGGGCCCGGTGCCGGCGGCGGCAACCCTATCGGCCGAGATGCCGCGTCCGTCGAGGTCGAAGACGACGATGGGATTGTCGAGCTCGCCGGTCGCCTCGGCCCTGCCGCTGAGCGTGCCGGATGCACCGAGATCGGCTACGAAGCCATTGGCGAGGGATACCGGAATGTCGCTCAGGGTCAGAACGGCATCCAGCGTCTGGCCGACGTCGCCCGACAGGTTCACCGTGCCTCCGCCGATATCCAGCCGCGCTGCATCTAGGCTCGCGATGCCGCCGCGATAACGCCCGGCAAGGGCGCCGTTCACGGCCGGCAGGTCGGCCCGGCGCGTCTGACTGGTCTGCAGCCCGGCCAGCGCCAGATCGAAATCGGCGCGGATGTTTTCCGCCGGCCCGGCGGTCGACAGGTCGCCCGTCAGGGTGCCCGCGGCATCGAGGTCGGCGACGAAGGGGTTGGCGACGGCCAGAGGGAAGGCATTCAGCGACAGGTCGAGCTGCACCTCGTCCGAGATCGCGCCGGTCAGTTCCAGCCCGCCCTGGCCCACGGCAAGCAGGATGCGGCCGAGGTTGACGCCATTCTGCCCGATGGTCATGCGGGCCGGTTCCCGCAGCGCCACGGCGGCGCCATCGATATCGGCGGTCAGGCGGCGCAGATCTATGGCCGTCTCGCCCTGTACCGAGGAAACGCTGCCGTTCAGCGCCGTGGCCACGTTGTTGACGGTGGTGCTGCCGTCGATCACCGTCGCATCGTTGAGGCGCGACAGGTCGAGGTCGAGTGCGGAGACCGTCAGCGAGGGAAGGGCCAGCGACGCCGCCTGCACCGTACCTTCCGCCTGCGGCCTGTCGACATAGTCGAACAGGGTCACGTCCACCGTGGCGTTGGCCAGTTCCGTTTCGCCGAAGGAAAGCGAGCCGGACCGGATGTCGATGGCGGCCTGCGGCGCGCCGTCCGGTGTGGTCAAGGCGATCGAGCCCGCGACATCGCCGCCGGCTTCGAGACCGATAAGCCCCGCCAGCGTCGACATATCGGGCGCCGCGATATCGAGATTGCCTGTCGGCACGTTATCGGCGCCCAGCGCCACGGCCCCGGTGACGCGGTTGTCGCCCTGCACGATGGCAAGGTTGCGCAGGGTCCGGACCTCGCCCTGCGTATCGAAATCGGCCGTTATTTCCAGCGGCTGGTCGTTGAACCGTCCGTTGACCGCCACGGTGCCGTTGGGGGCGTCGGGTGCGAAGGTGCCGTCTATGCGCGCGGAGATTTCCTGAAGGGTCCGCCTCGCGATATCGAGGTTCGCGCCATTCACCGTCAGGTCAACCTGCGGTGCGCCGAGCGTGCCGGCGGCCTGCAGGGCGAAGTCGGCGGTGCCCGTCAGGCCGGAATCCGGTATCTGTGCCTGGTCGAGACGGCCAGTCGCGTTGGCCGTGATGGCTTCCCCGGACAGGCTGCCTGAGGCTTCGACGGAAAGTCCCGTTCCTTCGATGGATATGTCGCGGCCCTCAAAGCCCTCCGCCGTCCGGGCGACCGAACCGCCGAGGGCTATGCGCTCGCCCGCATACTGCGTCAGCTGCTGCGCCAGGGCGGCGCTCTCCACGTCGGAGCGCACGGCAAAATCGAATGTCGAGAAATCGCGTGCCGCCCGTCCGGTGACGGCGGCGCTCGCCGCGCCGGTCGTCAGGCTGTTGGACTCGATGACGATTTCGCCGTCCGTCAGTTGCCCGTCGACGGCAAGCGCGATAGGGCCGGTCAAGAGGTTCGCCGCCACGCCTTCCGGCGCGCTTGCGCCGGCGGCGTCCAGCGCCAGCTGGAACGGGCCGGAGACCGCATCGAGGTTGAAGCCGGGGCTCGTCGCGCGCAGGGTGACGTCGCGGGCGAGGTAATCCTCGTAACCCGCGGTGCGCGCGGCTGCCTCCACGGTCACCGCCGCCGATGCCAGCGCGCCGGACAGGGTGGCGTCCAGCGAGGACACTTCCAGGAAGCTGCGCGCACCGAGCTGGCCGAAGGACAGCGGCACGGGGTTGCCTTCCTCGGTCGCCAGCATGACGCGTAGATCGTTCGTGGAGCCGCTCGGGTCGTAGGTGCCGGACGCATCCAGTTGCAGCGCGCCGGATACGAGCTGGCCGCGATCGATGGTGACGATGCCGCCTTCGTTGCGCAGCAGGATATCCGCAGCCACCGTGGCCGTGTCGCCGACCATGTCCGCGTATTGCGCCGGCACGAAGGGCCCGGTGATGGTGGAGATGTTTGCGGTCAGGCGGCGGCCGTCGGCGCCGTCCTGTACGGCGGCCTCGATGGTGATCGCGCGCTCGGACGCGATGTCGAGCGCGCCGTTGGCCGTGAAATCGCTGAGCGGCCCATTGCCCGTGACGTTGACGGTTACGGGCGGTGCGCCCGGCAGTTTTAGAAGGCCGGCGATGATGCCGCCTTCCGGCTCGTTCGCATCGATATCGAGGACGAGCCGGTTCTGGTCGGGAGCAAAGCCCAGGGTGGCGTTGACGGTGCCAGGCCTGTCCAGCCGTTCGACCGCGAAGCGCACGTCCAGTGCCGCGGGATCGCGCGTCAGCGTCAGGCCGCCATTGGCCGACAGTTCCGCAGCGACGCCGGCCACGGCTTCGCCAAGCGTGAAGCGCCCGATGGAGATTTCGCCGACATTGGCGGTGATGTTGGGCAGCGAAAAACCGCCGCCGCCGCTTTCGTCCTCGGCCGTTGCCGCCGTACCCTGCGGCAGGCGCGTGAAGTCTATCGAGCCTGCAGTCAGGCGCTGGATTTCGACCGTGCGACGGATCAGGGCCGTCGGCGACCAGTCCAGCGCCAGATCGCGTGCGGTCAGGTAGACGCCGTCCGGATCGGACACGGTCAGGCTTTCGATGCGGATATTGCCGGACAGGGCGCCCGACAGGCCCTCGATTTCGACCTGCGCGTTTTCCGTCGAGATCAGGTTCTCGATCTGGTTCGCGATGAAACCCTGCGCATGGGCTGCCGGCGCCGGCAGCAGGAAGGCTCCGCCGAGGGCGGCGAGGGCGGCGATGCGGGTACGAAGGGAGCGGAGCTGCAGCATCAGAACGACTGCCCTATGCCTGCGTAGATCTGGAAATCGCCGTCGCGCGGACCGGGATCGAGCGGGATGCCGACATCGACGCGGATCGGCCCGAAGCTGGTGAGATAGCGGGCGCCGACGCCGGCGCCGATCTTGAACTCGCCGAAATCGGGGAAAAGGTCGTCCGAAACGGTGCCGCCGTCCACGAAGGGCACGATCTGTATGGACTCCGTGATGCCGATGCGCAGCTCCAGAGAGGCCTCGAACAGCGACAGGCCACCGGTCGGCGTATCGACGAAATCCGGGTTGGTGCCGGGCAGGGCGAAACTGGGGAAGTAGGGGCCGATCGACTGGTAGACATAGCCGCGAACCGAGCCGCCGCCGCCGGCGAAGAACCGCCGGTCGTTCGGCACGTCCTCGAGGTCGGCGCCAAGGATGGTGCCGTACGCCACCCGCCCGGCCGCCACGAACCGGTCGTTCTCGTCGAAGGACAGATAGGCCGAGGCGTCGCCCCGCGCCTTGAAAAACGGCACGGAGTTCAAGGCATCGTAGGAGGGTTCCGCCGTCGCCTTGAGCATGTAGCCGCCGGTTGGGTTCAACTCGTCGTTGCGCGCGTCGAAGGTATAGCTGAGCGGGACAGACCCGATCAGGAAGTCTTCCTTGCCGAGATAGTCCTCGATCTCCTCGTATTCGATGAGGATGCCGGCGGTGAAGGATTGCTGCCTGTCGATGCGATATTCGACGCCGCTGTAGGCCGCCACCGACGCGCGGTCGTAGGCGAGCGGCTGTTCGCGCAGGGCGGTCAGCGAGCCGATATAGACGGAATCGGGACCGAGCACGCCCGGCTTGCGGAAGACGGCGGAGCCGCGATAGTCGAACCCGTCCGTCTTGCGGCCGGTGTTCGAGATTTCGTTCGCGCCGATGCGCGTCACCGCGCCCTCGATACGCAGGCTCTCCGCCCCGCCGAACAGATTGCGGTGCTGCCAATAGGCGTTCACGCCGGCGCCGTCGGTGTTCGAGAAGGTTGCGCCTGCGCCGAATACGCGGAAGGGGCGCTCCGCCACCTCCACCATGACCGGCAGCGTCCCATCGGCGACCTGCCCGTCGTCGGGACGTACATTGACGCTGGAAAAGACGTTCAACTTGGACAGGCGTTCGCGCGCGTCGGCCAGTTCCTGCCGGGAGTAGACCGTGCCGGGGCGGATGCCGGCCATGTAGGCGACGAAGCCAGGGCGCACGGCCTGTGCGCCCTTGACGCTCGTCACGCCGAAAGGCACGCGCTGCCCCGGAGACAACGACAATTCGTAATCCAGCTCGCCGCGCGCCGAATCGGCTATGACGTCCCGGTGGGTGACCGCTGCGAAGGGGCGTCCCGTATCCTCGATATCGCGGTATATGCGATTCTGCGCCGACAGGATCCGCGTCGAATCCGCGGCGGAGCCGCGGGTCAGCTCGTACTCCGCAGGATCCACCACGGGCGGGCCGTCGGTGGCGATGGCGACGCGGCCGACCTTGTAGAGCTGGCCCGGTTCCACGGTGATGGTTACCGGCACCGTACCGGCCGTGTTGAACGTCGTGTCCGGCGGCAGGGTTGCGATGTCCTGCCCCTCGATGCGGATGGTGACGATGCCGTCATAGCGGGAATTCTCGTACAGCGCCGCAACCAGCCGCTTGCGATCGTTGCGTGCCTTGGCGAGAAGGCCGAGCGAGCCGGAAACCGGCTCGTCCTCATCCGCCATCAGCGTGGACGCGGATTCCAGCGCATCTTCCAGCCCGTCGACGGGCTGGGTCAGCGTCAGCGTGACGGAGTAGTCGACCGGATCGAGTACCGGCTCGGAATCATCCTCGCTTTCGAAGAACTTGAAGCCGAACAGCTCGAAGGCGTGCGCCGAAGGTGCGCCGGCCAGAAGGCCGAAACACGTCGTGGACGCCATCAAGGTCAGGACGATGCCCGTTCTACGCAAAGGCACGTTCGCAGTCACTTTCCGCAATTCGGAATGCTGGAGACATTCCCCCTCGAAATTCCACGCTCCCCCGAGCGCATCCGGTAAAATGCCGGGCATGCGGTAAATGACAACCTACGATCCGCCCCCCCGAGCGCATTCCGTGAAGCTTTTGTGGGACTTGCGCCACACTGCGCGCATCTGTCCAACAGGATCCAAAGCCGCTGCCGCAAGGGCTTCGCAGCCCATTAACGCGGCGTTAACCCCATCATACGGTGTTGCGCGACAATCCGTCACTGGATAGAACAAAGAGCGAACGGTATATGCATTGCCCATGGCCCGAACGACGCTTCTCGACAAACTCGCCATTTTGAGCGACGCCGCGAAATACGATGCCTCGTGCGCGTCGAGCGGATCGGTCAAGCGCAATTCGCTGAAGAGCGGAGGCATCGGCTCCACCGAAGGATCGGGGATCTGCCATGCCTATGCGCCGGATGGACGATGCATTTCGCTGCTGAAGATCCTGCTGACGAACTTCTGCATCTACGATTGCGTCTACTGCGTGAACCGGCATTCTTCCAACGTGGCGCGAGCGCGTTTCTCCGTGGAGGAAGTCGTCGACCTGACGCTCAATTTCTATCGCAGGAATTATATAGAGGGCCTGTTCCTGTCCTCCGGGATCATCCGCAATTCCGACTATACGATGGAAGAGATGGTGCGGGTGGCGAAGTCCTTGCGCCTGGACCATGGTTTTGCCGGCTACATTCATCTGAAAGCCATTCCGGAGGCATCGCCCTTGCTGATGGAAGAGGCGGGGCTCTATGCCGACCGCCTGTCCGTCAACATCGAGTTGCCCACGGATGTCGCCCTGTCGCAATTCGCGCCTGAAAAGAAGCCGCGCGATATCCGCCGCTCGATGGGGCATCTGCGCCTCAAGATCGAGGAAAGCATGCCGGAAGGGCAGTCGAAGTCGAAGCCGAAGCGCTTCGCTCCCGCAGGGCAGTCGACGCAGATGATCGTGGGAGCCGACGGGGCGGATGACGACGCCATACTGGCGCGTTCGGAAAACCTCTATGGCTCGTTCCGGCTGAAGCGCGTTTATTATTCGGCCTTCTCGCCCATTCCGGATGCGTCCAGCCGGCTGCCGCTGGCGCGACCGCCTCTGATGCGGGAGCATCGCCTGTACCAGGCCGACTGGCTGTTGCGTTTCTATGGGTTCGAGCGTTCCGAGATCGTGGCCGGCGGAACGGATGGCATGCTCGACCTGGCCATCGACCCCAAACTGGCCTGGGCATTGAAGAACAGGGGGCGTTTCCCGGTCGACGTCAACCGGGCCGACCGGGAGATGCTTTTGCGGGTTCCCGGCTTCGGCACGAAATCCGTCAACCGCATTCTCTCCACGCGCCGCCACCGGACCCTGCGGCTGGACGATATCGCGCGTCTGTGCCAGTCCGTGGCCAAGGTGCGCCCGTTCATATCGGCCCTCGACTGGACGCCCGGCGGATTGACGGACGGCGCGCGCCTGCGCGACGCGCTGGTGCCGCCGGCGCAGCAACTGAGCCTGTTCTGACATGTTTGCGGCAACCCTGTCCCATCCCGCCGATTTCGACGGCTGGCGCGAAGCCGCCCGGCTTGCGTTGTCGCACGGGCTGACGCCGGAAGCGATGAACTTCGTCGTGGAGGGGGAAGGGGGCCTGTTCGGCCAGCCGCTGCCGCGGCAGCCGGGGGGCGCGCCGCCGCCCAAGGTGCCGAGCGGTTTCATCGATCTTGCCCGCAACGCCGCCTGCAACCGCGATCCGCAACGCTTTCTCTTGTTGTACAGTCTGCTCTGGCGGCTGCAAACGGATCGCCGGCTTCTGGAAGTGGCGTCCGACCCGGAGGTGCGGCGCGCGCAGGACATGCAGAAAGCGGTGCTGCGGGACAGCCACAAGATGAAGGCCTTCGTGCGCTTCCGCGAGGTGCCGGGCGAAAGCGGCGCCCCGCATTACATCGCCTGGTTCGAGCCGTTCCATCATACGGTGGAACTGACGGCGCCGTTTTTCACCCGGCGTTTCACCGGGATGGAATGGACGCTTCTGACGCCGCTCCGCTCGGCCCACTGGAACGGCTCGGAACTGCAGTTCGGACCGCCGGCGCTGGCCAGCGACAAGCCGGACGAGGATGCCGTCGAGGCCTTGTGGCTGACCTATTATGCCTCGATCTTCAACCCGGCCCGGTTGAAGGTGAAGGCGATGCAATCGGAGATGCCGCGCAAGTACTGGCATAATCTGCCCGAGGCGCTATTGATCCGCCCGCTGGTGCAGGGCGCGGAAGCGGCCTCACGCCGCATGCTGGAAACCGCGCCGTCGATGCCGGGTTTGCGCCATGAGCGACATGCGGAGAAGGCGGCGATGGCACAGGCCGCACAGCCTGCTCAAGAAGCCTTTTCCGGCTTCAACCGGCGGCCGGAGGACATCGAGGAAGCACGCGACCAGGCGTCGCGGTGCCGTGCCTGTCCGCTCTGGGAGCCGGCGACGCAGACCGTGTTCGGGCGCGGGCCGTCCGATGCGCCCGTCATCTTCGTCGGCGAGCAGCCCGGCGACCAGGAGGACCTTGCCGGCGAGCCCTTCGTCGGGCCGGCCGGCAAGGTGTTCGACAAGGCTCTCTCCGAAGCCGGGGTGGACCGGTCGCAGGTCTATGTGACCAACGCGGTCAAGCACTTCAAGTTCACGCCGCGCGGCAAGCGGCGCATCCACCAGAAGCCCGGCGCGGGCGAGGTCAAGATGTGCCGCTGGTGGCTGGATATCGAGCGCGAGCTGATCCGCCCCAAGCTGATCGTGGCGCTGGGCGCGACGGCCGCCACCGCGGTGCTGGGCAAGGCGGTAACCATCCGCGACACGCGTTCGCGGCTGATCGACCTCGACGACCGCACGCGGCTTCTGGTGACGGTGCACCCGGCCTACATCCTGCGGCTGCCGGACCCGGCGGCGCAGGAGGCCGAGCAGCGGGCCTTCCATGCCGACATGGCGCTGGTGCGCGAGACCGTCCCCGCAATCGCCGCCTGAGACCGTGCCGGGCTACAGGATCATCGCCCTTATACGATAGGCGACGATGCTGAGGGCCACGATGCTGGCCGTCCACAGGCCGATGAACCAGAGAATCTGCGACAGGCGGCGGTTCATGGCAGGTCAGTGCCCATGCTGGTGATAGCCTTCGCCTTCACGGACCTTGCCCCGGAAGGTCCAGTAGGAATAGGCGGTATAGGCCAGGATCATCGGCACCAGCACCACAGCCCCGACGAGGATGAACGCCAGGCTCTCGTCCGGAGCGGCGGCCTGCCAGATCGTCAGCTCGGGCGGCAGCATGTTGGGATAGAAGCTGATGCCGATGCCGATATAGGACAGGACGAAGAGACCCAGCGCCGAAAGAAAGGGCCGGTAGGCGGAGATGGGGTCGCGCAGACTTCTGAACAGGCTCAAGGCGCAAACCAGCAACAGGATGGGGATGGGCGCCACGAACAGGATTTGCGGAAAGCTGAACCAGCGCGAATAGAAGGCATCCTGCAGGAAAGGCATCCACAGGCTGACCGCGCCGATCAGCGCCAGAGTGCCGATGCCCGTCAGTTCCCCATAGCGGGCGGCAAGACGGTTCAGCGGGCCTTCCGTCTTCAGGACAAGCCATGTCGAGCCGAGAAGCGCGTAACCCACCACGACGGCGCAGCCCGTCATGATCGAGAAGGGCGTCAGCCAATCGTACCAGCCGCCGGCATAGGCGCGGTTCTCGATCTCGATGCCCTGCACGATTGTGCCCAGCGCGACGCCTTGCGAGAAGGCGGCGATGAGCGAGCCGAAAAAGAAGGCCATGTCCCAGACGCCGCGCCATCGCACGGTCTTGAAGCGGAATTCGAAGGAAACGCCCCGGAAGATCAGCGCCAGCAGCATCACGATGATGGGCGCGTAGAGCGCCGGCATGACGATGGCGTAGGCCAGCGGAAAGACGGCGAACAGGCCGCCGCCGCCCATGACCAGCCATGTTTCGTTGCCATCCCAGAAGGGCGCGATCGTGTTGATCGCCGTGTCGCGGTTCTCATCCCGTTTCAGGAACGGGAACAGGATGCCGATGCCGAGGTCGAACCCGTCGAGCACGACATAGGCCAGGACGGCGAAGGCGATGATGAAAGCCCAGATGAGGGGAAGGTCCATGGCTCTCTCTCCTCAGCGCGACGGCGCGGTCGTGCCGCCGCTTTCCTGCATCTGCTGCCCGGGCGTGATGCCGGATGTGCGGATGGGCTCCTTCGGGTCCGGCCCCTGCTCGAAGACGGAGGGCGCCCTGGCCATCGACCGCAGGATGTAGAACGTGCCCGTACCGAACACGATGAAATAGACGATGATGAAGGCGACGAGGCTTGCGCCGACCGCTGCGGCGGCGATGGGCGAGTGGCTCTCCGCCGTCCGCAGCAGCCCGTAGACCGTATAGGGCTGGCGTCCGACCTCCGTGGTGATCCAGCCGGCCAGAACGGCCACGAAGCCCATCGGGCCCATCATGACGCTGGCCCGCTGCAGCCATGGGTCGGTGACGATGGAACCGCGAAACCGCCTGTAGAGCGCCCACATGCCGAGGCCGAGGATGGCGAAGCCGATGGCCACCATGATGCGGAACGAAAAGAAGACGATGGGCACATGCGGCCAGTCTTCGCGCGGGAAGGCGTCGAGGCCCTGAACCTCCCCGTCGAGGGAATGCGTCAGGATGACCGAGCCCAGATTGGGGATCTCCACCGCATAGCGTGTCTCGCCCGCTTCCATGTCGGGAAGCCCGAACAGGGTGAGGGGCATGCCGCCATCCCGGTTGGTGGTGAAATGTCCCTCCATGGCCGCGACCTTTGCCGGCTGGTGCTCCAGCGTGTTCAGCCCGTGCTGGTCCCCCGCGAAGATCTGTATCGGCGCGACGATGGTCGCCATCCAGAGCGCCATCGAAAACATGGTTTGAGCGGCCGCGTTGCCCCGGTCGCGCAGGAGGTGGAAGGCGCCGACGGCGCCGACGACCAGCGCCGTGGTCAGGTAGGCGGCCAGCACCATGTGGGCCAGGCGGTAGGGGAAGGACGGGTTGAAGACGATGGCCCACCAGTCTACCGGAACGAACTGGCCGTTTTCCGCGATGGCGAAGCCGGCCGGCGTCTGCATCCAGGAGTTGACCGACAGGATCCAGAAGGCCGAGCCGAGCGTTCCGATGGCCACCATCAGCGTGGCGAAGAAATGCAGGCCCTTGCCGACGCGGTTGAGGCCGAACAGCATGACGCCCAGGAAGCCGGCCTCCAGGAAAAAAGCCGACAACACTTCGTAGGCCATCATCGGCCCCAGGATGGGCCCTGTCCTGTCGGAGAAGACGGACCAGTTGGTGCCGAACTGGTAGGAAAGGACGATACCGGAAACGACGCCCATGGCGAAGGAGACTGCGAAGATCTTCAGCCAGTACTGGAAGATCGTCAGGTAGACCTGCTTGCCGGTTCCCAGCCACAGCCCGTGCAGCACCGCCAGATAGGAGGCCAGTCCGATGGTGAAGGAGGGGAAGATGATGTGGAACGCAACGGTGAAGGCAAACTGGAACCGCGCCAGCAAAACAGGGTCGAACGAATCGAACATGCCGTGTCCCCTATCCGACATCCGGTGCGAACCGGCATCGTTTCTTTGGAATCCATCTAGATGCGATGGAGGATCG
The DNA here is from genome assembly GCF_023702225.1 of Aureimonas altamirensis. GTDB lineage: Bacteria > Pseudomonadota > Alphaproteobacteria > Rhizobiales > Rhizobiaceae > Aureimonas > Aureimonas altamirensis_B. The sequence goes on along the minus strand of NZ_JAMQCO010000003.1, from coordinate 384,472 downwards.
AGAAAGACGCTACGGCAAAAAAACGAAACCGGTGATTGGACGGATTGTCTGTGGATCAAGCGCGCGGCGGGCTTCAAAGCCGCAGGCCCGGCGGTTATGAAGGCGGCCTGTCCTTAAACGAGGTGCTCGCGTTTCCGCCATGGCCGGATGTCCTCATCCATGAAGGTTGCCGTCGATCTCGGCTTCACCGCCACGGGCGACCCGGCGGAAATGGACCTGGAAGAGCTCCTGTCCACGCGCTTGCTGGTGCAGGGCAATTCCGGATCGGGCAAGTCGCATCTGTTCCGCCGCATCCTGGAGCAGAGCGCCGAAGTGGTGCAGCAGGCGATCATCGATCCGGAAGGCGACTTCGTCTCCTTTTCCGAGCGGTTCGGACATATCGTCGTGGACGCCAACCGCACGCCCAGCGAATTGGCCCGCATCGCGAACCGCATTCGCCAGCATCGTGCGTCCGTGGTGCTGAACCTCGAGGGGTTGGACGCCGAGGTGCAGATGAGCTGCGCCAGCGCCTTCCTGAACGGGCTTTTCGACGCCGACCGCCATTATTGGTATCCGATGCTCATAGCGGTGGACGAAGCGCAGATCTTCGCTCCGGCCGTCGCCGGCGAGGTGGGGGACGAGGCCCGCCGCGTTTCGCTTGGCGCGATGACCAACCTGATGTGCCGTGGCCGCAAGCGCGGGCTTGCCGGCATGATCGCCACGCAGCGGCTGGCCAAGCTTGCCAAGAACGTCGCGGCCGAGGCCTCCAATTTCCTGATGGGGCGCACCTTCCTCGACATCGACATGGCGCGTGCGGCCGATCTTCTGGGCATGGACAGGCGGCAGGCGGAACGCTTCCGGGATCTGGAGCCCGGCCAGTTCGTCGCGCTGGGGCCCGCTCTGTCGCGGCGCCCGATCCCCGTGCGGATCGGACCCGTGGAGACGGCGGGACGGTCGGGCCGCCCGACATTGATGGCCTTGCCCGAAACCCCGCGCGAGGCGATGGCGGACCTGATCTTCACCGCCGGCGCGGACGAGCCGGACGACCTGCCCGAGCCGATGCTGCGGGAGCCGCAGGTAGCGACGCGCGAGTTGCTGGAGCGGGTCAGCACGGCCCGTCCGTCCATTTCCGCTCCCCTGCCGGAAGAAGAGCCGACGCCGGAAGAGCTCGCGGACAGGCAGCAGACTTTGGACTCCATCTTCGCCGCACTGCTGGAAGATCCGGACGCGGCCTTCCGGCCGGCGGCGGTTCTGTATCAGGATTTCCTCATGCACTGCCGCCTGAAGCGCATCGGCGGGGCCGACACCGATATGTCAAGCTTCCGCAGGCGGCTGGCACTGGCACGCGCCGGTGTCAGCGAAGAGACCGAGGATGACGACTGGCGGCAGGTCATCGATCGTTCCGAGCAACTGCCGGAAGACATGCAAGGCGTCTACATGATGCTGGCGCATGCCGCGCGCGAAAATGACCCGTGCCCCAGCGACGAAGCGCTTGCCCGCGCCTATGGCAGCCACTCGCCCTCGCGCGGGCGCTTTCTTCTGACCTACATGGCGGACCGTTCGTTCATCCGCTGCGAAACGGATTTCCGTGGCCAGCGCGTGGTGACGATCGCCGGCAGCGGCTGGCGTACGGGAGCGGGTGCCGCCAAGCCCGGCGCGCCCACGGCGCCGCGCCGCGCCCGCCGCGCCTGACGCTTTTTTCCGGCCATTGCCCTTTAAAGCGGTTCCAAAGGGAGCAACTATCCCGCCATCGCACACCGATGACGGCTCCCATGCGTTTCGCCCTTGTCTGCCCACCCTACGCCAGCCACATCGCCGCCTTCGAGGCAATCGGCGAAGCGTTGCTGGCGCGCGGCCACGACGTGGCTTTTCTTGCGCATGGCGGGGTCGGACCGGAGTTGACGCTGGAGGGCGCGACCTTCCTTGCGCTGCCCGGTGACGAGGCCGACCTTGCCCGGCTTCGGCGTGAGGCGGGTGGGCGCAACGGCATGATTCGGCTGTGGAGGATTTTGCGGAACGGCGCGCGCGCGACCCAGGATCTTGCGCGCCATGCGCCCGCATTGCTGCGCGGCGAGGGGATAGAGGCGCTGCTGGTCGACCAGATGGAACCGGGCGGCGGCCTTGTCGCCCGCAGCCTCGGGCTGCCGTTTCTGTCCGTCGCCTGCTCCCTGCCTGTCGACGTCGATCCGGCCTTGCCGCCACCCTTCATCGGCTGGCCGTACGACCCTTCGCCGGAGGGCTTGAAGCGCAATCGCGGCGGCAGGCGCGTTGCGGACATGGTGCTGAGGCCGCAGAGGCAGGCGATCAGGCGGGCCGCCGCGCGATTGGGGGTAGACGAAGCCGAACGCCTCGAGGATTGCCTGTCGCCGCTGGCGACCCTGTCGCAGACAAGCGCCGAATTCGATTTCCCGCGCGCGGTCGATACGCGCGTCCGGTCGCTGGGCCCTTTCCGCCGCTTTCGGCCGGTGTCGCTTTTCGCTCCGAAGGAACGTCGGCCGCTGGTCTATGCGTCCTTCGGCACGATGCAGGGACACAGGCTGGACCTGTTCCAGCCCGTCGCCGCAGCCTGCCGGACGCTGGGATTGCGGCTTGTGGTGGCCCATTGCGGCGGGCTCGACGCGGCCGAGGCGGCCAGCATCGACGCCGAGATCGTCACGGCTCACGTCGATCAGCGCGCAATTCTGCGGCAGGCCACGATCTGCGTAACCCATGGCGGCTTGAATACGGCGATGGACGCGGTGGAGGCCGGCGTTCCCATGCTGGTGCTGCCCATCGCCTTCGACCAGCCGGGCGTCGCCGCCCGCGTCGTGCATCATGGCATCGGCCTTGCCCTGTCGCCACGCAGGGCAGATCGCCGTCGCATCGAGGCCGCGCTGCTGCGGCTGATGGCCGAGCCCGGATTTGCACGCAATGCCGCCCGCATGGGCCGCGACATCGAGACGACCGGCGGGGCAGCGGAGGCGGCCCGCCTTGCCGAGGTGCTGTGCGGCTGCCAACCGATGCGGATGGACCGGGCGGGGTGAGGGCGGTCGGATGCATCATCGTCGGGGGTGGACTGGCCGGCGGCCTTGCCGCCTACCGCATGGCCACATTGCGTCCGGAGATCGACCTGCTGCTGATCGAGAGCGCCGGGGCTGCGGGCGGCAACCATACATGGTCGTTCCATGACGGGGACATCTCCCCATCGCAACATCGCTGGCTGGACCCGTTCGTGGAGCATCGCTGGCCGCGTTACGCCGTTGCATTTCCCCGTCGCGGGCGCGTGGTCGAGACGGGTTACGCTTCGATCTCCTCCACGCGCTTTGCCGCGGTGCTGCAGGAAACGCTGGGCGACCGGCTCGCCGTCGGCGTACCTGTCCGCCGCCTGCGTGCAGACGGCGTAGACCTTGCGGACGGACGGTCCATCGCCGCGAACGCGGTGATCGACGCGCGCGGATATCGGCCGGATGCGACGCTGGATGTCCGCTTCCAGAAATTCGTCGGGCTGGAACTCGGCATCGCGGCGCCCGGGCCGGACATGCCGATCGTGATGGATGCGACCGTGCCGCAAAAGGACGGCTACCGCTTCGTCTACACGCTGCCCTTCGCGAAGGGCCGCATCCTGGTAGAGGATACCTATTATTCGGATGGCCCCGACACGCCGGAGGAGGCGCTTGCGGACGGCATCCGCGCCTATGCGCAAGCAAGGGGCTGGAGCCCGACGGACATCCTGCGGCGCGAGGCCGGCGTGCTGCCGATCGCGCTGGGCGGCGACCTGAAGGCCTATCTCGCACAAGCCGGCGGCGTCGTGCCGCTAGGCCTTAGGGCCGGGCTCTTCCACCCGACGACGGGGTACAGCCTGCCCGATGCGGTCCGGACGGCCGACCTGATCGCCACGCAGCCGGACATTGCGACGGCGCCGCTGGCCGCGGCGGTCACGCGACATTCATTGGCCGCGTGGCGGGCGCGTCGGATATTCCGGCTGCTCAACCGCCTGCTGTTCCTGGGGGCGGGCGACGGCGAGCGCCGCGACATACTTGAGCATTTCCATCGTTTGCCGGATACGACGATCGCGCGGTTCTACGCGGCGCGGCTGTCTCCCGCGGACATCATCCGCATCTTCGCCGGCAAGCCGCCGATGCCGGTGCGACGCGCCCTGTCGATCCTGGTGGATGGACGAGCGGCAAGGGAGGCCACATGAACGCGCATCGGGTGCAACGCGCCATCGTGATCGGATCGGGATTCGGGGGCCTTGCCGCGGCCATCCGGCTGCAGGCGGGCGGGATCGAGACGACCGTGCTGGAGCGCCGCGACGCGCCCGGCGGCCGGGCCTATGTCTATCGCGATGCCGGTTTCACCTTCGATGCCGGACCGACGGTCATCACCGACCCGACCGCGCTGGACGAGGTATTTGCCGTCGGAGGGGCGAAGCTGTCCGATTACGTGACCATGCTGCCGGTATCGCCTTTCTATCGGCTGATATGGGAAGACGGCACCGTCTTCGACTATGCCAACGACCAGCGGCAGCTCGACCGCCAGATCGAGGCGATGAGCCCCCCGGACGTCGCCGGCTACCGACGCTTCCTCGACTATTCGCGCGCGGTCTTCGCCGAAGGGTATCAGAAGCTGGGCGCGGTTCCCTTCCTGCATTTCCGCGACATGGTGCGCGCCGGGCCGCAACTGGCGCGCCTGCAGGCATGGCGGAGCGTCTATGCCAAGGTTGCGGGCTTCATCGAGGACGAACGCCTGCGGCAGGCATTCTCCTTCCATTCGCTTCTCGTCGGCGGCAACCCCTTCGCGACCTCGTCGATCTATGCGCTGATCCATGCCCTCGAGCGGGAATGGGGAGTCTGGTTTCCCAAGGGCGGCACCGGCGCGCTGGTCGACGGCATGGTGCGTTTGTTCACCGATATCGGTGGCCGTGTGGAGCTGAATGCCGATGTCGCCGAGATCACCATGGCGAGTGGCCGGGCCACGGGCGTCAGGCTGGCCGACGGGCGCACGATGGAAGCCGACATCGTGGTGTCCAATGCCGATGTGGTGCACACCTACGGCACCCTTCTCGGCGGCGCCGAGCGCGGACGGCGCGCGGCGCGGAAGCTGGCGGCGCGGCGGCACTCGATGTCGCTTTTCGTCATCTATTTCGGACTGGACAGGCTGCACGACCGGCTCGCGCATCATACGGTGCTGTTCGGGCCGCGCTATCGCGCTCTGATCCGCGAGATCTTCAACGGGCCGGAGGTGGCGGACGATTTCTCGCTGTACCTGCATAGCCCCTGCATCACCGACCCTTCGCTCGCGCCGCCGGGCATGGGAAGCTACTACGTCCTGTCGCCCGTGCCGCATCTGGGCAATGCGGATATCGACTGGCAGGTGGCCGGCCCGGCCTATCGCGACCGCATCCTGGACTACCTGGAAGCGCGGCACATGCCGGGTCTCAGGCAGCAACTCGTCACCTGCCGGACATTCACGCCGGACGACTTCCGCGACACGCTGAACGCCCATCTGGGAAGCGCCTTCTCCCTGGAGCCGATCCTGACGCAGTCGGCCTTCTTCCGGGTCCACAACCGCGATCCCGAAATATCGAATCTCTACTTCGTGGGAGCCGGCACCCATCCCGGCGCCGGGGTGCCGGGCGTGGTCGCATCGGCCAAGGCGACGGCGGGCCTCGTTCTGGAAGATGCGTCGCGATGAGCCCAGGCGAGATCGAGGCCCATGCGCAGGGGGCGATCGACAAGGGCTCGGCCAGCTTTGCCGCCGCCGCGCGCCTGTTCGACAGGCGGACGCGATCGAGCGTCGTGCTGCTGTATGCCTGGTGCCGGCACTGCGACGACGTCATCGACGGCCAGACGCTCGGCAGCCGGTCGCTGCGGCCGGATGGCGGCGGGCTCGAGCGGCTTGCCGGGCTGATGCGGGAGACGACGGCAGCCCTGGACGGGGTGCCCGATGGGCCTGCCTATGCCGGCCTGGAACTCGTCGCACGCCGGCACGAGCTTGCACGGGAAGACCTCTACGAACATCTCGAGGGCTTCGGGATGGACGTCCGGGGAGAGCGTTACGAGACGCTTGCCCATCTGCTCGTCTATTGCCATCGGGTGGCCGGCGTCGTCGGCTTGATGATGGCGCGCATCATGGGCGTCCGCGATGCCCCCACGCTGGCGCGCGCGGCGGATCTGGGGCTTGCCTTCCAGTTGACGAACATCGCGCGCGACATCGTCGACGATGCACGTGCCGGACGCGTCTACGTGCCGCAGGACTGGATTGCGGAAGAGGGGCTGTCGCCGGACGATCTCGAAGATCCCGCCCATGCCGCGGCCGTCGCCCGGTTGCGCAGACGCCTGGTGCTGGCGGCCGAGCCCTATTACGCCTCGGCTCGGGCAGGCATCGACAGGCTGCCGCGCCGCTCGGCCCTGGCCATCGCCGCCGCCCATGGAATCTACCGCCGCATCGGCCTCAAACTCGTGGCAGACGCGTCGGCGCCTTACGATCGTCGCATCTCCACGACGCCTGCGGAAAAGCTGGTCGAGTTCGGCCGTGCCGCTACGATCGCGGCCTCGCCCCGCCTGCGGCGCGGCGAGCCGCCTGTTCCGCCTTCACCGTTCCGGCAGCGCGCAGCTCTTCGCTGAGCTTGTCGACGGGCGGGGCGTAGAGGAATCCGAAGGAAACGCAGCCCTCGCGCCCTTCGACGGCGTGGTGCATCCGGTGCGCCTGCACGAGGCGCTTCACGTAGCCCTTGTGCGGAATATGCCGGAAGGGCCAGCGCTGATGGACGAGCCCGTCATGAACGACGAAATAAAAGAAGCCGTAGAGCGTCATGCCGGCGGCGACGGCGCCGGCGACCGGATAGCCGGCGCTGCCGAGGACGAAGAGGCCGATGGCCAGCACCGAAAACACGACCGCGTAGAGATCGTTCTTTTCGAACAGGCCTTCGTGCGGCTCGTGATGGCTCTTGTGCCAGCCCCAGCCGAAGCCGTGCATGATGTACTTGTGCGCCGCGAAGGCGACCAGCTCCATCGCCGCAAAGACCAGAATGGCGATGACGACGAGACCCGTCCAACTTGTCATGACAACGACACTCCTTCCACGCGGCGCTTGCGGACGATCAGGGCAGGCTGGCCCTGGAACACGCCGTCGAGCGCGCTGGACATGCGGCAATCGCGGCCGAATACGCTTTCCAGCGTGGCGTGCGCCGCATCCAGGTGATGGTTCAGGCGAACCTGCGTTCCCGTTGCGCCTTCCTGCCGCAGGAACGTCGATTTGGCTGCGTCCTTGCCGATATCCTTGCCGATGACGAGGGGATCGCCGGAGCTGTCGAGCAGGTCGTCGTAGAGCTGGAAAGCCTGGCCGAGATGCTCGGCGAAATCGGCAAGGGCGCGCTTGCGCATCGTGTCGGCCCGGGCGATGGCGGCGCCCATGGCGACCGAGGCGCCGATGAGCGCGCCCGTCTTGAGGGCGTTCACCGCCTCCGGATCGGCGCCCTCGGCGCCTGCGCCGCCGCGCAGATCCCGGAACTGGCCCCCGACGAGACCGCATGTCCCGACGGCTCCCGACAGGATCCGCGCCAATTCGTTGCGGGTTACGGCATCGGTGCCGCGCAAGGTCGACAGTATCGAGAATGCGCCGGCCAGCAGGGCGATCGCCGCCAATATGGCGGTATCCTCGCCGAAGGCGCGATGCGTGGTCGGCTGCCCGCGCCGCATCTGCGCGTCGTCCATGCACGGAAGATCGTCGAGGATCAGCGATGCCGTGTGCACCATCTCGGCGGCGCAGCCGGCGTCTATCGCAGGTGCGAGCGGGCCGCCGAGATCTTCGCAGACAACCGCGGTCAGCAAGGGCCGAAGGCGTTTGCCGCCTGACGTCAGGGCCGACGCGATCGCATCGCTCAGACCCGCATCGCGACCGGCGACTTGCACTGCAAGCTCCGCCAGCCGCTTGTCCACCTTGCGGCGAAGCTCCTCCAGGTGGTCGGCATGCGAAGGCGTCGGCAAGGCTTCTATGCTCCAGGACCATGGGGCGGTTGCGCCCGCATCTCAGCAGTCTATCTAGTGCGTGAGGCTGCATTGTAAGCACCTTCCGGCGCGGATCGGAAGCGGCACGCGGGGGCAAGGAAACAATGGCGTAATGGACATGCACCGGGGCGACATCTCGAACCGCAAGAACGATCATATCGACCTGGTCCTGTCGGGGGCGGGCATCGTGGCCGGTGCGGCCGACGGCTTGTCGGCCATTCGGTTCGAGCACGTGGCCCTGCCGGAGATCGACATGGAATCGATCGATCTTTCGGCGCGTTTTCTGGGGCGGGACCTGGCGGCGCCCCTGCTGATCAGTTCCATGACGGGTGGGCCGGAGCGGGCCGGCCTCATCAACGAGCGGCTGGCGGAAGCGGCGCAGCACCTGAAGATCGCCCTTGCGGTGGGCTCGCAGCGCATCGCGCTGGAGGGCCGCGCCTGCGAAGGCCTGACCGCGGGCCTGAGGCGCCGGGCGCCGGATATTCCCCTCCTGGCCAATATCGGCGCGGTGCAGCTTGTGGCGGGCCTCGGCGCGGATGGTGCACGCCGCGCCGTCGACATGCTGGAGGCCGACGCGCTGATCCTGCATCTCAACCCGCTTCAGGAGGCGATCCAGCCGGGCGGCAACCATGATTTTCGCGGTATCCTCGCAGCCATCGAGGCATTGACCCCGGCCATCGGCGTGCCCGTCGTCGCCAAGGAGGTCGGCGCGGGCCTGTCGGCGCCGGTCGCGCGAAGGTTGGTGGACGCGGGTGTCGCGGCAATCGATGTCGCGGGCACGGGCGGCACGTCCTTCGCGGCGATCGAAGCGCAACGCCAGGGCGATCCGACGATGCGGGCGGCGGCGGCGGCCTTCGCGGATTGGGGCGTGCCGACAGCCCGGGCCATCGCCGACGTGCGGGTCGCCTGCCCCGAAACCACGCTTATCGGTTCGGGCGGGGTGCGCACGGGTGTCGATGTCGCCCGCGTTCTGCGCCTGGGCGCGGACATGGCGGGGCAGGCGGCGGCCGGCCTCGGCCCGGCCGACCGTTCGACCGACGCGGTGATTTCACATTTCTCGGCCATCATCTGGCAATTGCGGGTCGCCTGCTTCTGTACGGGGTCGGCGGATATTGCCGCCTTGCGGCAGGCGCGGCTGCTGGATCCGCGGTAAAATGCCTTCCATCGGGGCCCTTTCGGCTCTACGAGACTTCCAGTCACGAATCTGAGTTCCTGAAGGACGCGACATGGCGAGAACGCTGACCACCTATCTGGAAACCGGCCGCGGGGATGTCGCCGGCCTGATCCGGCAACTGGCCGACGCTTCGCTCGAACTCGCGGGACTGATCGCCAGCGGCGCGGTCGGCGGCGAGGCGGTGGGCGACGCGCATAATGGCGGCGGCGACGTGCAGAAGGCCCTGGACGTTGCGGCCGACCGCCTGTTCGTGGCCGCGGCGCGGCGCGGCGCGGTGGCGTTCTACGGTTCGGAAGAGCAGGATGACGCCCAGCCCATGGCGGCCGACGGTACGCTGGCGCTCGCCATCGATCCGCTGGACGGATCGTCCAACATCGAGACCAATGTCTCGATCGGAACGATCTTTTCCATCCTGCCCGTCACGGACGCGCACAGGGCAGATCCGGCCACGGTTTTCCGGCAGAAAGGCCGGGACCAGCTTGCCGCCGGCTTCTTCATCTATGGCCCGCAACTGATGCTCGTCGTATCGCTGGGCCAGGGAACCCAGGTCTTCCTGCATGCGCCCGGCGCCGCCGACTTCGTCGAGGTCGACGCCGGAATGTCGATTCCGGAGAAGGCAAAGGAATTCTCCATCAACGCCTCGAACCAGCGCTATTGGGATGCCCCGATCCGCCGCTATATCGACGATTGCCTGGCCGGCGCCGACGGCCCCCGGGAGCGTAATTTCAACATGCGCTGGGTGGCATCGGCGGTGGCGGACGCCTATCGCATCTTCCTGCGCGGAGGCATCTATCTCTACCCCGGCGATACGCGCGAAGGGTATGCGGACGGGCGCATCCGCCTGGTCTACGAGGCGAATCCCATCGCCTTCCTGGCCGAGCAGGCGGGTGGCGCCGGCACGGACGGCGTCCGGCCGCTGCTGGACATCGTGCCGGAGAAACTGCACCAGCGCGTGCCCATCGTGTTCGGATCGCGCGAGGAGGTGCTGACCGTGGCGCGCTACGTCAGCGATCCGGAATCCATCGGCAAGGTCTCGCCGGTCTTCGGGGATCGCGGCGCGATCAATCTTTGATAGTTTGCGGCCTGGTGGTCGCCGGCAATACGGAAAGGAAATGAGTCACATGAGCGCAGAACCGACGCCCGCAGTTGCCTCGAGCGGCACCGATCACCACCCTCGCGACATGGCGAATGCAATCCGCGCACTGGCTATGGATGCCGTGCAGAAGGCCAATTCCGGCCATCCGGGCATGCCGATGGGCATGGCCGACGTGGCGACCGTGCTCTTCCAGGATTTCGTGCATGTGGATCCGTCCGATCCGCACTGGCCCGACCGGGACCGCTTCGTGCTGTCGAACGGCCATGGCTCGATGCTGCTCTACGCGCTGCACTACCTGCTGGGCTACGAGGACATGACCCTCGACGAGCTCCGCAACTTCCGCCAGATCGGGGCGCGCACGGCGGGCCACCCCGAATACGGCCATGCCCTGGGCATCGAGACGACGACGGGCCCTCTCGGCCAGGGGATCACCAACGCGGTGGGCTTCGCACTGGCCGAACGCATGATGAATGCGCGCTTCGGCGACGATCTGGTGGACCACTACACCTATGTCATCTGCGGCGACGGCTGCCTGATGGAAGGGATCAGCCACGAGGCCATCGACCTTGCCGGGCACCTCAAGCTGAACAAGCTGATCGTCCTGTTCGACGATAACGGCATCTCGATCGACGGCAAGACCAACCTGTCCACCTCGACCGACCAGGTCGCGCGGTTCAAGGCCGCCGGCTGGGACTCCTGGCATGTCGACGGCCATGACGTGGATGCGGTGCGCGACGCCATCGCAAAGGCCAAGACGTCCGACAAGCCCGTCATGATCGCCTGCAAGACGGTGATCGGCTACGGCTCGCCCAAGCTGGCCGGCTCCGAAAAGAGCCATGGCGCACCGCTGGGCGATGACGAGATCGCCGCGACGCGCAAGGCGCTCCTGTGGGAAAGCGAGCCGTTCGTCATTCCCGACGCCGTCCTGAAGGGATGGCGTGCCATCGCCGAGAAGAACCGGGAACGCCGCGCCGAATGGGAAAAGCGGCACGCGGCCCATGCCCGCAAGGCCGAGTTCGATGCCGCCGTCGCCTGCGAACTGCCTGCCGACTTCACGGAAGGCATGTCGGCCTATCGCCGGAAACTGTCGGACGAGGCGCCCAAGCTTGCCACGCGCAAATCCTCCGAGGCGACGCTGGAGGTCATCAATGCGATGACGCCGCTGACCATCGGCGGCTCGGCGGACCTGACCCATTCGGTCTTTACGCTCACCAAGGGCATGGCCTCGGTCCAGGCGGACGATTACGGCGGCCGCTATATCCACTACGGCATCCGCGAGCACGCCATGGCCGCGGTGATGAACGGGCTGGCGCTGCATGGCGGGTTCATCCCCTACGGCGGCACCTTCCTCGTCTTTTCCGATTACATGCGCGGGGCGATGCGCCTGTCTGCCCTGATGGGACAGCGCGTCGTCTACGTTCTGACGCATGATTCCATCGGCCTCGGCGAGGACGGCCCCACCCACCAGCCCATCGAGCATCTGGCGATGCTGCGCGCGACGCCGAACATGAACGTCTTCCGCCCGGCGGACGCCATCGAGACGGCAGAGGCCTGGGAGATCGCGCTGACGAGCACCGAGCGCCCGACGGTCCTGTCGCTGTCGCGCCAGAACCTGCCCACAGTACGTGCGGGCGACGTGGCCGAGAACCGCTCCAGGCGCGGCGCCTACGTGCTCCGCGAGGCCGAGGGCGGCGCACGGCAGGTGACGCTGATCGCCACCGGTTCGGAAGTCGAGATCGCCCTGGCCGCAGCCGAGAAGCTGAAAGGCGAGGGGGTTGCGGCCGCCGTTGTGTCGGCGCCGTGCCTCGACCTCTTCGCCGAGCAGGATGCCGGCTACCGCGCCGAAGTCCTCGGCACCGCGCCGCGCGTGGCAGTCGAAGCGGCGAGCGGCTTCGGATGGGACCGCTGGATCGGCGAGAATGGCCGCTTCATCGGCATGCACGGCTTTGGCGCGTCGGGCCCGGCGCCCAAGCTCTACGAAAAGTTCGGCATCACCGCCGACGCCGTGGCAAAGGCCGCGCGCGAGCTCATCTAAGCCCACGCGAGAGGTTGGCCCGGCATCCCCGCCGGGCCGACCGTTGCTTCGGAAACCGGCAGATCACAACTTCGCTATATCCGTTTGAACGCCGGTGACGAACAAATCCTGACGGTGTATTGCGGCGCGTCCTGAACGGAGATTCTCTTGGAACAGACGGCGATTGACGGGCTTGCGCCCGATGTGGTGCCGACCTGGGTCTGGCTTGCCACCATTGGTGGCATCGCGGCCCTTTTCGTGTTCGACTTCTTCACGCATGTGCGCAAGCCGCACGAACCCACATTCCGCGAATCGGCGATCTGGTCGACATTCTATGTCGCGCTGGCGCTGCTGTTCGGCTGGGGCGTCCTGCATTTCTGGGACCGGCAGCACGGCGTCGAGTATTTCGCCGGTTTCATCACCGAGAAAAGCCTTTCGGTCGACAACCTCTTCGTCTTCGTGATCATCATGAAGAGCTTCCGCGTTCCGGCCGCCTACCAGCAGAAGGCGCTTCTGATCGGCATCGTCATCGCGCTGATCATGCGCGGCATCTTCATTGCCCTCGGCGCTGCTGCCATCGAGCGCTATTCCTGGGTGTTCTACCTGTTCGGGGCGTTCCTCTTGTGGACGGCGTACAAGCTGGCAGTGGAAAGCTTCTCGCACGGGGCCAAGAGCACCGACGAGGAATACGAGCCGAACGCCCTGGTGAAGTGGTTCCAGAAGCACCTGCGCACCACCGACGATTTCCGCGGCAATGCGCTGACGGTCATCGAGAACGGCCAACGCTACTTCACCCCGATGTTCATCGTCATTCTGGCGCTGGGCATGACGGACCTTCTGTTCGCGCTGGATTCGATCCCCGCGATCTACGGCCTGACGAACGCGCCCTACATCGTGTTCACTGCCAACGCCTTCGCGCTGCTCGGTCTGCTGCAGCTTTACTTCCTTCTGGGCGGACTGCTGGACCGGCTGGTCTATCTGGGCTTCGGCCTGGCGCTCATCCTCGGCTTCATCGGCGTCAAGCTGATCATCCACGCCATGGAGGCGAACACGCTGCCCTTCCTCAACGATGGCCAGCCGATCGAGGGCCTGCCGCACATCGAGACCAGCTTCTCGCTGTCGGTCATCATCGGCATCCTGGTCATCACCACCGTCGCCAGCCTTCTCAAGAGCCGCGCGACGGCACGAAAGGAGTAGCTCCGCCACGACGCGTCGCTGCCTGTCATTTTTGCTTGCACAAGTTTTGGGAAGACGCTTCTCTTGTGCTCCGGCAGCGCCGCGTTGATCGGGTGTTCAATCGTCACCCGCCTGTCATCCGGGCCGCATATGAGGCGATGCGTTCACACCGGGTGGCAGGGGCGAAAATCCTGCCTTCCCGCCGCTTGAGGGAAGCAGGGGATACAAGATGTTCAAACGTTCGATCTCGCTCGTCGCGCTGGTGGCCATGTCCACGAGCGCGGCGTTCGCCCAGGAAGCGTCGATGGACGCCCTGGTGGCGGCCGCCAAGGAAGAGGGGCAGCTCACCACGATCGCGCTGCCGCACGACTGGTGCAACTACGGCGAGGTGATCGCCGGCTTCAAGGACAAGTACGGCCTGACCGTCAACGAGCTGAATCCGGATGCCGGTTCGGCCGACGAGATCGAGGCCGTCAAGGCCAACAAGGGCAATACCGGCCCCCAGGCCCCCGACGTGCTGGATGTCGGCCTGTCCTTCGGACCGGCGGCGCAGGCCGAAGGGCTGGTGCAGCCCTACAAGGTCGCGACCTGGGACGAGATTCCGGACGACGCGAAGGATGCGGACGGCCATTGGTACGGCGACTACTACGGCGTCCTTTCCTTCGAGATCAACAAGGACATCGTCGAGACGGCCCCGGCCGACTGGGAAGATCTCCTGAAGCCGGAATACGCGAATTCGGTTGCGCTGGCCGGCGATCCGCGCGCGTCGGCCCAGGCTATCCAGGCGGTTTACGCGGCGGGCCTGTCGCGCAAGCCGGACGGCTCTCCCACCGAGATCGCCGAAGCCGGCCTGCAGTTCTTCAAGGAATTGAATGCCGCCGGCAACTTCGTTCCGGTGATCGGCAAGCCGGCCTCGCTGGCGCAGGGCACCACCCCCATCATGATCCGCTGGGACTATAACGCCCTGTCGGGCCGCGACACGCTGGCCGGCAACCCGGAAGTCGAGGTCGTGGTGCCGAAGACGGGCGTGCTCGCCGGTGTCTACGTGCAGGCGATCAGCGCCTATGCGCCGCATCCCAATGCCGCGAAGCTGTGGATGGAATATCTCTATTCCGACGAGGGCCAGCTTGCCTGGCTGAAAGGCTATTGCCACCCGATCCGCTTCAACGCCATGGCCGAGGCCGGCAAGATCCCGCAGGAGATGCTGGACCGCCTGCCGCCGGCCGAAGCCTACAACGAGGCCAAGTTCCCCAGCGTCGCCGAGCAGGACGAGGCCAAGGCCGTGATTACCGCCAAGTGGGACGAGGTCGTGGGCGCCAACGTCCAGTAAGGCTTAGGGGCGCGCGGCATGCCGTGCGCCCTTTCCGTCCGTCCGGCAACTTCCGACAAGCGGGGTTTCATGGCCACAATGGCACGGGCCGGCCTGCCGGCAGGGACGCCCGCCGGGGCCCCGGCGAGGCGCAAGCTGTCCCTGTCCTGGCTTGGGGTCGTCCCCTTCTTCCTGTTCGCACTCCTGTTCCTGGTGGCGCCTACGCTGTACCTGGTGGTCGGCGCGTTCCAGGATCCGGAAGGCAACTTCACGCTCGCCAACATGATCGGCCTGTTCCAGCCGCAGATCATGGCCGCCTACTGGATATCCATTCGCGTCAGCCTGGCCTCCGCCGCGCTGGGCGCGCTGATCGGCTTTTTCCTGGCCTATGCCATCGTGCACGGCAATCTGCCGCGCTGGGTGCGCCCCACCGTCACGACGTTCTCCGGCGTCGCCTCCAACTTCGCCGGCATTCCGCTGGCCTTCGCCTTCCTGGCCACGCTCGGCAGGCTGGGGCTCGTGACGGTGTTCCTGAACGAAGCGTTCGGCGTCAATATCTATCGCCTCGGCTTCAACCTCCTGTCGTTCTGGGGCCTGACGATCACCTACCTGTATTTCCAGATCCCGTTGATGGTGCTGATCATCGCGCCGGCGCTCGACGGGCTGAAGAAGGAGTGGCGCGAAGCGGCTTCCATCCTCGGTGCATCGCGCTGGCAGTACTGGCGCATGGTCGCCCTGCCGGTGTTGTTCCCCAGTCTTCTGGGCTGCTTCCTGCTGCTCTTCGCCAACGCGTTCGGCGCGGTTGCGACGGCCTACGCCCTGACGGGATCCTCGCTCAACATCGTGCCCATCCTGCTCTATGCGCAGATCCGCGGCGACGTCCTCTACAATCCGCATCTCGGCTATGCCCTTGCCGTCGGCATGATCCTCATCACCGGCTGTTCCAACGTGCTCTACATCTGGCTGCGAACCCGCGCCGAAAGGTGGCTCAAATGAGCGCCCGCCGCATCGGGCCCTGGATCGCGGTGTTCGTCGGGGCGCTCTACTTCCTGCTGCCGCTGGTGGCGACGTTCCAGTTTTCGCTGTCGATGCTGCGGGGGCAATGGAGCTTCGAGGCCTATCGCGTCGTCTTCGCCGATCCCCGTTTCCACCAGACATTCCTGTTCTCGGTAGTGGCGGCGCTGGCAACCATCGCAATCGGCGCGCTCCTGGTGGTGCCCACGGCCTACTGGGTCCGGCTGCGCCTTCCGCGCCTGCGGCCCTGGGTCGAGTTCGTCACCTTGCTGCCCCTGGTGATTCCGCCCATCGTGATCGTGTTCGGCTATCTGCGCCTGTACAATTCGTCGTCGTGGCTGCCTTTCACGGGCACCGTCGCAGGCACCAACGTGCTGATGGTGTTCGGCTACGTCATCCTGTCGCTGCCTTACATGTACCGTGCGGTGGACACCGGGCTGACCGCCATCGACATCCGGACGCTGACGGAGGCCGCCGAAAGCCTCGGCGCAAGGCGTCGCACCGTGCTGTGGCGCGTCATCCTGCCCAATGTACGGGCGGCCGTCCTGTCCGGCGCCTTCCTGACCTTCGCCATCGTGATCGGCGAATTCGTCATCGCCAGCCTCCTCAATCGCCCGGCCTTCGGACCGTATCTGCAACTGATCGGCGCCAACCGCGCCTACGAGCCGGCCGCGCTTGCCATGATCGCCTTCGCGGTGACGTGGGGCTGCATGGTCATGCTGCAATTCGTGGGCGGCGCGACGCCGGGGCAGGCCAAGGCGCCGCCGCGCCGCTGGTTCCGCCGCCGCCAGGAAGGGTAAGACATGGGGTTTCTGGAACTGTCCGGGTTGCGCAAGACCTATCAGCACAACGCCGTCGTCGAGAATTTCGATCTTTCCGTGCAGCGAGGCGAATTCATCTCGTTTCTCGGCCCCTCCGGCTGCGGCAAGACGACGACCCTGCGCATGGTGGCCGGCTTCGAAACCCCGACGGCCGGCACGATCCATATCGACGGACAGGATGTCGGCCCCCTGTCGCCCAACCAGCGGCGGATCGGCATGGTTTTCCAGTCCTATGCGCTGTTTCCGAACCTTTCCATCGCCGACAACGTCGCTTTCGGGCTCAAGGTGGCCGGCCGCCCGCGCGCCGAGATCGATGCGCGCGTGAAGGAAATGCTGGAGATGATCAAGCTGCCGCATGTCGCCGGCCGCTATCCCTACCAGTTGTCCGGCGGCCAGCAGCAGCGTGTGGCGCTGGCGCGGGCCATCGCGGTGCGGCCGCGCGTGCTGCTTCTGGACGAGCCGCTGTCGGCGCTGGACGCCAAGATCCGCGTGTCCCTGCGCGAGGAGATCCGCGCCCTGCAGCAGGAACTGGGCATCACCACGATCTACGTGACGCATGACCAGGAAGAGGCCCTTTCCATGTCCGACCGGATCGTGGTGATGAGCGAGGGCCGGATCGAGCAGGTCGGCGCCCCCTTCGAGATCTACAACCGGCCGGCCAGCCGCTTCGTCGCTTCCTTCGTCGGCAATCTCAGCCTACTCGAAGGTCGTTCCGCGCCCGGCGGGCGGGTGCTGCTGGGCGATGAGGCCGTCGCCGTCGACGGCGAGCAGGGCCGCGAAGGCGAAGCCGTCACCCTGGCATTGCGGCCGGAGGCCCTGTCGCTGGACGCCAGCGAACGGCGCAGCAACGGGGTGTCCGGCACGGTGGAACAGGTGGCCTTCCTGGGCTCCGTCGTTCGTTTGCGCGTGGCCACGGCCGGTGGCTCGGCCCTCGTCGATACCTTCAACGACCCGACCCGTCCGCCGCCCGGTCAAGGTCAGCTGGTGCGCATCTTCTTCTCCCCCCAGGACGGGCAGGTGATCCGTTAACGCCCTTGATATTTTTGCACCGCAACCGACATGCCGGTCACCGAAACGTAAGATGCAGGTGAATGGATGATCGTTGCCGGGCCCGTCCTCTATGCCAGGGGCGCCGACAGGACTGCCGCCCATATGACGGTTCTGGCGGTCACGCGGGAAGGCGATACCGCGCCTCTCGTGGCGGCTGCGGGGCAGGAGCATGCGATGGCGGCTGCGGCACGGCTGCAGGGACACGTCGTGTGGATGCGCGATATCGCCCTTCCGGTCGGCGGCGCGGCCCACTACGCGCTCGATGGAACGTCCTACCGCGTCCGAACCGATCTTGGCGGCGGGGTGCGTATCGGCTTCGTTTCGTGCAACGGGCAGGAAAACGGCGACGAGGACAGGGAGCACGAGCATCGCGACGTCATGTGGCGGCGGCTGCGGACCGAGCATGAGGAGCGGCCGTTCGCGCTGCTGCTGCACGGTGGGGACCAGCTTTACGCCGACGAGGCGGTAGAATGCCATCCGGCCATCGCGGCATGGGCCAGGGCCGACCCCGCCCGGCGTGCGCAGGCGCCCTTCACGCCCGAAATGGAGGATGCGCTGCGCGGCTACTTCTTCCGCCGATATCTGGACACGCTGACGCAGGCTGCCGCCGCGCCGCTCTACGCAACCGTGCCCTCGCTGATGATCTGGGACGATCACGACATTTTCGACGGCTGGGGCAGCCACCCGGATGCCCTGCAGCAGAGCCCGATCGCGCAGGGCATCTTCAAGGTCGCGCGGGAAATGTTCATCCTGTTCCAGGTCGGCGCGGCAGAGGGCGCGCTACCGCCCACCTGCCTGGACCCGTCCGGCGCCACGATGACGCAATCGGCGCATTTCCCGGGCTTCTCCGTGTGCCTGCCCGATCTGCGCAGCGAGCGGACGCCCGACAGGGTCATGGGGCCGGCCGGATGGGCCGCCTTCGAACGCGCCCTTTCGGATTGTCCGGCCGGCGATGCGATCCTGCTGGTCTCGAGCGTCCCGGCGCTCGGGCCTCGTCTCAGCCTAGTGGAATCCGTGCTGGACCGCATGCCGCGCGCCCAGAAATACGAGGACGACCTGCGCGACCAATGGCAGAGCCGCAGCCACCGGGAGGAATGGCGTCGATTCCTGTCCTTGCTGGAGGCGAAGGCCGTGCAAGGCAGCCGACCGCTGACGGTGATCTCCGGCGAAATCCATCTTGCGACCCGGGCCGAGATGCGGCTGGAGGACGGTTCGACCATGCACCAGCTTGTGGCGTCGGGCATCACGCATCCGAAGCCGCCGGCAGCCTTTCCGCTGGCGCTCAGCCTTCTGTCGCGGCTGGGCGAGTCGCCGCTCCGAGGCCGCCCGATCCGGATTTTTCCGCTGCCGGGCCGCCGCATGCCCTACATCGCCGACCGGAACTATCTCGTCGTCACGCGGCGCGAAGGTCGATGGAGCGCCGAATGGGAGCTGGAGGAAACCGGCCGAACGCCGGCGCTGGCCCTCTAGCAAAACTTTCCGAACCTTGATTTTTGGTCGGGTTTTTCCCCGAGGCGGCTTGC
Source organism: Aureimonas altamirensis (assembly GCF_023702225.1). Taxonomy (GTDB): domain Bacteria; phylum Pseudomonadota; class Alphaproteobacteria; order Rhizobiales; family Rhizobiaceae; genus Aureimonas; species Aureimonas altamirensis_B. The sequence goes on along the minus strand of NZ_JAMQCO010000003.1, from coordinate 365,328 downwards.
GGGCGAAAGGGCGTACCCTCCGCCCGCGTTCCCTCGACGCGAATATTGCATTCTACTTGTGCACGATTGACAGGCGGGCGGAAGCGCGGGAGCTTGAACTACAAGATTGATAGACATTTCCTCGGGAGACTTCATGATCCGCCTTCTTCCCCGATTGCTCGCTCTTGGACTTGTCCTGTCGGTAGCCGCCCCGGCCATGGCGCAGACGGTCCTGCTGAACGTTTCCTACGATCCGACGCGGGAGCTGTACCGCGATTTCAACGACGCGTTCCTCAAGCACTGGACAGGGGAGGGGCATGCCCCCGTCGAGATCCGCCAGTCGCATGGCGGGTCCGGGGCGCAGGCGCGCACGGTCATCGACGGGCTGGACGCGGACGTCGTCACGCTGGCGCTGGAAGCGGATATCGACGCCATCGCGGCCGCCACCCAGAAAATTCCCGCCGATTGGCGCGGGCGTTTGCCGCACAACTCGGCCCCCTATACGTCGACGATCGTCTTCCTGGTCCGCAAAGGAAATCCCAAGGGCATCGCCGACTGGGGCGACCTCCTGAAGGACGGCGTCCAGGTGATCACGCCCAACCCGAAGACTTCGGGCGGGGCGCGCTGGAATTACCTCGCGGCCTGGGCCTATGCCAACAAGGCGTTCGGCAACGATCCGGAAAAGACGAAGCAGTTCGTCGGCGATCTCTATCGCCACGTGCCGGTACTGGACACGGGGGCGCGGGGCTCCACCACGACATTCGTGCAGCGTGGCATCGGCGATGTGCTGCTGGCCTGGGAAAACGAAGCCTTCCTGGCCATCGAGGAACTCGGACCCGACCAGTTCGATATCGTGGTTCCCTCCATCTCCATCCTGGCGGAGCCGCCGGTGACGCTGGTGGACGGCAATGTCGATGCCAAGGGCACGCGCGAGGTGGCGACCGCCTATCTCGAATATCTCTACTCGGCCGAGGGTCAGACCATCGCGGCGCGTCACTTCTACCGGCCTGCCGAACCGGAGAAGGTGACGGAGAAGGGCGAGCTGGAACGCTTCCCCGACGTGGAACTCGTGTCCATCGACGACGCGCAGTTCGGCGGATGGGCCAAGGCGCAGCCCGAGCATTTCGGCGACGGCGGCATCTTCGACCAGATCTACCGGCCTGCCAATTGAGCGGCTTCACGGCTGATGCAGGCTGCCGGGGCGGTGCTTTCGCACCGCCCCCTTTTCCATCGCCAGAACTTGGGCCACACTTTTGACAGCACTCAATTCGCAATCCGGCCGGCCCCAGCATGAGGCGGCGGGTGGCCGCACCGGGACAAGGCCGTTCATGGCAGGGCGTTTCACCGTCAAGCAACCGAGCGTCATTCCCGGTTTCGGGATCGCCATGGGATTCACACTCGCCTATCTGGGCCTGATCGTGATGGTTCCGCTGGCCGCCCTGGTGTTCCGCAGCGCCAGCATCGGCTGGGCAGAGTTCTGGGCGCTGGCGCTCGATCCGCGCGTCATCGGCGCCATGCGCCTGTCGTTCGGCGCGTCGCTGGCGGCCGCCTGCATCAATGGCGTCTTCGGCCTGCTCATCGCCTGGGTCCTGGTCCGCTATCGCTTTCCCGGGCGGCGCTTCGTGGATGCCGTCATCGACCTTCCCTTCGCCCTGCCGACGGCGGTCGCCGGCATCGCACTGACGTCCCTCTACGCGCCGAACGGTTGGGTGGGCCAGTTCTTCGCACCGGGCTCCGCCATCGGCTCTCTGTTCGGGGAAGGGGGTTTGCGCATCGCCTACACGCCGCTCGGCATCGTTGTGGCGCTGACCTTCGTCTCGCTGCCCTTCGTCGTGCGTACCGTGCAACCCGTCCTGGAGGAATTCGATGCCGAGCTGGAACAGGCGGCCGCCACGCTGGGGGCCGGCCGCTGGCAGATCGTGCGCCGGGTCATCCTGCCGTCGATCCTGCCTGCACTGCTGACCGGTTTCGCGCTGGCGCTCGCCCGCTCGATCGGTGAGTACGGCTCCGTCATCTTCATCGCGGGCAACATCCCGTACGTATCGGAAATCGCGCCCCTTCTGATCGTCATCCGCCTGGAGGAGTTCAACTATGGCGGCGCGACCGTCGTGGCGGCCCTGATGCTGATGGTGTCCTTCGCCATGCTTCTGCTCATCAATCTCATCCAGGCCTGGAGCCGCCGGAGGTACGGTCATGCCGTCTGAGCTCGTCCACCAGCGCGGCGTCACCACCGAAAGCCGGGCCGTCAAATGGCTCCTGATCGGCACCGCGCTCGCCTTTCTCGGCTTCTTCCTGTTCCTGCCGCTGGTTGCCGTCTTCGTGGAGGCCTTCCGCAACGGGCTCGCCATGTACTGGTCGGCGATCACCGAACCGGATGCCGTGGCGGCCATGAAGCTGACCTTGACGGTCGCGGCCATCGCCGTGCCGCTGAACCTCGTCTTCGGCGTGGCGGCCGCCTGGGCCATCGCCAAGTTCGAGTTTCGCGGCAAGAGCCTGCTCATCACCTTCATCGACCTGCCGTTCTCGGTGTCGCCGGTGATTGCCGGTTTTGTCTTCATCCTCCTGTTCGGCGCGCAAGGCTATTTTCTGCCGGTCACGCAATCGCTCGGGCTGCAGATCGTCTTCGCGCTGCCGGGCATCGTGCTGGCAACGGTCTTCGTCACCTTGCCCTTCGTGGCGCGGGAACTGATCCCCCTGATGCAGGAGCAGGGAACGGGCGACGAGGAGGCGGCGATCTCGCTGGGCGCCGGCGGCTGGAAGACGTTCTTCCTGGTCACCCTGCCCAATGTGCGCTGGGCTCTGCTGTATGGCGTTCTGCTGTGCAACGCCCGCGCAATGGGGGAGTTCGGCGCCGTTTCCGTCATTTCCGGACGCATCCGCGGCTACACCAACACGATGCCGCTGCATGTCGAGATCCTGTACAACGAATATGCCTTCTCCGCCGCCTTCGCCGTGGCGACGCTTCTGGCGCTTCTGGCGCTGGTCACGCTCGGTGTGAAAACCCTCCTGGAATGGCGCTATGCGGGCGATCTCGCCGCCGCCTCCCGCAACGGTCATTGAGGATCGCGCTTCATGGACATCCATCTGAAGAACATAGCCAAGGAATTCGACGGCTTTCGCGCGCTGCACGACGTGTCGCTGGACATCCGCTCCGGCGAGCTGATTGCGCTGCTCGGCCCCTCGGGAAGCGGCAAGACGACGCTTCTGCGTCTGATCGCCGGTCTCGAGAGGCCATCGTCGGGCCGGGTCCTGTTCGGCAGCGAGGACGCCTCGCACAAGAGCGTGCAGGAGCGCAATGTCGGCTTCGTCTTCCAGCATTACGCGCTGTTCCGCCACATGACGGTTGCAGACAACATCGGCTTCGGCCTGCGCGTACGGAAGGGCTCCGCGCGGCCGTCCACCGCGGATATCCGCCGCCGCGCGCTGGAACTGCTCGATCTGGTACAGCTTTCGGGCCTGGAAAATCGCTATCCGCAGCAGCTTTCCGGCGGCCAGCGCCAGCGTGTGGCGCTGGCGCGGGCGCTGGCGATCGAGCCGCGCATGCTGCTTCTGGACGAGCCGTTCGGCGCGCTGGACGCCCGTGTGCGCAAGGATCTGCGGCGCTGGCTGCGCCAGCTGCACGACAAGATCGGCCATACCACGGTATTCGTCACGCATGACCAGGAAGAGGCGGTGGAACTGGCGGACCGCGTGGTGGTGATGAGCCAGGGGCGCATCGAGCAGGTTGGATCGGGCGACGACATATACGACCGGCCGGCCACGCCCTTCGTCTATTCCTTCATCGGCCAGTCCAACATGTTGCCCGTCGAGGTGGAAGACGGCGTCATCTCGTGGCAGGGGCGCAGCCTGGGGCAGACGCCGCAGGCAAACGGCCGATGGCAGATGTTCATGCGTCCGCACGATCTGCAGGTGGTGAACGACGAGACGGCGCTGTCCGGCCGCGTCGCCGTTTCGCGACGCGCGGGCCGCTCGCGCTTCGCGGAGTTCGATATCGAGGCGACCGGCCAGCGCATCGAGGTCGAGCTGTCGCCGGAGCTGGAGGCCCGTCCCGGAGACGTGATCCATGTGCAGCCGAAGCGCTGGACGCTCTATCCCGCAGCCTGAATTCAACGTCGAAAGCAATTTGTGTTTTAATAAATAAATACTTTGCGAAACCGGGGGTTCATTGCGCAGAGTATAAAAGGCGATAGCGTGACTGGATAGTTTTAAGTCTAGTTCGGGCTTTTACCCTTATGTCCCCCGACGTCGCCGTTTCGTCCAACGGCGCGCTGGAATGTCTCGTCATTCTTGCCGCGCTTCACAGCATTCCGGTTTCCGCCGAAAACATAGCGCATCGCTATCGCGCCACCGACGGTGCTTTCGGCGAAACGGAGCTTCTTCTGGCCGCGCGGGCGGCTGGCCTGCGGGCGCGCGGCACGACGACGACGCCAGAAAGGCTGGCGCAGCTTCCGTTGCCGGCGATCGCCATAGACACGGATGGCCGCTTCCTCGTGCTGGCCCGCGTGGACGCGGCGCGCAACCGCGTCCTGATCCAGGATCCGGCCGTCGGCCATCCGGCCTGGATGCCGGCCGATGCGCTTGTGGCCCGCTGGTCCGGCCGCGTGGTGCTGGCCCAGGCGATGCTGGGGCGCGGCGGCGAGATGACCAGGTTCGATTTCACCTGGTTCATCCCTGCGATGGTCAAGTATCGCCGCCTGCTGGGGGAAGTGTTCGTCGCTTCCTTCGCCATGCAGATCGTTGCGCTTCTGACGCCGATCTTCTTCCAGGTCGTCATGGACAAGGTGGTCATCCACGGTAGCCTCACCACGCTGGATACGCTGGCGATCGGGCTCCTGTGCATCGGCATTTTCGAGACGTTCCTCAGCTTCATCCGCGGCTACGTCTTCACCCATACGACGTCGCGCATCGACGTGGAGCTCAGTGCCCGGCTTTTCCGGCATCTGATCGCGCTTCCCATGGCTTATTTCCAGAGCCGGCGCGTGGGAGATTCGGTCGCCCGCGTCCGCGAACTGGAAAACATCCGCGCGTTCCTGACGGGCAATGTCATCACCGTCATGCTGGACTGCATGTTCTCCGTCGTATTCGTGGTCGTGATGCTGTTCTACAGCAAGGTCCTGACGCTGATCGTGGTTCTGTCGCTTCCGGTCTACGCACTGATATCGCTTGTCGTGACACCGCCACTGAAAAGCCGGCTCGACGAAACCTTCCGGCGCGGCGCGGAGAACCAGTCCTTCCTGGTCGAGTCCGTGACCGGCATCGAAACGGTGAAGGCGATGGCGGTGGAGCCGCACGTCGCGCGGCGCTGGGAAGAGCAGACGGCCGGATACGTCCATGCCAACTTCCGTACGCAGCAATTGTCCATCGCGGCCAACGAATCCGTCGGCCTCGTCGGCAAGGTGGTCAACGTGCTGACCCTGTGGTTCGGCGCCAGATACGTCATTTCCGGAGATCTTTCCGTGGGGCAACTGATCGCCTTCAACATGCTGGCGGGGCGCGTTGCGCAGCCGATCCTGCGGCTTGCGCAACTCTGGATCAATTTCCAGCAGACGGGCATCTCCATGCAGCGGCTGGCCGACGTCCTGAACGCGCCGGCCGAAACCGCGGGCGTATCGCGTTCGGTGATGCCGCGCCTGCGCGGCGACATCGTCTTCGAGCGCGTGTCCTTTCGATATCGCCTCGATGGGCCCGAGGTTCTGCGGGACATCAATTTGTCGATCCGCGCTGGCCAGGTGGTCGGCATCGTCGGGCGATCCGGCTCCGGCAAAAGCACGACTGCGCACCTCATCCAGCGCCTGCATGTGCCGGAACGCGGGCGCATCCTGGTGGACGGCAACGACATCGCCCTGGCCGAAGCGGCCTCGCTTCGACGGCAGATCGGCGTCGTGCAGCAGGAGAATCTTCTGTTTCATCGCTCCCTGCGCGACAACATCGCCTTGACCGAGCCGGGCGCGCCGATGGAGCGTGTGATCGCGGCTGCACGTGCGGCGGGCGCACACGATTTCATCCTCGAACTGCCCGAAGGCTACGACACCATCGTCGGCGAACGCGGCGCCTCCCTGTCCGGCGGCCAGCGGCAACGGGTCGCCATTGCCAGGGCGCTCATCGGAGATCCGCGGATCCTTATTCTGGACGAGGCGACGAGCGCCCTCGACTACGAATCAGAGCATGTCATCCGGCAGAACATGGCGGCGATCTGCCGGGGGCGGACTGTCGTCATCATAGCGCATCGCCTGTCGGCCGTGCGCCACGCGGACACGATCATCGTGATGGATCGGGGCGAAGTGCGCGAGACGGGAAGCCACGACGAACTCGTGGCGCGGCCGGGCGGCATCTATGCCCACCTGCACGCCCTGCAGGCAGCCGGAAGGGATTGAAGCGATGATCTTTCAGGCGCTCCGCTCCCTCCTGTCGCGTTACCGCGAGGCGTTGGCCGAGGCCTGGGCGGCACGGCGCAGCCTGGACGCGGAGCGCCGCACCCCCGAAGAGCTGGAATTTCTGCCGGCGGCGTTGTCGCTGCGCGATACGCCGGTGCATCCCCTGCCCAGGAGACTGTTGTGGGGCCTCCTGATCATGCTTGCGCTGGCGCTCGGCTGGTCCACCATAGGCCGCATCGACGTCGTCGCCGTCGGTCGCGGCAAGGTCGTTCCGGGAAGCGGCAGCAAGACCATCCAGGCCGCCGAGCTGGCCGTCGTGAAGACGATCCACGTTCGGGACGGGCAGGCGGTGCGGCGAGGCGACCCGCTGATCGATTTCGACAGCAGCCTGACGGAGGCGGATGTTGCGCGCATCTCCGGCGACATAGAAGCCCGCCGCATCGACGAGGCGATCGCCGGGGCCATGCTGGACTGCATGCAGCGCAATGTGCGGCCGGAGCCGCTGGACGCGCAGCTTGCGGACCTGAAAGCCGAAACCATCGAGGCGGCCAATATCCGCCTGATGGGCAGCTATCGGTCGATGCGCAGCGAGATCGACGAGAAGAACAGCGAGATGAGTCAGTTCGATACCCAGCTTGCCGCCGCGAAAGCATCCGTGCGGGCGCTCGAGCGAATGGTGCCGCTGTCGCGGGAAATCTCGGCGAATCTGCGATCCCTGTCGTCCAAGGAGTTCGTGGCGCGCAGCCAATATCTAGACAAGGAGCAGTTTCGGCTTTCGCAGGAGCGGGAACTGGTGGCCCAGCAGTTCGACGCGCGCAAGGCCTCCGCCTCGCGGGAACTGCTGTTGCGACAGAAGGGCACGGTCGTCGCCCGATGGCGCCTGTCGACCCTCGACACGCTGCATCGCGCGCGGGAAGAGCGCCGCTCCCTGGAAAAGGAACTCGAAAAGGCGGTCAGGCGCGACCAGTTGATGCACCTTGCCGCACCGGTGGACGGTACCGTCCAGCAGGTCGTCGTCAAGACGGAAGGCGGCGTCGTGCAGGAGGCACAGACCTTGATGATCGTGGTTCCGAGATCCGACCCGATAGAGGTGGAGGCCATGCTTCCCAACAAGGATGTCGGGTTCGTTCGGCCCGGAATGGAAGTCGAGATCAAGGTCGATGCGTTCGAGTTCACGCGCTATGGCCTCGTGAAGGGAACGATCCGAACCCTGTCGACCGATTCCATCGATACCGAAAACAGCGGGCCGGTTTACGCCATGCGGATCGTCGTCGATGAAACGCCGCCGTCGATTACCCTGTCGCCCGGCATGAGCGTCTCGGCCGAGGTCAAGATCGGCAGCCGACGCATCATCGAATACTTCCTGTCGCCCTTGAACGTCTATCTCCACGACAGTCTGAGGGAGCGCTGAACGGGGGTGTGGGGAAACGCAACGCAAAGTTGCAAAGTGAGAGTATTTTCAATTTACGAAAGCATTGAAATGAAGATCGAGCAGTATTAGCGTATTCATATTGGTTGAAGTTTTTATTTATCAAAGAGTGTAAAAATGTCGTTTCTTCAATTACGGACGGCGTTGTGCCGTATTGCATGGCCGGGCATTCCCGGCGCCTCACAGCCTTTACCCCGTGGGCGATGCGTCCCGAAGCTCGGGAGGGGCGATCATGAGCCCGTTCGCCGGTGAGGGTAAGTGCAGGGTCCATGCTCCGGGCAAGGATATCCCAGAGGCGGAGGCCGCTTCGATATTCGGATACGTTGCCTGGCTCTGGTTGCGTTGCCCGCTCCATTGCAGATGGCCGGTCTGGCTTCTGAACGAGCATGTCCTGCCTGGGATCCGAGCCGGTTCCTTCGCCTTGTTCCAGGATGATCGCAGGCCTCTCGGCTTCCTGTCCTGGGCAAGCCTCAGCCCGGAAGCCGAACGCCGCTATCTAAAGAATCCGAACTCCCTCTCGCAAGAGGACTGGAGTTCCGGGGACAGGGTCTGGATCGTCGATTGTGTCGCGCCCTTCGGGCATTTCCCGTCGATGTACCGGTACATCAGAGGCCATTTCAGGCAGACGCACGTCGTGGTGCGTGCCCTTCGCCTTCATGCCGGGGAGGAGACGGCGAAGGTGGTGGAATACTTCAATCCGGATGTCCCGGAAGGACTTCGTCGCGCCAACAGAAAGGACTTCCTGGAAAATTACGAGGCGGCCTTCGGCCCCCAGGAACAACTGATCGAATCCGGAATGCTTCGTTTCTCATAAGATATTTCGATATGGGAGTAGACCTGTGCCAACAAAAATAAGCCTTCAGACGTCCAGCGTCCAGAAAACGGCCTACGACGTTCTTGAAAAACAACTTGGCCTGCAGTCGGATTTACAGCGTATCGCGGCTGGCAAAAGTTATCTCGCACGCGTATCGGCCGCCATCGATGGGCTCGCGGCGGAACTGGGCGTCGGCGACGGTTCGACGCAATCGCAGTCGCAGTCGCCGAGCGTCGGCGATCTTCTCGAGGCGAGCGCCGGGGAGGCCGCGCGAATGGCCGCGCTGGAGAAGCTCTGGCAGACCCGGCAGTTCGAAACGACGGGAAAGTTCGGCGACTTCAAGGCGTTTTGGGGTGGGCTTACGCCGGAGCAGAAGGCATATCCTGACGATTGGCTCGACAGCTGGAACCTGACGGTCTGGCAGACCGGCCGTATGCTGCGGCTCGCGGGCATCGCCGATCAGGCGCTCGACTATATCGTCCTTCGAGAAGCGCTCGACAGCGGCTCCGATGCGGCGATCGCAAGGCTTGCGGATTCCTCGAAATATTTCAGGTACACGATGACCGACAGAGGTACGGTCATAAGTCCGGTGGCTGTGAAAGCGTCGGCTTTCGAGGCCAGGCAGGCACTCACCCTGCAGGCCGCGACCGTGCCTGTGGCCCTGCTTGGAGCGATCTCTTCCACCCTTCAACTCGACCCGAACGACCCCGAGATGGGCGCCCATAACGTTGCGACGCTCATCGTCATGTGGACGCAACTCGCCGCCGAGCTGGGCTTCGCGGTGATGCTGGAAATGAACGCTTCGGCCGCCAATACCCCTGCAAGCGGCGGCCAGACGGGGCAGAGTTCAGGTATCTCGGCCGCCGGATGGGTGGGGCTCGCCGGCCATGCCACGCTTGCAGCCCTCTATATCTCTGCCATCGTCGCCCGCGCCCTCGACGACAGCAAGAAGACGGATTTCGAAAGGGACATAGACAGCGTCAAATATGCCTCCAACGCCATAAACCTGTCGCGGCCCCTGTTCGGCGCGGCCGGGATCATCGACCCGGTATTGGCTGCCAGCCCGCTGTTCAAGGGGGGGGCCACCTTCTTTGCCGGGGCCGCGCAGGTGCTCAACACCGCCGCGTCCATCATGACCCTGGCGAATATGAAGTTCAAGGATGCCGACAACCGGCTGATCGCCGCCGCAAGCGTGGACATCGCGTTTCAGACGGGCATGACGGTTGCCATCATGGCCATGGCCGCATCCGGCGTGGGCGTGCTGCCGGCCGCGTTGCTGGCGACGGCGAACTTCTCGTCGTTCGCGGTTGCCGACATGTACTACGACTTGGCCAATGCAGCGGATACCCGTTACAAGCAGACGGGCTGGCTCGGTGATCGGGCGATTACGACATATTACAGGCAGCGGGGGACCGAGGCAGTCTTCAACGGCCTGCCGGTCATAAATATCGCCACCAGCCTGATGTCGATGTTCGGCAAGAGTCTGACGGACATGTCGTTCATGCAGGGCGAGGTCCTCACCTCCTACTTCAAGAAGTTGGATACCGACCCGGCCTACCACGACAACCCGCGTTACGCTTACAGCAATGCCGACGAGAAGAAGGTGGCCGTGGTGCTGGCGTTCTGGGATGACGGTTTCCAAAGCCGCTTCTCCGAATCCGAGCGCCAGGCCTACCGAACGCAGGCTGCACAGTTGAAGGAGGAAGCCAAGGTCGACCGGGTTACCGTCTACGTGACGCGGCAACTGGACGCCGACGCGGAGATGATGGGATGGGAGATCGGCGGCGACGTTCGCAACGGGATGCGAAGCGGGCGGACCTATCAGTTCTCGAAGGCCGCAGAGGGCAGCGATAGCTGGGATCCCTTTGCCGTCGGCACGAAGGATTACAATGTCGGCAAGGCAGGCGATACCGTCGACGTGACGCAGTACGTCACGTTTGCCACCCCCTTTACCGGCGTCGAGCAGGAAGTGCGCGAGAATGTCGGCAGCGGCAAGAAAAGTTCGAACCGCCCGGTTCTTCCATCGCAACTGAAGTTCAGCGACGGAGCGGCAAGCACGACCTTCGACGCACGAATGCTGACACCCGCCGTGGCGATGGTTTCACGAAGCAAGAGCGAATTCATCGGCGGCAAGCTCGTCACCTCGACCTATTCGATCGAGAATGTCGACGATGTCGTCGGTGAAGAGGGAGGGATCGTCCTGTCAATGGGCGCGGGGAGCGACCGCGTGATCGCGGCTGCCCGGGCGATGAGCGTGGATGGCGGCCAGGATGCCGGCGCCGCCGCAAGCAAGAAGGCCGGATACGTCGAGCAAGACATCGTCGATTACTCGGGCTACTACAAGTCGAACGGGCGTATCAGCGTCACGCCCGGCAAGAAAGGCGGCTTCGAAGTCGTGAAGAAGGGCGTCGTCGAGATCGGCTACCGATACGTCAAGGAAGAAGCCCAGGGGAAGAACAAGCCCGTAAAGTATACGGCCGTAACCGAACTGCGGACTTACGACCTGAAGGGGAACACCGATATTCTGAAGAACGTCGAGGGTATCGTCGGCACGGGAAACGCCGACGAGTTCTACGGCGGTATCGGCAGCATTTTCATGGGCCTCGGAGGGGCGGACCGCTTCGCCTGGATCTTCAACGATACGGTGCTTGCCGGCGACGGCAACGACACGGTCGCCGGAGGCCAGGCGGGAAGCCTCAGCGCCGCCGTCTCCACCAAGGGCAGCTACGTCGACGGCGGCGACGGCAACGACCGTATCGACATGCGGACCGGCAACGACTCGATCATAGGCGGCCTGGGCCTCGACACGATCTTCGGGGGCCTGGGTGACGACATCATCATCGGCGACCTCGCCGACGAAAAGCTCATCCCTGCCGGATACGTCGCCTCCCAGTATGCCGACAGCCTGTCCGGCGAGGCAGGGGCCGACACCATCATGGGCGGGGTGGGCATGGACACGATTTCCGGCGGGGACGGCGGCGATCTCCTTCTGGGTGGCCTCGACGACGACATGATCTATGGCGATGCCGGCGACGATCGAATTTCCGGCGATGCCGGCAACGACCGCCTCTATGGCGGCGAGGGAGCCGATACGGTCTGGGGCGGAGACGGGAACGATCTGATCGACCTGGGCGCCGGCGCCGATTATGCCTATGCCGGCGCCGGCAACGACACCGTGCAAGGCGGGGCTGGACCCGGCAACCTCTACGGGGAAGAGGGCAACGACTATCTCGTCGGTGGTTCCGACGCGGACAAGCTCTACGGCGGAGACGGCAACGACACCCTCTCGGGTGGCGCGGACAACGATGTCGTCAATGGCGGCGATGGCGACGATCTCATCTACGGTGGCAGTGGAAACGATACGCTGATCGGAAGTTCCGGCAATGACGCCCTCTATGGCGAAGATGGCGACGACTGCCTCTTCGACGACACGGGCAAGTCCATGTTGTACGGCGGAGCCGGAGACGACGTGATCGTTCTCGGAAGCGGATCGCTGGTGTCCAGTACCATTTCACGCGGAAGCGTGGTGGATGGCGGCGCCGGCGGAGACATCGTCAGCGCCCGACTGGCCTCCACCATCGGTGCGAACCAGATGATGCTCGGCGTAGTCGCTTCCTTGAGCGCGGGCATGGATATGTTCGGCAACGCATTTTCCGCAGCGAGCATGCGGTTCGCCTCCGGTTCCGCACCGAGCGCCATCGACGCGGCGCGGGGCGTGAGCCTGATCGGTATCGAGAATCTCGAGGGCTCTGCCGGCGACGACGCCTTGACGGGTGACGGCGGCTCGAACGTGCTGATCGGCCGCGAGGGCAGCGACTCGATCGCCGGCCTGGGGGGCGACGACATCCTCTACGGTGGCCGGGGGATGGATGTGGTGCTTGGCGGCGAAGGCCACGACATCATCTTCGGCGATGCCGGCGACGACGTGCTGATCGGCGGTGCGGGAGGGGATACGTTCGTATTCGCGGGCGCTTTCGACAACGACAATCTGGATATCGGTTCCGGCGGCAGGCAGTCCGATCAGAACGGCGACATCCTGTTGTTCATGGATGTCGATTACCGGGATCTGCTGTTGCGGCCGATGACGGGCAACGCGCTGGAGATCAAGCGCGTCATGACGCTGTCGGACAGCGCCTACGGCCAGGAGTTCTTTACCGGGAGCCGCGACGACTCCGTGCTCGTCTCGTCCTTCGGGAACGATGTCGACGGCTATGCCGACATCTCGCTGGTGGCGCGGGCCGGTGACGGGTGGGCAGTGCTGACGGGTGCGGCGCTGCAGGCCCTGATCGGCGAAATGAACGTCTTCCTCGGGGCGGAAGGCAACCTCGCCCTCGACTGGAACAACACCATCGACCCGTCCTGGCGGCAGAAGGTCCTGCCGACCCAGGAAGCCCTCTGGTCCGTGCAGTCAGCAGCATGAGAATCTGGGCGGCGCTTGGGCGCCGCCCTGTCCAAGGCTCAGGCGGCTGCCGTCACGATGATCTCGACCTTGTACTCGGGCGCGGCGAGCCGCGCCTCTCCGGTGGCGCGGGCCGGCGGGTTGGCCGGGTCCACCCATGCGTCCCATACGGCGTTCATCGCGGCGAAATCGTCCATGTCGGCCAGCCAGATCTGCGCGTAGAGCAGCTTCGACTTGTCGGTGCCGGCCTCGGCGAGAAGGCGGTCGATTTCCGCCAGAATGGTGCGCGTCTGGGCGCTCACATCCTCACCCGGCTCGCCGACCTGGCCGGCAAGGTACACGGTGCCGCCATGCACGACGCCCATGCTCATGCGCTTGCCGGGCTCGATCCTGCGAATGCTCATCTATCAGACTCCTTGTGCCTGTCGGCGCACGGGAAGTCGGGCGCCGTACGGCACCGTCTGATACGGGAACGGGGCGCCGATGGAAATGGGCTCGCGCGCCGCGTCGCCTGCGCGCCCGGCCAGCGAAGCCGCCAGCACATGTGCCTCCGGCCAGTGCCCATGCCCGCTCTCGATATTGATGTGCCCCGCCTTGCCGGCGTCTACCAGCGCCGCGCCCCAGCTTGCCGCAAAGGATCGGGAGGCCGCGAAGCTCATGTAAGGGTCGTCGCGGGACGCGACGAGGATGGACGGGAAGGGCAGGCGTTTCGTCGGCATCTCGGCGAAGCTGGCGAAGGCCGCATCGGACCGCGCCATGCGCGCGCCATCGGCCGGCGCAACCATCAGCGCGCCGACGACATGCGCGGCGGCAGGCCGCTCCGCCAGATGTGCGATCAGCAACGCGCCCAGGCTGTGCCCCACCAGCACCGTGCGCGGATGCTCCATGAGCGCCGCTTCCAGCCGGTGAAGCCAGTCGGACAGCACCGGACGGTCCCAATCGTCCTGCTCCACCATGAGGGCGCCGGCCTCCCGACGCACGAAATGGTCCTGCCAGTGGCCCGGGCCGGAGCCACGGTAGCCGGGTATGACGAGCGTTCTGACCATGCGATCCATCTCCGGTCATTCTTCCTTGTATCGGAAGGTAGAGACCGGCCCGGCACGGCGAAAAGCCAAATATACTAAATTGGTGGATGAATGCGAAAGCATTGCCCCGTCCTGGCGGATGCGGGAACAAATCCGCGCGCCATCGCTTACTGGCCCGTCCTCCTCGAACAGAAGCGAGCCCGTCCGTGAACGTTCAGACCCCGCCGAAGATCGCATTGCAGCAGAAGCCCGCCAAGCCCGCCGTCAGTCGCACCCGGATACAATCCGGGCGGCCTTACCCCCTGGGCGCCACGTGGGATGGCCTGGGCGTCAACTTCGCCATTTTCTCGTCCGCCGCCACCAAGGTGGAATTGTGCATCTTCGACCCGCAAGGCGAAAAGGAGATCGAGCGGATCGAGTTACCGGAATACACGAACGAAATTTATCACGGCTATCTTCCCGATGCCCGTCCGGGCTGGATCTACGGCTTCCGCGTCCACGGACCGTACGAGCCGGATGCAGGGCACCGCTTCAACCCGAACAAGCTTTTGCTGGATCCTTATGCCAAGGCGCATGTCGGCGACCTGGTGTGGGATCACTCGATCTTCGGCTATACGATCGGCTCCGACGACGCCGACCTGTCCTATGACGAGCGGGATAGCGCCGCTTTCGTGCCGAAGGCCCGGGTGGTGGACCCGGCCTTTACCTGGGGCGACGAGCGACGGCCCAGCATCCCGTGGGAATCCACGATCTTCTACGAAACCCATGTGAAGGGCTTCACGCAGCGGCACCCATCCGTCAGCGACCATGATCGCGGCAAGTTCGCCGCCCTGATGAATGCCGACGTCATCCGTTATATCCGGAGCCTGGGCGTCACCTCGGTGGAGCTGATGCCCATCCATGCCTTCGTCGACGACAGCTATCTGGTCGACAAGGGTCTTCACAATTACTGGGGCTACAACACGCTCGGCTTCTTCGCGCCTGCCCCGCGCTACCTGACGAGCCCGTTCATCAACGAGTTCAAGGAATTCGTATCCACCTTCCATCATGCGGGCCTCGAGGTCATCCTCGACGTGGTCTACAACCACACGGCCGAGGGCAACGAACTCGGCCCGACGATCTCCTTCAAGGGCATCGACAATGCCAGCTACTACCGGCTCATGCCGGACCAGAAGCGCTACTACATCAACGATACCGGTACCGGTAACACGGTGAATACCAGCCATCCACGCGTCATGCAGATGGTGATGGACAGTTTGCGCTACTGGGCTGGAGAGATGCGGGTGGATGGATTCCGCTTCGACCTGGCGACGATCCTCGCGCGGGAGCCGACCGGCTTTTCCGAAGAGTCTTCTTTCCTGCACGCCTGCATGCAGGATCCGCTTCTGAGCCAGGTGAAGCTGATCGCAGAGCCATGGGATTGCGGCCCAGGGGGCTATCAGGTAGGGCGTTTCCCGCCCGGCTGGGCCGAGTGGAACGACGGCTACCGCGATACGATCCGCGCCTACTGGAAGGGCGACGAAGGCATGGTGCCGAAGGTGGCAGGCAAGATCAGTGCCTCCGCGGACCTGTTCGACAATCGGGGACGCAAGCCCTGGGCCTCCGTGAATTTCGTCACGGCGCACGACGGTTTCACGCTGCATGATCTCGTCTGCTATAACGACAAGCACAATGACGCCAATGGCGAAGACAATCGCGACGGCCATTCGCACAACCTCTCCTATAATTACGGACATGAGGGGCCGAGCGACGACAAGGAACTTACGAGCCTGCGCTTCCGCCAGCTGCGCAACTTCTTCGCCACGCTGCTCTTCTCGCGCGGGACACCGATGATCCTGGCCGGTGACGAGTTCGCCCGCACCCAGGGCGGCAACAACAATGCCTATGCACAGGACAACGAGATCGGCTGGATCGATTGGGATGTGACGGATGAGGGGCGCGATCTGGCGCAATTCGTGCAGAAGCTCATCCGTGTGCGCCAGGCGCTCCCCATGCTGCGGCGCGGCCGCTTCCTGCATGGCGAGTACGACGAGGAACTGGGCGTCAAGGACGTCGCCTGGCTGACCCCGGCCGGCGTCGAGTTCGAGGACGCGAACTGGGCCGACGACAGCACGCGCTGCTTCGGCGTCCTCGTCGACGGCCGGGCGCGATCGGACGGTATCCGGCGGATCGGAACCGATGCCACCATGCTCATCATCATGAACTCCTACGAGGACGTGGTGAACTTCAAATTGCCGGAGGCCCCGGGCGGGGTGTGCTGGCATGCCGTCATCGACACGAACCAACCGGACATGGACGATCTCCCGGCCTTCGAGTTCGGGTCGGAATACATGGTGACGGGGCGTTCCCTCATGGTGTTCCTGCTGGAGCCGGAAGAAGGCGGGGAGACCACTCGGGACTGGGAGAGGTCGTTCACCTACGTTTCGGAAGCCTTCATCAAGGCAGCGGCCGACCGGGTGCGCTTCGCGCTGGTGGACAAACGCCAACAGGGCTAGGTGCTGAATTCGGCAGCCATGCAGGTCATGCATGGCTGCCACTTGTTCATGCCTCTTCTTGTTGCACCGCCGAGGGTCCATATTCCTCATCAAGAGATGAAGGAGATGGAACATGAACGGACGTAGCTTCACCAGCCGCCTGCGCAGCCTGACTGATTTCGTTGGCGGTGTCGCCGCTTGCGCCGCTGCCGCAGAAGCCGGCCGCCGCCCGAGCCGGGCCGCCCTCAAGGCCGCTGGTATCGATGCCGAGCATTATTACGGCATCAGCCGCTAAGCTCTCAAGGCATAGCTTGGATGCATTCCAAAGGCCGCTCCCGGCAACGGGAGGCGGCCTTTCATGCGTCTGCAACTTTGGGTCGATTGTTCGCGGCGTGGGGCCGACGTAAGGTTTGCCGATTCTGAGACAGGACAGGCGGCATGAGCAGCGACGACGACTACATCTACGACGAGGAAACCGGTGAGTGGCTCCCGGCTTCCGATATCGCGGCACGCACAGCCGAGTCCGCTACGGTGCGCGATTCAGCCGGAAATATCCTGTCGGACGGCGACCAGGTCGTGCTGATCAAGGATCTGGACGTGAAGGGCGCAGGCCAGACGCTGAAGCGCGGCACGCTGATCCGCTCCATCCGCCTGACGGGCGACAGCCAGGAAATCGACTGCAGGTTCGACGGCATCAAGGGTCTCGTGCTGCGTGCCGAGTTCGTGCGCAAGAGGTAGGCGATGCTCGACGTCACGCAGCTTCTGCCCTTCTGCATCGCGCTGGCCATCGCAGCGGCAGTGCCGGGTCCGGGCGTCGTCGCGCTTGTGGCGCGTGCACTCGGCTCGGGCTTCGGCCACGGTCTGGCCTTCGCCGGCGGCCTGATCCTCGGCGATCTTACCTATCTTGCCGCAGCCTGCTTCGGCCTTGCGATGATCGCCCAGCTTTTCGGCGAATTTTTCGTCGTGGTGCGGATCGCGGCCTCGCTCTATCTCGCATGGCTGGCTTTCAAGCTATGGCGTACCGCTGCACGCCCCCGCGCCATGGAGCGCGCGGCGGCCGGCAGCCTGCGGGGAAGCCTTGTTGCGGGGTATCTGATCACGCTCGGCAATCCCAAGACGATCGTCTTCTATCTGGCCTTGCTTCCCACGCTCATGGACCTGTCGCATGTATCGCTGCCCGGCTTTTTCATGCTGGCCTGCGCGACCATCCTGGTGCTGACGCTCGTCATGACGCCCTATGCCGCACTCGCCGCCAGGGCGCGCGGCTTCATGGCGCGGCCCCGGCGGCTGGAACGCCTGAACCGGAGCGCCGCCGCCATTCTGGCCGCGACGGCGCTCTGGACGCTTCTGCGCCGCGTTTGAGCGCGTGACTTTGCGTCGGTGATGCGGCAATGATCGCGCCATGAATCGGGTTCGGCAACTTCTGGGGGATCGGCTGTCCGGCGGCATGCTTGCCGCCTTGACGGGCTACCTCCTCGTGTTGCAGGTGCTGATGACGGGCTTTGCCTGCGGCAGCACCGTCCCTCTTCAGGCCGACTCCGGCGTCCAGTTCGTCATCTGCCATCCGTCCGACGTGTTCGGCGCAACGGATGGAAAAAAGCAGACGCAGGACGGCCAGGGTCATCAATGCCCATGCGCGGTCTGCCATATGGCGGACCCGACGCTTCTGGCGGCCCTGCCGCAGGGCAGCGACCTCGGACCTGCATTCGCGCTTGCCGAGACGGCCGCGCCGAAGCCGCACCGCGATGTCGACCCGCTGCCGACGCCGCATCTGCTGGGTCTGGCAAGGGATACGCGCGGACCGCCCCGCACCTCCGCCTGACGGTCGGCCGTCCGCGACAATGCGGTGCGGCTTCATCGATTTCGGTTTCGGAGAGACATCCCATGTCCAGACATGCATTCGCCGCCCTGACGCTCGCGGCTTCGATCCTTGCCTTCACCCCTGCATCGGCCCACGACTACAAGGCGGGCTCCCTGCATATCGACCATCCCTGGTCGCGTGCTACCCCGCCGACCGCCAATGTCGGCGCGGGGTACATGACCATTCAGAACACCGGCACACAGGCCGACCGTCTTGTCGGTGCCTCCACGCCGGCCGCGCAGACCGTGGAGATCCACTTCATGGAGATGGCCAACGGTATCATGAAGATGCGCGCGGTACCCGAAGGGCTGGAGATTCCAGCGGGCGGGGAGGCTGCGCTTGCGCCCGGCGGCTACCATTTGATGCTCGTCGGCCTGGAAAAGCCGTTCTCCGAAGGGGAGAAGATACCGCTCGAACTTCGGTTCGAGAAAGCCGGAACGGTGTCGGTGGAACTGGCGGTCGGACCGATTGGCGGCGGCAGCGGCCCGTCCGGCCACAGCGGCCACTGACGCCCCGAACGCCGGATAAACGATCATGTCGACTTCACCCCGTACAGGGGTGGGCGGGGCCGTGCGCGGCCGTCCGTCCGCCGACCTGTACCGCGCCGTGTGGCGCTGGCATTTCCTTGCCGGACTGTTCGTCCTGCCCTTCCTGATCACCCTGTCGATCACTGGCGGGTTGTACCTGTTTCGGGACGAACTGGACGCGTTGATCCATTCGGATCTGAAACGCGTCGAGATTCGCGAGGGCGCCGTCACGGCGGCGCCCTCCGCCATGATCTGGTCCGCGCTTTCGAAGCAACCGGGCACTGCGGTCAAGTACACCGATCCGTCACGCGCCGACGCTTCGGCCGAAATAACGGTCGTGACGCCGCTCGGGGACAGGGTCGCGGTCTATGTGGATCCATATGACGCAACGGCGCTCGGCGCACTCGCCGACCGTGGGACCGTCATGTGGACGGTACGCTATCTGCACAGCCTGCGCTATTTCGGGCCGGTGGCCCGCGGTGTCATCGAGATCGCCGGTGGGCTGTCGATCCTCCTTGTGGTGACGGGGATCTATCTCTGGTGGCCACGCGGGCAGGCCGGCGGGGTGGTCACCATACGCGGTACGCCCGCCAGGCGCGTCTTCTGGCGCGATACGCATGCTGTTCTGGGCCTCGTGCTTGGGGGCTTCATCGCCTTCCTGGCCATTACCGGAATGCCGTGGTCCGGCGTGTGGGGCGCCACGGTCAATGCCTGGGCCAACGGTACGAACTTCGGCTATCCGTCCGGGGTCCGTGTCGATGTGCCCATGTCGCAGCGCAAGCTGTCCGAAGCAGGGACGACGACATGGTCGCTGGAGCAGGCGAAGGTGCCGGAGTCCGCTCCGCCTGCGGCCGGCGCCCCGGTGCCCATCGGCATAGACGATGCGGTTGCCGCGTTCGACAGGCTGGGGCTCCACGCCGGCTATGCCGTCAACATCCCGTCCAGTCCCACGGGCGTCTATACCGGCTCGGTCTATCCGGACGATCTTGCGCAGCAGCGCGTCGTGCACCTGGACCAGTATACCGGCGCGCCGCTGCTCGACATGTCCTATCCGGATTACGGGCCTCTGGGGCGCTGGCTGGAGTTCGGCATCAATGTTCACATGGGCCAGCAATTCGGGCTGTTCAACCGGTTGCTGCTGTTGGCGGTCTGCATCGGAAACGTCATCCTTGCGGTGTCGGCGGGGATCATGTGGTGGAAGCGAAGACCGGCCGGCACCCTGGGGGTGCCGCCGCTTCCGAAGGAGCGGAGTGCCTTTGCCGGCATCCTCGTCATACTGGCGATCGGCGGCATCGTCTTCCCGCTGGTCGGCGCTGCCCTGCTGGTGATGCTGGCTATGGATATCCTCGTCGTCCGCTTCACACGCGCGATGCGCCGAAGACGGACCAGTCCGTCAGTGACGTGAGGGTTTCCAGCCCGAGCGTACCGAGCCAGCTGTTGCCCATCGGGTCCAGCGCGGGAGAGTACACCGCGATCGAGGCCCGGTGCGGCGCTATGGCGAGGATGCCGCCGCCGACGCCGGATTTTGCCGGCAGTCCGACGCGATAGGCGAAATCGCCGGAGCCGTCATACTGGCCGCACAGCATCATGATGGACAGTATGCGCCGCGCCCGCCGGGCGGCTGCGCGCGTGCGCTCGTCCTCCGCATGGGGGTCGTCCTGCATCAGGAAGCGGCCCGCGCGGGCCAACCCGCGGCAACTCATGGAGATGGCGCACTGGCGTACATAGGCATCCATGACCTTTTCGACAGGATGGTCCAGATTGCCGAAATGGCTGGCCATGAACATCATAGACCGGTTCAGGTCGCCGCCCGTCCGGTCGCTTTCGGCCACTGCCTCGTCGATCTCGACCGTTTCGTCTCCGACGAGTCGTCGGACGAAGCTGTCCACATGCCGGTTCGGGCCCGCGCGGCCCGGCAGGCCCACCAGCATGTCGCAGACCACCAGGGCTCCGGCATTGATGAACGGGTTGCGGGGGATGCCCTTGTCGCGCTCGAGATCGATGATGGAATTGAAGGGATCGCCGGACGGCTCGCGGCCCAGCCGCTTCCAGACCCCGTCGTTCAACGCCTCCAGGGCGACTTCCAGGGCGAAGACCTTGGAGATCGACTGGATGGGAAAGGACACTCCCGCGTTGCCGGCGGCGATGGTTTCGCCCTCGCGCGTGAAGACGGCGATGCCGAAAGCATCGAAATCGCCCTTGCGCGGCTTCGGCTTGCCCTTCGCGCCGGCTGCCGCGATGGCTTCCTCGTAGACCGAGGGCGCGGCCTTGCGCACGCGCTCGGCGACCTCTTCCACGATGGAGCGAAGCTTCGTTTCGTTACCTGCTATATCCACGAGGGGCCTTTCCTTTCATGCGCGGCGATGCTGGAAAGGGTCATAGGGCGCCGGCGCGCGCCTTCCATGTCAGCCGCCACACTCGAAAGTCAGCCCATGCCGCATATCGCTTCCATCGCCGTGTTCTGCGGCTCCAATTTCGGCGGCGACGACGCCTATGCCGAAGGGGCGCGTCAGCTTGGGCGCAGCCTTGCGGCCAACGGCATACGGCTCGTCTATGGCGGCACGACCAAGGGTTTGATGGGCCAGGTGGCCGATGCGGCGCTGGCGGGCGGCGGCCGGGTACATGGCGTGATCACCCGTCGGCTGCACGACAAGGGGCACAGTCATGCAGGGCTGAGCGAAGCCGAGATCATGCCCACCCTGCGCGCCCGCAAGGAGCGGATGGCCGAGTTGGCCGACGCCTTCATCGCCCTGCCGGGCGGCATCGGCACTCTGGAAGAGTTCATGGAAGTCTGGACGATGAACCAGCTGGCGGAGATCGACAAGCCGGCCGGACTACTAGATACGCGGTCGTTCTTCGCGCCGTTCCTGAGCTTCATCGACCACATGGTGGCGGAGCGGTTCCTGCCGGCGGCGCACCGACACTCCATCGCGGTCGACGCCGATGCCGACGCGCTTGTGCGCAAGCTGAAGGATTTTCAGCGGGTGGACGTGCCAAAATGGCTTTAAGGTCTGCGCAACGCGGCCGGATGCCGGGTCCGCTGCCATATTTCAGGAGATCGAATAATGAACGATGCCCCCAGCGACAATCGGGAACTCCTGATCGTTCGCGCTTCCGCCGATGCCCCGGTGCCGGGTCCTGAAGCCTACTTTACCGGCAATGTCACCATTGCGACACGCTATCAGGCCGATGCGCCAGCCCGTATCGGCGGCGCGACCGTATCCTTTGCGGCCGGCGCGCGCACCGCATGGCATACGCACCCTTTCGGCCAGACGCTGTTTATCGTCTCGGGCATGGCCGTCGTGCAGAACGATGGCCGGCATGCCGAAAAGGTGGGTGCCGGCGACGTGGTCTTCATACCCCCGCATGTCCGCCATTGGCATGGCGCAGGACCGTCCGCGCCCATGGTCCATTTCGCGGTGGCGGAGGCGCTGGACGGAAATCCGGTGACCTGGATGGAGAAAGTGACGGACGAGGATTACGCGGCGGCGACGCTTTAGCTGCGTCGCGCGAAGGCGATGCCGACGGCACGGGAAACCGCGACGGGAATGAGCGTCATGTGCGTCTCGCCCGCAAAGGTTTCGTAGGTCGTGTCGATGCCGGCTGCGCCCAGCCGTGCCGCCATGTCCCGCGCCAGCGGCGCGGTCCGCGCGAGGCGCAATTGTGCAAGCCGTTCCACCCGGTCCTCCTGCTCTTGCTGGAACGGAGCGAGGCTTTCGTCCTCATACTCTCCGGCGGACAGGTGAACCGACAGGCCGGCCCGCGCGGAGCGCTTCATGAAGCGGCCCTCGGAGGCGGCAAGAACGCCGTCTTCCCAATAGATCGTCGGGCTGGCCGCAACATAGGTATCGAAGATACGGCATCCCTCGAACATGGCGTAAAGTGCGAAGAGGCCTCCAAATGAATGTCCGAACAGCGTGCGTCGCGTCGCGTGAAGCGGCGCGCGCGCTGCTACGAAGGGTAGCAGCGTCCGTTCGATGAAGGCGATCAACCTGTCGGCCCCACCCGTGCGCACCACGGGACCGCCCTCGGCAAACGGCGGATAGTCGCGCCCGGGCGGCGGGCTGAGATCGATCGACCGGCGCAGCGGATCGTAATACCCGTCCGTCGGGTATCCGATGGCCACGATAACGCCGGGCAATACGTTCGTGCCGTTGGGATAAGCGGACTGTATCTCCATCGCCGCGATGGCGGAATCGATGACCGCGTTGCCATCCGTCATGACCAGCAGCGGCCACCCCTCGGCCGGAGCGGCGGAAGCCGGCACATGGACGAAGACGCGCCAGGGCGGTCCTTCGCCATCGCCCAGATCGTGCCAGGCCGGGCCGCGCTTGTGCCCCTCTTCACAGGTCCGTGACATATCGGCACCAAGTCCCATTCATTCAGTTTGCGAGAGTTGACTATCATGGTCATGTTTAGTGATTGACGGTTGAGTTGTCATCGCACGGAACGATCCCCATGAAATGTCGCCATGCCCCTGCCAAGGCTCGCCTTCGTCGCGCGCTGATGGTTTCCTGCTGCCTGCCGCTCTCCGCTCCGGCGCTGGCGCAGCAGCAGGTCGTGCTGGACACTGTCGTGGTCGAGGGAGGCGGAGCCTCGCAGGGTGGCGGAACGGGCGTCGGGACGGGCGGCGGGCTGGTCACCGACGGATATGTCGGCACGGCCTCCAATGTCGGCACCAAGACGGAAACCGAATTGCGGAAGGTGCCTCAGTCGATCTCGGTTGTTTCCCGTGCGCAGATGGAGGACCGGAATGTCCAGACGCTGAAGGAAGCGCTCAATTATACGTCCGGCGTTCGCGTCGGCGCATTCGGCTTCGATCCGCGCTTCGATGCCTTCTATATCCGAGGCTTCGACGTAACCTATACAGGCGTCTATCGCGACGGCCTGCGCGAGCCGACCGGCAATTTCTCGATCTTCAAGACCGAGCCCTACGGCCTGCAGGGCCTGTCCGTTCTGAAGGGGCCGAGCTCGACCGTGTATGGCAGCGGCTCTCCCGGCGGGTTGGTCGACCTCGTGTCCAAACGGCCCACCGATACGCCCTTCCGCGAAGTGGAGGTTCAGTACGGCACCAACAGCCGCAAACAGGCCGCCTTCGACGCCTCAGGCCCGCTGGGGCAGGGCGACAACGTGCTGTACCGCATCACGGGGCTTGCGCGCGACGCCGACACCGAGTTGCGCAGCGCACCCGACGACCGTGCCTTCGTCGCCCCGGCATTGACGCTGCGCTCGGATGACCGCGATACGCAGCTGACGATCCTCGGCGAATATTCCGACTTCAAGACGGGCGGCAACGCCTCCTACGTCAACGAGAACGGAGCCATTACCGGCATCGAGAGCGGCGATCCGGCGCTGGGAGATTTCGACCAGCGGCAGGGCCGCATCGGCTACGCCTTCGAGCACCGCTTCAGCGACAGTTTCACCGTGCGACAGAACCTGCGCTACGCGAGCATCGATGCGGATGTGAAATACACGCAGATCGACGCGTTGCTGCGCGACAGCGGCATCGCCTCGCGTTCGGCCTGGCGCATCACCGACGAACTCGACTCCTTCGTGGTCGACAACAATGGCGAGCTCCGGGTCGATACCGGGCCGGTGCAGCATACGCTGCTGGGCGGCGTCGACTACAACTACGTCGATGTCAACGACCGCATCGGCTTCGGCCCAGCGCCGGACCTGAGCCTCGTGACCTTCGACTACGGGACGCAGCCGATCGACGCGCCGGGCTACAATTTCGCCGATACGACGACGCAGCAGTCGCAGACCGGCGTGTATCTGCAGGACCAGGCGGAGTGGAACCGCTTCGTCCTCACGGTCGGCGGACGCTACGACTGGGTGACCACCAAGGTCTTCGACTTCATGGACGAGGATGGGTCCAGCGACGAGGACGATTCGCAGTTCTCGGGCCGGGTGGGGCTGACGTACCTCTTCGACAACGGCATATCGCCCTATGTCAGCTACTCCACTTCCTTCGCGCCGACGATCGGCCGCGGCTTCGATGGCAGCCCCTTTGCGCCGACGAAAGGCAAACAGGAAGAAGTCGGCGTCAAGTACGCGCCGGACGACCTGAACCTGACCGTCAATGCCGCCCTGTTCCGTATCCGGCAGACGAACGTGCTGGCCAGCGATCCCGACAATCCGACCTTCCAGATCCAGCGCGGCGAAGTCGAGTCGCGCGGTTTCGAGCTCGAGGCGACGACCAGCCTTGCCGACGGCCTCAACCTGACGGCAGCCTATACCTATACGGACCTGGAGATCCTGGCCGGCGACAATGCGGGCAACGCCCCATCTGGGCTTCCTGCGCACCAGTTCGCCGTCTGGACGGATTATACGGTACAGGATGGAGCGCTGGCGGGGCTCGGGCTGGGCGGCGGCGTGCGCGTGGTGGGCACGAGCTTCGGCGACGACCAGAATACCTTCGAGAACGGCAGCCGCGCCTTCGTGGACGCCAAGCTGTCCTACGATTTCGGCGAGCGCTTCCCGCAGCTTGACGGTGCAACGGCGCAGATCAATGCCACGAATCTCCTGGACGAGAAGGACCCGACCTGTTCTTCCGCCTATTGCTACCTGGACGAGGGACGCAAGGTCATCGGTACGCTACGCTATCGGTTCTGACGCGTTTGGAGAGGGCCGGGCGATGACGGCTTCATGGCAGTTCTGGGCGCTGGGCTCGGCGGTCTTCGCCGCGCTTACCGCCATTTTCGCCAAGGTCGGCATTGCCGATATCGGCTCGGACCTCGCGACGCTGATGCGCACGCTGATCATCGTCGCGATGCTCGTCGTCATCGTCGCGGCGACGGGCCAGTTCCAGCCGCTGAGTGAGATTCCCCGCAAAACCTGGATATTCCTGACGCTTTCGGGACTGGCCACGGGTGCGTCCTGGCTATGTTACTTCCGTGCCTTGAAGCTTGGGGAAGCGGCCCGCGTGGCGCCGGTGGACAAGCTGAGCGTCATCTTCGTCGCGGTATTCGCCGTCGCATTCCTGGGGGAGCGTCTCTCGCCCTACGCCTGGACGGGGGTGGCGCTGGTTGCCGCGGGCGCCGTCATTCTGGCGACCGGCCGCTAACTCATTCCAGGATTGTTTCCTCTAGGAAATATATTCTAGAGAAGGCCATGGCGCATGAGGTGACGCGATGACCGATATCCTGACTTTCTACATCGACGATAGCGGCACCAGGCACCCAACACGGCGGCGAGGTACGGTCGCCGGCCACGGCTATGACTGGTTCGCTCTGGGTGGCGTACTGATACGCGACCGCGATGAAGAGAGCGCGCGGACATTGCATGCTGCCTTTATGGCCCGGTGGTCCATTACGTCTCCGCTCCATTCATCGGAAATCCGGTCGCAGAAGGGGTCATTCGCATGGCTGCGGGGATTGAGCGCCCCGGATGAGGCTCGATTTTACGAAGAGCTTTTTCAGTTTCTGATCGACGTGCCGGTAATTGGTCTCGCATGCGTCATCGACCGGCCCGGATATAGTGCTCGGTACCTCGACCAGTATGACCAAAAGCCCTGGATGCTTTGCAGGACTGCATTTAGCGTCGTTGTAGAGCGTGCCGCCAAATATGCCCGACAACTCGGCGCGCGCCTTCGGATTGCTCCTGAACGATGCAACCGGACCGAGGATGCCTGGATGAAGGGGTATTACGATGCCTTGAAGGAAGACGGCATGCCATTCGCAGCGCAGAACTGCGACAAGTATGGTCCATTGAGTCCGAGCGATTTCAGAAAGACTTTGTACGAATTCCGACTAAAGGCGAAGTCATCGCCTATGGCGCAGCTGGCGGATCTTTATCTTTGGCCGATCTGCGTCGGCGGATACCATCTTTCCAACAGGCCATACGCCCGACTTTTCAAGGAAGGCAAACTGATCGAGTCCCGGCTGCCGGAAGACACATGGTCTGTGGCGGCTACAAAATACAGTTGTTTCGACAGCGTCGCACGGAAGCCTTGTGGAAACCAAAAAGCCCCAGCGTTTCCACCGGGGCTTCGAAGCGACCGCAAAGGCGATCTCGTAGGCTAGGCCTGACATCTATCTGAGAGACTGTGCCGGAATTGTCAAGACGTAGGCCGTGCCGGGTACCGGCACGCCACTACCGCATCAATCCTCGTCGGCCGCCATCTGCGACAGCACCGCGCCGCGGCCCCGCGCGCGCATGATCATCGGCACCACGAGGGCCAGCACGGCAAGTCCGAGCAGGATGATCGCCAGAGGCGAGTGGACCAGCACCGTCGGGTCGCCCTGGCTGATCGCCAGCGCGCGGCGCAATTGCTGCTCCGCCATCGGGCCCAGGATAAGGCCGACGACGACAGGCGCGATCGGATAGCCGAAGCGGCGCAGCATGTAGCCCATCAGGCCGAACAGCAGCAGCATGCCGAGTTCGGTGGACGAGTTGTTGGCGCCGATGCAGCCGAGCGTCGCGAAGACGAGGATGCCGGCATACAGCCATGGCCGCGGTATCGTCAGAAGCTTTACCCACAGCCCGACAAGCGGCAGGTTAAGCACCACCAGCATCAAATTGGCGATGAGCAGGCTGGCGATGAGGCCCCAGACCAACTGCGGCGACGTCATGAACAGGAGCGGGCCGGGCTGCAGGCCGAATTGCTGGAAGGCCGCCAGCATGATGGCCGCCGTCGCCGATGTCGGCAGGCCGAGCGTCAGCAGCGGCACCAGCGTGCCGGCGGCAGAGGCGTTGTTGGCCGCTTCCGGCCCGGCCACGCCTTCGATGGCGCCGTGCCCGAACTCTTCCTTGTGCTTCGACAGGCTCTTTTCCGTCGTATAGGAGAGGAAGGTGCCGATTTCGGCGCCCCCCGCCGGCATGGCGCCGATGGGAAAGCCTATGAAGGTGCCGCGCAGCCACGGCTTCCAGGACCGCTTCCAGTCTTCGCGGTTCATCCAGACGGAGCCCTTGACCGCCTCAACCTGCCCATCGTCGCGCGAGGAACCACCCGCAACGACCAACGCTTCGCCGATAGCGAAAAGTGCCACGGCAAGCGTGGTGACTTCGATTCCGTCGAGAAGCTCCGGCACCCCGAAGGCAAGCCGCGCCTGACCCGTCTGCAGGTCGATGCCGACCAGGCCGAGCGTCAGTCCGAGCACCAGCGCCGTCAGACCGCGCAGGGCGGAGTCGCCGAAGGCGGCGGAGACGGTGACGAACGCCAGGATCATCAGCGCGAAATATTCGGCCGGGCCGAAGGACAGGGCGAAGCGCACGATGTAGGGGGCGATGAAGGCAAGGCCGAGAGTGGCGATGAGCCCGGCAACGAAGGAGCCGATGGCCGCCGTGGCGAGCGCCGGTCCGCCGCGCCCCTTGCGGGCCATCTTGTTGCCCTCCAGCGCGGTGATGATCGAGGCGCTCTCACCCGGCGTATTGAGCAGGATCGAGGTGGTCGAGCCGCCATACATGCCGCCGTAATAGATACCGGCGAACATGATGAGCGAGCCGGTCGCGTCGAGCTGATAGGTCACCGGAAGGAGCAGGGCGACGGTGAGCGCCGGGCCGATGCCCGGCAGAACGCCGACCGCGGTGCCGAGCGTGACGCCGATCAGTGCGTAGAGAAGGTAGATCGGCTGGGCGGCGGTGAGGAGCCCCTGACCGAGAAGAGCGAGCGTGTCCATGATTTACGAGCCCGACATGGTCAGATGAAAAGGGATTCGAGCGGCCCTGCCGGGAGGCGAAGCCGCAGCAGGCCGAAGAAGACGCCCCAGACGGCCAGCGACATGAGGATGCCGATGGGAATGGTCTTCCACAATTGGCGCTTGCCGAAGGCGCGCGCCGTCGCCGCGAAAAGTAGTCCGGTGGCAATGGAGAAGCCGGCCGGATGCAGCAGCAGCGCCTGGGCGGCAAGGCCGCCGACGATCCAGGCTATGGGGCCGATCTTGTCGTCCTCGCGCGCCGGAAACCGGCCGCGCCAGGCTTCCACGAAAGTCCAGCCCGAAAGGACGATCAGGGCTGCGGCGATGGCATAGGGAAAGGCCGTCGGGCCGATCTGTGCATAAGAGCCGCCGCTGAGGCGGCTTGCGTCGTAACCGACGAGAAGGCCGAGAAGGCCGAGCGCCGCGCCGATGGCGAACGCCGCCCGGTCGGGGCGGCGCTGCCCGGCAACATCGTGCCGAAGCTCGGTCATTTACTTGACCAGACCGATCTTGGTGAGGATCTCGCGGGTGTTCTCGGTATCCGTCGCCAGCTGCTGCTTGAACGCGTCGCCGGCCAGGAACGTGTCCTGCCAGTTGTTGCGCTCCAGCGTTTCCTTCCATTCCGCGCTCTGCACCATCTTTTCGATGTTGGCGGTGATTTCGGCAGCCTGCTCCGGCGTGATGCCGGGCGCGGCCGAAACCATGCGCCAGTTTTCCAGCGTCACGTCGTAGCCGGCTTCCTTCAGCGTCGGCGCGTCCACGCCCTCGATGCGGTCTTCCGTGGTTACGGCCAGGAGGCGCAGTGCGCCCGCCTGGATCTGAGACTCGAACTCGCCGTAGCCGGAAATGCCGGCCGCTACCTGCGCGCCGAGGATGGCGGCCAAGGCTTCGCCGCCGCCCGAGAAGGCGATATAATTGATCTTGGTCGGATCGACGCCGGCCGCCTCGGCGAAGAGGCCTGCCGCGATATGGTCGGTACCGCCGGCGGAGCCCCCCGCGATGGCCACGGCGCCCGGATTCTCCTTCATGGCCGCGGCAAGGTCGTCGATCGTCCGGAAGGGCGAGGACGCCGGCACCACGATGGCTTCCGCCTCGCCGGTGAGGCGGGCGATGGGGGTGACCTGATCGAGGGTGACGGGCGAGTTGTTGGTCAGGATGGCGCCGACCATGACGTAGCCGCCGACGATCAGGGCGCTCGGGTCGCCTTCCTTGCCGCGTACGAACTGCGCCAGGCCGATCGTTCCGCCGGCTCCCGGTACGTTGACCACCTGTACGTCGCTTGCGACGCCGCTGTCCTGCAGGACGGTCTGCATGGCGCGGGCGGTCTGGTCCCAGCCGCCGCCGGGCGAAGCCGGCGCCATGATCTCGTAGGATGCACCCTGTGCCAGCGCACTCGTGGAAAGGCCGGCCGCCAGAATGGCGGCGGCGAAGAATCGGTTCATGATTTCCTCCCGGATGCGCCCTTGAAGGCGCATGAAACACGTGAACCACGCATGCGACGCTCCCCGCGCCGGACATGGAACGCCTCAAGGTTAGGCGCGCCGACCTGTCGTAATCCTGTCATGCGTCACGGACCGACGATTTCGAGCCATGTTTCCAGAAAGCGGGCGCGCCGCTGGCGGTCCAGCGCCACCAGCAGACCGGGGCCAAGGGCGATGGGCTGCACGGCGCCGCGGCCAAGCGCCGCAATGCGCTCGGCCGTGAACGCGCCGGACGAGCCGGGTATGACGGCGCCGAGCGCGATCTCGCCGGCAAGGATCGACTGCCCCTCGGCAGACAGGGCGAAGTCGATGAAGGCGCGGGCGAGGTCGGGGCGGGGCGCACCCTCGGGAATCAGCAATGTGCGCGTGAGCACGAGGACGTAATCGTCCGGCACCACCACGCCGATGCGGTGGCCGGCAGCCTGCCGCGCCAGCGCATAGGAGCCGAGGACATTGTAGCCGAGCGCGAGCTCTCCGCGCTCCACCCTGTCGAGTATGTCCGGGCTGCTCCCGGACAGTTGCGCGTCGACATGGCCGAAGGCGCTGGCAAGCCGCCAGAAATAGGATGATATGGTCTGGTCCTGCGCGGCGAGGAGATAGCCGACGCCGCTTTTCGCGATGTCGTAGGTGGCGACCTTTCCGGAGAAGCGCTCGGGAAACCGCTCCAGCAGTTCCGCCAGCGCGATGCGGGTGCGCGGCACTTCGGCTTCGGCGACGAGGTCGGGGTTGTAGACGATGACGGCCGGCTCGAAGGTGAAGCCGAACACTTCGCGCCGCCATTGCGCCCAGCGGGGCAGGGCGGCCAGATTGGGCGGTTCGTGCGCCTGCGCGAAGCCGTCATTGGCCAGCTTCACCTGCAGATCCGTCGCCGAGCTCATGACGAGATCGGGCTTCGGGTCGGCGCGCGCTTCGGCGACCTCAAGGTAGATCGGCAACGTTTCGCCTTCCTCGTAGGCCACGGTCACGTCGGGCCAGACACGCTGGAAGCCCTCGACCAGCGAGCGGAACAAAGGGGTGTCCGTCGTGCCGAGGATCGTCAGCACCTCGCCCGGCCGGCCGGATGGCGCCGGATAGGTTTCCAGCGCCTGCGCAGGGTGCGGCGCCCCCCAAAGGCCGGCCGCCACGACGAGCGCGGCAAGCGCCGTTGCGGCCCGCCGTGCCGGCAGGCGCACGCGCGCGGTGAGGCCCCCGCCGGGGGTATCGTCCAGCAGGAAGCGTCCGCCGGCCGCGGCCGCGACGCGCGCGACGATGGCCAGGCCAAGGCCCGACCCGCTGGTGCCTTCGGCGGCGCTGCCACGGCGGAACCGTTCCGTAACGGCCTGCCTTTCGTCGGGCGCTATGCCCGGACCATGGTCGATAACCGACAGGATCGCGGCTCCGTCGTCGGCCTCGGCCTCGACCAGAACCGGGCCGGGGGCGTAGATGAGGGCGTTGTCGATCAGGTTGCGCAGCATTTCGCGCAGCACCACGCGGTCCATGTCGATCACCAGTTCCCGCGCGGCGCGTGGAACATCGACGTCCAGCCGCTCCGCGAGATCCGGCGACAGGCGGCCGACCACCTCGCCCACGACGTCGCCGAGCTGCACCGGGTCGATGCGACGGGCCTCGAGCCGGTGCGCCACCGTTGCGTCCATGAGAAGCTGGTTTACCAGGTGGCTGGCCTGCACCGCACCCTGGTGGATGCGCTGGACGCGGCCCCGCAGCATGGCCGGGTCGTTCTCCGACAGGGCCACTTCCGCTTGCGCACGCAACGAGGCGAGCGGGGTGCGCACCTCGTGTGCGGCTTCAGCGACGAGGGCGCCGAGCCTCTCGGTGGTCTGGCGCAGGCGCCCGATGAAATCGTTGAGGGCGTCGACAAGGCGGCGCACCTCTACCGGCACGGCTTCCACGACGGGGGACAGATCGTCCGGCGTGCGGCGGTTGAGATTGCGCTCCAGAAGGGTGAGCGGGCGGAAGGCGCGGCCGATGGCAAACCAGACGAGGGCAATGGACAGAAGCGTCATGGCGACGATGGGCAACAGCGCGTTGCCGAGGATCTCGCGCGCCAGAACCGCGCGCTCGCCCTTGGTCTCGGCAACGCGGATGGTGACCCAGCCCGTGCCCGACGCGGTCGATACGAGGCGTCCGACCGTCGCCACGCGCACCGGCTCGCCGCGGAAATCGATATCGTCGTAATCGGGCTCCGAGTCCGTCGCCGGCGCAAGATCTGCACCGAGCTCGGGATAGCCGGTCACGAAGCCGCCGTCCGGCCCGGCGACCGAGTAGAAGACCCGGTCGTCGTCGGAGAACATGGCGAAGGAGGCGAGCGGCAGTTCCACCGTCACCCGTCCGGCCTCTGCCTGCACCGCGCCTGCAATGGTGAAGGCCGATGCGGACAGCAGCCTGTCGTAGGCGGTGTCGGACGAGCGCCGGGCATAGTCCAGCACGAAGACGACCAGCGCCAGCGCGGCGGCGAGAAGCAGCGCGATGGCCAGCCACAGGATACGCCGGCGGATGGAAAAGCCGTCAGCCGCCATCGGAAATCCGGGCCACGTAGCCGACGCCACGGACGGTTGCGATCTCGAGCGCCGCCCCTTCCAGCTTGCGGCGCAGGCGCGAGACGTAGAGTTCCAGTGCATTGACGGAGACTGCCTCGTCGAAGCTGAAGAGCTGCGACATCAGGCGCTCTTTCGGCACGACGGCGCCGATGCGCGCCAGAAGGATTTCCAGAAGGCGGAACTCGCGGCGCGACAGTTCCACCGCCTGTCCCGATACGCTGACGCTGTGGCCGGCGAGGTCCACGACCGTGTCGCCGAACTCCATCAGGCTCGTCGTGCGGCCCGAAGGACGCCGCAGCACGGCTCTCAGGCGCGCATCCAGCTCGCGCAGGTCGAATGGCTTGACCAGATAATCGTCCGCGCCCCGGTCGAGAAGGCTGACCTTGTCGTCGATCTCTGCCCGCGCGGTGACGACAAGGATGGGGATCGCGTTGCGCGCGCGCCGCAGCTCCTCTATGATGGACAGGCCGTCGCGACCGGGCAGCATCAGGTCGAGGATGAGCGCGTCGTAAGGTTCTGCCGCAACGGATTCGAGCGCAGCCTCGCCCTGCCTGACCCATTCCACGGAATGGCCGGCATTGCGCAGATGACGGAAGACGGCGTCCCCCAGATCCTCGTTGTCTTCCGCTAGCAGCAGCCGCATGGCCCGTCAGTCATCTCCCGTTGGCCGCAGCATAGACCGGCGGCGTCCTTACGTCATGGGGCAGACCGGTTGCCCGAGTGGAATGCAGATATGGCATCACGCCGATGGAGAAAAAACAGAATTCATGCACTTGCAAATCATTTGCAAAAACGTAGATTGTTGCGATGCAGTGGCAACAACGTCGTCGAGGTCGCATGAGGCAGGGTTCTGGAGTTTGGTTCGGCAGGCGTCTGGCGCCGCTCCTGGGCCTCGTCGCGATGCTGGCCATAGCCGGCAGCCCCGCACGTGCCGATGAGCCGCTGCATGTCGTGGCCACGACCGGAATGATTGCAGATGCCGTTGCCGAGGTAGGGGGCGACAGGGTCGAAGTGGTCGCCCTGATGGGCCCCGGCGTCGATCCGCATCTCTATCGGCCGACGGCATCGGACATCGCGCGCATGGCGCGCGCCGATGCCGTCTTCTACCATGGCCTCAATCTGGAGGCGCAGCTTCGCGAGTTTCTGGAACGGCTCGGATCACGTGTGCCGGTCGTCGCGCTGGCGGATGGTCTGCCCCATGAACGTCTCCACGAAAATCCCGACTATCCCGACCAGTTCGATCCGCATGTGTGGATGGATCCTCGCCTGTGGCGCGGCGTGGTCGGCGAGGCTGCCGATGCCCTGAGCCGGATGGACCCGGCGGGCGCCGAGACCTATGCCGCCAATGCGCAAGCCTATCTGGCGCAGGTGGATGCGCTGGCCGATTATGGCGACACTGTCCTGGCGACGGTGCCGGCGGGCGCACGCGTGCTGGTGACGGCGCATGACGCCTTCGGTTATTTCGGAGCGGCGCACGGCTTCGAGGTTCTGGGCATCCAGGGCATTTCCACCAATAGCGAGGCGGGCGTGCGGCAGATCGAAAGCCTCGTCGACACGCTGGTCGGCCGCGATATCGGTGCGATCTTCGTCGAAAGCTCCGTCTCCGACCGGAACGTCCGTGCCCTGATCGAAGGGGCTGCCGCGCGCGGCCATGAGGTGAAGATCGGGGGCGAACTCTATTCCGACGCTATGGGAACGCCGGGCACCTACGAAGGCACCTATATCGGGATGATCGACCATAATGTCACCGTCATCACCCGTGCGCTGGGCGGCGAAGCCCCCGATGGCGGCATGAACGGCCGCCTCGCGGTGGCGGGGCTTTGAGGGGCGGACGATGGATACGATGGCCGTCACCGACACCAACCCGCCATTGGCCGTGGAGAAACTTTCCGTCGCCTACAACGGCAAAGTCGTTCTTTCCGATGTCGATACGATCGTACCGGAAGGCGCGATGCTTGCCATCGTGGGGCCGAACGGAGCCGGCAAGTCGACCTTCCTGAAGGCGACGCTGGGCATCGTCCCCAGCTTGTCCGGGCGCGTCCGGTTTTTCGGGCAGAGCTTCGGCGATGTGCGGCGCCGCATCGCCTATGTGCCGCAACGCGCCAGCGTGGACTGGGATTTCCCGACATCGGCTTTCGGCGTGGTCATGATGGGGTTCTATGGGCGTCTCGGCCTGCTGAGGCCGGCCGGCCGCCGCGAGAAGGCGAGGGCCATGGAATGCCTGGAGCGTGTCGGACTCGGCGATTTCGCCGCACGGCAGATCGGCCAGCTGTCGGGCGGCCAGCAGCAACGCGTCTTCCTGGCGCGGGCGCTGGCGCAGGATGCCGAGTTGCTCATCATGGATGAGCCCTTCGCCGGCGTCGACGCCGCCACGGAAAGCGCCATCGTCGACGTGCTCAAGGGCCTGCGCGCGGCGGGCCGTACTGTCGTTTGCGTCCATCACGACCTGTCGACGGTGCCCTCCTACTTCACCCATGTCCTGTTGCTGAACGGCTCCAAGGTGGCCGACGGCCCGGTGGAGACAGCCTTCACATCCGAAAACCTCGATGTCGCCTATGGCGGCCGGCTGGCCACGCCGGCGGGGATGCGCTGACGTCATGGATAGCTCGGTCTTCCTTTCCGCGCTCGTCTTCGATGCCGGCTACAACACCGCGCTCGTCGGCGCGGGATCGGCGCTGCTGGGCGCCTCCGCCGGCGGCATCGGCGCCTATGTGATGCTGCGAAAGCGCAGCCTGATGAGCGATGCGATCAGCCATGCTACCCTTCCGGGACTGGTCATGGCCTTCATCCTGATGGCCATGACCACCGGTAACGGGCGCTTCCTCCCGGGATTGATGATCGGCGCCGCTGCCAGCGCCTTCGCCGGATTGTGGATCGTGGAGTGGCTGGGCCGGCGCACGCGCCTGCCGGAAGACTCCGCCATCGGGGCCGTCCTTTCGGTCTTCTTCGGCTTCGGCATCGTGCTTCTGACAGTCGTGCAAAGCATGCAGACCGGCGGGCAGGCCGGCCTTGAAGGATTTCTGCTCGGCTCCACCGCCTCCATGCTGCGCAGCGAGGCGGAAACGATCGCGATCGCCGCCGCCGTCACCGGGATCGCCGCCTTCTGCCTGCGACGCTCCTTCACGCTGGTCGCGTTCGACCCGGTCTATGCCGCAACCACGGGCGTATCGGTGCGCCGGGCCGACCTCATGCTGCTGCTGCTGCTGCTGACCGTGACCGTGATCGGCCTGCGTGTCGCCGGGCTGGTTCTGATCGTCGCGCTGACCATCATCCCCGCGGCGACGGCCCGGTTCTGGACCGATGATGCCGGACGCCTGGCGGCGCTTGCCGCCCTGTTCGGCGCAATCAGCGCCCATGTGGGCGCGGCCCTGTCGGCCTCCGGTCCCTCGCTGCCCACCGGCGCGGTCATCGTGCTGACCGCCTTCGCCCTGTTCGTCGCGTCGCTCATCCTGTCGCCGCGCAGGGGCCTTGTCGCGGGCGCCATTTCGAGCCTCCGGGCGCGCCGGAGCCTTGCATGATGGCCGACTTCTTTTTCCTGACCTTCGTGCCGCTGCTTGTCGCGGTCTTGTCGGCGCTGTGCTGCGCGCTGGTCGGCAATTTCCTCGTGCTTCGGCGGCAGGCTCTGGTAGGCGATGCGATCAGCCATGTCGTGCTGCCGGGCATCGTCGTGGGCTTTCTCGTGTCGGGCACCATGAATGCCTGGCCGATGTTGCTGGGTGCAGCCGCTGCGGCGCTGCTGTCCGTCATGCTGATCGAGTTCGTGCGCCGGGCCGGCGGGGTGGAGCCGGGTGCGGCCATGGGCACCGTCTTCACCGCCATGTTCGCGGCCGGGGTCCTGCTGATCGAACAGTCGGACACCAGCGGCGTGCATCTGGACGTCGAACATGCCCTCTATGGCAGCGTGGAAAGCCTGATCTGGTTTTCCGGCACCGGGCCGGGCGCGCTCCTGGATCCGGCCGCGCTGGCCGACATGCCGCAGCAACTGCCGCGGCTTGTGGCGATGTTGGTGGTGACGGTGCTGTTCATCGCCGTCTTCTGGCGCAGTCTCGTCGTTTCCACATTCGATCCGGCCTATGCGACCGTGGTCGGCGCATGGCCCCGGCTGACTTCCATCCTGCTCGTGGCGGTAACGGCCGCCGTCGCCGTGACGGCCTTCGACGCCGTGGGGTCCATCATCGTGATCGCCATGTTCATCTGTCCGCCGGCGGCCGCACGGTTGATGACCGATACGATGGCCGGGCAGATCTTGTGGAGCATCGTCTTTGCCGTCCTGGCGGCTGTCGGCGGCTACCTGCTCGCCGCCGAAGCCCCCCTTGCGCTGGGGTGGGGCGCCAGCGTCTCGGCGGCCGGGATGATCGCCACGATCGGCGGTCTGCTCCTGATGGCCGCGGCCCTTTGGGGGCCGC
Organism: Aureimonas altamirensis; assembly: GCF_023702225.1. GTDB lineage: Bacteria > Pseudomonadota > Alphaproteobacteria > Rhizobiales > Rhizobiaceae > Aureimonas > Aureimonas altamirensis_B. The sequence continues at coordinate 328,384 of NZ_JAMQCO010000003.1, read as the reverse complement.
GGCGTGCCAGCCATACGGGATTGGCCGGCTGAGACTATGGCAACACGATATGTATTCCGTCCTGGACGAATACCTGGACTACGTCCGTCCCGACGACATGATACACTTCATTGTCCAGTATCGCTTCGGAGAAGGTGTAGCCGGGCCGATCCGTGAGGGCCATCGCATCGAACGTATCGGCACTGTCGCCCTTCACCATCAGCTGCACCAGGCCGGTTTGCTGGAACACATCGGCCCGAGACAAGGCAACGATACTGGCTTCCGTGAGCCTTAGCTCGTTGGCGCCTTGACCGGCGCCCAAGTCGATGATCTCGATATTCTCGAGGCGACCGTCGCCGGACACCGTGGAACTGCCACCCGTCAGCAAGCTCAGGTCGATAACGTTATTGCCTGTGTAGGGTGCCATTTTCAGTGTGTCGATGCCCGAGCCGCCGTCGATGCGGCTGGATCTGACCGCAGTCGAACTCGGGTTCTCCAGCGACGCGAGGAAGCTGGCGTGCATCAGGAACGTATCGTCTCCTGCACCGCCGTATCCGACCGAATCCGGCGCCGTCATGTAGATCTGGTCGGGCCCGGCACGCCCCATAATCGTGGTCGGAAGGCCGTCGCTGTTGAACGTGTCCGGATCGGACGTGCCATCGTATTCGACCATCGTGGCGGGCGTATACGGTCCGTCAGACCCGCCGAAAAGCACATAGGCGACGCCGAAGGTACCCTTGCCGGGGGCGCCGATCAGGAGGTCGTCATAACCATCTGCATTGACGTCCCCGGCGGCAGCGACGCTGACGCCAAATCGATCGCCGGCGGCCGCGCCTCCGATGAAGAAGCCCGACGATCCTGTGGATATCGAGCTCAGGGTCACGGCGTCCGACTGGCTTGTGCCGTAGAGCACGAAGGTGCGCCCCTGACCGTTATCGGCTCCACCGAAGCCGATCAGAATGTCCGATCGACCATCGCCATTGAGGTCTCCCGCCGACGAGACGCTTGGCGCCTCCAGGGTGGAGACGGCTGTCGTATCGATGAAATAGCCATCCTGGGTGTTGCCGGTGCGGACCGCCGATACGGCTATGCCGCTGTTGCCGACACGCCCGAACAGCACGTAGACGCCGTCCGTGGAGGAAACGGCGATGTCGGCGATGCCGTCGCCGTTGACGTCGCCGATGCCGGTCACATTCAGCCCGGCACTGCCGGATGAAATTCCGCCGAAGATGCGCAAGCCGTTGACGGGCGCGTCCAGGTCGATGAGCGACCAGGGGTGCGAGCTGCCGAACACGACGAAAACCTCACCGGCGCCATTCGAAATGCCCGGCGCTGCGATGATGACATCCTGGTAGCCGTCGCCGTTCACGTCGCCGGCCGCCGAAACGCTGTAGCCGAGCTTCGCGCCCTGTTGTCCGACAGTGATGGAAACGGTGTCCGGCATGACGGCGACGTTGGCCGACGTCCGGTCGGAGCGGCCCAGCACGATGATCGCGCCGCCGCCGGATGCGCCGCCGCTGGATGGACCGCCGACGATATAGTCCGCGATGCCGTCGCCGTTAGAAGTCGCCGATGCCCGCCACCGACTGGCCGAAAAGGCTGCGATCGAGCGTCGAGTAGCCGGAGGTCATATATCCATCGGAACCGGTGATCAGGTCATCGACCGCCAGGCCGGGGGAATGGACGTTGAATCCGAGGGAATAGGCAGGCAATCCTGCATAGGGGTTGCCCGCGACGTCGAAGATGGACCCTGGTGTGATCGTCACGCCATAGACGGAATCGTTCACGAGCGGGGTGGAAAGCGTCAGCACGAGGGTAGAGCCTGTACGCGTGACCTGAGGATCATCCAGGGGAATAATGCGGACGTCCGAGCCGCCATTGCTGACAGTGATCGTGCCTGTGCCGAGGACGATATCCTCCGAGAAGCTGAAGGCGATTTGCGGATTCCGCCCGACGTTGGTTCCGTTGACCGGGGTCGTGCCGACCAGCGTCGGGGCGGTCGTATCGATCCGGTAGGCAGGGTCGTTGCTGACGGTGTCGAAACTGCCGATAACCACGTTGCCTGCGGCGTCGCGGATGATCGCGCCGAAGGCGCCCATTCCGCCGTAGCCGTCCAGGCCCAACCCGTCGGCATCGCTGTCTCCGGCCTGGATCGTATACTGGAACGTAAGCGTCCGGGCGTCCGGATGGGCGAGATAGGTCGCATTTCGGGTGCTCGAGCCGAGCAGCATGGTCACAAAAGGCGACCCGCCGGCGGTGTCGAAGACCAGATCCTCGTCGAATGACAGCGTGATCGTGACCGTGTCGCCCTCATTGAGGATATCGTGGACATTGTCGGATTTTGCGGTGAAGGCCGCGGACGTGATCGTCGGGCGATGGACTTCCAGTGACAGCGGGATCGATGCCGCAGCGCCGGCGTTGCCTGCCGCGTCATGGTAGCCTGACAAGGTTACCGTTACGGTGGTCTCCAAACTGCCGGGCGTCGGCGTGTAGACGACGGTGAATGTATTCAGGTACGGCGACATCATCAGATTGCTGAGCGTTCCGCCGGTCGCCTCGAGCCTGTCTTCGGTCATGTCTATGATGAAATCGTCGAAGGCCAGGGTCAGGGTCGCGCTTTCGCCGGCGAGAAGGCTTTGCTTGTTGCTTGTAATCGTGACGCCGGGCCTGGTGTTGTCGATGGTCATCGCGGGCATGGTGACCTCGCCGCTGACATTTCCCGAGGCATCCCGGACGCGGGCCCGCACGCCATTGGCCTCGTAGACGCCGTCGGGCAGAAGGACCGTGTCGGAAGAGGCGTCTGTCCAGGTAAGACCGCTGTTCAGGCTATACTGGACATGCCCCCCCTGCTCGGCGAATGTAAATCTGATTTCACCGTTGGTGGTGACGCCGTCGCTGCCATCCACGCCGGTATCCTCGACCAGCGCGATCGTCGGCGCGGACGGGAGGATCGTGTCGATGGCAATGGGCTGGCTCTGCGCGGCGGTGCCGCCTGCGCCCGACGCGCTTTGCCAGCTATTGGCGAGGACCGCGACGGTTATCGAGCCCTCGTATCCTGCCTGGGGGGTGAATAGCGCCGTGTACACACGCGCATCGTCGGTCTGCGTGAAGCTGCTGATGGAGCCATGCGTCACGGTGATGTCGGATTGGGTAAAGCCGACCGGAACCACCGAAAACGTGAAGGTGAGCAGCGCCGATTGCCCGTCGATCAGCGAGGTCCTGTCGCTGGTGATGGTGACGGACGGCGGAGCATCGATGATTTCCGTTGCGGGGAGGGATGCGGTGCTGCCTACGTTTCCGTGCGGATCAATCTGGCGAACGCGGATGGCGCCGTCGGCATAAGAGCCGGGCGCCGGGGCGAAGGTCATGCCCTGGCCCAGCGCCCACGAGGCGCCTGCGTCGAGCGAGTAGAACCAGCTTGTTCCGTCCTCGAGGCCGGACACGCTTACGGTACCGTTGGCGAGCGCCAGTGCGGGCAGTGCCGGTGGCCGGGTATCGACGGTCAGGCTTGCGCTGGCCGCCCGTGCATTGGCTACTCCGGTGATCTCGGCGGTGACCACGAGCTGGCCTTCGAAAGGTCTGGCCAGGAAGTCGCTGCTCAGGAAGATGTCGGCATATCCGTTGACGACGTCGATCAGGAGACGTTCCACTCTCCTATGATGGTGTCGCCCGACTTTACTATTATGGCAGCACCTTCGGTGGCGTTCTCCGGCAGCGTCATGTGGGCAAGGATGCCGGCCGAGAGCGCCGCCGTCGTATCGAGTGTGACGACGCCTCCGTGCAGCACTTCGGAGACGTCCTGTCCCGTGAGGGTCGTGAGAACCAGGGGCGAGGGCGGTAATTCGTCGAGCGGTTCATCCTGCGGGATAATGACCGCCTCGCCCCTGTTGGGGCCGGATTCGAAGATGGCGGCGCCTTGCTGCAGCATGGCAGCCCCGCCGGGTGAAAGCATGGCCGCTCCGCCTTGCAGCGTCAATTGGGCGGCGAGCGCGTCGAGCGTTGCGCCGATACCGCCGGTCTTCATGTCCAGGCCGGACAGTTTTGCCAGGAAAATGCCGTAGGCTTCGGCCGGGCTGATGCCGTCGGCCTCGTTGAACGTGGCATCCAGCACGGTGACGACGCCTTGCGACATGTCGATGCCGAGGGCCTGGGATATCGCCTGGGTTCCCTGTGTAATTGTGGCTTCGTCGGGCAGGGTGCCGCCGGCATGCTGTTCGAGGAGCTTGCGGGCGATGAGTTCGGTGACGGGGGTCACGCTGACGGATATGTCGCCATCGGCCTTGATCGCGAGTGCGCGCATGTCGGTCATAAGGGAAAGCGTGTTGCCGCTGGCTTCGTCGCTGTAGTCTGCCGCCGTGCCGTTGGCATCCATGATCCTGACGAGGATGGGGCCCTTGTAGTCTGCGCTGACGAGGACGTCGGCCTTGCCTGCCGCGTCGGTGGTGCCGGAGGCGAGGATGGTGCCGTCTGCGCCGATGACCTGGTAGGACAGTGCTGCACTGATCGGGCCTGCGGCGGCCGAGATGTGGATGAGGCTGCCTGCCGCGGGCTGCGGCGATGGCGTAGGCGCCGGTGCGGGCGCGGCCTGATGGGACGAGCCGCCACCGCCGGCGGCGGCCAGCGCGACACCCCCCGCCGCTGCCAGCCCCCCGATGGCCACGAACGGGTTGATGGTGCCGAACGCGGACTGCGCGGCTCCGGCCTCCGGCATTGCCTGCGGCTGTTGCGAGAGAACGTCGTAGTAGCGGGCGAAACTGTCCGTAAGGCCGGAAAGCATGGCCTGATCGCCCGCCATGTGGAGCAGCAGCGAGCCGTCGCCGCCGGTCGCGACGGCGCGGGATGCGCCGTCGATCACGACGACGCCGCCCTTGCCGTCCGGCAGTTCGATATCGCACGTACCCTTGCGGCACAGCTTCATGAAGTCGTCCAGCACGACGCGCGTATGCCCGTCGAGAAGAAGGACGAGGTCTCCGCCATCCTTCGGCGAGGCGATGGCGACCACGTCTTCGACGGGCAGAACCTTGCCGCCCTTGCCCAGCCGCGCGATCTTCATACGGCCTGCCGCAGGCCTGATACGAAGCGTTTCGCCTACAGCGACGGGAAGGCGGCCATTGCCGTCGACAACGACGAATCCGGATTTCGAGCCAGCAGCAACCATGAAAACACACTCCAGATAAACGTTATAATCTGCAGGATATTGTTTTCCGGTCGGTTGTAAACAGGGATTATCGCCGTTCTCGCGCAGTGTCTTCAAATCATATAAGGATCGGTTTATATGATGCTCCAAACGATGAGGAGCCGGACATGAGCGCCACGACCGACACGATCTTCGGTGCGGGTAAGACCCGCAGCCGCGCCGAGCGCATCGCCGCGCTGCATGCCGCCGCGAAACAGCGGATCCTCATTCTCGACGGAGCGATGGGCACGCAGATCCAGGGCCTCGGTTTCCACGAGGAGCATTTCCGCGGAAACCGGTTCGGCGCCTGCGAATGTCATCTGGCCGGCAACAACGACCTGTTGATCCTGACGCAGCCGAAAGCCATCGAGGATATTCACTTCGCCTACGCGATGGCCGGGGCGGACATCCTCGAAACCAACACTTTTTCGGCCACCACCATCGCCCAGGCCGACTACGGCATGGAATCGGTCGCATACGAGCTGAACGTCGAAGGTGCGGCCGTGGCGCGACGGGCCGCCGACAGGGCCGAGGCCGCGGACGGGCGGCCGCGCTTCGTGGCCGGCGCCGTCGGGCCGACCAACCGCACGGCCTCGATTTCGCCGGACGTGAACAATCCGGGCTTCCGGGCGATCTCCTTCGATGGTTTGCGCACGGCCTATTGCGAGCAGATCCGGGGGCTCGTCGACGGCGGCGCGGACATCATCCTGATCGAGACGATCTTCGACACGCTCAACGCCAAGGCCGCCATCTTCGCCGCCGAGGAGGTGTTCGCCGAGACCGGCGAGCGGCTGCCCGTGATGATTTCCGGCACGATCACCGACCTTTCGGGGCGTACGCTTTCCGGCCAGACGCCGACCGCCTTCTGGTACTCTGTGCGCCATGCGCAGCCCTTCACCATCGGGCTCAACTGCGCGCTCGGGGCGGATGCCATGCGCCCGCACCTGGCGGAGCTTTCGGGCGTCGCCGACACCTTCGTCTGCGCCTATCCCAATGCCGGCCTGCCGAACGAGTTCGGCCAGTACGACGAGACGCCGGAAACGATGGCCGCGCAGGTGCGCGGTTTTGCCGAGGAAGGGCTGGTCAATGTCGTCGGCGGCTGCTGCGGCTCGACGCCCGAGCATATCCGCGCCATTGCCGATGCCGTCGCCGGCCTTGCGCCGCGCGGCTTCGAACCGGCGGAGCCGCTGCTGCGGCTGTCCGGGCTGGAGCCGTTCACGCTGACGGGCGACATCCCCTTCGTGAATATCGGCGAGCGGACCAACGTCACCGGCTCGGCGCGCTTCCGCAAGCTCATCACCGCGGGCGATTTCGCAGCGGCGCTGGACGTCGCGCGCGACCAGGTGGCCAACGGCGCGCAGGTCATCGACATCAACATGGACGAGGGCCTGATCGATTCCGAGCGGGCGATGGTGGAATACCTCAATCTCATCGCGTCGGAGCCCGATATCGCCCGCGTGCCGGTGATGATCGACTCGTCCAAGTTTTCGATCATCGAGGCCGGTTTGAAATGCGTGCAGGGCAAGCCGCTGGTCAATTCCATCTCCATGAAGGAGGGGGAGGCGGCTTTCCTGGAGCAGGCCCGCAAGGTGCGCGCCTACGGCGCCGCCGTGGTGGTGATGGCCTTCGACGAAGCGGGGCAGGCCGACACCTATGAGCGCAAGGTCGAAATCTGCTCCCGAGCCTATCGGCTGCTGACCGAAGAGGCGGGTTTTCCGCCGGAGGACATCGTCTTCGACCCCAACGTCTTCGCGGTCGCCACTGGTATCGAGGAGCATGACGGCTACGGCGTCGCCTTCATCGAGGCCACGCGCGCGATCCGCCAGCAACTGCCGCACGCCCACATATCGGGCGGGGTCTCCAACCTGTCCTTCTCGTTCCGCGGCAACGAGCCGGTGCGGGAGGCCATGCATGCCGTTTTCCTGTACTACGCCATTGCGGCGGGCATGGACATGGGCATCGTCAATGCCGGGCAGCTGGCCGTCTACGAGAGCATCGACCCCGACCTGCGCGAAGCATGCGAAGACGTCATCATGAACCGCCGCGCGGACTCGACCGAGCGGTTGCTGGAGATCGCCGAGCGGTTCAAGGGAGGGCCGGGACGAGAGGCCAAGGCGCGCGACCTGTCCTGGCGGGAGCAGCCGGTGGAGGCGCGGTTGTCGCATGCGCTCGTCAACGGCATCACCGAGTTCATCGAGGCCGATACCGAGGAGGCGCGGGCCAGGGCCGAGCGCCCGCTGCACGTGATCGAGGGCCCGCTGATGGCCGGCATGAACGTCGTGGGAGACCTGTTCGGCGCAGGCAAGATGTTCTTGCCACAGGTGGTGAAATCGGCCCGCGTCATGAAGCAGGCCGTGGCCTATCTGCTGCCTTTCATGGAAGAGGAAAAGGCCGGCGAAGGCGGTGGCCGGCAGTCGGCCGGACGCATCCTGATGGCGACGGTGAAGGGCGATGTCCACGACATCGGCAAGAACATCGTCGGCGTGGTCCTGGCCTGCAACAATTACGAGGTGATCGACCTCGGCGTCATGGTGCCCAGCAACAAGATCCTGGAAACCGCCCGCGCCGAGAAGGTGGATATCATCGGACTGTCGGGCCTGATCACCCCGTCGCTGGACGAGATGGTCCATGTAGCGGCGGAGATGGAGCGCGAAGGCTTCGACATTCCGCTGCTGATCGGCGGCGCGACGACGAGCCGCGTGCATACGGCGGTGAAGATCGACCCGCGCTATGCGCGTGGACAGACGGTCTACGTCACGGATGCCAGCCGCGCCGTCGGCGTGGTGTCCAACCTTCTGTCGCCTTCGGCGCGCACGCAGTACATGGATACGGTGCGGGCGGAATATCGCAAGGTCGCCGAGGCGCACGCCCGCTCGGAAGCGGAAAAGCGCCGCCTGCCGCTGGCGGCTGCGCGAGCCAACGCGCACAAGGCCGACTGGTCGGCCTGGCGTCCCGTAACGCCGTCCTTCCTCGGCACGCGCGCCTTCGACGACTGGGATCTCGCCGACCTCGCCTCGGCGATCGACTGGACCCCCTTCTTCCAGACCTGGGAGCTGAAAGGCCGTTTTCCGAAACTTCTGGACGATCCGAAGCAGGGGGAGGTCGCACGCTCGCTCCATGCCGACGCGCAGGCCATGCTGGAGCGGATCGTGGCCGAGAAATGGTTCCGGCCCCGCGCTGTCGTCGGCTTCTGGCCGGCCAATGCCGTGGGGGACGACATCCGGCTTTTCACCGACGAAGCCCGTACGCAGGAGCTTGCGACGTTCTTCACCCTGCGCCAGCAATTGTCCAAGCGCGACGGACGGCCCAATGTCGCCCTGTCGGATTTCGTCGCGCCGCTGGACACGGGCGTCGGGGATTATGTCGGCGGCTTCGTGGTGACGGCCGGCGCCGAGGAGGAGGAGATCTCGGCCCGTTTCGCCGCGAACCACGACGACTACCAGTCGATCATGGTCAAGGCGCTGGCGGACCGGTTCGCCGAAGCCTTCGCCGAGCGGCTGCACCAGCATGTGCGGCGCCAGCTCTGGGGATACGCGCCGGACGAGAGTTTCAGCAACGACCAGCTGATCGATGAAGCCTATGCCGGCATTCGGCCCGCGCCGGGCTATCCCGCCCAGCCCGACCATACCGAGAAGGAGACGCTGTTCCGCCTTCTTGATGCGGAAGCGGCGACGGGCGTGCGGCTGACGGAGAGCTTTGCGATGTGGCCGGGCTCATCCGTTTCCGGGCTCTATATCGGGCATCCCGAGAGCTATTATTTCGGCGTCGCCAAGGTGGAGCGCGACCAGGTGGAGGATTACGCCGCCCGCAAGGGAATGCCCCTGCCGGAGGTCGAGCGCTGGCTTGCGCCGATCCTGAACTATGTGCCGGTACGGGAGGAAGCCGCCTGACCGGCACTCTGGTCAGGCCAAAGCCGCTGGTCTAGAAGCATAACCACCAAGGCGTGCGGAGGCGAGATGTCGCAGAGGGTTGAGACCGTCCTTTCCATCGGCGAATGCATGATCGAGCTGTCGCCGACCGGGCAGGGCACATACAGGCAGGGCTTCGCCGGCGATACGTTCAATACGGCGTGGTATCTGCGCCGCCTCCTGCCGCAGGAGCGTGAAGTCGCCTATTTCACCAATGTCGGCGACGATCCGCTCAGCCATGCGATGATGGCTTTCATCGAGGGGTCGGGCGTCTCCACGCGCCACATCAGGGCGATGCCCGGTCGCGTCGCTGGCCTGTATCTCATCACCCTGGATGGGCACGAGCGGAGCTTCTCCTACTGGCGCGATACGGCCGCCGCCAAGGCTCTCGCCGACGACGAGGCGCGGCTGAAGGCAGCGGTGGACGAGGCGGCGCTGATCTATTTCTCGGGCATCACGCTGGCGATCCTGCCACCGGAGCGCCGCGCCGCCTTCCTGTCCGTCCTCCGGTCGGCACGCGGAGGCGGCAAGAGCATCGCCTTCGACCCCAACATCCGCGACCGCCTGTGGGCCGGCCGCGCCGCCTGTGCCGAAGGCATCGAGGCGGGCGCCGAAGTGGCGTCGATCTGCCTGCCCAGCTTCGACGACGAAGCCCGTATCTTCGGCGATGCGGATGCTGCCGCGACGGCGGCGCGATACCGCGAGATCGGCTGCGATGAAGTGGTGGTGAAGGATGGCGGCGGCGACGCCCTGCTGCTCGTCGCCGGCATGCAGGCTCCGTTGGTCGTTCCGGCGAACCGGGTGGAAAAACCGGTCGACACCACGGGCGCGGGCGATTCGTTCGGCGCGGGCTACCTGGCCGCACGCCTTCAAGGCCATTCTCCCGAGGCCGCCGCGCGGAGCGCGCATGCCACCGCCGCGCGGGTGATCCAGGGCTATGGCGGGCTCGTCGACGTTTGACGATTGCAGAATTGGCCTGACCAATATATCGCATAATGTCATGAGAGGCGGAGCGGTGCGGGTGGCGCGCCCGACGCTGCCACGACATGCGCAAGGAGGTCAGGCCAATGTCGCCGAAGATCACAGGCTACCGCACATACGACATCCGCTTTTCGACATCTCAGGGGTTGGACGGATCGGACGCGATGAATCCGGATCCGGATTACTCTGCCGCCTATGTCGTGCTTGAAACCGATAGCGCCGGGCTTGAGGGCCACGGCCTGACCTTTACCATCGGACGCGGCAACGACATCGTGAAGCAGGCGGTGGAAGCGGTCGCCCGTCGCCTCGTCGGCAAGACGCTGGACGAGATGACCGCCGACATGGGCGCCTTCTGGCGGTATGTGACGGGCGACAGTCAGTTGCGCTGGCTGGGGCCGGACAAGGGCGTCATGCACCTCGCCACGGGCGCCGTCGTCAATGCGGTTTGGGATCTGTGGGGCAAGGTCGAGGGCAAGCCCGTCTGGCAGCTCGTGGCCGACATGAGTGTGGACCGGATCCTCTCGCTGGTGGATTTCCGCTACCTGACCAACGCCTTGACGCGCGAGGAGGCCCGGGACATCCTGGAGGCCGCGCGGGCGGGCGCGGCGGGCCGGCGTGAAACGCTGGCCGCGAAGGGCTATCCCACCTATACCACCTCGGCCGGCTGGCTCGGCTACAGCGACGAGAAGATGCGCCGCCTGTGCCGGGAGGGTATGCAGGTCGGCTGGACGCATTTCAAGCTGAAGGTCGGGCGCGACCTTGAGGACGATATCCGCCGTTGCCGCATCGTGCGCGAAGAGATCGGCCCGGACCGTACGCTGATGATCGACGCCAACCAGGTCTGGGAGGTCGGCCAGGCGATCGAGTGGGTCAACGCCCTGGCGGAGTTCAAGCCATGGTTCATCGAGGAGCCGACCTCGCCGGACGACATCCTCGGCCATGGGCAGATCCGCGCCGGGGTTGCCCCGATCAAGGTGGCGACGGGCGAGATGTGCCAGAACCGCATCCTGTTCAAGCAGTTCATGCAGGCCGACGCGATCGACGTGGTGCAGATCGATGCGGCGCGCGTCGGCGGGCTGAACGAGAACATCGCGATCATGCTGATGGCCGCGAAATTCGGCAAGCCGGTGTGTCCGCACGCCGGCGGCGTCGGCCTGTGCGAGTATGTCCAGCATCTGTCGATGATCGACTACCTCGTGATCTCCGGCACGATGGAAGGGCGCGTGGCCGAATATGTCGACCATCTGCACGAGCATTTCGTCTATCCGTGCGACGTGCGGGACGGGCGCTACATGCCGCCGCAGGCGCCGGGATTCTCCATCGAGATGAAGGCGGCGTCGATCGAAGCGCATCTCTACCATGGATAGACGATGCTACCTTTCGCTCGCCGTCCTGCTGTTCTAATCAGGGGCACGATCCACGCGAAGGGGGACCTCATGGAGGACGCGGTTGATTTTGGCCGGCTCCTGTCCGAGCGCCTCGGCGCCGGCGCGGTTCTGGCCGACCCGGCCGACACGGTGCGCTACTGCCGGGACTGGCATGGCGACGTGACCACCGGAGCGGTCGCCGTGCTGCGGCCGGCCTCGACCGACGAGGTGTCCGCCGCCGTGCGCCTTTGCGCCCAGCTCGGCCTGTCCATCGTGCCGCAGGGCGGAAATACGGGGCTGGCGCTGGGCGGCATACCGGACAGGCCGCAGGCGCAGGTCGTCCTGTCGCTGGAGAGGATGAGCCGCATCCGCTCCATCGCTCCGGACGACTTTTCCGCCGTCGTCGATGCCGGCTGCGTGCTGGAGGCGATCAAGGCCGCGGTGGATGCCGAGGGATGCTATTTCCCGCTGGCGCTCGGCGCACAGGGATCGTGCCGGATCGGCGGTAACGTCTCCACCAATGCCGGCGGCATCAACGTGCTTCGCTACGGCATGACGCGCGATCTGATCCTGGGGCTGGAGGTGGTGCTGGCCGACGGCACCGTATGGGACGGCCTGTCCACCTTGCGCAAGGACAATCGCGGCATCGACCTGAAGCAGCTCTTCATCGGGGCCGAAGGTACGCTGGGAATCGTCACCGGCGTGGCGATCAAGCTTCTGCCGAAGCCGGAGCATGTGGAAACCGCACTTCTGGCGCTGCCCAGCGTCGAAGCGGCGATGGCGCTGTATCGCCGGGCGCGGCGCGATTGCTGCGACCTTATCAGCGCCTTCGAGCTGATGCGGCCCGAAGCCTTCAGCTTCGCGCGCGATGCGCATCCGGATCTGCCGCAGTCCCTGCCCACCGACTACCCGGCCTATGTGCTGACGGAGCTGACGGCCACCGGCCCGATCGATCTGCGCGCCATGCTGGAGGCCTTTCTGGAGAAGGAGATCGAGGCGGGCGAGGTCCTCGACGGCGTCATCGCGGCGTCGCGCCAGCAGGCCCTGAACCTGTGGAAGGTGCGCGAAGGCATGAACGAGGGGCAGGCCATGCGCGGCCCGCATCTGCGCACCGACCTTTCGGTGCCGCTTTCGCGCGTCGCCGATTACATCGGCGAGGCCAGCGCCGCCATCGCCCGCAGCATGCCGCAGTGCGATGTCGCGGCCTATGGCCATGTCGGGGACGGCAACATCCACTTCAACGTCATACCGCCACGCGGCGCTTCCCCGGACGAGGCACAGGCCGTCATCAAGCAGGCCAAGACGATCCTCTACGACATACTGGACCGGTATGACGGCAGCCTGAGCGCCGAGCACGGCATAGGCCGCCTCAAGAAGGCGGATTTCGTGCAGCGCATGCCGCCGGCTCAGGATCGCCTCCTGCGGGCCCTGAAGACCGCGTTGGACCCGGATTGGCGACTGAATCCGGGCTGCCAGATCGATCGATAGAGTGACCGAACCGAAGAAAGAGACATGATGGCCGACGTAGTGCTGACACCCGCAGAGCTTCTGGAAACGCGCGTCCATGCGGCGCTGGTGGAAGCGGGGGCGGACGAACCCTCGGCAATCGCGGCGACGCGCGCGATGATGCATGCCTCGAAGCTGGGCGTGGACAGCCACGGCGTGCGGCTGACGCCGCATTACAGCCGCGTCCTGAAGGGCGGGCGCGTCAACGGCCGGCCCGACATGACGGTGAAGGAGAATTCGCCCGTCTCCTTTGCGCTGGATGCCGACCACGGCCTCGGCCATCCGGCCATGTACAAGGCGGTGGACGTCGCCACCGACGCCGCCACGCGAATGGGTATCGCGGCGGTGGGCGTTCATCGCTCGTCCCATTTCGGGGCGGCCGGCGCCTATGCCATGGCCGGGCAGGAGCGGGGGTGCATCACCATCTGCGTTGCCAACAGCGACTCCATAGTGGCGCTGTTCAACGGCGCGGAGCGCTTTCACGGAACCAATCCGCTGGCCATCGGCATCCCCGTGCCGGGGGAGAAGCCCTGGCTCTTGGACATGGCCACCTCGTCCGTACCGATGAACCGCGTTCTCCTGTACCGGGTGCTCGGCATCGAATTGCCGGAGGGTGTCGCCGCAGACCTTGCCGGCACGCCGACGCGTGACGCCAGGGAAGCCGAAATGCTGATGCCGCTGGGCGGCGCCGATTTCGGCTTCAAGGGCGCGGCGCTGGCCGGCTTCATCTCGATCATGTCGTCCGTGGTTGCCGGCGCGACGCCCGACCCGTTCGTCATCGACATGGTGGGCGAGGACGTCTCGACGCCGCGCAATATCGGCCACTTCCTGGTCGCCATCCACCCGTCGTTCTTCGGCGGCGGCTCCAGCTACGGCGAGCAGATCAAGGCCTATCTCGGCGCGCTGCGCGGCAGCCGCGCGCGGGAGGGCGGGGTGATGGCGCCGGGCGAGCGTGAGTGGAAGGTCGAGATCGAGCGCGCCACCAACGGCATCCCGGTCGATCCGGAGACGGCAGCCTTCCTGGGCCTTGCCTGATGCGCTGAAACCGGAGGCCGCATGCCCGCGCTGATCTTCGATGTCGATGGAACGCTGGCCGAGACGGAGGAGCTTCATCGGCACGCGTTCAACCGCGCCTTTGCCGAGCATGGCCTCGGATGGCATTGGGACGAGGCGCAGTACCGCGACCTCCTGCAGGTCACTGGGGGCAAGGAGCGCATTCTCGCCTTTGCGCAGGGGCAGGGCCGGATGGCCGTGCCCGATGCGGCGGGGCTGCATGCTTCGAAGACGCGCCATTACGTCGATGCGGTGGATAGCGGCCGGCTGGCCCTGCGTCCGGGCATCGCCGCCCTGATCGCCGAGGCGCGGCGGTGCGACGTCGCCCTCGCCATAGCCACGACGACCAGCCGCGCCAATGTCGACAGCCTGCTCGCCCATACGCTCGGAACGGATCACGGCTTCGGCGTCATCGCGTGCGGCGACATGGTGCCGGCCAAGAAGCCGGCGCCCGACATCTACGAACTCGCGATGCGGATGCTGGACCTGCTGCCCGCCGAATGCCTTGCCATCGAGGATTCCGCCAATGGGCTGAGGGCTGCGAAGGCGGCCGGCCTGCGCTGCGTGGTGACGCCGGCGCTGTATACCGCAGCGGACGACTTCACCGGCGCGGACTGGATCGCCGAAGGGGCGATCGATCCACGCCGGGTCCTGGCGATGCTGGATCGTTGAGAAAGGTTCAGGCCGCCTTGCGGGCGGCCTCGACGCTGTCGCGGATCGCCTTCATGTTGCGGGCGTAATGATCGGGCGTGCCGCCCTTGAAGATGGCCGAGCCGGCAACCAGCACATCGGCCCCGGCTTCCACGACGAGGGGCGCGGTATCGGGTGCGACGCCGCCATCGATCTCGATATGGATCGGCCTGTCGCCGATCATCCGTTTCACGCGGCGTACCTTGTCGACGACGGCGGGAATGAATGCCTGGCCGCCGAAGCCGGGATTGACGGTCATCAGGAGGATCAGGTCGACCCGGTCCAGCACGTATTCGATGGCCTGTTCGGGCGTGCCCGGGTTCAACGAGACGCCGGCCTTCTTGCCGAGATCGCGGATGGCCTGCAGGGAGCGGTCCAGATGCTTCGTCGCCTCGGCATGGACGGTGATGTAGTCCGCGCCGGCCTTGGCGAAGGCTTCGAGATAGGGGTCGCACGGCTCGATCATCAGGTGGCAATCGAAGATCTTGTCGGTCGTGTGCCGCACCGCCTTCACGACGGGCGGGCCGAAGGTGATGTTGGGTACGAAATGACCGTCCATCACATCGAGATGGATCCAGTCGGCGCCGGCCTTGTCCACGGCGACGATCTCCTCGCCCAGGCGGGAGAAATCCGCGGAGAGGATCGAGGGTGCGATGATGAGCGTCATTGCGTGTCCTTCTCGGTATCGGGCGCTGCGCCGGCCAGTACGCGGCTGGCGGCGATGTCGCAAGCTTCGATCCGCGATAGATCGTCTGCTGTCAACGCCCCGCCGCCGCTTTCGAACAGGCGGTTGGCCTGCCGCAGCCGCGCCCGGTCCAGCGCGTTGCGGATGGAACGCGCATTGGCGAAATGGGGTTGTTGCCGGCGTCTGTCGATATAGCGCGCCATCACCGCCTGCGCCTCCGGGGCGAGACGATATCCCTGCCGCTCGAGCATACCCTGCGCGATGGCCAGCAATTCCGCGCCCGCATAGTCGGGAAAGTCGATATGATGCGCGATGCGGGAGCGGAAGCCCGGATTGCTTTCGAAGAAGCGCTCCATCCGGTCTCCGTATCCGGCCAGGATCACCACGAGGTCGTCGCGCTGGTTCTCCATCACCTGCAACAGGATCTCGATCGCCTCCTGCCCGTAGTCGCGCTCGTTCTCCGGCCGGTACAGATAGTAGGCCTCGTCGATGAAGAGGACGCCGCCCATCGCCTTCTTCAGGATTTCCTTCGTCTTCGGCGCCGTGTGGCCGATATACTGGCCCACGAGATCGTCCCGCGTGACGGAGACGAGGTGCCCCTTGCGCACGTAGCCGAGGCGATGGAGCAGGTCCGCCATGCGCAAGGCGACGGTGGTCTTGCCGGTGCCGGGATTGCCGGTGAAGCTCATGTGCAGTGTCGGCGTCTCGAAGGCCAGGCCAAGGCGCCGGCGGGCCCGCTCCACCAGTAGCAGGGCCGCCGTCTCGCGGATGCGCTGCTTGACCGGGGCCAGCCCCACAAGCGAGCGGTCGAGCGCGTCCAGCACCTCCGCGACGCCGGATTCCACGAAGTCGCGGCGCAGATCCACCGCCTCTGCCGTCTCCGCCGGCCCCCGTTCCAAGGCGGCGGCCGTCATGCGTAACGCTCGCCTTCCGGACGGTCGCCCGAATAGGGCTCGGTCGTGTAGCGGATATTACGGCCCTCCGCCTCCTGTCGCCGCAGGCGGAAACCCGGCTCGTCCGTCGGGCGGTTGACGATGAAGGACAGTTTCACCGACTCCCAGCCGTGGCTGGAATCGAAGGCCGAGAGGCGGATGTAGAGATGGCCGTTGACCTTACGGCAGGCCTGCAACTCCATCATCACGCCGGCGCCGTCGGCGATGTCGAACATCGGATGGCCCCACATGTCCCAATAGGTGTTGCGGGGATGCGGATCGTCGGTGTACTCGATGTTCACCGCCCATGCATTGTCGAGGCAGTATTGCACCTGCGCGGCGATCTGCGCGTCCGTCAGGTCGGGCAGGAACGAGAATGTTCCCTGGGTCACCTTCATGATCGTATCTCCTTCTGGTCGGGTTCGGATCGTCCGTGGCCGTCAGGCAGCCACGGAGACGCTGGTCTGGTAATCGGGGGCATCGGTGGACGCGTAGTTGAAGGTCACGTTCTTCCAGGTATCGAGGGCCTGCTTCAGCGGCGTGCAGTCCCGCGCGGCGGCTTCCAGGATGTCCGGCCCTTCGTTGACGATGTCGCGGCCCTCGTTGCGCGCCAGGATCATCGCCTCCAGCGCCACGCGATTGGCCGTGGCCCCGGCGGCGATGCCCATCGGATGGCCGATCGTGCCGCCGCCGAACTGCAGCACGACATCCTCCCCCAGAAGGTCCAGAAGCTGGTGCATCTGGCCGGCGTGAATGCCGCCCGAGGCCACCGGCATCATCTTGTTCAGCGATGCCCAGGGCTGGTCGAAGAACACGCCGTTGGCAAGGTTCTGGGGCGTGAACTCGTCGCGGCATATGTCGTAATATCCGCGCGTCGTGGCCGGATCGCCCTCGAGCTTGCCGACCACGGTGCCGGCATGGATATGGTCCACCCCCGCCAGCCGTGCCCATTTGGCGATGACGCGGAAGGACACGCCATGCGCCTTCTGCCGCGTATAGGTGGAATGCCCCGCGCGGTGCAGGTGCAGGATCATGTTGTTGCGGCGGGCCCATTTCGCCATCGACTGGATGGCCGTCCACCCGATGACGAGATCTATCATGATGATGGCCGAGCCGAGGTCGCGTGCGAATTCCGCCCGCTCGTACATGTCTTCCATCGTGGCGGCGGTGACGTTGAGATAGGTGCCCTTGATCTCGCCGGTCGCGGCCTGCGCCTTGTTGACCGCCTCCATGCAGTAGAGGAAGCGCTCGCGCCAATGCATGAAGGGCTGGGAATTGATGTTCTCGTCGTCCTTGGTGAAGTCGAGACCGCCCTTCAGCGCCTCGTACACCACGCGCCCGTAATTGCGGCCCGAAAGGCCGAGCTTGGGCTTGACGGTGGCGCCCAGCAGCGGCCGGCCGAACTTGTCCAGCCGCTCGCGCTCGACCACGATGCCGGTGGCCGGCCCCTGGAAGGTCTTCACATAGGCGGTCGGCAGGCGCATGTCCTCGAGCCGCAGCGCCTTCAGGGGCTTGAAGCCGAAGACGTTGCCGATGATCGACGCCGTCAGGTTGGCGATGGATCCCGGCTCGAACAGGTCGAGGTCGTAGGCGATGTAGGCGAAGTAGCTGCCTTCCGCGTTCGGCACCGGATCGACCCTG
The DNA here is from genome assembly GCF_023702225.1 of Aureimonas altamirensis. GTDB lineage: Bacteria > Pseudomonadota > Alphaproteobacteria > Rhizobiales > Rhizobiaceae > Aureimonas > Aureimonas altamirensis_B. The sequence continues at coordinate 310,466 of NZ_JAMQCO010000003.1, read as the reverse complement.
TAGGCCTTCGCCCGGTATTTTTCGGCGGCCGTCAGCCTGTCCGTCCAGACGACGGTCCATGTCGCGGTGGAGGATTCGCCCGCCACGGCGGCAGCGGCCTCGATCGGATCGACGCCATCCTGCGGCGTGATGCGGAAGCAGGCGACCAGGTCCGTATCCTTCGGCTCGTAGCGGGGCTCCCAGTAGCCCATGCGCCTGTATTCCATGACGCCGGACTTGTAGCGCTCCTTGCCGGTGACGGTCTGCGACGATTCTGTCATGACTTTCTCTCCCTCGTTGGAACTCGCATGTGCGGCGGTCAGGCCGCGGTCCTGTATCGGTTGGCCTGCCGCAACTCTCCGCCGGCATATCGCCGCGCCATCTCGGCCATGGATCTCGGTCGTATGCGCGCGGCGTTGCCGGCGGTGCCGAAGGCTTCGAACCGGTCGCGGCAGAGTTGCCGCAACTGGTCCATCGCCGGCTGCAGGAACTTGCGCGGATCGAATTCCTCCGGCTTCTGCCGGGCGATGCGGCGAAACTGCGCCGTCATCGCCAGCCGGCAGTCGGTATCGATGTTCACCTTGCGCACGCCATGGCGGATGCCGCGCACGATCTCGTCCACCGGCACGCCCCAGGTCGGACGCATCTGGCCGCCGAAGCGGTTGAACATCTCCTGCAGCGCCTCCGGTACGGAAGAGGATCCATGCATGACGAGGTGCACGCCGGGCAGGCGTCGATGGATCTCCTCGATCACATGCATGGCCAGGATGTCGCCGTCGGGCCGGCGGCTGAACTTGTACGCGCCATGCGAGGTGCCCATGGCGATGGCCAGCGCGTCGACATCGGTCCGCGCCACGAAGTCCTGCGCCTGGGCAGGGTCCGTCAGGAGCTGGTCCGTCTCCAGCCGTCCCTCGAAGCCGTGGCCGTCCTCGGCCGCGCCTTCGCCGCTCTCCAGCGAGCCGAGGACGCCGAGCTCGCCTTCCACCGACGCGCCCACGGCATGGGCCGCTTCGGCCACCTTCGCGGTGATGGCGACGTTGTAGTCGAAGCTGGCCGGCGTCTTCGCATCGGCCTCCAGGGAGCCGTCCATCATGACGGAGGTGAAGCCGTGCTGCAGCGCGGTCAGGCAGGTGGCTTCGTTGTTGCCGTGGTCCTGGTGCAGGCAGACGGGGATGCCTGGAAACATCTCCACCAGTGCGTCCACCATATGCGACAGCATGATGTCTCCCGCATAGGACCGCGCCCCGCGCGATACCTGGAGGATCACCGGCGCATCCGTTTCTGCGGCCGCCTCCAGTATGGCGAGGCCCTGTTCCATGTTGTTGATGTTGAAGGCGGGGACGCCGTATCCATGCTCTGCGGCGTCGTCCAGAAGCTGCCTCAGGGTGATCTTGGCCATCTCTTTGCGTTCCTTCCCTTTTTGCTTCAGAGCACGCGCCGCCGGCGCTCGATGAGTTGCAGGATCAGCGGCGTGAGAATGAGTTGCATGGCGAGGTCCAGCTTGTTGCCCGGCACGACGATGGAGTTCGGCCGCGACATGAAGCTGTCGTGGATCATCGACAGAAGGTATGGAAAGTCGATGCCGCGCGGGTTGGCGAAGCGGATGACGAGCATGGATTCGTCCGGCGTTGGTATCCACCGCGCGATGAAGGGGTTGGACGTATCGACGATCGGCACCCGCTGGAAATTGATGTTGGTCAGCGTGAACTGCGGGCAGATGGTGCGCACGTAGTCCGGCATGCGCCGCAGGATCACGTCCATCACCGCCTCGGTGGAGTAGCCGCGCGAGGCCTTGTCCCGATGGATCTTCTGGATCCATTCGAGGTTGATGACGGGCACGACGCCGATCTTCAGGTCGACGTGCGACGCGAGGTCCAGCGTTTCGGTGCGCACGCAGCCGTGCAGCCCTTCGTAGAACAGGAGATCGCTGTCACCCGGAAAATCCTGCCAGGCGCTGAACGTGCCCTGCGGCGCGCCATAGGCGGCCGCCTCGGCGTCGTCGTGCACGTAATGACGCGTGCGTCCGGTGCCCTTTCGCCCATACTCGGCGAAGATCTCCTGCAGCGTGTCCAGGATGTTCGCTTCCGGACTGAAATGCGAGAAGTCGTGATTGCCGGCGGCTTCCTCCTCGGCCATCTTCGCCTTCATCGCCGACCGGTCGTAGCGGTGGAAGGCGTCGCCCTCTATGAAGTCCGCCTTCACCTCCTCGCGGCGGAATATCTGCTCGAAGATGCGCTTGACCGACGTGGTGCCGGCGCCGGAGGAGCCCGTTATGGCGATGATGGGATGCCTGGCCGTCATCGGTTCGTTCCTCCTTACGCGCGAAACAGGCTGCGGCGGCCGAAGAGCGGCGAGCGCTCCCCGATGGCCGACGGATCGGTGAGGTATCGGGCGATGCGCTGGACCTCGCGTGCCGAGCCGAAGACGAAGGGGGTGCGCTGGTGCAGGGCGGCCGGCACGATATCCAGAAGCGGCCGTATGCCGTCCGTTGCCGCGCCGCCGGCCTGCTCGACGATGAACGCGATGGGGTTCGCCTCGTAAAGCTGGCGCAGGCGGCCCTCGCGGTAGGGACGGCGCGCGTCGGCCGGATACAGGAAGACGCCGCCGCGCTCCAGGATACGCGCTGCCTCGGCCACCAGCGAAGCCGTCCAGCGCATGTTGAAGTCCTTGCCCCGCGGGCCTTCGGCGCCAGCCAGGCAGTCGTCGACATAAAGGCGCACCCGCTCGTCCCAGTGCCGGTAGTTGGATGCGTTGATGGCGAACTCGGACGTCTTCTCCGGGATGGGGCCGGAGCGCGCTTCTTCCACGAAGCCGCCGAATGAGGGCGAGTAGGCGAAGTTGAGCGTGCCCCCGCCGAGCGTCAGGATCATCTGGCAGCGCGGCCCGTAGACGACGGCTCCCGCGGCCAGCAGGTTGCGGCCTGGCTGGGCGAAAGGCGTCTCGCCGGTAGCCGGCAGCAGCGAGAAGATGGAGCCGATGGACGCGTTGGCCCCGATATTGGAAGAGCCGTCCAGCGGGTCTATGGCCAGCGCCAGTCTTCCGGCCGCATGCATCGTCAGGGGCTCGGCGCGTTCTTCCGAAGCCATGATGGCGATGTTGGCCTGCCACGCCGCGGCGGTGAAGATGCGGTCCGCCTCGATGTCCAGCCAGGTCTGGGTATCCCCCGATGCGTTTGCGGCAGCCGGTATCGGGGCCTGCGCGCGGACAGGATCCTCCATGATGACGCCACGCAGCTTGACGGCCGCGACGCCGAGCTGGCGGACCGCTTCGGCGATGTCGCTGCGCAGCGGGTCTTCCCCCGCGAAGGCACGCAGATGAGCTTCGAGCGACGAACGCATGGACAACACCCTCCCGATGTCGACCACGACTATCGGGCAGGATATGGACTAAGTAAAATTTATTTGCTTAAGTATCGTAATCAGAAAAAATTACGCATAGCCGGGAGGTATCCATGCAGGCCGTGACCTTGCGCCAGTTCCGGTCCGTCCAGGCCATCAATCGCCTTGGAACGATTGCAGCCGCCGCGCGTGCGCTGGGGCTGACGGCGCCGGCCATCACGCTCCAGATCAAGCAGATGGAGGAAGAGTTCGGCCTGCCGCTTTTCGACCGGACCAGCGACGGCATGCGGATCAAGGAAGCCGGAGCCTGCGTGCTGGCCGCCGCCAACGCCATCGAGCACGCCTTGCGCGACATGCGGGACGAGATCGACGCGTTGAAGGGGCTCAGGCGGGGGCGCGTACGGCTCGGGGTGGTCTCCACCGCCAAGTATTTCGCGCCGTCCATCCTTGCCGCCTTCGGGGCGGAGCACCCCGGCGTCGACATCGAGCTGGAGGTCGGCAACAAGAGCCGCATCGCGGAGGACCTGCGCACGATGGCGCTGGACATCGCACTGATGGGCACCCCCCCGCGCGACCTGCCGGTACGGGCGCGGGTGTTCGGCGATCATCCGCTGGTGGTCGTGGCCGCGCCCGGGCATGTCCTGGCCGCGCGGCGCAGCCTGGACCTGCAGGACCTGGCGGGCCATCGCATGCTGGTGCGCGAGCGCGGATCGGGTACGCGCCGCTCGCTGGAGCTTTTCGTGCGCGATATGCCCGAGCTTCTGGACGACCGGCTGCTGGAACTGGACTCCAACGAGACGATCAAGCAGTCCGTCATGGCCGGGCTGGGTATCGCATTCCTGTCGGCCCATACTGTCGCGCTGGAGGTGGAACTCGGCCGCCTGGTGATCCTGAATGTCGCGGGCACTCCGATCCGCCGTCAATGGTTTGCCGTGACGCGGGCCGACAGGGTGCCGACGCCGGCCGAATCCGCCTTCTGGGATTTCCTGATGCGTCGGGCCGCGCGGTTCCTGCCCGTGCTGCCCAATCTCTACGATGAGGCGAATGTATGATGTGGGCAGGCGATGGGCGCGCTTGTGAAAGCGCAACGGGCTGTTACACTTAGGGCAACGAAAGATTCTGATTGGTCCAGGAGCGCCTCCGCATGAGGCCTGCTCCGGAGTTGGTATTTGTGGTTCAGGATACAGAGCGGGAGCGGCGTGCCGCCTCCCACCACCCGATGAAGGAGACGGCCGCGCCCGGCGACAAGGCCGGCAGGCTGTCCAAGCGCCAGCGCCGACGGCGTCGCAAGCCTGCGACGACGGGGCCTAAAGGCGCGCCCGATTGCGATCTGCCGCCCGCGCTCGGCGAAAGGCTGGCCAAGGCCGAAAGCGCCATCGCGCGGCAGAACCCGGATCCCCGCAAGAAAAGCAGGCGTCGGCGCCGGCGTCGGGGGGCTGCGGCCTCGGAGGCATCGGAAGCCTCGGTCAAGACGCAGCGTCCGCCGCAGCGCGCCGTGGACAAGGGGCGTCCGCCGCTCTACGCCGCACTCGACCTCGGCACCAATAATTGCCGGTTGCTCATCGCCGTTCCGGGCCGGCCGGGCCAGTTCCGCGTCATCGACGCGTTCAGCCGCATCGTCCGCCTTGGCGAGGGGCTGGGCCGCACGGGCAGCCTGGCTTCCGGCGCCATGGACAGGGCGCTCGCGGCGCTGGAGATCTGCAGTCAGAAGCTTGCGGCGCGCGACATTCGCGCCCTGCGGCTGATCGCCACCGAGGCCTGCCGCGCAGCGGCCAACGGGCCGGAATTCCTGGAGCGCGTCAAGCGCGAGACGACGCTGGATCTCGAGATCGTCAGCCGGGAGACGGAAGCGCGCCTGGCGGTGTCCGGCTGCGGATCGCTGGTGGATCGTTCGGCGCGCGGGGCGGTGCTGTTCGATATCGGCGGCGGCAGTTCGGAGATCGCGCTGCTGGACCTCGGCCAGGGGCCGAGCCGCCGCCTGTCCAATCACATCGTGGCCTGGACGTCGCTGCCGGTAGGAGTCGTCACCCTGGCCGAGCGTTATGGCGGCCGCACGGTGACGCCCGAACTGTTCCAGCAGATGGTGGACGAGGTGTCCGGGCATATCGAGCGGTTCAAGGGCCGCAACCGGCTCGCGCCTTATGTGGGCAAGGCCGGCTTCCACCTGCTGGGCACTTCGGGCACGGTCACCACGCTGGCCGGCGTGCATCTGGGGCTGGAGCGCTACGACCGGCGGCAGGTGGACGGGCTGTGGCTGCGCGATGCCGAGGTTTCGGAACTCGTCGGCCGCATCGCCGGCTGGAGCTTCGAGGAACGCATGGCCAATCCCTGCATCGGCAGCGAACGCGCCGACCTGGTGCTGGCGGGATGCGCCATACTGGAAGCGATACGCAAGGTCTGGCCGGCGCCGGCGCTGCGGGTTGCCGACAGGGGCCTGCGGGAAGGATTGTTGATCGAAATGATGGTGGCGGACGGCGTCTGGCGGCGCGACACGCAGGGCAACCGGGCGAGGCAGGGCGCGTGACGGGCGGCAAGAGCGGAGATCGCGGACTTTCGGTGCGCGTCAAGAAGAAGCGCGGCATCAAGGCATCGTCGCGAAGGTGGCTGGAGCGGCAGCTGAACGACCCCTATGTCCGCCGCTCCAAGGCCGAAGGCTATCGTTCGCGCGCGGCCTACAAGCTGATCGAGATCGACGATCGCTACAAGCTGCTGAAGCCCGGCATGCGGGTGGTGGATCTTGGTTGCGCCCCGGGCGGCTGGTGCCAGGTGGCGGTGCAGCGCACCGCCGACACGCCGGACAAGGCGCAGGTCGTCGGTATCGACTACCTGCAGGTGGACCCGATCCCCGGCACGACGATCTTCGAGATGGATTTCCTGGATGACGCCGCCCCCGGCCGCCTTCTGGAGGCGCTAGGCGAGGCGCCGGACATCGTCCTGTCGGACATGGCCGCGCCGACGACCGGCCATCGCCGGACCGACCATCTGCGCACCATGCATCTGGTGGAGGTGGCGGCGGATTTCGCCATCCGGACCTTGCGGCCGGGCGGGCACTTCCTGACGAAGACCTTTCAGGGCGGCACCGAAGCCGACCTCCTGACCATGCTGAAGAAGAATTTCACCAGCGTGCACCACGTCAAGCCGCCCGCCTCGCGCGATGGCTCGGTGGAACTGTTTCTGCTGGCCAAGGGCTTTCGCGGGCAGGGCCGCCGCGACGGCGCGCAAACCGCCGCGGACGAGGACTGACCTCCAACCTTTGTGCGTCCGAATGGACGCAACGGCGCTCTATCGGCGGCCGGATATCTCCGATCCGGCGGACGCCGGCAGCGAGCGGAAGCAGAAGAGCGCGGCGATGGTGACGCATCCGGCCGCAACGAAGGCGACGGTAAAATCCGCCGGGACGGGCACGACACCGCCCCGCATGACCATGCCCGCTTCCAGTATGCCGCCGGCGAGGGCGACGCCCGTGGCGATGGAGACCTGCTGGAAGGCGGCCAGCATGGCGGTCGCATCGCCGGCCCGGGGCGGCGGCACGTCGGCGAAGGCCAGGGCATTGGTGCTGGTGAAGAAGAGCGAGCGGAAGAAGCCGCCGACGAGCAGCAGGACGAGCAGCAGAAGCAGCGGCATGTCCGGGCGATAGAAACCGATGACGGCGACCGAGGCCCCGCCGAGGACGGCGGTTGGCATCAGGGCCGTGCGAAAGCCGAAGCGCCGCAGCAGCGGGCGTGCCAGAACCTTCATGGCCATCGCTCCGCCCACCGTGGCCGCGCTGACGAGGCCGGATTCGAACGGCGTGTAGCCGAAGCCAAGCTGCAGCATCAGCGGAAGCAGGAAGGGCATCGCGCCCGTGCCGATGCGGAACAGGCCGCCCCCGGTGATGGAGGCACGCAACGTATTGATCTTCAGGAGCGACAGGTGCAGGAGAGGATCGGGGCTTCGTCGGGCGTGGCGGATGTAGAGCAGCGCGAACGCCGCCCCGCCGGCGGCCAGCGCGAAGCCGAAGATGGGGGGCAGGGCCGGCAGCGAGATGATCGACATGCCGAAGACGAGTCCCGAGCAGGCGAGGCCCGAAATCACGAAGCCCGGCCAGTCGAAGCGGATGGTGGCGACCGGCTCTACATAAGGCAGCACCTTCTGCGACAGCACGATGCCGATGAGGCCGATGGGGAGATTGATAAGGAAGATCCAGCGCCAGTCCGCGTAGGTGGAGATGGCGCCGCCGATCGGCGGGCCGACCAACGGCCCCACCATGGCCGGAATGGAAAACCATGCCATGGCGGTGACGAGGTCGGACTTGTCCGCGGCGCGGACCAGCAACAGCCGGCCGACCGGCGTCATCATCGCGCCGCCCATCCCCTGGAAGAAGCGCGCCGCCACGAATGCCTCGAGCGAGCTCGACAGGGCGCAGGCCAGGGAGCCCAGCATGAAGACGGCGATGGCGCACTGGAACACGAAACGCGCGCCGAAACGGTCGGCCATGCGGCCGGAAATGGGGATGAAGGTGGCCAGAGACACGTAGTAGCTGGTCAGCGCAAGCTTCAGCGCGATCGGGTTCGTGCCGATATCCTCGGCGATGGTTGCAAGCGACGTCGCTATGACGGTCGAGTCCATGTTCTCCATGAACAGGGCGACGGCGAGGACGACGGGAACGATACGCTTCACGGCTGGGGTTGCTTTCCGGAAAATCGATAAGGCCGTCTTACCTCTGCCCGATCGTTCGTACAAATTTGTCGTGAGGCCTCACGGCCTGCCCAAACTTGCCCATATTGAAGCCTATCGAAGTCAGGCAAGACGACATGCGTGAAACTGCTAGGAGCAGGCTAATGAATCGGCACAAGATGGGTCTCGATCGTCGTGGAGCGTTGAAGCTGGCCCTCGGCACGGCCGCGGCGGGCGCGATGGTAACGGCTGCGCGGGCCCAGCAACCTGCCGCAGAACCGGCAGCGCCCGCAGCCGCACCCGCTGCACAGCAGGGCGCAGAGGCCGCGATGGCGCCCGGCTGGCAACGCTTCAGGCTTGGCGATGCCCGCGTCACCGTCATTCTGGATGGCGTTCGCCCCGGCGACGGGCCTTTCCCGACCTTCGGCGAGGACCAGACCGCCGAGGCGGTGGCCGAGCTGATGGAAGCGAACCTTCTGCCTGCCGGCCGTTTCGTCACCTTCTTCAACCCGGTCGTCATCGAGACGGGCGGAGAAACGGTCCTGATCGATACCGGGTTCGGCTCCGGCGGCCGCGAAGGCGGTCTCGGCCAGTTGCGCCAGCGCATGGAAGCCGCCGGCATTCCGGCCGACCGCGTCACCATGGTGGTGATGACGCATCTGCATGGCGATCATATCGGCGGGCTGATGGAGGGCGATGCCCCTGCCTTTCCGAATGCGCACCTGATCGTCGGCCGGCAGGAATACGAGTTCTGGACATCCGACGCGGCAAAGAGCGGCGGCACCGCCGGCAATGCGGAAGCGGTCGCCGCAAGGGTGACGCCGCTGGAGAGTACCATGACCCTGGCCGAGGATGGCGACGAGGTGGCTCCCGGCCTGTTCGCGCGGGCCGCCTACGGCCACACGCCGGGCCATTTCGTCTACGAACTGACGTCGGGCGGCAAGCGGCTGTTCCTGATGGGAGATACGTTCAGCCAGTATGTCGTGACGCTGCAGAAGCCGGAATGGCACGTTCGCTTCGACATGGACAAGGCGGCGGCGGTGGCGACGCGCAAGCGCTTCGCCGCCATGCTGGCAGACGAGAAGCTGCCCTTCACCGGCTATCACCTGCCGTTCCCGGCGGTCGGCTACGTGCAGCGCGACGGCGAGGCGTTCCGCTATGTGCCCGAGACCTACGCGCTGATGATCGATGAGGCTGCGCCGGCCGATAACGGCTGATTTGCTATGGCTGTGCCGGCCGGGGACACGAGGCCCGGCAAGGGGCCGGCCGTCGACTGCAATCTCGCGATCGCGAAATCAGGCGGCAAAACGGGGCTTCCCTAAAGCGGCGCCCCATGCTAGCAGCCCTTGCCATCCCTCAATCGGGCGCGGCCCATCTCCGGCCCCCGATCCGCTACCGGAAGGACTGGCATGGCCCAGATTATCGAGACATCAACCGGCGCCCTCGCGCTGACGTTCGACGACGTCCTGCTGCAGCCGGCGCACTCGCAGGTCATGCCGGGACAGGTGGATGTCCGCACGCGCATTACGCGCACCCTTCGTCTCAACCTTCCGATCCTGTCCGCCGCAATGGACACGGTGACGGAAGCCCGACTGGCCATCGCCATGGCCCAGGCCGGCGGCATCGGCGTCATCCACCGCAACCTTACCCCGGCCGAGCAGGCCGAGGAGGTGAGGCAGGTGAAGAAGTTCGAGAGCGGCATGGTGGTCAACCCGGTCACCATCGGGCCCGACGCGACGCTGGGCGATGCCCGTGCGCTGATGGCGGCCCATCGCATCTCCGGCATTCCGGTGGTCGAGAACGGCGGCAGGGGCGGCCAGACGCGGGGCAAGCTGGTGGGCATCCTCACCAATCGCGACGTGCGCTTCGCCTCCGACGACCGCCAGAAGATCCACGAGCTGATGACGAAGGACAACCTCGTCACCGTTCGGGACACCGTCGACCAGCAGGAGGCCAAGCGGCTGCTGCACGCGCACCGGATCGAGAAGCTGCTTGTCGTGGACGGCGAGGGCCATTGCGTCGGCCTGATCACCGTCAAGGATATCGAGAAGTCGCAGCTCAACCCCAATGCGGCGAAGGACGGGCAGGGTCGTCTCCTGGCGGCGGCGGCGACCAGTGTCGGCGACGATGGTTTCGAGCGCGCCGAACGCCTGATCGACGCCGGCATCGACCTGATCGTCGTGGATACGGCCCATGGCCATTCGCAGCGGGTGCTGGATGCCGTGGCGCGCGTGAAGCGCATGTCGAACGAGGTGCAGGTGATCGCCGGCAATGTCGCGACGCCGAGCGGCACGCAGGCGCTGATCGACGCAGGCGCCGACGGCATCAAGGTGGGCATCGGCCCCGGCTCGATCTGCACCACGCGCATCGTGGCGGGTGTCGGCGTGCCGCAGCTTTCCGCCATCATGGATGCCGTCGCGGTGGCCGACAAGGCCGGCGTGCCGGTGATCGCCGATGGCGGCATCAAGTTCTCGGGCGATCTCGCCAAGGCGCTCGCCGCCGGTGCGTCGGCGGCCATGGTGGGCTCGCTTCTGGCAGGCACAGACGAAAGCCCGGGCGAAATCTATCTGCACCAGGGGCGCTCGTTCAAAGCCTATCGCGGCATGGGCTCGGTCGGCGCGATGGCGAGGGGCTCGGCAGACCGCTACTTCCAGGCCGAGGTGCGCGATACGTTGAAACTGGTGCCCGAAGGCATCGAGGGGCAGGTGGCCTACAAGGGCCCGGTCAGCGCCGTGCTGCACCAGCTCGCCGGTGGCCTGCGCGCGGCGATGGGCTACACCGGCGCTGCGACGCTGGACGATTTCCGCACCAACGCGACCTTCGTTCGGATCTCCCCGGCCGGCCTGCGCGAGAGCCACGCGCATGACGTGACCATAACGCGCGAAAGCCCGAACTACCCGGGCGGCCTCTGATCCGGCGGGGTCAGCCGAACTCGTCCGGCAACACCGTCTTGATGATCGACCGGTCGAGCGCCTCGTACTCGGCAAGTCCGATTGTGTCGTAAAGCTCGGCCCGCGTCTGCATGGCGCCCAACACCGCCGCGGGGGTGCCGTCGCGGCGGATCGTCTCGTAAAGCGAGGCCTGCGCCTTGGCGGCAACGCGCAACGAGGAAACCGGCCAGATTACCATGGCGTAGCCAAGCGCCTGAAATTCGTCGGCAGTCAGCGGCGGCGTGCGCCCGAACTCGGTCATGTTGGCGAGAAGGGGCACGCCGGGCAGGGCCTCGGCGACGGCCCGGAACATCTCCACCGATGTCAGGGCCTCGGGGAAGATGGCGTCGGCCCCGGCTTCCAGATACAGCTTCGCACGGGACACGGCCCCCTCGATGCCTTCGCTGGCGGCAGCGTCGGTGCGGGCGATGATGACGAGATCGCGCCGCGCACGCCGCGCCGCCGAAACCTTGGCCGCCATGTCGTGCGCGCCAGCAAGGCGCTTGTCGTTGAGGTGGCCGCACTTCTTGGGCAGGAGCTGGTCTTCTATCTGCACCGCGCCGGCCCCGGCATCCTCGAAGGTGCGAACCATGTTCATCACGTTCAGGGCTTCGCCGAAGCCGGTATCGCCGTCGACCAGCACGGGAAGCGCCGATGCGCGCGACAATTGCCGCAGATGGAAGGTGACGTCCTCCAGCGTCAGGATGCCGAGATCCGGCAGCCCCATGGATGCGCTGACCGCGCCACCGGAGAGATAGAGCGCCTCGAAGCCGGCATCGCGCGCCTGGATGGCGGCCAACCCGTTATGCGCGCCGGGTATGCGCATGATGTCCGGCGCGTCCATCAGCGCCCGGAAGCGCCTCCCCGCCGGTTCGCGCGGCCGGTCCTCGTCGATCAGATAGGTCACTAAGGTATCCTTCGATGTGTCGTGCGGCGCGGCATCAGCCGCCCTCGCTTTCGGAAGCTTCCCGCACGCGGGAGCGCAGTCGCGGCGCCAGCAGCGGCAGAAGCACGATCAGTGCCGTGACGATCCAGAACAGGATGGCGGTTATCGAGCCGAACAGGATCGACGGATCGCCGTCCGAAAGGGAAAGCGCGCGTCTGAGATTGTCTTCGAACAGGCGCGACAGGACGAATGCGATCAACAGTGGGATGAGCGGGATGCCGACCTTGCGCATGGCATAGGCGAAGATGCCGATCAGCGTTGTCAGCACGAGTTCGAACGCCGAGTTGGTGGCGGCATAGACGCCCGCGAAGGACAGGCCCAATACCCCCGGAAAGAGAATCCAGTACGGCACCATCAGCAGGCGTGCGAACAGGCCGACAAGCGGCAGGTTCAACGCCAGAAGCATCAGGTTGCCGACATACATCGAGGCGATCAGCCCCCATGCGATCTCCGGACGCTGCGTGAACAGCAGCGGGCCGGGCGTCACCGAATACATCAGCAACGCACCCAGAAGCACTGCCGTCGTGCCCGAGCCGGGAATGCCGAGAACCAGCATTGGCACCATGGACGCGGTTTGCGCGGCATTGTCGGCGGTTTCCGGTGCGGCGAGGCCGCGCATGTCGCCCTTGCCGAACGTGCCCTTGTCGGAAACCTTCTTCTCGGCGGTGTAGGCCAGCACCGACGAGACGGCCGCTCCGGTACCCGGCAGGATGCCGAGGAAGAAGCCGATGCCGGTGGAACGCAGCATCGCGGGCAGGCAGCGCAGGGTCTCGCCGACCGCCAGCCGCTTGCCCCCGCCAAGTTCGGTGATGACGCCTGAGCGCAGCCCTTCGGCGACCACAAGGATTTCGCTGACGGCGAAAAGGCCGATCGTCAGCACCGTGAAGTCGATGCCGCCGAGAAACTCGAGCGAACCGAAAGTGAAGCGCTCGACGCCGGAGCCCCCGTCGATACCGACACAGGCGAGTAGAAAGCCGAGGGCGATGGCGGCCCAAGTCTTGGCGGTGCGGGCCATGCCCATCGCCGTCAGGAGCGCGAAGGCCAGCGCCATCAGCGCAACGTAGTCGGCCGGGCCGAAGGAAACGGCAAGGCGTGCCAGCGGCACCGCGAGGAAGGTCAGCAGGATGACCGTCAGCGTGCCGCCGACGAAGCTGGCGATACCGCTGATGGCCAGCGCCGCGGCGCCGCGCCCCTGCTGCGCCAGCGGATAACCGTCCAGCGTCGTCATCACCAGCCCCGGATCGCCGGGGATATTGAGAAGGATGGACGATATGCGGCCACCGTAACCGCTGCCGTAATAGATGCCGGCGAGCAGGATCAGCGCGCTTTCCGGCGGCAATTGCAGCGAAAAGCACAGTGGCAGCAACAGGACGATGGCGTTGATGGGGCCGATGCCGGGTAAGGCCCCAATGGCGGTGCCGAGGGCAGCGCCGACCAGCGCGAGCGAGAGGTTGAACGGCGTCAGCGCGACACTGAATCCGTAGGCGAGCGAGGAGAGCGCTTCCATGTCAGATCCCCAGCGGGCCGCGCGGCAGCGGCAGTCCGAGTGCGGTATCGATGATCAGCAGGAAGGCGGCCGCCAGCAGGATCGATGCGATGATGGAGCCCAACCACGGACCTCGAAAGGCGCGCGCGGTGACGAGGCCCAGCAAGGCCGTCGCCGGAACGAAGCCCAGCGGAAGCAGAAGGAACGGGTAGACGAGCGAGGCGATGGCAACTCCGGCGACGCGCATCCTGTGCCCGGTCTCCAGTTCGATCGCTTCGGGGCGAAACAGGATGCTGGCGCCCGCCAGGACCAGTATGGCCCCGGCGATGGTCGGGAAGGCCTTGGGCCCTATGGGGTCCGAGGCGAAGGGCACGGAAAGGGTCTGGGCATGCCAGACGGCCCCGATGCCGAGCAGGAGCAGCAATGCGCCGCTGGCCCGGTCCATCGTCTTGGCGGCAAGCGGCGTCATGGGTTGCGCCTCAGTTGCCGGACGTCGGCAGGCCGACTTCGGAGGCGAGCGTACGGAAGGCGGTCGTCCGCTCCTTGGCGAAGGCGTCGAACTCTGCGCCCACGAGATCGTATTCGAACAGGCCCTGCTCGCCGCGCACTTTCTGCCATTCCGGGTTTGCGTTCAGCTTGGTCAGCGCGTCCACCCAGTAGGCGTATTCCTCATCGGAGATGCGGGGCGGCGCATAGAAGCCGCGCACGATCGGCCATTCGACATCGTATCCCGCTTCCTTGGCGGTCGGGATGTCGGCAAAGGCGCCGGGAAGCCTCTCGGCCGAAAACGTCGCCAGCACGCGCACCTCGCCCGCTTCCAACTGGCCGAGGATCTCGGATGCATCGCCGGGCAGAACCTCTATCGTTCCGCCCAGCAGGGCGGCCAGCGCCTCGCCGCCGCCTTCATAGGACAAATAACGCATCTGGCGAGGATCGACCCCTGCCGCGCGCGCCACGAGGGCCGGCTTCATCCAGTCCTGGCTGCCGACCGTTCCGCCTGCGCCGATGGGCACCGAACCCGCGTCTTCCTTCAGCGCCGCGACGAAATCTTCCAGCGTCTCGAAGCGGCTGTCCTTGCGGACGGCTAGGACCCCGTAGTCGGCTCCGACGGCGCCGATCCAGCGGACATCGTTTTCCGTAAAGCGACCGAACTTGCCCTGCGCGAGATTGACCCACGAGCCCGTCGAAACGGCGATGATCACGTTCGGATCCTGCGCCCGGTTCGCCTGGATGGTGTTGTAGGCCACCGCGCCGATCCCGCCCGGCATGTTGGTGGTGCGGATGGTGGGCTCCACGATGCCGAGCTGATTCAACTGCTGACTGGTGATACGGCAGGTCAGGTCGAAGCCGCCCCCCGGCGCCGCCGGCGCGATGCATTCGGGATTGCGCGGCTCGAACGCCGAGGCGGAGACTGCGGGTGCAAGGGCCAGCAAGGCTGCGGCCATAAGCGTACTGCGGATCATCATCGGTTTCCTCCCAGAACCAGAAAGTGTCGACACCTTACGCGATAAACCACACGTTACAAGTACGTATATTGGAATTGTGCATATGAACGGGCAATATGTGTCGACAATTGAGGAGTCTTCGATGAGCCGATCCGTACCGTCGCGAACCGTCTACGACAGCTTGAACAACGCGATCCTGACGGGGGAATTGAAGGCCGGCGACAAGCTCAGCGAACCGGCCATCGCCGCGGAACTCGGCATCAGTCGTGCCCCGGTGCGGGAAGCCATCCGCCGTCTTCAGGAGCGCGGGCTGGTAACACATGTCGCAAACCAGGGCGTGCGGGTCATCGCGCCGACCCTGCCGGAGTTCCTGCATCTTCTGGATGTGCGGGAGGCGCTCGAAGGAATGGCTGCCCGGCTGGCGGCAGACGAGATGACCGACGCCGAGCTGGCCGAGTTGACCGATCTCGTCGAAGAGCATGGGACAGCGTTGCGCGCGGCGCCGCAGGGCCCCTACAACCAGCGCGACAGGGATGGCGACTTCCATGTCCGCATTGCACGGGCCAGCCGCAACCCGGTGCTTGCAGACCTTTTATGCGACCAGTTCTATCCGCGCCTTTTTCTCTGCCGTCAGAAACATGGTGCGGTCAAAGGGCGGGGACTGGAGGCATGGAAAGAGCATGTGCGCATTCTCGCCGCTCTGCAGGAACGAGACGGCGAGGTGGCCGAGTTGCAGATGCGGCGGCATGTGCGGTCGGCACGGGCGGCGCTGATCTCCGCCAATGCCGGATAGCCGCATATGCTGCCCTGCGATCGGCGATCAGGCGCCGGCCTGTGCCGCAGATGACCCCGTCCGCATCCTGAAGCGCGCCGGGCGCCAGTTCCAGCGCCAGCAGGCGATGCCGTTCGTAGGGGCCGGGCATGGCGAGACGTCCCGTCGCCAGTGCGCTGAAGCCGAAGCGTTCGTAATAGGACGCGTCCCCCACCAGGAGGATCACCCCGTGGCCGCGAAAGCTGGCTTCGGCAATCGCCCGTCGCATCAGCATAGAGCCGATGCCCATGCCGTCGAGCCCCGGCTGCACGGCCAGCGGGCCAAGCAGCAGGGCACGCCGGCCGCCGGCATCGACGTGCCACAGGCGGACCGTGCCGACGACGCGGCCGGCCTCGTCTTCCGCAATGAGCGAAAGGCCATCGGCCGGCATACGGCCGCGGCGGATCGCCTCCGAGGACTTGCGCTTGCGCGCCTTGCCCATCGCGGCGTCCAGCAGCGCTTCGCGCGCCGGCACGTCTGCGCCGCACTCGGCGCGCAGGCGGATCTCTGGCCGGATTGAAGGCATCGGAAAAGAATGCGCAGGCAGCATGGCGCGGCACTCCCTCGGGAAGGGCGGATGAAAAGTCGGGCGGGTATGACGGGCGGCACAGGGCCGCCCGCAACGGTCGGGCGTCAGATGACGTAGGCGCGCAGCGGCTCGAAGCCGTTGAAGGCCACCGAGGCATAGGTGGTCGTATAGGCGCCCGTGCCCTCGATCAGGACTTCATCGCCCACCGTCAGCGTGATCGGCAGCGGATAAGGCACCTTCTCGTACATCACGTCGGCGCTGTCGCATGTCGGGCCTGCGAGGACGCAGGGCTCCTTGCGGTCGGCATCGCGCGCGGTGACGATGGGATAGCGGATCGCCTCGTCCATCGTCTCGGCGAGCCCGCCGAACTTGCCGATGTCGAGATAGACCCAGCGATTCTCGTCGGTCGCGGACTTGCGCGACACCAGAACCACTTCCGCCTTGATGACCCCGGCATCGCCAACCATGCCGCGGCCCGGCTCGATGATCGTCTCGGGCAGGCGGTTGCCGAAATGCCGGCTCAGCGCGGCAAAGATCGACTGTCCGTAGGCCTCGGCGGTGGGTACGTCCTTCAGGTAGCGGGTGGGGAAGCCGCCGCCCATGTTGACGAGCGTCAGCACGATGCCGCGCTCGGCCAGCGTATTGAAGACGTTGGCGGCATCGGCCAGGGCGCTGTCCCAGGCTTGCGTGTTCGTCTGCTGCGAGCCGACGTGGAACGACACGCCGGTTGCCTGAAGGCCCAGACGATGCGCGGTTTCCAGCACATCGATGGCCATGGCCGGCACACAGCCGAACTTGCGCGACAGCGGCCATTCCGCCCCGGCCCCGTCCGTAAGCACGCGGCAGAAGACGCGCGCTGCGGGCGCTGCGCGCGCCACCTTCTCGACCTCTTCGACGCAATCGACCGCGAAAAGCGAAACGCCGAGCGCATGGGCGCTTGCGATGTCGCGCTCTTTCTTGATCGTGTTGCCGTAGGAGATGCGGTCCGCGGTTGCGCCGGCATTCAGCGCCATCTCGATTTCGGCCACGGAGGCGCAATCGAAGCTGGAGCCGAGCGAAGCCAGAAGACGCAGGATTTCCGGCGCCGGATTGGCCTTGACGGCATAGTAGATGGCGGAGCCGGGAAGGGCGCGCCGGAAGCCGATGAAGTTTTCGCGCACGACCTCGAGGTCGACGACGAGGCAAGGTCCGCTCGGACGTCGGGTGGCGAGGAAATCGGTGATACGCTGCGTTGCCATGGTTGAGCTCTCCCACGAACCGGAAGGTTGAATAGGAGCGCACGCACGACAACGAAGAACAGCCTGTGGAGACCCTGTTCTACCGCTGTCCGCGCGAAACGCGACATGCGTCGACGCGATTTCGCCCGCCATGAAGACATGGTTGAGGACGATCTACGCCGAATTGTCTGCCATGGCTTGGTGGGGAAGAACCCGCCGCACTTCAGGCAATGATGGTGTGCCTCTTCAGTAATCCCGGTGGTGGAGACCGGGAGAGACCAGAAAGGCCCGGACCGTCGTTGCTTCAAGGCGTCCATGATTTCGCGAGCAGCAAAACCAACTGGAGGATCACTCCAGGTACCGTCCCGGCAACCCTCGCATATGAGGACCGGGGGACGCCCACAGGCACGTGCGACATGGGGCAAGGCCGATATATGAAAGGGGTGCGTCATACACAACAGGAAATTTCCGCTGGACCGGATTTTTTCTTGCGCCAAGCTTGCAGGTGCGATTCTTGGGTGTCGCCGAAGGCGGGGAACGGCCCGCGAATACGGGAGACGGCATTGGACACACTCACGCGCATGCGCGCCTTCATCGCCGTGGTCGAGAATGGCGGCTTCTCCGCTGCCGCCCGCAAGACGGGGCGCTCCAAGGCTCTGCTGTCGAAATATGTTCGCGAGCTGGAAGACGAGCTCGGCGTTCTCCTGATCAACCGGACGACGCGGCAGGTGGCGCTGACGGCGGCAGGAGAGGTGTATCTTGCCCGGGCGAGCGCGCTGCTGTCCGACCTCGACTCCCTCAACGAGGAGGCGCGCGCCGCCACCGGCGAGGCTCGCGGCACCTTGCGCATCAGCGCAGCCCGCACCTTCGGCGATGCCGAATTCGGCCTTTCGCTGATCGAGTTCGCCAAGGCGCATCCGGAAATCCGGCTGGAGGTCCATCTGGACGACAATTTCGTAAACCTCGTGGAAGAGGGGTTCGACGTGGCGATCCGCATGACGCGGCTCGATGATTCGTCGCTGATCGCCCGGCGGCTGACCGCGCTCGACTTCGTGATCTGCGCCACGCCCGAACTGGTGCGCCGCCACGGCCTTCCTGCCCATCCGCAGGATCTGGCCGACTGGCCGGTCGTCATCGATTCCAACGCGCGTACGCTCTACAACTGGACCTTCCGCGACCCGGACAGCGGCGCGGCCATACCGGTGAACGTATCGGGCCGGTTCACCGCGAACTCGCCCGTCACGGTCCGCGCAGCCGTCCTTGCGGGGCTCGGCGCGGCGCTGGAGCCGGAGTTCATCGTCAGGGAAGACATTGCCGCAGGGCGGCTGGTGCGCCTGCTCGACGCCTACATGCCGAGCGAGGCCGGCATTTACGCGGTATTTCCACACAGGCGGCATCTGCCGGCGCGGACACGGCTGTTCGTTGACTTTCTGGCAACCTGGTTCCGTCAGAATTGTGCGGCAAAGCTGGGAGCGGCCGCCTGACGTCGGCCGGCCCCGCCGAACTCGTCACGGGCCGCCTCGATGAAACGCCTCGCCTTTTCCATTGCTCTCGTCGCATGGCTGTTCGCCGCACCGGCCATGGCCGCGACGGGCCCCGCGCCACGCCTGCCGGTCGTCTTCGATTCCGCCGGCTACGAAGCCGGGACGATCGTCGTGCTGACGGCCCAGCGCAAGTTGTACCTCGTGACCGGGCCGGCGGAGGCGCTCGTCTACGATATCGCCGTCGGCAAGCCGAGCGAGCAATGGTTCGGCAAGAGCTGGGTGTCGCGCAAACGCGTCAACCCGACCTGGATCCCGACGCCGGACATGCGGTCCAAAAATCCCAAGCTGCCGCAATCGGTGGGGCCGGGGCCGAAAAATCCGCTGGGCGTGCGGGCGATCAATCTGGGCTGGGGCTACTATCGCATCCACGGAACGAATGCGCCGAACTCCATCGGCGGAGCGGCCTCGGCGGGTTGCTTCCGCATGCGCAACGCCGATGTCGCCGACCTGTTCGAGCGGGTCCATGTCGGCGCGGAGGTCGTCGTTTTGAAATAGGCGAGGTTCCCGAGCCATCGCAAAATCGCCATGCTATGCAGCGATGAGCGACAGGCTACCGGCATGGGGAACGACATGGCCATCCGAAGATCCGCAAGGCTTGCGGCCGCCCTTCTGGCTTGCGGCGCGGCAACGCCGGCGCTGGCGCATCCGCATGTCTTCGTCGACGGCCGCATGGAAATCGTGGGCGGCACCGGCACGAACCTCAAGGCCATTCGCAATGTCTGGCGGATGGACGAGCTGTTCTCGTCCAGCGTTCTCTTCGATTTCGACAAAAACGCCAATGGCACGCTCGACCCGGACGAGTTGACCGAGATCGGCGAGACGGTGCGCCACTCCATAGCGGAATGGGACTTCTATACGCTCATCACCATTTCCGGTCGCCCCGTCGCCATGACGCCGCCGGAGCGGATCCGCGCCCTGTACGAGAAGGATCAGCTCCTGCTTTTCTTCGAGATGACACCGGCCGAGCCCGTGGACCTTGCAAAGCAGGCGGTGACCTTCTCCAATTTCGACGACAGCTTTTTCGTGGCCTTCGATTTCGCCAGCGAGGAGGCCTTCCAGCTTCTCGACCTGCCAGCCACTTGCACGAAAGCCTATACGGTGCCGGATCCGGACGAGGCCGCAGCGAATTGGATGGCCCAGATTTCGATGCTGCGACCGGACGAGAAGGTGCCGGATGACGGCATCGACTATTCCAAGGCGCTGGCAACCCATGTGGACGTCACATGCGCCGGCTGAGCGCATTCCTTGTCGCGGCGACAGCGATCGTCTGCCTGACAGTGCCGGCGCTGGCCCAATCGTCCCTCGGCATCGGCAACGCGGAAGTGGCGATGCAGCCGGGCACCGGCCCGCTGGCGGGGCTGTTTCTGTGGATCGGAGGCGTTCAGCGCGAATTCTTCACCGGCCTGCGCCAGGGGCTGGTGGCGCTGCGCGCCGGTGAGGGCGGCGTCGCTCCGCTGGTCGGCCTGTCCTTCGTCTACGGCGTCTTCCATGCGGCCGGGCCGGGTCACGGCAAGGCCGTCATCTCGTCCTACATGTTGGCGAACGAGGTCCAGTTGCGTCGCGGCGTTGCGCTGTCGTTTCTTTCGGCGGGCTTTCAGGCCCTGTCGGCGCTGCTCCTGGTCGGCGTGGGCTGGTACGTCCTGCGGGGAACCGGCCTGTCCATGACGACGCTCGGCTGGGGCATGGAAGTCGCCTCCTATGCGATGATCGCGGTCTTCGGATTCTGGTTGCTGGCGCGCAAGCTGGGCCGCCTATGGGCAACCCGAAGGGCAGGGTCCGCAGTGGCGGGCGGACTGGCATTCGCCGAAGCCGGAAGCCACTCGACCGGAAGGACTTCATCGCGGTTTGCCGCAACGGGCTATGATCCGGATGTCTGCCAGGCACAGCCGGTTGACTGCGATTGCGGCCGTGCCCATATGCAGGACCCCGCAAGCCTGGCGACCGGCCGCTTCACCATCGGCTCGGGCGTCTCGGCAGCGCTTGCCGTGGGCCTTCGGCCCTGCGCCGGGGCCATCGTCGTTCTCACCTTCGCACTGGTCAACGGCCTGTGGCTGGGCGGCGTCCTGTCCGTTCTGGCCATGGCCCTGGGAACGGCGATCACCGTTTCGGCGCTGGCCGCATTGGCCGTCTATGCAAAGGGGGCAGCCTTGCGCTTCGCAGGGCGGTCCGCGGCGTGGCGCGATGTCATGGAGATCGCCGGCGCGCTGCTTCTGGTGCTGTTCGGCCTCCTGCTACTCGGCGGCGCTCTGCAGATGTGACGTCCGCCGCGCCGCGAAACGCCGGCAGGCAGCTCCGAATCTCTCGATGATCATACGCGAGGGTGCGTCCGTTTCCGCCCAGTATTCCGGATGCCACTGGAAGCCGAACGCATAGTCCGGCGCCGAGGCCACCGATACGGCCTCGACCGTCCCGTCCGGGGCGCGGGCTTCCACGACGAGGCCATCGGCCAGCCGGTCCACGGCCTGGCGGTGCAGCGAGTTCACCTCGATCGTGTCCGCGCCGATCAGCGTACGCAGACGTCCGGCGGGGTCGAGGGCCACGGGGTGGCGCCGGGCGAAACGCGCGGCCTGATCGGGATCGGACGGAGCGCGATGGTCCATTCGGCCCGGGATATCCTGTATCTCCGTCGCCAGGCTGCCGCCGAGCGCCACGTTGAGTTCCTGATGGCCGCGGCAGATGGCCAGAAGCGGCATGTCCCGGGCCAGGGCCCCCCGGATCATTGCACAGGACAGCGTATCGCGGTTCGTGTCGAATGGCTCGTGCGAGGCCGTGGCCCCGACGCCATACCGGCCCGGATGAACATTGGTGGCCGATCCGGTCGTCATCACGCCGTCGACGCGGTCGAGAATGTCGGCAACCTCGAAACCATCGGACAGGGCCGGTACGATGAGCGGCACGACGCCGGCGACACGCAACGCGGCCTTGAGATAGGTGTCGGGCGTCGCGTGCCATGTATAGGCCTCGAATGCGCGTATATCCGCCGGCACGGCGATTATCGGGCGGTGCATCGTCATGGCTTTCTCGATCCGCATGTATCGTGGATGCAGGAGGTACTCCATCCGCCTATGGGCATGAAGCACCCTGAGGTATTATATCGCGGCATGCATGGCGACACTCAACCTCCGGCGGAAGCGGCGTCCGACATCGAGCGCTGGCTGATGCGCGCGGCGCTTTCCTACATCGACCGCTACCCGACCTCGCGGTCCAATCTCGCACGTGTGCTCGCGCGCAAGCTGCAACGCCGCCACGACGACCCGGATGCGGCCGCTGCCATGGTGGAGCGCGTCGTCGAACGGCTCTGCGCGGCGCGCCTCGTCGATGATGCGCTTTTTGCCGGGGCGCGTGTAGCATCCCTGAAACGGCGCGGCATTTCCGCCGCGGCGACGCGGGCGAAACTGCGGGAGAAGGGCGTGGACGACGCCACGGCGTCGACGGCCCTTCTGGAGGAGGGGCATGACGAGCGCGCCGCCGCCCACGCCTATGCCCGCCGCCGCGGGCTGGGCCCCTTCCGCACCCGGGACAGGGCGGAACGCCGCGACCGCGATGTCGCTGCCATGGCGCGCGCCGGATTTCCGGTCGATATCGCGATCCGGATCGTCGACGGGGACGGCCGGGAAGGGTAGCGACTGCGGCAACCTGTCGGGAACGCGGGCGCGGCGACGCGCATCATTCATGCAAATCCAAACATGAGGAGCATGACAGATGCCCAACATCAGGCAGGCCCGTATCGCGATTCTGGCAACCGACGGTTTCGAGCAATCGGAGCTCGTACAGCCGCTGACCAAACTGCGCGAAGCCGGCGCGACCGTGGACGTCGTGTCGCTGGAGCCGGGCGAAATCAAGGGCTGGGACGAGACGGACTGGGGACAGAGCGTGCCCGTCGACAAGACGCTGTCGCAGGTGTCGGTGAACGATTACGACGCGCTCGTGCTTCCAGGCGGGCAGATCAACCCGGACGTCCTGCGCTCGAAGCCGGAAGCGGTAAAGTTCGTGCACGATTTCTACAACACGAAGAAGACGCTGGCCGCCATCTGCCATGCGCCGTGGCTGCTGGTGGAGGCGGGCGTCATCCGCGACCGCGACGTCACGTCTTACCAGTCCATCCGGACCGATGTCGTCAATGCCGGCGGCCGCTGGCACGACGAGGCGGTCGTGACGGACCAGGCCCTCATCACCTCCCGCAATCCCGGCGATCTTCCGGCCTTCATCGCGAAGATCATCGAAGAGGTGGAAGAAGGCCGGCACGAGAAGCGCGAAGCCGCATGATCCGTGCCCATCGCACCGGAAAGGGTCGCCCGCAGGGGCGGCCCTTTTCCATGTCCGGGCCTGCCCCGAAAAAGCCGCGTTCGCGATTGCCCCGCGGGCCGGCATGCGTATAAGTGAGCGACTGCATTTTTGCCGAACGAGGACTTGCCGATGGCGGACCATCATCACACCGGGCCCATCACATCCGCACCGATGGACTATCCGGAGCATGAGCGCACCTATTCGGGCTTCCTGTGGCTGGTGAAATACGGCACCATCGCCGTGGTCGCCATCCTGCTCGGCATGATGGTCAGTCTGGTCGGCAACTGGGGCGTCATCGGCGGCCTCTTCATGTTCGTGCTTTCGGGCGCCGTCATGAGCTACATCCTGCGCTGACCGCCCGGGCGCGTTTCCGGCGCCCGCCTTTCCCGCACAGTCGCATGGCGCGCCGGCTATGGACCCGCGCGATGGAGGAGCATCCATGAAACTCTTCGTTCCCAAAGAGCGGGAAGCGGGTGAGCCGCGCGTTGCGGCATCCCCCGACAGCATCAAGAAGCTCAAGGCGCTGGGTTTCGACGTGGTCGTCGAAAGCGGCGCGGGCGACCTGTCACGCATTCCGGACGATGCCTTCGCCGCTGCGGGCGCCTCCATCGGCGGTGCGGCCGACGCCGGCGACGCCGATCTGATCCTCAAGGTCCGGCGGCCCGGAGCCGAAGAGCTGGCCGGCTATCGGCGAGGCGCCGTCGTGGTGGCGGTCATGGACCCCTATGGTAACGAATCCGCATTGTCCGCCATGGCCGATGCCGGCGTGACCGCCTTCGCGATGGAATTGATGCCGCGCATTACCCGTGCGCAGGTGATGGACGTCCTGTCCAGCCAGGCCAACCTTGCCGGCTACCAGGCCGTCATCGATGCCGCCGAAGTCTATGACCGCGCTTTCCCGATGATGATGACGGCGGCCGGCACGGTGCCGGCGGCGCGCGTCTTCGTGATGGGGGCGGGCGTTGCCGGCCTTCAGGCCATCGCGACGGCGCGCCGTCTGGGCGCCGTCGTCACCGCGACGGATGTGCGCCCCGCCGCCAAGGAGCAGGTCGAATCGCTCGGCGCCAAGTTCATTGCCGTCGAGGACGACGAGTTCAAGGCGGCCGAGACGGCGGGCGGCTATGCCAAGCAGATGTCGGCCGAATACCAGAAGAAGCAGGCCGAGCTGACGGCAAGCCACATAGCCAAGCAGGACATCGTCATCACCACCGCCCTCATACCGGGCCGGCCCGCGCCACGCCTCGTCAGCCGGGCCATGATCGACACGATGAAACCCGGCTCCGTGCTGGTGGACCTTGCGGTCGAGCGCGGCGGCAACGTGGAAGGCGCCGTCGCCGACACGGTCGCCGATGTCGGCCCGGCCCGGATCATCGGCTATCTCAACGTGCCCGGCCGCATCGCCGCGACGGCGTCGCTGCTGTACGCCCGCAACCTTTCGGCCTTCGTTGAGACGATGGTCGACAAGGATACCGGGGCGTTGCGCATCGACCTCGGCGACGAGTTGCAGAAGGCGACGGCGCTGACGCACGAGGGTGCCGTGGTGCATCCGCAGTTCAAACCGGCGGAAGCCGCAGCTTCGGGGGAGGTTGCCTGAGATGGCAAGCGAAACGCTGAACACGACGCATCAGGCGCTCGATGCCGCACAGGGCGCCATCGAAGCGGCCCGCGCCGGCGTCGACAGGCTGGCGAGCGAACCGGGGATCGCCGGCGCGGTGCAGGCCGCGACCGGAGTGGACCCCTTCCTGTTCCACCTGGCGATCTTTGTCCTGGCGATCTTCGTCGGCTACTATGTGGTCTGGTCGGTGACGCCGGCGCTCCACACGCCGCTGATGAGCGTCACCAACGCGATTTCCTCCGTTATCATCGTCGGCGCGCTCCTGGCGGTCGGCATCTCTGCCTCCGGCCTCGCGACGACGTTCGGGTTCATCGCCCTCGTCCTTGCCTCGGTCAACATCTTCGGTGGCTTCCTGGTCACGCAGAGGATGCTGGCGATGTACAAGAAGAAGGACAAGTAAGCCGCCATGTCCGAAAATTTCGCGGCCTTCCTGTACCTCGTCTCCGGGGTTCTCTTCATCCTCGCGCTGCGTGGCCTGTCGCATCCGACGACGTCGCGCCAGGGCAACATGTTCGGCATGGTGGGCATGGGCCTTGCCATCGTCACGACGCTGCTGCTGGCGCGGCCCAGCTTCGGCGGCCTGCTGATCATCGTCATAGGCATCGCCATCGGCGGCGGGGCGGGCGCCTATATCGCCCGCAAGATCGCCATGACGGCCATGCCGCAGCTCGTGGCGGCCTTCCACAGCCTTGTCGGCCTCGCGGCGGTGGCTGTCGCGGCCGCCGCGCTCTACGCGCCCGAATCCATCGGCATCGGCACGGTAGGCCATATCCACGCGCAGGCCCTGGTGGAGATGTCCATCGGCGTCGCCATCGGCGCGATCACCTTCACCGGCTCGATCATCGCCTTTCTGAAGCTCGACGGGCGCATGAGCGGCAAGCCGATCCTGCTTCCGTCGCGCCACATCATCAACATCGCGCTCGGCGTCGCGCTGCTGCTGCTGGTCATCGGCTTCGCGACGACGCAGAGCCACCTGATGTTCTGGCTCATCGTGCTGGTTGCCCTTGCCCTGGGCGTACTCCTGATCGTGCCGATCGGAGGCGCGGACATGCCGGTCGTCGTGTCGATGCTCAACTCCTATTCGGGGTGGGCCGCCGCCGGCATCGGTTTCACGCTGCAGAACCTTGCGCTCATCATCACGGGCGCGCTCGTCGGCTCGTCCGGTGCGATCCTGTCCTACATCATGTGCAAGGGCATGAACCGCTCCTTCATCTCCGTCATCCTGGGCGGTTTCGGCGGCGACGCCGGGCCGGCGGGCGGCGCCGACCTCGGCGACCGCACGGTCAAGCAGGGTTCGGCGGACGATGCGGCCTACCTGATGAAGAATGCCGCGCGCGTCATCATCGTGCCGGGCTACGGCATGGCTGTGGCGCAGGCGCAGCATGCACTGCGCGAGATGGCCGACGTGCTCAAGAAGGAAGGCGTCGAGGTGAAGTATGCGATCCATCCGGTCGCAGGCCGCATGCCGGGCCACATGAACGTGCTCCTGGCCGAGGCGAACGTGCCCTATGACGAGGTGTTCGAACTGGAGGACATCAACTCCGAGTTCGCGCAGACGGACGTCGCCTTCGTGATCGGCGCCAACGACGTGACCAACCCGGCCGCCCGCGACGATCCGTCCTCGCCCATCTACGGCATGCCCATCCTGAACGTGGATCAGGCGCGCACCTGCCTGTTCGTCAAGCGTTCGCTGGGCTCCGGCTATGCCGGCATCGACAACACCTTGTTCTACAAGGATAACACGATGATGCTGTTCGGCGACGCGAAGAAGATGGTGGAAGACATCGTCAAGGCGATGGCCCACTGAGCTTTTTGCCGGCGGGCAGCGCCCGCCGGCTATGGATCGGCGATCACACTGCCAGATCGGTCAGCCCGGCGCGCTGGCGCGACAGCCCGTCGACAAGCGGATACAGCGCCGCCTGAAGGGAATGATACAGATCCGGCTTGCCCTTGAAGGTGCCATCGGCCGGTTTGCCTTCATCGTCCAGTTCCGGAAACCAGCCGCCATAGGCATGGTCGATCAGCGTATCCTCGGAGAATGACCAGAGGCGGCGATACCAGATCTCGTCGGCTTCCGTAGGCGCCAGCTTGATCAGGCTTGCCAGGGCGCCGATGCCCTCCGTGACGGGCCACCAGAGCCGCTTGCCGATGGCCACCCGGCCATCCGCGTCCATCGTGTAGGCGAGGCCGCCCCGCTCTTCGTTCCAGGCATCCGACAACGCGCGATCGACAAGATTGCGCGCCGCGGCCGGAAGGCGGTCGTCCTCGCGTCCCGCGAGGTCCCAGTACTGCAGCAGGAGCCGCGCAAATTCCAGCGAGTGGCCGGGCGTCGTGCCCGGCGGCCGGAACATCGGATCGCCGGAATAGGTGGGATCGGGCGTCCAGTCCTCGTGATAGTGCTCCGGGATGCGCCAGCCCTTGGCCGGCGCCATCGTCAGCGTGAAGAAGCCGAGGATACTGCCGGCCATGTGCAGAAAACGCCGGTCTTCGGTGGCTTCGAAAGCCGCCATCAGTGCTTCCGAAAGGTGCATGTTGGCATTCATGCCGCGATAGGTGGAGAAGGGCGTGAAGTTCCGGTTCAACTCGTCGCGGGTCCGCTCCAGCCCCGGCTCCCAGAAATGCCTTTCGATGATGGACAACACGTCCGCCATCAGCCCGGCGGCATCCGGATGCCCGGCCTGCATGGCGCTGGCCGAGGCGAGCAGAACGAAGGCATGGCCATAGGCCAGCTTCTCGGACCGCACAGGTCCATCGTCATCGACGCTCCAGAAATAGCCGCCATCGATTGCGTCGCGGTGCGCCGACAGGATAAAGTCCATCCCGTGCCCGACCATCTCCTCGGCTCCCTGGAAGCCGATGGCCATGCCGAGACTGTAGGCGTGCACGAGGCGCGTCGCGGTATGCAATTCCTGCTCGGTATCCGGCAGGGGCGAGCCGTCGCGCCCGAGGGCAAAGAAGCCGCCTTGCGGCCTCAGGCTGCCGGAGAAGAAGCGGAGTTGCCTATCCGCATCGCGCCGCAGCGCCTGTCTATGCTCTGCCGAAAAAAGCAGCGGTTGCCCGAGGGGCGCGGTGTCATCCGTACCGACGATGGAAAGCGTCATGGAGTCCTCCCGGCCGCGGAAGGATCGCGGCGCACCAAGCGGTTGTGTCCCGGTTGGCGCGCCGAAGCAAGGTCATCGGTATGTCAGGCCTGCGTATTGCCCGCGGCGCCGCCCTGCGTGCGCGACATGCCGTCGCGCGCGGGCTGGTATTTCGGGTCGAGCTGCGCCCCGCGCGAGAAGGCGCGATAGGCCTTGCCCGACTCTCCGGCCGCTTCCAGCACAAGCCCCTGCGTCACCCAGAACTCTGCGCGGTTGCCGTCGAGTTGCAGGGCGCGGTTGATGTCGTCGCGCGCGTCGTCGACATTCTGCAGGGCCAGATAGGAGATGGCACGGGCCGAATAGGGCTCCGGCGAGTTCGCCTCCATCGAGATGGCCGTCGAGAAATCCTCGATCGCCAGCCGGTGCTGGCCGTCGATCTGATAGAGCAGGCCACGATTATGGTAGGCGCGCGGGTCCGTGGTGCTGAGGTCGATGGCGCGCTGGAAGTCGGCGAGCGCTTCCCGGTTGCGTCCGGCCACCCGGTAGATGTTGCCGCGCCCGATATAGGCGCTGTCGTAGCTGGGGTTGATCTGCACCGCCCGGCCGTAATCCTGGACGGCCTCGGCAAGCTTGCCCTGCTGGCGATAGACGAGCGCGCGGTTCGCGTAGGCCTGGTAGTAGTTCGGGTCGATCTGGATGGCCTGGCTGAAGTCTCCGATCGCGCGGCCGTACTCCCCCGCCTGCCCGTAGGCCGTGCCCCGGACATTGTAGGTTTCCGGGTTTTGCGGGTTGGCATTGATCGCCGCCGTCAGCGACGAGATGTTCTCCGACGAGCCCTGAGCCTGGTTGAGGTTGATCGCCTGAATCGGATTTGCGCTCTGGCAGGCCGATAGAAGCAGGGCTGCGGTGCAGGCCGCGAGTATGCGAAAGGACTTGCGCGTCGTAAGGACCATGATCTTCCCCCGGTCGTGATGGCCGTAATTCGTTGCATCGACGCCCGGAGCCTCCAGGCTGCCGCCTCCACGGCCTGCCCACTCAGTTTATGCGAGGGCACCGAACTGGAAAGGAGAAGACGAGGCGAAAATACGGCGAAGCCATACAAAAAGGGCGGCGGGGTCAGAAACCTCGCCACCCGTTGCAAACATGTACTGGCCTGTCGGCAGCTGGATCAGCGCGCCGCCGTGCGGCCGCCTGCGACCAGGCCTTCACGCTGTGCGCGCTTGCGCGCCAGCTTGCGGGCGCGACGCACGGCCTCGGCCTTTTCACGCGCACGCTTTTCCGACGGCTTCTCGTAGAAGTTGCGCATCTTCATTTCACGGAAGATGCCTTCCCGCTGCATCTTCTTCTTGAGAGCGCGGAGAGCCTGATCGACATTGTTATCGCGAACGAGTACCTGCACGAGTGTTCCGTTTCATTGTTCGTTGAGCGGAGAGGGCGTCATGCAAACGCACAAACCCTCGCGGAAGAGAAGCCCTTCCACAGAATTGCGCTTCAGATAGCAGATCGGCCCCACCTTGTCGAGACGGGCGGGAAGGCTTTATTTCGCCCGGCCGGGTGACGCGACAGCCGGCAGGTTGCGCACGATGTCGTCGGCCGCAAAGCCCGCGGCACGGCGGAATGCCTCGTCATTGTCGCCCCTGAACGACAGTTTGCGGGCCAGCGCGAGTTGCCCGCTGCCGACATCGATGACGTTGACCCAGCCTGTCGAAATCAGCGTGCTCATCTTCTGGACGGCGCCGAGCACGATGAAATCCGCCGAAACGCTGCGAGCCGAGTCGAGGAGATCGAGCGGGCGGGAGTTCGCCGGGGTGCAGCCGCTCCGCGTGCACGGCAGTTCCACCGCATCGACCTTTCCTCCGGCTTCGAGGGCGCCTTGCAGGGTTTCGCGGAACAGGCCCATCCGCCTCTCGTGCGCGACGCTCTGGTCGGTCGGCTCTCCGGACGTGTCGACATAATCGAACGGCATCACGGCAAGGCGCGGCTCGGCGTTCGCCCCTTCGGGGTTGAGCGCGGCGAGCAGGAGGGGCAAGGCGAGAAGACGGAGCGACATGGGCACACCTTCGACGGCGTCCTGTACGGACGGTGGAGACGGCACCCTTGCGAAGCATTAGCCACCAGGATGCCGGCGGCCGTCAAGTGCGGCCGCGCGCCTGCCTTTCCGGATCGGCCTGCGACAGGACATGGGCGATCGACCGAAGCGCGATTTCCACGCTGTCGCTCGAGTTGGCCCCATCCCCATCCTGCGGCTCCGGCATCTCGGCCACTTCGCTGCGCCCGAAGAAGTTGCGCCCGTGGCTCGCCAGCGCCGCGATCTGCGCGCGCATGGCCGCCAGGCGTTCCCGCTCGGCTTCCGATGGCGGCGTCGCGGCAAAGCGGCGCACCAGCACATGGGCTGCGTGGACGATGGCGTTCAGGCGCATGAGGGCGCGCCGAAGGCCGACCTGCCCGGCGCCGAACGTCCATGCGCTCTGCAGCGGGCCGACGGCGCTTCGGATGTCGGCATGGGCCCTGTCCATCTGGCGCGCGCGAACCAGCAGGCGCGCATCGTTGTCGCCCTGCTCGAGGGCGGCGGCCGTCTCGAGAAGCTGGTCCAGGGCCTGCATGAACCGGTCGACGGCTTGCCGCGTCTGGCTGGAGGTGCTGCGCGGCAGCACGAAGAAGGACACGAAGATACCGGCTGCGGCGCCGATGACGGTCTCTTCGAGCCGGAGGACCAGCAGTTCGGGCGTGAAGGTGCCGATCAGGCCGTAGACGAGCGAGATCGCCACCGTCATGAAGAAGGTCATCGCGCTGTAGGACAGCGTCAGGAGATAGAATCCCAGGAAGACGCTGAGAGCGACGATGATGATGGTGGGCCAAAGGGCGCCGGACACCAGCACGGCAAGCCCCATCCCCACCACGATGCCGAGCGCCGTGCCGGCGGCACGCTCCAGCCCGCGGATCGCCGTCTCGCCCCGGGACTGGGTATTGGTGAACACCAGAAACGCCGTCAACACCGCCCAGAACCAGCGGTCGGGAGACAGGAAGAGGCCACCGGTCATGGCGATGGCCGAAGCGAGCGTTACTTGCAGCGCCTGCCGGAGGAACGGGTCGTCCAGAGCCCGTTTTCTGCCGGCGCCCGCCTTTGCCGGACGGTTGGGGGCGGAGCCGCCGCCGCCGGCGGCGAAAGCGGCGGCCGGCGTCGCCGCCGCGCTGCGGCGTACCTCGCGGCGCGCCTTGGCGAGGATGTCGAGCCGCCCGGCAACCCCTTCCGGCAGCTTGCCGGAACCGGGCGCGTGCATGGCGAACGCGCTTCCGAGGGCGCTTTCCAGCGCCAGATGGAGGTCGAACAGGTGGTTGGCGAGGGCCGCCGCCCGCCCGCTCGACGGGTCGCCGGCTTCGGCCTGTACCGGCAGGTAGCCTTCGCAGATCAGGATGGCATCCTTGGCGCGACGCTCCATCTCCTGCGCCTCGCGCCGGCTTGCCGGCGACCACCCATTGCGGGCTGCCCGTCGTATCCGGCCGGCCAGCCGCCCGACGATCTCGTCCACACCCTCCAGTGCCCGCTGGAAATCTTCCGCCGGCCTGTCGGGCAACAGGAAGTTGCGGATCAGATGCGCGATCACCGACGACAGCACGAGGGATACGGCGATCCCCGGCAGGTCTGCCGGTCGCGGATGCAGATAGGCCGCGATGACGAAGCACATGAAGGTGAACATGCCGACGGCCTGCCAGCGCAGGCCGAACCGCCGCGCATAGACAGAGATGAAGATGACGGCCAGAAACAGGGCGCTGACGGCAAAGGTCTGGCCGTTCAGCAGCGTGATCGCCAGGACGGTCGCATAGGCGGCCGCCACCGCATAGGCCCTCGTGACGGCCCTGGCCAGCGGCGTTGCATCCTTGATCGCGACCGCGCCCTGTATGGCGGTCACCATCGCCATGCCGTAGGCGGACGGCGGAAAGGCGATCCAGGGATGGACGAGGGCGAGGATGCCGGCCACCAGGGCGACGGTCAGCACCACACGGCTGCCCAGCCGCAGCCGGACGAGGCCGGGATCCGATGCAAGGAACCGCTGCCGCAGGCCGGCCGTATCGCGCTCTTCCGAAAAGGTGCTCTTTATGCTCATGGGCCGCGTGTGTAGACCGGTCGTGTCATTATGTGTGAGCGGCAGTGCGGGCGGCAACCGGAATGAACGAACTCGACAGAACGGACAGGCGCATCCTGCGTGCCCTGCAGGCCGATGGCCGCATCACCAACGCGGAGCTGGCCAGCCGCATCGGGCTTGCGCCGTCCTCGTTGGGGGAGAGGCTCAAGCGGCTCCAGAAGGAAGGCTTCATCACCGGCTTCTCGGCGAGGCTCGATCCGCAGAAGCTGGGGTTCGGCCTGCTGGTCTTCGTGGAAGTCATCCTGGATACGACGACGCCGGACGTGTTCGACCGCTTCGCCAAGGCGGCGCGGCGCACGCCGGAAATCCTCGAATGCCACATGGTAGCCGGCGGCTTCGACTACCTCATCAAGACACGGTTGCCCGATATGGCGGCCTACAGGCGGTTTCTCGGAGAAATCGTCCTGGCGCTTCCCGGTGTCCGGGAAACACGGACCTATGCAGTGATGGAAGAAGTCAAGAATGACGGCCCGCTGCCACTTTGAGACGGCAAGACGATTTTCAAACGATTTTAATTTGGATTGGCCGGGCGTGCATCTTTACGCCGGCTATTTTGCGCCGCAGAAGATCATCCCGAATGTAATCGGCAACCATACAGTCGGGTTGCGCAATCCCGGAGGCACCATGCTGAGAACCGACACCGTTCGCAAGATCCTGTCCTGGTACGAAGGAGAGACACCCGGTCTCAAGAGCAATCTGTCGCGGCTTCTGATGCATGGCCGGCTGGCCGGCACCGGTCGCCTCGTCATCCTTCCGGTGGACCAGGGGTTCGAGCACGGTCCGGCCCGCAGCTTCGCGCCCAACCCCGCAGCCTACGACCCGCATTACCTCTATGAACTGGCGATCGAGTCAGGGGTTTCGGGCTATGCCGCGCCGCTTGGCCTGCTCGAGCAGGGCGCCGATACCTTCGCCGGCGAGGTACCGTTGATCCTGAAGCTCAACAGCGGCAACTCGCTCGTCAACACGCAGGACCAGGCACTGACCGGTACCGTAGAGGATGCCTTGCGCCTCGGCTGCGTGGGCGTCGGCTTCACCATCTATCCGGGCGCGGACGCATCCTACGACATGATGGAAGAGCTGCGCGAGATCACGCTGAAGGCCAAGTCGCGCGGCCTGATGACGGTCGTCTGGTCCTATCCGCGCGGCGGCAAGGTGTCCAAGGAAGGCGAAACCGGTTTCGACATCATCGCCTATGCCGCGCACATGGCGGCGCTGATGGGCGCCACCATCATCAAGGTCAAGTTGCCGACCGACTTCGTCGACCTCAAGGATGCGAAGCCGACCTACGAAAAGAACGACATCCCGCGCGCCACGGGGGCCGACCGCGTCCGCCATATCATGCAGTCGTCCTTCGCGGGCAAGCGCATCGTCGTCTTCTCGGGCGGCGCGGCCAAGAACGAGGACGAACTCCTGGGCGAAGTCCAGGCCATCCGCGACGGCGGCGGCAACGGCTCGATCATCGGGCGCAACTCCTTCCAGCGCCCGAAGGCCGAAGCCCTGGCCCTGCTGAACAAGGTCATGGACGTCTACGCCTGACATTGCACTGCGGCGCAGGGGCGATTAGGTAATAGAGGCAGGCCGAAACGGGCCTGCCTCTCGCCCCTCCCGCCGTCATGAAGCAGATCGACAGGGCATGTCCAAAGCCGCGAAGTTGACCCGCAACGAAAAGCTGGTGCTCGATGCGCTGCGGGGCGACCATGCGCCGATGACGGCCTACCAGCTTCTCGACAGGCTCCGGCCGGAAGGGCTGAAGGCGCCGCTGCAGATCTATCGCGCCTTGCGTGCGCTGGGCGACCGGCATCTCGTTCACAAGCTGGACAGCCAGAATGCCTTCATGGCCTGTACCCATCATGGTCATGGGGGGCATGATCATGCCGTCATCTTTCTCGTCTGCACCGAATGTCAGAAGGTGATCGAGGCTGCGGACGAAGCCATCGATACGGATGCGGCGCGCATCGCGCGCGCTAACGCCTTTGCCGCGCAGGGCGTGTCGGTTGAAATCCGGGGTCGATGCGCCGACTGCGCCGCGACGCCCGCCTGACGCTTGCCAACGGCGCGTCACGCCCTAGTTAAATCTTTGAAATGTCGTTGCTTGTCGCCATCGGGCGAGAG
Organism: Aureimonas altamirensis; assembly: GCF_023702225.1. Classification (GTDB taxonomy): domain Bacteria; phylum Pseudomonadota; class Alphaproteobacteria; order Rhizobiales; family Rhizobiaceae; genus Aureimonas; species Aureimonas altamirensis_B. Next base: position 276,346 of record NZ_JAMQCO010000003.1, on the reverse strand, counting down.
GCGCCTATGAAGGCCGGACGTTACCCGGCCTTTTGTTTTTGAATGGAAGGATGCGGACGATGGCCGATGTGATCACAGAGCAGGATGCCTTCAAGCCGAAGCTTTCCAAGTCGGAATCCAAGCACGACATGACCACCAGCGCGGCGCGCGCCATCATCGACGCCGAGTCCAAGCGGCGCTTCGAAAAGACGGCTCGGCTTCGGGCCGCACGCATGGCCGTCGAGGCGACGGCCGTGGCCGAGGCGCCGGTGAAGAAGCGGCGTGCCCCTGCTACGCGCGCGGCTGCACGTTCCAAGGGTTGATCAGATCGACGTTCATCGACCCGAAATCGATTGTGTTGCGCGTGACTACAGTCATGCGGTGGGCCAGCGCACAGGCTGCGATCAGGGCGTCGCGCTCGGGTCTTGGAGTGTCGGCGTGGAGAGCAGCACACTCACGGGCTACAGCATGATCTATCATGATGGTCCGTCCCGCAAAGGCCGGCAGAACATGGTTGGTCATCCAGGATCGCAGACGCGAGCCCTGTCGTGGATCCTTTCTCTCCATCCGGATAATGCCGAGGTCGAGTTCCATGATCGTGATGATCGAAACATAGAAATTGCCGGTGTCCTGAAGTGAAAGCCACGACACGACCATGGGGTCGGCCTTCCCGTCGCCTGCCTTGCGCAGTTCCGATACGACATTTGTATCGAGTATGAACATCAGTCGAATTCGGCGGGGCGGGCTACACTGCCGGAACGCGGGATATCGAATTCGATCTCGCTGAGGCCACGCATAGCCAACGCGTCGACGATGCTTTTGCGTTGGGCGGTAATGCGCTGATACTCCTCATAACTCAACAGCACGTTTGCGGTGCGCCCCCTGTTCGTGATGAATACAGGGCCGGTTTGCGCGGCCTTCTGGGCCTGATTGGCATTCTGCTGGAATTCCCTGCTCGACAATGTGGTAATCATCGCAATCGCCCGTAGCCGCAATGTTTATACATTAGAACATCGAGGGGCCGGCTGCAAGTCCGGGCGGTAGTCTACGCGGCCATCCGGTGCAGGGCCTCGACGACCTTCTCGGCGACATATGGCTTCTGGAAGAAGACGCTGCGCGCCGGCATACTGTCGGCGTCGGGCGTCACGTAGCCTGATGTCAGGATGATCTCGATCGGCGGCCAGCGATCCCGGATGGCGGCGGCAAGGCGCATGCCGTCCATGCCTCGCGGCATGTCGATATCGGTGAAGACGATGCGAATATCGAGGCGATCCTGCAGGATTTCGATTGCCTGCGTCGCATCCGCGGCCTCAAGGGCCTCGAAGCCGGCATCTTCCACCATGTCCACGGCCATCATGCGCAGGACCGGTTCATCCTCGACGACGAGAACGACTGGTCGCTTCTCTCTGTCGTTTCGGGTCAAGGGCTCGATCCTTATGATTCCACTACTTGCGACACCGGTGCTTTAAACACCGCGAAAAATCCTTCGGCGGGGTAACGAAGCTCGCTCCCGCCCGTTCCCGCAAGGCCCATGGCAATTAGTCGCGACCCGAAACCTCGCCCCCGCGGCACGCTTGGCGGAGGCCCGCCGCTTTCGCGCCATTCCAGAACCAGCTCGTCGTCCCCATCGGCGGGTTCTATGCGCCAACCGATGGCGATGCGGCCCGTTTCGGATGACAGGGAACCATATTTCAGCGCGTTGGTCGCAAGCTCGTGAAGCAGCAGGGAAAGCGACAAGGTAGCGCGGGGCGCCAGATCGACCGGGGGACCGGATAGATCGAACCTCTCGTCCAAGTCGAATGTGCCGACCATCGCCTCGACGACAGCCGCCATGGACGCGCCGGACCAGCTGCGCTGCAGCAGGACCCCATGCGCGGAAGCGATGGCGTGGAGCCGCTTGCCGAACGCCTCGACCGCCTCCCTTTCGGTCACGCCGCGCAATGTCTGCGTGGCGATGGCCTGCACGGTCGCCATCGTGTTCTTCATGCGGTGCGCCAGTTCCTCGTTGAGAAAACGCCGACGCTCTTCGGCCGCATCACGCTCATTGATCGCGCGGCGCAACGCAAACTGCGTCATCACCTGCCGTGCAAGCCGTTCCAGGCTGCTGGCCTGGCGATCGGTCAAGCCGTCGGGGCGGGGCTTGTCGTCCAGTACGCACAGCGTTCCTATGCCGATGCCTTCCGGCGTTTCCAGCCGCGCACCTGCATAGAATCGAATATGGGGAGGGCCCGTCACGAGCGTGTTCTCCATAGACCGGGGGTCTGCCGTCAGGTCCGGAATGACGAGCAGGCCCGGCCGCTGCAGCGCATGAACGCAGATCGACTGGCCGATGGGGGTCTGGCAGGCATCGAAGCCGACACGCGCCTTGAACCATTGCCGTTCCTCGGCGACCAGGCTGACCAGCGCCGTCGCCGATTCGCAGATGTCGGCTGCAAGATGAGCGATGTCGTCGAACTCGACTTCGGCCGGCGTATCCATGATCTCGTAGAGATCGAGGGCATCCAGCCGAGCCTGCGTATCGCTTTCCGCCATCGGCGCAAGATCGGGAACTGAGCGGGAAGCCATGATTGTCGCGCGTGGCCTGACTTGGGATGGGGGAGATACGATAGTGCGGGAACCGCGCCACGCTTCAACCGTAGGATGAAGGCTTTTCCAAGTCTTATTAGTGTCGCTCTTGCCGATACTCAGTGATCGTGCGCGATGCACTTGTCGTGATCGGCAAGCACCTCGATCACCCTGCACTCGCCGATGCTCCCGTGATCGCAGGCAAGCATGCGGGCGATTTCGGACCGGAGCGCGGTCAGCCTGGCGATCTTGCTGTCGATCTCGGACAAATGCGACATGGCTATCCTGTCCGCCCCCTCGCAGGGCCGGTCCGGTTCCTGCGCGAGGTCCAGCAATTCGCGGATCGGCTCGATCTCGAAACCGAGCTCGCGCGCGTGCCGGATGAAACGCAGCCGGCGCAGGTCCGCCCCGTCGTAGAGGCGGCGGTTGCCCTCGGTGCGGGACGGGGAGGGCAGGAGCCCTATGGATTCATAGTAGCGGATGGTCGGCGCCTTGATGCCGCTGTCACGCGATGCCTGCCCGATGGTCACTCCGCCGATACGCATGATGCCTGATCCTCCAGTCGCTGGAGATCGAAATCTGACCATCTTGGGCAGGGTAATCAAGTGGCGCGGCCGGAACGAACCGGCCGTCGCCGGAAGGCAGCTCAGTTGCCCCCGGCCGCCTTAAGCGCTTCCGCCGGGTCGCGCGGGGCGCCGCTTTCGTCGAAGCCGGCCAGATAGGCCGTGATGTCCTTCAACTCCTGCTCCTTCTTGATGCCGGGAAAGATCATCTTTGTCTTCGGTACCACGGCCTTGGGGTTTTGCAGCCACTGCGCCATCAGTTCGGCGTTCCAGACCTTGCCCTCGCCCCAGGCGACGAGATCGGGCGAAAAGCGGAATCCCTCCACCTCGCCGGGCTTCTCGCCGATGATGCCGTTGAGTTCGGGCCCCACCTTGTTGGCGGCGCCTGCCCCGACGGCATGACAGGCCATGCAACGCTTGAAGACCTTCTCGCCGGCGACCGGGTCGCCGATCTCCTGAGCCGTCACGGGCGAAGAGAGCGCAAGGACAAGCCAGGCTCCCGCGACGAATGTCGCTTTCCGCATGCTTCCTCCAAAGACTTGCGGCGCCCAGCCAGGGTTTAGAATAAGGACAAGGATCGGGGCTTGGCAATCTCCCTGTGCGGATTCTCCGGTTAACCATGCTTCTTAGCAGGCGGTTAGGGATTATTCCTCTAAAGGAGCGGGGTCGCGCCGCATAAGCCTTTCGGTGGTGCGCGACGGGTTTCTGGAGCATCCTGACACATGAAGCGCATCGCCCTTCTCCTGGCCGTTTCGGCCCTCGCCACCCCGGCTCTCGCCGCGGACATCATCTACAACGATCCCATCGCGGCGCCGATGGCCTACGATACCGGCTTCACCTGGACCGGCTTCTATGTCGGCGGCCAGGCCGGCGCGGCGCTCAGCCGCGATTCGGGCCTGTTCTCGTCCGCCGGCTCGTCCTTCGCGGGCGGCAGCAAGGACGGCGAAGCAGGCGTGGTACTGGGCGTTCATGCCGGTTACGACCACCAGATCGACAATTTCATCGTCGGCGCCATCGCCGACATCAATTACGTCGACGCCAACTCCTACGCCAACTTCACCCAGTTCGGGCAGGAGTTCGGCTCCAAGCAGGACATCGACTTCCTGGGCACCCTGCGCGCCAAGGCCGGCCTGACGTCGGATCGCTTCGCCGTCTTCGCGACGGGCGGTCTCGCCTTCGCCAAGGTGTCCAACGACCTGATCGGCAACAGCAGCGTTTCTTCCGGCGGCACGACCTATAACGTCTCGCTGGAAGAAGACACCAAGGATTTCGGCTACGCGCTCGGCGCGGGCCTCGATTACCTGGTTGCACAGAACGTGTCGGTCGGCCTGGAATATCTCTACACCGATCTCGGCAAGTCCGACACGAAGGTGAAGTACACGCCGGCCGGATCGAGCATCGCGACGGAATCCCTCACGGCGACGTCCGGCAACAGCCTGGATTTCCACACCGTTTGGGCCAAGGCTTCCTACCGCTTCAACTGAGCGGACGGACCTTCTTGAACGCGCCGCCGGCCATCGAGGCCGGCGGTCGCCGCGTCCGATCAGGCAAGCGGCTGCAGCCCCAGGTCCGCCCGGCGCGGAAGGTCGGCTCCGCGCCGCCCGCAGGTGATCGCTGCGGCACGGATGGCGAAGCCGACCAGATCTTCCAGGTCGGCCGGCGACATGGCCACGACGCCTTCACGGCTCAGGCGGCCATGCTCTCCCAGGCAGGCCAGCGTCGCCGCCTGGAACGTATCCCCCGCACCCACCGTATCGACCACCGTCACGGCGATACCCGGCAGTTGGACCTCGTGTCCGCCGGCCGTGGCCGCGATGGCTCCGTTTTCTCCGCGCGTCACCAGCGCGATGGCGGGCCCCGCCGACATCCAGTCCGACAGGATGGAATCCAGCGAGCGCCCGGGATGGATCTGCTGCAGATCCTCTTCGCTGGCCTTCACCAGCGTTGCCTTGGGCAGGATGCGCGACACACGGTCGCGCCACAGGTCGAGATCCGGCTCGATCGTGGCGCGGATGTTGGGATCGTAGGAAATGAAGCGCCTGCCCGACTCCTGACCGACAAGATGCAGCAGCGCCGAGGCGGTGGGCTCCGTCACGGTAGAATAGGACGCGATGTGGATGGCCGAAAGATCGTCCGGAAAATGCTCCGGCACGTCGGCTACCTCGACCGAGCGGTCTGCGGTCCCCTCGATATGGAAATCGTAATGCGGGGTGCCTTCCGGCGACAGCGATACGACAGCCAGCGTCGTGCCTCGCGTGGTGGGCACCAGGAAACGCTGGTCGATACCTTCCTCCTGCATGAAGGCCCGGATGCGGCGACCGAACAGATCGTCCGAAACCTTGGTGAAGAAAGCGCTGGGATGGCCGAGCCGGGCAAGGCCGAGGGCGACGTTGAGGGGCGAGCCGCCGACGCGACCGTCCAGCGCCACCGATGCCGGCCCACGGCCATCCTGGACTTCGAACAGGTCGAACAGTGCGTCGCCGCAACTCAGGAACATGCAATCCCTCCCGTCTCATCGTCGCCTGCGATAGCAAAAAACAATGCGGGCGAATACCGCCCGTTACTGGCGCAGGCCGCGCCCGGCTGTTACAGCGACGGCAAATCCGGCAGGCGGGGTAAGGTGACATGGCCGATCCGATGATCATCGAGGTCACACGCGGGGCGCTGGTGGAAAGCCACCACCGCGTGCATGTGAGCGTCACGGACGCGGCCGGGCGCAACGTCGTGGCGCTGGGAGACGTCGAGCGGGCCGTTTTCCCGCGCTCGGCGGTCAAGGTGCTGCAGGCGCTTCCCCTGATCGAGACGGGCGCTGCCGACGCTTCCGGCTTCTCCGACGAGGAACTGGCGATGGCCTGCGCCTCCCATTCGGGCGAAGAGGCCCATGTGATGGCGGCGCGCGAGATGCTGGCCAAGGGCGGGCTGGATCCCGCGCAGCTCGAATGCGGCTGCCACTGGCCCTTCGATCTGCCGGTCGCGCTGGAGCTTGCCCGCAGCGGCGGTGCGCCGACGGCCCTGCACAACAACTGCTCCGGAAAGCATGCCGGTTTCCTCTGCACCGCCGTACATATGGGCGAGGAGACGGCGGGCTACGTCACGGCCACCCATCCGGTTCAGCGCCGTGCGCGCGCGGCGATCGCGGAGACGACCGGTGCGCAATTGAGCGAGGATGCCTGCGGCATCGACGGCTGCTCCATCCCCACTTATGCCGCGCCACTGTCCAGCTTCGCCACCGCCTTCGCGCGCCTCGTCGCGGGGCAGGGCATCGATGCCGGCAGGGCCGCAGCGGGACAAAGGCTGATCCGTGCTTGCATTGCCCATCCGTTTGCGATGTCGGGCACGGCCCGCAAATGCAAGGCGCTGATCGAAGCGGGGCAAGGCCGCGTCTTCGTGAAGACAGGGGCGGAAGGGGTCTTCTGCGGCGCGGTGCCGGAACTGGGGCTCGGTATTGCCCTGAAGGCCGAGGACGGCACCACGCGGGCCGCCGAAAGCGCCGTCTCGGCCCTTCTGGCGGGCCTTTTCCGCAAGGTGGACCGAAATCTCGCCGAAACCTTCGATGGGGAGGCCCGTACGACCCTGCGCAACTGGGAAAAGCAGAGCGTCGGGGAGGTCCGGCCGGACCGGCCCTGGAACTTCTGACCGGGTCAGGGAAGAATTCTCGCCTTTACGTGATCGTCAAGGTCTTTAATATCGTCATTCAGTGGGCACCTATTACGAGACGTAACGCGGGCATTCTGCGCGCGTCCGAGAATGGGAGAAATATCATGGCCTGGAACAAACCGGCTATCGTCGAAGTATGCGTGGCAATGGAAATCAACGGCTACATGCCGATTGAATTCTGATTGCCCGGGCAATCAGTCGATCGTGGGCGGCCGGAAGGCCGCCTGCGATTGACCGTGCTGGGTTCCGCTGCCGGGGGCGGCTACCCGCAGTGGAACTGCAACTGTGACGTCTGCGCCCTTGCCTGGCGCGGCGACCCGAGAGTGCAGGCGCGGACCCAATCCTCGATAGTCGCGACGGCCGATGGCGAAAACTGGCTTCTCGTCAACGCATCGCCCGATCTGCGCCAGCAGATTCTGTCCACTCCGTCCATGGCGGCCAGCGCCGCCGCGGCGCATGGTGCGCGGCGAGCCTCTGCCATTGCCGCCGCATTGGTGACGAACGGCGATGTCGACCACGTGGCAGGGCTCCTGACACTGCGCGAGCGCCAGCCCTTGACTCTTTATGGAACCGCGGGAGTGATGGATGTGATCGCCGCGAATCCGATCTTCGAGGTCTTGTCGAAGGATTGCGTCGAGCGGATCGGCGTGCCGCTGGACGCGCCGTTCGAGCCGGTGCCCGGATTGACGGTCGAGATGTTCGCCGTGCCCGGCAAGGTTCCGCTGTACCTGGAAAAGGGCGACGTGACTGTCGGCGAGGTCGGCGAAATGACTGTCGGCCTTCGCCTTTCGGCCGGCGGGCGATCGATCTACTACATACCGGGATGCGCCGAGATCACGGACGATGTGCTTCGCCGCCTGTCCGGTGCGGACGCAATCCTGTTCGACGGCACCGTTTTCACCGACGGCGAGATGGAGGCGGCCGGCGTCGGCACGAAGACCGGCCGGCGCATGGGCCATGTACCGATCTCCGGGTCGGGCGGAAGCCTTCGAGCCTTCGAAGGGCTCGGCATCGGCGAGAAGATCTATATCCACATCAACAACACCAACCCGATCCTCGTCGAGGGATCGGAAGAACGCGACCGCGTGGAGGCGTGCGGCTGGCGCGTCGCCCATGACGGGCTGGAGCTTGTTCCATGAAGCCGCTTCTGAACGCGGATGAATTCGAGGCGGCGCTGCGGCGGATCGGCGCCGAGCGCTATCATAATTTGCACCCCTTCCACCGCCTGTTGCATACGGGCAAGCTGTCCAAGAGCCAGGTGCAGGCCTGGGCGCTCAACCGCTATTACTATCAGTCGATGATCCCGGTGAAGGATTCCATCATCCTCAGTCGCCTGACGACGCCTGAGCTGCGCCGGGAATGGCGCCGCCGCATCATCGACCATGATGGCGACGGCAGCGAGCCCGGCGGGATCGAGAAGTGGATCGCCCTCGGACGCGGCGTCGGGCTGGACGAAGCCTATGTCGTGGCAGGGAAGGGAATCCTGCCGGCAACCCGTTTCGCCGTCGATGCCTATGTGCATTTCGTACGGGACAGGACGCTGCTGGAGGCCGTCGCCTCGTCGCTGACGGAGCTTTTCTCGCCGACGGTCATCGGCGAGCGCGTGCGGGGCATGTTGGAGCATTATCCCTTCATAACGCGGGAAACCCTTGCCTATTTCGACAAGCGGCCGGTGCAGGCGAAGCAGGATTCCGACTTCGCGCTGCATTACTGCATCGACAACGCCCGCCGGCCGGAAGAACAGGAGGCGGTTTTGAATGCCCTGCGCTTCAAGTGCGACGTGCTTTGGGCGCAGCTCGACGCGCTCTATTTTTCCTATGTCGAACCGGCCATGACCCCGCCCGAGGCATGGCGCCCCGGCAGTGGCCTTGCCTTGGCGGAGACCGGGCGATGACCGGCCTTGCCGACGAACTGGTGCCGCGCTTTCCGCACGGCGTACGCTTTCGGGAGGACAAGACGCGCGGGCGCCACATACTGGTGGGGCCGGAGCGCATCTTCGAAGCGGACGGCGTGGCGACGGAAATTTTGAAACGGGTGGACGGCAGGCGTAGGCTGGACGAAATCGTCGCCGATCTTGCCGCCAATTTCGCTGCCGATGTCTCTGTGATCCGGCCCGATGTGGAGGGGTTCCTTTCCGAACTGGAAGAAAAGCAACTGGTGGTCCTATGAACGAGATGCCGCATCCACGGGCCATGCCCACGCCGCACCCCGCGCCGCCCGCCCCCATCGGCGTCCTGGCCGAATTGACGCATCGTTGCCCCTTGCGCTGCACCTACTGCTCCAACCCGCTCGAGTTGGAGACGCGCTCCGCGGAATTGTCGACCGACGACTGGAAGCGCGTCTTCGACCAGGCAGCGGAGATGGGCGTGATCCACGTCCATCTTTCGGGCGGGGAGCCGACCGCCCGGAAGGACATCGTGGACCTGACGGCGCATGCCGCCGCCGCCGGCCTGTATACCAACCTCATCACGTCCGGCATCGCCGTGGGTGAGGACATGCTGGACCGCCTCCTGGCGGCCGGGCTGGACCATATCCAGTTGTCGATGCAGGGGGCCGATCCGGAGATCACCGAGCGGGTAGGCGGCATGAAGGGGGCGTTCGAACGCAAGGAGGCCTTCGCCCATGCCGTCGTCGCGCGGGGGTTTCCACTGACGTTGAACGCCGTCATCCACCGCCAGAACATTCATCAGGTGCCCCTGATGATCGACAAGGCGCTGGCGCTGGGCGCCAAGCGGCTTGAGGTGGCGCATACGCAATATTATGGCTGGGCGCTGAAGAACAGGGCGCAGCTTATGCCGCGTCGCGAGGATGTGGACAGAACCATCGAGGAGATCGCCGCCGCGCGCGAAGCGCTGAAGGGGCGCCTTGCGATCGATGCCGTATTTCCCGATTATTACGCGCGCTTTCCGAAGCTGTGCAACGGCGGTTGGGGGCTGCGGACCTTCAGCGTCACGCCGTCCGGCATGGTGCTGCCGTGTCACGCGGCGCAGACCATCGGGCATCTGGAATTCTGGTCGGTGCGCGATCGTTCGCTGCAGGAGATATGGACGACGTCGCCGGCTTTCGAAGCCTATCGCGGTACGGGCTGGATGAAGGAGCCCTGCGCCAGTTGCGAGCGCAAGATGATCGATCTCGGCGGATGCCGCTGCCAGGCCCTCGCCCTGACGGGCGATGCCTCCAACGCCGATCCGGCCTGCATCAAATCGGCCTTCCACGAGCGGGTAAAGGACATGGCCGTTACCGAGGCGGCCTCCCGCGACCCCGGCCCCGCCGCCTACCGCCAGTTCGGGCGGGCCTCATAGCCATCGCTTGTAGCGGAAATAGGCGAGCGGCAGGATCGCCGAGACGAACATGCCGGCGATCGCCACCGGATATCCGAAATGCCAGGACAGTTCCGGCATGTCCTGGAAGTTCATGCCGTAGATCGACGCGATCAGCGTCGGCGGCATGAAACCGACGGCCGCCACCGAGAAGATCTTGATGATCGCGTTCTGCTCGATCGAGATCATGCCGACGGCCGTGTCGAGCAGGAAGTTGGTCTTGTTGTTCAGGAAGGCCGCGAAGTCGTTGAGGGACTGTATGTCGCGCGACATCGCCTTGATGCGGGTCTTCAGTTCCTTCGGCGCCTTGCGACGGTCGAAGGCAAGCTGGGCGAAGGGAAGCATCCGGTCGAATGTGGCGAGCGCTTCCCGCGTACGGGAGGCGAGGTCGGCGCACCGGCCGATCTGCCGCAGCATCTCCTTGTAGCGTGCGTTGGCTATGGGAGCGCGCTGCTCCGAAGACTGGAAGATATCCTTGGCGGTGTGGTCGAGATCGACGGCCGTACCTTCCAGAAGGTCGGCGACGCGATCCACCACCGCCTCCAGCAGCCCGAGCAGGATGACCTCCGGGCGCGGCGCGCGAGGCGGCTTGCGGGACGGTCCGGCCGTGGACGGCTGCTGCACCGCGCCGTCTTCGGCCGGACCCGCGGCCTCGACGTCCTCGGGCGTGGGCGGCAAGGTCAGGTCGAGCGACACGGGCTCGCGGCACAACTTGGCCGCATACAGCTCGAAGCTGCGCGGCTCGCTGTAGCGCAGGGTGATGAGGGACGTGCGCGCCAGGATGAAGGTGACGGGTGCGAACTGCGCTACGCCGGTCGCCTGGCGCCCATGCGGCAAAAGCAGCGTCATGAAGTCGGCGCCGTCCTCGGTGTAGAGGCGGCTCGAGACTTCGATCTCGCGCATTTCCTCGGGCGTCGGAACGTCGATGGCAAGGTGCTTCTCGATGGCGGCGACTTCTTCCTGGGTGGGGTCGAAGAGATCGAGCCAGATGGCGTCAGGGGGAAAATGCGCACCGGCCGAGGCGACCGGGCGCATGCGCCCATCGGCGAACACATAGGCGAGGATCATCGCGAAAGCCGTTCAGATGAACTGGGCGAGCGCGGGCACCGAGGCGATGGCCTTGTCCACCGTCTCGTCCCCGGCATGTTCGCGCGCGACGGCGACGAAGTTTTCCGCGACGTCGCGGATCTGCTCCATGTCGAGGCCGAGCCCCATCAAGCGGGCGCCCAGGCCCATGATGCCGCCGCTGCCATCGTAACCATCGGCCGCCGCCAGGGCGTCCGCCGCCCCGGGGGTGGCCGACACCATCCCGCGCAGCGAATCATCTTCGCTTTCGGCGTGCATGTAGGCGAGGATGTATCCAACGGCCTGACGGGCATCGCTTTCCGAAATCTCGGCCGCAGCTGATATACGGGAGAAGAGATCGTCCATTTCTGGTAGTCCTGACTTTGGCGATCGTCCGGCAACCCGCCGGGCACGGCGGGACCATGGCAAAGGCTGGCGTGAACGGCAAGCGGAGGGTGAACATGCAGGAAGACGGTCAGCTGTTTCTCGGGGCGAGTGTCTCCCGGGGCACGCCCACGCCTGAGGAACTGGTGCTGAAATACGCAAACCGCCACGGCCTCGTCACGGGCGCCACCGGCACCGGCAAGACGGTGACGCTGCAGGTGCTGGCCGAGGGGTTTTCCGCTGCGGGCGTTCCCGTCTTCTGCGCCGACGTCAAGGGCGACCTTTCCGGCCTCGCAGTGCGCGGCGAAGAAAAGGACTTCCTCGTCAAGCGCGCCGGCGAAGTCGGGTTGGACCCCTATGTGAACGACTATTCCCCGGCGATTTTCTGGGATCTCTTCGGCGAGAAGGGGCATCCGGTCCGCACGACCGTATCGGAGATGGGACCGCTTCTCCTGTCGCGGCTGATGGATCTGACCGAGCCGCAGGAGGGCGTGCTCAACATCGCCTTCCGCATCGCCGACGAGCAGGGGCTGCTGCTGCTGGACCTGAAGGATCTTCAGGCCATGCTGACCCATGTCTCCGAGCAGGCGGACGAGATTTCGCGGCGCTACGGCAACGTGGCCAAGGCCAGCGTCGGTGCGATCCAGCGCCAGTTGCTGGTGCTGGAGAACCAGGGGGCCCGCAATTTCTTCGGCGAGCCGGCCATGGCCATCGACGACCTCATGCGCGTCGACCGCGACGGGCGCGGCTATGTAAGCGTGCTGGCAGCCGACAGGCTGATGTCGAGCCCGCGCCTCTATGCGACCTTTCTTCTGTGGCTGCTGTCGGAATTGTTCGAGGAGATGCCCGAAGTGGGCGATCCGGACAAACCCAGGCTCGTCTTCTTCTTCGACGAAGCGCATCTCTTGTTCGATGACGCACCCAAGGCGCTGGTCGACCGTATCGAGCAGGTGGTCAAGCTGATCCGGTCCAAGGGCGTGGGCGTGTATTTCGTGACGCAGAACCCGATGGATGTGCCCGAAAGCGTGCTCGCTCAACTCGGTAACCGCGTGCAGCATGCGTTGCGCGCCTATACCCCGCGCGAGCAGAAGGCCGTGCGCACGGCCGCCTCGACATTCCGTCCCAATCCGGATTTCGACACGTTCAAGGCCATCACGGAACTGGGCGTCGGCGAAGCTCTCGTGTCGACCCTCGGCAAGGGCGGCGTCCCGAGCGTCGTGCAGCGATGCCTGATCCGTCCGCCGGTCGGACGCGTGGGGCCCCTGGACGATGCGGAACGCCGCGCCGTCATGAGCGACAGCCCCGTGCGCGGTCGATACGACACGGCGGTGGACCGCGAGTCGGCCTACGAGATCCTCAACCGGCGGGCCGACGAAAAGCTGGCCGAGGCTGCGGGCGCCGACGTGCCGCAGCGCCGCCTGCCGATACCGGATTTCGGCGACAGGCCGGAGGCGCCGGCGCCGGCGCCCCGCCGGCGCGCATCCGGCTATCAGCGGCAGACGGTGACGGAGGCGATCATGAAGTCGGTTGGCCGGACCGTCGCCACGCAGGTCACCAATGCAGTGCTGCGCGGCATCCTCGGCGGCTTTCGGCGCGGGCGGTAGGAACCCGCTCGCATCCGATCAGACGATAATCGCCCCACTCTGCTGGTTGACGATCACCGTCGCGCCGTCGGCGGCACGATCGTAAAGGTCGATGATGTCGTGATTCATGAAGCGTACGCAGCCGGACGACACCGCCTTGCCGATGGTCCACCACTCCGGCGTTCCGTGCAGCCGGTAGAGCGTGTCCTTGCCGTTCTGGAACAGGTACAGCGCCCGGGGGCCGAGCGGGTTCATGAGGCCTGGCTCCATCCCCTGGCGATACTGCTCCAACTCGGGCTGGCGCGCGATCATCTCCGCGGGCGGTGTCCAGCGCGGCCACCGCCGCTTGTACTGGACACGGGCGCGGCCGTCCCAGGCGAAGCCATCCCGACCGATCCCGACGCCGTAGCGCATGGCCGTTCCGCCGGGCTGGATCAGGTAGGCGAAACGCGTCGGCGTATCGATGATGATCGTTCCGGGCGCTTCGGGGCCGTTATATGCGACCTCGCGGCGCAGGAATTGCGGATCCATCCGGTTCAGATCGATCGCCGGAATGGTGAAGCCGCCGTCCTCGATCGGGCCATAGGCCGCCAGATATTCGGGCGGCAGGTTGCCCCGGCTGGGCAAGTCGGCAATGGAGGCCCGGTCGGTGGTCGTGCAGCCGGCGAGCGCAAGCGCAGCGGTTGCCCCCAGCCCCACCAGCAGATGACGCCGCGTGAGGCCGTTGAAATCGATGATGTCCGTCATGTCCCGCCTTGATCGTCGAACGCTAAAGAACTCAAATTCCCTCTTAAGGTAACCGCCAAAGGTTGCGAATGTTCCACCATGCATCGCGCGGCGTTGGCAGGCGCGTGCAAAGGGCCTATCACTCGCGCGAACGCAGATATACGGAGAGCGCAATGGCCATCGAATTTTCGCGGACCGTCACCTTTTTCCAGGGCGAATGGCTCGAGGGAAATCCCGCTCTGGTCGGGCCGCGCAGCCATGTCTTCTGGCTCGGCTCCTCGGTCTTCGACGGGGCGCGCTGGTTCGAGGGCCTCGCGCCCGACCTCGACCTTCATGCCGCCCGCGTCAACCGTTCGGCGCTGGCCCTGGGGCTGAAGCCCACGGTCGAGGCGGCGGAGATCGTGCGTCTGACGCATGAGGGGCTGGCGAAGTTCGACGGAGGCACGGCGGTCTACATCCGCCCGATGTACTGGGCCGAGGATGGAGGCTACATGGGCGTGCCGGCCGACCCCGAGACGACGCGCTTCTGCCTGTGCCTCTACGAATCGCCGATGATCGCATCGTCGGGTTTCACGCTCGGCATTTCCAGCTTCCGCCGCCCGACGCCCGAGACGATGCCGACCGCCGCCAAGGCCGGCTGCCTCTATCCCAACAATGCCCGCGCCATCATGGAAGCGAAGGGCAGGGGATACGACAACGCACTGGTGCGGGACGTCGTGGGCAACGTTGCCGAAACCGGAACGTCGAACATCTTCATGGCGAAGGACGGCATCGTCTATACGCCCGTACCGAACGGCTGTTTCCTCAACGGAATCACACGCCAGCGCGTGATCGGACTGCTGCGGAAGGATGGCGTCGAGGTGATCGAAAAGAGCCTTGCCGTCGAAGACTTCATGCAGGCGGACGAAATCTTTTCCACGGGCAACCATTCCAAGGTGGTTCCCGTGACGGGCATCGAAGGGCGCATGCTGAAGGTCGGAGCCTTTGCCGAGCGGGCCCGAGAACTCTATTTCGCCTTCGCCCGGCAGGGCAAAAATTCCGCTGCAGGACTGCAATTGGAAAAGGCAGGCGGCTGACAAATCGGGCATCCGCCCCTAATTAGGAAATTCATCGGACTGATGTCCGAGCGAAGAATGACGATCAGAAGGGAACTGACGAAATGGCTTTCACCCTGCCTGAACTGCCCTATGCCTACGACGCGCTGGGGCCGTACATGTCCAAGGAAACGCTCGAATTCCACCACGACAAGCATCACAATGCCTATGTGGAAACGGGCAACAAGCTGGCGGCGGAAGCGGGCCTCGGCGATGCCTCCGTGGAAGAGGTGGTCAAGCAGTCTTTCGGCAAGAACCAGCCGCTCTTCAACAATGCCGCCCAGCATTACAACCACATCCATTTCTGGAAGTGGATGGCACCGAACGGGGGAGGCAAGTCCCTCCCGGGGAAACTGCAGACGGCCTTCGATTCCGACCTCGGCGGCTACGACAAGTTCCGCACCGACTTCATCGAGGCGGGCAAGGGCCAGTTCGGCTCGGGCTGGGCCTGGGTGTCCGTAAAGGATGGCAAGCTCGAAATCTCCAAGACGCCGAACGGCGAGAACCCGCTGGTTCACGGCGGCACGCCGATCCTCGGCGTCGATGTCTGGGAGCACTCCTATTACATCGACTACCGCAACCTGCGGCCGAAGTACCTGGAAGCCTTCGTCGATAATCTCATCAACTGGGATTATGTGCTGGAGCGCTACGAGGCCGCGACGCGCTGAGCGCGACGCCGGACCTTGTGCATGGTTCGAAGGGCCCTCCCGGCGACATCGCCGGGAGGGCCCTTGCGTTTCCTCAGCCGTCCTTCCCTGTGACGGCCAGCGCGAAAGCGTAGACGAGCGCCGTCTCCTCCAGCCGGGCAAACCGACCCGAGGCGCCGGCATGGCCTGCATCCATGTTGGTCTTCAACAGGACGGGGCTGTCGCCCGCCTTCAGCTTGCGCAGCCGCGCAACCCATTTGGCCGGCTCCCAATAGGTGACGCGCGGGTCCGTCAGGCCGGCCAGCGCAAGAATGGGCGGGTAATTCCTGGCGCCGACGTTGTCGTAGGGGCTGTAGGCCGCGATGCGCGCGTAATCGGCCTGCGAGGCGATCGGGTTGCCCCATTCCGGCCATTCCGGCGGGGTGAGGGGCAGGCTGTCGTCGAGCATCGTGTTGAGCACGTCGACGAAGGGAACGGAGGCGACGATGCCGCCGAATGCATCGGGCGCCATGTTGGCGACGGCACCCATCAGCATGCCGCCGGCCGAGCCGCCATGCGCCACGATGCGGTCATGCGCCGTGAACCTCTCCGCAACCAGATGGCGTGCTGCCGCGATGAAGTCGGTGAAGGTGTTCTCCTTGAATTCGCGGCGGCCTTGTTCGTACCAGGCGAAGCCCTTGTCCTTGCCGCCCCGGATATGGGCGATCGCCCAGACAAAGCCGCGATCGACGAGCGACAGCGCGTTCGAGTTGAAGCTTGCCGGAATGGTGATGCCGTAGGCGCCGTAGCCGTAGAGGAGGCACGGGGCACTGCCGTCCAGTGGCGTATCGCGGCGATAGAGCAGCGAAACGGGCACCAGTTCGCCGTCCGGGGCCGGCGCCATGATGCGTCGCGTCACGTAATCCGCCGGATCGTGGCCGGACGGGACCTCCTGGGTCTTGAGCAGCCGTCTCTCGCGGCTCTCCACATCGTATTCGAATGTCTGTGCCGGCGTCGTCAGCGAGGAATAGCTGAAGCGGATGACCGTCGTGTCGAACTCGTAGGTGCCCGAAAGACCGAGTGCATAGGCTTCTTCGTCGAAGGCGACCGAGTGCTGCTCCCCGTCCGACAGGCGGTGCACCACGATGCGGGGCAGTCCGTCGCGACGCTCCAGCCAGACGAGATGGCGCTTGAGTACGAAATGCGACAGGATCAGCCGCCCGGCCTCGTGCGGGATCAGATCCGTCCAGCCTTCGCGCCCCGGCGTATCGGCCGACACGGTGACGATCTTGAAATCCTTGGCTCCACCGGCATTGGTGAGGATGTAGAGGAGGCCGCCGGCCTCGTCGACGCTGTACTCCACACCTGTTTCCCGCGGCGCCACGAGGCGGGGTGCGGCTTCCGGATCGCCGGCCGGCACAAGCCAGACCTCGGACGTCTCGTGATCGTGCAGGTCGATCGTCACGAAGGCGCGCGACTGGGTGTCCCCCGCATTCATGAAGAAGCCGGCATCCGTCTCCTCGAAGACGAGCCGGTCGGCGTCGGCCGGCGTGCCGAGCCGGTGATAGTAGAGCTTGTCCGGGCGGTGATTGGCGTTCATCCGTGTGTAGAAGAAGCCGTCGGAACCGGCGCTCCACGTCGCGTCGCCGCCGGTTTCGCCGATGCGGACGACATCGTCCGTACCGCTGGCAAGGTCGCGGACCGCGATCGTATAGAATTCCGAACCCTTGTCGTCGTAGCTCCAGGCCAGCCGCGTATGGTCGGGCGCATGCGTGGCGGTGCCCAGCGAGAAGTAGCTGCGCGCGCCGGCTTCATGCGGCACGTCCAGCAGGATTTCCTCCGCACCTCCGTCGCGTGGGGTCCGGATGAAGCGCGGATACTCGGCGCCGGCCTGGTAGGAGATTCCGTAGGCGAAAGGCCCATCCGCCGCCGGAACGGAGGAATCATCTTCCTTGATGCGTCCGCGCATCTCCGCGATCAACCGCTCGCGCAGGGCGGCCGTGGGGCGGAGCACCTGTTCCTGGTAGGCGTTCTCGGCCTCCAGGTAATCGCGGATCGCCGGGTCCAGAAGGGTCGTGTCGTGAAACATCTCCTGCCAGTTCGCGGCCCGCAACCAGCCGTAAGGGTCGGTGCGTTCGATGCCGTGGATGGTATGGCTTTCCGGGCGCTCGGGCGCCACGGGCGCGACGGCGCCGACGGGGATCTTCAGCATGGGAATCTCATGTTGGAAAGGGAAGGGGCGGTCGGGCCGGAGAATCCGGCCCGACGATCGGATGTTCAGTCGCCTTCCGGCGTGAACTCCATGGCATAGCCGTTCATGCAATAGCGAAGCCCGGTCGGTCGGGGGCCA